>CAVZYE010000020.1:0-118632 GCA_963779385.1 uncultured Acidobacteriaceae bacterium | reverse complement strand
GCTGGAATAACCAAGCGGGTCACGTGGCACACGTTCAGACATTCTCTGGCGAGTTTCCTGGGGCAACAGGGCGAGGGGGTGAAAACTGTGCAGGAACTCCTTCGGCACGCCACATCGCGCATCACAATCGACACTTACCAACAAGGCAGCACCGAGGCCAAACGCTCGGCCCTGAATCGGGTCGCGGGAATCCTTGCCGCCCCCGGCAAGAGCTCATAGGCAGCAGAGGAACGCTGCCTATGGCGCGTTAATCTGCGGTTAATTTGGGTGGCCGCGTGGCTCATGGCCACCGAACACTTGCCGACATTGGGGAATAGTCTGCTCTCGGTGCGGGGATTGATGATTTCACGTCAGTCGGGTATTTAGTTCAGAAGAGTTCGTGGAAAGCATCTGTGCTCTCCGCACCTCCGCGGCAAGGCTAGGGCAGCCTTGGGCCCAATCCACACTTTCTTCAGTTAGCTCCCCGGCGTTCACACGTCGGAGCGTATCGGCCAGTCTAGGGGAATTAGCGCCCGCCCCGAGGCGCGCGTCCATCGTTCCCGAGTTGCGGCAACGTAGCGAGGATCATCAGCAAAATACGCGTGCTCAATAAGCAGAACCTGCAATCCCGGTCTCCGTGCCGTCTCGGGAGAAGAGGAAATCGATGTGCTTGCGCATTGCCTGTATGTCCTCATCCTCCTCCCGGCCTATAACTTCAGTCTCGTCCTCGTCTTCTCCGCGTGTTGGGAAGTACGGCCGCTCACTTGATCAAGTACAAGTAGCCCTGGCACGGGTGCCTCTACGGTCTCGAAGTAGCGCTGTAAAGCAAAAGACAGTGCTATGTGCACCGCGAGGTAGTTTTGATCCGATCCCACATCCGGCATTCGCAGAATCGCCCCACTAGCGGCCTCGACAATTGCAACTTCTGGCACGTGAGACCAGAAGGCGAGCTGGTATCCGACACACGGTGCCACGGTTGGCAAAACAGCAAATGCCTCCGACGCAAACTGCGAGATCTTCGCTTCGGCCCGCTGGAGTTTGATCCGCTTTGCCTCGCGATCAACCCGCGCCTCTAACTCAGCGATTTCTGCCCTGATTACGCTTAGGTCGCGGGAAGCCTGACGCGGCTCGTTTACGCTCGTCTCAAGGAAAAAAGAGATTCGCCCGAGCAGGTGCGCCGGAGTTGGGCGAGGTTGGCAACTTGACGGGTTTCCTCGCTGGCGAAGCCAACTCTGGATCTGGTCGTCCACTCGGCGCAACTCACCGTTGAGCCTAGTAATCTCTTCATCTAGATTCCGATCATGCTCGAGGAATCTCGGCTTTACTCTTTCGATTGCCGCGCTCTCCGCGCGCACAGTCAGAAGTGTCGACTGCAACGCCCGGCAGCCTCCTTGCGATCTGATGGGGCCTGGCATACTGGGCAAACCTCCCCAATCTCTTGGAGATGGAGATGTTCGGCTAGCATCAGCTTTTCGCGCTGACGCGTGACGGCTCCCTCGAACCGGTTCCGCCCCCCGAACCGCAGCCCGCGTCGCCTGCAATTGACGGCGCGTTACTCCGACCGCGTCCAAGATTTCACGCCTGCGTGCATGCAGGGTTCCGAGTTCTCCCTCGGTCGGGTAGGAGTTAGCTTGGAGTTCGGTATCCGAAATTGTTCTCAAGTGGGCCAGCAGATCTGCCTCGGAAGCCAACCAGATATTGCGGGGGATACACCGATTCGAACAGCCTCCGCCATTAGGCCAAATGCCCGTTGCTTGAGCGCACTGTCAGACGCCGCGCGCGAGCGCTCACGCGCCTCCTCCCTATCGAGTACGCGCTGCAATCTCCGAAGCCTCGCTCGTCCAAAGCACTAGCCTCATCCGTAGCGCGCAGGAAATATGGCATCGCTGCCACTATGTCTTTGGCCTTATCGGCCCTCTCCAAGCCATGCAGTAGGACCGACTCACTATAGATGACTTCCTTTGTTACAAATAGGTATGGTGTTACATGACGCACCGTGGCCGTCCTCGTCTGTCACCCGCCTCGTCGGGCTCCCCTGCCAAGTCGCCGATGCCAAAAGCCCGCTCGATGAAGGATTTGGCCGCTTCGATGGTCGTGGCTCCGTCGAAGTCACCGACGGTAGCGGGCAAAGGTAGATTTCGGCCAGCGGCCGCAACATATGCGTACTGACCGTCGGCTTACTGGCGTAAATCGACCAACTATCATCTCTGAGTCGCCGGATGTCCACTTGACGCCGACTGCTACGCTACGCCTCCGCACATGCGCGGGAAGTTCGCACCTACTCGACCCAAGGCAGTAGTCGATCGCCTTGATTAGTGTCGACTTTCCAGTGCCTGATGCGCCGGTAATTATGTTGACGGCAGCGGACTCAAGCTTTACATCGCGCCGTTGGCCCGACACTCCGAGGAAAAAGATGTTGTCGATGTTCCAGCGAATCATACCGTGAGCCCCATTATGTCGAAGACCGCGCGCGTCGACCCCGCCGTTGCAAACCAATAGCCTAGCCGTTGGCACGCTTAAGGAACCTGGGCTGGCTCCTCACCAAGTCCCTTTGCAGCGCTTGTCTTGATTTTCTTATCGCCTAATCCAAGGCGGGCGGCTTCATCAAACCTTAGAACACGCGTAAAGCAACCAAAACGGATCGCCTCCGTGACAATATTTATCGACCCATTGACGCGCTCGGCAAGACCAATCTGCACCTGCGGACTGCGTTCCAGCCACTCGAGTAGACCGGTGTTCTTGTTCGTTCCAAGAAAGGCAGTGCCCAAGTCGCCGGATAGGGCCACAGGCAGTGAAAGATAGGCGATTGGAACTTGAGGGGCCACTCGCATTCACAGAGAGGTCTGTTTTTATGAATGCGATCAAAGCATACGCACAAAATCGGGGGACTCGTCTCGGAATAAATATCGTAGCGATCATCATCCGTTCTCCGCAAGCAACTTCTTGTAGTCGGGATGCCAGCCAACCTGTAAGTCGATCGCAAGCACTTGATAGGTGCCGCGCACGTAATAAGCGGCATTCCAACCTTCAGCAATTGGTCGCACAACCTGGGGAGCTTCTTCATGTGTCCAACGCAGTATCTTCAATCCGGATGCACATTTCTCCTTCTCTTCAAGTTCTGCGCATCCCTCCGCCATCTGGCTATGGCGATCCGACCAATGTTCTTCGAGTATGCTGTCGTAGTCGTTGATGATCGGCGCCATTGCAGGGTTACTGTTGAGCCATTTCGATCGCTGCTCGCGTGCCTTCCACTCTTCTCGAATAGCTCTTGAATGGTCGGACTGCGTACCGTCGACAAGCTTGATCTGGCGAGCGGACGCACCCGTCCGGTTGGTAATCATCTGGCGGGCTCACCGTTTCGAATTCCGCTTGAAGCTTGCCCTGCTCAAGATCGCCTACGATAGCACTTATCTGGTGCTGCAGTTCGGCTCTTGATATGCACGCTGCCGCTTATTGCAGATCGAGTAAACTATCTGACGGTCCCACCATTCGATCAATCGCTGTGCCACCATGGGCCGTTGCTCCGCGGGCAGGATTTTCAGATGCCCAGCAATAAGATCCTAATCGCACCGACACTGGGGCTATGAAGTTGAATCTTCACCCCGTGGGCGCATTAGGTTCAGCCGTTCCGTAGGGGGCATTGTTAGGAACGCGCGGCACCGTCCACGCGATCGAACGGTAGGGGGGGCTTGGACTTCTCTGCGGCCGCACGAAGATCTATCACACGCTGCGCCTCTTCTAGCATCGCAGAGACCAACTCGGCGCGATCGGCATCCGGATCGCTTAACACATTGAGTGGGCTGTCGTTCGCAATGCCACCAACCGCCACGAGGTGAAAGGTGGTTTTCTGACAGGGTCACCATCGACAGAATATCGATCCAGACCTTCAGCGTACGCCAAAAAGACCCAGACTTCAGGCTGATCGTCGGCGGCTCTGAAGCGATCGAATGCTTTAGCTGATAGAGAAGTGTATGGCCATCTGCCTTCAGTTCACGTCGTGAGTTGTTCGATCCCACTACCGGCATTGTCAGTACTCTGTCCATCAATGTAAGCAGCGCGAAGAACGCCTATAATAAAATCCCAGAGCGGCTGCTTCGGCGGAATGCGTTCCGCCCTGCTGACTTTCGTCCATGGTGGTGCTCCCTAAGCGAGAACTCGCTCAGCTGATGCAAATTGACCATGCCGAAGTATCCGAAAGCTGATCAACCTTCAAGAGTTGCCACTGCCAACTTACCCCAAAGAAGCATATGGGCGTCGCAAATCTGTACCGCCCAGGTTATTCAAATAAGGCGTCGTTAGGTCGAGGTTTTCTTGTGAGAAGAATCTAGCACCGATGAACTCGTATGTCGATATAAATCAAGTGCTTCAAGGAGCAAGGTCAATAATTAGTCCGGCTAAACGCCCTAGGTTCGCGATTTGGATCGGCAAAACATCGGCGCGCGCCAATTCAGGAGACGCAGAAGCCCCGCCTCGGGAACCCGTCTACATCTATACACCGCGTCCTCTCCAGCCTATGAGGGGGCGAGATTCCTGAATTGTACCTTTTTGTACCTTGATGTCACATGCCAGAAAGGACTTAAGTCCTTTGGAATCTGGCGGGGACGACGGGGCTCGAACCCGCGACCTCTGCCGTGACAGGGCAGCGCTCTAACCAACTGAGCTACGTCCCCGGATGTACTTGATACTTCAATCATAATCGTAAGCGAATGAAACTGCATCCCAGCAACAGGCAACGTCAGATTTCACCGGCTCACTGCTCCAGGCCGCATCCGAATCCGGCTGAGAGACTTTTATTTATGACCCATGAAAGAGTGTATCAGAAGCATAGACACTCCGAGCCGTTCCTGCACATATCGAGCTCACTTGCCTTCAAAAAAATCTACGGCACACGACTACCGCCCCTTTTCGACTTGAAATAATCCTAAGCGGACCAGGTTGCACTCCTGCCACGTCCAGATGAACTGTAACCCATATCCGCCGAGATCCCCCGCACGCACTGCAGCAGATGATTCGCGATCGAAGGAAGCTTCTGCGCCGTCACGCGAAACGACGGCCCGGAGACGCTTACCGCCGCCACTGGCAGGCGCTGTGCATCCAGCAGCGGCACGGCGATGCAGCGCAACCCCTCCTCATACTCCTCATCGTCTACAGCGTAACCGCGGCGGCGAGTCTTCTCCATCTCCGTGCGCAGCGCCTCCGGAGTAGTGATCGTGTGGTTGGTAAAGCGCTCAAAGCGCAGGCGGCGCACAATATCCGCGGCCCGGTCCTCCGGCAGAAACGCCAGAATCGCCTTCCCTACCGAGGTGCAATGCACCGGGTTGCTGGCCCCGATGCGCGTGATCATGCGCACTGAGCGGGCCGGTTCGATCTTGTCGATATAGATGACGCGCGCAGCCTCCAGAATGCACAGGTGCGCCGTCTCCTCGGTCTCGGCAACCAGGCGGCGCAGATGGGGCTGAGCGCGGTCGCGCAGATCGTATTGCTCGATTGCACGATTGCCAAAGTCGAATAGCCGCAGCCCCAGCCGAAACTTCCCCGCGCTGGTGCGTTCCACCATCCGGTGACGCTCCAGTACCATCAGAAATCGGTGCGCGGTACTCTTGTGCAGTTGCAGGGATGACGCGACTTGCGCCAATCCCAGCGGCATATCGCTCTCTCCCAGTAAATCTAGTACGGCAAAGGCCCGGTCCAGGGCCTGAACTTTATAGCTCCCTTGCGGTGTTGCGTCTCGCATATTGGTCCTCTATTCCGCTTCGTGGCTCACACTCCAGTTTGAAGGGAATGGGACTTCATGTCAAGCTCTGATACCTGATTTCTCGCTACGGTACGCAAGCTCAGCCTGTCTCAATGCCTGACTCTAACCGGAAACTGTTTCCCATAAGGGCGTTGACGAATTCTCACATCTCCTGCGACAAATGAAGGTACGCGGGTCAAATACTGGAAACGATTGGAGAAACGGATGCGGCAGGCAAAATTTGCATTTGCGTTTCTGGCGCTATCAGCCACTGGACTTTGGGCTCAGGATGCAACTTCTCTCGTTCGGCAGGTTCACCAGGCGCCCGATAACGATGGCGTTTACTATACGGGCCCCGAAGTCACCGCGCCCAGAATGATCAGCACCGTCTCAGTGCCCTACCCTGCCAATGGATCGGATAGAGGAGTTCAGGGCATGACCGTGCTAGCCATGGTCATTGGCGCCGACGGCATCCCAGCGCACATTCAGGTTGTGCACACTCACGGCGACTCCTACGATCAAGCCTCCATCGCGGCTGTAAAGCAGTCAACCTTCGAACCCGGCAAGCTGGGAGCGAAGCCGGTCCCCGTCTGGATCGATGTGCGGGTAGTCTTCCACGCCGACCGCAGCCAGGCCGTTCCCCAGGTCCTCATCGCTGAGCGCGATTTACCTCCTCCCGATCAAGCAAAGCTTGAGGACAAGCATCACAATCCTCTTTCCTACACGCCTCCCTACCCCATCCATACCGTAGATGCGGATTTCGTAAACCCGTTCGCCGTGCACCCTATCGTTCAGCTCGCTGTCGTCGACGTGCTGGTAGGCGTAGACGGCCTGCCGAAGGAAGTTCGCATCCGCCGCGGCCTCGGATTTGGAATGGACCAGAAGGCAGTCGCCGCAGTCCAGCATTACAGGTTCCTGCCCGCCACCAGCAAAGGCAAACCGATCGAAGCCCGCACGGAGATCCAGGTCCCCTTCGTCAAGTTTTGATTTCGAAGGACACCCGAACAGGCTTCCGAACTACGCCTCCACCACGTCCCCTTCGCCAGGCGCGAGGAACAGATTCGCCTCCAGCCCATGCTGGCGGGTGTAGAGGTCGTAGTAGCGCCCGCCCATCGCGAACAGTTCCGCGTGAGTTGCCGCGCTCCACAATAAGCCCCTGCTCCACCACCAAAATCTGGTCGGCGCGGCGGATCGTCGAGAGCCGGTGGGCGATCACAAACGTCGTGCGCCCCTGCATCAGTTGGTCCAGCCCGGCCTGAATCATCGCTTCAGACTCCGAATCCAGCGAACTGGTCGCCTCGTCGAGAATCAGGATGCGCGGCTCCGCCAGCAGCGCACGCGCAATCGAGAGCCGTTGCCGCTGCCCTCCCGAAAGCTTCACGCCGCGCTCGCCCACAATCGTGTCGTATGCATCCGGGTAGCGTTCGGCAAACTCGTCCACGCGCGCCGTGCGGCAGGCAAACAGAAACTGCTCCTCGGTGGCGTCGGGCCGCGAAAACATGATGTTCTCGCGAATCGTGCCGTCAAAAAGAAACGAGTCCTGCAGCACCACGCCCAACTGCGAGCGGTAGGTATTCAGGTCAACGTGTGCAAGATCAATATCGTCCACCAGCACGCGTCCCCTGGTCGGCGTGTGAAATGCGCACAGCAGGCTGATGATGGTCGACTTGCCCGATCCCGACGATCCCACCAGCGCAGTCACCGTCCCCGGCTGCGCAAGAAAACTGATGCCGTGCAGCACCGGCTTGTCGGGCTCGTAGGCAAACTCCACATCGTCAAAGCGCACCCTGCCCTGAATAGGCGGCATCTTCACCGTGCGCTCGGGGCTCTGGTTTTCTTCCAGCTCCGACATGATCTCGTTGGTGCGGTCCAGCCCCGCAAAAGCCTCCGTCAACTGCGTGCCGATATTCACCATCTGGAAGACCGGCGCAATCATGAAAGCCAGAAACATGTTGTAGCTGAAAGTAGTCGCCGACCGTCCAGGTGTTGTTCAGCACGCTGATGCCCGCCCAGCCACATCACCAATCGCCGACACCATGCCCAGCACCGTCGTCGATGCGGAGCCGAGCACGCTGGTCATGGTCAGCGACTTCATCACGTTGCTCAGCAGCCGGTCCACGCCCTGCCGAAAAGACGCTGCGCCTCGCGCTCCTCTGCGTGATAACCCTTGATGACGCGCACGCCGCCCAGCGACTCGGTCAGCCGCCCGGTAACTTCGGCATTGATCTTTGCCCGTTCGCGGAAGATGGGGCGAATCGTCTTGAATCCATACTGCAAAATAAAGACAAATGCGCCCACCACGGCAAACACGGTCAGCGTCACCGTGACGCTCGATGCATGCAGATAGAAGAAACGCCAGCACGGCGGTCAGCAAGCCGCCCACAAACTCCACCAGCCCGGTGCCCACCAGGTTGCGCACGCCTTCCACGTCGCTCATGATGCGCGCCACCAGCGTGCCGGTGCGGTTCTCGTCGTAGTAGGCCACTGAAAGCAGTCCCACATGCCGCTGCACCTGCCGCCGCATCTCGGCAATCAGCCGCTGGCCGGCCTTCGAGAGCAATTGCGTGAGAGAAAACGAAGTGATGGCCTGCACCACCATCGCCGAAAAAACCAGCGCGATAATCCGCGGCAGCAACTCCGGATGCGGATGCGTTGGTGAAAGCACTTTGTCCAGCAGCGGCTTCGAGGTGTAAGGCAACACCAGCCCGGCGACGCGGTTGATCGCCATCAGGCACAGACCCGACCAGCAGCAATCCCTTGCGCGGCGCCACCAGCGACCACACCTGCGGCCACAGCTTTTTCAAATCCGGTTTGTGCTTGGGCAGATCCGCCTGCCCCGCTCGCGCGCTTCGGCCCTGCGGCGTGCGCTCGGCGCGCATGCCCATCCCCATTCCACCGCCGCGCAACGTGCCCATGCCGCTATACCTTCCCCGAGCGCCGCGCGGCAATAAACGACCGCACGCAAAGAAGCACATATATCAACAGCAGTCCGGCCATCGTGAGTTTTGAGGCCAATGCGATCTGATCCGGCTCCATGCCTGCCGACTTGGCGTGCACATAGCCGCGAATCGCCTCAGTCAGGCGCGCCAAGAAAGCCCAGCAGCCCAATCGTCACATTGATGTGCATGAACAGCTTGCGCCGGCTCTCGTTGGGGCTGATGGCCAGAAAGCCGAAGATGCCCAGCGCCAGCCCAATCCACGCCGGAATCAGCGCCGTCGGATGCACGCTGCCCGTGCCAATATATCCAAGCCAGGCCAGATGCAACCAGAAGAACCGCAAAAATCAGTGTCATCTTTGCCATGCGAGACCTCCGTCTCGTGCATGGCAAGATATCAGTTGGCGAAGCACATGTCGGATCAGGATGACTTCGCTCTATCGCTGGATGCGCGCCGATCCGCCTTTGGCAAACGCCCGCACCTGATCCACCGTCGCCATGGTCGTGTCGCCGGGAAAGGTCGTCAGCAGCGCGCCATGCGCCCATCCCAGCTTGACCGCTTCTTCAGGCGATTCGCCGGTCAGCAGCCCATAGATAAACCCGGCCGCAAAGCCGTCGCCGCCGCCCACGCGATCCACCACGTCCAACTCCAGCCGTCGGCGCGGTAGTAGGTCTTGCCGTCGATCCACGCCACCGCGCTCCAGCTATGCCGGTTGGTCGAGTGCACTTCGCGCAGCGTCGTCGCCACCACCTTCGCCTGCGGATGCTTCTTCACCACCTTGTCGATCATGCCGAAAAAGACGCTCGGAGTCCAGCTTCGATTTGGCCGCAACCTCCGGCCCCGGAATGCCCAGCCCCTTCTGCAGATCCTCTTCGTTGCCCACCAGCACATCCACGTTCTCCACGATCTTGCCGATGGTCTCAACGGCCTTCGCGTTGCCGCCCTGGATATTCCACAGCTTCTCGCGGAAATTCAGATCGAACGAAGTTACCGCCCCCGCGGCCTTGGCTTCCTTCATCATCTCCGCGGCCAGCGCTGCCGTAGTGGGCGAGAGCGCCGCAAAAAGCCCGCCGCAGTGGACCCAGCGCACGCCTCCGGCAAAGATCGCCTTCCAGTCGAAATCGCCCGGCTTCAGTTGCGCCGCCGCCTCGTTGCAACGGTTGTAGAAGACCACCGGCGGCGCGCACGCCGTGTCCCCGGTCGCTATAAACCGCCGCCATATTCGGCCCGGTTACGCCGTTGTGCTTGAAGTGCTTGTAGATCGGCTTCACGCCCATGGCGCGAACCCGCTCGGCGATCAGATCGCCAATGGGATAGTCAACCATGGCCGAGACGATTGCCGTCCTCATTCCAAAACAGTCCGAGAGGTTGGCAGCCACATTGAACTCGCCGCCGCTGACGTGAATCTTGCACTCTGTCGCCTTGCGGAAGGGGATAATCCCCGGATCAAGCCTGTGCACCAACGCTCCCAGCGACAAAAAATCCAGCTCGCCATCCTTGCGAATATTCAATCCATCACTCATCTGCAGTTACCCCTTTGTCTTCAATGGAAAATTGAAATAAACGAAATTCGAAGCTCGAACTATCTCACCCTTTATCTTACCGCGCTCATCCCGCATGTGCATTCAACTCCTTCACATCGGCCAGAATCTGCTCCGCCGTCCACTCGTTGCCCGGATAAAAACGCACCACTTTGCCGTCCGGTCCAATCAACGTAGTTGAAAGCGTGTGCGTAATCGTCTCGTCCGCTCCGTACGTAATACCCACATCAAAGAACTTCGCCATCTCCAGCAGCTCAGGCTTGCCCGCCACGGCAAAATCCCAGTGCGCAAAAGCACGGCTCGCGTCGCTGCCGATATAGGTAGCCCCGTAAGCCCGCAACCGCTCCGGCGTATCGTGATCCGGGTCGAAGCTGATCGAAATCAGGTGCGTCTTCGCAAAGAGCGCTGGAGTGGCCGCCAACTCCTTCTCGATCACCGCAAAGTTCCGCGTAACGCGCGGACAGAAATCGGGCAGCGGGCAACGCGTATAGATAAAAGTAACCAGCAGCGCCTTACCCCTGAACTGCCCCAAGTGAATCGTCCGCCCGTCCTGATTCCTCAGCTTGAAATCCGGCACCACATCTCCCGGAGCCGGCACATGATAGCTGACTGCTGGCCGATAATCCGGCCTGGCCTGCGCCACCACAACAATATGATCCAGCAGATCATCCGCATTAGGGTCCGGCGAAACCAGCACGTCGGCCGTAATCATGTCCCCCGGATGCAGCTCGCCCAAAATGCTCGCATCCTTCAGCTTGTAAGGCATAGTCATCGCATCCATGAAGCCCGGAATAGCCTCATGGTTCAGCGTCACCTCGCCTTTGGCGGAATCTGTTGAAACCACCTTGCCGCGAAGCTTATATATCTTGAAATTCTGGCTGTCAGAGGCCTGCGTAGCCGCATTTTGACCCGGGCGGCACCCCGCAAGCACAACCAACGCGAGTAACGTGCAAGGAAGCAAGCGAAGGATCATAGAGTCAGTTTACAACTGGCTCCAATACCACTACCGAGGGCTTGCTTAGAATGTCAAGGTGAGGCGAGTTCTTCACTCCAACTCCGGCCCGGGCATTGGGAGCAAGAGCGGAGGGAGCAGGGGCCTTTAGGTGTTCAGGCTCCTGAATCCAGACTTGCAATCAGAGTGGCTTTAGCCACTGAGCAATACAGCACTTTGTTCGTAAGTCTTTTCGAAATCTCTTCCTAACAATAAACCTCAGGAATAAAATTCTGCTCATTCTTAGGCGGACGCACGTACTTCGATTTTTCCAGCTTTGGCAGAACCAAATGCTCTGGCGTCAGATCACGATAAGGAATCATCGATAACAAATGACGGATCACATTGAGCCGTGCGCACTTTTTGTCCTCGGCATTCACCACATACCACGGTGCCTGCTTGGTATCGGTCACCGCCAGCATCTCGTCCTTGGCGCGCGAATACTCAGCCCAATGCTTGCGCGACTCCAGATCCATCGGACTCAACTTCCAGCGCTTGGTCGGTTTACTCATCCGGTCCTGAAAGCGCCGTTCCTGCTCCGCGTCGCTGACCGAGAACCAATACTTGAGCAGAATAATGCCCGATCGCAGCAGCATGCGTTCAAACTCCGGGCAGCTCTGCATAAACTCCAGGTATTGCTTATCGGTGCAAAATCCCATCACGTGCTCGACCCCCGCACGGTTATACCAACTGCGATCGAAGAGCACCATTTCCCCCGCGGCCGGGAGATGCGTAACGTATCTCTGAAAATACCACTGCGTTTTTTCGCGCTCTGTCGGTGTCGTCAGCGCTACCACCCGGCAGACGCGCGGGTTGAGCGACTCGGTGATCCGCTTGATAGCCCCGCCCTTGCCGGCCGCATCCCGGCCTTCAAAAAGCACCACCACACGTAGATTTTCGTGGCGAACCCATTCCTGGAGCTTGACAAGCTCAACCTGCAGGCGGCGCAGTTCGCGCTCGTAGTCGCAATCCTTGCCCAGATGCAAAATCTTGCCCTTGGTTGACCCCGGTAACTTCTTAAAATGATGATTACCGTTAAAAGACGTTTCTGATTCTTCCGCATGATGCTGTTTCTGCTTATTCTTGCCGGCCATTTGTCTTCCTCCAACTACGGCGTCAGGATTCCTGCGCGGGAGCCGGCTGGGGATATTACCTGCTTACGCATGCCGCAGTCTGCCCACTATCATATCGGCTGGATTCGGCTTAACTCCACACCAAAAGCAGCAAGCCGGTTCCATTCCAAGAGCCTTGAAGCTATTTCATAAACCGGCTTCGAAAGGGCACGGCTTTAGCAGTGCTGAAACGAGCCCATCAAAACTGGGGGCTCTAGCAGCAGAGGGACGCTATGCACTGACTGAAGCGTGTCATTGAGATGACCTCTAGCTAGTTGTAAGCTTCCTCGCGGGCTCCGGCGACTTGGGCTGCACGGCAGAATGGAGCTTCCTGATCTTCCACAGAAACACCTGTCTCTTACTCGCAATGCCAATGGGCACTCCCACATCGGCGCCGCACGATCATACTACTAGTTTTATATGAGATTATCCTCATAAAAAAGTTATAAATGCTTTGAAAATATTGCACCCTCTAATGCATATTCCTTTCGAATCCTTTACGTTTCTCTGACGCAATCGATCATCACAATCTATATGGCGGCAATCGATGGGGCTCCGGGTGATCCGCATGCTAAAGCGGTTTCGGCTACTCGGAGAGCGATTCGGCATCTGCCGGAAAAATCATGGAGGCAAGTTCATCTTGAATCACCCAAGCAATTGTTCTGCACGATATGTAGTGAGGCAGTACGCGATCGCCGCGATCATGGCAGTCGTGCTGATGACATCCAGGAGCGCCGCGGCAGCGCTGGGGCAGCTCGTCAATCCGCCTGCGGAATCAGCGGTTGCTCCGGCGGCGGCGAAACCGGCGGCAACTCCCCCGGCGGGTCAGTCAAGCACCGACCTGCACCTGGCTCTGACAAAGGAGCTTCTGGTGCTGTCGAAGGAAGTCGACGCAATGCAGAAACGCATTGCGCAGGTTGAAGCAGAACTGAAGGCCAGCGAATCCAACCTCAGCGAAACCGGCGCCGCCACCGACGCCGGAAAACTCAACGATGCGCTGAAAGAATTGAATTCAGGCACTTCATCGGGCCAGGCCGTGGCAGTTCCTCCTCCGGCCGCAACTCCGCCGCCCCCCGAGATTCCCGCCCAGACCACCACCAAGGGCGAACCCTTTCCCGGCGACTGGACCTGGCTCAACAACAACGGCCACCAGGCTGACAGTCCCATGGCTACCAAGTATTTCACGCCCGAATTCCGCGCCGACGCCAACTACACCATCGACATGAATCACCCCGAAGACGACACCCTGGGCGGCTCAACTGAAACCTTCCGTTCCGACGAGTGGCAGCTCGAGCAGATCAGCCTCGGCGGCGACATCCGCATCGATAATGTGCGCGGACGATTCCTCTGCCTCTGCGGCGGCCTGTGGTCGGTAACCACCACGCGTAACGACGGCAGCGTCGTCCGCGGCAGCTGGGATCTCTCCGGCGCCTACAAATACGTCGCCGAAGGCTGGGGCGGTTATCACTGGAACGTGCAACACGGCATCAACCTCGACGCCGGCATTTTCGTCTCTTACATCGGCCTCTTCAGCTACTACAACTTTGACAACTGGACCTATCAGCCGTCCTTCGTCTCCTCAAACACACCCTGGTTCTTCAACGGCGCGAGGCTTCAATGGTTCCCCACCGCCAAGCTGAAGATCGAGCCCTGGTTCATCAACGGCTGGCAAAC
Source organism: uncultured Acidobacteriaceae bacterium (assembly GCA_963779385.1). Lineage (GTDB taxonomy): Bacteria > Acidobacteriota > Terriglobia > Terriglobales > Acidobacteriaceae > Telmatobacter. Next base: position 104,664 of record CAVZYE010000020.1, on the reverse strand, counting down.
CTATGCCCGCCCCAACGGCAAGCCCGGCCTGGGCGGACAGGTTATGTGGCGTCCCAAGCCCTGGCTTGACATCGTAACCAATAACTACGGGCTTGGCGAAGACGATGCCGGCGAGCAACAAAGTCAGCTTACCGGTGGCACCGGAGCTACCCGCTCGCGCATCCACACCGATGACAGTGTCGAGATCAAATACTACGACAAGCCCAAGAAGTTCCTTGACAAAATGGCCTTCACCGTCACCGGCGACCTCGGCTGCGAATACGGCGGCGGCCCCGCCTCATTCGGCTCCTCGAACGGCGTCATAGATCCCCATGGGCTTTCCCCTGAAAAGGGCACCACTGACACCTACAACGGCGGAGTCAACTGCCACAACAGCGCCAACGGAAAACCCAGGCAGTCTTTCGAGGGCTGGATGATGTACGACCGCACCTGGTTCAAGAAGGATGTGTGGGCCATCACCCTGGGCGGCGGCCAGATGTCCAACTCAGGCCGTTACCTCACGCTGCTCCCACCCATCAACGCTGCCACGGCTGTCACCGGCTCACCCTACTACACTGAGAACCCCGGCGACCGCGCCCAGATGCACGACGGTACAGTCACCCTGGACTACATGCCCAGCCAGTTCATCACCTTCCGCTGGGAGGCCGGCTATCGCTACTCCGATACTCCCTACTGGACGGGCCATGGCGGCATCACGCCACCCGGCGGCGACAACGGCTCTCCAGCGCAGTATGCCTGCGCCAACGGCGCGCCTTCGGGCGTCGGCTACATAGCCACCTCGTCGGCGTATCCAAGCGGCCTCGCTCAGGCGATCGCAAATTGCGTCGCCAGCGGAAACAGCTCTGTAGGAGGTACCGCCGCCATCTGGTGGCCTGATCTGCGCACCAACCAAACCGTGGCCACCATGGCCATCATGGTCCGGTTCTAACCGTCCAGCGGACAGGAATCATTCCCGCTTGCCCGGCAACGCCGGGGTAGCTTGCAACTCTAGTGCTGCCTTAACAACCCAGTCCACGAGAAGTATAAAACCGGTACTCTCAAATGCTCTTGTCAACCGGTTGTCGAATCGACCATGAAGCGCATCGGCGCAGGGGCCCAGGCGCTAGCCATCGCTGCCGGCCTGATCTGGCATTTCCAGTTGCTTCCGCGGCTCCCCTAGGCCCTGGAACCGCCTGCTCAATCCCCTCATGCGAGAAGCCGGTGAATGTGAGCGAGCGTGGGGCGAACAAAAGAAAGGTTGTGAGGACAGCGGTGGTTGAGGGAGTCGTTCCCCACCGCGCCCTGCAAGACTTTCGACGAGAAGGAGGTCGTCCATGGTACGAAATATCCTCATCGCAATAACAACCGCGGTTCTATTGGCCGAGGCAGCAACGGCACAGGCCAGTCAAGCCGCATCGGTGCAACCGGCACTGCATTATAGCCGTGCCGAATTGCATACCATGATCAAGCAGGCCCACACACCCCAGCAATATCGTGTACTGGCAGCCTATTTCCACCAGCGTCAACAGGTGTTTGAGAACAAGGCCGAGTCGGAGAAGCAGGAATGGGAACGGCGCAGCCAAAACGTCAGCAGGGCGGCCGCAAAGTACCCGCGGCCCGCGGACTCATCCCGGAACCGCTATCAGTATTTCGACGATGAAGCGACAAAAATGGGCACACTGGCGGCTCGATATGACCGTCTTGCGGAACAAGCGCAACCGACGAACGGCCGGTAGTGCGTCTCCGCGCAAGGCCCCATTCACGGCCCGGACGGATAAATTCGAAATCGATGGGGGCTGTGTGAGGCAGGCGGGCAAGAACCATCACTGTTTCTGGATTGCAACTGGTGCAGTCAGCTCGATCGGCTCGACGCACACTTTACCAATGCGGCGGCCTTCCATTTTCGACCAAGGCAATCGGTCATCCAGGAATATTCGTAGCCATCTAAATAAGTCAATGCTACTCTACGTGTGATAGGGCGTAATTCCCCTTGCAAGCGAACCGGACTCAACCTGAGACCTTCCCCAATCAAAGGAGGAACCATGGTTCGTAAATCAGTTTTGTTTCCCCTCGCAGTCGTCGCGCTTGGGTCCGTCGTGACCATCAATTCCCAGGCTCAGTCCGTGATGACTCATCACGTCCGGGAAGCGGTACGCAACGGTCGGGCAAAGTCGCTCCGGCGCCTTCCGGCGGATCAGATCTTGCAGCTGAACATTGTGCTCCCCCTCAGGGATCAGGCCGGCCTGGATGCTTTTCTGAAAGATGTGTACAACCCCTCCAGCCCTCACTACCGGCATTTCCTCTCCGTGGCGGAGTTCACCTCGCGCTTTGGTCCAACTCAAAAGAACTATAAGGCCGTGGTTCGTTTCGCGAAGAACAGCAATCTCACGGTCGTTGGCGGATCCCGCGATGCCATGGATGTGCAGGTCAAAGGCACGGTTTCGGCTATCGAGAAGGCGTTCCACGTGAAAATGCACACCTACCAGCACCCCACCGAGAACCGCACTTTCTACGCCCCGGACCATGAACCCACTACAAACCTGAATTTTTCGCTCTGGCACATCTCTGGCCTAGACAACTACTCCATCTCCCATCCCCTTTTCATCAAGAGGACCGACTACGCCAAGGCGCACAACATGAAACCGGCTGACGTCGTCACCCACGCCACCACCGGCTCCGGACCCTCCGGCTTCGTTCCTGGGCAGCGATATGCGCGCGGCCTACTATGGCGGAACCGCTCTCACCGGCGCTGGCCAGAACCTCGGGTTGTTCGAATACGCGGGCACCGACCTCGCAGACCTGACCACCTACTTCAGCAGCATCGGCCAAACCAACAATGTTCCCGTCACCCTCTACTCCACTGACGGCACCAGCACCTCCTGCGTGGATTCGAGCGCCGGCGGCAACTGCGACGACACCGAGCAAACGCTCGACATGACCCAGGCCATCGGCATGGCTCCCGGCCTGGCCAGCCTCGTCATGTACGTCGGCGCCACCGACACGGCCATCATAGGCGCCATGACCACCCACAGCCCTCTGCCCACCACCATTGGCTGTTCGTGGGGCTGGACACCGGCTGATCCCACCACCCTTGACCCCTACTTCCAGAAGATGGCCGCCCAGGGTCAGAATTTCTTTGCGGCCTCCGGCGACAGCTCCACCTGGTCGGCGAGCAATGAGGCGTGGCCGGCGGACGATGCAAATGTCGTCTCCGTCGGCGGCACTGACCTGGTCACCGCCAGCGCGGCCGGCCCCTGGAAATCGGAAACCGCATGGTCCGATAGCGGCGGCGGCATCTCCCCTGACAACATTCCCATCCCCGCCTGGCAGCAGCTCTCCGGCGTCATCAACTCCAGCAACAAGGGTTCCACAACCCTGCGCAATGGCCCCGACGTTTCGGCCAACGCGAATTTCACTTTCTACACCTGCGCCGACCAGACCGCCTGCCTGGCAAACGAATACGGCGGCACCAGCTTTGCGGCGCCCATGTGGGCCGGCTACATTGCGCTGGTCAACCAGCAGTTGGCAGACAACGGCCACCCGACCATCGGCTTCATCAACCCCACCATCTACGCGCAGAATGTGACGTCGGTCTACGCCGCTGACTTCCACGACATCACCAGCGGCACATCCGGCAGCTATTCGGCCGTGACCGGTTACGATCTGGTAACCGGCTGGGGCAGTCCAAACGGCGCCGCCATGATCAACGCCCTCGCCCCATTGCCAGCAACAGCGCACACCTTAGGGATCCTCACCGCTCCGGGTTCCGGCTCTGGGGTGCAGACCGGCAGTCAAAGTTCCACCATTACCACAACGGTGACTGGCGGCCTAGACTCGGCGGAGGATTGAAATACATCAATTATTAACAGCAGTTAACTTCACTTCTACCGGTTCCACGCGAACTTTGGCGATGCGGCGGCCCTCCATTTCGACCACCGTCAGCCGCCGGCCTTCGTAGACGATGTTCTCGCCGCCTCGGGAATGTGTCCCAGCCGCATCAGCAGAAACCCGGCCAGGGTCTCCACCCCTCCTTCGCGGGGCAGGCTCCATTGCATCTGGGTTTCCAGGTCGCGCAGGTTCACGCCCCCATCCATCAGCAGCGCTCCGCTGGCGGTGGTCAGCACCGGAACAGCAGGCGAGTCAAACTCATCTTCCAATTCCCCGGTAAGCTGCTCGATTGCGTCTTCGGCCGTCACCAGCCCCACCGTCGAGCCGTATTCGTCCACCACGATGGCCATATGGCGCCGCCGCTGCTGAAAGTCGCCAATCAGGTCAAGGACCGACTTGGTCTCCGGCACCACCAGCACGTCGCGCATCACCTGAACGAGTTTGAGCTCGACAAATGGCGGAGCGGCAGGCAGCGCCGTGGATCGGAAGTACATCAGGCGCGCCAGATCCTTGGAATAAACGACTCCGACGATGTGCTCCGGACCGCGGGTCTCGTCGTAGACCGGCACGCGGGAGTGTTTGCGCTCAATGACTTTGGCGCTGGCTTCTTCAACCAGCATGTTCGAAGGCAGAGAAAAAATCTTCTGCCGCGGCGTCATGATCTCGCGAATGGAAACATCTTCCAGTTCCAGCGCGCGATGGATAAGCGTCTCCTGAAATCGGGCAGCAGCCCCATGCGGCGGGCCGAGGTGGCAATCAGCTTGAGTTCCTCAGGAGAGTGCACGGCGCCCTTCTGCGTCATGGGAACATCAAACCCGCGCAGAATCACGGCCGCCGACCCACTGAGGAAGCGAACCGCGGGTCGCGCCAGCGCCATGAAGACCAGCATAGGCGGGGCAACGGCGACCGCCAGAGCCTCCGCCCGCCGCAGGGCCAGCGACTTGGGCACCAGTTCGCCCACCACCACATGGAAGTAAGTAATAAAGGCAAAGCCCAGCGTAATGGCGACAATGTGGGCATAGATGCGCAGATAGGCCTGGCTCAAAGGCAGAGCTCCCATCCAGCCCATCAGAACCGAAGCAGCCAGCGGCTCGCCCAGCCAGCCGAGAGCCAGCGAGCAAAGGGTAACGCCAAGCTGCACGGCAGGCAAAAAATCGCCCAGATCCTGTTGCAGGCGGCGGACGGCGCGTGCTCCAGGAACGCCGGTTGGCAAGCATCTGCTCAATGCGGGTATCGCGAATCGAAACCAGCGCAAACTCCGCGGCCACAAAGAATGCGTTGGCCAGAATCAGCATGGCCACAGCAACAAATTGCAGCAGGGGCAGACCGTGCATCTCGTTTGGAGAATAGCACTTTGGGACAGCATCTCAGGATAACAACCACGAATTGGGTGCCCCATCCTTTCCGCGTTCTTTGCGGAAAGGGTGGGATACCACGACTCTATTTAAGAGTCGGTTCAATAACTCCCAGCCTTTGGGTCTCCTGTGCGGGAACAAATGAGCATTGGGTTTCGTACGATAAAACCGAGGAGCAGAGACGATGAGCAGAATCACGCAATTTTGGATGGCATCAACAGCCGCGCTGGCGCTGGCGGCGTTACCGGCGTTGGCCTCAGAGGCCACCTTCGACCGCAACTTGACAGTAAATGGCCGCGTGGAGCTTTCCGTCGCGACCGGCTCAGGCTATATCCACCTGACCCATGGCTCGGGCAATCAGGTCCGCGTGGTCGGCCACGTAAAGTCCGGTTGGGGCGGAAGCGATGAGCAGGTCAAGCAGATCGCGGCCAATCCGCCGATCGATCAGACGGGCAATATCATCCGCATCGGCGCTCGTCACCAGAACCTGCACAATATCAGCATCGACTATGAAATCCAAGCCCCGGCCGACGCCTACCTGGACGCCGGAACCGGCTCAGGTGACGTGAACGACGACGGCGTGGGAGAAAACGCCAAGCTGAATACCGGCTCGGGAAGTATTCACGCCACAGCCCTGCGCGGAGGCTTTCAGGTGGAAACAGGCTCGGGCAACATTTACGCCGAGCAGACCGGGCAAGGCAACGTGAAGGCCAGCACTGGCTCAGGCAGCATTGAACTGCGCAACCTCAACGGCGGTCTGAAAGCAGAAACCGGATCGGGCAACATAAAGCTGGGCGGAGCGCCAACCGCATCCTGGAACATTCAAACCGGCTCAGGCAGCGTAGACTACTGGCCCGGCAGCGCCGCGCTCACCCTCGACGCAGAAACCGGATCGGGCAGCGTTCACTCTGACCATGAAGTCACAGCGCAAGGCGATTCTGACCGGCATCACTTGACCGGAAAGTTAAACGGCGGCGGCCCGACCGTGCACATCGAAACCGGTTCAGGCAACATTCAGATTTATTAATGCGAACTGTCACTTTACCCATTTGATAACTGTGAGAGCATTTCGCCTGTCGGTATAGTGCGGTTCCTTACTGGCCTAAAGATTGCAGTCCCGGCAAGAATGGGTAGCGCAGGCCTCCCGGCCGGCTGTAGCGTGGACCTCCCGGTCCACGCACACTCTGCGCCTGCAGGAGACCTTTCGGGCCGGTTCACTAATCTGCCCCTACCTGCTGTTTTTCTTTTCCGACGCCCGATTCCCTTCCCTTACTCGTCGCTGGCCCGGCTGACAATTGCAACTCGAAAATAGGGCTTTGTCTTTTCCGCGGGGTCCGCCGTGAACTGCTGTTCAGTCTTCGCCGCATCGTAATCGCGCCACAGCCAGATCATCGACTCAGGAAACTCCGCCGCTCCCTGCGCCCCGTTGTGCGTCCCTCGGCCAAAAGCAAAGTGAAAATCGTAATCCTTGGTCTTCAGCGAGTTGGCCATGCGAAGATTAGCCAGCGGCCAGCTTCCCCAGCGCGGGTTCTCCATATCTTCCGCCCCATCCTGCAGCCACACGCGAATATTGCGCTTCGGCTCGCGCAGAATCTTGTCGGGATAATCCTGCCCGCCGTCGTGAATCGCCGGATTTTCCTTCCATTGAATATTGGTAAAGCTGCCGATCAGCGAGAGCACTCGGCTGAAATAATCCGGCATCTGCCACGCCGCGTTGAAGCTGCAAATTCCGCCTGAAGATGCGCCGGTAATAGCGTGGCTGTAAGCATCCTGGCGCAAATTGTATTTGGCGCCCACCTCGGCCAGCACTTCATCGCGCAGAAAGTGTGCGTAGCGGTCGCTCACCGTGTCGTAAAGCGTGCTGCGCATGGCGTCCTTGAGCGTGCGCCCCCACCTATCCGCATGGCCTTTCACAAAGTCATAGGTAGGTGTGCCCGGCGAGCCGGAAATATCTCCGGGATTGATAAATACGCAGATCATCACCGGAATTTTCTTCTGCGCGATCAGATTGTCAATCACGTTCAACGCGGGGTTGTCGCCATCGCGGTGAATGGAACCGCCGCCATCCTGAAAAACCATCACGGCCGCCGGAACCTTCGGATCGTATTGCGCCGGCACATAGATCCAGTACTCGCTCTTCATTCCGTCGTAAATCTTGCTGGTGTGGATGAGCTTCTCAGAGAGCTTGCCGGAGGGAACCCCGGGCTGAAGATACGAGAGCGGCCCGAAGGCCGGCAGATCGAGCGATCCGCCAAACTTTGCCCCATCCACCAGAAAATAAAACTGGTGGGCCCGCCCCACCTGATCGATGTGCACGGTTGCATACCAAAGAGCCGGACCCACTGCGGATTTCTCCGCCGGGACCGCCTGCATTGCCGAAGTCATATTTGCATCAATGATCAACGTCGGCGCACTAGCCGCTTCAACAGCAAAAAAGAACGCCGGCCCTTGCCCAGCCCATGCCGTGCCACTCTTCAGATCCTTCGCATCAAAGCTGGCCTCAATCGCCGCCCGCAGCCCAGGACTGTGCGTTTGAGACAGCGCAATCAATTCCGGCGCCGACAGCTTGCCAGCAGGTTGGCTGTCCGCCACGCAGGCGGGCAAGGTAAGCATTAAACCGAGCACTAACGAAAATGATTTACTCATGCTGCTGATGGTATACGGCGGGGAATAAAGCTGTCATCCTAAGTGCCAGCTAAAGCCTGTCATCTTGAGCGCCCCTGAGCGCATCGAAGGAGAGTCGAGGGACCTGCGTTTAAATCCCTTCCCCTACTCATCGCTATCCCTGTTGATAATCGCCACTCGAAACAAGGGCTTGCTCTTCTCCTCCGGGTCCGGCTTGAACTCATCGGAAGTCTTCGCGGGATCATAGTCCCGCCAAAGCCAGATCATCTCCTTGGGAAACTCCGCCGCTCCCTGCGCCCAGCTATGCACGCCCTTGCCAAAGCTGAAGTGGAAATCGTAATCCCTCGTTTTAAGCGCGTTGGCCACGCGAATATTGTTCAGTGGCAAACTTCCCCAGTGCTCGTTCTCCAAATCGTCGGAGGCATCGCGCAGCCATATGCGCAGATTACGCTTTGGCTCGCGCAAAATCTTATCTGGATAATCCTGCCCGCCGTCGGGAAAGGCCGGATCTTCCTTCCATTGCCGGCTGGCGAAGGCGGGCACCAGCGCAATCACCCTGCTGAATGAATCCGGCAACTGCCAGGCCGCATTGAAGCTGCAGATGCCGCCTGAAGAAGCGCCCGTGATGGCGTGGCTATAAGCATCCATGCGCAGGTTGTATTTGGCGCCCACCTCAACCAGCACCTCATCCCGCAGGAAGCGCGCATACCTGTCGCTCACCGTGTCGTAGAGCATGCTGCGCGTGGCGTCCTTCACCGGACCGCCCCACCGATCTGCTTGGCCTTTCACAAGGTCATAGGTGGGCGTACCCGGCGATCCCGAAACATCGCCAGGGTCGATGAACACGCAAATCATCACCGGAATTTTCTTCTGCGCAATCAGATTGTCAATCACGTTCAGCGTATTGTTATTCCCCTGGCGGCTCAAATAATCGCCCCCATCTTGAAAAACCATCACTGCAGCGGGAACCTTCGGATCGTATTCCGCGGGAACATAAATCCAGTAATTGCTCTTCATTCCATCGTAGATTTTGCTGGTATGGACGATCGTGTCAGAAAGCTTGCCTGCGGGAACGCCGGGCAGCCGATAAGAGAGCGGCCCGAATACCGGCAAATTCGGATGCTCGCCCAGCTTCACCCCGTTCACCAGAAAGTAAAACTGGTGCAGCCTGCCCACCGGCTCAACGTGCGCAATGGCATACCAGAGCGAAGGCTCTTTCGCCTGCCCTGGAACCGCCAGCATCGGCCGACGCGCTCCTTCATCGATCACCAGCGATGGTGCCGTGGCCGCCTCCACCGCAAAAAAGAATTCCGGCCCTTCTCCCACCCATGCCGTACCGTCCTTCAGTGGCTGCGCGCCAAAACAGTACTCTATGGAATCGCGCAACTTGGGACTGTGCGCCTGCGCCAGCGCAATCATCTCCGGCGCTGGAATCTTGCCGGCAGGCGGATTATCTGCCGCGCATGGCAGTGCGAAAAATAAAACAAACAAAAATAAAAGCGCTCTATTCATAATGCCAATGGTAACCGTCAGCCAAGCCGCGCCGCAATCCGCACCCATTACACTGGAAGCATGGTTCGCGTACTTCATCCCCTACCCCTTGAACGGCTCAAGCTGCTGGTCTTCGATCTGGACGGCACGCTGATCGACTCCGCGCAGGATTTGTGCAACAGCGTGAACGCTGCTCTCGCCCACGTCGGCTACTCGCCTCTTCCTGACCCGGTGATTGCCGGATTCGTCGGCAACGGCGTGCCGATGCTGGTGCGCCGCTCGCTGGCGTATAAAAATGGCGGCAACATAGACCAGCTAGACGAGACGCTGATTGCAAGAACACAGGCCTTCTTCCTCGATTACTACCGCGAGCACAAGCTCGACTTCACTTACGCTTACGAAGGAGTTCTCGAGTCACTCAAAGCGCTGCGCGAACTGCACGATTCGCCTGGAGGAAACCCGAGAATCATGGCCGTGCTGACGAACAAACCGGTTCGCCCGTCCAAGGGCATCTGCGAAGGCCTCGGTCTGGCCGATTACTTCCTGCACATCTATGGAGGCGACAGCTTCCAGACCAAAAAGCCTGACCCGCTGGGACTGCGCACCCTCATAAATGAAGCCGGTGCGCTGCCGGAAGAGACAGTGATGATCGGTGACAGCAAAGTGGATGTGCAGACCGCGCGCAATGCCGGCGCGTGGTCGATTGGCTGCGCCTTCGGATTCGGCCCGCAAAACCTGATGGAAACCCCGCCGGATGTGCTGGTCGATTCGCCCGCGGAGTGGACCGCCGCGCTCACCTCCGCATAGTTCCCTTCCCACCTCATTGAAACGCAGTACCCTGAATTCATGGAGATAGTCCCAGCACTAAGCAGCCGCACCCTGCGCATAGTCCTCCCCGGCGGCAGCGGCCAGATAGGCCAGTTTCTGGCGCGCCATTTTCAGGAACGAGGCCACCATGTGACCGTGCTGACTCGCGGACCCTATGCCGCCCCCTGGCAGACGGTTCACTGGGATGGCAAGGAAAGCGGCGACTGGGTTGAAACTCTCGAAGGCGCGGACGTCTGCATCAATCTCTCCGGCCGCAGCGTGAACTGCCGTTATCATGCAGACCATCGCGCCGCCATCTACAACTCGCGCATCCGCACCACGCAACTGCTCAATCAAGTGATCGCTTCACTCGCTAATCCGCCGCGGGTATGGCTGAACGCATCAGCCGCATCAATCTACACGCGTGCACTGGATGTAAACAAAGTCGATCTGCCTCTCGATGAAGCGGCAGACAAATTGGCCTGCAACAAACCGCCAGAAAAATCTGAACCGTCAATGGAACGCTGGGTCCGCCGCAAGGATTTCATCTCCCGCGTGGCCAACGACTGGGAGACCGCGTTCTTTGGAAGTTCAACCCCGCGCACCCGCAAGATAGCCCTGCGCAGCGGCATAGTCCTAAGCCCAGCTCCCGGCAGCGTCTTCGCCGTGCTCTCAAATCTGGTAAGGCTGGGGCTCGGCGGCACGCAAGGCAGCGGCCGGCAGTTCGTTTCCTGGATTCACGAGGCCGACTTTGCCCGCACCGTCGAGTTCCTCATCGACCACGAAGAGATAAATGGACCGGTGAATATGGTCGCGCCCAATCCGTTAACCAACCGCGAATTCATGGCCGCATTACGCTGGGCCTGGGACGTGCCCAACGGACTCCCCGCTCCCTCGCTGTCAATCAAGTTCGGCGCATTCTTTCTGCGTACCGAACCCGAACTCGTGCTTCAAAGCAGTCGTGTAGTTCCGCGCCGCCTACTCAATGCCGGATTTGATTTCGAATTTCCCCAGTGGTCGGAAGCCGCTGAAAACCTGGTGCGGCAATGGAAAGAAAGGGAGTAGAGCCTTATGCCTTGGGGTATGGAGCGATTCTCTGCTGCTCCGAAGATTACCGGTCCCGGCAGGAGCGGGTAGCGCCGGCCTCCCGGCCGGCTGTAGCGTGGACCTCCCGGTCCACGCCCGCTCCACGCCTCCATGAGAACTGCCCTAATCCCTTCATTTTTCACTTCACCGGCGTAATATCTGTCACCGGCAAATCCCAGTGACCCAGCAATATCTCAAACCGCCGCTGTTCTTCTTTCTTATACGTCTCCCGGTCCGGCCATAACTCCTTGATAAAAGCCTCCTCATCCGGGTTCGCTGTAGTAGCCACAGTTGAATTCTTGTAGCGAATCGTTACGCGATAATCCCAGCGCCCGTCTTCCGTTGTATGGTAGGCCGGTGACTCGATCTTCAGTGAGAGAATCCGCCCTGTAGCCTGAATCTTCTCAAGCAGCGGATAGTGGTTCTTGAGGAAGAGTTGCAGAAACTCCTGCTGATGGCCCCACTGGCACTTGTAGTAGTACTCGACGGTATAGGGCTGGTCAGCCCCACCCTGCGGCGGCGCTCCCTGAGCCAGTAGAGGGACTGTAGTTGAAACGGCAAAGATCACGGCGAGAGCAGCAAAAAGAATCCTGCGCATTGTGCCTCCAGTCAGCGAATGAAAGCATTGTACCGCGCAGCCTGAACCTCTCTTACGATCACCGACCCTATTCCCCGGCTCCTTAGCCCCTAACCCCTGCCTTTCCCGAGCGTTCGATTTCCCTTCCGCGTCTGAAAGTTGTAGCATTCTTTCGGGTGGGCCTCTAACCTCCGGCCTGCTCCTTCGAGGCACTGGAAACCATGAATCGCAACTTTTCACTCTGTCGCGGCCGCCGCAGCGCCCGTAACGGAAAGCAGCCCAACGGCTTCACGCTGATGGAACTGCTGATCGTCATTGCCATCATCCTGATCCTCATGCTCATGGCTATCCCCACCATCGGCAGCTTGAAGAAAAAGGCCAACGAGACCTCGGCGATCAACTCCGTCCAGGTCATCTCCAAGGCGGAGCTGCAGTACGAGTCCACATATCCCATGAACGGCTACGCCTGCTCGCTGCCCGCTCTCGGCGGCGATCCCAACTCCGGTGCCCCCTCGGCTGCCGGTGCGCAGATCCTGCAGAGCGACCTCACCGGCGGCTACAAGTCAGGCTATATCTTCAGCATCAGCAACTGCTCCAAGGTGACCGTCAACAGCGTCGACCGCTATACCGGCTACAAGATCACGGCCATTCCGCAGACCGTGCGCACAACCGGCGATCGCGGCTTCTGCAGTGACCAGTTCGGCGCCATCACCTTCGATCCTGCCGGCGGTACAAACTGCACCCAGCCCCTCAGCCAATGAGCCTGGGTACCTTCTTTAAGCGCGGCGGTCCCATTGTGGCCGCCGTAATCCTGATTTGTGCATTCCAGGCAAACGCTCAGCCTGCCGTTTCGACGGATCGAGCGCTCAGCCTTGCGCGCAAGGTTGACCTGCATTACAACCAGCTGCATTCGCTTCAGGCTGGCTTCACTGAGAGTTACGAAGGGCTGGGAATCAGGCGTTCCGAGAGTGGAACCCTGCAACTGCTCAAGCCCGGCCGCATGAGGTGGGATTACAATTCCCCGGCCGGCAAGCTCTGCCTGATCGACGGCAGATACGCCTGGTTTTACTCGCGCGGCGATTCTCAGGTCCAGCGCATCCCTGCCAGTCAGCTCGACGACTTGCGTTCCCCGCTGCGCTTTCTGCTCGGTCACACAAAACTCGAAAAGGAAATGAACAACCTGGCGCTTGCTCCCGGCCCCGGCGGCTTCTTCACCCTCACCGGCCAGCCCAAAGGCCAGGAAAAACGCGTCGCGCGCCTCACCCTCACCGTAACGGCCGAAGGAATCATCACTGGAATTGAAATTGAAGAAACTGACGGCGCTCTAACCCGCTTCACCTTCACCGGCGAGGTGGACAACACCCCAATCCCGCCCCAGACCTTCCACTTCACCCCACCCCCCGGAGTGCCGGTAGTGGACGCACTACCCCCGGTCTAAATCAAAAAGCTAACGCACGATAAACCCGCTAAGTATAAGGAACTGGATCGCTTATCTTTCGTCAGAAAAACGCAAAAGCTACACCAATCAGCCGACTCGCTAACCTGCTGACTTGCTAAGCAGCTAATCAGCAATCTAGTTCATGCTTCCTTCCGGCACCACATTCTCCGCAGGAGCCACATTCTTCGCAGGAGCCGCATTCTCCGCAGGCACCACATTCTCCGCAGGAGCCGCATTCTGCGTCGGTACGACATTCTCCGCCGGCGCCACATTCTCCGACGGAACCAGATCCAGCGGCTCAGTCAGCGTAAACAGCAGCGGTGCTCCCTCCTCCAGCGTAGCCTGTGGATGGTTGACCATCAGGTGAACCGTAATAGCTCCAGCGCCGATCAGGCCGCCGGTAACAGCGCCCGCCGGCCCGCCGAGGACAGCCCCGGTAACCACGCCTGCACCCACCGCGCCGCCGTACTCCACCTCGTCCCGCCTCACCCGCGATCCCGGATTGATGGCTCCTTCGCCGCCGATGCGGGTTCGCGAGCCCGGAGTTCCGCTGATCTCGGCGTGCATGCGGTAGCGCGTTCCGTCGGGCAGAATCACGACCTCTGGATTCAGGTGCATCGTGCCGTGTCCGCCAACGTGGCCGCTTGAAACCTGCGTCAACCGCCCGTCAATCTCCGCTCCGGCAGGAATCAGCACCTGCCCATCCCCCAGCACATCCGAGGCTACCTTGGTGCGGAACCTCTCGCCTACCTCGCTGTCTGAGGTAGAAAGCCGGTCGAGCAGCCGCACCCGAATGCTCGTTCCCTCGACGATCTCTCCCGGCCGCCGCGCACGCAAATGCACAATGTCCCCGTCCGGATCGTTCGCATACGCCCGATTCAGCAAGGCTCGCTCAGAACTCCCATTCATAACACCAGAGTCTGGGTCAGCGTAGTTGACAGAGGGGTTCACAGACGTGGCCCTCGGCTGAACCTGCACCTGAGCAGCCGCAACCGGCTGGCTATAAACAGGTTGCCCTGCCGGCGGCTTCGGAGCAGGCGCAACACTGGTCGTAATTTGATCGTCCGAAGGGGGATTCGAAGTTCCCTGGTAGGCGCTCGACTGGCTTGCCCCCTGCGCTCCCACGGCCATAGCAGCTGCAACAAACATCGTGCACACAACAATCGGACGATTCATAAGGACTCCTTTTTCGCGGGCACACATCCCCAATGAGTTAGACCCCGGCAGCGCCAAAGAGTTTCGTTTGAACTGGCGCTTGCCCGACGTGCCCACTCATCCAGTTTAAGATTAGCGCGGATCGGCAATTCAGTTCGAGCATCCCTCCCACCAGGTGCCACGCGCGGCACGAATCAAAACAGGAAACCCTGAAGCCGGGTGGTTCATATTTGCAGCACTCTCGCCCCCTTGACTGTTACCACGCCATTCGCTGTCGCCGGGTTTGTTAGAATCTGTAACGTACAACAGCACATGTGAGCGCTGTCTGAAGTGGAGATTCCAATCGTGCAGGAGCTTCTGGGTACCATTCAAAGCGCCGCCGGAGAAGCTCTTGCCGTGGATCGCCGTCCCCAACTCAATGACCGGCTGCAGCACCGTATTGCGAGGAATGATATGACTGAGATTGTTGCCATCCGCGCCCGCGAAGTTCTTGACTCGCGTGGTAACCCCACAGTGGAAGCTGACGTAATCCTGGAAAGCGGCGCACTCGGCCGCGCCATAGTGCCCTCGGGCGCCTCCACCGGCGAGCTTGAAGCTGTGGAACTGCGCGATGGCGATAAAACCCACTTCGGCGGGAAGGGTGTCCTAAATGCCGTTGAAAACGTGGAATCCATCCTCGCGCCAGAGCTGGAAGGCATGGACGCGGCCAATCAGCGGCTCCTTGACCAGACCATGATCGCCCTCGACGGCACGCCCAACAAATCCAAACTGGGCGCCAATGCCATTCTCGCCGTCTCCATGGCCGCCACGCGCGCCGTGGCCCAGACACTCGAGATTCCCCTTTACCGCTATCTCGGCGGCGTCAACGCCAGCATCCTTCCCACTCCCATGCTCAACGTCCTCAATGGCGGAGCCCACGCCGACTCGAATGTCGACTTTCAGGAGTTCATGATCATGCCGGTCGGCGCAGAGCGATTCTCTGAAGCTCTCCGCTGGGCCACCGAGACCTTCCACTCCCTCAAGAGCGTGCTCAAGAAGAAGGGCTACAACACCGCCGTAGGCGACGAGGGCGGCTTTGCACCCTCGCTCAAGTCAAATGCCGAAGCCATCGAACTCATCCTTGAGGCCATTGAAGCTGCCGGATACAAACCCGGCGAACAGATCGCCATTGCCCTCGATCCCGCGTCGAGTGAATTTTTTGACGCGGAAAAGAAGAAGTATGTCTTCAAGAAGGGCGACAAGAGCGAACTGTCCAGCGAAGAGATGGTCGCCTTTTACGACAATTGGATTCGTCAGTACCCGATCGTCTCTCTCGAAGACGGTCTGGCCGAGGGCGATTGGGCAGGCTGGAAGATTCTTACCGACAAGCTCGGCAGCCGAATTCAATTGGTAGGCGACGATATCTTCTGCACCAATATCAAACTTTTGCAACGCGGCATTGAGGAAGGCGTGGCCAACTCCATCCTCATCAAGCTCAACCAGATCGGCACCGTCACTGAAACCCTTGAAGCCATCGACCTGGCCCGCCGTTACGGCTACACCTCGGTCATCAGCCACCGTTCCGGCGAAACAGAAGACACCTTCATCGCCGACCTCGCCGTAGCCACCGGCGTAGGCCAGATCAAGACCGGCTCCGCAAGCCGCACCGACCGCATCAGCCAAGTACAACCAGCTACTCCGCATCGAAGAAGAGCTAGGCTCCGGCGCAGTCTACCTCGGCCTCGAAAGCCTCAACTACAACGACTAACACGGGACAGTCTTGAAAGGGCACGGCTTTAGCCGTGCCATACGCGGTACGTTTTTTAGTTCGGCTTTAGCCGCTGAGGGAAAATCACTCCCGTCGTAATCCCTCAGCGGCGATTCGCAATGACTAGGATCCGTTCCGAGTCATTCAAAGTTTTCGCATTCGGTTCAGATCATGAGATTGTCTCAATTACTCTTGGTATCCGCCCTTGCAGCCGCGACCGCAACGATGGCGTGTGCGGCAGATTGCAAAGAGACGACCTGCGGAAAGTGCTTCAGCGTCCACGGAAGATACAACATTTATGTGGACGGCGACGCGATCTGGATTGTTGGAACCCATCGAAGACTTGAGGCGGTCGACAACAAATTGGACGATATCCTGGAAAAGGCGGGTTGGCAGGAGCACTCGATCTTCGGCTACTTCGTCGTGTGCCCCGAGTCCCAATATCAGCCTCACACGAGCAAAACGTTTGTATTCAGAGCTACAAGAACATCCGAATCGCTAAATGGAAATAGCGCTGATTCCGCACTCGCGCGTTCACCTTCTAATTTCACAACCCTGAACCCACGAAAGAGAGTATTCCAATGTACAAAGTAGTTTTGATTCGCCATGGAGAGAGCATCTGGAATAAAGAAAACCTGTTTACCGGTTGGACGGATGTTGACCTGTCTGAGAAGGGCCGCGAAGAGGCCGCGCAGGCCGGCCGGATACTGAAGGAGCAGGGATTTCACTTCGATCTCGCCTACACCTCGGTATTGAAGCGCGCCATACGCACTCTGTGGACTGTGCTGGACGAGATGGATCAGATGTGGATTCCCGTCGTGCGCGACTGGCGGTTGAACGAACGGCATTATGGCGCGCTGCAAGGCCTCAACAAGGCTGAAACAACAGAAAAGTATGGCGCGGAACAAGTGAAAATATGGCGCCGCAGTTATGACATTCGCCCGCCGGCGCTCACCGAAGATGATCCGCGTTATCCGGGAAAGGATCCGCGCTATCACAGCCTCACCAAAGAGCAGCTCCCCTTGAGCGAATGTCTTAAAGACACGGTAGTCCGCGTTCTGCCCAGTTGGCACAATGTGATCGCTCCCCAAATCCGGTCGGGAAAACAGGTGCTGATCACCGCCCATGGCAACAGCCTGCGGGCGCTGGTGAAGTATCTTGAAGACGTGCCGGACGATCAGATTGTCGATCTCAACATTCCCACCGGCGTGCCGATGGTGCAAGAACTCTACGAGAACCTGAAGTCGATTCGTCATTATTATCTGGGAGACGCCGCGCAAATTGCCCAGGCGGTCAATAAAGCTGCCAGTACGGGCGGAGCAAGTCGTTAATCAACAATCGAACCCCGGCTCACGCTCTCATACGCACAAGGGCCTCCCGCGAAGGGAGGCCCTGATCTTTTAACCGCCGAAATCCGTTTACCGCAGTCGCATCGCCTTGATCGCCGCGGGCAGCCGCTCCTCGATCAGTTTGGCGCGCTCAGCCGCAATGCCGCCCAGGTACGACGGAACAGGCGTGGCCGTAAGCACCAGCACAAAGGCAATCACTGAGAAGCAAAGCCCCGCAATGCCGGCGGAAACGAACATGTGGTACATATCGAAGACGTCCAGCCCGAAGACCTTGAAGGCCACGTGCTCCAGCGCCTTGATGTGATGAAGAACCGCCAGTGCAAACAGGAAGAAGAAGACCGCCAACGAAGTAAGAACTGCCAGGATTACATCCAGGCCGCGGTGAAACTTCTGCCGGCCTCGGCAGTGGCTGCATTCGACAAAATGCTGCTCGTAGTCCTTGCGCATCTCCGGGTAAATCCCTGAGATGTCATAACGCCAGCTTGCCAGGATGGCGCCTACGACTCTGTCGGTACAATTTGTTCTGGCCATATACGTTAAGACTCACTTTGCAAAGGATTTGCTGTTCCGCTCTATCAGCTCTATCTGATGCGGCTCATGTTGCAACAGAAGACAAGAGATTTTCAAGGTGCTCCACCGCCCTTTATTCTGTTTCGGTGGTTCTTCGCCTTGCCGCGTCGTGGCTAAGTGACACTGGCGCTTCCCTGCCAATCTACCTTACAGAGTGATGCCCGTTTAACCATTGTAATCCAATTTGCTTAAAACTGAATGCCGGAAAGGCCCTCGTGCTGCATCGCCAGCAGCAGCCGGTTGGCCAGCAGGCTGGCCCGTCCGTTCAGTGCGCGTTCAGCCGTCACCCTCGCCAAATCAGGAAGATTATTGCTTTCAGAGAGATGCGCCAGAATCACATAGGCTGCCTGACCGTCGTAGCCCTCCTCAAGGAACTCCGCCGCTGCCTCGTTTGAGAGGTGCCCCACCCGCGAAAGAACCCTTTGTTTCACCTGCCAGGGATAGGGACCGTCGCGCAGCATCTCCAGATCGTGGTTCGATTCCAGCATCAGCAGGTCCACGCCCTTCAGTTGCGCCTTGACGTTGGGCGGAATGTACCCCAGGTCGGTAGCGTAGCCCATCCTCACCCCTTCGGCCCGGAAAACAAACCCCACCGGGTCGGCCGCATCGTGTGGAATGGTAAATGGGCTGACAGCAATATCGCCGATCTCAAATGGCCTCCCGGCCTCAAAGTACTCCACCGCTGGCAGCCAGGTCGGATCTTCCTTCCGCGACGGCAACTGCGTCGGAAGGACTGGTTGAGGTCGGCAGACTCGCGATTGGTAGCCCGGGGCTTCAGCCCCTGCGGTATTCTGCTCCGCTCAACTCACCGGCCGTCTCAATCAGCGTCACATCTCGTCCGGCTCACCCTCCAAAGCCGCAGCATCGGCCTCCGCCTGCCGCTCCGCCGCCTGTTTCCTGCACTGTTCCAGCCACTGCGCATAGGTCATCTGCCGCCGCGGAGTCAGCCATCGCATCCACGCGCGATGCGTGCCCTCGGTAAAGTACACCGGAATCCCCAGCTTCCGCGCCGTCACCGCCAGCCCGTTCACGTGGTCAGAATGCTCGTGGGTAATGATGATCGCATCCAGCGTCTCCGGCTCCTCGCCGGCCAGCCGCATGCGCCGGAACAGCTCCCTGCAGCTCAGCCCGGCATCCAGCAGAATCCGCGTCCGCCCGCCGGAGATAACCGTGCAGTTGCCCTTGGATCCCGAAGCCAGCACTGTGAAGCGCACCATAGTTTGAGAATACAGCGAAGGGCTGTGCAATTCAGGGCAACAATGAGTTAGCCGTTCGGGAGCCTCAGATCAGTCCGCACCCTACCTAAACCGCATCCGGCAGATGCGTCGGAATCTCAATCGAAACCAGCGTCCCCCGCCCCGGATTGCTGACCACGCTGAACCGCATCTGGTTGCCATAGAGCACTTCCAGCCGCTCCTGCACATTTTTCATTCCAATGCCGGCCCCGGCGCGGCGCAGCGCCGAGGCCGGCCGGTTGCCCATGCCCACCCCGTCGTCGGCCACCTCGATCAGCACACGGTCCCCGTTAAGCCGGCTGCGCAGCGTCACCGTTCCGCCGTTCAGCCGCGGCTCCAGCCCGTGCTTGATGCTGTTTTCAATCAGCGGCTGCAGCAGGATGCTGGGCACCAGAACCTCCAGCGTCCGCGGATCGATCTCCTTCTGCACCCTCAGCTTTTCCGCGCCGAAGCGCACCACCTCAATGTCCAGGTAATCGTCGGTAAAACTCAGCTCCTCGCGCAGCGGAACATACGTATCGTGGTCCTTGAGCAGCGCGCGCAGAATATTGGCCAGCTTCACCGTCATCTCGCGCGCCAGCTCCGGCTTCATGCGCACCAGCGAGGCAATGGAGTTGAGCGTATTGAAAAGAAAATGCGGGTTGATCTGGCGCTGCAACGCGTCCAGCCGCGCCTCCAGCAGCAGCCGCTTCTGTTCTTCAAGTTTCAGCTCAATGCGCAGCGCATTCCAAACCTTCAGCGCGATGCCCACCCCGATCGGCGCGCTCAGCCACACCAGCACCTGCAGCCACGGCTGGCCGGCCAGCAGCGCAAACAGCCGGTGCGGAAAGGCGTGGGCCAGCCAGTCCCTGCACACCTCCGCCGCCACAATCAGAAACAGCATCAGAAACTGCCGGTCGATGCGCGGCTTGATCAGGTTGCGCCGCACCCATCGGTAAAGGCTCAGGTCGATGAACGGCGTGAACGACCAGATCTCTTCCGGCTCGACGAAGCGTCCCAGCAGCCCCGCGCCCATCCCCAGCAGCACGTTGAAGGGCAGAGCCAGATACTCGTGGTGCAGCACCGCCGGAACCGACAGCACTGCCCCTCCCAGCATCGCCCATCCCGGACCCACCAGCAGCCCCAGCAGAATCACCGTTTCAAACGAAATATCGGCAGCCAGAAAGTTGGGCACCGCAAGCCGAACCCACACCCCCAGCGTGAGCGGCACCAGAAAAAACGCCAGCAACGCCAGTGTTTGCCGGCGGCGGCGCTGCTCGGCAAAGAACAGCCGCCGGAAGGTGCTCACCCGCGCCAGCACGCTGGCCACCGAAGCAACCACGCCCAGCTTCACCAGCAGCGTAACGAGAATCAGATTGTCCGTCACCCCTTCAATGTACCGCACGAGCAGAGAGTGAGCGGACTGCCCTGATCCCCTGCGCTCTGTAAAATGGAACTATGGCATTTGCAAGCGTGAACAAGATCGCCGAAGCCGACTTCCCCACCCGCTGGGGAGACTTCCGCATCCTGGGCTTCGAAGGCCAGCCACAGGCGGGCGGCGAAGCTGAGGGTTTGGTCGCGCTGGTGATGGGCGACATTCACTCCGCGCCCCCGCTCGTCCGCATCCACTCCCAATGCATGACCGGTGACGTCTTCGGCTCGCTCCGTTGCGACTGCCGTCTTCAGCTGGAGCTGGCCCTGGGCAAAATTGCCGAAGCCGGCGCAGGCATCCTGCTCTACGAGCAGCAGGAGGGCCGCGGCATCGGCCTGATGGCCAAGTTGAAGGCCTACGAGCTGCAGGATCAGGGCATGGATACCGTCGAAGCCAACGTAAAGCTGGGCTATGCCGCCGACTATCGCGAGTACGAGCTGCCCGCCGAAGTCCTCAAGCTGCTCGGCGTCTCGCAGGTCCGCCTCATCACCAACAATCCCGAGAAAGTCGCCGCCTTGGAGTCCGCCGGCATCGCCGTAGTCGAGCGCGTCTCCGCCGAAGTCGAGTCCCAGGAGACCTTCGAGCGCTACGTCCGCACCAAGCAGGAAAAAATGGGCCACATCCAGGACTCGCTGATCACCTAGTGTCCTGCCGCTGCAATACGCATCATAGAATCACTGTCGTCCTGAGCGGAGTTGGGCGCGTGACCGGGGTTCCCGGCGGGCGATTTGTGCCCGCTGGGATGGCTGGGCACTCAACTCCAGTTTTTGATTGTCATCCTGAGCGAGCGCAGCGAGTCGCAGGACCTGCGGTTGCTTTTCCTCCTTATTCAACAAACTTCCGAGACACCACACAAGAAAACAGACAGGCTGATCTAGTTCGCCCGAATTACTTCCCAAAATCGAAGCCTTGATTTAAATATCGCAGCCCTGTGATGCGCGCACTATCCACGGAACTAAAGAAAGTATTACTCTATTAAGTTTGCTAAACCAGGTGCATTTATGAACTCAAAAACCTCTCGCCGCGATTTTCTCTCCGCCGGACTCTCTGCCGGATTCACGCTTCCAGTCATGGGCGCTGGTTCCCGCATGGGGCTTTGGCCGCCGTCCGGGGAATCCACCCCTAAGACCGCCGGCTCGCAAGTAAAACTCGACTTCAGAACCCTCGGCCGCACAGGCCTCAAGGTGACCACTCTGGGATTCGGATGCATGATCACCTCGGATCCAAGCGTGATTGAGCGTGCCGTCGACATCGGCATCAACTACTTCGATACCGCGCGCGGTTATCAGCACGGCAACAATGAACGCATGGTAGGCGCTGCCCTTGGCGCCAGGCGGAAGCAGGTCATCCTCTCCACCAAGTCGGGCGCTGAAAACAAGGAAGGGTTGCTGAAGGATCTCGACACCAGCCTCCGCGAACTCAACACTGACTACGTTGATATCTGGTATCTCCATGAAAGAGGCGGCCCGTCCGATATTCGCGACGATATGATCGAAGCGCAACAGTCGGCGAAGAAGCAAGGCAAGATTCGCTTCGCCGGCGTCAGCTACGCACGGTGGCCAACAGCAACTGCTGCCCTGGCTGGCGCAAAAGGGCGTATTCGACGTGGTCCTGACCGCCTATAACTTCTCCATGGACCCCGCCATGGAACAGGCCATCGGCGTGGCCGCCAAATCGGGCATGGGCGTGGTTGCAATGAAGGTGATGGCCGGAGGATTTCGCGACCTGAAGCCCGGCAATCCCCTCTTTACAAAGCTCAAGCAGGATGGGGCCATGCTCGCCGCGCTGAAATGGGTCATTAACAAGCCCACCATCTCCACCACCATTCCCAGCATGACGGATATGGATCAATTGGATGAGAACCTGAAGGCCATGGCGCATCCGTTTGCACCCGGGGACGAAAAGCTGCTTGCCGCGCACCTCGATAAAATCGCGCCGCTTTATTGCCGCATGTGCGGCGAGTGCGATGGCCACTGCCAAAAGGGCCTGCCGGTCGCCGATGTGCTGCGCTTCCTCACTTACGCCGACGGCTATAAACAGTTCGCACTCGGGCGGGAGCGATTCATGCAGCTGACCCCTGAGCAGGTTTCCGTCCGCTGCGGCGACTGCGCTGAATGCACGGTGAAGTGTCCCCATGGCGTTCAGGTCCAAAGCCGAATGGCGCGCGCACAGGAATTGTTTGCATGAAAGCTGCCGGATTATTTTTGACCATCCTGCTTGCGTCCGGCATGGCGCACGCACAGGATTTCCTTAGCTGCCAGTTCGCACCCGGCTGGGAACAGACCGGGCCCAAACGCCAGTACGCGGCCGACAACCTCTTCGACTACAAGGATGGCGGCGCCGAAGGTTACCTGATCTTCGGCTTCGCGCGCATGCGGGAATCGACTGCAAGTCCGGCGGAGACACGCTGACCATCGACGTCTCCGAGATGAGCGATGCCGACTCGGCATATGGCCTCTTCTTGGCCAATCGCGATTCCAGCCTGCCCATCGCCGCCATCGGCATGGGCGGGCAGGTGCAACCGCAAAGCGCCAGCTTCGCAAAAGGTAAATACTACGTCGAAATGACCGTAATCGCCGCCCACCCGGACAGCGACCGTACCCCGGCTTTGAAGTTATTCGTTACCGCTATCGAACAGCGCCTTGAGGGCCGGGTCACCGCCCCGGAGGCGTCGCAGTGGTTTCCTAAAGAGAACCTCGCCTCCATCCGCATGGTTCCTGAAAGCGTACTGGGGTTGCGATTGCTCAAGCGCGGTTATGTGGCGACCTATAAGCAGGGGCAGGCGTTTGTCGTGCTGGAAGATTCGCCCGCATCCGCCGCCGAGGTCATGAAGAAACTCCGCGAGCATTTTGACGGCGCGTCTCCCGGCGCAGATTGGCGACGAAGCATTCCAGGCCAAGGCACAGTACCTGGGCGGAATCTGTATCTTTCGCAAGGATCGAACCCTGGCCGGCTACGCGAACCTGCCCGATCCCCAGCAAGCTGCTTTCCTGGCCGCTCAACTCGCAGCGCGCATTCCATAAGGGTCGCCCACCGGCGCAATCGAATCGTGGAAGCACGAAATTACTCTCAGTAGTGCCGCCGCCAACTCGCCAACCTGCCATCCCCGCCTAAGCGGGGGCCAATCCGCCAAATGAATCCGAACGCGCTGTCTACGCTTGCACTGTTCCCGCTTACCGAACAAACAAAATCTTGGTTCTTTTTAGACCGAAAGAAGCTACACACTAAGCACTTCAAGCTTCCTGAGCAACGGCGACCGCTCCATCTCCGGAAGCCGGACCCCGAGAAACGCGCTCACCTCATCCAGCGTAGGCAGCGCATCCCATCCCCGTCGCTTTCCACCGTCAGCCATAGCCTTCAGTGCAGCCGCAGCTGAAGCAAACACAGCAGCATCCGCCGCCGCCAGATTCCGCGCGATTGCCAGCGCAAAAGCTCCGTGAAAAGTATCCCCACATCCGGTGGTATCGAACGCGTCCACTTTGAATGCCGGAAAATGCCGCACCGCCGGCTCAACCTTGGAGCTTAGATAGCATCCCCCCGCCCCATCCGTCACCACCGTAGCCAGCCGTCCAACCCCAGCCAGCTTCGCGCAAGCATCACGCGGATTCGCCGCGCCGCTGGCCCACTCACCCCATGCCCTTGGAACAATCAAATAGTCAGTCAGCGCGGCCAGTTTCTTCGCAGAATCCGACCAGCCTTCAATATCCCCCAAAACCGCCACTCCCAGCCTGTGTGCCTTCTCAGCGACCTCAGTTAGCGCGGGCTCAGTGATATGATCCAGCAGCACCAGCGACGCAGACTGAACCAACGTATCCGGCAAATCGTCCGCCGTAACCACGCGATAGAGCGCCGCATCGTAAAACACATTGCGATGCCCCGCTCCATCCACCACGATGATGCTGTGGTAAGGCCCTCCCTCCGGATCATCGACCAAATGCGAAATATCCACGCCGTGGCGCTCCAGCGCGGCGGCAATGTATTTTGAAAGCTCGTTCTCCCCAAAGCGCGCCGTGTAAGCCGCCCGCCCACCCAGCGAGCCAACCGCGGCAATCGCCGTGCAGGCGGGCCCTCCGCCATGCCGAGCGCTGCCGTGAACCGGAATCTTGCAATCGACTTGCGGATACTCCGAAACGTAAATCAGATCGTCAACCGCCGCGATCCCCGCTCCCAGCACGTCATAAAGTTTTTCCATGGATGCTTCCCGTACCTCGCACCACAAAACCTCGGGTGCCCCATCCTTGCGCGTTTTTCGGCGCAACGGTGGGAAACCACAAATCCCTATTCGCCGGATACCCCAACCATACTGTCATTCTGAGCGAAGCGTAGCGGAGTCGAGGAACCTGCGTTTCGCCTGTCGCCCCAGGTCTCGATTTTGAGACCTGGGATACCACAAATCCCTATCCGCCCCCATAACCAACAAAAGCCGAACTCAATTCCAAATCCTTCTCCAAACTGCGGCGCGGCGAAATTCCCAAACCCTGCAACGCCCCGTGATAAGCCTTCACCGCCTCCGCCGGCAGCATCTCGTCGTCCGCCACCAAACGCAAAAACTGCACAAACAATAGCTGATGCTCAGCCGCCTTGATCTTTCTGCCAAACAGCGCGACCCGCGCCCCATAACACTTAGCCTCATAGACCAGCGCAAACGCATCGTGCGTAGTCCCCGCCGATCCCCCCAGCACGCCCACCACCAGCGAAGAATCGTACCCGCACAACTCTTCCAGTGCCTTAGGCCCCGCATAGGGAATCTTCAGGAACCGCGGCCTGCCCACCGAAGTCACTCCCGCCAAAAGCCTCACAATATGGTCGTTGACGAAGTGTGGAATCTCCTCGGCCGCAAGCCCGTGATCCTCCGCCCGCACATTGGGATGAAATACCTCAAGAAAATGGCTGAAATGCTTGATCTCCGCCTCCAGCCGGAAAGCCTTGTAAGCCTCCATCACTCTCAGGTCGCGCTTCGGATCGTTGTTGAATGTAACCGAATAAAGCCCCAGTTGCGCACCCCTCCGCCGCTCCTCATCAGTGCACGGACTCTTGCCCGCCTGAATATGATCCAGCGTAGCCGTGGCAAAGGGCTGCGAATAAGCCTGCGGATAGCATCCCCCGCGAACAATGTGCACATCCGTCGTATCGTTCGCGCGCACCGCCGGAGTCACGGCCGAGGAGTCGAAAATGCGTTCCTTAATTGTCAGAATTTCTGAAGTGCTTGCCGACATAAGCATAATGTCGACCAACCCCTGGGAGACGATCTCCCGCATCTGATCGCGATAATCAGCCAGCGATCGAACTCTTCCCTCCGGATCCCACTCCCGGCGCGGAGATGCCGAAAGCCATATCGGCATCCTTGGCATCTGCCAGGATAAAAACCCTGCTCGCGGGATCCTTTTTAGCGCAGCCAGCTTAACGTCGAGCGTCTTTTCCATGCACGACCATCATATCCAATTGCGCGCTATGTCGAGCGCGCGGATGAGCCGGGCGAAGCCGTTGCCAAGCTGGATCTATAGAATCTGATTAACTTAAATGTGCTGAAGAGTTGGCTGTGGGCGGAAGATTGCTAGCGAGAGTAAACCGTATATGCGCAGATAATATAAACGAGAATGAAACCAAACGCTGCGAATACCCAAAGGATCTGACCCCTCCGCGTCTTCGGAATCCAATTTATTTTCTGGGCTAAATAAGGGGACCAATTATATGCGACGACAAGGAACATCACGCCTACAACTATCACGACATCCTTGACCAATGGTGTCCGGAGCACTCTTTCCTCCTGGATCTCTTAGTGGGTTCCATTTGCGCAATTCAGGCCTATTCGGCACGGCTGAATTCGTACCCTGATCTAAAACGCAATTCGCGCGGTGATTTTCTACCCGGCGTTCTTAACCCGCACCACAGTAATCTTCGCAAACCCCTCTTCAAAGACCGGCGGCTTCAGCTTCTCTGACATTTTCTTCATCACGTCCGCGCTCACTGACCGGTCCCGCTTGCTGTTCCGCTCCAGGCAAACCTCCAACGGCACATCGAAGAAAACCGCCTGCACCTCGTACCCAAAGCTCTTCGCCATCTTGATCCACTGCCGCCGCTCATGAATGGAAAGATTCGTCGCATCCACATAATTCAACGGCATCCGAGCAATCAGCCGCGCCCGCAGCAGCGACCGCAGCGTTGAGAAGACCAGCCCCTGGTAGCGCTGCTCCTCCACATCGTCAAAAAGAATATTCCTCAGCAGGTCGCTCGACAGCGGAGTCACCCCCCGCCGCCTGAACCACGTCGTCTTGCCCGATCCCGGCAATCCGATCGCCAGCACCACATACCCCTTTGGTTCCTGAGTCGAACGCTCTGCCGCCTCAGGCTGCGGTGGAGGCCCTTGAGACAACTCCGGCTGCGTCTCCAGCTCAAATCGTCCGGATTCGGCCGGCTCGCTCCATTCCTGTCTGGCAGGCCGAGCCTGTGCTGCAGGCCGGTGTGTCGCCGCAGGCCGTGTTTCCTGGGTCCGCTGACCTCGAGGCTGTTGCTGTGCCGGAGCCTCGTCAGGGTAGAACGGAACCAGCGGAGCCGGTTGATTCGATGGAAGTTCCTGGCCAATCTTGCCTGTGGATTCCGAGGTATTGGGGGTGTGTCTCGAACGTCTTCTCATGCCGCCTTCAACAAGTACCTACTGTTACCGGAATACCACACTACCCAAGGCAGCATCAATGCTGTGCACACCGTCACATACTGTCCCGTACCAGAAAAGGCACACTATTCGGGAAGGGGTTCCGCGAAGAATGCGGAAGCGAACCTGTGTTCATCTCGCCCTGTCCCCCAAAGTGTTACGATCAAGAGTTTGGTGGAATTGCCTGCTGCAATCATTCAGGGCGCCAAAGCACCCAGACTCAAAAACCACGGACTCACCCACAACCAAGGAGAAAAATCACACATGGCAGTTAAGGTTGGTATCAACGGCTTCGGCCGCATTGGCCGCAACGTTTTGCGCGCCGCACTCGGAAACAAGGAAATCGATTTTGTTGCCGTCAATGACCTCACCAGCCCGGCAACGCTGGCTCACTTGCTCAAGTACGACTCGATCCTGGGCAACCTCAAGAACGAAATCACCGCAGGCGATGATTTCATCTCCGTCGACGGCAAAAAGATCAAGGTATGGGCTGAGCGCGACCCCGCCAAGCTCCCCTGGGCCGACGTAGGCGCGCAGATCGTCATCGAATCCACCGGCCACTTCACCGACGGTGCAAAGGCAAAGGCCCACCTCGGCGCGACCGTTAAAAAAGTCATCATCTCCGCTCCCGCAAGCAATGAAGACCTGACCATCGTCCTCGGCGTCAACCAGGACAAGTACGATCCGGCCAAGCACAACATCCTCTCCAACGCCAGTTGCACCACCAACTGCCTGGCCCCGGTCGTAAAAGTCATTCTTGAAACTAGCGGCCTGGTCTCCGGCATCATGACCACCATCCACAGCTACACCAACGACCAGGTCATCCTCGACTTTCCGCACAAGGACCTGCGCCGCGCCCGTGCCGCCGCTCTGTCGATGATTCCCACTTCGACCGGTGCTGCCAAGGCCCTCAAGCTGGTCATCCCTGAGACCGCCGGCAAACTCGACGGCTTCGCCATCCGCGTTCCAACCCCCAACGTCTCGGTCGTCGACCTGACCTACATCGCCGAGAAGCCCGTCACCGCCGAAGCCCTCAACGCCGCCTTCAAGAAGGCAGCCGAGGGCGAGCTCAAGGGCATTCTGGGCGTCGATGCCAACCTGCTGGTCAGCTCCGACTTCAAGGGCTGTCCGCTCTCCTCCATCGTCGACACACCGCTGACCAAGGTAGTCGGAAACAGCGTCAAGGTGCTCAGCTGGTACGACAACGAGTGGGGCTACTCCAGCCGCGTAGTCGACCTGATCGGCTTCCTGGCCAAGAAAGGCCTGTAAAACGCAGGGATCAGGTTTCAGAGATCAGGGATCAGTTTTTGTGATTTCTGATCTCTGAAACCTGATCCCTAATCTTCCGGCTCCTGAACCCTGACCCCTGAACCCTGACCCCTATTAAGGAACTCCCATGCCCAAGCTCTCCATTCGCGATATCGATCTGGCCAACAAGCGGGTCTTCATCCGCGTCGATTTCAATGTGCCGCTCACTGAAGACGGCTCGACCATCACCGACGACACCCGCATCGTGGCCACGCTGCCCACCATCGTCTACGCCCTCCAGCACAAGGCCAAGGTCATCCTCGCCTCCCACCTCGGCCGCCCCAAGGGCAAGCCGAATCCGAAGTACTCGCTCCGTCCCGTAGCCGACCGTCTCCGCGAGCTGCTCGATCAAGCCCTCGGCACAAACGTCAGCGTAGCCTTCGCTCCCGACTGCATCGGCGAAGTCGCCTCCGAGCTCTCCAGCAAGCTTGAGTCCGGCCAGGTACTGCTGCTCGAGAACCTCCGCTACCACCCCGAGGAAGAAGCCAACGATCCGGCCTTCTCCAAAGCCCTCGCCTCGCTCGCCGACGTCTACGTCAACGACGCCTTCGGCTCGGCCCATCGCGCCCACGCATCCACAGAAGGCATCACTCATTTCCTCAAGCCCGCCGTAGCCGGCCTGCTGATGGAAAAGGAAATCACCTACCTCGGCAAGGCCCTCGAATCGCCTGAGAAGCCCTTCGTCGCCATCATCGGCGGCTCCAAAATCTCCGGCAAAATCGACGTCATTAGCAACCTCCTCGACAAGGTCGATACGCTGGTCATCGTCGGCGGCATGGCCTACACCTTTGACCGCGCCCTCGGCGTCTCCACAGGCAAGTCGTTGGTTGAAGAAGACAAGATCGACATGGCAAAGGCTGCTCTCGACAAGGCCAAAGCCAAAGGCGTCCAGCTTCTGCTTCCCATCGACAATGTCCTCGCCGACAGCTTCTCCGAGGACGCCAAAACCCAGCTTTGGGACTCCACAGTCAATTTCCCTGCCGACTGGCAGGGTCTGGACATCGGCCCCAAATCCATCGCCGCCATTGAAGCCGTGGTAGTCAAGGCCAAAACCATCGTCTGGAACGGTCCCGCCGGCGTCTTCGAGTTCCCCCGCTTCGCCGTAGGCACCAACGCCATCGCCAAAGCCGTAGCGGCCAACAAGTCCGCCATCTCCATCATCGGCGGCGGTGACTCAGTCTCTGCCATCAACAAAACCGGCCTCGCCAGCCAGATCACCCACATCAGCACCGGCGGCGGCGCAAGCCTCGAGTTCTTAGAAGGCAAAAAGCTCCCCGGCGTAGAAGCGCTGACGGATAAGTAAGACAGAAATATGGAAACGAAGGCCCCGGATCAGGCCTGAAATCTAGGTCGATCGCGGGGCCGGGTGCCCCATCCATGACGCGTTCTTTGCGGCATGGGTGGGATAGCACAAATCCCTAAGCCCCGCATCCATCATCCTTAGAAAACAGAACTGTCATCCTGAGCGAAGCGCAGCGAAGTCGAAGGACCTGCGGTTGCTTTTGCACTTGCTTTTGCTTTTCTCCCGTACCCCCTCGACAACCCCCACGCCTTTTTGCTCTGATCGCAGTGTAAGAATTCCGCCCTCCCGAAGGAGAGAGTCAGTGTCCCATTACACAAGGGTCCTTTCAAAAGACGAAGACTTTCCCTCCTTCGATGAACTCGCGCAGTTTATTCGCGACGAGCACTCTGACTTCAAACTGCCCCTCGAAGAAGGAACAGAGGAAGAATGGGAAAGCCTGCTCCTCTCTGGAAACGACGAAATGGAAATCGCGGTCATCGAGCGCAAACCGGTCTTCGACGGTTCACTCGGTCAGGACGATATCGCCGACTTCATCGACGATATCCAGGATCGTCAGCCGGAGACCGGCGTCACATGGTTGACCGAATATCTTGGCGAGGTCAAAACCATCTACGCGTTCCAGCACCTGCAAGGAGACTCGACCGAGGAGGGCAGCAACGTTCTCCATGCATTGCGCTCAAAAATATGGGAGCGCGGCGATTCCATCATTCAGGCCGATCTCGAAGGATTCACCAATGAGGACGGTTACCACATCGTCTGGCAATTCTCTGACTCAGTTTCGGGCCCATGGAATATGGGAATCCTGCAAGATGAAACCTGGTATCACTTCGTAATGGATCTCGGCGACCCTGAGCATCGAGCCGCCTTCCTGAGCGGCGAAATACCCTCCGACTTATCCGCCATCCGCGTATCCGACCCGCAAATCTAGCTTCGGTCAACTATTGATTCGGCCCATAAATATTGACACTTGGGTGCCTGTGATGTTTCAACACGTTGTTCCTTCGTCGAGGCGTAGTTTTGAAAGGGCACGACTTCACAGGTTGCGGAAAAAAGGCTGGTGAACCGGATAAGGCACGATGGTTTCCACAGGGCGATACGGTATGTATTAGTCATGCGCGGAAATGACGAGCAACAGGAAGCGGTATTCAGCTACATCGGCCTTGAACAGCGAGTGCCGAAGGATCATCCATTACGTGCCATCCGGCAGATGAGCGATGCAGCATTGCGGGAGTTGGACTCCGAGTTCCAACAGCTGTACGCGCGGCGCGGGCGGCCGTCGATTGCTCCGGAGAAGCTGATACGGGCGCAGTTATTGCAGGTACTGTATTCGGTGCGGTCGGAGCGGCAACTGATGGAGCAGTTGGACTACAACCTTCTTTTCCGCTGGTTTGTGGGACTCAACATCGACGACCCGGTGTGGGATGTGACGGTATTTACCAAGAACCGCGAGCGTCTGATTGAGGGCGAGGTTGCCGAACAGTTGTTGCTGGCGGTGGTGGAACAGGCGCGTGCGCATCAGCTTTTAAGCGAGGAGCATTTCACCGTGGACGGTACTTTGATTCAGGCCTGGGCCAGCCGTCGCAGCTTCCGTGAGAAGCCCGATCCGCCCAGCCGGGGCACGGGAACGCGAGGCCGCAAGCTGCTGCGCGACACGCATGAGTCAGCCACCGACCCGGAGGCGCGTTTGTATAAGAAGAGCGGGGCGGCGGTAGCGGTGCCCAGCTACCTGGGCCATGTGCTGACGGAGAACCGCAACGGACTGGTGGTAGCAGCGATGGTGACGCAGTCCAGCAAGACGGCGGAACGGGAGGCTGCATTGGTGATGGTGGACAAGCTGAAACGCGCCGTGGTGAGCACGCTGGGCGCCGACAAGAGTTATCAAGAGGAGCAGTTTGTTGGTCAGTTGCGCGCCCGCCGCATCAGGCCGCATGTAGCCGAATACGCGCCCAATCCGAAATGGCCCAACTGGCTTACCGGAGAAGAACGCAACAGCGAAGGATTTGCCATCAGCCAGAGGAAGCGGAAGCTGGTGGAGAAGGTGTTCGGCTGGGCCAAGCAAGATCGGGCCGTCCGGCAGGTAAAACTGCGCGGCAGGGCACGAGTCGACTGGCTGTTTAGCCTGGTTGCCACAGCGCACAACCTGCTGCGCATGCAGAAGCTGATTCCGGCGCAGTAAGTCCGGGGGATAGGTGTCTCTGGAGGCCGCAAAATCGGATCTCCAGAGGAGCAAATCAACAGCAGTACAACCGATTTGAAGTGAAAAAACTCAACGGTGCGACTCGGAATCGAAAAATGAACGACTTTTTCCGCAAGCTGTTTAGACATGCCGAATGTGGTTTCCAAAAGGAACGGGGCTTTAGCCCCCTGGTTTACGCAACTCAAGCAAATCCATACTCGTAGCAGTAGCCGGGGTTGTGGGAAAGTGGAAAGCGCACTTCAGCTTTCCACTTTCCCATAACCCGTTGCTTGTCAATGCATCCAGACGGGAGGGAACAACGTCTTGATCATCTACAGCGTTTTTTGCTGAATGGGTAGGAGACAATAGCACAACTTGAGGGCCGGATTAATAAGCGCCCTTTCACTTTGCAGAATATTTCGATCTTCTGAGGCAGAATGGATTCATAAGCCTTTTCGCACTTCCGGACCGAATGCCCCTTGGACCTGAGAATTCGACCGCCGGCATCACCAGAGCGCGACGAAATTTACAAGAAAAGGCCCGGTAAGTCCTTTGCTGCCTAGTATCTGGCAATAACCCTTTTGCCATCAGACAGTTACAGCGGGAACTTCCCAGTAATCCGTTGAAAATAATCACCTTATTGCCTGAAATAGGGGGGGTATATGCAAGTTGTACAGCGAGGCTGGGTACCGCGCCTCACTCTCAACAGGCGCACACCGAGTCCTGAGAACAGCTGCAGTATCCCCGTCGCCACTGTGCCCGGGGTCACCTGTTGGCTCAGATTGGTCCGATAAAATCATCCTGAGGATCCCATACAAATGTCACGCAAGAAACTGATCGCCGCCAATTGGAAGATGTACAAAACCCCTGCCGAAGCCAAGGCCTTTGTCGATGCCTTTTTACCCCTCGTTGCCGGCCACACCCGCGACGAGATCGCCCTCTTCCCTTCACCTGTGTTGCTGCCAACGGTCACCGCTGCATGCCAATGCCTCCAACGTCCTGGTCGGCGCGCAGAATATCCACTTTGCCGAGGAAGGCGCCTACACCGGCGAAACCTCCGTTCTCCAACTTCTGGCCGTCGGTGGAACGCACACCCTGATCGGCCACTCTGAGCGCCGCCAGTACTTCGCCGAAACCGACGAAATCGTCAACAAGAAGCTGCACACCGCCCTCAAGCACGGCGTCGTTCCCGTGGTCTGCGTCGGCGAAGTTCTAGCCGAGCGCGAAGCCGGCAAAACCGCCCACGTCCTCAAGACCCAGATCACCGGAGCCTTTGCCGGCATCACCGCCGAGGCCGCCACACCCATCGTGATCGCCTACGAGCCGGTATGGGCCATCGGCACCGGCAAGACCGCCACGCCCGAGATTGCCGTCGACGCGCACAAGATCATTCGCGCTGAAGTGGCCAAGCTGCTGGGTCCGGCCGTCGCCGCGGCCATCCGCATCCTCTACGGCGGCAGTGTCAAGCCCGACAACGCCACAGCCCTTCTCGGCCAGGAAGAAATTGACGGCGCACTGGTCGGCGGAGCCAGCCTCAAGCCCGACTCCTTCACCGCCATCGTCAAGTACTAATCACTGCACTCGGGTGGCCCAGGTCTCGCTTCTGAGACCTGGGATTGGCGCTGCACGATGCGCAATCAAACGGCCATGCGCTCCGGACTCGAACACACCGGTCTAGAACGAACCTCTGCTGCCGCCGCACAATTCAACCGCGTGCCCCATGGCTTTCGTAACGCGGTTGGCCGCATCCCCATCGAAAAAGAAGAAGTAGAACTCCGCTGTCTCCTTCCCTTTCACAATCAAGTCGAAGACGGGCGGATCGACCTTCGCGTTCCAGGTTGGGTGCCCGGCGGCCACATCATTCTTGTTCTGGCGCTCGTCGCCCGTGATCAGCGTCAGGTCCTGCACATCGTGAAGGTTGAACGAAGCGTCGCTATCGGAGATCTGAGTGCCGTCCCGGACGATGGTGTAGTGATAGGCGATGGTGCAGGCCGACGCATCGGCAACCACTTTGCTGGCTTCGAAGATGAATTGATAGATCCAATTCGTATTATCGGCGCTGTCATGATAATGCGTAGTCCAACTCATCTTTCCTTGTTCGTTCAACTTTTCCTGGAGGAGCTGCATCGTTACCGCCAGGGACGGCCCGCTATGAGCGGGATCGGGAGCGGAGTCAGCGTGCCGTTGCCCTGATGCGGCAACGGAGAAAATCCCGCATGCCACAATGGCTGTAATCCATAACTTCATTTTCATACTTTTATCCTTTCGGGTATTTAGTCGAAGATCGCCTTTTGAATTTAAGTCCCTATCTCAAGCGGGAAAACCGTCAAACGATAGTCCGGCGGGCTATCCCAATTTCCAGCAGTGAACACAAAAACTTTGTCGGCAGTTTGAAACTTGGGGCACACCTGCGGAGAATAGTATCCCGAAGGCTGAGAATCATAGGAGAGGATGCGGGTCCATGGACCCCAGGGCTGCGGCGACTCATAGAAATCCCAAACCGTATGCGTCTTAGCCCCAGCCATCTTCCCGCCTCCAGCAGGATAATACCAACCGATCATGAAATACCGCTGGTGCTCATGCAGATAAACAGCGCCACCCATGCCAAATTTGCGCTCTCCTTCAAGCACCGGCTTAGCATCGTTCATATTCTTCGACCAGGAGGTCTTCAGTGCGTCGTTTCCGCCGGTGAAGTACTGCCAGTCAGAGCCATTCAGCAGGCCGATTTTGGATCGCTCCACACGGCCCAGAACCATGTCGTCGCCGCAATCCCAAAAACCGTTGTTTGAAAGGGCATAAATGTAATCGCCGACGTTTGCTTTACTCGATCCTTCATGGCCGAATTCAATAAAGTACGGCGTGGCAAAACGCCGTCCGGGAAACATCGGGGACTGATAGTTCACTTCCGCCGGACGCGTCCACGTTTTCCCATAGTCGGAGCTCTTGATGATGCTTGCATTATGTGCCGGCTGTCTTCGGTAAGGGTCTCCACTGGTTTCTCCATACTCATGCCGGGCCACAACCCAATACAAAACGCCATCAATGAATGTGCAGCCGCTGGATTTCCACGTGCACCCGTCCGCTTTTGTATCGCCGCCTTTGCCATACTCCGTCATGCTGTTCACCGTTACCCCGCCCAGGTGCAACGGATCGCTTCCATCGATGCGATTGAAACTGATGTTCGAATATGGCTGTTTATGAAACCCACCCGTATCATTCGACGGTGAGTAGAGGTTATCGTCGTCGGCCCACGCTGCAACCCAAGTATCGCCGCTGTTATCCGCTACCGGAAGAGGCGTCCCTATGCCCACAATGCGCAGCCGCCGTTTTTCAGCGCCCGATATAAATGCCGGCAACAAACCTGCTGCTTTCACCTTGAGCGACGCCGATAGGACCATCGCCAACGAACCACTTATCAAATCTCGCCTTTTCATATCTTTCCTTAATAACTAACGTGCTAACTCGCTGACTTCCTGACTCGCTGACTCGCTAACTCACCGCGGAATATCCCGGTGCACAGCCTTCGCCTGGTAACCGGCCTTTTTGAGACGCTTGCACATCTCCTCGGCCATCATCACGCTGCGATGCTGTCCGCCGGTACAGCCAAAGGCCACTGTCAGGTAGCTCTTTCCTTCCTGCACATAATGCGGAAGCAAATAAAGCATCAACTCTGTAACGCGTTCCAGAAACTCCTTGCTCTGCGGAAACCCGCGCACATAGGCCGCCACTTTACTGTCCCGGCCGGTGAGCTTGCGAAACTCCGGCACAAAATGCGGATTGGGAAGGAATCGCACATCAAAGACCATATCCGCATCCAGCGGCACCCCATTTTTGAAGCCGAAACTGAGGCAGGTGACCAGGAGCTGCTTCGTCTGGTCCTGGTGGCCAAACCGTGTCTGTAGATGGGCGCGCAATTCGTGCACGTTGAAGTTCGAGGTATCGATCAGCGTATCCGCCAGGTTGCGAACCGGGTCAAGCAGTTGCCGCTCTTCCGCAATAGATCGCCATACCGTCTCTGCCCGGCGCAGCGGATGCGGCCGCCGCGTCTCAGAGTACCGCCGCACCAGCACTGCGTCCTGCGCGTCCAGAAAAATCACCTGCGTAGGCAACAGTTTTTTTACCCACTTGAGAATGTCCGGAAGCTGGTCCAGGGTCTGCCCTTCGCGCACATCCACCACGATTACCGCGCGTTCAATCTCGTCGGATCTCCGCACCAATCCGGCAAAATCCGGCAGCAGTTCCAAAGGCAGATTGTCCACTGCATGATAGCCCAGGTCTTCAAAGTCTTTGAGCGCAGAAGCCTTCCCGGCGCCGGATATTCCGGTCACAATCACCAACTCCTTGTCCGGTTTAACTCGGGCTCGCCTGGAGGCTCGGCTCGGCCTTGCGTCGTGCTTGGAGCCTTTGGCAACCGCTCGCGCCTGGGTTCTTCGGGGCGACGGATTCGAGGTTGTCATGCGCCCATCCTACACTGCGGGGCCCGATTCAGCCACCGGAAGTGGGCGGCCGGAACCCTGCTCGATAAGCTTCGTCGCCCGGTCCGGTTCCAATGCGTACGCGAGCAGTGGTCCCTGACCTAATTCGCAACCCATGCGGCATAGTGCATCCAGTTGCGCCGCCGTCTCGATTCCTTGTGCAACCACCTGCATGCCCAGCGTGTGGCCCAGGTGAATCAGCGACTCCAACACCGCCTGCTGGCGCCCTGCAAAGACCGCCGCCGCGGTAAGCTGAGGAGCCAGCTTCACCACGTCGATCGGCATCCGCACCAGGTGGGTGAGCGGCGCAAAGCTGGAGCCGAAGTTGCCCACAGCAAGGCGCACATTACAGTCCACCATGCGCTGCAGAATGGCAACCGCCGCATCCGGATTCTCGTTCAGTGTAGTCTCCGCAATTTCAAATAAAAGCTGCGATGCATCCACTGCGTTCGCTTCCAGCGCTCTTTTCAACTGCAGAATCAAATCGGGATGATAGAACTGCCGGTGAGTCAGATTGATGCTCACCATCAGCGCTTCCTGCCGAATCTCATCGGTCCAGGCCCGCAACTGCCTGCATACGGTATCGACCGTCTCCCTGCCGAGAGTGATGGAGAGTCCGGTGTTTTCCGCCACGCGCAGCAGATCAAAAAAATTGTCGGCCGTGCCGTCCAGCCGCCGCCAGCGCAGCACTGACTCAAACCCTTCCAGCTTGCCGTTCGCCAAACGGTAGATGGGCTGGTACCAGACCTCGAATTGCCGGTTATCAAGCACCTGGCGCAGCTCCTGCTCCTGCTCCTTGTGGCTGGTAATGTGTACCTCCAGGCGCTTGTCGAAGATCTCCATCCGCCCGCCGCCCTCCTGCTTGGCGCGGTACATAGCAAAGTCCGCGTCCCTGATCAGCATCTCGGGGGTGGTATGGTCCGGCCCGGCCAGCGCCATGCCGATGCTTGCGCTTATCTGGACGAGCTGGCCGAAGATTTCAAAGGGCCGCTCCATCTCGCGCAGGATGCGGCTGGCCACAACGTTCAGGTCGCCAGCTTCCAGGATGTTATCCACCAGAACGGCAAATTCGTCGCCGCCCAGCCGGCAAGCCGAGTCCTGCGGACGCAGCGACGCGCGCAGCCGATCGGCAATCGCAACCAGCAGAACATCGCCTGCCGCGTGGCCCTGCGTGTCGTTGATCTCCTTGAAGCGGTCCATATCAAGAAAAAGCACGCCGCAACTCTGGTCCCTCCGCCGAGACCGCCGTGAGAGCGCCAGGGTTAGCCGGTCGAGAAAAAGCGCGCGGTTCGGCAATCCCGTCAGCATATCGTGCAAGGCATCGTGCTGCAGCTTGGCTTCAGTCTGCTTACGATCTCCGATGTCACGGAAAGTGAGCACATAACCGATCTTCGCTCCATCCACCATAAGCGGCGCAGCCTGCAAAACCACGTCCAGCAGTGCGCCATTCTTGTTCACGCGCACCGTCTCGATGGTTGCGCGCCCATGCTGATCGAGCGCCAGTTCCAGCATCTCCTGTTCGTGCCGCCGCGTATCGGGCACAATCAGCTCCGGCAGAATGGCGCCGCTCGCCTCTTCGGCTGAATAACCAAACATGCGTGTAAATGCTGGGTTGGTATAGAGCACATGATTGTCATGCACGATCACCACGGCCTCGGGGATGCTGGCCAGCACATCCTCCATCAGCCGCGACTTCGGCGCCCGCTCCCGTCCGCTGGGATGGGCCACGATTACCGCCTCGCGCAACTCCGCATTCAAAATGCTATAAGTGCCTTCAACCGGCAGCAGGCGGCCATTTCTAGCCGGCAGCGTGGCGCGGAACGGGTTGCCTGGCTTGCTTTCCAAGGGCAGAATCTGCGCTTCGCCGGGAATCGGAACCAGGCCCCACAAAACGTCGACTACCGGCCGCGCAACCCACTCTGCTTGAGTCAGGCCAAGCATCTGGCGTGCCTGAAGATTGGCAAACACAATCCTGCCCTCACGCTCCAGAAAAACCAGCACCGGCAACGCGTCAAGTATCTCCCGCTGCTGTGCGGAGCCCGAGTTTTCCGGAAGATTCACATTCATATTCTCCCAGGGAATTTCGGCCGTCGCGGTCCCTGCGCAATTTTCCTCTGTCCCATTTCCCTGCTCTTCATTGGATGAGGCCATTCCAAAATCGTATGCCGAATGCAATCCGGTCTCCATCCCCTAAATCGGTTACCGGATGCCACGTCGGTTCTTGCTGGCTCCCACCTGCATGCTAACTCCCATCGTTTGTGACGAGCACGGGAAGCCTAAGGTGGAATTAGGGAATCTCCACCAGTTCCATCTGCCCGTCGCGGCGGCGATGAAGCACAAACATATCGCCCGCGGAATTATGGAAGATCAGCAAGTCGCGGTCGCGAAACTCCGCTTCCTTCACTGCCTCCTCAATCGTCATTGGCCGCATTGCAATCGCTTCGCCGCTTTTGAGTATGTGCGGCTCCACCACCGTCGCGCGGCTGGGATACGAATGCACGGCGATTGAAGCGCGGGCCTTCCCACGCGCAGGTTTGCTCTCCCCTGCCACAGCCTCCGTCTGGGCCGCGCGGACCTTGGGTCTCGACACCGGGGGCGCGGTGAGCGCTTTCTCTTCTTTGGGCAGGCGTTTGCCTTCCATCCGCCGGTCCCGGTACCGCCGCGCCTGGTTCTCGGCGTGATCGATCGCTTGCCGAAGCGCCGCATCAAGGGTAGCGGCCTTGCCCGTGGAAACGATCGTCTGTTGCCTGGCCTGCACAGTCAGCTCCACGATCTGCACGTGCCTCTGTGCGCCGGTGGTGAAGCTGGCACGAACGCTCTTGCCCAGAATCCGGGATATGCCGTCCAATCCTTCCTCGGCCTGCGTGCGCAACGCTTTGGATATCTTTCCTTGCCTGGCGGTAAACTCCACTTCCATGATCAGCCTCCACTCCTCGTTCTCCCCATGCCCCTTTTCGGCTGGAGAGATCCGGTTTCATCATTTGCTGTTCAACTTCATTGAAATGAGTACTGCCGTCCACTCTGCCTTGGGTGCCCGTTCGCCAAATCGAATTTGAGACGCGAGGTAGAGAAGGTCAGTATATGCTGTGAACCAACTTGCTCATAATGAATCGGGAAATAGAATTTCAAATTCTTTTCCCGATAGCTTCAAAACGGAATGCGCCGCCGAGATGGGCCAGGGGAATTGAAGAAAGCGGCTTGCCAAAGAATGCGTTGACTGCGCTCACACTCCTTGCTGTGCTTTATTTTAATGCCGCCGCCGGCTTCTGCAGAAGAGCAGTGGAAAAACGATAATTGCCTGAGCCCAGCCTCAGAACAAGCCCATCCGCGCCTCGTTTTGATTTGAGCACCCCTGTGACGCGTGCAGGTTCCTTTCCGCTTTCAAGCCAGTGCGCCCTCTCGGGCAGGCGAAGGACCGCCTCGGCTCCGGGTGGCACACTCGCCTCAACCAGGGCCCCATTGTCCGTTCGCCGCCAGCTTATGCGCACCGGACCCATCGGCGAAAGATACGATGCGGATGCCGAGCTCACTCCGGGCAGCAGAGACGGAGCCAGCGTAATGGCGTCTTCGGGAGAGCGCGACAGATCGAAGTTCAGCCCGGCCAATCCGCGATAAAACCACTCCTCGCCGTGGCCAAGCATAAAGTGGTTTTGGGAACTGTCGGGATTTGTGTCCCAGGCCTCGGTCAGCGTGGTTGCTCCGCGCGCCAGTTGATAGCCGTAGCTGGGTGAATCGGTGCGCGAGAGCATAGCAGCCAGCACATCGGAGCGATCGTAATCGGTCAGCGCCCGCACTACGTAGTGGAACCCAATATCACCAGCGGTCACGTGATCGCCGTGAGCGTGAATATCGGCTACCAGATGATCCAAAACGGCCTGCTCGTGACCGGCGGGCACCATGCCCAGCGCCAGCGGCAGCGCATTCGCGGTCTGGCTGCCACGGTCGTATTCATTTGTCTCGTAATTGAAGAGCCTGGCGTTGAATGCATCCTTTACCTGGGCTGCCTTGCTCGCATAGTCTGCGGCCTCCTGCGAGTGGCCGAGTAGCTTCGCGATCCGTCCCAGAACTTCAAGGTCCGCATAGTAAGTTCCGGTGGCAGTGACTAACTTGCTGGTCAGTTGCGAGGGCCCGGGAGGATCAGGTCCTATGTCGTACCAGTCCCCCAGTCCATAGTCCAGCAAACCGCCCTCCGCGCGGCTTCCAAGATAGTCCACATAACGTCGCATGGGCTCATAACTTTCGCGCAGCGGACGCTCATCTCCGGTCAACTGGTAGAGAGCCCACGGACTGAGCACCACGGCGCTGCCCCACTCCGGCGAATCGCGAAATGCGGTATTCTCGCCTGCCTCGTTCACAAAGGCAACGTACTCGGGCGCGATCGCAGGCACCAATCCATTTGCCAGTTGCGCATCGCTCATGTCGCGGCTCATTTTTTCGTAAATGCCGCTCACTCCGTAGTTGAGCAAAATAGTCGACGCATTCAGGTAGGTCTGTTCCAGCCAGCCAAGCTTTTCGCGCGAAGGGCAATCCGTAATCACGCTGGCCAGGTTGCTGAGAACGGCACGATCGATGAGCGTGTGAATGCCGTCAAACATTGAATCGGAACTGGCAAACCGTCCCACGACGGGCGAGCGCGCATGAACAAACTCGCCGGTGAGCGAAAGAATCCGCGGCTGTTTTCCGTCCGGCCTGGCCGGCTGCGCGGTGGCTTCGACGTAGCGAAAGCTATAGTAAGCAAATCGTGGCCGCCAGCTCTCAGCTCCTCCGCTGCCGCGCAAAGTGTAGTTGAAAAGCACGGCGGCCTTCGCCGATGCATTGGCGCTGTGCTGCGTCACCGTGCCATCTGGCGCCAGCAACTCGCCGGGTCGCAATCGCACTGTCGATCCCGCCGGCCCTCGAACAGTGATTGCCGGCCAGCCGCTCATGTTTTTGCCCAGGTCATATACAGTTACGCCGGGACTGGGGTGCGTAACGCGCACGGGCTTATAATTCTCGGCAACGATCAGTGGCGCAGACTCACCGGCAACCAACTTTCCTCCAGGACCATTCACTTCGAGCGCCTGTTGCCAGCCCTGCCCCCGAAAGCCCGGCTGGTCCCAACCCTCGGCCAGCGCGCCAGCCGCAAAATCTTCGCCTCCATAAGTGGATGAGTAAGTGACCGGTCCGCCGTGAGTAGTCCATGAGCTATCTGAGATCAATCTCTCCGAACTACCGTCCGCATAACTCACCTCCAACTGCAGCAGTAGCTTGGGCTGCCCATAACTTCCGACAAATTTGGTATAGCGCCCCTTCATGCCTTCCACGTTATACATTCCATTGCCCAGCAGCACGCCGAATGCATTCGCGCCGGGTCGCAGCAGGCGGCTAACGTCGTAGGTATCGTAAGGAACCGTCTTGCGGTAGTCAGTCCAGCCCGGATTCAGAACCGTATCGGTCACATCGGTCCCGTTCAGGCGGACCTCGTATTGCCCCAGGCCGCAGACAAAGAGCAGCGCGCTGGCCACAGGCCCCCGCAGCCTGAAATCGCGGCGAAAGACCGGCAACGGCGGCGGCAGAACGGAGAGCATTCCCCCACGGTTTTCAAGCGCCTGCCTGGAGGGACCGCGGTCAGGCTCGGCCGCAATCCACTTTGCGCTCCAGTCGCCGGCGGTGAGCAGTCCTGTCGTAAAGTGCGCCGGCCGGCTCCACTGGCCCGGCGACGAACCGCCTTCCCACACCTCAACCTGCCAAAAATATTCAGTGTGAGATTGCAGCGGAGCGCCCGCATAAGCACGCCGCCAGTAGAGCGGCGAAGAAACCCGGCCGCTGTCCCACAGGTCTCCCTCATGCCGCGCAAGGCGCTCAGCCGAACTTGCAACGATAATGCGGTAATGGCTTTGACGAAGATTGCGCGCGCCAACCGGCGATGCTTTGAGATTCCAACCGAAGACCGGTTGCGCCGCATCGATCCCTACTGGATCCACGCGCATTTCGATGGTAAGGTAATCCGCCGTCAGAATCGCATTCTGCGCATATCCCACGTCCAGATGCATCAGAAAAAAAAGACTGCCCGCCGCAACAATCCAGGATCTCACTCTTCCATCTTACCCGGCGTCGATCAGGCGTCTCGCCGCCGCCGCTGGTGCGTGGATGGAATATTCATATCCTCGCGATACTTGGCCACCGTGCGGCGGGTCAATTGAATCCCCTGCGCCCCCAGCATCGCGGCAAGCTGGTCGTCGGTCAGCGGATGGCGCGCATCTTCATCCTCGATCAGCTTTTTCACCTTGCGCTTGAGCACCAGCAAAGGCGTATCCGCGCCCTCCGGCCCGTTCGATCCCTCGGAGAAGAAGAAGCGCAGTTCGATGACCCCCTGCGGAGTATGCGCATACTTGTTTGCCACCGCGCGGCTCACCGTCGAGGGGTGAACCCCGATCTCCTCTGCCACTTCCTTGATCATCATCGGCCGCAGAGCCTCCACGCCCTGCTCCAGAAATTCCTGCTGGCGGCGCACAATCACTTCGCAAGTCCGCAGGATCGTGCTCTTTCTCTGCGCAATGTTGCGCATCAGTTGCAGCGCGGAGCGGAAGCGCTCCTTCACGTAATCCTTCACCTCTTTGTCGGTGCCTTCCGACGCCAGCATCCGCCGGTAGCGCGCGCTCAGGCGCAGGCTGGGCATATCCTCCTCGTTCATTGAAACAACCCACTCAGCCGCCGCGCTTGATAAAAACCACATCGGGCTCAATCAGCCGCGTCTGCTCGCGGTTATACAGGCGTCCCGGCCGCGGATCG
The DNA here is from genome assembly GCA_963779385.1 of uncultured Acidobacteriaceae bacterium. Lineage (GTDB taxonomy): Bacteria > Acidobacteriota > Terriglobia > Terriglobales > Acidobacteriaceae > Telmatobacter. Next base: position 61,266 of record CAVZYE010000020.1, on the reverse strand, counting down.
AGAGTACGGATGAAATTCACTCCCGCCTGAACCTCCGCCGGAGTCACCTGCGCCGCCCGCGCCAGATCTTTCAAGTCCCGCTTCTGCAGCAGTTGCAAGTGACGGTCCACAATCAGCGCCGCGACTTCCATGCTGCGCCGCCGCTCCTCAAGCCGTCCTTCGGCCTCGGCGCGGAAGCTGCGATGCGGGTCTTCTTCCGGCTGTGTTTCCCGCTTCCCATACAAATGGCCAAACTCGCGCTGTTGTGCCGCAATCTGGAGCAGAAGGCACTCGCGCAGATCTCGAGCCCCCACCCCTGCCGGGTCAAGCTGCTGCACCTGCTCAATTCCGCGCCGAAGCAGCGAAAGAGCCACAGCCAGCTCCGCCTCAGTCAGTTCGGGCGCCATATGGCCATTCCCGCGGTTTTCCAGCAATTGCTCTGCCGGGAACTGCAGGAAGGCCGCGGCCAATTCTTCTTCACTGGCAGCCAGGTAGCCGTCTTCGTCCAGGTTGCCGACTACGAACTCAGCAGCTTCACGCAGCTCCGGCTCCAGCGTCAGAACTCCCAACTGCCACGCCAGATGATCGGCAAGAGTCGTTGGCTGGGAGAGAAAGTTTTCAAACGAGGGCTTCTCGCTGTCTTCAAACTCCGGCTGTGTGCGGTAGCCGGGGTCAAGATATTCCTGGAAGTACGACCCGAAATCAACCTCTTCGAAGGAATCCTTGGGCGGCGCAGGCGGTTCTTCCACACCGCGCTCCAGCCGTTCCTCGCGGCCTGCAACCTCATCCAGCATCGGAACCGTTTCGTCAATCTCTTCCAGGACGGGATTTTCCACCATCTCGGCATCGATCATCTCCTTCAGTTCCAGCTTGTTCAGCGCAAGAACGCTCACCATCTGCATCAGGCCCGGGGTCAGGACCTGGCGTTGCGAGACTCTGAGGCTCAAATTAGGTTGCAGCAGCGGCATAAAGGGGACTCGTTCCCTACTGGGACTCGTGCACGTACTGCAAGTTTAATCTTGCTGGCATAAGGATACTAAGAAAATTGCTCTATAACGCGTCAATCGTTCCGAATCAGACAACATTCATTTCGGGAGTCTCCCCCCGGAAATTCCTCTGCCATCTTGCACGTTTGGCACATTGACAAATCCTGAACTTCGTAATCCATTCTTTGCACACTACGCGCCAAAACCGCTCACTGCGCCTATGGTTAGCTTAACGAAAACCCCTCGCCCAGATAAAGCCGCCGTACATCCACATTATTGCCCAGTTCATGCGGGGTTCCAGCAAAAATGATTCGCCCTTCCGCGATGATGTAAGCCCGGTCAGTCACGCTCAGCGTCTCGCGCACGTTGTGGTCAGTCACCAGCACACCAATCCCGCTGGACTTCAGATCGAAGATAATCTTCTGCAACTCCAGCACCGCGATAGGATCGATGCCGCTGAAAGGCTCGTCCAGCAAAATAAAATTAGGCTGAATGCACAGTGAGCGCGCAATCTCCACCCGCCGCCGTTCGCCGCCCGACAGCGCATAGCCCAGCGTAGTGCGGATGTGGCCCAGGTTAAGCTGATTCACCAGCCGCTCGGCCCTGGTCCGTCGCTCACGATTGTCCAGCGGCTGCGCCTCCAGCACCGCCAGAATGTTCTCCTCCACAGTCAGCTTGCGGAAGATCGAGGGCTCCTGCGGCAGGTAACTGATGCCGAAGTTGCGCGCGCGCAGATACATCGGCACCCGCGTGATCTCGTTATCGTCCACCAGCACCCGCCCGGTATTAGGCTCGACCAACCCCACGATGATATAGAAGCTGGTAGTCTTGCCGGCGCCGTTCGGTCCCAGCAGTCCCACCACCTCCCCGCGCCTAATCCGCAGGTCGACCCCGCGCACCACCGGCCGTCCCTTGTAACTCTTGCCGATTCCCTCGGCGATCAGTGTTTCCATTTCCACTTCTGGCTCGCTTTCGTCCCTTCATTTCGGCGCCGTGGTCTCTGTTGTGGTTTTGCGCCCGCCGCCTTCCACGCTGACGCTATCATCGCGGCTATGGAAAATCAAAGCCTCGCCGGTCACGGTTCCCCGCGCCGGATCGCTCATCCTGGGCGGCGCGGTTGCGGTTCCGGTCAGCACGTACTCTCCAGTCTCGCCGGTATAGACCAACTGCTCCCCGGTTCCGTGCCGCCCCTCGGAGTTGAGCTTCACGTCGCCCCTGGCCGTCATGCGGTCCACGCGCGCCGCACTGCCATCTCTTCCTGCGTGATTGCCCGCAGGCAGCAGCAGCAATTCAACTTCATCCGAAACCGACGTCGCCGTTCCTGTTTCGGCCTCCACGGTGCCCAGTGCACCGCCATGCATCACCGCCTTGTGCTCGGCATCGGAATACTTCAAATCGCCCCCGCGCACCCGAATCACCGACGGCGCGGACTGCTTCCCGCTCGAATCCCGTCCCTGATCCTTCCCAGCATCCTTGCCCGATTCCGGCCCACCGTTGCTCAACAGCACCACCTTCACCGGCTCGGCCGTATCCGTGGTTCGCGCCACCATCGTCTGCCGCATCCGGTTCAGCACAATCACCGGCGCAGTCACCGAGTTGGCCTGCTGCCATAGCCGCGCATGCCCCCGGAAGGTAGCCTCACCGTCGCCTGGTGCAATTGCGCCTCGGCAGAAACCACATGCGACGGACCCTTCCCGCCAAGAGCTCCCCAGACCGGAAGCGCCTTTTTCCTGCTCTCCGCCCTGGGCACCACCGGTATCCACATCCAGTCGCCTTCACATTGCCATGCGCAAATGCATCTCCCGAGTCGTGCGATACGTCCACCTTGTCCGCCGTAAGTTGGAAGCCGCCGTTTTCCACGCGCGGACTCAACGTCAGGTGCAGCCACTCGCCCGTGCTCTCATAAACGGCGCGGCCCGCGGTAGCCCGCAGCGGCGCCTGCGGCTGCGCGCCCGGCTTTGCTGCCGGCATCTGCGTCAGCACCACATGGCCATCCACCACCGCCGACTGAACCTGCGTCGCGCCGCCCTGCCCGCTCTTTGCGCCGCCCTTTGTTTCGCCAGCAGTAGCAAAATGCGCCTCTAGCCGGTCGCCGGTCGTGGTCTGCCGGGTCCCCGTCGCCGTGGTCTCTTCAATGCTGGCGTGGCCCACTCCGGTCATCGCGGTCAAAGCCGCACCCGGCCCAAACTCGCCCGTCACCTCATCGGCCGACAGCCGCGAGGGCACAACCGCTCCCTTGCCGCGCTGGCTCTCGCCCGTCACCACCACGCCCCCTGTCCCATGAATCGTCGCCGGCTCCATCTGCCCATTGCCGGTGTCGCGGAACTCCACGTCGGCCACCGGCGAACGCCAGGTCCGGCTCACCCGCACCGGACCTGCCCCGCTCTCAGCTCGCTCAGCTCTTCGCTGTCCATCGCCACGCCCCGCTCCAGGTGCGCGTGGCGCAACTGGCCCTTCGGCGTGAATTCGAGTTCCGCCGCAGGCGAAGTCCCATGCAACCTGCCGGCTGTGATTCTCATTCTTGCTCGCCGAATCCATCGTCACCCCGCCCTCCAGGTGAGCGTGCCGGGGCTGGTTGTGCTCGTTGAAGTCCATTGACCCGGTGGGCGCGGCAACATGGCCGCCGGTTTCGGTCGTCAGCGTGAACCCATTCATCGCGTCCAGCCGCACCGCCGACCCATCGTCGCGAAAGAGAATCTTCGCGTCGCCCGCCGTTGCTTGCCCTCCCCGGTAATCTGCCGTGGCCACATGCAGCCGGCACAGCATATCGCCGCGCTCGAACTCCGCGTGCTGGGCATGAACTACTACCGTCTCTCCGCCGCGCTCGGACTTCAACTCCACCGCCCGATCCAGCACCAGCAGGCCCTGCTGCGAGTCGTAGGTCGCGCCCATCGAGCCGCCGCTTCCCTGCATCGACGGAAAAATCCACATGCTGGCTGGTCGTCGCCACTCCGCTCTTCTGGTCGAAGATGAGCCCGCTGGTCTTCACATGAATCTCGCCGCGCGCGGCCGCTTCGGCCACCGAAGCCAGCGGGTGCCCTTGTCGCTTGCCGTTCACCGCCTGCTCCGCCGTCGCCTTGGGCGCAATCGCCGGCGCCACTCCCGGCCGCATCAGCGTAATCTCCACCGGCCCGGCGGCCGTGGCCTTACCCGCCTCCTGGTCGTACTCGAACTCGCCGCCCTCGATGCGGTCCACGCGGCTGCCATCTTCGCCATACAGCTCGATCTTCACGTCGTGCAGCAGCACGTGTTGCCCTTCTTCAACTGCACCACCTTCGAGGCGTGAATCTTGAAGAGCGTGTGCCCGCCATGCGCCTGCGTGTAGGTGACGCCGTTGGCCTCCTGCTGGATTTCAATGCCCAGCCGCTTGGGCAGATCGCGCCGATTGAAGGGATTCTTCCACTTGCCCACGGCCAGAAACACCACCAGCGCCACCACCAGCAGAACTCCCGCCGCCAGCACCAGCGTCCGCATTCGTTCAATGGTGAGTCGCACGGTCAGTTTCGCCACCCCGAGCCGTGCCGCCAGCCGCTGCGCAAGGCTCTCGCCCAGTTCGCTCCACAACAGCCGCGCCGTAGCTCCCGAAGCCTTCTCGACGGCCGCGGTCAGCTCCACCAGTTGGCGCACATTCTCTTCCACGTGCCGGGCCGCAACCGAATCCAGCTCCAGATCCTCTTCAAGAAACGGCGCATCCGAGCCGAAGTCCATGCGGATGTGCCCGTCGGCCTCGTAAGCCCCCTCGTCAAAGAGCGGCCCAAAGCCCGTCACCCGCACCAGCCGCGGCTCCCGCACCCAGCGCGCCATCCTGAGCGAGCGCGCGCGCCAGCGTCTTCCAGCTCCCACAGGCTCCAGCCAATCTGAAACTCGTAGGCGTAATCGTCGTGCAGCAGCTCCAGCGCCTCTTCGACGGCAAACGCGCCAGGCTCACGCTCCTCCCGCTTCGACCCCGGCCATAAACCTGCTGAAAGACCGGCGACTCGCTCCAGCTGACCGGCCAGACCGTCGCCGAATAGACCCGCGGCTCCCCGCCATGCGCGGCAAATGCGCCCAGCACCGCCGTCAGCTTGTCGGCAAGCGCGGCAAGGCGCAGATTGGGATACCACAGGCTCAGATAAAGCGTGTCGGACATCTCTATTGATTGTAGACGCGCTGCGCCGGTCTTTCGATGACCTCGCAGTTCCCGAGTTATACTTTTCGCCATGCGGAAATCCATCATCGATTCCTTCTCGCCGTCCTTCTTTCGCTCGCCGCCCTCTCCGTCCCAGCGCAGCCGACTTCCACGGATGGAAAACAGCAGCATGCCGGCCTCGGCACCTGCACCCTCGTCAGCGGCAAACAGATCACCGGCTGCTTCATCGGCTATCGCACCTGGGGCAAGCTCAACGCGCAGCGCTCCAACGCCATTCTCTTTCCCACCTGGTTCTCCGGCAAGAGCAGCAACATTGAGCCTTCGGTAGGCGCGGAAAGTCTGGTCGACCCGGCCAAATACTTCCTCATCGTCGTCGATGCTCTCGGCGACGGCGTCTCCTCCTCGCCCTCAACCTCCGCCACCCAGCACGGGCGTGAGTTCCCCGCCATAACCATCAAGGACATGGTCAACGCTGAGTACCGTCTGGCCACCGAAGCCCTTCATCTCACCCATCTGCATGCCGTCATGGGCATCTCCATGGGCGGAATGCAGACCTTCGAGTGGATGGTCGATTATCCCGATTTCATGGACGTAGCCATTCCCATCGTCGGCTCCCCGCGCCTCACCGGCTACGACCTGCTGCTCTGGTACACCGAGGAAAGCGCGCTCAAATCCGACCCCGCCTGGCAGGGCGGCCGCTATAAAAAATCGCCGCCGCTGGGCGCGGTGCAGGCCATCCACCAGATGAACCTGACCACCCCAGCCAACTACGCCCGCACCCATCCCCCGGACAAATTCCTCGCCGATTACGTCGAATACCTGACCATCGGCATACTCCCCTTCGACGCCAACGACTGGCTGGCCCAACTGGATGCCATGATCCATCACGACGTAGCCCACGGCGGCAAAATGGAAGATGCCGCCAAGCGCGTAAAGGCAAAAGTGTTAGTAGTAGCCGCCGCGCAGGATCACATGGTCAATCCCAAACCCGCGCTGGACTTCGCCGCCCTGATCGCCGCAAAGACGCTGGTCCTGGACTCCGACTGCGGCCATCTCTCAAACACCTGCAAAGCCGACGTAATGAATCCAGCAGTACGAGAATTTCTGGATGGGAAATAAAGAAGTAAATACTTCTAAATAATCAAACCGGGTGGCCCAGGTCTCGATTTTGAGACCTGGGAAACCACAACACTCAATCAGCCCAACGGAAAAAACTACCCAGTCACAATCTCGCTGAATTCCGCAATGCCCGAGAACCCGCGCAGCACCCCATCGATCAACCCCAAATGCGCCCCGCGCACCTTCTCATCCGGATCGAGCACCATCACCTTATCGAAGAACGCATCCACCACCGGCCGCAGCGTCGCAATCAAGGCCAGCGCCTCGCCGTAAGCCCGCTCCTGGCGCAGCTTGGCCACTTCGCGGAGCCAGCGCCGCAGCCGCATCCGCAAGCTGTTGCGCCTCCGCCGAGAGCTTCACATCCTTTGCCGACCCAAGCGCAAATCCCTTCTCCTCCGCCTGCCGCAGAATATTCTTGATCCGCTTGAACGCCGCCGAAATCGCGGCAAAGTCCTCTGACTCCGCGCACCGCCGTCAGCGCCTCCGCCCGCGCAATCGCATCGCGCACATCGTCCGCTCCTGCAGCCAGCACCGCATTCACCACGTCGTAAGCAAAGCCGCGCACATCCTTCAGATAGAAACTCAGCCGCTCGCGCAAGAAACGACCTGCTCCAACGTCTGCTCACGGTCTCGTTCATGCCGCTCGTGCGTCGCGAGCCAGCCGCATCCACCACATCGCCCAGCGTCAGCGGCAACTCCGACTCGGCCAGAATCTTCACAATCGCATTCGCCGCCCGCCGCAGCGCAAACGGATCCTTCGACCCCGTCGGCGCATTGCCGATCCCGAACATCGCCGTGATCGTCTGAATCCGGTCCGCCAGCCCCAGCAACTGCCCCTCGACCGATGCGCGGAATCGCGTCCTCCGTCGAGGCCGGCGTGTACTGGTCGTAGATCGCCAGCGCAACCCTCTCGCCCAGCCCCTGCGCCCGCGCGTACAGCCCGCCGATCACCCCTTGCAGCTCGGTAAACTCCTTCACCAGCTCGGTGGTCAGATCGGTCTTCGCCAGCTCGACCGCCTTCAACAGCGCAGCTTCGTCAAACGCAACGCCCGCTGCCTTCACCGTCGCCGCCAGCGCCCGCGCCACGGCCAGATTCTGCTCCGTCTTCCAGTGTAGCTGCCCAGCTCCTTCTGGAACGTCACGTTCTTCAGGCTCTCCACGCGCTCCGCCAGCGGCATCTTCTGGTCGAAGTCCCAGAAGAACCGCGCATCCTTGAACCGCGCCCGCAGCACCCGCTCATTGCCGTGCCGGATGATCGCCTCGCCCTCGTCGTCCACCTCGGTATTCAGCACCGCCAGAAAATGCGGCGCCAGCTTGCCGTCCGCGTCCTCCACCGCAAAGTACTTCTGGTGGTCGCGCATCACCGTCACCAGCACCTCTTCCGGCAGCGCCAGATACTCCGGCTCAAAGTCGCCCAGCACCACCGTCGGCCACTCGGTCAGGTGCACCACCGTCTCGACCAGCGCCTCATCCTCGCGCCAGCGCGCGCCGGCAACCGTCCGCGTCGCCTTGTCCAGCGCCTTGCGAATCGACTGCCTGCGCTCGGCCACATCCACCACACACGCCTTGCAGCGCGCAGCGTTTCGGAGTAGTTCTTCGGCGAAGGTCAATCACCACCGGCGTCTCGCCGTGCAGCACGCGATGGCCGCGGCTCGCATTCCCCGCCGTAATCCCGGCAATCTCCAGCGGCACAACCGCCGAATCCAGCAGCGCCACCACCCAGCGCACCGGCCGCACAAACCGCTCCGGCTTGCCCGCGCGCCAGTACATATTCTTGGCCCAGTAGATGCCCGAGCACTTCCTTCGGCAACTCCGCAGCCAGCACCTCCGCCGCCGCGCGTCCCAGCCGCTTCACCGTCGCGCCCACATACTCGCCCTTGGCCTTCGTCACCTTTTCGAGAGCCGTCACAGCCACGCCCGCCTTCTTCGCAAAGGCCTCGGCCGCAGCCGTCGGCGCGCCGTCCTTGAACGCCACCTTCCACGACGGCCCGGTCAACTTCTCTTCGGTATCCGCCTGGCGCGCCAGCACGCCCTCCACCAGCACGGCCAGCCGCCGCGGCGTCGAGTAAGTGGTCAGCTTGCCCGCAGGCCCCAACAGCCGCTCGCGCGTCAGCAGACTCGTTCACCCGCCGGCCCAACTCGGCCTCAGCCCCGGCAATCATCCGGGCCGGAACCTCTTCCAGCCCAATCTCCAACAAAAAATCCGCCATAACTTCGAATGCTTTCTGCCAACCGCTGACTTGCTAAACTTGCTAAATTGCTCTGCTGCACCGCATACGCCTTGGCCACGCCCACCGCCAGCGTGCGAATGCGCCCAATCACGCCCACCCGCTCGGTCACGCTGATCGCTCCGCGCGCATCCAGCAGATTGAACAAGTGCGAGCACTTCAGCGCCAGCTCATAAGTCGCCAGCAGCGGGAAACGCCGCTTCTCCGCCACCGTCGCATCCTCTTTGGCGAACAGCGCATTGGCCTGCTCGAGCAACGCCTGCGCCTCGGCCTCATAGAGCCTGAAGTGCTCCCACAGCTTGCTCACATCGGCATACTCGAAGTTGTACACCGAGAACTGCAGCTCCTCGGCCAGCCGCACCTCGCCATAAGTCACCGCCGCGCCGGTCTCCGGATCGCGCGCCCACACAATGTCGTAGATCGAGTCCACATCCTGCATGAACGCCGCAATGCGCTCCAGCCCATAAGTCAGCTCGGCGCAGATCGGGTCCAGGTCCAGCCCGCCGCACTGCTGGAAGTAAGTGAACTGGGTAATCTCCAGCCCATCCAGCATCACCTGCCAGCCCACGCCCCACGCGCCGACCGTCGGCGACTCCCAGTTGTCCTCTTCAAACTTCAGGTCGTGCTGGCTCAGGTCGATCCCCATCGCCTCAAGCGATTCGAGATAAAGCTCCTGCACATTCACCGGCGGCGGCTTCAGGATCAACTGAAACTGCGTGTGCTTGAAGAGCCGGTTGGGATTCTCGCCATAGCGGCCGTCGGCCGGCCGCCGCGAAGGCTGCGCATAGCCCACCTTGTAAGGCTTGGGCCCCAGCACGCGCAGAAACGTCTCCGGCGCCATGGTGCCCGCGCCCACTTCAACGTCGTAGGGCTGCTGCAGCACGCAGCCGCGCTCCGCCCAAAAACCCTGCAAGCGGAACAACAGCTCCTGAAAGGTAAGCGCGGTGGGCTTGGATGTGGGCGCAACCGCGGAGGATGAAACTGTGGATGAAGGCACGGGAAACTCTCTCTCGACGGGACTATGGCAATTTTATCAGCACTGATTAGATTTCCAGCTTCGATCAGCCTCCCAGCCGCCCCAGCGCCTCTGCCGAGCGCAGCTTGCGCTCCAGATGCCGCTCCAGCGCCTGCACGGTGAACCGGCGCAAATCCTGCCCGCGTCGCCGCGGCCACTGTTCGCCGGCAAACTCAGAGGCCGGCGCACGCAGCATCCTCTGCGCCAGCTGCCAGGAGTCTGCCGAAAGCCCGCTCGCATTTCCGTTGCGATGCAGTGCGCAAAACAGCCCGTCTCCTTGCGTATTGAAGCTGGCTTCGCCGGCCGCGAGAGCCTCGCCGCAGGCCGTGCAATGAACAATATCCGGCAAGCAGACCCATCAGCCGCGTCATCCACAGCGAAAAATAAGTCAGCGCCATCCACGGCTGGACGATATAGGACTCGACGGCCGTGGTCTGCTCCAGCACCGCCAAGATCAATCGGAATACCGCATCCTGCGGATCGTGCTCGGGCAGCGCCTCGTCCAGCACCTCGGCAAAAAAGCTCAGCACCGCCATGCGCGCATGATCCACCGGAGACGAAAGTGGCGAGCGCACAATCTCCAGTTGATCCAGCCGCACCAACTCCTGCCCGGGCTTCTCGGCAAACCAGGCCCGCGCCACCGTCATCGGCTCCAGCGCTCCGCCAAAGCGTTTGCGGCTCCTCAGCGCCGACTTGGCAACCCCCTTCACCCGCCCGTAATCGCGCGTAAAAAAGCTCACGATCAGGTCGGCCTCATGCAACGGCCAGGTGCGCAAAACCACCGCTTCTGAGGTGAGTACGCTCATGCGTCTACTATCTTCGCACCGCTGGCATGCCGCCGTTTGCCGGCAGGACAAACTCCCTTCCAAAGGCATGAAATCATTGATTTTGCCCGGAAACAGACGAAAATGACCAGTCCACCCTGCATCGAATCAGGGCGCCGGTCATGGCCAGTTTTGCACAGATGGGGGATTGACGCAGGGCTAGAATGTACTCAGAGGTTCCAAATGCCTTCCGCAATGGTCACCTTTAACGGCCGCATCACACTTCCCTACCACGTTCGCAAACAGCTCGGCTTGAAGACTGGCGATAGCGTGGATTTTGTTGAAATTGAGAAAGGCCGGTTTGCGATCACACCCGGCGCGGAATCGATCGCCGATCCTAAGGGCTGGATCCCCAAGCTTGATTTCTCGCCCGTCGGCGATGAAACCAACCTGTAAGCTGCCCGAAGCTAGCGCACAGTAAAAGCTCGCAATTCCTTTCACCACCCTTGCCTCGCCTATTCGATCCTGCGGCGCGCAAATAGATACGCGTCCGCCTTGGCGGACGCGTATCAAGCCAAGCCCCAAAAAGCTTAGCGGCCGAAGTGGGCGGCGTTCTTTTCTGTAAAGCTGGCCCACTTCTCCGGCAGGTCGTCGAGCGCGAAGATGGCCGAGACCGGGCAGGCGGGAACGCAAGCGCCGCAGTCGATGCACTCGACCGGGTCAATGAACAACTGGTCGGCTTCGGCGTTGCCGTCTTCGTCTTTCTTGGGGTGGATGCAATCGACGGGACAAGCGTCCACACAGGCGGTGTCCTTGGTGCCGATACAGGGTTCTGCAATGACGTATGCCATCTCGTGATTTCTCCCGGGGAACTAGCTCTCGACGCTGATAGTAGCACAGGAGGCCAACGTCTGACCCTACCGTTCGCACCGCGGTTTTGCTATGCGGGAATCAGGAGAATCATTCCTCGGCTTTTAGTCCCGCAAGCGAACGATGCATTCGCAGGGCCGGCAAATCGCAATCCGGCAAATCAATCTATCCATCCGCACGCGCCGCTCTGTGCTCGGCATACTCCTGCGGCGTGGGAATCGGCGAGAGATCGCGCCCGGCAAACATATCTCTGAAAAAGCCCAGCAGCTCCTCGTGGATCAGCCCGTTTGAAGCCAGAATCTCCTTGCTGTTGAGCAGGAACTTGTTGCCGCTGAAGTCCGAAGTCCGCCCACCGGCCTCCTCCACTAGCAAAATTCCCGCTGCCGTGTCCCAGGGATTCAGCTTGAACTCCCAGTAAGCGTCAAAGCGCCCGCAGGCGGTATAAGCCAGATCCAGCGCCGCCGATCCGGCCCGTCGCACGCCGTGCGAACGCAGCGTGAACTCCTGGTAGAAGTGAATATTCGGACTGTCGTGCCGCTTGCGGCTGGGAAAGCCCGTGGCCACCAGTGCTTCTCCCAATTCCGGAGTGCGTGAGACGTGCATCGGCTTGCCGTTCAGCAGCGCGCCCCTTCCACGTTCGGCGGTGAAGAGCTCGTCCCGCATGGGATCGTAGATCACGGCGGCTACCAGCCTTCCATCCTCATCCGGATTCGTTCCCGCAGGGCGTTGCTCCAGACCCATCGAAACGCAGAACTGCGGAAAGCCGTGGGCAAAGTTGGTGGTTCCGTCCAGAGGATCGACGTACCAGCGAAACTCCCTCTCCAAACCCTCTCGCGTGCCCTCTTCACCGTAGATGCCGTGATCGGGAAAAGCCTCAGCCAGCTTATCGCGGATCAGTTTTTCCGATGCCCGGTCGGCCACCGTTACCAGGTCCACGCCGCCCTTGTACTCGGTCTCAACGCCCTGCGAAAAGAACTCACGCAACCGCGCGCCTGCTTCTTCGGCGATGGCAGAGGCCCTTGGAACCCAAACGAAATCCGTTTCCGCCGCCTGGCTCAAAGGGCCGCCTCAACCGTATCCGAACCGTTTCCATTCGATTGTCTGGGTTCCTCAGTCCGAGGAATGCGCTTGCGCCCGGCCTCAGTGATGCTGCGGATCTGATGTTTGTAGATGAAGAGATTCGGATGGCCCTCGCGGGTCAGGCGAAGCATCGTGTCGTCGAAGTACTCTATCCAACCGCGCACCGTTTCTCCGTCGCGCAGTTTGACCTGGACGATAACCTGGCGTTCACTCAGAGAACGCAGATAGAGAGCCTCCTGCCCGGTTTCGCCTGGCGGAGGCGCCTTGGAACGGCGGCGCGAAGAAAGTGGCGAAGTCATTCTGCAATTGTAGATGCAGAACGGTAAAAACCAGTTTCTTGTTTTGCGGAATGAGCTATTTCCTGAGGATGAATCGGAACCATTTTCAGGGAAAATGCTGGAGATCGCCACACATGAGCCCACAATTTCAAAGAATCAATGCTTATGTACTGCATTAAGTTATCCTTTTCAATCTATTGATTCTGCGTAAGTTAATTCCACTTCTTTACATTACTTAAGTACATTATCTCGCTTAGTACTACCAGGTAGGGGGGTAGGGGGTGCCCAAGCGGTATAAGCCGAGCGACTGTCTTCACTCCTCCACTTCCAATTGTGCGTCAAAGGAGGGTAATTATATGCAAACGGTCAGCGGAGGAATTCGAGAGGCCAGTCGAGAATACAGAGCGATCAGTTCCCTTTTACCGGGTCCATGTAATAGCCGGATTTGTGGCGGATATTGAACTCACCCGCCGCGGCCCTGGGGATTGTGACCTGCACCCTGTGGAATGCGCTTCCGCGTTTTTGATCTCTTGGATAGTACCCGATCAAATATTGGGTCCGCAGATCGTCGCTTACCTGCGCAAAAGCCTGAGCGAGCCCTCCGGCCCCTGCATAGAAGCTCTTGCCTCCGGTCTCTTCGGCCAACGTAATCAGAGTGTGCTCTCCGCCCAGATCGCGACCGGCGCTAGCTTCAATGGGCACGTCGATGATGGTATAGATCATCACCTCGTTGCGCAGCGCCGCCTCAAAGGCCTGGGAGTAGGTGGCTCGGCTCGCCGTATCGTCGCCGTCGGAGACCAGGACCAGCGCTCGCCGCGGCGAGCGTTCCGGATTTTTCCCCAGACGATCAGAAGCCGCAACAATAGCGTCATAGAGGGCCGTTGACCAGTCGCTGCGCAACTGGCCGAGTCCCTTATCGATCTGGCTCAACTTGGCAGTGAAAGGCGTAAGCTCGTGTACTTCAGTGGCAAATTCGAGCAGGCTCATGCGATCGCGAGGGCGCAGAATCGCATGGGCAAAACGGCGCGCCGCGTCCGCCTCGGCTGCCAGGTCCTTTTGCACGCTGCCCGAAGTATCGATGGCCAGGGTCAGGTCCAAGGGGAGCTCCGACTGGCGCTCGAAGACCGCAATCTGCTGCGGCCGCCCATCCTCGGCGAGGGCGAAATCCTCGCGCGAGAGCCCGTTTACGATGGCCCCGTTGCGGTCCGTCACATTGACAAAGAGATTCACCAGCTTCACGTCAACGCGCAAGGTGGTCTCCTGCGCGGAGGTGAGAAGCGGCGCGAGAGCCAGCAGCGCGCATGCAGCCGCGCGGACGGCGAGCCGGCATTTGATCGCGCACAACGGGAGAACCAGGACCTGCATCACGCTAAGAAGAATATCCTCTGCCGCTTAGACGCAACAATGCACGAGGTTGGAAGTAGAAAGGCCGTACGGTTGAATGTCGTGCTATCCCATGTCTCAAAAGCGAGACATGGGGCAACCGGCTTTAATCACTACGTAAGTCCCTAATCCCTACTCCCTAATCCCTATTCTCTGTTCCCTGCTCTTCTCACACCAACTTGTAGAGAAATCCAGTCGGCGTTCCCCACAGGTTGCGGGCGCGGTCTTCGTAGAAGATGCTGAACTCGATGCCGCTGAGGTCATAGTCGAAGAGGGGGACGCGGTCGAAGGTATAGTCGCCGCGCATGGAATACTCGTCTCCGCCGCAGTCCACCATCAGCGTATCGCCGGAGGATAGGCGCTCAGGGTGGGTGAGGAGCATGCAGGCAAAGGCGAATACGCCCATGCCGAACTCGTTGCCGGCCATGGCGATGCGGGTGCGGCGGGCAGAGGAGCCGCGATGCAGAAGGCCGGCCTGCGCGGCCACCACCAGTAGGTCGCTGCCCTCCTGCTGCTCGGCAAGAATCTTCTCCGCCAACTTGGTGCGCTCACTCTGACGCAGATACTCCGGCCCCAGGCGGCCGATAATGCGGTTGGAGAACCTGCGTTTGGTGGCCAGGATCTCCAATGCCCGTTGCACCGCTTCGTTGTACGTTTGAGCCAGCGACTGCCAGCGTGGAATCACGAACCAGGCCTCGGCGCCATCGGGAAGCGGACGGCGGCCCAGCTTTTCCATGCAGCTGGCCAGACCGGGAAAGTGGCTCTTCAGCGCCGTTACCTGCGCCTCCACCGGCCGCACTCGGTAAGTGGGCGGATAGACTCGATTGGAGCCCATCTCCTCGTCCTTGTATTTGTCGCTCGCCGTATTGCGGTGGATGATCTCCACCACCCGGCCAGCGACTTCGGATTTAAGCTCTATTCCCTTATCCAGCACCGTCTGCGCACTTTGACGGTCGAGATTCTCAATGGCCGTGCGATAGGCCTCCTGGACAGCCGCGCCTAGAAACTCCTGCAGCTGCTTGTTCTGCTGATCTGTGGTGTTTCCGGATAGGTGTAGCGGCACGATTTGGTGTGGGATTACCTGTGTAGTCGCCATGATCTCCGCTCTGGGCGCGCAGCCGCGCACCGGGTACTGTCGCTTTTATCGGCACAAATGCGGTTTTCAACAGGCCGGAAACATTGAAGTTGCTCTTTTTTCGTACAGACGGACAATTGGGGCAGAACAAAAGATGCCGGCAGGTTCGCCGGCCCATTCATCGCTTTTGGTACTTCTATACAGTCGACCGCGCAAAGATCACTTTGGTGCAGACGGCATTGGCGGTATAGGCGGCAATGCGGTCAGGTCGAGGTTATGCATGACCACGACCTGCCACTCTCCCTTGCTCTTAGCCATAACGAAGCTCAATAGCCCCTGACGCGCCGGACGCGGATTGCCCACCGGATCCGTTGCTCCCGTCATCTCCCAATTCACATCGACTGCCGCAACATCCGGGCGGATGAACCGGGTCTTGATCTCCGTGTACTTTTGATGGCTGTTCCTGAAGATTGTGGCGAAGACCGGGGCATGCATCTGCTCGACGCCCGACCGTCCACTTACAACAGTTCCGCGCCAATTGGTGACGTCGGCATCCGGGGAAAAGACTAATGCAAACGCCTTGGCGTCGTGACAGTTCCATGCATCCATAAACCTATCCAGCACACCGCGGATCGCACGTTCATCCGCTTCGCAGCCACTCTCGCTAATCAGCGCCGCCGGCAAAAGCATCCCAAGACAGAACACGCCCATGTTCAGCATACGTTCCCCCTTGTATGACTGGAGTGTAGCTCAGGACGGGAAGAATCGGGCTTTACTTGTGAAGGAGACCTGATCAGCAATAGGCGTATAACAAAAAGGCCGGCAGGTTCGCCGGCCTTTTTTCAGTTGGGCTTGAGATCAGCTTATGCGGCGGCACTTGTGGCTTTCACAAGTTCGGGGGCAGCCGGCTGTGCGTCGGTTCTTGCCTTGAGCAGCGGCAGGGCTACGGCCAGCACGTCCTCGATTCGGCTGGCGTAGTTGATTTGAACGCCGTCGATCAGCTCCGGCGTCAGGTCTTCATCCACGTCCTGGTGGTTCTCGGCTGGCAGGATGATGGTTTCAACCCCGGCCCGGCGCGCGGCCAGGAACTTCTCCTTGATTCCGCCCACCGGCAGCACGTTGCCGCTGAGCGTAATCTCACCGGTCATGGCGGTCAGGGGGCGCACCGGCGTATCGGTTAGCAGCGAGACCAGCACCGTGGCCATGGTTACGCCGGCCGAAGGACCATCCTTGGGAATGGCTCCGGCGGGCACGTGAATGTGCAGGTCCACTTCCTTGGTGAAGTCCTCGGCCAGGCCCAGGCTGGCGGCGTTCGATCGCACCCAAGTGAGCGCGGCCTGCATGGACTCCTGCATCACCTCGCCGATCTGGCCGGTCATGGTAAAGCCGCCTTTGCCCTTCATCTTGTTGGCCTCGATGAAGAGAATGTCTCCGCCGGCTGCCGTCCAGGCCAGACCAACGGCCACGCCGGGACGCTTCACCCGCTCGGCTACTTCGGTATCCACGCGCACCTGGATGCCGCCGAGAAATTCCTTGACCACTTCGCGAGTGACAACCAGTTTTTCCTTGTGACCTTCGACCACGCGGCGAGCCTGCTTGCGGCAGACCGTTCCCAGCACCTGCTCCAGCTTGCGGACGCCGGCCTCGCGGGTATAGTGGCGCACGATATGGCGCAATGTTTCCTCGGGAAACTCTATCTGCTCCGGCGTGATGCCATTCTCCTTGATCTGACGCGGGATCAGGTACTTGATGGCGATGTGCACCTTCTCCTCTTCGCTGTAACCCTGCAAAAAGATCAACTCCATTCTGTCGAGCAATGGCGGCGGAATGGGGTCAAGCATGTTGGCCGTGCAGATGAAGAGCGTCTTCGACAGATCGAAGGGCACGTCGAGATAGTTATCGCGGAAAACGGCGTTCTGCTCCGGATCTAGCGTCTCAAGAAGTGCCGACGCGGGGTCGCCACGGAAATCGCGGCCGAGCTTGTCGATTTCGTCGAGCATGATCACAGGGTCGTTGGTTTCCGCTCTCCGGATGCACTGGATGATCTGGCCCGGCAGGGCGCCGATATAGGTGCGCCGATGACCGCGAATCTCCGCCTCGTCGTGCATGCCGCCGAGAGAGATGCGCTGGAACTTGCGTCCCAAAGCCCTGGCTATGGACCGGCCGAGGCTGGTCTTGCCCACCCCAGGAGGGCCAACGAAGCAGAGGATCGGGCCCTTCATATCGGGCTTCAGCTCGAGGACGCTGAGGTAGTCGAGAATGCGGTCTTTCACCTTCTTCAGCTCGTAGTGATCCTCGTCGAGGATCTCCCGAGCCTTGCCGATATCGACCTTGGAGCCGGAGCTTTTGGCCCAGGGAAGAATGGCAAGCCACTCGATATAGTTGCGGGTGAGCGAGTAGTCGGCGGCCATAGGAGACATGCGCGACAGGCGCGTGAGCTCTTTCATGGCTTCCTTCTTCACGTCTTCCGGCATGCCGGAGGCATCGATCTTCTGGCGCAGTTCGTCGGTTTCGCGCTGGTTCTCGTCCTGCTCGCCGAGTTCCTTCTGAATGGCTTTGAGCTGCTCGCGGAGATAGTAGTCGCGCTGCGACTGCTGCACCTGATCCTGAACCTCGGTCTGGATCTTGGTGCGCAACTGCTGCACCTCGATCTCCTTGGCCAGATGGCTGTTCAATAGCTCCAGGCGGAATACGATGCTCGAGGTTTCGAGAAGCTTCTGCTTGTCGTCGGTGGTGAGGAAAGGCAGCGAAGAGGCTACAAAATCCACCAGGCGGTGCGGTTCCTCGATGTTCGCGGCGATGGTTCTCAACTCGTCGGAGAGCGTCTGCGACTCGGAGACGATCTGCTGGAACTGCGCGGTCACGTTGCGCACCAAGGCTTCAACGCCGGGCGTGGTTGCAGATTCAGTTTCTTCCAGCACCTCAACTTCGGCAATCATGAAGGGCTCGGTCTGGACGAAGTTCACCAGCTGCACTCGCTCCACGCCTTCAGTGAAGACGAAGCGGCTCTGGTTGGGCATGCGCACAACCTTGTGGACCGTGGCCAGCGTTCCCACCGCGTGGAGGTCGGCCGGCTGGGGCGCGTCCAGCCGGGGGTCAAGCTGGGCGGTCACGATGATGGTGCGCTCCTCGCCCAGCGACTCGATCAACTGGATGGAGCTTTCGCGTCCTACCGTTAACGGCAAGACGGCATGGGGAAAAAGCACAGTTTCGCGCACGGGGAGAACGGGAATCCTGCGCACTCCGCGGGTTTCAGACTCGGAAGTGTTCTTGGCAGGCGACGGGTTGGAAGCACGGTTTGACATTGAGTGCCCTCTTATCAACTTTTCTTCATTAGACGGCGCAGGATGCAAAAAGTTTCAACATTGTTGCTCTCCTGCCGTTTTCCTCGCCTATCCTGGCCCCGGCATCCCTATGATTCTACGGTCCGGCAGCGGCCTGGGTTCCCTTCCCTCGACCGATGGCCCACCTCCCCGATGCCTGTACCTTCTGCCCAAGAATCTGCGATCCGCGAGATTTGGATGAATATTGCTCGGTGGATGTATCGGCGAAATTCAGAGGAATGTGAGAGCCGGGCAACTGCATGAACGCGCTTCTGGTGGTTCCGAAATGCGCAGCGGCTGGATCAGACCGAATCGGAGCATTTTTTCTGGTTTTTGATGGCCGCTTCGATCTGTTTCCACAAGTCATCCGACGGTTCCTCGGTGGGCAGCAAGCGGTGGGCGGCCTCGGCGATGGTTTCCAGATCAGCCAGCAGTGCGCGGCAAGGCTCGCATTGCTGGATATGTGGATGGAAGACCGGAGGGTAGCCGGTGCCGATCAGTTCGGGCAATTGCGCCTGGAAGGCGGCACAGCTCATCTGGTTTGGATCTTCTTTCATCTTGCCGGGTTCATTCTTCATTTTGTCCGGGCCTCTTCTTGTATTTCTTGCGTTATCTCCGGTCCTCTTGCCTGTGATTGGTGCGCAGCGCCTCGCGCAGCTTCAGGCGCGCCTTGTGCAACTGCGACTTGCTATTGCCGATGGAGCAGTCGAGCATTTCTGCAATCTCGTTATGTTCGTAACCCTTGATGTCGTGCAGGATAAAGATGATCCGGTAACCGGCCGGCAGAGTGGTAATGGCGCGCTCCAGGGCCATTCGGTCGATGGAGCCAACCAGGTGGAGGTCCGGAGCGCTGAAGCTGCGGCCGGGGCGATCGTTCTGAGCTGGTTCCATGGCTTCATCCAGTGAGCTCTCCGGTAATCCCTTCTTGCGCAAATGCATCAGAACTACATTGATCACCATGCGGTGCAGCCAGGTGGAGAAGGCCGAGTCGCCGCGGAAGGTACCGATCTTGCGATAAAGCTGCAGAAACGCTTCCTGGGTCAGGTCTTCGGCCTCCGCTTTATTGCCCACCATGCGCAGACATAAGGTATAGATGCGTCTTTTGTGCAAAGAGTATATATGGGCGAAGGCAAATTGATCGCCCGCCTGTGCGCGGGTCAGCACATCCGCGTCAATTGAATTCCATGGTGCGACGGTGGCGGACGGCGCAGGGGTTGAGGTGGGAATCCGGTCGGCCGTTCCTTTGGCAGACGGGCGAGCAGCAGTATCGGGAGGCTGGACCGGAAACCTGGGATCATGCATATGCATCCTCGGGGATCGCTTCGCAACCAGCTTATTGCTGCGCAGGGTCTCTTTACTCGTTAGTATATAGGGTAAGCAGTTGAGTTCACAGAGCCTCGAGGAGAATACGACCTGGGCCGACGCTTTTTCATTTTTGCGTTGAGGCATTTCCTTGCGCAACGGGGCTTGGTACCCCGCGTTTTTTGGAGAATAGACTTGAAGGCAAAACCGGGGTCCTCTGCGACAGATTTTCGTCGCTGGGGTGGAAATTCGGAGCCCGCAGCTTTTGGCGGCTGGGGTAGAAAACCGGCAGTGCAACGCGGTAATCGGTTGAGACGCGGCGTTCTGCTGGTTTGCATTTTTGTCTTTGGGATCGGCGCGGGTGCAAAAGGCTGGAGCCAAACGGAGGGCAGCAGTATCGGTGCCAGCCATGGAACCGCCGCTGCAAGCGCTTCGGGTTCTTCATTGGCGCGAATGCCCTCCGGAACCGGCCCGGATTCCTTAGCCCAGTGGAGCGGTCTGCCGGTAAAGAGCATCTCATTCGAGGGGGTTGCAGTCGGCCGCCTTGACCCGTTGCCAGGCCACCTGGCGCAGCCCGAGAGAGCACCGCTCAGCCCTGAAAAACTGAAAGGAAGCCTGCGCCAGCTCTATGCCACCGGCCTCTTTGAAACCATTGAAGTGGAGGGATCGCGCGTCGCGGACGGCGTGGCCCTGGTCTTCCGCGGAACTCCGCGCATTTTCATCGGGGTTGTTACAGTGGATGGAGCCAAAGGCGCAAACGCGGATACACAGCTTGAGCGCGCCAGCCAACTCGATGCCGGCACCCGCTTTACCCCGGCCAAACTCAGCGTTGCGATCGAACAGATGCGCAGCACACTGGCCCTGAACGGCTTTCACTCCCCAGTGATTACCCAAACCCTGACCCCGCACCCCGACCAGCAACTGATCGATATTGCGTTCCATGTGGACAGCGGACCGCAGGCGCGGGTGGGCTCAGTCCAGGTTACCGGCGACCCGGGAATGAGCACCGACGAATTCCGCCGCGCTGCTCATCTTAGAACCGGCGCCCGCGTGGACCACGATACCCCCAACCGCGCACTGACCGGAGTGCTCAAGCACTATCGCGGCGAAGAGCGTCTGGAAGCCGAAATCAAGCTGGAATCAGAGAAGGTTGCCGAGGGCGCTATCCAGGCCGACTTCCGCTTCTCCGCCAACCAGGGACCCAGAGTCAAAGTGCTGGTGGAAGGCGCCAAGATGAGTCCTGAGCGCATCAAGCACGTGATTCCCATCTTCGAAGAAGGCACCGTGGACGAAGATCTGCTCAACGAAGGCAATCGCCGCCTGCGGGACTACTACCAGCGGCTGGGCTACTTCGACGTGAAGGTGGATCATGAGCGGAAGTCCGAAGGCTCCGACCAGGTGGTGATCGTTTACAAGGTGAGCCTGGGACCGCGGCGCCGGGTGGAGCGGGTCTCAGTCGCCGGAAATCACTACTTCGACTCCGCGACGCTCAAGGATCTGCTGAGCGTGCATGCCGCCGACACGCTTGACCGCCACGGCGCCTACAGCCAGGCACTGGTCACTGCCGATCTGAGCGCTCTGGAGACCGTCTACCAGAACAACGGCTTCTCCAAGGTGAAGATCACGCCCGAGACCAGCACTCCGGAGACCAGTTTGGCCGATGCAAGCGCCCCAGCGACCAGTGCTGGAACCGGAAAAGCCGGAATGCAATCGAAAACCGCTCCGCTGGCAGTGGTTTATCGCATCGAGGAGGGAGCGCAATTGCGCGTGGGCTCAGTGCGCCTGGAGGGGAACGACCATGTGGATGCCGCCAAGCTTACTCCGCTGCTGAATACAGCGGCGGGCCAGTTGCTTTCGCCGCAGAACCTGGCCGGAGACCGGGACGCGCTGCTGACCGACTACATGAGCCGGGGCTTCGACCAGGTGCAGGTGGAGGTTTCCCAGCAAGTGGAGCAGGCCGACCAAGCAAGGTGGACGTGGTCTTCCACATCACCGAGGGGCAGCAGATTTTTGTGCGCAAGGTGCTGCTGACCGGGCTGCATTACACGCGCCCGGCTACGGTGGCCAAGGCCATCACGCTGCATCCCGGCGACCCGCTCAACCAGACGGCCCTGATGGAAACGCAGCGCAATCTCTACGACTTTGCCCTCTTCAACGAGGTCGATACGGCCGTCGAGAATCCCACCGGCGGCGAAGCCTACAAGACCGTTCTGCTGCAGGCCACAGAGGCGCGGCGCTGGGCGCTCACCTATGGCTTCGGATTCGAGGCCCAGACCGGAACGCCGCAGTACAACTGCGGCGGCATCATCGCCAGCGGCGCCAGTTGCAACCCCAACGGCAAGACCGGAGTGAGCCCCGCGTGCTGGCCGACATTACCCGCAACAATCTCTTCGGCCGGGAGCAGTCGGCCTCGCTGCGCGGCACCTACGGCCTGCTGGAGCAGAAGATCGATCTGCTCTTCAGATTCCGCACTTTCGAGGGCAACCGGAACTTCGGCCTCGACCTTCTCCGGCGGCTACGCCAACAGCCTGGACGTGACCACCTACGTGGCCTCCAAGCTGGAGGCCGGAGTGCGCTGGACCGAGCACTTCAATACGCCCGGGCTCGCGTATCTCCAAAGCCAACACCTTCGTCTACGAATTCGAACTTCCGCCGGGTCAAGGTGCAGGCCAGCAGCCTGCAGGTCTCTCCCGGCGAGATTGCGCTGCTGTCCACGGCGGTGCGCGTGGCGGGTCCGGCGCTCACCTGGATTCGCGATACCCGCGACTCGCCCCTCGATGCGCATCGCGGCACCTACACCAGCTTTCAGGAGTTTCTCTCCGACCAGGCCTTCGGCGCGCAGGCGGACTTCAACCGCCTCGACCTGTCGAATTCGAGCTATTACGGCTTCGACAAAGGCCGCTTCGTGCTGGCCCGCAATACGCGCTACGGCCAGGAGCGCGCCTTTGGCACTCCAGCCGAAACGAGCTGATTCCCCTGCCCGAGCGGCTCTATGCCGGCGGAGCCACCTCGCTGCGCGGCTTTCGGCCAAAATGCGGCCGGCCCGCGCGATCCGGAGACCGGCTACCCCATCGGCGGAGCGGGCGCGCTGATCAACAGCACCGAGTTGCGCCTGCCGCCGCCCACGCTGCCCTGGCTCGGCAACACGGTCAGCTTCGTGCTCTTCCACGATATGGGCAACGTCTTCACCAACGCCTGCGATGCCTGGGCCAGCGCCCTGCGCGTTGCGCCAGCCGGACCGCGATACCTGCAAGATGCTGCCACCGTCCCCAACTCTCCAGACTACTGCCGCCCGGCCCCGTCACCTCGACCGGCCGGCAGGGACAGTGCAGCTTCAACTACTTCTCCCATGCGCCGGGCACCGGGTTGCGCTACCATACGCCGGTCGGGCCCATCCGGCTGGACTTCAGCTATAACCTGAATCCGCCCATTTACCCGGTGAATCTACAACTACTCGCTGACGCACCCCGGCATCTGATCCCGCACGTGGGCGAAGCCAGCCACTTCAACTTCTTCTTCAGCCTGGGACAGACCTTCTGATGAGCAGCCGTCCCCTAACTCGGCCAAGAGCATCGCGTACGGCATTGCATGCGCCGTGGATTGCTGGCCGTCTGCCTGATGGTCACGGCGCAGGTCGGGCACAGACGCCTCCAGCCACGCCGTGGTGCTCGACCGGGTGGTGGCCGTGGTCAACAACCAGGCCATCCTGGCCAGCGACGTGGACGACGAGATGCGGCTCTCGGTTCTGGACCCGGCCGGCGCGGCCTGGGCGTTCTCACGCGCCAGCGCGCCCTGGAGCAGTTGATCAGCCGCGCGCTCATCCAGCAGCAGATTCGCCAGGAGGACGCGCAGGCAGCCGAGCCTTCGCAGGCCGAGGTCGATGCCCGGCTGACGGAGATTCGCAAGGAAGTGCCCGCCTGCGTTCACCAGAACTGCGCCTCGGATGCGGGATGGAAGGCATTTCTGGCCGCGCACGGGCTGACGCCGGAGCGGGTTGAGATCCTATCTCCGCTACCGGCTCCAGATTCTGCGCTTCATTGAACAGCGCTTCCGCCAGGGCATTCGCATCTCCCCGGAGGAGATCGAGACCTACTACCGCGACACGCTGCTGCCGCAGTATGCAGCCGGGCGAAGCGATTCCGACGCTGGACCAGGTGGCCCCGCGCATTGAGGAGATTCTGCTGCAGCAGCAGGTGAATGTGCTCTTCGACGACTGGCTCAAGAACCTGCGCAAGCAGGGCGACGTCGAAGTGCTGGACCCGGCGCTTGAGACCACTCAGCCGCAAACCGGAGCGCCTGCCGAAGCCCCGGCTCTGGAGGGCGCTCCGGTACCCGCTGCCGCACCGGGACAGAAGAACGGGAAAGGAAGCCAATGACCGAACCCGAATCCATGCTTCCCGCTCCCACGCCTTCTGCTGAGCCTTCCCGCCCGCGCCCGCGGTTGCGCAAGCGGAAGTTTTTCATCTTCGGATTCCTGCTGGCCCTTCCGCCGATTGCGCTCCTCCTGGGGCTTTATTTCTTCATCAATTCGGCCAGGTTCGAAGGGATCGTTCGCCGGCAGTTGATCGCCACACTTGAAGATGCGACCGGCGGCCGGGTGGAGATCGCCACATTTCATTGGCAACCGCTCCATATGGAGGCCGATGCCGGAGGGCTGGTGATTCATGGCCTTGAAGACCCCGGCGAAGTCCCCTATGCCCAGGCCGATCGTGTGCGCGTCCGCCTCAGCCTGCGGTATTTCTGGAGTCCGCGCATTCTCTTGCGCAGCCTGATCGTCGATCACCCCGCATTGCACCTCATCGTCTATCCCGACGGCTCAACCAACCAGCCCAAGCCCCGCAAGCAACGAAAGAAGGGCAGTTCCACGCTGGACGCCCTCTTCAATCTGCGGGCCGGTTACGTCTTGGTCCAGAAAGGCGTTCTGCGCTACGATAACCGCGCCTCCAGCTTCGATTTCCAGGATCGTTATATCCCGCTCGACTTCAACGCCAGCGATTTTACCCTGCTGGTGAACTACGTTCCCGGCAGATTTTGGACCCGCAAGCCAGCCGGACTGGAGAGCTATCACATCGAAGCCGGAGCCATGGACTTGACAGTTGCGCGGGGCGGCGAGCGAAACCCGCATCCGCCCGTGCACGGCTATTTTCAGGCCACGGTCGACCTGACCCGCAAAGCCCTCTACCTCCGTTCCCTGCGAATCACCTCCAAGGCTCATGCGGCAAAAGGTCATACCCTCGAAGTCTCAGGAGAACTTGACGACTTTGCCCATCCCCACTGGAAAGGCAAACTGCAAGGCGAGCTGGATATGAACCTGCTCGATCCGGTCTTCGGCTACTCTTTTGCGCCGGAAGGCATTGCCCGTTTTGATCTCGATTCCGCCGGTGCAGGGACGGAATTCCACGCCGACGGCAGCATTCACATCGACGGCGGCAGCTATATCGGAACCGGAGTCTACGCCACCGGGATCCATCTCGATGCGCACGTTCATGCCGATTCCAAACGGCTGCTGATCTCGTCGGTGGTTGCGCGCCTCCGCCAGGGCGGGCAACTGGAGGGCGAGGTTGATCTGGCGCCCTGGCTGCCCTCCACGACGCGCGCCGCAAAAGCTCAACCCATCGGCAAAAGGCTTGCGCGGGAAACTGCAGCTGCATCCACTGCAGGCAGCAACAGAAATATTCTCCGCACTTCTACTCCGCCATTCATCATCCCCATGAACGGCAAGGTAACGGCGCACTTCAAAAACGTTTCTCTGGATACGATCCTCGGGATGGTATGCAGCCCGCCCTTCCAGCGGCTGGGTCTCGATTCCCGTGTCAACGGTCTCGCTGTGGCCAACTGGACCGACGGCGTCGCTGAAAATGTTTCCGTCGGCGCGGCTCTCAACCTTACCGCTCCCGCGCAGGTTTTGCCCGGGGAAGTTCCCGCCGCCGGCGCGGTGGATGCGACCTATACCCAACGCGACGGCGCCGTCGCCCTGCGAAAGCTCGATCTCTATACACCCGCCAGCCATTTGCAGGCCCGCGGCCATCTGGGCGCTTATCCTACCGCCAGCCCTTCAGCTTTGACCGTTGATTTTCATTCCGGCAACCTCAATGAGTTCGATACCGTTCTCCGCGGCCTGGGCCTGAGCCGCAATGGAAGATCGGGTGCGGCTGCTTTGCCCGTTGCTCTGGCAGGCCAGGCCGATTTCGACGGTTCGTGGACCGGCTCGCTCGTCAACCCGCGTTTAGCGGGCAGCATGAAGGCCACGCAACTGTCCATCGAGATGCTGACGGGCCAGCCCCAGCCCGCTCAAAATGCTAATCAGCAAACCGCTCAGCCAAATTTCATCCGCTTCGATTCGGTCGAGGCAAAGGGCAGCTATGCGGCCGACCGAATCGTCCTCTCCCACGGACTTATGCGCCGCGGCAACTCCGAGATTACGGTGGACGGCTCTCTGTCTGCGGCTATGCCGCGGGTTCCGGCATTCGACTCGAACTCCCAGCTCCATCTCCACCTGCAAGCAGGCAAGGTCAGCCTGAGCGACCTGCTGCCTCTCACCAAATGGAATCTCCCCATCAAAGACTCGGGCTCCAGCTCCGTTGACGCGCAGATTCAGGCTCGATGGGCCCATCCACTCTCTGGGCGGCTCCGGATGGGTCGAGCTGAGTAAATTCAGCACCTACGGCGAGCCGGTGGATCGCATGCGCGCCCAGGGCACAATCGCCAACCAAGTGGTCAGGCTGTCCTCGGTTACCCTCAACGGACCTGCCGGCAGCATCGCCGCTACCGGCAGCTTCGATCTCAACTCCCGGCAAATCCAGGTGGATGCTCACAGCTCGAACATCGACCTGGCCAAAATCGAGGCTCTGCGTCGTCAGCAGCTGCCGGCCACTGGCAAGGTGAGCTTCTCACTGCAGGGCTCCGGCACGTCCGCCGACCCGCGCCTCGAAGTCCACGCCTCTCTGAGCTCGCTGGCCTTGGGAGGAGAACCTTTGGGCGCGGTGGAACTTGCCGCCCACACCGTCAACCGCGCCCTTGATCTACAACGCAACCTCGCGCCTACAGGGCGCGGAACTCAAGCTGAACGGCCAGACGATTCTCAACGGCGACTACTCCACCCAGGCCAAACTCGATTTTTCCCATTTCAATATCGGCGCCCTGGTCAAAATGGCTAACGTGCCGGGCCTCACCGGCGAATCAGCTCTGGCCGGCACCATCACTCTCGATGGACCTCTTGCCCACCCCGCACAGCTCCGCGGCGAAGCGCGACTGGAGCAGCTCACGGCCACCGTTGCCGGCGTTCATCTTGCCAGCCAGGGCAACGTCCACGCCACACTGAACAACGGCCGCATCAATCTTGACCCACTCCAGATCACCGGCGAAGAGACCGATCTGCACGCCCAGGGAGGCCTCTCGCTGCTGGACAAAAAACAGCTCGACTTTGCCGCCAGCGGCTCCGTCAACCTGAAGCTGGCTGAAACCCTCGACGCTGACCTCACCGCAAAGGGAACCACCACCTTCAAGATTGAGGCGCACGGGCCCCTCAACAATCCCGGCCTGCAGGGGCGCATCGACTTCGAGAACGCGTCCTTATCACTCGAAGACATTCCCAACGGCCTCAGCCAGCTCCACGGCACTCTCGAGTTCAACCAGAACCGCCTGGAAGTGAAATCGCTCACCGCAATGAGTGGTGGCGGCCTGCTGAGCGTGGCCGGTTACCTGGCTTACCAGCATGGCCTCTACGCCGATCTCTCAGTCGACGGCAAGGACATTCGCATTCGCTATCCGCAGGGGGTCAGTTCACTGGCTGACGCCAAGCTCCGCCTGCAGGGCGCGCAAAACAACATGCTCCTTTCCGGCGACGTTCTCATTACCCGCTTCACGGTCAGCCCGGAACTGGATATTGCCGCCCTGGTTGCGCAAGCTAACGCCGTTGAGGCCATCGCACCGCCCAGCGCCCCGTCCAATCACATCCGCCTTGACGTGCACGTGGTCTCCTCGCCGCAGTTGAACTTCCAGAATGCCTTCGCCAAGCTGGCCGGCAACGTGGACGTTCGCCTGCGCGGCACCGTGGCCTCACCCTCGCTGCTGGGCCGCGTCTCCATCACCGAGGGCTCCGCCATCATTGCCGGAACCCGCTACGAGCTGCAGCGCGGCGACATCTACTTCACCAACCCGGTCCGCATTGAGCCCAACATCGACATCAACGCCACCGCCCGCGTAGAGGACTACGACATCACGCTCGGCCTGCACGGAACTCCGGACAAGCTGGCTGTTACCTACCATAGTGATCCTCCGCTCCCCGAAGCCGACGTGGTTGCGCTTCTTGCCCTCGGCCGCACAGAGAGCCAGCAGCGCCTCTATACGCAGCAGCAGGTGCAATCGGTAGCCAACCCCACCACCGATTCCCTGCTCGGAGGGGCCCTGAACGCAACCGTCAGCAGCCGCGTGCAAAAGCTCTTCGGCGCCGGATCAGTGAAGGTTGACCCCAACTACATCGGCGCTCTGGGCAACTCCACCTCCCGCATCATCGTGGAGGAGCAGTTGGGCAGGAACGTCACCCTCACCTACGCCACCGACGTGGATACCACCGGCCAGCAGTTAATCCAGGCCGAAGTCGCCATCAACCGTCACGTCTCCCTGCTGGTAGCCCGCGACGAATCCGGCGTTTTTTCCATGGTCGTCAAAGCCACACGCCGCTTCCGCTAAAGCGCGGAAAGTCCAATTCGCACCTCGCGACCTTTTCCCAAATTTCGTGTCTACACACGCGCAAGGTCACGCCGCAGTTTATCCTTGACGTGAACCCAAAAAGATTCTGCCGCAACATCTGTGGAGGTGTTTCAAAAATGACAAACAAGACAAGAGCAACCCGCACCGCGATGCTCGCAGCCACACTGTTCATGGCCCTTTGCGGCCTTTCCCTTCAGTTGAGCGCGGCAGACCTGGGCGACGACGCCGCGGCACGGCTGAACAAGAAGCAATATCGCGACGTGAAAGTGACCGTGAACAACGGCACCGCTACGCTCACCGGCACAGTGGACCTTTACGTCTACAAGGCTGATGCCGTAAACCGCGTGAAAAAGGTCAACGGCATTGCCGCCGTGCACGACCTGATTGACGTTGCCGGCCCCACAGTTCCCGACCAGGTGCTCCAGGACAAGCTCCAGGATAAGTTGGCCTACGATCGAGTTTTCTACGGCAACGCATTCAACGCTATCTCCCTGGGAGTGCAAAACGGCGTGGTCACTCTCGGCGGCCACGCTCTCTCCCTTAACTCCCGCGACTCAGCCCTGGGTCTGGTTTCCACTTATCCAGGCGTCAAGGGCCTGGTGGACGAGATGCAGGTCGATCCCGTCTCCTTTATCGATTGGGGGATTCGCAGGGGGGTCTACCGCGCTATCTACGGCTACCCAGTCTTCACCAAGTACGCCATCAACCCCGCCAAGCCCATCCGCATCTCGGTGCAGAACGGCAATGTGGAGCTTTATGGTTCCGTCGACTCCCAGGCCGACAAGGACGTAGCAACCATCCGCGCCAACACCGTCCCCGGCGTCTTCAGCGTAAAGAACTTCCTCCAGGTAGCAAACCAGCCGGGCGGGAGGCAGAACTAGATTCTCTCGGGGCGGCAAGCTACTTCCTCGGGCGGAGAACATCGCGGCCTTTAAGTGCAACTTCTTAAAGCATTCAGCTTCTAGCGTGGGTATCCAGGCGGCTCAGGTCTTCACGGGTTGCAGGGATTCAGAAGTACCGTCTCCGCACCTTTCCTTGCGTGCCCGCGTACTCTGTTGTACTATGTGGCAAGATAACTGACGTCGGCGTAAGCCGTCCGGCGAAAATGAAAGCAAGCACATGCCCGATTTTCGCATTTCCCCAGAGACAGCGGCGCAACTAGATTTGATTTCCAGAGCGATGGGCCGCGACCGTAACTACATCCTCAATGAAGCCCTGGATAACTACTTCAGACTGTCCTCCCTGGTCGAGAAAGCCACCGAGTCTCCCCTTGAAAATGGACTGATTGATGATAGGGATGCCGGCGCGATGGTCGGCTCACGCATGCCGGCAACACCCGCTGAAGAATCGTTATTCCAGACGACGCATGCCGATCCGGACGAGGCGCTCCGCCCAATGGACGAGAGCCCTTATACGTTTCTAGATCCGCCCGTGCCCTTCCCCGAGATGGAAGAGACTAAGACTGGGGCTCAATTTCCAATTCCTCAGCCTGCGCCGACAGACAATAAGCTGCTCATCTTTCTCAGCTCGAAGGGCGGTGCCGGGGTCACCACTCTGGCCTGCAATTTTGCCGTTTCTCTGGCCCAGGATTCAGGAAAGAGGGTGCTGCTGATCGATCTCAATCTCCCCCTTGGAGACGCTGCGCTCAACCTTGGAATCAAAGCTAAATACACGATTATGGACGCGTTCCAGAATCCCAACCGGCTCGATTCGACATATCTCTCTACCCTGCTGGAGCAGCACAGCTCGGGGTTATTCGTACTTTCGGCTCCCAGCGAACTGGCCAGAGGAGAAGCCTCCCGCAAGGACATCTATTCGCTGCTCGCCGTTGCCCATAATGCATTCGATTTTGTCGTGGTCGATGCGGGAACGACGCTCGACACCATGCATATTTATTCCTTTGATAAATCCACCACCATCTACCTGGTCACGCAGATCGGCATCCCCGAGTTGCGGAACGCAAATCGCCTGATTTCGAAGTTCCCCGCGGAGGGTGGCCCCGCGCTTGAGATCGTGATCAACCGGTTTGATCCCCGTACCCAGGTGATCGATGAACAGCAGTTGACAACCGCCCTCACCAGGCCGGCCCGGTGGAGAATTCCAAACGATTACGCAGCTGTGCGGCGGATGCAGAACACTGCTACTCCGCTCATCTCTGGAAAATCGCCAATTTCACTCACGATCAAGCAGATGACCAAATGCATTTGCGACCATCCCTGTACCCCGGAACATAAAAAGGGCATCAGCCTCTTCGGATTCAGAATTACCCGAGGCTAGGAAGTTCCCGAGCCAGCCTGCGTTTTTCTGAGGGGCGATCCTTCACAGTCAACCAAAATGCAAAACGACCCGGATGGCGGCAACAGCCTTCTTGCCGCTGAACTCAGTGCCCTTGAACGCATTCATCCGTTGCTGCCAGCGCGACATTCACACATTTGTAACGACAACAGCCTTTTTATTGCTTACACTTAACCCACTATGGCTCTCGACGCTCCCCTCACCATCGACCGCAAGCAAGGCAAGGCCGCCGGCACGACGATCATCACACTCGCCGGCCCCATCACCCTGATCAACCTCTTCGATTTGCAGGCACAACTGCGCACCGGCGAGCTGCCTAAGGTCTCCATCCTCGACCTAAGCGGGGTTCCCTATATGGATTCGTCCGGCATGGGCGCCATCATCAACTACTACGTACGCTGCCAGAACAAAGGCGCCAGGCTGATCGTTACCGGGGTCAGCAGCCGCGTTATTGAGCTCTTCAAGCTGACCAAGGTAGACGTTCTCATTGAGCAGGCTGCCAGCATCGAAGAGGCGGAAGCTAAAGCGCAGCCTGCCTAGGCCAAGCCGTATTCATTGCAAAGTAAGCGCAACGGTGGCTCGTCCTCGACGATCTCGGGGTAGCGCGGCAGCGCCTCCAGGAAAAAATTATCCGCGTCGTCGTCGTTCACCGAAGAGACCTCGCCTATAAGGCCGTGGCCATCGACGGCGTGGAAGGTGTGGTAGAGAAACGGGGTCAGGGTGATCGACTCGCCCGGGCCCAGGATCACCGTGCCTCCAGCTTCCACCTCGCGGCGGATTCCATCGCACTGAACCGTTACCGGCGTCCCAGCCAGCTTTCCATCCGGGGTGGAATTGTAGAGCTGCACGGCCAGACGACCCATTCCCTTGTCACCCCTGTTGATAATGTCCTCGGTCTTGCGGCCGTGGTAGTGAAACGGCGTTACCTGGTTCTGGCGGACAAACATGATCTTCTCAGCGTAGATTTTTCCGCTCGCGCCCTCCGGCGACCCGTTGCGAAGAGTAAAAAGCGTCAGTCCCAGAGACTCAAACCGCCCGGAGCAGAAATCCGTAACGTCCCACCCCAGCCGCCGGCTGCGCAGCTCATCCGCCTCGTTGCCCTTTCCGAGCCAATCCATTGGCGTCCAGTCCGCATAGGGCGGCAGCACAAACCGGTTCTCAGCAAAAAACGCGCCTGCCTCCGCAATGTGCCGGTTGATTTCCGATCGCTTCATCTCCGTCTCCTTACAAAGTTCATCACTCAACAACTTAATACCCAACTGCGGAGAAGTTCAAATCCAATCACCCTCTCGCGTACACTGTCCCATGGAGACGCCTATGCCGGGGCTATGGTCAAGAACGCGAACCACGCTGGAGATGATCAAGTGGGAGCACTCCATCTTCGCGCTTCCCTTTGCACTGACAGCGATGCTGCTGGCCGCCCACGGGCTGCCCGCCGACCCGCACAGTCGTCTGGATTCTGGTCGCCATGGTCGCCGCGCGCTCAGCAGCCATGGCCTTCAACCGCTGGGCCGACGCCGAGCTGGACGCCACCAATCCCCGCACGCGCAGCCGCGCCATTCCCGCCGGACAGCTCTCGCGACAGTTCGTTCTCGGCTTTACGGTGCTGGCGGTGGTGATTTTTGCGCTGGCGGCGGCGGAGCTCAACCGGCTGACCCTGATTCTGTCGCCCGTGGTCCTGCTGGTGCTGCTCGGCTACAGCTACCTGAAGCGCTTTACCCGCTGGTCGCACCTGGGGCTGGGTTTGGCGCTCGGACTTGCCCCATCGGCCGCGTGGATTGCCGTCCGCGGCTCTCTCGATCCCCGCATCCTCGTCCTCACCGCCGCCGTCACTCTCTGGGCGGGCGGCTTCGACGTCCTCTACGCCTGCCAGGACTGCGAGCACGACCGCGCCGCCGGCCTCCACAGCCTGCCCCAGGCCATCGGCATCCCCGCGGCCTTTTTCGCCGCCCGCACAATGCATCTGGCGATGATTGTCCTATTAGTGTGGTTTTGTGTGGTCTTTCACATGCACATCTTCGGCTGGCTGGGCATCGCCGCCGTCGCCCTGCTGCTGGCCTATGAGCACTCGCTGGTTTCACCCCGCGACCTGCACCCGCCTGAATGCCGCCTTCTTCACCATGAACGGCGTGATCGCCACCGTCTTTCTTGTCTTTGTCGCAGCCGATTTGTGGCTGCGGAACTGATTTTTCCGCATAAGTCGTTTGCGGAGGGAGCAGGGGTCTTCAGACCCCTGAATGTGTAGCATGTATTGAGTGGCCTTCAGGCCCGGGCCCTTTCGGCTGTGAACAGAAGGCCCGGGGCTAAAGCCCATCGCTTTATTGCGCCTGTTTCAGGGGTCTGAAGACCCCTGCTCCCTCCGCAAGGGCAAGTAAAAGTAACGCCGCAACTGTTTGGAGAACAGACCACAGCTATGAAGATTTCCATCCAGGGAGAACCCGGCTCCTTCAGCCACGAAGCAGCCACGAAGATGGTCGAGGGCGCGGAGATCGTTCCCTGCACGCTCTCCGCCGACGTCTTTGCCGCGCTGGTCGAGGGCGCCGTCGAGGCCGCGGTCATTCCCATCGAGAACAGTCTGGCCGGCTCGGTGCTGGAACACTTTGACCTGCTGCTGGCTCACGACGTGAAAGTGGTGCGGGAGACGCTGGTGCGCATCCGCCACAACCTGATCGCCTGTCCCGGCGCCAAAACTGGACGAGATCGACAGCGTCTTCTCTCATCCAGTGGCCCTGGCCCAGTGCCGGCGCTTCCTCGCGGCGCACCCACGCATGAAGGCGATTTCGTATTACGATACGGCGGGTAGCGTAAAACAACTGTCCGAACTCGGCGATCGTCACGCCGCCGCCATCGCCAGCGAGGCCGCGGCCCACTACTACGGCGCCGAGATCCTTGAGTCCGGCATCGAGGATAACCCGGAGAACTTTACCCGCTTCTTCCTGGTCCTCCGCACGCCGGAGGCCGTCACCGACCCCGAATCGAACAAGATAAGCCTTGCGTTTTCAGTCGAAAACCGGCCCGGCTCGCTGGTTGCCGCCCTCTCGGAGCTTTCGCGCCAGGGCACCAACCTGAGCAAAATCGAGTCCCGGCCGGTGCACGGAAAACCCTGGGAGTACATTTTTTATGTGGATGCCCAGATTCACTCATCCGAGGAGGGTTCGCGCGCCATCCAGGCCCTCAGCTCCCATTGCTCCATGGTCAAGGAGCTGGGACGCTACAAGGAAGCGCCGCAGTAGAGCGGAATTGGCTTCAAGCCGCGTCTATATCAACAGACTGGCTATCTGAAAGACAGAAAAGGGGACGAGCTTAGGCCCGTCCCCTTTTCTTTGTCCTGATCTGCGGCTCTAGAAGTGATAGGCCACGCCAATTACCGGATTGTAAATGTTGTACCACTTGTTTGTGGTGAGTTGCTTAAAAGAATCTTTGAAATTCGGAACCTTGGTCACTAGACCGCGATACTCGGCGCGAATGTCAAAGCTGGGGCTGATCTCGTAAGCGAATCCGGCGCCATACAAAGCCGCTGATTTAGTCTCCTGGTGGGCGTCGAGAGTTGTCAGGCCGGTGTTGACGATGGGCAGGAAGATCAATCCTCCGGCGCCCGCCTCGACAAATGGATTGAACTTGCGAAAGGTGAAGCTGCGCACATAGGCAAAGGAAATCTCCTGGGTGCGGGTGTTTACCAGATAGTGGTTGGTATTGCTGATCACATAGTGGATCTTGTTCGGTAGGTGATCCCATAGTTGGCCTCTACAGCGCTATTGGGCGTCAGCATGAATCGGTAGCTGGCCAATGCGCCAAAGGCACGGTTCGCGCTCACGTCAGTATCGGTTGGCGAGGCAATGAACGGCTCAATAAGCACCGTTCCGCTGATGCTCATGTCCTGGCGGCTCTCTTGAGCGCGTCCTGCGGCCACGCAAATGACCAGGAAACATACGATTAAGGCGATCTTCTTCATTCGGTCCTGAACCTCACCACTGCACAACCCTGGGGCTGGCAACGAGACTTGTCAATTCCGGCGCGCCGGTTCTAGCCGGGCCCCGCTCTCAGCATTGTAAATGGCCGGAGCGGTCCGTGGCGGAATGCGGTTGCCTGCGAATGATCAAAATCTTCTTCTGCTATAGACGCAGCCCGGCGAAAATAGGCGTTTGCGTGCACGAAGCTATCAAAAATCACAGTGCCTTGATTGGTCGCGCTTTCATCCCGGCCGCTCCACATGGTAATAAAACGGCGGTCCCTTTTTCTTGGCCAGCGTCCGCACCGTTCGCAGAAAAGCCCTGGCCGCATAAGACAGCGTCGCCTGCCGCCGGTGAACCAGCCGCAGCACCCGCCGCATCTCCAACTCATCCACCGTAACCCGCACCAGCAGCCCGCTCTCCAACTCCTGCGCCACTGTCAGATGCGGAACCAGCGCCACCCCGTTGCCCATGGCCACAAACCGCTTGATCGCCTCGATGGTCGGCAGCTCGATGTCCATATTCAGCGGCGTCCGGTAGCGCTGAAATGCCTCAATCACCTTCCGCCGCAGCGGCGAGGCCACGTTGTGCGCGATAAAAACCTGATCCCCCAACTCGTTGATCGAAACCCGCCCCGCACCGGCCAGCGGATGATGCGGGCTCACAATCAACGCCAGGCTGTCGGCATAGACGGCGATGGTGCGGAACTGCGCCGGATCGGGACGGAATGAGATCACTCCCAGCTCGAAGGTGCGCAGGTTCAGTTCCTCAGGAATGCGCGAGGCCAGCATCCGGTGCACCGTCACGCTGACGTGCGGAAACTCGCGCCGGAACGGGTCGATGGCCGGCAGCAGGTACATGCATGTGTACTCATTGGCCGCCAGTTGCAGCCGGCCCCGCTCCAGGCTCTTCAGCTCGTCCAGCGCGCTGGAAGCCTCCCGCCGCAGCGCCATCAGCCGCAGCGCATAGTCGCGCAGCAGCTCCCCGGCCGCGGTCAGCGACCCATCCCGCGCCGCGCGGTCAAAGAGCGTCTCGCCGACCGACGCCTCCAGCTTGCGGATCACCTGGCTCACCGCCGGCTGCGTCCGGTGCAGCCGCACCGCCGCCCGCGAGAAGCTGCGCTCCTCCGCCACGGCCAAAAACGTCTCCAGTTGGCTCAGTTCCATATCAGTGGTCAGTGAACAGTGGTCAGCCTCTGGTTCGACTGACCACTGAGTACTGTACCACTGACCACTGTAGTATAAGCAATTCTAATCGCATACCAAAAATTATAACTTTGCCTTATATAGCCTCGGTGAGAGACACTAATATTAATGGCAAGGGTTTCTACTTCCTGGCAGGCAAGCTCATGAATCCAAATCACGTAGCTTTCTTTGACACCACCCTCCGCGACGGCGAGCAGTCCCCCGGCTGCAGCATGACCACGCAGGAGAAGCTCACCATGGCCCATGCCCTTGAAGACCTGGGCGTGGACATCATCGAGGCCGGCTTCGCCATGGCCTCCGAGGGCGACTTCGCAGCCATCGCCACCATCACCCAGGCCGTGCGGCAGCCGCGCATCGCGTCCTTGGCTCGCGCGAAGACTGAAGACATTGAAATGGCCGCCCGCGCCCTGCAGTTTGCCGATCGCGCCCGCATCCACGTCTTTCTCGCCATCGAGCGACCTGCATCTCGAATACAAGCTGAAGATCAGCCGTCAGCAAGCTCTCGACCTCTGCGGCGAATCGGTGCGCCTGGCGCGCACGCTTGTGGACGACGTCGAGTTCTCGCCCGAAGACGCGACCCGCTCCGACCGCGATTTTCTGGTCGAGATGGTCCGCATCGCCGTCGAGGCCGGCGCCACCACCATCAATATGCCCGACACCGTGGGCTACACCACGCCCGAAGAATATGGCGCAGATGTTCCGCGAGGTTCGCGAGCGCATTCCGGCCATCGACGCGAAGGGCATCGTCCTCTCCTCGCACTGCCACGACGACCTGGGCCTGGCCGTGGCCAACTCGCTGGCCGCCATCTCGGCCGGCGCGCGCCAGGTGGAGTGCACCATCAACGGCATCGGCGAGCGCGCCGGCAACGCCGCTCTCGAAGAGATTGCCGCCGCCCTTTATGTGCGCGGCGACCACTACGGCGTCACCACCGGCATCAAGCTCGAAAATCTCTACCCCACCAGCCAGGTGCTGGGCCAGATCATCACCTTCCGGCCTTCGCCCAACAAGGCCATCGTGGGCGACAACGCCTTTGCGCACGAGTCGGGCATTCATCAGCACGGCATGCTGGCCAACCCGCTCTGCTACGAGATCATGACCCCGACCCTGGTGGGCGTGGCCAAAACGCACCTCGTGCTGGGCAAGCACTCCGGCCGCGCCGCGCTGCGGCACAGGCTGGAGCAGCTCGGCTTCACCCTCACCCGCGAAGAGTTGCAGCACGTCTACTACCGCTTTGTAGCCCTCGCCGACCGCAAGAAGAACATCTACGACCAGGATCTGATCGGCATAGTGCCCGACCAGATCCGCGAAAGCCGCCGCGAGCCGGTTTCGCGAACTGGATTAAACTGAAATACTGTTATCGAGAAGCGCAGCGACATCGAAGGACCCGCGGTTGTTCCGCACGCATGGTTTGTATCAGCCAAACGCGTTGAAGAAAGGCATGCAATTCAGCGGTGCTGAATGCGTCGCCAGATCAAGTCTTGTAACAGGGCACGACTTTAGTCGTGCCGTAAACGAAGAGAATTCATTGGAGGCTTTAGCCCCTGAACGAAAAATCGAAAAGTATGAAGCTGAAAATTCTAGTCACCGCCGGCGACGGCATCGGCCCCGAAGTCACCAACGAAGCAGTCGCGGTGCTGCACGAAGTTGCAGCCCTCGGCGGCCACACATTCGATTTTGACGCCAAGCGCATCGGCGGCGTCGCCATCGTGCAGGACGGCACGCCGCTGCCCGCCGACACTCTCGCCGCCGCGCTCGACTCCGATGCCGTTTTCCTCGGCGCGGTGGGCGGCAACGAGTTCAACTCCCTTCCCCCGGACAAGCGCCCTGAGGCCGGCCTGCTGCAGACTGCGCGCCGCTCTCGGCGGCTTCGCCAATCTGCGTCCCGCATTCGCATTCAAGGAACTCGCCGTCAACAGTCCCTCTGCGCCCGGAGATCATCGACGGCGCCGACATTCTCTTTGTCCGCGAACTGCTCGGCGGCCTTTACTTCGGCCAGCCCCGCGAGTGGAACCAAGCCAAGGGCGAAGCCTGGAACACCATGCGTTACACGCGCGACGAAGTGGCCCGCGTAGCCCGCATCGCCTTCCAGCTGGCCGGCAAGCGCCGCAAGAAACTCACCAGCGTGGACAAGGCCAACGTGCTTGAAGTTTCGCAGCTCTGGCGCGCCACGGTGATTGAAGTCGCCGCAGAGTTCCCCGACGTAACGCTCGAACACCAATACGTCGACGCCATGGCCATGCACCTCATGAACCAGCCGCGCGACTTCGACGTGGTGCTCACGGAGAATCTCTTCGGCGACATTCTCACCGACGAGTCCGGCGTCATCACCGGCTCGCTGGGCATGCTGCCCTCGGCCACCATCGGCGGCAAAGTCAATTTGTATGAGCCGGTCCACGGCTCCGCGCCCGACATCGCCGGCAAGGGCCTCGCCAATCCGCTCGGCGCAATCCTCACCGGCGCGCTGATTCTGCGCCACTCCGCCGGCCTTGAAGCCGAAGCCGCGGCAATCGAAGCCGCGGTCCGCAAGGTGCTCGAGCAGGGCTTCCGCACCGCCGACCTGGCGCGCGGCAATCACGCAAGGATTCACCGTGCTCTCGACCACCGAGATGGGCGCAAAAGTCCGCGAGACGGTAAAGACGATGCTTGTGAACGCATAGCGATCGCTGACGTGCCACATTCACTAGTTCAGGGCTTTAGCACTGTCACTAGTATCACTACATTAGCTGAATCAGGAGTCACAATGAGTACCGAACCAAAAACGTTATTTGAAAAAGTCTGGGAGCAGCACGTGGTGGTCGAGCCCAAGGGCGAGCCCACCCTGCTCTACATCGACCTGCAACTGCTCCACGAGGTCACTTCGCCGCAGGCATTTGAAGGGCTTGCGCCTGGCCGGCCGCAAGGTGCGCCGTCCCGACCGCTCCATCGCCACCGTCGATCACAACGTGCCCACCACCATCGAAGGCCGGCTCAACATCGTCGACCAGATCGCCGCCACGCAGATCGCCACGCTGCGCAAGAACTGCGCCGACTTCGGCATCGAGCTTTACGACGTGGACTCGCGCGATCAGGGCATCGTGCACGTCATCGGGCCGGAGCTCGGCATCACCAAGCCGGGCATGACCATCGTCTGCGGCGACTCGCACACCTCGACGCACGGCGCATTCGGCGCGCTGGCCTTCGGCATCGGCACCAGCGAAGTGGAGCACGTGCTGGCCACGCAGACGCTGCCGCAATCGAAGCCCAAGACCTTCCGCA
Organism: uncultured Acidobacteriaceae bacterium; assembly: GCA_963779385.1. GTDB lineage: Bacteria > Acidobacteriota > Terriglobia > Terriglobales > Acidobacteriaceae > Telmatobacter. Next base: position 22,317 of record CAVZYE010000020.1, on the reverse strand, counting down.
TCGCCGTCGAGGGCGAGCTGCCGCGCGGCGTCACGGCCAAGGACATCATCCTCGCCATCATCGGCCAGATCGGCACCGACGGCGCAACCGGCTGCGTCATCGAGTACGCCGGCTCGGCCATTCGCGCGCTCTCCATGGAAGGCCGCATGACCGTCTGCAACATGAGCATCGAAGCTGGCGCGCGCGCCGGCATGATCGCTCCCGACGAAACAACCTTCGCCTACCTCGAAGGGCCGCCGATTCGCGCCGAAAGGCGCGGCGTGGGATGAAGCCGTCGCCGAGTGGAGCAAGCTGCCCACCGATCCCGGCGCAAAGTTCGATCGCGAACTCGTCATCGACGCCGCCACGCTGGTTCCCTACGTCAGTTGGGGCACCAGCCCCGGCATGGTCGCGCCCATCACTGTCGTCCGTGCCCGATCCCGCCGCCGCGCCCAACGAGCAGGAGCGCAAAGGCCTCGAGCGCGCGCTTGAATACATGGGCCTGCAAGCCAGGAACGCCGCTCGAAGACAATCGCGATCGACCGCGTCTTCATCGGCTCCTGCACCAACGGCCGCATTGAAGATCTGCGCGCCGCCGCCCGCATCGCCGCCGGCTACAAGGTCTCCACGCACGTGAGCGCGATGGTGGTTCCCGGCTCGCAGGCGGTGAAGGCGCAGGCTGAAGCCGAAGGCCTCGACAACGTATTTCGCGAGGCCGGATTCGACTGGCGCGAGCCCGGCTGCTCCATGTGCCTGGGCATGAATCCCGACATTCTTTCGCCCGGCGAGCGCTGCGCCTCCACCAGCAACCGCAACTTCGAAGGCCGCCAGGGACGCGGCGGACGCACGCACCTGGTCTCGCCGGAGATGGCCGCGGCAGCCGCCATTGCCGGCCACTTCGTCGACATTCGCAACTGGGCCGTTCGCGAGCCTGCATGCAAGGAGGTAAAAGCCTGATGGAACCCTTTCGCACACTCACCGCGCTGGCCGCGCCGCTCGACCGCACCAACGTCGATACCGACCAGATCATTCCCAAGCAGTTTCTGAAGCGCATCGAGCGCACCGGCTACGGCGAGTTTCTGTTCTTCGACTGGCGCCGCACCGCCTCCGGCGACCCCGACCCGGAGTTCGTGCTGAACGATCCGCGCTACAAGGGCGCGCAGATCCTCATCGCCGGCAAAAACTTCGCCTGCGGATCGAGCCGCGAGCACGCCGCCTGGGCGCTGAGCGATTACGGCTTCCGCGCCGTCATCGCGCCCACCTTTGCCGACATCTTCTTCTCCAACGCCGGCAAAAACGGCATCGTGCTGGTCCGCCTCAGCGAAGAGCAAGTCGCCAAGCTGCTCCACAACGCGAAGACGATTCCCAACTATCAACTCACCGTCTCGCTTGAAGAGCAGACCGTGACCGACAGCCACGGATTCAACGCGACCTTTGAGGTCGATCCCTTCCGCAAGTTCTGCCTGCTCGAAGGACTCGACGACATCGGCCTGACTCTGCGCCACGCGGCAGCGCTCGACACATTTGAAGCAAAGCACGACGAAGCCGCCTGGCTGAAAGCAAAATAACAGCGGAGCTCGCAGCGGTAGCACTAGCGAAGCATAAGGCACAGCGAAACAACGATCACCGCAGCACGAACAAGCTAGCAGCTAGACAGCTAGGAGCTAGAAGCTCAAGAGAAAGATCAATGACTATCGAAGGCAAGCGACAAAGCATTCCGTTGACCGAAGGCCCCAGCCGCGCAGCCGCGCGCTCTTATCTGCGCGGCGCCGGCTTCAGCAAAGAAGATCTGCACAAGCCCATCATCGGCATCGCCAACACCTGGACCGAGATCGGCACCTGCAACGTGCACCTGCGCGAAATCGCCGAAGCCCTCAAGGAAGGCATTCGCGAAGCCGGCGGCACGCCGATGGAGTTCAACACCATCACCATCTCCGACGGCATCACCATGGGCACGCAGGGCATGAAGGCCTCGCTGGTCTCGCGCGAAGTCATCGCCGACTCCATCGAGTTGGTCGCCCGCGGCAATCTCTTTGACGGCCTGGTCGGCATCGGCGGCTGCGACAAGAACATGCCCGGCATCATCATGGCGCTCTGCCGCCTCGACATTCCCGGCATGATGCTCTACGGCGGCTCCATCGCTCCCGGCAAGCTGAACGGCGATGGACATTACCATTCAGAATGTCTTCGAAGGCATCGGCTCCCACGCCGCGGGCCGCATCGACGACGCCGGACTTGAAGCTCTCGAAGCCAACGCCTGTCCCGGCGCGGGCGCATGCGGCGGCCAGTTCACCGCCAACACCATGGCCATGTCGGCGGAGATCCTGGGCATCGCGCCCATTTATCTCTCCGGCGTTCCCGCCACTTCGCCGGACAAGCCCGCGGCCACGCGCGAAGCCGGCCGCATCCTGATGGATGCCGTCCGCGCCAATCGCCGCCCCTCGCAGATCATCACCCGCAAATCGCTTGAGAACACCATCGCCAGCGTTGCCGCCAGCGGCGGTTCCACGAACGCCGTCCTTCACCTGATCGCCATCGCGCGCGAGATGGGCATCGACCTCACCGTCGACGACTTCGACTTGATCTCCAAGCGCACGCCCTTCATCTGCTCGCTCACGCCGGCGGGCAAATACGTCGCCTCGGACTACCAGGCCGCCGGCGGCTCGCGCCTGCTTGCCAAGCGCCTCATCGACGCCGGCCACGCCGACGGTTCCACGCTCACCATCAGCGGCAAGACGCTGGCTGAAGAAGCCGCGCTCGCCAATGAAACTCCCGGCCAGGTCGTGATTCACACCTTCGAGAAGCCCATCAAGCCCACCGGCGGCCTGGTCATTCTCAAAGGCAATCTCGCCCCCGAAGGCTGCGTGATGAAGATCGCCGCCGCCAATCGCTATGAGCATCGCGGCCCCGCGCGCGTCTTTGACTGCGAAGAAGACTGCTTCGCCGCCGTGCAGTCCGGCAAGATCAAACCCAACGACGTGCTCGTCATTCGCTACGAAGGCCCCAAGGGCGGTCCCGGCATGCGAGAGATGCTGCAAGTCACCGCGGCCATCAGCTCCAACCCCGAACTCAGCGCCCACGTTGCCCTGCTCACCGATGGCCGCTTCTCGGGCGCGACGCGCGGCTTCACCGCCGGCCACGTCGCCCCGGAAGCATTTGTCGGCGGGCCCATCGCCGCCGTCCGCGAGGGCGACTATCATCCACTTCGACATTCCCAACCGCAAGCTGACGCTCGAAATCAGCGACGAAGAAATCGAAGCTCGCCTCAAAGGCTTCAAGCCGCCCGCGCTGCGCTGGCCCAAAGGCGTCTTCCGCAAATATGTCGACCGCGTAACCTCCGCCTCGAAAGGCGCAACAACGTAAGTACTCGGTGACTCATGCGGGTAAGGAGATGCGGGTCAAAGTCTACAGTCTCATGCCCACCGACAAAGGGTTTGTTCTGGATATGAACTGCTTGCAATGCATCATCACAATCGAGGATGGAAAGGGGAGTTTCAAGTTTCTTGATCCGGGCAGAGAAAAGCTGATTCGGGAGCTGTTCGACGGTCCATCGTCAAGATTTGTCAGTGGAGGACAGACACCTGACGGAGTTCACTGGGATGCTATGGAGCATCGTCCCGCATGGAGCGTTGAGGCCATTGAAACTATCGTGAATGACGTACTCTATGGCCACAGCCTGGGCGCGACGATCGAATATTAGGACCAATGTTTACTAACCAAAGGAGATTTTCCATGGGAACCAAAGCCAAAACGCAATCATCCGACGCCCACCTCCAACCACCCACCCGCCTCACCGGTGCTGAGATCGTCTGGGCCACGCTGGTGGGCGAAGACGTTACGCAAGTCTTCGGCTATCCAGGCGGAGCCATTCTGCCCGTCTACGATGCGCTGCGCAAGTTTCCCATTCACCACACCCTGGTGCGCCATGAGCAGGGCGCCGCGCACATGGCCGACGGCTACGCGCGCGCCTCGGGCAAAGTCGGCGTTGCCATCGCCACCAGCGGTCCCGGCGCGACTAACCTAGTCACCGGCATCGCCACCGCCATGCTCGACTCCATTCCCATTGTCTGCATCACCGGCAACGTCTCCAGCAAAGTTCTGGGCACCGACGCATTTCAGGAAGTGGACATCACCGGCATCACGCTGCCCGTGACCAAGCACAACTTCCTCGTCACCCGCACTGAGGATATTGCGCCGGCCCTGCGCAGCGCATTCCAGATCGCCAAATCGGCCGCCCCGGCCCGGTGCTCGTCGACATCACCAAGGACGCGCAGCAAGGCACGGCCATCTTCGACTTTGAAGCCGCCAAGCCGCGCCCCTATCGCCCCCACCCCATGCTCAAGGTGGAGGACTCCAGCCTCGCGCAGGCCGCCGAGCTGATTCGCAACGCCAAGCGCCCCGTCATTCTCGCCGGCCACGGCATCATCGAATCCGGCGCCATGGAGCAGGTGCGCACGCTGGCCGAGCGCGCCCAGATTCCCGTTGGCCTCACCCTCCTCGGCCTGGGAGCATTTCCCGCCTCTCATCCGCTCAACCTTGGCATGATGGGCATGCACGGCGAGGCCTGGCTCAACGACGCCATTCAGGAAGCCGACCTGCTGATCGCCTGCGGCATGCGCTTCGACGATCGCGTAACCGGCACTCTCGCCACCTATGCCACCAAGGCCAAGAAGATTCACATCGAGGTCGACCCGGCGGAGATCAACAAGAACGTCAAGATCGACGTTGCCCTCATCGGCGATCTGCGCGAGGTGCTCGAAAAGTTGTTGCCGCGCATCAGTGGCCGCGACGGCTCCGCATGGCTGAAGACCATCGAAGCAAGCAAGGGCGCGGTGGCCGTGCGCGACATCAAGAATCTTCCCGACGACGGCCATCTCTACGCCGCCCACGTGATGCACGACATCTGGCGCATCACCGGCGGCAACGCCATCGTGGTCACCGACGTAGGCCAGCACCAGATGTGGGAGGCGCAGTACTACCATCACGAAACGCCCCGCAGCCTCATCACCTCCGGCGGCCTCGGCACCATGGGATTCGCGCTGCCCGCCGCCATCGGCGCAAAATTCGCCTGCCCTGACAAAGAGGTCTGGGTCGTAGCCGGCGACGGCGGCTTCCAGATGACCGCTGCCGAACTCTCCACCATCGTGCAGGAAAAAATCAAGATCAACATCGCCATCATCAACAACGGCTATCTCGGCATGGTCCGCCAGTGGCAAGAGTTCTTTTACGAAAGCAACTACGAAGCCACGCCGCTCGTCAGCCCCGACTTCGTTAAACTCGCCGACGCACACGGCATTCGCAGGGCGCGCCGTCCGCTACCCGCGCCGAAGTTGCCTCCGCCGTAGCTGAAGCACGCTCCGCACCCGGCGCGTTTCTGCTCAACTTTATGGTCGAACAGGAAGACTCCGTCTACCCGATGATTCCCGCAGGCTCCGCACTGCACGAAATGATCCGCCGCCCCGGCAAAAGCCCGCTGCTGGAAACGCCGGACGATAAATAGGGGGCGGGAATTAGGGGTTAGGGATTAGTAAATCCAGAGTTGCCCCTAATGCTGAATACTCATCGAATTTTTTGAACGATGGGTCACTGGACATTGGAGGGATCAAGGACCAAGTTAGGGTCTCAGGTTTGACGGAACTAACCCCTAACCCCCAATCCCTAACACCTAATCTCTGGAAAGGCTTTTATGTTGCATACTTTCGTCGCATATGTTGAAGACATACCCGGCGTGCTTACGCGCGTCGCTTCGCTCTTCCGCCGTCTCAACATCAACATCAACTCACTCACAGTGGGCCGCAGCGAGCGTTCCGGCTTCTCGCGCCTGACGCTTGTCTGCGAGGCATCCGCCGAAGCCGGACACCGCATTCGCGCCAGCCTGTATAAACTTGAGAATGTGGTCGAAGTGGACGATATTGCGCAGGCGCCCAACGTCACCCGTGAGCTGGCGCTGATCAAGGTAGCCGCCACTCCACGCACCCGCTCCCAGGTCTTTGAACTGGTCGAGGTCTTTCGCGCCCGCATCGTCGACCTGGCCCCGGAATCGCTGACCATTGAGATGACTGGCGTGGAAAGCAAGATCGAAGGGCTTATCCAGGTCCTCCACGAAGGCGAGGGCGAGGTGCTCGAAATCTGCCGCAGCGGCAAGCTGACCATGCGCCGCGGCCACCACACATCGAGCGTCCTGAAAGCCATGGGCTCCGCCGACGACGAGCAGGCCGAACAGTCAGCCGCAGTTCTCGATGACAGCGCCGCTTCCGAGCCGGAATAGCAGAAAGACTGGTGAATTTTAAGGGGCGGGGCCGGTAGGTCGGGCTGGCAGGTCAGGGCTTCAGCCCTGACAATGAACCGGCGAATGCATCTGGGCTTTAGCCCCTGAGGTTTTGCTTTCTTAACTACCGGGTTGAGTAATTGCGAACCGATTCAACGAAATTTCAACCAAGCAAAGGAAAAAGAAAAATCATGGCCAAGACTTATTACGATCACGATGCCGACCTCTCTCTCATTCAGGCAAAAAAAGTAGCCATCATCGGCTACGGCTCGCAAGGGCACGCGCACGCCCTCAACCTCAAAGATTCCGGCGTGCAGGTGAAAGTTGGCCTCGCGCCCAACTCCAAGTCCATCGCCAAGGCGCAGAAGGCCGGCCTTGAAGTCACCACCGTCGCCGAAGCCACAAAATGGGCTGACGTGGTCATGGTCCTGGTTCCCGACCAGACCGCGGCCAAGCTCTATGCCGAAGAGATCGGCCCCAACCTCACCGCCGGCAAGCTGCTCCTCTTCGCACACGGCTTCAATATTCACTTCAAGACCATCGTTCCCGCAGCCGGCATCGATGTAGGCATGGCCGCGCCCAAGGCTCCCGGCCATCGCGTTCGCGAAGTCTTCCAGGAAGGCGGCGGCGTTCCCTGCCTCATCGCCGTGCATCAGGATGCAACCGGCAAAGCCCACGCGCTGACCCTCAGCTACCTCAAGGGCATCGGCGGCACGCGCGCCGGAGTGCTCGAGACCACTTACAAGGAAGAGACCGAGACCGACCTCTTCGGCGAGCAATCCGTCCTCTGCGGCGGCGTCAGCGCCCTCATCAAGGCCGGCTTTGAGACGCTGGTCGAGGCCGGCTACCAGCCCGAGAGCGCCTACTTCGAGTGCCTCCACGAGCTCAAGCTGATCGTCGATCTTATCTATCGCGGCGGCCTGGCCTATATGCGCTACTCCATCAGCGACACCGCCGAGTGGGGCGACTACGTCAGCGGCCCCCGCGTCATCAACGCCGAGAGCCGCAAAGCGATGAAGCAGATTCTGACCGAAATCCAGGACGGCAGCTTCGCGAAGAGATTCCTCGCCGACCAGAACTCCGGCCGCAAGGAGTTTATAGCCTTCCGCGAAGCCGAAGCCAAGCACCCGGTCGAGATCGTAGGCAAGCAACTCCGCGCCCAGATGCCCTTCCTCGATCCCGTCACGGTGGAAGAAGTGGCAAAGAACCGGTAAATCCAAAATTATAATCAACAAACGCCGGACAACCTATTGGTTGCCCGGCGTTTTCCTTCTTGCGAAGACCTAACTCTGCAATTTACGAGATATGTACTCGACCATTTCTGAATTCTCTATTTCTTATCCAGCCGAAATGCCGCCGCTTGAAAGTCCCCGCGAAAGTTTTCGTCCATTTCCAGCCCGTGGTTCATCCACCATGCCCCGCTGGCCACCACCGGCGTTCCCACATGAGCCTTGCCTTCGACGGAGCTTAGCGCATACTCCGCCGCCGGGTCCAGCCCTTTCAGCTTGAGCAGTCGGAAATCCCCAGCCCTTTTGCGTGAAATGAATGAACGCGAAGACCACCGCCTGGCTCTTATCCGCATTCACTCGCTCATTGGCCGCAAACTCGCTTCCGTTGCGCGGCGAGATCAGCCGGTAAAGGTCGCCCTCCGTAATGGTCGCCTGCAACTGGTGGTAAGCCGCAATCAGCCGTTTGGCCAGAGCCGTCTGCTCGTCGTTCCACTTGGTAATGTCGGCGCCGATCCCCAAAGAGCCCTGCATAGCGCTGAGCATCGGTAAGCCATTGACGTTGTCCGATTATTCATCCCGGCAGACTGAATCCCCCAACCACGTCGTCATGATCTGCGGCGTGTAAGCGTAGGTGAATCCATCCTGCAGCGACAGCCCGATCGAAGGGGCCGCCATCGTCGGAGATAGCCGCCTCGTCCGCATAGCGCAGAATCCCCAGGTCAACGCGCCCGCCGCCGCCGGAGCAGGTCTCGATCTCCAGATTCGGATGCTTCTTGCGCAACTCGGCCAGAATTCCATACATGTTTTGTACGAACTCAACGTACACCCGCTTCTGCTCGGCGGCGGGAAGTTGATCCCATCCCGGCTCGCTCCAGTTGCGGTTGTAGTCGATTTTTATGTAGTTAATGTCGTTCTCGGTCAGCAGCTTGTCCATGAAGTCAAACGCAAAGGCGCGCACATCGGGTCGAGCAAGATTCAGCACCAACTGATTGCGCTGCTCCGAGCGCGGACGCCCAGGGAAGTTCAACACCCAATCCGGATGCTGGCGGTAGAGGTCGGAGTCGGGGTTCACCATCTCCGGCTCAACCCACAATCCAAAATCCATCCCCAGCGAGTGAACCTTATCGATTAGCGGCTTGAGCCCGTGCGGAAACTTCTCCTTGTTCACGTACCAGTCGCCCAGGCCGGCGTGATCGTTTTTGCGCTGGCCAAACCATCCGTCGTCCACAATAAATCGGTCGGCTCCGAGGGCGGCAGCCTTCTCCGCCAGCGCAATCTGCCCGGCCTCGCTGACGTTGAATGTGGTCACGCCCCATGAGTTATACATAACCGGCCGCACCTTCGGCAGCGCTTGCCCCGCCGTCGCAGCCGTCCGCGGCAGAATGCGCTCCAGTTCATAACGATGCAGCAGCCGCGAAGCTCCGCCCAGACCGTGCGGCGAGTAGCCGGCATAGAAAATCGGAGTCTCAAGCCGCTCTCCCGGATGCAGCACGTACCCGAAATCAAAGGGATTGAAGCCGCCGGTGACACGCACCGCGTTCAGCTGGTCCTTCTCGACCGTGATTCTCCAGGACCCACTCCATCCCAACGCGCCAAACCAAACCTCTCCATGGTCCTCGTCCGTCTTGCCGGCCTGAAGTGCAAACCATGGATTGGCCTGGTGACTCGTCGAACCTCTCCGGCTCTCGATTACCCGCGCTCCGGGATGCACCTCTTCCTGGGTCAGGTTCCACTCCCCTGCCCAACGCCCGGTGAGATAGTTCAGCGTATAAGCGCCGGCCGGCAGTGCCCATGCAGCGGCGGCAGCCTGCTCCACCGTCACCGGTTGTGCCTCGCGATTCTCGATGGTCGCCGACCGCGCCAGAATCCCGCTCTCCGGATCCATCTCGTAGTGCAAGGTCACATAAATCTTGCGCCCGATATCCTTGAGCACCACATCAAATCCATGCGGCGTTACGGTGTGGCTCTCGTAGTGCAGCACCAGGTCACGGTTGCCATCGGCAAAACTCACCTTCAGCGCCGGCTCAACAAACAGCCCAGCGCCCCAACCCGCATACTCCTGCGGCGTGGTCGTATTGGATGAGTCGAACGAGGCCCACTCCGGAATTGTCCGCGCCCGCGGAAAGCTGTCCGCAGTTCCCAGGCGTCCGCCCCAGTAAAGCTGCTGCAGCTCGTCCTTTTCATTCACACCAAATACATAAGAAACGCGCCCTCCATCCATTCTAAAAACCTTGCTGACAGCATCGAAGCTGGCATCGGTGGGCTGGGCTGAAACCGCCATAGAAGCGGCTAGCAAAATAACTAATCCTGAAAGCGCTTTCAACATAACATTCTCCTAAACACTATTCAATGAAGATTCCTATCTCTCGCCTCAATCCAAAATCAACTTCTCTCGATCAGCGCGAAGCTAAAAGCCGGTACTGGGCGCCGAGACAAAGCCATCCCAATCTCTGTTCCAAAGGACGCAGATACGCCAGCGGTCGGGGGAAAAATAACCGATAGTCAATGCGCACCTTTGACCATCCTGCCGCCAAGCAGGCTTGACGCAACCTCCGTGCCCCGATAAGTTGAGCATTCTTATCAAGAGGACAGGTATTGAAGGCCCGCACTGTCAGTGGGTTCAACGGATTATGCTCATAGATCGCCAGAACGCCTCGAGGCCTTGTGACGCGCAGTAACTCCATAAGCCAAGACGCGTGATTTTCGTGCGGGATATGATGAAAGACGCAAGCTGCAAACACAAGATCCTGGCTCGCATCGCCGATGGGAATCTTATCCCCTTCAATCAACAGGTAGCTTTCGTTGCCAGGAAATCGATTCTGTGCCAATTGAGCGCTGCGTGCAGATACGTCCGCGCAACTTAGTGCCGCGCCTGGAAAGTAACTGCGAAAATACGGGATTGAATTGCCGATGCCGCTGCCAAAATCTGTAATTCGCCTGCTGGGAGCGTGTGTTTTGGCCAGGTAGCGGGCCAGGTCGGCTATCTTGTACTCTGCAAAGTACTCAGGATTCTCTCCTGTGATCTTCACATTCTTCTTATGATCTTCATAGTAAGTATCTGCATAACTATCAAATTCAGCTTTTGTCACGGGTAGTTCCTCCATGACTTTCGATAACACTGCACGTCGAATCGTCCGTCTCGTTTTCCGCATTGGTTTTCGCCCGCGTCACGGTGCGAATAATGAACAGCGGCCTGCCTTTTCCCTGAATAAAGGTGCGGCCCACATATTCCCCAATAAGTCCGAGAGCAAACAAATTGATTGCCGAAAACATAAGTTGCACGCACATGATGCTTGCCCATCCGGGAACAACGGAAAGAAACAGAAACGCATAAACTGTCCAGGCAAGAAAGAGTGCAGCGGCAACGCTGGCAGCGGCGCTCAAATAGAACATGAACCTCAGCGGCGCCGATGCGAATCCCGTGACCGCGTCGATGGCAAGGCTCACCATGCTTCCGATGCCATATTTTGTCTTCCCCGCAAACCTGGAATCGCGATGATAATCCACAGCGACCTGCCGAAAGCCGACCCAGGCAACCATGCCCCGCAGAAACCGGTGCGGCTCCGGCATTTGCCGCAAAATATCGGCGACTTGCCCGCTCATCAATCGGAAATCGCCAGTATCGATAGGCAATTCAGTCTGCGACAGCCAGCGAAGAAGCCGGTAGAAAAATCCGGCGGTCGCCCGCTTGAAGCGGCTTTCACCCGCCCGCGAAATGCGCCTCGCGTATGCCACATCGGCGCCTGCATCCATGGCCGCCATCATCCTGGGCAATAACTCCGGCGGATCCTGCAAATCGGCGTCGATCAAAAGCACTCTCTTGCCTTGCGCAACATCCAGGCCCGCGGAAAGCGCCAATTGATGCCCATGATTTCGAGACAGATCGACAAGAACAACATGCTCATCCCGGTCCTGTATCTCAACAAGTTTTTCGGCCGTCCGATCCGTGGAGCCGTCATTGACGAATATCATCTCGAAAGTGCTATCTAACTCATCAAGAACCCGGCGCATGCGGCGGTAAAACTCACCGATGCACTCCTGCTCGTTATGACAAGGTACGATCACACTTACACAGACTGACGCGTCTGGCTGATTCGCTTGCATGCGGTCGCGCAATTGATATTTCACCACCAGCCGTCTCCTGGTAATCTCGGGTGCTACTTGCATTTATGCTGCCGTTCCGCAACAAAGGACGGCCCCGCAAAACTGAAATGATTCTATCTTCGGATCGCATTGAGGAATTTTCAAGCTCCGCCACCGAAGTGGTTAACATAAGCAGTATTGTACTATCGTCAGCGCCCTTCACGGCACATACAGGCCCGCACACACCTCCCTTATAATGTAACAATGACCACTTCCACCAGCCACACTCTAAGCGCGGAGCAAAAACAGGTTTCGCTCTGGCTGCTTCCCGCAATTGTTCTTGCGGCGTTTGCCATTCGCATGGTTGTGGTCTTCTTTACTTATCGCGATCTGCCCGACGCAGATAAATTCTACGAGCAGTTCGGCTGGGAGATGGGCTGGATTGCGCGTGCGCTGGCCAGCGGCCACGGGTACAGTTCGCCTTACTTCCCCTGGAGCGGGCCCACCGCGCTGCAGCCTCCGCTCTATCCCGCTCTCCTCTCCGTCGTCTTCCGGCTCTTCGGCATCTACTCGCTTACCTCGGGATTTATTATCCTCACTCTCAACAGCCTGTTCAGCGCCCTCACTTGCATCCCCGTTTACTTCAGCGCGAAATACTCGCTGGGCACGCGCGGCGCAAAGATTGCGGCCTGGGTCTGGGCTTTTTATCCCTTCGCCATCTACTTCTCCGCCGGCCGCGTCTGGGAATATTCGCTCACCTGCCTGCTCTTCACCACCTGCTTTTGCATCGCCCAGCGCATTCACACAATCAGACAAACCGCTTGCCTGGCTGGGCTGGGGCGCGCTCTTCGGCCTCACCGCGCTTTCCAATCCCGCGGTACTTTCCACGCTACCGTTTCTGTTTCTGCTGGCTCTCTACCGGATGCGCCGTGCAGGCGTGCGATGGATTTTGAACGGCGCGCTCACCGTCGTTGCCGTGCTTGTATTCCTTGCTCCGTGGACTGTGCGCAACTACCGCGCTCTGGGCATTCTCTGCCCGGTTCGCGACAACTTCTGGCTGGAGATTTACACCGACAACTTCGGCGATGCTTACCTTGATCGCACTTCGCCGCCAAGCGCAGACAATCGGCCCTATCCAGCCAGCAGTTCGGCGGAGATGCAAAAATTCCTCACCATGGGCGAACACGCCTGGCTGGGGCAAAAACACGCCCTGGCAATCAGCGACTTCCACAATAACCCGCGATATTCTTTCCTGATTTATAAGACGACGCGGCGTTTTCTTTATTACTGGACTGGATTCTGGAGCCTGTCTGCGGATGAGTTGCGCGATCAACCTTACTGGCCGGCAAATATGTTTTACGTTAGCTGCGTTACGCTGCTGATGCTTCGCGGCATCCGGCGCTTCTGGCGTTTCAACCGAGACGACTTAATACCCTACCTGGTCCTCATCTGCTTCTTTCCGATCACCTATTACATCACCCATCCGCTGATGGATTATCGCCAGTCCATCGAGCCGGCAATTATCGTATTGGCGGTCGCAGGCGCGATCCCGTGGAGACGGATCAAGCCAGACCAGAAAGATGCCAGCTCCAGCCACTGGATTGGAGCGGAACGCGCTTCGTAGAAACAGTCATGGTTCCAGGGGAGTTGATGTGGGCTGTGACCGGGGATTTGATCCTCGGCGGAACCTCATAGCCGCAAATCAATTTTGTGTGAACTCGGAATTCCGCGGACAAGAATGGGCCTGCGCAAATCCTATTTTGTCGCCCCTTTGTTTCGGCGGGCTTCCACGTTCTTCAGCACCGCTTCATAGCGCTGCGCCGCCGCTGAAAATCGCCCCACCAACTCCGTGGTCTTGATCATGAAGCTCGGGTTCTTTTCCCGGATCGCTTCAAGGATGGGAGCAAACTTGGCCAGCAGGAAAAATCCCTCGCCGTTGCAATCCACAAACAGCTCCGCTGAAACCGCACCGTGCAGCACCATCGCCGCCGCCATCTCCCAATAAGTGAGCACCTGCCGCAGCCAGGCATTGTGTGGGTCGGCTGGATTCTCCGCCACGGCAAGATATTCTTCCGCCGTCGCAGGCCAGAACTCCCCCGTCACCCACGCGCGAGCCTGGCGCATCACCGCTTCAGTGCGCAGTTGATAAAGTTTAAGTACGATCTCGGCATCGGCAGGCGTTGCAAGCATGCGTTCCATTGAATGATCTCCGCTCACAATAGTAACGGATTCTGCCCCGGAACGCCGTGAAACTGTACCCGAAAGAACAAGTCAGACTCCCGCACGCTATGAATGCCTGAGGAACGGCAGCATCGTGGCGAGATGATCCTGGTGAACTTCGCACGACGCAAAAGCAAAGGAGCGCGCCATCTGAGTGAGCTCCGGCAACGGGCGTTCGGCAAGGCGACGCAGAATATAATCGAGCGCCGGAACGTCGAAGACTCGCGATATCTCCCGTACCCACTGATCGCGCGTATCGGCCAAAATATCGGTTTCGGCCAGCATTGAATGGACGCTCTGGGTAAACGGCCCTTCCAAATCTCTATACCGTCGCATGAATCCGGAGATTTGCTCTGACTCAAGAAAGCGGCGCCATGGCGTATCGGGATTCACCGTCAGCATCCCCATATCGTGGAGATCTTTGTAGCACCACATGGTCCAGCACCAGCCTTTCTCCTCGAAGATTGAAACCAGGTCGCGGGTAATAGCGAGCTGCGTGGCGAAGGGTTGGGCAAGGCCCTGTCCGGCGAAGGGCTGGGGAAAGCCGCGAAATACTCCGAACTCGCCCACCATCACGGGGCGGGCAATGCGCTGCTGATCGTACTTTCCGTCGAGCGTTCTTTCGAGCGCTGCGCGATCGTATTTTTTCCCTCCGACAACCGCAGGGTAGACAGCAAGGCTCTTAAAGCCTGCATCTTCTGAGAAATAATGGTGAAGCGACGGCATCACTTGCGGATCCACAAAAAGCTCGTCGTGCAAGGTGGCGATTTCTTTGCCCCACATATTTGGATCAAGCAGGATGAGGTGATCGCGATCCGCCGTGCGAATCGATCGAATGATTTTGAGATAAAACTCGTTGAGCAAGGGAACATTGTCGGTCACCGGTTCGCAGAGCAGATTGTATCCGGCGATGGTCGCATCACCACGGTAGCGCCGCGCAATTTCAGTCCAGAGCGCGGCCGTCCGGTCAATGAACTCGCGATGATACCAGAGATAGGCTTCGCCGTAAGCGCTGCCGGCATTCTGATCTCTGGCCTGCGCACCAGGTGCGGCGTGAAGATCAAGGATCACCCATAGATTGTGTTTCCGGCACAAGTTGACCACGCGATCGAGGCGCCGGAAGCCGCCCTCGATCCATTGGCCGGGCGCCATATCGTCCTCAAAATGCCGGTAATTGAGTGGAACGCGGACAACATTGAATCCCTGTTTCGCCAAAAATGAGATATCCGCATCCGCGATGAAGGCCTGTTCAAATGCATTGAAGAAAGCGGTATAAGCTTCGTCTCCCAGCACCTTTCTGAACTGCTCGCGGATCTTCCACTCCGTCCAGGGCAGACCGATCATGTAATCCTCGATCAGCATCCAACCGCCAAGGTTCACGCCGCGCAATCGAACCGGCCGGCCGCCCTCCATAATCTCGAGGCCCCTGGCCTGAATAACTTCGCGTCTGATGGCCGCGCCTGCCTGGGCTTGAAGCGCTCCGGAGTTACCTGTGCTTCCAACAGCGGCCGCAGCTAGAGATGCTTGCAAAAATGTGCGCCGACTCATTGCCATGGTTCTCCTTCGATCTCTGTCATTAAATTTTTCGAAGCGGCTGCACGAAGACGCACGAGCCGAAATTCTCACTGCTGCAGGGGCTGAATAAGTCTTTCTGGAGAGGATCGCGCGCGGTGAAATTCGTAAGCATCTCCGCGGTACAGGGTTTTTTCCCACCATGCCGCGCTTTGTCCCGAGTAACCGACGGCGGAGACCAGCAACGCCGGCGAGCCGGTGCGCACTCTGAGTGTCTTCGCGTCCAGAGCCTTCAGGGCCACGGCGCGAATGGTCTGGTCGGACTCTGAAATCTTCAGTCCATATCTCTCGCGGCAAAGAGCATAGAACGAACCTTGCAGATCTTTCCGCGTGAGCCCGGGGAAGATCTCGGCGGAAACCCAGCGTCTCTCAAGGATGACCGGCACGCGGTCCGCCAGGCGCAGTCGGGTAATGGCGAAAAGTTCCTGGTTCCACACCTGCAATTTAGCCGCGATTTCAGCTTCCACTTCAGACGACCTGATCCGCTTGAATTCGAGTACCTGCGTCGCAGGCTTCTTGCCCGCATCGATCACTTTCTGCGTAAAACTCACCAGCGTCTGAATGTCGTAATCCAAAGGCGGCGGGCAGACAAATGTTCCCACGCCTTTTTTGAATTCAAGCAGTCCCTCTGAAACCATTCCCGCAAGAACTTTGTTGGCGGTTGGACGGCTGACCTGGAAGCGATCCGCAATCTGTCGCTCAGTCAGGAACCGATCTCCTTCGGCGAACTCGCCGGTCTTCAACAACACGCGCAGAATCTCATTCATTTGTTGGTACATGGGCTCGCGCACGAGTTTTTTTGCGTCCGTCATGGTCATGACTGGCACCCTCCCGACGCCACCGATGCGGCGCTGTTCAAGATTGGCTCAAGGCCAAGCCGTTTCCGGCATTCCTCCAACATGGATTGGGTGCGCGTTGCACCCACCCGGCTTACTCCGATAGCCCGAACGGCCAGCAACGCATCAAGATCCCTGATCCCGCCCGCCGCCTTCACCTGCACGGTGGCGGGTGAATGTTCGCGCATCAGCTTGAGATCGGACAGAGTTGCACCACTGGGCGCAAAGCCGGTAGAGGTCTTCACCCAGTCGGCGCCAATCTCCGCGCAAATCTCACACAAACGAATTTTTGCCGCATCGTCGAGGTAGGCATTTTCAAAGATGACTTTGATTTTTGCGCCGTCGGCGTGGATGCAATCGGCCAGTTGCGCAAGTTCATCCCGCACGTACTGCCAATCTCTGCTGCGGGCCTTGCTGATGTTGATCACCACATCTAATTCCTCCCCGCCATCTTTGAGAGCCTGGCGGGCTTCGGCCAGTTTGACGCCTGTGGCGTGCCCGCCATGAGGGAAGCCGATGGTGGTGCTGGCGCGAACCGCAGTGCCGTTGAGCAACTCGGCGCACCGGGCCAGATAGTAGGGCAGGATGCAGACGCTGGCGACGTCATATCGAATCGCCAGCGCAATTCCTTCTCCAAGTTCACCCGAAGTAAGAGAAGGGTTGAGCAGCGAATGATCGATCATCTTGGCAATCGCTTCGTAACTATAAGAATCCGTCACCTTACTTCTCCTTACTCAGCGTTATGTAGGGCAGAAATCACTCGGCCAGATCCGGAATAGCCTGCACAAAATTCCCATTGGCTAGCACGTACTGTGGCATAGCCACTATACCATATGACCAGTTTTTTGCGCAAGACCGCGGCCATTTTCCTATCAAATCGGCCTTCGCGGCTCAGAATTTCAGCTCTGTGGTCCCCTGAATTGGCTGTTCCCTGCCCTTCCAGATGAACATTCCCGTCAGTCCAGGGGGCAGCGATACGCGCGCGTTGAGGCCGTCGCCGCTGCGGTCGAGCCACACCTCGATAAAACCTAAAGGATGAGGCATACGGGCATGAACGTGTTGGAGTGAGCTGAGTGACGGTTCGATCCGCACCGTCTTGAAGCCTGGCGAACCAGGCTCAATGCCAGCAACGGTAGCCAGCAACTCGTACCCGGGACTAGTGCCCCAGGGATGGCAATCCGAACGCGGGTCCTTGGCCAGTTCTCCGAACGTTTGCATGCCGTCGCGCATCATATCTTCCCAAGGCTGCAGATTCTCAATATAGCGATCGCCCAGTCCCGTCTTCCGCAACGCGCGTCCAAAATAATAACGAAAAAACATGAAGTCCGATGCTTCAGACTTTACCCCGGACGGATCGTTCAGCATGCGTTCCATCACACCCCGTTGCGCATCGCGCGGAACAGCGTCGGCGAGCACGGCGAGTGAATTTACTTCCTGCGTAAAACCGCGCTCCGGCGTGTCCCGAAGCAGGCCGCGCTTCGCATCGAAGTGCGATGCGTAGGTCTCGCGATTGATCTCTGCGGCAAGCTGGCGGTAGTGCTCCGCCTGGTGGCTTTCGCCGAAGCGCTCAAACAACTCGGCGCTTTGCTGAAGCGTGAGCGAAAACAGTAATTTATCCGCAATTGCGTTGGAACTCCACGACCACGGCACAGGCTGATCTCCCCGCGCCTTGACCTGCCGCTCCCACCACCCCAGCACATCGCCGATGCCGGGCAGAAACTGCCGCGTGAACTCGATCGTCGCCGCGATAGATCCAGTAGTCGTGAACCATGGAGACCCAGTAGAGCGAAAACGTGGGAATGAATTGTTCCAGGTTGGCGGGATACCGGGCCTGAGTCAGGCCGAACGGAACGCGCGATGCATCGAAGTCCTCGATCGCAAGCCGCACCAACCGGTCGTCGCCGGTGAGATTGAGCCAGGTCAGGGCCTGCACCTTGGTATCGGCTACGTATTGCAGCCGCTCCCAGGCGATATCGCTGATGAACGTCTCCTGCGCATTGAGCGCGAGAGTGCGCCAGGCTGCGTCCCATATTTGTTGCAATTCTTTTGAGTCGCTCTCGAAAATTGCCGCGCGCTCTGCCGGATAAACGCAGCGCAGGCTCGAAATATCTTCAATGACCATAGGCTCGCCTTTGGTTTCAATTTCGAGTTGCACCCATCTCCAGTTGCGCGTCCACAGCGGGCGGTATTCCCGCTCTGCTCCATCGGGCAGAAAAACGTCCTCAGGCCCCATCCCGTGCTTGCCTTCAATCTGATTGCGGTTTCCTTTTTGGCCGCCGCTGTCGTATAAAGCCTCCGAGTAAGTGAGGCGAACCTGCGCGCCCTTGCCGCCCGAGATTCGCAAAACCGGGTAGCCGACGGTCAGCGTACCCTGATCAAGAAGAACGGTGGCTTGGCCATTTGCAGGGATGCGGATGGGAGCTGTGCCGGCAACGAAGGCCTGTGCGACCTCCACTCCCTCGACTCGCGCCACGCGCTGGAACCTCTGAAGATCCTCGGTGAGAAAGGGCACGGAGCGCGGCCTGAGTTGCCAGCGCTGGTGGCCTTCAACGCCTGCCGGAGTCGCATGGTCGATCTGCGATGCCGGCACCCAACTCGAATCGTCAAAGCCTGGCTGCTCCCATCCCCACGGATAACTGGCCGCATCCACCCGCTCGCCCGGTCCGGCGACGTAGTAATTCCATTTGAAGTGCGGGTCGTTATCCTTGTAGGCGATCTGCGCATACGCCGCATCTTCCATCACTTTCCATGTGCTGCCCGTATTCACCACCTGGTTTGCCGGATCGTCAGATTGCAGCAAAAAGCCCATGCGGTGGCTAATCTGGGCCATTGGCCTGGCAACGCCGCCATTCCACGCCACCGCAGCAAGAACGTTGTTCCCTGCCTGAAGATACGGCGCCAGGTCGACGGTTTCGAAACGCCAGTTCAGTAGATCGCCCTGCGCAGGGCCCGTCGAAACCGACCGTCCATTGGCAAACAATCTGTAGCGATTGTCGGCTGAGACGTGAACAATACAATGATCCGGTCTGGCAGACAAAGTGAACGATTTTCTGAAGTGATAGACGCCAAAGTCCGTAGGCGACGCAGTTGGGTGCGTAATCCAGTAAGCCGGCCAGGGGCGCTGCAGCAACTCGGGATTTACCGCTTGGCCGCAAGCTGCCGCAGTGAGCAGGAATACGAAGAAACTCAAAGCTCGTTGCATAGATGACTTCATGATTGGAAACCTCCTCTTGAAAGCTCTTACGCCTGACTAGACTGCATCTGAAGTTGCCGTTTCGCGCTACAGAAAAGGTTGATGGTGCACTGTCGTAGCACTCGTTTCATCGTTGGAATTCCACCAGTGAAATTATTGATCGTTTGGAATATCTGAATGTAACATAGATAGAACATCGATTCCCGCTCGATCAAGTAAGGAATAATTCCATGCAATCGCGACGTGAGTTTCTTGGAATTCTGCCGATAGGCCTGCTTGGCGCCGGCTACGCGGCATCGCTCGAAGCGCAGTCTCATCATGGGTCTCCGCTCACCCTTTCGCCTGTGCAGGCCGTCTATCGCCCGCTCGATGAAATCACTGTGCAAGGCGCAGGTGAGCACCGGCTTCTGGTTCTGGATGGAGAAGGCACTCCGTACGTCGATCGCAACGTGACGCTGCCTGCAACTTTCCGAGTGGGGGGTGCGTTGGGCACGCAGACTGTCTTGCTGCTGGATGCGGACGGCAAGTTGACCGGCAACGCCAGTCTTCAACTGGATGCGCGCACTGAAATTCGCGAGCCAAGCGGCGAGTATCAGCACCTGCTCGATACGCTTTATTGGACCATGGCATCCGATGGTCCTGTAGGTGCGCGCCGCCACGATGGGCGCGTCTACGTCTACTGGGTCGACTGGCTGCTCGACAATACCAACACGCTGCGCGGCATGCGCTACTTCTGGCCGGAGGTTCGCCAGAGCTTTGAGATCTTCTCTCAAACGCAACGCGAAGACGGCATGATTTGGGAAAACCACATCGACCGCACTCCGCCGGAAAGCGATTGGGATCGGCGCTTCAAATACGGAGATTTCTCGCGCGCCGCCGACGGTGGATTCGTGGGCCTGCGCCGGGCGCCGGTTGAGAATCACGTGGAAATGTATTTCCTTGAAGCGCTTTATATGATTTGGAAGACCACGGGCGACGACGCCTGGATGCGGCAGCATCTTGACCGCGCGCTGCACGCCGTGCACTACAGCACCAGCGATCCCTACCGCTGGTCGACAAAGTACGGCCTCATCAAGCGCGGACTCACCATCGATACCTGGGACTTTCTCTGTGACAGCGAGGCTGCGCTGGTGGGCGGCGACATTATGGCGATCGATCTGAAGAAGACCCACTTCGGAATCTTCTTCGGAGATAACACTGGACTGATCGCCGGGTGCCGCTATCTCGCCGAGATGCTCGATTATGCAGAGCGCGGACCGGATGCGCACGAGATGCGCAAGCTCGCCGATGAACTCGAAGAGCGGCTGAATCGCATTGCGTGGAATGGGCGCTTCTATACGCACTGGGTTGCGGAAGATCCGGACTTCCACCCTGACCTGGGCGTGGATATGAGCAGCCAGGTCTCGCTCTCGAACGCTTACTCGCTGAACCGCGGCATCGCTCAGCAGCAGGCCCGCGCCATCATTCAGAGTTATGCGGCAATCCGCAAGCAGATGCCAGAAACTTCGCCGGGCGAGTTCTATTCGATCTTTCCGCCATTTCAAAAAGGCTTCGGCAAGGAACAGGGAATTTGGGATTATGTGAACGGCGGCGTGCTGGCATGCACGGCGGGCGAGTTGGCGCGGGGATGTTTTCAACATGGCTATGAGCAATATGGCGTGGATATTTTGAAGACGCGTGCATGAGATCACCAAGCGCCATCGCGATTTTCTCCCCGGCATTCTGCGCGGCAAGCAGCCGGAGCGCCCGCCAACCGATTTTGTTCCGCTCGATCTGCGTGCGCAGGCTAACTGCGACACCGGCAACGGCTCCGATGATGTGCCGGGATGGGTGGACGAGCCCAATAACCATCTCATTGACTTCCCTTCCGGCGCGCAAAGCTTCAGAGGCGTCCCTTTTCAGGTTGCGTCCGCGGACAGTAACAATCACCGCGTCTGCATCGGCATTTCCACTTCGCCGCGCTACTCGCCGAAGACACAGGTTCCCGTGCACAAAGCCTGCCGGAGCTTCTACCTGTTGCATGCCTGCTCAGGCCCCGGCTCAACGCTAGGCAAACTGACGATTCATTACGAGGACGGAGACAAGCAGATCGAATACATCGAGCGCGGCGTGAATGTGGGATCATTCTGGGCGCCCGACGATGGGGAGTTCAACAACCGCTACGGCGAGCTCTCTCAGCAACGAATGCAGGTTGCCTGGCGCGGCAAGAGCGGGCTCATCGAAAATGTTGGTGTTTGGATTGCAAGCTTCGAGACGCGCAGGAGCGACGCAGCGATTGCATCGTTGGAGTTGGAAAGCATGGAAACCGGCGCCAAGTGGCTGGTGATCGGAATTACTCTTTCTAATATGCCCCCGTTTCTTCCTCCGTGGACTGACGTTTCGACGGGAATGCCGAATAACTGGGGTGCGGGATGCGTGACCGCGGCATTGCTTGAAGGGCTTGCGGGCGTCGAAGACACAGGCGCAGGCTTTCGCACGGTTCGGATTTCGCCGCGATGGCTCGCTGCCGGAACAGAACATGCAGAGGTTAGCGTGCGCTATCCCGCCTCGCGCGGCTACGTTCTCTATCAATTTCACCAGCAGGAGAACACCATCACGCTCAACTACACTAGCTGTGCCGACAAAGCGACTCTGCGTTTGCCGCTGCCCACCGGTCGCCGCGTAAGAAGCGTACTCTTAAACGGAAAAGCGACAGCTTCAAGCATTGAATCAGTCGAACAGACCGAGTATACAAATGTGGAATTGGAAGGGCGCGGCGTGCACCTGGTGCAACTGGAAGTGGAGTGAGCCAGCGGCTCCAGCCAATGCCATCAACTGACATTTGTGGCCGGGTAACCAGGCTTGGCGGCGAAGCGCCGGCAAGATTAACTCTTCTACTTTTTCCCGCTCTTCACAGCCAGGTGATCCGAACTTGCCGTTTCCGCTTTAAGTAACTCC
>CAVZYE010000019.1:0-70490 GCA_963779385.1 uncultured Acidobacteriaceae bacterium | reverse complement strand
TATGTCCACCATGACGGATTGCTGGAGCGCGCCTTGCCCTTATGCGCGGCATCCCCTTTTATTGCGTGAAGGGAATCAGCGACGGATATAATGATCAACTTCCTGATTTCAATCGCTTTATCTCCGCCGAATGGGCAATTTCAAATGGGCCGGTTCGTCGTTTTCAGCATCTCCGGCCCTGGCAGTGGCCCGCACTCATTCGGATGGGCGAAAATAGTAAAAAGGCTGCCCAAGGCATCGCCGAATCCCTGCTCGATTTTCTTGATGAACGAGGTCACATCAGAAAGCGTAATGGCTACCCAAACTTCTCCGGCTGAAAACCGGCTCGAAACAAAAATTCCCGCCACCATGCGCGCCGCCATCTATCGCGGCGTGAACCAGATCAGCGTCGAAACCGTCCCCGTGCCCGAAATCGGCCCCGGGGAACTGCTGGTCAAAATCGCCACCTGCGGCATCTGCGGCACCGATCTCAAGAAAATCCATACCGGCTCCCACTCCGCTCCGCGCATCTTCGGCCACGAGATGGCCGGAACCATCGTCAAAGTTGGCCAGGGCGTAACCCAGTTTACTCTCGGCGATCGTGTGATGGTCCACCACCACGTTCCCTGCGGCGAGTGCTACTACTGCCGCAAGCAGACCTTCGCCCAATGCCCGGTCTACAAAAAAGTAGGCGCGACCGCAGGCTTCGAGCCCTCCGGCGGCGGCTTTGCGGAGTACATTCGCGTGATGGAATGGATCGTCTCCCCTCGGCGGCGTGGTCAGAATTCCCGACGGCGTCCCCTTTGAGCAGGCCTCTTTCATCGAGCCGGTGAATACCGTTCTGAAAGGCGTGAAGCTGCTCAATCTTGCCGCCGACGAAACAGTGCTGGTCATCGGCCAGGGCCCCATCGGCCTGATGCTTGCCGCTCTCGCCCGCCGCACCGGGGCGCGCGTGCTCACCTCCGATTTTTATCCTGAGCGCCACGCCATCGCCGCCAAATTCGGACTCCATGAGCCCATCCTCGCCGGAGAAGAAAACGTAATCGATCGCATCCAGGCCGCCACGGACGGCCGCGGCGCAGACGCCGTAATTCTTGCCGTGAGCGTCGATGCGCTCATTCAAACCGCAATGGACGCGGTACGCCCCGGCGGCAAGGTAATGCTCTTTGCCCAGACCCAGCACGGAGCAGCCAACTTCGATCCCGGCGCGGTTTGCATGGACGAGAAGACCCTACTCGGCTCCTATTCAGCCTCCGCCGCAATTGAGAACGAAGTCATCGATCTGGTCCTGGGCGGCTATCGCAACGGCTTCGATTTGACCCAGTTGATCTCGCACCGCTTTCCGCTGGAACAGGCGGCGGAAGCCATTGAAGTTGCTTCGCACCCCACAGCCGCACTCCATGAAGATTATGATTGAGCCTGTACCTGGCGCAGGGGCAGCTCTAGGAGGAGATCGATGGCAAGCACGGTAAAAGACGCGATCCTCCGCGGCCGCAAGACGGTAGAATCCGTTGTCGAAGAGGGCCGCAAAAAGGTCGAGGACGTCGTCGAGGGAGGCCTGAATACAGTCGAATCGGTCGTCGAAGCCGGCCTGAATACCGTCGAGACAGTAGTCGTCAAAGGTCGCCAGACGGTCGAATCTGCCGTCAGCCTGGGCCGCAAAACCGTCGAGCAGCGCGCTTCTCACCAGGCGCAGCACCATGCAGGCCGCTGTCCTCCACGGGCGCGAAGATGTTCGCATTGAGCAGGTTCCCTTTCCTAAAGCTGAAACGGGCGAGCTGGTTGTGAGCGTGGGCGCCGCGCTCACCTGCGGAACCGATCTGAAGGTCTTTCGCCGCGGCTACCATGCGCGCATGATCGTGCCCCCGGCGCTCTTTGGCCACGAGCTGGCGGGAACGATCGTTGAGGTGGGCGAAGGAGTCACGGACTTTGCTCCCGGCGACCGCGTGGTTGCGCTCAACTCCGCCCCCTGCGGGCAATGCTATTTCTGCCAACATGGCCAGGAAAACCTCTGCGACGATCTGCTCTTCAACAACGGCGCCTATGCCGAGTTCATCCGCATCCCGGCTCGTATCGTTGCCAAGAATACCCTCCACGTTCTCGACCACGTTCCGCTGGAGCACGCTGCGCTTACTGAGCCTCTGGCCTGCGCCGTGCACGGCTTTGAAGATTCGCGCCCGCACCCCGGCGATACGGTTGCCGTCATTGGCGGCGGCCCGCTGGGGCTGATGATTCTGCACGTAGCCGCCCTAGCTGGTTGCGAAGTCATCGCCGTCGTCAAGCACGACGGCCAGGTTGAAGCGGCTCGCCAGTTGGGCGCCGCGCACGTGGTGCAAACCACCAGCATTCGCAAGGCCATCGCGGATACGCGCGCTCTGACCCCGAAAAATCGCGGCGTCGATATTGCTATCGAAGCTGTCGGCGTGCCGGAGTCCTGGCAGGAGGCTGTCGAACTCGTCCGCAAAGGCGGCACGGTAAATTTTTTTGGCGGATGCGCGCTGGGAACACACGTCACTCTCGACACCAATCGCATTCACTACAGTGACATCACGCTCCGCGCCACCTTCCATCACACCCCGGCAATCTGCCGCAAGGCGCTGGACCTGATTGCCAGTGGACGCTTTCAGGCGCAGGCTTTCATCACCGGCCACGCTCACCTTTACGAACTGAACCGCGTCTTTGAGAAGCTGATGAACCGCGAGCAGCGAGATCAAAACCGCCATTGTCCCCTGAGGCGAACCGATGACCCTGGCAACCGAGCAACCGGGCAACGACAGCGGAGGCGCTCAGCAAGAGCCGAAGCCGCTCCCCGAGGAGAAGCTGATCGAACTCGGCTGGGCAGCCCTGCCGCCGTCCTATCGCATCCCCGACGTCGCGCCCACGCTTGAAGAAGCGCGCGCCTATTGCAAACGCCTTGCCGAGTCCCACTACGAAAACTTCCACGTAGTCTCCTGGTTCCTGCCCAAAGCTCTTCGCCCGCATTTTCACGCGCTCTACGCCTACTGCCGCATCTCCGACGATCTGGGCGACGAAGTGGGCGACCGCTCCGCGGCTTTGGCGCTCCTCGATTTGTGGGAACGCGAACTCGATGCCTGCTACGAGGGCCGCACGCGCCATCCGGTCTTTGTCGCGCTTGCCGAGACCATCCGTGAGTGCTCCATTCCCAAGCAGCCCTTTGCCGATCTGCTCACGGCCTTTCGTCAGGACCAGGTAGTCACGCGCTACGCAACCATGGAGGATGTGCTCCAGTACTGCCGCTACTCGGCCAATCCGGTGGGGCGTCTGGTGCTCTACGCCTGCGGCGAAGCCCCGCTGATGAATCTGCCGAACGCTTCCGGCTCTCCGACGCAACCTGCACGGCGCTGCAACTGGCCAACTTCTGGCAGGATGTGCGCCAGGACTTCGCTCGCGGACGCGTTTATATTCCGCAAAAAGATATGGAATTCTTTCGCGTCAGCGATGAGAACATTGCCGACGGCATCGCCACGCCGGAGTTTCGCGGCCTCATGCGCTGCGAGGTCGAGTATGCGCGCGGCCTCTTTGAAGAAGGCCTGCCGCTGATCGGAATGGTAAACCGCGATCTGGCGATGGACCTCGATCTCTTCAGCCGCGGCGGCCTGGAGATCCTGCGGGCCATCGAGCGGCAGGATTACGACGTGCTCAGCTCCAGGCCCGCAATCTCGAAGAGCACCAAGGCCGCACTTGCGCTGCGGGCCGTCACCGCCAAGCTGATGCCCTTTCTGCAGCCTCGGCCGGCAGTTCGGCGCGAGAGAAGACCGGCTTGAGCAAGGAACCTTCCATATGAAGCGGAGATTGGACGCGGCCTACGCCGAGTGCCGGCTGATCGCCAGGCGCGAGGCAAAAAATTTTTATTACTCCTTTGTTGCTCTTCCTGCTCCCCGCCGCAATGCCATCTGCGCCATTTATGCCTTCATGCGCCAGGCCGACGATCTCTCCGACGACGAAACCATCTCCATCGAAGAGCGTCGCAAGCGTCTGGATGCATGGCTGGCGCGAATGGCGCGAAGTCTGCGCAAACCCCGATCGAAAAATCGCCTCCGCCGATCCGGTTTTCATAGCCGTGCGCGACGCAATCGAGCGCTTCCAGATTCCGCTCGCACTGCTCGAAGAACTGGTAGCCGGCGTAACCATGGACCTCAACCATGCTCCATCAAACTCGGCCCCCGATACTTACGCCACCTTCGCCGATCTCTATCGCTACTGTTACCTGGTCGCCTCAGTAGTGGGACTGGTCTGCATTCGCATCTTCGGCTACCATGACCCGAGAGCGGAGAAGCTGGCCGAAGAGACCGGCATCGCCTTCCAGCTCACCAATATTCTCCGCGACGTAGCCGAAGATGCCCAGCGCAATCGCGTCTACCTCCCGCTCGAAGATCTCGCCGCGCACAAAGTCTCACTGGATTCTCTGCTGCATCGCAAAACCGCCGCGCCGCCAACGGAAAACGAGCGCGCACTGCTCAGAGAAATCGGCCGTCGTGCAGAAGCCTATTACCAGTCGGCGCAAGAATTGATGCCGCTGATCGACAAGGAAAGCCGCCCCGCGCTGTGGGTGCTGGTCACCATCTATCATGGCCTGCTGAAAAGAATCGAGCGCGCGGATTACGATGTGTTTTCCCGCCGTGCGAGTGTGCCGATGCTCAAGAAGCTGGCAATTCTAGCAGTGGGACTGGTGCGGATGGGTTGGGTGCGAGTGGTTGGATAATTTAAAAAGCCTAGGAGCAACGGATGGATGCTTCAATGAAGGGTACGGGCTTCAGCCCGTACATCAACAAGAATCAAAGGCTGGGCTTTAGCCCCTGGGGGAATTGAGTGCGTCCCAAGCGAGAGATTATTCGGAGCAACGAATTCGCTTACTTCGTTTCCACGCAGACAGCTGGGCGCAAACCTTTCTTTCGTCACGACCGTTGGGCACGACTGATTCTTTCTACAATCAACCACTATGAGGGGACTGGATACAAGCTCCACGCTTATGTGGTGATGCCCGATCATCTGCATCCAATCATCACCCCATTTGAAACGATTGAGAAATCGGTCCAGCTTATCAAAGGTGGATTTTCATTTCGCGCCAAGCGCGAGTTTGACTGGGCTGGAGAGATTTGGCAGCCAGGATTTACAGATCACCGTATTCGGAATGAAGAAGACTGGCAGAGGCACCTCAAATACATTCGCAAAAACCCCGTCGATGTGAAACTGGTCGGGGATGCAATTCTCTACGAGCTTATGGGGTTCCCAGACAAAGAATTCCCGCAAGGGCTAAAGCCCATTTCTTCTTCGGGTCCTCAACGTACGGGCTAAAGCCCGTACCCTTCACCAACGAAAGGTGATTAGTTGACTCATTTGCAGCAAACCTCGGGAAAAACCGTCACAGTAATCGGCGGCGGCGTAGCCGGCATGAGCGCGGCCTGCGCTCTGGCCGAAGCCGGCCTGCGCGTGCAGCTCGTCGAGCGCCGCGGCTACCTGGGCGGTCGTGCCAGCTCCTATCTTCATCCGGGCGTGGAAGAGGTCATCGATAACTGCCAGCATGTGCTCTTCGGCTGCTGCACCAATCTCATCGGCTTCTACCGCCGCATCGGCGTCGCGGACCGCATCCACTGGACCACCGAAATGACCATGATCGAGCCCGGCGGACGGCGCTCGCGTCTTGCTCCGTCGTGGCTCCCGGCTCCTCTGCACAGCGCGCCAAGTTTTCTAAGCGCGCACGCCTTCACCTTCGCCGACAAACTCGCGCTGGGCCGCGCATTCTCTGCACTGATGCGGCCTCTGCCTGTCAGAGCAGGGAATCAAAGCCTGGGCGATTGGCTCAAGCGCAAAGGCCAAACCGAGGGCGCTCTCAACCGCTTCTGGCGTCTGGTCATCGCCAGCGCGCTCAATGCCGATCTCGATTCCATCGCATTGCCCTATGCGGCCAAAGTGATTCGCGAGCTGTTCATGAACTCCGCCGAAGCGGGCAGCATGGGCATGAGCACGGTTCCGCTCAGCGAGCTCTACGCGGGCGCCGCCCAGTACCTTAGAGACCGCGGCTCCAGCGTTCTGTTCAACGCAAATGTGGAATCGGCTGCGTGGGATGAAGAGACCTCGCAGTGGACGCTCACCACGCGCAACGGCGCGCTCATCTCAGATTTCCTGGTCCTCGCCCTCCCGTTTGAAGCCACGGCCAAACTGCTGCCGCACATGCCCGCCGCCGATGGCGCCGATGCGCTTGCGGCCAAACTCGAACGGCACGAGCACTGGCCCATCTGCAGCGTGCATCTGTGGTTCGATCGCGAGATCACCGCGCTCGATCACGCCGTGCTGCTCGACCGGGAGATTCACTGGCTCTATAACAAGAGCCGCCTCCAGCCCTGGCGCAAAGGGAATTATGTAGAACTCGTAGTGAGCGCATCGCGCCAATTTGCCGAACTCAGCCGCGAGGAAGCAATTGAGCATGCGGTGAGTGAGCTGGCCGAGTTTTTTCCCGCAGCAGCCCAGGCAAAGCTCAAAAAGGCCGCGCTGGTAAAGGAGATACGCGCGACCTTCGGCGTGCCTCCCGGCATTGATGCCTCGCGTCCAACCTCAAAATCCCCGTGGCCCAACTGCTTCCTCGCCGGCGACTGGACGGCAACTGGCTGGCCCTCAACGATGGAGAGCGCAGCCCGCTCAGGCCACTTAGCCGCCGAAGCAATTTGCGCCAGCATCGGAGAACCGAGATCAATCCTGAACCCCGACCTGAAGCCGAAGGGTCTGATGCGTTTTTTGGGATGAAGTTCTAGTCTTTCTTCACAAGAGCTTGTGCGCTCCCACCTTTTCGGAAGAAAAATCAATAGGATGTGCACGCTGATTATTGAGTGGAACGGTTCTTCTAATCCCTAACCCCTAATCCCTAACCCCTAATCCCTAACCCCTGCTTTTATCAATGCGCCAAAAAATAAACCCCAATACAAACCAGCACCGCAGCCGTCCATCGCCTTCGGTCCACGTCTTCTTTGAGGAATATTTTGCCGGCTACTGCATTCGTGACCAGCGTAAGCGAGGCCGATGCCGGCGCAACCAGGCTCAGGTTGAGATGGTTCAACGCGAACAGCAGCGAAAAAAACGCGAGCGTCAAAAAGCTGAGTCCGGCAAAGAAGAGCGGGCAGGTGAGGACGGCGCGAATGGCTCCAATCAAGCCGAAGCGGGCGCGAATCTCATCCAGGTCTCCGACAGATTTCATCGCGGCTGCGGTAAGTACCTCTCCGGCGGTAGAGCAGAGAACGACGGCGGCGATCATTGCGGCTGCGGTCCAGGGATTGATGCTGGAAGGGAATCGTCATCGCGGCTGCTCCTGTTCGATGGGTGCGGCCAATTGCTCAGGCACGCCATTACCAGGTCGTTCGGTACGGGAGGGCCCATCCGCGACTAAGCTAACGCCCAGTGTGATCAGAATAATTCCTGCCCATCGTTCCAGTGAGATCGGCTCGTGAAGCCAGAAGTATGCAAGCAGCGCTACGATCACGTTGCCGAAGGCCGTCGCGGGAAGCACAAAAGTCAGATCGGCCCAGGAGAGCGCAGTGAGGTAGCTCGAAAAAAATCCGATCAGCAGCATAATGCCCAGGGCGATCCACGGAGTAAAGATCGCAGCGATCAGCGCGGTAGGATGCGCCAGAGAGATGGGCGGCAAGCTGGTCATGCCCCGCGACAGGCAGGAGTCGCCCAGCGGTGCGCAGAGGGCAACCATCAGCAGAATCATGTATTGCCGCGGCAAAAGCCTAGCGTGAGCCATCGATCCTCAGTCCTGACCTTGAGTGCTGCCGAAGGGAAATGTGGCGCCGGTTCTGTCGCTCAAAAAGGGCCGCTCCGCAACCGCGGAGCAGCCCTCTTCTGTTGCAGGCTCGAAGCTACTTGGCGGCGACGAGCGGGCGGGTGGCGAGGCTGCCGTCTTTGTAGCCCTTGGCAATCTCGGCGATCGCAATCGGCTTGTAGTCGCCGGCATGTCCGGCCTGGCCAAATTGCGTCATGCGCAGGGCAACCACCTTCTGCATCGCCTCGCGGGCGGGCTTCATGTAGTCGCGCGGATCAAACTTCTCCGGCTGCGTCCACAGCACCTTGCGGATGGCGCCGGTAATCGCCAGGCGATTGTCGGTGTCGACGTTGATCTTGCGCACGCCATTGCGAATGCCGAGCTGAATCTCTTCGACAGGCACGCCCCAGGTCTCCTTCAGCTTGCCGCCGTACTCGTTCACGATGTCCTGCAAATCCTTGGGTACGGACGAGCTGCCGTGCATCACCAGGTGGGTGTTGGGCAGGCGCTTGTGAATGGCGATCAGCAGGTCCATCTTCAGCACCGAGCCGTCGGGCTTCTTGGTGAACTTGTATGCGCCGTGGCTGGTGCCGATGGCGATGGCCAGCGCATCCACGCCGGTCTTTTCGGCGAACTCAACCGCCTGGTCGGGGTCGGTGACGTGATCCAGGCCGCTGCCGCCGGCGCCGTGGCCGTCTTCAATGCCGCCCAGCACGCCGATCTCGCCCTCGACGGTGACGCCGCGCTCGTGCGCAAAGTCGACTACCTTCTTGGTCACTTCAACGTTTTCGTCGAAGGTCGAAGGGGTCTTGCCGTCAGACTTGAGCGAGCCGTCCATCATCACCGAGGTAAAGCCCAGTTCGATGGCGCTCTTGCAGGTCTCATAGCTGTTGCCGTGGTCCAGGTGCATGACCAGCGGAATCTCGGGATAGAGCTCTGCGGCGGCCAGCATCAGATGATAAAGATAATTGTCCTGCGCAAACGCGCGGGCGCCGCGGCTGGCCTGGATGATGACGGGTGAATTGGTTTCCTTGGCCGCTCCCATGATGGCCTGGATCTGTTCCATATCGTTGACGTTGAAGGCTCCGACGCCGTATCCGCCCTTGGCGGCCTCGTCGAGAAGTTGCCGCATGGAAACTAAAGGCATAGATTCTCCTGTTCGCCGGATAAGCCGGCAGGGTTGTTTGGCTCCGATGGCCTGTGCGTTTTAAACCTCTGGAGGAGGGAAATCAGCCAGTCAGACTAGAGGAACCTCAATCATTTCCATGGTAGCAGAGGGACGCAGGAGCGATGTGTGCCGTTGGACACATGCGCGGAATGCAGTTCCCTGATTGTTCCCCTAATCGATTTGTTATGAGTGCGTCCCGAAACAAGGACTGCCCGTGGTATGGAATAATCTGGCAGTGATCCCTGCCGCCTCCACAGCTCACGACTGGTTCCTGCTGGCCTGCGCTGCCGGGACGGTGCTGCTGCTCCTCTTCCTCATCGCCAGGGTGCGCCTGCATCCGGCTTTGGCCCTTGCCGCCTCCGCTCTCGCACTGGGCGTCGCATCGGGGATGCCTCTGACCCAGGTTCCTCTATCCTTTTCCGCCGGCGTAGGCAATCTGATGGGCCACATCGCTATTGTTCTGGCCATGGGCGCCATTCTGGGGCGCCTGCTGGCCGGCTCCGGCGGAGCAACTGCGCTGGGCAAGGCGTTGGTCGAGAGCTGTGGAACGAATGGCCTGCCCTGGGCCCTGCTTGCTCTCAGCATGCTGGTTGGAATGCCGGTGTTCTTTGAGGTCGGCCTTGTGCTGCTGATGCCGATTGTCGCCGAGGCCGCAAGGCGCAGCGGCCGGCCTGCGATCCTGGTAGGCATGCCGGTGCTCGCCGGTCTCTCCATGGTGCACGGCATGCTCCCGCCCCATCCCGCGGCGATGCTTGCGGCTACGCAATATCACGCCGACCTGGGCCGGACCATCCTCTGGGGTCTTGCTGCCGGATTGCCCGCCGCCGCCTTGGCCGGTCCGGGATTGGGATGGTTTCTCCTGCGCCGCTGGAGCCGTAGAGGAGGAGATCCCACTCAGCAATCCGCCGAAGATGCCCCAACGCTTTTCGCACCCACGTTGGCCGAAGAAAAACAAATAGAGCAGCTGCTCGAGGCTGAAGAAAGGCCCACAGAGCGGTCGTCTCATTCTGAAGACAAACAAACAGAGCGGGTGCCCAGGTCTCGCGTTTGAGACCTGGGATTCCACTGAAATCTATCCCTGCTCCGGTAGGCCCAATCCGTGCCGCCGCAGCCATTCTCCTTCCCGTAGCTCTCATCTTCCTAGGCAGTTGGGCCGACGCGCTCTCTGCCCCCGGAACCGCCACAAACCGTGTTCTGCACTTTATCGGCAGTCCGGATATCGCGCTGCTGATCGCCGTGCTGGTAGCCCTGGTCACACTGGGCGGCCACATCCAGTCCGGCCAACACCACGGCCGCGAACTCCTCCGCAAGCTCACTGCGGAATCCTTCGAACCCATCGCCCAGGTACTCATGATCCTGGCCGCCGCCGGAGGCCTCAGCGGCATTCTCCGCGACTCCGGAGCCGCTCAGTCCACGGTAGGTATTGCGCTCGGCGCGCATCTTCCTCCTCTAGTGCTGGCCTGGCTGCTCGCCGCAGTGATCCGCGTCTCCATGGGCTCGTCCACGGTAGCCATGGCCGTAGCCTCATCGGTGCTCGCGCCCATGGCCGGCCACATCGGCGTGCGACCTGAGTTGCTCGTGCTCGCCACCGGAACCGGCTCCATCATCTTCTCGCAATTGAACGACCCCGGCTTCTGGCTCATCCAGTCCTTCTTCAAGCTGGAAGTGAAAGAAACCCTGGCCACCTGGTCGGTGCTGGAGACAGTGCTCTCCGTTGCAGGTCTGGGAACGACGCTGCTGCTCTCATTGGTGTTGCGGTAGAAAAGAATCGACGGTGCATTAAAGCCCCAACACCTCGCGCTGCGCCGCAAAGATCTCCTTCAGTCCCGCCTCCGCCAGATCAATCAGCGAGTTCAACTGCGCGCGCGAAAAAGAACCCTTCTCCGCCGTAGCCTGGGTCTCGATCAGCCCTCCGTCGGCAGTCATCACCACGTTCATGTCCACCTCGGCCTGCGAATCCTCCTCGTAGCAGAGGTCAAGCAATTCTGTGCCGCCCACGATCCCCACCGAGGTCGCCGCCACCAGTTGCCTGAGCGGCGAAGCTTTAAGCGTTCCCGCCTCGACCAGAGCTTTGAGCGCCAGCGCGAGCGCCACCGCAGCGCCGGTGATGGCCGCGGTCCGCGTTCCGCCGTCGGCCTGAATCACGTCGCAGTCCAGAATCACCGTCCGCTCGCCCAGCGCCTGCATATCCACCACCGAGCGCAGGCTGCGGCCGATCAGCCGCTGAATCTCGTGCGTGCGGCCCCCGATCTTCCCCCGCTCACTTTCTCTGGGGGTGCGGGTCACCGTGGAGCGCGGCAGCATGGAGTACTCCGCCGTCACCCAGCCGCGGCCCGAGTTGCGCAGCCAGCCCGGCACTCCCTGTTCGACGGTGGCGCAAGTCAGCACCCGCGTGTTGCCCAGCGAGACCAGAACCGAACCTTCGGCGGTCTGAACAAAGCCGGGGATGAGGGTAAGAGAACGAAGTTGGGCAGGGGTCCTGCCGCCGGGGCGGAAAAATCTCTCGGTCGCGTGCATAGGGCGATTGTACGGGAGCGCGCTGGGGCAGCGGAGTGGGACGCTGAGCGAGAGCCGGTTCCAGGATGGGAATCCAGCCCAACTGAGCCCCAGATCAGGAATTACCATCTAATGCACTGATAAATAAATCACTTATCAAACACGCTCGTCAGTGTCTGTTCCCATTTTGGAACGCGTTGCTCGAAGAAATCCACAGTCCATTTTCCGGTACCTGGCTGTGAACGCTTCCCTTATCAGGAACTTAGCGAAAGTGTGCTGGTTTGGCACGCTACGTGTACTAGAAAAGGACAAACCCAAGATGGAATAGCGGCAACGGGAAACTCCAGAGCTTGAAACAGGCATTCGCTTCCAGCTTCCAGCCACTGGCTTTTAGATGGCCGGGTGTGCGGATTGAATGGATGAATTTTCGAATCACAGGCTGAGCTAGCGGCTAGGAGCTAGCAGCTAAATGAAAGGGAACGGGCTATGCAGCAAATCGAGCAGACGGCAGGATCGGACGGAATGGAGCGCAGGCGGGTGGAAGCGGTCGTGGAGACTCTTGCCACTCTGCACAGCCAGGGCGAGAGCCTGGCCGAGGTGGCGCATGATGCCAGAAATATGGTCACGGCGCTGGGGCTTTACTGTGATCTTCTGGAGGAACCGGGAGTTCTGCGCCACACAGTTTCTTCACTATGGCAGCGAGTTGCGGCTGGTGGCCGCGGCCAGTCGCCGGCTTGTGGAAAAGCTTGTGGCTCTGGACGCCGAGAATGTTCCAGCAGCCGGTTTCTTTCAGGACCGGGGGAATCCACTTGCGGCGGACTCCGGAATCCGGCCTGCGCACGCCCCAGTTGCCCGCCCCCGAGACTGGGACCTGATGCCTGCCGAACCGATCGATAACCTGGCTGAAGAACTCAAGGCAAACCGCAATCTGCTCTCCGCCTTGGCCGGACCCTCGATTGCCGTGACCGTAGAGGCCGAAGAGGGTTTCAAGCCGGTCAGGATGACGGCTGAGGACCTGACCAGGGTGTTAATCAACCTGGTGAAGAACTCGGCTGAGGCCATGCCCGCAGGTGGGTGGATTCATCTCCTGCTGAACGAGCGCTCCACCAACGATCAAACTCAACCTGGTGCGGGCGCCGGTGCCGGTTCCAGCCTGCTGCTGACCGTGGAAGATAACGGGCCGGGTATCTCCGGCAAAGCTCTCACCAGGATCTTCACCTCCGGCTATACCACCCGTTCGAAAGCCGGGAGTGGAGGCTGGCCCGCAACCCATCGCGGCCTCGGCCTCTCCATCACCCGCTCGATCGTCGAAGGCGCGGGCGGACGGATTCACGCTGCCAACTCGACGCCTGTCGGGGGCGCGCTTTGAGATCGAGCTCCCCGTACGCTAGACCGTTCGAGGAAGAGTCCAAAGCACCGGCCGGAAATCACACCCATTTAACGAATCACGCGTGAGGCGCATACAATGCTTGAAACAGTCTTGAACACAAGAGCCATGGAGTTTATCCCTCAACTCGAGGAGCCGGCGGTGCGCTTGCACCTGCTGGTGGTGGACGCGGACCCGGCCATGCGCTCGGCCTGTGTAGAGATCGCCTCCAGCCTTGGCTATGCGGTCGAAAGCACCGGCGACCTGAGCCAGGCGCGCAGCCAGTTGCGCGGCCACGCCGCCGATATCCTGCTGGTCAACCTGCCTTCGGGCTCGAACCAGGGCCTGGAACTGGTCTCCGAGGTCAAGCTGCTCTATCCCGATACCTCGGTCATCGCCATGACCGCCTCGGGCTCGGTGAACGCGGCCGTCGAGGCGATGCGCTGCGGAGCCTCCGACTACCTGACCAAGCCCTTCGCCATGGACGAGCTCTCTTCGGTGCTCGACCGCGCCGCCCAGAGCCACCAGACCGATACCACAACCCGCCAGTTGCGCGAGCGTCTCCGGCTCTCGCAGGGGCTGGGCGCGATGATCGGCCGCTCCGGCGAGATGGAGAAGCTCTATCGCATTCTTTCGAAAGTTGCCCAGAGCACCCACCCCGTCCTGGTCCTCGGCGAGAGCGGCACTGGCAAGGAGCTGGTCGCCCGCACTATCCACGCCTACGGGCCCAATTCACAAAAGCCATTTTTACCCGTGGATTGCGGCTCGCTTGTCCCCACGCTGATCGAGAGCGAGCTCTTCGGCTACGTGAAGGGCGCCTTTACCGGCGCCAACCGCGCCAAGGACGGGTTGCTGGTCTCGGCCGAGGGCGGAACGGTCTTTCTCGACGAGATCGGCGAACTCTCGCTCGACCTGCAGGCCAAGCTCCTGCGCACTCTCCAGGAAAAGGAAGTCCGTCCGGTGGGAGCCACCCATCGCGTTCCCATGAAGGCGCGCATCGTGGCCGCCACCAACCGCGACCTGGCCGTGATGGTCGAGAAGGGCTCCTTCCGCAAGGATCTCTTCTACCGCCTCAACGTCGTCAATCTGCGCCTGCCCTCGCTGCGCGACCGCCGCGAAGATATACCGCTTCTTGCGGCGCATTTTCTTGACCGCATCAGCCGCGAGCACGGCGTTAAGTTCACACTCTCTGACGAAGCGCTGCGCACCATGATGCGCCACGACTGGCCGGGCAATGTTCGCGAGCTGGAAAACTCCGTCGAACGGGCCTGCGCCCTATCCTCCGGTCCCGTGCTGCATCTGGGCGATCTGCCCACGCAGTTGCAGCAGCAGGGTCTGGAGGCCCGACGTGCGGCGGCCGCCACGCGTGACTCGACTCCAGAGTCCGCTGCGCCCGACGTAAAAACGCTGGCCGACCTCGAACGCGATGCCATTCTGGGAGCCATTCGCACCCTCAATGGCGACAAGCTGCAGGCCGCCAGGCTGCTGGGCATCGGCAAGACCACCCTCTACCGCAAGCTGAAGGAATACGGCATCGCCGACCCGCTTCGGGAAGAGTGACCGGCCCGTACCCTAGCCGCAGACATTAGCGCCGATAAAACAATTAAGGGAAATTTCACGGTACCTCTGGGAGAACTCTCCCGCCGAAGCCGGCAGAACCAGCCCGGATTGCAAGCCAGTCCGGGCCTCTTGAAGGAGCTTCATATGAGCATTCTTATTGTGACTGGAATTGAAGGCGCTCAAAACTGCGCCGCCGTGGCGGGAGCGCAGATGGGTATGGAAGTCGAGGTAGCCGCGGGCCGCAAGGCAGCGCTTGCCCTGCTGCGCCGCCATGAGTATGCCGCCGTGGTGGTCGACGAGACCATGGCCGAGTGCGATCCTGCAGCCGCAGAGGCCATCTGGGAGCACGCAGGCCTTGCTATCCCCATGCAGATCAACTTCGCCCTCTCCGGCGCCGCTCGTCTGATCAGCGAGATTCGCGCCGCACTTCACCGCCGCGAGCGGGAGCAGACGCTGGCCCGCCGGGCCGCCGCCGCTGCCATCGAGACCGAACTGAAGACCACCGTCGCCGGCCTGTTGCTCAATTCGCAGCTGGCCCTTTCCGGCAGCGAGATATCTTCTCCCATCACCGAGAAGCTGCGCGTGGTGGCTGATCTGGCCGGCAGCCTCCGCCAGCAGTTGAGCGCGCCCTTTGAGGTTCGCGGCAATACCGCCGCCTGAGGGCCCATCTTCCGATCAATTTCATTGCGTTGCACGCGCATCGCCGGACCATGGCAGTAAATCGAGTAACCATGCCGGAGGTTGCAAGAGACCAGGGCAATGCGACAAGCGAGTTGTGAGAAAAACCCTTAGATGTTTGGGTTTTTTATGGCTTTGCTGCTAGCAATGGAAGTCAATGGCCTCTTTTTCACTTGGCAAAGTTCACGGGCTGACCGGCCTCCTTCTACGTCTAGGCTCGCAGATTTAAATGGAGCTTTGCAGAGGTGGAAATCTGCAGAGACAATTCAAAAAGCAAACCTAACCCTGCAAAGCGCCGATTTCCACATAACGGGATACGGTCTCTGATGTGTGTGATCCAAATCACCCACATAATGAAACTTGATACTTTCTTGATACTTTCGAGCTATCGTTTGATAAATATTTAGTTGTATTTAGTTGACTGCTAAAGTTTACTACCGTAAGGTAATCAAGTTGACTGTGGAAAATTTGGCAATAACTTGTGATGCATTACAAGGGAAAGCAATAACTGGAACACATTACCAGGTTAAGTAAACAATTTCACGTTGGACATCATTGATTTTTTTGATGGATTTTAGCCTTCTCTCCGAAAATCAGCGTCAGCTACTAAACGTCAATAGAGCAACTCGATTTTTGGAGGAAGTGTGCTTGGTTTGTGTAAGAATGCCACTCTTGTAACGCGATTTATTCGAAATCTGCGCGGCGGGTCACAACCGATTCTGGCTCAGGCGAGTGACGGCCTGCTCTATGTAGTCAAATTTATAAATAACCTTCAAGGACCGAACCTGCTCTTCAACGAGAGCGCCGGAAACGAACTCTATCGAGGCTGTGGTCTGGCCGTTCCAGCTTGGAAACCACTATTGGTAACTGATGCTTTCCTGGACCAAAACCGAGACTGTCGGATGCAAACCCAGTGGGGGAGTCTTAGGCCTGAATCGGGCTTGTGTTTCGGTTCACGCTTCCTGGGCGGGGATGGCGTGCGCTTATTGGATATTCTTTCTGGGACCAGCTTCAATCGGGTCCGTAATAAAAATAGCTTTTGGCTGGCGTGGCTGATCGACATTTGCGCTGCCCATGTCGATAGCCGACAAGCAGTATTCGTTGAAGGTGCTGAGGGATGGCTTGATGCACATTTTATTGATATGGGACATCTCTTTGGTGGTCCCAAAGCTGATCTATTAAAAAACTTTCAGGTATCACGCTATATTGACTCGCGCATCTACGCCGATATATCCTTTGATGACCTTTTGAAAATCCATGGGGCTGTGCGTGCTTTGGACCATGATCAACTTAGGCAACGGGTTCAAGCGATTCCAGGCGAATGGAAGCAGTCATCGGCGTTGAATCGCTTTGACAGCTGTCTTCATAGGCTCTCGAAACATCTTTTCTTGCAGAACGTACTCGATACGATTATCGATGCGCTTGCACGAAGAATGGAGAGGGAACTTGGAAACTCTTGGAACGAGCGGAAGCCATCAGGTCATGTACTGTGCACTGGAGTACAGGAAGCAGGATTGGTACATAGACTTGTCGCGAGTCGCGCCTGTCATCCTGCTTGTGCTTAGGGATGAGGCAGGCAATCTACGCTTCATGGCACATCCGAATTGGCGCGCAATCGTTCAGGCAGAGGATTTGGAGTATATTGATACTCTATTGCGTGATTTCCTCGAACGCGCCAATCTGCACCCGGATGTGTTATTCAAACATATCTCCTCACTTGCAGTCGGACCGCTGGTGACACAAGAGGTTGGGGTAAGCATCTCGGGAAATGCACTCCTTTTAGAGCAGTGCTCACATTTTGTGCAGTTCTAGAGTGGCCTCCAAGCCGTCACATCAATCCAATTTCGAAGATTCTGGGAAAGACGGGGCAGGTCACGAATCCGTCAACTTCCTGAACGGAATGCTGGACACGATTGCGCGCGGGCTCCTGCCCAAATAGACGATGGTTCGGGCAGATTGCCGGCCGTATGGATTGGATCGCATAAGGAGGCGGAATCTACTATTGGGCAGACTTCGAATTATTAGTGGCTTCAATCTCCTTCATAAAACTTTGTGTTTCCAACCACCACGGCGCATTGTTATCCCAGGGTGGTGCGTCTTCCCCCCCATAGAGCACTGCTCCATCAGCATACTGCCGAGCAGTTTCCAGTTCCATTCGCCAATAATCGGTTGGCGTATAGATGAATGTATCTTCATATTGAGGCCATAAAAACACATAAACAGGTTTTCCAGGTCCTATGCGGCGGGCTTCCGAAATCATTGCGAGTGCGAATGTCTTCCAGTCGTTTTCATCTATAGTCGAATACGTGTAGAGGCATGGAAATAGAATATTGGCTTGTCCTGCGACTGGAGAAAAATAATCGTTTATCGTCTGCCACCCTTGATAGCTGGCCGTACCGGGCCCATCATGTATAACATCGTAATTCCGTATCGGAGTGAATCCGAACTCGCCAATTTTGAGTGAAGGTGCATAGTGCTGAAATGCGCTAATGGTTTCTACATACGATAGAGCGTCTTCTGCAAAACCTGTGTAACCACTCTGATTACCCGGCCAGCCCTCTATGTCAATCCAAAGAATACGTGAATTCGTCTTTTCGGCTTGTTGAACATATTGACTGGAGAGGCTTGGATCAGGTGGAACCACTACATTAGAGCTGGGCCATCCGGGAAACATCGTCCACGGACCCTCAAC
Source organism: uncultured Acidobacteriaceae bacterium (assembly GCA_963779385.1). Classification (GTDB taxonomy): domain Bacteria; phylum Acidobacteriota; class Terriglobia; order Terriglobales; family Acidobacteriaceae; genus Telmatobacter. The sequence continues at coordinate 52,774 of CAVZYE010000019.1, read as the reverse complement.
GGTGGCCGTCTCAATGCCATAGGTAGTTAAGTCAGGCTGATTGCTATATGTCAAGGCATTCAAGACCTGAAAATTAGGATTCAGCTGAGTCGGCGGCGTTGATGAAGTTGACGTTGTTGCATCTGGAATGACACTGACAGCAGCGCAGCCACAAGCGGTCCAGAGCAAAATCAGGCAACCAAAACTTATCATTGGCTTAGCGCGTTTCACGTCCGGACACCAGATTGCGCGCCAAGCTGGTTTGGCAATCGTTGACTGATGTGATGAAGGAAAGTATCCGAAAAGACGCTCGAGAACTCGTTTCAATAGGTTGGACAGTTCGAGCAACATTGTTCACCCCTGAACGACGTGATCGCAACTGCATAACCAGAATTGTGCCGGGAAATTTAGATTTAACTTATAATGAACGGGCGCATACCCGTGCCTGGCATCAGTTCTTCAAGACCAGCCTCGTGCTGCTTCAATATTCCAATGATCTGCTCTTCCGTATACCGGCTCTTCTTCATCCAAGTCCTCCCGTTCAGATTACGGGAGAACTCCAGTTTTAACTGGTCGAGTTTTCCGGGGGCAGGTCAGCCGGATTTGAGGTGATAACCTACGGCCGCTTTTGGGTGAGCGCCGAGGTGGCTAAGGCGGTAGCCTGACGATAGCTTCATGGTTGATGTAGAAGGAACAGAACGTCGTTCTCGCAGATTTCGGTCGGTTGCCGAGAAGCGGCAGATTACAGAGTTGACGTTGGCGCCAGGCGCGGGCGTGGCTTGATTACTGCACCTTATAGAGGAACGACCTGTAGCTGACATTGAGTCATATTGTCGTCTTCTAGCGATTCCAGTGTCGCGCCGGTCACCAGACCGGCTGTAGTGTGGGCGTCTGCGCCCGCACTAGCATCCACCGCCGCAACCCAAGTTTTTAAAGAAACCGTCTGACCCGCGCATTGAGTTGCCGCCGGGTGCCCCATCCTTGAATCGCACTTTGATTCAAGGGTGGGAAACCGCGATACTCAACTAACAGTCGTTTCTTATGGGCTATACAGATTCGATCATGAGGACGGGGGCCTCCGGCAACAGGAGGTGTGCTGACGATCTAGTGGCCGGACAGACTGTCAATCGTTCCGCGGCATTTGCTGAGAACGAATTTAGGTTCCCCTCAAATGCAAATCTGGACGCTTCGCCTGTCCTCGAACTCAAGACAGTGAAAGCGTCCAGATGATTCTGAAGCGACCCCGGCAGATGGGCTGCGATCTACGCGGAAACCGATTTCCGGATGAGTCCTGCCAGAGCAGCCAAACCTAGCCCTAACAACCCCAAGGTAGAAGGTTCCGGTACGGGAGGGGGAGTGCCAGGAGTGAGCGAGAGAGTAATATCCTCCGAGGTGATCCCGTTGTGCTTCCTCGCGGACGTTACGTACAGCGCCTTCACTGTGGCCGCGTCCGCCCCAGTCATAAGATCGCTTGGCGATTTGACGTCAAGTTGCCATTCCCAGGTGTAAATGTCGCCGCTGTGCGCGACGGGCACGCCTTTACCGGTGCTCCCGGAGCAGAAAAAGCCATTGCCGCTGCCGTCGCAACCGCTTGCACTGAGGCCGCCGCTGACAGTGGTGCCAAAGGTTGACGGCTCGCTGAGCAATGAGACTGAAACGATGTCGTTGTGTTTGCCGGAGCTTTGTGGAACCAGTTTCAGCGAGACGGCATTTAGCAAATCGGTACTCGGGTTAGTGAAACCCGTGGTGTTGACTGTGAGATAAACATCGAATACGTCGGGATTCCCAGTTGCGGTGTAGGTCAGATCGTACGATGATCCGAGGCAGCTTCCGCAGGTTGGCCCGATCGTGTTCGCTTTTGCAAATCCGGCGAGACCAAGCGCCAAAGCGCACAAGCAGGAGATTCTCAGCATCATTTTAGCCATCGGCTTCCTCCATCGGGATTTCCCTCCCTTGGGAACCCCCGTGTTTCTAGTCAGCAAGGCATACGCTCGCTACCATGGCAACAACCGCTTTCATGCACGTTGGAGGCCACTCTTCAGCGGATTGAAGAAGCTAAATATATCCTTTATTATGTGCAGCGTGATGGAAGCACAAGACGGGAGAGCGACTTTCCGCGCGAGCTTATGCGCGAAGCTATGCACACGACTTGCCAAACATTTTCTCTGGTCGGGCGTGTCATCCATCCTTGAACCGTTCTTTGATTGAAGGATCGGCGATCAAGAAACTCAACCGGCGGGCCTTTCTTCCCTTGCCGCTGCCGCTGGAACAGCCAACTTGTCGGCTCCCCAGCCTGCCAACTAGCCAGTCCTCTCACTTACTAGCTTGGGGGCATTCGCAGCCCCGCAACCCCACCTGCCCCTATATCCCTCCCAGACCAGCACTTAGCTTTGCGGATAATTTCATTTCCTGAGCGCAAACTGGCAATAGAGGGCCAGAACAACTTCACCAGGTAAAAACACATGCGAAACGTCAGAAACATCACCGTAGCGGTAACCCCCCGAACTCTACCGCCAGACTCGAATGCTGGCGGTCGAGTGCGACACAACCGTAACCGCCCTGGTGGCCTATCTGCTCGTGCGAATGCCCAGAGCCTTGAAGGCCCGCGCGTTTTCCCGTCGGCGGCCCGAAATCCTCCCCCTCCGCGACGCCAGGTCAGGTCGCCGGCCAATCTCCCGCATCCGCCGCGAGTACCCCCGCTCCCCTACCCCCGGCTGAAATTTCCTCCTGTACGCCTGTAAATCAACCCTAAACCCTCTTTTTTCAGGAATCTGCGGCCGAGAATCTCGGGCAAATACAGCCCCTGTACCGCAGTATGCCGGCCACAACCACAACATTGCATGAGACTTACAGGTAAACAACCTCAATGGCGCGCAAGCACCGCCCACCTGGACGGCCAGTCCTGGTTTAAGCTGAAGTGAAGATGAAAGACACAGCCGTTCTGCTCATCGACTGCCCGGACCAGAAGGGTCTGATCGCCCGCGTCTCCAGCCTGCTCTACGAGTGGGGGGCCAACATTCTCCACGCCGATCAGCATCAGGACCACGGTTTGGGTCTCTTCTTCATGCGCGTCGAGTGGGCGCTCAACGGCGAACTCCCCGTCCCATCGGCTCAGAACTCATCCGCAGCTCCGCCCGCAGGACCCTTTGACCTTGATGGCTTCAAAGCCGCATTCGCCCCGCTGGCCAGCAAACTGGGAATGCGTTGGAAGCTCAGCTCCAGCTCCCAACTGCCGAAGATGGCCCTGTTCTGTTCACAATATCTTCATTGCATGGCTGATTTGCTACACCGCTGGCGGACCGGCGAGTTGCACTGCGAGATTCCTCTCATCATTTCGAATCACCGGGACGTGGAAAAGCTGGCGGCCTTCTACGGGATCCCGTTTGAATTTGTTGAGATCACGGCGGGGCGTCGAGCCGAGGCCGAGGTCCGGCAACTGGAACTGCTCCAAGCGAACAAAGCCGATCTGGTGGTGCTGGCACGCTACATGCAGGTTCTTTCGCCCAACTTCGTCGCCCATTATCCGGCGGCTATCATCAACGTGCACCATTCATTTTTGCCCGCCTTTACCGGGGCCAAGCCCTACCACGCGGCGCATGAGCGGGGAGTGAAGCTGATCGGCGCCACCAGCCACTATGTAACCGATCTGCTGGACGACGGCCCCATCATCGAGCAGGACGTGGCGCGCATTTCCCACCGCGACCAGGTGGAAGATCTGGTCGCCCGGGGCCGCGATCTGGAGCGCGTGGTTCTCTCCCGCGCGGTACGCTGGCACCTGGACAGGCGGATACTCTGCTACGGAAACAAGACGGTAGTCTTCGACTGATCCCGCGATGTTCTTTATCTCAATCTATTGCTTGCGTTGTTGTTCGTAGCGCGCGATCTTGTCCACTCTAACACCATGCCTGCCTCCCTCAAACTTTGTTTCGAGCCAGGCATCGACGATCATTTTGGCTAACCCGATGCCAACCACGCGGGCACCCAAGGCAAGGATGTTTGTGTCGTTATGTTCTCGTGAAAGTTTTGCGGAGTAAGGCTCGCTACATACAACCGCCCGTATTCCTTTCACCTTGTTTGCGCTGATTGAGATGCCGACTCCCGTCCCGCAAAACAGCACTCCCTTTTCGCATTCGCCACGGGCCACCGCTTCGCCCACCTTGAAACCGAAATCGCAGTAGTCAACTCGCTCCAGACCATATGTGCCAAAATCCTTAACTTGGTAGCCTTTCTCAATTAAATAAGCCTTAATTTCTTCCTTGAGTGCGAATGCCGCGTGATCGGAGCCGATAGCAATCATCTCGATTTTCCTGTTCTGGTTTTGCAGTTCATCCTTTGTTACAGCATTGCCGTGACCAGCAGAACCAGTCCGCTAAGGAAGAGAACAAACATGGCCGCAATCATAGCCACAGTTCCCTTGGACGCGCCTTTGAATTCCTTCCAGATAAAGACGCCCCAGATAGCGGCGATCATGGTCCCGCCCTGACCGAGGCCGTAAGCAATAGCGGGGCTGGCTGTCTTGGAGGCAATGAAATTGGAAGTTGTGCCCGTGCAGTTGATCAATCCGCCAAGGACGCCAATGAGGTGATACTTGAGCGTTCCCTTGGTGAAGTAATCGGAGTAACGAACCTTCGATCCTTTGAAAGGATGGGACATAAGATAGCTATTAAAGATTAGGTTCGAACTGAACGATCCAGCGGCAAAGACCAGAACAGCGGCGTACGGCCCGAACTTACCAGGATCGAGACTGGAGTAATTGACGGAAAGCGACCGTTGCACGAGATAGTAAAACAAACCCATCAGAACGCCGCCCGCCAGTGCCAGCGAAACTCCTTTGGCGAGTTCGCCCGGTTCGCTTTCCTCGCCTTGCTGATTACGATAAGCCAGCGCATCGAGAACAATGGCCAGAGTAATGAATGCGACACCGGTAAAAATCAGCACCGGATTACCTTTTGGTTGAGCAATGTAGTTAATCACCACGCCCTCAACCAATGCGATTCCTATGCCGATGGGGAAGGCCACCGCCATGCCTGCTACATGAATGGCGGAAGTAAAAAGTATGTTAGCCAGGTTGAAGACAAACCCGCCCAGTATGGCCCATTCATAACTGCTCATGCTGCCCTGAGCCAGATCGTCCAGCAGTGTTCTTCCACCCGATCCGAAGGAGCCGAAGGTAAGTCCGGCAAGTAGAGGCAGCAGCAGGTAACCAATAGCCTGATCCCAGTAGTAAAGTGGGAACGCGTAAGAGCGCGGCTCCATTTTGAGTGTGTTGGCGTGCGAACCCCAGCACATCATGGTGAGAACGCAGAGTGCTACGGCAATCGGGTACGAATGAACGATCATCATTGGTTGGCTTCTATCTCTTTCAATATCTCTCTTACGGCCGTTACAGCCTCGGCGATGGAATAGTCTTTATGGAAGACGCTGGATGTGCCGCCGACCAGCATGGTCGCTCCGGCCTCAACCATCGCCGGTATGTTCTCGAAACTGACATTTCCATCTGCCTGGATTTCGACTTGGCTATGACCTGTTGAGTCAAGCAATGTGCGAACGTCCTTGATCTTGCGCAGCATGGCCGGAATAAGTCTCTGCCCAACAAAGCCCGGATTCACGGTCATAACAGTAACCATGTCGATATCATCCAGGATATATTCGAGATTAGTCAGCGGAGTGGCGGGATTCAGTGCGATTCCGGACTTGGCGCCGGCATCGCGAATCTGCTGCAAGGCTCTCTGCACGTGATAAGTGGCTTCAACATGAATGGCAACATATTCCGCACCCGCAGCAACTGTTCTATCGATATACCGTTCAGGCTCGACCACCATCAAGTGGCATTCTTGAGGAATACTTGATAGCTCTCTTGCTGCCCGCATGATGCCGAAGTCGAGAGCAAAGTTGGGAACAAACTTTCCGTCCATGATGTCGATGTGCAGATAGTCGATTCCCGCCGCGTTTAACTGCTCGATGTCAGCCTCGAGATTCTTGAGGTTGGCGCAGGCCAGCGAGGCTTCGAGTTTAACGGCTCTGTTCATCGTGGGATTCCCGCTTCCTCTCAAGTCCTTTGGGATGATTGCTGCGGTTCATCATAAAGGCTGCCGCGCTCAATGTCCAAGCGCAACCGCTTCCTGATCCTTGTACTGCAACTGATAAAGCTTCCAGTAGAGTCCCCGTTCGGCGAGCAATTGCTGATGCGAGCCCATCTCGCGCAACTGCCCCTTGTGCATCACCAGAATCGTTTCAGCGCGCTGCACAGTAGAGAGCCGGTGAGCGATGAGCACGCTGGTGCGTCCCTCAACCATCCTCTCCAACGCGCCACGAATGCGCATTTCGGTGTCGGTGTCCACGCTCGACGTAGCCTCATCCAGAATGAGGATGCGCGGATTGTAGGCCAATGCGCGGGCAAAATTGATGAGCTGCTTCTGTCCCGTGGAGAGCGAGTTCCCGCGTTCCTGCACCGGTTCGTCGAAGCCGTTGGGCAAGCTCTCGATAAAGTCCAGCACATTCACGTCCAGCGCAGCTTGCCGCAGTTCGGCATCCATAATCTCGTCGTTCCCCAGGCGAATGTTTTCGGCCAAAGTGCCGGTAAAAAGGAAAGGGTCCTGCAATACCACTGCGAAATGCTGCCGAAGCGCGGTCAAATCCTGCTCGCGCAGATCGACGCCGTCCACCAGAATCTGGCCCGCGGTCACATCGTAGAAGCGCATCATCAGGCTGGTAAGTGTGGTTTTCCCTGCGCCGGTGTGGCCTACGATTGCCACTGTCTGGCCCGGCTCAACAGTGAAGGAAACATCTTTGAGTATCCATTCAATGTCTTTAAGGTTGGATAGCTTGGCGGCGGTATCTGTTGACTGCACAGCCTTGTCGATAGCGGCTTTTTGCGCTTCGGTAACATCTTGATAAGTGAACCAGACGTGGCGGAACTCAATTCGGTTGCTGCCGTCGCCTTGAATCGGATGCGCCGGGTTCACGATCTCCGGCGGAGTGTCGAGCAGCTTGAAGATGCGTTCGCAGGCCGCCATGGCTGCCTGCAGGATGTTGTACTTGTCGCTCAAGTCCTGAATCGGCCGCCAGAAGCGCTGCGAATACTGGATGAACATGGCCAGCACGCCGATGGTGACCGTACCCTTGAGCACGCCGAATCCGCCGCGCCAGATGACCAGGGCGATGGCGATGGAGGAGAGCAACTCGACGGCGGGGTAGTAGAGCGCGTAGGCGAAGATGGTGTCTTTGAAGGCGATCATGTGCAGGCGATTGACGGCTTCAAAGTCGTCATAGGCGCGCTGCTCGCGGTTGAAGAGCTGCACCACGCTCATGCCGGAGATGTGCTCCTGGGTAAAGCTGTTGATGCGGGCGATGGCGGCGCGGACGCGGCGGTAGCTCTCGCGCACGTGGTCGCGGAAGAGGCGCGTGACGATGAGGATCAGCGGCAGAACGGCAAAGGCGATCAGCGCCAGCCACCAGTTGATGGCTGAGCATGACGATGGCCATGATGGTGAGGTTGAAAAAGTCGTCGACGATGGCCAGCACGCCGGCGGTAAACATTTCGTTGATGGCGTCCACGTCGGAGGTGAGGCGGGTGACCAGGCGGCCGACGGCATGGGTGTCAAAGAAGCCGATGTGCATGCGCTGCATGTGGCGGAAGATGTCGCGGCGCAGATCGAACATGATCTTCTGGCCGGTCCACTGCATCAGGTAGGTCTGAATGAATTCGAAAGAGATAGGCGGAGAGCAGCGCGCAGAGCCAGATGGCGGCCAGGCGGGTGATGCCCTGCCAGGGGTCGGCGGGCAGGCGGCGGGTGAGCCAGTTGGCTGAGCCATTGGGTCAGCGATCAGTGGAGCGCTTGTAGCCGGGTCGGCTGGAAAGTAGCGGTCGATGGCCACCATGACCAGGTAAGGGCCGGTGACGTCGCAGAGGGATTTGAGGCTGATGGAGAGAGCGGAGATGGTGGCCTGAATCCAATAAGGGCGCAGGTAATGGGCCAGACGCCGGACCAGCCGGGAGTCGTAGACTTTGCCGACCGGGTCTTCGTCGGGTTTGCGGGGCTTTTTCTGCTCTTCTTCGGCCATGCGCTGGTGGGGGATTGGGCTTACATCTCTATTGTACGGTCAGAGATCAGGGATCAGGGACTAAGGGACTCGGGACTAGGGGCCGAGGAAATTTGTACGAGTTGAAGCCTGTATTCCTCAAAGCGAAGAATGACAGACGCAGGTCCTTCGACTGCGGTCGCAGCGGCGACCTTCGCTCAGGATGACACATTTGTGGGAGTACTAGGAGAGCGAGGGTTTGAACGCGGCCCGGCCCCGACTCAGTGGGAGCCACGGTGCACCAGTTCCCCGGTCCCCGGTGCGGCAACCGGCAAGATTTTTCTTTGAGATCAAGGGCCAGTTGCACCGATACACGACATTCGCTGCCATCTCACGTCGTCAGCGCACTTCGTAGTTGATCTGTGATAGTATCTCGGCAAATTCAAGCAACAAGATTTCGCGCGATTGTGATGATGGCAGGCGTGTGGAATCTGTACAGGACTAGATCCTTCAATCAAGAAACACTGAAGACGTGATTTAACTCACCTATTCACAGGAGAACTCCGCCATGATGCGTGCATTCCAGTCTCTCTGCTCAACGATTTCATCCGTTGCTTCCCATCGCATTTTCAGCTTCCCATGGAAGGTGGGTAGACTGACTGGACTATGTCTTGCTTTGGCCGTAGTGGTTTGCGGGTCGGGAAATTTCGCCTCTGCGCAGGTCTTCGCGGGATACCAAAGCGTCCAGAGCGTGGTAGTGTCCACCGGGCTGTCATTTCCACAGCAGGTCGCGGTAGATGGAAGCGGAAATGTTTATATAGCCGACACGGGCAACGACCGTATCTTGATGGAGACGCCATTGGGGAGCGGCTACATGCAGAGTACGGTGCCTTCGAGCACTCTCGACAGCCCATACGGAGTCGCGGTGGATAGGAACGGCAATGTGTATATCGCGGACTCAGTAAACGGACGGGTTTTGAAGGAAACCTTGTCGGGAGGCAACTACACCGAGAGCGTGGTATCTGCCACCGGCCCAAATCGGCGCCCGCAAGGATTAGCTGTGGACGGGAACGGAAACGTTTTTGTCGCCGATCCTGGCTACGCAGCTTTGTTCGAAGAGGCACCTGCTGCTGGAAACACCTATACCGAAACAATCATTCGTGTTCAGTACAACTATACGGGCAATGCAACCGAAGTTGCCGTGGATCAAAACGACAATCTGTACGTTACGACCGGTGGAGGGGATAACGGCCCTGTTGTGTTGAAGCTTGTACCGTCGGGAAGCACCTATGTAGCAGTTGGGGAAGTGTCACAAACCGGAGCGTTGTCGGTTGCAGCCGATAACAGCGGAGACGTATTTCTCGGCGAAAACGGATCGGGTGTAACGGAGGAAGCTGATTACGGGTCCTTATACCTTGGGCTCACCGTGGATCAGACCCTTATTTATCCCTCAGGTATTGCAGCAGACGGCAATGGGAACCTGTATGTAGCGGATTACAAAAACAACCGCGTCGTGAAGGATGTGTTATGGAACGGTAACTTCGGAACGGTCGACGTTGGAACTCCAAGTCAGACTCTATCCTTGATCTTCAAGAACAATTCCTTCTATCCCGTTGTTATGGGAACTCCCTCAGTAGTCACCCAGGGAGTGACGGGGTTGGACTTTGCCGACGCCGGCACGGGAAGCTGCACAATCAATGGGCCGACCTACAGCTACACCAGCGGCAAGACCTGCACGGCGGATGTGGTTTTCACTCCAAAGAATGCCGGGCCACGCATGGGAGCCGTCAATCTCATCAACAGCTCAGGAACTGTGGCGGCTGCAGCATACTTGCGCGGAACGGGATGGGGGATGCAGGTGGATTTTCTGCCAGGGAGCCAGAGCGCGCTGTCGTTTAGCAACGTAAATAGTCCCTACGCACTAGCGACTGATGCGGCCGGAAGTCTTTACATTGCTGAGGCCGTGAGCGTCAATAGCCCAAATAACGCGGTGGTGAAGGAGGCATGGTCAGGAAGTAGTTATACGCAGACCACTGTAGCCACAGGTCTTGGCTATCCGGTTGGAGTGGCCGTGGATGGAGAAGGGAATGTTTTAATCGCCGATCAGGGTGCCTCAACGATTGTGAGGGCAACACCGTCTGCCGGAGGGTATACGGTAAATCCGGACCTTGTCAGTATAAGCAGTGTTGAAGGAGTCGCGGTAGACGGGATAGGCAATTTCTATGTTTCAAGTTCTACGCTCGGTGTGTTGAAGGAAACATATGCTGGTCAAGGTTGGGGCTATGCACGGAGCACGATCGACGGAAGTGTAACCGCCTCAGGAATTGCAGTTGATGGGGCGGGGAATGTTTACCTGGGCGACTCCACAAACGACCAGGCATTGAAGGAAACACTGTCGAATGGAAGCTACACCCTAAGCTCAGTTGCCACCGGTCTCAATTCGCCCTATGGGCTCTCTGTCGATACGACTGGCAATGTTTACATTGCAGATGCAGGAAATAATCGAATTTTGAAGGAGACGCCTTCCGGGAGTGGTTACACAGAGAGTACATTGGCCAGCGGTCTTAACAATCCTGAAGATGTCTCAGTGGACGGGAGCGGCAATGTCTATATCACCAATGTCGGCAATGCCCAGGTACTGAAGGAGGATTTTGCGGATGCGCCCAGCCTGACCTTTGCCACCACTGCGTATGGCGCCACGAGCGCGGACAGTCCACAGACTGTGACTGTGGAGAACATGGGGAATGCGGCGCTGAATTTTCCAGTCTCAGCTACGGAGAACAATCCGAGCATTACTACAAGCTTTACCTGGGACAGCAGCGGGACATCGGCGTGTCCACTGGTTAGCGCCGGGTCATCTGCGCCGGGAACACTTGCGTCAGGCGCATCCTGCCTGCTGCCCATCAGCTTTGTACCGGCAGCGGTCGGCACGTTGAGCGGTTCACTTGCCCTGACGGACAGCAATCTTTACGCTCCTGCTTCAGCTTACTTAACGCAGAGCATCACTCTGCAAGGCATAGCGATACAGGCCACGCCGTCAATTAGATGGGCTACTCCGGCGGCAATCACTTATGGCACGGCGCTAAGCGGGACACAACTGGATGCAAGTTCGCCGGTGGTTGGAAGTTTTTTGTATTCACCTGCGGCGGGGACAGTCCTTGGCTCCGGATCGCAGAAGTTGAATGTGACGCTTACGCCGAACGATGCTACGGACTACACGACTGCCACGGGCAGCGTGACTCTGACAGTGAACCAGGCTACACCGATCAATGTGCTAGGTACGTCAGCCAACCCCGCTTTTTTGTCGAACCAGGTTATCTTTACGGCGACTATTTCGTCCTCTGCGGGCACGCCGAGCGGCACCGTCTCCTTTTACGATGGGACAACATTATTGGGGCAGGGAACACTGAATTCTGGATTGGCGACTTATCAAACGTCCGCTCTGACAGTGGGTCCGCACTCGATAACCGCGGCTTATTCCGGAGACGGCAACTATATTGCGATAACCAGTGCAGCGGTTGTTGAGACAATCGAGGACTTCACACTTGTGCTAGCGAGCGGAAGCGCATCTGCGACGGTGTCCCCGGGGGACAGGCACCTTATGTGCTGGCCGTTGACCCGCCGAGCGGGATGACGCTCGCCGGGCCAGTCAGCATGAGCATTCAAGGGCTTCCGGCCGGGGCTACGGCAGTGTTCTCGCCGACAACAGTTCCCTTGGGATCCGGTGCCACCAGCGTGTCCTTAACGATTACCGCACCGAGTGAATCGGCGGCACAATCGCCGCGCATACCGTTGGGGGGTGGGGTTTTGCCGGTGGCGCTGGGTCTAATGGTGCTGCCATTCGCAGGAAGGTTGCGCAGGGCTGGGCGACGCTGGAAGGGGATGGTTTGCCTGATGGCGCTGGGACTGGCAGGCATGGCGCTAGTGGGGATTACAGGTTGCGGCGGCAGCGGTGGCAGCGGTGGCGGCTCTTCGCCGCAGACCTACGTGCTGACCGTTCAAGCGTCTTCTGGTTCGCTGTCACACACACTTTCGATTAACCTTACTGTGGAGTAAATCGAGAGGCGTGGAGCAATAGCTTTCAAGTTGGGAGAATAATCGCGCCTCGCACAATCACACCAACCGTAGCGATGCCAATCTTCATCTTGACAGCCGGAACCATCGTCACGACGCGGATAGTGACGATAAAGGATGCTACGGCAGAGTAGTTGCTGCCCTAGGTCTAAAAATAGAAGCCTGGGCACCCGGCCGGTCGGGAACGCTTTGAACACTCGGCACTCATGTTAGCAAGAATGAAAAAAATAAGCTTGTAGTGGCAACTCAGTAACTTGTAAGCTTTATGGCATCCCTGCATCTGGATGATGATGAGTGACCCTTGGTTCGTCTTAGGCGCGGTGAGGCTTAAGGGTAGTTTGTCTAGCGGAGGAAGGGTATGGATAATCGAAGCTTCTTTCTCTCCCAATCGGTTTTCTCCAGAATCGTCTTGCAATTCGTTCTCGTCCTCTATCCCGCATCCCTGTGGGGTCAGAGCACAGCCCCGGGCGCAACTCCCGTAAGCCCGTCGGCCGCGCCGGCGCAGCGTGAAACCACATTTCCAGTGCCCGGTAAGCCACTCGAGGCGAAATATGCAGGGCGGCGAGAAGCATAGTTACGGGATTCGTGCCGAATCCAGCCAGTTTATGCATGTATTGGTGGTGCAGCTGGGTATCGATGTGGCCTTAACGCTTTATGCTCCAGACGGCAAGCTGATCGGCTCGATGGATAGTCCGAACGGTACCGTCGGCCTGGAACAAATCTCCACGATTGCGGAAGTGCCGGGGATTTACAGATTGGAGGTTGTCTCCGGCGACAAGAATGCACCTGCGGGCCGTTACCAAGTGACGATCGAGCCGATTCGATCTCCCGGCGACCAGGATCGCGCACGCATCGCCGCAGAGCGTGTGTTTTTTAAGGCTGCACAGCTCGAGGGACAAGGGAGCGCGGAATCTTCAAGAATGGCGATTCAAGAGTACCTGAAAAGTCTTCCGCTGTGGCGTACAGCGGGCGATCGCTATGAAGAGGCATTGACGCTGGATAGCATGGGGACCATCGAATGCTCCTTAGATGAGATGCAGAAGGCATTGGACTATTTCCACCAGGCCCTGCCGGTCTGGCGCGCTGTAAGTAACCCCGCTGGCGAAGGGAACACGCAAAGCAACATTGGTTTTGTTTACTCCGCTCTGGGTGAGAAGCAGAAGGCACTGGACTATTACAAACAGGCCCTGCCTTTGCTACACGCCGCAGATGACCGCCAGGATGAGGCGATCATTTTAAGCAACATTGGTGTTGTTTACCGCGATCTTGGTGAGAAGCAGAAGGCTCTGGATTACTACAACCGGGCCCTGCCATTGATGCGCGCCATGGGAGACCGCCAGGGCGAGGCGAGGACGCTGAACAACATGGGTTTTGTCTACCGCGACCTGGGGGAGAAGCAGAAGGCGCTGGATTACCTGGATAAGACCCTGTTGATTGAACGCGCCGTTGGGGACCGTGCTGGTGAGGCGGCTACTTTGAATAACATCGGTGTGGTTTATGACGACCTGGGGGAAAAGCAGAAGGCGCTGGACTATCTAAACGAGGCCCTTCCGCCCACGCGCGACATAGGGGACCGCGCGGGTGAGGCGATTACGCTGACCCACATCGGTGCAATCTACGACGATCTCGGGCAGAAGCAGAAGGCGCTGGATTACTACACCCAATCGTTTCCGCTTTCCCGGGCTGTTCGGGATCCTCTCGGCGAGGCCGCCACTCTAGTGCGCATGATGGAATATTGGAAGAGTCTGCAAAGTCCAAACCTGGCTGTGCTGTTTGGCAAGCAGGCCATCGATCTCTACCAGCAAGTGAGACGCAACATCGGCGGGCTGGAAAAGGAGACGCAACAGAGCTTTCTGAAATCGAAGGAAGACTACTATCGCGAGCTGGCCGATCTGCTGATTTCCGGTGGACGGATTCCTGAGGCGCAGCAGGTGTTGGATCTGCTGAAGGAGCAGGAGTATTCGGATTATGTTCGCGGGGAGACGGGGAGCACATTGAGCCCGCTGGCGCTGACTCCGGCGGAGCAACAGGCGGAGGAGGATTATCAGAAGTCCACAGCGCAGATTGTTTCGCTGGGCGAGCAATGGGCGCAGTTGAAGAAAGTTCCCTCCCGCACGGCGGAACAGGAGAAGCAGTACCAGCAGATTTCAGAACACCTGGGCGCAGCCAGCAAGGGGCTGAACGATTACTATGCACGGCTGTATGTTCTGTTTGGAAAAGACAGCGAGGCGAACAAACAGGTGGCCGATGTGAAGGGCGACGTGAGCGTGCTGAAGCAGACGATTGCCAAGATGCCGCGCACGATGGCGCTCTATACGTTGGTGGGCCATGATCGAATCAGCGTGATTGTGATCAGCGGATCGGCGACCGTGGCGCGGGAGTATGCGATCGGAGAAGTGGAGCTGAACAGGAAGGTGGCGGAGTTCGAGCAGGCGCTGAGAGACCCGACGAAGGACGCGAAGTCGCCGGCGCAGGAGTTGTACAAAATTCTGATTGGGCCGGTGAAGGCGGATCTGAATCAGGCGCAAGCTGAGACCCTGGTGTGGTCGCTGGACGGCGTGCTGCGGTATGTGCCGATAGCCGCGCTCTACGATGGAAAGAAATACATCGTAGAGAACTACAACACGGTGACGATTACTCCGGCAAGCATCGCGCACTTGGTTGAGAGGCCGGATGTGAGCAATCTGAGCGTGGCGGCGATGGGGATTTCACACAAGTATGAGGACGGGCTTTCAGCGTTGCCGGCTGTGGAGGCCGAGTTGGACGACGTCGTCAAAGATTCGCGGATGCCGGCCGCACATGGGGTGTTGCCGGGATCGATCTTGTTGAACGGCGCATTCACCGAGAAGGCGATGGAGAATGAACTCGAAGGCCAGCACGCCGTGGTGCATATCGCCAGTCACTTCGTCTTTAAGCCCGGCGACGACAGCCAGTCGTACCTACTGCTGGCGGGCAAGGAGGTAGGGGGCAACGGATTTCACCTGACGGTAGCTGACTTCCGCGACAATCAGAAGCTGGCATTGGACGATACCGACCTGCTAACCCTCTCAGCGTGCGAGACGGGGATGAGCGGTAACTCAAGCAACGGCCGTGAGGTGGACGGGTTGGGGACGACGGCGCAGTTGAAGGGAGCCAGGGCTGTGATCTCATCACTGTGGGAAGTGAGCGACGCCAGCACGGGCAAACTGATGGCGGACTTTTACCAGCGCTGGGTCGTCGGCGCAGGCAAGGTAGAAAAGGTTGAAGCTCTGCGCCATGCACAGATGGATCTAATGCTGGGCAAGATCAAGCCAAGCCCCAGCGAGAGGGGCAGGGGTTTCGGTTCTAACTCCCTGCAAGCTCCTGCCACCTTCGCACACCCCTACTACTGGGCGCCGTTCGTGCTGATGGGTAACTGGCGATAAAGTATGGCTGTCCTGTTCTCCGCTTGAAGAGCAATCGGGGATGTAAGTGCCAATGGAAGCAAAAAGGCCATGTCCAAAAAGACTGCAAGACCCGGACCAGCCGGCTATTGTGCGATCCCACCCCCAGGCGCAAAAACAAAAATGCGCCGAGGATGGGGCATCCGGTGCTTGAACCAATTCGACCCTGAAACCAACTGAATCGTTTCTGGCAGCCGTTTGATCCTATTTGGCATCTAACGGAACGAGTGGGTGCTGAACAGCATCGCACTGCGCAGGCTGTTGAATAATATTTTCCGGGGATGGCTCGTTGCCACGAAGGGATAGATATGACGACCGCACATATCAACTGCATCGCCACGGCAGTCCCTCAGTACGATGTCCACAGGGCATTCATTGATTTTGCGGCCAACCTTCTCGCAGAGGGGACGGCCCGGAATTTATTTCGTCGCATGGCGCGGTTGTCGGCAATCGAGCACCGTTACTCATTCGTGAATCCCATCCCTGCTGAAGATGGCTCGTGGAGCGATGCGGAGAATATCTATGTGCCGGGAAAGTTTCCCCCAACAGCGCGCCGGATGGATTTGTTCGAGCGCTTTGCGCCACAACTGGCACACAGCGCATTGGACAAGCTTTTGCTGACCGAGGAGGCGCGGCGAAGCATAACACACGTGATCGTGACTTCATGCACCGGACTCTACGCGCCGGGACTGGACTTCGAGGTGGTCAGCCATCTCGGGCTTGCGCCGACAGTGGAACGTACGATGATCGCTTTCATGGGATGCTATGCCGCAATTAACGCGCTTAAGTCGGCACATCACATCATCCGCTCTGAGCCGGACGCCACGGTTCTGATCTTGAATCTTGAACTCTGCACGCTGCACTTACAGGAAACCCATGATCTGGAGCAGGTGTTGTCGTTCCTGGTGTTTGCAGATGGCTGCGCCGCCTCGCTGGTGAGCGCGCAGCAGAAAGGGCTGGCCATTGATAGCTTTATGGCTTTAAATATTCGGGAGACGAGCAACTTGATTACCTGGCGGATTGGTGAACTTGGATTCGATATGCATCTTTCCGGCGAGGTCCCGGGAAAAATCGGGAGGGCCTTGCAGGAATCGGGAACTGAAATAACTCAAGGGCGAGATCCATTGTCGATCGATTTGTGGGCGGTGCATCCGGGAGGGCGCTCGATACTTGACGCAGTGGAAAGGGGCTTGAGGTTGCGCACTGATGCGCTTGGTTGCTCACGCGATATTCTGGCGCGATTTGGCAACATGTCTTCCGCGACCGTGATGTTCGTGTTGCAGCAGATCATGGAGCGGGCGCAGGTGGGGCAACGAGGCTGCGCCATGTCGTTTGGACCTGGACTGACGGCGGAGACGATGCTCTTCCATGCCGCATAGCGCACCGGATTTCCGCTACCGCTCGCAGCTGGGCGAATGGCTGGACGAGCCCCGCAGCCGCGACGAGTTGCGCGCCTACTTACGCGACCTTGCCCGGACAAACCGCTGGGTGATGGCCTATCGGCCCTTGCTGCACTGGCTGGATGCTATCGCGGATGCACTGCCGACGATAGAGGAGCCGCTGCACCTTCTCGATGTTGCGTGCGGCTATGGAGACGGGCTGCGCAGAATCGAGCAGTGGGCGAGGGCGCGCGGCATTGCCGTAAAACTGACTGGACTTGATGTGAACCCGGACGCTACGGCGATTGCCGCGGAGGCCAGCCCTGCGTCGAGCGAAATCCAGTGGGTAATCGCGGATGTCTTTGCATACGTACCAGAGCAGCCGGTTCACCTTGTGGTTAGTTCGCTCTTTACGCATCATCTTGCGGAAGACGATATTGTGCGATTTCTTAAGTGGATGGAGCAGTATGCCAGGCTTGGATGGTTGATCAACGACCTTTCCCGTGCGTCGATCCCGTACCACTTTTTCCGTGCTTTCTCAAAGGTGGCCAGGCTCCATCCTTTCGTACAGCATGACGGCCCCGTCTCCATTGCACGGGCCTTTGTACCGGAAGACTGGCGAACGATGTGCGCTGCCGCAGGCCTGGGAAATGGTGACATCGCGATACAGAGTTTCATGCCTGCGCGTCTGTGTGTAGTCAGGCGAAAGCCTTAGGTGGAGAGAACCCGAGTGAACTTACCCAGTGCCCCTGTCGATAACCTTGTGATTGGAGGCGGCCTTGCAGGTTCAATGGTTGCCATCCGCCTTGCAGACGCAGGACGGAAAGTTACTCTGCTCGAGAAAGAGACCTTTGCGCACCACAAGGTCTGCGGGGAGTTCTTAAGCCGCGAAGCCGTCGAGTATCTGCGACAGGTTGGGATCGACCCATTGGAACTGGGCGCGGCAACGATTCGTTCTGTGCGTCTCTGCTCAAAGCGGAGGGTGGTGGAAACGGCGCTTCCCTTCATTGCGCTGTCACTTTCACGGTTCACTTTGGATGAAGCTATGATCTCCCGCGCCGCAGAGAGAGGATGCGACGTACGGCGCGGCGTCTTCGTGGATAGGCTTACAACTCAGGACAGCCTGTGGTTTGCGCGACTTCGCGACAAAAAATCTCTGTGCGGTCAAACCGTGTTTTTGGCCAACGGCAAACACGATCTCCACGGATGGGAGCGTTCGAGCGCGGGGCAAAACGACTTGGTCGCCTTCAAATTGCACTGGCAACTCGAGCGTGCCCAGACCGACGCGCTGAGAGAGTTCATCGAGATATTTCTTTTTTGCGGCGGATATGGAGGACTCTCTCTGCTGGAACGAGATGTAGCTAACTTATGCCTGGTAGTTCGGCGAGGTCAGTTGCGAAAGCTTGGTGGCTGGACTGAGTTACTTGCATCGATTCTCGCTGACAACCTGCATATAAAGAAGCGGCTCCAAAATGCAAAGCCTCTGTGGGAACGGCCGTTGGCCATCTCTTCCATTCCATATGGGTATCTCGCCGGACGGCCATTCAGTCTCTGGTGCGTGGGCGATCAGGCAGCGGTCATCCCATCCTTTACCGGAGATGGGATGTCGATCGCATTGCACAGCGCGGCTCTGGCCACGGAAATGTATTTGGCCGGAGAAAGTGCAGGCCAGTACTATCTCAGGCTTCACGAGCAGTTAAGGCGAAGCATGTCGCTGGCAACATTGCTTTCACGAACCATGGTGACCGGTGCGGGACGCAATCTGGCGCCTTTCGGCCTTTCGTTTTTTCCAGGCGCGATGCGATGGATCGCCGCATCGACCCGCGTCCCGAAGCAAGCTCGTCTTGCCAATCTGACGTCTTCCAGTGCGTGATTCTCCATGGGGTGAATTCAATACGATTCCCGATGCGGAAGATGGGCCGGATTTTTCCGCCGTTTAGAGATTTATCGATTTTTCATTCTTGCTTGAGCCAGTGCGAGATTGCGTTTTGCATCGGCATAAGAAGGATCGAGCTGCGCCGCGCGGTTAAACTCCTCGGCCGCATTTCGATAATCGCCCAGCTGGGAAAGCGTTACGCCCAGGTCATTATGAGCGTGTGCGTTTGCAGGATCGAAGTGAAGCGACTGGTTGAACGCTTCGATGGCCTCGGGGAAGCGATGCATTTCAAGAAGGGTGCTGCCGATTTTGTAGTAAACGGGGGCCTGACGGGGCTGGATGGCGAGAGAGCGGCGGAATTCGTCGAGTGCCTGTTGGTTCAATCCCTGCTGGCTCAGAATCGCTCCCAAGCTGATGTGCGCGTCGCTGTTTTCGGGATCGAGGGCGATGGCTTGGCGGCATTGCTGGGCAGCCTCGTCAAATCTTCCCTGGGCCTGAAGAGCGTCGGCAAGATATAAGTGGGCGACGGCAAAATCGGGGTTAATGGCGAGGGCCTTTCTGCTATAGGTTTCCTCATCCCGCGGCCTGCCCATGTAAGCGGACCACAATCCCAGGTCGGCCCAGGAGAAAAAATCGCCGGGAGTTACGCTCAAAGCCTGTTGGATGCGTTGCCCAGCGACTTGAAGATTGTGCCGGTCGTGGGTTTGCATCAGAGCGTAGGCGGAGTAAGAAAGCGTCATGGCTCCGTAGGGGTTATATACCAAAGCTTGATCGAAGTACTTCAGCGACTCGGCGAGATTTCCCTGCCTCAGGCACTGCACGCCAAGACTTGAGTTAGGCAACTCGCCGCGCGGGTCAACCTGGAGCACGTGAGTGAAAAGCGTCACCGTGTTCTTCCACACTTTGACCTGCGCGCTGGTTTCAATGGCGCATGCCACGATGACCGCGACGGCCAACAGTCGAGCCGCAACCTTGAGCTTTGGGGAGTTGGCGACGGCATCGGCGATGAGCCAGACAACGGCGATGAAAATGCCGATAAAGGGAAGATAGGTGTAGCGCTCGGCCATGGCTTGAACTCCAACTTGTACAATGCCGATGACCGGCACAAGCGTTCCCAAAAACCACAGCCAGCCGAAGAGGCAATAAGGTCTCGTCTTGCGCATACGCCAGCAGACGGCGGTTATGAGGAGGAGCGCGATGGCGGATAACACAGCGGCGAGAATTGAGATATGAATTCTGTCGTGGTAATAGTAGGCCCTGAGCGGATAAGGCCAGAAGGCGATGCGCAAATAACGGCAGTAACTGATAGCCGCGTTGCTTAATCTTACCCACATGGGAAATGCCTCAAGCACGATTACCGAGCCGCCGGACTGCTGCGCTATGAAAGTGACGATGCTGGAGAGAATTGCGAGAATGAAGAGCGGCCATTTTTCCAGGCACAACTTGCGGAGCGATGAGAACAGGACGGCGCGCGATTGCTGCGTGAACGAAACTCTACGCAGCGGCCAATAGTCGAGCAAAAGCATGACGAATGGAAGCGTGACCGCCATGGGCTTGGACATGAGCGCGCAGGCGGAAGCGAGGACAACCCACGAAAATCGCTTCCAGGATGGATTGCGAACGTACCATGCATATGCGAGTAATGCGATGAGCGAAAAGAATGCGCACAGAAGATCTTTGCGCTCGGCAAGCCAGGCGACGGATTCGACGTGTGCCGGTTGCACTGCGAAGAGAAATGCAACAATTGCGGCACGGCCTGAATAACCGGTCATGTACAAAAGCAGAAGGAAGAGCAGGATTGCATTAGCGGCATGCAAAAACACATTGGTCAAATGATGGCCGACGGGATTTCTGCCATAGAGGCTCCAATCGACCATGTGTGAGATCCACGTGAGCGGATGCCAGTTTGAGCCATGAAATGTGGTGAACGCCCAGGCGATTGTCTGCGGGTTCACCCCCATCTGCACCTGGTGATTTTCCTGAACGTAGACGCCATCGTCGTAGGTGAGGAAATCGTTGTGGCGCACGCCGCTGAAGGCGAGGACGGTAACTACGGCAAGGACGAAACTGACCGCGGCGATTTGCCACGGCTTGCGGGGTCTGTGCGGAGTTGGACCATTCCTCAGCGCCGGCGCCACTGGTGGACGTTTTCCTTGAGACTTGCGCTGGCGCGATTTGCTTGGCATGATAGTGGATCCCCGTCCCTTATTTTCCTGCGTGCTGAACCGTCTTATTCGTAATCTTGGCTCGAGCCAGGCCGAGATTTCGCATGGCATCCGCATCGGAGGGATTGATCTTTAACGCTTCACTGAACTGCCCGCCTGCCTTTTCAAAATCTCCCATTTGCATCAGGAGCATACCGAGACCTATATGAGAGTTGGCGTTTGCGGGACTGAAGCTCATCGCCTGGGTGAACTCGTTGACTGCTTCAGGGAGTTGATGCATCTCGATAAAAAGTTTGCCCATCTGGGAGTGGGGCATGGCCTGGTCAGGTTTGATGGAGAGAGAGAGCCGAAACTCCTTTAGCGCTTCCTGCTTCAACCCCTGTTGGTCAAGGATAAGGCCCAGACCGTTGTGCGCCTGGTAGGAATCGGGCTCCTGAGAAAGAACCTGGTGGTACTCCTGCGTCGCTTCGCCGAGTTTCCCCTGGAGGCGGAGTGCGTCTCCAAGATAGAGCCGCGCTTTGGTAAAGTCAGGGCGCGTGGCTAGCACCTTTCTGCTATACAATTCTTCATCCTTCGGGTTACCCGTCATATAAGACCATATCGCCATGTTAGCCAGGGCATAGGCGTTATTGGGATCAGTTCGCAGTGCCTTTTCGAGGCGTTGGCGAGCTAGCTGCATATTGCGCGGATCATGGGTTTGCATCAGGCAATAGGCGGAATGAGAGAGAGTCATTGGCCGGGAGGGGTTATAAGTCAATGCGCGCTGGAAGTACTCCTGCGCCACGTCGAATTGTCCGTGCATCATATAGGCTGTGCCCAGGCTCAGGTTGGGGAACTCTCCGCGTGGATCAATATCGAGTGCGTGGCTGAAAAGCGTTATCGTATCTTTCCAAACCTTTACCTGGGCATTGGATCGAATGGCGAAGACCGCCAAGATTGCGACGGCGAGCAGTTGAGCGGCGAGCTTGACCGAACGGAATTTGGCTACGGTATCGGCGGCCAGCCATACTAATGCGATGAAAAGACCGGTAAAAGGAACATAGGTATAGCGTTCGGCCATGGACTGAGCACCGACCTGCACAATTCCGATTACCGGTGCCAGCGTTCCGAGAAACCATAGCCAGCCGAATAGGCAATACGGTCTTTCTTTTCGGAAATACCAGCAAACGGTTGTTATCACGAAAAGTGCGACGGCCGATAACACTGCTGCCGAAACTTCAATGGTGCTGGTTTGATGGTAATAAAAAGCTGTGAGTGGATCGGGCCAGAGAAGAATGCGTAAGTAGCGGCAGTAACTTAGGGCGGCGTTCGACAGTCTCTCCCAAAGTGGGAGAACTTCAAACTCGGTCATTGCTCCGCCGGAGCGTTGTGCGATAAAGGCGACGCCGCTGGAGAGAGCCGCCATGAGGAAGAGTGGCCATTTTTCAAGGCACAGCTTGACAAACGATTTCAGCCATTGAGAGAGCGGACTCGTAGCGAAGGTGATTCTGCGCAGGGGCCAGAAATCGAGAAGCAACAGGGTGAAGGGAAGGGTGACGGCCATCGGCTTCGATAGGAGAGCCAAGGCAAAGCTGCAGACGACCGTTGCGTAACGCCCAAAGGAATGCTTGCGACAATACCACGCGTAAGCAACCAGGGTCGCGAACCAGAAGAATGTACACAACACATCTTTACGTTCAGAAAGCCAGGCAACGGATTCAACATGTGCGGGATGCAATGCAAACAGAAATGCAACCAGTGCGGAACGGCCTAAGTAGCCGGTTATATATAAAAGGAAGAGAAAGAGCAGGATTGCATTAGCGGCGTGGATAACAACATTGGTTAGATGGTGGCCGGCGGGATTGTTGCCATACAGGCTCCAGTCGATCGTGTGCGAGATCCACGCCAGCGGATGCCAGTTTGACCGTTCAAATGTTGTGAAGGCCCAGACTATGCTCTGGGTGGTCAATCCATGCTGAATGTGCTGGTTCTGCCAGACATAGTAATTGTCGTCGTAGGTGAGGAAATCGTTGTTGCGCACGCCCCAATAAGTGAAGATGGTAACCACTGCAAGAAGAAGACAAGCGGCAGCGATTTGCCACGGCTGATGAGCCGGGGAGGCAGCTGGCGCGGCTTTTTGGGGCTGCGCCGCTGTCGGGCGCTTGCGCTGGGATTTGTTCTGTCGCGATTTTCCCGGCATGATTGCCTGTCTCCGATTAGCCGAGTGCGGCTAGATGCCTTACTTTTTCATCCGGGTTCGAGCCAGGGCAAGATTTTGCCTTGCGCTGGGATCGGCCGGATTCAAACTTAGTACATCGCGAAACTGCTCGGCGGCTTCATCAAGTTTTCCCTGTTGAAGCAGGATCAGGCCGAGATAATTATGCGCATCGCCATTATTCGGCGCGATGGCCAGCGCTTGATGGTAAACCTGAATCGCCTGGTCGATTTTCCCCTGCGCATTGAGAGCCCCGGCAAGATAAAGACGCGCCGCTACAAAGTCAGGATTTGCGGCGATGGCCTTTCTGCTGTACATTTCTTCATCCTGCGGGTTGCCCGCGATGACCGACCAGAGAGCCAAATCGGTGAAGACAAAGGGATCGTTGGGCGCGTCGCGGAGCGCCAGTTTGAGGCGCTGGTGAGCGAGAGGGAGATTGCTCTGATCGTGGGTTTGAAGCGCGGTTTGCATGATGCAGTAGGCGGAGGAAGATAGAGGGAGATACCAGGCAGAGTTATATCGCAGTGCGTTTTCGAAGTATTTTTGCGCTTCACTAAGATTTCCCTGGCGCATGTAAGCTATGCCGAGAAATGAGTTCGGAAACTCCCCGCGCGGGTCAACTTCGAGGGCGTGACTTAATAGAGTGATTGAATCTTTCCATACCGGTACCTGCGCCTGGGTCCTAGCTGCGCACGCTATAAGGACGGCGACTGCCAGCAATTGGGCGGCGATCTTGATCTTGGGGAATTTGGCTACAAAATCGCCGACGAGCCACACCAGGACTACGAAAAGGCCAATATAGGGAATGTAGGTGTAACGCTCGGCCATGGCCTGGTTGCCAACCTGCACAATGCCGATTGCAGGGACCAGTGTTCCCAGGAACCATAACCAGCCGGTGAGACAGTAGGGTCTATTCTTGCGGAATTTCCAGCAGAGGGAAGTTATAAGAAGAAGGCCGATTACCGATAACATGGCCGCAGCGGCGACTATGTGATTTATGTCGTGGTAATAAAAGGCGGTGAGGGGGTCAGGCCAGAAGAGGATGCGTATATAGCGGAAGTAACAGATGGCCGCGTTGCCGATTCTCTCCCACAGGGGGATCACTTGCAGTCTTACTACCGCCCCGACGGAACCCTGCGCACGGACGGTGACTACGCTTGATGCGGCGGACATGAGGAAGAGAGGCCATTTTTTAAGGCATAGCTTACCTAGCGATGAGAAGCGGTGCGCGCCTGCATTTGGGGCAAAGGTCATTCTGCGCAACGGCCAGTAGTCGAGCAGCAACAGAGTGAAGGGGAGCGTGACGGCCATGGGCTTTGACATTAAAGCGCAGGCGAAGGCGAGCACGACCCAGATGAGACGCTTCCAGGAGGGTTTACGTACGTACCATACATAGCCGAGCAGGGCGAAGAACCAAAAGAATGCGCAGAGAAGATCTTTACGTTCGGCGATCCAGGCTACGGATTCTACGTGGGCGGGGTGCAGCGCGAAGAGAGACGCGACCATCGCGGAACGGCCCAGGAAACCGGTGATGGTCAGGAACAAAAGGAACAGCAGAATGGCGTTGGCGGCGTGGAGGCAGACGTTGGCAACGTGATAGCCGGCGGGATCTTTGCCGTAAAGGGTCCAGTCGATCATGTGGGAGATCCAGGTGAGCGGGTGCCAGTTGCCCTCCTGGAAGGTGGTGAATGCCCAGGCTACGCTCTGCGAGGTTACGCCTTGCTGCACGTGGAGGTTCTCAGAGACGTAGTTGTTATCGTCCATGGAGAGGAAATCGTTGTTGCGGACGCCGTGGTAGGCGAAGGCAGTGGCAAGCGCGAGGAGGATGCAAACGGCGACGATTTTCCAGGGCTTGTGAGTCGGGGTTGGGATGGGGGCGGTTTTGCCGGACGGCGGGCGCTTTGCCTGGGATTTGCGCTGGCGAGATTTGCTTGCCATGGTCGGCAATCTCCTCCCTGCCGTCCACGACGGCTGATTTTGCGGCAGGGGTGGTCTTTTAATGAATTGTAGCGGAGATGGGAAAGGCGTGCGCAGTCGAGAAAATTGCTCGGGCCTGAAGGCCTCTTCATTCACGCAACAGTATTCAGGGGTCTGAAGACCCTGCTACCTCCGAATGATCCCTGCTTCCACCTAAGACTTCTGCGGCGAGGATGGGGCAATCGGTATCTTGTGGATACAAGGACACTAATGGAATTTTTGCTCGGCTTCAACCATTTACACTGGTAGACGGAGAATACTGTGTTTTTTGATAACGTACTTACGAAAGTTTTTGGAACTGCGAACGATCGGATCTTGAAGAAAATGTGGCCTCAAGTGGCTGCAATCAACAATCTGGAGCCGGCGATCAAGCAACTGTCGGATGAGGCGCTGCGGGCTAAGACTGCGGAATTCAAAGCACTGGTTGCGGCGCGGGTGAGCGAGGCCACCAAGGGGATCGAAGACAAGGAAGAGCTCGAAAAGGCGCAGATGGCGGCTGAGCGGGAGGCGCTAGACGAGATTTCGCCGGAGGCGTTCGCAGTGGTGCGGGAGGCGGGCTGGCGCGCTGTGCAGATGCGGCACTTTGACGTGCAGCTGATCGGCGGAATGGTGCTGCACCAGGGCAAAATCGCCGAGATGAAGACCGGCGAAGGCAAGACGCTGGTGGCGACGCTGGCCTGCTATCTGAATGCGCTAGCGGGGCATGGGGTTCACGTGGTTACCGTGAACGATTACCTGGCCAAGCGCGATGCCGAGTGGATGGGTAAGATTTATGAGTTTCTGGGGCTGACGGTGGGAGTTATCGTCCACGACCTGGACGACAATGAGCGGCGAGCGGCCTACGCAGCGGATATCACTTACGGCACGAATAACGAGTTTGGCTTCGACTACCTGCGCGACAACATGAAATTCGAGATAAAAGATTGCGTGCAGCGAGGACACTATTACGCGATTGTGGACGAAGTGGACTCGATTTTGATCGACGAGGCGCGGACGCCACTGATTATCTCCGGACCGACGGATGAAACGACGGATAAGTATGCGCGGGTGGTGAAGATCATTCCGCAATTGGAGCTGGGCGAGGAGGTTGAATCGCACGATCACAAGCGGCAGGAGCAGTTGGGGATTCAGCTTGCGGAGGGCCAGAAGTACCTCTCCGGCGATTACATCGTGGACGAAAAGCAGCACACGATTGGCGTGACCGACCGGGGGTGGGAGACGATCGAAAAGCTGCTGGGGATCGGGAACATTGCCGATGCGGAGAATTGGGAACTGAAGCACTACGTAGAGACGGCGATCAAAGCGCACGCGCTTTATCACCGCGACGTGGAATACGTGGTGAAGGACGGTGAGGTGATCATCGTGGATACGTTCACCGGTCGGTTGATGCCGGGACGGCGTTGGAGCGATGGGCTGCACCAGTCGATTGAGGCCAAGGAAGGTGTAAAGATCCGCAAGGAAGATCAGACGCTGGCCACGATTACTTTCCAGAATTACTTCAGGCTTTACAAAAAATTGAGCGGCATGACGGGTACTGCGGAAACGGAAGCGGCGGAATTCGAGAAGATCTACAAGCTTGAGATCGTAGTGATTCCGACGAACAAGCCGATGCTGCGGCTTGAAAATCCGGACGTAATTTACCGGACGGAGAAGGAAAAGTTTAAGGCGGTTGCCGACGAGATTGAACTTTTGCATGAGCGCAATCAGCCAGTGCTGGTGGGCACGGTTTCAGTGGAGAAGAGCGAGCGGCTGTCGGCGATCCTGAAGAAGAAGGGCGTAAGTCACGCGGTGCTGAACGCGAAGCATCACGAGAAGGAAGCGGAGATTGTGGCGCAAGCGGGACGGCTGGGGATGGTCACCATCTCGACCAATATGGCCGGCCGCGGCACGGATATTCTGCTGGGTGGAAACCCTGAGTTCATGGCGCGGCAGGAGATGGTGAAGAAGAACCATGCGCGGGCCATCAGCGCCAATGAGGGAGCGATCAGCCCGATGGCTCCGGCGGGATTTTTGCGGTTTTACTACCAGGGGCAGGAGTTCGAGGTCGCAGAGCCGGAATGGGCGGACGCGCACAAGGGCCACGCGGAGACGGCGCGAAACGAACACGAACAGGTGATCGAGGCCGGCGGGCTGTTCATTCTTGGAACGGAGCGGCACGAGTCGCGGCGCGTCGACAATCAGTTGAGAGGGCGCGCAGGGCGGCAGGGCGATCCGGGTGAGTCGAAATTCTTTCTGTCGCTTGAAGACGATTTGATGCGGATCTTCGCCAAGCAGTGGGTGAGTACGCTGCTGGAACGGCTGGGGATGGAAGAGGGGGTGCCGATCGAAGGGAAGATGATGTCCAACCGCATCGAGGCGGCACAGAAGGCGGTGGAATCACAGAACTTTGAGAGCCGCAAACATTTGCTTGAATATGACGACGTGATGAACAAGCAGCGCGAAGCAGTTTACGGGCTGCGGCAGGCAACTGCTGGAGGGCGTGGAGCAGCGGGAGCTGATTCTGGAGGATTACGTCGGCGGGATTCTGAGCAACTTGCTGGACGAGTTTGCCGGCGAGAAGGTGCGTCCCGATCAGTGGAACATGAAGGGGCTTGAGGAGAAGCTGGTCGATCATTTTGGATTGAAGCTGGCTTCGCTGAATATTGGCGCTACGGGAATCAATCCGCACGAGCTCAGCCGGCATGAGCTGGGCGACGCGATCTTCGAAAGGCTGAAGCAGGAGTACGAGGCCAAGGAGAAGGTGCTGAGCAGCGCGACCATGCGCTATCACGAGCGGATGGTGATGCTAAGCGTGATTGACGGGTTGTGGAAGGAACACCTGCTCTCAATGGATCACCTGAAGGAGGGGATTGGGCTGCGAGGCTATGCGCAGCAGGATCCGCTGGTGGCCTACAAGCGCGAATCCTACGATATGTTCGAGGCCATGATGTTCAAGTTCCAGGAGGATACGGTCCGTTTCCTGTTCCGGATGCAGATTCTGGGGCCGGACGGGCAGCCTGTGGACGCGGCGCCGAGGCCGAGGCGTGAAGTTCCGAAGGCGCCACCCGTGGCCAGTGCTGCCGGTCCTCTGACGCTGGATGGAGAGCCGCAAGAGTTTGCGTTTGCCGCTGCGCGGCAGCCATCGACGACCATCGATGCTTTGGAGAAGGAGTTTCATCGCAAGAAGCAGCGGGATCTGGATGCGGCTACCAGGGCTGGAGCTGGGGATGGTAGCCAGCCGGTGCAGCGGCGGACGGGAGAAAAAGTGGGGCGCAACGATCCTTGCCCCTGCGGAAGCGGGAAGAAGTATAAAAAATGCCACGGGAAGGAAAAATAGGGACTAGGGACTAGGGAATAGGGAACCGACATCTCACTATAGTTCGCTGTGTGGGTGAAGCCGTCTAAACGCAGGTCCTTCGACTGCGCCTCTCGCGATAATGCTGCGGGAGGCTTCGCTCAGGATGACAATTCTTAGAATTATCTGGCGGTAAGTGACAGGTTACTTTTACTGAAAGATTAGAAGGCGATGCTGGCCAGGGAAAGGGCTGTCGCACTTAAGAGAATATCTTGAAGCGTCGTTTGCCTGGCGCTTCTGCGGGGAGGCCGCAGGCTGTTCTGGCCATCTTTGTGATTGCCCTGGAGATGGGCGAGTCTTCAAGCACAATGGGGTTTGCCGTGTTCCTGGTGCGGCGGGCGGTGGCGTAATCGTCGGGGATGGTCCACTGCGCGGGACGGGTGAGCGCTTTGGAGATGTGCTTGTCGTCGAGACCCAGGGAGTGAGGAATATAGCGGTTGAGAACGATTTGGAGATCGCGGCCGCGGTTGACGAAGAAATGAGAGATCAGGCGATTGGCGTTGCGCAGTTCAGAGACGCCGACCTGGGTGATGAGATAGAGCATTGCGGAATCGGAAAAGAGGGATGAGTCCTTGAGGTCGAGCCGAGAGCCGAAGTCGACCACTACGTAATCGAAGTTTGCGCGCGCAACGGCGAGCAGTTTGTCGACGGCTTCCGTTGAGGTCTGGATCTGGTTGAATTCACTTGGAGCGGCGAGAACGTTCAATCCGGAACTATGTTTGGCCAGCAGGCCGGAGAGGAAGTTAGCGTCGAGCCGGTTCGAATCCTGCAGAGCGTTGGCGGTGGAATATTCGGTCGCCATGCCGAGGTTGATGGCGGCGTCGCCGAGCGGCAGGCCGAAGTCGATCAGTAATGTGTTTTGGCCTGATTCCTGGGCCAGCGCGAGAGCAAAGTTGGAAGCGATTGTAGTGACGCCGCAGCCGCCTTTGGCGCCCAGAAAGACGAACAGGCTGCCGGTGGTCCTTTGATCGAGCCGCGAGGCGGGCTGGCGGATGGAGACGCGCGCCAGGGCGCCTGCGATGTCGTCGTGGGCCAGGGGCAGGGTGAGGAACTCGCGAGCTCCGGCGCGCATGAAGCGGACCGCCAGATGCAGGTCGGCCTGCTCGGAATAGACCATGACGGCGGCATTGCTTAAGGAGCAGATACCCTCGACGATCTCAAGAGCGTATTCCGGATTGCAGTCCAGGTCGACGATGACAATATCGAAATGCTGCTGCATCATGCGGGGCAGATCGTCGATGCCGTCAGGGTAGGCTTGAAACTCCCAGATTTGTACGCCGACCGATGGGGCCTGTCCGCCATCCCCGGCGGGCAACGAAGAGCCGCTGGGCCTGCCCCCCCGGCCGAGGCCCTTGGGATCCCGCTTTGCGTCCACCTGGTATTCGGCAATAGCGGCTGCTACTGCCTTTCGGCGCCGTTCTTCCGGGCCGATCAGCGCAATTGACAAGTCGCCGGCGCCCTTGGCGCCTGGTATCTGTTGAACGGGCCGCATCGAACTCCTGCTGCTCCAAGAGGTTCAGCACCATTCAGTCTAATCTTTTTTGCTCAGAGGGGTAAGCCGCCCAAATTCATTCCGCCAAAGAAAGACAAAGGGGTACCCTTGTAACCACCTCTCCCGCAGAGCGGCCGCAGTTGCTACTGCGCGAGGCTGAAGGTGATGGAAACATCGACAGTAGACGGGCCGGGGCCGGACTCGAATTTCCAGTGGCGGACCGCCTCTTCGGCGGCGGCGGAGAGGACGCGATTTCCGCTGACCGTTTTAACTGCATCGACTTTGCCTTCGCCATCTACCTTGACTTCGACCATGACAGCGCCTTCAATCTTCATGCGTTTGGCGATTTCAGGATAGACGGGGGCTACGCGCGTTTTGACGGCGCGCAAATCCGCCGCCTTGGCGGGCAAGGCCAGCGCCAAACCGAGCGCCAGTACGGCTGCCTGGAAGAGCACGCTCCCGGTGATGGGCAGGCGGCGAGATTTGATTTCTGAGCGATCTGTTTTCATGGGTCCTCCCGGAGTTCGAGAACTGCTTAATCCCCATATCGGCGGCGGAGGGAGTTGCGTTAGTACTTTTTTTTTAGAATCTGATTACGGAAGGTAGAGGGAATTATAAGAGTACGGTGCGGTGGGCGGAGAGATGGCGCCACAGAAATGCAATGGGCGCGGGTCCGAAGGGATCGGACGTGCGCCCATTGCTGCGATCGATATCCTGCGCTTACCTCCGTTGGCGCACGGAATGATGTGCTACGGGTGAAACACGAGTGATTCACCGCCGGTCGTTGCCGACGCCTTTGTTTATCAAATCGGGAACGGCTCAGATCTCTACTGCGCCTGCGATCATCAAGCGGCCACGCCATTCAATCGGTTGAGGCGCCATACGCGAAACAAGTCCGCGATTATAGGGCTGCTCTGCCTGGAATGGCTAGCGCTTTGCAAGCGTGAGCGCGGCAGCCGTCTATCGCCTTACCGCACCACGCCGCGCACTGTCGACGATAAGGCAAAAGTAGGTGGAATTCATCGGCCCTCCTCGGGGGTGTGATTCTGCAATCATACCTGTTATAGGAGGCTGCGAAGAATGCGTTAGAGCATTTTTAAAATTTATTTTTGGGCGGAGATTGGGAGGCTATTGGGCGGGGTGAATCAAAAATTCTTTGAGGGAGTTGAGCGATAGAAACTCAGGTCCCCGTCGGCTGCGCTGAGGGTAGCCTTGCGACTCCGCTGCGCTTCGCTCAGAATGACAGTCTCGTTAACGGGAGCAGTCGGCGAAGGTCAGGTGCTGGGCGGGAGAGTTGCATTGGTCGCGCCAGAGGTCGAAGAGGCGGCCGTAGCTGAGGGTGATGTACTGCGAGGGGACGATGCCCAGGCGGGCCGCAGTTGCATCAATCCATTGGGAGGTGCCTTCCAGCTCGGCGAAGTTGCCGATGGGGGTTTCGTCGACGTCGCAATGGCCCTGCCCGTCGGTCCACTTCGATGCGCCATTTTTCGTAGCGGAAGGCTGGATCGAGGCCGATGGAGTGGAAAACTTGAGCGAGGGCGTGGCCGTCAGAGATTTCGGTTTCGGTTTCGACGCGGTGCTTATGGGTATCTTCGCCGGGTCTGGAGTTCCACCCCGGTGAGAAAGACCTCTCGCCGGGGACCCCGGGGTCGGGCAGGCGTTTGTGGGTGAGCAGGCAGCGGCCGGCGTAGTTGCGGATACGCAGGATTTCAGTGCGGGAACGCAATCGGCGGTCGGGTGTGTCGTAGAGGACGTTGGTCTCAAAGGAGCGGGGGGTCTGGAGCGTGAAGCCGGCTGCCTTGAGGCGGTGGGTGAGGCCGTCCAGATCGTCGACGCGGAATTTGATTTCGGTTTCGACGGGCATGGTAAGTAGTGAGTATACGGCAGGGGGCGGGCGGTCGAGGTTTGTGCTATCCCAGGTCTCAAAATCAAGACCCTTTGGCTATGCTCAGGGCAGGCTCTGGGGCAACCGGATGGATGAGAGGGGTGAGAATAAGAGTGTGAAGACTTTGAGATTGGTTGTGGACCCGGCGCACTCTGGATACCGCCGAGGCTCAAGATGCGCTGGAACGGGGGGCGCAGATTTTGCGCGCCGGGGGATTGGTGGCGCTGCCTACGGAGACGGTTTATGGGTTGGGGGCGAATGCGCTTGATGCGGGGGCGGTGAGACGGATTTTTGCAGCCAAGCAGAGACCGGCGTGGGACCCGGTGATTGTGCATATTGCCGGGCTGGCAGATGCTGGAGGGGCTGGTGGAGGAGGTTCCGGCTGCGGCGCGGCGGCTGATGGAAGCTTTTTGGCCGGGGCCCATGACGCTGCTGCTGAAGCGGAGCGGGGCGGTTCCGGATGCGGTGACCGCGGGACGGCCGCTGGTGGGGGTGCGGATGCCCAGGCATCCGGTGGCTCTGGAGTTGATTCGGAGAGCGGGAATTCCGGTGGCTGCTCCGAGCGCGAATCTCTTTGGACGGACGAGCCCTACGACCGCGGCGCATGTGCTGGAAGATCTGGACGGGCGGATCGATGCTGTAGTGGATGCGGGGGTGACGGTGCACGGGGTGGAGTCGACGGTGCTGGACCCCGGCCGAAGTCCAATGATGATTTACCGGCCGGGGGCGGTGACGGCGGAGCAGATTCGAGCGATTGTGGGGGCGGTGGAGGTTTTCAGCGGCGGGGAGTTGATGGAGAGCCCTCGGGAGGCGCTGCCGTCGCCGGGGTTGGGACTGCGGCACTATGCGCCCAGGGCAAGGCTGGAGCTGGTGGAGGGTGAACCTTCGGAGCTGCGGTCGCGGCTGGTCGAGGCGGTGCTGCGTTGGCCCGGCGAGCGCGTGGGAGTGATGCTGCCGGCTGATTTTGAGGGCTTGAATCTAGGCGCGGTGGAGTTGAAGTGGGGGCGGTGGGCTGTCCCGGAAGAGATGGCGCGAGAGCTTTATTCGGTGCTTCGGGCGCTGGATGCCGCCGGTTGCAAGGTGATTGTTTGCCCGGTTCCGAAAGGCGAGGGGATTGGGGCTGCGATTCGGGACAGGCTTTTAAAAGCAGGGGTTAGGGAATAGGGAATAGAAAAAGCGCTACGGGTGAATGTTGTGCTATCCCAGGTCTCAAAAGCGAAACCTGGGGCATCCGATGTTTTGGATAAATGCAGCAGGTTAGCTCCGCTTCGCGGGATTGGCGAGTTGGCAGGTTAGCGGATTTTGTGGGGATGCGGGGGCCGCTTATTCCCTGATCTCTGTTACTACTGCCCGTTTTCGGCAAACTTGTACATATATTTGATTGCGGCTTTGTAGACGAGGGATTTCTGGCGGCCGCGGACTTTCAGGGAATTGCGATCGTACCACTCGATGCAGCCTTCGATGCGTTCACCGTCTTCAAGCACAACAACCATCGGGGTTTGGGTCTGGATTTGCTTTTGCAGGTAGAAGAGTTCGGCCTGGTTGTAGAGGGTCGGCTCATCGATGATGCGGGCGGGGAAAAGGAATGGAGCCGGTGCGGGTGAGTTTCTGCGGGCGCGGGGGCGCGACCTGTTGGACCCTGGTCCGTTCTGTTTGCCACCGGTGGGAGGAATAGCTTGACCCGGCACGCTGGGCATTCAAAGCAACCTTTCTCTTGAAGCAGCGAAAAAGAAAACTGCGATGGATTAGATGGTCTAACGAGTATGGCACCGATGATTCTTCCGCGCAATAACTGGGTAACAATTATCCCAAGAGATGCGCGGGGCAGAGCGCGGGTTGCTCTTATATCTTGGGGACGGATGCACAGGAGGAAGATTCAGTTCCTTTCCAGGCTGACGGCCATCGAGTCGAGCGACAGGGAGCGGAGGAGGTTGCGGCGCATGCCCTGCTCGACCTGGGCGAGGGCGCGGGCGGCGGAGTCGATCCAGTCGATGGTCAGATCCTGCGCCATGCGGTCCAGCTCGGTCGCTAGATCGAGGTTGCGGATGAGCTGGGGAGTGCCGGCGTGGACGAGGAGCATGTCTTCAATCAGGCTGCCCAGGGCGCGGAGAAGATTGACGGTTTTTTCCTGGCCGTCGGCGCCGGCTCGGTAGCTCTCTGTCGACGTGGAAGAGCTGCGAATAGTCCGGATCACGGAGGGCTGTGCGCAGCAGGACGAGAGCATCCTGGCGGCTCGGCAGGTAGGCGGTGAGGTCGATCGTGAGAGCGCGGCCGACGGCGCCTTCGGCAAGGCGGGCGGCGAGAGCGCGGTCCTGCGGCTTGAGCTCGGGACGGCGATTGGCGAGCAGGGATTCGAGGTCGGCGGCCGGAAGCGCGCCCAGACGGTGAAGGACGGCGCGGGAGCGGATGGTGGGCAGCAGCTCCTGGGGGTTTTCGGTGAGCAGAATCAGCGAAGTGTGCTCGGGCGGCTCTTCGAGGACTTTGAGCAGGCGAGTTGGCCGCCTCTTTCATAAAAGCCGAAGAGGTGAAGATGGTGAAGGTGCGCGCGGCCTCGACCGGGGGACGGTAGTAGGCGACGTGGATCACCTGGCGGACCTGGCCGATCTTGATGAGCAACTGCGGCGGGTCGGGGGGGACGATGAGCACGTCGGGATGGGTCTGGATGAGGATGCGGGTCTCGCGCTTGTCGGCTTCGCGCATGTCGTCGCGGGCCTCGACGGCTTCGGCGACCAGGGCTTCAAGATTGGCGGAGCCGGCGATGCGGGTGCAGTTGGAGCACGTGCCGCAGAAGTCGGGCAGGCCGTCGGATTCGGTGGGGTTCAGGCAGTTGACGGCCTGGGCCAGCATGAGGGCCAGCGTATATTTGCCCGCGCCGCGGGGGCCGGCGAGGATGAGCGAGTGGGGAAATCGCCCGGCGCGAATGCTCTCGCGGAGATGGGTGACGGTTTGCGCGTTGCCGAGAAAGTCCTGAAAGCCCACGGTTTGAGTCTAGTGCATTTGATCGTTCGACTGGTGAGGAGAACGGGGCGCGTTTGCAAACTTCCCTTGACGCTTGCAGCCGCGAATGGTGGACTGGTTCAGGAAGATCATAGAGTGAAACGATGAAAGTGCATCAATTTACCGTCGAAGATTACGAAAAAACATTTGCCGATCGCCATTTGCTGCACGGGGTGGTGGCGAAGTGGGCGAAGGATAGGCCGGCGACTGCTGCCATAGTCAGCGCTGAGGGTGATCGCACCGTCAGCTGGAGCGAGTTTGACCGCACGACTACGGCGTTGGCGAGGGAGTTGCTGCGCATGGGATTTGCCAAAGGCGATTTCCTGGTTACGCTGCTGCCTTTCTCCGTGGATCATGTGCTGCTGGAGTATGGGTGCTTCAAAATTGGAGTGATTGTTGCGCCGCTCGATCTGCGGTTGACCGCTGCCGAGATCATTCGGTCGTTGGAGATTCTGCGGCCGCGAGGGTTTGCAGGTCTGGGAGTGAAAGGTCCGCTTGATCTTCGTCCGCTATGGAGCGCCGTGCGGGCGAAACGCGATTGGATTAGGCATTTCATCGTGGTGGATTCGGACGAGGAGATTCCGGGCACGCTTTCGTATGCGTCGATAGCCGACGCTGCGGGGGATGCGGGCGATCCGGATGAGTTTGAATGCGGCGTGACCGAGAACGACGGCGCGCTGATTATTTTTACTACTGGTTCGACCGGCTCGCCCAAGCCGGCATTGCTCTCGCACCGCAATATTACGGTGCAGAACATGTGCATGTGCGGCGCGTTTTTTGGCGGGGATAACGGGTCGCGCACACTGGTCAATCTGCCACCGTCGCACGTGGGCGGGCAGGCTGAGGCGATGATGAGCACCTTCTTCGGCGGAGGAACGGCGGTTCTGCTGGAGATCTTCGATGCGGGCCGTTCGCTGCGCGCGATTCAAAAGCATCAGGTGCAGATTCTGGGGCAAATTCCGGCGATGTTCAACCTGGAGTGGATGCTGAAGGACTACGCCGGCCACGATCTCTCCAGCTTGCGATTTGCCGCTTATGGGGGGCATGGTGTTTCGCGGCCGTTTGTGGACCAGTTGGCCGCCATGGCGCCGGTGATCGGCACCGGGCTGGGGCTTACTGAAGCTGCCGGGTTCTGCACTTATATCCGGGCCGGCGGGGAAGACCGGGAGACGATTCTCACCGGGCTCGGAGTGGATATGCCGGTTTATCCGTGCACGATTCGGAAGCCTATGCGCGACGACGGCAATGCCGGTGATGAGCTGCCTTCAGGCGAGATTGGGCATCTGTGTTTCCGGGGTCCGCAGACTTTTCTTGGGTATGTGAACGATCCCGAAGCTACCGCAAAGGCGATTTCGCGCGATGGATATTTGTATACCGGCGATCTGGGTTTCAAGGATGCGGCGGGGTTGCATCTGACCGGGCGGGAGAAGTGGGTAATCAAGTCGTTCGGGTACCAGATTTTTCCCGGCGATGTGGAGGCGCACATTTGCTCGCTCAAGGATAAAGTGGCCAACTGCGTGGCGGTGGGCGTGGCGCATAAGGTGATTTCAGAAGCGGTGGTTGCGCTGGTGGAAAAGAAGCCGGGAGCGGAGCTGACCACGCAGGAACTGGACCGGCTTGCGCGCTCACTGCCGACTTATATGCGGCCGCGGCATTGGATTATTCTGGACCCCGGGCAGATGCCACTGAACCGGGTGGTCAAGCCGGATTACGCTCGGGCGCAGGAGATGGCTCGCCAGGAGATCAACGGGTTGCGGGCTCGCGGGGAGTGGGATAGCGGGTATAGAAAATAGCTGCGCTGATGGTGAGCCAGCCGTTCAGTCTTTTTTCGCAGGCGCTGGGAGACGGCGGCTACGATTTTCTCGTGGACCGCATCGATGGTCAGGTCACCTTCAATCAGGACCACACGCTGGGGCTCGCGGGCGGCGATCTCTTTGTACTTCTCCCACACGCGGCGGTAGAACTCATCCTGCTCCTGCTCAAAGCGGTTTTCATTCTGGCCGGTCTGCGCCTCGGTGCGCTCGTTGCGGCGGCGGGCGCGGGCCAGCGAGGCTTCAAGAGACGGAAGAAGCAGGAGGGTGAGGTCGGGCTGAAGGTTGGAACAGAGCAGGCGGTGGAGTTCGAGGACGGTAGCTGAGCCGAGTTGGCGGCCGCCGCCCTGGTAGGCCTCGGTGGAGTCGGTAAAGCGATCGCAGAGGACGATCTTGCCGGACCTTGAGGGCGGGCTCAATGACCTCGGCGATGGCCTGGGCGCGATCGGCGAACATCAGGGCCATCTCGGTCATGGAGGAGAGGGTGGTGGACCGGGAGTCAAGGAGCAGAGCACGGATGCGGTCGCCGGTGGGAGTTCCGCCGGGTTGACGGGTCAGGACGAGGCCGCTACTTCCCACCCTTTTGCCCGAAGAACGTCGAAAGGATGTGCCGCCCGCATTTTCTGGGGCATCCGCTGCGCGTTTTTTGAGCCAGGCGGCCAAACGCTTGATTTGGGTGGTTTTACCGGAACCGTCGAGACCTTCGAGAGTGATAAACAGACCGCGCGGCATGAGGCGAGTTTACCACTTGAACAAAAACACTGACGAATGGGCTTGATTTGTGTTACAAGTGGTTAAATTTCCTAACGTGACTGGAGAGCTATCCGCCGCGGCGGGCTATCTCCACCTGGAGTGAATTTGATGATCAGAACACGCACCTTTTACACACTTTCCGTCTGTGGCCTGCTTGCCGCGGCGATGCTGCTTACTGGCCGGTTGAACGCTCAAAACCTTACGCTGGAGGGCTATACCGGCGGTTTTATTACGCCCACAGCTTATGTAGTTGAGTCAGAGAAGGGCCAGGTCTTTTCTCACCCCGCGGTTGGCTACCACTTTATCGCTGCCAACGCGGTGATCGGCGATATTCACACATTCGGCATCGCCGAGGGAATTGGCAACCGGGCCGAGGTTTCCTATGGCCGCAACGTTCATATCACGGGCGACAGCGCCAATTTCAGCCAGCTGTGGCACTTTAACGGGATGAATATCTTTGCCGGCAAGGTTGTGGCCATCAAGGATGGAGAATTCAACAAATTTATGCCGGGACTTGCGGTGGGCGGCATTACGCGCACCCAGGATCGATTCGTCTCCAGCCCGGCTGCCCAGTTGGCGGTGGAATCCTACGATTACTTACTGCACCATAACTGGGACACCGCCTACATATTGTCCGCTGGAACCGGTTCCGGCTACCAAATCCTATAGCAACGGCGACGCGTATATCGTGGCGACCAAAGACCTGGGCCAAGCCGCCGGTGCCATTCCTGGCAACCTTCGGCTGGAAGATGACCAATGCGTCGATTCTGGGCATCGGCGGCCAGAGCACGCGCTTCAGGGACGGTTCTTCGGCGGGATCGGAATTCCGCTGCCCGGTCCGTGGAAGACGGCCATCGTGCCTTCGGCGGGTTTATGCAGGAACCGCCGCAGATCACAAACCTGAGCAGCCTTCTGGTTACGCTTTCTCCCGAAGGAGCAGTGACAGGCGCTCCGGCGCATATTCCCACCACGCTGGATTATGCGATACGGGTAACGCAGCGGGAGCATCCGCACTTTACGTTTGATATTGGCGTGGGACAGGTGGCGGGAACGATTGGCACAACGCTGACTCCAACCGATAATCCTTGCGCGCCTTTTGCGCCGTTTCCGGTGAATCTGCAGGCGCGGCACGTTGTGGCTACGGGGTTGAGCTACCGCTACTGATTTTCGAGTTAGAGAAGACTGAAATATAGACGTAACTATCTGTGCAGTATTGACCAGATATGCAGGCGGGGCTGGGGATAGCATGACTGCTGAATTCCCAGCCCTCGCCCTGCACAGGGAAATGGATTCCCTCCACGGTGACGGCACGAATTCACCAGGAGGATTCTTCTTATGCGATTTTTCCGCATTGCGCGCTGGCTGCTGCCGACGCTGCTTCTCTCTCTCATTCCGGCGTCTTCGCACGCACAATTGCTCATCAGTGTAAATTTCGCTCCGCCGGAGTTGCCGGTCTATGAGCAACCCATGTGCCCTGAGCCGAACCTGATGTGGGTTCCCGGCTACTGGGCCTATTCCCAGAACGACGGGGACTACTACTGGGTTCCCGGCACGTGGGTTGCGGCTCCCTACGAGGGCGCTCTGTGGACGCCCGACTATTGGGACTGGTACGGCGGCCACTACAGGTTCCATCGCGGCTATTGGGGCCGGCACGTGGGCTACTACGGCGGCGTGGACTACGGCTACGGGTACGGGGGCATCGGTTTTTCAGGCGGGGAGTGGCGCGGCAACGAGTTTGCCTACAATACCGCGGTCACGCATGTGAATGAGAACGTCATCCACACCACCTACAACGACCGGACGATTGTGGAGCAAAACACGATCGCCAACAACAACCACGTTTCCTATAATGGCGGACCGGGAGGGATTCAACACAAAGCTTCTGCTTCGGAACTGGTTGCCGCACACGATAAGCACACAGCTCCGACCAGCGTCCAGACACAACATATGGCTGCGGCCAGGTCGAACAAGACTTCCTTCGCCAAGGCAAATGGCGGGCATCCAAAGACGACGGTTGTAGCGAAACCGTTGACAGCGCAGCAACATGCCGCGCCGAAGGCTGAAACCAGGACTACGCCGAAGGCTGAAGCCAGGACTGCGCCGAAGGCCGAGGGAAGGACTGCGCCGAAGGCTGAGGCAAGGACTGCACCGAAGGCTGAGACAAGGACTGCGCCGAAGGCCGAGGGAAGGACTGCGCCGAAGGCCGAGGGAAGGACTGCGCCGAAGGCTGAGGCAAGGACTGCGCCGAAGGCTGAGACAAGGACTGCGCCGAAGGCTGAGACTAGGACTGCGCCGAAGGCTGAGACTAGGACTGCGCCGAAGGCTGAGACTAGGACTGCGCCGAAGGCTGAGGCCAGGACTGCGCCGAGGGCTGAGTCGCACGCTGCGCCACGGCAACAACAGGCTGCGCCGCAAGAGGAATCCAAGCCTAAGGGCCGGTAAAGTCGAAGAATCATTCAATACTCAAGAGGTCCACGGTCAGCCGTGGGCCTTGCTGAGTTTTGGATCGGATTCTCTAAAACCAGCTGGCTCGATACCGGCGATCTCTACTTCGATGCCGCCGTACTCGGGGTGGTCGTTCTCGCGGATGCGGTAGGCGAGGTCGATGAGGGAGCCCTTGAGCGAGTCCGAGAGCGGCGGTTCGTGCGGCGAGGTGCCAGCCGACGGCGCGAATGGCGGAGCTGGAGCCGGCAAGGACGGGGTCCTGGGTTCGCGGCGGGGTTGGGCTGTTTGCCGCTTCCTGGGCCAGTTCCAGGCGAATGTGGCGCTCCTTCATGATGCGGGGCGGGGTGAGAAGACGGACGTTGCGGGCGACAAAAACCGGCTCGGGGTTGCCGTGGCCGAAGGGTTCGAGCTTGCGCAACCACCCGGCCAGCACGGGAGTGATGCGATTGAGAGGCAGCTCGGCGTGAATGCGGAGGATGTGCTCCGGTTCGCTAGCGGAGAGGTGCTGCTCGGCGTAGATGCGCAGGCGGCGTTTGAGCTCAGGTAGCCGGTCGGCGGGCAGGGCAAAGCCGATGGCGAAGGCGTGGCCGCCGAAGCGCGTGAAGAGATCGGCGCAGCTCTCGATGGCGTTGAGGAGCTGGAAACCATCGACGGAACGACCGGAACCGTAGGCTACGCCATCCTCGACGCTGACAATAATGACGGGTTTGGCGGTGCGCTCGACGACGCGCGAGGCGAGGATGCCGATTACACCGCGGTGCCAGCCTTCGCCGTCGATCAAGAGCAGGCGGTCGGCGGCGATTTCCGCGCTGGTGGCCAGCAGCGCTTCGATAGCAGTGAGGGCGGCAGCTTCAGCATCGCGGCGCTCGCGGTTCAGGCGTTCGAGCTTGGCTGCTAGTTCTGCGGCTCTCGAATGTGAGCGGGTTGTGAACAGCTCGATCACCTCTGAGGCAACGTCCATGCGGCCGGCGGCATTGATGCGCGGGGCCAGACGGAAGGCTACGTCGAAGCTGGTGAGCTGCCTGGCGGCGGGGTCGATGGCGGCGGCGGCAAAGAGAGCGCGCAGGCCGGCGCCGACGGGGCGGCGGAGTTCGCTGAGACCGAGTGCGGCGATGACGCGGTTTTCTCCGCACAAGGGAACGGCGTCGGCGATGGTGGCGATGGCGGCCAATTTAAGAAAACTGGGCAGAGTTTTTTCGCGTGTGCGGGCCTGGTCGCGGCGTTCGAGAATGGCCTGGGCGAGCTTCAGCGCAATTGCCGCGCCGCAAAGGAATTTTTCAGGGTAGCCGCAGCCGGGCCGGTTGGGGTTCAGGATTGCCAGCGCGATGGGAACGGCGTCCTTTGCATCCAGAAGATGATGGTCGGTGATGATGAGATCGAGGCCGAGCTTGTGGGCGGTTTCAGCTTCGGCAAAGGCTCGCGTGCCGGTATCGACGGTGATAACGAGGCGGACTCCATCTGCATGCGCCGCTTCCAGGACGCTCGATTGCAGGCCGTAGCCCTCATTCAGGCGATGAGGAACGTGAAATCGGGCAACGCCGCCGAGCATCTCGATCGCGGTCTTCAGCAGGACCACGGCGGTGGTGCCATCCACGTCATAATCGCCATAGAGCAACACTGGCTCACGGGCGGCGACGGCGCGCTCCAGACGCTCGACGGCAGCCATCATACCCAGCATGAGGAATGGATCGTGAAGTTGGGCTGGTGCGGGATTGAGGAAGGCAAAGGCCTCAGCGGGCTGCGTGATGCCGCGGGCGACCAGCAGTTCTGCGAGCACTTGGGGCAGACGGGCCGAGGCGGCCAGCGCGGAGGATTCTTTTGGATGCGGGTCGGCGAGTTGCCAATGCTGACGGGGGCGGCGGTACGGGTTTGGCGGCAGCGCCGGACCGTTAACTGCCATGCCCGCGAGGCTCACCCGGCTTACTCGTTGTCGCCATGGGCATCGTCGATGACGATGTCCTGGAAGCTCTCAATTTCTTCAAGCAGCATCTGGAAGCGCTCATACCACTCGGTGGTGGTCTCATGCAGAAAGACCAGCCCCTGGTAGACGAAGCCTAGCTGAATGTAGCCGAGATTGCCGGCGTACTTGCGCAGCCACTGCGCTTCCACCAGTTCGGTGGCTTCCTCGTCGGGGAAGTTCATCTCACTGGCTTCATCGATGAGCGCGTCCAGTTCTTCGCGTTCCAGGGTCATCTCACTGAAGGTGACGAAGGGAGCGCCCACGTGCTTGGCCATCTCCACAAAGTCTTTCCATGAGTCGGGGTTGCCATTTCCTTCCCACAGGATGGAGGGAATGTCCTCGGTGACGTAACCGGGGAGGCGGCGCATTCCGTGGCCCTCAATAAAGGCCACCATGTCGTCTTTCAGCGAGAGTAGGTTATCGGTGCTCATTGTCCAGTAATCATTCTCGCAGATGGGGGCGGGCGGGCGTGTGGAAAGAGCAGGGAATAGGGGTAAGGGACTTAGAGACTAGGGACTAAGAGACTAGGGAATAAGAGACTAGGGACTAAGGGACTGGAAGGTGAAGACCATGAGGTAGTCTGGAATCATTCAGGTTGAGGGGGAACGCCGCTTGCCTGCTTTTGAACGCCACGTTTTTGTCTGCCACAACACACGGCCTGCCGACGCGCCGCGGCCCTCCTGCACCACCGATGGAAAGAGCGAATTGCACACTCGTCTGCAGCAACTGGCGAAGGAGGCTGGGCTTGCGGGCAAGGTGCGGATCAACAAGTCAGGGTGCCTGGACCAGTGCGAGCATGGACCCACGGTTGTGGTTTACCCCGATGCTGTCTGGTACGGCCATGTGCAGCCTGAGGATGCGGCTGCGATTGTGGAAGAGCACCTGGTGGTCGGGCGGCCGGTGGAACGACTGCGGCTGGCCGAGGGGTGCGTG
Source organism: uncultured Acidobacteriaceae bacterium (assembly GCA_963779385.1). Taxonomy (GTDB): domain Bacteria; phylum Acidobacteriota; class Terriglobia; order Terriglobales; family Acidobacteriaceae; genus Telmatobacter. The sequence continues at coordinate 10,076 of CAVZYE010000019.1, read as the reverse complement.
AATACAAAAAGCTGTCCGCACCGGGGTTGAGTGCCCGATTGCACAATTCGTGCACAAGGCCGGACGGCCTCAACGAGGCCCTTAGATTTTGACAGCCGGGATGCAAGACGATTTTTAGGAACGTTTGAAAAATTATTATTTACCCGCAGTGCACTGCCACTAAATGGGTATATTATGTCCTGTCTTCCATAGACAGAAAGGATTGAGCGCCGCACCACAAGCGCGCTCACCTGGAGTATTCTCGAATGAAACAATCCAGAGTTATTTGTGTAGCGATTCTTTCTTTGTTTTGCGCAACCGCAGCCATCGCTCAGCACCAACGCGATGCGCAGGGAACGCAGCAACGCGGTCAATCGAAACCGGCAACACAATCTCAACAGGCACGTCCCGCGCAGCAATCGCAATCTCATCATGCGCAGCCCACGCAACAATCGCATCCGCAACAGACCTCTAGATCGGCGCAAAGCCAGGCAAAACCGCAGCAGACCTATGGCGGCGCTTATCACGGCGGTGTGCAGTCGAATGGCCCTACCTATGGCGGAGTACACGCCAGCGGCGTTCCGCAACATCAGGGCCAGGTACGCGACGGCTTTGTTCAGTCTCGTGCCGGTTCGTGGAACAACGAACATCAAACCTGGAGCCAGCGGGGCGGCTATAACGGCTACCGGATTCCAGATGCCCGGTTCAGGCTCTATTTTGGTCGGGATCACTTCTTCCGCATCTACGGCCTTCCCTTGGTCTTTGTGGGCGGACAGCCGCGCTTCCAGTACGACGGCTATTGGGTTACGATCATCGATCCGTGGCCGGAATCCTGGGGACCAAACTGGTACGAAACCGACGATGTGTATCTTGACAACACCGGAGACGGGTACTACCTGTATGACCGGAATTACCCTGATTATCCAATTGCCGTCACCGTATCGTTTTAATCTTGTGGACGAAGGACAACGGGTACTCAGCGGGGACTGATGTCCCAGCCTGAACTGGGAGCACACCATTTCGCAGCCTGCGGAGCCGCCTCGACGTTTACTCGGGGGCAGCAGGCTGCGGAGCGGCACTCCGGTTAAAACTCAGCAGGGTGCCGTTGTACAGATTGCGGCTTGATGAGTTATCCTGATGGTTAATCCATGATTTTTTCGCGCGATTACATCGGGTATCTAGCCCGCCGAACGGTCAAGCACCTCATCGACGCCAAGATGATCACCACCAGCAACTTGAAGGTGGTCGAAGCGCGCGTCCATGACGGTTTGATCGAGGAACTATCCCTTGAAGACCGCATCAACGAAGAGGTACGCGTGATTCTGGACGCGTACTCCGAGGAGATGCGCAAGAGCGGCGCGCAATATGCCGAAATGTTCAAGAAGGTAAAGAACGAGCTGACCAAGAAGTACAAGGCGGTTCTATGAGGATCAACCGCGACAAGCTGAACAAGCTGGCCCACACGGTGGCCGATACTCTGGCCGATATCGAAGAGGTGGGTTTCCTTGAGGACCGCAACACGATTCGCCAGGAGGCGCGCAAAGCGCTGGAAGAACTGCTCGGCGAAGAGGCCAGGATCGACACGGCGGCGCGGCTGAAGATCGCCAATCAGCGCAAGATCATCCTGGAAGGCTCACAGGAGTGGGAGATTCTGTACCGCAAGTATTACAACGACGAAGTACGGAAGCTGGGGATCTGACGGCCGGCGGCGCACCCGAATCTATCTTTGCCGAATGCAGAATATTTGTTAAAGTAAAAGTGCGGCTGGAGACGGCTCCCGCACAAAGTGTGGCGCTATCGTCTAGGGGTTAGGACGTGAGATTCTCAATCTTAAAACCCGGGTTCAATTCCCGGTAGCGCTACCAGAGATTTACCGCTAAAGCCCGTCTTATCGGCGGGCTTTGCTTTTTGGATGGAGAGAGTACCGGCGCACCCCCGTCGGTTCTGGCGCATCCTTATAAGTGGATACGCGAACAGGAGTACGCAGTAAATCAATTTCAGAGAGTACTCATGGCGCCCTGGAGATCAATTGCCAAATCCTGTCGTATGATGCGGACAGACTCAGAGTGCCGGACTCGAAACTGAATAGGAGCCGTTCCAGATGAATACACAAATGCTGAGTGAAACCGTGAAGCTGCTCTTTGCCGATAACAAGGGCCTGCTGGCGATGGATGAGAGTACCGGGACTTGTAACAAGCGCTTCGAAAAAGTGGGAATTCCGCAGACCGTCGAGGCGCGAAGAGCTTACCGCGAATTGATTGTGACCGCTCCAAGGCTGGGCGAAAGCATCGGCGGCGCAATTCTCTTTGACGAAACCATCCATCAGCAGACCACCGGCGGCACGCCTTTTGTGAAAGTGCTCCAGGATGCGGGGATTATTCCGGGCATCAAGGTTGACGAGGGCGCAAAGGAACTGGCCCTGCATCCCGGCGAAAAAGTTACCGAAGGCCTGGATGGATTGCGCGATCGCCTGGCCACATATTCCAAATTGGGCGCGCGCTTTGCCAAGTGGCGCGCGGTGATTACGATCGGCGATGGGATTCCGAGTTGGGGATGCATGGAGGCCAACGCCCACGCGCTGGCTCGCTACGCGGCGCTGTGCCAGGAGCAGGATTTGGTCCCAATTGTGGAACCTGAAGTTCTGATGGACGGCGATCATACGATGGAACAGTGCCAGCAGGTTACTGACAAAGTGCTGCGCACGGTTTTCAGCGAGTTGTTCTCGCAAAGGGTGGTTCCGGAAGGCATGGTCCTGAAACCGAATATGGTGCTGGCCGGAGGGGACTGCGCAGTTCAGCCTGGGTTGGACGAGGTAGCCGACGCCACCGTGAACTGCTTCCTGCGAGCCGTTCCCGCCGCTGTTCCGGCGATTGCGTTTCTGTCGGGCGGCCAATCGGCAGAGTTGGCTTCAGCGCGTTTGAATGCGATGAATGTGCGATTCAAATCGCGAATGCCGTGGGCATTGAGCTTTTCATATTCACGCGCCATCCAGCAGCCCGCTTTGGAGATGTGGAAGGGGCAGCAAGCCAACGTTGCCGCGGCACAGAAAGCCCTGGTTTTTCGCGCACGCTGCAATCGGGCTGCGCGCGGCGGCGAATATTCCGTGGCGATGGAGAAGACCGCCTGATCAAAACGAACTGGCCGGATGCATCGAAATCAGCGGTTCTGGAGATTGAAGGATCAACGCGTTATTTGGCCAGCAACTTGCGAATTGATTTCAGCTCGGCGCGGTGCTTTGGAGTGGATGCGGGATAAGACAGTTTCAGGTCCCTCAACGCATCTAGAACGATCTCAGAGACAATTAGGCGGGCATTGTCCTTGTTGTCTGCGGGAACAATATACCAGGGGGCGTAGTGCGTGCTGGTTGCGCTGATGCAATCCTCGTAAGCCTTCACGTAGTCCTTCCAGAATTTCCTCTCGTGAATATCTGCCAGACTCAGCTTCCAATTCTTCTCGGGATCATCGATGCGCGCGAGAAAGCGCTTGCGTTGCTCCTCCTTTGAGAGATGCAGGAACACCTTGACGATGCGTGTGGAGTTACAGTCAAGATGCCGCTCAAAATCCACAATGGAGCGATACCGGTCATCCCACTTCGACTTATCGTCGCGCAGTTCTTTGGATAGCCCTTCGTTGCGGAGTAATTCCGGATGGACGCGCACGACCAGGACCTCTTCGTAATAGGAGCGATTGAAGATGCCGATCCGGCCGCGCTCGGGAAGACGGCAGGCGGTGCGCCACAAGAAATCATGCTCCAGTTCTTCGGCACTGGGCTCCTTGAAGCTGAAAACCTCGCACCCCTGCGGGTTGATTCCGGACATAACATGCCGGATAATGCCGTCCTTGCCGGCCGCATCCATGCCCTGGAAGATCAGCAGAAGCGCGTAGCGGTTGGATGCGTAATGAAGCTCCTGAAGCGCGCTGAGTTCCTGCACATGTTCTTCAAGCAGCTTCTGGTACTGCTTCTTCGAATGAGTCGGCGTCGGGCCAACTGTCGGCCACTGGCTCAGGTCAAGCTTTTTGTCCGGCGCCACGCGGTAATCTTTCGAATGAATTTTCATCCCGTCCTCCCAGTCTTGCCTGTGCGACAAGGCAATGTTTAGTTTTGCCATATTTTCGCGGCAGCATTTCCGCAACTGCAATCAACAGAATACGCGCGGAAGTTAGCGGCCCGGAATGCTCGCGTCATAGCGTCTGTCGGAATCTCCGAATTCAATAGTGGAACTGTACCACCACTGGACTTGCGAGATCCCGGGTGCTTTTGGCGCAGTTTCAGGCAGGACGGGGGTCGAGCGGGGGTACTTTCAATGATCGGATGGGTTATTTGCGAACCTTTACTGGGATTCATCCGTCACTTCGATTGCGCTGACACAGGGGTAGTTTTTGATTGGAACAAAACTCAGGACGATCTGGCCGGCAGCGTTGGGTTCAATCCCGTGGAAGGTCTCGGTCACTGGTTTAATCGGTGCACCGGCTTTGGCTAAGATATTGAAATTGCGCAATAACGCAAGGCCATTCGCGTAGACGTCAAATTCGCGGCCCTTATAGCCCCAAACATCTTCTTTAGTGCCGAAATAGTCTTCAATAAAATGCAGAGTCACCGTGTAGTGGCCGGGAGCCGCGGGGATCATATATGTGAAGTGACCGAACCGTTCGCCATCGAAGAGATGTGGGTCGGTATTGGTCTCCGCCGGATTCTGGTGCGTGGCTAAAAGCCCTCCGATGGCATACTGGTCCGATCCCCAGAAGCGGCCGGCATGATCGACATAGGAGTTCTCCTGCATCACAATCCGCACTGGATTCATCCAGTTGCCGGCTACAGGCGCCAGTTCGATGGCATTCACAAAAGGCTGATCGAACATGCGCACGAACTTGAGGTGAATCATCCCGTCGCTGCCGGCGCTCACGCCTTTGAAGACCCTCGTGTACGCGCGATAGTTCCCACCCGCATCGCTCAGAACATCGAAATCGGTCAATAACGGCTTTTCTCCCATGAGCACGGAGAATACCCTGCTGCTCTCTCCTCGGCCGTTGAATGTGCCCGGTCCAAAGACCGTTTCGACAAAATGCAGCCGCATTTCATAAAGGCCGGGCTTGACGGGAATGTCGTAGCGAAATTCCCCGATTCGTGCATTGCGGTAAATGGTGGAGTCTGCCGTTCCCTGGATGTAAGGAACTTTCAGTTCTACGGCCGTTCCACCGGTAAAGTAGCGGTCGCCCCCCCAGCTTTTTCCATCGCGGTCAACATATTTTCCATTTGGATTTCCCGCCAGTATGAAGACAAATCCATTCTCGGGTGTAGCGGCAATTGGAGCGCTAACCGCCGCTGAGGAGGGCGCAACTGCGATGTGGGCAACTTTCCAGCGAGACAACGCTCCGATTGAGATCCATACGGCTACGAAGAGCGCGATTGCGACCGCGGCGGCAACTACCACGCTCCTGGTTGAGAAATACTTGATGCCGCTCGCCTCAAACCGCCGCTGAGAATTGGCTTCTGCAGAAGCCTGATGGGAAAGGGAACGCGAATTTGGCCTGCCCCCCAACTCCCCGCCAGCCGGCTCTTCCGCCGCACTGAAAGCCGCGTCAGACTCATCATTACGCCGTGCGAACTGAAGCCCATAGCGCCCTTCCATCAGGATGATCCTGACGGTGTGGCCGGTCCCTTCAGTTTCGTAGTATTTCCGCAGCCTCCCGCGAAGACGATGCATCTCAACGCGCACGCACGAGTTCTTTGCGGGATCGAAGTCCGAGGGACGCCCCAGCGCCTCTACCCCGATTCTGTACTCGTTGAGGTCCCGCTTCTCCTCGCTGAAATGGTGATTGCATAAATACTTGAGAAGCCTGGCCAGGGTGGGAGCTTCAGAAAAGGTCAGTGAAGAGAGCACTGCCTGGATTTCCTCGGTCTCGTCCTGGGTCTGCGTTCGTGAGGAAATGGGAAGCACCACCTTTCCGGCCAGAATACTAACAAATGCCGGCACGCATTGACAAACAAGAAACATTTGTTACTGCTGCGTTACCGCTGCCATGTAACGTATTGCAGCTAAAGTATTTATTTGCGCGTAACCGTTGCATAGCGGGTGCGCTCTTGACTTGGATACGCGGGTGGCCTGAAAGTCTGATGCCAGCAATCAAGAGTGCTACCAAGATTCCAATTGGCCACCCACTTCTGATCGAATTTGAGTCATGAAGAATTTGCTTGACAACAATTCGATCCAGGAGTACATCTCGCAATTGGAATCCAGTAGTGGAATTATTCCACCGATGAACAAAAAAGAAAATCCAGGCTGCGTTACCGTGGCCTCTGGGAGGACTAGGATGTCAGCGAGAGCAATATCAATTACCCGATGGGTAATGCTAGCCGTACTGCTTTGCATCTGGCTACCATGCCATGCGCAGTTCGGAAGCAACGTGCAAGGGACCGTTACCGACGCGACCGGGGCGGTTATACCCAAGGTCGCCGTCACGCTCCACAACACCGCCACAAGCGTCGACCTGAAAGGGGCGACGAATGCGTCCGGTTTTTACCGTTTTGAAGCGGTGGCTCCGGGTAACTACTCGGTGATCGCCCAGCAACCCGGATTTAAGACCACATCGATCTCGGTTACGGTCACCCCGGATGAGACGCGCGGCGTGGACGTCACGCTGGTTCCCGCGGGCGCGGGCACTGTCAACGTGACAGTGACCGGTGTGGCGCCGGACCTGAACCCGGAAGAGACCCGCATTGAAGTAACGCTGGCCTCCGAAGAGATCACCAAACTTCCGATGGCGGGTCACGATGTGCAGCAGATTCTTGCACTCACCCCCGGAGTAACCGGATTTGAGCCCACTCAGCCGGGCGGCGGATATGGCTCAACGCTTTTTTCAGCGAATTGGGCCCCGCCCTTTCAGGCCAACGGCCAGGGCATCAACGGCAACCTCTACCTGCTTGACGACCTGCCGGTGAACGATGACGTAACTCAGGGCGCCGCCATCATGTTCCCCAACGCGGACATGATTGACCAGGTTTCCATGCAGACGCAAACCTTCTCAGTTGAGAACGGCATCAACGCTTCGCTGCAGACCACGTTCAACACCAAGTCGGGCGCGAACAAAGTCCATGGTGACCTGGATTACACCTATGCCGGCGCGAACCTGGCTGCAGCCGACAACGTCGATAACGTAGTCAACAATCCGAGCAGCGGAGTGTTTGTTGGCGCGCCATACGGCTCGCCCATACCTAATTTTCATCAGGACGAGGTTCTCGGTTCGATAGGCGGACCGATTGTCAAGGACAAGACATTCTTCTTCTTCTCGTTCCAGAAGCAGAATCAAGGTTCCGGCGGCTCGGTCCCCGCCGGCCAGGACGATTGGGATCCCGCGTTTGTAGCGTGGGGCTTGACAGCATTCCCTGACTCAGGCATGGCCCAGGCAATGACCAAGGCCCCCAACTCGGCCGATTCACCCATACCCGGGTCTTATTTGGTAAAGACCGTGCAGGACGTGCTGGGGTCAACAGCCTGCCCAACCAGTTTATCCACTTATTCCAGCACCTTACCGACTTTCGTGAATGGCGCACTGAGCGGTCCTAACTCAGGGGCAACGCAAGGTGGCCAATCCTACAGCGTACCCTGCTCCACGGCGATGTACGACCATGGCCTGCAATTCAATCAGGCGCAGCCATTTGACGGTCTGCAGTTCAGCGCTCGCATTGACCAGGTCTTTCGCAACGGCCAGGACCGCATCTATGCCATGTTCGAGCGCATCCATCAGACGCTGGGCGATCTGACCGACCGGCCCGCGCTGGATTCGACCACTCCCAGCACCAACCGGTACGGATCGGTGAACTGGGTCCACCAATTTTCGCCAAGGCTGCTCAATGAAATTCACGTCGGAAATGTTCGTACAGTAAGCGGACAGACATTGACCGATCCCACCGTCGCGGGTTCGATTCCGTACGGCAACCTTGGACTCGACACGACCGATGGATACCAATTCTTCTTTGTGTTCGGCGCCGACGAGCCCTTTGCCCCCGACACCCAGTGGGAGCATACCTACAACCTTCGCGACACCGTGAGCTACAACTGGAAAAACCACACGATCCGTGGCGGCTACCAGTTCCAGCGCGAAGATTACCTCATCGACGATCAACTCTATGGCCGCGGCGGCTTCGGGTTCAACTTCATGGATGCCTTCCAGCTCATGGCCAATGAGAATAACTACAACTCCTACCTCTGGACCATCAGCGGTCAGACCGGCCAGTATTCGCCACAGAATTACGGCGCCACCTCCAAGTTCAACGGCATTTGGGCAGACGATTCTTGGAAGATCCATCCCAACCTGACCGTCACCGCAGGTCTTCGCTATGACGACTACGGAAACCCGGCTCGTTACTCGATTTCGAGCCCGTTCTCGCCGTTGTATCCCGGCGCCGGCAGCAACTTCCATGAGCAGGCATTGAATACGACGGTACATGTTTCGCCGAACGCATTCACACAATCGCAGGCTATGAACTTCCAGCCCAGGGTCGGCTTTGCATATACCCCGTTCAAGAACAAGCCAATGACCATTCACGGCGGAATTGGCTTGTATGAGAACGCGCTGACGCCTTCACAGGTTGCCTCCAACCTGCCCACCCAGCCGCCATCGCGCATCAGTCTGTCTCTTAACAATCCTTTCGGATATGGCGACTTCACCACGGCCGCGGCTCCCTGGGGACAGACCTACGATAATCAGTTACCGTTCCCGGTCTATGGACAGGATCCTTCCGGCAACGTCTATTCGTGTCCCGCAAAGACCGATACACCCAACTGCATTTACTCGGTCAACCTCAACGGCTTTGAACCCAACGTGAAGCCTGAAAAATTCCTTCTCTATTCGGCAGGCGTTGAGTACGAACTTCCGGCCCGCGTCGTTGTCGGTGCTACCTATTCCGGCAGCCATGGTTACGATCTGGTGGTCGGCGGCGTCGGACAGGGTCCGAACGGGGTCAACAACGCCGACTGGAACCTGATGCCCGGCTTGTCAACTAGGCCCGCAACCGAGTGGGGCCAGCTCTTATACACGACCAACGACGGAACCACGAGCAACTTCAATGCCCTGATCTTTACCCTCAAGCAGCGCTACAAGGGGCTAAGCTACCAGGCTAACTACAACTTTGAAAGTGCAAAACAGTGGGCTCCGACCTATAACGATACCTCCGGCGGTAATAAAGCCTTCTGGCCTGGCGCTTACGCGGCACACACCTACTACGGTCCCACAAGCACCGATATCAAGAACTCGTTCTCGTTCGGCGGCGACTATGAGGTTCCTAAGTTCGGGTGTGACCGGCATTACCTCAATCAGTTGGCCGGGTTGAGAATCAGCACCATCACGGTAGCTCAAACCGGAACGCCGTTTAGCGTAGGCAACACCAGCGGCCCCTCCTATGCATTCGACAACAGTTTGGGCATCGATGGCGGCGGTACCGGAACACCGGCGTTCCCGACGCCTTCAGCCGGTGCACAGAGGAAGGGATTCTCGCGCAAGCAGGTGTCTCAGACCGGAGTCTTTACGGGCGTAACCTGGACCGATCCTACGGGAGCCGGTACGGCACCAGTCCTCAGCACGCAGGGCGCCAACACCTTCCGCAACCCTGGATACTTCAACGTCAACGCGGGCATTGCCAAGACCTACGACGTACCGTGGATTGGAGACGCATCTTCGAAGTTCACAATGCGTGCGGACTTCATCAATGTTCTGAACCGCACAAACTGGGGTCCGATCGACAACGATATTGCCTCCAGCCCGAATTTCGGATTCTCAACCTCCACGTATAACAAACGCTTCCTGCAAATCGGAGGCCGCTTCGAGTTCTAGTTAGTAACTCAACTTAACCAACAGGGCGGCGCGGTCTTTGCGGGCTGGCCGCCCCTTACACTTACTTCAACCGCGCGAAATTGCCCTGATGGAACAGCCTGCAACTGTGCTGTTGGGTCCTTGATTTTGCGGTGCGTGCATTTCTTTCTCGGAAGTCAAAGCGTGTTGCATTTTTTATAACGTCTTGATGCAGAGCAACAATTCGTCCGGCGAGCCGTCGCGGGCGATCTCAGGAAAGGATCATACGGTGAACGTGCCCAAGCTTA
>CAVZYE010000018.1:0-16093 GCA_963779385.1 uncultured Acidobacteriaceae bacterium | reverse complement strand
GGGCATTCCACGACACCGAGACCAAGCCTTACACGGCGGAGGATTTCCGGTTCACGGCCAAGGGCTCGACGGTCTATGCCATCGGCATGGCTTGCCCCGCGGATGGAAGAGCGACCATCCACTCACTTGGCTGGGCGCACGAAGGCAGCTCGCTGCCTATCGCTTTGGTTGAGTTGGTCGGGTCCTCAGACAAAGTGACCTGGACGCAGGGGGCGGAGGCGCTGGAGGTCACGCTGCCGGCTGGCGCGAACTGCAAGTTTGCCTATGCGCTGAAGCTGACGCCGGCGGCAAAGTAGGGCGCGGTAAAGAGAATTGCTGCCAGGCGGCAGCCGTCGTGCTATGCTGCCGGTCATGAAGAAACTGTGTTTCGCCGTTCTGCTTTTGGCTGCCGGAGTCGCCTGCGCGTTGGCGCAGGCTCAGACCTCTCCGGCCAGCCAAGTCCAATCCCCGCCCGCGATGAAGACGTGGTTCGTCCGGCTCATCCCGCCCCGGCCCACTTTTATGCAGGACATGACGGAGGGCGAACAGAAGCTCATGCAGGAGCACTTCGTCTACTTGAAGGATCTTTATTCAAAGGGGATTTGCATCTTCGGAGGGCCGGTTCTGGATCCCAAGGGGGTCTATGGCGTTATGGTTTTAGAGGCTGCCAGGAGGATGAGGCCCGCTCCATTGCTCCCGCCGACCCCAGCGTGAAGGCCGGTGTGAACCGATTGAATTGGCGGAGATGCGGGTCGCCTTCCCACCTAAGACCCACTAGCAATATCGAAGAGGACTGTGATGGCTTCAGCAAACCTTGGTCGTCGAGGATTTTTAGCCGCGTGCACCCGCGCTGGAATTACTTCCGCGCTGATGCCGGGGATTTTGTATACGCTGGCTGCGCAGGCGCAGGATGCCGCGCCGGGAGCCAAGCCGAATGAACTGGCGAAGATTACGGCGGAGATGATTGACCAGGCTGCGGCGATGGCCGGGGTGGGACCGTTTACGGCGGATCAGAAAAAATTGATGCTCGAGGGGCTGAAGGAGCAGCGGGGTTCCTATGAGTCGATTCGGGCGCTGAAGCTGGCGAATTCGGTGCCGCCGGCGTTTGTGTTTCATCCGTTGCCGGCGGCGAAGGCAGAGCCTGCGAAGAAGTGTGTAGATTCAGTCAGCCCCGAAGTCAAGGGAGGAGCCTCCAGCATTCTTTATTCAATCCCGAAGGCGCCCGCACACATCGAGGATCTGGCCTTTGCCACGGTGGCCGAATTAGGCGAGCTGTTCTGCGAAGCGCGTAATCACCTCGCTCGCGCTGACGCAGATGTACCTGGCGCGCCTGAAGCGCTACGACTCAAAGCTGCATTTCGTCATTACGCTGACCGAAGAGCGCGCGCTGGCGCAGGCCAAGGCTGCCGATGACGAAATCGCCGCTGGCAACTATCGCGGGCCGCTGCACGGGATTCCGTGGGGTGCGAAGGATCTGTTGGCGGTGAAAGGCTATCCGACGACGTGGGGCGCGGGAGGGTTTGAGCATCAGACTTTTGATGAAGACGCGACTGTGGTTCAGCGGTTGGATGAGGCCGGAGCTGTACTGGTGGCGAAATTCACTCTCGGCGCGCTGGCTATGGGCGACAAATGGTTTGGCGGACGGACGCGCAATCCGTGGAATATGGAGCAGGGATCGAGCGGATCTTCGGCGGGTTCAGCGAGCGCGGTAGCTGCAGGCTGCGTGGCTTTTGCAATTGGCTCTGAGACGCTTGGGGTCCATCTCCTCGCCTTGCACGCGTTGTGGCGTCACCGGCCTGCGGCCTACGTTTGGATTTGTACCGCGCACAGGCGCGATGGCGTTGAGCTGGACGATGGACAAGCTGGGGCCCATTGCGCGGTCAGCTCGAGGATTGTGCGCTGGTATTACAAGTGATTCACGGGCCCGATGGCAAGGACGCTTCGGTTCCGGCTGCCGAATTTAACTGGGATCCCGGCCTGGACTGGAAAAAACTGCGTGTCGGCTACCTGAAAAGCGAGTTTGATCCGCCGGAGCCGCTGAAGCTGCAGGAAGCCGCGGCCAACGAGACGGCCGACGAAAAGAAGAAGCGTGAGGAAAAGAACGCGCAAATGAAAGAGGCTCGCGTGCGGCGCGACTACGACCGGCGCTATGAGCTGGCTGCGCTGGACAAGCTGCGGGCGATCGGCGTGAATTTGATTCCTGTAGCGCTGCCCAAACTGCCTTATGACGCCATGGTGCCACTGCTGACCGCTGAAGCCGCGGCGGCCTTTGACGACCTAACCCTCTCTGGCCGCGACAGCCTGCTGACCGAACAAGGCATCGAGGATTGGCCCAACGCCTTTCGCATTGCACGTTTTACCCGGCGGTCGAGTACATTCAGGCCAACCGCGCGCGGACGCTGGCAATCCGGCAAGTTTCGGCGCTGTTTGAGCAGGTGGACATTATTGTTACTCCAAGCACGGATGCACAACTGATCGCCACCAACCTTACAGGCCATCCGGCGCTGATCCTGCCCAATGGTTTGCGCGGTGCAGACGCTCCCAAACCGCCCGCGATCGACGACGGTGACCACGACGACATCGGCGGGCCGGGGACGCCGGTTTCACTCACCTTTCTCGCCGGCCATTATCAGGACGCGAAGCTGGCCGCCTTCGCCACGCTTATCAGGAAGCTACCGGCTTCCACACGCTGCATCCCAAGCTGGACTGAAGTACTTGCTCCGTGCTGATTGACCCAGAACAAGAAGGAGTTGTGCTCCATCCCAAGGAGCAATATACCCGCCAGTTGATTGCGGCCACGCCGGAGTTGCCTGCCGGCGTGGCCTGAGCGGATCTGAAGGTTACGGAACGAAATTCCCTTCCCTTTTTACTGCTGGTCCGGTTCATCCATGGGTTGAGCATCGATGTCGACGGCGAGAGGCAGTGTAACGTCGGCATAGGCCGGGTCAACTAAGGCGTAACCGACTCCATCGATGTAATCAACGTAGAATTCATCGCACCGGCCCCATGCACCGGGCCAGATCATTCCAGGACCGAAAGCGAATTCCACTCCACCGAACCAGAAGTCCGATGCGTAGGGCGAACCCATCCAGAACCTTCCGGCGCCGCAGAAGCCGAAGAGATGATTACGTCCGAAGTGAGATCCGAAGTAGCGCGCATTGAATCGGCCATTTCTAAAAGCGCCGCGGGCGGCCCTGTTCTCGCTGTGGAGCTGCTTGTTGCGAGCGCGGGTTGCCTTATTCTGCTGCTTGATGGAGTTTGCGTGGGCTTTCGCGGCATTCCTGTTAGCATTGCGCTGGTTTCGATCGGCGTTGCGCTTGTCGCGATCGGCGTTGCGCTGCGCATTACGCTGGTTGCGATCGGCATTGCGCTGAGTATTGTTGGGCCTCGGATTGTTTGTGCGAGACTGACTCTGCCGCGGTGTTGACTGACGCGGAGCAGGAGTAGAACGCGGGGCGTGATACGCCGGTGCGTGATACGCCGGTGCGTGATACGCTGGCGGGTGATAGGTGGGAGCTGGCGGGTGATATGTGGGCGCAGGGTGATATTGGGCTGTTCCAACTACCGTATAAGCCAGCAAAATTGCCGGTAACATCAATAACCTCTTCACTCTTCCTCCTAAAGCGACGATGAGATTTTCAACTGCTTGAAGCGAATCCTATTGACTGTTTGCTTTGAGTAGACATTTAACTTCGTTGCCTGCATTCTGTTCCTCACGTGAAACGGAGAACCCGTTGCACTGAGGTCTTCCGTTTTGAAGGACACAAACGAGTCCCAGGTTGAATTGTGGATACAATTTTATGCGGATGCTATCACACCTTCCATCCAACGTCTACACATTTCTGGTTATAGAATTTCGCAGAAAATCTATCCGCTTCAAGGTTTATTTATGCACCTAAAAAGAACACCCGGAGCCTACAGCATGCTGTTGGCTTCGGGTGTTTTCTCATGAAGGGCTCACAATATATTTTGCGCTACTTGGGTTGCGCCGTGGTTGCCGGAGCTGCAGCCTTGGGAGCAGACGAAGCAGGCGGTGCGGTCTGCGTGGGCTTTGCAGGCGATCCCGGAGTTACCGGCGGGTGAGGCGGAACACCCATCGTAAGCTTGTGCTTTTCCGGCGGATCGTTCACGGCCAATAGCTCGACGTCAAAAATCAAATCGGACTTGGGAGGAATGCCAACCGGCAGCTCGGGACCCGGCGAAGGGCGTTCCCGCGCGCCGTAGGCCAGTTGGTAGGGAATGATAATGCGGCGCTTTCCACCCACCCTCATCCCTTCAAAGCCCTGGTCGAGGCCGGTGAGTGCATGTTCCATGCCCTGAGCCCCTTGAGTGATGGTGAGAGGCTGTGGAGGACCCAGTTCGTCCTGGCCGCTGGCATCCTTGACCGGCTTCTGGTTCTTATCCATGATTTTGCCGCGATGGTTATAGGACGTATCGAACTGTTTCCCATCGGCCGCAAGCCAGCCGGTGTAGTGGAAGATGTATTCCTTGCCTGGCTCGGCAAAGTCGCCGGTGCCGACCTTGATGTCCTGATACCGCAGAGTGAAAGCCGTCTTCAGTGAGCCTTCAGCCGGAGGGATTCCGGGAGGCGTAATAAAGACGCAGGTGTCGTATTTGCTGCATTTGATGTTGGCCGGATGGGCGGGAACATCTTCTGCAGGAATCGGCTTGGGCGGAAAGACTGCAGCAGTAGTTGCCGGAGGTGTTGCCGGCTTGGCCGCAGGAGCCTGGGCGGCCGCAGGAGCAGCGGCATGAGTTGGGGTGGTTTGGTTTTGGGCGAATAAGGCAGTGGCGCTAGCCGCCATCAACAAAGTTAAGAATGTGTATTTCACCGTGGTAAAACTCCCGCCTGATTCTTTTATGAAAGTGTATCAGGCTCTGACAAACACGTGAACCTGTCAATAGATTCAAAGCCGTGGCCGGCGCTTGGGAATGACGGCCACTGAGATTCGAAGTCCCACCCCTGCAGAAATCACAAGATCGCGGCAGGGATAGGATCTAAATGTTGCGCGCTACTTCGACGGCGGCTGCGCGGCGGCCGGCGGAGCGGTTGCCGGAGCCGTGGGCGTCGCGGGAGCCGCAGATGAAGTTCCAGGAGCCGCGGGCTTACCCGGAGGAACCATTTTGGGGTTTGCACCCGGCGCCGGGTGCGCCCCAGGAGCCATGGCGGGACGGCTGGGCGGCTCCGACACATCCACCAGTTCTACATCGAGGACCAGATCGGACTTTGCGGGAACCGCTGGATGATTGGCGCCGCGTACGGGAACCTCCCGATCACCGAAACCCAACTGCCAGGGAATATAGATGCGGCGCTTTCCACCGACCTTCATGCCCGCTACTCCCATGTCCCAGCCGGGAAGCGGGCGGCCGCTACCCATCATCACCGGCATTGGCTGAGGGTCGCCCATTTTGGGTTTGCCGTCTGCATCAAGAACCGGCTTCTTATCGTTGTCAAGGACGGGGGCAGGGTGTTCATCGGTGGAGTCGAACTCGCTGCCATCCGCCGCTACCCATAAGGTGAAGTAGCACTTAAGGAGCTTTTTAGCCATGGCCTCGGCGCCGGTGCCGACCTTGATGTCCTGGTAGCTAATTGTAAAGAGGTTCTTACGAACTCCCTCGATTGGAGTCATATGGGGCAGCGGCTTGACTTCGGCAGCAGCGGAAGTGGCGTTGGCAGCCGGTTTCGCGGCGGGCGGCGTTGCGGATGCTGGTGCGGTTGCCGCGGGCTTGGCGTCAGATGCCGGTTTCGCGGGGGTCTGGGCGTTAGCGGTTATGGCGCAGGTCGCCAACAATACAGTAAGGATGGAAAGTTTCATGACGTTTTCTTGCTCCGGGTAGTTGTACAGGCAAGTGTATCAGGGGCTGCGGCCACCTTGCACCCAGCCAGCATCCCAGCAAGCAGAGCCGTCCTGGGCGCCAGGTGCTCCAGCAGGATGGATTCGTGGCTTGCGTGGGCGCCCTCGCCTACGGCGCCCATGCCGTCAAGGGTGGGAATGCCGAGCGCCGAGGTGAAGTTGCCGTCGGATGCGCCGCCGGTGGAGGCTTCGGCAAGCGTGAGGCCAAGTTCAGCGGCAAGCGCGCTGGCCTGGCGATAGAGGCGGACGGTGGAGCGAGTGCGCTCCATGGGCGGACGGTTGATGCCACCGATTACGGACAGCGTGCAGTTTTTGTTGGCCGGCTTGAGCGCGGCGAACTTGCGTTCGATGCGCGGGCCGTCCGCCTTGCGAACAATGCGCACATCCACCTCGGCCCAGGCCCCGGCCGGAATCACATTGCTTTTGGTTCCTCCGCCGATCGCGCCAACGCTCACCGTGAGGCCGCGATGGAGATCGGTCCAGCTGGACACTGTTTCGATGACGCGGGCCAGCTCGCGAATGGCGTTCGCTCCTTTTTCAAAGTCCACGCCGGCGTGAGCCGCTACTCCGGTTACTTCGATGCGCCAGTTGCCGGTTCCTTTGCGGGCGGTTTTTAAGGCGAGTCCCTGGGCCGGCTCCAGCACGTACACTGCACCGCACCTGGCCGCAAGCCGCTCGATGATGGATATTGAAGCCGGGCTGCCCACTTCCTCGTCGCCGGTGAGCAGCAGGACGATTTCGTGGTTCAGCAGGTCTGCCTCTGAAAGCATCTCAATGGCGGTGAAGGCCATGGCCACGCCGGCTTTCATGTCCAAAACGCCGGGACCCCACAGCCGGCCATCGCTCACGCGGCAGGGCATTGTTTTCAGAGTGCCGAGAGGCCAGACCGTATCCAGATGGCCGAGAAGGAGGGTCGGCTTTGCCGATTTGGTTTTCGGACCGAATCGCGCTTCGAGCATATCGCCGAATTTACGGCGGTGGTGAAGTTTAACGCGGCCTCCCAAAGTACTGGCGTGCGCGGCGGCTTTCGCAATACAGGCATCTACTGCGGACTTATCGCCGGAGGGCGACTCCTGCAGCACCAGTTTCCGGATCAGGTCAAGTAATGCCGGCTGCTTCCGCCGCGCTCCGGCTAGCAGGGCGCGCATGGGGATGGGAAGATCGAGGCCAACAGGCATCTGAAAACCTTTCTATGATGAATCTGAACGGGCCGAGCCGGAGATTTTTCGATTCTACAACGATTGATGGAGGGGCAGGACGGCAGCCCGATATGCCACAATGGGCGCGCCTGCTTTCTGCCGGCAAATTGCTCGCTGAAACCGGCGCGCAGTATTGAAGATTGAGGAAGGAAATGATGCAACGCAGAGATTTGTTGAAGATGACGAGCGCCGGATTTGCCGCGGCTGCAGCGCCGGCTACGGCCGCGGCGCTGAATGTTCGGGGTGGCGCGGGCCAGGAGCTCTCTGGCCAGGGTGTCGCAGCATTCAACGTACGCCAGTTCGGGGCAAAGGGCGACGGAGCGAACATTGACTCGCCCGCCATCAATCGCGCAATCGACGCGGCGGCAGCGGCTGGAGGCGGCACGGTGATCTTCCCTGCCGGGGTTTATCTGAGCTACTCCATCCGGCTGAAGAGCAAGGTGGGTCTCTACCTGGACAATGGAGCTCAAATCTTGGCTGGACCGACGTCAGGCACAGCATCCGGCGGTTATGACGCAGCCGAGCCGCAAGGCGCATGGGAACCCTACCAGGACTACGGGCACAACCACTGGCACAACTCGCTGATCTGGGGCGAAGACCTTGACGGTATCTCCATAACCGGACCCGGACTGATCTGGGGTAAGGGATTGAGCCGCGGATGGGAGAAAGGGCCTTACGAGCCCGACACCAGCAAAGCAGGCGTGGGCAACAAATCCATCGCGCTCAAGAACTGCCGCAATGTCCTGCTGCGGGACTTCAGAATTCTGGAAGGCGGGTGGTTTGGCATCCTGGCTACCGGCGTGGACAACCTCTCCATCGACAACCTGTTGATCGATACCAACCGCGACGGAATGGATATCGATTGCTGCCGCAATGTGCGCGTCTCCAATTGCACCGTGAACTCGCCCTGGGACGACGGGATCTGCCCCAAGAGTTCGTATGCGCTGGGTTATGCGCGGGCTACTGAAAATCTGACCATTACCAACTGCTACGTCACCGGAGGGTTCGCGCTTGGTTCGGTGCTGGACGGCACATGGAAGCGGCCGGAGAAAACGGGCTCGCCGTCCACCGGGCGCATCAAATTGGGGACGGAATCGAACGGAGGCTTTCGCAACATCACCATTTCCAACTGCGTCTTCGAGAGCTGCCAGGGCTTTGCACTGGAGACGGAAGACGGCGCGATGGTGGAGGACATCACCTTCACCGGCATCACCATGCGCGACATCCGCAGCGCCCCACTGTTTTTGCGCCTGGGAACGCGGATGAGAGGTCCGCGCGAGGCCAAGCCGGGAGTGATGCGGCGCGTGATTCTGAGCAATATCGTCAGTTCCGGCGCGTCGCAGTTGCCTTCCATCCTCAGCGGCGTTCCGGGGCATCCCATTGAGGACATCAAAATCAGCAACGTTTATCTCGAACAGGCCGGCGGCGGCACTGCGGAAATGGCAGAGCTTGAACCCGAGGAGCGCGAAGCCGACTATCCCGAGCCGTCGATGTTCGGCCACCTGCCAGCAACTGGATTCTTTCTGCGCCACGTCCGCAACCTGGAGATGAGCAACGTGGAAATTGCAACGAGAGACGCCGATGCCCGCGCTGCCTTCTGGCTGAAAGATGTGGTGGGAGCGGATTTCTTTCGTGTGCGCATACCCGAGGGGATGGCGCCAGCATTCGATCTGAGGGAGGTGAGGGAGTTCCGCAGCTTCGGCAGCCGTCAGATCGCTGATCTGACTTTGCAAAGCGTGGACCAGCGCAAGGTTTAGAGACCGTTCTGATTTTGGAGTGCCTGGCGGTCGTGCCATTTTTAGTAATCGGGTGTGTTATCGAACGCCGTCTGACGCCGCTTCTTGCCAAAAAGGTGGTCTGGTTGGGGCAGAGTGTGGCTAAAATGCCACAGTACGAAGTTGCACCTTCGCATCTACTCTATCCATTGCACCTGGTTTTTTTGCTGTTGGAGAGCAAGATTTGGCTGATCCCGCTCATCTGGAACAGACGATTGCAGCACCCCTGGAGTTTGCGGGGATTGGACTTCATTCCGGCGCACCGGTGACCATGCGTCTGCTTCCCGCTCCGGCGGGATCGGGCATCGTCTTCCGCCGGACAGATCTCGACAATTTTGAGATTCCCGCCATAGGCCGCAATGTGGCTAAAGTCAGCTATGCCACCAGCTTGATGCGGCAAGGCGTGCTGATTTCGACCACCGAGCATCTGCTTTCGGCACTCATCGGCATGGGCGTAGACAACGTGATCGTGGAGCTGGATAACCTGGAACTGCCCATTCTGGATGGCAGCGCCCAGCCTTACGTGGAGGCCTTTCGGCACGCCGGCATCCGCACTCAAAGGCGGCGGCGCGAGACTGTGCGTGTGCTGCGCCCCGTGGAGGTGCGCGAGGGCAACAAGTTCATCGGCATCTATCCGGGAAGCGGATACAACATTCGCTATAGCATTGATTTTCCCGCCCCCATCGGCCACCAGAGCACCAGCGTTGATCTGGCCGCCGAAACCTACGGAACAGAGATTGCGCCGGCTCGCACCTTTGGCTACAAGGCAGACGAGCAGCGGCTGCGCGATATGGGGCTCATCCGCGGCGCCACGACTGAAAACGCCATCGTTCTGGGAGCCGGAGGGCCAGAGAACGGCCCGCTGCGCTTTGCCGACGAATATGTACGCCACAAGGTGCTGGACCTGATCGGCGACCTGGCCCTGGCTGGGCGGCGGATTGAAGGCCAGGTGGTGGCAGAGCGCGCCGGCCACGCCATGCATACCGCCCTGGTCTCCCGCTTGCTCAAAGACCGTTCGGCCTGGGAACTGGCCCACGTTCCGGTTGCCAAGCTTTCGCCCAATGAAACTGCCGCTGCAAGCCTGCCTGTAGATCCCCTTTCGAATCTTACCCTTACGCGCGCATAAATCTCGCGGTTGACTGCAAGCTTCCCGAGCCCTGGCGGACTCGATTGCGCAAAGGGATTTCCACCCTTTGTGCACTTGAAAGTTGCAAATCCTGCCCCAAAAGTATTATTGACCCTAATTCAAGGTTACTCTAAGTTACTTAGGTATCCTCATTTAGGGTACCTCTCAAGGGTACGACCTCAAAAAAAACCGGCTAGTTGACTTGGAGCTTTGAAAATAGCTGCCCATTGCCGGTTTAAGGAGAATTGATGATTTACGTTTTGTTCCCCATCGTCGCAATTGCGGTTGTGGCGTTTTATCTTGGCCACCTGAGGGCAGTTGCACGCCGCCGGAATGCCCAGTCGTGGGAGTCGTTACTGGCCCAGTTGCGGCTGGACTGGAGCGCCCGCGAGTTGAGCGATGGCGCCGAGGGGATCAGCACCACACCCGAGAACGTCTGGCAGCGGATGGAAGGCCCCAAGGGTTTGTGCGTGATGTACCAGAATGCGCGGGTGATGATGGAGATGGCCGACTATGCGGCGCGGAACAGCGATTCGGTTGATCGCAAACTTCTTGAAACCTTGCGCAGCGACGCTATTCATATCCGGGTATTCGTTCTAATCGCCCTCGGACAGTATGCCTTCCGGCAACTGAATGAGAGCATTTGCGTGAATGCATACCGAGCAGCTTCAATGTACGTGGAAATGTCAGACCGGATGACCGAACTGCTGCAGGTTCAGGCAGCCGGCATGGTTCCAGACTTTTCCGCGGCAATGTCATAAGGGCTTCCTCCACTAAACTAAAGCCCGGCCATGGGAAGCAGAGGAACCATGGTGGAAAACAGGCGGGCTTAGTCTCATGCGCAAATCACTTCCGGGCTTGGCCTCGCGGCCAGCCCGGGATTTTTTTGTACTGGAATCCTATCCGGTTTGCCTGCGCTCCCATTTTGCCTGCACCTCGCACCGGAGCTATAATATTGGCGTAAAATTTTGTTTTTTATTCAGTATTTCCGCTGAAATGATGACTGAGAAGGAGGGGAGGACAATATGCTGAGATGGTTTTTGAGAGTAACAATTCTGGCTGGATGTCTTTCGTTAACTTCACTGGCAGCGACTGCACAAGAGGTGGTTAATGCCCTGATCGGAACTGTGCGGTATATTGATTCGGCCGCAAAGACAATAACGATCACAACCGACGACGGCTCCGATGCCCTCTTTAAAGACATGATCAATTCAAAAAGAACGATTGAATTTGACCCCAACGTACGCACCGATGCAACCGCCGCAGACGAATTCAAGAAGAGCGGTGTGCGCGCGATCGTCTACTACTTCGGCGCCGGCGAGGTGCGCACGGTAGTTGCATTGCGGAGTTTGGGGCCAGGGCCGTTCATCATTACCAGCGGGACAGTGGTCCACTTTGATAAGAGAGAGCACACGCTCACGATCAAAGACCAATCAGGGGCAATGAAGTCTTTTGCGATCACTCCAGATACCGTGGCTGAGACCGAATTTGGGGCCGTTTCAGGGCTCAGTTTTCAACCCCAAAAGGGCGATCAGGTAGTAGTAAACGCCGTAGCGGTGAATGGGGGTTCGAAGGCCCTGTTTATCAATACGGTGATTGCCAACTGATTGGGCTTTGAATTCTGCTATCGCGCTAACCTGCCCCTGCCGCATCCTTCGGGCATTTTTCTCTCCGAAGGGTGGGAGATTCTGGTTCTTATTCAAACAAGATGCACATCGGCGTAGCCGCCGGATAGCTCTTGCAGTCTTCGGCCAGAACGCCGGTGTCGGGATTGCGCGCGAAGACGCTCAACAGGTTTGAGGTCTGGTTGGCGACCAGCATCCAGCGTTCCGTGGGGTCGAGCGTGAAGTTGCGCGGGATCTTGCCGCCGCAATTGCTGCGGCCGATGGGGGTGAGTGCGCCGGTTTTGGGGTCGGCGGAAAAGCTGTAGATGAAATCGTCGATGCGGTTGGCGAAGTAGACTGATTTTCCGTCTCGGGAGATCACCGTATCGCAGGCGCCGGTGGGTCCGTGGTAATCCGCCGGGAGCAGATCGATGCTCTTGACCAAGGTCAGGCTGCCGTCTTTCTTGTTCCACTCAAGCACGTCCACCGTCGAGGCCATCTCGTTGATGGAGTAGGCGGTGTGGCCATTGGGGTGAAAGTGAAGCGTGCGCGGGCCGGCGCCGGGCTTGGAGTGATAGATTCCCGCCGGGGTCAGCATGGCTGTTTCAGTGTTCAGTTTGTAGATGTGGATGCAGTCGCCGCCCAGGTCGTTGATGTAGGCGAAGCGGTTATCGGGCGAGTAGGAGACAAAGTGGGCGTGGGCGGTTGACTGGCGTTCGGGGTTGGGGCCGTGAACAGTAAAGTGCTCACTCCACGCCATGGGGCCCAGCCGGCCCTCGTCAACTGGGAAGCTGGCTGCGCTGCCGCCCATGTAATCGGCGGAGACGAGCACTTTGCCGGTGTGGTCCAGGGCCACGTGGCAGGTGCCTGTGCCGGCCGAGTTGCGGGTGGAAAGCGGAATCAGTTCCCCGTTGTGCACACGAAAGCTGGCCACTCCGCCGGTCGGTTTGCCGTCGAACGAATCCACCTCGGAGGTGGCGAAGAGAAATTTGTGGTCGCGGGAGAAGGTGATCCAGGCAACTTTGGCAAGATGGGCGGCAACTCCGGCTGCGGTCAGTTCGCCGGTTGCCGGGTCCCAGTCGTAGGCGAGAATTCCGTCGGGTGTGCCAGAGGCTACAAAGACGCGCTGGCGGCGGGTTGCTGCGAGCGAGGGTAATGAAACGGCAAGCGTGGCGGCGGATGCGGAGACGAGAAAACTTCTGCGAGTGAGATTTTTCATGGCACAAAGATTGTCGCCGATGAGGCTTTGCGGGCGCTAGTGGGTACGAACGTGGGGCGTGCTATCCCACCCTCGCCGGAAAAACAAATACCCGGCAAGGATGGGGCACCCGCTTCGCCAGCCTTACTACTGCAGGCTGAAGATCACGTTGACCGTGGCCTCCACTTCAATGGGCTGGCCATCGAGAAGATAGGGACGGTAGCGCCAGGTCCTGACGGCATCGAACGCCGCCTGCCGGAGCATGGGCGGACCGCTGACCACGCGAAGATTCTCAATGGCTCCGGCCTTGGAGATGATGGCCTCAAGCACCACAGTGCCTTGAGTGTGGGTCGCCTTGGCGAGCACCGGGTACGGAGGAGCATTCTTCAGAAGCAGGAGACCTTCCACGACCTTCGTGGAGATGCGCATCGGACCTGTCGGCTCCGGTTGGACGACGGGCGGCACGTAAGGGCCGGAAACTGCAGTTCCTGTGCCATCGGGAGCGCCGAGAACGCCATCGGGTTTGTGGTCCGGAATCAACATAGTCGTCAACTCCGCAGGCCCATCGTCCAATGGTACGGAACTGGGAATGCGGCGCGGAAACGCAAACGGATTCGGCAGCACATTGGGCGCGGCAGATGCGGCGTGCGCCGGTTGCTGCGGTTGTTGATGCTGGCCATGCGGCGGCAGAAGCATGTCCACGAGGTTTGGGATCATCGGACGCGGCAGTGCCTGCGGAAGGATAAGCGGGAACAGAACCAGCGCCAGCAGGATGGTGCCGTTGAAGGCGAAGGTCGCAAGCATCCAGTTGCCGCTGCGGGTGCGGATGGTGCCGTTGGTTTCGAAGGTGGAGTCTTCAAACATGGCCTGCCTCCCAGACGATCGATTCAGCCGCGCCGGCTGGGAGACAGGAATTTGAGGCGCGACCGAGCTTGCCGCTCTGCGCTCTCATTTGAGCGGGGAGCGGATCCTCAAGGCGATCCGTTCATCCCAATCGGAACCACTGTACTGGTGTAGACACCGGGTGAGAAGAAAGTGTTCCCGGCAGTGGCTTGGTTGGGGCCCCTGATTTTATTGGAATGGAAGGAATCGTCCGCCTGCGCAGCGCGGCGTGGCAATCAATCCGCTCGATGGCCGCTTTATGGCGACAAATCCGTCTAGTGTTGGGAATGCCGCGAGTCCCAGTATTCCTTTTTCTCGCTGTCGCTGCGCTTGTCAAAGTCCCTATGATCCCTGTGCGTGTCATGCTCCCACTGTCTGTAGTGAGGGTCCTCGGCGCTCCAATAGTGGTAGTCGTGGTAATAGGGGTCGTAGACGGGTTCCGCGCAACCCGTCATGAACAGCGGTGAAGCGACTGCCGCTGCGAGCAAAAGTGGAGCGACATTTCTGAATATCGAGCGCATAATGAACCTCCTTCGTTGCGAGTAAACTTCTGACTCAGTGCTAAACCGAATGTCTCAAGGGACGCTGACGCGCCCTCTGCTGCATCCGAAATTCGCGTAATCACCCGATGCTCCTTTTTCGGCACCGATTCAAGGGAATCTTATCGCTCTCGAAGCGGATTGCATGTCCAAAAGAAGACCCGGGGCTAAAGCCCACTTTGATTCTGTTGGCCTCATGCGGGGGTTAAAACCCCCGCCTCCCTCCGAGATGACCTCATACGATGAATTCGCGCAAAAAACAAGGGCGTCCGCCGTGGCGGACGCCCCATCTTGCAAATGTGTGCTTCGTATTATTCCGGCAAATTCAGCGTGCCCTTGATATCAAAAGGCAGCGTCGGCACTTGCACTCCGACATACGGCTGGTTGCCGCCGACTGAAATTGCGTAAGTGCCTTCGGCGACGATGGGCTCTCCGGCTTCAGTGACCATGCTCAGGTCGCGCGGCTGAAGTTCGAAGTGAAGCTTTTGCGAGGCGCCGGGTTCAAGATGGACACGCTGGAAGCCCCGCAATGCCCGCAGCGGACTGCCCGGAACGTCAGGGAAGCTGAGATAGAGCTGAGCCACTTCGTCGCCTGCGCGTTTGCCCGTGTTGGTCACCGTTGCTTCCACAACGACTGGACTGCCCGCTGCCACCGGAGTGGTGGGAACGGTAAGTCCGCTGTAGGCGAAGGTGGTGTAACTCAGGCCGTAGCCAAAGGGATAGAGCGGGGTCCCCGTAAAGTAGCGATAGGTGCGGCCCTTCATGGAGTAATCCTCGAAGGGCGGCAACTGGCTCACGTCTTTGTAGAAGGTTACCGGCAGCCGGCCGGCGGGGTTGTTGCGACCGCTGAGAGTTTCAGCCACCGCTGCACCGCCCTCTTCGCCGGGATACCACGCATCGAGAATTGCGTTGGCGTGGGCATTGGCCCAGTTGACGCCGAGGGCGCTGCCGTTGGTGAGAACCACGACCAGCGGCTTGCCGGTTGCGGCTACAGCTTCGAGCAGATCCTGCTCGGGTTTGGGCAGATCGAGGTTGGTGCGGTCGCCGCCCTTGAAGCCGGGCTCGTCCACATCCATCTCCTCACCCTCCAACTCGCTGGTAATGCCTACCACGGCCACGACCACATCGGCACTTTTGGCCGCATCAACGGCTGCGTGATCAAGCGTATTGTCGAGCTTCTCCCACACCAGCCGCACCGTTGAAATCGGCTTGCCGTTGGAGCTGTAATCGAGCTTCAGTTGGTAAGGCTTACCCTTCTCCAGGCTCACACGGCCCAGCTCTGTGTCTTCGCCGTAGGTATCCCAGGTGTTGATTACGCGCTTGCCGTTTAGCTTGAGGGTCATGAAACCATCCCCTCGTATGCCCAGGTTGTACTCGCCGCTCTGGGTTGGCGTCAGGGTTGTTTCCCAGTGGATGGCCAGCGGATTCACATCGGCTGCCTCGGCCGGAAGCGGCAGGGACTCTGTGTCTATATCTTTCTCAATGCGCGTGACCAGCGGCACCGGCTTCGGGCTCCCCTCTGCCGTTAGATCCTCTTTGGAGTAAGAAGCCTTCACGCCGGGTTTGCCGCCGAAGGACAGCAGCGCGGCGGGCACAGGATCGGCATCCTTGGTGAGGAACTTCGTTCCCGACACATATTGGATTGTGGCGCCTGCGAACTCCTTCTTCAACCCTTCCAATACGGAGACTGTATGAGTAGGAATTCCGTTGTAATTGCCAAGCAGCACCTTGGTCTGGTCGGCCAGCGGACCGACGACAACAATTTTGATGCCTATAGTCTTGATCGGCAGCACGCCATCGTTCTTCAAGAGCACCATGGATTCGTTGGCCAGCTTGCGGGCCAGGGCGCGATGCGCGGGGCCATCGAGCAGGCTCTCGTCGATTTTGGAATAGGGCACCATCTCCGGCGGATCGAACATGCCCAACTTCATGCGCG
>CAVZYE010000017.1:0-19801 GCA_963779385.1 uncultured Acidobacteriaceae bacterium | reverse complement strand
CTTCTGTTCGCCCTCCGGTCATGTCCTGCATAAAAGTGGGCCGGGGCGGGATGAGCCGGACGAACCACGTCTTCATCGCGGGCGGGGTTTGGACTTGGCTGGCCGGAGCAGGTCTGAGCCGCCTTGCGCCAACGCGCAGGCGACTCCGGCAGCCAAAAGCAGAACGGCGAAACACAGTTTCTTCATGACCGGCAGCATAGCACGACGGCTGCCGCCTGGCAGCAATTCTCTTTACCGCGCCCTACTTTGCCGCGGCGTCAGCTTCAGCGCGTAGGCATACTTGCAGTGCGCGCCCGCCGGCAGCGTCACTTCCAGCGCGTCCGCCCCCTGCGTCCAGGTCACTTTGTCCGAGGAGCCGAGCAACTCAACCGAAGCGATCGGCAGCGAGCTGCCCTTCGTGCGCCCAGCCAAGTGAGTGGATGGTCGCTCTTCCATCCGCCGGGCATGCCATGCCGATGGCGTAGACCGTTGTTCCCTTGGCGGTGAAGCGAAAATCCTCCGCCGTGTAGGGCTTGGTCTCGGTGTCGTGGAATGCGCCGGCCTTCACCTGCGTCGGCCCCTCGCCAAAGGTCTTCCACGGCGTGGTCGCATAGATCGCCTCGCCATTCACCTTGAGCCATGCGCCCATCTCGCAGCAGCGTGGCTCTGCACTTCGTCGGGAATCGTGCCGTCCGGCGCTGGGTCCGAAGTTCAGCAGCAGGTTGCCGTTCTTGCTCACGATGTCCACCAGTTGGCGCACCAGGAACTCCGGCGTCTTGAAGGTGTCGTGCTCGATGTAGCCCCAGCTGGCGTTGCTGATGGAGGTGTCGGTCTGCCAGTGATCGGCCATGATGTGGTCCTGCTGCCCGCGCTCAAAGTCGCGCGCGCCCGCCTTCCAGTTCAGCGAGTAGTCCTTGAAATCGATGACGCCGGTGTAGCCGTGGGCCACGGCAAAGTTGTAATAGAAGGCGGCAAACTGGGTCACAGCGCGGCGGAAGTCCAGGCTGCCCGATCCACCAGTCGAAGTAGACGACCTCGGGCTTGTACTTCTCCACCAGTTCCGTGTCGCGCGCCAGCCAGTCGCGCGTCCACGCCTCGCTCACATAGGTCCAGTCGTTGTCCAGGCCGTGCTTGTCGCCGGCGCTTCGAATCCACTGGTGCGCCGGCCCGTAGAGCGAGGCATACTTCGGGTCGTTCACGTCGGAGCGGATCGCGCGCCCGCCGTCATAGAAAAAGTTGTGCTCGGCGCGATGCGAACTGAGCCCGAAGTGCAACCCCTCGGCGCGAATCGCCGCGGCCAGCTCGCCCAGCGTGTCGCGCTTCGGCCCCATCTTCACGACCGTCCAGTCGGACAGGCCGGAGTCGTACATCGAGAATCCGTCGTGGTGCTCGGCCACCGGGACCACGTACTGCGCGCCCGACTCCTTGAAGAGCCTGGCCCACTCGGCGGCGTCGAAATGCTCGGCGCGAAACAGCGGAATCAGATCCTTGTAGCCCTTGCGTCTTTCTCGGCCGGATCCTTCGACGCAAATGCTCCTGAAAATTCTTGTACGCGCCCTCGCCGGGCCGGTACATGTTGCGCGGATACCACTCGTTCTCCGCCGCCGGCACCGAGTACACGCCCCAGTGGATGAAGATGCCGAACTTCGCGTCCTTGTACCACTGCGGCTGCTGGTACTTCATCAGCGTGGCCCAGTCCGCGCGATACGGGCCGTCGTTCTCCTGCTTCTGCTTCTTCGGCCAGCAGGCGGTTGCGCTCGGCGTCGTACTTGGCTCACCGACTGCTGCCACTCGCGGTCGATCTCCGCAGCCGACTTACGCCCAGCGTGGGCGCCAGCGGATCGGGGTTTGCGGCGGGAGCCTGCGCAAAAACCAGCGGCGCGGCCAGGAGCAAAGCGACAGAAAGAATTCGAATTGAACTATTCATTTGTCTGCATGCTAATTGGATTTGTCGATTCTCGGCAAACGCATCCTCGAATCCCGATTTCGGAAACGTCTCTCACTTTCAATTCGCTGACCTGCTCCCTGCTTTCCCGCCATAAGGCCCACGCGGTATATTTGCGTGGCATGGAAATTGCACATTTGAATTGAATCGTGGAAACTTCGGGCTGGTTCTTTGCGCCCAGCGCAACCTCGGGTAGGCGCAATCAGCCCCGCAGCCAAATCAGAAAATTAGAAACGGAGTGAACCACTTTGACAAACACGATCGATCGCCGCAGCTTTCTCATTGCCGGGTCTCTTACCGCGCTAGCCTCGACCCGCGCATTTGGCGCAAACGACACCATTCGCGTCGGAGTCATCGGCGCCGGCAGCCGCATGGGCGGCCTGCTCGATTCCGCCGATAAAGCCGGCCCTTACCAGATCGTCGCCGTCAGCGACGTCTATGCGCCGCACCGCGATGCCGTCAAGGAGCGCTCCAACGGGCTCGCCACCACCCACCTCGATTATCGCGAGGTGCTCGAGAAGGAGATCGATGCCGTCTTCATCGCCTCGCCCGACCACTGGCACGTGCGCATGGCGGCCGACGCCCTCGCCGCCGGCAAAGACGTTTATCTTGAAAAGCCCGTCACCCACACGCTCGAAGAAGGCGCCACGCTCACCCACGCCGTCCGCTCCAGCAAGCAGATTCTCCAGTGCGGCATGCAGCAGCGCAGTTGGGCTCACTTCCGCGATGCCGTCGATCTCATTCAGGGCGGCAGCCTGGGCCGCGTTACCCAGGTCAGCACCTACTGGTGGCAGAACTACGGGCGTTTCCGGGACCCGAAGCCCATCGATACGCAGGCCCTCGATTGGAAGCTATGGCTCGGCGGCGCTCCCGATCAGCCCTTCACCGAAGAAAAATATCAGCCATTGGCGCTGGTTCTGGAACTTCGGCGGCGGCGCCATGACCGATCTATTCACCCACTGGATCGACGTGGCTCACTGGGCCATGAAATCCGATCAGCCCCGCGCGGCGCAGATGCTGGGCGACAAATATGTCTATCGAGCAGTGGGATTGCCCTGACACCATCCAGGCCGCATTCCGCTATCCCGGATTCGATGTGGTCTACGAAGGCATGATGAGCTCCTCCATTGACGACGGCGGCCTTGAGTTTCGCGGCACCGAAGCCACATTGAAGATCAATCGCAGCGGCTTCGGCGTTTATCGCGAAGGCGCTCAAGGCGATCAGAATCCAGTCCTCGCTGAAAAGAGTTACCGCGACGGAACCATCACCCACATGGAGAATTTCTTTGATTGCGTCAAGACCCGCAAGGAGCCCAACGCGCCCGTCGAAGCCGGAGTCGCCGCCGCGCGCGCAGGCCACATCGGCAACCTGGCCTACCTCCACGGCGGCCAGATCGCATGGCCGCAGAAAGGCTGAGCCTGGTATCCAATAGGTCATGTGGCCGAAAGGCCCAGCTTTGTATCAGGCACTCTTTAGTCGTGCCGAATAGAACAGTTTTGGATTATGGCACAACTTCACATGCTGCGGAAAAACTCAATCAAGGGCTTTTGTAACAAGGGCACGGCGGGGTGCCCTCTGGGTCCCAGGCCGATATGGTCAGCAGCAGGAGTCGGGCTTTAGCCCCCGCCAACCCATTCTTTACCAACTTCGCTTTTTGTTTAGACTTTTTTCGCAGCTGTTTCCCGGGTCTCAGATGCAAGACCCGGGGCGTCCGACAGTTATCTTCTCACGTCATATTCTGATAGTTGACCGTTATATGGAGTGAATTGTGATGAGTGCAGTCATTGACTTCGACCTGCCGAGAGCCGCGATTTTGAGAATGCTCATCTATCCGATTCAATTCGATTCGGACCCATTAAGCGGCATCGACCGCGTTATCGCTCAGGTGGTGTTTGCGGACCATTCGAGGTTGCCCGTGCCTGATGTAATTGCCGCCATTGACGCAGGTCTGGCCAGCGACGCCAAACTTTCTGATCTCATCCCTCAGAGTCACTCCGAGGTGGTCGTTCGCGGCTTTCTTTCAGCATTGCGCATGCGCCTGGAAACGGAGCCAGGAAGAAATTAGGTCCATGATGTTGCCCTCGCGATCCGGTCCAGGAGTTACCGGCTACGCCCGGAAACCGCCTATGCGGAAATTACGTGCGCACCAGACTCCGCAACCCCTTCTCCGTGATTGTGGCAATTAGCGGGGAAGCAATCGTTCGGGGATCAGCCCATAGAACAAAAAATTGCAAAATTATAAAATTCACGCTTGACATTCATTGAAAAGCCACTACCATATGGTTGTGGATAGATTGGGTACAACATTTGCGGCTTTATCTGATCCGACCCGGCGGACAATGATCGAGCGGCTCTCACACGGACCTGCGTCCGTGCATGGACTGACGGAACCGTTTGCTCTCTCGCAGCAGATGATTTCAAAGCATATTGCCTGCCTGGTGCGGGCGCGGATTGTGATCAAGACGAAGCATGGACGAGAGAGTGTGTGTACGCTGAGGCCGGAAGCGATAAAGAGAGTGAGCGACTGGGCGCATTCTTATCGCCGCTTCTGGGAAGAGAGTTTCGACAAGCTGGAAGTGGTTGTAAATCAAATGAAAAAAACGGAGGTGAGAGATGACAAAAAACACGGTAAATGAGACAGAACGGATGGTTGTGACAAGAGTTTTTGATGCCCCACGCGCGTTGGTTTGGAAGGCGTGGACTGACCCGAAGTATTTGATGCAGTGGTGGGGGCCGAAGGGTTTTACCTCACCTGTTTGCAAGATGGATTTTCGGGTGGGAGGAAAATTTCTCTGCTGCATGAAAGCGCCGGATGGGCAGGAGTTCTGGAATGGCGGCGAGTACTTTGAGATTGTTGTGCACGAGAAGATTGTTTACTCGATGTACTTTGCTGACGCGGAGGGAAACAAGGTTGAGCCTGCGCATTATGGGATAGAACATGAGGCCATCGACGATGCACACGATGTGGCTATTTTTGAGGATTTTGGAGACGGCCAGACGAAACTCACCTTGATTGGAAATGAATCAATGGAGAGCGCAAAAGATAGCGGTCAACTGGAGGGCTGGAACCAGATACTCGATAAATTTGCCGCGGTTGTTGCGGGGCTAGCGCAGGGGAAATAAGAAGTTGAAGTTTTGGTGATCGGTGCGCACCGTACTTTTGCGTCCGCTCGCAAATCAGGGCGCAGAGTATTTGCCGGTGGCGATGTCGTGGGCTGCCTGGTCAAGGCTCTCTGGACGGCCGAGGTCGCGCCAGTAGGCGTCGCCATCCTGGAAGGCGAGAATGTTTTCACCCACGGAGGCGAGGCGTAGATAGGCGTCAATAATGGAGAAGGGGCTTTCCTCCGTGAGCTTCTTGAAAATTCGGGTGGAGAGGATGTGGATGCCAGAGAAAGCTTGCGATTTCGGGTCTGTGACATTACGCACCAGATGCGTCTTGCCTGAAATTTGACGGCCGGAGAGTTGGCCCGCGCTGTCGAAGAGGAGTTGGCGGGAGTTTGCTCGGGGTTGGACGGCAAGGGTCGCGAGCGCGCCGGTTGCAGTGTGCTGGCGGAGCATTTGGGTGATGTCGATGGTGGAGAGCACGTCGACGTTGTGGACGAGGAAGGCGTCGGGGCCTGGCGTGAGGAAGAATGCCGCGGCGTTTTTCAGGCCGCCGCCTGTATTGAGGAGGATAGGCTCGGGCGAGAGAGCGATTTGCATGCCGAAGTTGCGGTGGGCGCGGAGGTAGTCGGCGATCATTTCGGCGTGGTGGTGCGTGTTGACGATGACCTCAAAAATCTCTAAGGCACGAAGGCGGGCGAGGGTGAGGTCGAGGAGGGTGCGGCCGGCGACCTCGACGAGGGCTTTGGGGCGGTCGTTGGTGAGGGGGCGCAAGCGGGTGCCGAGACCCGCGGCGAGGATCATGGCTTTCATGGAACAGGCTGCTCCAGAGAGCGCTTTTCAAGCTCGACGTGGCGAATCAGCGGCTCGACGCCAGGGGTGGCACGCAGATGGTTGGCGAGTTGCTCGGCGAGAAAAACTGAGCGATGCTGGCCTCCGGTGCAGCCGAAGGAAACCATGAGGTTCTGGAACCCCCTCTGGCGATAGGCTGCGACGGTGGAGTCGACGAGGGTGAGCACCGAAGCCAGGAACTGGTTGACGGATTCCTGCTGGCGGAGGTAGTCGATGACGGGAGCATCCTGGCCTGTGAGCGCCCGGAATTGCTCCTGGCGACCGGGGTTGGGGAGGCTGCGGGCATCGAAGACAAAGCCGCCGCCGTTGCCGGAGGGGTCAGCGGGCGCTTCGCGGTGAAATGAAAAGCTGAAGATGCGGACGGTGAGGGGAGGCGTGGAGGCCGGGAGGGTCTGGAATTTTGGGGACGCGATCATGGCCTGGAAGGCCTGGTCGAGAGCGGGAAGATGGATGGGCAGCCGGACGTTTTCAGCGAGCCAGCGGAGGTTCTTGAGGGCGTACGGGACGGACTGGAGAAAGTGGGGCTTGCGTTCGAAGAATCCGCGGAAGCCGTATGCGCCCAGAGCCTGCATGATTCGGACGTAGACGTAGGCGTAATAGTGCTCTGTGAAGGCGGCGCGATCGACAGATATGTGGGCGGCGAGCGAGTCGAGATAGTGGTCGAGGAGCTGCTGGCGAAGCGCGGGAGGAAGGTCGGCTTTGCCGTCGTAGAGGAGCGAGGCGATGTCGTATTGAAGCGCGCCTTTGCGGCCGCCCTGGTAGTCGAGGAAGTAGGGCTCGCCGTCGCGAATCATGATGTTGCGGGATTGGAAGTCGCGGTAAAGGAAGTAATCGCGGGGAGCGGTGAGAAGGAAACGGGTCAGGCGGCCGAAGTCGTCTTCGAGGGCCTGCTCGTTGAAGGGGATGCCGGCGAGACGGAGGAAGTAGTACTTGAAGTAGTTGAGATCCCACGCAATGGACTGACGGTCGAAGCTGGAGCGGGGATAGCAGACCTTGTAGTTGAGATCGCGGCCGGCATCGACTTGAAAACGCGGAAGGATGGCGACGGCGCGGCGGTATGCGTCAATGACCTGCGGGGAGATGGATTCGGCGCGGCGGTTGGCGGAGAGGAACTGATAGAGCGTGGTGTCGCCGAGGTCTTCTTCGAGGTAGGCGCCTTGGGGAAGGTCTTCGGCATAAATTGCGGGGACCGGAAGGCCGTGGTGACGGAAGTGGCGGGAGAACTCGAGGAACGCGACGTTTTCTTCGCGCACGCTGGAGAGGATGCCAATGGCGGTGTGGGCGCCCGCGGAGAGGCGGATAATTGCGCGGCCAGATCCGCCGAGCTCGCCCTGGAGGGGCTGCACGGTGTCAGGCGGCGCATGGAAGTATTGCTCGAAGAGTTGTTTTAAGACTTCCATGAAGGGCTTTCGGAGTAGTGCGTGCGCTCAGTCCCAACCATAGCGATGGAGGGGTGTGAGGTGCAAGGTGGCGAGCTGTCCGATTTAATTGCCGGCTATTTAGAAAGCGCACTCTAAGCAACCGCGCTGCCGTTGGCTCAAACACCGGCGCGGCATACGACGAATCTCGAACGGTCGGATTCTTCAGCTGCCCGGCTTCATGGGGTTGCCGAAGGATTTAGGGGCCACAGCGCCAAAGCGCTCTGCCCCGCCCTCCAGAACTAGAACCGAAGAGTTCCCGCCAGAGAAGCTCGCCGGACCAGAATTGGCATTCGCTCCAAATGCAACGCTGTAGGCTCCCGGGTTCGATGAGGTGAATGTGAAGCTCGCCTTTTTCCCCGCGGCCAGCGAAAATGCTTTGCCGGGAGCGGGCGACATAACAGCGGCGGCAGCGGGCGAAAAGAAAAGAAACGCGGCACTTCCATCGCTGGTTGAGAAGGTGACGGAACTGCCTTTAACTACGGCAACCGACGCGGTACTGGGGGAGTATTTTCCGCCCTTATTGATGAGCGTAATTTCAGTACTTGCCATATTTGCGACACTATCGCAATTTTTTTCTATCGTCTACTTCTTTTTTCCCTTGCCCACTGCCGCCGTGAATGCAGGATCGCCTCGCAGCGCTGCCAGCAGCGGATTTCTCTGAAACTCATTTGCGCTGTAACCCTGCCCCAATGCCGCCGCAATCAGTGGAATCGCATCGCCGCGGCGTCCAAGCGTTTCATATGCATCCCCGGCCCTATATTGAACCGACGGATTTTCAGGCGCCAATGCCACTGCCTGCCGAATCAGTATCAAGCTCTGCGAAGCATTGCTGATCGCGGCATAGTTATACCCGAGCGTCGCCAGCAGCTCCGGATCCTTGCTGCTCTTCGCTCGCGCCGCTTCCCCCAGTTCGATTGCCTTGCGAAAGGCCCGCTCTGCTTCCTCATGCCGATTCCCGCTCCACTGGTAAGCTGAGCCCAAATTGCCCCAGGCAACATAATTGGCAGGATTCAGCTCGATGGATTTCTTGTCCATCTTTTCCGCTTCGTCGTACTTCCCATCCAACTGCAGCACCGTTCCCAACGCGGAGTAGGTATCGGCATCGGGCTCTATACTCAGCGATCGCTCAAAGTCCTCGCGCGCCACCTCTCGCTGGTCTGACTGCATATTGGCGATACCCAGGTCGTAATAAGCAACCGCATTATCCGGCGCCAGATCCACGCCGCGCTGCAACTGGGCAATTGCCTCTTTCAGATTGCCCGCGCTGAATTCATCGATTCCCAAGCGCACCGGCCAGCGCCAATCTTCCGGCGCCAGGTCCATCGCCTTTTGCAAAGCAGCCATTGCATCGCTCGCCTTGCCCTCGGCCTCATATACGTCAGCCAAAGCCCCATAGGCCTCCGGGCTCCGCGGATCGAGATCCAGCGCCTTGTGCGCCAATTGCATCGCCAGAGGAGTCTGCCCTTCGATCGCCGCCATTCGCGACAAAGTGATGTAAGGTGGAGCCAGGTTTGGATCGAGTTCGATCGCCCGGTTGGTCGCATCCCTGGCCATATCCAGAAGCTTAGCGTCGTGGCTGTTGCGGTACTGAAGAAAGTAAGCGGCGCCCAGCCGCGCTTCCGCCAGCGCGAATGTTGGATCGGCCCGAAGCACGGCTTCGAGTTCCTTCACTGCTTCCGCCGTATTGGCGTTTTTATAAGATCGCAGCAGCAGATCCTGCGCCTTTTGGAACTCATCGTAAGTTGTGGCCGAAGGCGCATTCGACGCCTTGCTCGATTTATGCAACAGCCCTCTCAGTCCTCCCGGCCAAACGAATCAAGCCGATTGCAATTGCCGCAACCACGGCAACGGCGGCAATAATTCCCGCGCTCTTTCGACTGTGCTCATGCCGGGAAATCTGAATCGAAATGTTCTCCGACGGCGGCGAAATTCCCAGGCACTCAGCCAGTGCGGCCGCCAACTCCCCGGCGCTCCCGTATCGTTTAGCCGGGTCCAACTCCATGGCCGTATTCACCGTGCGCATCAGCGCCTCCGGCACATCCGGCCGCAAATCCATCAGCGGTGTGCGCTTGGTGATCTTCACCAGCGACTCCAGCGGCGAACACCCGGTGAGCTTCACCGGATAATCGCCCGCCACCAGGTAGTAAAGCAGAACTCCCGCCGCATAAATATCGGTGGCCACCGTAGCTGGGCTGCCCCTGAATATCTCCGGAGCCATATAGTTCGGCGTTCCCGCAATATTTGTCTGCCCCTGCTGCAGCGCGCTCAGCCCGAAATCCATCAGCAGAATGCGCCCGCCCTCCTCGCGCATCACATTTTCAGCCTTGATGTCCCGGTGCAGAATGCCCGCCCGGTGCACGGCGCTCAGCGCCCTGGTCACATCCAGCCCGATCAACGCCGCCTCGTGGAATCCAAATCTGCCTTGCACGCGCAGCAACTCTGCCAGCGTCTTGCCGCGCACAAAATCCGTCCAGAACCCCACCCGCCCGTCGTGCCGGTCGATTCCATAAACAGAAACAATATTCGGGTGCCGCACTGAAGCCAGAGCCCGCGCCTCGGCCAGCACGGATTTATATTCGGCATCGCCGCCAGCCGCACCCGGCAGCAGCAGCTTCAGCGCCACCTCGCGCTGCAAGTGCGGATCCCAGGCCCGGTAAACCTCGCCGAACCCGCCAAATCCGACCCGAGCAAGCAGCGTAAAGTCGCCCCAGGTGGAGCTGATAGGCGGCTCCGGCCGATTGACCTGCCCGGCAGAGAGCGGAAGTGTGGGATCTTCATTCATGCGTGGATTTGGCAGGCACACATTCCCGCATTCGAAAGCGGTCCCATCCATATTCGTGGTCGGCGAATACAGGAATGCGCCAATCCGATGTTACTCGAATTAGGGTAGAGTTTAGGAGCTTGTTTTAGATATCGAGGTTCTTCACGTCCAGCGCGTTATCCTCGATAAACTTCCGCCGCGCCTCCACGTCTTCGCCCATCAGCGTGGTAAAGATCGCCTCGGTCTCGGCAATGTCTTCGAGCTTCACTGAGAGCAGCGTGCGCCGCTCCGGATCCATAGTCGTCTCCCACAGCTGCGTGCTGGTCATCTCGCCCAGGCCCTTATAGCGCTGCACCGAGTACTCCTTCTTGCCCTGCTCGACGATATAAGCAAACAGCTCGCGCGCCGTCTGTTTTTCAACCGGCTCTCTCAGAAGGCGAGCAGGGCGGCGAGGCTGTTTGGCCTCCGTCTTGGATTCAGCAGCCTCCTCGACGCCCTCTCCTTCGGCTTCTTCTTGAGCCTCAACCGCGACGGCCTTGGCAGCGTACTCGATTAGAAACGGCGGCTCAAGGAACTGCTTGATCAGCGTGTACTTGGCCATCATCTGACGGAACTCCGGGCTCGAAGCCAGCGCCCAGTCAATGCAGCGCGTAGCTCCCTGCGCATCGGTATAGCAAACCGACCAGGTGTGGTGCTCCTCGTCCTCCACCGGCTTATGCACCTTGAACTGAAACTCATCGGCCAGCTCGATCAGTTGCTTATGCAGCAGCGCCAGCTTTTCCGGAACTTTGCTCTCCGTCTTCGAAGCAAAATCGGCGCGGTACACCAGTTCGGCCCGTGCCAGCATCTCCGTCAGCTTTTCATTGCGGATGCGCTTGTCCACCTTCTCCACGAAGCCCAGGTACTCGTTCAGCGTGCTCATAAAGCGGGTCAGGTCGGCGCCCTCAATGCGGCTGGCCGTCTCGCCGTGGCGCACGATCATCCCCTCCGACGCGCGCTTCACCATCACCTTCACAAACTCGCGGTCGTCCTTGATGTACTGCTCAAAGCGGCCCTTCTTGATCTTGTAGAGCGGCGGCTGGGCAATATAAATGTTGTCGCGCTTGATCAGCTCCGTCATGTGGCGGAAGAAGAACGTCAGCAGCAGCGTGCGGATATGCGATCCGTCCACGTCGGCGTCGGTCATCAGAATGATCTTGCTGTAGCGGATTTTGGATGCGTCGAAGTCGTCCTTGCCAATGCCGCAACCCAGCGCCGTAATCATGGCGCGGATTTCCTCGTGGCCCAGCATCTTGTCGTAACGCGCCTTTTCCACGTTCAGAATCTTGCCCTTCAGCGGCAGGATGGCCTGGAAGCGGCGGTCGCGGCCCTGTTTGGCTGTGCCACCGGCGCTCTCGCCCTCGACCAGATAAAGCTCGCAGCGCTCCGGGTTGCGCTCGCTGCAGTCGGCCAGCTTGCCTGGCAATCCGCCGCCGTCCAGCGCGCCCTTGCGGCGGGTCAGGTCGCGAGCTTTGCGTGCGGCTTCACGGGCGCGGGCAGCCTCGATAGCCTTGTTGATAATCTTCCGCGCAATCGGCGGGTTCTGCTCCAGAAATCCGCCCAGCCGCTCGTTCACAAAAGCCTGCACCGTGCCGGCAATGTCGGAGTTCAGCTTGCCCTTGGTCTGTCCTTCAAATTGCGGCTGCGACAGCTTCACGCTAACCACCGCCACCAGACCCTCGCGCACATCGTCTCCGCTCAGGTTTTCTTTCATGTCCTTGAACAGCCCCAACTGCTGCCCAATCGCGTTGATCGTCCGCGTGAGCGACGTCCTGAATCCAGACAGGTGCGATCCGCCGTCCACCGTGTTGATGTTGTTGGCAAAGCTGAACACAGTTTCCGAGTAGCTGTCGTTATACTGCAGCGAGATCTCAATCTCCACGTTGTCGCGCGTCGCCTCCATCATGATCGGCTTATCGTGCAGCACGGTCTTGCCGCGGTTCAGATGCTTCACAAACTCTGAGATGCCGCCCGCATATTTGAACTCAGCCCGCCTCGCTTCGCCGGTCTTCGCGTCGGCGGTGCGCTCATCGGTGAGCGTAATCTCGAGGCCCTTGTTCAGGAAGGCCATCTCGCGCAATCTCTGCGCCAGGGTGTCGTAGTTAAACTCGGTCGTGGTGAAGATCGACTTGTCGGCCAGAAAGTGCACCTTGGTCCCGCGCCGCTTGCTCGTCCCCGCCTGCCGCAGCTCGCTGGTCGGCAAACCGCAACTGAAATCCATCTCCCAGGTGTGCCCGTCGCGCCAGATCTCCACGTTGAACTCCTGGCTCAGCGCGTTCACGCAGCTCACGCCCACGCCGTGCAGCCCGCCAGAGACCTTATAGGTAGAAGCGTCGAACTTGCCCCCCGGCATGCAGCTTGGTCAGCACCACCTGCACCGCCGACATTTTCTCGCCATTGGCCAGGTCCATCATGTCCACCGGGATCCCGCGCCCATCGTCGGTCACGGTAATCGAGTTGTCCACGTGGATCACGACGTCGATCTTCTTGGCATACCCGGCCAGCGCCTCGTCCACGGAATTGTCCACCACTTCGTAAACCAGGTGGTGCAGCCCCATCTCGCCGGTCGAGCCAATGTACATCGCCGGCCTCAGGCGCACCGCCTCCAGGCCTTCCAATACCTTGATGTTTTCGCCGGTATAGCTGCCGTTATCTCCATTGATTTCAGGAGTGGGCACCAGGTTGGTTACCATATTTGCCATGTATTCCACCAATTGTGTATTGACTTTCGGTTCGCGGACCGGAAGATTTCATTCGCCTGATATTCGCTTTCAGCTCCCGTTTCGGGCACGTCTCGAAATGTGCAAATCC
Organism: uncultured Acidobacteriaceae bacterium; assembly: GCA_963779385.1. Taxonomy (GTDB): domain Bacteria; phylum Acidobacteriota; class Terriglobia; order Terriglobales; family Acidobacteriaceae; genus Telmatobacter. The sequence continues at coordinate 6,890 of CAVZYE010000017.1, read as the reverse complement.
GTGTCGTCATTCCGCCACTAACCGCTTGAAAGACAGGGGTTTTATGCGAATCCGCCTGAATTTATTTTATCACGGAGATCGGTGCGAAAATTGGAGTTGACGGTGATCGGAACGGAAGTGGCAAGGATCACAAATTGGGTACTAGAGTTAGGTAACCAACGGGGTAGATGACGTTAGTAACTATTTCGATTATTAGTTGTTTAAGTTAATGAAATAACTGTACTTATATCTTGACTTTGTTTAGGATTGTCGTGCGCAGAAAAGACATATTCTGCAAATCCTAACCTGAAGGGGTTACTAATTATGAAACTCGCCATCCGCGTCTTTGCCCTTTTCGTCGTCGTAGCCGGTGCCGCCGCAGCCACCTCCTCCTCCGCCACCAAATTCGTGAGCCACCAGTCTGCCTCCGCTAGTATGCCGGCACCGGGCTGCGGGAACATTCCTTGCCCGATTCCTCCACCTCCTGGTAACTAGTGACTAGTGGGTTGGTCTGATTACACAAAAGTATCAGAGATAAAGCGTTTTTTTCGTTGAGCATCCTGGTCATCGGCGCTATTCTGAGGAAGTTCTCAGGATGGCGATGGGGCCTTTATGCCTACAAATCTAGCAATGTCCGTAATGAGCGCATTGGAGTTTACGCTCTGGACAGCGCTCGGCTTCCTCTTTTGGAAGAGGGGCCTCCGTGGCCGTTTCCCCGCCATGGGGTCTTATCTAGCCCTGCGCGTTATATCGATGCCGGCTTTGGTGGCTCTTTTCTATATACAATCGCAGCCGTGGGGTCGGAGTTCAACCCCGGGCTATCTTACATATTCCGCATTCTATTTTTATGTCTACTGGGCAGTTTATCTTGCCAGCGCAGTTTTGCTCTTCTTCGTTTGTATTGAAGTTTTTCGTTCGGCGCTGTCGGCGTTCCCTGGGTTGCTGAAGTTCGGAACCGTAATTTTCCGCTGGGCAATACTGGCTTCAGTCATCGTCAGCTTATCAACGATAAGTTTCGAGCATCGCGATGTTCTTGTCATTCCGGAAATCGCATTCAGGTTGATGCGCTCGGTCAGTATTGTTGAGTTGTGCTTGCTTGCTTTCCTGTGCCTGAGCATGAATGCACTGCATCTCTCCGTGCGTGACATGGCCTTCGGTATTGCCCTGGGCTTTGGCGTCATGTCCTCCAGCGATTTCATCATCGCTTCATTTTGGACGCGCAACACTACGCTATCCGACCCAGTTCAGTTCGTCAGCGAAGCGGTGATTCTGTTCTCATTGGGCATCTGGGTAACCTATACAGCTCTGCCAGAGCGGGTTCGCAGGCCCGTCGTACTGCCGGTGAACTCGACCATCTACCGCTGGAACGAGATCGCATCAGCGCTGGGCCACTCCGGGACCCAGGTTGCCGTGCCCCAGCCCGCTAACAGCTTCTTCCTCACCGATGTGGAGCAAGTCGTGGATAAGGTGCTCAGCAGGAACCTGAAGAACCGCCAATCAGAAATATAGACAAGCTCCACAATAGCCCTCCCCCTCAAACGGCCGTCGCTAGAGAGTGCTTCATAAGCAGTCTTTTGGTTCGTTAGGGAGTCCCATAAGGTCGGCGCAAGGATTTGGTTTTGCAGATAATTGTCTTCCCCAGGCGCACAATATTTAAAGGATCAGAGGAACGGTCGAATGCCAACAGGAAGGCGCAGCCTATTCATCCAGGTTTGTGGTATCCAATTCTGATGCACTTGGGGCTTGAATGTGCCCACCCCCCGGGGGGCTCCTGCTCTATTTGTTCGCCCCTTTTTATGTGTAAGTAATTGATTATAAAGATAAATGATCTGAAAATCAGCAGTTGAAAATGTGCCAAAAATGCTGGATTTCGCTCCTTTTTTGTCCATAATCCGATGTTTTTCGGCGGCCCTGGCAGCAAATGAAGCTGCCTCCAGCGATGCCGCCGCTAACTTGCCAACCCGCTATTCCCGCGCAAGCGGGAGCCAACTTGCTGCATTGGCTCTAAAAAGCTGTTTCCGTTTGCATTGGGCAACAAGGAAACTAACGGCGCGCAAGAAAAAGGCCACAGCAGCGCCGTGGCCTTTACCAAATTACAGTTGAGTGTTCTTACTCGGCTGCGATCGGCTCGATGGAAGCGAAGCGTCCGCGGTTGCCGTGGTCGGTAAACTTCACCCGTCCGCTCACCTTGGCGAAGAGCGTGTCGTCGGAGCCGATGCCCACGTTGAGTCCCGGCTTGATGCGTGTGCCGCGCTGCCGCATGATGATGGAGCCGCCGGTAACCAGTTCGCCGGCAAAGGCCTTTACGCCCAGCCGCTGTGCATTCGAGTCGCGTCCGTTTGTGGAGCTGCCTCCACCCTTTTTATGTGCCATTGCCGAATCTCCTTCTCAATCAACCTTCTGTCATCCTGAGCCAGGCAGGGCACGTTTTGTGACCTGCTCTTCGGGGTTCTTCCCGACCAATCGCTCTTACTTCGCCGCCGTATACGTCACGCCGTCGGCCTCGATGGCCTTGATGCGCACCTCGGTAAAATTCTGCCGGTGCCCTTGCAGCTTCTTGTACTGCTTCTTCCGCTTCAAGTGGAAGACCAGGATCTTGTCGCCGCGACCGTCGCCCACCACTTCAGCGGTTACCTTGGCCGTCGACGGCTTGGCGATAGTTCCCGGCTCGCCGCTGACTGCAATCACGTCGCTGAATTCGACGGTATTTTCCTTGTTGTCCCCGGCGGTTACGCTTTCAATCTTCACCACGTCGCCTGGAGCGACCCGGTACTGCTTGCCACCGGTGCGAATCACTGCGTACATAACAAACCCTCCAGCGCTCCGGCAATAAAACGAGGCGCATTCAAAAATCAGATACTGTGTGCTCGATTGGGGCGCATACAGAGAGCGACTGCATCGGGCCGGCGGAGGAACACACACTCCAATATTCAGAGCGGCGAACCCAGCCTGACCCTGCACATCCTCAAACGGGTGCATCGCCAAACTTTACAATTCTATCGTTAAATGGTGAATCCGGTCAATTTAACCCAACCCGGCGGCAAACCGGGCGCCTGCACCACTCTATACTTTCTTTATGCAACCCGTCACGATTATTGCCACTGTCCTCAACGAGGTAAAGGAGATAGCCAGGCTCGTCCCCAGCCTGCTGGCGCAGGATCCCGCGCCAGCCGAGGTCATTATCGTGGACGGCGGCTCCACAGACGGTACCTGGGACTGGCTTTTGCAGGCCCAGAGAGAAAACCCCATTCTCCTGGTTATCCGCGACGAAACCTGCAACCTCAAACACTCGCCCGGGCCCATCTCCAGGGGCCGCAACGTGGCCATCGCCGCCGCCCGCTCCCAGATCATCGCCTGCGCCGACGCCGGGTGCACCTACCGGCCAGACTGGCTCGCCCGCATCACCGCGCCTCTTCTTGATTCGACGGCCGAGTACGCTCTGGGCGGTTCCTGTATCGACCCAGTCGATCCAACCGTATGGGACCTTGCCTCGTCTACTTTTTTCGGCGTAAAGCTATCACCCTCCATGCCATCCAAGTCCTGCACGGCGCGCTCCATGGCTTTTCGCAAAGACCTCTGGAATCGCATCGGCGGCTTCACCGAAACGGTTTTCTTCGGTGAAGATACGCTCTTCGATCTCGAGGCCCGCCGCCTTACCCCGCCAGCCTTTGTCGATGGCGCCAAAGCGATCTACCGCCCTCAATACAATTTCGTGACAGCTTTTAACCAGCTTGCCAGCTACTCCGTCAGCGATGGCATCCTCGGTGTTCGTCGCGCGCGCCTGGTCCGCAATGCCGCCCGCTGCGTCGCTCAAGTTATGGCGCTGCTCTGCCTGTTTTTGCTCAGGGTACCCGCGGTCAGGTCGTCCCAGGATTGGTGGTGGGCAGTGATACCGTTTCTGGCCGTTCTGTCGCTCCAGTTCTGGTACGCCTTCCACCCTGACTGGCGCTCCCTTTACCGCAAGGGGCCGCGCGTACTCATTTCCCGCTTCTTCTTCTCCATCCTTGTCCCATGGATCGTGGCCATTTACCACATTCAAGGCATGCGAACCAAACGTAATCTGCCAAACCGGCAGAATCAGTAAGAAAACAGGGGGCGGGGATCAGTTCGCCGAAAGGTGAAAACTGCTCACCGTCCACGATTCAGCCACGCATCGGAACCACAAAAAACAGAATGGCAAAGTAGTGAAACACGCTTCCGGCCAGGACAAAAATATGCCATGTGGCATGAAAGTAGCGCAGCCGGTCAAGGGCAAAGAACACGATTCCCAGCGTGTATGCCAACCCGCCCGCTCCCATCCATAGAATTCCGTGCCAACCGATAGCATGGAACAGCGGCAGCCCCACGATGACAATGAACCAGCCCTGAAACAGGTAGACCAAGGCCGACGCCACCTGGAACCGGTCTACAGCGAAGCTCTTGAAGACCACCCCGGCGACCGCCAAAGCCCATTCAACGCCAAAGATCGACCAGCCCATAGGTCCATGCAGCGAGATGAGCGTGAACGGCGTATAGGTGCCCGCGATCAGCAGGTAGATGGAGGAGTGGTCAAGCACATGAAACACATGCCGCGCTCGCGTTCGCACCAGCGAGTGATAGAGCGTGGAGCATAGATAGACCAGTACCATCGTACAGGCGAAGACGGAGCAGCTAACCACCAACCGTACCGACCCCCGCGTGGATGCGGCAATCAGATATACGGCGCCCGCAACGGCCAGAATGGCTCCGATGCCGTGCGTGATTGCATTGGCAAGAATGTCGCCTAATTTGTAATGGGGTTGCACAGTACGATCATAATCGTGGGCTTGGGCCCGTTGACTGGGATGCGGAGTCTTATTGGTGAAAATACGGCAAATGTGTTCTCTGACACTTTCCATGTTTTCTCGCAGGTAGTATGCTTATCCACAAAGATTTAAGTCCAGCAAGGCCGTACGGCAAAAGTGGGTGAGTGGTTCTTTTTGTGTCCTTGAACAGCTCGGCACTTTGCCGTGATGACTGGCCATCCCTGCGATGGACGCGGAATGTGCTAAGGCAAGGGCTGATGGGCGGTATATCTGATGGAGATCAATCAGGAGGAGTGTTGATGAAGCGGCTGGAAACCAGGAAATTGTTCGTGTTGCCGTATCTTCTTGTCTTTGGCGCGGCTCTTCTGCGCCTTACGGTGAGTCATCCTTATAACTTTGTGCCCGTCTTCGCCTGCCTTCTGTTTTTCGGGGCGAACCGGCCGAAGCGCGAGTTTGCCATTCCGCTTTTGACATTAGTCGGCGTGGATATGTTCCTCACCATGCATCGCTACGGTTACCTGCTAACTGCCGATCATGCTGTTACCTGGATGTGGTATCTGGCGGCAGCGTTCTTTGGCGCCACAATGCTGCGCAACTCGCAATCGACTCCACGCGTGCTTGGCGCTTCACTGCTGACCTCGATTTCGTTCTTCCTGGCCAGCAACTTTGCGGTGTGGGCTGTGTGGGGCATGTATGCAAAGACCTTGAGCGGCCTCGGAACCTGCTATATTGCCGCGGTGCCCTTCTTCCGCAACAGCCTGCTTTCAGAGACCACATTCAGCCTGCTGATTTTCGCACTGGCCAAATATAGCACTGCATATATACCGGCCAGGCGTATGCAGGATGCTCGTTCCTGATCCTCAATAACAATTTTAGGAGTAGAAAAAATGGCGCAATCGAAGGAACTCTACGACGCAATTCTCAACGGCGATGCAAAAAAAGCGCATGCCGCCACTGAAGCCGCGCTGGCGGCGGGTGTTGCTCCGCTGCAACTGATCTCAGAATCCATGGTGCCGGCCATGGACGAAGTCGGCCGCTTGTTTGAAGCCGAAGAATACTTCGTCCCTGAGTTGCTGCTTGCCGGCCGCGCCATGCGGAGCGCATTGGAGATTCTTCGCCCGCTGATGACGGCTTCCGGCCAGAAGCTCGCCACCAAGGTGGTTATCGGCACAGTCAAAGGCGACCTGCACGATATCGGCAAGAACATTGTGGGGTCCATGCTGGAAGGCAGCGGATTCGAAGTGATCGATCTCGGCTCCGATGTTTCGCCGGAGAAGTTTGTCTCCGCGGTAATGGAGCAGAAGCCTCAAATCGTCTGCATGTCGGCGTTGCTTACCGTGACCATGCCGGCGATGAAGACCACCATCGACGCATTAAAGACCGCAGGTGTACGCACCAATGTGAAGGTGCTCATTGGCGGCGCGCCGGTAACGTCGCAATACGCAAAGGAAATTGGCGCGGACGGCTACAGCGAGAACGCCAGCGGCGCAGTCGGTTTGGTGAGGAACCTGCTTGCGGTAGCCTGAGACGGAAGTTGGCCAGACAGTCCGGTAAATCCTGGCTTGCAATTAAAATATTGACAGTGTTGTCGCCGGCGATACTGGCGCCACGCGGGACTGCCAGGCAAAGAAAGTGGCCCGATGAATCGCGAATTTTATCTTGATCTTGCAGCCCGAGGGCTGCGCATGCCCATTGGCACCGACCTGGTAATGCACGAAGAGAGCGAACCGGAAAAGGTTCGCAATCATGGCGCTGATCTGGGCCGAGTGATTGAAATTGCGGCTCGTCGATGGAACACGCCGCTCGCAGTCCCGCTGATGGACCTGCGCCTGGAGAAGATCGATCTGCTGGCGCTGGCCGAGGTCTCCCCCACGGAAGCTGAGACCTTCCACTTTTCCTCGCCTCTGGATGAAACTACGCTGGCAACTTTGTGCGGTGAGCAGACCGTGCCGTTTTGTGCGGGAAGCCTTGCCCGCAATGAAGCGCTTGCCTTGATCGCCACGAAGCCGGATCTGCTTCCGGTAGGGATGGCGATTGGTCCGTTCTCGCTGACCACGCGGCTTCTGGCTGACCCCATTACTCTGGCTGCAATGGCTGGGTCGGGAGTCGAGGCGGAAGACTCCAGCG
>CAVZYE010000016.1:0-282500 GCA_963779385.1 uncultured Acidobacteriaceae bacterium | reverse complement strand
ACGGAGCCAATTTGCCGAGTTCCTTAACGAGCTTTCACTCGAGCGCCTTTGGATATTCTCCTCGTCTACCTGTGTCGGTTTGGGGTACGGTTCCCTTTGTTCTCCTTAGAGGATTTTCTCGGCAGCGTGGAATCAGCATCGTAAGCCCCATACGGGACTGAGTTACACCTCACTGTTAAGACCCGACGGATTTGCCTATCGAATCCAGCTTACGTGCAACTACCGCAATAGCCATAGTGCGGCATGCTTATCCTTCTGCGTCACCCCATCGTCAAACGAACATTGGGAGGAACGGAATATTAACCGTCTGTCCATCGGCTACGCCTTTCGGCCTCACCTTAGGGACCGCCTAACCCTGAGCGGATTAACCTTCCTCAGGAAACCTTAGACTTTCGGCGCGGAGGGTTCTCACCTCCGTTATCGCTACTTATGCCGGCAGGGTCTCTTCGCAACGCTCCACCAGTCTTCTCAGTCTGGCTTCACTGCTGTTGAGAATGCTCTCCTACCACGCACACCTTAAGGTGTGCATTCGCTGCTTCGGTGTACAGTTTTAGCCCCGTTGTATTGTCGGCACCGGACCGCTTGACCAGTGAGCTATTACGCTTTCTTTAAAGGATGGCTGCTTCTAAGCCAACCTCCTGGCTGTCTGAGCGTTCCGACTTCCTTTCCCACTTAACTGTAACTTTGGGACCTTAGCAGGCGGTCTGGGCTGTTTCCCTCTCGACGATGAGGCTTAGCCGCCACCGTCTGACTCCCGGATATGTTGTCGCTGGCATTCGCAGTTTGGTTGGATTCAGTAAGCCGGAAAGCCCCCTAGTCCATCCATCTCTCTACCACCAACGCAATTCGTCCGAGGCTAGCCCTAAAGCTATTTCGGAGAGAACGAGCTATCACGGAATTTGATTAGCCTTTCACCCCTACCCACAGCTCATCCGAGCTTTTTTCAACAAACACCGGTTCGGTCCTCCAGTGGGTGTTACCCCACCTTCAACCTGGCCATGGGTAGATCATCCCGCTTCGCGTCTATTCCTGCCAACTGAACGCCCTGTTCAGACTCGCTTTCGCTTCGGCTCGCTTACGCTTAACCTTGCTGACAAGAATAACTAGCCGGCTCATTATGCAATAGGCACGCGGTCAGGCATTCCCCTTGCGGGGCATAGCCCTCCCACTGCTTGTAGGCACACGGTTTCAGGTACTTTGCACTCCCCTCGACGGGGTTCTTTTCGCCTTTCCCTCACGGTACTGGTTCACTATCGGTCAGAGACGAGTATTTAGCCTTACGGGATGGTCCCCGTGGATTCAAGCAGGGTTTCACGTGCCCCGCCTTACTCAGGTATCCGCTTCGAGTCTGGATTATTTTCGCCTACGCGCCTGTCACGCTCTATGGATCCACTTTCCAGAGGATTCGGCTAACAACCAGATTGGTAACTCTACTGTTGCGGGCCCTACAACCCCCGAGACACCGAAATGCCACGGGTTTGGGCTGTTCCGAGTTCGCTCGCCACTACTATCGGAATCGAGGTTTCTTTCTTTTCCTTCAGGTACTGAGATGGTTCACTTCCCTGAGTTCGCTCTATCCCGCCTATGTATTCAGCGGGAAGTTCCCGAGGTTTGCCCGGGAGGGTTTCCCCATTCGGAGATCTCCGGTTATAACGCCTGTGTGCGGCTTACCGAAGCTTATCGCAGCTTGCCACGTCCTTCATCGCCTGTCTCTGCCAAGGCATCCACCGTGCGCCCTTAGTAGCTTGACCATAGAATTAACTCCAGCGCAGGGAGCCGAATCGCTTCGGTCCTGATCAGAGATAACCTACGTTAACTCCGCCTGAGAACAACTCGCTACGCTCACGCGCTCCCGAGTTGCACTCCTAAAGACACTCTTCTTACATTGAACACTTGCCTGAACCGTCAACTTGCGACGACTCATTGCTTGTGCTCGGCCTTGTATTAGCGTCATTCAAAGATATCCTTCCTGAGCCAGCCGCCTCGCGGCGGCTGGTACGAGGAATGACGCTTCAATGCGCATTACCCAATCAATTTCGTTGTCAAACATCCAAACCTTCTCGTTGTTTCGTCAAGGCCCGCCCTGAGGCGGTGAAGAAACCTGCCAAGCCAGTCTCGAAAGACTGGCCAGCCTGTCTCCTGATCGGCGTCATCCAAAAGATGGCGGCGATCAGGAAACAGTGAATGAATTTTGGTGGAGCTGAGCGGGATCGAACCGCTGACCTCATGCTTGCAAAGCACGCGCTCTCCCAACTGAGCTACAGCCCCACATGTGGGTGCCTGCGGCAGAGATGGTGGGCCTGGGTAGAGTCGAACTACCGACCTCACCCTTATCAGGGGTGCGCTCTAACCAACTGAGCTACAGGCCCAAAGCTAGAGTCTCAGCCGGCCGCTCCCCCGCCGGCTCTAAAACTACACTTAGCCAGGAGCCCGGCGGCTCTCACAAATCCTCATTCAGTGTCAAAAAGGGTTTCGAGGACAAAGGTTGAACATGCTGGGCAGCTACGCCGCCCATGACCATCGTGCGAATGGTCGATCAAGCAAAGAAGGCTTGTATCAGAATTCCCGCTCCTGCCGTCAGGGACGGCTCTTGCAGGTTAGATGGACACTCGCATCTCGACCGATTCTCATCGAGCGCTCCGCTTTCGCGGAAGGAATGCAAATGCCATCATTTCTCTTTTAGAAAGGAGGTGATCCAGCCGCAGGTTCTCCTACGGCTACCTTGTTACGACTTCACCCCAATCATGAATTACACCTTGGACGGCTGCCCCCTTGCGGTTGGCTCACCGGCTTCTAGTGCAACCCACTTTCGTGATGTGACGGGCGGTGTGTACAAGGCCCGGGAACGTATTCACCGCGGCATTCTGATCCGCGATTACTAGCGATTCCAGCTTCATGCAGTCGAGTTGCAGACTGCAATCCGAACTGAGGCCGGCTTTTTCCGATTAGCTCCCCCTCGCGGGTTTGCGACGGTTTGTACCGGCCATTGTAGCACGTGTGTAGCCCTGGACATAAAGGCCATGAGGACTTGACGTCATCCCCACCTTCCTCCCCGTTATCCGAGGCGGTTTCACCAGAGTGCCCAACTAAATGATGGCAACTGGGGATAAGGGTTGCGCTCGTTGCGGGACTTAACCCAACATCTCACGACACGAGCTGACGACAGCCATGCAGCACCTATATTACGGCCCATTGCGGGGAAGGGATATTTCTACCCCGGTCCATAACATTTCGAGCCCAGGTAAGGTTCTTCGCGTTGCGTCGAATTAAACCACATGCTCCACCGCTTGTGCGGGCCCCCGTCAATTCCTTTGAGTTTCAGCCTTGCGACCGTACTCCCCAGGCGGACTGCTTAACGCGTTAGCTACGGCACGGCGGGATTGGGTACCCGTCACACCAAGCAGTCATCGTTTAGGGCTAGGACTACCAGGGTATCTAATCCTGTTTGCTCCCCTAGCTTTCGTGCATCAGCGTCAGTTGTGGTCCAGTGAGCCGCTTTCGCCACAGGTGTTCCTCCCGATATCTACGCATTTCACCGCTACACCGGGAATTCCACTCACCTCTCCCACACTCAAGCCCGGCAGTTTCTCGTGCAGTCTATGAGTTGAGCCCGTAGATTTCACACAAGACTTACCAAACCGCCTACGCACCCTTTACGCCCAATAATTCCGAACAACGCTCGCCCCCCTCGTATTACCGCGGCTGCTGGCACGAAGTTAGCCGGGGCTTCTTCTTCCGGTACCGTCATTATCGTCCCGATCGAAAGGAGTTTACGTACCGAAGGACTTCATCCTCCACGCGGCGTTGCTGCGTCAGGGTTTCCCCCATTGCGCAAAATTCCCCACTGCTGCCTCCCGTAGGAGTCTGGACCGTGTTTCAGTTCCAGTGTGTCCGTGCGCCCTCTCAGGCCGGATACCGATCACAGTCTTGGTGGGCCATTACCCCGCCAACTAACTAATCGGCCGCGACCCCCTCCCAAAGCGAATTGCTCCTTTGACCCGTAGGTATTATGCGGTATTAGCTAAGGTTTCCCTCAGTTATCCCCCACTCCAGGGTAGGTTAGTCACGTGTTACTCACCCGTGCGCCACTTTACTCATGGTATTGCTACCACTTTCTCGTTCGACTTGCATGTGTTAGGCACGCCGCCAGCGTTGATTCTGAGCCAGGATCAAACTCTCGTTTGAAACCTGATTGTATCCACTCGTCGACGGAGGTCGATGAGCTTCAACTGCACCTGCGCTATAACAGCAGCAGATACTCTTACCTTGTGAGAATGATCAAGCCAAACCTGATCTTTTCTCACGACTGGCATGTTCAACCAATTTGTCAAAGATCCTTGAGAGTTTCCGCCTGAGCGGCCCCTTTTGGATCGAGGCCCAGGCTGTTACGCCGGGGTGTCCTCGAACTTGTTGCGCTCGCCTCACGTGGCGTTTTACAGCCTCATCCGGCGTTTTTGCGCGAACCTTTTAAAGTTATCAAAGTTTCATCTTCCTGTCAAGCTCAATCTGTTCTTTCGACTGGCCGGGAAGTAGAAATCCTGTCCCAAAGCTTCGCACTGCGCAAAATATCAAAGATCGACCAGCAAAATACACCCGAGCCACTAGGGCTCACAGGAGTTATCTCTCCTGGGTCTTGCAATGGCTTGTTCTCTCTAGGGATTCCCTACAGGGGTTTAGGGGCTTGCATCCTCACCTGACCCAACGAACTAGTTCCATTACTGGCTTCCCACTTCCCTCTACGGGGCAGGCCATTCGGCCACCGGGAGGCTTCTACTGCTCATCTGCAACTTCACAAGAGTAGCACAGGCCATCATTGATTGCAAACCGCAGTTGGATCACCGCAAATCGCTTTGCTGCAACCGTTTGAGAATAGCAACCCCAACCACCACAAAGCAAACTACGGGCCTGTGGAAAGCTCCGTGTTTCTGTGGGAAACCCGGCTTTAGTGCTTTGGAATCAGGCCTAAATCGGTCAGGCCATTGACGAAATACTGCATGGCCAGGGCCACCAGCAGCAAACCCATGATGCGGACCAGGATGCGGATGCCGGTTTCGCCCAGCACTTGGCGGACGCGGCCGGCGCCGGAGAGAACCCCATAGCTGACCAGGCAGGTAATCGTGATGGAGCCGAGGATGGCGCCCATCTCCCAGGCCAGAAGGTTGGGCACCTGTCCCACCAGCACCATGACCGAAGAAATGGCGCCCGGACCGGCCAGCATCGGAATCCCAAGCGGCACAATTCCTGCGTCTTCCTTGGCCGTGGCCTCCTCGGCATCGCCGTGGGTCTCCTGGGTCGGCGAACGTCGCGCCTCCAGCATATCCAGGCCGATCAGCAATAGAATCAATCCTCCAGCCACTTCAAAGGCGGGCAGGGTGATGCCGAACATCTTGAAGATGAGCTGGCCGGCGAAGGCAAAAGTGGTGAGCACGATGAAGCAGGTGAGCGCGCCTTTGCGCGCCATGCGCCGCCGCTTGGCTTGGTCGGAGTTGGCGGTGATCGCCAGAAACGAGGGGATAGCGGCAAAGGGATCGACCAGAAAGAAGATCGAGCTGAACGCCAGCACCGAGAAGCGGACGATCGGCGTGGTGCTCAACTCGTTCAACGCCAACTCGGCTGGATTCGTCCAGATCATCCTTTGAGGCTAGAACATTCCGGCGGGATACGACTACGAAAGCGTGCCATTATTCGACTCATTGTGTGTGCGGAGCACCGCCTGATTTGGATGGTTTTGGACAAATTGGAAAGAACCGGGAGGGAGATGATTCGTCAAGTCATTAAGGATAGTTACCGCATTCGGCGACCGTGGGGTCGCTTGCCCGTTCTTATCTGGGAGGATCAGGGTCACCTTTCCAACTGCATTTGCCGTGGTCGTTACGTGACGACTGGATGTCCCCGACGAAGTCCCAAATCAAAAGAGCACTTCCAAGAGGAGGTCGTCCGGCTTGTTTCCCATTGCCCCATTTGATGTGTGTATTCATCTCAATCGCGCGAGGTTGGCCGGCAGGGAGATTCTAAAGAAATATTTTGTTGACATTCTTCTTACCATGATGATATCCAGTACTCGGAGTTCGGCGGACCGATCCTTGGATTCCCCAAAGTCTTCAGCTCCGAGGGCGCTCTGTTCGCCAACTACCCGGAAAATCTATCTCGCTGATGGCATTTCTCACTTTCCCGAGAATTGCGGTGCAGCGTGCAACGCGGATTCCGTGCGAAACCATCGATGAAGACCTGCCCATTGGGACCGGCGGGAAAGAATCTATCCGCCAACTGTGACCTTGGTTGAAATCTGTTCGAGTAAGGCCTTAGACAGTCGGAGGACACCATGCTCCAGGTGTCGGTTCTCGCCAGCCGCATTTTGCTGGCCGCGGTGTTCGCGGTATCGGGAGTGGCCAAACTGGCCACGCGAGCCAGAACGCGCGACAGCTTAGTGGAATTCGGCGTACCCGTCCGTTTCGCAGGCATATCCGCAGTCGGTCTTGTTCTGGCTGAGCTCACGGTCACGGCGCTGCTGCTTCCCATCACCACGGCATGGTATGGCGGCGCCGGAGCGTTGGCCCTGCTGATTGTGTTCTGCACGGCCATCGCAGCGAATCTCGCTCTTCATCGCAAGCCGCGCTGCAACTGTTTCGGCCAGTTGCACTCAGAGCCGATTGGGTGGAGCACACTGGCGCGCAATCTGGGCTTCGGCGTGATTGCGGGCATTGTTGTTTGGGGCGGCCGCGACCCAAACGCTCTCAGCATCCTGGGATGGACACATTCCCTCGCAACGGCTGCTTCTGTCACCCTGGCTCTTTCGGTGGGCAACTTCATCTTGCTGATTGGGATGGCAGCGTTCCTGATACAGATTATGCGACAACAAGGCCGACTGCTTTTGCGTCTAGAGGCGGTCGAGCAAGGTGTCGGCATAAAGAATGCGAATGCACCCGATGCAGCGGCTGCTCCACAGTCCGGGCTGCCTTTGGGGACTCCGGCGCCGACGTTCGAATTGAATGCTCTCGACGGCGGCCGCACCACTTTGGGCGGACTTTTGAAGGCGCAAAAACCTGTCCTGCTGCTCTTTTCAAATCCCAACTGCGGGCCGTGCCAGGCGCTTCTTCCCGACTTCGCAGGTTGGCAGAGTGACCTTGCCGAAGACTCAACCTTCGGGTTGATTGCTGAAGGAACGGCGGCCGAGAATCGAGCAAAGCTTGGGCCGTTCGGCATTCGAACCGTGCTCCTCCAGGAAGATCGAGAGGTTGCCGAAAGTTACCAGGCGTGGGGCACGCCGGCAGCGGTACTGATCGCTCCCGATGGAATGATCGCGAGCTATGTTGCGCAGGGCGGAGACGCGATACGCACGCTGGTTGGCTCTCTTAAACAGCAAAGCAGGTTCGATAAACCGGCAATCCCCGTGGGAGATCCGGCGCCGGACCTCAAGCTCCAATCCTTATGGGGCGAAAGCGTAGCGCTCTCCGACGTGCGCGAGAGGGAGACTCTGCTTTTGTTCTGGAACCCAGATTGCGGCTTCTGCAGGAAAATGTTGCCTGATTTAAGAGCATGGGAAGCGGAGGCGTCGCCCGACGCTCCGCAGCTTCTTGTGATCTCAACCGGCGACGTGAGTGAGAACCGCGCGATGGGTTTGCGTTCGATGGTGGTGTTGGACACGGAGTCGCGGGCTGCGCATGCTTTCGCCGCTCATGGAACGCCCATGGCGGTTTTGCTCGACAGCGATGGACGAGTCGCATCTCGTGTTGCGGCGGGCGCACAAGCGGTTTTCGCGCTCGCCAAGCCGCGAGACGGCTCAGAAAGTTCGGTGGATCTGGCTCTCAGGAGGGCTTAACCATGGAACATTGGTTTGATCGCTTCGTGAAGGACTTTGCGCGCGGCGGAGTATCTCGCCGCGATGTTTTGAAGCTGGCCTTTCAAGGCGCCGTTGCCGCGGCCGTCGGGAGTGTCTTTCCTGTTCGAGCCATGGCTCACGCCAGCTCCGGCAAATCGATGTATTCTCTCGACCTTCCCAGCACGGAACAAAGAGGCCCGTGCTCGATTTCTCATGACGGGCAAACCACGACTCTCAAGTATGGCGTCCAAAGCTCGGTCAACGGCAAGCAGCTCACGCACGAGTGTGAAATCACATTCGACGTGGGCGCTACTCGCGGCGATGCCAAATCCGTCAAAATCACCAGCACCACGACTGTGAAGCTCGGCGATGACCCTCTGCTTCGCATCGAGAGGGACACGCAAGGCGGCTCCACGCAAGTCAAATACAGTTATGGTCAGGCCTTCGAGGGAATCAAAGAGGTTGCATTTACTACCGATGGCAAGACCGTTCATGGGACCGTCGACAATCGGTCGATCGTGCCGCATCCGGCAGGAGCCGACCCCAGCACAATCAAGTATGCCGACGGCAAGCCGGCGCCGGGCGTGAAGCTGGATTCCGCAGTTGGCACCGCCCTCACAGCCCTCTTAAAAAAGGCCCACGACACAGTGTCGACCTGCAAGAACGCGGGCGCGAGCAGTTCGGCTAACGGCGCCGATAGTTGGTTTCAACTTCTCGCCAGGCGCAGGCGTGAGAGCTTCTCCCGCTCCGGTCCCGCCGTTGAAATCGCCAGTCTCTCACCCGCAGCCTTTGCCCTTGCTCCCTCAGCGCTTGGCGCGCTGGAGCCTCTTGCCGTTCCCGAAGGCATCGGAGAAGGCTTCGGACAGATCGGCGGATCTGGTTGCACAAAATGCCAAAATGATTGCATAGCGACCTACGGCGAATGCGAAGGCGGTGTCGCGGGTGGTTGTGCCATTGCATGGCTCTGCCCTCCCTGCGGGGCGGCCTGTGATGGAATCGGGACCGTTACCTGCGCTGCCACAGCAGGTGGCGAGTGTCTCAGCAACTGTAGCAACCCCGGGAGTGCCTGCTGCCCGATCGGCTGTAGCAACGGCAATTGCTGCAACCACGGCCAGCAGTGTACGCCCAACGGCAGTTGCTGTCCCGATGGCGTGCAAATTTGCAACAACCAGTGCTGTGCCAAGGGAGATGTTTGCAAGGATGGGATTTGCTGTACCGTCGATCACAATGTCTGCAAAGGTGTCTGTTGCCCGGCCGGCAACGTCTGCTCGACGGAAGGCATTTGCTGTAAGCAGATCAAGAGTGGCGAAACGCCCATCTCGTGCAACAACACGTGCTGCTCAGAGGGCTCGAAATGCGCGAAGGGTTACCCCAGCGCGCCAGCGACCTGCTGCGCCACAGAGCACATTTGCGGAGACGCCTGCTGCCAGGACGGATGCGTGAATGGCAAATGCCGGCCGCTCTGCCTGGTCGGCGTCTCCTGCGGCGCGAGCTGTTGTGACTGGGGCTGCGCCGATGAAGCGACAAACACCTGCAAGCCGGCGCAGAAATGCGCAAAGGGCCAATCCGTGTGTGCCGGGAACAGCTCTGGAGTGCCGAACGTGTGTTGCCCCAATGGAACGGGGTGCCTCGGCGGGAAGTGCTGCCCAACTGGCACGGTGGCTTGCAACAATAAGACTACCGGAGCCATGGGCTGCTGGCCGCAATCGCAGTGTGCGGTTATCGCGCCACCAAAGTAAGCGAAGGCCGGAGAAGGTTTCTCTATCCAGCGGCTGTTGGATAGTGAGAGCCGCAATGGCTTTGAGGGATGTACCTGCCCAGACCGATTCGTGCCCTTTCAAAGCCTATATTTTAGTGATTACTGGTTTCTGCTTTCAGCCCAAATCCGAGCGGCTTCTCCGGGCATGGGGTGGGCGATGAAGTATCCCTGCGCCAGGTCGCAACCAAGAGTGTTGAGATAGTCAAGGGTTTGCTGGTCTTCAACGCCTTCGGCTGAGACCAGCAGGCCCAGACTGTGACCTAAATCGATGATGGACTTGATGACGGTTCGCGCCTCCTGGGATTGCTGGGCGTGCGTGACAAACGATTTATCTACCTTGATCTCAGAGAAGGGCAGGCGCACCAGCTGAACCATGGAGGAATAGCCGGTGCCGAAGTCGTCGATGGATAAGTGAAAGCCCTTGACGCGGAAACGGGTCATGACATCGAGAGAGAGCGTGGCATCGACCATGGCGCTGCTCTCAGTGAGCTCGAGCACAATGCGCTCCGGAGTTATCTGGTAGAAGCTGCAAATTTTTGAAAGCTTGTCGGCCTGGTGAATATCCACCAGGCTGCGGGCGGAGATGTTCAGCGAGAGCTTGTGATCAGAGCCGTGAAACGACTCAGAGAACCACTCGATGCTTTGATAGAAGACCTGCTCGGTGAGGGCATCGATGAGGCCGGCTTGCTCAGCGATGGGAATGAAACGGTCGGGCATGATCAGTTCTCCGCTGGGATGCTGCCAACGGACGAGCGCCTCAAAGCCGGCCAGGGCGCCGGACTTGCATTCGATCTTGGGCTGATAGGCGAGGACAAACTCGTAGCGGTCGAGGGCGTTGAGGATATCCGACTTGTAAATTTCGAATTCTTTCTGTTGCGCGGAGGGATGCTTTGCCGATAGCGGCTGGTTGAGCTCGCTGCCTTCACCGACAAGAGCGCGTAGGCCTTCCCTGGAGATGGGTTTGGAGATGACGCCGGCGATGCTCAGGCCGTGCTCGGTGGCCGAGCGCTGGGCGGCGTCGAGCACGCGAGTGCCCATGCCGCTGGAGATGACGATTTTGCTGTGGCATTTGCGCTCGGCGAGGAGACGCATGATTTCAACGCCGTCGAGTTCGGGCATGATGAGATCGATGGTGATGATGTCCGGGCAGGTGCGGTCAAGCCGCTCGAAGAATTCGTCGGGGCGAATGACGAAGTCGGCTGTGAAGCCCAGGCTCTCAGCGATCCACTGGATGGTCTGACCCACGGCCGCATCGTCATCGAGGACGAGAATGCTTCTGGTTGGCATTGCGCTCCTCATCTCCCGTACGGGAATTAGATTGCCGCAAGCACCTCGCGGATTCTTGCCGCCAGTTCGCGCCACGTGTAAGGCTTGCTCAGAAACTGCACGTCCTTATCCAGCAGTCCCTCGTGAAGAATTGCGTTTTCCGCATATCCGGAGCAATAGAGGACTTTCAATTTTGGGTTGATCCGGCATGCCTCTATTCCCAGTTCGCGCCCGTTGAGTCCGCCGGGTATGACGATATCAGTGAAGAGCAGTTGAATATCCGCCCGCTCGGAGAGGACATTCACTGCATCCTTGCCGTTGCCGGCTTCAAGCACCTGGTAACCGAGAGTTATCAACTGGGACCTGGCAAACTCGCGTACAGACTCATTGTCTTCAACTAAGAGAACTACTTCAGAACCGCGAAGGTCGACGACCGGGGTTTGATTTTCACTGGGCGACTCGCTTTCCTGGTTAGCCATGGGGAGATATAACTTGACTGAAGTTCCACGGCCGAGCTCTGAGTAAATCTTCACGTGGCCCTGGGATTGCTTGATAAATCCGTACACCATGCTCAGACCAAGGCCTGTACCTTTTCCAACGCTCTTGGTGGTAAAAAATGGATCGAAGACGCGGTCAAGGTATTCGTGGCTGATGCCGAAACCGCTGTCGGAGACCGCGATGAGAACATATTGGCCGGGAGTTACCTCGGGATTTTGTTCCGCGTAGTGGTGGTCGAGCACCGCGTTCCCGGTCTCGATGGTCATTGTTCCCCCCTGGGGCATGGCGTCGCGAGCATTGACGCACAGGTTCAGCAGCGCGCTCTCAAGC
The DNA here is from genome assembly GCA_963779385.1 of uncultured Acidobacteriaceae bacterium. Classification (GTDB taxonomy): domain Bacteria; phylum Acidobacteriota; class Terriglobia; order Terriglobales; family Acidobacteriaceae; genus Telmatobacter. The sequence goes on along the minus strand of CAVZYE010000016.1, from coordinate 270,828 downwards.
TGGGTGGGATCAACCAGCGCATCGCAATCCTTGCATCCCTCGATGACATGCAATTCGATTTGTTCGCTCAGCGTTCGGCGCAGAAAGTTCTGCATGCCGCCAAGCAACTGATTGACGTTGACCGGCCTGGCCTGCAAGGGCTGGAGGCGGGCAAAGGCCAACATGCGGTGAGTCAGTTCCGCTCCCTGCCGGGCAGCGTCTGCAATCAATTTCGCCATCTTGCTCAGATGCGGGTTCTCTTTTACCTCCTCGGCGATGACCTCGGAACAGCCCAGAATCACGGTGAGCAGGTTATTGAAGTCGTGGGCGATTCCTCCAGTCAACTGGCCTATGGCCTCCATCTTCTGCGCTTGGCGAAACTGCTCCTCAAGCTGAAGGCGAGCTTTTTCATGCCGATCGACTTCCAGTGCGAACGACATATCCATCGCCATCTCGTCGAGCAGTTTGGTTTCGTCCTCGTCGAAGAAGGCGAGCTCGCTTGCATACATGCTGAATACGCCAATGGTTTTGTCATCGACGCGGAGCGGAAATGCCGCCATCGAGCGGTACCCGATGCGTATGGCGTCATCTTTCCACGACCGGTGGAGTTCGTGCTCAATGTCATTGCAGATAGCATGCTCCCCCGATCGCATGCAGCGCGCAGCCGGTCCCGTGCCATGGTCGGAGTCGCGCACATCGATCTTCACGTGGTCAAGATAGCCATCGACCAATCCGCTGTATGCGATGGGTTCCAGCATTTGGGTTTTGGGATTGATCATTCCGATCCAGGCCATGCGGAATTTTCCCTTCTCCACGGCGATGCGGCAGGCGGCTTCAAGCATTGCCTCAGGATTCTTCACCCGAACGATGGTTTCGTTGATCTCGCTCAAGACGGCATACACGCGATTGAGCCGCCGGATATGCGCTTCCGTCTGCATGCGCTCGCCGATTTCGTTAAAGACAACCGCGATCTGCCGCAGTTGCGGATCACCCACGCGAAAGGCGCGAACCTCAAAGCTGCGGTTCATGGCCCTGGCTTCATCGAGGACATGGGCGGGCTCGCCGGTGAGCGCAACCTTGCCATAGAGATCGAACCAACGCTGTTCAAGATCCGGAGCAAACTCGCGTATCCGCTTGCCCACCGCACCATGAAATCCGGTCTGTTTTTCGAAAGACGCATTTGTTTCGACATATCGGAAGTCGACAGGATTGCCCAGCGGATCGAAGAGCATTTGGATGATGCAGAACCCCTCATCCATGGAATTGAAGAGGTTGCGATAGAGCATTTCGCTGTCTTTAAATTTCTGCTCCGTTTTGTAGTTCGCCACGAGTCTTTGGCCGCGCCGGTAATACTCGGCCAGCAAGCTGGTGAAAACACCCACGCCGGCATAGAAGGCCAGGGCGACGGCATCCGGGGTTTTCGCAATCGCATGCGGTCCGAAGAGCGGCAGAATCAGCCAGGCCATTCCCAGCACCGTCAGAGCGGTCGCCAGCAGTCCGAACCAGAAGCCGGCCAGAAGAGCAACTAGTAGGATTGCGGGATAAAACGTGATGAAGGGCGGCAATGCGAGGCCAAGAACATCAGCAAGTTCATATCTCAGCCAAAACGATGCAGCAATAGCAACGATCGTTATCGCACAACGAAAGAGGGGAAGTTCAAGTGCGGATCTGAATCTATCCGCGATAGGGCCCGCTTGCAAGAAAATGATCTCCTCGCAGGATTATGTTTCATTATGCCACGTAATGGACGGCTGCATTTCAGCTTTCGGGACGTTAGCTTGCCCGTGGCGATCAGGGCTGTTCAAATGAATCTTCGCCGCTGCCTCTACGGTGCAAATATTAGGAAATGCGGCGGCCTGCAACTGCATTTAAACTCAATGATCTGAAAGGCGCCGATCTACAATCATCTCGTGCTTCCTGAAGACCAACGCGACCGCATAAGCGTGGTGCTTGTTTCGCCGCGCAACCCACTCAATATTGGGGCGGCGGCGCGGGCTATGGCTAACTTCGGCTTCTCGCAGCTCACGGTCGTGGCCGCCTATGCGCCGCACTGGAGGGAGGCTCGCTCGGCTGTGGGTGCGCCGGAGTTGCTGGCCTCTGCCGTGGAGACGGAGACGCTGGCCGAGGCTGTGGCCGGATGCACCCTGGTGGTGGGAACCGGGACTCTGACCTATCGCAAGCCGGAACAGAAAGTGGTTCGGCTGCCGGAATTGGGCCCGATGGTGAGCCGGGAGTTGGACCGCGGTGGGCGCGTGGGAATGGTTTTTGGGCCGGAGAAGCATGGGCTTACTCGAGAAGATCTTTCCTATTGCCATTTGTTGGTGGAGATTCCTACTGATGCGCATCAGCCCTCGATGAATTTGGGGCAAGCGGCCGCGGTTTGTTTGTATGAGCTGGCTACGCGGGCCATGCCGGCGGAATCCGGGGGTCGGGTTGCGGCGGGTGAACCGGATTCTGCAGCAGCAGCTTCTGGCGAGTTGGAACGATTAGCCGCGGTGGTGGAGGAAACCATGATTGCCGCCGGCTACTCGCCTTCGTCGATGCGAGATGCGAACCGGCACGATCTCCGCCTGTTGCTGCGCCGGCTGGGTCCCGGCAGACGGGATACGCGCCGCATTCTGGGACTCTTCCGGCGAATTTTGTGGCGGCTTAAACGGGTTTCTTAAAAGGATTTAGAGCGCAGGCGACGGAAGCTGGGGCTTGATTACAGTACTTTTTGCATCGCGGAAACAAAATCCTGTTAAAGTGCCTTCATAGGTCCCTCTATATGTATGAGCAAATGATTCGCCTTCCCTTCGGGTGGCTTTCAAAGGTTTTTGTGCGGCCCGGCGCCAAAGTCTTGTGTGGCGCTTTGGCCCTGGCGCTGCTTTTCTCAGCATCCGCGCAACAGGCGGATCAGCCTCAGCAGCCTGCGGCTACGGCGCGGACATCCGCTGCAACTCAAAATCCGAGCCCAGGTGATGCTCCTGCGCAACCACCCGCACCCGATGCGGCTCAGCAACCGGCCCCCGCTCCGGCCGCCTCGCCTGCACCGGCAACAGCCGCCAAGCCAACGCCTGCCCCTGGAAGCGAGATCACCGAAGCGGAAGTGAAGCAATTGCTTGTGGGCAAGCAACTCTTTCTGCTGGGAGGCTATCTGAACGACAATCTGAGCTTCAACGAGCATGGGGTCCTGATCGGTCACTCGCCGGCCGGCTCCTATACGCTAAACGCAATCCAGATCGACAGGGTGAAGCTGACCAGGCACAAGGTAGAACTGGACGGGGCGCGGTACGCACTGCGCTTTCTGGGCGCTCTGCCTTATGAGGAGATCGGCAAGTCAGTTGACCGGGTAAAGATCACGCCCAACAAGAAGTCGATCAGAATCACCATTGACCGCGAGATGGTGGTGGTGCCGAAAAAGGCTAAGGGGGGTAAGTCCTTCTTTGGCAAGTCGGGCAAATCTGCGCCCGCCACAAAACCCGCCACTGCGGCGGCAAAACCTGCTGCTGCTCCTGCCCAGACTGGAACGTCGCCGGCAGTGGCGGCAAGTCCGGCCCCAGCGGAAACTGGCGCAACTCCCGCAGAACCGACAGCCGCAACAGCCACAGCCCCGACGCCATCGGCGGCAACGTCAACTCAGGCGGAGCCTCCGGCTGCGCCCCAGGCAACCACCGCGGCGACAACCGCTCCAGCGACAGACGAGCCCAGTGAGGCTGAGCAGTTGAAGGCGGCGATTGCGGCAGCTCCGGCCGCTGAGAAACCTGCCGATCCAAAAAGCATCACCACCACCACCTCGCCTGCACATGCCAACAAGGTTTTCAAAGACGCTGTGGACAAAATCTTTGCGCAGGGCTTCGACGACCGGCTGATGGCCTCGCTGCCGGGCTTCTGGAAGCTCTATTACCAGGCCGTGGCGACCAAAAGCGATTACCGTCCCAGCGACCCCGCGGTGATGCGGCAGAATACGGTGGATAAGAAGGCCCGTCTGCTGACGTTTACCGATCCAGTATCGAACGAGTACGCACAGGCCAATGGCGTGGCGGGAATGGCTCTTTATCACACCGTGGTCGGCCCCGACGGCAAAGCTGCGGACATCGCAGTCGGCAGGCCCATCGGATTCGGGCTGGATGAGAATGCTGTGGATGCAATTCGCAAGGCAACCTTCGCGCCTGCGATTCTCGATGGGAAACCGGTTCCCGTGCTGCTGGATATGGTGGTGGAATTCCACATTTATTCGAAGATGACCTCGGCGCCAGCCAAGCCGGGACAGAAAGACAAGCCCGAGGAGTCGTCGCTGCCCGGTCCTTATAGCAGGCAGGAACAGCAATAGGCAGGGGCTTATAGCGGGCAGGAACAGCGGTAGCCGGGGCCCGGTTTTAAGAATTTCGAATTACGCCGGCTCCGACCCCTCCTGAGCGGGAGAGCAAGGGCCTTTATCGCTGTTTGGATTGAGCGGGAGTCTTTCTCACTGTTTGGACCGAGCGGAGGGAGCAGGGGCCTTCAGGTGTTCAGGCCCCTGAAAGCAAGCCCCGAACAAAAGTGGCCTCAGCCACGGGCTTTTGGATCATGTCTTTTCGACTTCGCCAGCGCGTTAGCTTTTCTACTTCACCCGCACCTTCGGCTCCACTGACAGGCCCGGCCTCAGCTCGTGGTTGGGGTCTTCGTTGGCCAGATCGGTGAAGTCGATGCGCACCGGAACGCGCTGCACCACCTTGACATAATTGCCGGTCGCGTTTTCCGGCGGGAAGAGCGAAAGCACCGAGCCGGTGGCGCCGCCGATCTGCGTCACCTTGCCGTGATAGGTCTTGCCGGTGGAGTCCACTTCGATCTCGACCGGCTGCCCGGCTGTCATGTGGCGCAACTGCGTCTCCTTGAAGTTGGCCGTGACCCACAGACCTTCCAGCGAAACCAGCGTGAGCAGGTTCTGGCCCGTGCGAGACGTTCTGGTTGATCTCCACGCTCTTGCGGGTGATGATGCCGGCCGCCGGAGCCACGATTTTCGTATAGCTCAGGTTGAGCTTGGCCTGGTCGAGCTGGGCCTGCGCCTGCTGCACCTGCGCTTCAGCCTGCCTGGCGCGTGCGCTCTGCGCGGCCACCTGCTGCGGGCCGGTCTGGGCGTACTTCAATCCGGCCTGGGCCTGCGCCTCGCGCTCGCAGGGCCACCCGCACGCCGTCGACGGCAGCCTGCTCGCTGGCGCGGGCGTCGGCCACGGCGGCCTTGGCCGCGTCGGCGGCGGCCACGGCGGCGTCAAACTGCTGCTTGCTGATCACGTCCTTCTCCACCAGCGGCTTGTAGCGCTCCAGATCGGCCTGCGCCTTGGTGTTGTTGGCCTGGGCCTGCGGTCACGCGGGCGTGCGCGGCCTCCAGTTGCTGCTCCGCCTGCTCCACGCCGGCCTGCGTGCCGCTCACATCGGCGTCCGGCCGAACGCAGATTGCTGCCGGTGTTGACGGTGGTGATGGGCACATTCACGTTGGCCGCGGCGGCGTTGGCCTGGGCGCTGGCCAGAGCGGCCTCGGCGTTCTCCACCGCAACCTGGTAGTCGCGTGGGGTCCAGCTCGGCGATCACGTCGCCCGCCTTCACCACCTGGTTCTCTTCGACGTCGACCTTGAGCACCTGGCCGCGCGATGCGCGAGCTCACCTGGATCAGGTGGCCGTTGACCTGCGCGTCGTCGGTGTCTTCGCTATAAGTGGAGCGCCACCAGATTCCGAGCGGCAACCAGCGCCAGAACCGCGACCACAACAACGATGATGCCTCTGCGGCGGGTCTGCGGCTGCGCGATCTCGATCTCTGTCGTCCGGCTCGTTTTGGGCTGGTGTTGGGTGTTGAATCCGCCACGTTTACTTTCCTCCCAGATAATTCTTGTAGTTCTCGCCCGCTCCCAGCGCGCGCGCCAGGCTGAGCTTGGCCACATTGTGCCGGTAGAGGCTGGTCACGTATTGATCGTTGGCCTGGGCCACGGACTGCTGCGCCTGGCTCACGGCCAGATTGTCGCTGACGCCGTTGGCGTAGCGCTGCTGCGCCTCGCTGAGCGCCTCGCTGGCCAGCTCCACGCTGGATCTGCGCCACCTCGACCTGCTTCTGCGCCGAGGCAATGTCCAGCAGCGCGTCGCGCACATCGGCGTCCACCTGCGCGTTCTTGTCGCTCAACTGGGCTTGCGCGGTGTCCAGTTGCGCCTGGGCCATCTCGGCCTCGCCGCGCAGGGCAAATTCCTTGAAGAGCGGAACGCTCAGCGTGCCGGCGGCGTCGCCGGTGCCGTGCGAGTGCGTCAGATGTCACGCCGATGTCGCCGTAGTCGCCGTTGAAGTTGAGCGTGGGCAGCCGGTCGGCGGTGGCCGCCTTGCGCTGCTCCTCGGCCGCCTTGGCCTGCTCCACCATCGCCGCCAGATCCTTGCGGTTGGCGTGGGCCTCGCGAATGGCCGCGTCCACGTCGATCTGGTCGAAGGCCGCGTAAGGCGCCTTGTCGGCCAGCGTGAAGCTCTGCGCCAGCGGCAGCCCGATGGTCCGCGCCAGGGCCAGCTTGTCCTTTTCCAGAGCGTTCTCGGGCCACAATCAACTGCTGCTCGCAGCGACTGGTAATCCACGCGCGCGCGCAGCTCGTCCAGCAGCGGCGCGGTTCCGGCCTGGTGATTGGCAACCGCCTGGTCGAGCGAAACCTTGGCCGTGGCCACCTGCGCTTCCACGCTGGCCACGCGGGTCTCATCGGCCAGCACCAGCAGGTAGGCGTTGCCCACCGTCAGCACCACCAGCTCGCGCGCGTCCTGGGCTGACAATTGCGCGGCGGCAAAGTTGTGCCGCGCGGCCAGGTAGTTGCGCAGCGAAGCCACATCCACCAGCGACCAGCTCAGCGAGGCGCGCAGATCGGTATATCCAAACGGCCCGATGATCGTGGGAAAGCCGGGAATGCGCAGCCCCTCGGCGGGCAGGTCGACCTGCATCACGGTTTCCTTGGCGCTTGCGTCCACCGAGGGCAGCAGCGCCTGCAACTGGCTCAGCCGCTCGCCGCGCGCCGCTGCCGTCTGCGTGCCGCTCAGGATGACGCCCAGGTTGGCCTTGAGCCCGCGCTGGATGGCGTCGTCGAGCGTAAGGTCGATGGGCTGCGCCGAAACCTCGCCCGTCCGCCACGCTGCCCTGGAAGGGGTTGGCGGTCTGAGCGGTCGGTTGGTTGGGCAAAAGGCCCGCCGGAATCTGCGCCGCCAGCCGGCCCGTAGCCAATACATAGCCCAAAATCGCCACTCCCAGCAGCAAAGCGAAGGTGCGGGGAGGGATCTGGCTCTGGCTTGAATTTTTTGACGAAATCAAAGTCTTTGACTCACAAAAATGCGCTGCTCCCAAAAATTGGCTACCTATTATCGATGCAAAAAAAAGCCCCAGGGTTCTTACTATCGATTGTATCGAACCTACCGGGCCAGCCACAGTGATGCTCTTCAAACGTGCGACCTGTGGGAGAGAGTCCGCCGCCGCACGGGTAGATCTACAAGCACGGATCGAGGAGTGCGGCACATCTCCTGGTTTTCTCGGCGCCAAAGCTGATTTAGCCTCGTTTTCCATCTTAGGGTGGATATAATTACTCGGAGTCCGGGTCGAAAGGAAATTCCGGTTGATATGAAATATTTTTTGTTGCTCCCAATGATGGCTCTTGCCACACAGTACGCTGCAGCGCATCCCCAACCTGTTGTAACTGTGGCTAACATTGCGATTGTTCATGAGGATCACGGGTGGCGTGTTGCGGACGAAAAGCCCGGACCGATTCATTGGAATCTGATGAAGGGCGATTTGATCATCCGAATCGACGGGAAAAATGCAGCCGATACCGGACCGATGCAGATGGCCAGCTATTTGAACGAGGGGTATCGGCGCGCTATCACCGCTTACATTAAGCGGATGGATTTTGGCCAGCAGATTTTACTGCGCCAAATTCCCACGCAGGATTACTCGCCGGCTGGGGCCAAGCCATTTGCCCGCGTAGCGAAGGGATTCAGTGCTCCCGATGTGGAGTTGGAAACAGTCAACAGCGGAACGATTACGCTCGATCAGTTCAAAGGCAAGTGGGTTCTGATTGAATTCGGCGCCACCTGGTGCCCTCCTTGCTTCGAGAGGATGCCGGAAATTCTCTCGTTGGCAGAAAAGGAAAAGGACCGAATGGCGGTCCTTGCAATCCAGCTCAATGACAAGCCTACGGCGGTTCAGGAGTTGATTGAGCATTTTCACATCAAGATTCCAGTCGCCGCGATGAAATTCATGTCGCCGTTGCCGATCGAGCTGGGCGTGAGCACGCCTGACTATGCAGCCGAGCTGCCGGCGTCGGTATTAATCAGGCCGGATGGCGAAGTTGCGCTGATCATGGTTGGCGGCGGAGACCCTGGAGATGTGATGAAAGTGGTGGAGTGCAATTTGAATTGCAATGAATAGCTGACGGGAATTCACTATTTCACTTCTTCACTGCTTCACTCGCTCCATCACCGCGTCGCCGTCGCATGCAGCAGTTGCGAAGCCAGCGAGCACAATCCTTCGCGGAAAACCGAGCGCACCGCTTCCGCATTCCATCCGGCAGCTTTGGGACCGCCGTGTTTCTCTAGCATTGCGGCAGTTTCAGTGGCGCTCAAACCGGCGACCGCGCGCAACACAAAGATGGTGCGTAGCGCCGTGGGCAGGCTGGCCAGCCAGTTGCGCACGCGTTCCCGGTCCGGGCCGGCGATCATGCGCTCCAAATCCTCTCGCGCGATCTCCACCGCATCCAGATCGTCCTCATCGATGCAGTTGCCTGACGGCTTAAGCCCTTCCGGCGCGGCCAGGCCGCCGGGATTGCGCAGTCTGAGAGTATCGAGCGCCGCCTCGCACAGTGACCGGCGGCTGCCGGTGCGCGCCTGGTCAGGATCCTGGCATGCCGAAACATCGGTATTGGCAATCGCCGCCTCCACCAGCCGCACGCTGTCCTCGCCTTCGCCCACCAGCATGGAGGCCAGGTTATAAAGCCCTGCGGCAAGCTGGTCGACAATGCCGTCCACAACATAGGCATCTGCAACTATCGGCTCATCTGAAATCAGGCTGTCGTTTGAAGGAGAATATTCACTCGCCATGCGATGGACTCCTTTCAGGGAAGGCTTCCGTGGTAAATCCAGTTTATATCCTCCAGCCTTTGGGCGGATTGTTCAATTTGAGACGGTGGTGGCAAGGCGCGGGAGTGGCAGCTTTGCGTCGGGACACAACTTCAAAGCCTGCCCTGAGTCCAGCCGAACGGCTCAGAACACAGCGCAAGAGATGAGCAGGCTTAAGCCTCAGAGGATTTTTGCTTGTCTCGCCGGCCCACTGTTCGGAATTCAGTTTTTTCACCCCGGGTTGTATGCTGTTTACTGGTTTCGAGGGACGCGGGATGCAGGCAGCAGAATTTTCACCGGCTCATACCTTTGTGGAATTACGGAAACGGGCACGCGAAATCGGCCCCAGGCGCGTGGGCGTGGTTCTGGCCGATGACGAAGTGGCCCTGGCCGCCATGGCCGATGCACTGAAAAGCGGCATTGCGTTTCCGGTGCTGATCGGCGACGAAAAAAGCACCCGCGCCAAGGCCGAATCATCTGGGATTGCACGAGCTGGCCGCCAAGGCGGAGTTCGTCTCCGTCCACGATGGCGCCGCGGCCCATGCGGTAAAAATGGCGCGCGAGGGCAGCATTGATATTTTGATGAAGGGGCACCTGCGCACCGACCAGCTGCTGCGCCCCGTGCTCGACAAAGAGCATGGCCTGCGCAACGGCGGACTGCTCAGCGATGTGGCATTTTTTGAGACCAGCCATACGGGCGACGCAAGGCTGGTGGGGCTAACGGATGGCGGGCTCAACGTTGCTCCGACCCTCGAGCAGAAAAAACAGATCGTTTTCAACGCCATCAAGGTGCTGCACTGCCTGGGAAACCACCGCCCGAAGATTGCCGTAATGAGCGCCATTGAAGTGGTCTCTGAGGCGGTTCCGTCCACGGTGGACGCGCATGCTCTGACCGAGATGGGTCTCGCCGGCCAGTTCGGCGACGCGGAGGTCTTCGGTCCGCTGGCGCTCGATAATGCCCTGCTCCACTCGGCCGCTAAAGCCAAGGGAATCCACAGCGGAGTGGCGGGAAATGCCGACTGCCTCGTAGTTCCCAGCGTAGAGGCCGGCAACCTGCTGGGCAAGGCGATTCACGTGCTGGCAGGCCTGGAATTCGGCCACGTGGTTGTAGGCGCCAAGGTCCCCATTCTGATTCCCTCCCGGGTTGAGGACGCTCAAACCAAAGTGAACACCATCGCCATGGGGGTCCTGTACGCAGGCTGCAGCGGCGCAAACGGGCGAGCATAGGGAGTCCGGCAGGAGACAAAGCCTCCGCAAAAGCCTCGTCACCCATGCAAACCGGTCCCCAGCAAGGTTTTTCCCGCCTCTTCACATCGATTCCCGCTTTTGTACTGTGTGACTTAGCTAACGGAGGATTTTTGCCGATTCCCTCTTCCATAGATGCAAACCCCCGGCAAAAAGCTGTAGACTGCCAACTACGGCACTGGAACGGATTCAATGGCCCGAACTACACAGAAACAAAAGCTCTTTAACGGCCGCGACCACTCCTGGATGCAGTTCAACCGGCGTGTGCTCGAAGAGGCCGAAGACCCCTCCAACCCGCTGCTGGAGCGGGTCAAGTTCCTCGCCATCACCGGCTCCAACCTCGACGAATACGTTGAAATTCGCCAGGCCGGCCTCATGCAGCGCATTGAGGACGGCTACCGCGAGCCGGGCTACGACGGCCTGCGCCCCGACGAATCCCTCGCCGTGCTGACCGCCGAGATTCACAGCTTTGTCGCCGCCCAGTACCGCTGCTGGAACGAGCACCTGCTGCCCGAGCTGCGCAAGCAGGGCGTTCGCCTGCTGGAGTGGAGCGAGCTCGGACGAAGAGGCCCGCGCCTTTGCCCAGGGCTACTTCCAGCGCGAGGTCGACCCGCTGCTGACCCCCATCTCCATCGACCCCGCCCACCCCTTTCCCGCGCGTGCTCAACAAGGCTCTCTGCCTGGCTCTGCTGCTCCGGCGCAAGCGCAACAGCTCCGGCCCGCAGGTGCTGGGCGTGGTCACCGTGCCCCGCGCCCTGCCCCGCTTCGTCCGCCTGCCCTCGCGCCGACGGCGCATATCGATTACCTGCTGCTCCAGGACCTGATCGCGCAGAACCTCGCCGGCATGTACCGCGGCTACGAGGTGCTGGCCCGCGCCGCCTTCCGCGTCACCCGCAACTCCAACCTCTACTTCGAAGAGGAAGAAGCCCGCTCGCTGCTTGAAACCATCCGCGTCGAGCTGCACAACCGCCGCAAGGGCGACGCCGTGCGCCTGGAAATCGAGACCGGCGCCGATGCGGAGATCGTCGAGCGCCTGCGCGTCAACTTCGAGCTCGACGAGGACCAGGTCTTCCGCGGCGACGGCCCGGTGAACCTCTCGCGGCTGATGTTCTTCTACGGCGACGTGCAGCGGCCGGATCTCAAGTTCCCGCCCTTCACGCCCAAGCCGCTCCACCTGAGCCGCAAGTCCGACCAACATCTTCGACGAGCTGCGCCAGCACGACGTCCTGCTCCACCACCCCTACGACTCCTACGACCCGGTGGTCGACTTCATCCAGCAGGGCGCCGAAGACCCCGCCGTGGTCACCATGAAGCAGACCCTCTATCGCACCAGCCACGACTCGCCCATGTTCCAGGCGCTCACCGAGGCCGCCGCCACCAAGGAAGCCACGCTGGTCGTCGAGCTGATGGCCCGCTTCGACGAGGCCTCCAACATCCGCTGGGCGCGCAGCATGGAAGACGCCGGCGTGCAGGTCTTCCACGGCGTCGTCGGCCTCAAGACCCACTGCAAGCTGGCCATGCTGGTCCGCCGCGACGAAGACGGCGTCACCCGCCGCTACTGCCACCTCGGCACCGGCAACTACAACCCCGTCACCGCCCGCTTCTACACCGACCTCAGCCTGCTCACCTGCGATCCGCAGATCACCGAGCGGGTGCACATGGTCTTCAACTACCTCACCGCCCACGCCGAGATCGACGACTACCGCCCGCTGCTGGTCGCCCCGCTCACCATGGCCGAAAGCTTCCTCGGCCTCATCCGCCGCGAGACAGGAGCACGCCCAGGCCGGCCGCCCCGCCCACATCGTCGCCAAGATGAACGCCCTGCTCGAGCCTTCGCGTCATCGAAGCGCTCTACCAGGCCTCGCAGGCCGGCGTCGAGATCGACCTCATCGTCCGCGGCCTCTGCATCCTGCGCCCCGGCGTCAAGGGACTGTCCGAGCGCATCCGCGTCCGCTCCATCGTCGGCCGCTTCCTCGAGCACTCGCGCATCTTCCACTTCGCCAACGGCGGCGACGACGAAATCTACCTCGGCTCCGCCGACTGGATGCCGCGCAACCTCTTCGAGCGCTGCGAAGTCGTCTTCCCCGTCCGCGACCCCGCCGCCCGCGCCCGCATCCACGACGAGATTCTGCCCGCCTATCTGGCCGACACCGTCAAGGCCCGCCTGCAGCAGCCCGACGGCACCTACCTCCGCGCCAGCAAGGTCCTCAAGGACGCAAAGCCCTTCTCCAGCCAGGATTTCCTCATGCAGTTGGCCGAAGGCAAAGCAGACCTAGACGCCATCCCCAAACCCAACGACGCCAAAGCCCCCGCAAAAGCAGCCGCGAAGAAAGCCCACGCGGCCGACTAAGACCAATCGGAGTGGCTCACTCTTAAGAACCGATAGCGAAGACAGTGGACGGGTGCCCAGGCCCCGCTTTTGAGACGCTGGGCCCCGATCCCTCACAGTCAATCATCGCGCTCCCAGAGGGGCAAATGCAGATAGCCCGCTTTTGAAACCCGGATAAAAACACGCCCATAAGTCTGCCGTCCTGTAGGGACGCAGCACAGTCGAAGGATCCCGGTTGCTTTAGCTCATAAGATATCTAGTCGACGGGCCCGCGGCCCAGTCGCGGTTTTGATGATATATGACCTCGCGCAAGCGCACTAACCATTCATGACAACGTCGCAGCTCCCGGAGGGACACCCGCAAATCGTAAAATGCTCTCCGGTTCTGCGAATTACCCATTGGAATGAGGACTTTGCACGTACTGGTAGGGACGGGTAGCCGTCAGTGCATATCCATGTGATCCGTCGTGCCGTCTGACCACTCGCCCGACCGGAATCATGAAGATAGTCAGCCGGTCTTCTGGAACGTCAGTTGCAAGAATCGGAGTGTCGGGTAGATTCGCGCCCCAGGTTGCGGAGTCCTTCAGCGGAAGGAAAAACATCAGGTGCGGATGCCAGTGCCCGACCTTATCGTTCAGGTACCCTTGTTTCGACATCATGTAACACATCGCGCCAGGTTCCGGCAGCGGCAATTCCTTCTTGTCGAGTCCGGCCTTGATGCCGGCGATGATTTGCTCTTTTGATTTCCCGGCCTGTGCCAGTTCGGTCTTTTTGAAGACAAGCGGAAGATAGGATCGCGCGCCCGCAGGGTTGAAGCAGATGGGACCCCGCAGTTTGGGATTCCAAAACTCGGGATTGGTGCTTTCGGCGGTCCACGATCGCTGCACGATACACACGAAACCGTTCTTGCCTTTGACCGCGGTTTCGTACCCATGCGCTCCGAGGACCACAACCTCGGCATCGCGCGAGATCGATTCCGGGGCCGCGCTCCGCGCCAGGGCGATCTCGGCATCCCGGTCGGCCATCAAATACTGCTCCATCGGTGCCATGCTCGGATACGGTGTTTTGGCGCCCTGTGCCCGCACAGGCCACTTGGCGCTCAAAGCGACGAACAGCACGAAGGTTGGGATTGTCCTGATTGTCTCTAGCTTCATTCGTCTCTCCTCAGATAAGGGCGTCCTCTCGTGTTTCTATCCGGCGAGTATAGCTGCCCCAAGGATTCGATTTGCGGATTACTTCCCCACTCGCCGTTACATTCGGTTAAAGTAACCCCAAACCAAAAAGGTAACCCCACAGCCGGGCCGGGTGGCCCAGGTCTCGCTTTTGAGGCCTGGGATCACAACAAACCCATCGATACACTCCGTGCCCCATCCATTCGCGTTCTTTGCGAATGGGTGGGAAACCCCAAAGCTCAATGGCTAGGTGCCCCATCCTTCGCGTCTTTTGCGAAGAGTGGGATTGCACAACTCCCAACCGGCTAACCGTCCCGCTCCCGGAAGGAGCCAGTGAAAATAGCCCCGGGGTGAAACCCGGGGGAAGGGCGTCGCTCAAAAGGTCCCCCCGGTCCTGTAGGGACGGCATGACTCATCCCCACAAATTACCCAGACCGTCTCACACCCGTCCCATCACAACCGTATGCGGACTCATGGGGATGTGGTGATCGGTAATCCCGTTGAAGCCGGCTTCGTGATACATAGCCGTCAGTTCGCTCAGCGTATAAGCGTCTCCGGCTGCGGTGGTAGTCAGCATGGTCATGCTGAAGGCCGCGGCCATGGGCGGAGAAATGCGGTCTTCATTGGGCACGAACTCGAGCGTTGCCGCACGCCCGCCGGGCTTGAGCGCATCGCCAACCTTTTTCAGCAATCCCACGCATGTCGGCACGTCAAAGTGATGCAGAAAGTTGGTGAGCAGCACTGCATCGTAAGGCCCGCCGAAGTCGACCTCGAAGGCGCTGCCGGGGAGCATATCGTAGCGATCCGCGACGCCTGCCTTGCGGGCGTTTTCCAGCGCCACCCGCAGCACCGGCGCCCAGTCGAGACCGGTGACTTTGGCCTGCGGGTTCTGTTTGGCGATTTCGATTCCGAAGAGGCCGTGCCCGGCGGCGATATCGAGCACCCGCATGGGCCCCGTCTGCCCATCAAGAACCACCGTTCCCAGTGGACCGGTCAAGGGAGCCATCATGGGCGCCATCTTCTCAGCAAAGAGAACCCAAACCGGATTCTCCGGTTCCACGGTGCCTGCGCCCTCAAGGATGGTGCGGCCCGTGCGCACAATTTCAGCCAGGTGGTCGTAAGGCGCGCGCAACTCCGGCGTGCTCATAAACTGCGCGACAGAGGCCATGCACGCAGGCGAGCGGGGATCGAGATACATAACGCTGGCCGGCGTGTGCCGGTAGCGGCCGTTCTCCTTGACGATCACACCATAGATAGCAAGGAAATCGCACAAGATGCGAATGCCGCGCTCCGAAGCCTTCGAGTGGCGCGCGATGGAGGCCACGTCGCCCGGCCCATCGCCCAAAGCGCTGAAAATATCCAGATCGATGGCCGCCTTCAGCGCAGCGGTGCGCTGATGCGCCTGCATCATTTCAAAGACAAGACCGGGGGTGAGCGGAGCATCCGCAGGATTGCCAGGGTGCATGAGATCTCTCCTTAATTGTTTGTGCCGGGCGGGATGAACGGGTACAGGGGAAGTTGCCTTCGCAGAGGCATTCCGCGCCAGGTGAAAAGATACTATCACCCCAATGCAAGGATCGCCTGCGAATAAATATGAGGGCGGATTGAGATGGTCATGCGCCTCAATTTGCCCTTTTAGAGTGGGTGACCTGCTTTGCATAATTTAGCCTGCGGAAGTGCATAATCATTTCATAGCGTCTTCCGTAAACCCTGAGAAACCGCGCAAGTGCCAGTAACTTGTTTGTTATCAGGAATCTGAAAGTAACTTCTTTTGGAATCAGGAAGTTGGAGCGGAACCCTCGCCCTATCGGCAGTAATATACTTGACTAATGACCACTTCTTACGCCAAACTCGATCACGACAGGGCAGCGCAAGGGGCGGTCATTAGCGGGTCATTGCTCGAAGATGCTACGAAAGGGCAGAAGTGCGATCACATCGTTGGCTTATCGCTTAGTACTTTCCCTCAGTTTGGAGAGTGCGATAGGTTGGTGAGGGTCAGTGAACACGTATCTGTGGATGAGTTATTCAGGTTCTGCCCTCTTTGCGGCGACTCATTT
Source organism: uncultured Acidobacteriaceae bacterium (assembly GCA_963779385.1). GTDB lineage: Bacteria > Acidobacteriota > Terriglobia > Terriglobales > Acidobacteriaceae > Telmatobacter. Next base: position 254,965 of record CAVZYE010000016.1, on the reverse strand, counting down.
CCCGACGCCTCGCCTTAGTCCAGGGAGGCCCTGCCAGCGGAACTAACTCCTTGTAAGCTTTATCAATAGATTGTTTGACCGCCTCAATCTCTTTAAGGGTTGTAGCGATTTCTGCAAACTTAAAAGAACCACGAGCTGACATCGAAGCTCTTGTAACCTTCCTGTCCTGTGCTGTCCAATCTGAGTGAATGACCCAATTTCTGCCCGCCTGCGCCTTTTTCAGAAGCGGAAGCAAAGTAGCCTTGCATTTTTTCAATCTGGGAGACGATCCTCGCTTCGTAGCCTTCTCCTCTGCGAGTGCACCCAGCACATCTAGTTTCTGAGGGAATGCCATGTGCGTGAAGACGGTATGGGCTCGCACGTCATAAACATCTTTGCCGAGGAGATGAATCAGAAACATGTTTAAAAGAAATTCCAGACGATTCCATGAGATAACAACTAGCCCGATGGCCGTTGCATACTCTTCTGGAAACCGGTTATCCGTCGGCATACAATGTACTCCATGAAGCCAAAACCGCAGTCCGAAGAGTATAGAGCCTTTGAGACGCTTTTGGGTAGCGTTCTTAAAGTATCCAAGACTGAGCTGAACCGTCGTATCGAGCAAGAAAGACGCGAGAAGCGCAAGTCTACAACCCACGCTTCCCGCGTTTCTGCCGTCCCATCCAAGCGTACTTAGAACGCCGGATTACCCACCTTGCCAGTCAATTCTGCATAGGTCAGACGTTTCCCTGTCACTTGCGACACTGCCAGCATAAAGCGGTCTTTATCGGTAAGAGGATTGTCTTTCGTAGCGCGATTGTTGTACCTGAAAACCTGCTCACTCAGGTATTGGTCAAGATAGAAAGGCTCAACCGCGATATACGTACCGCGCAGTGTTCTCTTGAGCAATGACCAGAAGTTCTCAATCCCGTTAGTGTGAACTTGTCCTCTCACATACTCCTGCGAGTGATTGACGATCTTGTGGACAAAGTTCCGGCCCAATCCCTCATAGCATCCCGCCTCATCGGTGTATACCCTTGCGAAAGGCGTTACATTATTGAGGATTTCGCTTTGCAGCGTCTCGCGCTTAATATTGGGCAAAACCTTAGCGCGTACCTGGCGCAACTCCCGGTCAAGCATCCCATGAACGGCGGTCTTGCCGATGAATCCGCCTTTGAGTCCATCCCGCGCTTGCACCTTGGATCTCCGGTCTCTGTGCATCTTCTGAGGATTAGGGCCGATGAACGCCTCATCTGACTCGATAGGACCGCCAAACCCAAACTTCTTTGTATGGGTGTCTCTCATGGCCTCACGAATGCGGTGCAGCATGAACCATGCCGACTTCTGAGTAACGCCGACTGCACGGGCAACTTCATAGCTGGATACACCGTTCTTGCAGTTGGAAAGCATCCACATGGTCGTGAGCCATTTGTCTAGTTTGATAGCAGAATCCTCAAAGATGGTATTCACCTTGACGGAATACTGTTTGCCGCAATCCCGGCACTGCCAGCGGCGCTGATTCTTGAGCCAGTGCTGGCGAATATCAGGCATGAGGCAAGCGGGGCACTGAGGGCCTTCGGGCCAGCGCATAGCGGCTACGGTGTCAATGCAGGTCTGCTCATCAGCGAAGTATCTGATTGCATCTGAAAGGGTTTTGAGTTCGTTTGTCATAACATTTCCACAGTAGCAAAGAATTCATCATTAGTCAAGTATATTATTGCCGCCCTATCTCCCTGAATACAGGGAATTTCCCGCAAGATACCGGGTGGGGGGTGGGGTAGGGAAAGCAAGGTGGGGTACGGACCGGTCACATCCCTGACACTTTGAACCGGGGGCATACCTGACACTGCACAAGTCCATGGGCGATTGTTTACAACGTCGAAATGGGCTGGAGAGCGAGCAGTGTTATGGATGAGAAGCTGCGCTTTGTCTTTTCGTATGAGCGCGATGAGGAGTCGATGCGGGCTCTGTGTGAGCGGTTTGGCATCAGCCGGGAGACGGGCTATGTCTGGCTGCGTCGTTACCGCCAGGGCGGTGCGGCGGGCTTGGTGGAAGTGAACCGGGCGCCGCTTCGTCATCCCAACCAGACGGCGGCTGTGATCGAGGAAGCGGTGTTGGGGCTTCGCCAGGCTCACATGCGCTGGGGACCGCGCAAGCTGAAACGGATTCTGGAGCGGGACCAGCCCGGACAGAGATGGCCGGCGACCAGCACGGTGGGCGAGATCGTCAAGCGCGCCGGGCTGGTGGTCGAGCGCAGGAAGCGGCGGCGGACCGAACCCTATACCGAACCACTGGCACATGCGGTGGAGTCGAACCGCGTGTGGTGCGCCGACTTCAAGGGCTGGTTCAGGAGCGGCGACGGGACGCGCATCGATCCGCTGACGATCAGCGATGCGTGCAGCCGTTATCTGCTGCGCTCGCAGGCAGTGGAGAAGACGGATACGGAGCGGGTGCGAGCCATCTTCGAGGCGGCGTTCCGCGAGTACGGCTTGCCGTGGGCGATCCGCACGGATAACGGGGCGCCGTTTGCCAGCTCGGCCGTGGGCGGGCTTTCGCGGCTGGCGGTGTGGTGGATCAAGCTGGGGATTCAACCGGAGCGCATCGAGGCCGGTCATCCGGAGCAGAACGGGCGCCATGAGCGGATGCATCGCACGCTGAAGCAGGATCTTCGGCCGGCCCAGGACTGGCGCGGGCAGCAGCGGGAGCTGGACCATTTTCGCCAGGAGTATAACCAGGTGCGGCCGCATGAGGCTCTGGGGATGCAGACGCCGGCCTCGGTGTATGAGCCTTCTCCGCGGGCATACCCGGAACGGTTGCCGGAGGTTGAGTACCCGGACGCGATGCTGGTGCGGGCGATCAAGAGCCATGGTCATTTCCGCTGGAAGAAGCATGACGTATTCCTCAGTGAGGTGCTGTGGGGCGAGCGGGTGGGCTTGCTGCCGGTTGACGAGGGGTGCTATACGGTCTACTTTGCGCATATGCCGGTGGCGCGGTTCGACACCAGAAGCGGAAAAACCTACCGGCTGCCAAGGGGCAAAGGGGTGCAAACGAGGCGTTCCGTTTCATGGGCAACTGCCCCTGAAACGGAAAAACAAAACCTTCCTGATAAGGAAAAAGTGTCAGATATGTGCCCGGTCTGAAATGTCAGCTAAGTGCCCGGCCGTTCAAAGGTAATGGTGCACAAGTGCCGCGCGTGGGTTCGATTTGCAGATTATTTCCCGCGTGCTGCTACATTCGACTCCTGTGACCAATCAACAAAAAAGGAAACCCTCATGCCACAGAGCGCACCTCAGGTCTTCAGCGGCGTCACTCCTGAAAATTATGCAACCCTGATCAAGAAAGCCCTGTCCGCCGGGCTCAACCTGAGCGGCAACAGCGGCACCGCCACAAGGTCCGGAGTGGAGATGTCCTGGAGCTACTCGCCTGAGACCCAGCAGCTCACCATCCAATGCCTCGCCACTCCCTTCTTCGTCAAGCCTGAACAGGTGAACGCCAAGATCCAGGCGCTGGTGAAGGAGACGCTGGCCGAGGCATAGCCCGAGCGCGGGATGAGCCGGCCACAGCCGCCCGTAAACCCCGCCATAAAACAGATTTAGCCCCGTTTGCAACGTTTGAATTGTGATACTATCGAATGCTTAGGAAGCCGGGCAGGCCCCCACTCAGCCCCGCCAAAATCATCCCTATGATTCTTTACCTCATGCGCCATGCCAACGCCGGAGTGCCCAGAGGCAATCCACTTCTGGACGCCAAGCGCTCCCTCATCAAGGAGGGCAAGGAGCAGTGCGTGCTGATGGCGCGGGTGCTGAGCGCTCTCAAGGTGCAGGTGGACGTGGTGGTCTCAAGCCCGCTGAAGCGCGCCATGCAGACAGCGCAGTTTGTGGGCACCGAACTGGGTTACGATGGCAAAGTGGAGATCAGCCCCGCCCTGGCGCTGGACGCCAGCTACGCCGATTTCCAAAAGCTGCTGGGAAAGTATGCTGACCGCGAGGGCGTTCTGGTCGTCGGCCACAATCCCAACCTATTCCAATTCCTCGGCCGCCTGATCACCGCCAACGGCGGCGCCAGCATCCGCATGCGCAAGGGCTCAGTGGCCCGCATCGATCTCGATCGCCATCCGCCGCTGATGCAGTGGCTCATTGATCCGCGCACCGCCCGCTCCATCTATGCCAGCATGCAGAAAAGCTCGCGCCCCAAGAGCTTGCGGAAGTAACTCGCCTGCGTCTCAGACGGGTTAATTGGCATAACTTGCCGCAATAAGTCTGGTGATTTCCGGCTTTGTCGCGAAGTTACCTACGGCACGGTGAGGTCGATGGTCGTGCTTGTTCCTACGATCACGTTGGTGCCGGTTTCAACGAATGCCGCAGAAATCTCGTACGGGTAACTCCCCGGCGTCATGCCGTTGCTTGAGCTCCCCGAACAGGCTGAGATTCCAGCCACAGTGGCCAGTGTGCTGGCTGCAGAGAGTACGAACACCAGCCAGCGCGATGCCTTGCGCCGCGAACCGAATCCGAGCAGCAACGCACCCGCCAGTGCCAGACCGGCTGCCGGCAGATAGCTGGGATGATGCGGGGCCCTGCGTAGACTAACAGCCGCGGGAGGAGGCACTTCGCCATACGGAACAAAGGAAATGACTCCAGTCAACGTCTCGCCGGCGGTTACAGGGTACTCTGGGGATACACCCAAGGTCCCGCAGTATTGGGGGATCTTGGCCTCGGTTACCGGACCCGAGTGCTGGCAGCCGATACTTATCGTGCCGGCAGCTGGAATCCCTGTGATCGTGAATTGGCTGGTACCATAGCCGCTCGGCGGCATGGTGACGTTGGTTGCTGTAATCGCATATTCCGGCGCTGCGGCAAGCGAACTCACACTGAAAACACCGAAGGTGAAAGCAAGAATCAACCCAAAGAGAACGTACATACGATGACTGTGCATCGCAAACCTCCTTTCGCAGGCAGGCCTTCTCCCTGGCCAACGGGTTAGACGTTCCATAAACCGGACGGATTACTGATAATTCAAAAACTCTACTCCTGGTTCATCAGGAATAGATCGATAACTCCGGTTCTATCGCGGAATTACCTAGGGCACAGTCACGTAGATCGTCGTACTTGTGGCTTGCCCCAGCGGTGTTACGCCCCCGGATTCGTTTAGCGCTGTAATGGTGTACTGGTAAGTCCCGGGCGTTCCGTTAAAGCCGCCACTGGAACTGCCGCTGCAGGCGCTGATTCCGACCACTACTGACAGAGAGCCCGCAACAATCAACATCAGGGCCAACCACATCCGGACCCTCCGCCGCAGACCGAATCCGAGTAGCAACACTCCGGCCAGCGCCAAGCCTCTTGCCGCATGGCCGTTGCGGCGAAGTCCAGCAGGGACAGCCGAGCCGGCAGGATAGAAGCCGATCGTACCCGTAACCGTCTGACCAGCATCCACTTGCATCGGACCCACGATCGGGCCGTAGTTGCAGATGGGCGCATCCTGCGCTGGCTCCTTTCCCACATACTGGCAACCGACCGCCAGCGTGCCGTTCATGGGGATGGCGGTCACCTTGTATTGGGAAAAACCAAGAGTGCGGTTCATCGGCATGGTGACGTTGGTTGCCGTAATCGCGAACTCGGGCGTGGAGGCCAGCGCACCCACGCTGAAAATGCCGATGCTGAAAGCAGGAATCCATCCGAAGAGAACGAATAATCGACGGCTGTGCATCAATAACTCCTTTCGCAGGCAGGCCTTCCCCTGTCTGACGAGTTAGACGATCCATTAACCGGACAGTTTGCGGCTAACTCAAAATTTTACTCCTGATTCCGCCGGCAAAGATTGAGAATTCAACTAATGGGAGTCAGGTCCCATGACTCATTCGCCGCGTCAGATGATCCCCTGAGAAACTACTCTTCTCTAATTATCTTTAATCCTCGTTCGAAAAGCCGCGAGTGCCCCGTCCTTCCGAAAGCCTTTTTTGCGGAAGGATGCGTATGCACATCGACCAAGTTCCCCATAACTCCTGGCTAACTCACCTCACCGGGCAATGCGGAAGCTATTTATCCGGCTGCTTTGCGCCCTCTTTCGCTCCATGCGCCGCGCCTGTAGTCGTGTCCTTGGTCTTATGCCAGGCCTTTGTTGTGGCATGTTTCGTCTTGTCGGCAGCCGTCGTCGTTCCCTTTTTCACGTCGTGCCCGGTATCCTTGGCAGCGACCTTGGTATCGTGACCTGTGGTCTTAGCCGCGGCTTTCGTATCGTGGCCCGTGGTCTTCATGTCGTGTTTTACGCCGCTGTCCTTGCTCGGGGCGGATTGTTGACTCCATCCAGAAGCCGCCACACACACCAGAACGGCTCCCAGCAAAAGCGCCGAAAACTGAACTTTTGTCCTCATAAAAACGAAGATACCCTTCCGCCGGCCGATTTGGCTATCAGAAAAATTCGTGCGAAATGCTCGGCTAGGCTCATGATCCTTGATCGCTGATCTCTGTTCATTGACCCCTGATCCCTATCCCCGCTGTTATCCTTGATGCGACGGTCTATCCCGCAATGACAAACGATACGATCACACACGTTCGCCCCCGGCAAGCGCCTTCTACGCTGGCTACCTGGCTACTTTTTGCCACCATTTATCTCGCCGTTTATTTTGCCTCGCTGTTTACGCCGCCGCTGATGGACGACGTGGACGCATCGCACGCCCAGGCGGCGCAGCATATTGCCGAGACCGGCAACTGGATCACCTGCAAAATCAATGGGATACGCTATATTGAGAAGCCGCCGCTGCCCTACTGGCTGGTGGCTGTCTCCTATCGCGTCTTTGGCCAGAACACCTTTGCTACCCACCTGCCCAACGCGCTGGCAATGCTGGGGCTGACCTGGCTGGCGTGGGTTTGGGCACGGCGGGCCTGGGGCGCGCGCGCCGGGCTCTATGCCGGACTGGGCGTGCTCACCTCGATTGGGCCGTTTCTCTTTACGCGGTTCATCATTCCCGAGGCGATTCTCAGCCTGTTTCTGCTCATCTCGCTTTACGGGCTGATCACCGGCCTGGAGTCGTGCCGGCCGGCGCGCATTTATATGATGTGGGCTGCGCTGGCGCTGGCGCTGCTGACCAAGGGACTGATTGCTCCAGTCTTTTTTGTCGGCGCGGCCATTCCTTACCTGCTGCTCACCGGCCAATGGCGGCGCTGGCGAGAGCTGAAGCCGGTCACCGGGGTGCTCACGTTTCTGGCCATCGCCGCGCCCTGGCACATCCTCGTGCGGGCTCGCCAATCCCGACCAGGGACACGCGGTCGGCAACCATCCCACCATCGGCAACGTGCACGGCTTCTGGTACTTCTATCTCGTCAACGAGCACTACCTGCGCTTCTTCGGGCTGCGCTATCCGCACGACTACAACAAGATGCCCGTTGCTTGGTATTGGCTGGCGCACCTGGTGTGGCTCTTCCCCTGGAGCCTGTTTCTGCCCGCGCTCGTGGCCGTGGCCTGGAAGACGCGCCGCCACTGGCTGCAGCATATGCGCCACGACGCCGGCACAGACGGTGGACTTCTACCTGGATAATGCCGCCCGCGAAGATGTGGCCAGCTACGTTGCGCGGCTCAAGTTTCGCGTGCGCTCCATCTGGCTGCTGAGCCTGTTTCCGCCTGGACGCTGTTCTTCTTTTCGCTTTCGACCAACCAGGAGTACTACACCTTCCCGGTATGGCCGCCGCTGTTTATCCTCATCGCCGCGGTGGTGGCGGGCATTGAAGAGAAGCGCGGGCTGGATGGAAGCGTGGACACCGAACCACAAAGCGCCCGGCCGCTGCTCTCGACCGCATGGCTCACCGGCGCGCAGGCGGTCTTTGCCGTGGTGGGCGTGCTGGCGGCGGCGGTGCTGGGCTGGGGATTGTGGGAGTCGCGCAACCTGCCCTTATGTGGCCGATATCGGCACCCTGCTGGCGCACCGCGCCGTGGGCGACTATACGCTTTCCATGTCCCACTTTTTCGACCTCACCTTCGCCTCGTTTGCCGCGCTGAGGCTGCCTGCCGCGCTGGCTGCGGTGGCTCTGTTGATTGGGCCGATTGTGGGCTTGGTTGCTGCGGCTCAAGGGCAAGCACCTGGCCGCCACCGTCAGCGTGGCGCTCACCTCGGCGGTCTTTCTGATTGCCGCGCACATCGCCTTTGCCCGCTTCGATCCCATGCTCGGCTCCAAGACGCTGGCCGACGCCATCATGCAGAAGGGCTCGCACGCCGACTCCTTCATCATCTTCGGCGAGCAGATCGGACGCTTCGTCGGTGGTCTTCTATACGCAACGACTTCTTCCACGGCAGGCCGGCCTAGATGGTGCTTCCGCGCTGCGGCCAGCATGGCGAAGGAACGCCGCTGCTGTGGGGCTCCTGCTACCCCGACGCGCCCAATATCTTCCTCAGCGAAGACCAGCTCTCTAAGATATGGGGCACGGGCGAGCGCAAGTGGCTCTTTGCCCAGGACGTGAACCAGCAAAAAGCCGAAAGCCTGCTGGCCGGGCGGCTGTACCCCGTCAAATCCATCGCGGATAAGGCGCTGTGGACAGACAGGCCGCTGCAGTAGCGAGAAAGGCAGGAACTAATCATGAAAATGCGCAGATTGGGATCGAACGGCCCCATCGTCTCGGCCATCGGGCTGGGATGCATGGGAATGAGCGAGTTCTACGGCAGCCTCGACGACAAAGAGTCGCTGGCCACTATTGACCGCGCACTGGAGCTGGGCATCAACCTTCTGGATACCGCTGACATCTACGGCCCGTACACCAACGAAGTGCTGGTAGGCAAGGCGCTCAAGGGGCGTCGCGACAAGATTCTTGTGGCCACCAAGTTCGGCATTGTGCGCGACCCGGCCAAGCCGGAACGGCGAGGAATCGACGGTAGTCCATCTTACGTGCGCAAGTCTGCGGAGGGCAGCTTGCGGCGGCTGGGAGTGGAGACGATCGATTTGTATTACCAGCACCGCGTGGATAAAAAAACGCCGATTGAAGAGACTGTGGGCGCGATGGCGCGATTGGTGGAAGAGGGCAAGGTGCGGTACCTTGGCCTTTCTGAAGCCGCTCCGGCAACCATCGAGCGGGCCAATAAGGCGCACCCCATCACCGCGGTACAGACCGAGTACTCGCTCTGGTCCCGCGACCCCGAGCCGGAGATTATTCCGCTTTGTAAACGTTTAGGTATAGCTTTCGTGGCATATAGTCCACTTGGACGCGGATTTTTAACCGGCGCCTTTAAAACCCCCAATGATTTCGAAAATGGTGACTACCGCCTCACCTCTCCGCGTTTCCAGGGCGAGAACTTTGTGCGCAACCTTGAGCTGGTGGAGAAGGTGCGGCAACTAGCTGCGGAAAACGGGATGACTCCCAGCCAATTAGCCCTGGCATGGGTACTGGCGCAGGGCGAAGATATTGTGCCGATTCCTGGAACCAAGCGGCGTAAGTATATTGAGGAGAATGCGGCGGCGGTGGAGTTATCGCTTGCTCCGGGATTAGTTGAGGAGTTAAAGAAGATATTCCCTCCGGATGCGGCGGCCGGCGATCGCCATGCACAGACGATGATGGCTGCAGTAAACGGCTGACGGGATTCAAATAAATCCGGCGATCTCGTTGCTCTTAACGAAATCGCCGGCGGGCTGCATTAGTGATTGCAATTTATCTTAATAATTATTGAGGTTAGAGTTCGATTCGGGTTACGTCTATTTGCAAGTAAGTCATTTTCCCGAGGGCGCTGCGCTCGCAAGATCCAGTTCGTAATGGCGCGTGAGAGGCTGTGCGTCGCCGCGCTGCCGCGCGACTGCAACTGAATAAGCATCGGCCAGCGCTTGCGCAGTTGCTGACTGTTCCGGGGTCGGGGGTCTGCGGATAAGCTCGAACCGCTGAGACTCAAGGAAATTTACTTTTTCCGTATCCAAGGCGACCAGGCGAGCCTGTTCGAGCATGGGTGTATTCCATTGTCGAGAGATTGATGCCGCCGGCAAGCTGGGACGCGGTGAAGCTGCCGATCTTGCGACCATCGATGAGCAGATCGTAGCTTCCGGGCGTGAGTGAGTTAACCTTTAGCGTTTCCTGGTCAAGCGCCGCGACGACGTCAGAGTACTTGAGTACCAGCGCGAGAACGGGATCGATTTCCGGAGGCGGGAACGGCAAAGGCAGAGCTTGGTCAGCTTGAGTCCAACTGATTTTGGTGGTGATTTTTCCCTTTGTGCGGGTGAGATCGGTGACAGCGGTATTCGCGGCTTCAGCAGTCGGCTTGACGCCGGCATCGATTGCGACGGAGGTTACCAGCGATGGTGCTTGCCAGCTTTTGAGCAAGCTCTCCGCCATGACCCAGTGCCCGCCTTGCTCCGGATGAACGCGATCGGGAATAACTTGCGGCGCGAGAGCTGGAGATGCGGCGTTGACTGCCTTGAGCACGTCTGTCACCGGAGTATTGAAGTCGGCCACTTGCGCTCCTTGCTCTTGAGCTAGCTGCGCGACAAATGCGCTGTACTTGAGAAGGACGGCGTTGTTTCCGCTGGAATTGCGGGTGACATCGTCATAGGGTGAAGGCTCGATGAGCGTGATGCGCACGCCGGGATCGTTTTTCTTGATCGAGTCGACCATGTGCCGGTAACCGGCAGTGAAACTGGAATAGATGCCGGGCTCATCTGGCCGGTAATAGAAGTCGTTCATTCCGAGCATGATGGAGATGACATTGGGATGCCACGCGAAGACGTCGCGATCGAGGCGTAGATCGATGGGGCCCGCGCCGCCGCCGCTAACTCTGTCTCCGCCTACGCCGGCGTTGTGAAAGCTTACCTTCCAGGATGGGAAACGGGTGAGAACGTACTCTTCTACGTCCTCAGTGTATTCACGCTGGTTGGTGATGCTGTCACCGTAAAAGGTGACGCGGTCGCCGTCATGCAGGGCAAAAGCGGGTGCGGCGCTCTGTGCATTTGCAGTTCAGCGGCAGAGCTGCAAAGCGCGAACAACAGAACGGCGGGTACTGCAAAGATTCTTGAACTCATCATTCCTCCCGAGGTTATGTCTCCGATTATAATCAATGAATACAACTTAAATCCGGCGGCACGGTATTCATAGAAAGGTGCGCAACACACCCGCATGACGCAACCTTCCATCTCCACTTCAATTGAAAGCGCAGACCGAAAAGAATCTTTTAGATCAATCTATCTCTGGCTGGCTTGTGCAGCAGGCGCGCTGGGCGGACTGCTCTTTGGCTATGACTGGGTAGTCATCGGCGGGGCAAAGCCGTTCTACGAGATTTACTTTCAACTCAATTCGCCGTCCATCGAGGGGTGGGCGATGAGTTGCGCGCTGATCGGATGCCTGGTGGGCGCCTTATCTTCAGGGGCGTTGAGCAATCGCCTGGGCAGAAAGCGGCTCTTGACGCTGGCTGCGTTAGTCTTCGCAATTTCGTCGCTCGGAACCGGGCTGGCTGTGCATTTCACTGCCTTCGTTGCCTGGAGAATGCTGGGGGGATATGCAATTGGACTGGCGTCCGGTGTCTCGCCGATGTATATTGCGGAGATTTCTCCGGCGCATCTGCGAGGACGGCTGGTTTCACTCAACCAGTTGGCAATCGTGGTTGGAATTTTGCTGGCGCAGGTCGTGAACTGGCTGATTGCAAGACCAGTGCCAGCAGGCGCGACTGCGCATGAGATTCTAATGTCGTGGAACGGACAGTGGGGATGGCGCTGGATGTTTGCGGTCACTGCTGTGCCTTCCCTGCTGTTTTTGGCGGCTACGTTTCTGGTTCCCGAGAGTCCGCGGTGGCTGGCCTCGAAGGGGCGCAATAAGCAGGCGTTCGATGTGCTGGAGCGGCTCGGAGGCCGCACTTACGCCGAGCAGGTGCTCAGGGATTTTGCTGCGGCGAGCGCTACGGAGACGAATAACTCCCTGTATGTGGAGTTAGCTTCGCCGGGAATGGCTAAGGTGCTTTTTCTGGGCGTGGCGCTGGCGGTGCTGCAGCAGTGGTGCGGCATCAACGTGATCTTCAACTACGCGCAGGAGGTCTTTGCGGCGGCTGGATACCAGATCTCGGGCATCCTCTTCAACATTGTTACTACCGGCGTAGTCAGCCTGGCGTTTACGCTGGTTGCGCTGGCAACCGTCGACCGCTACGGCAGACGATTTCTGTTGCTGGGCGGAGTTACAGGGCTGACGATCATCTATACGATATTGGGTGCTTTTTACCGCTTGCACGTGCAGGGCATACCTATGCTGGTGCTGGTGCTTGCGGCCATGGCTTGCTATTCCATGTCGCTGGCGCCGGTGGTGTGGGTGGTGATTGCGGAGATCTTTCCCAACCGCATCCGTGGCGGCGCAATGTCCATAGCGGTTACCGCGCTGTGGATTGCCTGCTTCGTGCTGACTTATACGTTTCCATCGTTGAATGCGGCGCTGGGCACATCGGGTGTGTTTTGGACTTATGCGGCAATCTGCTTGGCCGGCTTGCTGTTTCTTTATTTTTGCTTGCCGGAAACAAAGGGGAAATCCCTGGAAGAGATTGAGACCAGCTTGCGAAAAGGCAAGTTATAGGAGATGGAAGATGTGCGCAAAAGATTTTAGATTCGCTCGCGTTGCGGCTTTGTTCTTTCTAGTGCTGATCGTCGGGGCCGGGGCCGCTTATGGCCAGCAGACCAACGTCGTCTTGGACGGCAATGGCAAAGGTAGAGTCTTTGACGGCCTGGGAGCGGCGAGCGCGGGAGCTTCATCGCGGCTGCTGATCGACTATCCGGAACCGCAACGCAGCCAGATTCTCGATTACCTCTTCAAGCCGGGTTATGGTGCGGCGCTGCAACATTTGAAGGTGGAGATCGGCGCGGATGTGAATTCGACCGACGGCTCGGAGCCTAGCCATATGCGCTCGGCGTCGGATCATAACTCGCGGCGCGGGTACGAATGGTGGTTGATGGCGGAGGCGCATAAGCGGAACCCTAATATCATTCTCGAGATTCTTCCCTGGGGCGCGCCGGGATGGGTTGGCGCCATGTCGAACGGTAAAGCTACACTCTATACTCCGGCGATGGCTGGGTATGTGGCGGACTTTATCAAGACGGCGAAGCGCGATTACGGATTGGATATTGCATTGCCGGGCTTTGGAATGAGAAGGTATTCGATCTCGGCTATCTCAAGGAACTCGACCGGCGGTTCAAGGCGGAGCACTTGGCCACACAAATTATTTGCTGTGATGAGTATTCCGGCGAGGGCACAGGACCATGGGCCATCGCCGACGAGATGCTGAAGGACCCAGAAGTGAATGCGGCTGTTGCCGTGATCGGGGTGCATTATCCGCTGTTCAACGGAAAAGTCATCACGACGGAATCGGCGCGCAAGACGGGCAAGCCGCTGTGGTCCAGCGAAGATCAGCCCAACGGTGGAGGCGGGCCTTTTGTCAGCCGCGAGTGGGCTGTGGGAGGGCGCATTCTTGCGCATCGTTATAACCAGAATTACCTGGAGGGCTCGATGACAGCGACTGAAATATGGAGCCCTATCACCTCCTACTACGACAATCTGGCCGCTCCAAACTCCGGGTTGATGTATGCAAACACTCCATGGTCCGGGAACTACAACGTGCAAGGTACGATTTGGGCTACGGCTCACACTACGCAGTTTGCACAGCCGGGCTGGCAGTATCTCGATTCTGCATCGGGGTATTTACCGGAAAAAGGGAGCTATGTTTCGCTTCGCTCCACTGATAAGAAGAACTGGAGCGTGATTCTGGAGACGATCGATGCAAGGCACCCGCAGACTGTCACGTTCCGGCTGACAGGCGGACTGGGTGCGAGCGAAATTCATCTTTGGGAGACGAACAACTCGCGGACCTTTGAAAAGGTTGCCGACTTGAAGCCGATGGATGGCACATTCACTTACACCTTCGATCCGGATTCGCTTTATTCGCTGACTACAACCACGGGGCAGGGCAAAGGAACAGCGCAACCGCCGGCTGCTGCGAGTTTCCCGCTTCCTTATGCGGATAACTTTGAGAAGACGGATGGGGGTCGCACCCCGAAGTACTTATCCGATCAGGATGGAGCGTTTGAGGTTCAGCCTTGTGTAGGGCGTGCGGGCAAGTGCCTGGAACAGGTAATCACGGAGATACCGGTTTCATGGGGTCCATTGCCGGACCCATTTACGATGGCCGGCGACGCGGAGTGGAAGAATTACAGCGTGGCTGCCGATGTGCGATTTCTTACATCGGCGCCGGCAGCGATCATGGGACGCATCGACTCCGCAGATGTTTTCGAGGACTACAAGGCTCTCTGGCCTAGCGGATATGTTTTGAGATTAAAGCCGGATGGAGCGTGGGAGCTTTCGTCTGCGGAGTTCAAGAAGCCAGTGGTTACTCTGGCATCGGGCTCGGTTGCACTTGATCGTGGCAAATGGCATCGGCTTGAACTGCGCTTCCACGACGGGCAGATTGTGGCGACGCTGGATGGAGCGGCGCTGGCCACTGTGGAGAATTCTGTTCATACGCACGGAATGTTCGCGCTGGGAACGGAATGGAATCGGATTCAGTTCGATAACCTTGCGGTTACGCCGTAACTGTTTTCGCCACGTCCTGCAAGCCTCGCGCTTCGATTTCGAATTCGCGGATTTTGTATTTCTGGATCTTGCCGCTGAGGGTGGCTGGGAATTCGTTTACGAAGCGGATGTGGGCGGGAATTTTGTAATAGGCGATCTGGCCTTCGCAGAAGTTACGAATTTCCTCTTCAGTGGCCTCCACGCCGGGACTCAGGCGGACCCAGGCTGCAACAACCTCGCCAAGGCGGGAATTGGGGATGCCGACGACCTGGACTTCGTCCACTTTCGGATGAGTGTAGAGGAACTCCTCAACCTCGCGGGGATAGATGTTTTCGCCACCGCGGATAATTACATCGCGGGAACGGCCGGTGAGATGGATGCAGCCGTCCGCGCGCATGACGCCCAGGTCGCCGGTGTGCAGCCAGCCGTCGGCGTCAATCACCTTCGATGTGCCCTCCGGGTCGCCGTCATAGCCTTTCATCACCACAAAGCCGCGGGTCAATATTTCGCCTTGTTTGCCGGTGGGCACGGTGTCCCCGCTCTTGGGAGAGACGACTTTGATCTCAGTTTGAGGCATGGCGCGGCCTACGGTGTGGACTCGTACCTCAATGGAATCGCCGGCGTCGCTCACGGTGCATACAGGCGAAGACTCAGTTTGACCGTACGCAATGATCAGTTCCTTGCAGTGCATCTCATCGAGGACGCGCTTCATCAGTTCAATGGGGCAAGGCGCGCCGGACATCATGCCGGTGCGCAAACTGGTGAGATCAAAGCTCTTGAAATCAGGCAGCGCCATCTCCGCCACGTACATGGCGGGAACCCCATAGACCGAGGTTCCCCGCTCTTGCTGGACAGCCTGCAAAACGGCTCGCGCCTCGAAGGTCCAGTTAGGAAGAATAAGAGCCGCGCCGGAGTTGAGCGCTGACATGGTGCCGATGACGCAGCCGTAGCAGTGAAAGAAAGGCATCGGCATTACGATTTTGTCGATTTCAGTGTAGTGAAATGCCTGGGCGAGGTACTGGCCGTCATTCACGATGTTGTGATGAGTGAGCAGTACACCCTTGGGGTGGCCAGTGGTGCCACTGGTGTACTGGATATTGGCTACGTCGTCAATGGCTACATGATCGGGCAGCTTGCCGTCCGCATCTTTGAGGGCCGGCCACTCGGGCGTATCGAAGTAGATGGTGTGTTCGAGTTCCAGCGAGAGTCCGTGCCGCGCGCGGCCTAGAATCTCCTCGTAGTCGGCATGCTTGTCGTTGTGCCAGAGGAAGAGAGCCTTCATGCGCGAGCGCTGCAGAGTGAACTGAAGTTCGTGAGAGCGGTAGGCGGGGTTCACGTTGACCAGCGATGCGCCGGCGCGGGCACAGCCCATGTGCATGACGATCCACTCAATGCAGTTGGTTGACCAGATGCCAACGCGGTCGCCGCGACGAATGCCGAGCGACCAGAGACCGCGCGCTGCGCGGTCGGCCTCAGTGCTGAGCTCGGCCCATGTGAGGCGCTGCGACTGATGGCAGGAGGCTGCGGCAAGGCGGTCGGGAAAGCGATTGGCGGTGCGGTGAAGCAGATCGCCGATGGTCAGCTCAAGCAGCGGCCGGCTTGGACCACGGGAGTAGCTCAACGTGCAAAGGTCATCTTCAACAGGCATGATTAGGAGGCTCGATATCTATTTCTTTGAACTAGAAAGGCAGTTTACACCATGGATGTATTGCGGGCCAGTGCTACCGTCACCGGCGAAGGGCAGACAACACAGCAGCCCGCTCGATCCTTTACACTGCTGAGAACCCGGTAAGTCGAGCGAGGAAGCCTGCTAATGTCTCAACTCTACGTTGCTGTTCTGGCCTTGATTGTGATTGCGCTGCTCGGGGTTGCGGTGTATCAGACCCTGAAGGTGAAAACCAAGGCCGACTACCTGGTGGCGGGGCGGTCATTGCCCGCGGCAGTGCTGGTGTTTACGCTGCTGACTTCGTGGATCGGCGCGGGATCGCTGTTTGCGGGGGCGGAGAACGCTTACAAGAACGGATTTGCCGCGCTGTGGCAGCCAGCGGGTGGCTGGCTGGGACTGCTACTGATCTTCTTTATTGCGCCGCGAGCACGGAAATTTGCGCAGTTTACGCTGCCCGATTTGTTGGAGGCGCGCTATAACCAGACGGCTCGGGTGATGGGGACGATTGCGATTTTGTTTGCCTATGTGGGGATCACGAGCTACCAATTCAAGGGCGGCGGGGACGTGCTGCACTTGATTTTTCCGGATACGGTAACTCCGGAGATGGGCACTTACCTGATTGCGGCATTCGTCATTTTAACCACGGCGCTGGCGGGAATGTCGTCGGTGGCTTATATGGATGTTGCCATCGGCTCGCTGGTCACCGTGATCTGCTGCCTGGCTGCGCCCATGCTGTTTTTCAAGGCAGGAGGATGGGCGGGGCTGCACGCTTCGCTGCCGGCTGAGTACTTTCAGGTGCTGGGCAACTATCGGCTGAGTCCGGAGCATGTGCGGCAGTCAGCGGGGATGGGCGTGCTGCGCGGACTGGAGTTCATGGTGCCTGTGCTGCTGCTGATGCTGGGTAACCAGGTGATGTATCAGAAGTTTTTCTCGGCAAAATCGGAGAAGGACGCGCGCATTTCAGTGGTTGGATGGATTGTGGGGACCATGGTACTGGAGACGCTGATTGTGGCCATCGCGGTCTTTGGGCGGGCGCTCTATCCTGGCGGCGAAGTGGCGCTGCATCCACGCGAGATTATTCCTTATACGGCGCGGCACGGACTGCCCGCGGTGATGGGAGCGCTGCTTTTGGGAGCGGTCTTTGCCAAGGTAATCTCGACGGCTTCAAATTATTTGTTTTCGCCGGCTACCAATCTGGTTGAGGACGTTTTTGTCCGGTACATTGCACCGGGAGCTTCGAACAAGAGGGTACTGATCGTCTCCCGGCTGGCGGTGGTGCTACTTGGATGCTGGGCGCTTTCGCAGGCGGTCTATGCGGAGAGCATTCTGAAAAAAATGATGTGGGCTTATACAATCTACTCCGCCGCACTGACACCGGTGGTGTTGGCGGCGTTTTATTCAAAGCGCGTGACGGCTTGGGGGGCTGTTGCCGCGATCGGCGCAGGAACTGTGGTTACACTGGCCTGGGATATTGATGCGGTGAAAACGATTTTTCCGCCTATCGTGGCCGCGCGCGACGCTATTTTTCCGGCGCTCTTTGCTGCTCTCGTGGCTATGGTGGTAGCTAGTTTGTTTACGCGAAAGCCGGACGCGGAGCAACTGGCACGGTTTTCAGATTAGGCAAACAGGGTTTCGTCTCTGCTGCAAACGAATTGAAGCAGCGTGCCAGGCAAATGCAGCTATCCCCCGCGAGCGCGGAGGATAGCAATTTAGCGTTGGCATCGCTAACAGAGTTATTTCTCTTTGTGGGCCACCGAAAACTGTGGATGGGTGACGCGAATCAGGATTGTTTTCGTAAACTGCTCAGCTCTTCGATCTTTCGGCGACCAGCATGGATTCCAGGATCTGATCGGAGACCTCCTTGACGGCAGACGGCGTATGAGCGAGGAAGAGGGTGTTGGTTTTGTCGCTCTCGCCGATGGACTTCAACGTATCAAAATACTGCGTGACCAGGACTAGCTGCATCACCTCTTTGGCGGAGGCGCCTTCGACCGCTTTCTGGAACTGCTCAACTGAAGTCTGCAGGCCCTCAATGATCGCCCTGCGCTGGTTGGCGATTCCCTGCCCTTGCAACGCCTTGCTTTCGGCTTCAGCTTCGGCCTTTTTGACCACCAGGATCTTTTCCGCTTCACCACGGGCGTTGGCGGCTACCTGTTCGCGCTGGGCGGCGTTGATGTCGTTCATGGCAGACTTGACCTTGGCGTCGGGCACGATATCGGTGACCAGCACGTTAACGATCTCGAAGCCGAATGTGGCCATATCGGCATCCAGTTCCTGCTTGACCGCCGCGGCGATGGAGGATTGAGAGGCAAAGACCTCGTCGAGCGTCATGCCGGGGACGTGGCCGAGAATCACCTGCTCGACATAGGATTGGATTTGCGCTGTCGGGTCAGACAACTTGTAGTAGGCATCGAAGACCTTTTCGGGACGAACGCGATTCTGCACTGAAATCGGAATGGTGACAAAGACATTGTCCTTGGTCTTGGTCTCCATAGTGAGCGAAATCTGATTGACGCGCAGACTCACGACGCCGGAGACGGAATCGAAGTAGGGCATCTTCCAGTTCAAACCGGGATCGGCCACACGAAGAAATTTGCCGAAGCGCGTGATGATTGCCACCTGGGCCGTGTTTACGGTAAAGAAGCTTCCCAGGATAAGAGTCAGAACGATGATGGCGACAACTGCCAGCAAAACTGCGAGCACAACGTCCATTTCAGTCCTCCGCTGCTTCGTATGGAAGCAACGCCCGGATTATATCCGATTGCCGTGTAGGACGAGTTACAAGGGGCGGAATGGCCCACGAGGGTTCTAATCGCATAGAAAAAATAAATTGCGCCCGCCGGCTGTGAACGGCCTTACACTAGCGATGTAAATTCGGTGACTCCATGCCTGTCGCCCAATTGACGCTCGAAATCCGCATTGAGCATGCCCAGTCGCTGAAGGACCGGCGGCAGGTGGTGCGCTCGATGAAGGACCAACTGCGGCAGAGCTTCAACGTTTCAGTGGCGGAGATGGACGAGGCGGTGGTTTGGCAGTCGGCCACGCTGGGGGTGGTGGCCATTTCCCGCTCCCGCGACTACCTGCACGGGCTGATTGAAGAAGTGGAACGCGCCGCGCTGCGGATGACCAACGAGCTGGGAGCGGAGCTGGCCGATAGCTTCTGGGAGTATCTGGAAAGCTGAAAAACAGGGGTTAAGGATTGGGCGCAGTCTAAAGCCCCTGTTCCTTGCGTGATCCAGTTTATTGAATCAGTCCCTCAAGCGCCGCGAGGCATGGGCTTTTCGTGGATGATCATCCATGATGTGCCGAACTTGTCGCGGAGCATGGCGAAACGGTGGGCGAAAAAAGTCTCCTCCATCTTCATGAAGATCTCGCCGCCTGCGGAGAGTGTTGCATAGAGGCGCTCTGCTTCTTCGTTGCTGTCGACCGAAAGAGCAAGATAGACGCTGCGCATGGGCTGATAGCGATCCGGTGGAGCATCGCTGGCCATGATCAGCGTGTCTGCGATTTGGATGCGGGCGTGCATTACATACTTGGCTTGATCTGGAGGGAGGTCTTTCGCGCCCGGCATCTGGTCGTAGGTGGAGATGGTGAGGATTTTTCCGCCCAGATGCTCCTCGTAGAAGTGGAGCGCTTCTGCGCAGTTGCCGCCGAAGTTCAGATAAGTGGTCAGTTTCATGGTTTCGATTTTCCTTTCTGGGGAGCGAATGGGGGAAATTGACGGAACAGAGGGAAAGATCGCGCTGGGATCGCGAAAGGCCTGCCGGCCACAAAAATAACGTACATATTTTACTTGCGTTTTGCAATCTCCCCATGATTAAAATCTGCCATGATCCTGAGTTCCCTCTTCAGGGTTAACGCGGCTGAACGATCAATCTGCAAGGCCATCGCCCGAAAAAATTCAAGGAGCTTTTAATGAGCGCTTTCGAAAACTTTCCCCGCATTACGCCTTTTCTCTGGTTCGACGCGAACGCTGAAGAGGCGGTTGATTTTTACCTGAGCGTATTCAAGAACTCGCGCCGGCTCGGCGAGTTGCGTAATACCGGCGACGCACCGGGGCCCAAGGGCGGCATCCTCACCATTTCTTTCGAGCTTGACGGGCAAAAATTCACGGCGCTCAATGGCGGTCCAGACCACAAATTCAATGATGCCGTCTCGTTTTTCGTACGGTGCGATTCGCAGCAGGAGGTGGACTACTACTGGGCAAAACTCACCGACGGAGGTAGCGAGATTCAGTGCGGCTGGCTCAGGGACAAATTCGGCCTATGCTGGCAGATTGTTCCTGCTCAACTCTTCGAGCTCATCAAAGATTCAAAGGGCATGCAGGCCATGATGCAGATGAAGAAGCTTGATATTGCGGAGTTGGAGCACGCCGTGCGGTCCTAAGAATTGGTCAAAGCCCCTGCCACCCTCCGGCTCAAGTTCATTTGGAGCCTGTCTCCCAGAGCCTCGAGAGAGCGAACTAATTTATTCTGACCTTTCCCAGCGGGGTTACTGCAGAGCTCTCCACCCGCCTCTGTTATGCTGAATGGTTTAACCGGTATGGAGTGGGACGTTATGCCAGAGCACAGAGGACGAAAGCATCATCAGGACCGCGTGGCGGAGACGCTGCGGGTGGAGATCGCAAGCATGATCGAGGGCGAACTCTCCGACCCCCGCATCAATTTCTGTTACGTGACGGAGGTGGCGCTGAACCCGGGTGGAAAATCTGCGCGGGTTTACGTGGCCGTGGACAGCGCGGTCAAAGATATTGTGCAGGCCGAAGTGGATACCATCGCCGGGCTGGAGGCGGCCAAGGGGTACATTCGCTATGAACTGAAGGAACGCATGGGCGTGCGCCACGTGCCGGAGTTGAGTTTCCTGGCCGACCGCTCTGGGCGATACCAGGCGCGCATCGTAGAGTTGATGGACCGGTCGCGCAAACGGCAAAAGACTCCGGCGGAGGAACAGCCTCAAATAGAACAGCAGGCCAGGGGCGAGTGAATGCGTGGAAGCGAAGCAGAAAAGGCAGGTTCCAGCGCGGTCAACAAAATTTCAGTCGAACAACATTGAAACCCTGAGTGATTTCTTGTGAGATATAGACTAATAATTCCTGAGAATCCGCATGAATCTGTTAGCCTTGTCCCTATCGAATCTTGCGCACAATCGCCGCGCTCTAATTGAGACGCGGATCGCAAGCAGGTCAAGAGAATTAGATCGCCTGACTAAAGCCGGAATCGCCGGATGGAGCGGAAGACGCTGAGCCAGCCCGGTGGAGAAAACCTGGAAGTGGAAACGACTCGCGAAGCCTCTCCTCCCGATTCACCCCCAAGCGGACGCAAACGGCTGCCCAAGTGGATCCGTGGCTACCTGGGCCCTTTTCTGAAGCCGGCCGATCCGGACTCGCCGGAAAAACTGTGCTGGCGAAAGCCGTCCTGGACGAGCATCTGCGAGGCGCTGGTCTTTCTTGTTTTCACCGTCTACTTTCTTTCCTATGGGCTTACTCCGTTCTTCGGCGGCGACGGGTTGGGACTGGTGGGCGCCGACGAGCCCCGCTACGCGCAGATAGCCCACGAGATGCTGGATCGGTTTGACGCTGCGCAGACCCTGAAAGGCAAGCTCAGCGCCTGCGTCACGCCCTATCTTTATGGCCTTCCCTGGCTGGAGAAGCCGGCGCTCTACTACTGGCGCGCGATGTTCCTGTTCCGTGACTTCGGCGTGCACGACTGGAGCGCGCGACTGCCCTCCACTACCTTCGCCTTCGTGATGATCGGCCTCATCTATCTGCACATGAGGCGCTTTCGTCCCGGCGGCCATCTGGATGCCGCACTGATTACCGTGGCCTGCGCCGGCATCATGGGATTTGCGCGCGGCGCCTCCACCGATATGCAGATGGCGGCGCCCCTGGCCATCGGCCTGCTTGGGTGGTATGCGTGGTACGAGACCGATTCCAAGTTCTGGCTTTTTGATATTTATTTCTTTACCGGAGTCGCCACGCTGGCCAAGGGGCCGGTGGCGCCGTTTCTGGCCGCGGTTATCATCACCGCCTTTGCTTTTCTGCGCCGCGAGTGGTCCATCCTGCGCCGCACGCTGTGGTGGCCGGGCGTGGTGCTCTACTTCGCGATGGTCCTGCCCTGGTTCATTGCCGTCCAGCGTCAGAACCCCACCTTCTTCCGCGAATTCTTTTTCGAGCACAATCTGCTGCGCTTTGCGACTGACCGTTATCAGCATGTGCAGCCCTTCTGGTATTACGTGCCGGTGGTGCTGCTGGCGATTATGCCCTGGACGGTAATTGCCGTTCGCGCGCTGGCCGACGGCATCCAGACCTCTGTGCGCGAGTGGCGGCTGCGCCACTCGAGTGTCTGCAAGCCCTGCGCTGGGGCCCCTGGCGATGCCTTTCCTGAGTTTCTGGTGCTGTGGGCGCTGATTCCCATCGTCTTTTTCTCGTTTTCGCGGTCCAAGCTGCCGGGCTATATTCTGCCTTCCCTTCCTCCGATCGCCATTCTTACCGGCGACTACCTTTTCCGCGCGCCGGCAGGCGGGGCTGAATCGCTGGGTGCTTTTGGGCCACGCGATGCTTTGCGGCGTAATGACCATGGCCGTGCTGTTATTGCCATGGTTTGTGGCCCACGGCGCGCAGATGCCGCCTACGCATGCGATCATTGCCGCTGCGCTGGCGGCGTGTGGAGCGGCGCTGCTGATTTTAGTCGTGGTAAACGGCTTCGGCGTGGCTCGGCTGCGGCTGGTCACCACCGGCGTGCTGGTGGTCCTGGTTTTCTTTCTTTATGGCGTCGGCCCGCTCTTCGGCATTCCCGAGGTGGGAGCCACCAAGCGCGTGATTCATCTGCTGGATCGCTCCTACTCCGCGCGCCTGCTGGCCGACCGGCTGGCCGCCTATGCTCCAGCCAGCGAGACTGTTGCGGTCTTTCGTGTGCGGCGCGACACCGAGTACGGACTTTCGTTCTATCGCAATCGCGAGGTTGTGAATTACGAGGAGAGCGGCGTGCCGGATGAACAACATTTGCTTGTGGTGCGGGTTTCGGGACGGGGTGGAGTGGACCTGCACACCCAGGAGGCGCTGGATGAGTACTTCGAAGGGCCGCCATTTTGAGCAGCTATTTACCTGGCCGGAGCAGGGACTTGGTGATTTATATGGTGGGCCGCCGGTAACTTTGAGTGGTGAACTATGGCATCGGGCGTTTCCATTGAGATTCTCGACCTGCGGCACTTTACCTCGCCGATGCTGCGCCCGGTGCTGGAGGCCGAGGGCGAACTGTGGAAGCAGCGGCTGCATTGGGACTACCGGGCTTCAGTCAAGCTGCTGATGCAATACCTCGACAGCCACATGCTTCCCGGCTACGCGGCGGTGGAGGAAGGGCAGATTACCGGCTATGCCTTCTGCGTCTACGAAGAGACCAAGGCGGTGATCGGCGACGTGTTTGCGCTACCGGGCCAGGCGGGCGAGGCTCATGCGCTCGAGGGGAAGCTGCTGCGGCATCTTTTTGAGCTGCTCCAGAACTCGCCGCAGGTGGACCGCATTGAATCGCAACTGCTGCTGCACCCATCGGGCACGCACGCCGGGGCCTTCAGCGATGCCGGATTCAGGTCTTCCACAGACTCTTCATGGTGCAGCAGATTGCGGGTTTGTGGAATCCGCCGCATGTGGATTTGCCGGCGGATTTGGAGTTGCGTCCGTGGCGGGACGAAGATCTTTCGCAGGCCGGGCAGTTGATCACCGAGGCTTATCGCGATCATCCCGACAGCGCCATCAACGACCAGTACCGCACCGCGCACGGCTCGCAGCGCTTTCTGCACAACATTGTGCGCTACGCCGGCTGCGGGGCCTTCTCCGCGCAGGTTTCGCATGTGGTAGTGGATAAGCGCAGCCGGGCCTTCATCGCGCTGGTACTGGGATCGCGGGTGAGCCCGGAGAGCGGGCACATTACCCAGGTCTGTGTTCATCCGGGCTACCGGCGGCAGGGGCTGGCGCGGATGCTGCTCTCCGTGGCCGCATTTCACTTCATGCGCATGGGGGCGAGCGAGATCTCGCTCACCGTCACCGAATCGAATATCCATGCAATCGAGCTTTATCGGGCCGAGGGGTATAGCTGCGCGCACCGGTTCGATGCGGCGGTTTGGGAGCGGGAGATGGTTGGATAGCGGTCAGTGGTCAGTCGGTCTACTTACATTTAGCGCGCGATTAGGAACATCACCCAGCTGAGCACGATTGCAGAGCCTACGAAAAGCACGAAGCAATAGATTCCGTAACGGATCATGCGGCGCGGGGTCTCGCGCTGGGTGATGCCGAAGACTACTGGACGCGAAGAGAGAGAAGAGCACAACCGCCGCAAAATGAGAGGGTCTGAACATCAGGATTTCCTCCCGGTGCGGAGATTGTGCGCGTCGACGGCGGCGATCACGTTGAGCAGACCGGCTACCACGATGAAGCGGGTGCCGTAGTCGGCGGTGGTCACCATCACCTGATCCGCTCCCAGGCCCAGAAAGCGGCTGACAAAATAAAGCAAACCGTTGCCCAGGTCGCCGGCCAGGCCGAGCAGATCGAGAACGTCGTGCGCGCCGCCGTAAAGCTTGCCCTGCATTGCCAGGCCGAGCACGAACATGCTGAGGATGGATGCGGCCAGCAGCGCTCCCCTGCCCCATTTATGCAGCAGAAAATGCCCCGCGCCAGGCACCAGCCAGCCGGCGATGAGGGGCAGATAAACGAAACCTTGGTTTGAGTCTTTTTTTCGAGGGGCGTTCTGTTCGGTTGCCATTCCTTTTTGACTATATCGCATGAGACAGAGCAGTTGTCAGTGGTCAGTGGTCAGTGGTCAGTGGTCAGGGTCAGTTCTGGTGTGGGCGATGGGGGATTTTTGGGGAGAATTTTGTTTGCATATCAATACACGTGATTTTGGCAGAATTGGACAAGTGAGGGTTTTGCGGGCGATTTTGAGAGGTTTTGGGTGGGGCTGGGCGTAAGTTGTTGATTCGAGGTAGAGGGGTCGGCCGAGAAAGTGCGGGTTTTTGTCTTCCTTTGCAGGCTTGACGAGTCACTCTAACTCATTTATTTTGTTTGCTGTGGGCGGATGGGGTGGGGAGATCTGCGCGCGAAATGTTGCTGGTTCTGCCGACATTTTTTCAATTTTGACGTTTGGAGGGACGGATGAAGGAAATTGAGCGGGAGAAGCTGCGGCGGGAATTGGACGAGACCTTGCTGGCTTTTCGGCTGGCGAAGAGACGGAGGGTTGGCGGGGAGGGGTGGCTGAAAAATATTCGGATGGCGGTGGGGGTTCCGGTGGATGAGGTGGCGCGTGCGGCTGGGGGTTCGCCGGTGGGAGATTCGCCGGATGGAGTTGGCGGAGAAGCACTCGCGGATCAAGCTGGAGACGTTGAAACGAGCGGCGAAGGGATTGGGGTGCGAACTGGTTTACGCTCTGGTTCCGATGGAAGGGACGCTCGAAGACCTGGCCGATAAACAGAACGAGGTGCGGGAGAAGTTGCGGATTCGGAGGGAAGAAGAGCGGGTGGCGAAAAGGAAGCCGTGGCTGGAAGCGATTGGATGGCGGGAGGTCCTTCTCATGTCGCTGCGGACCTGGCTGCGAAAGGAGAGGGTAAGGGTTCGGCCTCGGAAGACGGAGCGGGGAGTGCCGGAACAGGAGGCTAATTTCAAAGTGATTTTTGAGTTGGCCAAGGTGGCGGATAAGATGGGGCAGGTGATGAGTGAGGCAGCAAGTCAGCGGGTCAGCGAGTCGGCGAGTCAGCGGACGGAGGATGAGGGGCGTACCGGTCTTCAAAGCTGACGCAAAATAACGTAAATTGACACCCCGCGCCCCACAGAGTGGGGCGCGGGGTGTCAGAAGTGGGGCGGCTGGAGAGTGCAAAAGCGTCTGCGAGGACCGATCCTGATTGGACTGAACTATTTTGCGCCCGTTGAGGTCTGTGGACCCCGGGTGTATGAAGCAGTGTTAGCGATTTGGGAATAGGCTGTCTACAAACCGGTAAAATCAGAATATGGACCCTGAGGATCTAACGTTCTCAGATTTTCTGCCGACAATCGCCAAGCTTGGGAAAGGCGAATGGACGACAGTCTATTCTTCCCGAGACGGTGTCGATGGCGTGGCGATCTACTCTGCGCTCATAAAGAACACGCTCGTCAAACGAGCACTGCAACGCCCCTCTTGGGATTTAACTATTGGAGACGGAGCCCCTGGCCTGGAGTCCAGCTTTGGGGCCGGGAAGGAAAAGACGCGCTATGTTCGCTCTTCGGACGGTGGAATTGAGCCGCTTGTTTTGAGGCGCAGTTTTCACGACATTAGACCCGATTATTGGGAGGTCTCCGAAGACTTTCGCCTTTATTTCAACCTTTTCGATGACAAGATGGGCCGGAAACTTCTACGCATCGACGATAACGGTGACGAGCACGAAGCGGTCCTGATGAAGGATGACGAGATCAAAATCAAGACCTTTTTGATTCGGCAGTATCTCACCATTCGCAAGATGACGTTAGCTATCTTTTTCGACTACAACAGGCTATCAGCCAAAACGATAGAGGAACTTGGTGTAAAGGAGCATTCGAGAGAAGAAAAGGGAGCAGACTTCATCTACTCAGTTGGGGTTGGTAAATGGATGGGGTTCTCCGATAACACAAAGAAGTCTCACGGGCGCCTCCTGGGAAAGAAGCTCGTGCCCGGCGATCCCTCTTTCAAACCCGATATATTCGGGCGACAGAAAAAGGAGTACATCGATTTCATCATTGGTGCTGATGATGATGGGAAGGAGATTCTTCACACCTGCAACGAGGCGAAGCTCTCGAACTATTTCGGAGCAAATCCGGGTGCACCACACTACTTAACGCCGGTATGCTTCCGGAAAGAGGTGTTAAACAAGTACTACTCGCAGCCGGAGAAGTACACCGTGACCGATGGCTATCTATCATGTGGAGCGTTGTGGAGCCTCTACATAGACAACAATCATCCTGAAGCGGTGATGGTGTTTCTCGGGGATCTTGGGCACCTTTCCCATACAGAGCAGATGTATTGGCGCGGGTTCAATCTGCCTTCAGGAAAAATGAGCCGGGTTGCGTTCAAGCGAAGCATTCTCGGGCAATTCGCAGACCCGCAGACCGCCGATCTCTATTTCAAGCAAAGATTCACTATCTTCAACGAATACTGGAAAAAGAAATTTGGCTGGGAGCTGTTTAGACCGCTAACCGGCAAGGATGAATACGCCTTCAAGATCCTGCGCGTGCCACTGACAAACGATATTCGAGAATTTGACGAGCAGATCGCCACGCTAACAAAGGTCTTTATCGACTCCCTGAATGAGAAGGAACTTGCAAAGGGGATCACCAATAAGGAAAATGCAAAGGGCCTCGATAAATTTGAGACCTGGCTCGGGGCTCAGAACTTTCGCAGCGATAAGATGATGGAGTTCTTGAGGAAGCTTCAGGCATTACGCTCGGCCAGCACTGCGCACCGGAAGGGAGAAAACTACGAAACAATTAAGCCGTTCTTTGAGATGGATAAAAAAGAACTGACTGAGGTTCTCGAAGACATTTTCATCAAGTGCGTTTGGACGCTGAGGACGCTTGAAAAGTCTTTCCTGCCAGATATACCCAAAGAAGAAGACGTCGAGTATGGCAATTAAGTTTTGGTAGCTGGCCCAGTCTAAGTCAACCTTCCTAGCCACAAATGATGGTGCTCCTGTTCTTCGCACTCGGGGACCGAGGAGGCCAGGAACCAACAAGCCGATAGACCGGTCATGATCGGCCCGATCAATCCTGCGAACTCGGCATCTGGGAATCAATCCGAGGTAAGTCCCTCCGAGGCTGAAGCCCTCATTGCTTTTGTTGGCTTAATGCGGGGTTTGAAACCCCCGCCTCCCTCCGTTACGAGTTTTGCCGTTTGCGGCACGGCTGAAGCCGTGCCCTGATTACAAAGCCTTGTTTGCGGCAGGGCTGAAGCCCGAACCATTCATTTCAGCGCGACCCTGCGGGGCGCGAGGGGTTGATGGGGATGCTTTCCCCGGGTTTCACCCGGGGCTATTTTCACGTCTTCCCTACGGGAAGAGGGTGCGTTGGAGGATAATGCGCACGTTCATTTTGGTGGGATATTGCAGGCATAAAAACCGCAGGTCCTTCGACTCCCTGCGCTGCGCTACGGTCGCTCAGGATGACAACCCTTGTGATAAATAAATGACAACGTTTTTGATGAATAGTTCGGATCAGACCAACTAGATCCGCACCAGCTCTTGCTGGATTTTGCCGGTTACCCAGGCTTTGCCGGGGGCGGTGAGCATGTTGATTTCGCTGCGGACGCCGAACTCGGGGAGGTAGATGCCGGGCTCTACGGAGAAGCAGGTGTGGGGGAGGATTAGGCGGTCGTCGTGGGTTTCGAGATTGTCAAGGTGGGCGCCGGCGCCGTGGATGTTCTGGGCTATGTTGTGGCCGGTGCGGTGGGTGAACTGGTCAGCGAATCCGGCGGCGCGGATAACGGAGCGGGCTGCGTCGTCGGCTTCAAAGCCGCGGATGGGGCGGTTGGCGGCGAAGGCTTGCTGGACGGCGGTGATGGCGGCGTCGCGGGCGGTGCGGACGACCTCGAAGACCTGCTGCTCGCGGGGGGTGGGCTCGCGGCCGATGACGCCGGTCCAGGTGATGTCGTAAAAGATGCTGGCGGGCTGGTCGAGGCGGGCCCAGATGTCGATGAGGAGGAAGTCGCCGTTGCGGATGGGGTCGGAACGGGTGGGGGTGGGCTCGTAGTGGGAGTCGGACGAGTTGGCGTTGACGCTGACGTTGGGGCCGTCGTCGAAGGTGAGGCCTTCGCGGCGCATGGCTTCGGCTAGCCAGGTTTGTAGCTCGTATTCGGTGAGGGTGGTTGCGGGGGTGATGGCGTCTGCGGGGCGGAGGGAGAGGGCGATGTGTCGCCAGGCTTCGGCGAGGATGGAGTCGATGGCTATTTGGGCGGCGGTGTGGGTGGCGACTTGATCGGCGGTGAGGACGGCTTCAAATTGGCTGACGAAATCGGCGGAGGAGAGGATTAGCTTGCCGAGGGAGCGGAGAAATTCGATGGTGCCGGCGTCGACGAGAGAGACGGATGGGAGGGCGTTGCCGGGGGAGTATTGCATGGCGAGGCGGTGGGTGTTGGCGAGCATGGCATCGAGGGCGGCGGCCAGCTCAGTCCAACTGGAGTAGACGGCGCGGGAGCCGGGGAGCGAGTCGAGGCGCGACTGCTCAATGCGATGGACCAGCTTGCGGGGCTCGCCGTGGGCGGGGATGAGATAGTACCAGCGCCGGGTGATGAGGACCTGGGGGTCGAGGCCGAGGATGTGGCCGGCGATGGGGTCGCGGTGGTGGTGGTCGTAAAAGAGCCAGCCGTCAAGGGAGGCGTCGCGAAGGGCGGATTGAATGGCGTCGAGATCCATACGGGTGATGATAGCGCGGCGGGGTGGGTGGATCACGGATTGGTTGCGGGGGGATGATGGATACTCTTGATGTGCGCGGCGCGACTTTTATTTTGATTGCTGTTGGGTTGGCGGGGGCGGGGTGTGGCCTGGCGCAGGACGCTGGCTGGGCTGGGGCTGTGGAGCGCGGGGGACGGATGGCGCCAGAGGCTCGAATTGTGGTGGTGGATGAGGCTAGCGGACGGGTGCTGGCGGCCAGGCACCTGGATGAGGCGGCGAGGACGCTGGCGGAGCCGGGATCGACGCTGAAGCCGCTGGTGCTTTATGGACTGGTGAGTGGGGGAAGGTGGGATCCGGAGCGGCAGGTGGCTTGCGAGCGGAAGCTGAGAGTGGCGGGGCGGGAGCTGAACTGCTCGCACCCAGAGATGAACCCCATGGATGCGCGGGAGGCGCTGACGTGGTCTTGCAATAGTTACTTTGCGGCGGTGGGGGCAACGCTGAGACCGGGGGAACTGCGCGGGTTGCTGGCGCCGACGGGGTTGCTGGGAGAGACGGGGCTGGCGGAGGGTGAGGCTACAGCTGCGATGCGCGAGCCGAAGAGCGCGGACGATGAGCGGCTGGCGGTGCTTGGGGTGGAGGGTGTGAAGGTGACTCCGCTGGAGTTGGCTGTGGCTTACCGGTGGCTGGGGTTGCAACTGGCGGCGCATGGGGGGACTGCAGCGGCACAGGTGGTGCGGGCGGGGTTGGAGGACTCGGCGAGCTTTGGAATGGCTGGGGCGGCTGGGTTGGGAGGGGTGCCGGTGGCGGGGAAGACTGGGACGGCCAGCGCGGCTGGGGGTGGGCAAACACATGGATGGTTTGCTGGGATTGCTCCGGCGGATGGGCCGCGGGTGGTGATTGTGGTTTATCTGTCTGCTGGGCACGGGGCGGATGCTGCGCGGGTGGCTGCTGAGGTGCTGGCGCATTCTCCGCTGAGGCGGGCGGTGCGATGAGGGCGGGAACGGCGGGTCGATGGGGCGCTGTTTTGGCGGCGGCTTTGGTTGCTGTTGGCTTGGTGGGCGGACAGGGTTTGATCGCGAAGCCAGGTGCACACGCCTCGGCAACTTTGCGCGTAGGGTTGTGGACGCTTTGGCACGATAAAGAGGTTACCGTAGCGCCGGCGGCTGAGGGCGGCGCGACAATGCGGGAGTGTGATGGGTGCCCGGCGGTTGCGATTTCACGGCCTGTGCTGATTCGCGCTGTTGGCGCTCGGGTGGAAATCAAAGGGAAAGATGAGGCTGCGGCTGTCAGGCTGGCCGGGGCAGTTTCGTTGGCTGCGCATGGCGAAAGAATTACACTGCGCAACCCGGTTCGTGTTGGAGCACGCAACGGAGAATTGGTGTTGGCTGTGACGCTGCCGGTGGAGAGCTACGTGGAGCGCGTGGTTGCCAGCGAGAGCGGAGCCGGCGACAGCGCTGAGAGCCTGAAGGCGCTGGCGATTGTGGTGCGGTCGTTTGCGCTGCACCAGGCGCACGGTCACGCTGAATATGACTTGTGCGATTCGACGCACTGCCAATTGCTGCATTGGGGCGGGAATGCGGGGCGGCAATCCGCGGCACACGCTGCTACGCTGGCTACCGCGGGAGAGACGCTGTGGTTTCATGGGCAGCGCGCCGAGGCGTGGTTTCATCAGAATTGCGGAGGACGCACTGCGACACCCGCTGAGGTTTGGCCTGGCAATGGGCTGGGGAGGAAGGCGATGCCATGGCTGGTTTCGCGCGCTGATAAGTATTGCACGGCTGGCGGGGCGCGGGAGTGGGCGGCGGATTTGTCTTTGACGGAGTTGACCTCTGCGCTGGCTGCTGCCGGACTGGCACAGCCTGGGTGGAAGAATCTTTCAGTTGCTCGGCGAGGCGAATCGGGTAGGGCGGTTGCGCTGCTGGTGGATTCGAAGGAGATTTCCGCTGAGGATTTTCGGCTGGCGGTGGGGCGAGCGCTGGGTTGGAACAAAATTTTGAGCAACTGGTTTGAGGTATCGCGGCAGGGCGATCGCTTTTACTTTCATGGACGCGGGTCGGGGCATGGCGTGGGGATGTGCCAGGCGGGGGCTGCGGCGATGGGTGCGGGTGGGCGCGATGCTCGAGAGATTCTGGCGCAGTATTTTCCCGGGGCTGTTGCTGCTGACGAAGGGACCGGGCTGAGTTGGCAGAGTATGCGTGGGGAGGGATTTGTGCTGGAAACTCTTGACTCCGCCGATGCGGTTTATCTGCCCCAGTTGAGCCAGGCGCTGGCTGAGGCGGAAAGCCGCTCTGGATTGCAGCCGGCGGAAACGATTACTGTGCGCGCATTTCATTCGATGACGGCGTTCCGAGATGGGACGGTGGCTCCGGGGTGGGTGGCGGCATTCACTGAGGGCAATTGGATTGGGACGCAGCCGCTGCGCACGCTGATGGGACGTGGGCTGCTGCTCTCAGTTTTGCGGCACGAGTTTTTACATGCCCTGGTTGAGGGGCAGGCTGCGGCCGGGACTCCACTGTGGCTGCGCGAGGGGCTGGTGGAGGTTTGGAGCGGCGAGGTCAAAGCGAATGGTGCGGCGCCGGTGTTGAATATTGATGAGGTTGATCGGGTGTTGGCTCATGCGGCGAACGAAGGGCAGTCACAGACTGCGCATCGGGCTGCGGGGCGGTACGCGGCGCGGTTGATTGAGCGCTTTGGACGCGGGCAGGTGATCGAGTGGTTGCGGGTGGGGTTGCCTGCCAATGCGATCAGCGAGCTTAGGTGAGCGATGCAGTTTTTCCGGTGAGGATTTGTTTGAAAGAAAACCCAGCCCTCCGAGGCTAAAGCCCCCGTTGATTTTGCTGGCACTATGCGGGGGTTGAAACCCCTGCCTCCCTCCGGATGATTTATTCTTTGCCTGATGCGTAAGACCTTATCTGTTGCCATGATTGCGATGAATGAAGAGGCAAATCTGCCCCGGACGTTGGAGAGCGTGCGCTGGGCGGATGAAATTATTGTCGTCGACTCTGGATCGAAGGACAGAACACTGGAGATTGCCCAGTCGTTCGGGGCAAAGACCAGTTACCACGACTTCGGCGGGCACGGAGAACAGAAAAACGTGGCGCTGGACCTTTGCACTTCAGATTGGATTTTGCTGCTCGATGCGGATGAGGTGCTCACGCCGGGGTTGCAGGAGGAGATTCGCGATGTGCTTTCGAGTGAGCCTAAGTATGGGGCTTACTGGATTCCGCGGCTGAACTTTATTTTCGGGCGGTGGATGCGGCACGGAGGGTTTTATCCCGATCGTAAATTACGGCTGTTCCGGCGCGGGGCGGCGCGGTTGAGCGAGGGAGTGGGGCCGCACTCGACGCCGCAGTTCGAGGGACGGCGCGGCAAGCTGAAGCACGATATGCTGCACTACGCTTATCCGGATTTGAACATTTATCTCGAACATATGAACCGCTATAGCTCGGAAATTGCCCAGTTACTTTATGACAAAGGACGCACAAGTAAGTCACTGCCGGTATTTATCTGGAATGCGATTCTGAACCCGGCGGCTACTTTTGTTTATAACTACTTTTTCCGGCTGGGATTTTTGGACGGGCGCGAAGGGCTGCTGCTGCACTGGAATCATTCGGTCTATATTCACTGGAAGTTTATCAAGGCCTGGTGGATTGGGCGGGATAAGACCTAAGTAAAAGCTCATAGTGCTTGTTAGTTTTGCTATTTAGATTTGTGGTATCCCACCCTAGAGCAGTTCTCCTTACGGGTAAAGTCAGCGTGGACCGGAGGGTCCACGCTACAGCCGGCCGGGAGGCCGGCGCTACTTATCGTTGCCGGGGCCGGAAATCCTTTTACGCGCCCTGTTTACTTTTCACTCTGCTCCGCAGGCGGTTGCTGACGCTCAAACAAAGTTGCCTGCCACGCCAACAGAAGAACCCAACTGGTGATGGCGAGCAGATAAGCTGAAGCCAGTTTCAGCACTACGCACCACACCTGCGCGGATACCGATCCGTGAGGCGTTTCAGCAAAGAACTTGGCCGGCAGCCAGACGGCGAGAATCGCCGCCAGCACAACAGCCGGCCACCAGCGCCAGTTCCACAAGATGTGCAGGACGCGGCGCAAGGGCAGACGCCAGCCCCACTGGGCCGAGGCTACCGCGTAGGGAATTACCTTGGCCGGCACTACGATCCAGCGCAGGATCCATTCGAGAATGGTCATCCAGCGCACAATGTGCTCATAGGTGAAGACTTTGGCGCGCGCGTGAGCCGAGGATTGGGAGTTGAGGTAGCCGGCCCACTGCGGAATCTGGTCGTCGCACCAGTCGAGCAAAATCCAGAAGACCCAGACAATGGCGATCCAGAGCAGCAGCGTTACCGCGCCCCAGACCAGCTTGACGCGCTTGCCGTCGTCGTCGGCGAAACGGCGCATGGTGCCGGCCTGTAACTCGAGCACGGAGATAGCGAGCAGCAGTGGCACGAGCAGAGTGAGAGCTACCTGCCAGATGTGCTTGTCGGGCAGGCGCGTCCATGCGATGCCGATGAGAATCAACAGCAGCGTGACAACATACTGGGCCGCAACCCAGCGGCAGCCTTGACGCAGGCGGCTAAACAAGTCGTTGAATAGGGAGCCTTCACGGCTGCACCTCCAGGGTTGCGGGATCGGTGGTGGCTTGCACATTCGATTGATACATCGGGCCGGCCTGCGCGGGGCTGATGGCGAACTTGCCGGGGTTGACCACCTTGAGCAGATAGACGTACTCGCGGCGGCCGCTGAAATCGGTGTTGAAGAAGGCCGCGCGGTCGTCGTGGAATTCCTTGCGCGTGAACCAGTCGGCCCACCAGTCGGGCTTGTTGTTCAGCGTGTAGAGGCCGGTGTTGGGCAGGAACTCAGTGCCCGCGGGAATCGGGTCCTCGGCCAGCAGATACTTCCAGCTGGTGCCATTCAGCGCCAGCCGCACGGCCACGATATCGCCGACGTGGACCGGGCCTTTGAGCGGAACCAGATCGTAGGTGATCGGGTCGGTGGGCTTGGGCTGATTCTTCTGGAGCACGTAGTAGTCGCGCGTGATGTTGAGCGCCAGCTTGCCCTGCTGGATAGAGCTGCCTGTCGGCGGAGTACCACGCGCTCTCCGCGGACCAGTAGGTGATGCCGTTGCCGCTCTTGCGGACGGTCACCTGGCCGCCGCTGCCGACCTGCGCGGCGGGAACTTGATCTTCCACGGCAGCGCAAAGCCATCGCCGGGACCAAAGTGGCGCTTGCCCACGCTGGCGCCGTTGACCAGCACCTCAACGTCGGAGCTGTTGGCCAACTCGCCGCTCAGGGCCAGGTAGTCGGTGAGCCCTTCGATCACCATCGCCGTCTGCTTGGTCGAGTACCAGTAGTCGCCGTCGCGATGCTTGCCGAGCCACACGGCCGCCTTGGGCAGCAGGCCGCTGCGAGCGATCCTGGCGCGACAGCAGCTTGAGCGCAAAGGCCGTGGTTTCGGCGGAGGTATCGTCCCAGTAATCGAGCAGGCCGTCGTAGTTTCCCGTCCAATAGGCATCGGAGTCGGTTGTCTTGGCCTTCTTTTCCAGCAACTGCGCCGCATCTTTGGCGCGGCTGTCTCCGGCGGCATCGAGAGCCAGTCCGACCAGCGCCAGCCCTTCGTCGCTCAGCTTGTCGCGGCTCTCCCAGGCTTTGTCGAGTGCATCTTTGGGCGCGCCGCCGGTGGTGGCCAGCGCATAGACCACGTAGGCGCGCAGGTCGGGGATCATCTCAGGATGCGCGGCCAGCGCGGATTGGAGCCAGGCGCGGCCCTTGTTCGAGGCGGTCGTTCGTCGATCTTGTAGCCGGCATCTTTGGCCTGGCCCAGCCCGCTGACCACATAGGCGGTCATGAAGACGCGGCTGGGATCGTCCGGCCACCAGCCCCAGCCGCCGTCGTCGTGCTGGAAGCTGTCGAAGCCGCTCGAGGCCCGCGCTTGACCATATCGTTCAGCGTGGCGCGGTCGATGGGCGACTTCAGATGCAGCTTGTCCACCGCCTGGGCAACGATCAGATCGGGCAGGAAGCTGGACATGGTTTGCTCGGTGCATCCCCACGGATAACTGGTCAGGTAATCGAGCGCATCGAAGACCGTTCCCGCCACGCTGGGCGCAACGGTGATGGTGAGCCCGCGCGTGCCGGCATCCGAGTTAGCCGGGTAGTTATAACTCCACTGGCTCTGGCCGGTGCCGGAGAAGACCACGCCGGAGCCGGCAGCGCGCTGCTTTACGCCAAAGGGCAGCACCGGGCAGCGTCATCTCCAGCGCGTCGGACTCTTCATTGGTCAGCGCCTTGGCGGTCAGCACCGCATTGCCGGTGGCGCGCGCGCGGACCCGCCAATCCACATAACTCTCGCCCTTGGCGGGAATGTTGACCTTCTGCGTTTGGCCGCCGATCACTTCGAGGCCGCTGACATCGAGGGCAAAGGTTACGTCCTTGGCGGTTTCAAGGTAGTTATGCGCGATCACTCGCAGGGTAACTTCATCGCCCTGGCGGAAGAAGCGCGGCGCGGCCAGGCGCACGATCAGGTTCTTGCGCACCAGCACGCGTGTCACTACGCCGCCGGCCTTGCCGTCGTCGGTCATGGCGCGAATGGTGGTGCGCCAGGTGGTGAGCGAATCAGGGAAGTTGAACTCGACGTGCGCGTGGCCGTCGGGGCCGGTGTGCACATTGGGATTCCAGTAGGCGGTATCCGGGAAGGCCTTGCGGACCTTGGGAACCACCAGGTCCGAGCCGGGCTTTACCTGCGCCATGCGCGGATGGAAGAGCCCATCGCCCAGGCGCGCCAGCAGCGGGCTTTTGGTTCCCGCCTCGCCGGAGAAGAAGAAGTCGAAGGAGGTTTGCGGGTCGAGATAGACGTAGCGCTTGGGATAGAAGGAGTTGACGATATTGCCGCTTTCGTCGGGGCGCACGGAATAGAGCGCCTCATCGACCTCGCCGAAGCTCAGGTCGGCCTCGACGGGCTTGCCTTGCGAATCGACGGCCAAGCACATCGAAGCTGCCTTTTTCGCCGGGCAGATACCTGGTCTTGCTGGGCGTGGCGGTTATGGTAAGCGTGCGCTCGACCAGCGGGACTTTGAGGCTTTTTTGCGCGGTCATCAACTGGTTTTCGTGGACGATCACCGCGCGATGACCACCAGGTTGGGCTGCGCCAGTTTGGTGATGGGCACATCGAAGGCAAAGCTCTCGCTGGTGGCGTGGATCAACTGCCGCGACTGCACGGCTGTCGCCCTCGGCTGTGACCACGGCCCACGATTCCTTCAGGCCGGTGACCAGCAGCAGGTGCGCGGTGTCGCCCACCTGGTAGGTCTTCTTGTCGGCGACGATCTGGGCCTGGGTGTTCTGGTTGTACCACTCGCCGGCGTCGTTCCAGATCCAGACCCAGGTTCTGCCTTCTACGGTGCGGTTCTCCGGAGTCTGGGCGCTTGCCGTGACTTCAAAGTCGCCGCTGCCGGTTATTGGTAAATCGACCAGCGCTGTGCCGTCGGCGCCGGTTTGACATCGCGGCTGGTTACGGACGTTTCCGTACGCTGATGAGTTACGGAGTCCCACTTCTCCAGATTGACTGCGATATGCACTGCGTCTGCACCGGCTTGCCGTCGTAGTCCTGGGCCGTCACCTTTACCTTGGGAGTCTGGCCGGGGGAAAAGACATAGCTGGTCGGCTCGGCGCTTACGCGGAAGGAACCATAGGTGGCCAGCACCGTGGCGTGGCCGGCTACTTCGCGATTGGCCGCGTCGGTTACTCGCGCTTCAATGCGGTAGTCCTGATCGTTGTGCTTGCCGTCGAGAGATGTTGGAAGCGTGACGGTGAGACGGCCGTTTGCGTCGAGAACGCCTTCCTGCTCCTGCTGCTCAGTCTCGCCGTATGTATAGTCTGAGTCGGCGGAGTCTTCGCTGGAGTTATCGCTGTCGGCATCGTCGCTGTCGGCTTCGTCTTCGCCCCACCAATAATGCTGCGAAGTGTGGACCACGTACTTCACTTTGGCGTTGGCTACCGGCTCGCCGAAGAAGTAGCGCGCCTCAATGGTTGCCTGAATGGAGTTGCCCTGGAAGACGCGCTGCACGAGCGGGTTTGACGGTCACCTGGTACTCGGGCTTCTTGTACTCCTCGACGTAGAAGCTGCCGCTGCCTGCTCCGCTCCAGCGCTCGCCGCCTACCGAGATGTTGTAATAGCCTAAGGCAGGCTGTCGGCATCGAGAGTAAGATCGGCGGTTATGGTTCCATGCGCGGAGACGGGCAGATCTTGTTTGAAGACGGTTTTGTTATCGGCATCTGTGACCGTGATAGCGATTGTGCCGGCATCAGGCAGGTCGAGCGTATCGCCTACTTTTTTGCGGATCACGGCCTTGATGTGGACCGTGTGGCCGGGGCGGTAGACGGGACGATCGGTATAGACAAAGGCTGTGAGATCTTTGGCTCGATCGGCCGAAAATGCATAGCCGTAAGGCGTGATGATGGCAGCATCGGCGCCGTGGCGAGCCAGAATCCAGACATTCTCAGGAGTGGCGCCCTGCTCGCCTCCGCGCACTTTCATCGTGAGCGAGGCGAGGCCATCTGTGCCGGTTTTGCCTGAGGATTGAAGGTGACCGTCAGACCACAGAGCGACGTCTGCCAGTTGCAATAGGCGCGCCGGTCTTGCGGTCGGCCACGTAGAGATCGGCTTTGCCGCTTGACGCGCGCTCCACAATGGCGATGCTGGTGACGATGGCCACTGTATAGGCTTTGTATGTGCCGTCAGTGGCTTCGATGAGGTAAACGCCCGCAGCCAGGCCGTCGATGGGCAACTGCTGGGTCTCGCTGACCAGGGCCGGCGGCGTTTTGAGCTTCCAGCGGGCTACGAGTTGGCTCTGATTCAGCATCGGAATGCGCGCGAACTGGGCCTGCGCCGACCACCTGGCTGCGCTTGCCCAGCTTGCCCTGCTGTTCGCGGAAGCTGTCGCGGGCTTCGTCAGTGAATTGGCCGCGGAAGAAGCGGCGCACCGCCACCAGAGGTGGGCCTTGAAGTCGTGCAGGCGCTCGATCAAAGTGCGCTGGTCGATTTGCTCGGCAGGGCGAGTAGTTTTGCATGCCGAAGCTGTGCAGGTCTTTGAGACCAGCAAAGAACTTCTCCGCGTCGCGGACCTGGTAGACGCGGAATTCGAACTCGGGCACGTTTCTGGCGTAGAGCTGGATCTTGACGCTTTCGCCGGGGGAGAAGGTTCGGGTGGTGGAGAGCGAAAAGGAGCGCGGAGCGTCCTTGGCGGCGATCGGCCGTGCGGCGAATAAGGCAAGGATGAGCAATGCGAACAGCAGCGACTTACGGAGCTTCATAAAGTTCCTCGCAGAATATTCCAACGGTAAACGCCTAAGAAGTTGGGGTTGGAGGGCAACGGCCGCCATTGGGGCTGGGGATGGTCGAGAAGTTCGGATAGAGTTACGCGGCGCAGTTCGCCTGGCTTGCCGCGGTCGGGGCCGGTATCGTAGACGACCGTTGGCTGAGAACCGGAGCGGGTGACGATCATGGAGTGCCAGGGGGAGGACTGGCCGAATTGGCGATAGAAGAGCAGGTCGCCGGGTTGGGCCTGGCGGACGTCGCGGGTAAGTAGGTAGGTGTTGCGCTCGACCAGAGTTTTGGCGTCGGCAAACTGGGCGAATGCGCCGTTGGTGGCGTCGGACGGCTCGAAGCTTCCGGGACGAATGCGGAAGAGAGATGCGCCAAGGGGCGAACTGGGGTAATGCCAGGCGCGAATTTCGCCGGGAAGCGCGGGGACTTCGATGCCGGTGGAGAGGAACCAGGAATCATCATGGCGCTTGAGAGCTTCACGGTAGGAGTAGCGAAGAAGGCATGCGCAGTCAGTGATTTCGGCGGGGATTTCGGGTTTGGGGCGAATGGCCTGGTAGTCGGCGATGAGTGTGAACCACTGGCGGAAGGCGACGTGATCGGCGGGGTCGGTTAGGCGGAGGAAGTCGGGGGTGCCGTCGTGGAAGCTGTCGGTCCAAGCTGGGGGAAGGGCGGGGGCGGGATGGTTTGTATCAGGGCGGAAGGCGGCCATGGAGAGGCTAATTGGTTTTGCGGTACGAAAGGTGCGGTGGCCGTGGCCGTGAACAAAAACGAAGAGGCGCAGGAGTAGGACGAGAATGGCGAGCACAACAAAGCACGCTACGAGCAGGTTCTGCTTGCGCGGCTTTGTTTGGGGAGTCATGGATAACTCCGTTGCGAGGCGAAACAATCTTACAGTAAATTTGGCGCGGCTCGTGCGGATAACTTGAAAAGAAATTTTGTTTGTTAGTGGAGTGATTGAGTGTTGAGGTATCCCGCCCTTTCGCCAAAATAACGGCGAAAGGACGGGGCACCCGAATTTGGGTGACCGACGATAAATTTCGGAGAGATTACCAGGGTTGCGGGGGGCTGATGCGACCGCCGTTGGTTTCATGCCAGGCTTGATGCATGAGGCGAGATAGATGTCTGGCTTCTTCAGCGCGGTGGCGGCGGGCGGGGATCGAGCTGCAAACGTTGCGCAGCCACCGGAGTTGATAGAGCGTGAGTTCGAGCCAGTAGGCCAGATGGACTTTGGGGCCGTGGTGCTTGCGGTAGTAGAGGAGGGTGGAACGCATGCGCCAGAGGACCACTTGCTGGTCGGACTCGGAGAATTTGAGCGATGGCAACTTGCGGGTGGATTCGCCGCCGATGTGGGTGACGACAATATCGGGCCAATAGTAGACTCGGAAGCCGGCGGCCTGGATTCGGCGGCAAAGATCGACTTCTTCGTAATAGAAAAAGAAGGCGGGGTCGAAGAGGCCGGTTTTGAGGAGCGCTTCGCGGCGGAGAATGAGAAAGGAGCCGGGGACCCAATCGGTTTCAGCGGGTTGGAGGGGGTCGGCCCAGGTGCGGTCGGGAGCGCCGAAGATGCGGGAGCGGGGAAAGCGCGCGGAGAGGCCGGTGAGCACCAGGGCGGCGTTCCAGATGGAGTGGAAGGAGCGGGCCGAGGGCTGCCAGGAGCCGTCGCGGCCGACCTGGCGGGCGCCGCCGACGCCGGCTTCGGGGGTCGCATTCATGTGCTCGATGGCGAAGCGAAGCGCGCCGGAATGGAGGAAGGCGTCAGAGTTGAGCAGGATGAGGTACTGGCCCTGGGCTTTGTTGAGGGCGAGATTGTTGGCTGCGCCGAAGCCGAGATTCACGTCGCTGCGGATGAGGCGAACGGGGATGCGGGAGGTGGAGAACTCGCGGGCGACCATCTCGGGGGAGCCGTCGGTGGAGGCGTTATCGACTACGAGGATTTCGGCGGATTGGTTGTTGGGGAGACGGGCGCACTCGGCCAGGAGGGATTTGAGGCAGTCGCGCAGCAGGTCGCGAGTATTGTAGGAGACGACGATGATGGAAACCGCGTAGGGGTAGGAGGTGCGGAGGTTCATCGGAGTGCCTCAAGTATAGTGCGGGACGGTGTGGGGTGGGGAGTTTTGGCACGGCTGTTATGCTTCACTCCTAAAGAAGTTAGAGTTGAGGTATCCCACCCTAGCCGCAAAAATCCGCCGCGGCGGACGGCGAGGGTGGGGCACCCGATTTATTGGTAGGTGGGGCACTCGAATATGGTGAATGGGATGCGAATGGACGGATTGAAATTGCGTGTTGCATCGCCGAAATTTGCTTTTACGACGCTTGTCCTCCTGGTGGTTGCGGTCACAGTGCCGTTTTGGCATGAGCCGCGAGTGGCGGGAGCGGGGGGTGGAGTTACTCATTTGAGGGTGACCAGGGAGGTGATTCTACCGGGTGTTACTCGGCTGGGGATCAATTTGGGCGAGCAGAATTTTTATGATTCGGGGCAGATGATGAAGAACCTGCTCTATCGCAATCCTGGATTTGAGGGGATGGAGTACCGCAGTATTTTGCATTGCACGATGGGCGGGGCAGGGCAGTGCGTGGATACGCGGCAGGGTTTTCAGTGGCCGGCGGGATTCTGGGATGGGGCAAAGTTTGAAGTGCTGGATGGAATGGCGGCTGGGCAGCACGGGGAGCGTTAGGGCGAGTGGGGCTAGCGGCGGCGGATATGGGCTGACGCTGGACGGCGCGAGTGATTGGGAGCGGGGATTGGCTGGCGGTGGAAAAGGAGTTTCCGGGAGATCCGGCGGCGGGGTGGTGGCCTGCGCTGAAGGGCGGCGCGCGGCTGGAGGCAGAGCGAGCGGATCTTGTCGCCGGAGACGCAGGGGCGGCAGGCGCTGAGGATTGAGGCGGCGAATGCGGGACAGTCGGCGGAGTTGCGGTCTTACTTCGATTCGACGGAGGGGTTTACGTTTGTGCGGCTGCGGGGGCGGTATCGGCTGAGCTTCAGGGCCAAGGGGCTGGCTGGGAATCGGGTGGTGCATGTGCACGTGAGGCGGAATGCGGCGGGGATGCACGACTATCTGGAGCAGGACGTGAGGCTGACACCGCAATGGGCGGATTATCACGCGGATTTTGCGGCCAACGAGGATGCGGGGACGGCGGGAGCGGTGGAGGCTGGGTTCAGCGTGGCGGGAGGATCGCTGCTGCTGGACGACGTGATGCTGGAGCAGATCGACGGCGATGCTACGAATCGGACGGCCTTTCGCGATGAAGTGGTGAGGACGCTGAAGGAGCTGCGGCCCGGCGTTTTGCGGCTGATGGAGAGCGACGCGGAGCTGGGCAGCACGGTGGACAATCTTCTTGGCGCCGCCGATGGCGCGGGAGCGGTCGGGCTATTCGATTTGGGCGACGACGATGGAGGATATTCCGGTGGGGATTCCGGAGTTTCTGGAATTGTGCCGGGAGGTGGGCGCGGAGCCGTGGATTGTTGCGCCGACGGCGATGAGCGAGGACGAGGCGCGGAAGCTGGCCGAGTATCTGGCTGGGGGAGCGGAGACGCCGGGCGGGGCGCTGCGGGTCGCGGGAGGACGACGCGAGCCGTGGACGCGGGCCTTCCGGACCATTCATATCGAGCTGGGAAACGAAACCTGGAATGGGATCTTCGCGGGCGAGACGATGGAGGACGCTGCGGCTTATGGGCGGCGGGCGGATCGGGTTTTTAGCGGCGTTTCGCGCCGCGGCGGGAGCGGATGCGGGACGGTTCGATCTGGTTGTGGGGACTCATGCCGCGATGCCGGAGAGGAATCAAGCGCTGCTGGCGGCGGCGAGGCAGGCCAATTCGCTGGCCATTGCGCCTTATCTGATGCACAGCGTTACCGAGTGGGGGAATGACGACGAGCTGTATGGGCCGCTGATGGCGCAGCCGGAGGAGATGTCGCGCGAGGGAGTGGTGCAGGCGGCGCGAGGCTTCGGCGGGCGGACGGCAACTGGCGGTCTACGAGGTGAACCTGCACACCACGGAGGGGACGGCTCCGCAGGCGGTGCTCGACCGGTTTACTCCGTCGGCGGCGGCGGGACTGGCGGTTACGGGGCACATGCTGCGCATGATGCGGGATCACGGGGTGCGCGATGAGATGCTCTTCAGCCTGCCGCAGTTCCAGTTCAAGCGGGCGGATGGGACGCTGGTGAGGCTGTGGGGAAGCGTGGTGGAGATGGGCGAGGACGCGAGCGGCCGCAATTGCTGGCCGAGAGCCTGGCCAATCGCGTGATGCGCGGGAATATGGTGAGCGTGGAGGTGAGCGGCGAGAATCCCACGCACGATCAGCCGGCGGGCAACGACGGGGTGAGGCTGCGCGGGGTTCATGAGATCGATGCTTATGCGTTTCAGGATGGCAAGGGCACGGCCTGATCGTCTTCAACTATGGACTGCACCAGACCAGGCGGGTCAGTTTGGAGGGTCCGGGGCTTGAGGTCCGGGGCCAGGTTATGGAGATTGGTGAGTCCGGGGCCGGGCGCCAGCAATGAGGGGACGCCGCAGGTGACAGTCAAGGAAGAGCGGTTCGGGGGTGGGGAGTTGGAGATGCCTCCTTGCTCGATGGCGGTTTTGGAGTGGCAGGAATAGAGCGGGGAATTGTTACATTTTCGCAGGTTGGCGAGTTGGCGGGTTGGTGCGAATTCAAGTCGCTTGAAAAAA
Source organism: uncultured Acidobacteriaceae bacterium (assembly GCA_963779385.1). GTDB lineage: Bacteria > Acidobacteriota > Terriglobia > Terriglobales > Acidobacteriaceae > Telmatobacter. The sequence goes on along the minus strand of CAVZYE010000016.1, from coordinate 211,448 downwards.
TTGAGCGTGGTGGAACAGTGCAGGATGGAAATTCTAGTAATTATTTTAGGTAACGTGTTTTCGGTTACCTTGATGGGGTACTCCTGAAACGAATGTGGGAGGGATTCTAACTCTTGAGTTCCACCTTTTCGCCATTGTTCTGAGAGAGTCATGCGGATAACTTCTAAGCATCAGTCCAGCGACCGATTCACAGTGGATCGATACAGTGGGCCGATGAAGAGAGAGCTGTAGTCATGAACATTCGCAATCGCGCTTGGCGGTAAGCCGGAGAGAAGCGGGCACAGTGGGGAAATGCGAGTTGAGGCACGGCTCAGATCACGCAGGCTGGGATGCTCTGATCACGGAGAAAGTGGAAGCTTGAGATGATGCGGAAAACGAAGCACCCGATTGCAGTTCTGGGGCTGCCTCTTGATAGTTTGACGGCCAGCGAGGCTGTGGATGCTATCGAAGGGCTGATCCTTTCGGGCGGAACGCATCAGGTGGCCACTGCCAACCTTGACTTCTGGCTGAACTCGCTGGCCGACCAGCATCTGCATCGGATTATTGCGGGATGCAGCCTGGTGCTGCCGGACGGAATGCCGCTGGTGTGGGCCTCGGGACTGTTGGGCTGCCCACTGGCCGAGCGCGTGACCGGCGTGGATCTTGTGCCCGCGGCTGGCGGAGCTTTCCGCACGCAAGGGATATGGAATTTTTTTGCTGGGCGGCAAAGGGGATGTGGCCGAGCGAGCGGCGAAGCTGCTGGAAAGGAATTATCCCGGGGTGCGCATCGTGGGCACGTATTCACCCAGCGAGGAGCACCTTGCGCGGCTGGATCACAGCGATATTCTGAGCCGGATTCATGCGGCCAAGCCGGACATTTTGTTGGTTGCGCTGGGAAATCCCAAGCAGGAAAAGTGGATTTGGATGCACCGCAAGCGTTTGGGCGTGCCGGTGGCGATGGGCGTGGGCGGGAGCTTTGAGATTTTGGTGGGCGATGTGCGGCGCGCTCCAAGATGGATTCAGCGCTGCGGCCTGGAGTGGCTGATGCGATTTGCTGCAGGAGCCTTCGCGGCTTGGCCCGCGGTACCTGCGCGACTTTCTTGGATTGGCGCGGCGGCTGCCGTATGACGTTGCTCTCGGCGTGGCTGCAACGGCCCTACCTGGGCAAAACACACGTGATGACCACAACCACCCCGCAAGCGATGCATGTGTATGTGCACGGCAAGCTGGCGCGCAAATCGGAACGGAACTGCAAGCGGCCACCAATGCCAGCATCGCCAACGGACTGGTGATGGTGGTGCACTTGCGGACGACCAGGCAGGTGACGGCGGCCGGACTGGGAATTCTGATGGATGCGCGGCGGCAACTGTTGGAGAACGGGCTTTCGACTGTCGCTGGCGGGACTGAATTTCAAGATGCGCTTGCTGCTTCATGCCTGGTGCGCGCAGCCGCTGTTCGACGAGTGGCAGCCCGCTATCGCTTATGGCCGATCGCTGGCCCCGGAGACTACCACAGTGGCCCGCATGGATTTGAATGAAGAGCAGGATGCGCTGGCGGCACAGACTCGTGCTCGCGGATAAATTCGAGCGGCCACTCGCTCAGGTGGGGTTCAAATGAATCTGATCATCCTGATCCCGGCGCTGGCCTGCTGGGTGGTACTGGCACGGATTTCCGCCCCAAAGGCGCTGGTTAATGTCTATCTGCCCGTGCTTCTTCTTTTTCCCGTTTATTTCAATCTGCGCTTTCCGCATCTTCCTCCGTTGACCTTTGCCGACGCGGCGATTCTGCCTCTGGGCGCGGCGATGCTGTTGACCGAGATGCATCGCTGGCGGTGGAGTTGGATGGACCTGTGGGTGGTGCTGTTTGCTTTGAGCGCCGCGCTTTCAGAAGGATTGAACACGGTTGTGGCCAATGGAGGATTGCAGTTATTTGCCGAGATTACGACCATCGTTTTACCGTATATGGCGGGCAAACTGCTGATCGAACAGCGGAGGATTGGGAATCAGCCGGTGAGAAAGCTGGTGGTGGAGCGCATGGTGGTGCTGCTGGCGATTGTGGCCGCCATCAGCGTTTACGACTTTGTGACCGGATGGAGCAGCTGGCAGATTGTGTTCAGGCCTTTCTTTCCAGCGGACCAGTTGGCTGAAGTGGCGACTCATGGCCGATGCAGATGCGCTGGGGATTCGGACGCATTGCCGGGCCGTTTGCGCACGCCATTCTGGCGGGAATGATTTTTCTGATGGGATTGATTTATTGCATGTGGCTGCGCAGGTTTGCGCCGGGCTGGGGGAGCAGGAGACTGGTAGAGGGTTTGCCGGTGACCGGGCGGGGACTGGCGCTGACGGCGATTGTGGCCGGATTGCTGATGACGCAATCGCGCGGGCCGTGGGTGGGCGTTGGACTGGCGCTCATTGTTCGCGCTGCTGGCGAGAGTGCTTTCCTGGGGCAAGGCGGCGATGGTTTTTGCGGTGCTGATGGCGGTGCTGGCCGTGGTTGCCTACAATTACGGCAGCAAGTACACGGAAAAAGATATATCCCAGGCCAGCGACGAGGAACAGAGAGACGCGATCTACCGGCGCGATCTGCTGAAAAACTATCTGCCGCTGGTGATGGAACACAAGGCCTTCGGATGGGGCATCAGCAACTATCCGGCGGCGAATGGGCAAAAGTCCATCGATAACCAGTTTTTGATGCTGGCGGTTACGCAGGGATTTACGGGGCTGGTGGTTTTTCTGGCGATTGTGGCGGGAACGGTGGGACGGCTTTTCAGATTGGCCGGGCGGCCGATGCGGGCCGAGGATCGGGGTCTGGTTTTTGCGCAACTGGCGATTATGACGGGGCTGCTGACGACGATCATCACGGTCTTTTTGGGCGAACAGGCGCAGATCGCTGTTTTTTCTGATAGCGGGCTGGGTGCAGGCAATGAATCCGGCTCTGGTGGGAGCGGGAAATGGGGATGCGGTTGCACCGTTTCGGTTTCAGCGGGTTTTGACTTGAAGGCTGGCTTGATCGTTAGTCAGTTTGTTAGGTAAAGATGAGTTGGGAATCTGGGGCCATTGATGCAGCAGGGGACAATATTGGCGTTGGCAGTGGCGATGGTGGTTTTCGCCACGCCGCTGTTCTTTGACCTGGGGCTTTCGATCATGGGGAATCTGCTCCGGGCGCGGGAGCCGCATGCGGCTCGACGGCGGACGATCCGCCTGGCCGTGGTTGTGCCGGCTCACGACGAGGAGAGGATGATTGCGCGGACGGTGCGGTCGCTGAAGGCGGCCGACGCTGCAACGCAGATTTACGTGGTAACGCACAACTGCTCCGATGCGACCGGGGCGATGGCGGCGAAAGCCGGAGCCGTGGTTGTGGAACTGAAAAATCCCAAGCTGCGCGGCAAGGGAGCAGCGCTGCGGCATGGATTTGGGGCGGCTCTGGAGGCGGGGGCCAATGCGGTTCTGGTGATCGATGCTGACTCAGTGATTAGCTCGAATTTGATCAGGGCTACGCGGGCCAAGTTGGAAGAGGGCGCTGAAGTTACGCAGTGCCGTTATGAGCTGGAATTGCCGGCCGATGGTTCAGGGCGGCCGATGGCGCGATTGCGGGCGTTGGCGTTTCGCGGCATGAACGTGCTGAGGGCGCGAGGACGCGCGGGATTGGGCTTTTCAACGGGGTTGTTTGGAAACGGGTTTGCATTGACGGCAAGAACACTGGCGCACGTGCCGTTCAGTGCAAACAGCATTGCGGAGGACGTGGAATACCACACCAAGCTGGCCTGCGAAGGGGTGCGGGTTTACTGGGTTGGTGATGCATTCGTCCACGCGCATATGGCCGCATCGGGACGGGCGCAGGCGACACAGGAAGGACGCTGGGAGGGCGGGCGGTTGAAGGTGGGTAGTCGCGCGACGAGGCAGTTGATGAGGGCGGTGCTGAGAGGGAAATGGCGCGCCATGGAGACGCTGGCCGATGTTTGGAGCCTTCCGCTTTCGCGCGGCGTTCTTACACTGCTCCTGACCGCTATGCTGCCGCTGCACTGGCTGCATGTCTTTGCAGGGGTGTGCGCGGGGATTGCGCTGGTTTATGTGCTGGAGGCTGCGTTACTGGGCACGCAACCGAAGCAGGATCTGGCTTCGCTGGCGGCTGCACCGCTATATCTGGTGTGGAAGGTGGCCATTACGCCGATCGTGCTGTTGCAGTCGAGGAGCCGCGCTGAGTGGGCACGGACCAAGCGGGAGGCGCCGCAGCCATGAGTGGTCCCACCGAGATCCCCGATTCACAGGAAATTGAGGTCGATTGGGCGCAGGAATACGAAGCGGGCTTGAGAGAAAACAGCCGTCGGCGAAGAGCCGCTGCGCGAGGTCAATCGCCAGTTTGGGCGCAACGTGGTGGCGACCATTGCAGCGCGCATCGTGAACATGGCCAGGGGAGTTTGCCTGGTTCCCTTCCTGCTGGCGCGGATTGGGCTGGAGGCTTACGGTATCTGGACCACGATTTTTATCCTGGTGCTTTATGTGGGCCTGACCACGCTGGGCATCTCCAACGTTTATATAAAATACGTCGCCGAGTTCAATGCGCGCCGCGAGTTTGGCAAGGCCAATTCCCTACTCTCGACAGGCCTCGCGGTCACGATTCCGTTGTGCGGGACGGTCTTTCTGATTTTTTGGCTGGGCTGGAGATGGGTTGCTCCGTTTTTGCAGCTGCCCCCGGCGCACGCCTCCGACGGCAAGGAAGCAGTGCTGATTGTGCTGGGAGTTTTTCTGTCGAGCATTGCGTTGAGTGCATTTGCCTGTACGCTTTACGGAACCCACCAAATTGCTTCAACGCAGGTTTTTGAAACGACGAGTATTGTCATTGAGTGCGCACTGATTGTGTGGCTGGTGTGCGTCCGGGCGTGGAGTGCGCGGGCTGGCCGAGGCTTACCTGGCGCGAACGGTGATCAACGACGGGCTGACTATCTGGTGGGCCTTCAGGAAACTAAAGTGGCTGCGGCTTTCGCCGCGTCTGGTGAGCCGCGAATCACTTAAATATGTGGTGCATTTTGGCGGGCTGGTGCAGTTCCAGAGCATGCTCTCGACGTTCTTAAACTCGGTGGAGCGGTTGGTTGCGATTGAATTCATTGGAGTTTCAGCCGCCGGACTGCTGGATGTGGCCAAGAAATGGCCGACCGCGCTTTCGTCGGTTCCGACGGCGTTTTTTGCCACGCTGCTGCCGGCGGCATCGCACGTGGACGCTGCTTCAAATCGCAAGGAGTGGTTGGGCAATCTGCAGGGGCTTTATCTGAACGGGGCGCGATACTCTAACCTGTGTACGGCGACGTTTGCGGCGGCTATGGCACTTTGGGCATCACCTGTGATGCACGTTTGGTTAGGTCCGAAGTTACCAATGAGGGAGTCGCTCATCCCCCTGTTCGTGGTATTCAGTTTGGCCATGCAATTCCATATGCTGACGGGGCCGGGGACTTCAATATTTCGCGGGATGGGAAGAGTGTATGAAGAGTTCAATTACTCTGTTCCTAATTTACTGCTGCTTGGAATCACTCTCCCTTTATCTCGTTGGATCATTGGGAGTTGGACGCCGCTCGGCATCGGCATTGCGGTAGCGGTTGCCACGGCCGGATCAGCCTGCGTACTGATGGGCAGGGTGCTTTTTGTACTTGATCTGCCGCTCGAGCGTTTTCTGCGAATGGTGATTTTGCCGGGATTGGCGCCTTATATTGCCGCCGGCTTGCTGGCCTGGCCCATTGCAAAGTTGGTGGCGGAGACGAACCGCTGGCAAGGGGCGGGAGTGATAGCGGCGGTGGGCCTGGTTTATGCAGCTGCGGTTACTGCAACATTGCACTGCTGGATATTGACGGACGAGGAAAAGCAAAAGGGAATTAAACTCGTACGCCAGGTTTTGGGTAGTTTCCGTAGCCAGGGGGCAACGGTATGAAGCATCGAATCGGGACGAATTTCGTCTTTCTGCTGCTGACGGCGGGCTGCGTTCCGGGAGTGCTGTCCTCACAAGACGTGAAAGTTCCGAAACAGAACCCAGCCCAAACACCGATTTTGCAGACCCAGGGACAACCGGCAGGCCAGGCTCCGGATTTGCAGGTTCAGGGTCAGCCGAAGCAGGATTTGCAGTCGCCGGGACAGCAGAACGGTACGGAACCGCCCGATCCGCAATTGAAGCCTAATCCGCTGGAGACGCTGCGCAACTTTGAGCCGCCCGCCGACGAAGAGTACAGGCTGGGCAAGGGCGACGAGATTGCTGTGGACTTTGTGGGGCGGCCGGATTTGTCAGCCAAGCTGGTGATTGGTCCGGACGGGCGCATCACCCTGCCGCTGGCCGGGGACCTGGCGCTCTCAGGGCAGACGCGCGGCGAGGCGGCACGGACCATTGAAGCTGCACTTTCGAGCTATTATTCCAATCTTTCGGCCCAGGTTTCAGTGACTCGATACACGGCCAACCGGGTTCTGCTGCTGGGTGCGGTTGCGCATCCGGGCACGATTACCTTCGACGGCACGCCGACGCTGCTTGAAGCGCTGAGCCGCGGTGGATTGGAGACCGGGGCAAATAACGGGACCACAACAACGCCAGCCAAGCCCGCACAGATTCCCGAGCGCTGCGCGATTTATCGCGGTCAGAACCAAGTAGTTTGGGTGGAGCTGAAGTCGTTGATCGAGTCGGGCAATACGCTGGCTGACCTTCGACTGCGCCGTGACGATGTGATCTATGTGCCCAATGGGGCCGAGCGCTTCATTTCGGTTCTGGGCGAAGTGCAGCATCCGGGCGCTGTTCCGCTGACGAATAATTCCACGCTGGCCAGCGTATTGGCCGAAGCGGGCGGGTTTACGGGCAAGGCTGGGAACAAGCCGCACATTCAGATTGTGGATCCGGACAAAGGCACTTCGCGCGTGATCTCACTCAACGATGTGCTGAACCCGGCGACGTCTCTGGAGATTACGCTGAAGCCTGGCGAGATTATCTTTGTGCCGCTGAGCGGTTTCTATCGCGCCACTTACTTTCTTGAACGGATTAACCCGATGACCTCAGTGGCGACAATGGCGATGGTGGTGGCTTACTGATGACGCCGCTGCACCTCGAACCCGAACCCACGAACCGGCTGCTGGCCGGTGACGGGGGGATTGCGCCAAAGAGACCTGGCCGCTCAACTGGGTCAGAAAACGGTTCACAGGCGGTCTTTCGTCTTGATCTGGTTCGCAGCCTGCAACTGCATCGCAATCTTGCGCTGGGATTTGCCATTGCCGGAGTGGTGCTGGCGGTGGCCTATTGGTTTTATGTGGGGCGGGTTTACCAGGCCGAGAGCATCGTTTATATTCAGCCGTCGCCGCCCAGAGTGATGCCGCAGGGACCGAGCTGGCCTTACTCGCAGCGCTGGCCTTACGACTCCAACACTTACGAGTCGTATATCACGCAGCAGATGCAGAACGTGACGCGTGCGGATGTGCTTGCCGGGGCGGTGCACAAGCTGCAGTCCGGCAACTGGATGCAAAGCGGAGAGAGCGACTTGGCAGCGGCGGACCGGTTGAAGTCGGCGATCAAGGTAACGCGCCAGGGAACCAGCTATCAATTCGCAATCGATGCACACGCCAACGATGGGCAGGCCGCCGCCGATGCGGCCAATGCCGTCGCGGCAAGTTTCATTGAGAGTGCTTCGCACGAGCAGAAGGCCGGAGATATGCAGCGGCTGGCCATACTGGGTGAGGAACGGACGCGGGTGCAAGAGGCACTGGATGACGACCGCACCGAGCAGAAGGCTCTGAACATGCACCTGGGTGTGGCTTCAATCGTAGCGGCGCCGGATGTGTTCGACGAAGATATCGGCAGAATTCGCGGAGAGCTGGTGACGGCGCGTACCGCTCACGACGAGGCCGCGGCGCGATTGACTTCAATGGACGCCAACCAGGGGAGTTCTTCGGCGTTGGATGCGGCGGCCGAGGAAATTGTGGCCTCTGACTCCGGGTTGCAGAGCATGAAGACCTCGCTGAATCAGCGGCGGGCGGCGTTGATTTCGCAGATGGCGAATTTGACGCCGAGTCATCCCCAGTACAAGCAGGATTCGGCTGAGCTGGCGCAGATCAACAGCAATCTCGACGCGATGATGACGGATTTGCGCGTGAAAGCGGCCGAGCGTATTCAACTAAAACTGCGCTCCGATCTGGAGCGGACCGCCGGGGTGGAAGCGCGGCTGAATGCACAACTTGCGCAACTGACCGTGGCCGCGGGGGGCGCGACGTCGATGATGCAGCGGGCGAGCGAGCTTGCGATCGACATCAATCGACTGCAGAACCGCTTTACAACAGTGGACGAAGAGTGGCGCAACCTGACGCTGGAAGAGGTGGCGCCGGGATCGGCGTTCCTGAGCGCAGCCGCGACGACTCCGACGCATCCTGTACTGATGGGCAAGTTGCGCAACGCGGGGCTGCTGGTCTTTGCAGGATTGCTTTTGGGCATGCTGGCCGCGGTGGTTGTTCACAAGATGGACCCCAGGGTTTATATCGCCTCCGATGTGGAGCGGGTTCTGGGTTATGCGCCAATGGCGCAACTGCCAGACTTCCGCGAGGTCCCGGTGGGAGTTTCAGAGGAACATCTGCTGAGGCTGGCGGCGTCGATTGAGCATGCGCGCAAGCAGGGCAACCTGAAGAGCTGCATCTTTACCGGAACCGGGCCTGGGACTGGCGTTACAACTTTGATTGGCAAGGTGCGTGATCTGCTGGAGGCCATGGGCAGGCCGACAATGCTCGTGGATGCAACAGTAACTGCGGGCGGCGCCGCTCAGGATAGCGAGGACGGGCTGCCCGGCACGCAAGCGCTGGTTGCGCAGCAGCGGGGCAGCCGCCAGAGTGCGCTGCTCAAACAAATGGCCGATGAAAGCATGACGCAAGGAGAAGGCCTGGTACTGACCGATACCGCGCCGCTGGTACTTTCCGCGGAGACCGAGTACCTGGCGCGCTTTGTGGATTGCGCCATCGTCGTGGTTCAGTCTGGAGTGACCACGCGCGCGCAACTTCGCAATGCAGCCGCAACGCTGCAGAAGCTTGATGTGGCAGCAGTGGGATTTGTGTTGAACCGCGTGGGACTGGAAAAGGCCGACCCGGCATTTCGCCTTTCCGTGAAGGCAATCGAGGAGCATCTGGATACTCAGAGCGGTTCGATGACCAGAAGAGGGGCAAGAAATCATCCTATAGTGGAGGAAACAGAGGCTGAAGAAAATATTTATTCGAGGGAAGCGGCGGCGTTGCCGGAAAATGCAGCAGTGGCAGCGAAGCCTGTGCCCGTACCTGCGGCACGACTGAAGCCTCCGGCCAGTCCGCAGGCGGCCGCACTGCAGCAATACGTGCCGCCAGTTCCTGAGCATGCGCCCGTAGCACGGCTGGCGCCTCCGGCAGCTCCGCAGGCGGCCGCACCGTTCGCAGCGCCGGCCGTCGTGCAGGCTATTGCGCCACGTCCAACGCCACCCATCCCTGACCTGACAAAATTATCGGCGCAGAATCCGCAGCGCGAACAATGGACGCGTGCACAGGAAGCGATTCAGCCTATGACGAATCAAAATTCCAACTTGCCCTGGTGGCTTGCGGATCTGTACCTGCAGTCCGATGAGAGCCGCCCCGCCGCAAATCCGGAGCAGGCGGCGGCTTGCGGGGCACAGGAGGTTGCAGACGAACTGCGGCAGGCTGGCATGGCGGCGAATCCCCGAACGGAGCCTCCGGCAGTTCAGGCATGGGATCGGCTGCCACGATTCCCCGCGACAAGGCCGGATTTGTCAGCGGATTGGAAGCCCAGGGTTCCTACGGCAATAGCAGCGGATTCGTCCGCAGCGTATAGTCCCTTAGGTGTTCCCGAAGAGATTCATGAAGCTGAGCCGGAAGAGAATTCGACTGGTTTGGCGACGCGGCTGAGCGGACTGAGGAGCCTGCTCTCAATGCTGGGAGTGAAGGACCGGCAGCCGGCGGAAGAGCCGGTGGTGAAGGAAACCGAAGTTGCGCGGCCCGCCGATCCCGGGATTGAGCGCGCAGCTTATGTGGGAACGATTGCGATGATGCCGGCACTGGGAACCCAAAACAGAATTGACACAGGCAAAACTTCGGGACTGGTAACCTCGGCGCCGGAATTTCTCCCGCCCAAACCTGTGGTTGAAGAGGCGGAGAACTCCCAACCGAGCCGTTTCAGAAATCGCAGCAAGCAAGAGGATGATTTCGACGACGTGCAGATACTTCCATCGTGGAGAGGACAGTACAGGAAATAAATGACCATCGAGTACGATTTGATGGAAACTGAGGTTCAAAGCCCTGCGCTCCCATCGTGCGGTGAGGCGCGAAGTGTGCATTCGCTTGTTTTGCTGGGCTTCTCAACATACCTGCTGGCCTTTGCGCGACGCGTTTTGAGCGCCGGCATTCGCGTTTACGTCATCGACCTGGTTAGCAAGCCGCGAGGGTTTGTGCGGCGCTCGAATGCGGTTGAGCCGGACGGCATCACGCTGGACTGGTCCGCAGTGGGAACGCCGGCAGGCCTCGAGACGATTCACCGCTTTGTGAATAAGGTGCACGCCGATGCGCTGCTGACTACGGATGATTTCTCATTGACATGGCTGGGTAAGAATCGCGCTCGGTTCGAACCTGCCTGCAAGCTGATGATTCCGCAACCGGAGGTTTTGGAACCGCTGCTGGACAAAGCTCACCAGATTGAACTGGCGCGCGAGTGCGGCTTTGACCTGCTGCCCACCTGGACGCTTGCGTCGGCCGAGGCGATTGCCGCCATTCCCAACGCGGCCTTTCCGGTGGTCGTTCGCCCCAACCTGTACAACTCGGCTCGGCCAGTCTTCAAGGCGCTGGTGATGAATACCCGCGAGGAACTGGACAGACTGTGTGCCCAAACCCAATGGAGCCGCGCACCGATTGCGCAGCCATTTCGTCTGGGTCCGAATTACGTGCTTCACGGCATGCGGTCGGAATCGGGCGAGATGCTGGCTCTGCGGCTCTTCAAGGCCTATCGCAAGTACCGCGGTTTTACTACTTCAATGGCGCCCGTGCACCTCGCTGCCGGCATGGAAAAATCGGCGCGGCGATTTGTGGAGGCGGCGGGACTTACCGGGCCGTTCCATTTCGAATTGCTTGGCTCCGATACGGACGATCATTTGTACTTTTTAGAGATCAACTGCCGGCTGGGCGGAACGACGGCCAAGGTAATGCAGTTGGGCTACGACGAACCCGGGTTGCTGCTGGAAGCCTTCAATCTTCACGGACCGGAACCGCTGCCTCTTCTGCAGGTCTATCCACGGGCGACGACCATCAGCCTGAACCTGGTGCAGGCACTCGATGTCCTGCGCAACCGGCACGATCCGCTCGCCTATCCTCAGCCGCCGCGGATGCGAGCGTTTTTTGGAGCCGTCAGGGAGGCGCTGACGGTTCACGACGGACTGGTGGATCTGCGCGACCTGTATTGCTTGCTGTGGCTGTGGAAGGTGCGAAAGGCTTCGCGGACTTAAAGCGGCAATCGTGTTGCCGGGAGAGTCTTTCGCGCATAGGGCACATCGCATACAACCTGGCTTCGTATGGTGGGTTTTGCACCAATGGTGTGATAGTTCTGGTGCGCACACCGATTTTATTCACCCGTTCACATAGCTTGGTGCACAATGGAGTATTGGGGGAAAACCGCGTGCCGCGAATTCATTTTCAACAACAGCTCGCCGAACTCAAGGATCAGCTCCTTGCCATGGCTGCGCTGGCGCAGCAGTCGGTGGAGTCCGCGGTAGACGCCTACCTGCAGCGAGACAAAGGACTATGCCAGTATGTGAAGCGGAATGAGACGGCCATCAATACGGCGCAGCGGGAGCTGGACGAGATGGCGTATGAACTGCTGGCCAAGGAACAGCCAATGGCCATCGATCTGCGTTTCATCCTGGCGGTGATCAAGATCAACGGCGACCTGGAACGGATCGGCGACCAGGCGATGGGCGTTGTGCGCCGGACCAAGGACGTGCTGAAGATCGATGAGGTGGATCTGCCGGTTGATTTTGCGGCCATGGGAGAGTTTGCCGGGCGCATGATCCGCTCTGCGGTGCAGGCGCTGCTGGAAGGCGACGCGAGGCTGGCAGAAGCGGTACGGGAGATGGACGACGAGATCGACCGCATGAACCGCCGCGCTCACCATGACCTGCTGCAGCTTATCCAGGATAAGCCGGAGTGCACACAGCAGGCGCTGATCGGCATTTTGGTATCGCGCAACCTGGAGCGGATTGCGGACCATGCTTCGAATATCGCGACCGATGTGATTTTCTGGATTCGTGGCGCGGACGTAAGGCACCAGTTGAGCGTTTCAATGGATTGATAAAAACAGGGATTAGGGAATAGGGAATAGGAAATAGAAAAAACCTGATGCGTCATCCTTTTCGCGTACGTGCTAAGAGGAGGGGACGTCGATACAGATTAAAGTTTGTGCAATCCCACCCATGCGCCCGACCACCCCGCGAACGAAGACCTTTCCGCAGGGACCCCGGTAAGTCGCATGGATGGGGCACGGTGTTGTTGTCCAGCATGAAAATTTCCGATGAGGCGGTTCCCTGTTCCCTGCTTCTATCAGGCTGTGGGGACTGTGAAGGCAGAGGGGCTTAGCCATTGCCTCTCGAAGTCGTCGAGGGATAAGGCGCGGCTGAAGAGGAAGCCCTGGAAGGCATGGCAGCCGATACTGCTGAGGAGAGCGCGCTGCTCTTCGGTTTCAACGCACTCGGCGATCACCGAAAGGCCCAGCGCACGGCCCAATGAAATTACGGATTGAGCGATGGCGCGGCTGCCTACATCGGCCAGAATGTCGCGGACAAAAGAGCTGTCGATCTTCAACTGGTCGAGTGGCAAACGCTTGAGGTAGGCCAGCGAGGAGTAGCCGGTGCCGAAATCATCCAGGGAAAATTTCAAACCGTGAGACTTTAATGCCGTCATTTTGGCGATGACATCCTCAATATTTTCTATCAGCATGCTTTCGGTGAGTTCGAGCTTGATGTTTTGCGGATTTGCGCCGGTGCGGTCGAGCGCCGCCAGAACCTTATCAACGAAGCTGGTCTGGCGGAACTGGCGGGTGCTGATATTCACGGCGAGGGAGATATGGGAGGTATTCGGCCGGTCGGCCCAGGCCGCAACCTGGGCGAAGGCATTTTCAAGCACCCAGTCGCCTAAAGGCATGATCAGGCCGGTCTCCTCGGAGAGGTGAATGAATTCACCGGGGAGCAAGAGTCCGCGACGGGGATGGTTCCAGCGGACGAGGGCCTCGGCGCCAACCAGGCCAACGGTATTGAATTGCGGCTGATAGTAGAGCTCGAACTGGCCGACCTTGATGGCCTGGCGAATATCTTCTTCGAGCGCGGCGCGGGCGTTGACGGCCACCTGCAGGGCGGGGGCGAAAAAGCGCATGGTATTGCGGCCGGCGGCCTTGGCCTGGTACATGGCGATATCGGCCTGCTGCAAAACCTCATCGGTGCTTTCGCGCTTATCTCCAAAGACGGTGATGCCGATGCTGGAGGTGCTGAGGCACTCGCGGCCAGCGAGCCAGAAAGGCTGATCAACGGCAGCCAGTATTTTTTCGCCGACGGATTCGGCCTGGGCGGCCGCCTCTTCGGGAACGTCGCTCAAATCTTCAAGCATGACAACAAACTCGTCCCCGCCCAATCGCGCCACGGTATCGGACTCACGGACACAGGCGGCGAGACGCTCGCCGACCTCTTGCAGCAAGAGGTCGCCGGTCTTATGGCCGAGGGTATCGTTGAGGGTCTTGAAATTATCGAGGTCGACAAAGAGGAGTGCTCGCTTGCGGTTGGTGCGTGAGCTCGCGACCAGGGACTGGCGCAGCCGCTCCATTAGCAGGCGGCGGTTGGGCAGGTGGGTCAAGGGGTCATAGAAGGCGAGATCCCTGATCTGCTCTTCGGCGGCCTTGGCGGCGGAGATATTTCTGGTGACAGAAAGGATGCATGGATCTCCATCAATTTCAAGGATCGATTCCGACGCCTGTCCCCAGACGATTTCCCCGTTCTTTCTTCTGAACCGGGCTTCCAAATCGCGGCAGCTTTCGCCACGGCGCAGAGTTTCGATCATCACCTGCCGGACTTCAGGATCCACCCAGAAATTGAGCTCCCGCGAGGTCCGGCCAATCACCTCCTCGCGCTCGAAGCCCACGAATTGGAGGAACGCCTCATTGACATCCACAAATACGCCATCGCTCAAACGGTTGATATTGATGGCGTCGATACTCAACTGGAATGTGGCGCGGTAACGTTCTTCGCTGGCCCGCAGCGCTTCAGTTGCCGCGGCCAGTCGCTCTTCGGCGGCCTTGGCGTCGGAGATATCGCGCACGACACTGAGCATGCACGAAATGCCATCGATCTCGATCGTCGTGGCCGACACCAGTATCCAGATGATCTGTCCATTTTTCCTTGCGTGCTGAATCTGCATATCCCGCAAGCTGGAGTGCTCAAGAAGTGCCGCCAGCACCTTCTGCCGATCTCCCTGATCAACCCAGAAGTTGAGCTCGAGCGATGTGCGACCAATGACTTCTTCGCGCTCGAAGCCCATCAGATCGAGGAACGCGTTGTTGACATCGATGTATCTTCCATCGCTCATTTGACTGACCGCGATGCCATCGACGCTTGTCTGGAAGACAGTGCGGTAGTGAGTTTCGCTGGCCCGCAGCGCTTCAGCAGCCGCGGCCAGTCGCTGCTCGGCGGCCTTGGCGTCGGAGATATCGCGCGCGGCAATGAACAGGCAGGGAATGCCGTCAATTCCAATGATCGATGCTTCTAATTGAGCCCAGATTGTCTGTCCGTTTTTCCTGCGGAATCTGGCTTCATAATTCTTGATCTTTAAGTCACAACGGAGGATTTGAAACAGATTTTCTCTGTCTTTTTCATCGATCCAGAATCCCAGTTCCGTGGGGGTGTGGCCAACGACCTCGTGGCGTTCGAATCCCATGTAATCGAGGAACCTCTGATTCACATCGATGCACACACCATTGTCAGTCCGGGTGATGATGATGCCCTCGAAACAGGACTCGAATACCTTCCGATATCGTTCTTCGCTTGAGCGCAGGGCCTCAGCAGCGCTGGCCAACCGCTGTTCGGCAGCTTTTGCTTCAGTGATATCGCGGGTGACGGAGAGGATGCAAGGAAGGCCATCCAATTCGACTGACGACACCGACAGCAAACCCCAGCGCAAGGATCCATCCCTGGTATGATACTGAGCTTCCAGGTTCCGACATGAGCCATCCCGGCGAATGATTTCGAGCAGCTGATTGCGGTCGCCGGGATTTGCCCAGATGCCAAGTTCCAGGGCTGTGCGGCCAATGACTTCATCGCGCTCGAAGCCGGTGCAGGCGACGAATGCGTCGTTGACGTCGATGAACCTGCCGTCTTCAAGGTGGCAGATATCGACTGCATCGCTATTCATGAGGAAGACGGTGCGGTAGCGTTGTTCGCTGGCCCGCAAGGCTAAAGTAGCTTCAGCCAGACGCTCCTCGGCGGCCTTGGTGGCGGAAATATCCTGAATGACGCTGAGAATGCAGGGAACGCCTTCAATCTCGATCACCGTTGCCGATACCAGAATCCAGATGATCTCTCCGTTCTTCCTTATATAACTGGTCTTGATGCCGCGGAAACTCGAGTGTTCGCGCAGTGCCGCAACCATCTCCTGTCGAACTCCCGGATCGACCCAAAGATTGAGCTCAAGCGAAGTGTGGCCGATGAATTCATCGCGCTCGTACCCCATCAAATTGAGAAACGCCTCGTTGGCGTCGACGTATTTTCCATCGCTCATCTGGCTCACAGCGATGCCATCGACGCTTGTCTGGAATACGGTGCGGTAGTGGGCTTCGCTTTTCCTTAGTGCTATAGAAGCTTCAGCCAGGCGTTCCTCGGCAACCTTTGCCTCGGTAATATCCTTGGCGAAGGTAATGGTGCATTGGGCACCCCCGATCTCAATCAGGGAGGCAGACAAGCGCATCCAGAATATTTCACCGTCTTTTCTTCTGGAGCGAACATTCAAATCGCGGCACTCGCCGGTGCGGGCCAAGGCGTCGCGCAGTTTCTGCCTGTCGGAGGGATCGACCCATATGCCGAGATCCAGCGAGGTGCGCCCGATGACTTCGCTGCGCTTGAAGCGGGACGAATCGAAGAAAGCCTGATTGGCGTCGATGATGGTGCCATCGGCCACACGGGCAATGATGACAGCATCGGGGGTGGTCTGGAAGACGGTGCGGTAGTGTGCTTCGCTTGACCGCAACGCCTCCATCGCGTTGGCCAGGCGCTGCTCGGCGATCTTACGGTCATTGATGTCCTCGACTACGGCGATGAATCGAAGAGCGCGGCCCTCGGCGTCGCGCTGGATAGAAATTGTTATTTTGACCCAGACCGGGCTGCCGTCTTTGCGAAGATAGCGCTTTTCCAGGCTCTCCTTGGCGGTAGCGCCGTCCAGGATCCGTTGCATAGCCTCGAGGCTTACGGCGCGATCCTCCGGCGCCGTGATCTGCTGAACGTTGATTCCGCAAAGTTCCTCGGCGGTGTAGCCGAGGATGGCGGCAAAGCGTGCGTTGTAATGGAGAATCACGCCTTCGAATGTTGCATGAACGATGCCGACGGCAGCCTGCTCGAAGGAGGAACGGTAACTCGCTTCACTATCGCGGAGTTGCATCTCTGCGAGCTTGCGATCTGTAATGTCCTTGATAATGCCGTGCATCTTCGAGGGCTGGCCCTGGGCATTGAATTCGAGCCTGCCGGTACCGTGCACCCAGCGTTCGGCATGGTCTGATATGCGAGCGATGCGATATTCCTTATCGAAGTCCTTGCGCCGGTCGACGACTTCATTGAGGAAATAATCCGTCATTATGGCGCGCTCATCGGGGTGGATGAGGGCCGTCCAGCCCTCCAGAGTATGGGGATAATTCCTTTCGATTCCGAAGATGTGATCCATTGCTTCGGAAGACGTCCACACACCCGAAGAAATGTCGAGAACGTAGTAGCCGAGGTTGCCAAACTTCTGCGCTTCCTTGAGGAAATCCCCGCTCTCGCGCAGCGATTCCTCTGCTTGCTTTCGCTGGGTGATGTCGATGAGGAAGCCTTCGTTGTAGAGCGGTTTTCCATCGGGCGCGCAGACGATCCGGCTGTTGAGAGATACCCAGACAAGCGATCCGTCCTTGCGCTTGAAGCGGCACTCGTAGCCCAATACGGGCCCGGCGCCCTGCTCTTTCACCAATTGCACATACCTGTCGCGCTCCTCCGGATCTAACCAGACTTCACGCATTACAGATTTGACTGAAGACAGGAGCTCCTGCGGGGAGTCGTACCCCAGAATTCTGGCGATGGCTGGGTTAGCGGCCAGGGGTCTGCTTTCGAGAGAGGTCCGAAAGATGCCTTCAAGAGCTCCGTCAAAAATGGCATGATATTTTTCCTCGGCCTCCCTGAGAGCGCTCTCCGCGCTCTTTCGTTCCGTAATGTCCTTGCCAAAGACGGAGATGCCGGTGTTTACCCCGTCGGTCACGATTAGGTTGAAAGACAGCTCGAGGGTCCGGCCATCGCGCACAATGTATTCGGTTCGAAAAGGGCCTTCCGACAGCGCGCGCTCATACTGCGGAGGGAAGAACGCGGCTCTCTCATGCGGAAGAAAGTTTCTCGCGGTCATCCCCGGCTCTAACCGGACGCCATAGCCGACTTCAAAAGCCCGCTGGAGGGCCTGATTGAATGTGATCAGGCGATAGTCGAGGTCCACCGACCAGATGAGGTCTTCTGTGCTTTCGATCAAGGCCGATAGATTGGCTTTGGCTTGATGGGGCATTTCGACCTTTCCCGCCGGGACCGTGATTACAGGCGACACAGAGGTGCATTTTGAGGGCGGACGCGAGCAGCTATCGCAGGGCGGCTGCCTGCCAAAAGGTCTCAAGACGCAAATCTCCCCTAAACACCGGTATCCCTTACTTATCGGAAAAGTCGAACCGACCTTTAAGAAACTGCCGAGGACCGGGTGAATTGCCTACGAGTTTACTCCGAACGCGGGTAAAGTCCATCCCCTTTTCGTTTTAGATACGGGATTTCCGGATCAGCCGGGTGCTCCGGGGGCTCGTAAGGGGGGCGGTAAGGGATTGCGGGAGTTTGGTTTCCACCTTTCGCACGTCAAGGGAATACTCTGGCTGAGCGCAGCCTGGAGCGGTTCGATTTCCCCGCGGGACGGTGGCTTGACGAATCAGTTTTGGCGTACCCGGCGGCGAGGGGTAGAGGGCAACCATTGCCTCTCGAACTCGTCCAGGGGTAGAGGCCTGCCGAAGAGATAGCCCTGGAAGGCGCGGCAGCCAAGGCGGACCAGGAAGTCCCTCTGCTCCCTGGTTTCAACGCCTTCGGCTATCACCGACAACCCCATCACCTGGCTCAGAGAAACAATGGTTTGCGCAATGGCGCCGCTCGACGCATCTGACAGAACGTCGCGGACGAAGGAAATGTCGATCTTCAATTGGTCAAGGGGCAGGCGCTTCAGGTAGGAGAGGGACGAATAGCCGACGCCAAAGTCATCCAGGGAGAATCTCAAGCCGTTCGATTTGAGGTCGGTCATTCTGGCGATAACCTCCTCGATATGTTCCAGCAACATGCTCTCGGTGAGTTCCAGCTTGAGGTTTTGCGGATTGGCGCCTGAGCGGTAGAGGGCGGCGCGCACCTGCTCCACAAAGTCCGGCTGGCGGAACTGGTGGGCACTGATATTCACGGCAATGGGTATATCTTTCATCTGCTTGCGATGTGACCAGGCAACAATCTGCGCGCAGGCTTGATTCAGGACCCAATCACCCAGCGGCAGAATGAGGCCGGTTTCCTCGGCCAGCGAAATGAACTCGCCGGGGCTCATCAGGCCGCGCGAGGGGTGGTTCCATCGAATCAGGCATTCGGCGCCGATCAGGTTTCCCTCTTCCACCTGCGGCTGATAATAGAGCTCAAACTGGTTAGCCTCGATGGCCTTGTAGAGGTCTTCCTCAATAGCCGCGCGAGCGTGGGCGGCACTGTGCAAGTCAGGGGCATAGAAGTGCGTGGTATTGCGGCCCGCGGCCTTGGCTCGATGCATGGCCTGTTCAGCCTGCTGAAAAACCTGATGCGCGGTCACCTGTTCATCGCCGAAGACGGTGATGCCGATGCTGCATGGGCAGTGACATTCGTGGCCATCGAGCATGTAGGTCTGGCCGAGGGCGGCGCGGATCTTTTCGGCGACAATCTTCGCCTGGGAGGCGGCGGGCTCGGGAATTTCGCCCAGGTCATCGAGTAACACCGCAAAATCATCTCCGCCGCATCGCGCCACAGTGTCTGCTCCGCGAACACAGGCGACTAGGCGCCGGGCCACTTCCTGAAGCAGGAGGTCGCCGATTTGATTTCCATGTACATCGTTCAGCTTCTTGAAATCGTCAAGGTTTATGAACAGCAGCGCTCGCTTGTGTGTATCTCCGGCGCCCGTGTCCGGCCTGTGTTGCAGCCGTTCCAGGAGCAGGCGGCGGTTGGGCAGACGTGTCAACGGGTCATAGAAGGAGAGATCCTTAATCCTTTCCTCAGCCGCCCTGATCTCGGTAGTATCCCTGGTGATGGAAATCATGCAGGAAACGCCGTCAAGCTCGATGACCGCCGACGAAAGTTGCATCCAGAATATTTCTCCACCCTTTCTTCTATACGGGATGGTCAGGTTGCGGAAATATGATTCGCGGCGCAGCACTTCCACTATCTCGTGCCGAATATTTTCGTCGGTCCACAGCCCGATTTCAATCGACGTTCGCCCAACCACTTCCTCGCGCTCGTAGTTCACCATATTGAGGAACGCCTGGTTGATATCGAGGAATTTTCCGTCTTCAAGTCGGCTGATGGCGATGCCGTCAATGCTGGTCTGGAAGATGGTGCGGTAGTGTTCTTCGCTGGCTCTCAGGGCTTCCTGAGCTTTGGCCAGGTTCTTCCTCGCTTCGCTAGCTTCGGTGACATCGCGGGTGACGGAAAGGATGCAGGCGGTGCCGTCAAGCTCGATTGGCGTCACCGACAGCCGGCCCAAACGCAATCTTCTGTCCTTGGTTCGATACGGAAACTCCAGGTTTTGGCAGCTCGAATTCCGGCTCAGAGCTTCCATCAGCTTCTGCCGGTCCTGAGGATTGTCCCAAATGCCGATTTCCTGCGCCGTATGTCCGATGACCTCTTCGCGCTCGAAGCCCGTGATTCTGAGGAACGCGTCGTTGACGTCGATGAATGTCCCATCTTCCTTATGGCAGATATCGACGGCATCGAGATTCATCTGGAAGGCGGTGCTGTAGCGTCGTTCAGTGGCCCGCAGCTCTTCCGCAATGGCGGACAGACGCTCCTCAGCGGCTTTGGTCTCGGAGATATCCTGTCCAAATGCAAGCAGGCATGGGTTCCCCCCAATCTCAATCAAAGATGCGGACAAGCGTATCCAGAAATTTTGCCCGTTCTTTCTCCTGGAGAGAGCTTCAAAATCTCGGCATGTGTTGTTGCGGAGCACCGCATCGACGAAGCGCTGCCTATCGCCTGCATTCACCCATATCTCAAGATCAAGCACTGTTCTCCCGACGACTTCGTTGCGCTCGTAGCCCGTCGATTCAAGGAATGCCTGATTGACGTCAATGATCACCCCATCGCTGAGCCGGGAGATAAGGGCGGTGTTGGGACCGGCCTGAAATACGGTTCTATAGCGCTCTTCGCTATCCTGGAGTAGCATTTCTGCCCGCTTGCGCTCGGTGATGTCCACGATGAAGCCTTCGTTGTAGAGCGCATTTCCGTCGGAGCTGTAGACCATCTGCGAGTTCAGCGAGACCCAGATTTGAGTGCCGTCCTTGTGCTTGAACAGGCACTCAAAGCCCCGAATTGCCCCGTGCTTTTCGAGCATCCGGATGTACTTCGCGCGCTCACCGGGGTCAGCCCACACATCACGAGCCGAGTTTTTGACCGCCGCCATGTAATCTTCCGTCGAATCGTAGCCCAGCATCCTGGCCAGGGCGAGGTTGGCGGTCAGCGGCCGGCCCTCAAACGATGTCTGATAGATTCCTTCCATCGCCCCGTCGAAGATATCGCGATACTTTTTTTCGGCTTTCTGCAGAGCCAGCTCAATCCGCTTGCGCTGGCTTATGTCGCGGGCGATGGCGGAAACTCCCACGACTTCTCCTGACGAATTCCTGATCGGAGACATCGAGAGCGAGAGATCGATGTCGCATCCATTTTTGTCGCGAAGTACCGCATCGAAAGGGCTGATGGATTTTCCCTTGGCGACGAACTCAAGGAATTCTCGCACTTCTTCGCTGCGGCCGGGTGGAGCGAGGATGGCAATGTTTTTCCCGATCATCTCCTCGGCCTTGTACCCGAACATCACTTCGGCGCCGCAGTTCCAACTGGTGACTGTTCCATCCAGATCGACGGCGTGGATGGCGTCCGCGGAAGACTCAATAATTGACGCCAGCAAAGCCTGGGTCTCTTCAATTGCCTTCTGTTCCGTGATGTCCTGTAAGGTGCCGATTAGCCGGTGCACATGGCCGAGTTCATTTCGGACTGCGTTGCCACGAGCGTGAGTCCAGCGCATGGAGCCGTCTGGGCGGACTACCTGCAACTCCAAATCGTAGGGTTCCCCGGTAGCCAGGGTGTGCTTCACGGCCGCATCCAGGCGCGCCCAACTCTCTGGAGTGTAGATCTTAGCGCGCTCCGCATGGCTTGGAGCCGGGGTGCCGGGATCCCTGCCCAAAATGCTATCGAGTCCTTCAGACCAGGTTGTTGTATCGGAGTCAACGTCCCAACTGGAACTGCCAGAGCACGCCAGACGCTCGGCCTCTCTGCGCAGCGCCTCCTTCTCACGCAGCGCATCCAGAGCTTTCTTGCGTATGGTGATGTCCTTGCCGAAGACCGAAATGCCGGTGGTTTTCTCCGTCGACAACGATAGGGTTGAAGGCCAGCTCCAAGGTTTGGCCGTTCAACATTTCATATTCGACGCGAAAAGGGCCTTCAGAGATCGCACGCTCATAGAAGGGAGTCCAACACGCGGCTCTCTCCGGCGGAAGAAAGTCCTGAATGCGCGATCCCCACTTCAAGCCGGACTCCATAAGAATCCTGAAATCTCTGCTGCAACGAACTGTTGAGTAGAGTCAGACGGTAATCCAGGCCCACAGCCCAGATGAGCTCCTGAGTGCTTTCGATCAAGGCTTCGAAATTGGCTTCCGTTTGCTTGATCATTGCAGCCCCACTTCATCGCTGCGATGGATTTATTCGCCGCACTGCATCCGTAAGACCATCCGGAATCGTTGCCAGAGCTTTCCCATCGGGCTGAAGCTTAGCACTTTCAGATGAAACTGGTTGAGCAAATTTATACACAATCCCAAGGCGGCGGTTACCTGCCTGGACGGCTATCGCGCGCTATTTCATCGAGCTGGGGGAAGAAGCAAAGACGAGGGCGGGCAGGTCTGCCGGAGTGACGGCTACGGCGTCGGCCTGCGCGTACTCCTGTGGCGAGCCGTACCCCCAGCCGGCGGCGAGCGAGCGGATTTGGTTGGCGCGGGCGGCCTGGAAATCGTAGGTGCGGTCGCCGATCATCCACACCGCATCGGGCTGTAGAGAAGGAGTCGCGCAGCAGGTTGGCGAGCAGGCCCACCTTGCTGTGATTGGCGAATTCGGCTTTGTCGCCGTAGATGGCGGTGAAGAGATGGGCCAGCTCAAAGTTCTCAAGAATGCGCACGGCAAAGTGTTGCCACTTGGAGGTGCAGACGTAGAGAGGAAACCCCTGGCGGTGAAGGACGGCGAGCATCTCGCGGACGCCGGGAAACACAGAGTTGTTCTTCCAGCCTTCGCGGTCGTAGCAGGCTCGGTAGTCGCGGGCCAGTGCTACGCGGGTTTCGTCGGTTGCGTGCGGCATCAACTCTACGGTCCACTCCTCGACGGGAGGGCCGACGAAACGGTCCAGAGGGCCAGAATCGCTGATCTTGTAGGCTTCGACTACCTTGCGCAGGCAGCCGACTATGCCGGGTTTGGAGTCAGTGAGGGTTCCATCGAGGTCAAAGATCAGGGCAGGAAGTAGGGTGGGCACGGTTTTAGTTTCTCAGAGTGATGCGGGAAGGGACAAATGGAACGCATTAGCGGGTCAGCAAGTTAGCAGAGGTCAGAGTCAGCGGATTGTTTCTCCGCTGACTCCGTTGCGCCGGGTTCACTTTAGACTTTGACTTGCGGGTGGGTGGCATAGTGCAGCAGCACGGCTACGGCGCAACTGGTGAGGCGGGTTTCGGCCGAGTCGGCGCGGCTGGTGAGGATGGTGGGAACGCGGGCGCCGAGGACGATGCCGGCAAGTTGCGCGCCGCCCAGATATTCAAGCTGCTTGGCCAGCATGTTGCCGCTTTCGAGATCGGGAACGACCAGAATGTCGGCCTGGCCGGTGACCGGCGAGACCAGACCCTTGATCTTGGCGGCCTTGACGCTGACGGCGGTATCGAAGGCCAGCGGGCCGTCGAGGATGCCGCCGGTGATCTGGCCGCGATCGGCCATCTTGCAGAGGGCGGCTGCGTCGAGCGTGGACTTGATCTTGGGATTGACCGTTTCGACGGCCGAGAGCAGCGCGACCTTGGGCTCGGGAATGCCGAGCGCATGGGCCAGGTCGATGGCGTTCTGCACGATGTGGATCTTGTCTTCAAGCTCGGGCTTGATGTTGATGGCCGCGTCGGTGATCAGCAGGGTGCGCGCGTAGGCCGGCGTATCCATGATGAAGACGTGGGTGATGCGGCGGGCGGTGCGCAGGCCGGTGTCGCGCTTCATGGCGACCTTCATCAGCTCGTCGGTGTGCAGGCTGCCCTTCATCATGGCCTGGGCATTGCCGGTGCGGCACATGGCCACGCCCAGTTCGGCGGCCTTGGTCTCGGTTTCGGCGTGGAGGATGGGGTAGGGGCTGATATCGAGGCCGATTTTGGCGGCCAGCGCCTTCATGCCGGCTTCGTCGCCGATCAGCGTGGGCTCGATGAGGCCCTCGACTGCGGCTTCGACGGTGCCCCTCAGGGCCACGTCAGAGAGCGGCCAGACGACGGCGGTGGAGATGGCGGGAAGATCTTTGCAGCGCTCGATGAACTTGTGAAAGACGTGGTAGTCGGCGGGATGGCCGACCAGCGGGTCAACGGCTACGGCTTCAGCCAGCGGGGCAAGATCGCTCATGTGGGTTTTCTCCTGGCCGGCCGAGTGGAAAAAACGGGCTGGCCTAACATTTCTATTGTCGGCTAGGAGGGAGTAAAAGCCTGTGCCATTGATCACAGTCCGGGGTCTTGTCCCGCATGACGGGATAGGTGGAGTACAAAGCTGGTGGGTTCACTAGCAGGCCTTGCTGCTTCGGGAGGTATCCCTCCGGGATTGAGGCCCTTAGCGATGAGGTGGATTTTGCGGGGGTTGAATACCCCCGCCTCCCTCCGGATGGTTAAGAAGTACGATCCCTATTGGACGAGCATTGTCTCATCGCTTGACGATTTTTGCCAGGCGGGGATCATTCCATAGAGCGGTAAAGTCAGGGTCGGTATAGACCTTGCTGATTTCGGAGTAATTCTCTTCTTTAGCCCGGCGCAAATAGTCCAAGGCTCCGTCGACGTTGCCGCGCTTCATATACATCTTGGCGATGATGTAGGAGACGCGGGCGTACTGCTCCGGAGTGCTGAGCTGGGCCAGAAGCCCCTCAGTGCTGCTGTTGAGTACATCGGCGTCCAGTTCGAGGGCGCGCGTGTATTCGGTCATAGCGCGGTCGATTTGCTCCAGTCCCACCCACGCTTCAGCCAGATTGACGTGGATGGGGGCGTTGGTCTCTTCAAGAGCGAGCGCCTGCTTGAAATAATTGATTGAAGTCTTGTATTTCTTGTCGAGCAGAGCCACGACGCCCAGGTTGTTGATGGCGGCCACGTAGGTAGGGTTGTAGCGGATGGCCTGAAGAAAGTATTTGCGCGCAGCTCCCTTCTGGCCTTCGAGAAGATGGACGACGCCGATTTTGTCATAGAGTACGGCGTTGTGGCGGTTGAGGCGCAGGGCTGCCTGGTAAGAGGAAATTGCCAGCCCATATTGCTTATGGATGCGCGCCAGGTCTCCGCTTTCTTCAGCCATTTTGGCGGCCTCCTTATTGTCAGTGGCGGCCGCGGCCTGAAGCGGGTCAGGCCTTGCGTAGGGGGCGGCCGAAACCACCAGGCTTGCGGCAACGAGCATAATCGCGAGTTTTCCCATGGATCACCTCTGCTGCTTACGGGCATCCGGATTGAAGCGGCCCCTCGTGCCGACGACTTCTCCAACGGATTCCCTGCATCGATACCCATTAGAAATCGGGGCGGCAGAAGGCCACAACGCTACACCTGCTAACTGCAGGTTGCTGGAGGGGGTTAAATCGACAGCGCGACGGGGGAACTGCTGTTGCTGCTTGCACTTATGCAGACCGGGAAGCTTCCTGAATCGGTTTTGAGCGAGGTGGGCACGGGGGTTACACGGCGTTACACGGTCAATTTCCGCCTGCGCCTACACCGTTAACGGCTATGCAAATTTGAAAGGAGGACTACATTACAATCAAGCCGTGGATGGGCTGAGATGGAGACGATGGCGGCAGAAAGCCAAATATCGGTCGGTCTCGACGCACGGCGCGCGGAACTGGAGGCGGTGCTTCAGTCGAAGTACTTTACACGCGCGCCCACGCTGGCTAACCTGCTCTCATATTTATGCGAAAAGCTCTTTGCCGGGGAGGCTCACCAGATAAAGGAGTATTCCGTGGGAGTGGAGGTCTTTCACCGCGGACCTTCATTCGACCAGGACTCCGATTCGATTGTGCGCGTGGAGGCGAACCGGCTGCGCAAGCGGCTGGCCGAGTACTACGCGGAAGAGGGCGCCTCGCACCGGCTGAGAATTGTAATTCCGCTCGGACAGTATGTTCCGGATTTTGAGACTGTGGCTCCGGCGGCGGAAGAGACTGGTACGGCGGAGCAGAATAAAGGGCGAGCTGGAATTGGCAGTGCGTCTCAAACACTGGCGGAGCGGTGGAACTGGCGGCCAAGCAGACAAGCCCGGTGGGTGGTGGCGGGAATCGCATTCATATTGCTGATTCCCGGTCTGATTTTGCTTTATCTCGAGAAGAAGGCTGCGCCGGCTGCGGCGAATCAAACCTTAGCTCAACCCGCTGAGGCGCAGGTGGGTCCGCCGACGGGTGAGGAGATCCGCATTCTGGCCGGTTCAAGCCGAAGCTTTGTGGATCATGCGGGCAAGCTGTGGAATGCCGATGCGTGGTTTGCAGGGGGAACGGCTGTGAAAAGCACCGTGGTGCAGATCTGGCGGACGCAAAATCCTGATTTCTACCGCACCAGCCGGCAGGGAAACTTCAGCTATGCGATTCCGCTGAAGAAAGGAATCTATGAATTGCACCTGCACTTTGCGGAGACTGTCTACGGGCCGGATGCTGCGGAGGCGGGCGGAGAAGGCAGCCGCATTTTGAGCGTGCACGCCAATGGGAAAACGCTGCTGAACAGATTTGATATTGTGGCCGATGCCGGGGCCAACCGCACTGCGGATGTGAAGGTGTTCACCGATATTTCGCCAGCGGCGGACGGCATGCTGCATCTGGATTTTGCCGGGGAGGATGGAAAGCAGGCGCTGCTTTCAGCGATCGAGATTCTGCCTGGCTTCAGAGGACACATGCGGCCGGTGCGCTTGCTGGCGCGGCAAACGCCTTACTACTCCAACGACAGCCACTGGTGGAGTCCGGATAATTATTTTGAAGGCGGGCAGATGGCGGCATATGCTGCGCCGGTAATTGGGACCGACGATCCTGAGCTTTACGAAACGGAGCGCTGGGGGAACTTCACCTATGCGATTCCGGTTTCGCCGGGGAAATATACGGTTACGCTTTATTTTGCGGCGCGGCACGGAGAGTGGGATCAGTCTTCTTCGCCGGACGGCGACAAGGTTCCAGTCGCTCATATCTTTAATGTGTTCTGCAATGGAAGTACGCTGCTGAAAGACTTCAACCTGGCCTTTGAGGCGCACCGGACCGACGTGGTGATTCGCAAGTTTGTCGGACTGGAGCCGAATGCACAGGGGAAGTTGCTGCTGAGTTTCGTTCCAGTGCAGGGGTATGCGACTGTTAGCGGGATTGAAGTGCTGCCGCAGTAGTTCTCGCTCAATTCAATTCAAATTAACCCGTCTTGGTTCCCTGTCTTCGCAATGGCTTGGAGTGATATTCTTGCCTGCGCTGGGAAAAGCGATTTAGACATGAGGGACAACTGATATGTGGTTTCTGGGAATGGATGTGGGAACGGGTGGAACGCGGGCAGTGGTAGTGGACGGCGACGGGAAATTGATTGCCGGGGCATCGAGCGAACATGCGGCGTTCAGGACCGAGCATCCGGGATGGGCGGAGCAGGATCCGGAGGATTGGTGGCGTGCGGCGCAGGAGGCGATTCGCGAAGCGCTCAAGAGCGCGCCTGAGCCACGGCAACCGATTGCTGCGATCGGACTGACGGGGCAGATGCACGCAGCGGTGATGCTGGACGAGGCGGGACGGGTGCTGCGGCCGGCGCTAATCTGGTGCGATACGCGGACACAGCCGCAGTGCGACTGGCTGACGGAGAAGATTGGCTACGAACGGCTGATCGAGCTGACCTGCAATCCGGCGCTGCCTAACTTTACCGTGACCAAGATTCTGTGGGTGAAGGAGCACGAGCCGGAGATCTTCGCGAAGATCCGGCATATCATGTGCCCAAAGGATTATGTGCGCTACCGGCTGACGGGTGAATTTGCGATCGATGTGCAGGAGGCTTCAGGGACTCTACTGCTGGACGTGACGCACAGGCGGTGGTCAAAGGAAGTGGCTGAGGCGGCGGGGATTGCGGAGAGCTGGCTGCCGAAAGTTTATGAGTCGCCGGAGGTTTGTGCGCGGATCAGCGAGAGCGCGGCGGGGTTGACTGGATTGGCTGTGGGAACGCCGGTGGTTGCAGGAGCGGGCGATCAGGGAGCTGGCGCGGTGGGCATGGGGATTCTGCAGCCTGGGTTCGGTTTCGGCAACGATCGGGACTTCAGGGGTGGTTTTTGCTGCGACGGCTTCGCCTACCAAAGATCCGAAGGGACGGCTGCATACGTTTTGCCATGCGGTCCCGGGACTGTGGCACGTGATGGGAGTTACGCAGTCGGCAGGGCTGAGCTTGAACTGGTTGAGGAAGACTTTCTTTCCCAGCCATGATTATGACGAGTTGAGCGCGGCGGCGGAGAAGGTTGCGGCCGGCAGCGAGGGGCTGGAGTGGGCGCCTTATCTGCTGGGCGAACGGACTCCGCACCTGGACCCCGAGGTGAGGGCGGCGTTTGCGGGGATTTCGACGGTACATACGGCAGCGCACTTTGTGCGTGCGGTGCTGGAGGGTGTGGCTTACTCACTGGAAGATACATTTACGCTGTTTGCCGAGTTGGGAATTCCTGTGAGCGGAATTCGGCTGGGCGGCGGCGGGGCGCGCGGGGCGCTGTGGAGGAAGATTCAGGCGGGGATTTATGGGCACGCGGTCGAGGTGCTGACCGCCGAGGAGGGCGGAGCGTTTGGTTCGGCGCTGATGGCCGGAGTGGGCGCGGGGCATTGGGCCAACCTGGATGAGGCTTGCGGGCAGGCAATTGAAGTTGCGGAGCGGATCGAGCCGGATGCGGCGGATTTGAAGGCTTACAAGGCCGGCTACGCAAAGTGGAGAAAGCTTTACCCGGCGCTGAAGAGTTTGCGGTAACCACCTGCGGTGGGGCCAACTGCATTCGGCTGGCCCATGCTATGAATGCAGGCGCGGAGAAGTAGTGACAAGAAAAGCTGCGATGCGCTAACCTGACAGGCGATTCGAGAGGGAGAAGAGATGCGGATTCATTTTTTTATTATGGCGCTGATTCTGTTGTGCGCTGGAGCTTGTGCAGCGGGGCAAACGGCCAAGGCGGGCTCGTATACTTGCGCAGACCTGCACATGGTGCCTGCGCCGCGCGAGTGCGTAACGGTGAAAGTGATACCGACCGGTTGTTTTTTTGCCGTGGCAGAAAATGAAAAAGATAAAGAAGATGAGTTTGCAGCCAATGATCTGAATCAGATGGTCAGCGCGGAGCCGGGATGCCTTCCGATGAACGGCAGATTTCCGATGGTTGGGCTGGAGCGGCCCGCGAACACTACGTATGCGAAAGAGTTGCTGGCGCACAACCATTTGACCTTTGACCCGGCGATGCACGACGAAGGGTACGTGATTACGACCGACGTGCATGGAAATCTATTTGTGATTGCGGATACTTCGGCTGGGCTTTTCTACGGCGCGCAGACGGTGAAGCAGTTGATTCGCGGCAGCGGGAAGACTGGCGTGCTGCTGGCACCTACGCTCAGGGATTGGCCGGCGATGGCGCATCGGGGGCTCTCCGACGACTGGGCGCGAGGGCCGTTGCCCAATATGGATTTCCTGAAGCGCGAAATTCGGACGCTGGCGGCATATAAGTACAACATTTTCTCGCCTTACTTTGAGCACACATTTGCTTATGCGAGTTCTCCGGTTGCGGCTTATCCCGGCGGAGCGATGACGCCGGACGAGGCCAAAGAGATGGTGGAGTACGCGGCCAAGTATCACATCATCATCGTTCCGGAACAGGAGTCGTTTGGGCATCTGCACAACGTGCTGAAGTTTGAGCAGTTTTCTCCGCTGGGCGAGACTGAGCATGGGGCCGTTCTTGCGCCGGGGGATGCTGGTTCCCTGCCCCTGATCAGCGGATGGTTTAAGGAGTTGGCTGAAATCTTTCCGGGTCCGTGGGCGCACGTGGGAGCCGACGAAACCTTTGAGCTGGGACTGGGAAGGACGCGGGAGGAGGTCGATCAACAAGGGCTGGCCAAGGTCTATCTCGATTTTCTGACGAAGATCCACTCGACGCTCGCGCCGAATCACAAGCAACTGCTTTTCTGGGGTGATATTGCTCTGAAGGCGCCCGAGCTGGTGAGTACGCTGCCGAAAGACATGATCGCCGTTCCCTGGATCTACGATGCACGGCCGGACTTCACGCCGGCGATTCTTCCCTTTACCAAGGCGGGGTTGGAGACATGGGTTGCGCCCGGAGTGAGCAACTGGAACCGGCTGTATCCGAATAACAATGTGGCGCTCGAAAATATTCGCGGGTTTGTGCGCGATGGGCAGAAGCTGGGATCGACGGGCGAACTGAACACGGTTTGGAACGACGACGGCGAAGGGATCTTCGACGAGAACTGGTTTGGCGTTCTGTTTGGCGCGGCTGCGGGCTGGCAGCCGGGCGAGAGTTCTGAAGACGCATTTACGGATTCGTATGGGCTGGTGTTTCACCACGATCAGACGGGCAAGATCAGCCAAGCACAGCGGGAGCTGATGGCGGCGCACACGGTGCTCACGAAGGCCGGGCTTGGAGATGCAAATGACAGCTTCTTCTGGGTTGATCCGTTTTCAGCGGATGGGCAGCAACTGGCCGTGAAGCTGCGGCCGGCGGCGAGCGAACTGCGCCTGCATGCAGAGCGGGCGATTACGCTGCTCGCTGAGGCTCGGGCGGCGGGCAAGCTGGATAATCAGGAGGCGCTGGACGCGATGGAGTTGGGCGCGCGGCGGATCGACTTTGTGGGGCTTAAGGTGCAGGCAGCCGACGAATCGGTGGCGCTCTATAAACAGGCACAGGCTGCGGCCGGCGATAAAAGCCGGCAGACCGAAGTGGAGCGGCTTCTGTGGAGCATCGGGCTGGACAATGGAAGATTTCTTGACCTTCGCGATGGATATGCGCTGACGCGCGAGCTCTACAAGCAGGCGTGGCTGCGCGACAACCGGCCTTATTGGCTGGAGAACAATTTGGCGCGCTATGACCAATCCACGCAACTATGGATTGCGCGCAGCGACCGCTTTCGGTCCCAGGTAGTGCAGCAGTGGTGGACTACGCATACGCTGCCTTCGCTGACTGAGGCGGGGTTGCCTGAGGCGGCAAAGTAAACGAGAGCGAAGGAGAGATCATGCACTATCGCCGCCTGGGCCGCGGACCGCTGGAGGTTTCAGAGCTTAGCTTTGGCACCTGGTTGACGGTGGCCGGGGGGATCGGGCGTGAGCAGGCGATCCGTTGCATTCATGCGGCTGTGGATCACGGGATTACGCTCTTCGATACGGCCAACCAGTATGGGGCAGGCGAGGCGGAGCGGGTGCTGGGCGAGGGACTGAAGGCCTATCCGCGCGACCGGTACTTAATTGCAACCAAGCTGTTTTTCCCTGTGGGCGATGTCGCGGATCACGGGCTCTCGGCGGCGCAGATTGAGAAGCAATTGAACCGGTCGCTCGAACGGCTGGGCGTAGACGAGATCGATCTTTATCAGTGCCATCGCTATGACATGGAAACACCGCTTGAGGAGACGATGCACGCGCTGGATCGGGCTGTGCAGGCGGGCAAGGTTCGGGCGATTGGGTTCAGCGAGTGGACAGCGGAACAGATTGATGCGGCCGCCCGAATTGCAGACTCGGGCGGGCTGACGGCCTTCACGTCGAGCCAGCCGCAGTACTCGATGCTGTGGCGCAAGCCGGAGCGGTCGGTCTTTAAGGCTTGCGCGCGGCACGGGATTGGGAACCTGGCGTTTTCTCCGCTGGCTCATGGGGTGCTGACTGGAAAGTATGTGCCGGGGCAACCGCCTCCGCCAGGGAGCCGCGCGGCAAACAATGAGATGAATGTGTTCATGGAAACGGCGGGACGGCATTACCGCTCGGATTTTTTGCTGGAGGCGGTTGAAGAGTTGAAACCAATTGCGGCGGATTTGGGACTGACCATGGCGCAGATGGCGCTCGCCTGGGTGCTGCGGAGGCCGGAGGTCAGTTCGGCGATCATCGGGGCTTCGCGGCCGGAACAGATTGCGGATAATGTGGAGGCTGCCGGTGTGAAGCTACCGAAGGAAGCGCTTGATCGGATCGATAAGGCAGTGGGTGGGGTGGTGGTTTGGGAGTGATCGCATCGTGCGGACTGTGGACGGCCTCTAAAAACCATAAAGAACTTCAGTTATATAAGAACTGGGGATGTAGATATCCCACCCATCGCAAAGAGTGCGATGGATGGGGCACCCAGTCAGTTTTAGTTATTCAGTGCTCTTGTTATCAATATCCAATTCTATAAGTTCCGGATTTATTTTGAGCCGATCAGGCGGATGCGGGCTGTTAGTGCTCTGCCCTGAAATTCGCTGAAGGTACCGTATCGCGGCGAATCCACATCGTCGATCACTTCTATGGGGTTTTTGCTACCGGTTATATTTTCAATTACGCCGCGCAGGCCGAAGTAGGCGCCGCGAAAGTGGAAGCGCCATTCCAGGCCGGGATTGATGCTGACGTAGTTTGGGTACCGATGCGAGCCTGGCAATCCAACAACCTGCTGATTATCGTCGATGGTTGTAAATGGGAAACCGGTACGCCAGTCAAGGGCGTAGACAAAGTCCCAGCTGTGTTTGAGCTTGGGCAGCGGCGCGGGCAGCCAGCCGTGAGAGATAACCCGGTTGGGAGTGTCCCAGGACAGAGGGCCAGCTTGCTGCGGGCCGAACAGCGAGAGGGTGGGGTTATAGTCGATGGCTGAATTGGTGCGCGCCGAAGAGCGGGTATAGGAGATAAAGAGCGGGTACGCGTTGGCAAAGGTGTGTCGGGCTTCGAACTCGACGGAGTTATAGTGGTCCTGCCTGCCATTGGTCAGTAGATAGTTACCCGACAGAGCGGCGGGGGCGCTTTGATTAGCGTAGACAAATTCATTGGATATACGCTTTTGAATAAAATTGGCAGCGGCAAAGATTGAATGAGGAAGTTTTTGCTCGACGCCCAGGCTCCAGTTAAGGGCACGGGCCTCCTCAAGGGAACTATAGTTAGCGGTAAAATCGGTTTCCTGCTGCGGGCCTGATGGAGTTGTACCGTCTGTATCGTACATCGTGTCGTAGCGGGTGCCGGCCAGCGCGCGGGTTAGGTATTCGAGTTGCGTGTGCTCGTAGTAAAGGCCGATGCCGCCGGAGATTTTGGTTGAGCCCGATGCGCGCGGCGGAGAGTAAGTGGCGGCAACGCGCGGGGCGACAAGCGGGCGGCGGATGATCTGGTCCCAGTCAAAACGCAGGCCGGGCTCGACCAGAAGGCCGGGACGCATAAGCCAGCGGTCCTGCGCGTATGCGCCTAGTTCTGCGTTATGGAGGGTGAAGGGAGTTATGACTTGGAAAACGCTCTGGCGCAGCAGCGTTCCATCTTCGCGAAGATAACTGATAGGCGCGCGGCTGACGTTTTCGTTGTAGCCGACATGGTCGAGATCAAGGCCGAACTTGAGATCATGACGACCGGCCCAATGGAGCGGAGGTAGATAAAGACCGGCGGTTCCTTCGGGGCGCTGGGAAGTACCGACCAAATTCTCAAAATAACTTCCATGGGGTAGTTCGGGCGTGACCTGGTAAGGGGAGTCTCCATGCGGTTCGTAGCCGTCGCGAATACGAACGAAGCCGACGGCAACGTCGAGTAGCGCGCCGCGACCAAAGCTCCACTGATCGCGCAGATAGGGGAGCCAGGCAATGGTATTGCGCTTGACGGTGCTCTGTTGAGGGTTGATCGAGGAGATTCCATCGTAGGGTGAGTGGTAATTGTTGTAGAGTACCGCGCCAGTGAGTATATTTTTGGAGGTCAAGTTGACCTGAAACTTTGCCAGGTTGCTGCCACGCACTAACTCATCGGTATCGGCATTGGCGGGTAACTCAACAATATAGATATTGTCGTATTCGAGTTCCACGCCATCATAGAACCATGCGCGGTTTTTTACCAGCGGGCCGGAAAAGGTGAAGCGTGGAACAAACTTATCAAAGCGAATGCCGTTGAGGTCGCGGTAGGAGGGAACGAAGTTGGTGGCATTGAAGCGGAACTTGTTATCGCCCATGCCGGGAAAAAACGCGATCACGCCGCCGGTGGCTCGGCCGTATTGGACCGGGTAGCGGGTGGTTTCAGCATCGATGGAACGAACCGCGTCGGCACTGACCCGCATGCTTAGAGTGCCATTGAGCGGAGAGCGCATATCCAATCCATCGAGCAGATCGAGGGTGCCCCAGGTTTCAGAGCCGGCCACATGAATCTGGCCTGTGGGGTCCTGCACGTTGCCGGGGTAAAAGGGGAGAAGGTTACGGATATCGCGAGAGGTTATATAGGGAATATTCACAATATCCTGTGTGTCCATTGTGCTTTTGTCGGAGATCTGTTCGATATCGATGCCGGGCACTGAGTCAGTTACATTGACCTGTTCTTTGACGATCTGCTCGTGGTTGAGGACGACGCGGACGCTGTTGATGCTCGGGTCAAGATCGTTCTCAGCGGCCTGGTAAAAGTTGGGCTTGTCGACGCGAAGTTGGTAGGACGCGGCCTGCTGAGGGATGTGGGAGCAATGGCCGGCATAGTCGGTCCACTGGCTGACGGCGGAAAATCCAGGCTCAAGAATCGTAACTCCGGCGCCAGAAACCGCCTGGCCGTTTTCATCAACGACCGTGAAGATGATTGGAGCGCGCGCGGCGGGAGATTGGGCACGCGCGAGGACTAATGTGAATAGGAGAAACAGAACAAGGATGAAGCAATGCTCAAACAGGTGGCTGCGAATGGGAAAAAATCGTAATTTCCGCTCAGGCTCCCATGAAACCATGTGAATACCCTCGTGGCGAAGGGTCAGCAAACTCAATTCTCATGGTAACGCCAGGCCGCTAACTGCGGCAGAGTTGCTGGGCCCATTTTCGGACGGATACAGCTGTAATGGGCTGCGAATTGGACTCGGCGGCGGATAATTGGATAGCAAAACTGCCGATGGTGGCGCTTTCCGACTGGCCGGTTTCTACGGGCAGGCCGGTTCGCTGCTCGGTGAGCTCGGTGAGCAATTTGTTGCGGCTGGCTCCGCCGAGGATGTGAATGCGCTCAAGCTTGCGGCCCAGCATGTGTTCCAGGCTGGCGATGGCGGAGGCGTAACGGTCGGCGAGGCTCTCAAAGATCAGCCGGGCAAATACGGGCTCGTTTCCGGGAAGGTCCGGAATGGGATCCATGCGGAGACGCCACAGTTCGTGGTTGATGCGCTTGGGCATATTGGAGTCGAGCAGGAGAGGCTCGGCGTCGACGTCAATAACTCCCGGAGCCGTCTTGCAGGCGGCAGCCTCTTGGACGAGATCTTCGATCTTCCAACTGCGGCCCTCGGCGCTCCAGGAATCCATGCATTGCTTGATGAGCCACATGCCGTTGACCAAGGTGTGGAAGCATAGGCCACCGGTAGCCGCGCCGAGGTTGGTATAGCGGGCGTCAAAGGACTCTGCGGTGGTGACGGGCGCGGAGGTGAGCGTGCCAACCAGCGACCAGGTGCCGGAGCTGATGTAGGCGGTGGAGACGAGGCTGACGGGAATGCCGGCGATGGCCGAGGCGGTGTCGTGGGTGGCGGGAGCGATGAGCTGGGTTTCGCGAAAGGCATCGAGCGCAGCCAGCGGACCCTGCACGCGGCCGAGAATCTCACCAGCATGAACGATGGGCGGAGCGGCGTCGAAAGGGAGATCGAGGAGTTGGAAGAGTTCCTGATCCCAGTCGCCTGTTTTTAGGCTTACGAGTCCGGTATGAGTGGCGTTGGTGTACTCGGCGACGCGGCGGCCACCCAGCCAGTAAAGAATGTACTCGGGCAAGCATGACCCAGGGAGCGTGGGGATCGATGCGATCTTTGTGACTGGCGACGGGATCGGCGAGTAACTGGTAGACGGTGTTGAGGCGAAGCGGCTGCGCGCCGGTGCGCTCGAAGATCTCCATAGGAGAGATCTTGGCATCGGCGGCTTCCTTTGAGGCGACGGTGCGCTCATCGCGATAGCAGAAGGGCTCGTGCAAGGAGCGGCCGTCTGGGGCGAGGCGAACGTAGTCCACCGACCAGCCGTCGACGGCGATGGAGGCAATGCCTTCTGGGGCGGCGGCCGCGGCTTTGCGGAGACCTTCTTCAAGACCGGCGAGGATAGCATCGAGCGGCCAGCAGAGCCAGCGGCCGCGATGGACGGGGCCGTTGGGGATGCGATGGATGACTTCGATTTGCGGCTCTCCGTTGATCCAGCGGAGAAGGGAGACGCGGCAGCTTTCTGCGCCCAGGTCTATGGCTATACGGGCGGGTTCCTGCATATGTTTAGGCCGATCTTGGTTTGAGTTTATCGCAATTTTGCCTGCCAACGAACGCCAACAAGAAATCGGCGAGAGAGGAATATTGAGGAATACCCTGCACTATTCAAAAGCCATGTTTCCTATTCGGCGACCAGGGTCTCCGGGGTTACTACGCGGTGGCGGACGTAGTTGTATGGGGGGACAGCGTAGCCGCGCAAGAGAGCGATGCCGAGCTGGATGAGGCGCGGGCCGTAGGTTTCTACCTCGTGGGAGATGGAGCCGATGATGGCGCTTTTGCCGGAGCGCATCTCTTCGAGCACTTCGGGAATGCAGTCCTGGCCGACGATGGCGAAGTCCTGTTCGCGGCCAGCCTGGCGGGCGGCGTCGAGGACGCCGAGGGCGCTGGAATCAGTGGCGGCGGCGACCAGGATGCGCTCGTCCTTGTGATGGCTGCGGAGGAATTCCTTCACCGCCAGCCGGCTGGGCTCGCGCATGCCTCGGCCCTCGATCTGAACGAAGCGGTCCGCGGGCAGATCGGTGAGGCGCTCGCGAATTCCGTCGAATGCGCCGGTGATGCGGCTCTGGACAAAGCTGCCGGCCTCTGCGAATCCGACGCCGAGGACCCAGTCCACCTTGCCTTTCCACTTGCGCAGGGCATGCTGGGCCAGCAGGACGCCGGCTTCATAGCCCACCTCGAAGTTATCCACGCCGAAGTAAGTGGCGTTGGGGTGGGGCACGTCGATGGCGACGAGGGGAATGTCGGCCTTCTTGAAGATGTGGGCCACGCGCGGCGCCACGTCCTCTTCGACCTGGAATTCGAGCACCAGGTCCACCTGCTTGGCGACAAATTCCTCGGCGTTCTGAATGGCGACGTGCGGCATCGTAGCGGTTATCGAGAATGAGCAATTCGACGCCGGATGCGGCGGCGGCGGCGGTGACGCTTTGGGCCACGGCAACTGAGAAGGGCATTCCGCGCTCTGGGCCGCAAAGCCGAAGCGCAGGCGGCGAGGGCGCGAAACCAGCCGGTAAAGGCCGTTCTGCGCCTGGGCCACGTAGCCGCGATGCACCAGGGTCTTGAGGATGCGGTAGACGCTGGTCTTGGAGATTTTGGTCTTCTGGAAAACATCTTCGAGCGAGACCGGAGCGTGGTTCTCCTCAAGCAGCTCGATGACGTCGAGCGCCTTGGAGAGAATCGGAATCAGGTAAAGCCGCTTGATTTTTGCCTTGGGCAATGGAGTGCCTCTCCTGTGAGTCGATCGATCATATGACCTGATGGATAATCGGACGATTATAGATCAGGAAAACTTAATTTCAAGCGTAACTGTTTACGGCAGATTGACGGCTGCCGCGCTCCCGGGTGATGCGCTCCACGTAGCCGCCGGCACGGAGTGCGGCCAGGGGATCGGCGGGCAGGCCGCGGGCTTCGCGCCAGGCAGCGGCCAGGGGGCGCACATCGCGCCAGAATGCGCCGCGGAAGAGCTCCTCGGCGGCCACCAGGTCGCAGGACTGCTGATAGACGGCCAGTTGCTCGCGATCGACGAGCGCGGCCTTCAGCCATAGCTCCTGGGCGGTGACGACGGTCTGCACCATGGCTTCGATCTTGCCTTTCAGGTTGTGGCTCTGGTCGATCATGAAGGCCACTTCGTGCGGGCAGGGCCTTCGGCCTGGGCGCAGTGCAATTCGTGGAAGATGCGGAAGATCTGGTAGGGATCGATGGAGCCGAGGGTGAGGTCGTCGTCGGCATAGCGGCGGTCGTTGAAGTGGAAGCCGCCGAGCAGGCCGGTGTGGAGCAGCCAGGCGACGATCTGCTCGATGTTCTGCGAGGAATAATGGTGGCCGGTATCGACCAGCACGCGGGCCTGGGGGCCGGCGATGCGGGCGAGGTGCGAGGCCATGCCCCAGTCGGCAATATCGGTGTGATAGAAGGCGGGCTCGAAGGGCTTGTATTCGATGAGCAGGCGCTGGTTGGGAGCGAGGTGGTCATGGGAGGCGCGCAGGGCTTCTTCAAGCCAGCCGATGCGCTTGCGGATGCTCTGCGTGCCGGGATAGTTGGAGCCGTCGGCAAGCCACAGCGAAATATCGCGCGAGCCGAGCGCCTTGGCGATCTCGATTGAATCGAGAATGTGATCGAGGGCCTGGTCGGCGAATCTGCGCGGAGGGGTTGCAGAGCGAGCCGAACTTGTACTCCTGGTCCTGAAAGAGATTGGGATTGATGGAGCCGGAACGGACGCCGTAGCGGCGTCTCAAGCTGCTTGACGTCGGAGACGTCTTGAACGCCGTTGGGCAGATCCCACAGCACGTGCAGAGCCAGCGTGGGCGTGGCGCCGGTGAGGCGGTTGACCTCGGCGGCGTCGGCGAACTTCTCTTCGATGGTGGAAGCGGCGGCGGCCTGGATAAACTTGCCGAAGCGCGTGCCGGTGTTGGCGAATCCCCAGGAGGGAATTTCGATCTGGAAAGAGTCCAGCACTTTTGCTGCCAGATCGAAGGTTGCAGATTCAGAGTTGCGTCATGTTCAATTGCCTTTTTTGGGCCGATTGCCCTAGTTTGAATTCGCGACATTGTCACGAACGAGAATTACGTGGAGAAAGCGTGGCCCGTGGACGCCTTTGATGCGCGTCATTTCAATGTCCGCCGTGGCGCTGGGACCGGAGATCCAGGTGGCCAGCGCGGGGGGTTGCTGGCAGCGGCCGAAGTACTCAGGCAGGGTTTCCACCACCTGGCTGGCTCGAGGATGCAGAGGTGCCAGTCGGGCAGCAGGGTGAGCACGCGGCGGCCTTCGGTGGCGGAGTGGTGGAGCACGATGGTTCCGGAATCGGCGATGCCGCAGGAGGCAGCTGTGACCACGCCTTCGGCCTGCTCGATCTCCGCGGTGCTCAGCCCGTGGTCGATGTCATTCCAATCCGGAGATCTTCCAGGCGGACGTGACCAGCCAGTCGGACGGGAGCTCCGGGCGGGGCGACAAAGTTGATGTTTGCCGCTGGCTGCAAGCTGCGCGGCGATGGCGGCGGGAAGTTCGTCCGGAGCAGCATTCGACACTTCGGCGTCGTATTCGCGCAGGCGCTCGATCATCAGCTCGATGCGGGCTTCGGTGAGTTAGCTTGGCCGTGACGGATATAGGTGCGCGGCAACGCGGAATAAGCGGCGGCGAGTTCAGCCGGCGTTTTGGCTACAGTTTGCGTGGCGGCACGGATGCGGTCGAGGATCTTTTCACGCGATTGTGGAAGGCGCGGTCATTTGGCCTCCTTTGTTCGCGCGTTGCCCACCAGTCGTGGAAGGTCTGGCTGGGCAGGCCGCGCAGGTCGCGGGTCTGGGTCCACTTGGCGCCGATGCCGGGGAGTGAATGAATCCATCCGTCCGGCGCGTGAAGAAGCGCAGGCCGATGCGGCCAAAGAACTGCGCGGTGTGGAAGCGCCAGGCTCTGGCGAAAAGAGAGATTGGCGATGCGCAGGCCGAGATACATGGGATCGAAGAAGCGGCCGAAGTCGTCGGCGCTCCTGGTCGACCACCTGGGCGCGCAGGTCGAGCAGCACCTCGGGAATATTGATTTTGACCGGGCAGACTTCGTAGCAGGCGCCGCAGAGCGAAGAGGCGTAGGGCAGCGATTGCGCGTGGTGCATCTGCATCAGCTGCGGGGTGAGAATGGCGCCGATGGGGCCGGGATAGACCGAGCCGTAGGCGTGGCCGCCGGTCTGGCGATAGACGGGGCAGGTGTTCATGCAGGCGGCGCAGCGGATGCACTTGAGGGTCTGGCGCTCGCGTGGGCGTGGCGAGAATCGACGAGCGGCCGTTGTCGAGCAGAACGACGTGGAAGCGCTGCGGGCCGTCGCCGGGGGTGACGCCGGTCCAGAGCGAGGTGTAGGGGTTCATGCGCTCGCCGGTGGCGGAGCGGGCCAGCATCTGCAGCATGACTTCGAGATCCTGAAAGCGCGGCAGGACCTTTTCGATGCCGGCCAGGGTGATCAGGGTGCGCGGCAGGGTGAGGCACATGCGGCCGTTGCCCTCGGACTCGACGACGGCGACGGAGCCGGTTTCAGCGATGAGGAAGTTTGCGCCGCTGATGGCGGTGGGGATGGTGAGAAACTTCTGGCGGAGATAGGTGCGGGCGGCGTTGGTCAGGGCCTTGGGATCGTCGGAGAGATTTTCGAGTCCCATGCGGCGGGCAAAGATTTCGCGCACCTGGCTGCGATTGATGTGCAGCGCGGGAACGACGATGTGCGAGGGCTCTTCGTCGCCGAGTTGGAGAATGATCTCGGCCAGATCGGTTTCGTAGGCGCTGATGCCCGCGGCCTCGAGGAAGGGATTCAACTGAATCTCGGCCGAGGTCATGGTCTTGATCTTGATGACTTCGGTGGCGTTCTCCTGGCGCAGCAGATCGAGGATGATCTGGCGCGCTTCGGCGGCGTCGGCGGCCCAGTGGACCGTGCCTCCGGCGGCGGTGCAGCGGGCTTCAAATTGTTCGAGATAAGCGCCGAGATTTTCGAGAGCGTGGGCGCGAATGGCCGAGGCCGCCGAGCGCAGCTCCTGCCAGTCGGTTTTTTCGGCCACCAGCTTGGCGCGCTTGGCCTGGATCACGTCGATGGCGTGGGCCACGTTCTTGCGCAGTTGGGGATTGCGCAGGACGGGCAGGGCGGCCTGGGGAAACGGAGGCGCAAGCGCGGGGTCGAGCACGGGATGAGTCTGGCGGTGCCTGGCTCATGCGGTTGCCTCCGCTGGAGAGGCTTCGGTGCTGGCCAGAATCTGCGCCAGGTGAATGGTCTTCATGCCCGCGTATTGGCGGTGCATGGCTCCGCCCAGATGCATGAGGCAACTGTTGTCGAGAGCGGTGCAGTATTCGGCGCCGGTGGAGAGCGACGTCCTGAAGCTTGACGGCCAGCATGGCGGAGGAGACCTCGGCATTCTTGACGGAGAAAGTTCCGCCGAAGCCGCAGCAGCGGTCGAGGTTCGCGAGCGGCACGTAGGTCGAGGCCGCGAACCTTGTCCAGCAGGCGGAAGGGACGGTCGCCGAGATGCAGCGCGCGCAGGCCGTGGCAACTGGCGTGGTAGGTGACGCGATGAGGGAAAGTATGCGCCCACATCCTCGACGCCGAGACGGTCGATGAGGAACTCGCTCAGCTCGTAGACGCGGGGCAGCAGGGCGGCGAATTCGCTTGCGCAGCGATTCGTTGCCCAGTTCGGCAAAGAGGCCGGGGTATTGATCGCGGATCATGGCCACGCAGGAGGAGGAAGGAATGACGACGGTCTCGGCGTCCTGGTAGAGGCGGACGAAGCGCTTGGCCTGGGAGAAGGCCTCGCCG
Source organism: uncultured Acidobacteriaceae bacterium (assembly GCA_963779385.1). Classification (GTDB taxonomy): domain Bacteria; phylum Acidobacteriota; class Terriglobia; order Terriglobales; family Acidobacteriaceae; genus Telmatobacter. The sequence continues at coordinate 170,064 of CAVZYE010000016.1, read as the reverse complement.
CGAAAGCCGGTGTTGGCATGCATCTGGCCGCAGCAGGTTTGGCGGGGATGAAAGTCCAGCTCAACGCCCAGCCTTTCAAGCAGGCTGACCACCGCGCGGCCCGTTTCAGGGAAGAGCGTGTCGTTATAGCAGGTGATGAAGAGCGAAGCGCGCATGCGTGATACCGTTCATCAATAGTAACCGGAAAACGTATATTATTCGATAGAGATACCGATTGTCTATTGCACTTTAGTGATTTTTACCGTGTGCGAGGCCGCGGAAATGGCGTTTTTATGCGTGTTCTGCCTGCGGTCAACCTTCCCGGCAAGATCCCGTCTATACAACATCGGGCACCATGCTGGATTTCAAAGGCGGCGTGGGATTGAAGGCTGCTTTCTCGCATCGGATTCGGCATCTATTTTTGCACGCGGCTGGGATTTGGTTCATTCCTGCATTTTTCAGGGCACGAAAGTCTAATCCGGCACGCTCGAAAGCGTGGTGACGGGCTATGATGGTTTTTAAATCCAAGTCCGTGGCGGAATTACCGGCGTGGAGGCATCCTCCTCCGTTTTTTTGATTGGGATAGCAACATATTTGGTTTTTCTGGGGTTTAATCCCGAGAAAGGGTCAAGGCTAACCTTTATGCGCCCGACGTCGCCCCTCCCACTCCATGCGGTAGCCGGCGTTTTTTTCTGCTCGGCGATCCTCCTTTCGAGTTCGGCACTGCCGGCTCAGAATTCAGCGACTGCGCCACGGATTACCGCCAATGTGGATGAGTCGTTGCTGACGACGTTGAAAGGCAATGTGCCGCAGCGGGCGCGGGCGCAGTATGACCAGGGCGAGGCTCCGGGCTCGACGCAAATGACCCACATGCGCCTTGTGCTGCAACGCTCAAGCCAACAGCAGGCGGCGCTGGATGTTTACCTGAGCGAGTTGCAGGACAAGTCGTCGCCAAACTACCACAAGTGGCTTACGCCGGCTGAGTTTGGCAAGCTCTATGGGCCAGCGGACTCGGATGTGGTGGCACTTGTGGCGTGGCTTGAGTCGCACGGACTGAAGCTGGAGGCGGTCTCGCTGGGGCGCACGACGATTGCATTCGGTGGGACGGTAGGCCAGGTGGAAGAGGCGTTTCACACAACCATTCATTCGTTCACGGTCAACGGAGAGCAGTTTTTCTCAAATACGACCGATCCGCAAATTCCCCAGGCGCTGACCCCGGTAGTGAAGGGCGTTGCAAACCTGAACACGATCCGGCCCAAACCGCAGTTTGAGCGCGGAAGCGAGGGTAAGTTCAACCCGCAGAGCAAGCGGCTGGAGCCGGCCAACGGGCCAACTCCCACCCTTACCGAGACCAGCGGCGGCGACTTTCTTTGGATCGTGCCGGGAGACGCAGCAACGATTTATGACACGCCTAACTCCTATAATGCGAATTTTTCAGGCGGAACAAGTTATAACGGTGCGGGGGTAAACATCGGTATTGGCGGAGCGGCAACGATTCTCGCCAGCATCGTCGAATCCTACCGCGAAACGTTCCTGGGCAATTCGACCAGCCCCATTTTCAACTATTGCACCAGTTCCAATTCATGCTCCTCCGTCGCGGGCGGCGGATACAACAACAAGGACAATGCCGATGAAGCGTATATCGATACCGAACTCTCGGGCGGCATAGCCCCCGGGGCGGCAATTTACTACTATGCCTCAGCCGACCTCACTACGGGTATTGAGGCAGCTATCGATGCCAATGTGATTGACATTTTCAGCCTGAGCTTCGGCGATTGCGAATCGGATATGGGCGCCAGCGGCAATGCACAGCTCAACAGCATTTGGGAGCAGGCAGCAGCGCAGGGCATTGCCGTGGCGGTTTCAACCGGCGACAGCGGTTCGGCGGGCTGCGACGACGACAACACGCAAACTACGGCTAATGGCGGGCTACAAGTGAGCGGCTTTGCCTCCACGCCGTATAACATTGCGGTGGGCGGAACGGATTTCTATGCGCTGAAGAATTCATTTACGACCTATGTGACCACGGGGAACGAGGGCACCTCCGGCAACAACTACGACTATTACCGGACGGCCTTGAAATATATTCCGGAGTCGACATGGAACGATTCGACGACAAACAACACAACGATCAGCGCAAACGTCACCTCGACAAACAGTGACCCCGAGGGCGCCAACATCGTGGCGGGATCGGGCGGCGTGAGTTCCGTGTATAGCAAGCCCTCGTGGCAAACTGGCACCGGCGTGCCGGCGGATGGAAAGCGCGATTTGCCGGACGTGTCATTGATGTCAGGCGATGGAAACGACTCCGCAGGTTGGCTGGTCTGCACGGACGACCCAACCACATACCAAGGCCAGACTGTGACAGAGGATTGCGAGACGCAATCGGACGGTTATTTTTTCTTCGCCGGTTATGGCGGAACCTCCACAGCGGCGCCGACGTTTGCGGGAATCTTGGCGCTGGTGGAACAAAAAACCGGCGGGCGGCTGGGGCAGGCGGCTGCGCAATTACAGGAATTGTATAACCTTTCGAATGGCTCTCATGCCAGCTCGATTTTTCACGATGTAACGGTGGGCAATAACTCGGTGCCGTGTTTCAGCGGCAGTCCCGACTGCGTGCAGAACGCGGCGGGCCATTACTTTGAGAGCGGATACAACACTACCGTCGGTTACGACCTGGCGACCGGGCTGGGCAGTGTGGATGCGACGCAACTGGTGAACTACTGGAGTTCATTGTCCGGTTCCATGGCTGCCAATGTGAACGCAAATCCAACACCCAATCCTGTGACGACCGTGGAAGCTCTTTCAGTTCAGGTTTCAGTGACCGGCGGCAGCGGTACGGCGACGGGCACGGTAACGCTTTCTGGCGGCGGCTACTCATCGGCCAAGGAGACGCTGGTAGGCGGTGACTACACCTTCAGCGTTCCGGCGGGAAGCCTGATGATCGGCGACGATACGCTGACGATTACTTATAGCGGCGATTCTACCTATGCGGCCAAGAACATAACGACATCGGTGCAGGTAAACGGGCTGACTGCTGCCGTTGCGGTGAATCCGGTGGCCAGTATCAATTCGAACCAGTCTCTCACCGTGACCGGCACAGTTTCAGGAAGCGGCGGGACGCCGACCGGTTTTGTGACTCTGACTGGCGGCGGTTACACATCGCCGGCGACGGCTGTGACGAGCGGCAGCTATTCCATCGCCATTCCAGCCAACTCTTTGAGCGCTGGGAGTGACCTGCTTACTGTGACCTACGGCGGAAACTCAATTTACGATGCTGGGGCCTTCGGGACGACGACCGTGGGGGTAACGCTTGTGGTTGTGCTTACGCCGACCGTGACAGTGACTCCAGCGTCCACTAGCCTTTATTCTAGTCAGAGCCTGAATGTAACGGTCATGGTGGCCGGCACTGGAGCTACACCCACCGGAACCGTAACACTGGCCAGCGGCAGCTATAGCTCCGGTGCGCAGACGCTGGCCGCCAGCGGCAGTTGCACAGCGGCTCTTTGCACCATCACGATTCCGCCCAACAGCTTAAACAATAGCGTGGCCGGCAAAAGCGATGCGCTCACCGCGACCTACAGCGGAGACGCGAACTATTTCCCCGGCAGCGGAACGGCGAATGTGACCGTTGCGGAATCAGTCTATTCGGTTGCGTCGAGCACACCAGCTGCCGTCTCGCCTGGAGGATCCACGACTTCGACGATCACGGTGAGCTCGAATCTCTTTTATTCGGGGACTGTGACGCTGGGATGCCAGCTGACGAATTCTCCTCCAGGGGCAGAATACCCGCCCACCTGCTCCATGACGAGCGGCTCAACTGTGGACATGAGCGCGGGCGCTCCTTCCCCCGCAACATCTGCCGCTATGGTGAACACAACGGCGGCTACCAGCGAACTGGTCTATCCGAAGCTGCACGGTGGAGGATGGGCGGGCGCGGGCGGCGGAGCGATTCTGGCGTTGCTGGTATTCCTCGGAATTCCGTCGCGGCGGCGGAGTTGGCGGCAGATGCTGGGGCTCGTGGTGCTGATGGCAGCGATCGGCGGAATGACGGGTTGCGGCAGCCCCAGCTCAACTGGAATTAACCAGGGTAAACCGGGCACGACTGCCGGCACCTATACTTTCACGGTGACTGGAACCGGAAACCCATCAATTACGCCTTCGCCCACAACTACATTTACGGTGACTGTGAATTAGCATTTTCATCTCGTTCCAGGGCGGGCGAAACCGGATCCCTGACCCGGTCCGTGGCCCCAACCATTCGCCGCCAGAATGGCAAATGGTTGAGAGGCATGGGCCGTTGGGCGGCTCCCAGACTGCCACAGACCCGTACCCGCGAAGGGAAATAATTTTGGGGCTGTCCTAGATAACTATCGCATGTAGGATTTAACCCATTGATTCAACAGGGATAATTGCATTTTGGGGTTTGGGTTGTTGAAACGCCACTCGCACTCCTTCAAAAAGAGCGGAAAAGTGGCCTTGGATACCCCGTTAAATCGGCGCATATGTCGCTTCGCCTGGTTCCAGAAATTCTCGATTCCATTGATGTGATTCTTACGATCTGCGAACAGCTTTGAGTGGTTGATGCGGTAGTGCTTGAAGGCTGAAACATCGAGCACATTGTAAGAGCGATAGGTGTCCGAATAAACAATACTATCGGGCACGATTCTGTCCTCCATGATGGCCTTGAGTGTTGCGCCTTTCGTGTCTGGAATCACCTTCGTGTAAACCTTGCCGCCACGCTTTAACAGGCCAAAAACCGGCACTTTGCCCGCTGCGCCACGGCCTCGCTTGCCCTTGCGAATGCCACCAAAATAACTCTCATCCACTTCGATCTCACCAGCCAGTGGAGAAGTATCCTCGGTGGCCTGATAAATGATCTTGCGCAAACGTTGAAAGTAATAGCAGGCTGTATTCTTGTTCACTCCTGTGAGCGATGCCGCGGTACGAGCTGTAGTGCCTGCAACGAAGTGCTCCATCAGGCGCTTCTGATGCTCGCTATCCAGCCGACTCTTGCGCATGTTGACCATCCTAGTACACCGCCTTTTTCAGCGGTTATCTAGGACAGCCCCATAATTTTTTGTTCCGGCGTGCAAACACTTGCAAATTCGCTCTGGAGCACCCAATGTCCGCATTCATACTAAAGAACTTACAGCCATAGCTATTGGGCATTCAATTGCTAATGAATACTTCAGCCGCAACGGGATCCCCTTTCTGGTCGTTTTTTCTGGCGCTCCAGAACCGATCATCCCCGTCCGGGCCAAAGGAGATCCCTATGAATCTGAACCTGTGCACCACCTCAGCGGCCAGGCCGCATCTTGCTTTAAGGTCGGCAGGACGGCTTGCGTTCGTGCTCGGAGCACTGTCGCTCGCAACCCTTTACCTCTCCGCCGCTCCAATCACCTACAGCGGGTACGACCTCAACGCAGGTCCGGGCGGCCCGTTCACGAACTCCAACGCGGCCTATTCCTCGTTTGCCGCTGCGGCTGGCAGCCTAAACACCATCACGTTCGAAAGCTCTCCCGTCGGATCTTTCTCCTCGCTCACTGCCGCTCCTGGGGTAACGGTTACGGGGGCAGACGCCAGTGGCAACAACCTGTATGTCAACAACACGCCCAATTATGCAGGGGACCCCTCACTGGATGGTTTCAATACCACCCCCGGAGGCGCAAATTACATTGAAGACCTTGCCGGGTATGCGACCTTTAGCTTCGCCACTCCCATCGACGCCTTCGGCGCCTATCTTTCGGGCGTCCAACTTTACTTCTACCAGGACAAGATCACGTTCTCTGACGGAACCTCGGAGACGATCAACGTTCCGGGAGTGACGGATGGGACCGGCTCGGTGGACTTTGTCGGGTTCACGGATCCTGGCAAATCGATTTCGAGCGTAACCATCACCTCAGGCGCTGGTGGTTATGGTGATTACATCGGTATCGACGATGTCAGCTATAACCTTCCGGGCACAGTTACGCCAGAGCCCAGCACCGAGGTGTTGATGCTCACCGGCTGCCTGGCGCTTGGCCTGCTGATGTGGAAGCGTCGCGCGGCTCAGGTGTTCTAACCACGCAATACGCAGACTTGGAAAAGACAGAAGGCGGCAAAGGGCGAACCCCTTTGCCGCCTTTTCTGCTTAAGCGCGAAATCCGCCGAGCGTCAGCAGGTCTTGATTTTGAAGTCAGAGATCGCTCGCGTACTGGGTGCCCAGATATCGCTTCGGAAACGTGGGAAGGCTCGAACCACTCACCGCGACCGGTTACTTTGTCAGCTTGTCGAGGTCGATGTTCAGTTCAAGGACGTTGACGCGGGGTTCGCCGAGAATGCCGAGCTGACGGCTCGCGGTGTGCTGCGCGATAAGTTGGCGGATGCGGTCTTCAGAGATGCTGCGAGCTTTGGCTACGCGGGGAACCTGGAAATCGGCGGCGTCGGGGGTGATGTCCGGGTCGAGGCCGGAGCCGGAGGTGGTGACCAGGTCAATGGGAACGGGCTTGCCGGGGTTCTCTTTGGAGAGCTTGTCGATGGAGGCCTGGATGCGGTCAACAAGAGCTTTGTTGGATTGGGCCAGGTTGGAGCCGCCGGAAGATGTGGCATCGTAGCCATTGCCGGCGGCCGATGGGCGGGGATGAAAGTATTTATCAGAGGTGAAGCTCTGGGCAAGCAGCGATGAGCCGATGACCGTGCCGTCCTGGAGTTGGATGAGGCTTCCGCTGGCCTGGTGGGGGAAGATCACGGCGGCGATGCCGGTGACGAAGAGCGGATAGCCCAGACCCAGCAGGATGGTGGTCACGAAGGTGAATCGAATTGAAGTTTTCCAGACGGAATGCATTTTCGTGCTCCTTGTTGCTTTACCGCAGGGGCTAAAGCCCCAATTTCCTTTTGCTGCTTTTTGCGGCACGACTAAAGTCGTGCCCTGATACAAAGCCCTTTATGCCAGATGCACGGCTACCAAAAACATATCGATGGCCTTGATGCCGATGAAAGGCACGATGATGCCGCCTACGCCGTAGATCAGCAGGTTGTTGCGCAACAAAATGTCCGCGGCCTTGGGTTCGTATTTGACGCCCTTGAGGGCCAACGGGATAAGCGCGACGATGATCAGCGCGTTGAAGATTACCGCGGAGAGAATGGCGGACTCTCGCGAGTGCAGGTCCATGATGTTGAGCGCGTTCAGCACCGGGAAGACGCCGGCGAACATGGCGGGGATGATGGCGAAATACTTGGCCACATCGTTGGCGATGGAGAAGGTGGTGAGGGCGCCGCGGGTCATTAAGAGCTGCTTGCCGATCTCGACGATCTCAATCAGCTTGGTGGGGTTGGAGTCGAGGTCCACCATGTTGCCGGCTTCCTTGGCGGCTTGCGTGCCGGAGTTCATGGCCACGCCTACGTCGGCCTGCGCCAGGGCGGGTGCGTCGTTGGTGCCGTCGCCGGTCATGGCGACAAGCTTGCCCTTGCCTTGCTCGCGTTTGATAAGGTCCATCTTGTCTTTGGGCTTGGCTTCAGCTAAAAAGTCGTCGACGCCGGCTTCGCGGGCAATGACAGCGGCGGTGAGCGGATTGTCGCCGGTGATCATAATGGTGCGAATGCCCATGGAGCGCAGGCGGGCGAGGCGCTCCTTGAGGCCACCCTTGACGATGTCTTTGAGATAGATGACGCCTAGAGCCGAAGCATTTTCCGCGACGACAAGAGGCGTGCCGCCGAGGCGGGCGATCTCTTCCACCTGCTCGCGGACTTTCTGGGGCAGTTGCGATCCCTGCTCCTCGAGGAAGCGGGCGATGGCGTCGGCTGAACCCTTGCGAATGCGGGTGCCGGGCAGGTTGACGCCGCTCATGCGGGTCTGGGCGGTAAAGGGGACAAACTCGGCGTGAATACCGCTGAGGTCGCGTCCGCGCAGGTTGTACTTCTCCTTGGCCAGTACAACTATGGACCGGCCTTCGGGAGTCTCATCAGACAAAGACGCGAGTTGGGCGGCGTTGGCCATCCTCTCCTGGCTAACATCGGGGGCGGGATAGAACTCGGCGGCCTGGCGGTTGCCCAGGGTGATTGTTCCTGTTTTGTCGAGGAGCAGCGTGTTCACGTCGCCGGCAGCTTCAACGGCGCGGCCGCTCATGGCGAGGACGTTGTACTGAACCAGGCGGTCCATACCCGCAATACCAATCGCCGACAAGAGGCCGCCGATGGTTGTGGGGATGAGACAGACGAGGAGCGAGACCAGTACGAAGACCGTTTGCGGGGCCTTGGAATACATGGCGAAGGGCTGAAGTGTGACGACGGCCAGCAGGAAGACGATGGTGAGGCCGGAGAGCAGGATGCTGAGGGCGATTTCGTTGGGAGTCTTCTGTCGGGTGGCGCCTTCGACCAGAGCGATCATGCGGTCGAGGAAGGTTTCGCCGGGATTGGAGGTGATGCGGACCTTGATCCAGTCAGACAAGACTTTGGTGCCGCCGGTTACTGCGGAGCGGTCGCCGCCGGCTTCACGGATGACGGGAGCGGACTCGCCGGTGATGGCCGACTCGTCGACGGAAGCGACGCCTTCAATGACTTCGCCGTCGCCGGCAATATAGTGGTTGGCCTCGACGTAAATCACATCGCCCATGCGGAGCAGGCCGCTCGCGATTTCTTCCAAAGTGCCGTCGTCCTTGTACTTCTTCGCGATGGTCTCGCCCTTGGCCTTGCGCAGGGTGTCGGCCTGAGCCTTGCCGCGGCCCTCGGCCATGGCCTCGGCAAAGTTGGCGAAGACCACCGTGAACCACAGCCAGAGAGTGATCTGGAGGTTGAATCCGAAGCCGGGCCGGTGGTTGACGATGTTGTCAATGAGCAGCGCTGAGGTGAGCACGCTGCCGACCTCGACGACAAACATCACCGGGTTTTTGACCATCCAGCGGGGATCGAGCTTGCGCACCGAGTCGAGGAGCGCCTGGGCCATGATTTTCGTGTTCCAAAGACTTTTCTTGGTCGCCATATCTGTTCGTTTCGCCTTATTCCGATGCGATGTTGTTAACGGGTTAGAAGAGCTGACCAGCCTTCAGCAGCAGGTGTTCCAAAATCGGTCCGAGACTCAACGCCGGGAAGAAAGTGAGCGCGCCGACGATCACGACCGTGCCGACGAGCAACACGGCGAACAACGGCGTATTCACCGGGAAGGTGCCGGACGACGGTGGAACGCTCTTCTTCTGGGCCAGGTTTCCGGCCAAGGCCAGTGCTGGAATCATCATGAGAAGTCTGCCAATGAGCATGTCCCAGCCCATCGCGATGTTGTACCACCAGTTGGTCCCCAGACCGGCGAAAGCCGAGCCGTTGTTGCCGGCGCCGGAGACGAACGAATAAAGTATCTCGGTGAACCCATGCGGGCCGGGATTCGCGGTCACCGATGTTCCCGCCGGTATCAGAACGAAAATTGCCGCGAACGTGAGAATGACGAGCGGGAAGATGAGTGCGTAGAGCATGGCCATCTTCACGTCGTAGGCCTCGATCTTCTTGCCCAGGTATTCAGGGGTGCGGCCCACCATGAGGCCGGCGATGAAGACCGCGAGGACGACAAAGACCAACATGCCATACATGCCGGAGCCTACGCCGCCGAAGACCACCTCGCCGAGCATAATATTAGTGAGCGGAACCATTCCGCCCAGCGGGGTAAAGCTGTCGTGCATGCCGTTGACGGCGCCGCAACTGGCGTCGGTGGTGATGGTGGCGAAGAGCGCGCTTTCGGCGACACCGTTGCGCACCTCCTTGCCCTCCATGTTGCCGCCGGGCATGGTCGCAGTTCGTGCCTGCTCGGCTCCGCGAATCATGTTGTTCGGGTGCGACTCCGCCCAGTAACAAACCCAGAAACCCGACGCGAAGAGCACGTACATCGCGGCGAAGACCGCCCAGCCGTGGCCGCGCGAACCGGTCATACGACCCAGAGTATAAGTGAGACCCGCGCCAATAACGAAGATTGAGATTATCTGAAAGTAATTCGAAAGCGGCGTGGGATTCTCATAGGGGTGGGCGCTGTTGGCGTTGAAGAATCCGCCGCCGTTGGTGCCCAGCATCTTGATGGCTTCCTGGGATGCCACAGGCCCCTGCCCGATGGTTTGCACCTGACCTTCGAGCGTGTGCGCTTGTGTGTACGGGTGAAAATTCTGCGGAACACCCTGCCACACCAGCAGCAATGCGTAAACGATGCAGGTCGGAGTCAATATGTAAAGCAGCGTGCGGGTCATATCGACCCAAAAGTTGCCGATGGTGGCTGAGCCGGTGCGCTTGATGCCACGGATAAATGCGATCGCCACCACGATGCCTGCCGCGGCCGACCAGAAGTTGTGCGTCGCGAGTCCGGCCATCTGGGTGAGATAGCTCATGGTGGACTCGGGCGAATAGAACTGCCAGTTGGTGTTGGTGGTGAAGCTGGCGGCGGTGTTCCAGGCCAGGTCAGGACCTACCGCGGCCAGGTGCTGGGGATTGCCGTAGGGGATCAGGTTTTGCAGGCGCTCGAGGGCGTAGGTGAACACCAGAGTGACGGCGGAGAAGCCCAGCATGGCGAAGGCATATTCGCGCCAGTTCATCTCTTCTGTCGCGTTGACGCCGCAGAGCTTGTAGATCAGCCGCTCGATGGGGCGGAGCATCGGGTCGAGCCACGTGCGCTCGCCCTCGACAACGCGCGCCATGTAGATACCCACCGGACGAATGATTGCCAGCAGGATGATCGAGTAGATGGCGAATTGCAGCCAGCCGTTTGCGGACATTTCAGAATTTCTCCGGGAAAAGCATCGTCAGGGTGAGATAGCCCAACAAGAGGATGGAGATGATGAGACCTATCGCGTTGATGATGTCAATGTGCATGGGGTTACCTCAACTTCTGGCAGGCCTTGACGTAGAGGAACGCCAGGGCGAAGAAGACTACGGTGAACAGCAACATCACTAGATCTTGCATGGCAGGTATCTCGATTTCCAGCCGGTGATCTACCGACCAGGCTTAGCAGGGTGGGGGCGATGAAGGCTTGCGTATCGCCGTTTTCAGTTTAAACCAGACTCCCAACCTGAGAATCATTGTGGCTCAAGCCAGGTTTGAGTATAGAAAATGTTTCCTAAATAAAGCGTAAGGACGGTGAAGCAAATGGAATGCGGCTAAAGTCCCGGTTTCGCGCTGACTCCTATAGCCATTTCCGAAGGGAGTGGAAAACGACATGGCCGACCATGGCGGCGGCGATGGCGATGGCGAAGTTGGTCAGCGTAAAAATGTCGTGGAGGGCGAAGGCGAGGGTTTTTCCGGGGGCATTGGAGGCGCTGAACTCGCCCATGAGGAGATTGGAGTAAAACAAAAAGACGATGAACGCAACCTCGATGAGGACGCGGCGGATGCGGGCGATGGGGCGGCGGTCTTTGGGGGCCGGTTGCATGGGTGGATGATACCAGCAGTCACATAAAGATTTATGAGGATTGGCGCATTTACTCCGCCGGGCTCCCGGTCCAGCCCTCGGGGACGAAGCGGTAACCGACCCAGGGCTCGGTTTGGATATATTGCTTGCCAGTCTGGGTTTCGAGTTTTTTGCGCAACTGGCCGATAAAGACGCGAAGATACTCGGGCTGGTGGGCGGATTGCGCTCCCCACACAGCGGTGAGCAGGGCGCGATGGGTGATGACCTTGCCGGCGTTGCGAGCCAGGTGGAGCAGCAGGTCAAATTCCTTGGGCGTGAGGTGGATGGCTTTGCCCAAAACAAGGATCGAGTGAGCGCTGGAGTTGATGACAAAATCGCCCTCCTCGATGGCGGCCGTGGTGCGCTCAGGGGCGCGGCGCAGATGGGCGCGAACGCGGGCCAGCAATTCCTGAATGCTGAAGGGTTTGGTCACGTAGTCGTCGGCGCCGGCGTCAAGGGCCTCGACCTTCGAGCGCTCGTGGTCGCGGACTGAAAGGATGAGAACCGGGGTTTGAGCGCGGGCGCGAATGGCGCGGGTAACTTCAACGCCGCTCAGGCCGGGCATCATGAGGTCAGTAACAATCAGGTCGGGCGACCAATCATGGAAGACCTGCAGGCCCTCCTCAGGTTCGTTGGCAGTGCGCACGTCATAGCCTTGTGCTGAGAGCGCGGCGCGCAGCACCCGGGTGATCTGCGGTTCGTCGTCAATTACCAGAATTCTGCCGGGCATAACTTTCTTCTTTCTTTCTTCTTTCTTTCTTCTTTCATCGAAAGAGTACATCATTGGGGCTCCCCCGGGTATGATGCACGGTGGAGGAAATATGGAAGGGCTTTCCGATTCCCGGGGGGTGGTTCACTGGTTCGTGGGCGCTCTGATGGCGGTGGCGACCACGGTTTTACTGGTCTGGTCGGGGGCCGATTCGACGGCTGCGGGGATGGTGTTTCTGGTGCTCGTGGTCTGGGCTTCCACGCAGGCCGGGATTTCGCTTTCGCTGTTCGTAGCGGTGCTTTGCGCGCTCTCGTTCGACTACTATTTCCTGCCGCCGTTTCGCACATTTCGATTGGCGGGCGGACAGGAGTGGGTGGCCATGTTCTCGTTTTTTGCCTGTTGCATTGTGGTGAACCGGGTGGCTGAGCGTGCGCGGCGCCAGACCCGGCAGGCCGACCAGCGGCGAGAGGACGTGGAGCGGCTTTATGAACTGAGCCAGGAGATGATGCTTCACGAGGATGCCGAAGGGCTGATTCGCGACATGCCGCGGCTGATCAACCGCATCTTTGCGCTGGACGGGGTGGTTCTGTACGTTCGCGATCAGGACCAGTTCTACGCCTCGGCCGCCGAGTTGCCGATGAGCATTCGCGCCAGCATGATCGCCATGACCCAGGGGCACAATCCGACGCAGGAGATTCCGGGCGGCTTTACGGTGAGGACGCTAATGCTTGGATTGCGGCCGGTGGGAGCGCTGGGCTGGCGGCCGGAGATGCTTTCACACGAGGTAGCCATCGCGGTGAACGCGCAAGTGGCGATTGTGCTGGCGCGCTGGATTGCCCTTGAGGCGACGGCGCGGATGGAGGCGGCACGCGAAGGTGAACGCCTGCGCACGGCGCTGATCGACTCACTCACGCACGAGTTGCGCACCCCGCTGACGTCGATTCGAGCGGCGGCGACCACGCTGCTCGAGTCCGAGGGGATGGACGAATCCGGACGGATGGATTTGGCTGCGGTTGTGGATGAGGAGGCCGCGCGGCTGGATTCGCTGATTGGCGAAGCGGTGGAGATGGCGGAGATCGATGCCAATGTGGTTAAGGTGCACCTGGCGCCGCAAAATCCCCGGGCGTTGTTGGAGCTGACGGTGGAAGAGTCGCGGAAGATTCTGGCCTCGCACCGGGTTACGATTGCCGCGGAGGATGGGCAGGAGAAAGAGGACGAGCCGGCGTGGTTCGATGCGCATCTGCTGGGACGGGTTTTGCGGCACCTGCTCGAAAATGCGGCCAGTTATACGCCGGCGGGAAGCAGCATTACGCTGAGCAGCCGGCGGGTTGGGGACCGGCTGGAGTTCCGCGTGGAAGACAATGGACCGGGCATCGATGCGCTCGACTTGCCGCTGATCTTTGAGAAGTTTTATCGCGGCAAGCGAGGTGCGATTACGGGAAAAGGATCTGGGATGGGGCTGGCGATTATTCGCGCCATTCTTACCGCGCACGGCGGAGGAATCGAGGCTACTAGCCAACCGGGGCACGGAAGCTGCTTCAGGTTCTGGGTGCCGCTGGTGGAGAAGGAGCCGGGGAGCGACTGGTCAAAGTTGCAAACTCGAGCTACGCGGGGTTCTGTGGATAAACTCAAGGACGTTTTGTCGAAGGTGAGCGACGCCCCTCCAGAAGAGGCGGACCAGCTGTAGCGGCAATAAATAATTAAGTGAACTCACTTCGGAGCAGCCATAACATCCGTGTCCCGGAACCGGTGGAGAGTCACAGCAACAGCCTCGTTACCCAGCTTGGGATTTGCCCTTACAAACGCATCGATCTTTCGACGGTATGAAGTAGCGATCCCTGAGTAGCTTTCGGTCGGAGCGGGAACCTGAGTTCTCAAACACCAGAGATAGCCCTCCACGAATCCAAGTTGCTCAGTTTCGCTTACCTGGCCCCACCAACCCCCATTCAAATACCAATGTGGATTCTTCCAAATTTCCCCTGAATCCGACGTAGCCGCGCTTGCTTTAGAATGATCTGCAACCTTTTGCCAGACATCGATAACGTTGAGACTAGCTGATCCGGGATGCGTTATATAGTACTTGTCGATTTTATCCATGATCTGCTCTGGTGTTGAATTGAACCCTTTTTTATGAGCCGTCCAGGTCAAGCAGTCGGAAGCACCATTGAGGAATCCGGAACGCTCTCCAAGCTCTGTATTTACCCACCACTTGCCATCGAACGCTTGCTTAGATTGAGCACCAACGATGACAGTCCGCGGTGATTGTGACCAAATGTTTGTAGCCAATACAAGAACAACCAAGCAAGAATAAATTCTCATAGACTTACCTCTTCAATCCCTATTTCGGTTCCCCGCTCCAGTCGCAGTCAATTTCGCGGCGCTCATTCGAGCTTTCGACCGCCCACTCGAGCAGGCGGGCTACTCGCCATGCATCCATTGCTGCCACCGGAGCAGGGGCTTTGCCGAGAAGCGCGTCGTGGACGGCTGCGTAGTAGAGGCGGTAGTCGCCGGGGATGGTCTCGACGGGACGGGTGACCATGCCGCCGTCCACATCCACGCTTAGCGTGCCCCAGTTTGCGGAAGGTTCCTGGCCCCAGGTTTTGCTGTTGATGCGGGTAATTTTGGAAAGCGCGGCCTCCTGCAAGTCGAGACCCCACTTCCAGTAGTTGCCCTTGGCGCCGCGCAGGTAATAAAACGGACGGGCCAGCGAGGCCAGACAGTTGCCGCTGAGCGTGACAGAAAGATCCGGATAGCGCAGGCGCAGAGTGAAGGAATCGTCGGAGCCGTTGCCTGAGCGCTCGCGCAGCACCTCCGCGCCGACGGCCTGGGGTTTTCCAAAGAGAATGAGGACCTGGTCGACGAGATGGGTTCCAATATCGAGCAGCAAGCCGCCGCCCTGCGATGGGTCTTCTTTCCAGGCTGCTCTCGTGACTGGCCGCCAGCGGTCGTAATTGGTCTCAAAGTGAACCAGGCGGCCCAGGGCGCCATCGCTCAGCAGCTTTTGAAGGGTGCGAAAGTCTCCGTCCCAGCGGCGCTCGTGGAAGGGCACGAAGAGAAGATTTTTCTTTGCGGCCAGGTGCATCAGCTCGGCTACTTCAGTGGAGGTGACGGCTACCGGTTTGTCTACCACTACGTTTTTGCCGGCTTTGAGCACCTGGCGGGCCAGATCGAAGTGGGTGCCGCTGGGAGTGCTGACCACGATCAGGTTGAGCGAGGGGTCGGCCAGCATGGCTTCGAGGGTGCGGTAGGTAGTGATGCCTGGGTAGCGCTCGGCGGCGTGGTTGGCGGTGCGTTCGACCACTGCGGAGAGCGAGAGTCCTTCAACGGAGGAGATCAGCGGTGCGTGAAAGACGCGCCCGCCTAAACCGAAGCCTACCAAGCCAACACGAATCATCCTTCGAGTTTATAACGCGTCTCTGCGAGGCGGTAGAGGCGGCGCCAGACCAGGCGGTTCATGGTGACCACCATGAGGGAGATCATGATGGTGGCCAGAAGCAGAATCGGGAAACGGCCGCTGGCTGTCGCGGCGTCGATCTGCGCGCCGAGGCCGATGGTTTCAAGCGTGTGGCCCCTTACTTGAGAGTACTCGGCCATTACCGATGCGTTCCATGCTCCGCCGGAGGCTGTGATCATGCCGGTAATGAGGTAAGGGAAGATCCCGGGGAGGATGAGGCGAGTCCAGCGCTGCCAGCGAGTGAAGTGGTAGAGCGATGCAACTTCACGGAGATCGGTGGGAATGGAGATGGCTCCCGCGATGACGTTGAAGAGAATGTACCACTGTGTGCCGAGAAGCATGAGAGCGACGGAGCCGATGCCCAGTCCGCCGCCGATTTTGATGAGGCCGATAAGCAGGATAGGAAAGAAGGCCGTGGCGGGGACCGAGGCCAGAATCTGCGCGATAGGCTGAACGATGCGCGCGAGGCGCGGATTGAGACCGATGGCGACGCCGACGGGGATGGTCCACGCGGCGGAGATGAGCAGGGCGGCGTTGACGCGAAGAAATGTTGCGCCTGCACCTTCAAGCAGGAGACGCAAGTCAGGCCAGGTGACGGTCCGGAGCATGAGGATGGCCTGCGTTGCCCCCCAGCAGGCAACCACGATTGCTACCGTGGCGAGCGCCCAAAGCGCGGGAGAATACTTGCGGTTCGGCTCTTCGTCGAGCGGCTTGATGGTGCGGCACTCGGTGGAGTTCGCCATGCGGCGGCAGATGGGTTCATCCACGTCGCTCCAGATACGGCCGGGAACATTACTGAGGAGAGTGGAGCGGCGCAGCAACTCAAGGATGGGCGAGGTAACGCGGTCGGCGGACTCGACCTGCTCGAATTTGAATTTGTCGCTCCAGGCGATGAGCGGACGCCAGATGAGCTGATCGGTGGCGACGACGATCAGGACCACGGCCGCGATGCCGCTGATAAGGGCGCGGACGTCGCCGGAATAGGTGGCCGTTTGAATATAGCTGCCGAGACCGGGCAACTGGAAGTTTCGGTCGCCCATGGTGAAAGTCTCGCAAAAAATGAGGGCGAACCATCCGCCGGCGACCGAGACGATGGAATTCCAAACCAGGCCAATGGCGGCGTAAGGCATTTCAAGTTGCCAGAAGCGCTGCCATGCCGAGTATCGATAAATGCGCGAGGCCTCGATCATCTCTCTAGGAATGGACTTGAGCGAAGTGTAGAAGCTGAAGGCGAGGTTCCACACCTGACCAGTGAAGATGAGCAGGATAACGCCCATTTCAATACCCATCTGGTGGCCCGGAACGAGCGCGACCATTGCCAGCACCACGGGAGGCAGAAAGCTGAGCACGGGAATGGATTGCAGGATATCGAGGACCGCGATCATCCACGGCTCAACACGAGGATTGTAGGCGGCTATGTACCCGTAGCTGATGGCGAAGACCAGGCTGATGAAGTAAGCGATCGCCATGCGCACGATGGAGTAGAAAGCGTAGAGCGGAAGGGCGGAGATAGAGTTGGAAATTGGAACGACGGGGATGGGTTTTCCCATCCAGTAAGCGCCGGTGCTGACGATGGAGAAGAAGATCGTAAGGCCGCAGGCGGCCACGGCCAGGTCGATGAGGAACGGCCAGGTGCGTACGGTGACCAGCGTTCGTGCTAGAGGGTGCTGAATCTTCACTCGCCTTCCTCGCTGGCGGCAACTTCTTCTTCCTGCGCATCGGGCAATACGAAACGGCGGCGGCCGGCATCGTAGTCAAAGAGTTCGGCGTAACGGCCCCAGGCGACGGCGGTCTCCATCTGACGCAGGCATTCCTCATCGGTGAACTGCTCGTCGAGCATATCGAGGAAAAAGTCCTCGGGGATGGTGTGGTCACTCTTCGATTCCAGCGCGCGGCGAATCTGGCGCAGCAGCAGGACATGCTCGACCGCGGCGACGCGAAAGAGTTCTTTCTGGCGGAGGATCTCGGAGTTTGCAAACTCACTGCCGCTCTCCGTGATGACCGCGTCGCCTTCTTCAATCGTGAGGAAGCCGAGCAACTGGGCTGCGTCCACAATGGGCAGCAGGTCGTCGATTTCGAAAGCCAGATCGTCGGCCAGACGGTAGATATCGTCACGGCCGCCTTTGTCGAGCAGCAGTTCGAGCAGGCCGGCCATGCCACCGGGACGTGCGTGAGGCAACATCTGGTAGTGCATCTGGCGCTGATCGCGAACCTTTGGACCGGCTTG
Organism: uncultured Acidobacteriaceae bacterium; assembly: GCA_963779385.1. GTDB lineage: Bacteria > Acidobacteriota > Terriglobia > Terriglobales > Acidobacteriaceae > Telmatobacter. The sequence continues at coordinate 152,299 of CAVZYE010000016.1, read as the reverse complement.
CTGGTCGGGAGCTTCGGCGGGGACGACGTCGGGCTTGGTGAGAACTTTATAGATGTAATCGACCAGTTGGGTAAAAGGTTCGGATTTTCGGTCTCGTGGCTGCGGAAGTTGCACGCGGAAGTCGGTGCGAATGTGACCGGGGTTGCGACCCAGCACGACGATGCGGTCGGCCAGCAGCACCGCTTCCTCAATGTTGTGCGTAACCAGGAAGACGGCCTTGGTGTGCATCTTTTTGTTGGCCCAGAGCTCGAGCAGTTCGCTGCGCAGGTTCTCGGCGGTGAGCACATCAAGTGCACTGAAAGGCTCGTCCATGAAGAGGACTTCGGGTTCGACGACGAGGGCGCGAGCAAAACCGACGCGCTGCTTCATTCCGCCGGACAATTCTTTTGGGTACGCGCCTTCAAAGCCGTCGAGGCCGACCGTATCGAGCATCTTCATGCTGCGTTCGCGGCGCTCGGCGGGAACGATGCCGCGGGCCTGCAGAGGGGCCTCGACGTTTTGAAGAACCGTGAGCCAGGGAAAAAGGGCAAAGCTCTGAAAAACGATGGAGACGTTGATCTCGGCGCCTGCGATGGGTTTTTCGTGCCAGTAGACCTGGCCGGCCGAGGGCGTGGAAAGCCCGCTGAGCATGCGCAGCATGGTGGACTTGCCGGAACCGGAGGGACCGAGCAGAGCGAGAATCTCGCCGGGAACGATCTCAAGGTCAGTGGCGGAGATGACCTGAATCCGGTTTTGGCTCGGCTGGGCGTAATACTTCTCAATTTTTTCGGCGCGAATGATGGGTTCCGCGGCCTGGATTTCGGATTGGGTGGGATAAACCGCTTCCTGCATGCAAGGTTCTCCGGTTGGGGTCCGCGCGCTGATGAGCGGCAGCCGGTTGATATTGCAAGTGTATGATGGCACGGTTGCAATCACATAAATAGACGCAGAATCCGAGGGCTGGGACCCATGAAGTGGGAGCGAAGGAGACGCTAGTTGTTCTCTGGTCTTTTATATGGCTGTTGCAGCCATTGTTGGGCTTCGTTGACTGCGCCCTGAGAGTTATCGTTGGTCTGCACGGCTAGTCGGTACTCGTTTACCGCTCGATCGCGCTGGCCGGTCAGGTCGTAGATTTTGCCGATCTGAATGTGGCTCCAGACTTCGGTCCAGTGCGGCTCGCCATCGCCGCGCAGCGCGTCGCGGTAGTAATTCACGCTGGCCTGATAGTTGCGCTGGGCATAGAGCAGATCGCCCATGCGGTAGTTGGCCAGCGAGCTCTGGGAGTCGGCCTGCAATGCCTTTTGAAATTCAGCCGCCGCTCCTGCCAGGTCGCCTTTCGCAACCAGTTGCTGGCCCTTGAGAATGGCAGTGCGCAACTGCTGGTCGGGAGTGGACTTGAGCACCCAATTCTGGGGATCGATGATGATGTGGCGCGGGCGACCGAATGTATCCGCCGTGAATTGAGTATCGGCGCCGACCACATCGATCTTTTTGGTTTCGGCTTTGCCATCTGTCTCGATGCGCAGTTCCACCGGCATGCGGAACAGGTCGAGGTCCTGCTCAATTTCGCCGACGGTGCGGAAGCCTTTGTTGTTGCCCAGGCGGTAGACGACGTACTTATCAGTGAACTGTGGTGCGCCGGTTCCTTCAATCCATTGCATAAAAAAGGCGGCCAACTGCTGATGGCTTTCGGCCTCGGCTGACTTTTCAAGATCCGTAGTACTGATGGAACTACCGGAGTACTGGCTGAGCGCACTCTTCATTGTGGATAGGAACGCCTGGTCGCCCATGACCCAGCGCAGCATATGGAAGACCATGGCGCCTTTTTCGAGGGTCATGAACTGGAACTCGGTCGAGAAGGGATTGAGGCGGGCGGCACTCGACAGGGGAATTGAGTCGTAAGCCAGAGCGCCGGCCGTTGCATCCTGAATCGCGGACTCGAATGCGCGGCTGCCGCTCTCGTTCTCCAGGAACATCAGTTCGCTATAGCGGGCCATGCCGTTGGTGATCCAGGCATCGTTGAGAGTTCGCGGGCTGACCTGAGAGCCCCACCACTGGCGAGCGATGGTGTTGGCGAGCAGGCGGATTCCGGATTTATCGCCAACGCGAGAGCCGGGAATCGCCGCCAGTTCGGGAGCCCAGACTGAAGGGAGAGTGTCGTCGGGCAGTTCGACGACGTTTAAGCGAGTGGCCTCCGGCGCGCCGAAGCTGGCGGTAAAAAAGTCGTACTCCTTGGCCGCAGTCTGCGCGAATTCGTTGATGGATTGCTGATGAGCGGTGCGTCAGATAAACCTTCACGTTGCCCGCGCCCGGCAGAGATCGGGTCAAGATACCGGCCGGCAATCACGGTACCAGGGAAACCCGGCTTGCTCCAGTTAAAGTCGTATTGTTCGCCCCGATCGCCGTTGGCCAGCTTGACCGGATGCGACGGGCCTTGAGCGCCGCTTGCGAGGACCATCATTCCCTGCGGCACGCGAATGTGCATCTCGGCAGTGAAGCGGTTGGTGAGGTAGCCGTTGGTGGGAAACCAGTGCGCGGGATAGAGCAGGTAGCTGATCGGCTCCTGAATGGCTGCTAGTTTTGGTCCTTCAATGGGGCCGTCGTCTTTGCCGGTGATCGTGCCCTCGTATTCAAAGGTCCAATGTGATTGTTGGCCTCTGGTCAAGGGATCGGTGGGGGTCACGCGGAGGGTTCCGTCGGCAGTGCGGTCACTGATGAGCAGCTTGCCGGTTTCGTCGGTGATTTCCCTAATCTTCAATGCGGGATGAAAACCGAAGCTCACTTCTTCGGCGGTCTCCGGTGCGGTAAAGCTAACGATTGCTTTTGCGGAAAGGTGGTGCGTAGCCGGGTCGAGTTCGGCATCGATCACGTAACCGGCGATTACCGGAGTGGGCTGCTCGGATTTCTGTGCGAGAAGTGGAAATGCAATCAGTGGAGTCAGTGCGAGAAAGCAAGTGAGCGAAAGACGCACTGCGCACTTAAGGTGCAATTTCCCGGGCCGCGAATTCTGGCTTTGTATTTGCATAATTCAATTTCAGACTGATTCCCGGTTACGCGCAGGAGAATCGTCTTGAATCTCTTTGAGCGTAATCGACGCTACCCGCTTGATTGCACCGGGTTGCCCGTCGCGGCCCGCGGACCGCCTGTTCAGCTTGCCGCAAATCTGTGCCAGGTCCTTCATCATGGACTCGCGAGGGGGGCCCTCGGGTAGCAGCAGCTCAATCTGGCGGACGACATTTGAAGCCGTGAAGTCATGCTGGATGAGCTCCGGAACGATCCGTTTGCCGGCAATCAGGTTGACCATGGCCACGTGATCCACCTTCACTACACGTCTGGCAATGGCATAGGTGAGCGGAGAAACCCGGTAGACCACGACGAATGGATTGCCGATCAGTGCCGCCTCCACCGTGGCCGTACCGCTGGCTACCACGGAGGCGCGGGCGTGGAAGAGCGCAGCGCGCGCGTCGTCGACCACGCGGATGGGCAGGCCGCCGCCGCGATCGTCCACCATGTCGAGCACGGCGATCTGCTGCGCCTTGCTCAGGGTCGGGGCCAGGGGCACCACAAATTCAAATTGATCGGTGGCTCTGCGCCGCAAGGGGAACTGCGCGCCGGGTCCGAGCCTGCGACTCGCATAGGCATCGCTGCCCCGGTTCGATGGATCGCGCGGGTAGCCCGAGAGAGTCCACGCCGCCTCCAGCATATCGGGCAGGTTGAGGCGAATTTCTTTTGGACGGCTTCCGGGCAGGAGAGCGATCCACGTTTTGGTTGGGTCGAGACCGCTGGCCTTAGCGAACTCGTCGCGGCTGATGGTGGGTGGCGGCAGCTCCGCCAGCGGATGGCCGACGAACTCCGCCTGCACGCCGTGCTCGCGATAAAACGGCTCTTCGAAAGGAAAAATCACCAGCATGCGGCGGATATATTTGTCCACCAGCTTGATGCGGTGCTTCTTCCAGGCCCACAACTGCGGGCTGACGAAATAAATGACCGGAACGCCGAGACGGTAGAACTCTTTGGCCAGCCGAAAGTGGATCTCAGGGAAATCAATGAGCACGGCTACGCTGGGGCGGCGGGCACGAATGGTTTTTTTCAGCTTGCGAAACTCACCGTAGATGCGGGGCAGGTGGAGAACCACTTCAGTCAGTCCCATCACCGCCATATCTTCTGCGCGGACGACGCGTTCGAGGCCGGCCGCGGCCATGCGGTCGCCTCCCATGCCGAAGAAGCTTGCCGTCTGGCCGGATGCGGCAAGCTGCTTTTTCAGCGCCTCAATGAGCAGTGCGCCGTAGTGCTCGCCGCTCGCCTCGCCTGCCGAGATGAAGATGGTGGGGGGCATGGACGGGTTTGCGCCACCTTTCATGCGCTGCACACCATCATACTGGTTTGGTGTTTTGGTGGTTCCCAAATGGTGTTTCGGAGGCTGACTCGGGCTGAAGACCGGCCTGAAGGCGATCTTGAATCCGGCGGGCAAAAGCCACGAAAATTCTCGAAATATCAATACAGATTTCGATATAATCAGCACCTGGATTTTCAAATCCAGAGGAGGTTAACGATGAAAAAACTGCTCTTCACCTTTGCTCTCGCGGCCCTGTTGATCCCCACAGCAGTGGCAGCGCAAAGCGCATTCGACGGCACATGGAAAGTCAACATGAACAACGTCAATTTCCCCAAAAAGCCTGACGTGTTCGTGCTGCAGAACGGCACTTATGATTGCAAGACGTGCGTTCCCCCTTACACGATCAAAGCGGACGGAACAGATCAACCCGTCACCGGACATCCCTACTACGACAGCGTCGCCATCACGGTGGTGAACGACCACCAGATCCAAGAAACGGACAAGAAAGATGGCAAGACTGTGGCAACCGCGACCACGACTGTCTCACCGGACGGTAACACCGCAACGTTTGAATTCAGCGACAGCAGCAACACGAACGGTGGCCCTCCAGTCACAGGCAAAGGCGAATCCACACGCGTAGCGAAAGGCCCGGCGGGTTCACACGCAGTCTCCGGTTCGTGGCGGGCCTCCAAGATGGAGAGCATGTCAGACAATGCGACTGTCTTTTCGTACAAGGTGAATGGCAACGAAATCACCATGAGCAACCCGACCGGCCAGTCTTATACAGCTAAGGTGAATGGCCCCGAGGCGCCAATGACGGGCGATCCGGGCGTCACCAGCGTAGTTGTGAAGATGGTGGGCAAGAATACGTTGATAGAGACCGATAAGCGCGGTGACAAGGTGATCGGCATCTTCAAGATGACGGTCGCGGGCGACGGTAAGACCGCCAAAGCCAGCTTTGACGACAAACTGCAAAACAGGACTATGGAATTCGACGTAATGAAGCAGTAGATTCGCGGTTGCCGCTCAAGCCTGACTTGGACTCAGAGACACAACCCAGGTGCGTCCAGCGACGCGCGTGGGTTGTGTCTTTATGCCTGGCAATACGGAAGATGGCCCACCACCACGCCGGCCCACGGCGGAACGAGTTTTGTCACTGCCTGCAACACCCGTTTCCATAAGGGATGACTTTGTCCAAAGGTTGCCTAGATGCGAAGGAAGATTCTTCTGCGGAACATCCAATAAAGCATCAACCAGTAGACGGCCAATGTGAGAGCGCCGAGGAAAACGGGCTCCAGCGTGGAGCCGAATAGGTTGAGTGCGCGCATGCCGACATGGATGCGGAAGCTCTTTTCTATGAAGCCCTCGAAGAGATGCGCCATTAGATAGGCGGCGATGGAGTTCATGCCGACGACGACCAGCGGAAAGGCGATGCCACGATTCTTGCGGACGTCGACTACCCAGGAGAATGCGGTGAGAAAGAGGAAGCAGACGCCGCCGCTGAAGAGAGTCCAAGATGGGGTCCAGATTTTCTTTACGATGGGGCAGATTCCGGTGAAGTGGAAGAACAGGCCGGCGGCGATTAATGCGGCGGCCGCGATGAGGAAACGGCGCAAGGGAATCTTCGGGGCAGCGGAGAGATACCAGCGGCCCGCGGCGACTCCCAGCAGCATGGTGCCGAGGGTGGGAATGAAGCTTAGCGTCAGATAGCCGTCGTCGTTGAAGAGAAAGCGGCTGGGGCGGGGAAAGAGGTTGAGGAACCAGAGATCGAAGGCCTGGCCGAGATTGCTGTTGCGGTTCCAGTGGGAGGCAAAGCCGGTGAAGAGATGTTTATACCAATCGGGAGTGACGCCGACGGCAGCGTAGTCGAAGTTGGGCCCGGGTGCGGGATAAATCGCCCACGCCAACCAGTAGCCGAACAGGATTACTCCAAGCGCGGTCCACTGCCAGCGCGGACGAACGAAGGCAAGCAGAAAGGCGAATGTGTAGCCGAGACCAATCTGGGTGAGCGTGTCTTCAAAGGTGAAGTTGGTCATGGGGCCGTGAATCGAGCGGAGAAAAATGCCCAGCGCCACGAGAATGAAGCTGCGCCAGATGGTATGGAACAGCATGTGCGGGAAGGTTTCGCCTTTGCGCTTGCGGCTCAGGATCGAGTATGGAAGCGCCACGCCAGCCAGGAAGGTGAAGCCCGGCTGGATGGTATCTTCAAGGCTCATGCCGGCCCACTCGATGTGGGACTGCTGGAAACCGAGAAACTGCCAAATGGGATTGCCGGGGAAAGCTTGAGCTACTTCCGGCAGGCGAAGAACTCCAGCCAGCATCAGCATCATAACCAGGCCGCGGTATGCGTCGACCGCAATATTGCGTTGTTGCTGTTGCTCCACTTTCACGACCGTATCGCCCATGGGATTCCTCTGCATGGAATTGTAATGTTTGACCGCTCCCACTTCTCAAAATCGAGAGTTGGGTCGCACCTAATGCGTCAGCTTTTCACCGCACGTTGCAGCGCCTCAAGATAGCTGTATCCCCAATAGCTGTCAGGTAGCAGGACGTTATCCTCAGTCCATTCATTCCAGGCATTGATGTAGATCAGTTTGCTATGCGAGTCCTCCGCGATGAAGTGACGAGCGGCCCGCATGAGACGTTCAAACTGGTCGGGACTGCGGTCAATGGCAATCGAAGAGGCTTCACCGAAGCGCGGACTGTCATCCCAACCGATGGTGCAACAAGGGAAAAATGGGACGTTCACATGATCGCGTTTCGCCTTCCAGGATGCGATGGCTTCGAAGGCTCCCACGCCGTAAGGGAGGCGTGAGCCTGGAGAGCTGTTATAGGTCCACGCAGTGTTGTAAGTTGTGGCGCTATCAAAACCCAGATCTTTTAGTTTGGTCTCGTACCGATCGTAGGTGTGACTGGCTTGCAGGTGCAGTTTTGCGAAGCCCAGTTTCTGCGCGCGGTCGCGCATCAGTTGCAGAGCGCGACGCAAGCCATCCACGCCCAGTTGCTCACCTACCTTTTCCACATGGAACAAAGCAAAGACAGGGGCGCCGTCGATTTGCAGGTAGTTTGGCTGGCTGAAGTAATGCTCCGCGCAATAGTTCAGCACATTCTCGAAATCAACAAATGTGTGAACCTGGGGCAGCAGTATGGCCGCTTCCCTGTTTGAACGGGCGGGGTAGACATTTTTCCAATCATGATTTGCCCACATCACGGCAAACTTGAGTTTCGAGCGGTTCTCTGCTTTTAAGAAGCCCTGTTCAAGCTGCTCGTGATAGAACTGCGTGCCCTGATGCCAATACCAGTCGATCATCCAGGCATCGACTCCATGGGCGGCGGCGAGATCGATCTCTTTTGCGGCCCAGGCTGGATCGGACTCGTCGAAATATCCCCAGAGCGGATAGTGCGGCATGGAGTGACCGGGAAATAGCGTGTGCGCATTGCGCAGAGTATCGAACTCAGTCCATCCCTTGCCGAAGATGCCCTCCATATATTTGGAGGGATGCCAACTGGGAAAGTTATAGGCGACTACCTGAACGTCTGTTGGCTTTTGCAACCGATCGGTTCCCAACGCCTCATAAAGGCGCTGTTCAGTGAAGTAACTGTCCGTTGCGGCTTTGCCGATCATGTTGGCTGGGGGAGCGTTTGAATCTTGCTGCGGGCGCGCCATGCTCTCCGCCGTCTGTGCCGCCGCGGTTGCCGCGACGCCTGCCGTCAATCCTGCCTGAATGGAAGATTTAAGAAAACTGCGACGATTCATGAGGATCTCCTTGCATTCCCCTTCGATCGGTTGCCCGTTTTGCAAAACCCGCATGGTCTAAGCGTCGCGACGGGCGCGAACGGCGGCGGCCAGTTCGGCGAACATCGCGCGGGTTTCAGTCCAGTCGATGCAGGCGTCGGTGATGCTCTGGCCGTAGACCAGCGGCTTGCCGGAAATGAGCTTCTGCGCGCCGGCTACCAGGTTGCTCTCAATCATTACGCCAATGATGTTCTTATTTCCAGCGGCGATCTGGGCGGCTACATCGTGGCAGACTATCGACTGGCGGCGGTAGTCCTTGTTGCTGTTGGCGTGGCTGAAGTCGATCATGATGCGCGGGTCGATCCCGGCTTTCTCCAATTGGGCAGCGGTATCGGCAACATAATCGGCGGTGTAGTTCACCATTTTGCGGCCGCCGCGCAGGATGATGTGGCAATCCGGATTTCCATTGGTGACAAAGATGGCGGACTGGCCGTGCTTGGTGTGGCCGAGAAAGGTGTGCGAGTGGGCGGCGGAGAGAATGGCGTCGATGGCGATCTGCACGTCGCCCGAGGTTCCGTTTTTGAAACCGACAGGACAGGAGAGTCCGGAGACGAGTTGGCGGTGAATCTGGCTCTCGGTGGTGCGGGCCCCGATGGCGCCCCATCCGACAAGGCCGGCAAGGTACTGGGGCAGGATCATATCGAGGAATTCTGTTCCAGCGGGAACGCCCATCTCGGCCAGGTCAAGCAGCAGATTGCGCGCGAGGCGCAGGCCGTCGTTGATCTTGAAGGATTCGTCAAGATAGGGATCGTTGATGAGGCCCTTCCAGCCGATGATGGTGCGGGGCTTCTCAAAATAAACGCGCATGACGATGCGCAGATCGGCGGAAAACTCCGCGATGCCGGATTTGAGCAGGGCGGCATACTCGCGCGCGGCTTTTGTGTCGTGGATGGAGCAGGGACCTGCAAGGACCAGGAGGCGCGGGTCGCGACGGTTGAGAATTTCAGTGATCTCGCTGCGAGCGTCGAAGATGGTGGCTGAGGCCGCTTCAGAGACCGGCCGTTCTTCCTCAAGAAAAACGGGAGGGAGTACGACCTTGATCCATTTGAGGCGAATATCTTCAGTGGCGTGGAGCATGGTTCGCTTTCCTTGCGGCGCTTTTTTGGTTTCGCATCTCATCGGCGCGAACAGACGCGGAAGTTGAGACGGAAAGCCCTACTTCAAAATCTACCAGCCTGAGGCTTATCGCTGCTGCGGTTGGGCGAGGCCCGTGTTGACTTATCACTTGCCGCTGCCTAGAATTAAAAGGGATTACTTTATTCTTTCCCCGGCATAAGCGCTAGATAAACAAGCGCTTATCACGCACTTATCCGGCAGGGACGAAGCCGGAAAGCAAATCATTTTTCGAGAACTGCCGGAGCGAACAGGACGGAGAACAGAGAAGATGCCTGAAGCGCGCGTCAGTCCGCGAGAGCGGCTGGTGCTTACGGCCATCATCGAGCTGTACATCGCTACCGGCGAGCCGGTGGCCTCGCAGGCGGTCGCGCATTATTTCGCGAACAAGGAGGGGCTGAGCTCGGCCACCATGCGCAACGTGATGGCCACGCTGGGCGAGGCGGGATTGCTGGAGCAGCCGCACACCTCGGCCGGCCGGGTTCCCACCGCCGCGGCCTTCCGCTATTACGTGGAGCAGATTATCCGGCAGGATGTGCGGACGAGCTGACGGCGCGCAGTCGGCTAGTTCCCTGTCGCAAGGCGCTTCGAGCTTGAGTGAGGCGCGGCGCGGGCAGATTGAGGAGAGCTTCAGCGGCGTGGCCAGCTCGAACGAATACCTGGAGCGCACCTCGCACGTGCTGGCGCTCATCTCCAGCGGACTGGGCGTGGCGCTGGCCAGCTCCACCGCAGGCCAGGTGCTGGAGCACATTCATTTTTCGCGGCTCTCGCAGGGGCGCGTGCTGGCCGTGCTGGTCACCCAGGCCGGCGCCGTGCAGGATCGCGTGCTGGCGCTGGACCGCGATTTGACGCACCTGGAGCTGGAGACGGCGGCGCGCTACCTGAACGAGAACTTCCGCGGATGGCCCATCGAGCGCATCCGTGCCGAAGTTGCCCGGCGCGTGGAGACGGAGCAGGAGGCCTACCACCAGATGCTGGCCTCGGTGGAGGAGCTTTGCCGCAAGGGCGCTTTGGCCGGCGGCGAGGCCGGGCCCGCAATTTTTGTGGACGGAATGGCCAACCTGATTGCCGCGGAAGTGGACCGCGAGCGGCTGCGCCAGATGCTGCTGGCCCTGGAGGCCAAACAGCGGCTGGTGGAGCTGCTCACCGCTTACGTGGACGGGCGGCAGCAGGAGGTGCGCGTGGTGGTGGGGCTGGATGAGGCTTCACCTGCCATGCAGGATCTGGTGCTGATTGGCGCGCCGGCGCGGCTGGGCGGCGACAATATGGGCACCGTAGCCGTTATCGCGCCCACGCGCATCCAATATCAGGAGATGATTCAGGCGGTGCGCTACATCGCAAAGCTTTCCGAGCGCCTTCTGGAAGTTCCCGCCGATCAGAAAATTCACTAGAACGGCGGCCATTGCGGCTCCGAGACCCGCGGGAACGAGATGCTCTAGCCGCGCAAATTATCATGGAATATAGGCAGTGTTGATCTTTTAGGAGAAGGCAGAGATTTATGCCGGAAAAGAAAACAGAGTCGCCCTTGCCGGAGCCGGTGGAGATTACGGCGGGCGCGGCGTCGGAAGAACCCTGACGGAACAGCAGCGAGCGGCGAAGCGCCCGCGGGCCCGACGGAGTTTGAGCAGTTGAAGGCGGAGCGCGACCAGTTGCTTGACCGCCTGGCGCGATTGCAGGCGGAGTTTGAGAACGCCCGCAAGCGGGCCGAGCGCGAGCGGCACGATTTTCGCGACTATGCAGCCGGCAACGTGGTAGAGCAGTTTCTGCCCGTGGTGGACAACTTCGAGTTGGCGCTCAAGTCCAGCGGTTCGGCGCAGCAGTTGCGCCACGGCGTGGAGTTGATCGTGAAACAGATGGAAGAGATTCTGCGCAAGTTGCATGTGAAGCCGGTTCCCGCCGTGGGCGAGGCATTTGATCCACGCACTGCACGAGGCGCTGGGCGCGGTGGATCGCGACGACCTGCCCGACCAGCATGTGGCCGAGGAGATTCGTCGCGGCTACCAGCTGCGCGAGCGGCTTTTGCGACCGGCGCTGGTGCGCGTGGCACATAACCCTAAACAGAAAAGTGAATGAGTTCAAGAGTGAGTAAAGCCGACTATTACGAGGTTCTGGGAGTTTCGCGGGATGCCAACGACCAGGAGTTGAAGAGCGCCTATCGCAAGCTGGCGCTCAAATACCATCCTGACCGCAATCCCGGCGATCAAGCGTCAGAGGAAAAATTCAAAGAGGCCAGCGAGGCCTACCAGGTGCTGTGCGACGCCGACAAGCGCGCCGCCTACGACCGCTACGGCCATGCCGGGCTGGGCGGGCAGGGCTTTGGTTCGGGGCCGTTTGCCGGCGGCGTTGACATTGGCGACATCTTCGGCGATCTCTTCGGCGAAATGTTCAACGTGGGCGGCGGCGGACAGCGCGCCTCGCGCCAGCAGCGCGGCGACGATCTGCGCTTCGACCTGGCCATCGACTTTGAAGATGCGATTTTCGGCGCCGAAACCGAGGTGAAGATTCGCCGCCTGGAGACCTGCACGGCTTGCAATGGCCGCGGCAGCGCATCCGGCCGCGGACCCAGCGTTTGTCCGCAGTGCCAGGGCCGCGGACAGGTCCGATACCAGCAGGGATTTTTCTCCGTGGCGCGCACCTGCGGAGCCTGCGGCGGCACCGGCTCAGTAATCGGCGATCCATGCACCGCCTGCCGCGGCGAAACGCGCGTGGCCAAGGAACTCAAGCTCACCGTGAAGGTGCCGCCGGGAGTGGAGGAAGGCACGCGCATCCGCTACGCCGGCGAAGGCGACGCGGGGCGCTCGGGCGGGGCCAAGGGCGACCTTTATGTTGTGCTCTCGATCCGGCCGCACGATTTCTTTGAGCGCCACGGCCACGACCTGCACTGCGTGATCCCCATCAGCTTTCCGCAGGCGGCGCTGGGCGCGGAGATCGAGATTCCCGGCATCGACGGCCCGGTAAACGTGAAGATTCCCGAAGGCACGCAGAGCGGACGGGAGTTGCGCATTCGCGGGCGAGGCGTTCCCTTATCTCAACGGAAAAGGCCACGGCGACCTGATTGTCAAGCTGATGGTGCAGATTCCCAGAAAGCTGAATCGCGCCCAGCGGGAATTGGTCGCCAAACTCTCCGAGTCGCTGACGGTGGACAATAAACCGGCATCGCCTAGGCCTGATGGAGAAGATGAAGGATTTGTTCAATTAGAGGTCAGGGAATCCGGAACAGGCGGCCGCAATAGTGTCGTAAGATCCCGGATTTATTGGGGAAGTCCGGAAAAGGAATTGGTGGAGCTGAGCGGGATCGAACCGCTGGCCTCCTCGTTGCGAACGAGGCGCTCTCCCAGCTGAGCTACAGCCCCACGACTCTTCTATCTTAGCAGCGGACGGGTTATCAGGAAGAGGCCATCCAGATCGCTCTTTCAAAGCATGGGACGGGTTTTTGTGGTATCCCACCCGTGCCACAAAGACTAAAGCGTGCGACTCAGAGGGCACCTCGATGGGGCACCCGGCTGAGAACTGCGCATCCGAGCCGAAGGCGGTCCGCCCCACCGCAGGTGGCTACAGCTGGTTCATGTTGGCCAGGAACTCGGCGTTGTTGCGGACCTTTTCAAGCCGGCTGATGAGAAGCTCCATGGCTTCAACCGGCGAGAGCGGGTTGAGCACCTTGCGCAGAATCCAGATGCGGGAAAGATCTTCCTTGGGAATGAGCAGCTCTTCCTTGCGGGTGCCGGAGCGCTGGATATCGATGGCCGGGAAGACGCGCTTGTCGACCAGCTTGCGGTCGAGGATGATTTCCATGTTGCCGGTGCCCTTGAACTCTTCAAAGATGACTTCGTCCATGCGGGAGCCGGTATCGACCAGGGCGGTGGCGATGATCGTCAACGATCCGCCTTCTTCAATGTTTCTCGCCGCGCCGAAGAAGCGCTTTGGCCGCTGGAGGGCGTTGGAGTCAACGCCGCCGGAGAGTACTTTGCCCGAGGGAGGGACGATGGTGTTGTAGGCGCGGGCCAGGCGGGTGATGGAGTCGAGAAGAATGACCACGTCGCGCTTGTGCTCGACCAGGCGCTTGGCCTTCTCAATGACCATCTCGGCCACCTGCACGTGGCGGGCGGCGGGCTCGTCAAAGGTGGAGCTGATGACCTCGCCCTTGACCGAGCGCTGCATATCGGTGACTTCTTCGGGGCGCTCGTCGATGAGCAGGACGATAAGGACCACTTCGGGGTGGTTGGCGGTGATGGAGTTGGCGAGCGCCTGCAGGAGCATGGTCTTGCCGGTGCGGGGCGGAGCGACGATGAGGCCGCGCTGGCCCTTGCCCACAGGCGTAAGCAGGTCCATGACCCGGCCGCTGATGGCCTCGCGCACGGTCTCAAGCTTGATGCGTTCCTGGGGATAGAGCGGGGTGAGATTGTCAAAGAGAATCTTGTTGCGCGTCTCCTCAGGCGACTCGAAGTTGATGGCCTCAATCTTGACCAGGGCGAAGTACTTCTCGCCTTCGTGCGGGGGACGGACGTTGCCGCTGATGGAGTCGCCGGTCTTGAGGTCGAACTTGCGAATTTGCGAGGGAGACACGTAAATATCGTCCGGCCCGGGCAGATAGTTGTAATCCGGAGAGCGGAGGAAGCCGTAGCCGTCGGGCAGAATCTCAAGCACGCCCTCGGCAAAGATGTGGCCTTCCTTTTCACTTTGCGCCTGAAGGATTTTGAAGATCAGGTCCTGTTTGCGAAGGCCGCTGGTGCCGGGAATCTCAAGAGTGCGCGCGATGCGGCTCAGTTCGGTGATGTTTTTTTCTTTAAGTTCAGCGATGGTCATATTCACCTGGTATTAGGTTGGGATGGGGTAGGGGGAAATCCTAAAGGGGGGTATTACTCCAAGGAAAAACCGAGCGGGAGTTCAAGGGAGCTGCCGGCAGGAGGCGAGCCGAGACTGAAGCTCCCAGGAACAGGATAAATTAAAAACACCAAGAAAAGACGGCTGCCTTGTGGAGCAAGCCGCGAACAACTTTGCCTGTGTTAACTATACACGTTCAGGTGATAAACGCTTGCGGGTTAATCTCCTCAAGCGGCGCGGCGCACCTCAATCGGCAACTCCGCGGGCGCCTGGACGGGCGCCATGGAGCTGGGATCGGTGGTTTGGAAGCGGCACAGTACTTCATTGGTGGTGTCTTGCAGCCGTGTGTTCGGCTTGTGCAGCTTGCGGGTAGCCTTGCTAGCCAGTTGACAGAGCTGGTAGCGATTGGACACATGAGAGAGTGCCCCAAAAACTAAATCGGAACGCATTGCAATTCTCCTTGTTGAGTTACCTGCCCGCTGGTGCTTGCTTGGCGCCGCCGGTGCAGCCGGGAAGCCAGCAATTGTCCGATGGCTGCCCAAATTTCCACTTCCCAAGTTCATTAGACGCGGCTGGTGTGATTGCCGTTCAAGATTTTGACGCACAAACACACACCCTGTAACAGGTTTTTTTGCCGGATCTGGAAAAAGATTACGGCCTTGGAGACCATGCGCCTTGTATTCCCGATCCGGAGGGGGTCAATACCCGCCGAAGCATCAAATGACTGAGCCTAGGCTCTAATTTGATGCGGGAAAACAACAGACGTCTGTGCAATCTTGCACACCAATCTAATTGCATTCTGGATGGCAATAATGAATATATCGCCAGACTGCATCCGGGTCAACAGTTTTTTCAGGGGTTTTTTGGCCCTCGGCGGCCCTTGGACAGTACGCTCGATTTTTGCGTATTACCTTTTTATTATCAATGAGATGATGTCGTCTCCGGACGGTTTTTTGAGCTCCATGGAGGAGGGCGGCTCCGGATCAAGGCTGCGCTGCCGGCCGGGATCCTTATGGTTACCTGCCAGGGAGTGGAGCTCTCGACTGCCGGCCATCCGGATCGCTCAAAACCGGCTCCCCGTCTTCGTCCATCTGGCACGGCGGCCGTCGCCTTTTGATCGTCTTTTTGGGCTTGGAAATCAGCTCGTCCACGCGAAAAAGCGCGATGAGAAGGACGAGGATCAATGGAATCCCAACCAGATATGCATCCCTGCCGGTACTGAGAATCGCATCGTTCATCATGGACCTCCGCAAGATTGGTCGACTCTTCATGAAGAGTTTCTGATGAAGTCAATTCCATTATCGGCCGGGATTGGAAAAACTTGAACTATGGCGCGGCATGCAAGAGACGGAAAATAGGAATTTGCCGTGACGGATGCGCTCAGCAAAGTTACGTTCCGGTAGACTTCCAGGCTCTCTTCGCGACGGCCGGGACTGCATCGCTCAGCTGATGAGACGCTGCAAGCTTTCGCATACCACGGCGTTTGGTATACCTGCTCCCTATTCCTGCCTCACGCCCAGTAGCTGCGGTCGAGAGTACGGTACTGGATGGCCTCGGCCAGGTGAGCTACGGTGAGATGCTCGGCGGCCTCGAGGTCGGCGATGGTGCGGGCCACTTTAAGGATGCGGTCGTGGGCGCGCGCGGTCAGGCCCTGCTGCTGCATGGCGCGCTCGAGCAGCCGCTCGGCGTCGGCGCCCAGTTCGCAGTGGGCTGCGGATCTGGCGGGTGGTCATCTGCGCGTTGGCGTAGATTTTGTCGCCGGCCTTGCGGAAGCGCACGCGCTGGCGTTCGCGGGCGGCCATCACCCGGTCGCGAATCTGGGACGAACCCTCGGCTGCCGCGCCGCCGCGCAGCTCTTTGTATTGAACGGCCGGAACCTCGATATGAATATCGATGCGGTCAAGCAGCGGGCCGGAGATTTTTGCGATATAGCGCTGGATCATCGGCGGGGTGCACATGCACTCGCGCGATTTGTCGTTGAAGTAGCCGCACGGGCAGGGGTTCATGGCCGCGGCCAGCATGAAGCGCGCAGGAAAGCTGAGCGACATGGAGGCGCGGGCGATGGTGACCGTGTGGTCTTCGAGAGGCTGGCGCATCACTTCAAGCACATTGCGGGGAAACTCAGGCAGCTCGTCGAGGAAGAGCAGGCCGTTGTGAGCCAGCGAGACTTCACCGGGCCGGGGAACGATGCCGCCACCGATTAGACCTGCATCGGAGATGGTGTGGTGAGGCGAGCGGAACGGGCGCTGCGTCACCAGGCCTGCGCCCGCATCGAGCACGCCGGCGACGGAGTGAATCTTGGTGGTCTCCAGAGCTTCCTCAAACGTGAGCGGGGCAAGGATCGAGGGCAGGCGCTTGGCCAGCATGGTTTTTCCCGAACCCGGCGGGCCGATCATGAGAATGTTATGACTGCCGGCGGCGGCGACCTCGAGGGCGCGCTTGGCCGTCTGCTGGCCGCGTACATCG
Organism: uncultured Acidobacteriaceae bacterium; assembly: GCA_963779385.1. Classification (GTDB taxonomy): domain Bacteria; phylum Acidobacteriota; class Terriglobia; order Terriglobales; family Acidobacteriaceae; genus Telmatobacter. The sequence continues at coordinate 135,788 of CAVZYE010000016.1, read as the reverse complement.
CTGAAGTCGACATCGAAGTGCTGCAGCTCGCCCAACAACTTTTCCGTGGAGACGCGGTATGGTTCGCGCTGAATGACACCGACCACCGCCGAGTTGAGCAGTTCCAGCACATCGAGCAGCGAAGAGGCGGGATAGACGTTGACGCCTTCGACTACCGCGGCCTCGGCGGCGTTGGCGGCGGGCAGGATGAGATTCGCAATTCCCTTTTCGCGCGCCAGGATGGCTACCGGAAGCATTCCCGGCACCGCGCGCACGCTGCCGTCCAGTCCCAGTTCGCCCACCATCAGAAAGCTGCTCAGGTCGTCGGCCTTCAGCGCACCATAGGCTCCCAGGATACCGACGGCGATGGGCAGATCGAATCCCGAGCCTTCTTTCTTCAGGTCGGCCGGGGCCAGATTGATGGTAATGAAGGTAGGTGGAATCAGGTAGCCGGAGTTCTTGATTGCGGCGCGGACGCGGTCCCGGCTCTCGCGCACGGCGGCATCGGGAAGACCTACGGTGTGGAAGATGTCTTTTTCCATAACCGCGCCGCTATAGTCGACTTCGACGTCGATTAGGCTCGCGTCAATTCCGTAGACGGCCGCACTCAGAGCTTTAAAAAGCATGATGGATAGTTGCAGCGAGTGTAACAGATGACCGGGGTCTGAGCCGGGAACCGGTGGTCAACTTTCGGGGCGATGCCTCTGCCCGTATCCTCAGTTATGATGGGGATGCCATCGATGAGAACGAGCGGCGTATGGACGAACAAAGAAAACTACTGACGCATTTCCTGGCGGCCTTGGCTTATCGGACACAGAAAGCGCTGCGCGATGCGCCGCCCGGGTTCGCGGCCTTTCGTGCAGCGCCCAAGGTCCGCACGCCTTGGGAGTTGGTTCGCCACATGGACAGTGTGCTGGGCTACGCGCGCACCTTCTTCATCGGGGGCAGTTATAACCCGCCCGAATTGCCGGAATTCTCCGATGCGATTGCGCATTTTCACGAGGTGGTGGAGGACCTGGCTCGGCACCTCGAAGCGGGCACGAAGATGAGCGGCATAACTTCGGAAATTCTGCTGCAAGGGCCCTTCTCTGATGCCATGACTCATGCCGGCCAATTGGCGATGCTGCGACGGCTTTCAGGGAGTCCGGTACCGCCGGAGAATTTCATCTTTGCCGCTATTTCGCCGGCCAACCTTGGTCCAGAACAACCGCTTCCAATCAGTCCCGATAAGGTTTGGCCAGAGAAGCCCTGATCGACCGTCAATCTCGCGCTGCTGCTATTGACGAATTCAGCAGTCTTGCCATAGCCGAGGCCAGGCGCACCAAGCGGGCCGCTTGACGCTACAATTTCATTTGTGACCACGAGTCTCTTCGACCTTTACAAAATCGGAGTGGGGCCATCGAGTTCGCATACGATGGGGCCGATGCGGGCTGCCTGCCGGTTTGCGCGGGAGCTGGGGGAGCGCGGCTTGCTCGATCGGGTGGAGCGGGTGCAGGTGGAGTTGTACGGATCGCTGGCGCTTACTGGGCTGGGCCATGGGACGGATCGGGCTGTGCTGCTGGGGTTGGCGGGTAATGAGCCGGCCTCGATTGATCCGGCGACCATTGAGTCGACGGTGGGGGAGATTCGCGCGGCGCGAAGAATCAATCTGAATGGAAATCGCTCCATTGCGTTGGATGAATCGAGCGATATTGTCTGGAACCGGGCCACGATGTTTCCTCCCGGCGCGCACATCCAGCATCCAAATGGAGTCCGGTTCAAGGCTTACGACACGGCGGGGTTGGTGGTCTGCGAGCGGACGTTTTTTTCTGTCGGCGGCGGATTCATTGTTGAGGACGGTACGGTTGATCCGGATTCAAAGCTGCCCGGCGGCGAAAGCCGAGAGGCAAGGCTGCCGTTTCCCTTTCACAACGCGGCGGAGCTGCTGGCCACCGCTCAGGCGAACAATCTCTCAATCAGCCAGTTGATGCTTGAGAACGAGTGCGCTCTGGTCGCGAGTGACGAAGCGAAGACACCGGCCGAGGTGGTGCGGGAAGGCATTGAGCGCATCTGGGGCGCAATGCAGGCTTGCGTTGAGCGCGGCATTGCGGCGGAGGGGATTTTGCCCGGCGGATTAAATGTTCGCCGGCGCGCGCACCGGCTCGCCGAACGGCTGCGATCGAAAGAAGCGGAGGGTCTCGTCGGCGACCCGCTGGCGCCGCTCGACTGGCTCACGGTTTACGCAATAGCGGTAAACGAGGAGAACGCGGCCGGCGGACGCGTGGTCACTGCGCCTACAAACGGCGCTGCCGGAGTGATTCCCGCAGTCGCGCTTTATTATTCCCGCTTTATCCCCGGCGCGGACAGTGAAGGCATTCAGAGATTTTTCCTTACCTCGGCGGCGATCGGCATCCTTTATAAGGAGAACGCATCGATCAGCGGAGCGGAAGTTGGCTGCCAGGGCGAAGTGGGCGTGGCATGCTCAATGGCCGCCGGCGGACTTGCTGCGGCACTGGGCGGCAGCAACGGAGAAATTGAGCACGCGGCTGAAATCGCGATGGAGCATAACCTGGGAATGACCTGCGACCCTATCGGCGGACTGGTGCAGATTCCCTGCATCGAGCGCAACGCCATGGGCGCGGCGAAGGCTGTGCAGGCCACACGCATCGCGCTCAACGAGCAGGAAGAGCACAAGGTTTCGCTCGACCAGGTGATCCGCACAATGTATTTAACCGGCCTGGATATGCAGTCGCGCTACAAGGAGACGAGCCAGGCAGGACTGGCTTTGAATGTGATTGAGTGCTGAGGGAGAAGATCGTGAACGGCTGCTCGCGCGCATTTTTTCTTCGATCGCACGAACGAAAAAATCCGTTCACAGCAATTCAGGGACGATCAAATTCGGCGCACGACTAAAAATTTCCATTCGACCCTCCATTCCGCTCAAAAATAATTGTTGACCTTTTTTCCACTCTTTGTACGTTTTTTTCTTGACATCGATGCTTCATGATTCTATACATTCATCATCTGCAATTTACGTTTTGCAGAACTCGATGCAACCCATCGAAAAGGGAGAATAGGAAAATGGCAACAAAAAAGGCAGCCAAGAAGGCAGCAAAGAAGCCCGCGAAGAAGGCCGCAAAGAAGGCCGCAAAGAAGAAGTAGCGGAAGTCCAACTAAAAAGGCAACACTTCAGGGGGACGCTTTAAGCGTTCCCCTTAGTGTTTATGCGGGTATTAGACTTGTAAGGAAAGGATGAGTACCGAACTCCATGACGCGCCGCCGCTGGATTGCCGAGCATTGGGATGAGGCCACCGCCACAATTGATGGCGCGCAGGCCGAGCACATGGCGCGCGTGCTTCGAGCGCAGCCGGGCATGGAGGCGGACGTGGTGGCCGGTGGGCACGTCTTTCACGCCGAGGTAGCGGCCGTCAGCCCGCACGAGGTTCGCTTCAACCTGATCGCCGAACTCGAGGCCGATCCCGCGCTGCCGGTCACGCTGGTGATGGCCATCTACAAGTTCGATCACATGGAGTGGGCCATTGAGAAGGCCACTGAGCTGGGAGTTGCTGCCATAACTCCGGTGATTGCGCGGCGGACAGAGAAGCACCTGGCGCTGGCGGCGGAGAAGCGCGCGGAGCGCTGGCGGCGCATTGTGCATGAGGCGGCGCAGCAATCGCGGCGCTGCGATGTGCCGCTGATCCACGAACCGGGTCCTTTGGCCGAGCGCGCGAGGGCTGCTTCTGAGGCTACGCGCATCGTGCTGGCTGAGCAGGAGCGCACCGCGACGCTGCGCAGCCTGATGGACGAGGTCATGAAGGTGGCCGAGGAAGAGATGCCGGCGATTGAGATCGCCATCGGTCCCGAAGGCGGATGGGCTCCTTCAGAAGAAGCGCTCTTTGACGCCAACGGCTGGCGCGCTGCTTCGCTGGGTCCGCGCATTCTGCGCGCGGAGACGGCGGCCATCGCCGCGCTGGCGGTGGTGGCCTCCTTCCTGGAGTAGTGAGCGGAGATTTCGCTGATCTGGAAAATACATCGAAAGTTGTATCCCACCATTCGGTTGCCGCGGCCGATGAGATGTGGAATTTATTTGATTCTTTGCATCACAGATGCGCGTAACGCAGCAGCACTCCTGCCAGCGCCGCTCCCGCGAGATCGCCAATGATGGGGATGGGTGCATAGCTCCAGTTCGAACTGCCTTTGCCGGGAATGGGCAACAGCCAATGAACAATGCGCGGGCCCAGATCGCGCGCGGGATTGATGGCGTAGCCCGTGGTTCCACCCAGCGAGAGGCCGATGCCCCATACCAGACTGGCCACCAGCCATGGCCCCAGTCCGGCGGCGGGCCCGTTGGCTGAAACGCCGTGCGAGAAGATGGCGCCCACCACCACGACCAGCACCGCCGTGCCCAGCGCCTCACTCAGAATATTGAGCACTGGGCTGCGCACCGCTCCGTTGGTGCAGAAGATGCCCAGCTTGGCCGTGGGATCGGGCGTGAGCCTCCAATGCGCTGCGTAGTGAAGGGCCATTAGCGCCGCGCCGGCCATTGCGCCCAGCAACTGCGCCGACCACATGCTCAACACCTGCGAATAATCTCCGCTGATTACCGCGACGGCCAGCGTGATGGCCGGATTGATGTTGGCGCCGGGACTGCCGAAGGCCTGCGCCACCAGCACTCCGCACAGAACCGCCAGAGCCCAGCCAATGGTGACCGCCAGCCAGCCTGCATTCGCGGCATACGACTTTCGCAGGGTTACGCCGGCATTGATGCCGTCGCCCAGCAGCAGCAGAACCAAAGTCCCCATAAACTCGCCAAACCAGATTGAATGCATTGCGGCTTCCTTGAAGATCGTGATGGCGCATTGGATGGGCGCTCAATCGATATCGACCCTTCAAATTCAAACCAGATCAGAACCAGGTGTTTCGTTTGTACTCCTGGTAGGCCGCGCCAAATTTTTCTTCGAGCACCTTCGCCTCTATCCGGCTGCGAACAATCTGCATGGGAATGATGACGGCAAAGATGAACAGCAGCCAGGGCCTGTCGACCCAGAGGATGATTCCTGCGATCACCAGGCTGCTGAAGACGTAGATCGGATTGCGGATACGGGAATAGAGGCCGTTTGTCACCAGCGTGGTTGCTTTGGCCCGAACACTGAAGGCTTGCCCAAGTTGAACGCGGGCCAAAGCGAGCAGCAGGAAAGATGCGATCGCTACCGCGACTCCAGCAACGCGCTGAACCGTCCAAGGAGGCCCCCAGAAGTGCACTATCAAAATCAGCATGCCCAAAACGACGACGGCCAGCGTTCCGCAATTCAACTTCACGTAAGACCTCTTCTTTCCTGAATGCGCACCGCCCGACTACGGCTTGGATGCAGCAGTTTTGTCCGCGCCCGCGATCACCTGAGAATATCGCGGCCAGTGGGTAAGTAGCTCGCTCACCACCACGTGACCCACAGTATAAGCGCTCTCAAGCGAGGGCAGGTAGGCGCCGAATTTGCTTACGCGCTGATTGGCCAGGCTCTCGGCTGCCGTCATGCCTCGCGGCGGACGGTCGTAGTTGCTCACCGTGCGCAGCACGAGAATCCTCCGCACATCCACTCGGCCGGCATTGGCCAAAAATTCGAGCGACTGCAGCGTTCCGGTATCTTCCATCGCCGCAGTGGTAAATTCTCCCTGGCCACCGGTGAAGTATGGCAGCCACTCTGCGGCCCACGCGTCAAAGAGCTTCCCGTGCCAGTAGGTCGAGGAGGATAGCTCGTCACCCATGGTCACAAAGGGCGGGCGTTGGGCTGCGGCGCCGTCGAAGTGGCTGCGAATCTCCTTCAATTTCTCCGAGTCGACGAGCGGCGTGGAACGGGTCAGGTTGAAGGCCCACTCGGCGAGATCTTTGTTGAACGCGTAGACCTGGCCGGGTAGAGGCTCCGCCGGTTCTTCGAATGGTCGAGTCTTTCTGAGAGGCACATAGCCGGTCGTCCAATCGGGCGGAATCTCGCGCGCATCGATCTCGTAACCCAGATCTCCATCGACAACCCAACGCGCCCATACCGCCGATCCCAGCGAAGCACGATCCGGGCTGGCTCCGGCAATGCCGGCGATAAGCCAGTAAGCATGGCTCAGGTCGAAGCGCGGGTCGAGACCCAGAGCCATGATAGTTGCCGCGGCGTGCGCAGTTCCCTGCCCTGTGAGCACAGCCATCTCGCCCTGGCCGTTCATGCGCACCGCATGATAGCCGCCAGGAAACGGATAGACCCGGTCCAGATGGTCGCGCTCCACCCAATATTGCAGCTCGCCCGGTTGGTCGCCGGTATCGGCGCCTACTTCAAACATTGCCACCACGACCACCTTCACCACAATCGGACGGGGACGGGCAGCGCCGGCAGCGGCAAAGGCGACGAAAAGAAAAAAACTGAGAATGGTCAGCGCGCGAGTCATCATTGATTGCGATAGTACCCGATCAAAGCAGGGGTTAGGGGTCAGGGAATATGGAAAGGCTCTCTTCGGGTCTGGCTTTGGCGAATTTGAGTTATACCATAGAGGAATCATGGAGGTCACAGCCATGCACAAGACAAGAAAAATTCTGATTGGTGCGACTTTGGCGGCAGTAGCATTGGCGGGTGCGGTATTCATATGTGAAGCGGCTGTGGCGCAACAGCCCGCTGCGGCGCCTACTAAGATCATCGGCTTTATGACCGACTTCGACGTGAAGGACGATGCCGTTGGCATCTGCAAGGCGGTGATGGATGGAATCGCTCCCGGCGTGCGGGTCATCGACATTACCCACCAGTCAGAGCCTTACAACATTGCTATGGGTGCGCGACTGCTGGCCGGCTCGACGCCTTATTTTCCTAAGGACGCGGTTTTCGTGGTGGTCATCGATCCCGGCGTGGGGTCTACGCGCAAGGCAATCATCGCCAAATCGCGCGTGGGGCAATATTTTGTGCTACCGGATAACGGGCTGCTCACGCTGATCCAGGACCGCGATCGCATTGTGGAGGCGCGCGAAATTGTGAACCCCGCGTGGATGATCGGCCCGGGCATCTCCTCCACCTTTCACGGCAGAGATATTTTTTCGCCGGCGGGAGCGCACCTGGCCCGTGGCGATGACTTTGTTGATGCCGGTCCCTCAGTCGACGTCACCAAGCTGGTCCGCCTTGACCTGAAGAGCGCGACAATAGATGAGAGCGGACTGCACGGGCAGGTGATCGGCACCGACGGGCCCTTCGGCAACCTGGTGCTCAACGTCCCCGCAGAGACTTTTGCGAAATTAGGCTACAAACCTGGCGACCTGGTTCCCGTCACGCTGGCCGGGAAGAGCTATACGATTCCGTTCGTGAAAACCTTCAGCGACGTGCCGGTGGGCAAGGAGCTTTTCTTCATTGACTCGCGGGGCCGGCTATCGGTGGGCATCGATCAAGGCAACTTTTCCACGACTTATAAAGTTGGCGAAGGAGCGGAGCTTACAATTCCGAAGAAGTAAGATGGTGTTCTGCCGGAGGAATCCGTGATGCGGAAAATTCGGTTCTTACTGACTGGAGGGATCATGGTTACCACCCTCGCCGTTGCGGCTCAGGCGCAGCAGCCGGGCAATCCGCCGGCTCACCGTTGGAGCATCGTGGTACATGGAGGCGCCGGAGTGATTGAGCGCTCTGCTCTAACTGCCGCGGGCGACGCGGCCTATCGCGCCTCACTGACCCAGGCTACGGAAGCGGGGGCAAAGGTCCTCGACCGGGACGGTTCGGCACTCGATGCGGTCGAGGCCGCCATCCAGGTTCTCGAAGACGATCCGCTCTTCAATGCGGGGCGCGGCGCGGTCTTTACCTCTGAGGGCAAAAACGAGTTGGACTCATCCATCATGGACGGCTCCAATCTGAAGGCCGGCGCGGTAGCCGGCATCACGCACACGCGCCACCCCATCAGCCTGGCGCGCGCAGTGATGGAGAAGTCGCCTTACGTGATGATGATCGGCCCTGGAGCCGAAGCCTTTGGAGCAAAGGTTGGCCTGGAGCAGGTGGACTCGAGTTTCTTTTTCACTGAGGCGCGCTGGCAAGCGCTGATCAAGCAATTGAAGAAAGAAGGCAAGCCCATTCCGCAGCGTCCGGCCGGCGCGCCGCCTCCAGGGTCAGCCGTGCCGGTTGCGCTGCTCGATGAGCCGCCCGACGTGCACCGCTTCGGCACGGTTGGGGTGGTGGCGCTTGATCGCCAGGGAAACGTCGCCGCGGGTACGTCTACGGGCGGATTGCAGGCCAAGCTGCCGGGGCGCGTGGGCGACTCGCCGATCATTGGCGCAGGAACTTATGCATCGAACGCCTCCTGCGCCGTCTCCGCCACCGGTTCGGGCGAGTTCTTTATCCGCCTGGGCGTGGCCCGCGAAATCTGCAACATGGTCGCCTTCAAGGGGATGAGTTTGCAGCAGGCCGCCGATGAGGCGATCCACAAGGAGCTGGTCGCGCTCCACGGGGACGGCGGGATTATCGCCATCGCCCCGGACGGCCAAACTGCCTTTAGTTTCAACACTCCAGGCATGTTTCGCGCGCGGCTGACCGAGGGCGGCAAGCTGCAGGTGGCTATATATATGGATGAGCCGTAAGTGCGGCAGACTATTCAAATCTGCGTCCAATTTCCGAACGCAAGGTGGCGATCAGCCAATTTTCACCGCCAGCATGGAAACCGAGCCGCCATCGATTCCATCCACGGGAAACCCGATCGCTTCACCTTGCTGGCTGGCCGCGAGCACGTAGAGCAACGGCAAGTAGTGATCCGGAGTTGGAATGGAAAGCGCCGCGTCCTCCCCGAGCTTCTCGTAATCGACCAGGGGCCTGAAGTCGCCGGATACGATCATCTCCCGCGCCGCCTGCTCAAAGCGAATTGCCCAATCGTAGGGCTCGGCCATCTGCCGCCCCCAGGCATAGGCGTGGAGATTGTGGACGATATTTCCGCTGCCGACGATCAGTATGCCCTCGTCCCGCAAAGGAGCAATTCTCTTGCCGATTTCGAAATGGTGCGAGGCCGGCCGGGTTTCGTCGATGCTGAGTTGAACCACCGGAACATCGGCATCGGGATACATATGGCAAAGCACGGACCACGTCCCATGATCGAGCCCCCACGACTCATCGAGCTTCACCGGCAACGGCGCCAGCATCTGCTGCGCACGGCGGGCAAGCGCGGGATCCCCGGGGGCAGGGTATTGCACCTGATAAAGACTCTGCGGAAATCCGCCGAAATCGTGAATGGTTCTGGGCGCGGTGGTGATGGTGACGCCGGTCTCCGGAACAAACCAATGGGCAGAGATAGACAGGATGGCCTTAGGCTTAGGCGATTGTTGTCCCATCAGCCGCCATGTTTCGGTGTACCTGTTATTCATCACGGCATTCATGGGATTGCCGTGGCCGAAAAAGATTGTGGGTTGTCTCTTGGCCATCGCGGGTGCTTCTCCTGTCGATCTTCGAGCCTCAAGTTGTGCGGAGTTGCTTTAAAGCCCGAAAACATTGTAGAACAGCAGCTTTCGTCCGGATACGGGAAGCCAGCTTTCTCCGATTACCCATTCCGCGCTAAAATGAAGCCAGCAGTATGACCTTCCATCACCCCATTCCGGCCCTGCTCTAGCGGCGCCCGCCGCCAACACTTTTTCCCTGCCTGAATTTCACTTCTATCCACCAAAACCTGAAACCCCGGAGGGGCACGTGATTGATCGTTTGGAACAAATGGAGCAACGTTACGAGGAGCTGAGCAACCAGCTTTCGCAGCCTGAGGTGGTCAACGACCGCGAAAAATATCAGCAGGCCGGCAAGGCGCTCAGCAACCTGGAAACCCCGGTGATGAAGTACCGCGAGTTGAAGCAGGTGCGCCAGGGGCTAACCGAAGCGCGCGCCATGCTCTCCGAGAGCGACCCCGGTCTGCGCGCAATGGCAGAAGAAGAGATTGCCGCGCTGGCCCCGAGGGAGCCGGCTCTCGAAGAAGAGATCAAGGTACTGCTCCTGCCCAAAGACCCCAACGACGAAAAGAACGTGATTCTTGAAATTCGCGCGGGTACGGGCGGCGACGAGGCCTCGCTCTTTGCCGCGGAGATCTTCCGCATGTATACCCGCTTCGCCGAGCAGCACCGCTGGAAGGTCGAGGTGCTGTCGGTCTCCGAGTCCGGCGTGGGCGGCTACAAGGAAGTTATCGCCATCATCGAAGGCGACCGCGTCTACTCGCAGATGAAGTGGGAAAGCGGCGTGCATCGGGTGCAGCGCGTTCCGGAGACGGAGACGCAAGGACGTGTGCACACCTCGGCCATCACGGTAGCCGTGCTGCCTGAGGCCGAAGAGGTGGACGTGAAGATCGAGGCCAAGGATATTCGCATCGATACCTTCTGCTCTTCGGGTCCTGGCGGCCAGTCGGTGAATACCACATACTCCGCCGTGCGTATCACTCACCTGCCAACCAACACCGTGGTCAGTTGCCAGGATGAGAAGTCGCAGATCAAGAATCGCGAAAAAGGAATGCGCGTTTTGCGCTCGCGTTTATATGAGATGGAGATGGACAAGCAAAATGCCGAGCTGGCCAAAGAGCGCAAGCAGATGGTGGGCTCAGGCGACCGCAGCGAGAAGATTCGCACCTATAACTTCCCGCAGAACCGCATGACCGACCACCGCATCGGGCTGACGCTGCATCAACTGGACCTGGTGATGGAGGGCCGCCTGCAGCCTATCGTCGATGCGCTCATTACTCACTATCAGGCAGAGCAATTGAAGGCCGATGCAACCCAAACAGCTTGATCGTTCGCGGATTCGTTCGTTACGGACAGAAGCGGAGCATGCTCTCGCGCATGGTCCGCACCCGGAGCGGGCGCGGCTGGATGCGGAACATATCTTGCTGCACATCCTGAGCCGAAGAGATCCCGATCGCAACCGCGCTTGGCTGCTGACACATGCAAACGATCCAACCAGCCGGGACGCGCGCGTGGAATTTGACGTTCTACTGCGGCGCCGTCTCGCCGGCGAACCCATCCAGTACATCACCGGCGAGGCCGAGTTTTACGGGCTAGAGTTTAGCGTAACGCGCGACGTGCTGATTCCCCGCCCCGAAACCGAGCACGTGGTCGAGAAGGCCATCGAGTTTGCCGCCCACTTTCCTCAGCCGCGCATCTTAGACGTCGGCACGGGCTCCGGCGCTATCGCTATTGCGCTCGCTCGTCATCTTTCTGACGCGATCATCACCGGAACTGACATCTGGGATCGCGCCCTTAGCATCGCCCGTAGCAATGCAGAGCGCAACGGCGTCTCCAACCGCATCCGATTTCTCCATGGCGACCTTTTTAGCTCCTGTGGCCAAAGAACAATTTGAAATCGTACTCTCCAACCCGCCTTATGTATCCTTCAATGACCGCACTTCGCTTGCGGTTGAAGTCCGCGATTATGAGCCTGCGCTGGCGCTCTTTGCGGGCAACGACGGATTGGAAGTTTATCGCCGGCTGATTCCAGCGGCCTTTGCGGTACTCACGTCCGGCGGATTTGTTGCGCTAGAGATCGGCTGTGGACAGGAGGCGGCGATTCGCGCACTGTTTGAGAGCTCAGGATTTGAGCGGATCGAATTTGTCCCCGACCTCCAAGGCATTGCACGCGTGGCTTGCGCACAGAAGCGATAGTCCCAATCACTCCCCGGTTCAGCCCCTGCTTCGCTGGTTAAAGAATCTGTCACGGCCAATCCTTCACTCGGGCCGGCCGGTTTTGTTGAGATGGCGATAGAAACCCAAGTCTTTGCCTGAAATGTACTTGGTGATATAGAGAATCTGCCCATAGTGCAATCCGAAGTGCTCCACCACCTGGTAAACAGCGTCCAGGCCTCTGACTTTGTGACCCTGAATCTCGAATGGGGCGAGCAGGTCGTCCTCGGTGAGACGCGCCAGCACCTGCGACGCTTCATCGAGGGTCGTGCGCAGCAGATCGAGCGGCTCCGCAGCCGCAAACGGACCGGTTGCACTGAATTCGACGGGACGGTTTCGCTCGTCTTCCAGCCGGTTGAACGATGCCACCAGCCACTGGCGCACGTTGCCGTTCAAATGCAGAAGCAGATTCCCAATGCTGTTTGAGGCCTCATTGGGACGCCACCAGATCTGCTCATTTGTTAACGGCTCAACGCATTCGCGCAGGCGTGGCCAATACTGCTCAAGCAACTTGTGGCGGGAGAACTCAAGGAAGAGGGTGGTCACTGATGGATCGTTTGCTGACATCGGATCAAGGCTCCTTGGGGAAATTTTTCCTTTTGAGTGGAGTTCGACCGTTCCTTCCAGATTCTCTCATTGGACGGGCCGTTCGGAGAATCGCCGATTGCGGACGGCGGATTGCCGGATGGGATGCAATCAGCATAGAATTCAGCCTGAAATCATTTCCAAGAGGAATTCTCATGCGTATTTTCGTTTCGCTCTCTATCGCTGTTCTCGCGCTGGCATCTTTCACCGGAACATCGCAAACTGCCTCGCCCAGGCCACATCATCGCAAGTCGCCCTTACGCCGCCGATGGGCTGGAACAGCTGGAACTTCTTTGCCGGAAGGGTGAGCGACAAAGATATCCGCGCCGCTGCCGACCAACTGGTTTCGACCGGCATGAAAGACGCCGGTTACGTCTACGTGAATATCGACGACACTTGGGAGGGTGAGCGCGACGCGAACGGAGTGCTGCACACGAACTCGAAGTTCCCCGACATGAAGGCTCTGGCCGACTACGTTCACTCCAAGGGGCTGAAGATCGGCATTTATTCCTCGCCTGGACCGAAGACCTGCGCCGGCTATGAGGCCTCGTACAATCACGAAGAGCAGGACGCCAAGCTCTACGCCGAGTGGGGCATCGACTACCTGAAGTACGACGCGTGCAGCTTTATCCAGCAGGTGATGGAGAAGCAGGCGCCCAACGACAAGGCCGAGCAGATGCGCATGATGCGCGCCGCCTACGCCAAGATGGATCAAGGCGCTGAAGGCCACCGGGCGGCCGATTGTTTACTCGTTCTGCCAGTACGGCATGGACGCTGTTTGGGAGTGGGGACCCTCAGCGGGCGGCAACCTGTGGCGGACAACCGGAGATATTTCGCCTCGACTGGGACCGCATGTACGTGATCCTGAACGAGCAGGCGGGCCTCGAAAAATACGCCGGCCCCGGCCACTGGAACGATCCCGACATGCTGGAAGTGGGCAACGGCAAACTCACGCTGGCTGAGAACCGTTTGCACTTTTCCATGTGGGCCATGCTGGCCGCGCCGCTGCTGGCGGGCAACGACCTGCCCAACATGAAGCCGGAGATCAAGGCGATCCTCACCAACCGCGACGTGATCGCCATCGATCAGGACCCGCTGGGCAAGCAGGGTTCGCGCGCTTACAGCGAAGGCGAGGTCGAGGTCTGGACCCGGCATCTGGCTCACGGCGCAATGGCCATCGCCGTCATCAACGCCGGCGACAACCGTTACTCCACTCATCCCTTCCACCTAGATCTTCGCAAACTCGGACTGACGGGCCCGCAAACAGGCAAGGATTTATGGACCGGGAAAACTGTGAAGCTGACCGACAATGAGCCTCTGGAGCTGGCCAGCCACGACGTGCTGCTGGTGCGCATCGATGAGCCAAAGGCGTTTAGCCGCCCATGAACATTCCGCCGTTCACGTCGAGCACGTGGCCGGTAATGTAAGAGGCCGCATCGGAGGCCAGGAATTTGACCGCCTTGGCAATATCCATGTCCGTTCCGCGCGGCCCAGCGGAATCTGCGCCATCATGGCCGCGCGCTGCTTCTTCGTCGAGCACCGCGGTCATCGGCGTCTCAATATAGCCCGGCGCAACGGCATTCACGGTGATTCCACGCGAAGCCACTTCGCGCGCCATCGACCGCGTAAGCCCGATCAGCCCGGCCTTGCGAGGCGGCGTAGTTCACCTGGCCCGCCTGGCCGGCGCGGCCCACCACGCTGGACATATTCACAATCCGTCCCCAGCGATTCTTGAGCATGGGCCGCAGCAGCGCCTGGGTCAGCAGAAAGGCTCCGGTCAGGTTGGTCGCCAGCACCACGTCCCAGTCGGCGCGCTTCATCGCTCATCATCAGCCCGTCGCGGGTGATGCCGGCGTTGTTCACCAGGATTTCGACCTTGCCGAAGCGCTCCAGCACGGCTTTGGCCCCGGCTTGAATGGACTCCTCGCTGGAAACATCGAGCGAAAACCGCCGCCTGGCCGCCGGCCGCCTCAATCTCCGCCACCACCTCGGCCAGCTTGACCTCGTTGATATCGCGCCAGCGCCACCGTTGCTCCGGCTCGCGCCAGTTCCAGCGCAATTGCCCGCCAATGCCCTGCGCCGCCCCGGTTACCAGCGCAATTCTTCCCTGCAAATTGCCATCATCTCTCTTCAGACCTCCGCGCAAAACTCCGCGCCCTTTCCGTCCTCAATTATAGATGGGCAACTGTGGTGAGATTCTCAGACCGCGGGAAAGCCGGCCGGTGCAGGACTCGCCGGATTTCACAAGGCAACTTGATGCCGCTAGCTGCTCTTACATCGACGGCGTAGCCACCGCGGTCACCGGCCGTCCGGCCAGAGCGGGGCGCACCAGTTCAGCTGGGCCAGATATAGACCGCCAGCCGGCGCGAGTAGTGCAGCACCGGCTCCTGGTCGGGCAACTGAATCCCGATTGAAGCCGCCAGATCGTTGCGCTCGATCTCCGCCTCCGCCTCTTCCAGAGGCCAGGGAACGTGGTGCAGGTTGGCCCGCACGGCTTGCCCCGCACGGTTGCGCGTAAACAGGCAGGAGCGCTCCATCAAAAAATATTCGAGCGTTCCGGGGCGGCTTTCCGCAAGCTTCGCGTTCGGCCCCAGTCCGCGGTAGCGCGCCTTGAAAATCACCGGCCGGCTCGAAAATCGCCTGCGGCTGTAAAACGAGAACTCCCGCTCAGAGCGCTGCTCCAGCCGCATCTCCGCCCAGTAGTATGGCAGGTGATAGAAGGCGCGCGCCGCCGCCACGGCCAGCAGATTGCTGGCATCCAGCGAGAAGAAAAACACGCCCGGCGTGCCGTTCTGCTGGTCGCGGACATAGGTGCGCAAATTCAGGTCTGGAAAGCTGCGCGCTCCGGGGATGGGCGGCACGTCGCGGACCTTGATGCGATCCAGCCAGAACGGAACCACTCCCAGCCAGGCCGACCCCTGAAACGTATCCACCTCAAGCCCCTCTGGCAGCAGCGCTCCGATAGAGGCGCTTGGAAACCGGCCAATGCGCAAACAGCAGATCGTTCCACCGCTGGGTCATTCTCCAGGGGCCCGAGGGCAATGGCCGCGGCCGGTGCGCCGTCCGTATCAAAAACTCTTGCATCGCCTGCTCCTGCCCAATCCTATTCCACGTCTAAAAGCCCGCATTCCGGACTTCCTGGCCCTGTGACCCTAGCAGGGTGCCGAATGTGCAAACCTCGACTCACCCCCTATGCCGTATTCTGTTCGCGAGCCCTTACCTATGTCCAGTGAATCTTTACTCCCCCCCGGCGCACGCAACCAAACCGACGTATTCGCCGTCCACGGCGCAGAGCCCGAAGTACTGGCCTACGCCATGGCCAAATACTCCCGCTCCGCGCTTTCCATGCGCGAATCGCTCACGGAAATCAGCGCCCAGCGCGCCGAGCAGTTCCTCAACACATTTTATTTTCAATATGGCCACCGCTCCATCGCCGACCTGGCTCACATCGCCTTTGCCGTCGAGCGGCTCAGCCTGCTGGCCGCCATCGTGCTGGTCGACGAGCAGCGCTGGGACGGCCAGGAGCGCTCCACCCGCTACCAGAACTTCCTCAAATCGGGCTGGTATTTCCCTGATTTCGGTCGGGATTCAGACTCAGGCCAGCTTTACGCGAAGACCGTAGAAGATCTCTTTGCCGCTTATCAGCGCGTTACCGAGGCCGTTTTTGAATCGCTTCGCCGGCAGAGTTGCCCGCCCCGAGACCCTCAAGCAGGAGGCCTACGAGCGCACCCTGAAGGCGCGCGCCTTCGACGTAGCCCGCTTTCTGCTGCCGCTGGCCACCAACACCTCCCTGGGCCAGATCGTCAACGCCCGCACGCTTGAGAACCAGGTCTCGCGCCTGCTCTCGCACCCCGCCGCCGAGGTCCGCGACCTGGGGCTCAAACTTCGCGAAGCCGCCACAGGCCCCGCATGGAACGTAAACGAGAATGCCGGAGCGGAACTGGTTGAAAAAATCAGAGCGGCGGAAGCTTTGTGTCAGGGCACGACTTCAGTCTTGCCGCAAAGTGCCGGATATAGAGAAGGGGCTTTAGCCACTGAGGCAAGCCTGGCCGCCGAAGCCGCCCAGCTCCTAACCCGCGAGGTGCGCACCGCGCCCACGCTGGTCAAATATGCCCAGCCCAACGAATACGAGATCCAGACCCGAGCCGAGCTGACCCAGGCCGCTACCGAATTTCTTGCCGGCCAGCCTTTCGCCGATGCGCCACTGGTTGATCTGGTGGAGCGCACGGAAACCCTCGAAGTCGAACTGGCCTCCACGCTGCTTTACTCCGCCAGCCACCACCCCTACCGCCAGATTCGCGACCTGGTCGCCGGGCTGCCGGAAGCGCGCATCAACGAAATCATCGAGATTGGCCTGCGGCATCGAGGCAAGCACGACGAAGCCCTGCGCGCCTTCCACGCCGGAGCCGCTCTGCGCTTTGACATTCTTATGGACATCGGCGGCTTCCGCGATATGCACCGCCATCGCCGCTGCACCCAGATCATCCAGCCCTTCACCACCCTGCACGGCTACGAGACCCCCACCTGCGGCGATCTCGGCCCTCGGACGATGACGGCTACATAGACATTCTCATCGATGCATGCTGCCGTGCCGATTTCATCTCCGCCATCAATCAGGCCCACGCCGCCAGCGCGCAAATCGCCGCCAGCCAAGCCCCGGAAGCCGCGCAGTCCGCTCTCTACCTGCTGCCGCTGGCCACGCGCATTCGCTGCGCTCTTCAAGATGGACTTCGCCGAAGCCCAATACATCTCCGAGCTGCGCTCCGCTCCGGCCGGCCACTTCAGCTATCGCCGCGTCGCCTGGGAGATGTTTTTGGCTCTCAAGCGCCAGCACCCCTCCCTCGCCGCACACATCCGCGTAACCGACTTCACAAAACCCATCGATCTGCTGCAGAGGTAGACCGAACGGGTGCTATTGATCCGGCAACAAAATACTGTCAGGGTGCCCCATCCATTTCCGCGCTTTTTGCGGAAATGGGTGGGAATAAGATGTCACTGTTTACTTGCCGGATTAATAAAAAATCCAGCGATCGCAAAGATCCGCGTCCTTCAGCGAACAATCTCGAAGCGCTCCCAAGGGCAATTGCACACAGGGCAGCGTTCGTGCTCCTCTTCGGTTTCAGAGGTATAACCGCAGACCGGGCAGATGTAGAAGTCGCGCACGGCACCGATCCACGAGTCTTTTTTCCCGCCGGCAAGCAACGCAATCGCTTCACCGTAAAGCCGTGCGTGGGTCTTTTCGGCTTCCATCGCGCCGTGAAAGGTGCGTATGGCGGCAGAATTCTTATGCTCCGTGGCCTCTGCGATAAAACCGGGGTACATGGTTTCAATCTCGTACTGCTCGCCGCCCAGCGCGGCCTTCAGATTTTCGAGCGTGGTTTTCACTTCGACGGCATGGATGGTGCACTGCGCCTCAGCGCCCAACTGCTTGATTACGCGGGCATGATTGGCGGCGTGAATTTGCTCTGCACGTGCGGCGGCCCTGAACAGGCTCGCCGCTCCATGCAGCCCGTCTGCGTCGGCCTTCACGGCGAACGCCGTATATTTGGCGTGCGCATTCGATTCGCCCTCAAAGGCGGCCAGAAGATTGTGAACGGTAGCTGTGTTTTCAGCGATTACGACTGACATTGGTTTTCCTCTCAAGTCCTTATGAAGAGAGTAGGAGTCCCCGACGGGGCCGGAATGTGATGCAGATTACACACGATGGCCTCTATTGGTGCCGTTCAACCGCTACACTGAACGGATGAAGCGCTTGAATCTCTCAGCATGCCTGCTGGTTTTTGTTTACCTTCCGCATCCTTGCCTTCCTGCGCTGGCGAACAGGGTCGCAGCATCATCGCCCCAGTCGATCCAGGAAAGAATCGACTCGGCGTACCGCGCGCACAGGAAGATCGTCCGTATCCCCGCCGGTACATATACGCTGGACCCTCCCGCTCACGGTTCTCATTTGCAGTTCCACGATCTAAGCGATTTTGAGATCGATGCGCGAGGGGTTTTGCTTCTGCTCTCCGATAACACGCGCGGAGGGATTGAATTTCGCAATTGCCGCAACGTCACCTTTCGCGGCGCGACCATCCGCTACATCACGCCCCCATTTACCCAGGGCACGGTCACCGCCATCGCACCGGACGGCAGCTTCTACGATGTGCAAATTGATCGCGGCTATCCGGTCAATCTCGACGGTCATCGCTACTTTCCCGCCAAGCCGGTTGGGTACCTTTTCAATCCCAAAACACGACTGTGGAAGCCGGGAACATACGACCTGAATGCCAGCAGGGTGCAAAAACTTGCGGCTGACCGCTTCCGGTTTTACTGGGACAGGCCGGCCGGGCCGGCATTGCATCCCGTTTCCGTTGGCGATCCGATGGCGTTTCGCGGCGAGGGAAGGCCCAACCTAACCCTCATCAATTCAGCAAAGATGCGCATGATTGGAATCACGATTTTGAACGCAGGCGATTTTGCAGTATGGGAACACGGGGGGGACGGCGGCAATAGCTACGACGAAATCACCGTGACGCGTGGACCAAAGCCGGAGGGCGCTTCAGCGGAGCCACTTTTCTCAGGAACTGCGGACGGATTTCACAGCACCGATGTTCGCGAAGGGCCGGTGGTCGAACATTCGCGCTTTGAGTCCATGCCCGACGATGGTATCGCCATTCAGGGAACCTACAGTTTTATCTTCGAATCGAAGGCCGACAAGCTGGTGATCAACCAGAACTCATTCCGGCCCGGCGATCCCATCCGAATTTACGACGCGCAAGGACGGCCCGCCGCGGAGGCCATTGTTCGCAGCGTTGCGCCACTGCCGCAATATCGCAACACAAGAACAACTTCCCGTGAGATTCGAGTGGACAATACTGAAGGTCCCTACTTCACGGTAACTCTGGACCACGCGGTTAAAGCTGACTTTGACTATCTGGCGGAAAATCCAGCGGCTACAGGCGCTGGTTACGTGCTGCGTTATAACACGATTCTGAATCATCGTGCGCGGGGAATGCTGTTGAAGGCATCCGATGGACTGGTCGAGCACAACACCATCGACGGCAGCACTATGGGCGGCATCGTCGTCACTCCGGAGTTCTGGTGGAACGAGGCCGGCTTCAGCCGCAACGTGGTGATTCGCGATAATGTGATTCGCCACGTTGCTTACGCTCCAAAGCAACTGGGAGGAGTGGTCATCGCCGCCTTGAACGGCCCCACTCCAGTCGCCGGTTATGGGCATCGGCACATCGTTGTGGAAGACAACACGCTTGAAGGCATCAACGGCGTAAACCTGCTGATTACTTCAAGCAAGGACGTGGTGGTGCGCAACAATCTGTTCCTGCATGCACAGCAACGGCGGGTGGGTGTGGACGGCGCCAAATGGGGCGAGGATCCCGGAGCGCTGATCTATGTGACCGAGTCCGAGGGAGTGCGCTTTGAAAACAATCGCGTTCGTGATCTTGGTCCATTCAATCGCACCCTCGTTGAAAGCACGCCAACGGCCAGCGTCACCGGCGCCAAAGATGGGGTTGTGAAAGTGCAATAGCTGAATTGAAACGACAAAGCGTCCAAAGCAAAAGGCCGTCCCCGCGGGATGGCCTTTTTGCTGTTTGAATGATCCGCCGGCTAACTCGCCAGCTTATGGTCGCACCGGGACGCCCACGGTCCCTGGATTCCGCGCCATCGCCTTCTCCGTCAGCACCTTGTGGGCGTTGTCTTCCAGGGCCTGGGCTTCGGGCAGAAAGGTGAGCGCCTTCTGGATCATCGGGTCCCAGTCGGCCATCGACGCGCAATCCCTGCAACTGGCCAAACTGGATGGTGACGATCTTGTCCTTGATGCTGGTCTTCAGCCAGTCCATCACGCCGTTCAGGTCGGCATCGGTCCAGGGAATGTTCTGGCTGGTGAGGTAACTTCTTGAACTCGGCCAGCACCGCATCGTCCACCTGGAAGTTCTTGTCCACGGTGTGGTTGGCCAGATAAACGCGGGGCGAAGTGGAAGAAGACATCCTTGTAGAGCAGCTCGTCCTGGAAGTGGTTGCTCTTGGGGCTCTCGATCTTCTCGTCCGGCGTGATGCCGCCGCCGCCGTAGACCGTGCGGCCCGCGTCGGTGAGCTTGACCTCGCGGTTGGTCGAGTTCGGCGGGCTGCGCGCCGGCGTGGTTGTAGTAGTAGTCGTAGAGCGAAACGCCGGCGTAGTTGCGCTGGATCAGCCGGCCCGAGGGCGTGTAGTAGTGATAGGTGGTCAGCGCCAGGCCGGTGTTTTCGCTCAGGTTGTAGACCGTCTGCACCAGGCCCTTGCCGAAGGTGGTTTCGCCCACGATCAGGGCGCGGTCGTGATCCTGCAACGCGCCGGAGACAATCTCCGCCGCCGAAGCCGTGTTGCGGTTGACCAGCACCACGATGGGGAAGGTCTTGCCGCCGTTGCCGTGGGTGGCCGTGTAGTCCTGGTCGGGATAGGCGCGCCCGCGCTGGCGAGACGATGCTCTGTCCCTTGGCCAGCAGGTGGTCGCAGACCTCGACTGCCTGGCTCAGCAGGCCGCCGGGGTTGCCGCGCAGGTCGAAGACCAGCCCCTTCAGGTCGCCGAAGCTGTCGATGGCGTCGTTCACTTCCTGCGGCCGTGGTCTCCTGGAACTGCGTCAGGTGGATGTAGCCGATGCCGGGACGAATCTCGTAAGCCAGATCCACCGAGGGGTGGGGAATCTCGTCGCGGATCAGGTCGAAGACCAGCGGCTTGGCCTGGCCCTCGCGGATCATCGTCACCTGCACGTGCGTGCCCTTGGGGCCTTTGAGCGCCTTGGCCACCATGGTCAGAGCGTCATCTGCCGTCGGTGACGATCTTGCCGTCCACCGCGGAGATGACGTCGCCGGGGTGAATGCCGGCCCGGAACGACGGCGTGCCCTCGTAGGGAGTAGACGACATAGACCTTGTTGTTCTGCTGCTGGATGGTCATGCCCACGCCGTAGTAGCGGCCGTGCTGCTCCTCGCGCATCTTGGCGTAGGCCTTGGGATCGTAGAAGTTGGAGTGCGGGTCGAGCACCCGCAGCATGCCCGGAATCGCCCCGTCGTAGATGGCCGTGTCGGCCTTGTCGCCGTCGATCGGCTCGGCGTAGTTCTGCTCCACCAGCGCGTAGACGTTGGTGAAGGACTTCAGGCTGTCGCGCAGCTGGCTTTCGTCGGCCGAGGACTGCGCCCCGACCCTGCGCTGCAAGACGCTGCCCGCAACGGCGCAGACGGCGAAAAAGAGAACGACGGTGAAAAGTGCGCGGCGGGCGCGGGGAGTCATAGGCGGAAGGAACCTCCGGACGGCAAATACTCGAGCGCCTTCGGTATTCCAATTGACGAACGCGAACCACAGTTAGTTGCGGCTCTTAAAAAATTAACCTTGCCCGATTCCGGCAAGGCTAAGTGGTCACAGGAAAACCGCTCTAAAGGCCCTGGAAAAGCAGTCTTGGCTAAAGTATATCACTCGTTTCATTTGACGCCGGCGGGGGGATTCCGGTAGCTGTGGTCCCCGGGCGGCGGGCCAACGGCTACCAAACAAAAGCGGGTGTACCGAGCCCGTCCTGAGCGATGCCGAGGATCGAGACCCACAGCGTCCGGTCTTTTCCCCACCGAAAGCCGCCAATTCATCAATTGCGCCCCAATCATCCCGAAATCAGCGGCTTTCGCCCCCGAATCGCACCCGGATTCTCTCCCCGGCACAGCGCACCTGCTCCCCGGGCATTTACAATGACGTCTATGCATCAGGTGGTGATGGTTTGCCGCCTGCAGCTCTCTAACCTATGACTCATGACTCGTCTTCGCACTCCCGCGGCGTTCGTCTTCGGTACGGTGCTGCTCGCAGCTTCCACTCTCGCGCAATCGCACCCTGCCGCGCCGGTAGAGCCCCTACGGCGGCACCACGGTCGAGGAGATCGTCGCCCGCGTAAACGACCAGATCATCACGCGCTCAGACTACGACCGCGCCATGAAGGAAATGGACCAGGAAGCGCGCCAGCACGGCGCCACCATGCAGGAGATCGCCGCGGGCCACAAGGACCTGCTCCGCAACCTCATCGACCAGCAGCTCTGGCTCTCCAAGGGCAAGGAACTGGGCATTACCGGCGACACCGAGCTGGTCAAGAGGCTGAACGAAATCCGCAAGCAATACCACCTGGATTCCATGGAAGACCTGGAAAAGGCGGCCAAGGACCAGGGCGTATCGTGTGAGGACTTCAAGGCCAATATCCGCAACGGCATCATTACCCAAGAGGTGATGCGCCAGCAGGTGGGCGAAAAGATGCAGTTCACCCCCGGCGAAGTGGCGCGCTACTACGAGCAGCACAAGCAGGAATACGTGCAGCAGGAGAGCGTGCACCTGAGCGAGATTCTGGTTTCTGTCCCGCGCCCGCAAATGGCGAGCAGCCCGATCCGGCAAAGCTGGCCGCGGCCAAGGCCAAGGCCGACGATATTGAGGCCAAGCTCCACGCCGGCGGCGACTTCAGCCAGTTGGCGCGCACCTTCAGCGACGGCCCCACGGCAGCCGAGGGCGGCGACCTGGGCCAGTTCAAGCCCGGAGCTCTGGCCAAGGTCCTCGAAGACGCGACCTTCCCGCTCAAGGCCGGCGAATTTACCGCGCCCATTCACACCAAACAGGGCTTCGTCATCCTCAAAGTGGTGCAACACACCACCGGCGGCGTTCCGCCACTAAAGGACGTTGAAGATCAGGTGGAAGAAGCTTTCTACATGAGCCGGATGGAGCCGGCCATGCGCGCCTATCTGACCACAATGCGCGAGGAAGCTTATGTTGAAATGGCGCCGGGCTTTGCGGATACCGGCGCCAGCCCCAAGCAGATCAAGCCGGTCTATAGCGCCTATGTGCCGCCCTCGGGCAAGAAAAAGAAGAAGGTGGAGCGCACCCGCTTCCGCGAGACCACGCGCACCTTCCGTCAAAAAGGGCCGCAAGCAGCGCCTCCGGCTGAAGCTGCGGCTCCGGCTCCGAAGGGCAAAAAAGGAAAAGTGCAGCCGGTCAATCTGGCTACGATGAAGCCCGGCAAGAAGGAAAAGATTCGCTACGGCAAAGCGCCCCAGGAGACCCTCCCCACCGCGGCCAAAGTTAGCGCCGAGGATGCAGGCGCGGTGCAACAGGCCGCCAATACTACGCCGGAGCCAGTCAATCCGCTGGAGCCAACCAGGCCGACGCAGAAGACACGCTTCAGCGAGCGCGCCAAAGTGGCCAAACCGGCCAAGAACGCGCCAGGCGTACCGAAGGTAGACCCGAATGCTCCCCCGCCGCCCGATGCTGCCGAGGTAGCCGACCGCCAGACGCAATCCGCACCTCTTGGACTGGGCGGCAATACGGCCCAAAAGAAAAAGAACAAGGCCACAACCGTCGGCCAAAAGACCCGCCTGGCTGAAAAGAACAAGAAGCCGGTTGCGCCCGAGCAGAATCCGAGTAATGTGCCGCCGGCTCCTGCACCAACTCCGAAACAGTAGCATCAGCTTTGAAAGGGCGCGGCTTTTGCCGTGCCGCGAGGCGGAACAAACAAAATCAACACGCCGGGCTTGGGAGCAAACTCCCAGGCCCGGCTTATTTTTTGGGCGTAGGCAGCCGGTTGATTTAAGCTTCTGGTCAGAATGAAAGACATCTATATATCCGATCTGGCCAACTTTGACGAAGGCAAGCTCTTCGACAGCTTTTTTCTGGTTTTGCTCAAACAGCAACGCACCACCAAATCGAACAAGCCCTACCTGAATCTGATTCTTGGCGACAAAACTGGCCAACTCGAAGGCCGCGTCTGGGCGCCTGACGATCCGCGCATCGCCAAGGACTTTGAGCGCGGCGAGATTGTGAAGGCCCGCGGCAGCGCCAGCCGCTTCGACGACCGCCTGCAGATGAAGATCGACCAGTTGCGCAAGGCGACGGCCAGCGAAGTGGACAAATCGGACCTGCTGCCCTCCACCACCTATGACGTTGCGGAGTTGTGGCGGCAGCTTGAAAGCTTTGTAGACAGCTTTACCAACCCTGACCTCAAGCTGCTGCTTACCACGATGCTGGCTGAGCCGGACCTCGCCCAGGCCTATCGCGAAGCTCCCGCTGCCCGGCAGCTCCACCACGCCTGGCTCGGCGGCCTGCTGGAGCACGTGATCAGTTTGCTCACTTTGGCCGACCGCGTCGTCCCTCACTACCCCCTCCTCGACCGCGACCTGCTGCTCACCGGCGTAATCCTGCACGACATTGGCAAGGTCCGTGAGTTGAGCTGGAATACCGGCTTCGACTACACCGTTGAAGGCACGCTGCTGGGCCACATCCAGATGGGCGCGGCACTGGCCGAGCGCACCATGGACAGCCTTCCCAACTTCCCGCCGAAGTTGAAGACCCTGGTGCTGCACATGATCCTGTCGCACCACGGCAAGCTCGAATTCGGTTCGCCCAAGCTCCCCATGATTCCAGAAGCGCTGGTGCTGAACTTCCTCGACGACCTCGACGCCAAAATGCAAGCCGTCCAAGGCGAATTCGATAAATGCATCCGCGAAGGCAAAGGCCCGGACGAGCTGACCGGCAAAGTCTGGGCGCTCGATCAGCGCCAGTTACTCAATACGAAGCGCTGGCTGGGAGAAAACAAGGAATAGCGAAAAGAATCATAAATCTATGAAAATATAAAAGTTATAGCCCATTCAGCGTAAAGGAATTGCGCCTTTCAAAAATATCGCTTGACATATTCCCATATGAGTATGTATTTTCCAACCATGCCGCGCGCCTCGACCACCTCCGACGCCTTCAACGCAGTTGCTGAACCTCGCCGCCGCGCAATTTTGAGCTGTCTGGCTTTGCGGGAGTGCCCGGTGGGCGAGATCGCGGAGACCCTCAGCCTTGACCAGCCTTCCGTCTCCAAGCATCTTCGCGTGCTGCGCAGCGTTGGACTGGTGCGCGTGCGCTGCGACGGCCGCCACAAATATTACCGCACCAACGCCGAGGCCATCCGCCCGCTGCACGAGTGGGCGGCCACCTTTGAGCGTCTTTGGCAGCGCCAGTTGCTGGGCATCAAAACTCTTGCCGAGGAACAAATGAACCAATCCATACCGGAATCCAATCCCATCCCCAAGGAGAAACCATGATTCAGGCCCCTGAGAGTATTGAGAAACTGACCCTGACCATCACCCAGGAGATCCGCGTCAACGCATCGCTTGAAGTCACCTTCAACGCGCTGCTCGAACAGATAGGCCCGCAATTCCAGAACGATGTGGGCGCTTCCCTTTCCAATGAAGCTCGAGCCCTGGCCGGGCGGAAGATGGTACCGCGACCTGGGCAACAACAACGGCCACTCTGTGGGGCCATGTGCAAGCCATCAAGCGGCCCACGCTTCTTGAGATCTGCGGGCCGCTGTTTGCCTCGTATCCATTCGTCTCCAACGTTCAATACCGGCTGACGGAAGCGGACGGCGCAACAAACATCGCCTTCCGCCACACGGCGCTTGGCTTTATTCAGGACGAGGTCCAGGACAATATGGAAAAGGGCTGGGCGACGATGCTGGAGCAGGTTCGCAAGGCCGCGGAAGCCAAATAGCCGCGGAAAGGCAAGCGCGACTATCCCCATCGCGCAACCGAGGAGGTTATGATGTGCCCATTGTGTTTTGCGAGCGCGGCGCTGATCGCCGGCAGCATCGTCACCACCGGCGGCCTGACTGCGCTGGTACTGAAAAAAGCCGGAAGCGGTAAGTCCTCAACAACATTCCCCACCAATTCCCCACCGAAGGAGGATCATCATGGCAAGCGTTAATACAGTAGTTGAGCATCCGAAAGTCGTGCCGCAAGCCGAGTGGCTTGCCGCGCGCAAGGCATTCCTCAAGAAGGAAAAGGAATTCACGCGGCTGCGTGATGAGCTTAGCCGCCAACGCCGGGAACTGCCCTGGGAGAAAGTCGAAAAGCAATATACCTTCGAAGGGCCGAAGGGCAAAGTGCCTCTGGCCGAATCTTTTCGATGGGCGCAGCCAGCTCATTGTCTACCACTTCATGCTCGGGCCGGGATGGAAAGAGGGCTGCCCGAGCTGCTCCTATCTCGCCGACCATTTTGACGGCGCCACCATTCACCTGGCCAATCGCGATGTGACCCTCGCCGTGATTTCGCACGCTCCCTTACAAGGAGATTGAAGTCTTCAAGCAGCGCATGGGCTGGCGTTTCCCCTGGTACTCCTCCTTCGGCGGCGACTTCAACTACGACTATCACGTCTCCTTTACGCCGGAAGAACGCGCCAAGGGCAAGGTGCTCTATAACTACGAGCTCACCGAGTTTCCCAGCGAAGAAGGCCCCGGCCTCAGCGTGTTTTTCCAGGACAAGAACGGCGACGTCTTTCACACCTATTCGAGTTATGCGCGCGGGCTGGATATTCTGGTGGGCGCGTATAACTTTCTCGATATGGCGCCCAAGGGCCGCGATGAAGATGGACTGGCCCACACCATGGCCTGGGTTCGCCACCACGACAAATATACGCAAGGCTACTTCGTCGACCCAAAGCAACCCTACATGCAACCGGAAAAAGTCGGCGGGGATTGCTGCTCCGACGAGCACCACAACTAATCTCCACATGAAAGCCGGAAGGCAGGGCGCCATTCCCAAATCCCCTGCCTTCCGCTTAAGATTGAAACCGCATGACCTGGTTCCTCTTCAAAACCGAGCCCGAAGTCTACTCCTTCGATGATTTCCTCCGCGACAAGGAAACCATCTGGGACGGAGTCACCAACCCCACCGCCGTCAAACACCTGCGCGAAATGAAACCGGGCACAAAGTGGATCTTCTACCACACCGGCGACGAGCGCACCGCCGTCGGCACCGGCACAGTCGTCAGCGTGGACGCCTCCGACCCCAAGGTCCCCATCGTCCGAGTCAAAGTCGGCAAGCGCCTCAAGCATCCCAAGACCCTCGCCGACATCAAAGCCGAGCCTATCTTCGCAAAATCACCGCTGGTTCTCATCGGCCGTCTCTCCGTAGTTCCGCTGACTGAGGAGCAATGGAAGTGGTTTGTCGAGTAAAGTAAATCGCGGCTCAGTCGCAATCCCACCCGTTAGCATTCGAATTCGTCTCGTGCAGCACAAGCCTGTCCACTCGCTTATCCATTACAATCAAAACAATATGATTCGTTTCTCAACTGCCGGGGAATCGCACGGTGAGGCTCTGATCGCCCTCATCTCCGGTCTGCCGGCCGGCGTTCCAGTCGATCTGGAATTCGTAAACCGCGAGCTGTGGCGGCGGCAGCAGGGCTATGGCCGTGGCGGCCGCATGAAGATTGAAACCGACAAGGCCCACGTGCTCAGCGGCGTGCGCCACGGCAAGACCATCGGCTCGCCCATTGCCATTGAGCTCGTGAATCGCGACTGGAAAAACTGGGAAGAAAAGCTCCCCGTTGAAGCCGGCGACCCGGCCAAGCATCAGGCCGTCGCTTCGCCGCGCCCCGGCCACGCCGATCTTGCCGGAGCGCTCAAGTACAACTTTCCCGACGCCCGCTACGTGCTGGAGCGCGCCTCGGCCCGCGAGTCCGCCGCCCGCGTAGCCGCCGGAGCCTTTGCCAAGCTGCTCCTGCGCGCCCTGAGCATTGAAGTGGCCAGCCACGTGATTCGCGTGGGCCGGGTGGAACTCGACCGCACCGCCGCATGGGACGAGATTGCAGCTGTGACCCTCCGCGACGAAATCGTGCTCAGTTGCGTCGATGCCGCCACCGAAGCCCGCATGAAGGAAGAGGTCGAAGAGGCCTCCCGAACGGGCGATACGGTGGGCGGCGTCTTTGAAGTGGTGGTCCACGGCGTTCCCGCCGGCCTGGGCACCTACGCCAACTGGGACGAGCGGCTCGACGGGCTGCTGGCCTGGTCGGTGATGAGCCTGCAGGCCGTCAAAGCTGTCGAAATCGGTCGCGGCGTTACCGCAGCCGAGTCCTTCGGCTCCCAGGTTCACGACCCCATTCACTACTCAGCCGAGCCCAAGGAACCCACCCGCTTCACCCGCCCGCAGAACAACGCCGGCGGCATTGAGGGCGGCGTTTCGAACGGCGAAGATATTGTGGTGCGCGGCTACCTGAAGCCCATCTCCACGCTGCGCCGGCCGCTCGAATCGGTGCGCTTCGATACTCGCGAGGCCACCAGCGCAAGTTACGAGCGCAGCGATATTTGCGTCGTCCCCGCCGCCGGAGTGGCCGCGGAAGCCATGGTGGCGCTGACCATCGCCGGCCTGGCGCAGCAGAAATTCGGCGGCGACTCGCTGCTCGAAATGAAACGAAATTTCCTCGGATACATCGAACAGATACGGAGCTTTTAGCAAGCCGATGATTCTCAAGATCGTTAAATATCCCGAGCCGGTGCTCTCCCAGCCCGGCGAACCGGTTACCGAATTCGACGCCGAACTGCGCAAGCTGGTCGCCGACATGTTTGAGACCACCTATGCCAACCAGGGCATCGGTCTGGCCGCGCCGCAGGTGGGCGTTTCGAAACGCGTGACGGTGATCGACCTGAGCATGGGCAAGGATCCCAAAGACAAGCTGGTGCTCATCAATCCCGAAATCATCTTCAGCCAGGGCAAGCAATACGAGGAGGAAGGCTGCCTGAGTTTTCCTGAGATTCGCGAAAAGGTTTCGCGCGCGCTCAAGGTGCGCATCCGCGCCCAGGACGAGCACGGCAAGTGGTTTGAGATGGACGGCGAGGAGCTGCTGTCGCGCTGCTTTCAGCATGAGATCGACCACCTCGACGGCATGCTCTTCATCTTCCGCATGAGCGCCCTGAAGCGCGACCTGAGCCTGCGCAAGATCCGCAAAATGCAGCGCGAGGGCGAGTGGTAGAGCGGTGAAACTGGTCTTCTGCGGCACTCCGCAATTCGCCGTGCCCACTCTGGAAGCGCTGCTGGCCGCAGGCCACGAAATCGCCCTGGTCGTCTCGCAGCCCGACCGCCCCGCGGGCCGCACGCAGCAACTCACCGCACCCCCCGTCAAGCTGGCCGCGCAAGCCGCCGGCATCGCCCGTCACCCAGCCGGAAAAGATTCGCAGCAACCCGGAATTCCGCGCCCAGCTTGAGGCCATCGCGCCCGACGCCATCGTCGTCGTCGCCTACGGCCGCATCATTCCTCCCTGGATGCTGGCTCTGCCGCGCCTCGGCTGCATCAACCTGCACGGCTCGCTGCTGCCCAAATACCGCGGCGCCGCGCCCATCCAGTGGGCAGTGGCCATGGGCGACGCATTCACCGGCAATACCACCATGCTGCTCGAAGAAGGCCTCGATACCGGCCCCATTCTGCTGCAACAGACCGTCGAAATCGCGCCTGATCAAACCGCCGTCGACCTCTTCGAATCGCTCGCCTGCGCCGGCGCGCCGCTGGTGGTTGAAACCCTCGCCGGCCTCGCCGCCGGAACCATTCAACCCCAGCCGCAGAACCACTCCTTCGCCACCTTCGCCCCGCTGCTCGACCGCGAAGACGGCCGCATGGACTTTGCCGTTCGCTCGGCCCACGAACTCTATAACCGCTGGCGCGGCTTTCAGCCCTGGCCCGGCGCATTCACCACGCTCGACGGCAAGAAGCTTATCGTCCATCGCATGGCGGTAGCGGCGGAACCGGTCGGCGCCGAATCCGATCCCGCCGGTTCTGTTCTCGCGTTACCGGGCCACTTGATCGTCGAAGACCACCGCCTCTTCGTTCGCTGCGCGGAAGATACCTGGCTCGAACTCCTTGAACTTCAGCTCGAAGGCAAAAAGCGCCTCACCGCGGCCGAGTTCCTGCGCGGCGCCTCACTCGCCGCCAACGCGCGGTTAGGCTGAACGGTTAGTCTCATAGCAATGGCCGCCGTCTCTCCAGCACGCAAAGCAGCCTTCCAGATCCTCATGGCCGTCGAGCGCGGCCAATCCCACTCCGACGATCTGCTCCGCGGCAAGAGCGTCAACGCTCTCTCGCCTGCCGACCGCAATCTGGCCACGGCCCTGGTGCTGGGCGTGCTTCGCTGGCAGATTCACCTCGACCACCAAATCCACCTGCTCCTCAAGCGCCCCAACGCCAAACTCGACCCTGAGATTTTGATCGCCCTCCGCCTGGGCGCCTTCCAACTGCTCCATCTGGACCGCATCCCCGCCCGCGCTGCAATCGATGAGAGCGTGGAGTTGGCCAAGCAATCCGGCCACCGTTTCGCCTCCCGCATGGTCAACGCCGTCCTGCGCAAACTTCTCCGTCGCATCGGAGGTACTAGCAGAAAAAATCGATCGAGTTTGAAAGGGCACGGCTTTAGCGTGCCGACATTGGTCACGACAAAATTGAGTGCGGCTTTAGCCCCTGAGGGAAATCTTCCAAACGACTCCGTCGCCGAGCTCGCGCTGACCGAGTCCCATCCCACCTGGATGGTCGAGCGCTGGGCGAACTTCTACGGCCTCGATGCCGCGCGCGCAATCTGCCGCCACGGCCAGACCCAGCCCGTTCTATCCATCCGCCTGGCTAGTCCCACCGT
Organism: uncultured Acidobacteriaceae bacterium; assembly: GCA_963779385.1. GTDB lineage: Bacteria > Acidobacteriota > Terriglobia > Terriglobales > Acidobacteriaceae > Telmatobacter. The sequence goes on along the minus strand of CAVZYE010000016.1, from coordinate 105,170 downwards.
CGAAGCCGAACTCATTCGAAGCCGGCATTCAACTCTGCGCCCGGCGAACTGCTCACCGCCGCCCGCACCATCCTCAGCGGCGACGTGACCGCAACGCCGGCCTTTCACGAAGGCCGCGTGCGCTTGCAAGATGAAGGCTCGCAGTTGATCGCCGAACTTGCCGGGACTTCACTCACCCAGAACGAGCAAAAAATCCTCGACTGCTTGCGCCGCTCCCGGCGGAAAGACCCTCATCCTTGCCGAGCGCAACCCTCAAGCCCGCATCGTCGCCTGCGAATCCAGCCCTCAGCGCCTCGACCAGTTGCGCAATCGCCTGGCCGCTTACGCCGACAGAATCGAGTGCCGCCTCGCCGATGCAACCGCGCTTTCTGAAGACTCAGTCTTCGATCTGGCCCTGGCCGACGTTCCCTGCAGCGGCACCGGCACGCTGGGCCGCAATCCAGAGATCCGCCACCGCCTGCGCCCTGAAGATCTCGCCCGCCAGGCCGAACGCCAGCGGGCCATTCTTCACGCCGCTCTGCGCGCCGTCCGTCCCGGCGGCCGCGTCCTCTACTCCACCTGTTCCCTGGAGCCGGAAGAAAACGAGCAGGTCGTCGCCGCGGTGCTGGCCGCAAACCCCAACAGCCCGCCAAATTTCGCTCGCTGCTCCGCATCGAAGCCCTGCGCAGCGAAGGCATCCTGACGCATCCGGCGCGGAGCGGCTGCACCTCTGCCTCATGCCCGAAGGCACACTTCGCCTGCTCCCCGGCACATTCCACACCGACGGCTTCTTTGTCGCCCTGATCGAGAAAACTGCCTGAAGAGCAGAGCCAGCCAAACAGCCGACTCGCTGACCCGCTCGAAGCCCTACTCCGCCGCCAACTTCAGCGCCGCATAGTCGCGCCCCAGCACGGAGCACAGCGCCTCCACCACCAGTTCATGATCGGCGCGCTGCGGCAGCCCGGAGACGGTCACGCTTCCCACCACTCCCGCGCCCGTTACAGCCAGCGGAAACGATCCGCCATCGCGTAGCATAGTCGGCCAGCGGCAGCCCCTGATGCGCTTCCAGCGTTTCTTTCTTCGCCCTCATCTTCAATCCAATCGCATACGAGCTGCGGTGGAACCGCGCCACCACATTGCTCTTGCGCCGCACCCACTCCGGATGGTCCGGCGTGGTTCCCTCCAACGCCAATAAAACAGCGGCTGCCCGAAGCGCCGCACATCGATCACCACCGACTGCCCGCGTTCTTCAGCCAGCGTCCGCATGCGCACGCCCAGCTCCCAGGCCAATCGCGCATCCAGCCCCGGCAACTTCAATTCGCGTTCCTGCAGCGCCACCCGCTCCAGATCTTCGCTCAATCCCATCTCTCCACCTCTCTGTCATTCAGCACTTCGCGACTAGCAATTCCCTATTTCCCTCATTCCCTAATCCCTGCCTTTCTCACTTCGCCACCGTCAGCCTAACCACCGTGCCTTGTTCCACGCGAACTCCGGCAGGCGGAGATTGCGCCATCACCGCGCCCGGCTTCACCGGCAATCTTGGCGGCGCATCTCCGCTGCCCACCGGCCCCACCGGCACATCCACTAAATTCGTCGCCGCCTTGATGCCCACCCGTGTCCAATTCCGCCTGCGCGCTCACCGCCGGCAATCCAACCAGGTCAGGCATCACGAAACCGTCGGGCGCATCGTCGCTTGCGGCGGCCACCAGCAGATTGACGCTGGGCCGTGCAATGTCCTGCGCGTGCGCAGGCGGATCCTGGGCCAGCACCGTTCCCTCCGCCGCCTTGCCGTAGGGCAACCGCGCCGTCGCGCCCACCTCCAGGCCCACGCGCCGCAAGGTGAGCGCCGCCACCCGCTCCTCCGCGCCCACCGTGTCCGGCACTTCCACCTTCTGCGGCCCCAGGCTCTCGGCCACGCGCACCTGCCACTCCCGGCGCACCACCGTTCCCGGTGCCGGCGACTGCGAAAGAATATGCCCCGCGGCCACGTCCGCCGAGTAGTAGCGATTATCCACGTCCAGGTTCAGCCCCAGCCCGGCGGTCTCGCTGCGCGCATCGGCCACCGTCATTCCCTTCAGCGACGGCACCTGCACCTCGGCGCCGTGAATGGCGAAGTGCATGGTGGTGATGGCCGCCAGCAGCGCCACCGCCACCAGCAGCATCAGCAGCGACGCCACCTGAAAAAAATTCTTAATCGCACGGCTGGTCATGGCTTGGTCTCACCCTCCGCAATAGAACTCTAAATCGTCAACCCGTCCGTTTGCTGCGCGCAATCATTCTCGTCTACAAACCTTCTCGCACTCTACCGCAAATTATCCGTCACCGGCTCGGGATGAATCGTCACCCGGTACACCTCCGGGCACTCCAGCTTGAAGCGGTCCTCGAGCGCGGTGATCACCTCGTGCACCCGCTGCATCGGCAGATCGTCGGGCAGCGTGCAATGGCAGGAGAGATGAATGTGCTCGCCGGTGCGGCCCACCATAATCTCGTGCACATCCACAATCTCCGGGAACTGCGCGGCCGCCGCCCGCAGCGCCGATCTCGATCCTGCGATCCTCCTCCACCATCATCTCGGGCTGCTCAATGGTGGCCGGCTCGCTCTCGATGTGCGTCAGCACGGCGTCGATCTCCGGCACCTCGCGCAGAATCTCCGCCTCCAGCGCGCAGACAAATTCATGCGCCTTGAGCAGCGGCATCGTTTCGTCCAGCTCCACGTGCTGCTCCACGCGCAGCCGTCCATGGTGCGACTGCACGCTCAGCTCATGCACGCTCACGTTGTTGCGCGCGGCCACCGCCCGCACCCGGTCGAAGATGCTCTCCGCCCTGGCCTCGCGCGGCACGGTGTGGATCACCACGTCGGCCTCGGCAGCGCGCGGTGCACGGCCTCGGTGGCCGCGCGCACCAGCTCCCCGGTGTGCTCGAAGGTGATAGCGCCGCGGCAGCGCCAGCGTCAGGTCGGCAAAGTAGCCGGCTCCGGCGCGCCGCACCCGCGCCTGCTCCACGGCCAGCACGCCCTCCACCTGCTCCACTTCGTCGCACCAGCCGCCGCCGCGTCTCCAGCCGGAACCTCGTCCATCAGCACGCAGACCGTCTCGCGGCCCAGGCGCAGCGTCAGCCGCAGAATCATCAGCGAAACCACCACCGCCGCAAACGGATCGGCATAGCGCAGCCAGCCGATGCCGAACTGCGCTCCCACCCAACTGGCGCCCAGCCCGCACAGCACCGCCAGCGTCGACCAGATGTCCGAGGCAAAGTGAAATGCGTCGGTGGCCAGCGCCGGCGAGCCGGTCCGCATCGGCCACCGCCCGCAGCCGCCGCGACCGCCAGTAGTCCACCCCGATCGAGAGCAGCAGCACCAGCACCGGCCACACCGAGTTGCGCAGCTCCACCGTGTGGTAGAAGATCCGCTGCATCGCCTCCCAGATGATCCATGCGCAGGAGACGGCCATCAGAATCGCCTCGCCAAATGCGGAGAGGTTCTCGATCTTGCCGTGGCCGTAGGTGTGGTCCTCGTCGGCCGGCTTGTCGCTCACCTGCACTGAGAAAAACGTGAGCGCCGACGCCCACCAGGTCCAGCCCGGAGTGCGCCGCGTCCGACAGCACGCCCAGCGAGCCGGAGAACAGCCCCGCCGCCAGCTTCAGCAGCGTCATCGCCGCCGCCGCCAGCATCGAGTGCAGCGCCACGCGCCGCTTCTCGGCGGAAAAGCCCGGCCAGGCTTGGAGTCAGCGAAATTTTGCGATCAGTGGAACTCATCGATCTCCTGGGCTACGAGCGGTGCGCTCGCCCGTGTACAACCCCGCAATCCCAAAGGTATACGGCTGCCACGCGCACTCCGCATACCCAGCCGCGCATCAGCTCCAGCATCTCCGCGGGCGGCGGAAAATTGCCCACCGAAGCAGGCAGATAATTGTAGGCCCCCGCCTTGCCGCAGACCAGCCGCCCAATCGCCGGCAGCACGCGCCGGAAATAGACCGCATAGGCCTTGCCGATCAGCCCGCCCGGCTCGCTGAACTCCAGAATCCCCAACTGCCCGCCCGGCTTCAGCACGCGATGAAACTCCCGCAGCCCGGCCTCGTAGTTGGCCAGATTCCTGAACCCGAATGCCGTCACAATCAGATCCAGCGACACCGCCCGCAGCGGCAGATGCAGCGCGTCGGCCTCCAGCGGCACTGCGTACGGCGCTGCCCGGGCCTTCGTGCCGGCAAATTTCTTCGCCCCGCGGCTCAGCATCGCGCGCGCAAAATCCGCCGCCAGAATCGGCCGCGCGCCCTGCGGCCGCTGCTTCAGCAGCGCCATGGTCATGTCGCCCGTGCCGCAGCAGATGTCCAGCACCGCCGCATCGGGCTCGGCCAGCACCGCGCGAAACCGCCGCGCCGCCCGCCACCACCACAGCCGGTCCACATTGGCCGAGAGCACATGGTTCAGCAGGTCGTAGCGCGGCGCAATCGAGTCGAACATCTCCCGCACCGCCGCAGCCGCGCTGGCTTCGTCCTTCGCTCCCGCCGGCTTGGCTCCGGTCGCAGTCATCAGGCTTGCTTCTCCGCCGCCCGCGCCAGCATATACCCCACCGCGGCCTCCAACTCCGCCGGCGTCACGTCTTCCACCACGCCCGCATCGCCAATCCCCACCGGCAGCACGAACCGCCTCACGCCGCCCACGTTCTTCTTGTCGCCGCCCGTGGCCGCCACCACTTTGGCCGCGCGCAGCTTCAACGCCGGCAGCGGTCCATACAGATGAATCAAGCTTCTCCAGCCGCTCGAACTGCGCCGCGCGAAATCGTCCCCCGCTCGCGCGCCAGATAGAGCGCGGCCACCATCCCCCAGCCCACCGCCTCGCCGTGCAGCAGAGTCTTGTAGCCGGTAGCCTGCTCCAGCGCGTGGCCCACCGTGTGGCCAAAGTTCAGAATCATGCGCAGCCCGCTCTCGCGCTCGTCCTGGTTCACCACCCCGGCCTTCATGCGGATCGACGCGGCAATCACCTTTTCCAGCGCCTTGCGGTCGCGCCCCAGCACCTCGTCCGCGTGCTCTTCCATGAAGCGCACCAGCGCCCGGTCGCGGATGATGCCCGCCTTCACGCTCTCCATCAGCCCGGCGCGCAGCTCGCGGTCGGGCAGCGTGCCCAGCACGCCGATATCGGCAAAGACCGCCAGCGGATGATGAAAGCTGCCCACCAGGTTCTTGCCCTCGGGCAGGTTCACGCCGGTCTTGCCGCCCACCGACGAATCCACCTGCGCCAGAAACGTCGTCGGAACCTGCATATAGGGAATGCCGCGCATGAAGATCGACGCCAGAAACCCGCCCACATCGCCCACAATCCCGCCGCCAAAGGCAATCAGCAGGCTGCCGCGATCCCCGCCCGCCTGCGCCATCTGCCGCAGCAGCCTCTCCACGCTGGCCACGTCTTGTGCTTCTCGCCGGGCGCCAGAAACAGCACAACCGGCGGCTCGGCGAAAGGACTGCTGGAAGGCCTCGCCCCCACAGCGCCCAGATCGGCGCCGAAGTCAGCACAAAGACCCGCCGCGGCAGCTTGCCCACGACCCGCTCGATGCGCGGCGCCAGCGTCTCAACCAGCCCGCTGCCCGCCATCACGTCGTACTTCGCCGAAGGTGTCTCAACTCGTATCGTCTGCACGCTTTAATCCTAAATGCAGACCCATCACTCCAAACTGGATGATTCCTGGATCCCGGAGTCGGAATGGAGGTTTGTGCAATAGACTGGGCATCTGGCTCCATTCCCTCATAGCAATTCCGTCAACCGTCCAAATCGACAATCCAAAATTTATCTCGCTTTCACATTCGGTCCCTATATTGACCTACTGAGCGGGCATCTGCGATTCGAAGGAATCGTGCGCGCGCTGCCTATTTTCCGGGGGGGAAGATGAATCCGAATTCGAAAGTTATCGTTTCGGCGGCTGCGGTTTTTTCAACCTTCGTGGCTCTCTTCGTAGCTGGCTGCAACCTGGCCGAAGAGGGAAAGCCGAGTGACACCAAGGTTCAGTCTGCGCAGATACGCACCATCTCCGCTTCCGGCAGCACGGCGATCGAGCCGCTGATTGACCGCTGGGGCAAGGACTACGAGAAGTCCCACCCCATGCACGTGAACTACCGCCCCACCGGCAGCGGCGCCGGAATCGACAATCTGCGCCACGGCTACGGAGCCTTCGCCGCCAGCGATGCGCCGCTCAACGACAGCCAGTTGAAAGGGCTTCCGGCCATCGTTCAGATTCCCGTCAGCACAGGACCCATCTGCGTGGTCTATAACCTGCCCAGCCTCAAATCGCCACTGAAACTCAGCGGCAAGACCCTGGCCGGCATCTATTCGAGCGAGATCATCAGCTGGCAGGACCCCGCAATCGCGCGTGAAAACCCCGGCGTCGCGTTCCCTCATCAGGCCATCATCGTCGTTCATCGCGCCGACGGTAGCGGAACCACCGGCATTCTCACCAGCTTCCTGAGCAAGGTGAGCCCCACCTGGGCCCAGAAATACGGCCAGAATATTGTCATCAACTGGCCGGCGGGCATCGGCGTCAGCGGCAGCCATGCCGTTCTCAGCACGGTAATGGGCACTCCTGGAACCATCGGCTATCTGGAACTGACCTTTGCCCGGACCTCCGGCGTGCCCGTAGCCTCGATTCAAAACCGTGCCGGAGAATTCGTCGCGCCCAGCCCGGCCAGCGCATACGCGGCGGTGAGCGCTTCGGTCGACGTGCTGGCGAAAGACCTGCGCACTCCCATCGTCGATCCCCCGGCATCGGCCAAAGACGCATACCCCATCACCGGCGTGACCTTTATCCTGATTCCAAAAGACAACCTGAGCCCCGACGGCGAGCAGGAAGCGCTGAAGGACTATATCGAATATGCGCTCTCAACCGGGCAGGACGTGGCGGAAGAACTAAGCTACGCGAAGCTGCCGCCCGCCATTCAGCACCAGGGCGAGGCGCTGCTGGCGCAATTGACCGATATCGGCAAACCGATCAAATAACCAAGGCTCACCATCCCAGCCAAATGATCGGAACCAGCCCCGCAACAGCCAGCCCGGCCAGGAACACCAGGCTTTGCACACCGGTCTTCCGGTCGGCCAGGCTGAAGGCATAAATACCTTTCACAAGATTGTTGCTTGATGCGGCAATCAGAATTGCGCCAGCCGCAACATTCACAGGCGTAAGCTTGCCCGCCGCCTGCGTCAGCCCCATGATGAACGGGTCCACATCGGTGACGCCCATGATGGCGGCCAGCGTATTCACTCCCGCTTTGCCCAGATAGGTCACGGCCAATTGGGTAGCGATCAGCATGGCCAGAAAAAGCGCCGCAAAGAAAAATGCCGTCAGCAGCTCGAGCGGATTCTTCGGCTCATACTCCCGCTGAACGTCCTGCGTGTTTTTATCCGCCCGTCGCGACCAAAGCCAGCCGCCGCCCACCGCCAGCACCGCCAATACTAGAAATGGTGCCCAAAGCAGAAGCATCAGTTGCCGGTTGAACATTGCCAGCAGAATCGCCAGCCGCACGTACATGACACCGGAGGCGATCAGGATGCCGCCCGCGAACAGGTGGGGACGATTTTCGCGCGCGGCCCGCTTCGCCATCACCACCGTGGTAACCGTGGAGGAATAAGCGCCGCCCAGCAATGCCGACAGCACGATCCCGCCCTGCCCCTTGGTCACTAATTGCAATACATAACTGGCGTAAGAGATGGCGCTGATGGCCACCACCACCAGCCACGTCTTGAATGGATTGATGTGGAATTGAGTGAACTCCTGGTTGGGCAAGGCGGGCAGAATCACGCCGCTCAAAAGCAGAAACTTGGCAAAGGTAAGAATCTCGTGCGGAGCGATGCTGGCGGCCAGCTTCTCCAGCACCGCCTTCAGATCCAGCAGCAGCAGGCTGGCCACGCACAGCGTAGTGGCAATCCAGAAATGCCCGTAACAGACCAGCGCTCCCACCAGAAAGGTGGCCAGGCCCGACATCTCCGTGGTCACGCCGGCCACCGTGCCCGTACAGGTGAGCTTGTGCCAGTAAGACAAAAGCAGAAATGCGGCAATGACCAGAAAGCCGATGGTGAACGGCAGCAGTTGCGTACCTGAAATTAAAGCGATGGAATATCCGATCAAGCCGATCAGCGGAAATGTGCGCACGCCTCCAAAGGAGTACGCGCCGTTGGCCGCCTTGTGCTCTTCCCGTTCCAGTCCGATCAGAAACGAGAGAAACAGCACTAGAGCAATTTTTACGGCTTCAGGGGGTAGTAGCGAATAGAGGTCCATCCGATTCTTGCCTCGTGCCTCAAGATAACCTGCCAGACAGCATACACTCTGTACCTGCCGGGCGCACCACAATCGATGGCCTTTGATTCACACCAAACGCAAAGCGGCGGAGCCGAGTGGCCCCACCGCTTTTTTAAGAGCCGCCGTATGATTCCGCGGCTACTGGTTATTTGTGTGAGGAATGCCCACCGCCGCCGCTTGGGTGTCCACCACCGCCAGCATGTCCACCACCGCTCGGGTGTCCACCGCCGCCGGCATGTCCACCACCGCCGGCGTGTCCACCAGCGTGTCCGCCACCACCGGGATGCCCACCGGCATGTCCGCCACCACCGGGATGCCCTGCGTGTCCTCCACCCGGATGCCCTTCGTGCCCGCCGCCGCGACCTTCATGTCCGCCGCCGCCGTGAGCCCAACGCCCATGTTCGGCTTCATAGCCGCCGCGTCCGTGATAGCGGCCGCCGCCGCCATCCACAAAGCGATGCCCGCCCCAGCCATGGCCATAGCCCCACCCGGCCCAGGGACCAACGCCGAGGAAGATCCCGTTGTAGAAGAATCCCGGCCCGTAAAAGCCTATCGGCGCGCAGGCGTAGGGTGGATATTCGTAGTAGCCGTATGGGCAGACAGGTGGAACACCGACTTCGATGTCAACCTGAGCCTTTGCTGCCGGCACAAGAATCAGGCCCGCAAGCAGTGCTGTTGTACCGAGGAAAATTTTGAATCCGCGCATATGAGACCCCCCTTTAGGTGTCTGCGGTTGCTGTTACTGAGATGCGCTGCTGCCTTCTTTAGCTTGTCAGGCAACAGCAGTTTTCCAAGAGGATGATGAAACCGATAATCGGGAGAAGATCGTTTGTCAGGGTGCATTCGCGTCTGCGCCGGAATGGGAAAGTCGCCTCGAAGACCGGCGGAAAACAGAAGCGCAGCACGCGGAGATTAGATCTCAGCCTAAAATCAACCTCGTGTTAAGGCCTTACGAAACCGCCTCCTGATGGAACATTAGCGCAAGAATTTCATGGAAACATGAGCCTGTCAACCTGATTCTTTCCAAGTGTTCATGCGCATGAAATGCCTTGTAACCCTTACCTAAACCATCCGAAAAATCGTAACTCTAGGCAAAAATCATCACCGCATCCTGAAAATCTGAAGTTACTTTCAAAAACAAAGCGGCGGACCCGTGCAACTCCGCCGCTTTTCTCATTTCCGCCAGTTGCCTGACTCAGCGGTTACAAGTTACTTATGTTCGTCCGGATGCCCTTCATGCCCGCCGGGATGCCCTTCATGTCCGCCAGCATGCCCCCCGTGGCCTTCGTGATGATCGCCATGATGATCGCCGTGGTGATCATCATGGTGATCGCCGTGGGCCCAGTGACCATGATTGGCTTCATAGCCGCCGCGTCCGTGATAACGGCCGCCGCCGGCATCGATGAAGCGATGTTCGCCCCAGCCGTGAGCATAGCCCCAGCCGGCCCAGGGACCCACACCGAGGAAGATCCCGTTGTAGAAGAATCCCGGCCCGTAAAAGCCCACGGGTGCGCAGGCGTAGGGCGGAGTTTCGTAGTAGCCGTAGGGGCAGACCGGCGGAACGCCGATTTCCACTGCGACCTGTGCTTTCGCCGCCGGCGCCAGTATCAGGCCTGCCAGCAATGCTGTGGTTCCGAGTAGTGTTTTGAATCCGCGCATATGTGACCCCCTCCTTGAGGCGTCTGCGGTTTGTGCGGCGCTTATCCGCCGTTCCGTGAAATCCTCCAACATCCACCCGGGCATCAGAGATTTCTGAATCCGTTCCTAAATCTTTCTGGCAAAGTCGATGAGTGTTGCCGTCAATCCTTCATGCAGATTGACGCTTTCAGCAACCTTCGAGCGGTGAGTGACTGGAAGCATCTGCCTTTCACTTACTGCCGATCCTCCTGACTCCTGAATCCTTATACACACATTCTGAAAAAGAGTTGCGAAAATGCAAAGAATTCTTATTCGTTAATTTCTAACCATGTTTTCCTGAAGAGTAACCTCAAACGCAAAGCGGCGAAGCCCCGAGGCTTCGCCGCTTCATTTGATTCGATCCGCTGACTTGCGTCAGCAGCTATGCGTTAGCGTCTTCCACCACCGCCGCCGCCATGCGACCCACCACCACTGCCGCCTCGCGCTGCTCCGCCGCCACCGCCGCGTGCTCCGCCACCGCCGCGTGCTCCGCCACCGCCGCGTGCTCCGCCACCGCCGCGTGCTCCGCCGCCGCGCGCTGCTCCACCGCCGCCGCGTGCTCCGCCGCCGCCACGTGCTCCGCCACCGCCACGTGCTCCGCCACCGCCGCGCGCGGCTCCGCCGCCGCCGCGCATTGCTCCGCCGCCACGTGCATAACCACCGCCGCCACGATAGCTTCCGCCCCCACCGCCGGCGAATCTATGGCCGCCCCAGCCATGTCCATAGCCCCAGTTGGCCCATGGCCCCATGCCCAGGAAGATTCCGTTGTAGAAGTATCCCGGCCCGTAATATCCGTAGGGCGAACAGGCGTAAGGCGCGTAGTCGTAATAGCCATACTGGCAATCCGGCTGAATGCCGATGCCAACTTCAATCTGAGCCTTCGCCATGGGCGCCAGGGCCAGACCCGCGAGTAATGCTGCACTACCGAGAAGAACTTTGAGTCCGCGCATATGTGACCCTCCTTAAAGGTGTCTGCGGTTGCTTTTGTTGCGTGGAATGCAAAGTTGCCGTCAGGAAAGATCCGCCAACTGCAGCCACCATAAGGATTGTGAATCAATTCACGGTCGTCCCAACACACTGTCGGGGTTAGTCTATCGATCCTTACACTCCCAACTCTAGCCGCCCACCAGGCCCCCAGTCTGAGCAATATGAAGCACCTCATTCCTCCGTCCTATTCCCTAGTCCCTAGTCCCTAGTCCCTAGTCCCTAGTCCCCGAAGTGATAGCCTCATAGGTTATGGCAAATTCTTCTCAGGTGGATTTTTTGGTGATGGGCGCGGGAGTGGCCGGTTTGCGCGCGGCCGTCGAGCTGGCGCGTCACGGCGAGGTTCTGGTGGTCACCAAGGAATCCGTGGCCGAGTCGAACACTCACTATGCGCAGGGCGGCATCGCCGTGGCCATGGAGGGCGATGCGGACGTTGCGCTGCACCTTGAAGACACCGTGGCCGCCGGCGATGGGCTCGTCTATCGTCCCGCGGCCGAGGCGCTGGTGGCCGAGGGCCCGGTGCGCGTGGCGGAGCTGATCGAGTGGGGCGCGGCCTTCGATCGCGAGGGAGAAAGAGGCCGGCGAGCTGCTGCGCACCCGCGAGGGCGCTCACTCGCTGGCCCGCATTCTGCACGCCAACGGCGACGCCACCGGCGCAGAGATCAGCCGCTCGCTGGCCGCCTTTGCCCGCGTCCACAAGCGCATCCGCTTTGCCGAGTGGACCATGGTCACCGGCCTTGTGGTCGCAGACGGCCGCGTCATCGGCGCCGATCTGACCAGCGCAGGCCCCCAGGCTACAGAGCATAAATCGCGAAGAGTCTCACGCGCGAGCCGTGCTCATTGCCGCCGGCGGCGCGGGCCAGGTCTACTCCGATACCACCAACCCCGCCGTAGCCACCGGCGACGGCATCGCACTGGCCGCGCAGGCCGGCGCGGAGCTGGCCGACATGGAGTTCTACCAGTTCCATCCCACCGCTCTCTCGCTGCCCGGCGTGCCGCGCTTTCTCCTCTCCGAGGCGCTGCGCGGCGAGGGCGCAACCTTGCGCAACGATAAAGGCGAGCGCTTCATGGAGCGCTATCACCCGCTGCTCGAACTGGCTCCACGCGACGTGGTGGCGCGCGCCATTGCCCGCGAAGGCATGGCGGCAAATCAGGGTGCAGGCGGCGCGCCTCGACCGGTTTATCTCGATATGCGCCACATCACGAGCATCGATCTGCACAAGCGTTTTCCCGGCATCAGCGCATTTCTTGCGCAGTATGGCCTCGATCTCGCACGCGACCTGATCCCCGTTCGCCCTGCGGCGCATTATCTGATGGGCGGCATCCGCACCGATCTCGCCGGGCGCACCAGTTTGCGCGGGCTCTACGCAGCCGGCGAAGCGGCCTGCACTGGCGTTCACGGCGCCAACCGCCTGGCTTCGAACTCGCTGCTCGAGGGACTAGTCTTCGGCGCGCGCGCGGCGCAGTCGATGCTGGCCGACGATCTTCCTCTGGCCGTGTCTGATGCGCCTGTTAGCAATCCAGTCCCGCTCACCGCCGAAGAGGAAGCGCAACTCGAAAGGCTCATCGCCGAACTGCAAGCAGCGATGTGGTCCTATGCCGGGCTGCTGCGCGGGAACTTCCCACTGCTGGAAGGTTTCGCCTCTCAGCAGGACTTTGCCGATGGCCTGAGAAATCTTCTCCGCCAGGGCAAAGCGAGCCGCCGCCTGGCCGAGGCGCAAGCCCTGAGCCGCGTAGCCAACGCCATTCTTCACTCAGCCCTCGCCCGCACCGAGAGCCGAGGCGCCCACTTCCGCAACGACTTTCCCCAACGCGACGACGAGAACTTCCTGAAGCACTCGGTCTTTGGTGGCGATGGAAAAGTTGCTTTCGAGGCGTGGTAGTACTCGAGAGTGCAGAATTAGATCAGTTGCTGTTCCCTAGTCCCTGGTCCCTAGTCCCTGGTCCCTGCTTCCAGCAATCCACGAAACCACCGCGCAAACCGCCAGAATCCCGCCCATCACCGCCAGCGAAATCGTAATCGGCACCGCGATCCATCGCGCGGCCAGCATCTTCAATGCAACAAAAGCCAGCAGCGCGCCAAGCCCGTAATGCAAATAACGGAAGCGATCCAGCAGCGAAGCCAGCGCAAAGTAAAGCGAGCGCAACCCGAGCACAGCCGCAATGTTCGATGTGTAGACGACAAAGGGATTGTGGCTGATGGCCAGAACCGCCGGAATGGAATCCGTGGCGAAAAGCACATCGGTGACTTCGACGGCCAGAATCACCGGCAGCAGCGAACCGCGCGCCGGCTGCATCTTCACAATCCACTCCGGAATGGCCGCCTTTGCCGAGCCGCCGCGCACCAGCCTCCACGCCGCATAAAGCAAAATGAGACCGAAGATCCAGGTGATCCAGTCGAAGCGCCGCAGCAGCGCGATGCCCGCGGCGATGAAAAGCGCGCGCAGCACCACCGCTCCGGCTACGCCCCACATCAGCGCCTTGTGCTGCCGCTGCGGGCTGATGCGAAAACCCTGAAAGATAACCAGGAAGACGAAGAGATTGTCCACGCTGAGCGAGGTCTCGATGGCGTATCCGCCCACCCACTCAAGCGCCGGCTGACGGCCTTGAGTCGCGGCAACCCACGCTGCAAAACCCGTAGCAGCCAGCACCAGAACCACCGTACCCAACCAGGCAAAAAGCTGCGGATACCGCGTCGTCCGCCGATGGCCGGGAAGGAACGAATCCGCCGCCAGCAGCGCAACCACCACCACGTGAAAGCCGACCCACCACGTCCAGGAAGCGCCCGCAATCATAAATGGATGCTACAGCAATTCAGAGCACAGCAAAAGGAAACCCGGTTATAGTGAATCCAGGCGTAACCGCACATCTCGCACAGGAGTAATCGCGTGAGCAGCGTTCCATATCCAATAGACCGATTGAAAAACCTGATGGCGCATGCGGGTGGCGTCGTCATCTTCGGCCCGAATTACATTGAATCGACCATTGGCTTGTCCAACTACACCGCGGGAAAGGCTGTCTTTAGTTGCGCAAAGATCGACGATCTGGAAATCCCCGATGCGCTCATGATCGACGGCGCGCTGATCTTTTGCCATTGCCTCACCTGGTGCAAAGGGCGGAAAGTCACCTCGGACGATCTGAAAAAATGGACAGCACTACTCATCCAAGGCATTGTGCTCAAGCCGGAATCGGTTCCGGGCCTGAAGCCCGGCGAGATCGAAGAGCCTGCCATGAACATGACCGGCGACGAGCAGACCAACCATCTTCTGCTGCTGGTTCACTGGGGACCAGTGCCGTCAAAGCACTGTGTTGAAGTCGCACGTTCGCTTGAATGCGCCTACGCCCGAATCGCGTAATAGTGTCGTCGTTCTTGTTATAAAGAATATGATTTTTCCACTCTTGCCAATTCACCGCTGATCAATCAGCCGGATCGTCTCCATGAACACATCGCCGTCGATCGTCAGGCTGTGGGCGCTGATCTTGTCCATCGTGTCCTTGTCGGTGTGGTGATAGCTGTTGTTGGGGCCATAGTCCAGATCGATGATGTCGATCGACGGCACGCCGCGCTGGACGAAGGGCAGTTGGTCGTCCTGGACATCCGTCATCCCGCTTGAAGAAATATCTCTCGTAGCCGAACTTCTTCGCCGCCTGCCGCACCAGATCGACCAGCCAATCCGTGGAGTTGCTCTCGCGCTGAATGTCGAGGTCCTTGTCGCCGATCATGTCGGCCAGAATGAAGGCCTTGATCTTGCCCAGCGTTCCGTCGCGCCCCACTTGGCGGCCAGGTGGCGGGTGCCGTAAGTCGAGTCGGAGTCGGTCCAGCTTTGAATTGCCTCTTCGCCGTCGTCGAAGACCAGCCAGACCGAGTAGCCGTCGAGCTTCTTGTCCGCGCAACTGGTCGGCGATGGCCATCAGCAGGCCGGTCGTCGAGCCGCCGTCGTTGGCGCCGACATAGTTGATGTTCCTGAGCCAGTAGTTGGTCTCGTAGTGCGTGGCCAGCACGATGACGCCGTCCTTCTTGCCGGGAAAGCGCACGATGAAGTTGCGCATGGGGACCGGGCCGATGGGCGTGTTGGCGGTGAACGCATCCTCTTCGAGCTGGTCGTGCTTGAAGTGGTTGCGCAGAAACGCTCGGCCTTCACGTGGCCCGGGCTGGTGGGCCAGCGCGGGCCGATGGCGACAAACTGGCGGGCATACTCCAGTGCTTTGGCGCCGTTGAAGTGGGCCTGCGCGGGAACGGCGAGAGGAAACGCCAGGAGCATTCCCGCCGCAATTTTTTTCCATAACGAAAAACAATCTCACTTGGCAGCCTCCTTGGCTTCCTTGGCCTTGCGGCGCGAGGGATGCACCCACCACGCCACGCCGATGCCGATCAGATAAAGCCCCAGCATGGGAACGGCGTAGATGCACATGGTCCACGGGTCGGGGCTGGGGCAGATGACGGCCGCCACCAGAAAGACCGCCAGAATCGCGTAGCGGATATTCTTCCACAGAAAGCGCGGGCTGACGATGCCGAACAGCGCCAGAAAAAAGATCAGGATCGGCATCTCAAAGCTGATGCCCAGGCCGAGAATGATCGACAAAAAGAAGCCGGTGTACTCCTCGATGGTGACCATGGGAGTGAAGTTGTGGCCGAAGTTCACGATCAGGATTTGAGCGCGCCGGGCAGCACATAGAAGTAGCCGAAGGCCGCGCCGGTCAGAAACAGCCCCACCGTGGCCGCCATGAAGGGAACCACAAAGCGCCGCTCTTTCTGGTAGAGCCCCGGCGCAATGAACAGCCACACCTGGTAGAGGATGAAGGGCGAGGCCAGAATCGCTCCGCCGACCAGCGAAACCTGCAAGTCCAGGTTCAGCGGGTCCATGGGGTGGGTGAAGACCAGCGTCTTGCCGATGTGGTTCAGCGGCGCCTGAATGAAGCCGACGAACCGGTCGTGGAAGACCCAGGCGGACAAAGAAGCCCAGGGCCAGAAAGATGGCCGAGCGGACGATGCGCTTGCGCAGCTCGTCCAGATGCTCCATCAGGCTCATGCCGGGCAGCTCCGCGCGCTGGGTCACGGCCTCGCGCGCCTTGCCGATTGCATCCGCTGGATCAACCATGGTTGGCCTGCTCCGTGGCGGCTGGGGGCTGCTGCTCCTGCGCCTGTTCTTGCGCTGCTCCGGGTTCGGTGGTGATTGCTGGATCGATCGGGGTGGGCGCGGATCGGCAGCAGAGCCGGCGGCGGGCGCGAATGGAGCATCCGCCTGCACCGGCTCGCCGGTCGACGGCGGCTGAATGCGCGGATAAGGCTCTTCCGCTGGACTCTCAGCGGTGTCAGCCATTGCACCTGCGGGATACACGGCCTCACCCGGATAAGGACTTGTGATCGCGGCCTCACCATTAGCCACAGAAGCGGGTGCCCCAGGTTGCGGGTCCCCGGCGACAGGTCTTCGTCGCTGGGGCGAGGATTCGCTTCTGGGACCTGGGAATCAGCCTCAATCGTCTGCACCGGCGCCGCCAGCGCCAGCGCCGCCACCCGCTCCTCTTCCTTCTTGCGCCGGTCGGCCTCCTCGGCCTTGCGCAACTCCTCTTCCATCTGGAACTTGAAGTCGTTGGAGGCCTTGCGGAACTCGTACATCAGCTTGCCGATCTGGCGGCCAATCTCCGGCAGCCGCCGCGGCCCGAAGACCACCAGCGCCATCACCATCAGGATCAGCGAATCGCACATACCCAGGTTGGCGAGTTCAATTGGCGGCGGAGTTCCCATGAAGATTCATGATACCTGCCCGTGCAGGGCGCTCACAAACGGGCTGCGTGGAGGTGGCAGGGAAAAAACATCTAAATTTCGTGATGACGCATGATTTCGCGGTGACGTCATTGTTTTTGCAGGCACTTCTCTTGGAGGGAGCAGGGGCATTCATGCCCCTGACCAGAGATGCGCAAGAATTCGCCTTCAGACGCGGGCATTTTTGAAAGGGAAGAAAAAGCCCGCAGCTGAAGCCCTGTCGTATCGGACATTGGTTTCAGGGGCATTAATGCCCATGCTCCCTCCGAAAAAACGAACCAATGCATTCGCCGCAACTAAATTCATTCGATTACATTGAACCATTAGTCCTTTTCCATCGACATAAGTAGTGAACGCGCATGAAGACCGAAGAACGAATCCAATATGAATGGCTTGCGCTCCGTTGCCAGTCTGGCGAAGCGGAAGCTTTCGAGGATCTGATCGCGGTCATGGAGCGTCCGCTGCTTTATTACGCCGCCAGCCTGACCGGCAATCCAGACAGCGCGCTCGACGTTCTTCAGGACATGTGGATCAAAGTCTTTCGCGGCATCCACAAGCTGAAAGACCCCGGCTCTCTGCGCTCGTGGCTCTACTCCATCACGCATGGAATCGCCGTCGATCGTATCCGCAAAAACTATTCCCGGGAACAAGCCGAACGGCTTCAGATCGAAGACTTTCGAGGAAGCCGAAGAGCCGTCGTTTGCGGAAGAAGACGCGGCGGCGATTCATCAGGCATTAGGTGAAATCGGTCTTAAACATCGCGAGGTTCTGGTCCTGCATTTTCTTGAGGATCTATCGATGGCGGAGATCGCGGAGGTTGTGGGATGCAGCGAAGGCACGGTGAAGTCCCGCATCCATTACGCAAAACGAGCAATGAAAGAAATTCTGAGTGGAGGTGGTTATGGAAAAGGAAAATAGCAGTATGCGCGACCGTCTGTTGGCACGTTTGCCTCAGCCCGAGAATTTTGCAGCTTATAGAGAAGAAACGGCAGCCTTGCTAGCGAAACACGAGAAGGCGTTGTTCTGGGAAAAGGCCCTGGCTGTATTGCTTATAAACATTGGTGTTGTTGTGTTTGTATTAGCCTTCTCAAAATCGTACGTAAAGCTACTGCCTGGAGATGGGCACACCAACCTACTATTTGGTTCGTTGTATTGCATGATCGTTGGGGAGGCGGCCACAATAGGTTATCGCATCTATCGCAGCAAGGTTGACTTGTTGAAGGAGATCAAGCAACTTCAGTTGCAGGTAGTCGAACTCCAGGCTTCCTTCAAAAAGAATGGCGGCTCTTGAGCACTCCCTAAGGAAGGTCCGCAAAAACGCGCCGGGGGCGCAGCATTGGTTAGCCCCGCGCTTTAGCGTGGGGAAAAGCGACCCCAAAAGTTCCTTTCGGAGTCCCATAGGGACGGTGCAAGTATATTATTTTTTTGATCTCCGGCCCCGCCCCGCCGCTCGATTTAGGCCAATTATTGCAACTGCGTTACAATATTCAACAGTGGCTGCGGTTTTTGCCGGTCCGGAGCATCATCCGGAGTCTACAGGCTCCAAACCGCATCCAAGTATGTAAGGGCTGCAACAACCCCGTGGATGGGGGCTCTCCTGAAGCGACCGGCGGCAAGCGCCGAAGACTCAGGAAGGTCAGCGCATCCACTGCAGCCGTGTTAGCTTTCAACATCCCCGTCCGCTGCCTCCCATAAAGGGCGAGCTGGACTGAAGGCGGAATACGGTGAACCTGGTTCTCGACGAACTAACGGCGGCCTCGCCGGAGGCTGGCAGCACTTGCAGCCTCGAAAACTACCTCGCGCTCCCCGACCACACCATGGACGAGCGCATTGCGCGAGGCGCGCGCCAAACTGGGCGCGACCACCCTCCTGCTCGGCCACCACTACCAGCGCGACGAAGTGATCCGCTTTGCCGACGCCACCGGCGACAGCTACAAGCTCTCCAACATCGCCGCCGAAACCGACGCCAAGTACATTGTTTTCTGCGGCGTGCACTTCATGGCCGAGAGCGCCGACGTGCTGGGCCACGACGGCCAGCAGGTCATCCTGCCCGACCTGAACGCCGGCTGCTCCATGGCCGATATGGCCGAAATCTCCCAGGTCGAAGCCTGCTGGGAGGCGCTCGAAGCGCCTCGGCCTTGCCGGACGAGATCATTCCGCTGACCTACATGAACTCCACCGCCGCCATCAAGGCCTTCTGCGGCGAGCGCGGCGGGCTGGTCTGCACCTCGTCCAACGCCCGCGCCGCCTTCGAGTGGGCCTTTGCGCGCGGCAAGCGCATCCTCTTCCTGCCCGACCAGCACCTGGGCCGCAACACCGGCTACGCGATGGGCATTCCGCTGGAGGAGATGGCGGTCTGGGATCCGTGGGCGATCTTGCAGGGCGGCCAGACGAAGGAGAGCCTCGCCGCCAGCCGCATCCTGCTCTGGAAGGGCCACTGCGCCGTCCATCAGCGCTTTCTGCCCAGCCACGTCGATGCAGGTGCGCGCCAAGTATCCCGGCATCCAGGTCATCGTTCATCCCGAGTGCCGCTGGGAGGTCTGCCAGAAGGCCGACGCCCTGGGCTCCACCGAGCGGCTGATCGCGCTGGTCGAGCAGGCTCCGGCAGGCTCGATGTTTGCCGTCGGCACGGAGATTCACCTGGTCAACCGCATGGCCCGCCGCTTTGCCGCCGAGGGCAAGAAGGTCATCACCCTCGACGATACCGGCTGCCTCTGCACCACCATGTACCGCATCAGCCCGCAGCACCTGGCCTGGGCTCTGGAAAATCTGGTCGAAGGCCGCGTGGTCAACCGCATCCAGGTGCGCGCCGAGCGTGAAGCGCTGGGCCAAAGTGGCGCTGGACCGGATGCTGGAAGTGGGATAAGGCAGTTCAGCGACAGCTGTCATGCACGTGCATGGCCTAATCTGCTGCTGCAGCGCCCGGTTCCTGAGCCCAGCTTTTGCTGACGCTGACTACACTGATCTCTGTCGCGTATCCTGTACACGGTCCTCATGAAGACCTTCACTCTCGACGAAGCGCAGTCTCTGCTCCCGGTGCTGGAGTCGCTGCTGAAGCGCGCCATCGAAGGCAAGCAGTCCGCCGAAGAGGTCGAGTCCGGCCTCTCCGAACTGGCCCGCCGCATCTATCTCTCCGGCGGCATGAGGGTGGACGCTGAGCAAGGTGGCCAAGCAGCGCGCGGAGATGGAAGCCCACCTGCAGCGCGTCCGCGAGAGCATCGCCGAGATCGATTCCATCGGCGTGCAGGTGAAGGATCTCGATGCCGGCCTGCTCGATTTTCCCTGCCGCGTCGACGACCAGGTGGTGCTGCTCTGCTGGCGCATGGGCGAGCCGCCATCGAGCACTGGCACACCAGTCGACTCCGGCTTCAAGGGCCGCCAGCCGGTGGATGAGCGCTTCCGCCGCCGTTCCGCCTCCGGCGACCGGCCCAACTAGAACGTCCGCAGCGCTCTTCTCCCAGAATTAGAAACTGCAAAAACGAATGCTAAATTCCAATAATAAATTCGACCGGAAACGCTCAAGCGCCCCGGCCGAATCCATTCATACAATTTTCCAATAAATCCTCTTAGCTTGTACTCCTGAGATCAAGCCAAGTCGAAGCGGTCAAGGTTCATCACCTTCGTCCAGGCCGCCGCAAAATCATGCACAAATTCCTCCGGCCCATCGCTACTCGCATAAACTTCAGCGAGCGCCCGCAGCTGCGCGTTCGAACCAAAGACAAGATCGACCACGGTGCCCGTCCACTTCAGCTCGCCGCTCGCACGATCTCGCCCCTCCAGAACTCCCGCAGAAGCAGCCGACCTCTGCCACTTCGTGTTCATGTCGAGAAGATTGACAAAGAAATCATTGGTCAGCGTTCCCGGCCGCTTGGTGAAAGCGCCATTTTTGGAGTGCTCGTAGTTCGCATCGAGCGCGCGCATGCCGCCGATCAGAACCGTCATCTCGGGAGCGGTCAGCGTCAGCAGGTTTGCCTTTTCCACCAGCAACTCGGCCGCTAATTCCTCGTGTTCTTTCCTGAGGTAGTTGCGGAATCCGTCGGCAATCGGCTCCAGTACGGCAAACGAGTGCACATCGGTCTGCCCCTGGCTGGCATCCGTGCGCCCTGGCGAGAAGGGAACTTTCACCTTTTGGCCGGCCTTCTTCGCAGCTTCCTCGACGGCTGCCGAGCCGCCCAGAACAATCAGGTCAGCAAGCGAGACCTTCTTCCCGCCGGTCTGCGCTCCATTGAACTCCTTCTGGATCGCTCCCAGCTTCTTAAGAACCTTCGCCAGTTCGGCCGGCTGGTTCACTTCCCAATCCTTTTGCGGGGCGAGGCGAATGCGCGCTCCGTTTGCCCCACCGCGCTTGTCAGTCCCGCGGAAGGTTGAAGCGGAAGCCCAGGCCGTGGTGACCAACTGCGAGATGGAAAGTCCGGATGCGAGGATCTTGGCCTTGAGTGCAGCAATATCCCGCTCCCCAATCAATTTATGATCCACTGCCGGAACCGGGTCCTGCCAAATCAGCGGCTTCTTGGGAACCAGGGGCCCGAGGTACCGCGAGACCGGGCCCATATCGCGATGCGTCAGCTTGAACCAGGCCTTTGAGAAAGCGTCTGCCAACTCCTCTGGATGCTCAAGATAACGCCTCGAAATCTTTTCGTAGATCGGATCGAATCTCAGCGAAAGGTCCGTCGTAAGCATCGTGGGGGCGTGCCTCTTCTTGGGGTTGTGAGCGTCGGGAACAGCATTGGCCGCTGCTCCGCCTTTCGGTTTCCATTGTTGGGCGCCGCCAGGGCTCTTGGTGAGTTCCCATTCAAAGCCAAACAAGATCTCAAAATAATTGTTGTCCCATTTAATTGGGTTCGTGGTCCATGCGCCTTCCAGGCCGCTTGAAATCGTATCCACGCCTTTGCCGCTGCCAAAACTGTTCGCCCAGCCCAGGCCCTGCTCTTCGATCGGGGCGCCCTCAGGTTCCCGGCCAACATATTTGCACGGATCGGCAGCGCCATGGGTTTTGCCGAACGTGTGCCCGCCGGCGATCAGGGCAACGGTCTCCTCGTCATTCATCGCCATGCGAGCAAAGGTCTCCCGAATATCGATTGCCGCGGCAATGGGATCCGGCTTGCCATTAGGTCCTTCCGGATTCACATAGATCAGGCCCATTTGTACAGCGCCCAATGGATTATCAAGCTGGCGGTTGCCCTTGTAGCGTTCGTCTCCCAGCCACTTGGTCTCCGGTCCCCAGTAAACGTCCTCCTCCGGCTCCCAGATATCCGGGCGCCCGCCGCCGAAACCATAGGTCTTCAATCCCATCGAATCCAGCGCCACGTTCCCCGCGAGGATAATCAGGTCGGCCCACGAGAGCTTCCGGCCATACTTCTGCTTGATCGGCCAAAGCAGCCGGCGCGCCTTGTCCAGGCTCACGTTATCGGGCCAACTGTTCAGCGGCGCAAACCGCTGCGCTCCCCTGCCGCCGCCGCCGCGGCCATCGGCGATTCGATAAGTGCCTGCGCTATGCCAGGCCATACGGATAAAGAACGGCCCATAGTGGCCGTAGTCCGCGGGCCACCACGCTTGCGAGTCCGTCATCAGGGTATGCAGGTCCTTGATCACGGCATCCAGGTCCAGGCTCTTGAACTCCTTGGCGTAATTGAAATCCTCGCCCAGGGGATTGGATAGGGAAGAATGCTGGTGCAGGATCTTCAGGTTCAGCTGGTCGGGCCACCAGTTTGCGTTCCCCTGGCTTCCAGCCGCGGTGTGCTTCAAAGCGCCGACTCGAGATGGGGCAGCTTTCTTTTTCGAATGACATAATTCTCTCCTTTGGTTGTTAGATGATCATGACCCGAACAGTGTAGATCATGGCTACTGGCCAATCAATTTAAGTTTTATTCACAGAATCAAAATCGCTCACGGAATGTGAAACCCATCATCGGGTTCACCTCCCCGGGTGCACCACCTGGGCGCCCTCTGGGCACCGCGTCTTTGTTTTTGCGGCATCGGGGTCCCCATGGACAGGTCCACGTCCATGGGGTGATTTAGGGTGGGATTTCACAAAAGTCAACTCCGGGTAGCTCTCGAAGACCGCAGATCAATATCGAAGCAGGTTCCCCGTGCCCACGTATCGCTTCGGATTTAGCCCCGAGCGAACACCCGCACTCGCCCGTCTTTTCACGCAGGGTCCGTGTGCAGCCGATTAGCGTCTAAATCCACAGCAGGACAGCGCGCACTCTGAAGCGTTACCCTTTTGTCGGGACCGTATCTGGCTAAAAAACACAAGGAGCGGCAATGAAGATTGGAAGTTGGGCAAGGTTTCTGCTTGCGGCGGCGCCGCTTCTGGCTGGATGCGGAGATTTCTGGCAAGCTCCAACCGGCGGCAGCGGCACTGGCTCATTCACGCTTACCAATACCGGCGGCCCCATAGTCGTGACCACCCCCGGCGCCACTCCCAGTAACACCGCGACCATTACCGTCACACCTTCGAGTAGTTCGTTTACGGGGACGGTTACGCTCGGCTGCGCCACTACCACATCGCCCTCGAACGCCACCAGCCCCGTTACCTGCAGCCTTTCGTCCACATCGCTCGATTTCAGCACCAGCGATGCGGCGCAAACCGCCACGCTGACCGCGGCCACCACGGCCAGTCCGGCGACCACCGCCGGGGCCTACCAGATTACGGTTACTGGCTCTTCGAGCGGTGTTTCAAGTGAGACCACCTCTGTTTGCGTTGAGGTATCCACAAGCACCTGCAGTTCCGCTACCGGCACCAGCGGTTACTTCTTTGTGTTGAACCAGACCACCGCCCAAATCGTCTCCGCACAACTCACCTCCGGGCAGGTGAATGAGACCGCTTACACCCTGCCCGCCGAACCTCTGGCCATAGCGGTGGCTCCCAACGGCAATTTCCTCTACGTGAGCACGCTCGCAGGAATCTACCTTTACACCATCGAATCGAACGGCACGCTCAACAACGGCGTCGCCTTCAACTCCGTGTATGTGCCCACCACCGTGCAGGTGGATTCCACTAACTCATGGCTGGTTTTTGCTTCCTCTGGCTCGACCCAGCTTGCCGCCTTTGCAATCAACCCCAGCACCGGCGATCCGGCTGTAACCGGCGAGGGCCCAGTATCTGCCCCCACCAATCTACCCGTTAGCACACCAATACAGTTGGCCATCTCCCCCGATGGCTCCAATTCGTGCAACAACAGTTGTTATGTCTTTGTCGCCATGGGTAATGGTGGTACCGAATTGGTTAACTTTAACCCTGCCAACGGAAATCCCTTTGGGAACTCCGGTACGATTGGTCTGCAGATTGCCAACAGCGGCGGTGGAGACAATGCGGTTGCCGTTGACCCAACTAATCGCCTTCTCTATATCGGCGAGTCTGCCGCTGTTTCCGGAACCCAAACCGGTGGACTGCGCGCTTTCACCATCTCCAGCAGCGGAGTCACCCCAATCTCCGGCTCCCCGTACTCCACTCAGGGAACGGGACCCATCTCAATACTGCCTTCGTTGGACGGCAACTACGTCTACGTGGCCAATCAGTCTGTCAGCGGGATTTCCACCGACAACATCGCCAGTTTCTCTGTCTCAACCGGGTCGCTCACCTACATCAGCGCCACTCCTACAGCCGGGCCCACCGGCAAGATGGGCCTTGCAGAAGATTCCACTCAAGGTTACCTGCTAGCGGTCGACGTTTCGGGCAGTCCTGACCTCCAGGGTTTCACCATGAGTGCAGGCACGCTCACCTCCGTGTTTTCCGTTGCCACCACCAAGACCGACCCCGCGGGAGCCTTCGCCATAGCCGCACTGCCATAAGGAGCAGAGATCAGAGGTCAGATCAGAGATCGATTTGCGTACGCCATCCCCTTGAGCGGAGCCGAAGGACCTGAATTTCGCAACCCTGCATGAAGGCTGGAATCGCACCAAGCCCGCCCTCGCCAACCACCCCACTCCCGTAGGGAGCAGATGAAGATAGCCCCGGGTGAAACCCGGGGAAACCATTCATCCAAGCCCCGGCCGTCCCATCGGGACGGCGTGACCCCGCTGCGGATCGTAATCAATCCCGTACCCGGCACACGGGTTTCATCCCCCGCGATCCAAGCGATGTGATCGACTGACCGCCTGCCCATGCCGCAACCCAATCCGTGCATCCACCCCGTCGTTGCCGGATTGCAGATAATTACACTCGCGAGGCGCACAATCATCTCATGGCGTCTCCCACAACCCGGAGGGAACAGCGAAGACGCCCATAACCTCTTTGTTCTCTAATATCTGGCAGTAACCTTATTGGAATGAGCGAGTTGCAGCGAATTACCTACCCTATCCAACTGAAAACAATGCGTTTATTGCCAGAGATAGGGTGGGGGGTAAGGAGGATGCCATCACACGAGTGCCGCCATATAATGCCCAACCGACCAATTGCCATTCGCCGAGTATTTGTTCTGTTCCCCGTTCCCTGTTACCTAACCCCTAACCACTCGCCACTAGCCACTATTCTGCTATTCTCAAGAAGAACGCCACAGGCTGTGTTCACGCGATCTCCACTCTCATTCGTTCCATCTTTCAGACGCCGCGGTGCCTCTGCGCCCTGGCTCACCCTCTTGCTGTGCCTGGCCTTTCTCGCGCTAGGCTCTGGATGCGAGCGCTTCCATCCCCGCCAGAAAGAGACGGTTTACGTTTCCGCGCGACAGATTTATCTCCGTGACCGGGTTGCAGCCGTTTCCAATCGCGTGGCCGAGGTCGTGAACGGCCAGCCGCTCGAGGTGCTCGAGCATGGCCGGCGCTTCCTCAAGGTGAAAACCCAGAAGAACGAAATCGGCTGGATTGAGGAGCGGGCGGTTCTCGACCAAGAGAGCTATGATGCTTTTGTCCGGTTAGCAAGCCAGCACCAGAAGGACCCGGTAATCGCCACCGCAGCCCTGCGCGACGACATTTATCTCCACGTCCTGCCCGGCCGGGAGACGCAACATTTTTACCTGCTGGCCGCAAACGCCAAGGTCCAGCTCCTGGCGCGCGCCTCCATCCCCAAAACGCCCGCGACCGGCTTAGTTCCGCTTTCGAGGGTAGTAGCGCAAAAACCCGGACAGAAGACAGCTCCCGCGGCGCAGAATCCCTCCCCGGCGAAGAGCGACCAAAAGGGCTCGCTCGCCGACTCCAGGCAATCTCCGGCAGGAGCGAAGCCGGCTTCAGCCGCGCCAAGTGTTCCGCTGCCAGTTCAGCCCCCGGTAACGCCCCCGGTAATGGAAGACTGGTGGCTGGTGCGCGACGCCGCTGGCCACACCGGATGGTTGCTCTCAAGCCGCATGGATGTGGATGTGCCCGACGAGATTGGCACCTATGCCGAGGGCCAGCGCTACATAGGCGCCTATGTACTGAACAAGGTTTTCGATCCCGACTCCAGCGCGCCCGATCACGAGGTTCCGCAGTACGTAACCGTGATGGGCCCGCCCAAATCCGGCCTGCCCTTCGACTTCGACCAGGTGCGCGTCTTCACCTGGAGCCTAAAGCACCATCGCTACGAGACGGCCTTCCGTCTCCATCCCATCCAGGGCTATCTGCCGCTTCTGGCATCGACCCAGTCCGGCCCGAAGGGCCAGGTGCCCGTCTTCAGCTTCCAGATCGCAGACGGCACCAATCTCACCGTCGATCCCGCCACCGGTATCACCCGCCCTGTCTCTCCGCGCACCATCAACTACGAAATGGTCGACACGACCGTCAGACGCATAGGTCCCGACCTGGCGCCAATCTCCATTACCCACTCAGCAGAGCCAAAGGCGAAGTCGAAGTCCAAGACCGCAAAACCGGCAAAAAAGAAGCGCAAGTAGGCCCCACAATCCAGTTGCCCCGGATTTCGATTTTGAGACTTGGGAATATAAAGTATCTAGCCCGTCTCAGCCCCGCCGTCTCAACTCCAGTTCCACCACGCGCTGCATCTCCGCCTCCGGAGCAGGTTTCCCCGTCCAGATTTCGAATTGCCTCGCGCCCTGTTGCACAAACATTTCCAGGCCCGAGATCACGGGAATCCCGCGCTCCTTCGCCAGTTTCAGCAGCGGGGTTTCCAGAGGGTTATAAACCATATCGAAGACCAGTCCCGCGTTCAGCTCGTTCTCGGCAATGGGCAGAGCCTGCTTGATGCCCGCCATTCCGCAGGGCGTGGTATTGATCAGCACATCAAACCGGCCCTTTGCGAACAGCTCATGCTTCAGCGCTTTGGCCTTGGCCTGGCGGGCAAGTTTCACGGCCTTCTCGTGGGTGCGGTTGACGACAAAGACCTCAGCGCCCTGGCTGACCAGCGCGAAGACCGCGGCCCGCGCCGCACCGCCCGCTCCCAGAACGGCGATGCGCGCATCCTGCAGCTTGAGCCGCTTCTCCAGCGGCCTGATCACCCCAGCCACATCGGTATTGAAGCCGTAAAGCTTGCCGTCCACGCCGGTGCGCAGCGTGTTGCAGGCGCCGATTTTGGCGGTCAGCGGATCCATGTTGGCCAGGTGGGGCAGAACCTCTTCCTTCAGCGGCATGGTCACGGCCACTCCGCCCAGCGGCAGCTCGCGCACCAGGGTTAGCAGGTCGGCGAGCGCGCGCACCTTCAGCGGCAGCATCACGGCGTTTACGTTCTCGCGGCGGAAGGCGGTCGAGTGCATCAGCGGCGAAAGCGAGTGGGCAATGGGATTGCCGGCCACGCCGAAGATGCGCGTCGCATAGTCGAGCTGCTCCACGCGATAGAGATCGCGCAGGGTGCGCGCGGCCACCTGCCCCGGCGCCGTCTCCTCGCCCTCGGCAAAGGCGGCAAAGGTAAACGCCGCGCCGGCCCTGGGACCCAGTACGCGG
Organism: uncultured Acidobacteriaceae bacterium; assembly: GCA_963779385.1. Classification (GTDB taxonomy): domain Bacteria; phylum Acidobacteriota; class Terriglobia; order Terriglobales; family Acidobacteriaceae; genus Telmatobacter. The sequence goes on along the minus strand of CAVZYE010000016.1, from coordinate 77,682 downwards.
CTCACCAGTCCCTCCTCGCCCATCGCGATGCCCACCACGTGCGACGAGAGCGACTGGCTCTCGATCATCTTCAGAACGGCCAGATTATCGGTCAGCGAGCGGGCGGTGGAAACCACTTTCACAAAATCCGGCTCAAAGGCCTCGATCCGCTCCGCCTCCTGCTCCAGGCCCTCCAGTTTTCTGGTCCGGGTAAAGTCGTGAGAACTGATCAGCAGCGCGGCGCCCGCCTCCTGCAGGTCAGCCCGCAGATTCTCCAAAAGCTTCTTCGACGCCTCTTCCGCCGACTCGACCTCGAGATCGACAATCTGGCAGCCGGCCTCAGCCGCCGCGGTCAGAACCTCCAACTCAGCCTTGAGCGAACCCTTGAAGCCGCCGCCAAACTCCTTGCGACGGCAGGTGGCGATGGCCGTCACGTCCCGTCGGCCTTCAAGGAACTCCTTCACCTTGGAGAGCGCCGCCAACGGCTTGGGCAGCGAGTCCAGCCGGAACTCCAGAAACCTGGAGTCGGCCAGTGCCGCCTCAGCCCTCTGGATCAACTCGGCCGGCGATTCGGCCTGGATGGAAACGCACAATTTCTCCACATTCAGCCGGGGACCCGGCGGAACGGGAGCCGATCCGGGAGCGGAAACCTTCGTGCTGGATGTCAACAGAGTCATATCAATCAATTGACGCATCTTAGAAGGGTTCCGGTCAGGATGCAACAAGAGATTACTTGTGCCGCAATTACGAGCGTACCCCGGCCCGCTGTGGCAACCTAGAACTTTGGAGGAATTTTGCCCCTTATGCCCGCTGAAAACCCTGCCGCCGATGCCATGCAACGCCAACCTTCACGCCTGGGAGGCGGGCGGAGCCGCTTCCGCCGAGGCCCTGGCAGCCTGGGTCGGCGCCCGTCTTGAGGCGCACGAGGCGTCCCTGGCCGCCCTGCTGGCCGTGGAAGGCGAGCGCACCCCCGAAAATTCACTGCGGCTCTACGACGAGGCTCTTGAACAGTTGAGCCTGGCCGGTGCGCAGGCCGGCATCCTCAACTCCGTGGCCGCCGACAAGGCCGTCCGCGACCAGGCGCAGATTGAGGCCCAGCGGGTGGCCATGGCGGGCAGCGCTCTGAGCCTGAACCGCGCTGTTTACGAGGCTCTTGCCGCCATCAAGCTCAGCGGCGCCAGCCCGGCAACAAAGCATTTTGTTGAGCGCACCCTGCTCAGCTACCGCCTGGCCGGCGTGGACAAAGACCAGGCCACGCGCGACCATCTGCAAAAGCTGCACGAAAAGGCTTCCGGCCTCTCGCTCGAGTTCAGCCGCAACATTCAGGAGGGCGCAAAGACCATCGAGGCCTCTGCAGCCGAGCTGGAAGGACTGCCCGCCGACTACCTCGCCCGCCATCCGGCAGACGCCGAGGGCCGCGTGACCCTGACCACCGACCCGCCCGATATGCAGCCGGTGATGACCTTCGCCGCAAACCGAGCGCTGCGCGAGCGCATGTTCCTGGCCTACAATACCCGCGCCTATCCTGTCAACCAGCAGATTCTTCTTGACCTGCTGGCAACCCGCCAGGAGATTGCCACTGTTCTTGGCTTCCGCAGTTGGGCCGATCTGGCCACCGCCGACCAGATGATGGGTTCGGCGGCCAACGTGCGCACATTCCTTGCCAAATTGAACCAGGCCAGCCTGGAGGGCGCCCGCCGTGAGCACGAGTTGGTTCTCGACTTCGCCCGCAAGCGCCAGCCCGATCTGACCGAGATCGATATCACCAGCCGCGCCTGGTGGTACGAGCAGTTCCGCCGCTCGGCCTTCGATTTCGACTCCAACTCCGTGCGCCCCTACTTTCCCTATGCGCAGGTCGAGGCCGGCGTGCTGCAGACGGCCGAGCGCCTCTTCAAAATCGAGTTCCGCCCCTCCGCAGCCCCCGGCTGGCACCCCGCCGTCTCGGTCTTCGAGGTCTTTGACGGCGGCCGGGCTCGTAGGCCGTTTTTATCTCGATATGCATCCCCGCGAGGGCAAGGACAAATGGTTCTCCGCCTCTCCGGTGGTCACCGGCGTCCGCGGGCGCGCTATGCCAGAAGCCGCGCTGATCTGCAACTTTCCGGCGGGCGATGAGAATGACCCCGGCCTGTTGCAATACAGCGACGTGGTCACTTTCTTCCACGAGTTCGGCCACCTGATGCACGCCATTCTCGGCGGCCAGACCGAGTGGGCGGGAGTGTCCGGCTTTGCAACCGAGGGCGATTTCATTGAGGTTCCCTCGCAGATGCTGGAAGAGTTCTTCCGCGACGAAAAGCTGCTCCAGGCCTTCGCGAAGCACTACCAGACCGGCGAGATTCTCCCCTCCGAAACCATCAAAAAAATGAAACTGGCCGGAGCCTTTGGCAGGGCCGACTGGATGCGCTCGCAGCTCTACTACACAACGCTCTCGCTCGATCTTCACGACCAGAACCCCGCCGGCCTCGACCTCGACAGCATCACCAAGCGCCTCTACGAATCCCTCCAACCCTGGACCTGGTTTGAAGGCAACCGAATGTACGCGAGCTTCGGCCACCTCACCGGCTACTCGTCCAACTACTACACCTACGCCTTCGACAAAGTGATCGCTCTGGATTTCTTTGCCCAGTTCGATCCCGAAGACCTGCTCGGCTGCGACGCCGGCGCTCGCTATCGCAAAACCGTTCTTGAGCAGGGCGGATCGAAGCCGGGCCGCCAGATGGTCCGCGACTTCCTCGGCCGCGATGAACAGTTTTCAGCGTTCAGCGAGTGGCTGAATGAGGAGTTTGGAGGAGAGCCACAGGCTGCTAAATCGTAGAGGTTAGTCAATTGACCAGGTGCATCGAATCTGACCGTCCCATAATGACAGGCACCCCAGGTCCGGGGCCCCCACGGACAGGTCTTCGTCCGTGGGGTGGAGGTCTCGCTTCTGAGACCTGGGATTCACTTACGATGGAGTTCCAAATCGATCCTTGTTTCACCGATGGAATGAGCGATGATCTTCTCGTCACGCCGCATCCGCTATGATGGTTCCGCTATGGCAAGCACAAACGATTTCAAAGGCAAATGGGCGCTGGTGACCGGAGCCAGCGCGGGCATCGGCGTTGCATTGGCGCGGGAACTTGCCAGCCACGGCGCCAAACTGATTCTCACCGCGCGGCGCAAGGAGCGGCTCGATACTCTGGCCGCCGAACTCAGCGCCAAGGGAACCGAAGTCCGCATCGTAGTCGCGGATCTGAACGATCCCGCCGCGCCGCAGCAAATCTACGACGCCACCGAAGGCGCCGGCCTCACCGTCGATATTCTCATCAACAATGCCGGCCTGGGCCAGTTCGGCGAGTTCTATAAAAGCCCCGTCGAGCAGGAACTGAGCCAGGTGCGGGTCAACTGCGAAGCGGTGGTGCGGCTCACGCGCCTTTTTCTTCCGCAGATGGTCGAGCGCCGCCGCGGATGGGTGCTGATCGTAGCCTCCACGGCCAGCTACCAGCCGCTGCCCTACCTGAATACCTATGCGGCCACCAAGGTTTTCGACCGCTTCTTTGCCCAGGGACTGGCGGCTGAAGTAGCCCGCTTCGGCGTCAAGGTAACGGCGCTCTGCCCCGGTCCCACCGAAAGCGAATTCTCCCAGGTGGCAAACAGCAGCAAAATCATGCCCGGCACCAGGCAGTCGGCCGAAGAAGTGGCCAGCCGCGGAATCGCCGCCCTGGCTCGCGGCCAGCGGACCATCATTCCAAAATTCATCTGGCAGCTTACGGCCCTCCTGACCCGCTTTCTGCCCGTCAGCATGATTACCAATATGGTCGAAAAACACGCTCGCCCGGAGTGAGAACATTTGCAAACTCATGCCATCGAAGACGAGAATGGCTGGCGATAGGATTTTATTCGATGATATTACGCAAAACGACCGGAACGGCTGCCGTTCTGTTGCTGGCGGCGCTAGCATCGCGGCCTTCGCCTGTGCACAGGCTCCTGATATTCCAAAACACGGCCGCGCGGTGGTTCTCTTTGACGGCAAGGATCTGAGCCAGTTCGACACATTTTTGCCCAGCACCGGCCTGAACTCCGACCCCAACCAGGTCTTCACGGTGGAGAACCGCACTCATCCACATCTCCGGCCGGGAGATGGGCTACATCATCACCAAACAGGAGTACAAAAACTACTACCTGCGCGCCGAATTCAAGTGGGGCGAGGGCACCTTTGCGCCGCGCGCAGGCCACGCGCGCGACAGCGGCATTCTCTACAATATTCAGGGCCCGAACAAGGTTTGGCCGCGTTCGGTCGAGTTTCAAATCAACGAAGGCTGCACCGGCGATTTCTGGATGACCGACGGCGCAGCACTCACCGGCAAGGACGGCGTTCGCGTAACCGGCCCGGCCGGCAGCTCCCGCGAAGATCGACCGCTTCAACAAAGGCGAGTTCAAAGACGTAGTGGGCTATCGCGACCCCACCAACGAACTGGAAAAACCGCACGGCAAATGGAACGTCGTCGAGTTGGTGAACCGCGACGGCCACGTCTGGCAATACGTAAACGGCAAGCTGGCCAACGAGGGAACTGACGCCTTTCCCTCTTCAGCGGCAAAATTCTCTTTCAGTCAGAAGGCGCCGAGGTCTACTTTCGCAATATCAAACTGTTCCCGCTGAAATAGGCTGCGGAACAAAGCTTCAATTCGAAATGGAGAGAGTCACCATGAAAATCACTTTGCCCGCAGCATTCGTTCTTTTTGCTTTTACTGTTCCGGCCGTAGCCCAGCTCATCGGCGGCGCCGACCGCATCCAAACCCGCGGTCCCGGCCCGGGCGGCGTTCCGCAGGCCGTCTTCACCGCGCATCGCCTGGGCACCGACCACGCCGAGGGCATTACCACGCTCGATATGACCGGCAACGGCCGCAAAGACATTTTGAGCGGCGCTTACTGGTATGAGAATCCCGGCCCCAACGGCGGCGAGTGGAAGCGCCACCAGTATCGCGAAGTGGGCATCGTCAACGAGTATGTCGCCGACTGCGGCGAGTGGACGGTAGATGTGAACCACGACGGCGCGCCCGACGTGGTGACCGCTGCGTGGCAGACCAACGGCGTCTGTTGGTATGAGAATCCGAAGAAAGCTGGGCGCGGAGTGGAAGCGCCACTTCATCACCGACAGCTACGACACCGAGGGCGGCTGGATGGCCGACATCAACGGCGACGGCAAGCCCGACCTGATCCTGTCCCACTACAACCACTCCGGCATCCTCTGGATCGACTTCTCCGGCCCCACGCCCAAAGTGCATCACGTGGGCGGACGCGCAGAGGATGGCCATGGCATCGGCATCGCCGACATTGACGGCGACGGCAAGGCCGACATCATTACCACCACCGGCTGGTTCAAGCAGATCGATGCCGACAACGACAAGTGGGAGTGGCACCCCGACTTTCACCTCGGCGATACCGGCTTCCCGATCATCGGCTACGACGTGCTCAACAACGGCAAGATGGACATCATCTACGGCCAGGGCCACAGCTACGGCCTCTATTGGCTGGAGCAAACTGAAGACACCAAGGGCAACCGCCAGTGGGTCAAGCACACCATCGACGAGTCCTTCTCGCAGTCGCACGCGCTCATGATGGCCGACATCGACGGCGACGGCCAGCCGGAGCTGATCACCGGCAAGCGCTATCGCGGCCACAACGGCCACGACGCCGGCGCCTACGATCCGCTGGTCATTTACTACTACAAGATCAACCGCAAGACCGGCGAATTCACGCGCTATCCCATCTCAGTGAACGGCACGGCCGGCGTGGGAACGCAGTTCATCGCTGAAGATCTTGATGGAGACGGCGATATCGACATTGCCACCGCGGGAAAGACCGGCGTGCACTTCTTTGAGAACCTCACCATCAACCGCGTTCCCAAGGCGCAGCGCGAAAAAGAAATTCTCCTCGACCATAACTGGCCCTTCCCCGGCGAAGGACATGAAGTAACCCAGGAAGAAGAGCCGGAGCCGAAGAAGTAAGGCCGCGCATCCAGGCAGCCTGTATCCGCGTGGAACGATTCCCTCTCGTTCCACGCGGATTTCTCAATGCGTATCTTTTAGATCATTTTGTCCAGAGGATAAAGCGAGCTTCTGCTGGCCTGAAAATTTCCGTCCCGGCAAGAATGGGTGGCGCCGGCCTCCTGGCCGGCTGTAGCATGGACCTCCCGGTCCACACTCACTCTGCCTTTTCAGGAGAAATGCCTAAAGCCTGGCGTGCGTGCCGTCGCAGAAAACGGGGTTGGCGGTGTGTTTGCAGCCGCAAAGATAGACGGTTTTGGATTCAGTAGCTTCAAACTTCACAGGGGTAAGGTCTGTGGCTTTGTGGCTGCCATCACAGAAGGGCTGATTGGCGCTCAAACCGCAGGCACACCAGTAGTAGCTCTTGCCGGCTTCCACTTGAATGGGATAAGGACCTTTTTGAGCAATCGTCGGTTCTGACATTGAGACTTCTCCTTGAGTAGGCGTCTCCAGGTCAAAAAGCACCTATATTATAGATGTTGAATCCGAGTGTAATCGTCAGAAAAATCGTTCTATAAGTATGACCTCTTGGTTGAATCCTCGCTAACTGCACGGAGATAGCTCTTTCATAGTTTGCCAGTCAAATCAAAATGGATGGATGAAATGGCCCGTCATCGTTTCCAGCAATGCATCTTTTGTCTTCTCTTTAGCGTGTGGGTTTTGTCGATGCCCGGCAAGCGCGCCATGGCCCAGGTCGATGTGCTTACGCAGCACAACGACAACGCACGCACGGGCGCAAACCTGCGCGAAACCGTACTGACGCCGGCCAATGTGAACAAGGCCCACTTCGGCATGTTGTTCAAGCGCGTGGTCGACGACCAGGTTTATTCACAGCCGCTGGTGGTAACCAATCTCTCCGTAGGCGGAGGAACGCACGACGTCGTTTACGTCACGACAGTAAACAACAGCGTCTATGCCTTCGACGCCAATGATGCCGAGGTCTCGGCCCCGCTATGGCATGTGAACTTCGGCACACCTGCAAACCAGCACAGCGCCAACTTCGGCTGTACTGACATCAACGGGCAAATGGGCATTATCGGCACGCCGGTCATCGACAAGGCGAAAGGTGTTCTCTATGTCGTCGCGTTAACTCAAGTAGGTAATGGTTTCATGCAACGCCTTCACGAGCTCGATCTGGCCACCGGCGCTGATCTGCCGGAGAGCCCCGTGACCATTAAAGCCGCCGGCTTCGACCCGCTGATGCAAAACCAGCGCCCGGCGCTGGCGCTGGCCAACGGCATGGTCTACGTGGGCTATGCATCGCACTGCGATTTCCAACCTTACCACGGCTTTTTGATGGCCTACGACGTGCAGACGCTTGAGCAGAAAGCAGTCTTCAATACGTCGCCCACAGGCTCTGAGGCGAGCATCTGGCAGTCTGGCCAGGCGCCGGCGATAGACGCCGAAGGCAACGTCTATGTCGTAACCGGCAATGGAAGCTGGGACGGCGTGAAGAATTTCAGCGAAAGCTTTCTCAAGTTCACCCCCGACCTGAAGTTGCTCGACTGGTTCACGCCCACCAACCACTTCAAACTGGACCGCACCGATACCGATCTGAACGCCTCCGGCGCGACTCTCATTCCCGGAACGCATATCGTGCTTGGCGGCGGCAAAGAGGGCGTACTGTACCTGCTCGATACGTGGCACTTCGGGCACCTTGGCGATGAGCACGCAGCTCAACACTTTCAAGCAACAGCCTCTCACCTGCACAGCCTGGTCTATTGGGACAGCGCAGAATTAGGTCCAATGCTCTTATGTATGGGGACAGCGCGATAAAACCAAGGTTTACAAATTCCAAGGCGAAAAGCTGATCGAGACCCCGGTGATCATGCGCGACACACCCAATGAGGGGCACCCGGGCGCAATGCTTTCGCTCTCCGCCAACGGCAACCGCGACGGAATTCTCTGGGCGGCAATCCACGCCACCGGCGACTCATGGGATGAATCGCGGCCCGGCATTCTTCATGCCTTCGACGCCAACGACATACGCCGCGAACTCTGGAACTCGCTCGAAATCCCGGCCCGCGATGACTGCGGCGAATATTCCAAAATGGCCCCGCCCAGCATCGCCAACGGCAAAGTCTACCTGCCCAGCTTCGGCAATCAAAATGTGGGCACCGGCCAGTTCTGCGTCTACGGACTGCTGGCCAAGCCAGCTGCAGCCAGGTTAGCCGCACCCTCCGGAGTCAGAGCCGAAATGCAAAACACAAAGGTGATTCTCACCTGGAGCCCGGTGCCGGGCGCCACTATTTACCGGGTCCGGCGAATCAGCACCCAGGAACCACAATCGAAAATGGTCGCCCTGGGGTTGAAGACGTCGACCTTCACTGAGCCCTGCGCCCAAGCCGGGTGAGTCGGCGGAGTACACGATCTTTGCGGTAGGCCCCAACGGCGCGAGTGCTGCATCGGAGACGATAAAGGTGACTGCGCCGCTCGCAAATCCGGAGCCCACCATGCGTTGAAGTGAAGGCCGACTACGCACTTCCTAAATTGTTTTGATGAATCAGGTTTGATGAGTCAGGCGTTACCCTAATCGTCTCTGGGCTGAGCATCGGAACTGCCGGCAGTCCTGTCGAATGAGAACGAGCTGAAGAATCTGCGTCACATCCTTATCCCGCCTGGCTTTGGACGAAGGAAAAGCCGCGCTGAGCAGGTAAAGGCGCTGGCCGGCAAAGATCATCCGCGAGTTGATGATGCCGCCGTTCACATTGCGCCCCACAAAATCCCGCGCCGGAAAGCCGTCCATGTTGGTCCGGTATTCCTCGATGAGGATGGTCTGGGTGCGGGCCAGCGCATCGTCCCTCGCCATATCCATGGTTCTGTCGGGTGCGTGGCCGTTGATGCGCGCCACCGGCGGATCGTCCTCCCAGGCCACGGAAAAACTGGTATCCGCGTTGGGATTGCACAGAATCATCTCTACCGGTTCCGTGCCGCCGAGTTCGTTATAAGCCGGAACCTGGAGCTCCTGGACCTCGGCCGGCATCTCCACCTTGAAGCCGTTCTGGCTCCGGTCCACCTTCTGCCAGTTCATGCGGGCAGGGGCATTCTGCTCGCCGCTGGTATCCTCGCCGACCCCGAATCCGGGTAGACCGGTAAGTCCCAGCTCCTGGCGATGCAGATAGATATAGACAATTCCCAGGATCAGGATGCCGCCCAGAACGATGAAGTATAACTGCTTCACACTCTAAAGAGTGCCAATTCTGCATGATATATGCAAGTTGATTATTGCCTTTTTGAATACGTAGGGTGCCCGGCCGGTAACAGCCGGCGACGGGCTAGGTAATAAATTTTGGCAATCATGCAACTTTTTGGGTATACTCGCATCTATACAGTTAACAAGCAGAGGCTTCCCCGAAATAACAATCCCTCCAAGAAAGGTACCCATTCCTTTTTGAAGGTCCATCACGGATCTCTTCTCTCAAATTCCCCCCTGGACTCCCTCCAAACAAATGCCTCTCAAGAGGGCCTGCCGGAAGGCAGGCCCAACTAATTTGCCTCGCAGAATCGATCTTCAGCCGCCGGATAAAATCCTCACCCGTTAAAATCGAAATCAGATGCCGTCTTCCACCAGCCCGAATCCTCATCCCGACCCCGCGGTCCAGGCCATCGACGAGCTTTTTGAGCTACCGGCCTGGTTCGCAATCTTCGCGGGAAGACCGGACCCCAGGACGGCTTCGTCCGTGGGGTGACGCTGCGGCATCACCCGACGCATGCGTTTCGAGCGTGCCGCGCCTGAGGAACTGCGCCCGTAGCGCCTTTCCCCCGCGTGGCTCCGAACGGCGTTGAGTGGCTGCCAGTTCCAGACTGGGAAAAACTACGCTGGCTCTGGCACGGTTTCAGCACCCGCCGCGGCGGCCTCAGCCGGCCTATTGCGCGGAAGATGCGCCAGGCGAGCTGAATCTCGGCTTTACCGAAGCCGACGACCGGGAAACCGTGATCCGCAACCGCCGGCTTTTGGCCGAGGCAATCACCGGAGACGCGTCCACGCCGATCGTGACCCTGCGCCAGATTCATTCCAACGTCCTTCATCTCGCCGCTGCAGATGCAGCCGGCGAACGCCTCAGGAAAGCCGACGGCCTGATGACCGATCAGCCCGGCCTGCTGCTGGGCATCCAGACCGCCGATTGCATCCCAGTTCTGGTGGCCGACCGCAAGCGCCGCGCGGTGGCCGCCTTCCATGCCGGCTGGCGGGGAACGGTAAAGCGCATCGTCGAAACCGGCATCGGCCGCATGAGGCTCGAGTTCGGCTCCCGGCCTGAAGATTTGATCGCCGCCATCGGCCCCGGCATCGGCCCCTGCTGCTACGCCGTGGGCGAAGAGGTGCTCTCCGAGTTCGAGTCCCAGTTCGCCTATGCCCGCGAGCTCTTCCGCGAGGTCTACGACTCCGACCCCGTGCGCAACAAATACCCCATGCTGTTTCTCACCCAGCGCGCGCCCGGCCACTCGCCCATCGGCCCCAGCCTGCACCTGAATCTGATCGAAGCCAACCGCCGCCAGTTGCTCGCTGCGGGACTCAAGCCACGAGCAATCAATCTGACTGGCGGCTGCACAAACTGCCAGCCGGAGCTGTTCTTCTCCCATCGCGCCTCCCAGGGCCACGCCGGGCGCATGATGAGCGTCATCGGCATCAAGCCGCGCTGACTGATTCACCTCTCCTTGATCGTCCTTTTCTTTCCCAGGTGATACGATTGGGTCGAAATCCGCATTCACTTGAGGAAGTGCGCTAGCCATGAAATTCGCTGAATCCAGTGTGCGGAAATTCATAAGACACTTAGGACGCAACGGCACTCTCTGGCGCGTCGCCGCAACGTTTCTCGGCGCTCTGCTGCTCGCCTGGCCCGCCTTCTATAATGGCTTCCCGCTGCTTTACCCGGACTCAATGACTTACGTCGGCGACGGCCGCATCGTAGCCCGCGCAGTCTTTCTTCACCGGTTCTCCGATTACTACGGCATGCGGTCGTTCTTTTACAGCCTCGGCATTCTGCCCCTGCACTGGAACTTGACGCTCTGGCCCGTCGCCGCTTTGCAATGCATGCTTGTCGCTTTTCTTCTCTGGCTCGTCGTCCGCTCCTTCGCGCCGCGGAAAACCATCCCGCCTTACCTGGCTCTGGTCCTGCTGCTCAGCCTCTTCACCGGCATCGGCTGGTATTCCACGCTAATCATGCCCGATATTCTGGGCCCGCTTCTCTACCTCTCCATTTATCTGCTGGTATTTGCCCGCGAGACTCTCGCTCGAGGGGAGCGAATCTTGCTGTATTTGATCTCCTGGTGGGCGATTACCTCTCATGCCACTCACCTGCTCCTGGCTGCCGGCCTATGCATGTTCCTGGCTCTGCTGCTCGCCGTCGACCGCCGTAATTTTCGCCGCCGCATTCGTCCCGTGCTCGAGGTTGCAGCCATCATTGCCCTGGCGGCAGCGTCCCAGCTGGTCCTCTACAGCTACCTCTACGGAAAGCCTTCGTTGAATGGCGAGCAGCCGCCTTTTCTCACTGCCCGCATCATCGCTGACGGCCCCGGACGCTGGTATTTGGAAAAGCACTGCGGGGAGCTGAAGTGGGCCATCTGCGACCACGTGCACAATCTCCCCAACGATCCAGACGAATTTCTCTGGGGAGCCGACGGAATCTATCAGAGCGCCTCAGAAGACGAGAGCAAACATCTCTCGCAGGAGGAGCTCCCATTCGTTCTGGCAACTTTCCGTGCCTACCCGCGCCAGCAGTTCTCCCGATCGGCTGCCAACTTCTGGGGGCAATTGACGGATTTTGGCTTCGACGATTTGGATGCCAGCAGTTGGGTTCTGGCCGAATTCACCACAAGTCTGCCGCGCGAGCGGGCGAGTTATGCGAGCAGCCTCCAGGCCCGCAACGCGCTCCCCCTCGAATTGCTCACTTCCATCCAGAATTGGGCTGTGCTGGCCTCGCTGGCGATCATCGCCGTTTTTGTGCCGCTGCTCTGGCGCAGGCACTCGCTACGTCTCATCGCGCTGAGCGTGGTAATTGTTCCCACGGTCGTCGTCAACGCTCTGATCACCGGCGCGATATCAATGGTCGAGGACCGATTTGAGTGCCGCGTAATCTGGCTGGTGCCATTCCTGGCCGGAATCTGTGTTCTGGATTGGCTCAATCGGCGAAATGCGGCGAAGGAAGCAAACGCCGGAAAACTCTATAAGTAATATCCGCACAAGCGCGCCGGGAGCGCAGAGCTGGTTAGCCCCGCACTTCACCGGGGTCCCCAAGAAACGGTCTTTGTTTCTTGGGGTGGTAGCGTGGAGAAATGAGATTCCACAAGTTCGTCACGGAGTCCCGTAGGCACGGCGCAGGAACATTATTGATGCAGGAACCAATAGCCTCTGAATTGCAGGACAGCTTTAAAGAATCTATTGGAATAAACTCGCTCAGGAGGCGCTGGCAGCCTCATCTGGGTTCACCAGGTCGCGAAGCTCCTTGGAAGGCTTGAAGTAGGGAACTCGCTTGGCAGGAACCTCCACGCGCTCGCCCGTCTTGGGGTTTCGTCCTATGCGGGAATTGCGCTGGCGAATGCGAAACGACCCGAAACCGCGAATCTCAATCTTCTCGCCTTTTTGCAGCGCGAAGATTACGCAACCCAAAATGGTCTCAACAATCACCTCGCCGTCACGGCGGGTTAGATCTCCCAGGGCGGTCACTTTTTCCACCAGGTCTGCCTTTGTCATATCTGTTTCGCCTCCCCTCACAGCATAACCGTATTTTACAGTCGAAGGTGCGAAAAAATGCGCCCGTTATCAAATAAGCCTTTTAGCTTGGGCTAGTTGGGGCATCCCTTGGCAGCTGGGCACGGAACCGGCCCACCCCTCCTGATGCGGTATTATGGCCTGAGTCCTGCTTGAAATTCCGGCTGTTGAGAAAGCTTTCAGGCGCGCACTTGAGGGAGTTGATTGCCGGCGTGGCACAGAATCCGCAGTACAGCATCGTAATTCCGGCCTACAACGAAAGCGCCCGCATTCCGGCGACTCTCCAGTCGGTCGTCGACTTCATTCGCCGCCAAGGCTGGTTCGCCGAGGTCATCGTGGTCAACGACGGATCGCGCGACCAGACAGCTGAGGTCGTTCGCGACTTTGCCGTCCATGCTCCCGAGGTCCGGCTGATCGAGAATCCCGGTAATCGCGGCAAAGGCTACAGCGTGCGCAACGGTATGCTTCAGGCACGGGGCGACGTGGTCATGTTCACTGACTCTGACCTCTCAGCCCCCATTGAAGAAGCGCCGCTGCTCTTTGCCGCAATCGCCGCCGGCGCCGATATCGCCATCGGCTCTCGATGGCTGGATAAAAGCCGCCAGACCCACCGCCAGCCCCTCTATCGGCAGTTCTTTGGCCGCTGCTTCAACGCCGTCACCCGCGCCGTCATGGGGCTGCACTTTGCCGATACCCAGTGCGGCTTCAAAGCCTTCACCCGAGCCGCCGCCCAAACCGTCTTCCAGCTCCAGACCATCGAGCGCTGGGGTTTCGATCCGGAGATTTTGTTCATCGCCCTCAAGCGCGGCTTCCGAGTGGCCGAGGTTCCAGTCAGCTGGTCTCATGACGAGCGCACGCGCATGAGCTATCTGAAAGACGGAGTCACCATGCTAGAGGAGATCGCCCGAATCCGCTGGAACGCCCTCACCGGCCGCTATAACAGGCAGGTAGAGCCCATCTAACCTCCAAAATGAGCCCAAATTTTCGAGGAAACCCAAGATGAAGTCCGTTGAAACCCCGCGCAATCCTGGGAATGCCATAAAAAGAAAAATTCAGCGCTGTAAAGACGAATCGAACTCCTGATAAACAATTTATGGAATTGCGAGGATGATGGAATTACGGGGCCATGAACCCACATTCCACAATACGGTACATCGTCTCCCTGAACAGGTGCACACTTAGGTATGGCCATTTTTGCGGGAATGATTCCCCCTTGGATTTTTTCCGCCTCTGTCACGTCTATTCAACATTAAACTTCGTCCGGACCGCTCTGTTTCGCTGTCCGGTAGATCAACGAGGCCGAGCGCGCTTTAACAATTTGAGGGAGCACGTTCCTTCGAATCCAAGGCGCATGCGCAGCACGGCAAAGCCATCGGCTTGAAATCAGGGCCTGAGAAAGAGGAGTTCATGACGGTTGCTGCTCGTTATCCAGGAATCCGGGTCACCGCAAACGGAAACCAGCTCGTCTCCTATCACACCGAGACGCGCATTGCCGATGCCGGCGTTTTTTATCCCATCACCCCTTCCACTGAGGGCGGCGAGCTCTTCCAGCAGGCCTATGCCGAAGGCCACTTGAACGTCTTCGGACACAACACCATCGCAATTGAGACTGAAGGCGAGCACGCGGCCCAGGGTGGCGCCATTGCCCACTCCGTCTGCGGAAAGCGCGTAGTCAACTTCACCTCCGGCCAGGGAGTGGTCTATGGCGTCGAACAGTACTATCACGCGCCAGGCAAGGCTTCGACCATGGTGCTCGAAGTTGGCGCCCGCGCTCTTACCAAGCACGCCCTCAACGTCCACTGCGGCCACGACGATATTTACGGCGCTCTCGATACCGGCTGGATCATGCTCTTCGGCAAAGACGCGCAGCAGGCCGCTGACCAGGCGCTCATTCTCCGCCGCGTCACCGAGCTCTCCCTCACGCCCGGCATGAACATCATGGACGGCTTCCTCACCACGCACCTGGAACGCACTTTTTATAAACATGAATCCGACTTGATCCGCGAGTACCTCGGCGCTCCCGACGACATCATCGACTGCCCCACCGAGGCGCAGCGCGTTCTCTTCGGGCCCATGCGCCGCCGCGTCCCCAAAATGATGGACCTCACCAATCCCATTCTCATCGGCCCCGTGCAAAATCAGGAACACTACATGCAGGGCGTTGTAGCCCGCCGCAACAACTTCGCCGAGCCGATCCTTGACTTCCTCGAAGCCGCCTATAAGGACTTCGCCGAGCTCACCGGCCGCAGCTATGGCCTCATCTCCGAGTACAAAACCGCGGATGCCGATACCGTCTTCGTCTCTCTCGGCTCCGCCGCTGAAAACATCGAGGCCGCAGTCGATTACCTGCGCCAGACTCGCGGCGCAAAGGTCGGCTCCATTCACGTCAACGTCATTCGCCCCTTCCCTGAAGCCGCCATCATCAACGCGCTCAAAGGCAAGAAGAACGTAATCATCCTCGAGCGCACCGACGAAGCCCTGGCCGGCGACAATCCGCTCGGCCGCGATATTCGCACCGCATTCTCAAAATCGATCCAATCCACCGCCGGCCTGCCCTCGATCTCGCTGGCTGATGTTCCCAGGATCTACGGGGGCACCTACGGCCTCGGATCCCGCGACTTCCGCCCCGAGCACATCATCGGCGCCTACGAATTCGCCACCGCCAATCGCGCCCGCAAAGACGGCAAACGCGCTTCTGATGGAGTCAGCTTCTTCGTTCTCGGCATCGATCACCCCTACGCGGTCATCGGCGACGAAACCCCTTCCCTGCTTCCCGAGGGCGCGGTCGCAGTCCGCTTCCACTCCATCGGCGGATGGGGCGCCATCACCACCGGCAAAAATCTCGGCGCAATCTTAGGCGACCTCAACGATCTCATCTTCGAACGCGATGGGGAGCGCGACGAGCTTGGGCTACCCAAGGAAGTCATCCACGTCAGCGCCAATCCAAAGTACGGCTCTGAGAAGAAGGGCGCGCCCACCAGCTACTTCATGGTCGCCGCCAAAGAGCGCATCCGCGTGAACTGCGATCTGCGCCACGTCACCGTTGTTCTCTGTTGCGACCCCAAGGCCTTCACCCACACCAACCCGCTCGACGGCATGGCCGAAGGCGGCTGCCTCCTTTGGGAGTCCGACGAGGAAGGCGAAGAGGCGTGGAAGCGTCTGCCCCTCTGGGCGCGCAAGCAGATCATCGATAAAAACATTCGCGTCTTCACCCTCCCCGGCTTCGCCATCGCAAAGAAGGCCACCGACCGCGGCGACTTGCAACTGCGCATGCAGGGCAACGCCTTCCTCGGCGGCTTCTTCGCCGTCAGCAATCTGCTCCAGGAGTTCGGCATCACCCAGGAGCAATACCGCGACGTAGTCCACAAGCAGTACGTAAAAAAATTCGGCAAGCTCGGCGATGCCGTCGTCGCCTCCAACATGGAAGTCATGATGCAGGGCTACGACCAGGTAAAGGAAATCAAGATCGGCGCGCTCACCGCCGCCGACCACTCCACTCTCCGCGGCCAGGCGCTGCTCCCCATCCTCGAGCTGGCCACCGCCGGCGGCTGCAGCACCGGCTGCCGCTCCACAGCCATTCCCGACGGCCAGGGCCGCACGCACTCCCATCAGCCGCGTCGCCAACTTCGACGCCGAGTTCCGCTCCACCTTCGGCTATAACCAACCCGCCACGCCGCTCGCAGCCATGGGCGTCATCGCCGCCGCCACCGGAGACACAGCCTCCAAGTACGTTGCCCGCCGCGAAACCCCGCTCTTCATTCCCGAAAACTGCACCCAGTGCATGGAGTGCATCTCCGTCTGCCCTGACACCGCACTGCCCAACTGCTCGCAGGATCTCAGCACCCTGCTTTCGACCGCCGTCTCCTACTACATCGCCGACCCGGAGGATCGCACCAAGCTGATGCGCGCCCTCCCGGAGATCGAGAAGCGCACCCGCGAACGCATGGTCGCTGAAGTCAAAACCGGAACCCCGCTGCCCACCATCCTCCGCGAAGTCACCGACTCCGTCGACGGCTTCTCCGCGCAATCCAAGCAGCAATTTTTTGACATCATCGCCAAAGTCCCCATGGCCTACCAGAAGGTGAACGCCATCTTCTCCTCGCCCGAGCGCAAAAGCCCCGGCTCCGGCGGCATCTTCTCAATTTTCGTGTCGGACCTCTGCAAAGGCTGCGCCGCCTGCGTCACCGCCTGCGGCGACCACAACGCCCTTCGCATGGTTGCGGAAACCGAAGAAGTCAACGCCGAGCACGAAAGCGGCACTCACTTCCTCGATCTCCTCCCTGACACCTCGCAGAAGTATCTCGGCCTCTTCAACGCCGCCAACCCCTCGGACTCGAAGACCGCGACCCTGCGAAATATGTTGATGGTCCGCACCAACTACGATGCCCTCGTAGCCGGCGACGGCGCATGCGCCGGTTGCGGAGAGAAATCCGTGCTCCGCTCCATCGCCGCCGTAACTGAGGCTTACATGCGCCCCGTCTACCACGCCAAGAGCGACCGGTTCGTCGCCAAAGCAGGCGAGCTTGAATCGAACGGCGCGGCCCGCCTCGCCAAGCTCCAGGCCGCCAGCCCCGCTGAATACGCGCTCCTCCGTCAGGCCATCGCACATCTCGTCCTCGGCCTAGGCGGCGAAGACATCCCCGATACGCAAGCCCGCATCGCCGCTTACGAAGCTGAGCAACGGCCCCCTCACTGACGCGCAGTTGGTTGAAGCCCTCGCCGCCGTGCTGCTGACCGAAGCCTTCAACCACAAAACTCTCCAGGCCGTTGACGGCCGCCTCGCCAACGGCATGAGCGTCATGGCCATGGCCGCCCATACCGGCTGCAACACCGTTTACGGTTCGACCGCCCCCAACAACCCCCACCCCTACCCGTGGATGAACTCGCTCTTCCAGGACGGCGTCACCGTAGGCTGGCTCATGGGCGAGAGCTTCATCGTCGACCACGCCCGTCGCTCCGTAATCCCCGAGCGCCTCGCCGACATCCTTCTCACCCGCGAAGCCGGTGCCTCAGCCGATGGATTCTCCTCCGGCGGCAGCTCTGACGTCATCGACGATCAGGAGTATTACAACCTCTCCCACTTCACTGACGCCCTCATGACCGACCAGGAAATTATCGAGCTGCCCAAGGTATGGGTCGTAGGCGGCGACGGCGGCATGGGCGACATCGGTTACCAGAACATGTCCAAGGTGATCCTGCAAAACCGCCCCAACATCAAGGTCCTCATGCTCGATACGCAGGTGTATTCGAACACCGGCGGCCAGAACAGTGACTCCACCCCCATGCTCGGCGGCGGCGACATGAACACCTTCGGCGCAGCCACGCAAGGCAAAAACACTGAGAAGAAAACAGTGGCCGAAACCTTCCTTGCCGGCCACGGTTCGCCCTTCGTCGGCCAGGTTTCCATGGCCAACGCCCCCAAGCTCTACCGCGCAATTTTGGATGGATTGGAGTATCGCGGCACCTCGTTCATCCAGGCCTTCACCACCTGCCAGCCCGAGCACGGCGTAGCCGACGACATGGCTCTTTTTCAGGCTCAGCGAGTCCGAGACTCCCGTGGCGCACCGGAGTTCGTCTTCGATCCCCGCAAGGGCGAAACCTATCAGGAAGCTCTCGACCTCAAAGGCAACCCTTCCATAGATCTCGATTGGTACGAAACCAAAAACAAGGTAACCGGCGAAACTCAGCGCTACACCGTAGCCCACTGGTGCACCACGGAAGCCCGCTTCCGCAATCACTTGAAGAAGGTCAAGCCCGAAGCCACGGCCAAGCTGATCCCGTTAGATAACATGCTGGTCCGCATTACCCAGAAGGACGTGGTCTATCGCCGCTATCTCGACCCCACGCACCGCGCCTTCATCCCAGACTTTGGTGTCTACATCACCATTGAAGAAAATGGCAAAACCGAGTACCGCGCCCTTAGCCGCCAGTTGGTAATGTTCTGCGTCGAGCGCCGCAAAGCCTGGCGCCTGTTGCAATCGAAGGCCGGGATAGTAAACAAGGAATACGCCGCCCAGAAAGCCCTGCTAGCCGAAGTGGAATCCGGCAAGCTCCCTCTGGAAGAATTCCTCTCCCACGCCCACGAACTCCTAACCGAGCGCCTGACCGGCGGCGTGTTAGCCAAAGCCTGAGTTTGTAATTCATAACTAAGCAAATAAGGCGGTTCCGGCTTACCGGAACCGCCTTATTATGTTAGGACGCACTCATTGAGAAATGTTACTTACCGCCTGGAATAGTTGTGCGTTGAGAAACGTATCTAAGAATTGAGTCTCTGTGAGCAGCTACACACTCTGACGATTGATGGCGAGTCACAATGCAGCAATAGTTGAAAAACTCGCCAAATGCAAATCGGTTTATGCATTGGCTCACGAGTATCTCAACGGGAGCAAGACAGAAATGGCACTGAATCGCAGGGACTTTATCGGCGCAATGATTGCATCCACTTCATTGGGAACACTGGGAGAATCGCTCGCAACCGGCCAGGCACCTTCAACATCCGGGCAAGGCGAATGGCTGACGCGGAACGGCATGGTCGATGCGGGCGGCACGCACGAGCCTCTCATATTTATCGTGCGCCGCGGCGGCCAGCGCACGGACGCGCTTGCGACTAGCAGGTACCAACAGAGCGAAGAGCTGATCAGGAAACTTCATCAGCAGGGAGTCGAGGTCTTTCATACCAGTCTTTACAAGGGCTTCGGCATGGCCGCTGAAAAGGAGGGGATGGAGCAGACGCGCGAAGCCGTGGCCATCGCACACCGCTACGGCATGAAGGCGGACACCTACGTTCAATGGGGCTCCCTGATGTACGAAACATTTTTCGCCGAAGAGCCGCGCGCCGAGCAGTGGATTGAGCGCGACATTGCCGGGACTTCCCATTCTGCTCACCTATGGCTACCAGCAATCCTTCCGTTACAATCCCTGCTTTTCCCATCAGGAATATATCGACTATCTGAAAAAAGTAATTCGATATGCCATCGTAGATGTGAAAACAGACTTCATCCATCTGGATAACTTCGGCCTCAACGCCGAGCCTGATTCCTGCCATTGTTCCTTGTGCGTTAAAGGCTTTAGAAATTTCCTGAATAGGAAATACAATGCAAAGCAATTGCGCGAGCGGTTTGGCTTTGAAAATATTTCGTTCGTCAATCCGCCGCAATGGAACCGCAACAACCGGCCGGAGAACATGGAAATCATCTACGATCCGGCATTCCAGGAGTGGATCGATTTCCGCTGCCAATTGATGGCCGATTCGCTGCAACAGATCTCCGAATACGCCAAGTCCCTCAATCCTGAAGTTGCGATAGAGATCAATCCCGGCGGATTGAATGGCGAAAATCACACCTGGTTGGCGGGCGTCGACCACTCCAGGCTTTTGAAGTTTACTGAATGTTTCTGGAGCGAAGAAGCCAATCCGCAAGCCTTCCACTCCGACGGCCGGCTGGTTTCAAAGATTCGCAGTTACAAGTTGGCGCGCGCTTATAACAATATTGTATTGACGAGCAATCTTGCCAACCACCCCGTCGCGCTGGGTGAAACGCTGGCCTTCAACCAGACCATAGGAAGCATTGGGCTCGACGAAATTCTGCCGGCGACCGAGAAGTATATCGACTTTTACCGCAAGAACCGGGATTTGTATCTGGAAAGCGAAGACGTGGCGCCAGTCGCGCTGTTCCGCTCCTACGCTTCCCTCACCTATCACGGGGCTCATGCGCAACTGAGCGCGATTCTGACAGAACAAGCGCTGATTCAATCGCGCATTCCATTCGTTCTCGCCTTCGACGAGCATCTACAGAACCTTTCCGCATACAAGGTTCTCATTCTTCCCAACTCCGAATGCCTTTCCGACGAGCAGATCGCTCTGATTCGCCGCTTTGTGGAAAGTGGCGGAGGTTTGGTGGTGACCGAGCAGGCTGGGCTCTACGACGAGTGGAGACGATCGCGTGTGCAACCGGGCCTAAGCGGCTTGGTGGAAGGCCAATTCTCCGCAACGGACTATCAGGAAAGAATGGAATCCGACTTAAGCACGCCAGCGGCTGCGGTGCGCAAACAGGCCGGCCGGGGAAGAGTGGCTTACGTTCCATCAATCGAATTTGACGGAACGTTGCCGTCGCCCGAGCCATACTTTACCATTACCAATCGCTTCTGGAAGCGCCCGAAAAACTGGCAGGAGATGATCGATGCAGTGAATTGGGCAGCCGGCGATCCGCTGCCGTTCGCGGTTGAAGGCCCTGAATATCTGGCGGCAAACTACACTTACCAGCCGCGCCATCAGCGTTATCTCGTTCACCTGGTAAATTACAACGCAACCAATGTTCCGCTCATTAACGATGTGCAGGTGCGGATTGCATTGCCGGAAGGAAAGCGTCCGTCGAAGATAACGCAGTTCGGTCCAGAGTCAGGGGACGCACGCAAGCTCAACTTCACCAACGAAGGCGCGCGTACTCGGTTTACCGTACCTGAAATGTCGGCGTATGCGCTGATTGCCGTTGAATTATAAGCGAGAAACGACGTCCAGTTGCCGACGGCTTGAAGCTGAGGTCGGAGCGCTGATTTCTATGGAGCGGGAGACCGGGATCGAACCGGCGACATTCAGCTTGGGAAAGTGTATATCGCATTTATTATCAATAACTTGCAGAGACTACAAAGTGCCAAAATAGACGCAAGTGGATTCAAAGGAATTCTTACAGCGGGGGCAAAAGAGGGGTTTCACCCAATGAATATGCGGGTTTCAGCCTGTTCCTTCGTCACCCCGTTTTCAACCCCATTGGAACACAGAAAGGCCGTGAGGACTTCTGGAGGCACCCTTGCGAGTGGACTGGCTGATTGTCCGCCGGCCACGGATTCGCGCCCCTGCTTGCGAGCTCTGATGGAAAGATTAGGCAGGCATTTTGAGCTTCCTTGGGGAACAGCTCGTACCGCAGTCCAAATGCCTCGGACGATGGCCGGTGGCCGGACTGGCAACCGAAACAGCAAAGCCCGGATCGCTCCGGGCTCGCTGAGAGTGGTTTAGGCTGTAGTCCGATTTCCGGGCAGAAGCTCCTGCCGCCAATCGTCCTTCAACTTACGAACGCCCTGAGCGTACGAGCTTCCTGGTGGAACCTCAAGCACGGTGCAATCGATGCTTGGCAAAATGCTGCGATCGTTCCACAACTTGCCAAGCAGCCAACTGCCTCGTTCTCTGTTGCTCATGTGCTTCCATTTGGCCAGAATTTCCTCTGACCAGATGTTGTTCTCGCCGAGCTCCTCATCCAGGCAGTCTAGCCAAGAACCTTTCAATACATAATCGAGCGATTCTTGGAACATGTCCCGGATGAATGCCGGAGCCCTATTACTCGGTGGTTGTGATGCTCTCATTGGTTTTCTCCGTAAGGAAATTACCACTGAGTTGATGAAGAGTGTCTGTTTTCGAAGTACTTCCGCCGGATACACTCAAGCTATTCCAGTCGTCACGAACTTCCGTGACCCACGTCGTGCCATGCCAAGTTCATCGACAGTGGTTAGCAAGATTGTACTCTTTTGCTTGCCCTTTGGAGCCGCAGCAGGGTTGCTGCCGCACCCTGAGATGGATGCGGCAGCCCCGACTCTTTGTGGGCTACTGTACGGTGAGGGTGACTATGCCCGTTTCAGGCAGACAGCCGCCTCTCGTTAGTTGTACCTCTGCTCGAATTGATACTCGGCGATTTGGCGTGAAGCGAGAATCCCTCGCTTCGACATCGGCGTTTCCCGGACCTCAACCCCTGGAACCGCCAATTGGGTATCCGCGGGTAGTGCCGATTCGCCTTAGTTCATACGAATACGGCGCCTCTTCAATGAAGGGTCTATACTCTGAGCGTAATTTCTGCGGAAGACTGTCCAAACAATGAAAAGACATGGAAGCCAGACGATTTACTCTCCCAGCGATCTCGTTCGCTATGCTCAATCGCCGTTCGCATCGTGGATGGACCGGTATTACTTGGAGAACCGCGGCGCGGTGACGCCCGACCAAGAGACCGAGGATCAGAAGCTTATCGCGCGGACCGGAGACCAGCACGAACACGCCGTGCTGAAAGAATTCAAGTCGCCTGTCGCCAGCCTTGTGGAAATTGCAAAAGACGGTGTCGCTGTTGGCCATTTGGAGACAATCGCTGCGATTCAAGCGCACGCTCCCATCATTTATCAGGCGGCATTGGAAGATCGGGAGTTCGCTGGCTTTGCCGACTTCCTCATCCTCGATGAGGCGGGACGATATCAGGTGTGGGATACAAAGCTTGCCCGCTCACCGAAGCCGCATTACGCCATTCAGCTCTGCTGCTATTCGGAGATGTTTGCCGCCATGACCGGGGAGCAGATGCCGGAGAAGTTTGGGATCATCCTCGGAAGCAAAAACCGAGTTGAATTCCGAGTAGAGGACTTCATTCACTACTACCGGCGCGTCAGGGCAAACTTCCTTTCTATGCAGGAGAACTTCACCGGGAACATTGCAGATCGTCCCGAACCGCTCCCCATGGCCGATCATGGCCGCTGGACGTCATATGCGGAAGAATTCTTCGACGACTCAGATCACCTCGTGAGAGTTGCCGGAATCACCGTCGGTCAGATCAAGAAGCTCAAGGAAACTGGCATTGCAACGATGGCTGCCCTCGGTACGGCCTCTGGAGCATCGGTCCCAAAACTTGCCGCTGACTCGTTTGAAAAGCTTGTCGCCCAGGCTCGCCTCCAATGTCAAACGCGCACTGATCGGTTGCAGCGACCGGATGCACCTGCGCGATACGAGGTTTTGCCCCAGGTAGGCGCGAATGGCGAATCCGTTGGGCTTGCCGCATTGCCCCCCGATCATCTTGCCGACGTGTTCTTCGATATCGAAGGCTATCCTCTGTTCCCAGGGGGTCTCGAGTATCTCTTCGGGGTCTGTTTCGTGAATGAACAGACGGGTGCACTAGAATTCAAGGATTGGTGGGCACATGACCGGACCGAGGAAAAGCGCGCATTCGAGGGATTTATCGACTGGGTCTTTGGGCGTTGGAGATCGAACCCAGATATGCACATCTACCATTACGCCGCATACGAAGTGAGCGCGGTAAGGCGACTGAGCACTCGCCATGACACCCGTCAGGATGAAGTGGATACCCTTCTCAGGAATGAGGTGTTTGTCGATCTCTATCAGACCGTTCGCCACGGTCTGCGCATCGGTGAGGATAGCTATTCGATCAAGTCGGTGGAGCATCTCTATAGGCCAGCGCGTTCTACCGAAGTCGCCACCGCTGTTGATTCCATTGTTCAGTATGCACACTGGTTGGAGAGCGGGCAGCCGCGCGGTTGGCCGGACAGCACAATCCTCAAATGCATCCGTGATTACAACGAGGATGATTGCAGATCTACGGCGGAATTGTTGCAATGGCTAAGAACGGTTGCGGAAGAAAACGACATCAACGTCACACACTCTCTCGCCCTCGCCGCGGCTGCTGCGACGCCCGCTCCAACGCCGCCGAAAGTGCTGTCTCCGGAGGTTGTCGCGAGACTTGCAACCATAGAGACGCTTCGGGAACGGGGCGATGAGTTCTCCCCGGCTCTTGCTGACCTGCTCGACTTCCACCGCAGGGAAGAAAAGCCAATGTGGTGGCGGATGTTCGACCGCGCTGTGGCAACAGCAGAAGAGCTTCGCGACGATTCGGGTTGCATTCAAGGTGTCCGGGCCGTTGGATTCCCAACATCGGAGAAGCTATCGCAAGTGCAAGCATACCGCTTCGATCCGTCACAGGAATGTAAACTCACTGCTGATGGAAAGACCTCTGTCATGTTCACGTATGACCTTGAGGGAAAATTCACCCTGGCCGCGCTTGATACGTCCGAGGGAACGCTTCAGCTCAAGATCGGCAACAAGGGGTTGAAAGAGAAGTTTGGCGGTTCCTTCCCTCGTCAAGGATCACTCATTCCGTACGAGTACGTACAAGCAGGTGCAATTCAGACTGCCCTTGCCGAAGTCGCCATGAAGCACCTGGCGGGAACCCTTCACTCGCCCGTTGCGGCTCTTCTCGGGCGAACGGCGCCCGCGTCGGTACTGCAAGGTGCCGGCGAAGCCACAATTGATGCCGCTGTTCGCGTCGCAAACTCAATGTCAGGTGGATGTCTGGTGATTCAGGGGCCTCCGGGAACTGGGAAGACCTATACCGCAGCGCGCGTCATCTGTGCGCTCTTATCTGCGGGCAAGAGGGTCGGCATCGCATCCAACAGTCATAAGGCCGTGGTCAACTTGCTCATTGAGTGCGGTAAAGCCGCCAGGGAAACGGGCAACTTCCTTCCGGGAGTCAAAGCGGGCGGTGAGAAAGAAGGGCCGCTGTTTGCGGATAACCCAGCGCTTCGGTACGTCGAAAGCAATAAAGAGGCGCGCACGGCGTACGCGAATGGCGTCATAGGCGGAACCGCGTGGCTTTTCACCTTGCCGGAATGGGAGGGCGTGCTCGACTTCCTCTTCATTGATGAAGCGGGTCAGGTGTCATTGGCCAATGCCGTAGCCATGGCTCGATGCGCGAAGAACATCGTTCTCCTTGGCGATCAGATGCAGCTCGAACAGCCGATCCAGGACACTCATCCCGGCGATGCCGGGCTCTCGTCGCTCCAGTACGCACTCAAGGATTTGCGGGCCAGCATGCCTGACCTGCCGGTCTTCCACGCAGTCGTGCCCTCGGAGTATGGTCTCTTTCTCGGCGAGTCACGCCGGATGCATCCATCCGTTTGCCGTTTCATCTCGGAGAGTATCTATGAGGGTCGTCTTGCTTCGCATCCTGATTGCGCACAACAGAAGATCGACCTTACGCCCAATGCGCATGGAATCGTCACTAAGGAGAGCGGCATTGTTTTCATCGGTGTCGAACATGATGGAGACATCCAACGAAGTGATGAAGAGGTCGAACGGGTGAGAACTGTTTACCACGAGTTGCTGGGCCGACCGTATACCGCATCGGACGGCGTCACAAAGCCACTCGCTTTGGAGGACTTTCTCTTCATCGCCCCTTACAATGCACAAGTCCGCGCTGTCCAAACCGCGCTTCCTGTCGGGTCGCGTGTTGGCAGCGTGGACAAGTTCCAAGGACAACAGGCTCCAGTGTGCATCCTGTCGCTCTGTTCCAGCTACGGCGAATATGGATCGCGGGGACTTGCCTTCATCCTGGACCGTAATCGGGTCAACGTAGCGCTATCTCGCGCCAAATGCTTGGCAATCGTTGTTGCTGATCCGCGCATCGGGAGCACCGCCGCCGGCTCAATCGAAGAGATGATGCTCATCAATCTGTTCTGTAAGCTAGTCAGGCGAGTATAGCGCCGTATTTTCGTTCTGACGGTCCAATTATGCCTTTCGACGTAGCTGGTAGAAATATGAGCCGGATCGGGATTACCGGAAATAGGCTTAACCTCGACGCCGATACATTGTGCTGGGGAGTAGCGGGTATCCTTTTCGGACGGGTTGGGGACGAGAGCGCAACTCCGTTTTTCACGGCAGCAAATACCCTGGGCCTGAGCTTTTGGAGCGGCTTCGGGCTTTATCTCCCAAGCTCCGACGTGCCTGCGAATCAGAAATATGCCTCTTATGTAATTTGCCAGACCGGCCACGCCCGACTGGGTCACTCGAATTGCACCTGTACAGGTACGATATGTTCGAGTGGCAAACAGATAACCCTCAAGAAGGATGTGCGGCCGACTTTCGACGGAGCACAGTGGAAGCTCAATTTGGAAATATGCGGACAGAGAGGTCCGAGCCCTTGACCCAAGTACTTCACCGTTTAAGCTGCTCGATTTTGCCAAAGACTCGGAGAATTGGTGACAGAATAGCGATGCTTTATCTCGTTGCGTCTTTCGTGCTCGATGATGAACCTTAGGCGCGCAATCTCATGTGTGGAACACGGCCTCATTCGAGAATCGCCTTCATAAATGCGTCCGCCGGGTCCGCGTAAAACACGATGTTCACCTTGGTCGCCATTTCGTCCGGCAGGTCGAGAAGCTGCCGTCGCGCCGAGATCGGCATGAGAAGCTGAGCCGCGCCTTTCTCGACCGCCAACTCGGCGACGGCCACCGGGTTGGGGATCATCTCCACCGAGCCACCCAGGTTGAGTGAGCCGACAACGATCAGGCCGCCCTTCGTGCTTCGCTCCATGAGGCTTCCGCACAGCGCAAGCAGCACCGGCAGCCCGAGGCCGTGGCCGGATCGGTCCGTATCCATCGCCCGCAACTGCACCGAGAACTCGTGGTTGCGAGGATCGCGGTCTCCGACCAGTTCCTTGGCTTGGGAATAGAGATTCTGCTCGCCGTATCGGACGCTCTCGCGGAACGCCGGCGGCACGGGTGCGTTGAGAATCTTCACACCACTGCCCGGCCCGCTCGTCGCTTCGATGCGGTAGAGCGAAGGAGCCGCGTCTTGTCCGCCAGGACTTATAGCCCATACTTGTCCGGGCGGCAGCGGGTCGGCCTCGATGGCTTCGTCGCTGTGCAACTCCGGCGTCGAAACGAACTGCTCGACGCCGTCCACGCCCATGAAATAGCTGAAGTGGGTGTTGCGGAACTCCGTCTTGAGGCACCGCTTCTGCTGTTCCTTCACCCTTCGGCGCGCCTCCAAAGCGATCCGCAGGACCGCCTCAAGTTCCTCGATCGGGAATCGGCATTTCCGGGTCGGGGAACAGCAGCTTGAGCAAGCCACTGACGGTCTTGTTCACCGCTTCGATATCCCGACCGCTCAGCGCGCCGCCCCAGTGCGCCCGGCCTTGCAGCGCCGATATCCGTGTCCCTTCGCGCAGCTTCGTCCAGCACTCGGACAGGTAATCGGTCACCAGGCCGAAGTGGTCCGTCAGATGGTCGTCCGCCTTGAGCTTCGGGAAGTCCCAGCCGGGTGCGTAGGCGTGGATGCGGTCCATGAAGGCCGTGTCGTTGCGCATCTCCGGAGGCAACGGGCTGAGCAGATGGCCAATTCGCTGTTGCTGCTCCACGTCCACGTCGAAGTTGCCCACCATCACGATGCCGCCCGACGCCCGGATGCTCTCCTTGCCCCGCGAGAACTCGCCGGCGGCCATGTAGCCTTTGAGGATGTTCACACCGTCCTTCTGGTCGAACGAGATGCCCGACACCTCATCGAAGCACACCACGTCGTAGAGGCATACCAGCCCCCGCTGGCCGCTGGACATGTTCACGAACATCTTGGCGACCGTCGCCTTGCCGCCCGATATCAGGTGCGAGTACGGCGAAATCTGCTGGTATAGGTGGCTCTTGCCTGTACCGCGGGGGCCGAGTTCAACGAGGTTGTAGTTCCGCTCCACGAACGGGACCATTCGCAAGAGCATCACCATCTTAGCCCGGTCCGACATTGACTGCGGCTCCATGCCGACTGAGCGAAGGAGGAAGTCCTTCCACTCGGACGTGGTGAACCGCTCTCGCCCCTTCGTGAGAGTCACCAGCACGTCCGACTTGGAGAGCTGGATCGCCCGCAGGCTCTCGATCGCGAATGGCCGGCCGTGCTTTTCCTCCGCGATAGCCGCATCGTAAGTCAGCGTCACCTCGGCGTAGAAGCCGTCGGTGAGCATCCGCTCGTGCTCGTGAACAAGGGTGTCGGCGATCCGCACGTCCTTCAGCCCCAGGCTCGAAAGCTCCACAAGGAACGAGTCGGTCTTCGGTTCCAAGCCGAGCCTTCACCAGGTCGATGAGCTTCACCGAGCCTTTCTTGCGGGCGTTGGCTTTGAAAAGCTCCTGGTCGCTTGTGCGGACGGTTCGGTCCTGTAGCTGTCGCTCGACGATCTTCAAGCCCTCTTCGATCTCCTGCTCGTTCACCGTCGCGCAGTACCGCCCGAGCAGGAACTCGACGACGTAAGTCGGCACGGGATACTGCCGGCTGTACCGCCGCACAAGGTCTTTGCGGACGAGGTAGCCGTCGAAGGCCGATGCCGCGAGTTGGTCCAGATGGTCGAGTTCCATGTTACTCGTCACCTCCAACGGTGGTGGCTTCCTTGCAGACCACGCGCCCGGACGCATCGACAATCACGAGACTGGCCATTGTCCCTTCGAGGGAATCGTCGGCAACCAAAAGCGCGGCCCTCCCGTCGGCGTCCAGGGCCTTGGGTTCGGTAATGCTTGAGTTCGGGACGTTGGCCTTCGTCCGCAGATCGGCCAGCAGCCCTTCGGCCGCGGGTTGTACCGTCACCCGGCAGCGCAGGCCCACCCATCTGGACCTCGCTAACGGTGACAACCACGCCGGCCGGCGCACCCGTCGAAGCCGAACGTCAGGACCGGAATCAGGCACTCCTGCAAGCTCGCGCCGCCGTGGGCATACTCCTGTCCGGCCACAAAGCAATGCACTCCCGGCGCGTAGGCGAACCGCTCCTGCGGATTCCACGACCAGCCGGCGACCGGCACCTCCACGTGGGAACTGTCCTTGATCGACGCGCACCGAGACCAGCGGCTCTCGGCCAGGTACTTCGGCAGTTGGACCTTCGGCATCCCGCCGGGTACGAGCAGCCAGCCGTGGTCGGTCACTACGCGCACGCGCTTCCAGCCGCCTTCAAGCAACCCTTGCACCCGCTCCAGAAGAAGTTCCAACTGGTCTTCGATCCGCGCCGCCAGCTTCCCCTGGAGGTCGTGCCCGAGCTTGTCAAACTCACCGTACTCCGTCCAGCCACGGGCGTTCTTGGCCCGCGCGTCGCCCGTCTCTGTCGGCCCGATCACCTGGAAGCCCTCCGCGGAAAGCAGCTTGCGGAAGCGGTCTGTGGTCAGCCGATCGCCAGAGTCGGCCGTCTCCGGGCAGAAGTCGGACTCCAAGCGACTGCCGCGCAGCTTCCCGGCAACTGGCGACGCCGCCGGCTTGGCCGTCGCCGTCACTGTGGGCAGCGCGGCCCACCGCCAACCGGAGGACACCTCTATGTGCCGCTCGCCGGCCATTGCCACGAGCCGTTGGCCGACATCGAACCGCAGCCCGTCGGCGAACAGGATGCACATGCCCTCGTCGGCGGCGATGCCCTCCTGTTGCGCCACAGTGGGCAGGTCCTTCGTCAACAGGCAGTCCTGGAAATGCCGTGCGGTATCTTCCAACCACGGAAGGTACCAGCCTCAGCATTACGTCGCGTGCAGAGAAGGCGGCGCTCGATGCGGTTCACGCTCAGATTGGTCACATGAAGCGTGGGGATACGCTGATCCTCATCCCCATCACCGGGGATGCGGCCAACGACGCCGGGGGGCGCGTGCTACGCCTCTCCGCGCCTATCCAGCGCGAGTCATACGATACTGACCTGCGCCGGTTTCAGGAGCAGTCCCGGGCGCGGTTCTCCGACTGGACAGCATCGCTCGATCAGTACCAGTCCCGCACTGACATCCTCGGCGCACTCGACGCCGCTCGGCAGGAGTTTGCCTTGCTGCCCAAAGAGAGCAATCGCAGGCTCGTCGTCGTGAGCGACTTCCTTGAAGATGACGGCACCTACCGTTTCGTCTCGGCAGGCTCGCTGGCGAGTCCGGCGCGCGCCCGTGAGCTTGCCGGGCGTCTCCGTGAACAACATAACTTTACGCTTAATGGCGTACCTCTCTGCCTTGGCCGCCTCGAAAGCCACGATTTCGCGCCGCTCTCAGCACAACGCAAAGAGGCGGTCCAAGCGTTCTGGATGGCTTACTTCGCAGCAGGAGGTGAACCAGCCGAAATCCAATTCGATGGCACGGGGATTTTGGCCGACACGGAGGACGGCTGCATTGGCGGGAAACGATAGCGCATGTTCCGGGGAGAGAGGAGCGTCACATTATGAACGGATCGTGCTTCATCCAGGGGTGGGTGGCCTTTGGGGTGGCCTTTGCAGGATCGCTCGCAATGATAGCACTCATTCTGACAGCATTCGGGCTTATGCTGGGCATCGTGAAGCCTGTCGATGCCCTGAGGCGCGTCGGAACCATCTTGGGCGTCGTCGTGCTGTTAATGGTGATCCCGGCTGTCCTTGAAAATGTTTGGTCGACCATGTCTTTGTGGCAATGGCTCGGTTTGGCCATAATCGTTATCGTTTTCTGGCAATTGCTTCAATGGTAACGACAATAGTTGTCAATAGAGGCGTGGATCACCGCGAGATTGCGCTCTGTGAGCCTCCGGGCGAATTGCTCCGTGTGGTCACCATCGTCGTCAATGAGCAAGACTTTATGCATTGACACCCCCGGCGCAGCTGGCCAAGTGTATCTCGGACGGACGGGAAACAGGGATTTCGCGGCGCGATTCAAGGTCGAAGATTGCGAATTGACCGAAGCGAAGCCCAAGGTACGTCAGCGGAAATAGTGTATCAGCGAATAAGAAAACTACACAATAACTTGCGTCCATAGTCGGCGGTGACTATTCAAGCTCCGGACAGCAAAGAGCGGCAGCTCTAGCTAGAACTGCCGCTCTCTGTTGGTCGTGCTGTCAGTCTGGTTTTACTGGCAGGTGGTCCCCATGGCCCTTTGGTAGGCCGGCTGTTGTAGAGTGTCCACCGGGTTTAGATCCGACCCCTGCTCGGGGAAGGCACAACTCCCAATGAACGATGGTGTGGAGGTGTAGTACATGGACGCCGGGTAGGTGTAACCCGTGCCGCCGTCATTATAGGCAACGCCTAAGGTTAGGTAATCGTAGTTGCCCTGCCGGATAATCGTCGACGCAGACGAGGCGGCTGACCCCAATTTGCCGCCGTAGGAATAGACCATCGGATTTGAATTGCTGGCATACTCATTAAATCCGCTCAGCGTCGCAGCACTCCAGTCATCATCTGTAGGAAGGCTGGAGTTATTCCCGAGTACATTGTCGACATAGGCGTAGTAGGACTGACCTGTGTAAAGGTCTACCGCATCGAAACCTTCAACGGGAGGAAACAGATACGTCGGGGTACAGTCCGATATGTTATCGACCTGCGTGTTGCCCCACGTTGTAATATTCCCGCTTGGCCAAGTATGATTCAGATCGCCACCTCTGATCCAGTTACGGAAAAAGACATCGTGCGAGGTGGTTCCCCAGAAATCGTCCGCGGCAATATGCGAAGCGATGTTGCCTTCAAATAAGTTGAAGAATGGGTGCGCCCCGTGCGATGTTCGCGCTGAGGCAAGGTAAGTGCAGTCGTCTGTCATACCGTCGTCGCCGTAGTTATAAAGAATCGCCGTCCCCGATCCGCCGCCTTGATACACAATCCAATGCCGATTGTGGTAGAAGACGTTGTTCTCGACCTTCGTGTCTGTATTGACGAACTGGAGATAGACTCCATATCCAGCGCCGCTCGCGCCTGTCCTTTGGTCGTGGAACGCCGAATCGCGAATCTCGTTGGCGTAAGTGTCATTCAATTGCACATGCGCGGAGTTGGAATCGGAACCGGTATCGTAAGTTTCTACATTCTTAACCCAACAATCCAGGCATCCTTGCAGGAAGAGAATGTTGCTCGCCGCGATGTCATGCTTCGACCCATCGACGCGCAGGTTCTCGAATCCAGCCTGTATTGTTGGGAAACCGCTGGTGAGGATGTTGTATTTTGCCCCGGCCGGTTCGGTCTGGCCATTCACAGTAACCGAAGACGTGTAGGGCGTGTAATAGAGGGGTCTGCTGATGGTGACGACCGAGCCTGGTCCGCCCGATCCGCTCGTAATTGCGGTGACCTGCACGATCTGCTGCATCACATACCAGGGAGCGTTATCGCCGCACCAATCGCACGTTCCGTCCGTACCTACAGTATTGATCAGCGTTGGATCGTCGTTGCCGAAGACCTTGATCCAGCTTCCGACGCTGACTGTACCTGTACCGATAGTGAGGGAGGTAGCACCTTTCTGCGGGCTGCCGGAAAGCGTGTAAGGAGTCGCGATAACGTCATATCCGTTATACCCGCTGATCGTAGTGTTAGAGAAGTTCTGCGTGGTGAGCTCCGCGCTAGCCCCAAGGATAATCTGCGTTGCGGAACTATCCGCGGTAGGCATGTACGGAGGAGCGCCTTCTGCCTTTGCTCCTCTGAGACAGGTATAGCTCTTCAGTCTCACCGTGCTGTTGACGTATATATTCTGGTCAGCCGGAAGAACCGCGCACTGGCTCGTGCTTAGAGCGGTGATGCAGGCCTGGATCGTCGGCCCGTCGTCTGTCGTTCCGTCATTATGCAATCCGGTGCAAGAGACTCCAGTGTAGACCGGGAGCGTCCCACTGTTCCAGATATCCGATCCAGCCAGCCACGGGATCTGGCGGCAGTTGCTCGGGCAGCCGCTGTTGTTGTTGGGGAGAGCGTAGTTGTTGCCTCCCGAGTTTACGACCTGCGTCACTACGTTGGAAGTAGCCGCATTGGTATTGGAATCTCCCGGCCAGGACGCCGTGATGCTGTGGGAGCCAACAGCCAGAGTGCTGGTGCTGAATGTGGTGCTGGTTCCGCTAATGGACGAAGTTCCAATCTGCGTCGAGCCGTCAAGGAACGTAACGGTGCCGCTGAGCGAGATACTGGCGGTTGCGGTAAATGTGACCGACTGACCGGAAGTTGATGGATTCACCGAGCTGGTCAGACTCAGAGTCGGTGTCACCTTGTTCACGACCTGCGTCACTACGTTGGAAGTAGCCGCATTAGTGCCGGAGTTTCCCGGCCAGGACGCCGTGATGCTGTGGGAGCCAATAGCCAGAGTGCTGGTGCTGAATGTGGTGCTGGTTCCGTTAATGGACGAAGTTCCAATCTGCGTCGAGCCGTCAAGGAACGTAACGGTGCCGCTGAGCGAGACACTGGAGGTCACGGTAAATGTGACCGACTGACCATAGTTTGATGGATTCACCGAGCTGGCCAGACTCAGAGTCGGCGTCACCTTGTTCACGACCTGTGACAGGGGTGACGACGTAACCGAATTGGTGTTGGAATCTCCCGGCCAGGACGCCGTAATGCTGTCGGTGCCACCAGCCAGCGTGCTGGTGCTGAATGTGGTACTGGTTCCGCTAATGGGCGAAGTTCCAATCGACGTTCCGTTGCTATAAAACGTAACGGTACCGCTGAGCGCGAAACCTGCGGTCGCGGTAAATGTGACCGACTGACCATAGGTTGATGGATTCAGCTGAGCTGCTCACACTCAGAGTCGGCGTCGCCTTGTTCACGACCTGCGCCAGGGGTGACGAAGTAACCGGTCCGTAGGAGCCATTTCCGGGCCAGGAAGCAGTAATCTGCTGGCTACCCGCAGTCAAGGCGCTGGTCGAAAGAGTAGCCACTCCGCTGGAGATCGTAGCGGTCCCAATCGAAGCCCCATTTTCGTAGAAAGTGATGGTGCCGGTAAACCGCGGGACTGATTGTCGCGGTGAAGGTCACCGACTGCAAGTAGGTAGATGGGTTGGATGAACTGGCCAGGGTCAGCGTAGGCGTCGGCAAGCCTTGCGATCTGCCCACAACGCGGACTCTGTAGTTGCCGGCATCGGTGATGTAGAGGTTGGCCGACGCATCCACCCCCAGGCCCCACATAGTGCTCAGTTTGGCGCTGGTGGCCGCGCCACCGTCTCCGGAGTATCCCTTCGTCCCGGTCCCTGCGATTGTGCTGATGGTCCCGGACGAATTTACCATCCGTATCCTGTAGTTGCTTTGATCGGATATTAAGAGATTGCCCGATGAATCGATAGCCACCCCCATCGGAACATCCAGCTGCGCGCTGGTCGCGGCTCCGTTGTCGCCGGAGAAACCCGGATTATCCATCAGTTCCAGCCACCGTGTGATGTACCCCGTGGAAGCTGTGACTTTGCGCACGATATCGCTGTATTGATCGGAGAACCAAAAATCACCCGCGCCGTCGACCGCTATGAATTCTCGCGCCGTTGATCTCAGCGCTGGTCGCGGCTGCGCCGTTGCCGGTGTTGCCGCCCGTGCCATTGCCGGCTACGGTAGTGATGACGCCGGCGGTGGTAACTTTGCGGATGCGCTTGTTCTCGAAATCGGCGATGTAGAGATTGCCTGACGAGTCCAGAGCCACTCCGGAAGGATTGGCCAGTTTCGCGCTGGTCGCCTGGCCGCTGTCGCCGGAGTACCCCCAGGTGCCGGTGCCGGCATAGGTGCTGATCACACCCGAGGTATTCACTTTGCGAATGCGATTGTTGCTATAGTCGGCGATGTAAATGTTTCCGGAACTGTCGATGGCCACATCGGTCGGATCGTTCAGCTCGGCGCTGGTTGCTGCTGAGCCGTCTCCGGAATAGCCATTGGTTCCGTTTCCGGCAATTATTGCGATGTCACCTGTCGAGGCCGTGATCTTCCTGACCGTTGCGCAGGTCTGATCTGCGATATACACATTGCCGGATGCGTCTATCTTCACGCCCGTCGGCAGTTTCATCGTCGCGCTGGTCGCCTGAGCGGTGCCTGTGCAACCCGACGTCCCCGTACCTGCGATCGTCGAGATATTGCCGTTGCTCGGTATAGAGATCTGGGCATAGCCTCGGCTTGCCATCAGAAGACAACAAACCAGCATCAAAGCCCAGCTGGCAAATGAAAACACCGGAGCCCCGGTGTAGGAGTAATTCCGCCTAGATAGTCTCACTAGTCTGATCATTGTCCGCCCTCCCGCGCACACTTTGAGTGTGGAGTTGCGTTCACCTGCAACTCCGTTTTAGATGACATAGCGCTGGACGCAGAGATCGACCTGACCTGACCATGTTCGGCGCTAAATTGAACGGATATCTGATTCCAGACGCAAATCAAACATCCGAAAAGCATACTCTGCAATCGGTTGCAGAAATCGCTTGCACAATCTAGTACTATAATCAACTTTGATTGTCAAGCACTATTTTGAAGAAAATTTTGAGAGGCCCCACTGCGCGGTTGTCACACGGCGTCGCCGAAGTGAATTAACCGTGCGGGATGACTGAGGTGATCGGCCAAGGGCTGGATTGACCCTTCATTGTCCGAAGGGCGCAGGAAGCGGCTGGCTCGTTCCATGCGCTGAGGGATCTGCCAGCCTTTAGCGCGAAGACAAGGCGAGAGTTGATCTGGAATCCAACTGGACCGGGGATACTTGCTGATATTCAAAATATTCTAACCAAAGGGCGAAGCCGCGGTCGCATTTGTGGCGCACATGCACCCGAGACAGCAAGGTTCTCGGCGTCACATAATCACGCGAAGCTGTATGCGCTTCGTCATCAGCTTCAACTGCATCGAGGCGGAATTCGATGCCACGGACGGGAGAACCTCTGAACCTTTGAACCTCTGAACCTCTTCCGTGCCATCGACAGGGCCGAGATCGGACGGAGAAATGGCTTACCCTGAAGTAATTCGGTCCTTCGCGCAGCAAGTACCGCACTTGACCGATTTGTGATTCGAATGTCTCTGTGGAATCACATGGTCCGCCGGGATCCTGCTTTATTCATGACCGGCGCTTCCCGCGGGAAACCAATGAACGAGATCTCGAGAGCGAGCGAGGCCAAGGCTCTTCCAGCCACGACCTTCATAGGTAGATTGCTCATTCGCTCCGTCATAAATGATGTAGAAATATCCGTCCTGGCGGCGCCAGTCGTACAGAGACGCGGCTTCGCAGCAGTTGATGCGATTAAAGCTCTCGACGGGGATTTGCAACTCGTAGCCTCTGCCCCAAGAGAGAGGATCAGACGGGTCGAGGAGGGAGTAGAGGAAGGTACCTTCAAGATCGCCACGATAGTCATCGCTAACCATGTGCAGGCGATTGTCGATCCAGATAAACTGGCCGTTCTCGTGGATCCGGTCATTGTCAATGCCACCGACCATGCGAAGCGAGACATCGCCGGAGCCCGAATAGCTCCAGGGGCCGTCAAGGTTTTTTGCCGAAGCAATACGGACCTTGATGTCGCGCGGAAAATCTTCGGTTCCCTGGCGCCAGGAGGCGTAGTACAAGTCGCCGATGCGGGTGATGGAGGGACCAATGACACTCAGGCCGGTAGTGAGATTCGGGGCAAGGGGATGCGTCGGGGACCAGTGCACGAGGTCAGACGAGGTTTTGTAGAAGAGCTGGTCGGGACGTCGGGGATCGTCGCCCCAGGAATTGAAAGTGAGTACCCAAAGATTGCTGAACTTCTGGATGTCGGGCGTGCACATTCCAAACCAGCCATCGGGCTCACCAGTGAAGTTGAGCATGGGTCGGGAGAACTTACGGAAGTCGCGGGTGCCGACCTCGACGACGTGGCTGCGTAAGCGTCCATGGTCCTGGTAGAAGGCCGAAAAGAAGACAAAGTAGGCGGCGTTCTGCTGCGCCATTGATGGATCTTTGATAGACCAGTGTGGGTACGAGAGGACCGGGTTGCGGAGATGGCTCCAATTGGCCGATAGCTGAGCGGAGCACGCGGGCCCGCTTGCGGTGCAAGCGATGATCGAGAGAGCGACGGCGGCCTTCTTTAGAATCCTTTTTGCGGATACACAGCGCTCTTTCCTTCTTCTGCGACTGGGGGCCTTCCGCCAGCCGCTATGGACGAATTCATGGATTGAAATGCCGACCTTTTTCATTTCAAGTGCTCCTCGGTTAGAAAAGAGCCGACTCGTTCTCTTCTTCCGTTTGGACGGATTTCGAGTCGGCCATCATTGCATGGTCTATGCGAATAGTCTCTACCCGGATTCTCAAAATGCGACAACGCGCTTCTCAGCGCGCCAGGTCGGGCTGGGTGCTAAGCCCTGTTACTGTGAGCTCATCGCCGGCTTTCACCTGCAGGGTCTCGCTCAGGACGATGTGGTCGGCTGCGCTCCCGATCATGACGTCGACGGCGCCCGAAGGGACTCTCCAGAGCATGTCGCGATCGAGAAACATCAGATCTTCAGGGCGGACAGCGAAAGCCACGGTTTTGGTTTCTCCTGGTTCAAGGGTGACGCGCGCAAAGCCGCGAAGCTGACGGACGGGGAGCGAAACTGCCGCATATTTTGGATGCAGGTACATCTGTACAGTGTCCGTACCCTCGCTCCGGCCCGTGTTGCGCACCTCAACGGTGACCTTCGCCATGCCTCCCTGCGGGATCTGCGCGGGCTCGATGTGAAGATTGCTGTACTGAAATTCGGTGTAGCTGAGGCCGTAGCCGAAGGACCAGAGCGGCGTGCCAGGCATATCGACGTAGCCGCCATCGTGCGACCATCCGGTCTTCAATCCAGTATTCCTTCGAAGGCTTGTAGTTGTAGTAGACGGGGAGCTGACCTGAGCTACGGGGAATGCTGATGGCCAGGCGGCCGGTGGGATTGTAGTCGCCGAAGAGCACATCGGCGACGGCTTCGCCGCCCTCCTCGCCGGGCTCCCAGGCTTCGACGATGGCAGGAAGATGTTCGGCCTCCCAAGGGATCGAAAGGGGCCGGCCGTTGACGAGCACGAGGACAACTGGCGTTCCAGTAGCCTGGATGGCTCTCACGAGGGCTTCCTGGAAGCCAGTCAGATCAAGGCTGGCGACATCGAGCCCCTCGCCATCGGTAGCAGTAGCCGTGCCGTGTCCCTCGTTGTCGGGACGTTCACCAACGACGACGATAGCCAGCTCAGCCTGGCGCGCGACTCGAACCGCCTCAGAGAAATCATCTTTGCCGCCGATGACGTCGCACCCATGAGCGTAAAGGACCTTGGTGTGCGGTGATACTTTGGCTTTGATTCCATCGAGGATGGTGGTGACCTTCTGCGGCACGACATTGGGCGAATAGTCGCCAAGCTGGCTCCATCCATCGTCGGCATCGGGGCCGATGACGGCAATGGATTTCAGGTCCTTCTTGAGTGGAAGCATATGTTTTTCATTCTTGAGCAGAACGATGCCTTCGCGCGCCACATCGAGCGCGAGTTGCCGGTGTTCGGCTGAATGCACTACCTGCTGCGCGTGCGACAAATCGGCATAGGGATGGTCGAAGAGGCCGAGGCGGAACTTCAGTTCGAGTACCCGACGCGCTGCCCGATCGACTAAGACCCTCGGGATTTCCCCGCTTTCAACGTTCTCGACGAGCGGCGCCATGTAGGCCGGCTCATAAGTAATGTCCATATCGACGCCGGAACGAAGCCCCAGTGCGCCAGCCTGCTTTTGGTCCGCGGCGACATTCTCATAAATGATGGACTCGAAACCACCGCCTTCGCTGACGACGATGCCGCTGAAACCGAGTTCGTTGCGAAGGATGTCGGTGTTCCATTTCTGCGACGAGTGCTCGGGAATATCGTCGATTTCGGGGTATCCGGCCATAACGCCGAGAGCGCCGGCGTTAAACGCGGACACCCACGGAACGAGGTAGTTCTCGCGGAGGCTGCGCTCGGAGATTTCGATGGCGCCGCGCTCCATGCCGCTGGCGGGCTCGCTTTGCGTAGGGAAATCGGTCATGAGGGCGACGACTTTGTTCGGGCGCGGCGATGTCGGAGCCCTGAGCACCTTCGACGATGTTCCGGGCGAGTTGGGCGTAGAGGTATGGGTCCTCGGTGTAAGCTTCCATGTTGCGGCCCATGCGCGGGTCGCGATCAAGCTCCAGCACCAGCGTGGAGAGGATATGAATGCCGACGGCACGCGCTTCCTCGGCGGCTGCTGCATAGACGCGATTCACGAGAGGCATGTCGAAAGTGCTTCCGATGGCGAGCCCTTCGGGAAAGACGGTTGCCCCAGGGAACATGGCGCCGTGGGTTCCCTCTTCGTCCTCGAGGAGCGGGATTTTGAGGCGGGTCTGGGTGAGCGCGATCTTTTGGAGTTCGTTGAAGTAGTTCACTTGCCATGCGAGGTCGCTGTGTCGAAGAGTGTTGGCGAGCGTGAAGAAACCCGCGCCTGGGCCGATTTCGCTGGTGAGTGTGCCGGCAGCGAATTTTCGTGCGCCGTCAGCCTTCTCGTCGGGCGTCTTACCCAACTCGTCAACATAGCCGCAGGGAAGGTTGAGCTGGCCGATCTCTTCCTTCAGCGTCATGCGCCGCATGAGATCGTCGACACGGACTTCAATGGGTTGTGCAGGATCCAGGTAGAGGGGTTTCACATCCTGGGTCTGCGTTTGAGCAGTAGCCACAGCTGCGGCGAACAACGTGATGAAGACCACCTGGGTTCCCGCTTTTCGAGTCACGATCCCTTCTTTCCTCTTCCGACAGCGATCCCGCTGACGGGCATCGCACCAGTGAAATTCAAAGACAGCTAGCTGCGGGCATCTTATTCTGCGATGCAATTCGAAAACGGCGGAATCCACTGTCCTATCGGAGACTCCAGTCTAACGCCAGACCTAGGGCCTTACGCCAAGGCCGAGAGGACCTTGGTGAAAGCGGCGATGATGTCGTTCTCATCCTCTTCCGTCAGGGACGAGGGCACAGCCAGCAGATTGGTTCGCTCGAACAGACTGTCCGCATTTGGACATGTGCCCTTGCCGTATGCGGCGCAGGAGGCCTGATTATCCTCAAGGGTCCACGGAGTTCTGCGCCGGTCTACGCCTGTTCTGTGCACGAGGCTGGGGATATTGTAGTAGAGGTGCAGTCCCCAGTCGGTCATCACGATGTCGTTGACGCCCTGGCTGAACGTGACGATTCCTTCGGAGCGCAGCGCTCGGTTGACCTCCCGCGCCAGCTCAGCGGAGGAAAACGTGGTGAGCAGAAAGCAGCCGGTATCACCGCGTTCATCCACGATCCTGCGCAATGCGATCTGGGGAAACTGCTTGAGCGCCTCACGGATGCGATATTTGCTTCTGCGCATACTGCCGATGATCTGCGGAAGTTTTCGAAGCTGCACGCGAAGGACCGCCGCGCGTATCTCATCGAGGCGGTATCCGCGTCCCCACAGACAATATTCGAGCTTGTCGTACATGGCGCGGCCGGCGGCGTCGCGGGCAAAGCCGGTATCGTGAACCGCCACCGCCCGGTAATACAGAGACTCGTTATCTGTCACGAGACATCCGCCTTCGCCGCTGGTCATGTTCTTGTTCATCTGGAAGCTGAAGATGCCGATATCGCCGAATGTTCCTACACGCTTGCCGTCGACGCTGCCGCCGGCGCACTGTGCGCAATCTTCCAGCAGAAACAATCCGTGCCGGCGCGCGACATCGCTGATCGCCTTCACATCGGCCGGAGCACCGCTCATGTGCACGACGATGATGCCCGTGGTGCGAGGAGTGATCTTCGCTTCCGCATCGGCAGGATCCAGACAGAAGGTGTCGTCAACGTCGGCGAGTATAGGAATCGCGCCGAGATTCACGACCGCCGCAACCACGGAGACCCACAGATAGGCGGGGATGATTACCTCCTGGCCAGGACCGACTCCGAGAGCTGCAAGCGCGGTGTGCAAGGCGCCCGTTCCGCTGGTCAGCGCCAGGCAGTGGGAGGCGCCCTCAAACGCGGCAAACTCCGATTCGAATGCCTCCACCTCACCCTGCAAATCGATGCCATAGAAGCGAAACGGCGAGCGACTGCGCAGAACGCGCACCGCAGCCTCAATCTCTTCCTCGCCCATGTGGTGAATGCCGGGAAACTCCAGCGGCAACGGAGTGGAGCGGACCGGCGTCCCCCCATGAACAGCAAGGCCAGCTCGCTGAGATTCCTTTGGATTTATCTCTGTCTCAATCTTCATTGCCCGGAACTCCTCGCATACGCAGAAATAAGCCTTTCGATGGCGCTGATCCGATCAACCGGTCCTTCTACAGAGGTAAACTCGAGCGACGACGAAAAATATCGCGCCGGTCACCTTCGACCGAGGAGAGAACCAGTAGGATGGCGCCATGCCTAAACCGCGGACAGCAATATCCGGAAGCTTGGACGCCGATCAGGCACCGCAACACACAGTCAAATATGTCAGACAATTGTTTTCCAGTCAACTATTAATCGGCATAATATAAGAGATAAATCGTTCTGTTGATTTACTAATAAATCAATATGCTCGATAGATTATGGGCAGGCAGTGAAAAAAGCTGAAATCGGAAGAGAGAGCTCCGGAGCGAGAATCAGTCCAAGCTAGTTGCGAGACTGGCCGCAACGATCCGGGAGAGACGACACGGGCTGGCGAGAACGCCATCGAAGTCGAAGATCAGTGCCTAGGCTTTCAAGGCCATCGAGCCTCAGATAACCTGACCGCTCTCGGCGTCTGGTTGACCGGCGTCGGTCGGCTCGATTGCGGCAACTTGCTCCTCGCTTGTTTGCAGATAGAGGCCGCGGAGCGCTCGATCTGCGATCATTCGCGCAGCGCCGAGCGCACCAGCCTCGGCGCCGAGGGGAGAGACACGGAGTTGGACGTCATTCGCAGATTTCTCGAGTGATCTCTGACGAATAATCCGCCGCAGAGGATCATCCAGAAGCTGGGGTGCGGCTCGAAACAACGCACCGCCGAAAATGATGAGGCGGGGGTTCAGGAGATTGACCAGATCTGCCAGACCCCGTGCGATATAAGACGACGCCTCCTGAAGAACGCGGAAGGCTAGACTGTCATTTTCGGCGGCCGCCTGTGCAATGACCTCAATGCTGATTCGATCTAGGTCGCCAAGGGCCAAATCGCGAATGCGGGAATCCACACCGCGTTCGATGGCCAGACGCCCAGCCTGGATGATCGCAGCGCAAGACGCCACGCTTTCCAGACACCCGTTGTTACCGCATGAGCAAAGCGGCCCGTTCTCATCAACGGTGATGTGGCCGAATTCGCCGGCTTTTCCGCCTGCCCCCCGGTACAACTTGCCCTCGAAGAAAACTGCTGCGCCAATGCCCATGCCCACTTCGACGAAGAGAAAGTCGTCCGCATCCCGACCCAGGCCAAAGTGCCGCTCCGCAGTGGCCATGGTGCGAACGCTGTCTTCCAGCAGACAGGGCAAATGAAACTCTCTTTCGAAGATCTCCTTAAGAGGCACATTTTTCCACTCAACCATCTGCCCAGGGCGCGGGAACGAGAGCACCAGCCCCTTTCGTGCATCGATGACTCCCGAATGAGCAATGCCCATACCCAGAATCCGTTCCCGGCTCACCCCGGAAGCCGCAATTGCCCTGCGAACGCACTCAAAAACTCGCTGCAGAACCTGAACACGGCCATCCGGAATTCCGGTCTCCACCTGTTCCTTGTAAACGATCTGGCCTTTCATGTCGGTAACGACGACGTGCACATAGTATGAGCCGATATCGACGCCGATCAGATAGCCCGCGTCCGATCGCACCTCCAGAGGGACGGGTTTTCTGCCGACCGAAGAGGAGACGGAGGGCGCCTCAATGACAAGCTGCCGCGCAATCAAATTGCGCACGATGCTGGTGATCAGAGCCGGACTTAATCCGGTCTTCCGCGCGATGTCAAGGCGCGAATAATTGGCGCCGGAGTGGATCAGGCGAAGGATGGCAAGTTCGCGCAGCTCCGGTTTCTCCCGGCCATGAACATTGCCCGATTGCGATGATTTTGCCTGCATCAGTGTGCTTTCCCGGGGTTAGATCGGTGAACTGTGCCGCGAGCAGACCCCGAATCTCTCTCGCAATCCCCGATGACCGCACGACCATATGAGCATCCTGTGCTTGCGCACCCGCCTTCCACCGGCACCCGTAGAACTGAGTTGTGTCCGGGGCTGGAGTAAATGGAAATCGTGGCCGGACGGTAGTCGTGAGGCTGAGCTTTCATGATGTTTGGAACGAAGGTCTCCCGGCATCGGAACAACCGGTCGCGACGGCTCGTCCTCAAATAGCTCCTGGGTCGAGAGCGGGATACGCTAAAATAAACGGTTCTATTCATTGGCACACCGCGATTGCCGTGTAGGACTCGCCCAGGCAAGATGTGCACGCGGATTACTTCCTGAAAGAAATAACAGAACCGCATTTCTAGCTAATTTCCCACAATATGTCACTTATGTCAATCGCAATGGGCTATTTCCCGCACAACTCAACCAATATATTATTCATTTATGAATTAATTGACTTAAATTTCTGTTGCGTTCAACGACTAGCCTGTACTATGATTGCTCCGCATGGCAGGCATCTGTTCTACAGCGGATTCAGGGGTTTGCTACAAAATGTCCGTGTTGCGCTGTCGTGCATCGAGTGCCGCGGACGTTAGCGCGGGACTCGCTAGAGAATCGACTTAACAGAAGGGCCGGAATGTCATCCGGCCAAAATTCCATTTGCTTCCTGGGTGAAAGCTGTGCGCCGACACGCAACGCACCGCAAGAGAGCGCACAGCAAATACGTGGGAGGCCGACGCTGG
The DNA here is from genome assembly GCA_963779385.1 of uncultured Acidobacteriaceae bacterium. Taxonomy (GTDB): domain Bacteria; phylum Acidobacteriota; class Terriglobia; order Terriglobales; family Acidobacteriaceae; genus Telmatobacter. The sequence continues at coordinate 33,949 of CAVZYE010000016.1, read as the reverse complement.
GGAACCGGCATCTCTGCGAAAACACGGAGGAACGATGATTCGGCAGTTTAACGACAAGAAATTTCACCTGGGCTCTCTCGTGCGGCGTCCCCGGATGGGCTGGCCTCTGGCGACGGTTGCTGGACTTGCATTGGCGGGAACTCTGCACGCGCAAGTGGCTTCACCCCACGGAATTCCCACAAATCCTTATATCAGCGCCACTGAGCAGGCGGGCATTGATGAAGACATCCTCGACTTCCACTTCGGCGACATTCCAAACGATCCCGGCCCCAAGGCCAAGTTGTCTCCCTCACTGGACCGTGCTTCAGTGGATACGGCGGTGCGAAAGGTCGCAGACTGGGAGCTGAAGCGAGCCGAGCCGTATATGAACACCCACTGGACCTGGGGTGTGCTTGGCATGGGTTTTATGGCCGCGTCGAGGCAGCTGAATGACCCGCGCTACAGCAACGCCATGCTGGGAATGGCGGAGAAGTATCACTGGCAGATGGCCGCCGAGGATTTGGCAGGCAGAGGCTGGCCGGACAACAACGACCAGACCATCGCACAGACATATGTGGAGCTGTATTCTCTCGACCCCAAATCGGAGAAGATTGAGCCCACCCGAAAAGGTCTGGATAGCCTGATCGGCACGCCGCAGCCGCCGGCGCCCAGCGACCAGTTTCAGCAGCTTTGGTGGTGGTGCGACAGTCTCTTCATGGGTCCGCCGCTGTGGGCGCATATGAGTGCGATAACACACGACCCGAAATATATGAAGTACGCGGACGACCGCTGGTGGGAGGTCTCCGACAAGATGTACGCCACGAATTACCATTTGTTCTACCGCGACAAGATCTATATTGGAGTTCTGGACCCGGCCGGGAAGCCTATCTTCTGGTCACGCGGAAATGGCTGGGTAATTGGCGGACTCGCGCGCACGCTTGAGTACATGCCGCAGGATTTCCCGAACCGGCCTCGCTACGTGAAGCAGTACCGCGAACTGGCGGCGGCGTTGGCAGCTCTGCAGGATCCGAAGAATGGGTTGTGGCACGCCGATCTCCTCGACCCTGCCGATTTTCCGCAGCCGGAGATCTCCGGTTCATCGCTCATCCTCTTCGGCATGGCGTGGGGTGTGAACAATGGGATTCTCGATCGCGCAACCTTTATGCCGGTGATTGCCAAAGGCTGGCGCGGAATGGTCAACGAAATCTATGCGGACGGGCGGCTTGGCAATGTGCAGCAGACCGATGAGGCTCCTCAGCATTATCTTCCGCAGTCCAGTTTCAACTTCGGCGTAGGAGGGTTTCTCCTGGCTGGAGAAGAAGTCGCCAAGTTGCAGAAGAGCCATCCGGAACGCTGATGCCGAGATACCGGATGCTGCCGTGACATGAGGTTTCTACAAGTTGTGATCCCTGGCGCCGGAGCGATGCTCCGGCGCATTTTTATCTTGCGGCGTTCAAAGGGCAGGTCTGGATTTTCGCTGCATACTGACCTCTGAGGCTGCGCCCATCGCATAGTTTCCATTGGCAACCTGAATCAGAAGGAGAGAACGAAGATGATGAGCAAACGGAATTCTATCAAGAAACTGCAGAGGCGAACCTTCATTCGCCGGATGGCAATGATCACGATCCTGGCGGCATCCCTCGTGGTAAAGGCGCAAAACACAGCCGACTCGAGAGCGTTTTTCCCCGACCTGGGAATATCCCGCGCCTATCCGCTGAAGGTAAGCGGCAATGGCCGATACCTGGTCGATAAGAACAACGTTCCCTTTCTGATTGTCGGGGACGACCCGCAAACGATGGTGACGCAGCTATCCACTGTGGACGCAACCGGCTTTATGGAGGATCGCGCGGCGCACGGTTACAACGCGCTCTGGATCGATGTGCTGAATGCAGGGCCTTATCACCCCGTTACCCGCGAAGACGGGGCGACGTATGACGGAATCAAGCCCTTTAGCGCATATATCGCGGGCGGGAATGATACGCCGCACTACGATCTCACGCGATCGAACGAGGCATATTTTGATCGCGTCGATCAGATTCTGAATCTTGCCTCCCATTACGGATTCCTGGTTTTTCTGGATCCGGTTGAAACGGGACAATGGGTTCCGACTTTGCGCAACAACGGCGTCGCGAATTGCTATGCCTACGGCCAGTATCTGGGAAGGCGGTACCGACACTTCCACAACATCGTCTGGCTAAGCGGCAACGATTTCGAACACTGGAACGATCCCAGGCAAGACGAGGTAGTACTGGCAGTGGCCAAAGGGATCAAATCCGAAGCTCCAGAGCAAATGCAGACAGTCGAGTTGAACACATGGGCCAGCTCGTCGTTGGACGACCCGGCCTGGGCGTCCGTTATCTCCATTAACAGCACCTATACATACTTTCCGACCTATCTTCAGATGTGGCACAGCTACAACCAGAAGCCCGTCCTTCCAACCTTTCTATTGGAAGGGCATTATGACATGGCGGATAATTGGCCCGACGAGTATGGAACGCCTTCCGTGCTGCGGCGCCAGGAGTACTGGGCCATGCTGAGCGGAGGGAAGGGTCAGTTCTATGGTAACAACTACACTGACGATTTCATGGCTGGCTGGAAGGATTTCGTCGATACGACCGGCGTAACGCAGCTGATGATCTGGCACGCCTTCTTCTCTTCTTTGCCTTGGCAGGATCTGGTCCCGGATCAGGACCACACGGTGGTCACGGCCGGCTTCGGCACGCCGGGGCATGACAAGGACCGAGCGAGCAAGATGGACTTCTGCACAGCGTCGAGGACAGAGGACGGCTCAGTAGTCGTCGCCTACATGCCGACGCCTAGAGCGATCACAGTTAATATGTCGAGTTTGAAAGCGCCGGCAGCAGCCAAATGGTTCGATCCGGTCAGTGGCTCCTACATCACCATTCCAGGTGGCCCGTTCGCCAATGCCGGATCGCGAAGCTTCGCGCCACCCGCCAAGGTAAACGATAACTACGGCGATGGGGACTGGGTCCTGCTGCTGGTAGCTTCGGGATCTACACTCTGAAAGTTGCGGTGGCTGGTTTGAACAGGAGCAGCGGGCTCTCTGAATCGTCTGTGAGAGCCTCGCTGCTCCTGCCAAGGTTGCGGCGATGAATTAGAACCTAAACTTCACCGCCATCTGTCCGGTACGCGCTTTAGATGCGCCTGTTTCTGGAAAGCCGAACGCACCGGGTCCATCGTCGACGGTGCCATCCACGATGAAGTTACCGTTAAACTGTGCATGGTTAAAGACGTCGAAGAACTCGGCGCGTAATTCGAGAGTCTTTCCCTCGTGGACTTTCACGTCCTTGAGTAGAGCCAAATCCCAGTTGTCAATGCCAGGACCATAGAAGTATCGGCGGGACGAATTGCCGAGTCCTCCCAACGGTTCCGATTGAAACAAATTGGTATTGAAGTAGCCGGGATAGCTAGATGAACCAGCATGCCGCAGGTTCTTGTCCGCGCCCGCCCAGATATTCCCAGGGAGAACCGTGGGTATATCGGGAAAGCCGTAGTAGCCGCTGTTGTCGCCGCCGCCCAGCAGAGAATTGTCATCCCCCTCCATCATCGTGATCGGAAGACCAGTAGTGAACTCCGAAATTCCAGAGATTATCCAACCTCTTGTCAACTGGTTGTTCTTCCTGAAGAGGTAGTCGAACGGGAGCTCGTAGGTATAGCTCGCCGAGAAGTTATGCTTCAAGTCGAACCCCGACAGGGCGCGCGGCGAAAACACCTTGCCGGTGGCGGGGTTCAGAATCACCTGCTCTCCGAATCCCGAACCCTCGTCCATGCCCTTGCTGTATGTGTAGCTCAGGAGTAGCGCGAAGCGTTTAGAGGTATGACGGAGTGTAGCTTCCAGGGCATTGTAGGCGGAGTTGCCTGTGTCGAGCTGAACACCATTCCCAAGGAAGTTAATACCGAACGCTTGTCGGGTGCCTTCAACGACGCCACCGGCGGCGGGGTAATAGACTTCACTTTCGCCCCCGGGTCCGCAGGTATTGCCGTTTGCCGTTTCGCTGGGCTGGCTCAGGCTGAGGCAGAGAGCTTGATTGCCCGGGTTATTGTCGGCATTCAAAGTCAGATGGTGGCCAAACGTTCCCACGTAATTGACGGTAAGCATGGTGTTGGCCGCCAGTTGGCGCTGGAAGGAAAGATCGATGTGCTCGACGTAGGGGCTTGGCGAGTTGACCAGAGGGGCGCGATCACCGGCGATGGGCTCAAACTCCGGCCAGTCGATGCCCGAACCAGTAGGCAATGGGAAGCGCTGCCCATTGTTGATCCCATTAGCCCGATTGATGAAAGGCGTCGAAAGGATCGTCGGCGCCGGTGAATTGTAGTGAAAGCCATACGGCGCAGCGGAGAAAGTGTAGACCGCGGATCCCTCGATGTTAGTGTAGTACATGCCGAAGCCGCCCCGAATGCTGCTCTGGCTGTGTTCTCCGAAAACGAGGTGCAGCAAAGGGTTGGTGACGTTGGGCGCGTACGCGAAGCCGACCCTGGGTGCGAAGTCATTCCAGCGGATGTTCGCCATATGCTTCGGAATTCCCGGGTCTCCAGGGAAATCATAGCCAACCGGAGCCCCTGGAAACTTGACCGATTGCAATCCCGCGACAAATACGGGCTCTTTGTCATGTTGCTCGGCCCAGTAGGGGTTGACGTCCCAGCGTAGCCCGTAGTTTACCGTCAGGTTTCGGGAGACGCGCCAGCTGTCTTCCCCGTAAGCGCCAAGGTAGAAGTTCCGCAAATCGACGGAGGCCGGCGTGCCCTGGAAGAACGAGCTCGACGCACCGAGCAGAAAATCGGAAAAGGCGATGCCCGTCTCGTTCGTATTGAACTTGAGATAGACCTTCATATCCGGACGGGAGAAATCGACAAGATCCCAGTGATAGTCGCCGCCGAACTTGAACGTGTGGTTTCCAATAATTTTGATGAAATTATCCTGAAACTGATACGTATCGTTTGCCTGCGTCAAGATCGCTTCAGGTGGCCCCAGCGTGAGGGTTGGCATGATCAGCGTGGGATAGTTCTGATACGCGGGCGCAATTTGATAAATGCCTCCGGCAGACGGAGCGGCAAATCCCAGTTGACTGAGGGACGGACTGACGTCTGTCGTTTGTCCCGACGTATTGAGATTGCGGATGTAGCTGGCTGTGAACTGATTCACAATGCTGTGACCGATTGCGGTGGTGATACCTAAGGTCGCCAACTGGGCTCCGCCGACAGTATTACCGGGGAAACCCGGTAAACTGGTGCCGCCGCCCACCCCGGCCGGGATGTAATTAATCCAGGGATCATCGTGATAATAGCCCGAGATTCTGCCAATGCGGGTATCAAGGTCGATGCGAAGCCCCCCCTTGTCGTCCTGAAGGGTGGTTGCATATCCGCTCACTTGGTAATGTCTGCCGTCCGGCGTGTTGGGAGCTGGAATGAAAGAAAGGTAGTTCTTGGTGACGGGATCCAACGCTGCCCCTGTCCCCGTCATTGGAATCTGCGCGCCTGGGAAGACGCACTGGGCTGAACTCGTGCATCCGACCGAGTAGTAGGGCTCGCCGTTGGTGACCGTGTAACCCAATCTGGTGGTGAGAACACTGGCCCAATTGGTGCCATTTACACTCTTGGCTGCCAAGGCAGCCTCATCAGCCGCCGATGAAAAGTCTCCACTTTGTTCCGCCGAGGTGGGTACCTGCGAACCTAAGGTGTCGGTAGTGTTAAATCGGGTTCCCTGGTAGTCGACAAAGAAGAACGTCTTGTTGCGCAGGATCGGTCCGCCAAACGTGCCACCGAAGACGTTTTGATGGAAGACGGGGTTAGGTTGCTTTGAATACGGGTTATATACGAGCGCATTGAGGTCCGCATTCTGGAAAAACTCGAAAGCATTGCCGTGATATTGGTTCGTACCCGATTTGGTGACAACATTGACCTGTCCGCCGGCGTAATTGCCGTACTCGGCGCCGGCGTTGCTGGTGACGATGCGAAACTCGCTGATCGAATCCAGGTTGGGCATGACAGGCGTGCCGCCTCCAAATCCTTCCACGACATTCGCGCCGTTTATCATGAAGCCGCTGTTTACATCTCTTGCGCCGCCCATCGAGATAAGGCCGTTATCGATGGGGTTGCTGGAGTTGTTTGGCAATATGTCTCCGTACTGCGAGGTGGAGATGGGTACGACGCCCGGCTGGAGGGTGAGAAGTTCGGTATATGCGCGGCCGCCTAGCGGCAGGTCGGTCATTTCCTTTCCGCCGATCAACTCGCCGACCTGGTTCGTTTCCATATCCACGCTGACGGCGGTTGCTGTCACGGTGACTTGTTCTGAGGTGTCGCCAACCTTCAGTTCCGCGTCAACCTGGAGACTCGTGTCGACGTCAATAACCAGGTTGGTCTTGATAAATTGCTTGAACCCGGTCTTCTGAAAGGTGATCGCGTAGGTGCCGACGTCGACCACCGGAAAACTATAGAATCCGGCCGCATCCGTGATGCCCGTCTGGACGACGTTGGTATTAATGTTTCGCAGCTGCACGTTCGTTCCAGGGACGATTGCCCCTTGCGAATCTCGAGCGGTACCGGAGATGGTGCCGTAGGTTTTTGCGAACAGGCTGGATGCCGGAAAGACCAGCAGAAGCATCAGGAGCGCAAACCTAACTCCTCGGATACAATGCCCCAGGCGGGCGGAGAGCCGCGTAGAACAGCTCCAATTCAACCTGTTAATCCAGTCGGATATCCCCCGTGGACACGATCCAGTCTGCATCATTGAACCTCTCAATTTGTTTCTCATATTACTTTCGTAACTCCTCTCCTTCGGAAGGTAGACTATGTAAGCGGTTGCGGAAATCGCTTGCGTTCCCGTATACTCCAATCTGCTTCGGGGTGTCAAGCGTTATTTGGAGAAAGATTTTGGGAGGCTCCGCAAGGTGGATCTTGAGTGGTGCGCTCCAAGTGTTGCTCCGATTGCGTGATCCTGCTTCGAATCCCGCCCGAAATAGCAGATCCTTCCTGCACCTAGGGGGCGGGACCGGCCGGCATTTGGGAATTGCCCCGGTGATGCCGGTCGTTGGCACTGCGGGCGTCGTTAAGGGGATTCGATACACTTTCTCCGCACGGCGTCACTCCTGACAAAAAGAACTACGTCAAAAAAGTAAGATGAATATCGCACCTATTATTAACGTTTGTCAATCAAATTCTCACAAATATCGGTCTATATTCAGTAATTGTTTTATTTATAAATTATATAGCAAATTTTGGGGTTGATTCTTGCGTTGATCTGACATATCATTGTCCTCCATGGAAAAAGATCGGCGCTTCAACGTATTTTCGAGACGCGAGTTATTGCGTTTCTCCACTGCGGGAACCTTAGCTCTGGCTGTCCAGCGCTCCCTTCCTTCCTCTCTGTTCTCTCCGGCCGGGGAGAAGCATGAGGGTGATTCCTCCTCCCAGGACACGTCGAGCACCCGAAATCTCTACTCCGAACTGGTGAAGACATGGTGTGACGGACTACTGAAGTATCAGGTAAAGGAGTTGCACGACCCAGCGCTCGATGGTGGCTTTCTTTGTCCTGCGTGCGGACTCATCCATGGGCGCTGCGCCGACGCTGTCTACCCTCTACTGCACATGGCGCATGCAACAGGAGAATCCCGGTACCTGGAGGGCGCTCAACTCGTTTATGACTGGACCGAGCGCCAAGTCAGCCGACCCGACGGCAGTTGGGTGAACGACGTCAGCGTTCAGGACTGGCAAGGCATCACAGTCTTCCGTTCGATAGCCATCGCCGAGACGCTTCGCCATTACGGTTCCTTACTGGACGCGCGCACAGCACAGCGCTGGACCGACCGGCTGGCGCGCGCGGTGAAGTTTCTCGACGGATTTATCACGATTAATGCAGGAAACATCAACTACCCGGTTTCAGCCTCCTACGCTTTCGCCCTGTGCGGTCAGGTGCTCGGCGATTCCTACTACTTGGATCGTGGGCGGAACCTAGTGCACACGTGTCTCGAGTACTTCACCCGTCCAAACTATCTGATCTACGGGGAAGGTCATCCCATGCGGAACCATTAGTCCCAAGGGCTTCCCGTCGGTCGATATCGGCTATAACGTGGAGGAATCGCTTCCTGGCTTTGCCCTGTACGCGACTCTAACCGGCGATCAGCAGGTCCTCGACCAGACCATCAAGGCGCTTCGAAGCCACATGGAATTCATGCTTCCCGATGGCGGATGGGACAACAGTTGGGGCTGCCGGAATTACAAGTGGAGCTGGTGGGGCAGCCGAACGAGCGACGGCTGCCAACCCGCCTATATCCTTATGGCGAAGCACGATCCCCGGTTCCGCGAAGTGGCGCAGCGCAACGTGGAGCAGATGGCTGCCTGCACGCATAACGGTCACTTGTATGGAGGGCCGGACTACTTCGTCCACGGAGATTTTCCCTGCCTCCATCACGCATTCACCCACGCAAAAGCCCTCACCACGGTGCTGGACCACGAACAAAACCCGGAGCCGGAAAACCGCGTTTCGTTGCCGTGCGACGAGCCGTACGGGCTGAAGTCGTTTCCCGAGGTCGGGACGCATCTCGCGTCAGTCGGACCATGGCGCGCTACCGTTACCGAGTACGACTGGAAGGAGCCCGGTGAAGATGGCGACCACGTAACAGGCGGGTCTTTGTCCATTCTCTTCCATCGCGGGCTAGGGCCGATTCTGACTGCCAGCATGACCGAGTACGAGTTGGTCGAACCGCCCAACCAGCAGCAAGTTCGGGACGGATCGCAGGCCCCTTTGACGCCGCGCGTCGAGTGCCTCCTGAAAGATGTGACTTATACCAGCTTCCGCGATTTCCGCGCTGTGTTGAAGGTGACGGCCTTGCCCAACGAAGTACTGTTCGATGCGCGGGGCAGTCTTCTCAGCCCCAGCAGCGACGGCGCCGGCCGCGATCCGGTCCCTGGGGGAGGCACGCAGTACCACATGACGTATCGCGTTACCGAGTCGGACGTGGAGATCACCGCCTCGGCTACCGGCGCGACTGGGGAAAAACTTCAGTTTGTGCTTCCTGTTATTTGCCGGAGCGATGAGCCGGTGGAACACAACGGTAAAGACTCGATCCGCATCACGAAACCAAAGGGTATTCTCAACGTGGATACCTCCGCTTCGGCGGGTATTGAGCCGTTACCGGCGAAGCGAATCTTCAACCTGGTTCCAGGATTCGAATGTCTTCCCGTCACGGTCTCCATGAATGCCGGCGAAGAGATCCGTATTCGACTGAAGGCCTCTCTGTTGTGATGAAGATCGCGAACTCTATATGAACCGGTTGGTGGCTGACATGGTGTACAAGGAAATCGAAGCTCGGAACGCGCTGACGATATCGTCTCGTCATGAGCAATGCAACGGTCGAAACGATCAGCCTCCAAGCAACATGATGAACCGCCGCAGCTTTCTAGCGGGTGGGGCGGCTACCTGTTTTCTAACTAGCGCGCCGGGCATTCTTTCGGCGCAAGGCGCCGCCGCATCGGCCACGCTTGCGCTGGATACGAAGGCGCCGCGGATCGCGCTTCCTTTGGACTACACTGGCCTGAGTTATGAATCAGCCCAGCTGGCCAACCCGGGATACTTTTCCCGGAGTAACACGCAACTGGTCAAGCTTGTGCGTCAGCTTGGAGCGAAGGGCGTGCTGCGCATTGGCGGCAGCACCAGCGATTACGATCGGTGGAATCCCGTTCGGGTTCAGCGGGGCGCCTCATGGAGTGATCCGGCCAATCCGGACAACGGCCAGGTAGAAACGGTGCGCGCGGTCGTTACGGAGACGGCTATCGACGAGTTGCGCGGGTTCCTCGATGCGACCGGGTGGACGGCGATCTACGGCGTTGATCTGGGCCACGGTTCGCCGGAAGCGGCTGCGGACGAGACAGCCTATGTTGTCAAGAGACTCGGTCCAACCCTGATCGCAGTGCAAATCGGCAATGAGCCGGATCTGTTTTCCCGCGACATCCGTAAGTCCTCATATGGGTACGCCGACTACCTCCAGGAGTGGCAAAGTTTTGCGGCCGCGATTCGCCGGCGTACACCGGATGCACCGCTCGCGGGCCCGGATATCAGCAATGAAATTAGCTGGGCTGACCAGTTTGCCCGGCAGGCGACTGGGATCCGCATGCTCACCAGTCACTACTATGCCGAGGGTCCTCCAGAGAGTCCTGACTCGGACATCAAGCACTTGTTGCAGCCTCAACCCGACCTGATCGAACAGATGCGCAAACTGGTCGAGGACGGGAAGGCGGCGAAAGTGCCGTACCGGATGTCGGAAGGAAACTCCTGTTACGACGGGGGCAAGGCGGGCGTGAGCGATTCATTTGCGTCCGCGCTTTGGGGCGCGGATTTCATGCTGCTGCTCGCGCAGATGGGCGTTGCGGGAATCAACTTCCACGGTGGAGGGCAAGGTTTCTACACACCGATTGCAGGTGGCGGCAGTGCTCCGCTGGAAGCTCGTCCCCTGTACTATGGGATGCTCTTCTATCGCGAATTCGCCTCCGGTTCCCTGATTCCGTGCAGGCTCGATGCCGGCGGGGTGAACGCGACTGCATACGCATGTTTCAACGCCCGCGGACGACTGGCGCTGGCGGTCATCAACAAAGATCTGCGGCAAGATCTCCATCTAAACCTGCAGGGGGATGTTTTTCTTCGGCCCTCGCGAACCATTGCCCTGCAGGCCCCTGGCGCTGACAGCAAAACCGATATCCGCCTCGGGGGACAAAGCCTGGTGAGCGGAAGCTGGAATCCGGTTTACTCACCGCGCGAACGTAGCAGTGCCGTCCATGTGCCAAAGACCAGTTCCATGCTGATCGAGTTCGAAGGAGTCACCCTGTGAGATTCGCACGCACTCTGCTGCGGGAGTTTTCTCCAATCCATAGCCCGATGCGATGCAGACACACTTTGCAGGCGGTGCGTTGTGGAAGGGAATAGTCTCACGTGAACAAGACCTCTGGTGTCCCGCTTGCCGGCTATCGCGGCCTTCTTGTGCTCTGGATATTTGTCATGAGCGCGGTGGCCTATGTGGGTCGGGTTAATATCGCTATCGCTGGCCAGGCGATTGCGCATGAGTTTCATCTCACCAATATTCAGCTCGGCTGGGTGTTCAGCGCATTTGTTCTCGGATACGCTCTTTTCCAGGTACCGGCCGGCCGCCTCGCGGATCGCGTGGGAGCGCGCCTTGCCCTGGCCCTGGGCGGATTATGGTGGGGTGTCTTCACCTCGGCTGTCACTATTCTTTCCCCCCGCTGGACGTGGATCCTTGCATATCTGATCGCCATGCGCTTCTCTCTGGGCGTGGGAGAAGCCATTATGTACCCGGCTTCCAATTCCTTTGTCGCCCGGTGGATTCCATCCTCCGAACGGGGGATCGCGAACGGGATTATCTTTGCCGGTGTTGGCTTCGGCGCCGGCGTAACGCCGCCCGTGATCGCCTATATGTTATTGAACTACGGTTGGCGAGCGTCACTTTGGCTGACCTCCGTAGCGGCTATCTTTGCCGGATTGGTCTGGTTCGTGATCGCCCGCGATACTCCGGCGGAACATCCCTGGATGTCCGCCAGGGAGAAGGGTTTCATTCGCGCCAATACGCCTGTTTTGCAAACTGGACCCGTGAACAAGAAGATGTCGTTGGCCGCCATTCTGGGCAACCGGAATATTCAGGCGCTTACCCTGAGTTACTTTACCTACGGATATGTAGCTTATATTTTCTTCAGTTGGTTTTTCTTATATTTGACCGAGGTTCGAGGAGTCAACCTGAAGCAGAGTTCTTATTATGCCGCCATCCCGTTCCTGGCCATGGGACTGGGTTCGCCGCTCGGCGGGTGGATCAGCGATCTGCTAACCCCCAGGCTGGGAAGACGCGTGGGCCGATGCGGTCTGGCGTGCGCGGCGATGATCCTGTGCGGCGTATTCATTCTTCTCGGAACACAGGTGACCAGCGTTGCGCTGTTGACCATCGTTTTCGCTGGCGGCGTTGGATCTCTTTACATCTCGACGAGCTCGTTCTGGTCGGTGAGTGCCGATCTTGGACGAGAGTGCGCCGGTTCCGTCTCCGGCGTAATGAATATGGGATGCCAACTGGCCGGGGCTATCACATCGATCCTAACTCCGGCCATCGCTGGCCGGTTCGGATGGACTGCATCCTTCGTCGTGAGCGCCGCGCTATGTATCTTCGGCGGCATTTTATGGCTGACGATCGACCCCGAGAAGCACGGGCCGGAATTTCATGCCGTCGATGCAGACGCCACTGTTGAAGAACTCTAATGCAGGGCATTCGGAGGTCGGGGAGATTCGTCTGCACAACCAAGTTTCAGTACTTTTAACGGAGTGTTTCAAATCACAGAGGGTACACCGGCATGAATCTTGTTTCAGTCAAATTCGTAACAGAATGTCGCTCCTTTCCTTTCGCCATCGCGCTTCTTGCAGTTCTTGTCGGATGTTCGGGTAAACAGAATTCCGCAGGATCCACAAGCCCGTCGTCCACTCCTGCGGCCGCGCCGATGACCCCGCGTGTGACTAGTTACTCGACCGATTTCAAACTCAAGGAAAACCCCATTTCAGAAGGAGGTCGATGGATTAGTGGAAAGACGGAGGGTCTCGATTGGGGTGACGTGTCAACATCTCCGGGGTATGCCGTCGGCCACGCCGGCCTGAAACGCTTTGCCGATTCAGTCGCCTTGTTGACCGGGGATTGGGAACCAAATCAGGCAGTCGAAGGAGTCGTGGAGAAAAGAAAGATAACCAGATACCCCGAAGTCTCCCTGCGGCTTCGCTCCCTTCTGCGGAAGCACGATTGTCAGGGCTACGAGATCTCGTATTCACTCAATGCCAACGACAATGCCTACCTCATCATCGTCAGGTGGAATGGACCACTGGCCGACTTTACCTATCTTCTGCAGGCGCAAGGCAGGCAGTACGCTGTCAAGACCGGGGATGTGGTCAAAGCTACCATCTCGGGCAACGTAATTACCACCTACAAAAACGGCGTACAGATGGCGCAGGTCAAGGACAACACGTATTTGAACGGTAGTCCCGGATTTGGCTTCAACGAAGGTAAGAATGGCGATTTTGGCATCAGCCGGTTCAGTGTGACGACCAGCGATGCACCTGTCCCCGCAGGCAACAGCGCCGGGCAATGATGGAGTTGCACCCAGAAAGCAGGCGGCTTTTCCCTGTGTTCTGCTCCATACCGAGGCGCTTCTCTACGTGCAGCGCGCGCATCTTCCGATGCGCAATGAGGTAATGCATCGATGAATGCCCATGAAGCGTTTCTCCACATTCAACGGACCCGTATCATCGCCATCTTGCGTGGCCCCGTGCTGGGCCGGGAGATCGATCTTGCTGAGTCTCTCGTGTCGGGAGGCATTACAGCAATGGAGGTCTCCACCGTGACTTGCGGATACGCGGAGATTATTCGCAACCTCTGCGCCCACTTCTCCTCTCGCGTTGCGGTCGGCGCCGGGACGGTTGTGAGCAATGCACAATTGCAGGCCGCTGCTGGCGCCGGCGCCTCGTTCGTCGTGTCGCCAGGGATTGATGCGAAGATCGTTTACGAGACGCGTCGCCTGGGTTTGGCCTCCTTTCCCGGAGCCTTCACGCCCACAGAGGTCATGCTCGCGGTGAGCAGCGGAGCAAACGCCGTGAAGATCTTTCCGGCCGCTTCGCTGGGACCGCTTTATGTGCGCGCTCTCCACGGCCCCTTTCCCGACGTACCGTTCGTGCCAACCGGCGGCATTCATCTCAACAATCTGAGGGACTACCTCTCCGCTGGCTCCCTGGCGGTGGGAATCGGCTCAGAACTGGTAGGGAGATCGGAATTTGAGCAATTCAACGCCGCAGCCCTTGCTGACAAGGCCCGCGCCTACGTGGAGGCCGCCCATGCTTGAATCGGAGCCGGTCCTTTACTGCGTCGACATGGGCACCACTCGGACGCGCGCGTGGATCACCGGGGGCGGCGTTGTGTGGGCCCAGGCCGGCACAGATGCGGGCGTACGCGATGTCGCTGCCGGGCGTACGCGTCCCTGGCTTGCCGATCGACTACGGGCTCTGCTGAAAACAGTTCTTGCCGAAGCCGTGTTGCGCGGTTTGGCGCGCCGGCCCTCAGCCATCCTCGCTGCTGGAATGGTCACCTCGGACCAAGGGCTCGTCGAAGTCCCTCATGTCGAGGCCCCCGCGGGCATCGCCGATATTGCCCGCCATCTCCAGGTCGAGAGCTTCATGCTCGCTGAGGGCGATTCACTACCGCTGTTCTTCGTACCGGGAGTGCGCTCGGGCTTCGGCGTCGAGGGGCTCGCCGCGACTTTCGAGACGGATTTGATGCGCGGTGAAGAGACGCTTTGCCTCGGACTGCTCAAACAGGAAAGGCTCACTCCCGGAACGCTGCTGCTGAATCTTGGTTCGCACTGGAAGCTGATCTGGTTTGACGCGCAGAAGCGCATCGCCGGCAGTCGCACGCGCCTTACCGGGGAGATGATCCACGCCATTCAGGCACATACTCTGCTGGCTTCATCGGTGCCGCAGCAGCGTCCCCGAGTGCTCCACGAGGACTGGGTGCAGCTCGGCTACGATCAGGCCGCGCGCTTTGGTCTCAGCCGCGCGCTCTTCTGCACACGACTACTGGACCTCCGTGGCATGGGAACCGGCGAACAGCGTCTCTCTTTTCTGTACGGCTGCGTTATTCATGGAGAGATGTCTTATCTCACGGCGCTGCGGAACGAGCGGCCCGTGAGTCTCCTGCTCGCCGGTTCTGCGCCGTTGGCTAGGATCTGCGCGAAGTATTCCAAGCAGCTTGGAATTCCCGCGGATATTCTCAGCGAAGACAATCGCGAGCAGGCCTATCTTCTGGGACTCCGAACTCTGTATCGCGTCTACGCGAGCGCCGATAGCCTGGTCTCGCGTGGCGCTCCACCTTTACCCGAATCCGAATATCTCAAGGAGTAGACTGAACATCCATCATGAATAACAATCTTCCATTCCACGATATGAACGTCCTCGTGACCGGCGCCAGCAGCGGCATCGGCGCAGCCACCTCAATTGCTTTCGCGCGCCGCGGCGCTAACCTTCTGATTCACTACAACTCGAAGGATTCCGAAGCCCGCGCGGTGCAGGAAGAAGTTCTCCGCCACGGCGTGAAAGCTCGACTGGTGCAAGCAGACTTGACAACGGCGGAGGGAACGCACAACCTGGCCGAATTTGCCACGGGCCAGCCTATCGACATCCTGGTGAATAATGCCGGATCGCTGCTCGCTCGTGCGCGCGTGCTGGACTTCACTCCCCAACTATGGGATCGCGTAATGATGCTTAACTTGACGAGCGCATTCTTTCTTGCCCAGGCCGTACTGAAGGGAATGGCGAATAGAAAACGCGGATTCATTGTGAATGTCTCGTCGGTCGCAGCACAGACCGGCGGCGGTCCTGGAGCGATAGCTTACGCCACGGCCAAGGGAGCGGTTTCTACAATGACCAAAGGCCTCGCGCGGGAATTTGCTCCTCTAAACATTCGTGTGAATGCGGTTTCTCCGGGCACAATCGATACGAACTATCATCGGACGTTCTCTACCCCTGAAGCGCTGGACATCGTGCGACACGCCACGCCCGCAGGCCGGTTGGGCACTCCGGAGGAGGTCGCCGATACCATCCTTTTCCTTTGCAGCGCTCAAGCTAGCTTCATTCATGGACAGGTGATCGAAGTTAACGGCGGATTTCTGATGCCGTGATCGGGAGCTCGACTGCCTCTCTCCTCTCTACGAGAAGGTTGCTTTGGGTTGAGTTTGCACCGCAGTCTACAAGTGTGATCTGGTGGGCAATTAATGATTCGATGAATTAACAGCCCATGCTAATCCCAGTTTCTTCGATACTCTTAACGACCATTGAATCAAATCAGCACCCCGGGTTCGGCGATATCGAACACCGAGCTCGACATCTCCATATGCTTGCCACTAAAGGGCTTATGACGAACAACGTACCACCTGCACAAAGCACGACTCCACGCCTGCGACGAGTCCTGACGCTTTGGGATCTGATCTTTTACGGACTTATCCTGATCCAACCGACGGCCCCGATTCCACTCTTCGGAGTGGCTCAAAAACTCTCCAATGGCCATACGGTCACGACAATTTTGATCGCCATGTTTGCCATGATGGCGACGGCATTTAGCTATGGCCGCATGGCAACCGTATATCCGTTGGCCGGGTCCGCTTACACATACGTTGGCAGGACACTCAATCCTCATGTCGGCTTCCTGGTGGGGTGGGCGATGCTCCTGGACTATATTCTGCAGCCCCTTCTCTGCACGGTCTGGATTGCCGCCGCTATTCATAGCCGCTACGCGCCGCAGTTGCCGTATCCGGTTGCGGCCCTGCTGATCGCGGCTTTGATCACCGGGTTCAACTTGCGCGGTATCAAGTCGTCGGCGCGAGCCAATAAGATTCTCCTGGTCTGCATGTGTACCGTGATCGTTGCATTCCTATACTTGGCTGTGCGGTTCCTCTTTCGTCTTGGAGGCTGGGCGGCACTCTTTTCCACTCAACCGTTCTACGATCCAAGAACTTTCGACGGCCACCAGATCTGGATGGCTACGTCCTTTGTTTCGCTGACTTACATCGGATTCGACGGGATCACGACACTCTCGGAAGACGTCAAAAACCCGAAGCGCAACGTCCTGCTGGCTACGGTCCTGGTTTGTCTCTTTACAGGGTTATTCAGCGGTATCGAGGTCTACCTTGGGCAACGCGTCTGGCCCGACTGGCATAGCTTCGTCAATCTCGAAACAGCATTCATGGATGTATGCCAGCGCGTAGGCGGCATGCCGCTGTTTCAGGCGATGGGGTTAATTCTGATTCTCGCGTCGGTCGGAAGCGGTCTGACCGGAGGGCTGGGTGCAGCGCGACTGCTGTTTGGCATGGGACGCGACGAAGTACTGCCCAAGCGTTTTTTTGCACATCTGAGCAAGGGATCCAACACACCCACCTACAACATCGTCCTGATCGGGACAATCGCTGCTATCGGCGCGATCGGCTTGAACTACATTGGCAACGCCTATGAGCACGCTGGGGAACTAATAAACTTTGGCGCTTTTCTTGCCTTCATGGGCGTTAACCTTTCCACCTTCTGGCACTTCTGCGTCGTAACTCGCGGGAAGCGACGCACGCGCATTTTGGGCGATATTGTTGTGCCCCTAACCGGATTCGTTTTCTGTGCCCTCATCTGGTGGAACCTGAATCCACTCGCCAAGCTTGCGGGCGGAATTTGGTTCGCCGTCGGGTTGGTCTACATATTGGTTACGACAAAGGGGTTTCGTCTGACTCCCAAACAGATCGACTTTAGCGAGTCGTAACCATGCCGTTCGAGTCCTACAAAAGGCTTCGCAAGAATTGCGCCTCGCTAAGGGTCGCATCGCAAAATGAAAGGCCGCAGAAGAAATCCTGGCTTCCCACTGAACTCACCCGTTGCAGAGTTCTCCTACGGTGCCGGCGGCAGGTTCTTCCAGTTCGAATTGGGCACATCCCGTAAGCGGCCCAGCATCCGATAAATCTGGATAAGTGCAAAATCTTCCATTTCCTCGCCGGCTCCTACCTGCACCCAGGTGTCCATGCTCCCTGCGCCATATCCTCCCTCGCTTGCAGCCTTGATTGTCGGGAAATATCCGTAATAGCCGTTTGTATAGCCGAGAAAGAAGCAGTCTTTTACTGGGCACTTTGCGCGCAGGTCCGTCTGGAAATCGACGAAGGGTTCGCCCGGCATCCCCACGATCGCGATCTTGCGATTGATCAGCGCTGTGGTCACGGGCAAATTCATGGTTTCCTCGATCGGCGACACATATATGTCGTAGGCTTTCGGGTTGAGCTCGCGCAGCGCTTCTTGCTTGAATTTCTCGGGATCCCAGCGAAATTTGATAGCGAGCGGCTGGTCAGAGAAATCGATCTCGGAGTCCGGGTCGACAGAGGTCTGAATCTGCCGCGCCGTGTTGACTGCAGCCTTGCCAAGAGTCTCACCGGCCCAGTCCTTTCTGCCAATGACGTCGAGGTTAATGGGCGTTCCGGCATCGAATACATTGATGTCGCCGGCAGCGCCCTGCACAAAGAATGCCAGCGGCTTGTCTCCAAAGGCGTGTTCGACTACCTTGCACATCGCGCCGGGAAAGTCTGCCGAATAGAGAAGAGCATCGGAACCGAACGTCACGGGGTGCGCAGCGTAGTTGACCAGGATTGCGAGCGGCTCGCCGTCCATACGGTCGATACGCAATACAGCGAGTAGTGGGTCGACAGGGTATGTCGGCGCCTGTGTGGTGTTGGACCATAGCATTGAGATGGAGCCGTCGGGATCGACATGCCTGCGGTTGTATCCGATATAGGCGGCGCCGTAGCCGACTCCCATACGAACCGGAACGGCATGCTCGACGGCATCTTTAATGGCGCGTTCGATCCGGTTCAGATCTTCGGTTTCCCATGCGGGCGGCCCATTCGGATACTCATCCTTGATGACCGGACCGGTGTGAATATGTGTTGCCTGGACGATCAGGTCGTTGATGCCGCTGTTCTGCTTTGCGGCTTTACGCAAGGATTCGAGAGATGAGGGACCGAAGGTTCTGCCCAGGTCAAGATCGACATACGCCAGACGCGTGTTTCCTGACTGGAGTACGAGAACCCGGGCGTACAGCGGATCGAGCTCGCCCTTCGCGCCATCCGTGCGATCGTAATACCCCAACAGAGGCGTTTCGAGCGGAGGCGTAATCTCCACTTTCGCGACGCCGGCGCTAATTTCCGAAGCGGGACAGATTTGGGCCAGGCCGAGAACGAGAAAGACAAGAAAGATTGCGTGAACCCAAAGAAAGTTGTTTCGGCGATAATTCATAAGACAGGACCCCATCCTTTTTGATTTTTGAATAATTCGTAGGAACGTAATGGCGAAATCGCCATTACGTTCCGTTTATTGCGGCGCGGGCCGCTTATTGTACGGTGAGAGTGACTGTACCCGACTCCGTGATAGTACCTGACGTGCCAATCACGGTTATGGTATAGGTTCCCGCCGTAGTGCCGGGAGTTCCTTGAGTTTGAGCAATGTTATAAGTAGTCCCGCCACAACCGAGGACGCCGCTGCCGGCTAGGGCCACCAGGAGCACCAGCATTCCGAGCATGGTTCGCCAGGAACGCCGTCTCCCCGGAATGCCGAAGAGCAGAAGGCAGGCTAAAGTCGCGCCGCCAGCCGCATACCAGGGACTGGGGCCTTTGGGATGGACCAGACTGGTGATGGTGCTGGAGGCTGCAACAGGCGCAGTGGTGGTGATGGTGAGAGTGGTTGTTCCGGAATTAACCACCGGGTTGGTTGTAAAGCTCAGAGTGGGCAGTTGCACGGCTCCACTCGGGCTGCTGGTGATCGCGGCGATTAGCTGCACGTTGCCGGTAAAGCCGCCGCTGGGCGTTAAGGTGATGGTTGAAGTGTTTCCACTGGTCGCCCCTGCCGCCACAGTGACAGCTGTACCGCCAATGGTGAAGGCGGGAGCTCCTGGTGGGACAAGCGTCCCCGCATAGACAGCAGTTGCCACGTCGCTGGTGGAGTAGCTGCTGGCCGTCGCTATCGCCTCAATTGTCTCCGACGACGAGACGGTGATCGCGCCGCTGTATACGGTCGAGCTTGTGGTAGGCGTAGTCCCGTCGGTGGTGTAGTAGAAGGTTGCGCCGGGAGTCGTATCCGAAATGGTCACGCTCAGCGCGGAGGTGTAACTTCCACCCACCGGCGAGAAGGTGGGGGGCGCTGTCACCGGTGTTGTGCAACTACCATATACGGCCCTCATGTAAGCAGGCTGCTGTAGCGACCCGTGGATGCTCAAGTCTGGCCCCTGCTCAGGCCACGCGCACCCAGCGGATGAGATGAACGATGGTTCGGTCAGATAGTACAGTGACGGTTTGTATGTGCAGGTTCCACCACAGTTTCCGCCGTCGTTGAAGGCCACACCGTTCGTCAGGTAGTCCCAATTACCCTGTCGAATGATCGTAGCCGCAGACGAGGCGCCTATGGTCGTCGTAGGCGAGCCGCCCGCGCCCGACTCGTCGACGACCAATGGGCCGCCGTAGCTATAAACGAGGGGCGATGCCGGAGCCGCGTACTCGTTAAAGCCGCTCAACATCGCCGCGCTCCATATGTCACCTGTCGGGAGATTGGAGTTATTACCAAGTACGTTGGCGACGTACGAATAATAGGGCTGTCCCGTGTATAGGTCGACAGCCTCAAACCCTTCCTCGGGAGGGAACAGATACGTCGGGTAACAATCGGACTGGCTGTTGCCGGCCATCAGGCCGCCGCTGCCCACCGTTTCAATATTCCCGCTTGGCCAAACATAATCCGGCTCGCCACCTCTGAACCAGTTACGGAACATGACATCGTGAGAGCTGGAGCCCCAGAAGTCGTCAGCCGCGAGATGGTGATTGATGTTGCCTTCAAATAGATTAAAGAATGGATGGCCTCCGTGCGAGGTGCGTCCACTAGCGAAGTAAGTGCAGTCGTCTGTCATACCGTCGTCGGCGTAGTTATAGAGAACTGCGGTTCCCGAGCCGCCTCCCTGGTACACGATCCAGTGACGATTATGATAGAGAATATTATTCTCTACCTTGCTGTCTGAGTTAGGGTACTGGAAGTATACGCCATATCCAGCCCCCCCGGCTCCAGAACGCTCGTCGTGAAAGGCGCTATCGCGAACTTCATTGCCATATCCAAAGTCCATCTCAACATGCGCGGAGCCATCTTGTGTTCCAGTCGCATACGTCTCGACGTTCTTCACCCAGCAGTCTAAACAACCCTTAAGTAGCAAAATATCCCCAGAGGTAATATCGTTTTGCGAGCCATCTATGCGGAGATTTTCAAATCCCGCTTTAACTGTGCCGAATGTGATGATGGAATACTGTACTCCCGCCGGCTCTGTCACCATAGCCCCAGTGTTAATCGGGTCCTGTACAGTTTGCGAGGCGGGATTGATCGTGTAGTAAAGAGGCTTTGACAGTGTGGCTACCTGGCCCACCAGGTTGGTGACCTGCACTATCTGCTGTTGAAGGTAAAATCCGCTGTTATTACCGCACCACTCGCAGAATCCGTCCGTTCCGGCGCTGCTGATAAGACTTGGGTCATCAGGCCCATAAATCTCCAGCCATGTTCCCGTGGATACCGCGCAGCCTGCCGCGTTACCGCTCGCAATCGTGACTGTCGTGTCCCCCTTCTGCGGCGATCCGCTGATAAAGCAGTCCGGCAACGGGAACACACCGTAGTGCTGGGGCGGGAACAGACCTCCGGCGGAACCGGCGGCATTGAAGGTTGAGAATACCTGGGTTGTCAGTAATGCCACCGATTGTTTGCCGGCCGAATTCCAATCTGAGCCAGGCCCTAGAGTCAGGAATGTTTCTCCGCCCTGTACGATTGGCATAAATGGTGGCGCGCCTTCCGGCTGTGCTCCCCGTAGGCATGTGTATGACTGCAGCCGCACCACGGTGTCGATGTAGTACGTTCCTGCTGGAATCACTGCGCACTGCGGTGCTGACGCAGTCGCGTTTAACGCATTGATGCACGCCTGAATGGCGGGCCCGTCATCCGTCACGCCGTCACCAGCCAATCCTGTGCATGTCACGCCCGGGTAACTCGGCAGAACGCCGCCATTCCAAATATCCGATCCAGTCACCCACGGAATCTGACGACAGTTGGACGGGCAGCCCGTGTCGCTATTCGGAAGGCTGTAGGATGTTTGCGCATGCCCCGCAAGCGGAGCGGCGATGGCGAGAGCGAGGATGAGGATGAGTTTGGTTGCGCAGTGGGCCATTACAGCACGTTGTGCGGTCTGGCCTTTGCGGATGAAGCTTCGGAATACGTTCCAGTCGGTTTTTGTCATGGCCTTTCAATCCCTTTCTTCAGTTTGAGTGTGGAGTTGCGTTCACCTGCAACTGCGTTTTGGATGACATCGCGCTGGACGCAGAGATCGACCGGACCTGACCATGTTCGGCGCTAAATTGAACGCACATCTGATTTCAGACGCAAATCAAACACCCGAATGGTATTCTATGCAATCGGTTGCAGTAAGCGCTTGCATTCCATATACTCTAACCTGCTTTCTGGTGTCAAGCACTATTTGGACAAAGATTTTGGAAGGCTCTACTGCGCAGATGTCAAAAACGGAGTTAAAACCGCTTTCCCTCACTTTTTGCGTGCTAATCCATTTCGACCGGGCAATGCCTTACCTCGTCGAAGGCCATGAAAAGAACGGCGACGAGGGCTAGCACCATGCCCGCCAGATTGTATTTGGTGGGAATCTCGCGATACATAAGCAACGAGACGACGATGGTGACCAGGGGAAACAGGCCATTGATCATGGGCACAACCACGATCGCCTTTCCGAACCGAACGGCATATACGAAGAGCAGGCAGCCGACCGCGTTGATAGACTGAATGGCGAACGTGAGCCCGAAGCCGATGGCGGAGCCGGCATGAAGGCCAGGGCCCATCGATAGCGCCACCGGGCTCAAGACCAGTCCCGTCGCCGCCATGTAGAAGAAAAGCTCCTCGGCACTGACTGCGTTGGCTGACGATTTCATAAAGTAAGCCTGCAGACCCCACATGAAAAAGATTGCGATCGTACCCACCAGCCAGAGGCTGCCATGCACAGGGCTGCCGGACGGCGACTGCAGAGAGACGAGAAAAATCGCTGGGAGAGACAACAGTATCCCTGAAAGTGCAAGGGGATAGGTGCGTTCTCGCAGAATCGTCCAGGAAAGGACGATGGTGACCGCAGGCGAGAGGCAGACAATGGGGAAGATCAGGTAGGCTGGCCCTTGCTTCAGCACCCAGAATAGAATGAGCTGCCCTGCCGCGCCCGAGAATCCTACCGCGCAGCCATAGAAGATCGACCGCCGCGTCAAGGTTAGTCTCCACTTGATTTTCAGCATCGCAATCACGGTGACGGGAATCATGGTCAACGACCAGACCACGTATCCGAGGGTAGGCGGAAAAGGCGGATTGAGCCACTTCTCCGGAATCTCAGTGAGCGCTCCCCACAGCCCCCACAGCACGGGCACGGCGATCGACAGCAGCAGCCATTTTGGCAGTCTCATCGATCCGTGCTCCGCTTACTTGCCGGCTGTTCTGCAGACCGGCTCAGGCCGCTTTCATCCTCAACGATGTAAGAGCACAGCCGGAACGAGTCGGGGTCTTCGCCGCGCACGGCTGCTAATCTTTCGGCGGCGATCTGGATGGGGATAATGTCGATCAGAAACTGCCATTGAGCCGGAATGGCAGGCAAGCGCAAGACGCAATCGCCTGCGCTTTCATCAAGCTGCTGCCCGATCAGAAGCACTCGAGCACCAAGCTTCCTGAGGTCGCGAGCCATATCAAGATCCTGGCTGCGCATGCGCTCCGCATCGATCCAAATTCCGGCACTCAAACCCTCCCGCACTATCTCCTGTGGGCCATGGCGGAAGCCACCTGAGGTCAGCGCGGTTGCCGGCTTCTTGGCCGCCTCTTCCCAAAGCAGCCTTGCCTCATGGCAACTCGCAAGGCTGGCACCACGGCCCAGGAAGTAGGTGAAACCGCTCCCGTCGCCGAGCCAACCCGACGTCTCGATGGCATTGCGCCACTCGGGAATGGCAACCGCCGCATCTCCCAAGGATTGCGACAGCTTATCCTGAACCGATCGAGCCGAGTGGCCGGAGGCTTCGACGGCCAACAAGGCGCCTGCCAGCGCGACCGCACTGTAGGTTGAAATTGATACCGCGTGATCGAAGTCAGTGCTCGTATTCAAAACAATATCCGAACCTTGAGCGAGCGGACTGTCGGTTTGGTTGGTGATCGAGATGACCGTTGCGGACCGTGAACGACACTTCTGGACGAGTTGAACGATCTCCGTGCTTTTCCCGCTGCGTGAAAGAAGGACCACGGTTGCCTCCCGCGGCACTTCGGCAAAGTGAAGCAACTCGGAAGCATCGATGAGCAGAGCCGGACGGCCGAAGGCAAGCAGCTCTGCCTGCATTGCCATTCCCGCATGCCAGCTAGCCCCAATGCCAGCGATGACCACATGCTTGTCTCTGCGCAAGACCGCTGCTGCCTCTTCTAGCGCCGGTTTGCCAGCGCCAAACATATGCGCCAATGACGCCGCAAGCTGTGCGGGTTGCTTGAGGATATCCTCGAAGAGCCTGGTTCTTGAAACTGCTTCTGCGATTGCCTCCGCCGGTAAGCCTAGCCCTTTTAAACTGTTATCGTCCATACTCCGCCCCTTTCGTTCTCGTTTCCCACCTTGCCTTCAAAACTTGCTTAGTCAACTGTCCAGCGACCCATTTGCAGTCGCAACACACAGGGTAGTAAGCCTGTTCGAGACTTGATGTCCTGAGCGAGCCTAAAATCCTTAATATGAGCGGTGACATGCCACCGGCGCAGCCATGCGAATCGAGGCTCATCGGCGATACTTGAGAAGCCACGCCTGAGCCGCGCCAAACAGTCCAATATCCGGTCCCAGTGAAGCGAGGGCTATATGCGTCTTCTCGGAGGGGACTTGCGTGCAGATCTTCCGGATCACTCTGCGGGCTGTATCGAGGAACAGCGAACTGCTCTTCATTACACCGCCGCCCAAAACGATCTTGTCGGGAGCGAAGAGTGTTATTAGATTTGCCAGCCCAAGACCGAGGTAATATCCTTCTCGTTCCACACCCCGCAAAGCAAGCGGATCGCCGCGTCTTGCACTATCACATATGTCGGAGGCAGTGGTAACTTGTGCATCAGGGTTTTGTTCGCGCATCCATGAAACCATGGCTGGACCGCTGGCCAGGCTCTCCCAGCATCCGCGCGCCCCGCAATAACACTGAGGCCCGGAGTTATCGAGTACCTGGTGGCCTATTTCCGGATGTGCGCCATCCACGCCCCGGTAGAGCTGTCCGCCAAGAAGGGTGCCGCTGCCAATGCCGGTGCTTATGGTGACGTAAATGAAGCTCCCGCCGGCGACCTCCGTGCCCCAGCGCGCTTCTCCGAGAGCGGCCGCATCGGCGTCGTTCTCAACAGCAACCGGGAGATCCAATCCCGACTGAAGCTCAGCTATCAGGCTTCCGCCTTGCCATTCCGGCAACGTCCCAACATCGCCAATCACCCCGGTAAATGGGTTCAGCGGTCCAGGGCACCCAACTCCAATTCCCGCAAGCTCTGTTCCGCCGGATGATATGTCGCGCAACATTGTGATGATGCGTTGCATTGCATGCTGAAAGCCCTTTTCTGGTTCAGTGAGACACTCAAGGCGGCGCACGATCCTGCCGTCTTCACGAATCGCTCCGACAGCGATCTTCGTTCCGCCAATATCGACAGAGCCTACAGTAATCATGCTACCTTCCCTCTTGCAGCGCCCCAAACTACTGGGAACGCAACTTGACTGCAATGAATGAAACACCAATATTCTGCCGGGTGGCCACCATCATCCTTGCCCCAACTCAAGCTTCTTCTTATCAGCAGCAAAATAAGACGACTGCCTTCCCAACGGAGCGGGACGGACAAGACGATGGTTGTCATGACTTTGCACCCAGGGTCTGCTAAACAATTTAGGCGCGATGCAATCTTTCATGAAATTCAGAACAATCCCTTTCTCGGAAACCCTGGTCGCGTCGCGCTGCCATATTTTGGAGCGCCGGGTTCTTGCAGAAGCATTCAACCTGCAAGCCTGGCGAGACTCTCGACCCTGCCTGTCAGGCGAAATACTGTACGTCCGGGCCAGCGGGCGATAATCGGCGATCGATATGCAAGCGGTTACTGCAATCGCTTGCATATCTTTGTACTCTCATCTGCTTTAGGGTGTCAAGCGCTATTCAGAGGGGAATCTTGAGGACATCCGTTGCGCGAAGATTGGGCCCTCGGCGCATCCTCTGGTTGCATGAAAAGATCAAATCGGGTGTAAGCGGGTTCTCTCTGAACAACGCCGCTCGCAGTGCCGTGCCCGCTCTTCACCTAGACTCCGAGCCTGTATGTGCGCGGCCGTGGCGCGGCAGGATATATGTCGAACGGAGCTCACTTCTTCCTGGCCTGTTTTCTTTCCAGGGCAGGAGCTGTCGACTTGCGCACTACCAATTCGGTCTCCAAGGTGTATTCCGCGCCGCGATGACGCTTCAATTGGAGCATCTTCTCCAGAGCGTGAAATGCTGTCAAGCCAAGTTCTTCGCGAGGAACACTGATGGTGGTGAGTGGCGAGCGTGCCAGGAAGGTGAATGGTAAGTTGCCGATCCCCACGATGGAGATGTCTTCCGGGACTCTGACGCCGGCTTCTTCAAGAGCGCTCATCGCACCCACGGCAATGAGATCGTTACCGCAAAGGATGACAGTAGGCATTTCCGGCGCGGCAAGAATTTCACGCACTGCCGCTGCTCCCGAATCTACACGGTAGTTACTACTGGTCACGGGAGATGGCCCCATGCCTTTCTTGCTCAGCCCGTCGACCAAAGCGTTTTTAATGATTGCCGCCCTGCGATTGCCTTCCGATCCTGCGATTACGGCAGCGCGGAGATGTCCGAGCTTGGCAACATGTTCAATCGCCTGAGAAATCCCCCGGCTGTAATCCACCGATATGTTGCTGACCAGTTTATCAGCCAGGCAAAAATTGTTAAAGACCACGCCGATACCTGCATCCGTCAGTTCAACAGTGGCGGAGTTATCAATTGAGGACGTCAAGATTGCAGCCCCGCAGACGTCTCGCTCGACTAGTTTGTGAATCACGGTTTCGGTGCGTGCCTTATCGTATTCGGTATTCAGCAGGAGAACGTCGAACCCATGGTCCCACGCGGCCGACTGGAACCCTCGGATGACCTCCGGAAAGAATGGATTCGCAATCTCTGAAATGACCAGTCCAAAAAGATCGCTTTTGCCTGTTGCTAACCTTCGCGCGTGAACATTTTTATAGTAGCCGACTTCATCTACGATATCGAGAACGCGCTTCCTGGTTTCTGCGGAGATATAGCTCGCCTTATTGAGAACCCGCGACACCGTTGCAGCGGAGACTTTTGCCCGTTGCGCTACGTCCTTCATCGTATAAACCATCACATTTGTCCTTTCTCATGCGAGGTTGAACCTCCGTCTTCCTTGTCCGCGGTATCCGACGATGAAAGTCATTCCCAAATTCTTGCCGCTACTGTCGGACTTGAGCAAACCTGGCTCTTTAAGCGGTTCCAGAATCGTTATTTCCCTTCACGATCCTGCCGTGCAGGATGCGCTCTGACTCCGATTCGTGCAAACCCAATCCACGCCTCACTATATCCGATTGACGTATCCACGCTATCAAATGATCCGCCAAGGGCTCTATCTAGACGCAGCGGAGTCTCCCAAAATCATTCTCCAAATGGTGCTTGATACCCCGAAAGCAGCTTAGAGTATACAGGCATACAAGCGTTTGCTGCAATCGCTTACAGAGTCTACCTTCCGGATGTTTGATTGTCATTAGTTGTCCCTCGCCAAAATACCATTCGGGTACGAAAATGATCCAAGTTGTAAAGTCGGAGGAAGTTTTGGAAGGAGTTTTCGACTGGGAAGGGACCGTACTGTGATTGAAGAACACAGTCAAAATGGGGTGAAGCGCATCATGCGGGATCGGCAGGTACACCTCTCCCGCTGTCCATCTTCAACTTCGACGAGAATTGTTTGCAACGGAAACTCAGGCCGCCAGATCGTAGCGATGATGCAGGCCGCCAAGTCTTGGCATGGATACGACCCGGCTATCCGCATCTGAATCCGTCGCTGCCTCACGACACGATGGGGTTTGCTTCTCCAAACCAAGATGCGTTCGATCCTCGTGGTAGTAGCGGACATACTCGTTCATCAAGCGTTTCAGATGCCATTCATTGAGAACAATCACATGGTCGAGCAAATCCCGGCGGCAGTTCCCAACCCAGCGCTCGGCGATACCGTTCTGCCACGGACTGCGAAAGCTGGTCCGCTTCGGCTGGATGCCAAAGTTCTTTACGGCGTCGATCACTTCTTCATTGAACTGTGTGCCACGATCAAAGATCAGGTAGCTGGGGGCTGAGTCATAGGGGAATGCCTCACGCAACTGCTGAATGACCCAGTCGCTAGTCGGATATTTTGTCACATTGCAATGCAGAATACGCCGCCTGTCATGGGCAATGACGAAGAAGCAGTAGAGAACGCCGAAGGTGAGCGTCGGCACAGTGAAGAAATCCATTGCTGCGATGGCTTCGCGATGATTGCTCAGAAAGGCCGCCCATTGCTTTGCCGGCTCGGGATTCCTCGGCGCTTTTCGCATCCAGCGCAGCACAGTTCGCTCAGAAATATCAAAGCCAAGCATTTTCATCTCACCGTGAATTCGCGGTGCGCCCCAGGTCGGATTCTCCGCAACCATGCGGAAGATGAGATCACGCAATTCCCTGCTGAAGCACCTTCTTCCCACACGGGTTCGATGCCGCGAAAGCCACGTCCAATACAACTTGAACCCCGCTCGGTGCCAGCGAACGACAGTCTCTGGTTGGACGAGGATCAAAGCCCGCTTCCATCCAGGCCAGAGCCTCCGCAAGATCACCCAAAACAATTTGTCCCGAACGGCAAATCGCGGCTGCGGATGCCTCTGCTTCAAAACGCCAAGCTGTTGCCGCAGAGCCAGATTCTCCAAGATCAGGTCGCGGCGAGAGGACAGGAAGTCAATAGCCAATATAGGAAGAAGCCGCAGCAAACGCAACATGAGATCAGTTTTACACGGGGATCGTTCATAATGGATGCGCCATTTAACTACTTGATTCGAAGGCAGATCGTTATTTTGGCGAGCCACAGCGCTCAAATCCACGTGCCGCTGCTTGCATCCACTCGACAACATTCTTTTGCCGGTCGGCATTCGGGATCGTCCGAGCATCTCTACTGTGGCCCGCCCGCCGCAGGATCTCAGCGTAGATGTCCTTTCCCAGGGCGCTCTGAAAGCTCTCAATCTCGGCCGTCAATTTGTGATCGACAGGACCGCGTACGTCTACGGATTGGCCGCTTGCCGGCTGCACGGTCACTCCCGGCGGCAGCGCCCATGCTGGAAGCACAGGAAGCGCCAACGGTTCTCCGCGATGGTCCAATTTCACCCAGGTCTCACCGAAGCTATAGAGGTAGCGGCCCAGCCCAAAGCACGCACAGGCCCTCTTAAATGCCTGTGCGTCTGCGGTCGTCACGGCGTTTTCCCGGTCAGCCCACTCTTCGCCTGTGCCGGTGTGGCTGCCGAGACGATTAATGGTCACGCCGGTCGCAATCATCACCTTGCTGGTGACAATCGACTTTCCCCTCTCCATACGACACAGCGACGGCACGGTCGAGATTGTGTACTCTCGCGTCCATCCAGCCGGCGTGAAGAGTTGGTTGAGGCGGTCTGTGTACGCTCGCGGATCGGCGAAGGGAAGGATCGCTCCAGACCGCCGATCATCCGATGTGCGCATCACACGCCATTTGATCTGAGCCGGATCGAATGGCTCTTCGAGTTGAGCGAAGAGTTTCTCCCGTTCCGCTCCTGCGAATTTCGCAGCTGTTCCCATAGTTCACCTCCTTCGGCCAAACTCGCGTTTCCGGCCTTATGTAAACTGGCGGTTTTGCGGTTACAGCCGGATAGTCAATTTGCTGAGTGACTCGGTTCGAAATAGACAACCCCTGTTACACTTTCCATTGACAGATAGAACCGCCATTTGAAAGGAACTCCCGATGTTAGCTTGCCGCTGGTCCATTGCTCCGCTATTCCTATTTGCGGCTTCAAGCTTGTCACTGTTCGCGCAAGGAGCAGCACAGAATTATCGGGAAGCAGCCCTGAACTTCCGAGCCCACACACAGGGCGACTTTCTTCACGATGATTCAAAGGATGGGATCGAAGCTTTGTCTCGGATGTGGAATGCGAGTGCCCAGGCAGTAGTCCAGGTTCTGTCATCAAAACCAGAAGCCAGCGCCAGCGATCTCAATACGGCGTTGTGCGAACTTCCTTCCAGCGCCGGCGATTGCGGCGAAAAGGAAGGTGCTAGAAATTCTGTTGTGGCAATCGGACCACATCTCTTCTTGGCCTCTCAATTCACAGGTGAAGCTGGAACCGCATTCATAGCAGGATTCCGAGGAGGAAAGCCAACTCTTCTTTGGTCCATCAATAGCACGCCTTCTCAAAAGATCGATTCGCGCGATTTGCTTGGTGCTTGGAAGGCAGAGCGAGCTGGTGACAAGTGCAGAGATGAGGGCTCAGGTCATCCACCGGGCACCTGCGGCCCCCTCTATGCAAGCGTTGGCATGCTTCCATCCGATTCAGCCGGTCGGCCGCGGTTTTATGTAGATGCCGGATACGCACAAATCATGGGAGCCACAGTCGGTCATCAAACAAGTGTGTGGCGGTGGGATGGAGATTCGGCAACTCTCCTGTGGATCGATTGGCACGACTTTATGATCGATCAGAAAATAGGCACAGAATTCTCTGATGGCATTCTGACAATCGGCGAGAAAGACGACTTCCGTAGCTTCTACGGATGCGGTTCCTGTGAGGCGAGACAGATGGTCAGACGCCTTCACATCACGCCCACTGGAATTGTGGACCTAGGGAAAACATCCACAACACCTGAACTCGATTTGATCGACGAGCTCTTCTGGCGCCTTGCCAATAATAAGCCGACCGCTGAGCTTGCAGCCCCCGAAGTTTCCCGTTTACTTCGACCGCAGATCGCATCGGCCCGCGAGGAGTCAAAGAAGATCGATTCAAAGTGGTTTTCAGTAGGGATGCTTGGAGATGTTTCTGTTAAGCGCAATGGCGATACCGAAAGCGTTTGTTTTACTGCCGACGAAATCGGGCGTCTGTTCTTCACTATCCAGAGCAGCCATTTAGTAAAACGACGACTGGTCAAGGTCATACAACCGACTGGCGATTATGGGGACTGCCCGAAATGATCTCTTGTGCCACGCCTAGTAGGGCACCTCTGACGCCTCAATCTCGTGTTCGGCGCCGAACTCCTGTGGTACGAAGCTGTTTCCACTGGCATAGTGTTCCGGTCCAGACGGGCTGTTCGTGGCTGGTCCCTGTGACAACAGGCTGACCTCATGCACGACGACTTCCGTGCGAAACTTCCTTTGCCCGGACTCGCGATCCTCCCAGGAACGAGTGCGCAGTTCTCCCTCGACGAAGAGTCGCGAGCCTTTCCGGACATAATCGCGAAGGATCTCGCCGATCCTCTGGTAGCCAACCAAGCTGTGCCACTCAGTGCGCTCTTGCCACTCACCGCGGTTATCCTTGTAACGCTCGCTGGTCGCCAGCGTGAGGTTGACCAGTGTCCCACTGGGAAGTATGTGGGCCTGCGGATCTTTACCGGCGTGGCCCAGAAGAATCACTTTGTTGACGCACTTGCCCATGTTCTTCTCCTCCATAGAATGATGTGAATGGGTCTTTGATAGCCGCTGGGTTTGCTTATCTAAGCTGCTTGCTTCATACGAATCGGTCGGCCAAGTGCCGCGCGAATCTCATCCTTCGAGCAACCGGCCCAGCACTTATAGAAGCGCGCATCCTTGACCTGGATTGAAAGATTGTCGCCGGTGTGATCGCGACCAGCCTGCGCGCAGGATGGGCACCGAGCCCACCAATTGCGACTGTCTCTGCGCGTCGTACGAACATGATCGAGAATCTTGAACTCGCGCTGTCCAGCGGAAATAGAAATGTACGGAACGGTAACTATTGGCCCGTACACTTCAGGGAAACTCATTCCAAAAATGAGCGTTTTGAGCCGGTGCTCAGTGAGCTTTGCCAGTCCATTGAGATAGGCAAGCTGCGTTTCTGGCGTCGGTGCGGCTTCCTGGAACCAATATCGAAGATTCGTCTTGCGATGCACGCCAAGCGGCGCGCGGATCGCGTTGCCATACTCGCCTTCTTCAAGACGATCCTGACGCGGGAAGACCTCGATGCCATCTTTGAGGCCGCCGCATTTGACTGGAATGCCAAGCCGCAGGGCCAGATTGTAAATGTAGATGCGGCACTCAGCGGCCAACAGAGGCGTTTCGCAGAATATCCAGAGATGACCGCCGCGGCGTGACTGTTCGAGCGCAGCCTCGATGCCGTCCTGTTTCAACTCCCGCTGTAGCTCAATCAGCGACTCCGTTGCGCCGTCGAAGTCGGCGTCGATGCAAACCCACTTCGAGCGTTGCGTCTCCGGATTGATCGCAAACAAATTGACGGTGGTGTCGCCGTTCAAGTGCATCCGCACCACATCCACATCGAGAAGCTTCGGAGCTTTCGTCAGCCAGTCTCGCGCCAGATAGTAGGGGACCGAGCCGTTCGCCAAAGGCTTGGTCGCCTGCACGCCGTATGCGAGCCGGTTCACAAACAAGTGGATGAAATCGTTTGCCGACTCCCGGCTCACACGGAATTTCAAATACATGGTGTGGCCTCTTCTTCACATGCCTCGCGGCTAGGCTCAGGTTGGATCACTCAGCAGGAATAATCACGTTGTCATGCGGGAATTCAGCCGCCGAGCTTCGCCTTTCGGGCACCGTGGATCGTTCCTCGTGCAAGCTGGGAATCATCCTGAAAAAGGCGGTGGTGTAAATCCTGGCAAGATAGTCGTCGAGCTGCCGAATACGACAGAAGATCTGGCGGCATACGCTCTCCAGCTTCTCCAAATCGGTCTTCTTCTGCGCCGGCTTACGAATGACCAGATACAAGCCGCCGGTGATTGCAACGGCGGCAACGAACAACAGAAACCCAAAGATCAGCTTCATGATGCTTTGCTCCTTGATTTGAATGGGTTGGTTAGCTACTGCGCGGCAAAGGGATGCTTCGCCGGCTGTCGGGTTGTGCGGATCAGCTCCCATACCGACATTCCGAAGAACAGAATGAAGAACACGGAAATTGTGAAGTAGGCGAGCCTGACGATGCCGATGTAAATCAGGCCGAGGACAGCGAGCAAAGTAAGCTTGGTCATGAGACTCCTTTCAGCACGTTCTCAAAGTGCTTCCTTCTTGCGCGCATCTTGCGAAAGGGCAGATACGCCCACAGCATGAAGATGTTGAATGCGGTATTGCCCAGCGCGAAGATTACGGCGTTCGCAGAGAGAATGCCGTGGATGCCCAGATTGATTGTCTCCAGACCTAGCAGGCTGATGCCCTTGTTCTTGTCGATCCAATCCAGAGTCATCTCTTTGCGCCTGGTAGTCAGCAGATTCCTCAGCCACGGAATCTTGTCGGCTTTCAGGAATGCGCTCCAGGCAAAGATGCCGAGGCCGGCGCCGGCGACAAGATTGCCGGTATTAGACGGAGTCAGAATCATTTGTGTCCTCCCGATTCTTCTGGTAGGCCTTGTACATGGCCGATACAGAGAGTGCTACCGCTCGGAACACGAGCAGCAACTTGTAGATCAGAGGCACATTTTCACCTCCGTGGAGATGGTCTGGCCTTTTGGCCAGACCCGTTTCAGTCCAAGCAGGATTGCGTATTCCATTGCCCGAGTGTTGGCAAGCCAGCGCAGGCCGGCGGCAATCCTTCGGGCCACGAATGCCTGAGACTTTGTGGGTGTTCCCGCAGCCTTGCGGAGCCGCTCGTCGATGACCGGCAGACACGTCCGCGCAGGTCTCCCGTAGATAAGGAGCTCGCGGGTCTTTCCTCGATCGTGGACTTTGCCCGCAATGAGGGCAGACCAGAATCCTGCCTCAAAAGACGGCAGAAACCACAGCATCCATGGCGCCATCGGCTTTCTCCAGTTGGATTGAAGGATGGATAGCCAGCCACTATCGGACGACGAAACGCATCACCCAATTGTGGCCGGCGTGGACCAGACCGGATGCTGCTCCAAGCAGCACCAGGGAAAAGATTGTGCCGAGCAGAGCAGCCAGCAGCTTTAGGCCGGCCGGTACCTGTTTGTCCGGGACGCACAGGTCATGCAGATCGGCCAAGGCTGGCGCCTGGGCCTCGATGGTTGCAACGTCCACGTCCCACTTCCTAGCGAATGCCTGAATCTTCGCATCTGCCTTATCGCGCAGC
>CAVZYE010000015.1:0-15650 GCA_963779385.1 uncultured Acidobacteriaceae bacterium | reverse complement strand
AGAGTCCCAGTCAGTCACTGGCGCCAGCTATCGGGCCATCTGGATCGGCGCCGGAATCACCCTCCTGATCGTCCTGCTCTGCGCACTCACAGGCGTTCTTCTTACCCGCGAAATCGCGCCGCGGATCAACAGGCTGAAGAACGCCGTGCAAGCCATGGCCGACAAAGACCTGACCGCAAGTATCAGCGTCTCGGGCACCGATGAGATCGGCCGCCTCGGCGATGCGCTCAACACCAGCGTTGCCTCCATGCGCGCCGTTCTCCAGTCGGTGGCCCAAGGCGCCGACACGCTCTCCGCCGCCACCACCGAGATCAGCGCCCGCGCCGTCCAGAGCGCCGGCAACGCCCACACCCAGTCCAGCAAGACCAACCAGATTGCCGCCGCCGCCCAGGAGATGACCGCCACCATCGGCGAGATCAGCCACAACGCCGAAAGCGCCGCCGCCGCCAGCCGCGTCTCGGCCGAGACCGCCGACCAGGGCGGCGCCGTGATGCAGGCCGCCGCCGCCACCATGGAGAAGATCGCCGCCGCCACCAGCTCCGTCTCCGAGAAAATGACCTCGCTCGCCCATCGCTCCGAGGAGATCGGCAAGGTGGTCAACG
Organism: uncultured Acidobacteriaceae bacterium; assembly: GCA_963779385.1. Lineage (GTDB taxonomy): Bacteria > Acidobacteriota > Terriglobia > Terriglobales > Acidobacteriaceae > Telmatobacter. Next base: position 15,048 of record CAVZYE010000015.1, on the reverse strand, counting down.
TGATTCAGGAGATCAGCGAGCAAACCAACCTGCTGGCCCTGAACGCGGCCATCGAAGCCGCCCGCGCCGGCGAGCATGGCCGCGGATTTGCCGTCGTCGCCGGCGAAGTCCGCCGCCTGGCCGAACGCACCAAGGGCGCCACCGAAGAGATCGCCGGCACCATCCGCAGCATCCAGGAAGAAACCCGCGAAACCCTCCAGGTGATGCAGGAAAGCCGCACCGCCGTCGAAACCGGCATGGAAGAAACCGCCCACGCCCGCAAGAGCCTCGAGGCCATCATCGAGTCCTCCAAGCAGGTGGAGCACCAGATTCACCTCATCGCCACCGCGGCCACCGAGCAGACCTCCGCCTCCGGCGAAATCTCCGAGTCCGCCGGCCAAATCTCCCAACTCTCGGCCGAAAACGCGCAGGGCGCCGAAGAAGCCGTCGAAGCCCTCAAGAACCTCGCCTCCCTGGCCAGCGACCTGGACGGCATGATCCGCCAGTTCCGCCTGGAAGGACGGCCACCAGGAGCAGGCGGCAACCATTCTCCGGCCACATCCGCAGCCCGCTCTTACGTGCCGCTCTTTGCGGACAGCGCACTCGTAGTCCGCACTCTCTAGTCCCCGGCCGAGCCTGATCGGTGCCGGGCATCTAGCCAAGTCAACGCATCGCCTGGCATCGCGGTCTACCGCCTGCAATCTCCTGCCGCGCTGCCCGCTCCATTGCATCCGCAGCACTCTTCCGCCTCCCGGAATTCACACATCGGCCATCCTCCTCGCCTGTGCCGCCGCTATGGTAGCCTCCGGTTGAGGGACTTCGCCGCCTATCGGCATTCGACCTGTCGCGGCCAATACCTCGCATCGAACCCTGGGAGAGACACTCGCATGAGCGCCGTCAAGTATGACCTGATCGTCATCGGTTCCGGGCCCTCCGGGCAGCGCGCCGCCGTGGCCGCCTCCAAAATGAAGAAGCGCGTGGCCGTTGTCGAGGCCCGCTCCGTCGTCGGCGGCGTCTGCGTCAACACCGGCACCATCCCCTCCAAAACCATGCGCGAAGCCGTCCTGCACCTCTCCGGCTACAACTACCGCTCGCTCTACGGCATGAACTACCGGGTCAAGGAAAAGATCACCATGGCCGACCTGGCCTTCCGCGTTCAGGCCGTCATCAAGACCGAAGTGGACGTGACCGAGGCGCAGCTCTCGCGCAACGGCATCGACGTGGTCCACGGCATCGCCCGCTTCGTCGATCCCCACCAGGTCCGCGTCGAGGGCCCGCAGGCCGACACCACCCTCGAAGCCGATCGCATCATCATCGCCGTCGGCACCAAGCCCGCCGCCTCGCCCAAGGTGCCCATCAACGGCCGCACCATCGTCAACAGCGACCAGATTCTCGACCTGCCTGAGCTGCCCCGCTCCCTGATCGTCGTCGGCGGCGGCGTCATCGGCGTCGAATACGCCTGCATGTTCGCCGTCCTCGGCGTCCGCGTCACGCTCATCGAAAAACGCGACCGCCTGCTCGAATTCGCCGACCGCGAGATCATCGAGGCCCTCAGCTATCACCTGCGCGACAGCCGCGTCACCCTGCGCCTGGGCGAAGAGGTGCGAAAGCGTTGAAGAGCTGCCCGACGGCACCGTGGTCGCCAACCTGGAAAGCAAGAAGAAAGTCTCCGGCGACGCGCTGCTCTACGCCGTCGGCCGCCAGGGCGCCGTCGACGACCTCAACCTTGCCGCCGCCGGCCTCGAAGCCGACAATCGCGGCCGCATCCCCGTCGACGAGCACTTCCAGACCAAGGTCGAGCACATCTTCGCCGTCGGCGATGTGGTCGGCTTTCCCTCGCTGGCCTCGGTCTCCATGGAGCAGGGCCGCATCGCCGCCGCCCGCGCCTTCAACGACCACGCCGCCACCTCCAACCCCAGCTTTTATCCCTACGGCATCTACACCATTCCCGAGATCAGCTTCATCGGCAAAACCGAAGAGCAGTTGACCGACGAAGACGTGCCCTACGAAGTCGGCATGGCCTACTATCGCGAGACCGCGCGCGGCCAGATTCGCGGCGACACCACCGGCCGCCTGAAGCTCATCTTCCATCGCGACACGCGCAAGGTTCTCGGCGTGCACATCATCGGCGAAGGCGCCAGCGGAACTGGTCCACATCGGCCAGGCGGTCATGATCCTCGGCGGCACGGTGGACTACTTCATCGACACCGTCTTCAACTACCCCACCCTCGCCGAGTGCTACAAGGTCGCCGCCTTCAACGGCCTCGGCCGCCTGCACCGCTACCAGTCGGATTCCCAGAATTAATGCAGTGCTCGAAAAAGCCCCGTCACTGCGCCCCACGACCCTCCGATGTACGATGGGTTCATAGAATCTTTTCGCATTCGAGGGAGGGTTGCAGAAGTGTCAGGGCTTTCAAGAGGGATTTTTAGCGCGGTTGTTCTGGTTGGAATTCTGGCAGGCCTGGCTCCTCAGAAGGGTTCAGCCCAGTTGCCATTACCCGGCAGCGAAGCCACGGATGCCCCCAACCCGTTCGCCGACCCAACCGTAAAGCCGGGCAAGATTCTGCTCTTCGACCTTGAAGCACGCTTTGCCAAAGATGTAGCCGAGCGCGGTGGCGCAGCCTTTGCCGATTGGTTTGCCGAGGACGGCGTGGCGCTGGGCAACGGCGTAGCTCCTCTGGTGGGCCGCGTGGCCATCGCCAAATCTGCCAACTGGTCGCCTAAAGCGTATCAACTCACCTGGACCCCGACCGATGCCACCATGGGCCCCTCGGGGGACATCGGTTATACCTGGGGTCACTTCGAGGGTCGCAGCAAGGACGCCAACGGTAATCCGGTCACCACCTCCGGCCGCTATATCACCATCTGGCGAAAGCAGCCGGACGGCAACTGGAAGGTGGTACTCGATGCGGGCGCCAACGAACCCGCCGCTGCCGGAGACTGCTGCAAATTACCCTCCACCCGGTGATAGAACACTGATTTCTTTCATCATCCATTGAAGATAACTTCACAGCGTCCGCTTATGTCTTCGCCGTAGAATTCTTGCACAAGTTTTGTCAGTAACGAACGAGCGTCTCTTTCGTACCCCTCTAGGGGTAACCTTGGTTGTAACTGCCCAAACTCCGAAAATCCCATCTTTGTGCCAGAGTCAACCCCGCTCGGTTGCCCGATACTGACTATTGGAGCGAGTTTGCTGGGCTCCCTGGCGGCGTCTCCGTTGCCGGAGGTGAGGTGCCATATGTGTGCGATGCAGGATCAACAGCTCGGCGATCTTCAAGCACTCACAGCCCACCCCGAATTTGACCTCTTCGATCGCAATCCTGACCCCGCGCTGGACGAATTGACTGAGCTTTCCGCCGTTTTATGCGTCGCGGACTACGCCTACATAGGCTGGATGGACTTCAACCACCTTTGGTTCAAGTCGCGCTTCGGATTCAAGGGAGCAGAGCAGCCGCGTTCTTCCACCGCCTGCCAATGGATGCTGGAGAAGGGCGAACCCCTCCTGATCCGTGATGCCGGCATGGATCCGCGCTTCCCTCCCGATGGAATTCACCTCATCGGCGCAAAGCCTTGCCGCTCCTACGTCGGAGTGCCGCTCGTCGCCAGCGACCATCGGGTAATCGGCACGTTGGCCGCACTGGCGCGGGAGCCCGACCGCTTCAACCAGGAACACATCACGCTTTTAGAGGTTCTTGGCCGCCAGGCGGTCACGCGTCTGGAGCTTTACGCCCGCATGCGCGCCCAGGAGCAGGCGCAGCGCGCCCGCCAGCGCTCTGAGCGCGCCCTGGCCATCGAACGATGCTTTGTAGCCGCCACGCTGGACTCGGTTCCCGCCCTGGTTGCCGTGCTCGATACCGCCGGCCGCATGGTGCGGCTCAATTACTCCTGCACGCAACTCACCGGCCTCAGCATGGCCGACTGCCGCGGGCCGCCCGTTTGTTGAAGAAGTTCTGGAGGCCGAAGACCGCTCCTGGGTCCAGGAGAAGCTGCGCGAAGCCGCTTCAGGCCAGGTTTCCGGCCCGCATGAGACGGCCTGGCGCATCGCCAACGGCCTCACCCGCCGCGTCAGTTGGACCCTGCGCCCCTTGCAGGGCCCGAACGGCGAGATCCAGTACCTGATCGTCAGCGGCCAGGACGTCACCGACCAGCGCCAGACGGAATTGGCGCTGCTCTCCAGTGAAGCCCGCTACCGCGAAGTGGTTGAAAACTCGCTCGGCTTCGTCTTTACCTGCTCCATGGAAGGCCGTCTCACCTCGCTGAACGCCTTCACCGCTGAGACCCTCGGCTACCGCGCCGAAGCCCTCACCGGCCGCGCCGTAACCGACCTTCTCGATTCCGCCGGCGCTGGCAACATTTCAGGATTGTCTGCGCACTCTCGAAACCAAAGACGAGTGGCAGGGCTCCTTGCCGCTCCGCCGCAGCGATGGCGCATTATCGCCGCATCGCCTTCCGCAGCCGTCGCATGCAGTTGCCCGGCGAGCAGCCCTTTGTGCTCAACCACGGCATGGACGTAACCGAGCAGCACGAAGCCGAAGAAGCGCTGCACATCGCCACGCGCCAGCGCGAGTTGATCCTCGAGTCGGTAGCCGACGGCATCTACGGCATCGATCTCGACGGCCGCCTCACCTTCATCAACCAGGCCGGCGCCGGCGCCCTTGGCTATTCCACCGATGAGTTGATCGGCCGCGACGTCCATCAGATCATCCACCACAGCCACGCCGACGGCACGCCCTATTCCCGCTCCACCAGTCCCATTCTCCAGGCCTTGCGCCGTCGCGAGCCTGTCCGCATGAGCAACGAAGTCTTCTGGCGCCGCGACGGCACTTCGTTCCCAGTCGAGTACAGCGCCAACCCGCTCATTGAGAACGGCCAGATCTCCGGCATGGTCGTCGCCTTCCAGGATGTCTCCGAACGCCGCCGCCTTGAGAAGATGAAAGACGAGTTCATCTCCACCGTCAGCCACGAGCTGCGCACTCCGCTCACTTCGCTGCGCGCCTCGCTGGGTCTCATCTCCTCCGGCACTCTCGACAAGCGCCCTGAAAAGCAGCGCCAGATGGTCGATATGGCCATCGGCAACTGCGACCGCCTGGTCCGCCTGGTCAACGACATTCTCGACTTCGACAGTGTGGAACGGGGAAAGCTGCCCCTCGATCGCCAGACGGTCGAGGCCACTGACCTGCTGCGCCGAGCCGCCGACGTGGCATTCCACGTCGGCCAGCCAGGCTCACATCGACCTCCGCATTGACGCTCCGAAAACGCAGGTTCTAGCCGACGAAGAACGCATCCTGCAAGTGCTCAATGAGTTGGTAGCCAACGCCATCAAGTTCTCGCCGCCGGAGACGCAGATTCGTCTGGCCGCGCACCCTTGCGGCGAAAATGAAGTCTGTTTCATCGTCGAGGATCAGGGCCGCGGCATCGCCCAGGAGAAACTCGAGCACATCTTCAATCGCTTCCAGCAGGGCGACGCATCCGACTCCCGCGCCCTTGGCGGCACAGGCCTCGGCCTGGCCCTCTGCCGCAGCATTATCGAGCAGCACGGCGGCCGCATCTGGGCTGAAAGCATTCCCGGCCACGGCAGCCGTTTCCAGTTCACCCTCCCCGCCGCCCCAAAAAGCTAGATCAACTCGCGCAGCGCTTCTTTGAAGAAATTGTTAAAAAGATGACGCACCGTTGCGAAACCTGTACGATATGCCATCACGCACCAGAAGAATCTCCAGGAAGGCAGCGGATGAAATCCATAAAGCGCGTCGTCGGCATCACATTCTTATTTCTAGTGCCGGGTTTGCCAGCCCTCGCACAGAGCGCATGTGCTCAACTCGGCGCCATGACCGGTGTGCACGTGGATTGCAGCCATCCACAGATCCAGCAGCGTCCGTCGGAGACGCCTGCGTACAGCCCTGCCGTTCTGCCCCCGGATTCTCCGTTTTACCACCAGCCTCCCAGCCCCTATCGCGGCGCCGCAAACGCCCGCGGTCCTGTGCAACAGCAACCCGCAAAGCCGGTTTGCCACAGCACCAAGGCGCACTGCAAGGCCGGCGAATACAACTACGAGGAAGGCCCCTCGGTTGCCGATCTGAAGAAGCGAGAAGCCGCGGCGCGCGATCTGGCCGACCGCATGAGCCATGCCAACGCTCTGATGCAGGAGGGATGGGCCCTGGCGCAGAAAGCAAATTATTGGGAATTTACCGACAAAGGCTTTGGCCTGTACAACGAAGCATTGGCGAAGTATGACGTTGCGGTTTCGCTTTATCCCAACTGGCCCAACTGGACGCTGCAGCGTGCAGCCATGCTGATGGCGCTGCGCCGCGACGATGAGGCGCTGGCGGCGCTCGATGAGTTCTCGAGCGTAACGGCAGCGGTTGAAGCGACTGGCGTGAACCTTGCCTCGGAGCGGCAATCGGCGCAGAAGATAAAAGACTTTCTGCTCGAAGACAAGACCGAGCGCATGTATCATGCCAAGACCTGGGCTGAAAAGGTGATGGGATTCTCAATTCATGAGCCGCCCACTCCCTGGATCGAAGGCAAGTCGTGGACGGGAAAAGTCTCTTCGGAAGGCTCATTTCAAATCACCACTACGGATGGCAATGTGATTACGCAGGAGGATCCCGATAAGCTTGCGCGCGTCTCTCTTGCCAACGCTCACCTCACCACCGGCAGCGGCGGCACAGTTCACCTTTTGCTGCCCGACGAAACCATCTTCAGCGTCGGCCCAAACTCCGACGTAACACTGGACGATTTTGTCTATGACCCGAAGGACCCCTCGAATACAAAAATAACGATCGATTTCAGCAAAGGCGTCTTTCGCTGGGCTACCGGGAAAGTGGTCAAGCATGAAAATGTGAAATTGAAAGTGCCGGTCGGCGATTTAGGCTTTCGCGGCACCAACTTCGTGGTTTACTCCGGTATCGACAGCACCTTTAGCGAACTTAATTCGGACAATCCGTGGATAACGGAGCATCCCGACCGCAACCGCGCGGGATTCATCATCCAATACGAGGGACAATCTGAGATTACCCCGCCGCCCGGTGAGCATCCTCGCCAATGCGAGGGTAACTACACTACTGCTCCGCCCAACAAGGACCATTGCGGAATCATTGTCACGGCAGGGCATTACATTAATTTCGAATATAACTTTGAGGACAGCAGCTCAATCGAGAACATCTGCACCGACCCCGACTGCTCCAACGCCTTTCGACAGAGAGGCGTAACCCCAGCCGCAGACATTCCGTAAGCAGGGCCGTGGACTTTTTAAAAAAGATCAACCACGGGAGGAAATGTCAAAAGCAGGCTCAGCCCTAGCAGTAAGAGGGCAATCGCGCATATGCGACCCACTGAAACCGTCCTCTTGCGCCAACGCCACTGCAAGATCCCCCAGGTAAGAATCCAGATAAGAATGGCAGCCGTAGTGACTCCCGAAAGAAGCCCGGTTGGCTTATAGAAAACCAGATAGCTCTTAATGAGCGCCGACTTATCGCCCATTAAGGCCAGTACAGCCAAAACAAAAGAGCCAAGTCCCGCCGCAAGAATCGCAGCGGCGCCCGAACCGTTCGGAATCGCCGGAGTTCCAGGGGAAACTGCACGATCGGTCCTGTTCATTTCTCTCCTCCGTGGCTCAGTTGAATTGTGTGCCCACCCTGCACCGGCGCATACTTGTTGATCATCGCGCCGAAAAATCCGGCCACGCCCGCCGCAAAAAACGAAACCAGTGCAAAACAAAGCACCACCGCACGAAGCTGCCTATGATTCTTCAACTCGCGCCCGTACCGGATAAAAACATACGCAATCGTCGTGATCGAGATAGGAACAAACCAGGCAATGTGCTCCTTCCACTCCATCCCCAGCGAATGCCAACCGCTGGTCGATGGGCTTGAAATCAGCAGCCGCTGTGGAAATATTGAGAGGTCGGCTACCCCCAACGGCGGCACAACGCGGTACCACGGGTAAATAACGTAAGTCCCGGTCAGCACAGCCGCCCAAGCAAGCGCAGCCATCGTAACGAGGTAAGCTTTGACGAATCTCTCGTGGCCGCATGTGAATTCGCATGATTCAGACGGAGCGGTAAGTCGAAATAACTCTACCAACGCGCCGGAACACGCCAGAAGATAAAGCGCGCCGAATCCCATTCCATGAATCAACGTCCACAGACTGCGTGTCGTAATCTCCATCACTCGTGACCTCCGCAGTGTCCCTGTTCGTCTCCTCTTGCACCAAAAGCGGGTGCCCCACCCTCGCGACGTTCTTGTTTTTGTCGCTAGGGTGGGATACCACAGTAGTCAATCGAAACGCGCAAAATCAAGGCTTCAGTGACCTGGTACTTTTTCTTATTGCAGTCCTCAACCTTCCCTCAAAATCCATTTCTACTCATCGGCCCTTGCATCCAGTCGCTTCTCGCAGCGTCTTTTTTCTTCTCCTCTTTACCCCATGTCCAGTACATTCCCGCGTAGGCGTAATTCTCCGTCTGACCCGCAATGGAGTGCCCGTAACAAAACAAGAACTGCTCATCGGGATGATTTTTGAAATGGTAGTAGCCGCCCACATCGATCATCGCCGAGCGCTCCGTCTGCGCCGCCGCAAAGCCTTCGCGCCCATGCGCAAACAATTCCGCGCCCAGCTCCAGCCTCTCGTTGAGCTCCCGCTTCACCAACCATCCGGTATAAGGAAAATCCCGATAATTCGTCTGCGGAACCACCTGGTAACCGCCGCCGCCATCAAAGAGCCACTTACCGGAGTTCTTTTGCAGCCACACAGGCAGCTTGTACCAGACCTTTCCCACGCCGAGTCCATCGTTATAATTCCCGGTCGGCATTTCAAACATGGTGAATGTGCCGATCTGCGGAACGTGCTTGGTCTCTTTGATGATGGCAATCTTCACGCCCAACTCCATATCAGTCAGGCCGAACGCGCTCGGCCCCGTTCCACCGGGCAGATAAACGGGATTGTTTGATGGAAAAATCCCCCCCCATGGAAGTATGGCGTGCAGTTGCACCCTGTTGATCGCGCCCCAGTTGAACTCGAAGGCCGGCCCAGTCGAGTCGATCTCCGCCGGAGTTCCGTCCACCCCGCCGAAAATATAGAACTCGTAGTGATGCAGATCAACCGGTACCGGATCATCGGTTTGATACGGAGGCCCCTGCGCCCAAATTCTTGATGCGGCTGCAATTAAAATCAGCAGCAGCGCCAGCCTTGAGCCTCTGCCGGCAACCCTCATCCGTCCCCCTCCCCGGCATTCACTGAATCCGCTTTGAAGCAACCACCTGTCCAGAACAGCATATATCGACTTTCGATATTATCCAATTCCAAAATTGCCCCGGCGGCGGTATATTAATCTTGTGTTAAAGGAACAGCGCCAACTCTTTTCGGGACTGATCCGCGTTCACGTGCTGGTGCATGCGGCGTTCGAGCCCATCTTCGGTCTGGCCATGATGGAGGAGCTGGCCCATCATGGCTATCGCATTGGCCCCGGAACCCTCTACCCTCTCCTCCATGGCCTGGAAAGCGCCGGCCTGCTGAAGTCGGCCCTCAAAAATGTTGACGGACGCAAGCGGCGGGTTTACAGGATCACGCCGGCCGGCAAAAAAGCTTTAAGCAAAGCCAGGGCGAAAGTTGACGAGTTGCACCACGAACTTCATGAGGATCCGCCGCGGAAAATTTCGCCTCCCCTCAAGCCCCGGCACTGACCCAATTCACTCCCCTGCCGCCGCGCCATGAGACAATTCCATCGTCAGCTTGTTCCAGCCAATTCCCCCTTAGCCGGAAAACAACCCATGGCCTTATCCACAAACGCAATTAATCTGCTCTTCGGCCGCCCCCTGGCCACCAGCGAGGAACGCGCCGAGCACATCGGCCCTCTCGCCGGCATTCCCGTCTTCGGCCTTGACGCCCTCAGCTCCGCCGCATACGGCCCTGAAGCCGCGCTCACGCTGCTCATTCCGCTCGGCCTGATGGGCGTCAAATACATCGTCCCCGTCAGCGCGGCGATCGTGATCCTGCTCGCCATCGTCTACTTCAGCTACCGCCAGACCATCGACGCCTACCCCAACGGCGGCGGCTCGTATACCGTAGCCTCGCAAAACCTTGGCGAAAGCGCCGGCCTGCTCGCCGCCGCCGCTCTGATGATCGACTACACCCTCACCGCCGCCGTAGGCATCTCGGCCGGCGTAGGCGCGCTCATCTCCGCCGCCCCCGGCCTGCAGCCCTATACTTTGCAACTCTGCCTCGCCGTGCTGCTCATTCTCACCATCGTGAACATGCGCGGCGTCCACGACACCGGCGTCGTCTTCATGATCCCCACCTACCTCTTCACCGGCACGCTGTTGATCGTCATCGCCGTCGGCGCCTGGCATGCTTCCACTCCGCCGGCCATCCGCATCCGGTCACCCCGCTGCCCACAATCCCCGCAGCTACCGCCGCCGTCAGCCTGTGGCTGCTGCTCAAAGTCTTCTCCTCCGGCTGCACCGCCATGACCGGCGTTGAAGCGGTCAGCAACGGCGTAATGGCCTTCCGCGACGACACCCGCAAGAACGCCAAGATCACGCTGACCATCATCATCGTCCTGCTGGCCGTTCTGCTGGCCGGCATCGCCCTGCTCTGCCGCGCTTACGGCATCGCCGCCACCGACCCCGGCGGTCCCGGCTATGAGAGCGTGCTCTCCATGCTCACCCGCGCCGTCATGGGCCACGGATGGTTCTATTACCTCACCATCGGCTCGGTGCTGCTGGTGCTCGCTCTCTCTGCCAACACCGCCTTTGCCGATTTCCCTCGCCTCACCCGCGCCATCGCCCTCGACGACTACATGCCCCACGTCTTCCTGCTGCGCGGCCGCCGCCTGCTCTACTCCTGGGGCATCTATGTTCTGGTCGCGCTCACCGCGCTGCTGCTCATCCTCTTCGGCGGCGTCACCGATCGCCTGATTCCGCTCTTCGCCATCGGCGCATTCATGGCCTTCACCCTCTCGCAGGCCGGCATGGTGATGCACTGGAAGCGCCAGGGCGGCCACCCGCTGCGCATGTTCGTCAACGGCCTCGGCGCCGTGGCCACCGGCATCACCGCCATCGTCGTGCTGGTCGCCAAATTTGTTGAAGGCGCATGGATCACGGCGCTGCTGATCGTGCTCATGATCCTGTTCATGCGCGCCGTCAAGCGCCACTACGTCCGCGTCGACCGCGAAACCGCCTGTGACCGCCCCATCGTCCCCGCCGAGATCACCGAGCCCATCGTCGTAGTCCCCATCGACCGCTGGAGCCGCATCACCGAGAAGGCCCTCTCCTTCGCGCTCTCCATGTCCAACGATATTCGCTGCCTGCACGTGCAAATCGCCGACGATCCCGACGAGATCTGCCGCGATTGGGAGAAAGACGTAGCCGCTCCGCTGCGCGCCGCCGGCAAATGCGTTCCCAAACTCGAGATTCTGCAATCGCCCTATCGCTATGTTCTGACGCCGGTGGTCGATTACATCCTCAAAGCCGAGCGCGAGTCCAGCTTCAAAAAAATCTGCGTGCTGGTGCCGGAGCTGGTGGTCCGCCACTGGTGGGAAAACCTGCTCCACAACCGCCGCGCCGATCTGCTCAAGGTGATCCTGCTGCTCCGTGGCAACCGCCGCATCGTCGTCATCAACATTCCCTGGTATCTCGAGCGGGGTTGATCTACTTATTCTCTCAATCGTGACACGCGCCGGAGGCGCAGAGTTTGTTAGCCCCGCGCTTTAGCGTGGGGAAAAGAGATTCCATAAATTCGTTAGGAGTCCCATAGGGACGGCGCAAGGCCATGATTTATGCAGGAACCAATAAAGCCATGTCCTATCAAATTAAAATATTGGTCTCCATATTTATCTCCACCCCTGATTCCCTTCCCGCCCCCTCAACGGTCAAAATGGAGAGTGGACTCCTCGGACCATCCTTGAACGCGCATGCTTGAAACATATCTCCCCGGCAACTTGCCCGCGCCGCATTCTCCAGGCCTGTTTCCCAGTCATCCGTTTTCGCAATCCTGTTTCTTCCCCTCCAGCTCTCAGCCCAGGAACCGGCACAGTCCGCTCCCGTAACCCTCTCCGCAAACACGCCGGCAACCGTGCAAGGCCAAGTCATCAACGCCGCCACCGGCCAGCCTATCCCTCGCGCGCTGGTGCGCATTGAGGGCGACGCGGAAACAGGCGCCCTCACTGATAGCGACGGCCGCTTCGAGATTCCCGCCGTTCCCTCTGGCCCTCAGGCGATCCAGGTCACCAAGCCCGGCTATCTCGATCGCCCTCGCACCTCCGCATCCTCCGCCGTCGAAGATACAGCCGGCCCCGCGCACAACGTCCAGGTCTCCGCGCAGATTGCCCGATCTGGTCTTCACGCTCGAGCCCACCTCTTCCATTCACGGCCTCATCGAGCTCTCCACCGGCGACCCGGCGGAGGGAATCACCATCAACCTGCTCCAGCGCACCATTCAGGATGGCCGCGCCGTCTGGACCCCCGCCTCCATCACCAAATCCAACAGCGAAGGAGCCTATCGCTTTGCCTGGCTCGCCGATGGCGAGTACGTGATTTATACCGAACCAACCTTGGAAAACGATCCTGCCGCCAATCCATACGGCGCAGGCCGCGCAGGATACGCAAGCGTCTTTTATCCCGACGCAGCGCGACCTTGCCGGCGCCGCCCGCATCCAGCTTTCCTCCGGAGACCAGGCGCAGGCCAACCTGACCCTGACGCTTGAACCCTTCCAGTTCGTCTCCGCCGCGGTCCAACTCCCGCAGTACCAACCCTCCGGCCGCGCCAGTACCGATTTTTCCGCCACCATCATGGACGCCGCGGGCCATCAGCTTCCCTATCACGCCGGCTACTCCCAGGAAACACACACCTTTCAGGTCCAACTGCCCGATGGAACCTACTCGCTGCTGGTTGCGTCTCAACCCGCCCATAAGAACGACTACTCCGGCAGAAACTCCGATCAAGACGCGGGCAGCTTGGCGGGCGCGGTCGGATTTCACCGTCTCCGGTCACGACGTTCAGAACCTGCGCATTCCGCTCTCCGTCCCTCATCCCAATCCAGTCCAACTCGTAATCAATCGCACCGCTTTATCCCCAACGCAGTCAGCCGCGGATCAAGGCAGACCCGGACAGATTCAGGTGCTTCTCAGCCCAGCCGGCGGAAACTGGATCGGCGAGGGCATGGTCATCTCTTATGCCAGCGGCTACGCGCCCGGCCCCATGGAGGCAACCTGGCTAACTCCCGGCGCCTATTGGGTGCACGCCAACATAGCCCAAAAGGGCCTCTGCGAGGATTCGCTCACCGGCGGAGGAGTCAACCTGGCCCGTGAGCCTGTAATCCTCGGGCTCAACGGATCCGTATCGACCATGACGCTGACCTTGCGGGACGACTGCGCAAATCTCACTCTCAGCCTGCCGCAATCCCTCATGGCGGCCGCTACCGGAGAGGAGCCTTTCTACACCGCCTATGCGGTCCCCGATTTCGACTCAACCGAGGACGTATTGCCAGTCACCCTGCGCCCCTCAACCGGCGGCACGGCAACCCTGGAGGACCTCACTCCGGGCAGTTATCACGTTTACGTCTTCAACGCGACCGCCCGCCTCGAATACCGCGACCGCTCCGTACTGGCATCTCTGCCGAATCCAGGCCAGCCTGTAACGCTCTCCGCGGGAACCACCAGCAATCTGGTTCTGGAGGCGCCGGAACCATAATGCCAACCAAACCCCATTGAAACAGATTGCGGAAATACTCACTCCGGAGGGAGGCGGGGGGTTCAACCCCCGCATAAGGTCGACAAAATCAGCGTGGGCTTTAGCCCCGGAAATACGCTTTCTACAAATCACAATTAAATCCAAGCTTTTTCGCTGCCTCTCAAGTCCAAAAATCCCGGGTGCCCCATCCATCCGCAGCTTTTCGCGGTTGGGTGGGAAACCACAAAAGCCGGCCATCCTGGTTCGTCTCCCACTAAAGTTGGGTACCCCATCCTTGCCAAGTACTTGTTTTTGTGGCATGGGTGGGATACCACGAACTCTCTTCCAGTTCTTTGCCCTAACCGCTCTACTTGCAATCGCACCTCTTCCGGCCCATGCGCAAAACAACCCTCCCGCCCAGGCCTCTATCGCATAGCCGGTAAAGTGCTGAACTCCGTTACCGGCGAACCTGTCCGTCGCGCCATGGTTTCAATCCTCGCCGAGTCAAGACAGCCACACCATCGCCTCAATCGTCTCTGACAGCGACGGCCATTTCGCTCTCGAAAACCTGCCCGCCGCCAAGTACCAGCTCACCGCCTCCCGCCGCGGATTTCGCACCGTCTTTTACGATGAGCACGATGAGTACTCATCCGCCATCGTCACGGGCCCTGATCAGGAAACTGAAAGCCTCATCTTCCGCCTAACCCCCGGCTCCGTCCTTCGCGGCATAGTCACAGCCGACGGCGGCGACCCGGTCAAAGACGCCGACGTAATGCTCTTCCGCAAGCCCCAGGCCCACAAACCGGGCGATCGCATTGCCCAGGCGGACTCAACCACCACCGACGATACCGGCGCATACGAGTTCAGCAATCTCGCCCCAGGCGAGTACCTTCTGGCCGTCAAAGCCGAGCCCTGGTACGCGATCCACCCCTCCCAATCGAGGTCCCCCAACGATCCCGCCGCCGCCCTCGACGTGGCCTACCCCATCACCTATTTCGATTCCACATACGACGAAACCCAGGCCTCGTCCATCTTCTCTGCGGAGGCAACCGCGAAGAAGCCGACTTCAACCTGCACGCGGTTCCAGCCCTCCATATCACCCTTCAAGCGCCCGTTTCCGACGACGGCTCCAGCCCATCCACCGCGCCCACGCTGCGCCAAAGCATCTTCGGTGCGCACGACCTCCCTGAAACCACCCCTACGTCCGTGAATTCGAAGCAAGGACTCATCGAATTCTCCGGCGTAGCTCCCGGCCACTATGAGATGACGTTGCCCGATCCGCCGCGAGTCGTGGACCTTGACGCAACCGTCAGCCAGCAGGTGGATCCTTGGCCGAAATACCCACCGTCGCCGTCACCGGAACCCTCCAGACCGTCTCCGGAGCAGCGCTTCCCGGCGAGACCATCC
>CAVZYE010000014.1:0-44765 GCA_963779385.1 uncultured Acidobacteriaceae bacterium | reverse complement strand
ATGTATTGCTGCCAAACGGCCCGGATGCATGGATCAAGAAGTGCTGGGAGAATGGAGTTCTGCCTGGTCTGTGGTTCAGCACTAACACACTGGTCAAGATTCAGGCCGCACCGGCGTGGAAAAACTCACTCAATGCGAACGGCGGCGCGATGTCGTTCTCTGAGGGCGGATTTTTGCCCGACTTCATGGACGTGCTGCAATTTTGGTACGACCGCGGCATTCGCATGTTCAAATTCGATTTCGTCGATTTGACGGCGGCAACTACCGCCGATACCGGAACAATGAGCAAGGCGCAGATCAAAGAGCGTAACTCCACGGCATTTCGTGAAGCGTTACTTGCGTTTCGCGGGAAAAATCCCGATGCTGTTCTGCTGGCTTTCAACGGCTTTGGCGGCACTCTCGACAATACGTATTCGCCACTGCCTTTCAGCGACCCTACTGACCTGTGCTGGCTTGAAGTGTTTCAGATGGAATACACCGGCGACCCTCGGCCCTCCGACGTGCCGGAAGCGAACTTCTGGCGCTCGGTGGATATTTACAGCGACCACATGGTGCGCCGCTTTGAACAGTTGGGGTTTCCCCTGGAGCGCGTCGACTCGACAGGCTTCATGGTAGGCAACACGGGCACCATCTACTATCGCGGGATGCATGCATGGAAAGGCGCATTCCTGCTGATGATGGCGCGTGGCGGATGGGTGAATACGGTCCACGGCAATCTCGAGTTCATCGACGACCAGGATGCTCATTGGATGGCCCGCGCCCAATCGCTCTTCTTTAAGTTGCAGGGTCTCGGCCGCATTCACACCTTTGGCGGTATTCCGGGAGATGTCGAGCCTTACGGTTTTGGCGGCGTGACCACACGCGGGTCAGTCTACGTGGTTGTGAATCCGGGCCAGACGGTTGCCAAAGTGAAACTGCCAATGCTGGCGCCGGATCAGCCTTCGCTGGGGGCGGGTCGTGTTCAGTTTCGGGATGCTGGATTCGAGCCTCAGGTCAATAGCGCGCAATTGTCGCTCGGCCCTGGCCAAATGGCGATCGTTGGCTTTGGCGCCTATGCATCGCCGAACTATGATTTCGGAATTCAAAGTGATGTGGTGATTCCGCGCTCCATTGCGCCGTTCCCGATTTCCTTTCACGATGCCGGCGCCGGGTCGATCGAAGCATCCGTCGTGCCGCCCTCGCATGGGGTGCTACGCGTGATCGTGCAGGAAATGACGCCCGAAGGGCAGCTGCGCCGAACCTGGGCCGGCGGGCCGCCGTCAGGCGAGAACATGGGAAAAGTCTTCGCCTTCTCCGCGTCGCAGAATGGCCGCACGATTCCCGTGCGGATCGACTACGACAAAGTAATCTGGAGCGGATTGAGCTGGGCAGTGGGCGAAATTGACTCAAAGAACCTCACGCCGGGGGTCCCGCTTTTGCTGCGCTTCCACTCGGCCGAAAAAGATCCAATCAAGTTAAAGGGCACGGCCTACTTGGTTGAGTACTGAGCTCAATTTGCCGGCGGGGCAAGCGATATTCGATCGACGGTATTTCCCAACGGAGCAACTTGAAGCTTCATGGCGAAATCGAAGATTAAAGGCGGTAGATGAACGATGCGGTGGTTCACGCACAGTTGTCGTTGGTTGCTGTTGTTGCTTGTTGCTGCACCGCTTTATGCGAATGTCCGCTTGTCCGCGCTCTTTGCGGACCACATGGTGATCCAGCGTGATGAGCCGGTGCATGTGTGGGGTGACGCAGACGCCGGCGAAACCGTGACCGTCGCCTTTCGCGGCCTGCAGCGGACCATGACCGCGGATTCGTTCGGCCGCTGGTCGGTCGAGTTTTCTCCCGGCGAATCGGGCGGGCCGTTTGTCCTCGCTGTTCGAGGAGGGAACACGATCTCGTTCGAAGACGTGATGGTCGGCGATGTTTGGGTTGCGTCGGGCCAATCGAATATGGGCTTTTCACTGCGCGAGGCAAAAGATGCGCAACGCGAGATCGCAAGTGCGAACCTGCCGACGGTGCGGCTGTTGAATATCAAGCAGCGCTACGCTGATTATCCGCAAGAGGATGTTGCCGTGACCATGCCGTGGAGTGTTTGCACTCCCGATTCAGCCGCCGGCTTCTCGGCAGTTGCATTCTTCTTCGCCGGGGAAATCGCGCAGCGCGAGCATGTGCCCATCGGCATCATCCAGTCCGCATGGGGCGGAACTCCGGCGGAGGCGTGGACCAGCATGCCGGCCTTATCTCGGGATGCGTCATTGATGCCGGTATTTTCTGCCTGGGCGGCGATGGTTGAAGCAGAGCCCCAGACTTTGCTCGCCGAAGCCAGGGAGCGCGAAGAAATTAAAAAAAGGGCTGGAGCGGTCGGAGATGAGAATCTCCAGGTGCCGTGGCACCCAGTCTTCAATGCCTGGGCTCCGGCGGCGCTTTACAACGGTATGATCTCGCCACTGACACGCTTCCCCATCCGTGGAGTCATTTGGTACCAGGGCGAGTCGAATACCGACGCGCTTCGCTATCCCATATACGCACGGCTCTTCCAGACTCTCATTCGGGATTGGAGAACGGCCTGGTCTGTGGGCGATTTCCCGTTCCTCTTCGTTCAGATTGCCAATTACCGTACAGACGCTGAGAGTCACTGGCCGGAAGTTCGTGAGGCGCAGCGCGAAGCACTGGCGCTGGTGAATACGGCGATGGTTGTGACCATCGACGTTGGCGATGCAGAGAACATCCATCCGGCAGACAAGCAGGATGTGGGACATCGTCTTGCGCTTGCGGCCAGAGCCATGGTCTATGGCGAGCATGTTGAGTTTTCCGGACCGCTCTATCGGTCACTGAGCCGTGAAGGCGGCATTCTGCGGTTGTACTTTGACCATGCTGATGACGGTCTGGTGACCAAAGGGAAGCAGCTAGAGGGGTTTGAGATCGCAGGGCCCGACGGGAAATTCGTTCCTGCTGTCGCTCTGATCGATCGAACGACCGTTGTGCTTTCCAGTCCTGCTGTCCCGATGCCTGCACAAGCGCGTTACGGCTGGTCAGACGATCCCATATGCAATTTATTCAACACGGCGGGACTGCCAGCTTCGCCATTCCGTACCGGTCGGCCTTAGCTCCGGAAGGATGTGGAAATGGCCGCACCCATAGCCAGTCTTGGGGGCTGAAGCATCAATCGTATCCAGGCTTCAACTCTGCCTGCTAGTCGGTGTGCTTTTTCTTATCTGCCTTGAAATCTAACTCCGCAATGTGATGCGCATCACAGAAGCGGCCTATTTTGACTTGAAAAGTGATCAATATTGAGCACCTTTGTACTATGATGGTGTCAACTTTCCAAGCGAGATGATTTTGGGCCCGGCACGATGCACGCTTTCTACCTCTTACACAAGAAGGGGAGCGCCATGATCGAACTGAGCGAGAACGCCTTGGCGATGACCCTATTAAGAATTGAAGGTCTGAACGGAATTCCAAACTGCGGATTGCCACTTTGCTCACCTCCCCGTGTGCAAGGACACCGGCCAGGGAAGAACGGTTCTGAGACGGAGTTTCTGATCCACGGGATCCTGGACTGAGGCGTGGTAAATTGGGAACGATTATTCGCACCCTTCGTGGCCGGATTGCACGACACATCTATGTCGTGGCTGGAGTCGTGCTTGCCCTTCTGCTGCGCGTGGCGCTGGCGGAACAATCGATCACATTACCGACCTACATCACATTTTATCCGGTTGTAATTTTGGCCGCGCTACTGGGGGGCATGTGGACCGGCATACTGGCCACTGCGCTTTCAGCGCTCCTGGCGGACTATTTTCTGCTTGAACCTGTAGGGCAGTTCACGATCCACTCGATCTCCGACGTTGTTGGCCTGATCATCTTCTTCATCGCCGGAGTTTCCGTTTCCATCGTTACGGGACTCTACCACCGCAGCCGCGAGAAACTGGCAGCTTATGAAATGGAAGCGGCCGTTCTGAGCGAGCGCAGAGAAATGGAGGAATCGCGGGCGCGGGCGGAGAAGAGCCTACGCGAAAGCCAAGCGAAGCTGGCATCGGCGATGGAAAGCATGACGGACTCGGTGATCATCACCGATGTCGAGGGGCGGTTCGTTGATTTCAACGATGCTTTTGCCACGTTCTACAGGTTCAAGAGCAAGGCTGAGTGCGCCCAAAGCTTTGACGAATTTGCGAGTCTATTCGAGGTATTCCTCGCCAACGGAGAACCGGCGCCACGGGAGATGTATGTGATTCAGCGGGCGCTCAGGGGCGAGACGGGGACGAGCGAAGAGTATATCTTGCGGCGCAGAGACACCGGCGAGACGTGGATTGGGAGCCTGTCTTTCGGTCCCATCCGCGACAAGGACGGAGCGATCATCGGGTCTGTTGTTACCTCACGCGAAATCACAGAAGCAAAGCGCGTGGAGGAGGAGCGCCAGATCTCAATCGATTTTCTCGCAATGGTGAATCAGAGCGAGGGAACAAAGGACTTGCTTCAGAGGGCGACAGCCTTCTTTCAGCAGCGATCGGGGTGCGAGGCGGTCGGGATTCGACTGCGCGAAGGCGAGGACTATCCATATTCTGAAGCCCGCGGATTTTCCGAGGAGTTTGTTCAGGTGGAGAGCCGGCTTTGCGCTCGCGCGGCCACCGGAAAAGTTTTGAAGGACAACGCCGGCAATGCCGTCCTTGAGTGCCTGTGTGGAAACGTCATCCGAGGATGTGTTGAAGTGTCGAAACCGTTCTACACGGAGCACGGGAGTTTTTGGAGCAACAGCACCACGGATCTGATTGCCAGCGCGAAAGACGGCGATCTGCCGGCAAGCGCGCGCAACCGATGCAATCGAGAGGGATATGAGTCGGTGGGCCTGTTTCCTATCTACGTTGGCGAAGAGAGATTTGGGCTACTGCAGCTGGCCGATCGTCACAAAGGCAGATTTTCGGCGCAGAACATTATTTTATGGGAGCGGCTGGCGGGGCATCTGGCCACGGCGGTTTCGAAGTTCCGAGCCGAGGAGGCGCTGCGAACCAGTGAAGCGCAATTCCGTACCCTCGCCAATGCGATTCCCCAATTGTGCTGGATGGCTAACGCCGACGGATGGATATTCTGGTACAACGGGCGCTGGTATGAGTACACAGGCATGACCCCAGAGCAGATGGAAGGTTGGGGTTGGCGGTCTGTTCATGACCCCAATGTTTTGCCACATGTGATGGAACTATGGACAGATTCCATCGCCACTGGGGATCCGTTCGAAATGGAATTTCCGATACTCGGCGCGGACGGCGTTTTTCGTTCCTTCCTTACATTGGTCATGCCGGTCAAAGACGCGGACGGTAAGGTGGTGCGCTGGTTCGGAACCAACACCGACATCAGCGTGCAGAAGCGTGCCGAGGAAGAGCTAAGGAAACTGAACCGCACGCTGACGGCCCGGAGCAATAGCAATCAGTCGATTCTGCAGGCCACTGATGAGCAGAGATTCCTCGAAGAGGTCTGCCGTATTATCACCCGGGATTGCAGCCACGCGATGGTCTGGATTGGCGTTGCCGAGGACGACGAATTACAAGACTGTCCGGCCGGTGGCTTACTCCGGTTTTGACGAGGGATATCTGGAGACGCTCAGGGTCAGATGGGACGAGAGCGAGAACGGCCGCGGCCCGACCGGCACGGCAATCCGCACCGGGCAGCCGTCGATGTGCCGGAATATTGGCAAAGATCCCGCATTTGCCCCTGGCGCGAAGAGGCCATCAAGCGCGGCTATGCTTCTTCGCTGGTGATCCCCCTGAAGGAAGGAGAAAGAAGTATGGGGGGCGATCACCATCTATTCGCGTGAGCCGGATGCATTTTCAGAAGGCGAGATCGATCTGCTGACGGAGTTGGCCGGAGATCTCGAGTTTGGCATTCAGACGCTTCGCATGCGCGCCGCCCACGCCCAGGCCGAAGAGTCTCTGCGGGAGAGCAAGGAGCTGCTGGGGCTCTTTGTCGAGCATGCGCCGGCCGCTCTGGCGATGTTCGACGGCGAGATGCGCTATCTGTTTGCAAGCCGGCGCTGGATGGCCGACTTTAAGCCTCGGCGACCGCGATCTCAGCGGCTCTCCCACTACGATATCTTTCCGGAGATCCCCGAGCAGCTGGAAGGAGGCGCATCGCCGGGGACTGGCTGGAGAAGTCCTGAGCAGCGACGCTGACCGCTTTGCAAGGATCGATGGCTCCGAGCAGTGGATCAGGTGGGAGATTCGTCCCTGGCGCAATGCGGAAGGCAAGGTTGGCGGAATCGTCATCTTCAGCGAAGAGATTACCGAGCGAAAGAAAGCTGAGGCAGCGCTTCTAAGAAAGCGAGAGGCTGGCTTTTCAACGCCAGCAACTGCAAGCATTGGCAGACCGCCTGCAGCAGGCTCGCGAAGAGGAACGCAAGATACGTCGCTCGCGATCTGCACGATCAGATTGGCCAGATTCTGACGGCGATCAAGATGGATATGATGTGGGTGATGCGACATTTGCCAGAGTCGGAAGGCGATGTGCATGAAACGATTGAACGGATCGATTGAGTTGGTCAACGATGGCGTTCGAGTCGGTGCGCAAAATATGCAGTGGCTTGCGGCCGGGAATACTGGATGACCTGGGATTGGCGGCGGCCATCGAATGGCAGGCGAACGAGTTTGCTTCTCGAACCGGGATTCCCTGTCAGGTGTCTGTTCCGCCAGGCGAGTTGCGGCTGGACGGCGACCGGGCCACAGCGGTCTTCAGAATATTTCAGGAGTGCCTCACCAATGTTTCCCGGCACGCCGAGGCGCAGTCTGTGCTCGGCTCCTTGTCTCAACAGAATGAGATTTTGCTGCTGGTTGTAGAGGACGATGGAAAGGGCTTCTGTGAGTCCGAGGTTGCAGGCTCTCTGGGAATTTTAGGAATGAAGGAAAGGGCCCAGGTTTTCGGCGGCATCGTACAGGTATCGAGCTTTCCTGGTAAAGGAACGAAGATAACTGTCCAGATACCGATGCATGCCGCAAAACGCCGGACGGAAAAACGATGAACATTCTGATAGCTGATGATCACGCCGTTGTGCGCCGCGGCCTTAAGGAGATTCTGGCCGATGCGCTTCCAGGCGCGCATTTTTCCGAAGCGGGCAATGGGGATGAGGTGCTCAACCGCCTTGCTGATTCCGCGACCGGCTTGCTTGTGCTTGATATCAATATGCCGGGACGCAGCGGGTTAGACGTATTACGCGACGTCAAAAATATTTATCCCCGGTTGCCCGTGATTGTTCTGAGTATGCAGCCCGAGGATCAGTATGCGGTGCGCTGCCTGCGAGCCGGCGCGGCCGCTTACATCAATAAAGACAGCGCTCCCGAAGAGCTGGCACAGGCAGCCAGGAAAATCCTCGCAGGCGGCCGCTACGTGAGCCCGCGCCTGGCAGAGCATCTGGTTGCCCAACTGGACCGGCCCACTGACAAGCCCTTGCATGAGTTGCTCTCAGACAGGGAACTGGAGGTGATGATCATGATCGCCTCGGGTGTGCCGCTGAAGGAAATTGGCGGCCGGCTAAACGTTAGCGTAAAAACTGTAAGTACTTATCGAAGCCGCATCATGGAAAAGATGGAGTTGAAGAGCAATGCGGAGATGACCCGCTATGCCATGACGCACCAGATGATCGATTAGATCGATCGAACATTGTAGGAAATATCCCACAAGATAACCGGCTAAAGCTGACTGTAAGCCATTTTCAGTTCCAGTATATTTCTCAATAGCACAGCGACTCCGGTTGTTCGGCCTTCCACAAGTACCGAAAACGCTGGTGGTTGTTGAATTAGATGCACGGTATCAGAATATGCGTAGGGCCGAGAGGCGATTCAAGGCCTTCGTGATGTTTGGCTCAAGATGTTTCCCCTTTCCTGCGTGAGCACCGAAGCGGCAACGGTGACATTGCCGCTTCGGTGCTTTTACTGTGTTTGGATGCCAAATTGATGAGCCTATTAAAGCGTGAGCAATTATGAGGATTCTGATTGCGGATGATCACGCCCAGGTCCGTCGCGGACTAAGAGAGATTCTGACGGATGCGCTTCCCGAAGCAATTTTTTCAGAGGCCGATAGCGGGGATGAGGTGCTCAGCCTTTTGGCCACATCTGAATTTGCCCTCCTGACGCTCGATATCAATATGCCTGGTAGCAATGGGCTGGATGTGCTGAGGGATGTGAAGCGCACATACCCGCGATTACCGGTAATCGTTGTGAGCGTCCAGCCGGAAGACCAGTATGCTACGTGTTGTTTGCAGGCTGGCGCAGCCGCTTATGTCAGCAAAAACCGCGCTCCTGAAGAGCTGGGGCTAGCGACAAGGACGATTTTGAACGGTGGCCGCTACTTTTGTGCGTACATCGCGGAGTCGCAGGCTGCGGAGCTCGAAGAATTAGTCGACAAGACAGCCGGTTGACGTAGGAATTACCTTACTGGACTTACTCGGAAAGACTTACATAAAATCCGACTTTCGCTGATTTCAAAGGCTTCTCATCTCCCCGATATTCAATGTAGTAACACCAACGCGATCGACAGTATTGGACGACCGACGGGGTTTGGGGTCGTGCCATTCGTGAAAGAGGAATCGCAATGACGTTCGAAGGAATAAGGGATAAGAAGACAGCAAGAATACTTGTCGTGGACGACGACGAGATGATTGCGCTTACGCTGACCGCAATTCTTCAAGAACAGGAATACGAAGTTGCCACAGCTTTCAGCGGCAAGGAAGCGGTCGCCTTAGCGGCGGAGTTTCTCCCTGATTTGCTGTTGTCCGACGTTCATATGGGCGCAATGAATGGGGTCCAGGCAGCAATTCGGATCACGGCAAAGTTGCCCGATTGCAGGGTACTGTTTCTCTCCGGCCACGCCTCGATGGAGGATCTGCTGATCGACGCGCCTAAGCGCCTGGAGTGCAGTTTCATATCGAAGCCACCCAAACTTCTCGATCTACTCAATGCGATCGCATATATGCTGCCTGCCGAGAGCATAACGCGAGAACCGGCGGGGAAAGCCGTGGATCACGCCACACTCGTCAGTTATGCCATCGCAATGACACCGGGTGCGACGGGGTTCATGCTTGAGGAAGATGAAACCCGAATCGGGATTCCAGGCGCATCTCAAGGCTTGGACGCGTTCTTTGACATGACGCTTCTGAACACGGCGAGCCACGAGATGCGGGTGCAATAGGATTCTTCCCATATTCAGGGCAAAAAGAAAGGGTGCACTTTGTGCACCCTTTCCAGTTAGGGATTCAACAACAGTTAGAAGCTGAAGCGAGCCTGGAAATCGATGATTCTCGATCCCAGCGCGCTCTGCGCCTGGCCAAGGTTGGTAGCTTGAATGTTGGTCGAGATGCTGCTGGGGTTGATGTTCGGTATGTTAAAGACGTTGAGCATGTTGGCCTTGATTTCGATCTTCGCGTTTTCGCCCAGGACTCGCATGTTGGGCAAACCGAAGGCTTTGGCGATGGTGATGTCGACATCCCTGTAATGCGGGGCCAGGGAAGGAGTTGCGACCGATTCCCGGCGGAGGGATGAAGTTGGTTGTCGACTGTCCGGGATTATCCGTGATTGCATTGGCATAGTTCGGGACTTCGAAGTAGTTGTTGGAGAATTGATCGTTGTTCGACGCCTGTGTTGGCAGTGGCAAGATACTGGGCCTGATTGGGGAAGTTGCTTCCGGTCTCAAAGGCAGTGTTGCTGGTGCTTGTACCGGCTCCTCCAAGATAGTGGGACGCAGGCTCTGGTACCCGTAGTTGCAGTTGATTGCAGTAGATCTGGTGTGGCGCTGTATAGGCCGGCGTCCACCCATAGCCCGTGTGAAAGGTCAAGATGCCGCTGAGCGACCATCCACCCGCCACCTTCTCCTGCCCAGTCTATGGCTGCCGTGAAAGATAACCGGCTGCCAGACGCCAAAGACCTTGAAGGTCCTGTTGATGATCAAAATCCGACCGGCCGTAGGAGTATTTGGTGTTGTACAGATAGGCACTCCGAGAGTATGGGCCGGAGTCTGTATCCTCGCTGTGGGCCCATGTGAACTGCCCTTCAGCAGAGAAAGTATGGGAGAACTGGTGCTTGAGTCCGGCGAGCATCATGTTGTTGCTCGACTTACCCTGGCTGCCAAAGGTGTTGATGCTGTTGATAAGAGGATTCAGCGGAGCGCCCATGAATTTCCCCGAAAGCGTTGGCGTCATAGTTGTACAGGAGATGGCGGCCGACGCTGCCCGTATAGCCGACATTCGCGACCACATCGTGACCCAGATCGTACTCAATGTCGAGCGAGTAATGTTCGACGTACTCGGTGGGCATATTGTTGGGCAAGCCGCCCAGGTTTGCACCGCCAGCAGTCGGCAGACCGGCGGAATTAAACGTCGTAATGGCGTTTGGGTTTGCCGGGTATCCGAAGTAGTTGTGCGGGCTGCTCGAGACCGCGTAGATGATATTGGGGTTGATCTCGTAGGGGCTTTTGCTGGAACCTGGAATACCGACTCGTTCCGGGCGGGTTGCAGTCGTCATTGTTTGCGGTTGCGATCTGCTGCTGGTTATAGTTCAAGCCGAAACCGCCGCGAACAACCAGCTTGCTCGTGAACATACCCGGAGCTCCAGTTGAAGCCGAGCTGCGGCCCGAAGTTCATCTTTTGCGCTTTCCATGCGCCAATGCCGGTCTTCAGCGTGATTCCCGTCAATAAGCTGCTGCCGCTGCCGAAAATAAGCACGCCCATGTGGTTGTCCTTATCGGTGAGCGGTCCGAAGTAGGAGTAGCGCAGTCCGGCACTCACGGTCAGGTTGGGACGGAACTTCCAGTCATCCTGGAAGAAGATTCCCAAGAGATCTTCGCGGTTGTCGTTGCGGTAGCCTCCCGGAAAGCCGGTGGTTGCCTGGAACGCGCCGCCTTCCTGCCTCCGGGGCGTCGTTCATGAAATCCCAGAGATTGTAGAAGGTGTATTGCGGTACGCCGATCGGCTCGTTCAAATAGTAAAGCCGGGTGTAGATCAAAGCCGAACTTCATGGTTTGCGAGCGCAGAACCTTGGTTGCGACATCTTTGTAACCATAGGTCCATTGGTCAAGATGGGCAGGGTAACCTGGGCCGAGCTGGCCGATGTTTATACTTCCGATTGCGGAGACAAAATCCTGGGGCAGGCCAAAGGGAGCCTGAGGATTGCTGGCCAGTTCGTTGTAACGCCATCCGGCGGCGTTGGCGCGGGCTTCGTTCAGGAAGGTCGGCGAGAAGGTGTGGTTCCAGATGACCGAGAACGCTTCGTTGATCTGCGAGTGATTGAAGAGGTCATAGCCCAGTCCGCCGTTGTAGTTCGTTGTTGTGGCTGGGACCCAGTAAATTGCAAAGGCGGCGTGATCTTTGCTGGTTACGTCGGCATCGAGACGCCCGTTGTACTGCTTGAAATCAGCTATTGAGTGGACTGCTGGTGCTGTATTGAGCGATATCGGCGACGGTCGAGAGTCCGCTGCCGACGCCGGGGTTGGCGCTGTCGATATAGGTGAGGTCCTGCGTGCCCAGGCCGGTGGTGAGCGGCGAACCAATGTTGATGCCCCCTCCCGGGACGTCCGCGCAATTTACGCCGGTGAGAGTCCGGCAGTAGCGCAGTCTGCAGTGGGGATCACCGTGCCGAGAACACCTGCTCCAGGGAAATTCAGGAATGTTGAGGCAATGCTGCCGGAAGGAGCCAACGCTGCAAGCGCCGAGGTCGGGTACCATCCTGTGCCCGTTGCAGTGGTGTTCTGGTTTTGCCCTTCATAGTTGAAGAAGGCAAAGATCTTGTTCTTCCAAATCGGCCCGCCAATGCTGCCGCCGAGTTGGTTGTAACGGTCTGTTGCCCTTAGCACTCCGGGTCTGCCAGGCGCGACCGAAGCAGGGCCATTCCAACGCTGGTACGCATTCAATCCCGGGCGATCGACCTGGACGAAAAAGCTGCCGTGGAGCTGGTTGGTTCCGCTCTTGGATGTGATTTCGGTCATCGCACCCGAGAAGCGGCCATTTTCAGCGTCGTAGGCATTGCTGACGACCCTGACGTTGCCAATCGAATCCTGACTGGGAGTAACGACCGTCGCTCCGCCCCAAACGGCGCTCTCGGTGCTGATACCGTCGACGGTGTAGCCGTTGTTTTCAAACTGCTGGCCGTTGGTGTTCGCCGAGGCGCCACTTTCCGTGGCAAAGATGCTGCTCGAAGCTCCGAGGTTGCCGCCGCCGCCGAAGCTGGCGCCGGTCTGCGTACCGGGCGCCGCAAATCCGCCCCCGCCGGCACCCTGCGCTCCGTCTGACTGGACACCGGGAGTCAACTGAATGAGATTCAGCACGTTGCGCTGGAAAGACGGCATGTGCTGGACTTCATTGTCCGTAATGGTTCGCCCGTTGTTCGCGGTTTCAGTATCCATGGCCGGCGCAGTGGAGGCATTCACGGTAACCGTCTGCGTGGCGGCGCCAACCTCCAGTTGGACGTTCAGTGCGTTGGCCTGCTCGGGAATCAACTGCAGATCGCTGAGAACTTTTTTCTTGAACCCTTGTCTTTCAACAACCAGATTGAAGTGGTCAGCGGGGAGAGCGTTGAAGTTGAAGACGCCGTCTTCGTTGCTGGTTCTGACCACCGTTTCATTGGTTGCAAGGTTGGTGAGGGTAAGGGTTGCGCCTGGAATGACTGCGCCCGTTGAATCGGTCACAGTTCCCTGGATGGAAGTCCGGAATTGCGCAAGGGCCGGAACAGCCAGAAAGACGACCAGCAGAAATGCCGGTGTCCGCAAGGCAATTCGCGAGGAAAGGGTCCGTTTCCTCGTCCGCATGTGGTTCAAAGTGATTGTTGAATCAATGACTTGCATACTGTCCTCCTAAGAATTAGGCTTGCAGTATGAATGATCACGACATGGTGGTTGGGGGCATGTCGGTTCAACATTGGACAGGCGGAAATCCGCCTCCTATTCGCTGCTCTAGTCTGATGCCGCTTTTTTGGGTCGGGTTGCCGCGATTCTAATCTGCCGCATGGGGTCATAAATTGCGGAACTGCACAATGC
The DNA here is from genome assembly GCA_963779385.1 of uncultured Acidobacteriaceae bacterium. Classification (GTDB taxonomy): domain Bacteria; phylum Acidobacteriota; class Terriglobia; order Terriglobales; family Acidobacteriaceae; genus Telmatobacter. The sequence continues at coordinate 31,778 of CAVZYE010000014.1, read as the reverse complement.
CAGCAGGGAACTACCCTTTATGTGAACGCCAAGAATGCCGTGACGCCGAACTGATTGCGCTCAACGGTTCGTTGCTCACGGGGTTGCAGGCGCCTCGGCAAGGCTTTGTGTCTTCAGAGACTGGACGCTCCAATTGGTGGGAGTGGGCCTGCTGGCTCCGCGGGTTCCGGCGCTGGTGCTATCGAGTAGTTCCTCAAGTGGGCTCGCCGGGGGTGCGGACTTCGCGCCCCGCGTGACCACTCCCTTGAATTCGAGAGCCAATGGCTCCGCCAGCGGCGAAGACGTAGTCAACAGCACGTAGGTGTCAGTCCCCAGCGGATCGCCCACCGGGAATGGATCCCCCGGCAGGAGAATTTCGCTGAGCCTTCCCTTGTCCGGGGAGGGAAATTGTTCGGAGGGTGCGTCAAATGGCCACAGGAGCTGGCCTTTGCCCTGGCAGTCGATGCCGAGAACATAAACCCAGCGAGGCGAGACTGCGGCCTTGGCGTTGCCAACAAGCCACAGTTCGTAATCGCCCCGGTAGGTTTTGCCGCCATCGCCGAGGAATTTCTCGTCTGACTTGCGCCGCAGGGCAAGCCGGTAAGGAAAAGCTGCCTGGCCGCCCAGCGCCGACGAATCCAGATGCAACCAGCCATTGAGTCGCGCCAACTGCATCGCGGAGTCCGTGAGGGTGCTCTCAAGCGGGACTGCGTCAGATGGGACTGGGTAGTTCTGGACAACCCAATCCGTGCGCAGGGGATAGGGAGAGTGCGGCGAACAACCCGCGCCGATATCCTTCGGCCATTGAACTTCGGCGTCCATGTCGTCGCGCTTAAACCATGCGTATTTGATTCCGGCGTCGGTGGGTGCGCCCGCGATCACATACATTGCCTGGCTGCGATCTCGGGTGAGCTGGGCTGCGTTTGGGGGCATGCCTTCAACCAGCGGCGCCAGCAGACCCTGTACCGACTCCCTGGGCAGCGGGGCGTCAAACCAGAGGATGCCGTTGACCGGGAGCTTCTTCAGCGACCCTGATGACAACTTGGCGCCAAGGGAGACGGGATTCTCCTTCTGGACCTGTCCCGCATCGGTCTTTCTCGAATGCGCGTAGAGAATCCAGTGCGCGCCGTCCCAGGCCAGGCGGTGAGTCCAGGGATCGACGGAAGGGTCGGCTGCGAACTTGACATTGGCCGTGCGCAACTCCTTGAGAGCATCCTGAATATCCGCGAGCGGGGGATTCGACGCGCCCGCGTAGAAGTTCAATGTGGGCCTTTGCGCGGGCACCCATTTGGTCAACTGAACGATATCCTTGGCCTGCACCTTGGCGCCTGCCGGAGAGATCACCGTGGCCCTGGAGCGCGCCAGGCCGACCGAATCCGTTACCTGCAGCACAGCACGCACACCGTTGGTCCCGGTGAGTTCAGTGAATTCGCTGCCCTTGCCGATGTCGGCGATGATGCCGATATCGAGAACGACTCCCCTGGCATCGGCCGAGACAATGGCAGCCGTGGGCGGTCCGCTGCCCGCCTTTCCGCCAAAGAGCGGCTGCTCCTTGCGGGTGGACGAAGTGTCGAGCTCAGGTTGCTGATTGGCTGCTCCGGGAGCCATCTCCATGGCCACTTGCAACCGCCTGAACACCTCGCTTGCGGGCCGGTTGGCGGGCAGAGCCTGAAGCGTCTCGATGAGTGCATCGGTGAACAGGCCATGAGGCGGGTTGCTGTTCTGGACGTCGATCGCCGACTGGTCTTTCTGGGCCGCGGAGAGGACCAGCACGGGATTATCTGTACGGATCTCCGGAGGGGTCGCGGCTGCTTCCGCGGGATAAGGATCGTCCGGCATGGGGCGCGGGTCAAAGTCGAAATCACGGGCTACAAACGCCGTGCTCTCCGCGCCACGCGCCAGCGATCCGGAGTGGCAGGAATCGAAGATAGCCGTCAGGTGGATGCCGCGGTCGGCGGCTTGATTGAATATGTGGCGAAGATCGCGGCTGAAGATGTCGTCCTGGCCGAGATACCAGTCATAAGGCACGATGGTGTTCTGCACCGCTGAGGGGTTTTTGCCGGTGCCGTCGAGGTCGTATTTCTGGCCTGTCGCTTTGGGGTCCGCGCGGAGCGAACCGTGCGAGGAGATGAAGAGCACCACCGTATCGCCCGGGCTGGGATCCTTGACCAGGTACTGTTGCATGGCCTTGAGGATGGCGTCGCGGGTTGCAGCCTGGTCCATCAGAATGTGAATGTGCTGGTCGTCGTTGGGAAAGCCGAACTTCTCGCTGGTCAGCAGCTCGCGCATTGCGGCCACGTCGTGAGATGGACCCTTGAGGTCGTGATAAATCAACAGCGGCTCATACCGTCCGGTGCGGGGAGTGCCGTCGGGCACAGTTACGTCATTCGTGGGATGCGAGTAGGTGTTGATTCCGATGAGCAGTGCTCTCTTGGTAGGAGCTGCCGGCAGCGCCCTGGGCCAGGATTCGGAAGCAAAACAAAACGCATACCACTTGAAGTAGAAGGCGGACTTTGGAAAATTGCACGATTGCACTCCTCTTCCCGCAAGATCGATAAGTTGGACAAGAAGGTAAAGAAACAGTAAGCGGAAGTCAAGCAATTTAGCGCCTGCTCAGAGGCGCCTCCTATAACATTGACGGGCGAATCGAGGCGGAGGTTTAGCATTGGTCGGGCAATAACTTCTAATCAAGGGCGCATGTGGACCCGAGGGCTAACCCCGCGGACCCGAATTAACGCTCGACGGGGTGCAACTTTCAAGCTGAAATATCGTCGAACTTAATTGTGAACACCCCTACATGGCCCATGTATACTCACTGACGAAGGCAGTAGCCCGAGGTGAATAAATGCGGATTTTTGAAAGTATTGCGACGTTAGAGCCATCCATTGCTTCGTCGGGATGGTTGTTGCATTGGCGCTCGTAGCTCTTTCGCCGGGCTGTGTGAAGGCACAAACTGCACCGGTCAAGGGGAGCGCTGACACCTCCTCGGGAGCGACTGGATTTTCCATCGAATCGGAGATGCTGACCTATCGCGCATTGCTGTCCAACAGCGAGGCGATCGCTTGCGACGTTGCCGCCTTTGTGAACGGAACGAATGCAGATTTCAAAAGCAGTCCCGGCGGCGCGGTTTGTGATGTGAAGGCGGGCGCCAACAAAGCCACCGTCGTCATTCTCCCCTTCGATTCGAGCGAATTCGCTGACTTCCAAATCTGGCGCGCGGATATGGCAACCATGGCCAGGCTTCAAAACAAAGCCGATCAACTCGGTTGTCCCACTAAGCCAGGATCGAGTTCAAAAGGAGCGACCACCGCTGCGACTAGCGCTGCGAGTAGTGCGCTGAGCCTTACGCCCGCCGGCCCGGCACTTTCTGTAGCCCAGGGAGTTCTTGCCATGTTGGCCAAGCAAGAATCCACCATGACTGTCGGCGGCACTATTCATGACCAGGCTTTCATGGACGGCGTGGGCCGGGAACTGCAAGAGCTCAGCGTGCCGGTGGTCATGCCTTCCGCCTACACCCCGTTCTCATTGACCTCGCTTAAAGAATCGGATTCCCCGTTTTTGAGCAGCATGGCCAGGACTCTCAGCGCTCGCGGATGCCTGGCTGGCCTCGCGGCAAACGAAAAGGGGAGTACTCCAACAACAGACGAGGCCAAAGCTTTCATTATCCAGCGAATCATCTCGGACATCGACGCCTTTCTAGGCACGCTCAACGAGAGCGAAGCCCCGGCGCCGAAGGTCATAAAAGGGCCGCCGGCCAAGCCCGCAGGCGGGCCCCCGGCACAAAATACCGATGCTACACAGAGTCCCGAAGTCACTACATTGCCGCCTTCGTCGTCACACCTCACAGCTGCCCTGCTGGCGGACGGTCTGGCAGCCAAGCTGGGTGTCGATCCGGACACCGGCACTCTGTCGCCTGAAGATGAAGCGTCGCTCCATATTCTGCTGATGACGGCGCTGGAATCCGGAGGCTCCGTAACCAGATCCAGCAACGTTTTCGGCACTAAGGTTTCATACAGCGGCGGCGCTGTAGGCACCTACGCGCTGTTTTCAATCAGTGGCGACCTGGAATGCTCCGGAAATGTCTACGAGTACGGAGGGCCCATAAAGGGCAAAGATTTCCAGGGACAGCTGCGTGGGTACATTCCCGATCCGGCCAAGCAGATGGTCTTTCTGCGTCACAGCTGCCGTCCACTCGCACATCCCCAATAATTCTGAACGGCCCGACTAATGGGCGCGGGTTTGGTCTTATGTTTGATGCGCCATTTCCCGGTTGTTCCTCCGCTGGGACTGGGGGCTACGCATCTGTGTCCGCTCTCGAACCTGGCCCGGTTCAGTTTTCTTTCTACGCCAAGGGCTGTTCAAAAAATGTGGTGGGCATCTTTGGGTGCCCGGCATTCACGGGGGAGTGGGAAGCCCCCCGCTGCTTTTCAGGGCTTCCGTGGCCCTGCTTCTGTTTTAGCCCGTCACGCTGCCGGCGCATGCGGCATCGGGACCGGCTCGGCTCGGTCAGCCGACCGGACCGGCCAGGGATGCAGGGGGCAAGAGCAGATTGAAGCCCGTTTGGCCGAAAAAGGGAACAGAATTTGGACATTCCTATGCAATGAATTGCGCATTGCCAATTTTTCGTCTCGTAAGTTAATGAAATTACAAGGGTCTCGTTTGGCCCGAAAGTTGCATATAAGTGAGGCAAGCGCTATTAGGGCGTGCGGCTGGGCTATATGGCACCCCCGACGAACGCGTGGTTCCCAGAGTTTCCCCCGGGTTTCCACCTTTCGGGCCGATGCGCCAGAGACAAGGAAAACGGGATCTCGTTGCAAATGTCCGCCCCAGGCATTGCAAGCTGTACGAGATTCGCCGAACGATTGAAACCCAGGTCTGCCCTTTGGATAGCCTTTCTAGGGGGGTGGGCATGCGGGGCAAGTGCCCACGAGGGCGATACAAGGAGGTAATCGATGAGGAAGTATCTACTCGCTTTACTCGCAGTGGCAACGGCCCTTGCGATCACACAAAGTGCTTCAGCCACTCCCATCAGCGGTTCGATTGCCATGGGTGGGCTGGACAGTTACAATTCTACGGCCATCTCGTTCACCAATCCCGGATTCGTTTTCGGGGGCGACGGCACATTTACCGGTGCGTCGGGTCCCGTGACGATGACGGGGTTTGCCTATGCCAGTCCTGACGTGGAATTGTTCGACGTAACCAGCGGGACCGGCTCTCCCATCACGTTCACCATCCAGGGTCCGATCGTGTGGTCATTTGGAGTAGGTGGCGAGTTGGATATGACCGGTAACGGCTTGTTGACGGAGTCAGGTTATACCAACACGGAGGGTACCTTTAAGCTGACCAGCTCGAACAGCGGAGAAATCAGCTTCGAGGTCACCGCCGATGCGAATGCCACACCTGAGCCCAGCAGCCTCTTGCTTCTCGGCACTGGACTCCTGGGGTTGGCAATCGGCCTGTTCCGGACCGGTCTGCTGTCGCACACATAGAACATTTGCTACTCCGCGAAATGGCATGCTCAGAGATTTGAATCAATGAAATGATTCGAGTATCGTGGCGGAGAAAAGATAGGACCCGCAGCAACCAGGGTCATGGGGCCACGGAAGAGTGAAAAGCATACTAGCTTTTTGCGCTTCCGTGGCCTTACATTTGTTTTTGTCCGTCACGCTGCCGACGCACGCGGCCACGAGCGGGCTCGGATCGATAGAAGCAGCTGGCCGGCCACAGGGCGTCCCGCGAGGAGCTGTATTGGGCCAGGAGTAGTTGCCGCGGGCATTGGGCTTTATTCCGCGATCCAGAGTTCGATCGCGGCGGGGCGGGAAGGGGGATGGGTTGTCATGGGGAAATTCGCGCCGAATGCCCAAATTCTATCCACATACACTGCATAAAATTGCACTTTTGAATTGCAAAGTGCACAATTTCCCGGTTTTTTGTAAATAACGATTCGGCCCTAAGATTGCAACAGCATTAATGTAGATCAAGCATCCAGAGTTCTTGGCGTTAAGCCTTGACGGTATTTACGCACGACAGCTCAGAAAACGTCCAGATTTCGCATTTAACGCCACTATGCCGGATATCCTACTCCACGACAGACGATGGGATTTTGAAATGGTGAATACTAGCCTTAAGCTGGAAACGGAAAACGACCGAAGGGATATGCAACGCTTTCGGATCAATGCACCCCTCACCATATTCGTTGGAGGCCGGGAGATTCTAGCCTATACCCGCGATCTTAGCGACCGGGGAGTGTATTTCTACCTGGCCGTGTCCGACAGTAAACTGATCGATCACGATTTTGAATTCATAGTTGAATTGCCCGCCGAAATTACACTTTCGACTTGTTGCAAGATTCGATGCAGGGGGCGGGTGATCCGCAAGGAGGAAACCTCAATCGATTTAGCGGGGATAGCCGCACAGATTCTTAATTATTCGATTCGCAGTGAGCCCATGGCTATCAACTAGATTTTACGCACGCCGAGAACGCGATAATCAGTGAGCCAGCTCTTCAGCACATAAACAAGCTTGTTGTTACTGCCGGGGGCGGTTGGCAGCAGGAAAAATCCTGGGTCAACCAGATAGTGAATAGAGTTATATACCATACCCTCCATCACTTCGCCATCGCGAAACTGGCAACGTACCCATATGCCATGTACGATGGGCGCCCGGCTATAAAAGTTCAGTTCATGGTGCTCCGAGTTTCCATCGAAACAGTTTACATAGAAGACGGCCTTGACATCCGCAGTTGAAATCTCCTCGACAAGATCCGTTTCGAGACGGCGAATCCGAAATGTATCGGGAGCTTTTCTCGGAGCGTTGCTCAGGAGCTCATCGATTGTGTTCCAAGCCGGGGATTCCAGGTAACCCTTGATCATCCTTTTTCCAAACTGGATGACTACCTTCTCCGACCTGGTCGCATTTGGCTCGATCATGATAGTGAACTTTCTTACGGAGCCTCAACTGTCTAATTCGACGAAGTGGCGAAACCTGGTGATTATGATCTCAATCGGGGTGTAATAAGGGAAATCCCAGTTTAGTGCTAATGCATTGGCGCGTTAGTAACTCGCGTCAGAGTACCGAGCATGTAGACGCTGGGAAAAATGGATGAGACCCAAAAGCAGTTCAACTGATTCCGTCTCAGGTTACTTGTGAGTAACTCTGTCTTGCAGCATCTGTTTTGGTCCAGACGGTGATTCCAGGTGACTATCAGTGGTGCAAGTCCTGAACTGGAAATTAATTTTTCCATCCTGAAAGTATAACGCTCATCCGCAAGCAGAGTTATGCACTTTGTGCCTGATTGAATGCTTGCCGTTTGTTCGGAGGACTGAGGTTGTACTGCTTGATTTTGTACAGCAGGGCCTTGTAGCTTATCTGCAGGTCACTTGCCGCCGCTTTACGATTCCATCCCGTACCCTCGAGGGTCTGGGCGATAGCGGCAGATTCAGCGCCGCCCTTCAAATTTCGCACCAGATGCTTAAGGCCCGCGTTAACGCCTGCGTCTTCCGCGAAAGGCACAAATGACGTTGTGCTTTGCCAGGGACTCAACTCGTCGATGATAGCCTTTTCGCCGCCAAGAACGAGGTAGCGCTTGATCATGTTCTCCAATTCACGAAGATTGCCTGGCCACGGGTGACTGGTCAAAGCCCGCATGAGGGCAGGGGAAATGGGCAGGGGATCGCAGTCATACTTCGCTGCCACCTTGCGCATGAAGTGTTGGGAGAGGATCGGGATCTCCTCAATGCGCTCGCGCAGCGGGGGCATGTTCAAGGTAAATCCATTCAGGCGGTAGTAGAGATCCTCTCGAAACGTCTTCTGAGAGATGGCCGCTTTCATGTCGATGTTTGTTGCGGCAATCACGCGCACATTCACTTTGACGGTGGAGCGGCTGCCCAGACGAGCAAAAGTCCCATCCTGAAGAACCTGCAGGAGCTTGGCCTGCAAACTGGTCGGCATTTCGCCAATCTCGTCCAGCAAAATGGTGCCGCCGTTGCAGATTTCAAACTTGCCGGGCTTGGATTTGACCGCGCCGGTAAAGGCGCCCTGCTCATACCCGAAGAGTTCACTCTCCAGCAGGTCGGCGGGCATGGCCGCGCAATTCACCTTCAAGAAGCTGCGCTGGCTGCGGGCCGACATCTTGTGGATGAACATGGCGGCGACTTCCTTGCCGGTGCCGCTCTCTCCGAGGATGAGGACGGGGATGTCGGCGCGCGCCACCAGCCTGCATTGGGATTCGATCTCCCTCATGCGCTTGCTGGCTCTGACAAAGGATGTGTTCTCATCAAGGGGAATTTCCTTGATGTCGTCGTCGGCCAGCTGCCTGCCTCGTTCCTTGAGGCATTGCTGCACGGCAAGCTCGATATCCGCCTTTTGAAAGGGCTTGAGGATCACGTCTGGCCGCCCATGCGCGTGGCCGCCACGGCCTCCTTCAGCCCGGCGGAGCAAGCAAGCATAATGATCGGAAGCGACGGCCGGGCAGGCGCGCATCCTCGCCAGCAGGCCAAGCGCATTCTCCTCGGCGCCGTCTTCGGCAATGTGCCAGTCCATGAGGAGCAGGTCGGGCGAGGGAGATTCGCCCAGTCGCTGGAGAAATTCGCGGGCTTCGGTAAACAGCACTGACGCTGTACCGGTCCTCAAGAATACGGCGCACGTATTCCATAACAGCAGGATCGGGATCAAGAATCGCAATGTTGTGATTACCGCAGTTGCTCGGGGCCTTCATAGAAGCTCCTTTACGGTATGCCCGCTTTCTCTGTTCCTGGCAGTTCTTTAATCCGCTTTTTTTGGCTAGAGCCAGCGCAGCCCTGACCTCGTAAGACGGGTAAAAAGTTGACCAGAGTTGTAATGAGTAACGGGGAGCCTTGGACTAACTCTGCGAGATCATCTTTCGTCTCTTCGAACTGAACACCATCTTACATGGGAAATGAAATAACACAAGACCCAATAAAAGGTTGTGTCATAATATGGCATGATTTGACGCAATATGTCATATCAAATTGTTCAGGATGACATTTTTGCAAAATCATCATCGCAAAACCTAACCTAAGGGTACGTTGTTTGTTGAGTTTAGTCAATATTGCAGATATTTGGTTGGGGCAAAAGGTCGAAATCTAGGGGTGCCTGAACACGCCAATGGCAAATAATTCTCTACCTGTGCAAATGTTTTCACACTGTTCAATGGCCAAATGCGCTAGGGTCCGTCAATTGCCCCTAAATGTTACCGGAGTAACCATCAGATGAGTTACTTATGTTGCATAATGTCTGGCCAATGAGTTGCATACAAACAGTGTGTACTTAGCTCTGTCTTTGGACCAGGAATTCCTCTGATGCGTGCCAGTGAGTCTTTCGATGTTCGCGATCTGCCTCCGATGGATGTGATCTTCGGGCATTCGCCCGGCATGGGCATTGCCCGAGAGAAACTGGAACGGACAGCCGATACGACTCTACCCGTGCTATTGCAGGGCGAGAGCGGAACGGGTAAAGAGATCCTAGCCAAATTGCTGCATGCGAACTCCCATCGCTCGAACGGCGCCTGGGTGAAGGTAACTTGCGCCGCTATCCCGCACTCTCTGATCGAGTCAGAGCTGTTTGGCTATGAAAAGGGCGCGTTCACCGGGGCGTATACAACCAAGCGCGGCCGGTTGGAACAGGCTCATATGGGAACGCTATTTCTTGACGAAGTAGGAAGCCTGGATCTGTCTATCCAGGCTAAGTTGCTGGAAGTGTTACAGAATGGCAACTTCACGCGTGTGGGAGGGCAAGAGTCGAGAAGGGTCAATACACGCCTTGTATGCGCAGCCAACGGAAATCTGCAGCAGCGGACCGGAGATGGAAGCTTCAGGGTGGACCTTTTCTTCCGCATCAACGCCGTGACCATCGACCTGCCGCCGCTGCGCCAGCGAGTCGCGGACTTGCCAATCCTAATCGACTACTTTCTTGATCGGCATTCGAAAGCATATGGCCTCAAGCCGAGGCCGCTTTCACGCGAAATTGTGAGCATGATGCAGCGCTACAACTGGCCGGGGAACATCCGTCAGCTGGAGAACATGATTCGCAGCTACATCCTGATCGGCAACGAAGAGGACCTGGCGGTGGAGCTCGCTCAGGCTGCATCGAACGGGGTAGTGCCCGAGATCGATCTGGCCAATCCTCTCTCTTTGAAGGATATAACCAAGGCCGCCACGCGAAATTTAGAGAGAGAAATCATTCTGAAAGTACTGCGGGCGAATGGCTGGAACCGTCTGAAGACTGCCAAGCATCTCAAAATCAGCTACAGGTCACTTCTCTATAAGCTCCAGGAGATGTACGTTAACGCACTTCCGGGCTGGCCGTTGAAGGACTAATCTCAAAGCCAAATCACACCAACGATGCAGCAACGGCGGGACTAAGAAAGCGCAAGTCCATAGCAGGTTCCTCGGCCAGTACCGATGCTGATTGATCAGCACCTTACGATGTGAGCTGCGGCTATGCCCTTGGTGGCATTGCGAGTGTCTACGACGAGCTTCGCCTTTTCCACGATGTCGGCGTAATCGTACTGGGAATGGTCGGTGACGATGACCACGCAGTCGAATTCAGGTATTTGTTCCAGCGGCGTGCAGGTCATATTGAGCGCGTATTTGCGCCCATGGCCGACGAAGGGGAAAAACGGATCGTTGTATTCGACCTGAGCGCCCCGCTTTTGCAGCAGTTCGATAATGGTCAGCGAGGGCGACTCGCGCAGGTCGTCGTTGTCGCGCTTGTAGGCCACCCCGAGCACCAGGACGCGTGAACCGTGGAGGGCTTTACCTTGCTGGCTCATGGCTTCGACGATGTTTTCGACCACGAAGTAGGGCATGGCAAGGTTTACTTGTCCGGCGAGCTCGATGAATTGCGTGTGGAAGTCGAACTCCTTGGCCTTCCAGGATAGGTAGAAGGGGTCGATAGGGATGCAGTGTCCGCCCAGGCCGGGGCCGGGATAGAACGCCTGGAAGCCGAATGGCTTGGTTTTTGCGGCATCAATGACTTCAAATATGTCAATGCCCATGCGCATGCAAAGCTGCTTCAGTTCGTTGACCAGTGCGATGTTGACACAACGATAGATGTTCTCAAGTAGCTTGGTCATCTCCGCGACCGCGGGCGAAGAGACAGGGACGGTGCGGTTGAAGATGGTTGCGTAAAGAGCGGAAGCCAGATCGCGCGCAGCCGGTCCGCAGCCACCCACAACCTTGGGAATATCGCGCCGCGCGACAACGGTGTTGCCCGGATCTTCGCGCTCGGGAGAGAAGGCGACATAGAAACCCGGACTGACTTCGTCGCGCGCCACATGCAGGCCGGAGGGATTGCCCTGTTCCAACAGCGGGACAACGACCTCTTCCGTAGTGCCCGGATACGTAGTGCTTTCAAGGATAACGAGCTGCCCGTCCTTGAGGTAGGGCGCGATGCTTCTTACTGTGCTAGTTACATAACTCAGGTCGGGTTCGTGATACTTGTTCAGAGGAGTTGGCACACAAATGATGACGACGTCCATCTGGGCAATCCGGCTGTAGTCGGAAGTGGCGTTGAAGCCGTGCTTTTGAGCCGACTGAATCTCTGCGCCGGGGATGCGCACTATGTAGGAATCGCCCCGATTGAGCGTGTCCACTTTGCTGGAATCGATGTCGAATCCGGTAATTGAAAAGCGCTCCTCGCTGAACAGCAGAGCGAGCGGCAGACCCACATATCCCATGCCGATAATGCCGATGCGGGTTTCTCGGGTTTCGATTTTATGCCTGGTAACTGCCGTTCTATCCGAAAGGGAAATTGTCACAGGTCACTCCTAGTTTGAGCATATTGGGAATTGGCGAGTGTCTTGTACCAGGCAACTGTGCGCTCGAGGCCCTCGCGGAAATCGATAAGCGGCTCGTAGCCGAAACATTCTTTTGCCTGGCTGATATCAGCGAGCGAATGCTTTACATCTCCACTGCGGTCCGCGGCATACCGTACTTCTCCGCGATAGCCGGTGGCGTGTCGCAGTATTTCAACTGCCTGATTCAGAGTAATTCGATTACTTGTGGCCACATTGAATACCTTGCCGGAAACGCGTTCGGCAGGAGCTTCGGAGGCTAACAGATTTCCTTGGACCACGTTTTGAATAAAGGTAAAATCGCGACTCTGCTCCCCATCTCCATAAATAGTGGGAGTTTCGCCGGCAAGCATCTTGAGCGAAAAAGATGCCAGAACGCCTGAGTATTGAGAGGTGGGATCCTGATAAGGGCCGAAAACGTTGAAATAGCGAAGGATCACAGTCTCCATCCCGTAAACCCTGGTGAAGGACTGCATATAAAATTCGCCGGCCAGTTTGGATACCGCATAGGGGGAGATAGGATTCGGCTGCATGTGCTCGGACTTGGGCAAGGTGGGTGTATTTCCGTAAACGGACGACGAGCCGGCATACATGACCCGTCGCACATTTGCATTCTTTGCCGCGACCATCAACTGAACAGTCCCCGAGACGCCGGCGTAGTTCGAGGCGACCGGATCTTCGATCGAGCGCGGAACTGATGGGATTGCTGCTTCGTGAAAGATACACTCGATGCCGTGACATGCTTTGGACACCGCGTCGGCATCGTTGATATCGGCCTCGATGAAGTCCATCGCCTCTAATCCGCGCAGATTTTCGTGCTTTCCTGTGGCAAAGTTGTCGATGCCACGAACTTTCTTACCTCGCGCGAGCAACTCCGCGGCGATAGACCTGCCAATGAAGCCGGCAACGCCGGTGACTAAGTACGTGTCCATTTCATCCTTTCAGAAAACGAATGCCTGTCGTTGAATAATTTCATCGATCGCAGCTGCAAGCTTTTATGCCAAGAACAATTCCAAGTTCGATCGCCGACTTTCCATGCAAGGTTATCATTGGGCCCCCCTCCGCAAAATGATTGTCTTAACCGTCTCAAATATGATGAGCAGGTCGAGTCCGATCGACACGTGTTTGATGTAATAAAGGTCGTATTCGAGTTTACGCTTTGTCTCCTCCAGGCTTGCGCCGTATTGATAACGCACCTGTGCCCATCCTGTGATTCCCGGGCGGATGATATGTCGCACGTGGTAGTAGGGAATCTCGTTGGTGAGCCATTGCACAAACTCAGGTCGCTCAGGACGCGGGCCGACAAATGCCATGTCCCCACGAAGGACATTCCAGAGCTGCGGAATCTCATCGAGGCGAGTAGTTCGCATGAATCTGCCAAGCGGAGTGACACGGGCGTCGTTCTTGACTGCCCATACAGCTCCATTCTTTTCGGCGTCCTGCCGCATCGTCCGGAATTTGAGCACAACAAAGGGATGTCCACGCAGTCCGACGCGAGTCTGGCGGAAAAAGATGGGGCCCGGCGAAGATAGACGCACGGCCAGGATGATAAAGGGTATAAACGGAAGGCATATCGCCAGCGCAATAAGGGAAATAGTGATAGAGATCAAGCGCCGGACAGTGTGCTGCAATGCACTTCTATTGAAACCATTAGTGAAGATGAGTGTGCTGGGATTGAGTCCTTCCAATGGCAGCCTGCCTGACAGTCGTTCGAGGAGTGAGCTGGAATCCTCGATAATAACGCCCTTAAGCCGAAGGTCAAGAAGTTCACGAACCGGCATCGAACCGCGGCGTTCCTCCATGGCTACGATGACGCGGTCAATACCGGCATTTGGTTTGCTGAAGGCACGAAGATTAGCGGCAAATCTTTCCGCTTGGCTTCCGAAATCTCCATCGACCGTTCCTTCGACTACTTCCATCCCTGCGTCACGCCTGGCGCGCAACGTCTCAATCAGGGTGCGTGCCTGTTCGCCGCTCCCCAGCACGTATACACGTTCCCGGAATACCGAAAGGCCGATAATCCATTCATAGGCCGATCGCCAAATGACATAAAAAATAGCAAGAATTGAGACGCCGGCCACAAAGACATTAGGGCCAATGAATGTCTCAGGGAAGAGATAAACGAGACCTGCGAGAATGAAAGATAGAACGCTTAGAACCAGCAACAGCCGGAAGTAGATCTCCCATCGTTCTGAGATGCGTTGCGGCTCATACAGATCAAAGTAGTATGAAAGAAGCAAGGTGAGTATAGTGATACCCACTATCTTTAGTATTCCGTTTTCGTACATTAAAGCAATGTATGTATCCGGCCCCACGATGAAGGCGGTGGCCAGCAGAAATGAGCCACCTACGAGGAGCACCTCGCAAAGAAGCAGCACAAGGGTACGGGTCGAATAGTAAACATTGAAAAGCCTGATCATCCTTGCCAACCTTTAAGTTCTTGTCTTTGCCGGTGTTTCTGTTCCGCCGTAGTAGGTGGAATAGTATGACCTGCTGTCAGGACTCTCTTTGGCGTCATTAAGCACAAAGCCAAGAATGCGCATGTCGCTAAATGTGGCCTGCGCACGTTGTGCGGCGTCGTAAGGCGTACTAGCTCCGCGCGCGATGAGCAACACTGCATCAGCGGCGCGGCCAAGTTCAACGGCGTCTGCAACCGCCAACACCGGGGCCGAGTCGATCAGTATCCAGTTAAAATGCGGCGAAACAGCCGCGATCAGTTCTTCGATACGATGATTGGCGATCAATTCAGAAGCGTTGTCGCCGCACTTGCCCGAAGGGATGAACGTGAGATTGGAGATGCTGCCCACGCCGGCGTTCTCTGTTGCCTGGAGATTAGAGTCGCGCTGCATGATATCAATCAACTCCGCTTCGCCCGCCAAATATTCCGATAACCCTGGCGTATCGGAGGTGCCCAGCAGATTGTGCAGCGTGGGGCGGCGCAGATCGCCGTCAATGAGCAATATGTTGTTGACAGTGTTGCGCGCCAGGCTCGTGGCCAGATTCGCCGCGATAAAACTCTTGCCTTCTGAAGGCATACCGCTTGCGATGAGGATCGTCTTCATCGGCGCCTCATAATGAGCCTGGTAAATACGGGAACGGAGGCGGCGAAACTGTTCGACGCCTGCGCCGTTATCCGCGAGTGTAGGAAAGGAAGCGAAAGAGGGTCTCCAGGAGTGCTGAGGAATATTCTCAAGAACAAAATCGACCCTGGCCGGCGGCGGCTGCTCGATCGCAGTGACGAGCACCGGCTCAGCAACTTGTTCAGCCGTTGATTCTTGCGCGATATGATGCGCGACAGATGCTTTTTGAAGTGCTTCGTAAATGCGGCTCATGGTTATCTGTCCTTCAGGAAGTCAATGGAATCCGCGACTGGGTTAATGATTGTCGATGGGGCTGTTGGCAAGTTATCCACCGGTGAAGATGATAACCCCACCGACGAAATCACAAAAGGTTGGTCGTCGAGAACGAGTTCTGCACAGACCATCTCAACGATGCGCGCCGGAATGGGCTTGATCTGCTCGACAAATGCGCTGATCAGGGCATGCTCGCAAATCAAATTGATGACGCGAGGAATTCCTTTCGCATATTGATGGACAAGCTGCATAGCTTCGGGAGTAAATATTGGCTTGTCTTGCGCCGGCGATACGCAGTCTTTCTGCGATGTAAGCCTGTGTTTGTTCGCCGGTCAGGGGCTTCGTCCTGCACCAAAGCGCAACGCGCTGGCGAAGCTGGCGCACCCTGGGGTTGCGCAGCTTTTCTTCCAGTTCAGGCTGGCCGGAAAGAACAATCTGCACCAGTTTCTCCGATGAAGTCTCGAGATTGGTCAGCAAACGAATCTCTTCCATAAGCTCCCAGGAGAGATTCTGCGCTTCATCGACCACAATGGCGCACAACCCATCGATTGCGAAAGCGTTCGATAAGCCAGCGATTGAGCTGCAACAGCATGCCGGACTTCGTCCGCGTCTTGGGGAAAACACCGAAGTCGTTGAGCACGAACTCAAGAAAATCAAGCACATCCAGACAAGGATTAAAGACGAATGCCGTCGAAACGCGATCCTTGGCGAATGTGCCAAGGACGGTCCTGAGCAGAGTGGTTTTTCCTGTGCCCACTTCTCCCGTCATGACGACAAAGCCCTTGCGTGCAGCAATGCCGTATTGCAGGCAGGCGAGCGCCTCCCGTATATGCGGCATCTTGTACAGAAACCGCGGATCCGGGCTGGATCCGAAAGGGAGGGACTGAAGGCTGAAGTAGGATCTGTACATGGCTAAACGCCCGCGCTTTCAACGAGCTTCTTCTGTCGAGAAAACAGCTTCCAGCGGCTTTGGGGCTTAGCAGGATCCGGAAGCCCATCAATGTGGGAGATGATGGCCAGAGTCGGGAGATTCGTGAAAGCCCATATATCCCTCTCATTGCGCAGTGAGGTATCGCGATACTCGAGCAATGCCGAGATCGCCAGACCCAGGAACAGGCCAAATGCAAACCCGCCACCGGCAAAGACAACAGGATTTGGGAAGGTGGGCCGGTCGGGAAGATTCGGAGGGTCCATCACGAAGAACTGCTCACCCTGCTGGCGTTGTTCAAGAGCGGTTGCCATGGACGATTCGTTCATCTTTTTCAAGCAGCGAGTTGTAGAAATCCAAAGCCGTCTGATGGTCGCGAGTGATCTGCTTATACTCTTCCTCGACCGCCGGACTAGACTCAATCCTCGACTCATAAGTGCGAATTCTTTGCTGGAGTTGAGCCTGCTCTCGCTTTGCGGCGTCTATAGACGGGTGCAGAGAGCTGAGTTGAGCCTTGAGCTGTAAGAGTTGCGGTGGGTCAGGATGGCTCACCGAGGCAGGCGCTGTGCTCGCTGCCGCTTCGGTCTGCGGATGCGCGATCTCCGCCTGCAGATCGGCAATCCTACGTTTAATGGCGAGCACATCAGGATGGTCTGGAGTGTAGAGTGCCTCCAACTCCTTCTGCTGCGCGATCAGAGATTTTAGCTCCTTCTGGCGCTCATCCACTGAAATTCCGGAGACTGTCTCAGATCCCTGAAGTTCGTGAGTTTGTTGAGTGATCATTGCCTGGAGAAATGTTTCATTCTCGTGCATGCGGCCCAGCGACTGCGTAACGGCGTCAAGCTGTGTTGTTAGGGCCTGGAGTGTGTTCGTATTCGACACTTCCTGTTCGGGAAGGCTACCGAAATACTTTTGCTGGAAAGCAGCAAGCTTGGCATCCTGTTCGTCAAGGTCCCTCTTTGAGTCGGCGAGTTGCTGCTTCAGGAAGTCGGCAGTTCCTTCGGTTTGCTCTTCACGCGCACTCAGATTCTCGCTGACAAAAAGCGAAGTGATTTCACCGCAGACCTGCTGTGCGGTGCGCGCGTCCTGCGCCTTGAAGGATATGAAAAAGCCGGGCATGCCGCCGGCTGCCTTTGACTGGTCCGATCGAATGGGAGCGATCGCGATGGAGTTTCGTGTCATATCGACACGATTGTCCATGGAGTTGTTGCCGCCGGCATACAGATTGAATTTTGTGATGATCGGCTCGAGGCGAGAGCGACTCAGGATCTGTTCCCGCATTGTTGCCAGCCGCGCGCCCAGATCTTCAGTGATGACTGGCTTTACATAGTCCTCCGGGACCTTTTGCTGCTCAATAAGCACAAGCGTCTGCGACACGTATGCGGGGAGTGAGGGTATAACTTAGGCCGATCCCGACCCCCAGCAGAAGGATCGAGGAAGTCAAAATCAGCCAGGATCGCCGCTTCAAAATGCCGACGTAGTCTTCAATTGTCAGTTCACGATGTCCGAGCATACGACTCCTTAAGAGTTAGTTCACGAGGTGCATTTTCTGAGGCGAATAACTGATGCCGAAGCCGATCACTTGCACCAGGGTGTTAAGGGCGTTGGCAGGCAGCGCGGAACTCGAAGATTGGTCGATGGCCGTGTAACTTGCAAATGCGGTGAAATGCTGGCCAAATTTTCTGGTAACCTGCGCGCCTCCGAACTTACTGATTGTAACCCCGTTATTGATCAGTCCTGAAAGTTGCCGGTAATCTCCTGTCACACCGAGCGTCAGCTTTTTCCCGAAATCTCGCGTGTAGTCTGCGGCGACCAAATCCGATTCCGCGCCAAACAGGTACCCGCCCCCATTATTAGCTGCGCGGACGAATGAGAGGCTTGCGCCCACGGACCGGTACCGATAGGTGGCCGCCGCATTCACCGCATACGTTATTGAGGAAGGTACAATCGCACTATTCGAACTGCCCTTCCACTCCGGCCCCGCCGAAATGACTGAAGTAAACTTTGCATTCCACGCGCGTCTGAAGCCAAAAAGCACAGTGTTGGATTGAAAAGAGAAGCCGGAATCAGGGTAGCCGAACTGAGAAAACGCATAGGTTTCTGTGAGCGAATTTCGCGCATTGAGGCGTCTTGTAAGTTGCGCGTTTGCCATTAGTTGGTTTATATCCAACCCATCTCCGTCCGGGTAGCGCAGCAAATCCGAAGTGGCGCCAGCGGTGAGGGACGTCGCATAGTTGAGAGGATGCGAGACATTTCCACTTGCGACGTTAGCGAGAACGTGGGTTTTCAGCGCCAGGATAGGCTGATCGGCCGGGGGATTCGGGCCGGACCCCCCAACCGGTTCCCCTATGCCTGGGACTCCCGAAAAGTCCGTGGCCGCATCCGATGGCCGATAGCTTACGTCGTCGCTGACTGCGACCTTCCATTTGCGCCAATCAATGCCCTGCGATAACAACAGATGCTGGAAGAGTCCGTTCATGTAGTCTTGGCCGGCTATGGTCCACATGTAGCCGCCACCATAGTCTACGGCGAATGGGAGGCGCTCGCTGCCGTTCGTGTAATCTAAATCTCCTGATGCGACGGCCCTCTGTTGGACGCCAAGGCCGTTCCCGTAGAAATCAGCGGTCTGCGAGTAATGCAAAGAATATGTCAGGGAGGCCGCGCCACCAATAGCCGCCGGAACGACTTGCGCATTGGCAGGGGCGCAAACGGTAAGAAGAAACGCCAGAAGTGTAAGACTTGCTTTCATTCGGTCGCCTTAAGGAACAACGATTGTGTCGCCGGGTTTGAGAACCAGATTAAGCGCGCTGTTGCCCTTCAATGCGTCCTTGTAATGCACTGGGATTTTCTGGTGCGTTCCCGATTCGTCGCGAAGGATGTAGATTTTCTTTGTGTTGGCGTAATCCGTTAGCCCGCCGCCACTGGAGATAGCCTCAAGCAAAGTCATGCCAGACGTCATTTCAATCGGCCCTTTTTTCGCAACCTCGCCGAGAAGGTAAATGACTTTGCTGTGAATCTGGCTGATTACAACGGAGACGTTTGGATCCTGAACGTACTTCTTGAGCTTTTTCGTAATCTGATCTGCCAGCTGAAGAGGCGTAAGGCCGGAGGCTAGAACATCGCCGAGAAGTGGTAGGGAAATCATGCCGTCAGGCCGGACGAGAAGGCTGCTTGAGAGGGCAGGCTCCTTCCAAACGGTGACAGTAAGTGTGTCGGATGGGCCGATGACATAAGTGTCAGCGGCGGCTCCCGCCGCCAGGCTCGGCGTGGTCGCCAGGGCAGGCTTGCCACTATCGGTCGCATCTCCTGCTGCCCGGCCAGGCGCAGTCGTGAGGGCCGGCTTGCCGCTATCGACTTCGGTTCCCACTGCCGGACCGGGTGCGGTCGTCTGGGGAGGTTTGCTGGCGGGATCACTATTTTGGGCATGGCTTAAGAGGCATGGCGCAAGAAAAGCCAAAATAAAAAGTTTTTCTGGTTTCATATTGCAACTCCGTTCCTGCAGGGGGCAGGTTGGTATTCTGCTCCCACCTGCTTGAGCTTGTAGAGCAACGCCTTATAGCTGATCCCAAGTTCGTCCGCGGCGCGTTTGCGATTCCCGCCAGTCGTAATTAGAACTTCGGAGATCAACTGACGTTCGATCTGGGTGGATGCGGCCCGTGTGGCTGCCTTTAGTGAAAGAGGCTTGCGACGACCGTCCGGCTTGATCGTTAAGGCAGCTGCCTTGAGCGCAGCGAGAGAGATAGACTGATCACCGATGGCGACAAATGTCTTGATCGCAGTCTGAAGTTCGGACAAATTTTCGGGCCAGGTGTGTTCCATCAGGAACTCAATGATCTCCTCACGCAGGACCGGCTTGGGGCGGTCGAACTGTTTGGAGTACTGTGTCAATAGTTCATTTGCGATGGGGAGAATTTCGGACTTTCTACACCGCAGAGGGGAAATCCGGAGCGTAACGGACGAGACCAGGTAATAGAAATCCTCTCTCATGCGCCAGGATTTGACTTCTTCCAATAGCTCGCGGCTCGTACCACAAACGAGGCGGCTGCTTTGTGCCTGCTCGGAGTGAAAATAGGTGTCAATAATAAGTTCTTGCAAGGCGAGGCTCAAGTCTCCGATTTCCGCCAGATAGACAGTTCCCTTGGTGGAAAAAGCCGACTGTACAGCTTGAACATCGGCATCAGCGCTGTGAATCTCTGTGAAAGTGTTGCGAGAACGATGCGACTGAGCGTGGATTTGTGCTGCAATGCTACGTTTCCCAACGCCCCGCTCACCCACGATCAGGACCGGGCAGTCGCATACGGCAATGCGGGCGACCGCGCGTTGAATCTGCGCTTCAATAGGGACAAACGGTTTTGTCTGTCCCTTAGCACCTTGGATGATTGCACTTCCAGTCATGAAGGTTCCTGGTATCACACCCCTGCATTAGCAATGCGGGTTCCAAACCTGGGGGCAGAAGGTGGAATGGGCGTTCCACGTGGTATATCCGCTTTTGCGCACTCGAGGAAGTGGCGGCTGGCTAAGAAGAAGGAAAAAATGTTCCCATGGAGTGGAAAGAAATGAGACACTGGCTGCCCAGAAAAGTGGAAAGAGTTTTCCACTTTTCCCGGAAGGCTGATTCCTGACGCCGGACAATTTATGGGGAATCCCCTTGGATTGACGCGTTCCACTTTCGGCATTCCGATTGCTAAGGGGAGTATATCGGATTGAAACGCCGCTATAGGAAGAATATGGCACAGGAAATTCAGATGCAGGCGATTCGCAAGACACCCTGGTCCTTGCAAAACACTCATTTTGTATGGGGTTCGGTGCTCATCGGCGCGCTCATGGCAGCGCTTTACTGCCATGTGCTGGCAAAACTGGTGACCGACTGGTGGGAGATACCTGATTTTTCACACGGCTTTCTGGTCCCCATTTTTGCGGCGTACCTGGTGTGGGTGAAGAGAAAAACCCTTCTGGATACGAAAATCGCCCCGACCTGGAGCGGAATTGCAGTCGTTGCCCTGGGACTGGTGGTTCTGCTCCTGGGGATATACGGAGCTGAGCTATTCCTCTCGCGGGTTTCGCTGGTCATCCTGTTGGCGGGGCTGGTACTCTGTTTTGGCGGTTGGCAACTGCTCAAGGAGTTGCGTTTCGCATTGCTGGTACTGCTGCTGGCAATCCCGATTCCAGCCATTGTTTTCAATGAGATAACATTTCCGCTGCAGATATTGGCTTCAAAACTTGCCAGCGCTGTGCTTCCCCTGTTCGGCGTACCGGTTCTGCGTGAAGGCAACGTCATTGACCTCCCAGCAATGAAGCTTGAGGTGGCGGAGGCCTGTAGCGGTATCCGCTCCCTGATGAGCCTGTTCACGCTCTCGATCTTCTATGGCTACTTCCTTGAGAAGTCCTTTCTGCGACGAGCAGTTCTTGCATTGGCCAGTATTCCGATTGCGATTGCGGCCAACGCGGTGCGCATTCTCGGCACCGGGTTGTGCGTCCAGTACTGGGATCCCGATAAGGCCTTGGGCTTCTTTCACGAGTTTTCCGGATGGGTCATGTTTCTGGTGTCTCTGGGGTGCCTTTTCATCGTCCATCGCGCTATGCAATTGCTGCCGGCGAAAGGGAGGCAGGCATGAAGAGCCCTCGATTCTGGACGGTTGTCGCGCTGCTTGCTGGAACGTTGCTTCTGCTGCACCTTCGCGGCAATACCGATCTGATTCCCGAGAGCGAGCCCCTGTCGCAAGTTCCGCGGCACGATCGCGGGATGGACGGGAAGCGACCAGCCGATCGACAAGGAGACGCTCGATGTTCTTGGGGCCGGAGACTTTTTGTCGCGCGTTTACGTCCAGGACGGACAATCGCTGCCGATCGGTCTCTTCATTGGCTATTTTCCCACCCAGAGGACTGGCGTCACCATTCATTCACCCAAGAATTGCCTGCCGGGCGCAGGTTGGGTTTTTGAATCGTCGCAGTACGTCGATCTGAACGATGCGAATGGCAAGGCGCACCGCGTAGGCGAGTACATCATTAGCAACGGGGAGACGAGGCAGTTCGTTATCTATTGGTATCAGGCGCACGGACGTAGCGTCGCCAATGAATACCTGGCCAAAATCTATCTGGTTACCGATGCAATACGGTTGAATCGTACCGATGGCGCGCTGGTCCGGGTGACTACGCCGATTGAAGCCGAAGAAGACACTTCGGCGGCAAGGTCCCGGGCCGAGGCATTTACTGCGCAGCTTGATCCCATGCTCCCTCGCTTTATCCCGAACTAGGTGGATTCGAAGGAGCGGAAAAATCAACGCGCTTCAGCAAAGTAATACGGACTGTGCTCGTGCGATAGACAGTCAGCAAGGATGGGGAAAAATGAAAATCTCATTCAAGTCAGGTCAATCTGGTTTCAATGGCATGTGGAGACGAATGAATCGGCAATGGCACTCTTGGGCTGCTCATGCTCTTTATCGCGGCCGCTGTATTGGCCGGATGTCACGGCGATCCGAACGTCCGCAAGCAGAAGTATCTGGAGAGCGGAAAGCGGTATAGCGCCGAGGGCAAGTACCGGGAAGCCGCCATCCAGTTCGCAAATGCGCTGAAGGTCGACAAGAACTATCCCGATGCGCATTATGAGCTGGCGCAGGCATATGAGCATTTGGGCCAATTTGAACGGAGCGTATGGCGAACTCGCACGCACCGTGGAGTTTGCAGCCAACGAACTACAAGGCGCGAATCGACCTTGGCAACCTGTTGCTTGCCGGCGGCAAGACCGACGACGCAGAAAAGCAGGCCTTTGTCGTGATGGCAGCAGAACCGAACAATCCTGACGTTCACGCTCTACTCTCCGCCATAGCGCGCAGGCGGGGGAATAAGGATATAGCCCTGGACGAGCTTCACCGCGCTCTGGCAACTCGATCCGAACCGGGCGGCGTTCCACGAGGATCTGGCCATTCTTGAGTCAGGTGATCCAGACAAGGCTTCCGCTGTGGAAGATGAGCTGAAAAAGTCTGTCGCTCTCGATCCGAAATCGGTAAACGCCAAGCTGCTGCTCGCGGCTTTCTATATCGAAGAACAGCCGCTGGCCCGAGGCCGAGCAGGCGAGCCGGGATGCCATCGCTACGGACCCCAAGAGCCTTCCTGCCAGGGCCAGTCTTGCCGAGGTCTTTCTGAAGCAGGGGAACCAGGCAAAGGCTGAGGAAGTTTTTCGCCAGGCATCGCAGGATCTTGCCGACAATCCGCAGGGCGTTCGCATACTGGGAGATTATTATGCGAGCTCCGGACAGTTGGACAAGGCAAGGGCGGAATTCTCCAGCCTTGCCGCGAAGTATCCCAAGAGTGTTTCCGTGCAGAAGGGATACATTCGCGTTCTTCTTGAGGTAAAGGACTACGCAACCGCACAAAAAGTGGTTGCCGAACTGATGAAGAAAAACTCCAAGGATCCGGAAGTCGCGGGGTTGAACGGAATCGTTTTGCTCAATAGTGGTAAGGCGAGTGATGCCGTAAATGCCCTTCAGAATGCGGTCAAGGAATCCCCCAAGGACGGCTTTCTGCAGTACTGGCTGGGCAAGGCTGCGTTGGCCAAGGGCGATATCGATCTGGCCGAAAAAAGCATGCGCGAGGCTGTAACTCTGAATCCGTCAAGGTTGAACGCAGAGGAGGAACTGGCGCTGATTGCCGCTCAACGCGGTGACATGCCTACGCTGTCCGATGTTGCTGACAAGACGATTGCCGCGGCGCCGAAGTTTCCTGGAGGTTATGTTTGGCGTGCCATGGTGGAGATGAAACACAACACACCGGACAAGGCTGAAGCCGATCTGAAGACCGCAATAAGCATCGCTCCGCAAAGCCCCCAGGCCTATCTCCTACTGGGTAAACTACGGTTTACACAAAAACGTTTTCCCGAGGGAGTTTCGCTGCTGGAACAGGCTCTGCAGCACGATCCTAATTCCGTTGAAGCCATGCGAACTGCTGGTCAATTACGACATCTACCAGAAGCAGCTTGATAGAGCAGTGGCTCGCTTGAATGCTCAAATTAGCAAGAGCCCGAAGAATAGCGGTTTTTATGATCTTCTGGCACAGTTGCAGATTCACGACAAGAAGTTGGATCAGGCAGCCGCTACGGCGCAAAAGGCCATTCAACTGAATTCAGGAGACGGCGAGGCGGTGGTGCTGTTCGCGCAGATCCAGGTTCAGCGCGGACAGACAGCCAATGCCATAGGGGCATGGGAGCAGTGGTCAACGGCGCATCCCAACGATGCGGGAGCTTATGCAACGCTCGGGACGCTGGAGGAATCGCGTGGAGATATGGGCAAGGCCGAGGCCTACTACAGAAAGGCTCTTCAAATTCAGCCGCAGCAGCCTTTAGCAGCCAACAATCTTGCCTATCGAATGTTACAGAACGGCGAAAACGTGGATGTTGCATTAAGTCTGGCGCAAACGGCCCGGCGAGGGAATGCCAAACTCACCTAATACCGCGGACACGCTTGGGTGGGCCTACTATTACAAGGGAACCTATTCTTTTGCCCGCGATCTTCTGGAAGACGCGCTTAAGGCAGATCAAGAGAACGCTTCGATGCAGTACCACCTGGGAATGATTTACGCCAAACTTCGAGATAAGAACAATGCAGCGATTCACCTTAAGAGAGCTGTGTCACTGGCGCCAGATTCGCCGGCAGCAAAGGACGCCACGACGGCTCTGCAAAGACTAGGACAGAGTTAGTCAGGTCCCGCGTCTTGCTACACCTGGTCTTTGACCGCATGAATTCGTATTATGGAATTCTCGGTTTCCCATCCTTTCGACAGAAAAAAGTCGAAAGGATGGGGCAAGGAGTTGGTACAAAAACATGCGGTGAGAGGCGTAGCTTTCTGCGATGTGGCTGAGGGTCGCAAAACTGCCAATGGGCTCAACGAGGACGCGCATATCGGTAGAGCCAGAAGGAATTCCAGATATAGATCGACCACCACAGCGCAGCACGCGTCAGGGACAACTTGGAGTATTTGCGATAAATCATCCACGTGTCTGCGACAGCCCTGCGCTTGTTGGACGAGCGGCTGTGGGCCGACAGCCGATAACGGCCCAGATCGACAGGAAGCCGGTGCCCGTTTTCGCCGTGCTGGATGATGCTCATCCAGCCAATGAAATCCTCGTGGGTGTAGCGTAACCGATTGGAAAGTGAAACCCTGGGACCCGTTCGCGATCGATTACGATGCTCAGGCATCCACCGGTTCCGCGCCGCGTGTGCAAGGTCCGGAAATCCAAAACTCTCAGGTCCTGTGATCAATGGGCCCACATAAGCGCCATCGTGGGACATGTGCCGGTAATCGTGATAGATAAAGCCGTAGCCGTGCATGGTCATCCAGTCCACGGAGCGGGCAAGTTTCTCCGGAAGCCAGAGATCGTCGGCGTCAAGAAAGGCGACGAACCGGCCTCGCGCGGCCTTTAACCCGATATTGCGCGCCGCCGAGGGGCCTTCGCGGCCAGAAGTATGTAGCGAACAAAAGCGCGGGTCTTTAGCCGCTGCGGCGTCAATCAGATCTAGCGAGGCATCCGTCGAACCGTCATTGACAAGGATCTGCTCCCAATCGGTGAGTGACTGTGCGCGAACTGTGGCGAAGGTTTCCGGCAACCAACGAGCGGCGTTATAGACCGGAGTAATGATCGAGACCAGCGGCATGAAGGAGCCTTTCAGCGGATACACCAAGCAATGCAGACCGCTCGTCTGCGTCAGGTTTAATTGAAAAAGCCTGTACCACGATTCTAGTTGCAATATTAGTTCCAAACCGAAGGGCAGCGGAGCAGATGCGCCAGGTCTAAGAATTGTTGCTTTTCAGGGAATTTTGGGTGGAAAGGATCGAAATAAGGCAACTTCCATTTTCGCATCATGGACGAATTTGGCATTGGTTCACGAAATAAGTGGAAATACTTTTCACTTGACAAGAGAAAATGGTTTCTTGCCGCGAGGGAACTTTCGAAGAGTGCGAGCGGACCAAATCATTCCGTTTTTGGTATTTGAATTGCTACCGAGGAGGTAAAGTATGCAGATACGCGCTGGTTCCTACATGGAGCTTGTGGCTCAAGACGTGTAACTGCTTGTAATTCGGACTGTTAAACTACGCTTGCAGTAACCGGTAAATCGATCTGTGTGGAAGTGGACTTTGCGCTCTGACTCAATCTCCGAGATACGAACCGTGCAGCCTCAAAAGAGTCTCTATCTTCTTTATCATGAACTGAGGGATGGGAGCGAGTACTCGTATGTCTGTGAAACTACAATATTTGAGAGGCATATCGATTTTATAGTTCGGTTGCGGAAGGCCGAGAGTGAATGCTTGCCGGAAGTGACTTTCGACGACGGACACATTTCAAATTATGAGTTTGCATTGCCCATTTTGCAGTCGTGGGGGCTTGTCGCGCGGTTTTTCATTACTGTGGGCTGGACGGGAAAGAAGCCGGGGTTCATGGGGTGGAGGGAGTTACGGTCACTGCATGAGTCCGGTCAGTTGATTGGCGCGCATGGATGGTCGCACGCCCTTCTTACAAACTGTACTCAGGAAGATTTGGACAGGGAACTGAGCGGCGCACGGCTGACGCTGGAGGACAAGCTTGGAACACCGATAACTACAATGTCGTTGCCCGGCGGCCGCTACAATCAGAGGGTTCTTGCGGCCTGCCGACAGGCAGGATATACACAGATTTTTACTTCCGTGCCTAGAGCCGAACAGATGCCGCCGGGCTTTCTGGTTGGTCGGCTGAATGTTCGCGGAGATATGACGCTGGACAGGCTTCGGAGTGTGCTTCAACCCGGGAATCGCAAGTTAGCGAGCCTGGAACACCAATACCGGATCAAGGCAGCTGCTAAGAGCCTGATGGGAGATCGGCTGTACGAGAAGATTTGGGCCTTTCTGAATCGGAAAGAGCCGGATAGCGGCGACGGTGGGGATTACCTGGAATGAAGATTCTGCACATCATCAGTAGCGGCGGAATGTACGGTGCAGAGGCCGTGATCCTGAACTTGTCGCGCACTTTGAATGAGGGGCCGCATCACAGCATTCTGGGAGTGTTTTCGAACTCCTCGAACCCAAATCTGCAGCTTTATGAACGCGCCACAAAGGAAGGCATTGAGTCGTATCTGATTCCGTGCACAGGGCAGATTGACCGGAAAGCAATCGGGAGTATTCGAGATCTGGTTCAACGGACAGACGCCGAAGTTGTCCATGCTCACGGCTACAAGGCAGACATCTACGCCTATTTTGCATTTGCGAGCATCGGGAGTTCCGCTCGTCTCAACCTGCCACAACTGGCTATGACAATGATCGGAAGGCCTTCTTCTACGGAGTTCTGGACCGGTTGATTCTGCGCGCCTATACGCGGGTAGTGGCAGTTTCTGAGGATGTGCGGCAGAGGCTACTCAAATCGGGCGTCAAAGCGAAAAACATTAGCATGATCCGCAACGGAATCGATTTGCGCCCTTTCGATCGCGCATCGGCCGGTGTGAAAGATGAACTGGGCTGGGGTGCGTACCCTATTGTTGGCCTGGTGGGCCGTCTTTCCGTAGAGAAGGGTGTGGACATTTTCTTGCATGCGGCAGCACGCGTACTCACTCATTGCCCGGATGCCAAGTTTATCGTGGCCGGAGATGGGCCTGCTCGTGCAGTGTTGGAGACGTTGATCGATCAACTTGGCATTCGTGGCAGTGTGCGCCTGCTAGGCCGTCGCGACGACCTGCCCTCGGTTTACGCCTCTCTTGACGTGATGGTTTCAGCATCGCGGCAGGAGGGGCTGCCGATTGGCATATTGGAAGGTATGGCCAGCCGACTGCCCCTGGTGGCAACGGCTGTTGGTGAGGTGCCGAGCGTCGTCAAGGATGGCTCTACCGGAGTGATTGTACCTTCGGAAAATCCGGAGTTGCTGGCGGCAGCGATCATCGAGTTGCTAAGGGATCCCGCAAAACGAGAGCGGCGTGGGACTGCGGCAAGACGACTGGTGGAAGATGAGTTTTCAGCAGCGCGGATGACAGCCGATTATCTGCTTGCGTATGAAGATGCGATTGCGGCAGTAACGGAGGGAAAAGAACACCGAGTTGAAGTTTCTATTACTCAGCGAGGCAAGGCAAAGTGAGCAATCGGCGTCTCCGTGTTTTTATGATGGATCTGTGGGCTACCGTGCCGTATTACACGGCATATCTCTCCAGGGCTCTGCTTGCAGAAGGCGTCGATGTGACGGTGGGATCGATCTCCTACTACCTCGATCCCGACTGTTTCACAAGCCGCGATCTCAAGGTCGATCCGGGGCTTCTGGACGTGGTGGGGAAGTTTCCGCTGCCGCGTCTGCCGCGAAGAGTGCTGAAGCTGCTGGAAGCGCTTGTAAATCTTTCTGCGCTGGCGGTGCGTTTTCTGGTATCTCCACCCGATGTGGTTCATGTCCAGTTTCTGCCGATGCTGAAGTGGCGCCTTCCGCTGGATTTTTGGTTTCTTGAATTTTGTCGCAAAAGAGGCTCGAAGATTGTTTTGACCGTGCACGATATTCTTCCTCACGATACTGGTGAGGCTCACAAGAAGACCTTTCTTGAGCTATATCGAATGGCCGACGGGATCATCTGCCACTCAGATCACATCCGGATAAGACTGGTGGAGGAGTTCTCGGTACCTGAGGCAAAGATTTCGGTAATTCCGCATGGTCCATTCTTTTATGACCTGCGGGAAGCTGGTTCCGAGCTGACGCTCCAGAGTCATGACCGGGAGCAGGGAAGGGTGATGATGTTGTGGCAGGGGATTATTTCTCCATACAAAGGAGTCGATCTCCTGCTGAGTGCATGGCAACAGGTGGAGGCACAAGACGGCGATTGCGGGCTTGTGATTGCGGGGACCGGGACGCCCGAATTGCTTGAGCAGATTCGTGAGCAGGTGAAGTGTCTGGGACTGAAGCGCGTGCGACTGGACTTTCGCTTTCTCTCTGCCCAAGAGTTGGTGGCGCTTTATCGAGTCGCGGACGTGGTCGTGTATCCCTATCGTGCGATTACCACCAGCGGCGCGCTGGCGACAGGGCTGGCGTTGGGAAAGACGATTGTGGCCAGCGATTTACCCGTGTTTCGTGAGCAGTTGACCCACCGGGAGGACGCGCTGCTGGTTAATCCCGAGAATTCACATGAGTTTGCCGGCGCGCTGATTGAGTTGGCTCAGGATGAATCTCTGCGGGTACGTCTGGCCAGCCGAGTGCGCGCGATGAGCTTTGGGGACCAATCCTGGATATCGATTGCAAAAAAGACCGTGCAGACATATGAAAGTATGTTGCTTTCTTCTTTCCATCCCTCGTTTCCGCCTTCGTAACTAGCATCTAAGCTAACTATTATCAGCCAGTTAACCATAAATGATCTAACGTGTTCCCGCCTCGATAGATCGACCTACAAAGTTGTCGGTGATCCTGACTTCTACCCCGGCCTTGAGGCCCTGACGCGAAGCGGATACCTCCGGCTCGGTTGTTCCCCATAGGGCAAAAATCCTGCTGACAACGAGCTTATATCCATAACGGAGCTGCCGATAATCCCTGTGGACCAGTAACCCATTTGTTGTACGAACGTAACCATTTAATACGATATACAGTAACCTCTAAATAGTTACGATAGTTATATCTAATCAATTTTTATACGCAGCTATCCGAGACTCGCTTCAAGCCAGCAGCCGCGAAAGCTTGCGAAGAAGAAACCAGTAGGAAAATTGAAATGCGGAAACTGATTGTATTTGCATTATTTTTTTGCAGTCTCGGGGTTTGTCACGCCGTGGCGCAGGCTCCAGTGCTGTTTTATTCAGACCTTACCAGCGGTCCCGCGACAGGAGGCGAGGGCGGAACGAACGGAGCCTACGCCTGCATTTACGGGGAGCGTTTCGGCTCAACGCAAGGCAGCGCAACGATTTCCGTGGGAGGGGTGAACGCTTCCGCGTACAAGGTCTGGAGCGATTCGGGAGCGCCGTATCTTCCTGGACATTACGCCAAGGCTTGTTTTCAGGTTGCGGCGGCAACTCCGTCAGGACTGGACAACATCGTGCTGACCACGGCGGCGGGAAGCAGCGGAACACTTCCATTTACGGTGCGGTCCGGCAACGTCTACTTTGTCTCTACCACAGGCAACGACTCTACAGGCACCGGCTCCTACAGCTCCCCGTGGGCAACCACAAACCACGCCATCTCGAAGTGCGTTCCCGGAGATACCGTATATGTCGAGAACGGGGTGGTGGAATCTACGGTCCAGTCCGGCAACACCGCCGTCAATATGAAGGTCTCAGGCACGGCGGGGAATCCTGTCATGGTAGGCGCTTATCCGGGCGCAACTATCGAAGCGATTGTGAACGGCACCACCGGGACTTCTGCTCTGACAGACTACGTGAACGGCGTTTCCATCAATCATTGGGGAATCTTCGGATGGTTGCTGGTGGGAAACTCATCGGTATCGAACGGAAGCCTGGACCTGAATGAAGACGGCGGCACGGATGTTCGAATCGTGGATAACACCGTCGAATGCACCGGCTCTGGATGTACGTCGCAGGGGTCTGGATTTGGAGGGGCTTTTCACACCTATGTCTATGCTTTCGGCAACCGCATTCAGAGTGTGGGCTGCCACGAGGACTTGCCCGGCTATACATCTTCAGCGCATCCCTGCCATTGGATAACACCAAGCACCACGATCACGACCTCGGGAACGACTGCCACGCTTTCAGGATATACCAGCGGATTCGCTGTAGGAGACGTGATCCGGAACCCTCTGAATAGCGAAATGCACGAGATTATCGCTCTGGTATCGGGTCAGGTTTACACGCTGGATACGGCCTTCACCGTGGACCTGCCTTCTGGTAGCGCGTGGAATTTTCGCGATTTTGTGCCCAATAAGGAGTTTCACAACGTCTACTTTAGTACCAACTCAGACGATATTTGGTTTGAGTGGAACGAGGTAGATGGGTCTGTGGGCCACGCCTTTCGAGGGATTCAGTTCTTCTCGACCATCAACAATGGCGGCGGCGCGATGGAAAGCGATCTGCACGTTGTCAATAACTACATTCACGACACTTACGGAGACTGCATCAACTTTGCCACCGTCGATCCCAGCAGCGGTCCGGTGGAGGCATATAACAATCTCCTGAGTAACTGTGGTGTCGAGCCGTATTGGTATCCGCCGGGGGGATATGGAGGGCAGTCCTGCATTCTGTCAAATAACGCAAGCAGTACAGGCTTTCCGGTGGGTTCGGGAACGGTGGAATTCTATAACAACTCGTGTTATGGATTCGGCTCGACGGCATATCCGCAGACATCGGGGGGGAGCACGACCAATGGAGCGCAGGGCGCAGTCGATGTGGGAATACTGACGGGAAGTCCAGCGACCCCAAACATGCGCTTCTGGATGGCGAATAACATATTTGTGCCTACTGCCTCGTCGCAGAATTACGTATCCACACAGGTGATCACAACCCCTATCTGTCAGACCGGAACAGTCGATCCCTACTGCACGAATGGACAATCGGAGAACAACGATTGGTATGGATCGACAGCGCAATCCGTGCCATCCTACACGGCGAACAATCTTAATGCCAACCCGCTTTGGGTAAATCCGAGTACTAGCAATTTTCATCTTCAATCCGGTTCACCGGCTATCGGTGCGGGTGTAGCGACGGCGACAACGGATGCAGATGGAAATGTTCGAACTGATCCGCCAGCAATAGGAGCCTTCGAGTATGAAAGTAACAG
>CAVZYE010000013.1:0-66075 GCA_963779385.1 uncultured Acidobacteriaceae bacterium | reverse complement strand
GTTACCGTCAGTGCTACGCCTAACCCAGTGATTCCGGAGCAGCCGGTTACAGTAACGGTCAGTGTCGCGCAAACTGGCAGCTCGGTTCCGTGCGGCAGCATCAACTTTGAGAATGGGGGCGTCTCTCTGGGGCAGGCTTCACTGGACAGTGAAGGCACGGCAACCCTTGTGGCTACGTGGCAGTCCGTTGGTTCCTACAAAGTGACGGCTGCATATTCGGGCGACTCGAACTACCCGGCTGGAAAATCTGGCGACATCACTCTTCAAGTGATCTCCGCCACGAATTCAAGCCTGGTTGCATCTCCGAATCCAGTCACCGCAGGCCAGGCTCTAGACCTGACCGCAACTGTTGAGGGGGAGGATGGCGGCGCAACACCGGTTGGCACCGTTAATTTTTTGAACGGGTCAGTGCTGGTGGGAGCCGGAACACTGAATGCCTCCGGCGTGGCCACGTTCTCCACCACGTCGCTGGCAGCCGGAACTTATAGCCTGACGGCCCAGTACACAGGCAATGCGAGTTTTCAGTCCAGCACATCGGCTGTGGTACCGGTGACGGTGACGGCGAGCGCTCAAGCCACGACGACAATCCTGGTTGCATCTCCGAATCCAGTCAGCGCAGGCCAGGCGCTCACTCTGACCGCAACCGTGAGCAGGAGCGGCAGCACCGCGCCGTCGGGCACGGTCAGCTTCCTGAACGGCTCCACGGTGCTGGGAACGGCTACTCTGAATGCCTCCGGCGTGGCGACGCTCTCCACCGCGTCGCTGGCGACCGGAACCTATAACCTGACAGCCCAATACACGGGCAATGCAAGCTTCCTCTCCAGCACTTCGGCCGCAGTTCCGGTAACGGTGAGCGCTCAAGCCACGACGACGAGCCTGATTGCTTCTCCGAATCCAGTTACCGCCGGGCAGGCGCTGGCTCTGACCGCAACAGTGGGCGGGAGTGGGACATCCACGCCGTCCGGCACGGTCAGCTTCATGAACGGCTCCACGCTGCTGGGAACGGCTACCCTGAATGCCTCCGGCGTTGCCACGCTCTCCACCGCGTCGCTGGCGGTCGGAACTGATAGCCTGACGGCCCAATACACGGGCAATGCAAGTTTCCTCTCCAGCACTTCGGCCGCAGTTCCGGTAACGGTGAGCGCTCAAGCCACGACAACGAGCCTGATTGCTTCTCCGAATCCAGTCACTGCCGGCCAGGCGCTCACTCTGACCGCAACAGTGAGCGGGAGTGGGACATCCATGCCGTCCGGCACGGTCAGCTTCCTGAGCGGCTCCACGCTGCTGGGAACGGCTACCCTGAATTCCTCCGGCGTGGCCACGCTCTCCACCGCGTCGCTGGCGGTCGGAACTGATAGCCTGACGGCCCAATACTCGGGCAATGCAAGCTTCCTCTCCAGCACTTCGGCCGCAGTTCCGGTAACGGTGAGCGCTCAAGCCACGACGACGAGCCTGACTGCGTCTCCGAATCCAGTTACCGCCGAGCAGGCGCTGGCTCTGACCGCAACAGTGGGCGGGAGTGGGACATCCACGCCGTCCGGCACGGTCAGCTTCATGAACGGCTCCACGCTGCTGGGAACGGCTACCCTGAATGCCTCCGGCGTTGCCACGCTCTCCACCGCGTCGCTGGCGGTCGGAACCGATAGCCTGACGGCCCAGTACACGGGCAATGCAAGTTTCCTCTCCAGCACTTCGGCCGCAGTTCCGGTAACGGTGAGCGCTCAAGCCACGACGACGAGCCTGACTGCTTCTCCGAATCCAGTTACCGCCGGGCAGGCGCTGGCTCTGACCGCAACAGTGGGCGGGAGTGGGACATCCACGCCGTCCGGCACGGTCAGCTTCACGAACGGTTCCACGCTGCTGGGAACGGCTACCCTGAATGCGTCTGGCGTGGCTACGCTCTCCACCGCGTCGCTGTCGGCCGGAACTGATAGTCTGACGGCCCAATACACGGGCAATGCAAGCTTCCTCTCCAGCACTTCGGCCGCAGTTCCGGTAACGGTGAGCGCTCAAGCCACGACGATCGCTTCCCCTTTCAACTTGAACGTAGACGGAAGCACCTCGCAGACTGTTCAGTCCGGTGGAACGGCGGTTTACGCATTGGATGTCACTCCGGTCGCTGGAACCACACTCCCGGCCATCAACTTCGTAGTCTCTGGTCTTCCGGCAAGCGCCACGGCAACCTTTTCTCCGCAGATAATTCCTGCGGGCAACGGGGCAACCAATGTCACGATGAGTATTCGAACTTCATTGCAGTCCGCGATGCTTGAACGGAACAGGAAATTGGGCGATGGACTGGTAGTGGCGCTCGGTATCTTGCTGCTGCCCTTTGGGAGCGGCATCAGACGCTACGGCAAACGGATGCTGCGGCTCTCATCCCTGGTGATCTTGTTGACCGGAGCAGTATCGTTAGCGGGGCTTACTGGGTGCGCCGTCCTTAATGTCCCAGGCGAGTTTTCCAGTGCGAGTGCGCAGACTTATACCGTCACGGTGACCTCGACTGCGGCGTCGCTGTCGCACACAACGACTGTCACGCTCATCGTCGAGTAAGAGACGAGAACCAGTGCACACCGTAAGCGAAGCGGACATGTGCTTCTATGACTGAGTCGCGGAACGCTCTGGTCCGGAACATCTTGATTTTGTCTTGAAGAATTCCGGGTCCGATTCAGCCGGCACAAGACCCAGATGCCGGGGCCTGTTCTAGCAGCTTGCCCAGCGAACCTTAGAAGTGAGATCAATAGTTAACAGGTGCGCTGGCAATGGTCTGGCGTTGGGAAAGACGCTTGTTGCCAGCGATTTACCCGTATTTCGCAAACTGCTGACTCACCAAGAGGACGCACTGCTGATTAATCCCGAGGATTCGGATGAGTTTGCCGGCGCGGTGAATGAGTTTTGGTAGAGGATTTAGGTCTTTGGGGGCGTCTGGCCAGCAGGGTGCGCACGATGGGCTTTGGTGGCCAATCATGAATCTCGATTGCTAAGATGACCACAGACCTTTGAAGGCGCCCTTTTCACCGCCTGGGGGGTCTAAACTATTAGATAGTCCATCGAAAGCTCTGCACCTCTCATCCTTGATCAATTGGCCTGCGGATGGTCGGACTCTGGGGTTTCCAGCCCTCTTTACGGGTTTGATGCTCCCCCGCCATAAACGAAGTCGTGTGACGAATCGCACATGTTAAAAAGGGGTCTATCGACAAGTATTGAATCTTATGACGCCTCTGTGGTACTGGAAGTAACTATTTATGGGTACAAAAAGTAACATCAAATCACATTTGACGCCTTTGTGGTACTGAAAGTAACTATATATGGGTAGAAATAGTAACGTACAAAGACGTTACTGTGTGAGTTAAATCACATCCAAGAAAGATTCAACTGGCTAACATCCAAACCATGACACCTGCAATTCTGATCCTGATTGCACCATCTTCGCTCTTACTGTGCGGCCTGGCAGACGCGATAGTCCTCATCGACTCCCGCGCCGGCAGCGCCCACTGGACAGATCCTGCCGTAGTGCACACCTTCTCTGGTGGAGTCTCTTTCCCCGCATGGAGTGCCTCGTGAGCTTTCTGATTTTGTTTTTATTCATGTTCTGTACAACTCCTGCATATTCAACCACTGCAAAATGCGTCGCCGGCAGCGCGAAGGCACACATCAACGGCGGTTATCCCTTGTTCAGCATTTTCAATTTTGGAGAAAACCTATGAAGAAAATTCTTTTTGCCTTTATCTCTCTACTTCTCATCGCGCCGCCAATGTTTGCCGCGGCGCCAACATGCATGTATCAGGACGTACTTTCTGGGCCTGCGACCGGAGGCGAAGGTGGGAATGGAATCTACCTGACCATCTTCGGCAAGAACTTCGAATCCACCAGGGGAACATCGACCGTGACCGTCAACGGAAAACCCGTGGCGCAGTATCTAGTGTGGGGTTCAAGCAACGATGTAACCGGTGACCATGACCAGATCAGCGTCCAGATTGCAAGTGGGACGACCGGAACCGGGCCTGTCGTTGTGACCACGCCCGGAGGTTCGTGCAGCAACCTGAGTTTTACGGTGCGGCCGGGCCACATTTATTTCATCGGTCCCACTGTTGACAACTCCAAGCCAGCAAGTTGCTCAACCATGATCGGCTCCAATTCGTTCTCGACCCCCTGGGGCCTGACGAATTACGCGAGCACCACCGAAGCCAACTACAGTTTCAGCACAATGCGAACTCCCTATACCTATTATCACTGCATGTCACCCGGGGATACGCTGGTTTTTCTGAATGGAGCTTCATATCCCTACTTCGACGGTCGCGGCTGGCATGCGTCCCTGAGCCCCGACAACACAAGTGTGACGGCCACGAGCTTTATGACGATCATGGCGCGTCCGGGCGCATCGGTACAGTTGGGAGGATCCGGGTGGGCTATCGGTATTCGTCCTACGGGAACATCCTCTTACACCGTGTTTTCTGGACTTAAAGTTGAAGGCAATGGAACGGGAAACTTAGCTGCGTTCGCAATGGAGAACAACGCCAGAGTCGTGGGCAACACAATCACGTGCCCCGATTGCTACGGCCAATCGGGAGCATTAACCGGCGCATACCCAAACTCCAATAACCTCGAAATATTAGGTAACGCAATAACAAATGTATCCACGAATACCACTGTCCTTCCAAACGGTTCGAACAAAGAGTTCCATGATGTTTATGTGGCTGGAAACGACATCGAGTTTGCATGGAACAGGATTTATAACACACAGGCTTACAATGGTCTCCAAATCAACCACGACGGCTCCACCGGTTTCTATAACCAGTCCTATCACGACAACGATATTGCTGACGTGAACGGGTCCGGCTTCAACCTTTCGACAATCGATCCTTCATCGGGCTACATCCAGGTATACAACAACATTATTCATCATACCGGCGTAAACACTGCGAGCGACGGCGATGCTGATGATCCACATAACTGCATTGCTGTCAAAGGGTACTACGGTTCGGCTGGGACAGGCACGGCTGACATTTACAACAATACGATGTACGACTGCAGCTCGAACCTCAACGTCAACCCGGCGGATCAATCATCCTGCGCGGTTCTTGTTAAAGCAAACACGTGGAACAGCATTACTACAAATCTCGTCAATAACATCGTCTACCAGCCGACCTATGCGGGCACGGCAAAGATGAACGTCTATATGTGCGTTGTCTACTACGATGGAACGACCGCCAAGTATTCCGGTTCCAACAACATCTGGTACAGTGCCAGCACCCCGGGAAGTTCGGCATACGCGACGACTATCGGGACGGTTGAGAACCCCCTGTTTGTAAGCGCCACCGACGGAGCCTGGACTAACTACGAATTGCAGAGCACCAGTCCTGCACAGGGCGCGGGCATAGCGGTCGACGAAGTTTATGCAAACAGCACGACTTATGCCAATCTGACGTGGGACTTCAATTACATCGTTAGGCCCAGTCCGCTCTCAATTGGTGCGCTGGAGTATGGCAGTACATCATCGGGGACACAGGTTACCGTCAGTGCCTCACCGAACTCGGCGACTCTGGAGCAACCGGTAACTCTGACGGCCACGGTCGCGCAAACTGGCGGCTCGGCACCGAGCGGCAGCATCAACTTTCTGAGTGCAGGTATCTCTCTGGGGCAGGCTTCACTGGACAGTGAAGGCACGGCGACCCTAGTGGTTTCGTGGCAATCTGTTGGTTCTTACGAAGTGACAGCTGTCTATTCGGGCGACTCGAATTATCCGTCAGGTGAATCCAACGGAATATCTCTGCAAGTGACCTCCGCCACGACGACAAGCCTGGTTGCGTCTTCGAATCAAGTTACCGCCGGCCAGGCTCTCGGCCTCACGGCAACTGTTGAGGGAAGTGGCAGTACCGCGCCGACCGGCTCAGTTAGTTTCCTGAAAGGCTCGACGGTTCTGGGAACGGCAACCCTTAATTCCTCAGGCGTGGCAACGCTATCCACGACGTCTCTGGCGACCGGCGCTAATAGCCTGACGGCCCAGTACACAGGCAGTACGAGCTACGGGTCCAGCAAATCGGCCGTAGTAGTGGTGACCGTAGTAGCTGCGGCGCAGACATCCCAATCGACAACTACAATCCTGGTTGCGTCTTCGAATCAAGTTACCGCCGGCCACGCTCTCGGCCTGACGGCAACTGTTGAGGGAAGTGGCAGTACCGCGCCGACCGGCTCAGTTAGTTTCCTGAAAGGCTCGACGGTTCTGGGAACGGCAACCCTGAATTCCTCAGGCGTGGCAACGCTGTCTACGACGTCTTTGGCGACCGGCTCTAATAGCCTGACGGCCCAGTACAAAGGCAGTACGAGCTACGGGTCCAGCAAATCGGCCGTAGTAGTGGTGACCGTAGTAGCTGCGGCGCAGACATCCCAATCGACGGTTACAAGCCTGGTTGCATATGAGAATAAAATCACCTCTGGTCAGTCGTTGACCTTGAAAGCGACTGTCAAAGGAAGCGGCAGCGCCACGCCAACTGGCACGGTCAGCTTCCATAGTGGCTCCACGCTGCTGGGAACGGCGACCCTGAATTCCTCCGGCGTGGCAACGATCGCCACGAAGGCTCTGGCAACTGGCACGGATAGCGTGACAGTCAAGTACTCGGGCAGTGCAAGCTACCTCTCCAGCACCTCGGCCGCAGTTTCTGTGACGGTCAAACCTTAATCTATGGGATGCATTCCGCCTTTAAGCGTGAACTCTGGCGGGAGCACCTCATCGCAGACAGTTGCGAAGCGGCACCAGGAATCCTGGTGCCGCTTCGCTCTTGCGCGTCTAATGGAGAAGCCGTAGACTGAAACTTCCCAAGGTTGGATCTTTCACCCATTTCAAGCCTCAGGATCTAAGACCGTGAGAATTTCATCCGTCCACTGTTTCAAATATCTTCTCTTTGTCGTGATCGCCTTCGTTCTGCCTGGCATTGCGCCGCAAGTGAATGGCATAACAAAGAGTGCCTCGCCGCCTCTGATTCTCTACACCGACATCACCTCGGGGCCGAACTCAGGGGGCGAAGGCGACAATGGGACCTACCTCACGATCTTCGGAACTCATTTTGGCGCGACTCGAGGAGCTTCAAAGGTAACCATCAACGGCCAATCCGTCGCACAATACCTCCTATGGTCCGATAGAAAGATCGGCGTCCAGGTCGGCCATGTTTCATCCGGTCCGATAGTGGTCTCCGTTGGCGGACTCGCAAGCAACAAGGACAAAATGTTTACGGTGCGTTCCGGCCGGATCCGTTACATCGGTCCATCCGTCGAGAATTCCCCTGCGTCCTGCGCCGGAGGAACATATGAAAAGCCCTGGGGGCTCACGAACATGGTTTCCAATGTCGAATCGGCCAGTATGGCGAAGATGCGGACACCCTACTCCTACTACAAATGCGTGTCTCCTGGAGACACGCTTGTCTTTCTGGATGGGGTATCGTATTCCTGCTTTGACGGCAGAGGATGGCGTGCTTCTCTAACTCCAGACGCGAACGAAGGGGACGCAACCCATTTCGTGACATTCATGGCGCGGCCAGGAGCATCGGTGCAGTTGGGCGGCACCGGGTGCGCGAAGTTTTCAGTCCGGGATATCTCCAAGGGATACAACGTTTTCTCGGGACTTAAGCTAACGGGAAGCGGCTCGAGCGGCGGTGCTCAATTCGCTCCAAACGACCGCGTGGTCGGCAATGAGATTACTTGCCCGGACTGCTCGGGCCCATCAGGAGCTGTCGGGGGAGGAGATGGTTTAATCCTATACGGGAACGACATTCACGACATCGCTACATTGGAGCCAGGTGGATCGGTGAAGCTCTATCACGCCGTCTATGTAATGGGTAACAATATCGAGATTGCATGGAATAAGATTCATAACACCAAGGCCTACAATGGCATCCAGATCAACCATGACGGGTCTCCAGGCTTTTATAACCAGTCCTGGCACGACAACGACATTGGCGATGTGAACGGGAGCGGAATTAATCTTTCAACCATCGATCCATCCAAGGGGTATATCAGGGTATTCAACAACGTCATTCATCATGTCGGCCTGAATATTGCAGACAGTGGTTCGCCCGATGATCCTCATTCCTGCATTGCAGTCAAGGGATATGGAAGATCAACCGATCCCGGCACTGTTGAGATTTACAACAATACGATGGTCGATTGCAGCTCCTACCTCAACATCAATTCGTCAAACAGGGCATCGTGCGCGGTGATTGCCCCAGGCAGGCAGCTTAACGTGAAGATCACTTTCGTAAATAACATCGTCTACCAACCTGCTTATGCCGGCACTGCGAAACAAGACGTCTATATCTGCGGCGGAGATCCTTTCGGCACGTTTTCTGGCTCGAACAATCTTTGGTACAGCGAGAGCCGCCCAGGGAACTCGGCCGCGGCAATCAGGTACGGGACCATCGCGAATCCCCGATTCGTATCGCCCACGAACTATCACCTCAAGACTGGAAGTCCGGCGATCGGCGCCGGTATTCCTTTCGGTGGTTTAACGAGCGATTTCGACGCAAAGCCTCGGGCAACCCTTCCCGGCATCGGCGCTTACGAATAGTCAAATACCAGGAAGTCATGTTCGGTGCTTGATAGTGACAGCAAGGGCATCGGATCAAGGAATCGCAGCATTGCTGCTAAGGTAATGAAATAAGCACGAATTGCCCTTTGATTTGGGAGGGAAAAAGACGCTTTTCCGAACCGGATGTGTTCCTTAAGCTGAAGTGCAGCATCGAGGCGGTGCGCTACTCTGGGTGCGAAATTGGGCGAAGGACGTGGGATAAATCCCTATCCTGCGGAACGGAGCATTGCTGATTTCAACTCGAGGTGGTTTGGCAAAGACGGGTGAATTGAAGCGGAGGATTAAGCGAAATGAACGATTTCCTGTACTACGTGGTCGGCCTTATTAAGTG
Organism: uncultured Acidobacteriaceae bacterium; assembly: GCA_963779385.1. Taxonomy (GTDB): domain Bacteria; phylum Acidobacteriota; class Terriglobia; order Terriglobales; family Acidobacteriaceae; genus Telmatobacter. Next base: position 57,166 of record CAVZYE010000013.1, on the reverse strand, counting down.
GAACTTCCTTCGGGCCATTGGGGGAAACATTCTTGCGGCTCGCGCTCAGGGAGTCACAATCGGCAAGGACTGTCGAATCTACACTCGGAATTTTGGTGGTGAGCCCTGGTTGATCTCAATCGGTGATCACGTGGACATTTCAACCAATGTCGAGTTCGTCACCCATGACGGTACAGGCTGGCTGATATCGGATGAGCGAGGCCGGCGTCATCATTACGCCCCGATCACTATCGGCAATAATGTGTATATAGCCGCATACACATGCATTCTTCCAGGCGTCACGATCGGAAGCAACGTGATTGTTGGTGCAGGCTCTTTGATCAACCAATCGATCCCAGACAACTGCGTTGTGATGGGTTCTCCGGCCAAATACCGCATGTCATTTGAAGATTTCAAACAGTATGCCTTGGCTTACCTCAGGTCAGATTCCGATATGGTTGGGAAAACTCGTCGGGAAAGGATTGATAGCATCGTAGATCATCGCCCGCAGCCTTCCATCAAGATCCCGCAGGCTAATGTAATGGAGAGTACCGCTCACACCCCGAAGGAGCCATCGTAAAGAATGGATGTGAGAATCGAGGCAAGAGCATCCGGATATCGCTGCATGCGGCACTCTTGCATGGACCATACGATAGTAGCGCTACTTAGCTCCTCCGATTTCCTGGGATGCTGCACTCTATCACCATGATTCGCTAGCCGAACGCTTGAAATCCGCGAACTATTGCCTCTCAGGGTATGAGAGGTCGCGTCGGGTGGGAAAACCTACCTCGTCTCCGCATAAAGATACGATTTGATCCGGGGAAATATTCTGCGCTTAAGATTCTCCCAGAACATCCAGCCGACTGAGACAACAAAGATCGGCAACAGGGCGATGGTCTGAAGGATGAACATCATCATATTGCGTGCAGGGAAGTATGCATTCACTGCGTAAGAGACAGCAGCAAACGGAACCGAACAGAGAAAGACCGGCCCCCAGACTTTCAGAAAGACCTCACGATAGCCTATGCCGACAAGGTGGGAGACATATCTCGGCCACAGAATCAGGTTCACCGCCAGACTCGGCACCAGCGTGCCAATCGCCACGCCATAGAGTCCGAATTTCAGAGCTAACGAAACGCTGAGCGTCAGATTTGCGATGGCTTCGCCGACTGTCCAGATGGCAACCTTTTTATGCTTTTCGACGCCAAATGCAATGGAAGAGGCAGGGGTGTTTGGCAGAGCAAACAAAAGCGCCGTCGCCAGGATCGCCAGCACTGTTCCCGATGTTCGCGAGTATTGAGGGCCCATCCATACGCCGATGAAGTTATCGCCCCGAAAGATAAGGGTAACCAGTATCGGCAGCGAAATGGCCATTGTGGCGCGCGTGCCGTTGTAGTAAAGAGCGCGTAGGCTCGATGTATCGCCGGTTGCATCGTATGTGCTTGCCGCGGGAGTAAAAGTCGCCGTCATGGCGGCGATAAGCTGTTGAGTATAACGGCATAACGAGTTTCCGATGGAGTAGAAGGTCACCGCAGAAGCCGATACAAAGGCGCCAACCACCAGGTTATCTGTCTGGTAGATCAACTGAATTGCAACCATGACAAGGAAAACATAGACGCTATAGGACCAGATCTTTTTAAGAATCTTCCCATTTAGGTTTCTTCAGCCGGATTGTCAGTTCGGGGTAGATTCTCCGCGCGACGCAGACAAACAAGACGTTGCCGACTGTGGCTGCGAAAAGCTCACACCAGGCAATCGCAACGATCCCGTGGCCGGTACGCAATACCCAGACAACTCCTGTTACGCGCAGGGTCAATTGCGCCAGCACCACAAGGGTGTACAGGTCATACCGGTTGAGCGCGGACAGCACTCCGCCGAAGACTCCGATCGACATGTAAATTGCGAAGTTCAGGCCCATCAGAAGAACGACCACGCGGGCATCGCTGGCCATCGCCGGAGGGACATTGAACATGAGCGGGAAGATTACCGCAAATCCGCCACTCAGAAGCATCACCAGCGCGCCAAGCTGTATTCGAACCCATAGTGCCGCCGAAAGGACTTCGGAAGCACCCTTCGTGATCCCCGGTGGCGTGCCCTTTGGAGACGAACATGGTTACGGAATTTCGCAGGCCCAGATCGAGAAGGCTGAAATAGCTGACGGAGGACATGGCCAGGATCCAGACGCCATAAGAGATATTTCCCAATCGATGGACAAGAAAAGGGGACAAGAAGAAGGCGACCGCCATAGTGGCCGCGATCGCGAACCAGTTGGACAGAACGCTCCGCGCAATGTGTCTTGCACGCAATTGCAAAGCAGAACCCCTTTTACACCAGTTTCATAATGCTAGAATTTCGAATCGCTGTGTTCCCCACTCCGGCACGATTAGGAACCGCTACGAATATTTTCCATGCTAGAGTAATCGTAGCACTGTTGCGATTCCATTCTGATTACCATTAGTTTGGAGTCGTTGGTGGCAAGCCTGCTCTTCGTTCAATTGCAGACTTCATGGAGATTTCATCTTGCACCTGGGACTCGAACCCTACGTTGCGCCGATCGCCTACATCGGCTTCTGGGTGTTATGCGTCATCTCCCTGGTCTGGCGGCCCCGCTGGGGACTGTACTACATGATTCTGTTCCTGCCGTTTCGCACGATGCGAAATCGCTTTGAAAGCTTTCCGCTCGGCCCAAACATGCTGACGATTCTCGTTATCGCAGTAGTTCTCGGAGCTATTTTTCAACGCAAGCACCTTCCAAAATCAAAACTCTACCTGATCTGGCTGGCCTATGGCGTCTATCTATATTTCTCGATGTGGCTCGGCTTTGCGCTGGGGAATACTCCGGCTCCGGTTTGGCTATCCGACAAGAACTTCGAAATCTGGAAAGATTATATGGTCATTCCGTTGGTCCTCGTGGCTACAACCCTACTCGTCGAGGACAGGAAGACAGCCAGGATGGTTATCATTCTTACGGCCTTATCCGTTTTAGGCATCGACTGGGTTAGCGTCCATTCGAACGCGGCCAGAACCATGACAGAATTCGACGAGGCTGCGCGCAGCGCAGGCCCGCTTGCCGCTGGACCGAACGGAACGGGCGCATATCTGGCCCAGATGGCCATGTTTATCTGGGGATTTGTACAATTCGTCAAAGCGAAGAAGTATAAGCTTATCGGCTATGCGTTGATTGGATATACGCTGTTTTCCGCCATGTACACATTCTCCCGGGGCGCATATGCTGCAATTCTCGCCAGCGTTCTCGTTCTTGGCATCGTGAAAGACAGAAAACTCCTGGTGATCTTCGGGGTCTTTCTGCTGACATGGCAAATGATTGTGCCTAACTCCGTCCGCGAACGCGTCACCATGACTCGGGACGCCAACGGGCAACTGGAAGCCTCTGCCCAGGAACGTGTCGACTTGTGGAAGGAGTCATGGGACTCGTTTGTTCATAGCCCGATCGTTGGAGACGGGTTTGCCAGCTTTCGGTACGGTCATCACGTTGTTTCCAATTTGAACGATACGCATAACATGTATGTCAAAGTGATGGTGGAAACGGGTGTCATTGGTCTGATTATGTTTTTCATGATTGTGCAGCAGATGTTTGCGCTGGGATACCGTCTCTTCCGGCGCGCCCGAGACCCTATGTATCGAGGTCTCGGACTTGGCCTCTTCCTTGCTACGTGTTCTTGCGTCATCGCCAACTGTTTTGGTGACCGGTGGACTTATCTGGAGATTACCGGGCCCTTGTTTGTTCTGATTGGAGTAGCGGTTCGGGCGGCTCAGTTTACCGAGATAGAGCAGGCGCCTGAATTAACCACTCATTCACGCGCTCATTTATCACAGCAACCACTCGCCGTGCCGCCTCATTTGTCAGGTGCACGCCGTCTTTGAAGTTTCCTGCGTTGCGGCGAAAATCGACAAACTCATCGGAAGTGAAATCGATTACCTCGTCCTGCTCCAACTTGTTCGCCAGAGCCACGCGAGTGTAATTTGCAAAGGCGTTCGGTTTCAAGGCGAAGACGGACTGCGAAAGGGGAGGAATCACGTAGATGATTCGAATATTCAAGGCATGGAGCTCGTTGACAAGATCGGTGTAACTCTTCATTGCGGTTTCATCGATACTGAACTCGGTCCCCGGGGCCATGAGTTTTGCATTGAGGATTCATTTTCTGGGGAATTTCGCCGTAGTCATCGGTGCCGAACTGATCGAATTGCTGTCTCTCCAGATGGAGCTTGACGCGCACCGCGGATTTGTACGCATTCAGAAGGCTCTCGGAGCCGAGCGCCGCCATGTTCTCTCGCGGCGTCAAGTGAACGGTCCCAAATTCATGGGTGTCGGTGAGATATGGATGAACAATGAGAATGGCGAGCTTGATGTGGGAACTGGTTAAAGCCTGGTCTGCAATTACCTTCTCTTCTACGATATTTCCGCCTTCGATTGACTCGTTGTAGACGCGGAAACTGTCGAACCCTTGTGTGTTCCAGTTTGCAGAGACCGATGAGCCGATCAGCAATGAGTCGAAGTTTTCAGGCACATACTTTTCGCTTTGGAGGTACTTGGCGATCCGCTCGTCCCCATAGACAACGAGGTGGCGGCCTTTGGCGCTGCGGAAAATCCCGTAGATATCGATCGACATGTTGACGATCACGGCGACGAGCAAAAGCGAAAATATCGCGCCAATCGTCTCAGCCAGCCAAGCGCGTAGGGACATGACTTGTCGTTCAGAATGCAAAGTAGACAAACTCCTTTGCTGGCGTCGAGTTCATGAAAAACATGCAAAGCAGAATAAGTGTGGCTGTGGCGAAGGCGGTGACGTGAGTCTGCCGGAATCTTTCGGCGAACTGTTGCGCGGTTTTGAAAAAGAATGCGAGCACCATGCCGATGGCCACTGGGCGTAAGAGCAGGGAAGGGGTAATAGGAAGTACGCTCTTGAGTGCCGCAACACCGACCAGGTGCGCGTGCGGCAGCATGGCGTTCAGCATGCGCAGCGCCGATGAAACGTTTGCCGAGCGGAAGAAAACAAAGCTGATGTTGACGAAAACGAAAGTCACCAACCAGCCAAGCCACGCGGGCATCTTCTTCTTGCGCCTCCTCCACACTTGATTGATTGCGAGGGCGCACCCATGAAGCGTGCCAAAAATCACAAAGGTCCATGCCGGGCCATGCCACAGCCCGGCAATCGCCATGGCGATGAGAATGGCGATCGCTGATGTCGTGATGGTGGCTTTGCCCATGGAACGCAAGATGGGAGTGTAGAGATAGTCGGTGATGAAATTGGAGAGCGATATGTGCCACCGCTGCCAGAACTCGGTGATCGATTTCGAAATATAAGGCGCGTTGAAATTCTGAGGAATGTCGATTCCGAGCATCCAGGCGCAAGCGACCGCCATATCAGAGTATCCGCTGAAGTCAAAGTAGATCTGAAAAGTATAGGAGAGCGAAAACACCCAGGCTTCGAAAGTGGAAAGGCTTTGAACGAGAACCGAAGCCCGCATCGGCGATGCGAGCGAATGAGTCGGCGAGAACGACCTTTTTCGTGAGGCCGAAAGCGAACAAATGGAGCCCTCGACACGCGAGGTCGAACCGGCCCACGGGCATTGTGAAGCCTTTGAATTGTGGGACTACAGCGCGTGAGCGTACAAGCGGTCCAGAGGATACATAGGGGAAGAAAGAGACAAGCGTGGCGTGGTCGAAAAGCGTGTTCGGTGCATTCAGGCCCTGATAAGTGTCCACCAGATACATGACCTGAGTCAGCGTGAAGAAGCTGATTCCAAGCGGAAACTCCCAGTTCGGGAGGTTAAGCCTTTGAGGATTCAGGAATGCGATGCATTGTAGAAAGAAGTTGACGTACTTGAAACTGCAGAGAAAGATGATGTTTGCTGCGAGCCCAATCCAGAGAAGCATCTTCCGGCGTGAAGCGCCTGCGCCGGTATGGTTTTGCGCCGAACCCATCCACGAGGCGATGGCCCAATTGAATAGGATCGAGCCGGCCAACAATGGAACGTAGCTGGGCTTGGCATAGCCGTAGAAGAAAAAGGATGCAACCAGGAGAAAAGCCTGCGCAATACGCTGGCCGGCGTACCTGCGAGCCAGGGCATAAACAACGATAACAATTGGGAGGAAGAAAAAAATGAAGGGGAAAGAGTTGAAGAGCATCAGTACACGCTCCCCGCGGCGATGGGAATATCGATTCCGTGAACAAAATCTGACGCGGGAGAAAGCAGGAACTCGACGGCGCCCAACAGATCGGCGGTGGTGGCATTGCGGCCCTGCGGGTTAGCCGCGGCGCTCATCTGCACTGCCACATCGGCGATATCATCAAGAAACCGCGTCTCCACCATGCTGGGCGAAATTGCGTTGATTCGGACTGGGGTGGAAGCATATTCGGCGGCAAGGGAGCGCATCAGCCCGAGTTGCATGTACTTGACGATTGTGTACATGGACATAAACTTCGGGGGCCCGCCGTGAACAACGCTGGAAAGGACAAACAAAACCCTGGCACGGGGCAGCTTGACCATTTTTGGCAAGAATCGCTGCAGAAGAATGACCGCCGACTCCACCTGGATGGCCATGTCTGTCTGGAAGCGATCCCAGTTGAATTTCGTGAAGCGTTCGTAAGTCAGGCGCAGGGCGGGCAAATGGATAATTTCAGAGGGCGTACCATGTTCGTTTGCGATTTGCTCGGCCATCGCTTCGACTGATGAACGCTGCGAGAAGTCCGACTCCAGAAGTTGAAGCCTGCTTCCAAACTCCGTTTTGAGCAGGCGAAGCTTTTCCCGCGACGCGAACGAGTGAGCGAGCACGATTGGGCCGTTCGGGCGGCTAAGAAGACTCCTCGCTATCGCACAGCCAATATCGGAAGAGGCTCCGGTAATGAGCGTTGCTTCAGTTGCCATGGAAGCCTGCCTTAATCAGTGCTTTTGAAACCAGATTGCCGTCGTCCTTGCGAATCGCCGCCTTGATCTCCAGCCTTCGGTAGGCCTCGCTCAGGAATTCAATCTCTCCAACCACATGAAGGTGATCGCCCACGTAGCACGGAGAACTGAAGTCGATTCGAATGCCTTGAAGAAGCGCAAACTTGCCTGGCAGATAGACTCCCACCAGCCGCGAATAGAGGGTAGAGGTTAGCATTCCAAAAAGAACCGGACCGGGAAAGCCTGCCTCGATAGCGTAGGCCTTATCGACATGGAGTGGGTTTATGTCGCCTGAAAGCATGGCGAATGCAGTCGCTTGCTCCTCAGAGAAAGTCGCGTCGAACTCATGCCTGAGCCCGATATAGAGGTCGCTCCACCTGTACTCCATCATTTGGCAGCGAGCTTTACCTTGATGAGATCAATCATGTCGCCTACGTCTTTCAGCTCCTGAAGCTCACCCAGAGCAAATTTGATTTTGTAATGCTTTTCAATGGAGACGACCAGGTTGATGTGAGCGAGGGAGTCCCAGTCGTCAACGTTGCTTGCATTCGACGCGCGCGTCAGGACGAGGTTGGGCTGGTCGAGAACGTCGCGGAAGATTGACTGCAGTTCTTCGAGGATATTATCCACGTATGGGCTCCAGGATGCGAATATGTTGATTGCGCGGGGTGTAAGAAGGAATATCGAGGGTCCAGACGGAATTCTTGCTGTCTGGATCCCTCGAAACGATCTGAAATCCAAGTTTCTCATAGTGCTCCGCAACCATGCCATTTTTTGAGGTGGGCAGGTAGTACCCTCGCAGGGTCACCAAGTTCGCGGCCCTTGCGTGCTCCACCAGAGCATCCAGCATAGCCAGCTCCATGTCTCGTTTCAGCACACGGCAGCTCATCAACCACAAATCGATATGAAGCACGTCCTGTTCGCGCCGGCCGAGAACAATGGAGATTAAACCATTGTCCCCAAAGCGGTCGTTGAGTTTGCCGTATAGACCGATGTAGCGCTCATCACGCGAGATCGCTTCCATCTCCGCCAGGGTGTAGCGTCGCGTGGTGAGGTTGAACTGATTCGACTTGTTTGTCAGTTGCGCGATGCGCTCCAGATAAAGCGGCTTGAACCTCTCGATCTCAGCGGACATATCGAGAGAATCCAGGTACTCGCCGTAATTGGCGAAGCTGGCTTCGAATTTGGTCCGCTCGGAGTTCGTTTGGTAGAGAGCGGCTCGCGATAGATCCTCCTGCGACATGGAAATCGGTTCAAAGTAGCGGCCTTCTTCAATGATTGCGGCGTAGCGGGAAACTTCATTCCCTATGTTTGGGACGGCGATCCCGGCGATCTGCGCTTCCACAATTGCGCGCTCGGCCGGATTGTCGTCCACAAAGACGAAACTGTCCGCGCCTAGATTCAACTCCCGGGCAATTGCAAGGATGTTCTCGTGCTTTGGCTCCCAGTTAGCTTTGAAGCAGGAGATGTGGTCGAGTTTGAGGACGGAATCCGGATGCTCGAATCCCTGCTTTGCAATCTCTTCATCATTCTTGGAGCAGACTGCCAATAAAATGCCGCGCTTTTGGAGGGAGAGACAATACTCCTGAAATGCGGTGTAGGCCTCGGCAACGGGGGTTTCGCGCCCTATCTGAATCTTCTCGACACCGTCGTCTCCAATCACTCCACCCCAGATTGTGTTATCGAGGTCGAGTACAAGGACCTTGCGGCTCTTTCCGTAGATGGCCCGCACCATGGAAGCGAGAGAGCGTGCGACTGCGCCATCACCCTCGGGTGTCATGAGAATCTTGTAGCTGAAGTACCGGTCCCAATCGAACCACTGGGTCAGGCCGATTCTGGCCGACAGGCTGTGAATGTCTTGAAGGAGCAGCCTGGGATCACTCCCCGCTGCCCTGGCGAATTCCGCATTTAACGCGAGGAAGAAGCGGGAAGCCCCGCCGAAGGATACAGCTTCCATGTTGCCCAAAACCGCAAACGCCGGGGGTTCGAAGTTGTTCTGGATGATTTGAGCGGAGAGGTTTCGCTCGATGGACTGCCAAATTTGCTTGTAGCGGCCGGCTTCCGCTTCAACATAGCTGTGAAATTCATCCTCGGAACAATGGACGGGGGGCAGGGCCTGCACGTTCATATATGAGGTGTGAATGTAAACGATATCGGGTTCGAATGTGACCAGATCGCTCGGGTCGATCACAGAATCCTCGTAGTAGCGGCCGTATTCGGACTGATGGATTACGGGTTGAAATCCGGAGGCGAGGAGGAATAGCTCAAGCAAATCGGCTACTTCATTGGTGGTCGACCCGCCTAGAATCGCGATACGAACAGGTTGCAAACCCTCATCGGCCAAGAGCTGCCGGCGCAGGCTCTTGCCTTTTAGGATGAGATCGTTAGCTGTGTATTTATCGAGATTCATGGCCATTCACAGCGCCATAATAACATATCAAAAGACGATAGCAGGCCATAACGCGAGGATTGGATTTCTAGTTAGCCTGCTTATAGAAATCCCTTTGATCTCATCTTCAAAAGTGCTAAAAGGAATGAATGTTGCGCTGAGCGGATTTGGGCACGATACAATTCCAAGGAACGGTGCTCAAAAAACGAGATTCCGGCTCACACAGGAGTGCAAAGGGCATGGCAGACGGACAAATGAGTCAGGTGGGTGTCCTTTCCCAACCACGATCGGATGCAGGATCTGTGCTTCCAAGCGGCGCTGTAGTTAGTGCGCCGGCCCCATTTCCGGTTGCAGGGAGATTCGTTGTTTTTCCTGATCTCGAAGCGTCCGTTTGCGGTTTTATCCTCCACAGAACAGAACTTGTGGAATGCGTTGGAGACGGAGGCGACGGTCGGGGATCTCGAAGCGCGGCTGGGTGCGCCGGCAGAGGAAGACATACGCCGCCTGTTGGCGCTTGAAGTTGCCGAAGTGCTGACGCCTGCGCCGCAAAGGGAAACGGCGGCGCGTAATGGTCATCGAACCGCACATGGACGATGCGGCTTTGAGCGTTGGCGGGCTGATGTTGCAGCGGCGGGCCGAATGCGAATTCCTTCTTGTCACGGTGGCTACCCAGAGCGTGGCCACTTCCTACAGGGGGATCGACCGCGATTTCTTCGATATGGCAAACCATCTCGAATCTCCGCAAGGCCGAATCCGAGATCGTGGCCCGGCTGGTGTGGGGACGCCACATTCCCCTCGACCTGATCGAGGCCACTTTGCGCTACTACCCGCAGAAATGGACGCTCGACTGGTTCCGCCGGCACGAACAGGCAGTTTGGGCGTATTTGGAACATGGCGCCGGGCAGGGCGAACTGGAACTGTGGACCTCGACCATCGCCAAGGCGATCGAGGATTTTGAACCGGAGGAGATTTGGATGCCACTGGGCATCGGCGTGCACGTGGACCATCAGTTGACCCGCCACGCGTGCCTCAATATCCTGCGCACAAATCCGAAGCTTGTCGAGCAATGCGTCTGCCGGTTCTTTCAAGACGTGCCCTATGCGGCAAACTTTCCGAACCACACCGCCGCATTGGTGGAAACACTTCGGGGCACCGGCCTCAAGCTCGAAGAGGAACGCATGGACGTTACGGACGTAAAGCAGGAAAAAATGCACCTGCTTTCTGTCTACTTGTCGCAATGGAAGACCGATGTCATCAAAGTGCAGGGTGGAGGCTTGTTCGAAGGCTCTTGGCGGGCCGCCGGAGAGTTCTAACGAATTGTGGTATCGCGTGACGGCCGCACCCACAGAAGACGTCGACATGATCGATACCTCGGCGATGAAGGAGTCAATTTATCGCGTTGCGCGGGACCTTGCGCCCTGGTTACGCCGCAATCGGAATGCCCGGAAAATCGGCATTTTGCTCGCCGCGCCCATGGGCCGCTGGGCTGACGATCTGCAGTATCCTGCTCGATTACTTTCCCAACGACGCAATTCGAAGTGCACATGCAGACCAAATTCGCAGGGCATGCCGAGATGTTCGCGTCACCCAGAGTCGAGGTCCGGTTGGGGGGCGATCGCTGGCGTTGGATGCTTGGCGACGCACTGATGACCATCCTCGGACGGCGGCTGCCGCTGGTGTTGGTCACGGGACGGGAGAGAGAAAAGCATGGGCGCTGGTTGGCCCGCTTGGGCCTGATTTCGGATACAGTGGTTGCGGCGACAATGAGCGATTTTGTTCAGGCGCTTCAATACGTATCCAAGAAGGGCGAGTAGTTTTCTCGAACGCACCCTCAAACAGCGGCTAGTCGAAACCGGCACGCTCGAGTGGTAAACCACATGAAAACACAGATGAGCGCTAAGCACATACCGGCATTAGACGGCATTCGAGGATTGGCTGCCCTGGGCATTTTCATCTTCCACTATGGTGGCTCGCACTCTTCTAATATCTTGATTCGCTTGGCGGGAGATGTGATTAGTTTCGGTTGGGCAGCTGTATCGCTGTTCTTTGTGTTGTCCGGTTTCCTCATCAGTGGGATTCTTTGGGATTCGTTTGACACGGCGAATTGGTGGCGGAGATTTTATTGGCGTCGTTCGTTGAGAATATTTCCTCTGTATTACTTTGCCTTGCTATTGATTTTCGTTTCTACTTTGTTGTTTAGCGGGCATCGATGGCCGCTTGGATCGCTTTGGCCGTTTCTAGTTTATCTGCAGAATACCCCGCCCCTGTATCCCGTCTGGAACAGATTCCCAAATGCATTTGCGCTAAGCCACTTCTGGAGTCTGGCGGTTGAAGAGCAATTCTACCTAATCTGGCCGTTCCTTCTGGTCTGGAGACGCGGAAGCAATAGCACAGCAAGACGCATGTGTCTTTTGGTTTGGGCTTTGTCGTTCGCCTTTCGAGTGGCCGTTTACCTTGCGGGAATGAAGGGTCTCTGGGCAATTGCCTTTTTACCAGCACGTGCCGGCGAGTTGGCAATGGGAGCTTACCTGGCGTTGGCCATCCGGGATGAAAAAATGAAGGCGTTCGTGCTTAAGCATGCACACCTCTTTTTCGCAGGATCTCTCATGGCAATAGCCGGGGTAAGCATCTGGGCAAAGAGCACCGATATCCGGCCGTCTCAAATGGCTACAGTGGGGGTTGCGGTCAATGGAATTCTGTTTGCTTCGTTGATTGCACTCTGCCTGCAGCCGGGAGTCGTTGCCTCCATCTTCAGCATGCGATGGCTTCGTTGGCTGGGGAAGATCAGCTATGGGATCTACGTGTATCACATTCTGCTCAATCCGCTATTTGTATGGATTGTAGCCCGTGCCTTTCCTGGTCTCGGGCACGATGCTCATTTTCTGGCTATAGCGGTAGTTGCGGCTGTTGGAACCCTGACAGTTGCTACCTTGTCTTTTTATGGATTCGAGGCGCCAATCCTGAGGCTGAAACCGTCCTCCGAGAAAGTTGTCCGGCGGACAGAAAGCGCCGCCATAGCGACAGAGACCGGGCATTGAACCAAGTTCAAATACTTCCCGGAAGTCCCTCTTGCGATAACGGGGCATAAATGTGTGGAAGGGTGCCTTATTCTACGCCCTCTCTGAAAATGCAGTAAGAGTTGGGAGTTCCGGCTTTTTTGCGGGCAAACGACCGGTGCCAACGCCAAGCTGCTCGAGAATCGAAGTGGCGAAGGAACGGGAAAGATTATGGAAGAGACAGAAAACAAAGAACGTTTCCCGCTTTTCCATAGCAAGTGCGGCGCCAGACACACTTGGGTCCTTGGCCCTGGAACGGATGCAAAAGAGAACGCGAGCAGAAGCAGCCGGGAGTATATTGTCCCGTAGCAGAGAGGTGAAATGGAATCCCTGTTGAAAGTCATATTTCTTGTAGGCAACGACAACCCTTCAACCAGGCAGAGTATAGAAGCGGTGTGCCGCCTGCCTGGCTTGGAACCGGTTGGTGTGCTAGTGGACACTGAGGTTGCCTCATTCAGGCAGCGCCGAAAAAACCTGATTCGGAACATCCGCGCCAATGGCTGGTCGTATCCCGTTTTCAGAGTCGTCCGAGCGATTTGTACGGCGACAAGCGCCGCGGTGAACAATGCGGTCGTCTCCCAGACCGAAGTAGGCAAGGTTCTTAAAAAGGCATTTCCCGATGTGTGCTTCTCGCTGGCGGAATTGGGAGAAAAGTACGGCATGACAATTTACGCTGTTGGGAACTTGAACAGCGCCGAGGCTGTCCGCGTTCTTGGTGAATGTGGCGCCGACCTAGGGATCGTGGTGGGGACCCGTGTTCTCAGGGCCGGCACGTTTGGTGTCCCGCGAATGGGGTGTATCAATCTTCACAAGGGGAAAGTGCCGGAATATCGGGGGCTGCCGCCGGGATTTTGGGAACTCTACGATGGGGCATCCTCAGCCGGCATCACGGTGCACTTTGTCGATAAAGGGTTGGACACCGGCGAAATTGTCGTGACAAGCTCAGTGCCCATCCTGGAGACAGAAACGCCCGAAAGCCTTTTAGAAAAACTGCACGCGGAGGGGTCGCGGGTGTTGGCCTCGGCGGTTGCCTTGATCCGGGACGGAAAGGCCACTCCTCAACCGCAGGTCAACCTGGGGAGCAAGCCCCGGTCCAAGCCGACCAGAAAGGATGTGATTTCCCTCCGGCGGCGCCTGCCTCATTGGAAAAGCAAGAGTGACGTCTCCACGACCGCGCGGAATCTGTATCTCTTATTTGTCTACTACTCCGGGCTGTACTATCTGGTCCGCCAGTGGCACCGTCTGTCGAGGTCCAGAGGTGCGATTTTTCTCTACCATCGAGTCAACGACTATTCAAAGGATGTCCTGACCGTCGATTCTGAGACCTTTGCCGCTCAGTTGTTGGCGATCTCCAAACGCTATCCCTTTTCGTCGACGGCCGATCTCGTCGATCGTATTCTCACTAAGAGACCGCTCAAGCCGACGACGGTCGCCATCCACTTTGATGACTGCTATCGGGATATTCTGGAAAATGGAGCACCCATCATGAAGGTGTTGGGCATTCCAGCCTGCGCATTCATCAATAGCGGTTTCGTCGACACCTGCCGATCTTTTCCTCACGATGTAACGAGGTACCCCTTCACTTACGAGATGCTCCGATCCCCTGATGTCCAGGCGTGGAGCAATCAGGGCTTCGAAGTGGGAGCACACACGGTCAACCATGTTGATCTAGGGAATTGTACAGCGGAAGTTGCCAATGGCGAGATCGTCCAATGCGGCCGGGATTTAGAGAAGATAATTGGCGCGCCTGTCGATCTGTTTTCGTTCCCATTTGGACGGCTGGACAACATCAGCGCTGCAGCGAAGCGGATCATTCTAGCGGCCGGCTACACCGCGCTATTCTCTGCGTACGGCGGACTTATAGGCCCGAATACAGATCCTTACGACATCCCAAGAGGAGGAGCAAGCTACGAAAAATCCCCTGTTTATTGCTTGCTGCAGATCGAGGGACTGACGTTGAGCCAGATAGCCGGGAAATTTCGGAGCACCTGGGGAGCGGCTCCAAGCGAGTAGCAACTCAGCCGTAGTTTCTGCCGGGCGCCCGGCCAGCAATATCGCCGCAGGCATGACCTTGGAAAGAACGCGGCGACCTTAGGGCGATTGGGTCTACTGATCAAGCTCCATGGTCGCGCCATGCTTGAATAGTGTTGCAGGTGGGTGCTGATTCAGATGTGGCAGCGCACACCCTCGCGGCCGGCAAGCTTCGGGAAGATTGGCAAGAGGAGCGGGCGGCATGTGCTGCGATGTGCCGGCAGGGCGAATAAAGCTGTGAATTGTTTGGTATGCATCGTATTCTTGAATCTGCTTCTTTTACATGTGGTCGATGAACGGTGGACAGATGGCTAGGATCGTTAATTTAGCGCCGATGCCGTCAGGCATAACAAATGCAGCGGAGGGCGATTTGCCTCATATCCTGTTCGTAGTCGATCAGTTGAGAACGCTGGGAGGGGGAGAGCGAATTGCTCTAAAGCTCGCGGCTCTTCTGCCACGCTATGGATACCGGGCATCCATCCTGACCTTTTCCGCCGATCCCGAGTGCGCCGCGTTGAAGTCGCCGCCTTGTCCGATCTACCTGCTGCCCTTGCAGAGCACCTTCGACCTGACGGCGCTCCGAGCCGCTTTCGAATTGAGACGATTCCTAAAGCAGCAAAGAATCCAGATCGTCCACACATTCTTTGAGAGCTCCGACATTTGGGGGGGATTGGTTACGAAGACAATGTCAAAGGCAAAGCTGGTTTGGGCTCGCAGAGACATGGGAATTCTGAGGACCCGCAAGCATCAAATTGCCTATCGGCTCATGGCTGGGATGCCCGATGCAGTTTTTGCCGTCTCGGAACAGGTCAGGCGGCATTCGATCGAAGTGGATCGAATCGATCCCGCTCGCATTCAGACCATCTACAGCGGTTTGAACCTTGAAGATTGGGATATGGCCCCCAGGCCGGTTAAGGCTCCGGGCGAATTTCTGGTAACGACTGTGGGCAATATCCGGCGGGTGAAGGGGCACGATGTATTGATCAGGGCAGCCGCGGCCGTGGTGAAGCAGTTTCCCAAGGTCACGTTCAGCATCGCCGGGGATGTTCTGGAGGCGGGCTATTTCGTAGAGCTGCAATCTCTCGTCAAGGATTTGAAGCTGGGCAGTCATTTCCGATTCGATGGCGGAGTTACAAATCTGCGTCAACATCTTGCCGCTGCCGATATTTTCGTTCTTCCCTCGCGCAGCGAGGGTTTCTCCAATGCAATTGTCGAGGCCATGGCCGCATCTCTTCCGGTTGTCGCAACCAACGTGGGCGGAAACCGAGAGGCTGTGAAAGACGGAATCAGTGGATTCATCGTCCCCTCGGATGATCCTGACGCCGTTTCAGCAGCCATCCTCAAACTACTCTCCGATCCGTCTCTGGCAAGAGCAATGGGCACAGCGGGGAGAAACCTGGCAGCTGAAAGATTTACGGTTGAGGCCATGATGAATTGGACCGCCAGCGCCTACAGGAACCTGCTCTCCTGAAAATGAGCATGGCCCCCTGATCAGCGCGTCGGGCCTAAAAGAGCCTGCAATCGCGCCGGCGAGGCGCACGTTTCGATCCTGCCACCGAGGGGTAGGATTTAGGCGCGCTGACCATTCTCTCAGCAGGATTTCCATTCCCGATTTGGAACTACATCGATCCAAAAGAGAAACTGTTTAGTGAATGCATATGCAAAGATTTGCATAATGGTCAATTGCTCGGCCCACAAGTCACTGAATCTAATAGTTCTCTTTTTGGTACCCAATATGCATAGAGATCTATAAGCGCCTATCAGTGTGTGCAGGGATCTGCATTGTCCTTCAATCACTCGAGGAACGCCCGGGTTCCGCGAAGTCGTGCGGTGTTACTGCTTCAAGTGTGCAGTTGAATCCTGGTGCAAATGCCCGTGGAGGGCATCGCACATTTTTTGAACATCAACGCGCAACCATTTGAAATCGCATTTTTTCCCTTTGGCCTGCCCTCTGCAGGGGGCCCCTAGCAAGTCATCCGCCCGAAAGGGCAACTCCAGGAGAAATGATGAAGAAAGTGTTCGTAGCTTTACTCGCATTGGCAACGGCCCTTGCGATCACGCCAGCTGCGTTGGCCGACACCTACACATTCGACTACACCTTCACCGACGGCTCTCTCGTCGCCACAGGTACCCTGACCGGCACTCTGGCCGCGCCCGGTGTATATGACATCACCAGTGGGACTATTGACCTGACCGGTACTAGCTGGAACGGGACCGGAATCTTCGTTCCCGTGCAGCCTAATGGAAATTTTTATGATGGAGGGGGCACGATACTAACATTTTCTCCGCTGCCGGATACCGATCTCTTCACTGGCGCCAACCCGCAAATTGACAATAACGGGGCCTTCACCTTCGAAATCACTTCGGGGGCTGGCAATGGGGACGGATTGGCCATCTGGTCCTACGGTCCCGGCAGCTATGGGGGCTGGGGCGACAGCTGGGGTTTTATTGACGGGAGCGGCAACGGCAACTTTGATGCTACTTACGCCTACACAACAGTAACCCCAGAGCCATCCTCACTGCTGCTGCTCGGAACTGGCCTGCTCGGTCTGGCATTCGTAGCCTTCCGGAGGGCCAAGTCGCCAGGCTTGGTCTCGCACTCGTAGTCAATTTGATCTTCACACTCCTTAAAGTGGAAAGGGCGCCGACAGGCGCTCTTTCCACAAATCTATCGTGCTAGCTCCTTAGAATGGATCTTTGTTACCGCCGGATAGTCCTTCTGAAATATCCAAGTCGTATGTCCTAACCATGCTTGACGATGAATTGTCGCATCGCTTATAGTGGGTGTTGAGGTGGTGAGGGAGTTCACCCTTAACCGCTGTCCATCCAATCGGCCGGACAGATGATGACTCCTGACAGGGATTCCTGTTGCGGAGTTATGTCCCGGCCAAATCCCTGATCTAAAACTTTGGAGTTCTCTTTGATGACAAACACTTGGGCTCTTTGTGCGCTCTGGGTAGGTCTCGCGCTTGCCGCCACATTGCTGGCGATCTGGTTCAAGATTTCAACCGCTCCATCTGAGACTGTGAATAAGAACTGGCAGAGTCATGTGTGAAGCAGAAGGCAATATCAAGCCGGAGCAACTTTATGGGAAGCTGAACGAGCCCCAGCAACGGCGCCTGGTCATTACCTGCAGATACATTGACAGTCTCCTCTGCGACATCGAGAATGCTCTCCATTCCGCGACTTCGAAATCTCCGTTTCCCCGTTATGCAGTAGACGTCACTCCCGAACAGGCGCTGGAGATAGAAGGCCATATCAGCCGGCTCCGAGCACAACTGCTGCGAACTTTGGCATGGCAGGAGATAAAGCCCGAACCGCCGGAGATTGAAGTCACACGATTGATCACAACAGACCTGGCTTTTGTCGATATTGCGATTGAGGAACTTAAGCCGAAACATCTGCGTGGATGCGGAGCAGTGCCGGCGGATGCGGTAGATGAACTCAATTCGACGATCAATGAATTAAGCGCAATCGTGAAAAGCATGGAGAGTTATGTACGCCAGGAACTGGATTCTAAGAATGCTGGAGCCTCCGGATAAAATCAACAATGTTCCTGGATTGAACTGGATCTAACTAAGCGAAACCATCGAGAGGGAGAGACAGGCTTGCAGAAGTACTTATTCATCGCATTTGGCGGCGCGCTTGGCTCCATTGCCAGGTATTGGGTGGGCTCAACGATTGCCGGCCGCATGGGGACAAAGTTTCCATACGGCACCTTTGTCATCAATATGACGGCCTGCGTGATCATCGGCTTCTCGCTTACTTTTCTGGCCCGGCGCGCGGATCTGAATCCCGCCTGGAGATTTCTGGTGCCAATCGGCTTTATCGGCGCTTACAGCACCTTTTCAACTTATGAGTGGGAAACTCTTTCCACCGTTCGCAGCGGCGCGTTTTTTGCTCGCCGCCCTCTATGCCGTCAGCAGCCTTGTTCTTGGACTCGCGGCCGTGTGGGGCGGCTCACTGATTGCCGAGATTCTTTGATGAGAACACAATATCAACGCGGGTTGGATTTCTGAGGGAAAGAAAATGCTGAACGCCGGAAAAGCAGTGAAGGTAACCATCTATCTGAGCGAGGGAGCAACGCATCACGGGGTTCCCGTTTATTCGAGCATCCTCGACTTTCTCTTCTACCGCGGCATCTCCGGCGCAACTGTCTTGAAAGGCGTGGCTGGCTTTGGAGCGGATCATCACATGCATTCCGCCAGCATTGTTGAGATTTCAGATCATTTACCGCTCAAGATTGAATTCATCGAATCTCGTGAAAAGGTGAATGAGCTGCTTGGCAAGCTGGAGGAGATGGCCGGAAGCGGGATGATCGAAATTCAGGAGACTACCGTGGCAAAGCCCGCCCAGGTCTCGAAGCAGAAGAAACCGGTCTCTCCCGAGCACCTGAAGATCGAGGGCAAAGCCAGGATGATGCGAATCTATATTGGCGAATCGGATCGCTGGAAAGACAAGCCTCTCTACACAGCGCTCGTCGAAGCTATGCGGGCCAACGATATTGCCGGAGTCACGGTCTATCGCGGCATCCTCGGCTACGGCGCCCACCGGCGGATTCACAAAGACAAGGCGCTGCATCTATCGCACGACAGTTCGATCATGCTCTCTGCCGTCGATACGGAGGAGAAGCTGAAATCGATGCTTCCGCTGGTGGAGCAGATGGTGGAAGAGGGGTTGGTGGTGCTGTCGGACGTGGACATTATCAAGTACTCCTATCGCGCATTGGACGTTGATCTGGCATAGCGGAGAGAGTTCGGGAAAACAGATGCAGGTAAACATGAGCAGTCCGACAGTGCAAGATTACGATGGCCTTCCGGCTGCGGCATCTGTCTGTACGGATAGTTCCTTCCGTCTTCTGCAACTAGGTAAACTTGCCGAGGAACTTGGATCTGAGCCTGTCGCCGAAGAAGCGCGTGAGCTTGCTGCCCGCATCGCCGAAGGACGTTTCTATGTAGCTTGCGTCGGCCAGTTTAAGAGAGGCAAATCCACGCTGCTCAATGCTCTGGTCGGCTGCGAAGTTGTCCCGACGGGATATATTCCGGTCACTGCGGTGCCTACCGTGATTCGGTTTGGCGACGAGCTTCACGCGACGCGTTCGCATGCGCAATGGGTCCTGGCATGACGTTGCAATGGCCGGCTTGAAGGAATACGTAACCGAAGAACTGAACCCCGAAAACAAAAAGGCCGTGGAAGGCGCGGAAGTATTTGTGCCCAGCCCTTTGTTGTCCTCCGGCATGTGTTTTGTCGATACGCCGGGCTTGGGCTCGGTCTTTACCGGAAATACGGCAACCACGCAGGCGTTCATTCCTCATATTGATGCGGCTTTGGTCGTGGTGGGAGCCGATCCGCCCATTGCGGGCGAGGAGTTGGCGCTGGTGGAATCAATCGGCAGGCAGGTTCAGGAATTAATCCTGGTGATCAATAAGGCCGACCGCACCAGCGATCCGGAGCGAGCGGCGGCGGCTAAGATTCACGCGCGAGATTCTTGCGAAGAGGCTGCATCGCCCCATGGGCGAGGTTTTTGAGGTCAGTGCTGCTGAACGGATGGAAAGCCGAGGTCCGCTGCGAGATTGGGAAATGACTGCTGGCGAGTTTGCATCGCCTGGTTGAAGACTCGAGCACAAATCTTGTGCGCGCCGCTTGCGACCGTGGCCTGCAGCGCTTAAGCGAACAACTGCTGGTCATGATCGGCGAGGAACGCGACGCGCTTCAGCGGCCTATCGAAGAATCCGAACGGCGCATCAGATTGATGAAGGAAACCATCAGCGAAGCTGAGCGCTCCATGCTCGAACTTGGATTACCTGTTTATGGCCGAGCAGCATCGGATATCTGACCTCTTTGTTGCAAGGCACAAGCGCTTCTTCCATTCCGCATGGACCGAATCCGAAACAGAATTTGATCGAGAGTTACCGTCCCTGCCCCTTGGCTTTGGCCCTCACTATCGACGCCGGCTGATGCGCCTCGCGCAGGGGATCTCGCACCGTAGAGTTATGCCCTGGCTCAAACCCGAGCAGGAAGAGGGCGAACGTCAATATAGCGCCGTGGCTCTTCGATTTGTGGAGATGGGAAACAACTTTCTGAAAAAATTGGCAGATGCGGGCCTCAGTGAACTGACGCGGATGCCCCATGCGCTCGATCCGGAAAAAGGCTTCCGCGTTCGGTCCCGGTTCGTTTTTGAGGACTTCATCGGAACCGCACAACCCTCATCTCCACTGCGCTGGCTCGCCGACATATTTTTGCCGCTTGTGGGCGGACGCAAAATTATCACCAACGATGCCCGGGAATTTCTGCGGCATCTTTTAGAGGTGAACAGCTCGCGCGTACAAAACGATATTCTCAATCGCGTTCAGGAAAGCCGGGGACGCTTTGAAGTTGAAATTCGCAAACTGCTGCACGAAGTCAGCCGCATTGCGGAACAGGCGCTTGACCGGGCACGGAAAGTGAAAGAAGAGGGAACTCCCGCCGTACAGTCGGCAATTGAGCGGCTCGACCGATTGGAACGGGATCTTTCGGCACTTGTTCAATCCCGGTCAGCGGAGCTCGCTAGCCAGTCCGATTCGGCAATCACGTGAGGGGTCAGAATGAAAGAAGAATTTCAAGCACGCATGCTGCGTATCCATTTCGGCGAAGCCGATAAGTGGCAAGGCAAGCCGCTGCATGAAGCGATCTTCGCCAAATGCATGGAGCTGGGGATAGCGGGCGCCACAGTACTTCGGGGCATTGAGGGTTACGGATCGAGCACCCGAATCCGCCATTCCAGCCACTGGAAATTTTCGTCGGATGCGCCGATCGTGTTTACGATCATCGATAAAGAGGAGCAGATTAGCCGACTGATTCCCCATCTGGATGCGATGGTCGAAGAGGGCCTGATCGTTATGTCCGATGTGGAAGTAATCAGGTATTCCAGGAATTCCGCTTAGGTTCTGGAAAGACCCAGGTACGAATTCAAAGGTGGAGCAAATGGCGGGCCACGCAACCCATGAACAGGATGCTCTACGGTCACAACGCGAGCCGACCCGCGAATACCTGATTTGCGTGGAACGGGAAGAAGAAATGGGCCGTCTGCAGAGCCAGGCGAAGATGCGCAAGCCGCTCCTGGTTTTCGGTCCCGAAGGCGTAGGCAAATCGCGATTGCTGCGCACCTTCGTCGAGAGCCAGCCGCTGACGCTCTACGTCGAGCAGATGCAATCTCCACGGCAATTTCTTCTCGCCTTACTTCATGCGTTGCAAGCCGCTGGTTCCGGAATCGAAGTTCCCAGTAAGGTCGCCGCTTTGTCGTCCTCTTCACTGAAAGGGATTGTGCACCGGGCTCTCGATACGCGGCCTTTTCTTATGATGCTCGACCATCTCGACGCTCCGTCTCGCGTTATCACCGGCATGGTCAAGGATCTTCACTATTACGGACGCACACCTCTAATCTTTGCATCCCGGTCGTCACATATGGAAGATATTGGCGCACTGCGAGCACTGTGCACGAACAAGTCGGAACGCCTGGAACTCAAGAACTGGCCTCACCAGATCGCACTGGAATTTGCGCAGCGGGAGGCGGAGAGAATTCAACTCCAGGCCTCGAATCTGGAGGCGATCTTGCCGTCACTAGTTGAGTGGAGCAATGGCAATCCCGGCGCGATAATTCACTTGATAAAGATGGCGCAACTTCCACAATACAGGGCAGTTGAGCAGATCAAAGTTCATACGCTCTATGTGGATTATCGTATGGGCCGACGATAGCGGGAGTGATTCTCTACACAAACTGAAGCATCTTAGGACGAAACCGGCAAGGAGCACGGCGCGCCCGCCGTCTTGAGGGTGGGATGCAAAGGCTACCTTGAATCGCTATCGGGGAGGCGGAAGTCGACTCCTGCGTCGCGATTCACCTTCGTTGTCGCGACCAGGTCCAATTGACTGATTGGAATGATTCGACGATCTGGCTCGGTGACGAAAAGTGCGGTTCGCGTAAGCAGGTAGTTGTGAATCTGCTGAGGAGGCCTTCCGTCATTAAAAATGAGCGTCACTGCATCCTGGCTGCCTGGGCTCGAAGGGGGATACGGAATGACTGAGTCGGGCTGCCAGGGTGGGAGAGGCGGTTGCTGGTACGGCCCAGGAGAGGACTGGGCATCATTTTCATCTGGAGCTGCGTTTGATGAGGCCTGAGAATCGTCGCTGTCCGTAGAGTCACCGTATCCGTAGGGATAATCGCCAATCCATCCGGGAACACCATAATAAGGAAGTCCCGTTCCGTAAGCAGATATGTATGGCCCGCGGTGGTGCCTGTCGCCGGTATAGGGCCGGCGACCCCTGTAATCGCCGAGGCCGGCTCTCTGGGAGCCGCGGATTGCGCTCAACCGTCTGCTGCCGGTAGAACGGGGAGAGCCTGCATATCGATTAGGTGCGGAAGCTCTGAAGCCTCCACGAAATGCCGGTGCAGAGTGGCCTGAGAAACCACCATGAAACCCCGATGAGGAGTGGCCCGAGAAGCCGCCGTGCGACCCTGACCGCTGGGCACAGACCGGAAGCGCAACCCATACCACGATCAACGCAACCGTAGCGAGACGCTTCATAAAGACATATTACGCCTGTTTTGGAAATTGCGGTTTGGCAGAACCACGACCGCTGCCGGGGGGAAAGAATCAACCCAGCAGACAAATGGCTGATTTAAAATCAGCTTATTGCGGCAGCGCAAACGCCACGTATACCCCGCCCGTACCTCCCTTGCGATTCATCCATGAGCCGCCGGAGGCAATCACCACATATTCCTGCCCATTTACTTCGTAGACTGCAGGAGTCGCATTGCCGGCGAAGGGCAGTTGCGCTTCCCAGAGCAATTTGCCGGTCGCTTTGTCGAATGCGCGAATCTTATGGTCGTAATCTGTGGCGGCAATAAAGATAAGACCTCCAGCCGTAACTACCGGACCGCCATAGTTTTCGCTGCCGGTGTCAGGCATACCCTTGGCGACCAGCTCCGGGTACTGTCCCAGCGGAACCCGCCAGAGATACTTGCCAGTCTTCAGGTCGATTGCATTCAGGGTGCCCCAGGGAGGGGCGGTGGCCGGATACCCGTCGGGATCAAGGAATCTGCGGTAGCCGGTCATCGTATATTGCCCGGCACTTTGCGCTGTTGGTGCCGGTGCAGGCGGACGAAGGAAGCGCAACAGGGCCTGGGTCTGCTCGTCGGTGAGCGTAGTAATTGCCGGCATGCGTCCCTTGCCGGTATGAATTTGATCGAGAATCTGTTTATCGGAGTAGCGATTTCCAACCCCTAGCAGGGCCGGGAAGGATGGCGGATTGCCTTCGAGCCTGTCGCCGTGGCAAACGGCACAATTATCCTGGTAGACTGCCGCGCCCGCCTGATCTCTGTTCTGGAGAGATTGTGCCGGCTGCGCGGCATTCTTCATATCTTCAACAGATTGCCCTTCATTTTCCTGGGCATTGCCCGCTGGAGAATCCTTTTCAGTTGCCAGATAGTCGAGCAGGTCCTTCAATTCGCTGCCAACAATCGGCAAAGCTGGCATCCGTCCCTTGCCTCCGTGGATGGTCGCGATAATTTGTTCCGGCGTGAGCCTCTGGGTGATGTTGAGCAGCGAAGGGAACTCAGACGAACCCTGGCGATGCTCGCCATGACAGATGCTGCACTGGGCCAGGTAGACAGTCTGCCCTGGGGAGCTTCCGCTGTCGAAGGCCAGCGCTCCCATGGAGGCATAGTTGTTAGCGTTCACATAGAGAACGTCCGTCTCCGGGTCGAATGCCGGACCACCCCACTCGGCGCCGCCTTCAAAGCTTGGATCGACGAGCGTGTCTTTGCCCACGCTGAGCGGGACGAACTGCCCATCGTGGCGAATCTCGCGCAGCCGCTTTACCGCCCAATCGTGCGCCTCCGGAGTCCGGTTGGTCAGGTCGTTCTCCGTGATATTTTGCCGTGCAAAGGGTTCCGGAATCAAAGGATAAGGCTGCGTTGGAGAGGCGGCTTCTCCCGGGGTTGTGCTCGGAAGGGCAGGCCTGTTTTCAATGGGAAACAGAGGCGCGCCGGTAACTCGGTCAAAGACAAAAAGAAAACCCTGCTTTGAAGTTTGCGCGACCGCGGGGATCTCTTTGCCATCGCGGAGGACGGCAACCAGGATGGGCGGTGCGGGCAGATCCCTATCCCACATATCGTGATGAACCGCCTGGAAGTGCCAGATCCTTTTGCCGGTCTCTGCATCAAGCGCAAGCAAGGTGTTGGCGAAGAGATCGTCGCCGAGTCTCGTGATTCCATAAAAATCGGGCGCCGCGGAGCCCGTGGGAGCATAAACGATGCCGCGCTCCGGATCAACCGCCATGCCGGCCCAGTTGTTCGCCGCACCGCTGGTTTTCCATGCGTCCTTCGGCCAGGTATCGTTGCCGAATTCTCCGGGGTGAGGAATGGTGTGGAACGACCAACGTAGGGCGCCCGTACGCACGTCGTAGGCGCGAATGTCTCCCGGAGGCGCAGGCAGCGTTTCTGGATTGCGGCCGCCCACAATCAGCAGGTCCTTGTAAATGGCTCCGGGGCTGGTGATTGCCCAGGACTGCAGCTCGGGGTCGCGTCCAAGATTTTCGCGCAAGTCGATTCTTCCGTTCTTGCCGAAGGTGGGGATCACCTTGCCGGTCGCCGGATCGAGTGCGTAAACAAAGTTCATTACGCCCACAAAGAGTCGCTTTTCCCGGCCGTCGCTCCAGTACGTAATCCCGCGGTCGGTCTCGCTCTCTTCGATCTTGGAGTCGAAGGTCCAGAGAAGCTTCCCGGTCGCCGCGTCAAGAGCAATCGCCTGCAGCTTGGGAGTTAGCGCGTAGAGCACGCCGTCCACGACAATCGGCGTCGTCTCGATTCCCCCTGATTGGCCGGTATCGAACTTCCATGCTACCTGGAGCTTTGCCACGTTCGTCCGATTAATTTGCTTCAGGCTGGAGTAATGTGAATTTCCCGAAGTGCCGCCAATCACGGGCCAGTTGGCGGAAGATTTCTTCGCACCATTCTGTCCTGGTCCCGCGATGCTGAGAGCAAACGCACAAATCAAAGTGAGCGCTGCAAGCAACGCCTTATTCATCCTCTTCAGGATCTGCATCCCAGCCTCCGCTCATCACGCAAACTCTCACCCCTTGGATTCGCACTCCATCAGACCACTCAAGGCGCATATTTATCATGGACTATTTTCTGGATCTTCGTGGCTACGCCAGGGTGAATTTGAGTTTTTCTGGTTCCGGCGGGGACGACCGGACTCGAACCTGCTTCCGCTGCCGCGACAGAAATAGGCCAAATGATCATCAATCGATTCCAGAGGACAATGACGCACTCAAATTGAGGCATCGACCCCTGATTTAACTCTGATTTTAGCAAGAATAAATCGGTCAAACAAGCAATGAAATTTGGGCTTTTCAGTTTATCAACCAACATTCCAACAGTGCTTCCGGTGTAGATTTTGAGAGCAATCTGGATGACATCCTCTTGCTATCGGCACTCCTGTTAATAGTCCTATTTTTCAGAACTCGACGAGGCCCCAATCCAGATCCACTTATACGCCAGGGCTCATGGGCTGGTTTCAGGTGAAAGAAGGCAGCAAAATAATGATAGTCATGCCTATCGCTTCTTTATGTAAATCAATGTAAGTGCCTTAACACAAAATGTTTACTGCCGGTCATTTCTTTTGTTGCAAATAGATATTGACAATGCGCATTCATGAGGACTAGCTTGTTTGCGCAATCCAAACAATCCGGGCTAGTGGTTTCTAAGATCTCGAAGCGAAACTGAGAGGAGCATTATGAAAGCTACACAGTCTCCAGTCGTCTCTATTTGGGCCCGTCTATCACTCAAAGCGCTCTGCGTTTCAATCTTTGTCTTCCTCTTATTGTTCGCTTCAGCCGCGTCAGGCGCGCCGATCATGACGGTTCAGCACACGAGCGGAGTTGCCTCAAACGCTACCTCGCTTGCGGTTCCGTTTAACAGCAATGTAACATCCGGTAACCTGATTCTGGTGGCCGAGAGTTCATACGAAGGAGTGACGCTCGTCACACCAACGGACTCGCAAAGCAACAGCTTTACTCAGCTCGCACTTACCACGGTGGGCACTTCAGGAAATGACGTGGAGGCTATCTATGCCGTGACCGCCAGCACCTCCGGCGCCGATACCGTGACCTGTAACCTCAGCGCCTCGAACAACATCCACTGTCATATCTACGAGCTTGAGGGCGTAACGGCAGTCGTGGACCAAATGGGACAAATTCAACAAGCCAGTGATTCACTGAGCGTGTCGACCTCTGCGGCAACTACGAATGCCGTCGATTACGTGATTGCTTTCTTCAGCGACAATTTCAGTGCGGAACTTGACATGCCGGGAATGGGATGGGCAGATACCGAGTTGACGGATGATCCAGGCGGCGACACCGGCTTTACAGAAGACATGGTTGTGACCGCGACGGGAGTTCAGACTGCGACGGCGACGACCTTTATTGGCGACTACTCAACACCGGATACTTATGTCGACCTGATTGTGGCTCTGAAGACATCGGGAACGGCTACGGTTGCCACGCCAACCTTGAGCCCCGCTACCGGGACATATGGATCGGCAGTTGCGGTGACTCTCAGCGATACAACCCTCGGATCGACGATCTACTACACCACCAACGGCTCTGCGCCTTCGACCAGCTCGTCGGTTTACTCGAACCCCATCACGGTCTCTGCCGCGGAGACGCTGGAAGCTCTTGCCGCGGCCAGCGGCTTTGCGCAAAGCCCGGTGGCAACGGCCGCGTACACCATGGGAGTTGCCGGGACGGGTGTGCCGATCCTGACGGTTCAGCACAATAACGGATCTAACGAATCCGCTTCTTCGATTGCGGTTCAGTTTAATAGCGGCGTGACCGCCGGCAACGTATTACTCGTAGCCGAAAGCACATACGACGGGGAGACGCTCGAAACGCCAACGGACTCGTTGGGCAATAGCTTTGCTCAACTCGTGATCGCGGGCGTTAACAGTAGCGACACCGCGGTAGTCGCAGTCTACGGTGCCACAGCCAACGCCTCCGGAGGCGATACCGTAACCTGTCACATCAGCGCCGTGAACAACATCCACTGCCATATCTACGAGGTCCAGGGCATAACGGCTACAGTGGACAGAACGGGAAACGATCAACTGTTCGTCTATGCGCAGGCCGTGTCCACTTCCGACGCAACGGCGAATCCCGTCGATTATCTTTTTGGTTTCTTTGCCGACAACTATCAGGCATCAACTTATACGGCGGGGACGGGGTTCGGTGATACAGAACTGTCGAATTCCGATGGAGGTGACAGTGCCTTCACCGAAGATGCGGTCGCGATTGCAACGGGAATTCAGACGGCGACGGGGAGTAACGCCAGTGGCGGCAATGTCTATAGTCCCGACGGCTATTACAACATTATTTTGGCTCTGAAGGCGACAGGGACGCCGACAGTACCGTTGCCCACCTTCAGCCCTGCGGCCGGAACGTATCTCACGGCGCAGGCGGTGACGCTCTCGGACTCGATCCCGGGGGCGACAATCTATTACACCACCAACGGCACCACGCCGACGACCGGCTCGGCAGTCTATTCCAGCCCCATTTCGGTTCCCGCTGGGGAGACGGTGGAGGCCTTCGCTACGGCGAGCGGCACCGGCTTTGCGCCCAGCCCGGTGGCCACGGCGGTCTATTTGATCAATCCGGCGGCTACGCCGACCTTCAGCCCCGCGGCCGGGACGTATGCCACGGCGCAGACGGTGACGATTTCGGACTCAACCGGCGGCGCAACGATCTACTACACCACCAACGGCACCACTCCGACTACCAGTTCAGCTACGTATTCCAGCCCCATCACGGTCTCCGCAACGGAGACCCTAGAGGCCATCGCCACAGCTGCCGGCCAGTCCAATAGCGCGGTGGGTTCTGTGGTTTATACGATCGGTACCTTGGCGGCTACACCTGTATTCAGCCCGGCAGGCGGCGTTTATACCTCCGCGCAGAGTGTATCCATCAGCGATGCGACCGGTGGCGCAACCATCTACTACACCACCAACGGCAGCACGCCCACGACCAGTTCGCCGGTATACACCAGTGCGATCACCGTCGCTGCTTCAGACAAGCTGGAAGCTATCGCCACGGCCAGCGATTATTTACAGAGCACGGTGGGTTCGGCGTTTTACACCATCAGTTCGTCAAGCACGCCGATCATGACCGTGCAACACACTAGCGGATCTAACGAAGACGCATCTTCGCTTGCGGTTCCGTTTAACAACAGTGTGACCTCAGGCAACGTACTCATCGTAGCCGAGAGCACATACGCTGGAGTGACACTGGAAACGCCGACTGACTCGCTTGGCAATACTTACACGCAACTGGTAACCGGAATCAATTCCGGGGGGTCGGTGGCCGCTGTCTACGCAACCACCACAACCTCTTCCGGAGCCGATACCGTCACCTGCAACACTAATAATGCAACAAACAACATCCACTGCAATATTTACGAGGTCCAGGGAATAACGACAACAGTTGACCAAACGGGCACATTCTCAGAGACCGGCACGTCCCTGACCGTTTCCACTTCCGCAGCAACCACCAATGCCGACGATTACGTCTTCGCTTTTTTCGCCGACAACGACAACGGATCATACCTTACTCCTGGGCCGGGGATGGGAGATGGCGAACTGTCGAATGATGGCGGCGACACCGGATTCTCAGAAGATAAGGTCGTGGTCAACACGGGGATTCAAACGGCGACGGCGACGTCGAATTTGAATGACGCCTTTGAGAATGTGCTTGTTGCACTCTTGACGACGGGCACGCCAACCGCAGCCACTCCTACCCTTAGCCCGGGTACAGGAACGTATACCTCGGTGCAATACGTCACCATCAGCAGTTGGACTGCCGGCTCGACGGTCCACTACACCACCGACGGAACTTATCCGACGACCGGATCGACGCTTTATACCGGTCAAGTCGCCGTTTCGGCCACGGAGACATTGGAGGCCATCGCCACGGCGCCCGGCTTTGCAAACAGCCCGATGAATTCGGCGGTATATACCATTAACCTTCCGGCAGCCACGCCGACCTTCAGCCCCGCGGGCGGCGCGTATTCCTCGCCACAGACGGTAACCATCAGCGACACGACGCCGAGCGCAACCATCTACTACACAACCGACGGAAGCATGCCCAGCAGCAGTTCCACTCTCTATGGCGGGCCGGTCACTGTATCGGTTTGGGAGACCTTGGAGGCCGTCGCCATCGCTCCCGGGAAATCCGTTAGCAATGTAGGCGCGGCCTCTTACACCATCGGTAACGGAGAAACGGCTGCGCCAACTTTCAGCCCAGGTGCCGGCACCTATAGCTCGTCGCAGTCGGTGTCCATCAGCGACCAAACCCCAGGCGCCACCATCTACTACACCACCGATGGAACCACGCCAACGGCCGGTTCGGCGACATACAGCAGTGCGATCACCGTCTCTGCTTCTGAGACGCTAAAAGCTATCGCCACGGCCGGCGGCTTCACGCAGAGTGGCGTGGCCTCGGCGGTTTACACCATCAACACTACGGCGGGATCGTGCGCCGGCATGTCGCTTGGCAGGTCAGTAGACGGCACCGCGAATATGAACGGATTTGTTCCTTTCCAAAACGCGACTAACATAGCCGGGCTATGGAGCACCAACATCGCCAACGCTGCCATTGATCCAAACAATGCGGCGATTCAAACTACACCGGGGTATGTCAGCGAGAACGCGCGGGTTCTTTTTGGATCCAGCCCCGGCGACGGCGGCATTCCGTTTATGATCGTCGACTCTGGCCAGACCCCTCCCGTGCCCATCAACGTGGTCGGCTACGCCAATAACAGCGATGTGGTTGTAGCGCCGTTTCCCAACAATGTTCCCATTGAAGCCGCCGCGGCAGACTGCTCAGGCTGGCCCGATACTTATCAATCGGATGCTCATACCAACGTGCTTGACCGCAACACATGCTGGGATTACGAGACGTACAACACCAATCGCTGCAATGGGTTGTACGATGCCGACGAAGAAGTGATCTGGGACATGCTAAACGGCGAGATGCGGCCCTGGGGCTGGACATCAACGGATGCAGCCGGATTGTCGGTCATGGCCGGGCTGGTGAAATACGACGAGGCAGCTTCCGGGAACATCCAGCACGCCATCCGATTCACCATGCAGCAATCAAAGAACGACGCCAATGACGGGTATTTCGTTGAACCGGCCTCTCATGCCGCGGGCACCAGCTATGGCGCGCCGGTCGTGGAAGGAATGCGGATTCGGTTGAAAGCGAGCTATAACACCTCCGGATACTCCGCGATCAACAAGGCCATCCTGGTCGCGATGCAGCAGTATGGATTGATCATGGCGGACAATGGCGGCTACGGCTATTTCATAGGCGCCACCGATTCGCGCTGGAACGACAGCGATTTGGCTAATTTGGGCCATATACCAATGTCAAACTTCGATGTCCTCCTAATGACTCCCACATACCCCGGTTGGGATTCCGTGACGGCGCCTACCGGAGCACAACCGGTGATTAACAGCTTTACAGCATCGCCTCAAACTGTATCAGCCGGGACTCCTGTCACCTTCAATTTCAGCGTGAGCGGTGACTCCTACGATTACATCGACATGAGCGGACCGGTCAGGCTTACTCCTAATGGAGGCGGTCCGGGTGTGAATACCGGAAGTGCGACGATTTATCCCACGGCAACCCAGACTTATACCCTGTACGCGGTCAACCAGTACGGAAACAACGGAGTAGGAGCAGGATTTGGCGTAACCCCAAGCACTCCTATCACCATCGTGGTGCCCGGTTCCGTTGTCGTCCCGCCAACCTTTACCCCGCCGGCGGGCCCGTATACCACGGCGCAGGTGGTAACCTTTAATACCACAACGTATCCATTCGCTTCGTTCTACTACACCACCGACGGATCTACGCCCACCTATCCTCCCACAGGCACCACGATAGAGTATCCGCAAATTCCTCAGCCCCAGTCTGCGCAGGACGTGGGAAATGTGGAGGACATCACTGTCGCCGCTTCGGAGACGGTGAATGCCATCGCCGTGGTCCAGGGTTATGCGTCTCCCAGCGCTGTCACCACGGGTGTATACCAAATTGGCCCGATAACTGGCACGCCTACCTTCAGCCCTGGAGCCGGAAGCTACGGCCTGGCGCAGACGGTAACCATCAGCGATTCAACCTCAGGCGCAACCATCTACTACACCACCAACGGCACCACGCCAACGACCGGCTCATCGGTATATAGCTCACCAATCACTGTTTCTGCCAACGAAACACTGGAGGCCTTCGCCACCTCCGCCAGCGCCAACAATAGCGTAGTCGCAACGGCGGTATATACCATCGGAGGTACTGCGGCAACGCCCAACTTCAGCCCAGTGGCCGGAAACTATGTTGGGAACCAGTCGATAACTATCAGCGATACATCCTCAGGCGCATCCATCTACTACACCACCAACGGGTCAACGCCGACCACCAACTCACCGGTCTACTCCGCTCCGATTACCGTTTCCACGTCGGAGACATTGGAGGCGTTCGCTGCGGGCAGCGGCTACACCAACAGCACAGTCGCATCGGCGGCCTATACTATTTCGGCGTCAATGCCCACTTTCAGCCCTGTTGCTGGCAGCTATATGAATCCGCAGACAGTCACCATCAGCGATTCAACCTCAGGCATAACCGTCTACTACACGACCAATGGGTCAACGCCCACGACCAACTCACCGGTCTACTCCGCTCCGATTACCGTTTCCGCGTCGGAGACATTGGAGGCCATCGCTGCAGGCGGCGGCAACGCCACCAGCGCGGTCGGATCGGCGGCATATACCATTGTCGCGGCAACGCCCACTTTCAGCCCCGCGGCCGGGAACTACGGAGTAGCCTTGACGGTAACCATCAGCGATACAACTCCAAATTCGACCATCTACTACACCACCAACGGATCCACACCGACGACCAACTCGCCAACCTACTCCGCTCCGATCAGTGTTTCCAGTACAGAGACGCTAGAGGCACTGGCCACTGCCGCAGGAGATAGCAACAGCGCGGTTGGATCAGTGGCATACACTCTCACCATCGGCGGGCAGGCGGCAACGCCCACCCTCAGCCTTGCAACCGGAAGCTACGTTGGAACCCAGACGGTAACCATCAGCGATGCAAGCATAGGTGCAACGATTTACTACACCTTAACGCCTGGAACGGCCGGGACGCCGCCGACAACCAGCTCGACGGTCTATACCGGTCCGGTTACTGTTCCCTCGACAAGTGTGTTGGAAGCTTTCGCTGTAGGCGGCGGTTTTACCTCAAGCGCCGTAAATTCGGCGACCTATAACATTACGATTACCGTGGCCTTTGTGCAGCAGTGCAACAGTTACGGAGGCTACGTCACCAGTACGTCGTGCACGCTCAACGGAGTAGGCGCCGGGGATGCGTTAGTGATTGGTGTCTATACTACCGGAACCGATGTACCGGCAATTACCTCGTCGGTCGGCACGCCAACGGCCATAATTTCCAACCTGGCCGACTACCAGGGAGACATGGATGCGGCTATTTTGCCGAACGCCGCATCAGGAAGCATCACTATAACTGCAACTACAAGCGACCCCACGGATACCTGGATCTCGGTAACTGAGTATACCAACGTATCTACTTCACCGGTTGACACCAGTGCTTCTGCATCGCTGATCGGGTCCTATGGCTCCAGCAGTATATCCACTGGCAACTTCAGTACGGCCTCCTCATATGAGATGTTGTGGACCATGTGTTACGGCATACCATCCTACGCCGGATGGTATGCGGGCACTGTGCCAATTACCTGGACAGCGGTGAATAGCTACAGCGGTGAGGGCGTCATTGTTGAAGATGGCGTGGTCGGCGCAGCGGGAACTTACTACGGGGAGTGCGACACCACTACGACCAATGGCGGCGCCCTTGACGCGAGTATTATGACCGTTGCTCTCAAGGGAGCTGGCCCGGTTGCGGCAACGCCCACATTCAGCCCTGCAGCTGGAACCTACACTTCAATCCAGACGGTCACCATCAGCGATACAACCGGAAGCTCGATAATCTATTACACCACCAACGGAACTGCGCCGACAACAGCTTCATCGGTCTACGCCACTCCGATCACTGTCTCTGCAACGGAGACACTGGAGGCGTTCGCAACAGCCAGCGGCGTTGGTAACAGCGCGGTTGCATCGGCGGCATACACCATCAACCTGTTGACCACGGCAGCCACGCCTCTCTTTAGCCCGGCGGCTGGCACTTACGGCGCAGCCCAGTCGGTAGTCATCGGAACGACCACACCGTCGGCGACCATCTACTTCACAACTAACGGGACCGCGCCTGCGACCAGCTCTTCAATCTACTCCACTGCGATTACCGTTTCCTCCACAGAGACGCTGGAAGCAATCGCTGTGGCCACCGGATACAGCAACAGCGCGGTCGCCTCGGCGGCATACACCATTAGTGCGGGTGGAGGATCGGCCCCCACCTACCTGCAACAGTGCAACAATTACTTGCACAGCAGCGGCGGCACGGCCAATTCATGCACGCTCAACGGAGTAGCGCCAGGAGATACGATAGTTATTGGTATCTGGACAAACGCTGCAACTTTGGCTTCTGTTACTGCCTCAACCGGTGCTCCTGTGGTTGAAATTTCCGACTATGCTTCCCCCAACGAGTATTGGAGCAATGGGTATCTGAGCGCCTATCTTCTGCCCAATTCCGCTGCGGGAAGCATCACGTTAACAGTCAATACGCCATCCGCCTACACTGATAGCTTTATCTCAGCAGTCGAGTTTGGCAACGTACCAGCCTCTCCGTACGACGGCCAAGGCACCGGTACTCTTCATAACTATGGTGCCGACAATGATGCAACCACAAGCACGTTCAGCACGTCATCCGCAAGCGACATGTTATGGACGATGTGCGAAGCACTGCCCGGAATTACGCTTTCCGTTGACAATGCGCCGATTACATGGACTTCGGTGTCTAATATTGCTGGAAACGACGCAATTATCCTCACGGAGTACGGCGTGGCCGGTGCTGCGGGAAGTTATTACGGGGATTGCTACAAAACCGCCGCGGGTTATGGCCCGGATATTGAAGCCCTTGCACTCAAGGGAGCCAGCACGCCGACGGTGGCAACGCCCACCTTCAGCCCCGGAACCGAAACCTACACTTCTGTCCAGACTGTAACCATCAGCGATACAACCTCAGGCGCGACCATCTACTACACCACCAATGGAACCGCGCCAACAACAGCTTCATCGGTCTACTCCACTCCGATTACTGTATCCACGTCGCTGACGCTGGAAGCGTTCGCCACGGCAGCCGGCGACAACAATAGCTCGGTAGCAATAGCGACATACATCATCAACCTGGTGCAGGCGGCAACGCCAG
The DNA here is from genome assembly GCA_963779385.1 of uncultured Acidobacteriaceae bacterium. Classification (GTDB taxonomy): domain Bacteria; phylum Acidobacteriota; class Terriglobia; order Terriglobales; family Acidobacteriaceae; genus Telmatobacter. Next base: position 22,375 of record CAVZYE010000013.1, on the reverse strand, counting down.
GCTTCAGCCCCGCAGCTGGAACCTACACTTCGACCCAGACAGTGACGATCAGTGATTCGACCACCGGCGCGACGATCTACTACACCACCAACGGCGCCGCGCCGACCACAGGCTCGTCAGTGTATTCCAGCGCGATCACGGTCTCTGCCACAGAGACGCTGGAGGCCATTGCCACACACAGCGGCGATACGAATAGCGCGGTGGGTTCGGCGGCGTATACCATCAATACGTCGTCAGGCTCGCCGATTTACGTTCAGGAGTGCGACAACAGCAGCACTTATACCTGGGGCTACAGCGCGTCATGCACTCTTACCGGAGTCGGTGCGGGGCATGGACTGTTGATCGGCATCTACACTGAGTCGGGCGAGACGCCGACTGTTACCTCCTCGTCCGGCACGCCGGTGAGTGTAATTTCCGGCCTGGCCGACTATCAAGGCGCGATGGATGCCTTTATCCTGGCGAATACCGCCGCAGGGAGCATCACCATCACCGCTACGACAATCGGCGGCACGAGCACCTGGGTCTCGGTAACCGAGTACTCCGGCGTTGCCGCCTCTCCGTTGGATAATAGCGCTTCTGTATCGCAGGTCGGAGGCTGGGCTGCCCCGAGTGTATCCACGGGCAACTTCACCACGACAGCCGCAGGTGACATGCTGTGGTCGATGTGTTATGGCATACCGTCATACGCATCGTGGTACGCAGGCACGGTGCCAATTACCTGGACTGCGGTGGATAGTTACTCATCAGCGGGCCTCTTCGTTGAAGATGGTCTGGCCGGCGCAGCAGGAACTTACTACGGGCAATGCGCCACCACCACGGCCAATGGCGGCGCCGCTCTGGCGAGTATCATGACCGTTGCGCTCAAACCCGGATCGGGCGCTCCACCGCCGCCGGCGCTCACCATTCCCGCACCGGACACTTCAACCCCGCTGACCGGCACCAGCGTAGCGTTTGCATGGACGCCAGGCTCCGCCACGCACTTTGAGTTCTGGGTGGGCACCGGCGTGGCGGGAACGAACAACCTGTACAACTCGGGCAGCGTGACGGCCACTACCGAGACTGTGAGCGATCTTCCCAGCAACGGGGAGACGATCTATGCGCGCCTCTATTATCTGATCAACGGAGCCTGGCACTATTCCGACTACACTTACGTGGCATCGGGCGCGCCGACGCAAGCCGTACTCACCACGCCCACGCCGGATACTTCCACTCCGCTCGCCGGCACCAGCGTAGCATTTGCCTGGTCGCCCGGCAACCTGGCCACGCACTTCGAGTTCTGGGTTGGCACCACCGGCGCAGGCTCGAGCAACCTGTATAACTCCGGCAACGTAACGGCAACCACCGAGACGGTCAGCGGCCTGCCCAGCAACGGTGAGACGGTGAATGTGCGTCTCTATTCGCTGATCAACGGAGTCTGGGAGTATACCGATTACACCTACAAGGCATCGGGCTTGCCAATACCTGCCGTGCTTACCACGCCCCCGCCGGATACCTCCACTCCGCTCACCGGCACCAGCGTAACCTTCTCGTGGACCCCCGGCAACCTCGCCACGCAGTTCGAGTTCCGCGTAGGCACGGCCGGCCCAGGCTCGAGTAACTTGTATAACTCGGGCAACGTGACGGCTACCAGTGAGACGGTGAGCAATCTTCCGAGCAACGACTCGAAGGTCTATGTGCGGCTTTACTCGCTGATCAACGGAGCCTTGGAGTATACCGACTACACCTACATATCGACGGGCACGGCGACGCAGGCTGTGCTCACCACGCCCACGCCGAACACCTCCACGCCGCTGATGGGTACGAGCGTAACCTTCTCGTGGCTACCCGGCAACAGCGCCACGCACTTCGAGTTCTGGGTAGGAACAAGCATTGGCTCCGACAACCTCTATAACTCGGGCAACGTAACAGCCACCAGTGAGATGGTAAGCGATCTGCCAAGTAACGGCGAGACGGTCTATGTGCGCCTCTACTCGCTGATCAACGGAGCCTGGCAAAATACCGATTACACATACGTGGCCAACGGCTCGCCGACACAAGCCGCACTCATCACGCCCACGCCCGATACCTCCACGCCGCTGACGGGCACTAGCGTAACCTTCTCGTGGACTCCCGGCAACCTCGCCACGCACTTTGAGTTCTGGGTAGGCACAACCGGCGCAGGCTCGAGGAACTTGTATAACTCGGGCAATGTGACGGCCACCACTGAGATCGTAAGCGATCTGCCCAACAACGGCCAGACGGTATACGTTCGCCTCTACACGCTGCTGAACGGAGCCTGGCATTCGACCGACTATACCTACGTGGCCAGCGGCGCGCCGGTAGCGGCCTCGCTCACTACGCCCACGCCGAACACCTCCACACCGCTCACCGGCACCAGCGTTACCTTCTCATGGACTCCCGGCAACCTCGCTACGCACTTCGAGTTGTACGCAGGCACGACCGGCGCAGGCTCGAGTAACTTGTACAACTCGGGCAATGTAACAGCAACCAGCGAGACGGTGAGCAATCTGCCCAGCAATGGCGGGCCGGTCTATGTGCGCCTCTACTCGCTGATCAACGGAGCCTGGCAATATACCAACTACACCTACGTGGCCTCGGGCGCGCCGACTCAAGCCGTACTCACCGCGCCCACGCCGAACACCTCCACGCCGCTCACCGGCACCAGCGTTGCCTTCTCGTGGACGCCGGGCAACACTGCCACGCACTTCGAGTTCTGGGTAGGCACCAGCGTAGGCTCGAGCAACCTCTATAACTCCGGCAATGTAACGGCGACTACGGAGACCGTGAGCAATCTGCCGGACAACGACTCAAAGGTCTACGTCCGTCTCTACTCGCTGATCAATGGAGCGTGGCAATCGACCGACTACACTTACGTCTCAGCGGGCACCGTAACACAGGCAGCGCTCACCGCGCCTCCGCTGAACAGCCAGTTCACGAGCACCACGGAAACTTTCACCTGGAATCCTGGCAACACCGCCACGCACTTCATACTCTACCTGGGCACCAGTGCAGGCTCGAGCAACCTGTACAACTCAGGCAATGTGACGGCCACCAGCGAGACCGTGAGCAGCTTGCCAAGCAACGGCGAAACGGTCTATGCAAGGATCTATTCGCTCATCAATGGAGCCTGGCAATACGCGAACTACACCTACACAGCATTCTAGCCATGAATTAGAGAGGAAGCCGACTGTAGATTAGAGATACTCAGGAGCGGCAAGAATCGCACCATCTATCTCCGGAACACATGCCGGGGATAGATGGTGCGATCTTGTTGATAGATGTGGAAAAGGGGACGCTTCCTTAAAAGCCTGACCGGTCAAGTCGGTTGGGTCTCACGTTAAAGAAAATGATTTTTAGATTGGAAGCGGGTACCGACGTGACAGGAGCACGCATGGAGTCGAGGGCTGTAGTGAGGTCTTTGGCCAGAGACTGCCGGGTTTCTTCGCTGTGCTTGGCGTCGGCGGGCACCAGTAATCAAAAAGCACTCGTCAAGCGCGCGTCTGGCTGATGCTGGAGAGGGAACTGCGGGCGAATTTGCAGATTGCCGATTCTTCAATCGAAGCGAAGCCTATTCGGCGATGATGCCTGGATCGTCGGCGGTCAGACCGTAGGTCGAGTAGACGACGATGCTCATGGGCGGAACGCGGTCAGTGAACGACCCGCTCACATCCAGGGCACGATCTGAACGAAGTTCTACTTTGCTCCTGTCCTCAGTCTCTTTGGTCAATGAATACCTGTGCAAGCGCAGCGCGGCGGGCAGATCCTTGAACTCAAAACGGGCGTCGGCGGCGCGATGGCTTTCATTCACCAATAAAAGAGTGTAATTCCCTTTAGGAGTGCGGAGAGCGGCGGCTACCAGCTTTCGATCGCACGCGAGATACGGCCCCTCCACTTGCGTGCCCAGCACTCCGGAGTACTTGGGCAGATAGCGCGTGAGCATAGCGTATTGATAGTAGGCATTGGGCTGGGGCGAGAAGGTTTCGAGCAGTTTGTCGTGGTCCACGTCCCAAGTGCGGAGCAGTTGCCATTGTCCGTCCAGATCGCCTCGATTGGTAAAACTCCAGCGATTGAAGCCGTCTACCCCGACGTTGATGGCGCGAACAATGAGAGAGGCGTTTTTGAGCCCGGACTGATAGCAGGCCGGAGCTGCATCAATGTGGCCCCATCCAAACGCCATGGTTCCGAACTCGGAGAGGAAGAGCGGTTTGTTTCTTGCGTGCGCCCACTCAGCCCATTGGCTCAGGATCTTTTCTGAAGCGGTAAGTTTTGTACCCCCGCCCATCGAATCAAATACCGCGCTGTAGGAGTGCAGATCGTACGCTCCGATGTAAGCGTCGAAATCCACTTCGGCAGGTTTGAGCTCCGGCAAATCTGTCCAATCGGGCCCGGAGATGGGTACGGCCAGGCCGCGACGGTCGAACTCCTCCCGCGCCGCCTTCAACCCAGGGGTGATGGGAAGCGCCTTCATATCGGAATCCTGCCACCAGGAAAAATCGTCGTGACCTGGCTCGTTCGAAATCGAAACCCACCGAATACATTCGTACCCCTTGACTCGAGTCAGGTGATTGAGGAATTCTCCCAGGCCAAAGGCCCATTCCGGAATCGAGTACGGTGCACTACGCAGCCGCTTGATGGGATCTGCGGCATTGCCAGGGTAAGCGTTCCATACGACGTCGCTCCACATCTGCTGCAAAAAAACGTCCACGCCCCGCCGCTCTGCCCAGTCAAGAATGCGGTACAGGGCCTTCATCTCGGCGTTGTCCCAGTCGAAGACGCGCGGGCCGGGTTCATACATGCGCTGCTCGATCTCGACGCGGCACCAATTCAGTCCCAGCCACTCCGCATGCTTGAAAAGCTCCTCCCAGTGCTTGTCGTCTCCGGCATCTGGATTGCCTCCCCAGGCGCTGCCGGAATATGAGCCTCCATTTGGTCTCATTCCGGGGAGCGTGGCAGCAATTGCATGAAAGGATGCCCCCATCCCACCACGCATACTGTGGGTTGGTTTCCCGGCCGCCACCCGGATCGTCACCGGGACCGCCTGCTCTTCGCCCGATGAACTGCCTGCATCGGGTCCTTGAGCTGCGCTTTGGCCGGAAGACGACAATCCTCCCAGCGCAGCTTGTGAAACAGTTGTGACGCCAATGACTGCGGCGCTTCCGATGAATGTTCTTCGAGTAGGTTTCATTTCCGCATCATAACTCTTTTCTGTTTGGGCGAGAGACCATCCGCATTTTAGCGGCCTTTTTATAAGACCGACTGGACGATTAGCGTAATCTTTCAACCGCTAAAACCTGTTTAGAAAGCCTAAAATGAATTACGGTTCCTACTTATTCACATCCCGGCCAGCGCGACGAGCGCTTGCCCTTTGCCTGCCGCGTTACACTAACAAGTCACCTGTTACAAAGCATCAGGCTGGCCAATCTTGGCTAGCCGTAAGTGCGAAAGGGGAGTGTATGCGTCGTAGAGAATTTCTAAGTAAAGCGTTGGGAACCGCGGTGATTCAATCCGCAGCCTTTTCAGTCGTCCAGGCGGCTTTGTTTGCGTCGGTTGCCGACGCGCAAGACGTTGCGGATAGGCAAAAGCTAGTCCGCCCAATGGCCATTGGGTTGAAGATTGGGCCTTCGTATGACAATCCGGAAGATGCAATCGCACGCGTCAAAGAGCTGGGCATGACCAATTGCTTTCCCAGCCTCGACGATTGGATAGGCAGGTTCAGCGCATCGGGCGCTCGGCGGCTGAACGCTCTTTTTGAAAAGTATGAGGTAACGGCAACCAGCGTCGAGGTTGTTGGACCGGGACGGCTGGTTTGGGATTTTGCCGAGGGCCCCTCGACCATTGGCCTGGTGCCCCGCGCCACGCGAACGGCCAGAATGGACGCGCTGAAACAAACCTCGGATTTTGCAAGCTTATTGGGCGTGCCACGCGTCCAGACCCATTGTGGCTTTATTCCCGAGAATCCAGCGGACCCGCTTTATCATGAGACGGTTCTCGCAATCTGCGAGGTCGCGATGCACTGCGCAGCCAACGGTCAGGACTTCCTGATGGAGACAGGGCAGGAGACGCCCATCACGATCAAGCGGACGATAATGGACGTTAACCAGCCAAACCTGGGCGTGGGGCTGGATACGGCAAACCTTATTCTCTATGGGAAGGCCAACCCGGTAGACGCGGTTGAAATGATCGGGCAGTACGTCAAGAGTGTCCATGCAAAGGATGGAATGTGGCCCACCGACCCAATGCGGCTGGGAGAGGAAGTATTGATCGGCACCGGCCGCGTCGATTTTCTGAAGGTCTTCACCAGGCTTTATCAGCTTGGATATAAGGGAGCGATTACCATTGAACGCGAGACCTCAGGCCCTAAGCAGATCGAAGATGTAAAAAGCGAGAAGGTATATCTTGAACGAATTCTCAGCCAGGTAATGGCCAACGCGAAATAATAGACGGAGGTTCTACTGTGAATAGAAGACAATTTGTAGAAGGCTCGGCCGCGGTTTCAGGACTGGTGCTGTTGAAGCAGCAAACCGCATTTGGCTACGAAGCTAACTCGGCTGTGGGATTGGCCTTACTGGGTTGCGGCGGGCGTGGAACCGCGGTTGCGACATCCTTCGCAAACAACACCAGCGCCCGCTTCGTTGCTCTCGCAGATCTGTTTCCCGACAAATTGGAGGCGGGTAAGGCGCACTTCGATCAGATTGCAGATAAGTTGGGCTACGCGCGCATCGATCCCAAGATGATGTTTCGCGGCCATAAGGCCTTCGAGGAAGTGGCCGCATCTCAGGGCGTTGATGCCGTGCAGATTTCAACTCCGCCGTGGTTTCATGTTCAGCATCTCGACGCCGCCATCAAGGCGGGCAAGCACGCGTACTGCGAAAAACCTGTAGGAGTCGATGTGGCCCAGGCGCAACAGGTTCTGGAGATCGGGAAGCGTGCTCAGGGGCATGTAAGCCTCGATGTCGGGTTTCAAATCCGCAGTGCGCCACCTTACGTCGAGATCGTGCGACGTATCCACGAGGGCGCGCTGGGCAAGATTGCCAGCATCGCGGCAAATTACAATGCTCCGGGGATAAATTATCCTCCGCTGCCGGGTGCGTCCGCCGACGAACTTCGAATTCGCCATTGGCTCTGGGATCTCACGCTATCGGGCGATATCATTGTGGAGCAAAATATTCACGTGATCGATATCTGCAACTGGATTCTTCAGTCGCATCCGATCAAGGCAATAGCTACCGGCGGCCAGAAATGTAACCACCCATCCCGGTGATATGTGGGACAACTACCAGGTTATATTTACCTACCCTGACAACGTTCATTTGAGCTTTTCATCTACGCAGTTCGGTCCTCACGACTGGTTCAACGTAGGGGCAAGCATCTTTGGCTCGGACGGACTCGCAGAGGCTCCATACTCCGGCCCGTTGCGAATCGTGAGCGAGAATCCATGGACCTGGGTCGATAAAGACGCCACGGCGCAAACAATTCCCGCTTCCTTTGCAACCAATGGAGCGTTCAGTGACAATCTGGCCCAGGCCGACCGGGAGAAAGATCGTGGCTTCATCGATAGCATTACGTCGGGAAGCTTCCACAACCAGGCTGCTGCTGGCGTTGAAGCCGCTTTGAGCGCGATGCTTGGTCGATTGGCTGGCCGTCTCGGTCGCGAGGTTACGTGGGAAGAAATGCTGCTTCACGGGGAAAAATACGAGTTGAACATTGAGATGAGTCAGTTTACATAACTCGACACAGATTATGAGCGGCAAGATGGAAATTCCGCTCAACGCCAGATTCGAATGCAGTCGGAATGTTTCCGAGTTAAATTTTTCAATGATGCGTCAGCCTATGGAAACCCGCGCGGTCAATACGAATCGGACATAAGGGGCTTCGTCTATGGGTTCAAAGGGATGCCAAAATCTATGGCGGAGAAATTGAGAGTGGTGCGGCTGCGCCTCGCAGTTCGCACCCGCTGGCCTGATAGTGATTCACGCCAATCTGCAACAGAAATGCGCGCTGTTTGGCGGGCGGTCCCGGTTCATACGCGTAGTCATTCTGCGCCGTAGCACTTTTGATGTTCATGCTGTTAAAGGCATAGGCGGTAAAGGTTACGGTCTTGCTCGAAGTCGGCAGTTGAATATCGCTGAAGGTGAAGTCTCCGTCCTTCAGCGGCTGGTCGAGCAGGGTATTTGCGACCAACTGTCCGTTCCGGAAGACCCGCAGGTCTTGCAATCCGCTTGCCTGCGTCTCCACCTTGCCCTGCGCATCCCTCAACATCATGCCCTTCGCATCCTTTTTCTCTTCCACTCTGCTTGCCGCGTGAACCACAACATCCGCGCGGCCGGGATGCGTCTTCGAAGCGGTCACTGAAACGATTGAAACATCTGGCTGCACGCGATTCGTGATCTCGCCGATTGGGCGGATGCGTGGTTGCGCCTCATGATGACGCCGCCAACGTCTTGGAGAGCCTCACTGAAGCGGGCGCAACAAGCACGGCGGTGAATCGCCCGGCGTTTCTCCCGCAAGCACTGGCTACCATCAGGCCAAAATTTTCTTTCTGGCGTTGCATTCGGCCAAAGGAGCGATACAATTCCATCTAACCGGCCCGCAAAACGAGATTCCGGTTAAAAAAATGACTGCACTGAATAAATGGCACACCTGGATCCATAGGCTCGGGTATCCTGAGAGGCCGCGGGCCGAAAGACGAACCCCGTCAGGGTTTGTCGCTCGGCGCGGGGACAGCCACGCTTCGAGACCGGCCACGATCAGAGATATCAGCTCAACCGGACTTCATGTCCTGACAGAGGAACGCTGGCCCATTGGCGAGTTGGTCACGTTGACAGTGGAGGTTGAGGGGTCTTCGGAGGATCCTTCCGAGCCTCAAATTACGCTGCAGGCACGAGTTGTTCGGCACGCCGAAGATGGCCTCGGATTATCGTTCGCGCTTCCTGAAGGCATCGATCCGAACCTTTGGGATGTTCTGCTCAGAAACGCCGTCGTTCTGACGAATCCGAAAGACGTCCTGCATACGCTCAAGCTCCTCCGAACAATCCTGTTCTTGTGCCGACTTTGTCACGACGGAGCCAACGAATCCATTCTATTGCTTGGCGGAGAACTAGATCGGCCTAAAACGGAGAACGCTATGGAGATCGCAAAGGATGCGGAAAAGCTCCTGGCTTTAGAACCCGATCACAAGTTACGGGCTCATCCAGATATCGTCTTAAGCATACTTAGACATGGCTCTTGGGCGGATAATTTGACGAGGAAGCTGTGGGCTGGTCTTCTGGCCACATCCTGCACCGCGGAAGGAACGGACCAATCCAATAGCGCGTTCGTCGATCTGCTCGTCAATGTTACAGATGCACAGTGCCGGATCTTCATAGCCGGGTGCATTAGGGCATTGCAGCTGATGCCGGGGACTGAGTCTCCTCCCTCTGCTCGAATCATCTTTACGCCCGAACAGTTGATCCGGCTTACCGGCATGTATGATGTTTCCAGGATTGCTACGGACATTGCATATTTATTCAACTTCGGAATCATCGAAAAGAGCTTTGACTTTACGTCTTATCTTCCTGCAGAAAAAATTGATATCACCCCGTCGCGACTGGGTCTGGAACTGTACGAACGTTGTAAGGTGCATTGCATAAAGCATGATTTACCGATGGATGCATTAGATGGTGCTTGACTCTTGCCGCCGTCTGACGTCTCTGCGGCAGATGAGGAAGCTCTGCCCCGGAAGCTTCGTGGCCTCGGTGATTAAGAGTTTCTGAGAACCGCAGCCATCTTATCGATTGCGCATTAGGAGTGTAACTTTCGTCTGCTTGGGGTCAGCACTGCGGTTCGATCCCAAGGCAACCGGCCTGGTTGAGGACGCGCACCAAGGTCATTTAACTTTCGTACGGCCCTTAGGAATTTGGACGGAATTACAGCGATTTTACACACTGCGCCGATTCGAATGAACCAAAGAAAAACAGCTGATTCTATTATAGATACATCCGGCTCGGCTACTGCTACAGAGATCGTTTCAGCATGGACATCCAAACCCCAAAATCGTAACTTCTCTCTCATGACCGGTTCCCTCCGCTTGTGGCTCTGGATTGACGTTCGTCAAACAAACTCAGCCTAACCCACGACTAGCGCATCGAGCCGGTCACACCATAATGACTATGTTTCAGTTCTGTGCCCACCTCCTGCATCGCACAGTAGATTTCTGCAACCATTACTTCGCAATATTCACCGCAATCCCGCCGTTATTGAGACTTTGCTGGGCTGCTTTCATAAAAGCAAAAATCTCCAATGTCTCCTGGTTGGGGACGGGTGGAACTCCCGTTTGGAAGAACTTCACAATTTGCGTTACCAATGAAGAATAGTTGTTGGTCACATCGTTGTAGACGGTTGGCGGCCCATTGTGGTGGAAAACGACTGCGCCAAATGTGCTGTAAGGCCGTATGGCGCGGACTGTTCCGATGCGGCCATCCTTCCAGACTCCGGTCACCACATCGGCATCGGGGGTGGAGGTGCGCGTTACCTGCTCTACACCGGGTCCCATGATTGTGAAGAGCATCTCGATGGGATGAATTGCATACCAGGAAAGATCGAGCTGCTGATGTTCTTCAAGTGGCCCTGGTCCCCAGACAGAGGCTCCGGAGATATCTGGAGTGCGCATCGCCGGGGCCGCTCCAAAACGAAAGGACGAGGCGCTGAACCACGGAATTTTTTGTGCTTCCGCAATTTGGGCGATTTGATGTGCGTCGGCGAACGTGGAGGCGAGCGGTTTATCGATGAATACAGGTTTTCCGCAGGCCGCGGCTTGCCGGAACTGGTCGAGGTGAACTCGGCCATCCACGCTCTCAAGCAGAATTCCATCCACCAGCGGACAGAGATCGCGAATCCGGCTGACGAGCCGGACGTGCCATTGGTCTTTGAGTTGTGCGCTAAATCCTTCGACCCGATCCCGGCTACTGGGTATGTCAGGGCTGCCGCCTTTGTAGGCTGCGACTACGCGAGCGCCGGGCACATGATCCGGGTTGGAAGCGTCGTTCAGGAGCTTGGTGAATTCCACCACGTGCGAAGTATCGGTGCCGATAATGCCCAGCCGAAGGTCGGTTGCGAATGCGCGAGAAGTGAAAAGAATCCCGGCCAGAATGCAGCAGGCGAAGGAGGCGATCGTGTACGGTGTCTTTCTGCTCTGTATCATTTGAAACGTCCACCTGAAGGAATTTTCATTAGCTACGAAACCGGTCATTTGATTTGCTAGCTCTCTGACCGCGCGATTTTTATGTGGGTCCGAGAATTTCCAGGTCTCAGAATCGAGACCTGGGGCACCCGCACCCGTGCGTCGCTCTACAAATACCTTTTCACACGGCCAGAGACCTGGAACCCGGAATTTTCATTTTGCTTTCCCAGCGGCGACAGTATACCGCCAGTTGCCGCTACTGCGCTCGATTCGCGCCACGGCGAACGGCCGGTTATCTGCTCCGAACATAATCATCTCGCGCAAATGGAGTATGCGGGCTTGGCAAAATCTTGAGATTTGAGGTGCAGAATGGTTAGGCTCCTGGAGGAATGTTCAATGGCTGGCATACAGATCGACGTAGTGTCGAAACTCCTGGAATAGCGCGGGATGCCTGAGAACCCTGGCTGAATTTCCGGGCTCTGGGCGCGCAGTCGCCAATCCGGACAGAACTCTCTTTTCGGGGTTACTTCCGGATTGGCGGTGACTCAGGAATAGCAAAAGTCTCGGTTGACTTCTGTCACAAGTCGTAGAAACAAAGAACACTGGGCCATATTCCCCGTTTCCCGCAAGACACCCCGAGTGACCATTGATTTTGGTAACCATATTGCTCTCACTTGACAGTGGACGCAAGAACGCGTAGCGTCGCTGCACGCGCTTTCCCTTCCACATGATGAGAAAGCCTCTCGGAAACGAGAGGCTTTGTGCTTTGGAACGCACGTGTGGGGCAACATGGCACTCCATGGAGGTGTAATTCCGGTTCGAGATATTGTCAGACCACTTAAACCACTAGACGATTCCCTGCAAATTCTCGCCATAAGTGCACTCCGACGTTTCATTTAGAGGGGGAAAAGGATGACATGTACGCGAGAGCCCATCAGGATGTCAGGAGTTCTAAATGGCAACGGATTTGCAGCGTTTTGCACAGTGTCAGCTGTGAGGGTAGCTCTTTCCGGAACCAGGCTATTCAAGAACTGCCGGTATTCCATTCTGTGGGTTGCAAAACCGCTGCCGGACGGCAAATATCAGTTGGTGGTTGAAGGCGATACCGTCCAAATGCGTCTGTCCAGCGGTAACTGGCAGACGACCTGAGTATCAATAGGTGAGCGCCTCGGCCAAGGTTTGCTGACGGATGGCCATCGTCGTCGCAGTCGACCGAGGGCCATGATCGCCGCCTACCCGTTGCGATCGGTGTTCCTTCCGATTGTCGCGAATTGACCCAGGAAAGACGATTTGGCGCTTTGGCTTTTTTGCCATAGCGAAACAAGGGGTCGCTCCTTCGACAGTTTTTGGTGAGCAGATGAGCGTAGACTTCGAATATGGCGAAAGATGCGATCCCCGTACCGGACGTTCTGCCTACCAGCCCAATCTCTTTGGCTTGCCCTCTTTGCAAGGCAAAGCCGAACCGTGATTGTGCTACAAGTTCCGGCGGTTTCTCGTTGCTGCATCTTGCGAGAATAAGGGCCGCTGTCGGAGAGAACGCAGTGAGCAAGCGGAAACCGCGGGCAGGCATCTGAGGATGCGAGTGCGAGATTAGCTGGGTCGCCAATGGCAAACGCCCGCATCTAATCAGAGTGAGTGGACACAATCCGGGCGATTTAACGGAGAGTTATGCCAATGCCCGCAAAGCCTTGCGAAGGTCGCCTCAGCGATGATGCGCAAGCCGCCCTTACCGGAAACAGAAATCGAGAGCAGTTTGCCGTTCAAACATGCGAGGTTTGCGGCGTGCGGGTCAGGGCAATTCAAAATTGCGGGAAATGGGTTCCAGAACAGCATTGGCCTTCTGTGAAGTATCTCTCGCGCGTTGCGAGCGATAAGAAGCGTGCCGTTTCCTCGGATACGACGATGCGGGACGAAGTAGTCCTCCTGGCCAAGTAGCCTCCAATTAAGATCCGGCCAAGTCCAACCTGACTGAGCACAGGTTCCTATGGATTTCCATTGGTTTGTCGACAATTGGGAAGTTACCCCGTTTTGGAGTTATTTCCGTGTGGGCGGTAATCCTCCCGGAATCCAAACTCTGCAAAAGTCTCTCAGGTTATGTTTCAAAAGGTTTGTTGAACATCGATCCGCGGCGACAGCCTTTTGATACAACTGAACCCCATGAATTTCTGCCATGGCTGTTCGGAAACCCCTCCCCAATCATGCCTTCTATCTCGCTGAAAACGAAAGGCAGACTTGCATGAAAAGAGCTGCTCCAAAACCTAAGGGTTCGGGAACGGTCCGCAGACAAGATTCGGCCTGAATGAGGTGACAGTGGCCAACCCTGCGCACCTCTCTTGCATATAACGTTTATGATGCGCTTGCCCCAGCAAATTGAAGGTTCTTGTCATCGGCTCAGCGGAGAGCAACCGTACAATTGAACTTCCGCAGTGTCGGCATCTTGCCGCGAGCCGAAATGGAAGGAGAAAAACTACTTGCATCCATCCAATGAAACTCTGCCCGCACGCCGCAAGCTGCTGAGTTCCATGGTCTCCGCAGCGGCACTGTTCGGCCTAAATGCCACGGGAGCCGCGGCTAGCCCCACAGCCAGCGTTATCCCTGCGCCCCCTGAGTCGGATGCAGCCGGATCAGAAGACATCTTTGCATTTGCCCGTCTGCGCAACTACAAGACCCGCCGTTCCTCAGGCTGGGACCAGACAGGGGGTAATGACGACTCAGTAGTCGTGGAAGCTGGACAGACTGTTGCGTTGCTCGAAACCACCGGCGCCGGCTCGGTCACACACCTCTGGTTCACCGTCAACTCGCGCGATCCAATGCACCTGAAGAACCTGGTCCTTCGCGCCTGGTGGGACGGAGAAGCCACACCCTCAGTCGAGGTCCCCATCGGCGACTTCTTCGGCCTGGGCCTGGGCGAGTATTTCACTTATCAATCGGCTCTGCTCGCGGTAGCGCCCACCAAGGTGCTGAACGCCTATTTTCAGATGCCGTTTTCAGATTCTGCCCGCGTCACGCTGACCAACGAAGGAAAGGTCCGCACCGACAATCTCTACTTTGCCCTCGACTACGTCATTGTTGCCGCGATACCAGCCGGCCTAGGCCGCTTCCATGCGCAATATCGCCAGGCCGCGCCCTGCAAGGGCTGGACCGACGATTGGAAAAATAACGGCGACGATCCGGTGGGCAACCACAAAAACCTGGACGGGAAGGACAACTATGTCTTCATGGAGGCCACAGGCAAGGGGCATTTTGTCGGCGTAACCCATGCTGTAGAGCAAAACCAGTCCAGCTGGTTTGGCGAGGGCGACGACATGATTTTCATCGATGGCGATTCTTTGCCTACCATCAATGGCACTGGGAGCGAGGACTACTACAACGGAGCATGGGGATTCGGGGACCGTGCCTTCGGCTACCAGCGCAACGGTGCGCCGTACATGGTCGATCCACAGCGAGTCGGTGGCCGCACTTGCCTCTACCGCTGGCACATTGAGAGCCCCATCACGTTTGAGAAATCGATTCGGGTGACGATGGAGCATGGGCATGCCAACCATCGGTCTGATAACTTCTACTCGACTGCCTACTGGTACCAGACTGAACCGCATGCCGCTTTTCCTGCGCTGCCCGAGCCCGCGGCGCGCATTCCGAGAGTGTTTCGCGTAGGCGGGCCGGGAGCGGAGCCCGTGCCGGCGAGTCAAGCGGAGTAGTTAGACCCAAGCCCAATGCGAAAAGATGGATTCTTCCTTAACGGAAAAATCCGAACGGCATTCTTACGGGGACAACTGATTCATTGTTTGGTCAGCCGGAAATCAACCAGTTTGGTTTCAATCGGCACATCGTGGGCCGATTTGACCTGCAGCACAGCTTCAAAGGGCTTCACGTCCGTTCCGCTCGTATAGTTGAACCGTTTCAGTAGTTCATCAAGAGCGTTCTGGTCGCAAACATAATCGACGGCAGCCTGCGTACTAACGGTCGAACGGCCCGCAAGAATCAGTGTCCAGTGAGAATGGTCCAGGCCGGGCATCAGGGCAACGACGGCATAGTCCGTATCATCTCTACCGGCTTTCGAAGCTGGGGGATATATGCCTGTTTCGCCGGCTCGTGGATGAAGATCGGCAATGACCTCATTCCACTTATTCTCTCCAGAAGGCACACGGCGGAAAACAAACTCCTGAGTGGTAGGAATCTGCCTGAGTGTAAGGTTCTCCATTGGAGATCCGACGAAGATAAGATTATTGCTGCGAGCTTCGTCAAGCGTAAAGAAGCCTCCCGGCTTGACGCGGAAGTGGCCGCCGAATTTCTGGAACAGGCGGTCCAATTCCAACACTCCCAGCAGTTCGCCGATTCCAGTGTAGTGTTGATTGATTTGATCGTGAGAGTCTCGGGACGGTACGAAATAGCGAAACCCGGTCTCAGGATTTCCGACAAAAATCGCATTACTGAATACGACAATGGTTTCCTGCGGTCCATGGAGGAATGGATTCCAAAAAGTCTGAAACGCCTTCGGCGATGGGACTACGGTCGCCTTCCCGATGACCGATTCCGCTGCCCTGCGATGGATGATATAAATCACGGATCCGGCGGCCAGCAGCACGATGGCTAGAATTGCCAGTGCTAAGACGACTCTCCTTTGAATTCCGAGTCGCGCCGTCGGTTTTGGTTCCGGGAGGTCTGTTTTGCGCTCGAATGAGAGCGTATAGGTTCCCTTGGGTACATCGACGAGAATCGGATCGCGGACCCCAGTCGATTGGTAGTACTCGGCAAGCTTGCTGCGCAAACGCCCGGTGAGGACTCGAACACTCGAATCCAGCTGCGGGTCAAAATCCGGGGCCCGCTCCAGGGCTTCGGTGGCAATTTGATACTCCTTTAGATGATGTGTGGGAGTGTTCAAACTGTGCTCCGCCAGGTACTGCAACAATCTGCACAGGCTTTCGGAACGCTGTAGCATAGGGCTACTGATTAAGCGATCGATCTGGGCATGGCATTCTGGCGAGCTAGGAGCTTTAGCTCGAGAATCACCATGTAACGTTTCTATAACGTCGGGCATATATGCATGATTAATCAGGTGCTTACGCTCCGCAATTGTTTCAAAAACCTAGACAAACCTAGTTGAAACTTGCCACGCTGCAAAAGACCTGACTATTCTCCGTGCAGTCACAGATTGTACGCGTCTGAAGTGAGATCGGCAACGCAGCAGCGTTCCCGGCAGTTCCGCGCATGCAGAAATAGGGCAAGTGCAACCACAGATGCAATGAAGAAGGAGAACCAAATGTTCGTTTCGGGGGACAGCATGAGATCGAGAAGCAACCTATTGATGATGGCGGGTCTGTTGGTTGTACTGCTGACGGCCTTTCCAGCAATCTGCCTTGCTCAGTTCAACAGCAGCCTTGAAGGCACCGTAACCGACCAGACCAAGGCGGTCGTAGCGAACGCCCAGGTCACTCTCCACGATCTGCAAACCGGCATTGATCGGACTAATGTGACGCAGGCCACGGGCTACTACCGGTTTAACGGGATCGGCCCTGGGGACTATCAGGTTATTGTCGAAGCCAAGGGCTTTGCGAAGAAGATCATCACTGCGCATGTAACCCAGGATCAGCTTGCCAGCGTGAATGTCACGCTTGCTCTGACCAGCGCCTCTACCACCCTGACTGTGACCGGTCGAGCGGACCAGTTGGATCCCGATGAGACGCGCCTGCAAACTACGCTTGACGCGGAGCAGATCGAGAACCTCCCGCTTCAGAACGGGAGCCCGCTCGAGGTGGTGCGCGTTGCGCCGGGCGTCACGGGAATCGACGAGGATCGTTCGCTATGGCTCATCAATATCAACGGCAGCGAGGGTGGCCCGAATGCCCAAGCCGACGGACGGCCTAACTCCAGCACCGCCTACCAGCTTGACGGCGTCAGCATCCAGGACAACACTGGCTACGCCGGCGGCGCTAACCGCCCAATAACTTTTGAGCCGGATGAAGATGTGGTTCAAGAGGTCGCTATCGAAGTCAACACTTATTCCGCTGACTCCACCGGCACCTCATCGTTCAAAGTGAATATGACCACCAAGGGCGGCACAAATAAATTTCACGGCTCCATCGGCGACCGTTATAACGATAAAAACCTGAATACGGTGGGATTCGATTCCACTCCCCAGGTCTCCAACGCCCGCCGATGGTATAGCGCCAGCCTTGGCGGCCCGATCTGGAAGGATAAGACGTTCTTCTTCTTCTCTTACCTGCTCCAGCATCAAACGACTCCTATTGCAAATGCCCCAAATCAAGTTCTGGACAATTCCTTTACCGGGACATGGGCTCCGGCAAACTTTCCCAACAGCGTGAACGTGCAGAACTTGCTCGTGCCATTCCCGCTCGGCAATGCCACGGGGGGCCAAAAGTCGGTCAATACATTCGTCAGCGTGGCTGAGACTGCGGCGGATGAATCCCCAAATACATCGGGCCAAACAACCGGTTGCACGCTGGCCGGAGCAAGTATTGATTGCACCCAGCCTCTTGTTGATAACATCATTCAAAGCCAGGCTCCAAGAGTCAATGGATTCCAGCTCGACGGGCGTATCGATCAATACTTCCGCGGCGGCCTGGATCGCATTTACGGCTCCTACGTGCTGGAGCCTCAGGTATCTGACTTCCTCTGGTACCGGCCGGGGTTCAACTCCACCACTCCCGGTGGAACCCGTTACGCGAACCTCAACTACACCCACATCTTCTCGCCCAACCTGATCAGCCAGACGGCCATCAGCGCTGTGCGTTTTTACAACTCCTGGACCCCCAACCCGGCCAACTCAATCTCCTTCTTCACTTGGTATTTTGGCCTCGGGAATGGGGCCACCGATTACTTTGGAACGCCGGCCGCCCCCAGTGATTCAAAGTCCCACAACTATCTACTCCACGAGGACGTAACCTGGACCCACGGCAGGCACAACGTCAAGGCGGGCTTACTGGTTGCGCACATGGATAACTACCAGAACAACGCAGGCGCGGATTCCAAGGCAACACTTCCCTGGAACTTCGGCTGTTTTTGCTATTCCGACCTGCTGAACGACCACTTGTCGCAATACGGCCTCAACACCCTCTCCGGAGTAACCGGCAAGTATCTGGCCAATGTTGTGGGATCCCAGGTACTGCAAGTTGGAGGCTATGTCCAGGATGACTGGAAGCTTAAGAGTAATCTTCTGGTTACACTCGGTCTCCGTTGGGACGACTACGGCAACCCATCAAGCTATGGGAACCTCTCGCTACCGTGGCGAAACATGATCTCGCCAGCTGGGGCTTCGCTGTATTCGAACATCGAAAACGACAACATTTCCACGGGCCTGGTCGGCAACGCATTCAGTTCCTCCCAGGACCTCAACTTCCTGCCCCGCGTTGGTTTCGCGTGGACGCCTTTCCCGGGTCGCAAGCTCACCGTTCACGGCGGCGCTGGATTGTATAACGACGCTATGAACCTTGGCGGCGTGGTGAATGGGTTGGCGTACAACTCCCCTGGTTACCTTAACCTTAGTTTCAACACGGGCAACCCGGCTGGCACGCCCACGGCCGACGTGGACGTGCGTAACCTCTACGGAACGAACTGGCAGCTCGCGCCTCCGTTTGGCCGCACATACGCCTATCCGGTCATTCCCGCAGGCACCGTTGACAGCCATGGTGAACTCTGCAACGACAGCGGCTGCACCAGCGTTCTAGAAAGTTCTCTTAGTGCCGTGGATCCCACCCTGAAACCGCAAAAGACCGCGCAGTATAGCCTTCAGGTGGAGCAAGAGTTCGCTGGAAACCTGATTGCAGGCGTGGGCTACTCCGGCTCGTTCTCCTGGAACCAGTACGCGGGAGGGGACTGGAATACCTTCCCTGGCGATAAGATTGTAAACGCCGGCACCGAGTGCCGGCTCCCGGTAAATGGTGTTTCATGCAACCCTGAGTGGGGAAGCATCAACATGACCACGGGCGCCGAGAGAGGCAATTACAATGCCCTCATTCTGACTGCCCGTCAGAACTATCACCGCTTGAACTGGCAGGCATCTTATACCTGGGCCAAGACTCTCAGCTTTGGCGGCGCTACGCCCACCGCCTACAGCCAGGGCTCTGAAAGTACTGCCAGCTCCGTCATCAACATCTATGACCCGCAACACTACTATGGTCCGGTCATCAGTTCAGTTCCAAAGAGCTTCAACGGAACCGTAGCCTACGAATTTCCGGGAAGGGGCCTGCACAATTTAGCGGAACGGGCCGTTCTGGGAGGTTGGGAAATCAGCGCCATTGCAACGGCGCAGTCGGGCACTCCTTTCTCGCTGGTAACAAACGCTCAGTTTGCAACGTCGGGAACTGCCAACCCCGCGCAGGGCGGAGATTACCTGGGCAACGGAAACAACACCGCTCTGGTCGAAATACCAGCCAACATTAAGAAGAAGGGATACACCCGCGCCCAATTCGAGTATGGCATCTTTAGCAACTACGGATTCACGAGCACCAGCACCCCAACCTTTAACGCCGCAACGTCGCCATTTACCAACCCGCCTGGATACGGAACCAATCCCGTCTACAGCAACCAGGGACTCAACAGCTTCTACGGGCCTGGATACCTGGGGGTCGATAGCGCGCTGCACAAGAAGGTGCTTCTGCCGTGGTTCGGAAGCGATGCTGGAAGCACGTTGACTCTGGGCATCGAGGGAAGCAACATACTCAACCGTACGAACCTTACATTGCCCCAATCAACCAACCTGGCTAGCCCCTCCGGCTTTGGTGTTGCGGGTGGCGCCTTCCAAGCCCGTGTCTTCCAGGTTATGGGCAAGTTCCAGTTCTAAGCTTTAACGCAACTCAACTCAACAGGCGGCGCGGCTCTTAAGCCGCGCCGCTCACTTCGACGATGAAACGCTTCTGGGGATGAAGGCCCGAATCGTCGATCACAGGGGAGATTCTCGTGAACTTTCGTGTGGGTTGTCTTGCAGTTTTGCTTGCTCTGGTCCATTCCGCCGCGGCACAAGGTCATGCGGTCGCGAAGGATCGCGCAGCGGACGTACAGACCGCCTTTGCCCGCGCTCAACACTTAAAGCGGGGCATCAACGCCTCGAATTGGTTTGCCCAGTCGCCGGGCGATTATTCGGCGGCGCGGACTAACCGGTACATCGATGCCGAAGACATTGCGCTGATAGCGCGGCTGGGCTTTGACAATGTGAGGTTGAGCATTGATGCGGTGCCGCTGGAAAGTGGGACGCTGGGCGCGGATGGGCTGAACGCCGACTTCCTGGCCCGGCTAGACCACGCCGTGGATACGATGCTTGCACACGGACTTGCGGTTCAGATCGACCTGCACCCTGAAGTCAGCTTTAAGCAGCAGCTAAGTACCAACGACGATGCCGTTGACAGGCTGACCAGGCTGTGGCGGCGGCTGGCGGCGCACTATACAACACGCGATCCTGAGAGGGTCTTCTTTGAGATATTAAATGAACCGGGAATAACCGATGAGTACCGGTGGGCCGGGATTCAAGCGCGGCTGGCGGCTGCGATTCGCGAGGCGGCGCCACGACACACGATCATTGCCGCGGGAGCGAACGGTTCCGGCATCGCGGACCTGCTCAGCCTGCATCCGCTCAGTGACGGCGACGTGATCTATAACTTCCACTTCTACGATCCGACACAGTTTACCCACCAGGGGGCTGGATGGGGCCCTGTTTGGTGGACATATACCCGTGGAATTCCGTATCCAGCTACGGAGAGCACGATGCGGGAATATGTGAAGCAGGTTCCTGATGCGGCCAATCGCTATGAGTTGGAACGATATTGGCTGGATCACTGGGACGCGCATCGTATTCAGCCGTTGATAGACGAGGCGGCGGCATGGGGGCATGAGAACAACGTACCGCTAATTTGCAACGAGTTTGGGGTCTTTCGGGATTTCGCCGACTCCGGTTCGCGGGCGAATTGGATTCGCGATGTAAGAACGGCGTTGGAGGCCGACGGCATCGGGTGGGCGATGTGGGACTATCGCGACAACTTTGGGTTGGTATTCAAGGAGGATGGACAGCCGGCTCAAGTGGATGATGGGGTAGTGGATGCGCTGGGCCTTATGAAATGAACTGGCGTCAGTAAGATTCGGGGATCGCGTACGGCCGTCGCGGGCGATGTCAGGAAAGGAACAAACGGTGAACGTGTCCAAGCTCAGGCCGGAGAAAACCTATCTCGTCCCCGCTGTCTCCAAGGTGTTCGATATTCTTGAGCTTCTGGGGCGCGAAAAAACTTCGCTGTCGCTGGAACAGATCTACCAGAAGGTCAAAGCCCCCAAGACTACCATTTACAGGCTGATGAAGACCTGCGTGCATCGGGGCTATGTGGCGCAGGGAACGGATGGATTGTATCGCCTGTCGAGCCAGCCGAAGAAAATGCGATTTGGTTTTGCAGCGCAGTCTTCCGATATGCCATTTTCCGAGATCGTGACCAGCAGCCTGAAGGCCGCTGCCATGCGCAATGGCGTGGAGCTGCTGGTTCTCGACAATCACTACGATCCAGAGATTGCCGTCCGCAACGCGGAGCGCCTGGTGCAGGAACAGGTGGACCTGGTGATCGAGTTTCAGATTGAGCACAGCGTAGCGGCAATCATCTCCGACAAGATCGCGGTTGCCGGCATTCCCCTGGTTGCGGTGGACATGCCTCATCCGCACGCAACTTACTTTGGTGCGGATAACTATCGTCTCGGTTATTCGGCGGGAGAAGCGCTTGCCCGCTACGCCATCAAGCATTGGAAATCCAAAGTTCGCTGGGTGCTGGGCCTCGATCTGGAGCAAGCCGGCGCATTCGTGCAGAATCGCACCACCGGCGCGTTCAACGGGATCCGTTCTCTGCTCCCCGATCTGGAGATCGAGTCTTTTGTACGCATGGATAGTAGAGGACTCAGGGACAAAAGTTACAAGCTGGTTCTGGAGTTTCTAACTCGCCATCCCAAAGACAAGGGAATCCTGATAGCCGCGCATAACGATACCGTTGCGTTGGGTGCGGTGCAGGCAGTCCGCGAGTTACATCTGGAGCAGTCGGTCGCCATTGCCGGCCAGGACGGCATTGCGGAAGCGATGGAGGAAATGATGAAGCCGGGCAGCCCGCTGGTCGTCTCAACCGAGCACTTTGCACAGAGTTATGGGGAGCAACTGGTTGCTCTGGGATTGAATATTCTGCGCGGACAGGCCGTGCCTCCCTATAACTTTACCGAGCAAAAGATACTGACGCAGGA
>CAVZYE010000012.1:0-208458 GCA_963779385.1 uncultured Acidobacteriaceae bacterium | reverse complement strand
TTGATGTGGGTCACTGCCTGATTGGAGTTAAGGCATACGGAGAATCGCAATCTCTCGTCGCCTCTGAGATTCAGGTTCTCTCTCCCACTGAAGTAGCCGGCTCCAGCAGCGTGACCGGCGGATGGAACAAGCAGCCCAACGCCTACACCGTCTACTTCTATGCCAAGACTGATACTCCGGCTGCATCTTGGGGAACGTGGCTCGATGGACAGCTTCTGCCAGGAAGCAAACCTGTCAGCGGGCCGGCAGATACCAAAGCCGGTGCATGGTTGACCTTCCCCAATGAAACCGGCCGGCCGGTACTCATGAAGATCGGCATCTCTTTCATCAGCGTTGAGCAGGCTCGCCGCAACCTGGCTGCGGAGATTCCCGGTTTCGATTTCGCCGCGACCCACGCCGCAGCCGTGGCTGAGTGGGACCGCGCTCTTGGCAAGGTTGAATTGAAGGGTGAAACGCCGGATCAGGCGCAGCAATTCTACACCGCGCTTTACCATACCATGCTCACACCCACCGACCGCACGGGTGAAAATCCCCTCTGGAATTCCAGCGAACCCTACTACGACGACTACTACGCCATCTGGGATATCTTCCGCACCTCCGGCCCGTTGCTCACGCTCATCGCGCCGCAACGTGAGACCGCTATCGTCCGCTCGCTGGTGGATATTTACCGTCACGAGGGTTGGCTGCCCGACGCGCGCAGCGGCAACTACAACGGCCGTACTCAGGGTGGAAGCAACGCTGAGTTCATGATCACCGACGCATATCTGAAGGGACTCAAAGGCATCGACTGGCGCACAGCCTATGCGGCTGAAGTCCACGATGCCGAAGTCTCGCCCGCCGACCACTTCAAGGAAGGTCGCGGCGGTCTCGGCGACTGGCACAAGCTGGGCTACGTCTCCATCGAGGGTTCCGACCGTTCCGGCTCGGTCAGCATGGAATACGCAGCCGACGACTTCGAAATCTCTCTGCTCGCCAAAGGTCTGGGTAAAACCGCCGACTCGATGAAATACCTCGCCCGCTCGGGCAACTGGAAGAATCTGTGGGACTCCGACTTTGCCGCCGACGGCTTCAAGGGCTTCATCCGGCCCCGCCATCGCGACGGAAGCTGGCTCACGCCGTTCACCGCAATGGATAGTGGCAGTTGGGGCGGCGATACCTTCTATGAAGGCAACTCCTGGACCTACTCCACCTTCGTTCCCCAGGATGTAGCTTCGCTGATCAAAATGTCCGGTGGCCCACAAACTTTTGTCGACCGTCTCGACGCTTTCTTCGCTGTCCCAGGCCGCTACGACGTGGGCAACGAGCCGGGCTTTCTGGCTCCTTACCTTTATAACTGGGCCGGCCGCCCCGACAAGACTGCCGAGCACGTACGCTCGATCATTGCCGCGAGTTACCACACCGGACCCAACGGCCTGCCCGGAAACGACGACTCCGGCGCCATGTCTTCCTGGTACGCATTTGGGCAAATAGGCATCTATCCCAACGCCGGCCAGGATATCTATCTCATCGGCAGCCCAGCCTACCCGCAGACCACACTTCACTTGGCAGCGGGAAAGGACTTCATCATCGAAGCCCGCAACCTATCGCACGAAAACCTCTATGTAACCGCGGCCACGTTGAACGGCAAGCCCATCGACCGTGCCTGGCTGCGCCATCGTGAGATCGCCGCAGGCGGGCGGCTGGTGCTGACGATGAGCAAGACGCCAGGCCACTGGGCCGAGCGCAATCTGCCGCCGTCCCATCCGCCTCTCGCTGGATTCTCCGGAGAGAGCTCGAAACTCCCGGCGGCGAAAAATAAGATTCCGGGTTATACTGATTGCACTTTATCGAGAATGAGTTATGGCATTAAGATAAATCGCTGCATCTATTTCCTTGTGCTGTTTGCTTGGGCAAGCTATTCCGCGCGCTGCTGAGCGTGGTATAGCTGCGCAGTCGCAGCGTTCGGAAATGGTTCATGTCGAATAAGGGGCCGCAGAGGGCTATGCAGCTTGCAGGCATCGACAAGGTTTAGGTGCAGGACGAGTTCGGACACATTGGCATGGAATTTTTATACGTTTGCCCTGATTAGCTTGGTTACGCGGCCAATCCGATTCCAGTCGGAAACATAGATGTTGGCGCTCTGGTCGATGTGACATCCATGTGCCGCGCTGAAGGATGTAGCCGCGATTTCACCTGGCAGGAGTTGGTAGTTTGCCCATTGTGCCTTTTGCGGATTGTCACCGAGGAAAGCCACCGGGACATTGTCCTTGTCGAGAATGGTGACGCGCCCTTCCAATTCAGAGACCACCGCATAGTCCCCATGAAAACTCACCTGGCATGGCCGGCGCAGATGCAGAGTGATTGTGCGCACGAATTTTCCGTCGAAGTCGAAATGACAAAGCCGGCGGTTCTCACGGTCGCATACCAGCAGCAGCGGCTGGTCGTAGCGCGTATCGACGGCCAGCCCATGGTTGCAGTCGAACAAGCCCTCAGCTTTACCCTTTCCGGCATAGCTTGCCCGGTATTCGCCGTTCTTGTCGAACCTGAAGAGGCGCGAGTCTCCATAGCCGTTGGCGATGAAGATGCTGCCATCCGGCGCAGGGACGGCCGCCGTCAGCCGCCATTCGTTTGGCGCCTTGAACCCGGCTTCCGGCGGAGCGGTGATCTTCTGCACGACCGTTCCGTCCGTCTTCATCTTGACGAAGAGCCAGTTCTCCTTCGGTGTTCCCTTCTGCACCGTTGTGTAAAGATACTCGTCGCCGCTCTCCTGCGCGTAGACCATGGAGTGAACTTCGGGATACTCGGCTGGCAATCGTCTTCAGCAGGACGCCATCCGGGCTATATACCAGAACCCCCGTCTCGCTCTGCGTGCTGACGTAGACATGGCCGGCCTTGTCGGTTGCAATTCCTCCGTGGGTCCCGCCGAATGAAGTCCCGGACGGCAATTGCCCCCATCCCGGAACTACCTGGTAGGTCCACTCGCCATTGCCCGTTTGCATCGTTACTCCTTCAGGGTTGCTATTCGTCACGCTTGCCTTCGCATGCGTTGCTGTCAGCGCCCGCCAGCGCGGTGGCCCCCATTCCAGCGCAAAAGCTACGCCTGTTGAATACTCCAGTTTCTGATTGACTCGGTGTTTGTTTCATGGCGCACTCCTCGCGATCTGGTTTTGTTGCCTCCGCATTGGGCGCGGGTTGGGCAGGCGTGTTGTAGAGATAGACATGACGCAGATTCTTCATCGAAGTTAATGGGGCAGCGGCTGCCTGAGTTACCTTCGTCCCACTCAGATTCAGATAAGTCAACTGCGACAGCGGAGCCAGTTTCGCAAGGCCATCTCCGGTGACGGCGGTTCCTTCAAGATGAAGCGCACGCAGATGAGTGAACTTACTCAACGTATCGAAGCTCGCATTTGTCACCGCCGTGCGTCCCAGTTCCACTTCGACGATGTAGGGCGCAAACTTCTGGAACTGTGCAAGCTGCGCGTCGCCAAAGCTTCCCGCAGCATCTACTGTGTTCAGAATCAATCCATCGGCAGGCTTGCTTGATACCGGCATCAGCTTTGCCCCCTGGCCTTTTTCCATCTGCAGGATTTCGGGCATCAACCCGCTGTAGTCGCCCACCGGCTGTGGTGGTTGCTCCTTTGGCTCATCGCCGATTGACAATTCCCGACAGTGAAGTCGCACGTGGGCGATGCCCCCTGCTGAATCCATGCCCTGATCCACGCAATCTCCTCGGGCTTCAACGGCGGCCTGCCCTCCGCCGGCATGAACTGTTTGTGATCCGGCGGAAGTGTCACGCGCTCGAGCAGCAGGCTCTTCTCCGGGTCGCCCGGCAACAATGACCGCTCCATCCTTGCCGCCCCTCATCAGCAGCTCATACGAGTCCAGCCGCAAACCGCCCTTCACCTTCCCATTCGCCATGGCACGTAACACAATTCGCGTCGAATATCGGATAGATATGTTTCGCATAAAACGAACCGGAGAGCGGCGCATTTGCCTGCACGATCCCGAGCGTTGACAGGCGCTTCAGCGGCGCCGGCATGTATTGGGTCAGATAGTTATTCCCGTGGGTGAGCGAACCCCCCTGGTGCGCCGCCCACGCCAGCACCGTGCAGCACGCAGGCCAGCATCAGCGGATACACCCGCGGCACGCTCCCTGACGTCCACCACGGCCGCGCCAGCAAGCACAACAGCACGCTGATCGTCAGCGCGATCCCGCCCCACATGTGCCGCGTCACGCCTACGCCGGCATCTCCGCCGCCATAGGCCAGCAGAAATCCCAGTGTCAACGCACCCAGGCAACTGATAAACGCCAGCTTCAGAACAAATCCCGCGGCCTCACGCAACGCCGGCCGGAATCTTCCCGCGATCTCGAGCAGTGGAACCAGCACGATGAGCCCGATGGGAAGATGCACCGCCAGCGGATGGAATCGGCCCAGAAACTGCTGCCAGTCCGCGTGCGGCCTGCCATCCAGCCTCACCAGCAAAGGCAAGCAGCAGCAGCGCCACACTCACCAGCAGCGCGGCGAACCACGCCGCCCTTGTCATTACGCTCTTAGGAAGCAGCCTGTCGGCAAGCGCTGCCAGCTCTTTTGAGAGTCTTCACGCAAGCAACCCGTTTACCACGCTCGCAGGCACTGGCCCGGTCAGCTTCTGATCGAGCCCCTGAAACTTGTAGGTCAGCTTGTTATGGTCGATGCCCAGGCAGTGCAAGATCGTCGCGTTGAAATCCCGCACATGCACCGGATCCTTCACCACGTTGTAGCTGTACTCATCCGTCTCGCCATAGGTAATCCCCGGGCGCACGCCGCCACCCGTCATCCAGGTCGTAAAGCAGCGCGGATGATGATCGCGGCCATAGTTTTCTTGCGTCAATCCACCCTGGCTATAGACAGTGCGTCCGAACTCGCCCGCCCAGATCACCAGCGTGTCGTCAAGCAGTCCGCGCTGCTTGAGATCGGTGACCAGCGCATAACATCCGCGATCCGTCTCCTGGCACAGAATCGGCAGCATGCCGGTGACGTTGTCATGGACATCCCATCCGCGCTTGTATACCTGGGTAAAGCGCACGCCGCGCTCCGCCATGCGGCGAGCCATCAGGCAGTTATAGGCAAAGGTTCCCGGCTCCTTTGCTTCCGGCCCATAGAGATCCCATGTCGACTGCGGCTCTTTGCTCAGATCCGCAAGCTCCGGCACTGACGTCTGCATGCGGTAAGCCATTTCGTACTGCGCGATGCGCGCATTCGTCTCCGGATCGCCCAGCTCCTCATACGTCTGCTGGTTGATCTCGCTCACCGCATCGAGCATCTTGCGGCGCACATCGCGATCCACTCCATTGGGATCGGTTAGATAGAGCACCGGATCGCCCGACGAACGCAACCCGACTCCCGCATACTCCGACGAAAGAAAGCCGCTGCTCCACAGCCGCGACGAGACCGGCTGATTGTTCTCCTTGGTATTCACCTTGGTCTGCAGCACCATGAATGTGGGCAGATTGTCGTTCATGCTGCCCAGCCCATAGGCAAGCCACGATCCCAGGCACGGCTTGCCGGCATTCATGTTGCCCGTGTTCATCAGCATGATCGCCGGCTCGTGATTGATGGCGTCGGTGTTGGTGGACTTGATGATCGTCAGGTCATCGACCATGCGCGCCGTATAGGGCAGCAGATCGCTCACCCAGGTGCCCGTCTTGCCATAGCGCTTGAACGCCCAGTGCGAAGGCGCAATGGGAAACCGCGCCTGCCCCGCGGTCATGCCGGTCAACTGCTGCGAGCCGCGCACCGAGTCGGGAATATCCTTGTCGTAGAGCGCCGCAAGATTCGGCTTGTAATCCAGCAGGTCCATCTGCGGCGGACCGCCCGACATGAACAGGTAGATCGCGCGCTTGGCCTTGGGAGCAAAATGCGGCAGCTTCAGATCCTGTCCGCTTGAAGTTCCGGACTGCCCGTTCGTGCTGGCGGCAGAGGCGTCTCCCCTCAGTCGTCATGTCGCCCAGCAGGCTTGCCATCGCCGCCCATCCCAGCACCTTCCCCGTCCGTCCCAGGAAGTGCCGGCGCGTTTGCAAGTGCCGCCCACTCCTGCTTCAAGTCCGACGGGCATGGGAAGATCCAGTACACTATGGCCATGCTCGGTGATCGGTACAAAGCGGATGTTGCTTCATTCGACCTCCCTCATCTACTTCGTCACTGTCTCGTCCAGGTTCAGCATCTCGCTCGCCACCATCGTCCACGCCGCCAATTCAGGCGCTGGAATCGACGGATCGCTCTTGCTTCTCGCCGACCGCGACCAGTTCTGCGCCGCACCTGGGATCGGCTGCATAGTGCTTCTCCATCTGCGCCAGCGAATTGTTCAACACTGTAGCCATCCGCGGCGGCGGATCGTGCGACAGCAGTATCTCGCTCATAAGATTGATGCGCTGCTCCGGCTGCTTTCCGCCTTCTTTGATCACCCGCTCAGCCAGTGCCCGCGCCGCCTCAACCCACTGCACATCGTTCATGGTCACCAGCGCCTGCAGTGGCGTATCCGTCCGCTGCCGGCGCGTGCATACCGCATCGCGCATCGGCGCGTCGAACGCATCCATATCCGGCATCGTCGCCATGCGCTTCCAGTAGGTGTACATGCTGCGCCGGTAAAGCGCGTCTCCGTGTTCCTGCTTGTAATTGAGAGTGTCGCTTGCGTCAATAACCCACCTGCTCCCACACATTCGCAGGCTGATAGGGCTTCACGCTGGGGCCGCCAATCTTGTTCACCAGCAGTCCGCCCGACTGCAGCGCAATGTCGCGCAGCATCTCCGCATCCATGCGGAAGCGCGGCCCATGCGCCAGCAGCAGGTTCTTCGGATCTTTCGACAACTGCTCGGGAGTCGACTTCGCGCTCTGCCGGTAGGCCGCCGACATCACCATCAGCTTGTACATATGCTTCATGTTCCAGCCGCTCTCGCGAAACTCGACCGCCAGCCAGTCCAGCAGTTCGGGATGCGAAGGCCGCTGCCCCATGATCCCGAAATCCTCCGTCGTCTCCACCAGCCCGGCGCCAAACAGCTCGTTCCACATGCGGTTGACGGTCACCCGCGCCGTCAGAGGATTGTCCGGGCTAACCGTCCACTTCGCCAGCGCCAGCCGGTTGTGAGGTTCACCCGCCGGCAAAGGCGGCAGAAAATGCGGCGTATTCGCCTCTACCCTCTCCGTCCGCGCGGTATACACGCCGCGGGTCAAGCACATTCGCATAGGCGATCGAACGGCTTTTCCCACGAGACCAGGGTCAGCGTCGCCGCCCTCGGAGAGCTTGTCCAGCTGCGCATCCAATTGGTTGATCTGGCTCTCAGATCGCCTTGGTAGGACTTGTCCACGTTGTTGAAGTAGTAGTCGCCCACCGCATGCCATTGATCTTCATTCCATTGCTCGCTGGCTTGCTGGTCACCTCTGCAACATAATCTTCAAACGGAAGCCGCTTCGCTTCCTCCGCGGTCAGCGCCCGCTCATACAGGCGAATATCCTGGTAGCGCGTGTCTCGCGTGCGGATTTGCTTCGGGATATCGCCACCCAAGCTGCATTGGCGCCTGTGTCCGGATCGTCGCGCCGCCAAGCGTATCTAGAAACGACCTTGATCGCAACAGGCGTCTCCATTCACGTAGATCTTGATTCCGGAAGCCTTGCCCGATCCGTCGTAGGTAAAGAACACATGCCTCCAATGGCCGTCGAGAGGCAGCGGTTCGACCGTCGAAACCTGATCGCAACCCGCGGCGTCTTGTCCTCGGGCATCTTCGGCTCGGCTTTTTTCTTCGCCTCCTGCTTTCCTTTGGCTTCTTGTCGTCTTTCTTCTTGGGCTTGTTGGGCGCAAGATCCTTGGCCGTCAGGTCTGCCGGCGTTGGATATTGGAAGACTTCCTTGCGTGGCGCCAGGCTTCTTACCGGCACTTCTGCGTGGCGGTTGCTCCTTCGGGCATCTCATTCACCAGCTCGACGCTGACGATGCCTCTTTTCGATCGAGAGATCCCATCCCGCGGTTGTGCTGGGTCGTGTCCATCTTCGAGAGCAACGCGCCCGATGCATTGTTCAAGCGATATAGTTCGGCGCCGAGCGCAGCATGAACCAGCCACCCGAAGAAAACGCCTGGTTCCATTCGTAGTCGCCCGTCTGGCCCAGCATCACCCGCGTGTTGGTGTCCATGCGGAAATCAGGCCACAGCCAGGTCGTCTCGCCCCACTGCGGCTTGGACTTGCCGATGGGAAAGCTCGCCGGCTGCGCATGGGGCGCGCTGTTCTTCAGCACCTCGCCGCCGCCTTCATCCAGCCGCAAGCGAAGCATCAGCTTATCGGTGGAAACAGGCTGCGCCGGGCCCTGCCGCGACTGAAGCCATTGCTCCACCAGCGCGCGCTCCTGCAACCGCGCAGTCGCTCAGTTGGCTCGCAAGCTCCGATCGCTTCGCCAACACCCGGTTGTATGCTTCCTGATTCTGCGGCCTTGGGAATGCGCACCACCGGCGCCCAAACCGGCCGGTCGTCGTTGAACGGCTTCTCATTCGATATTGTTGAAGAACGCGCTCAGCGCATAAAAATCCTTCTGCGTGGTCGGATCGTATTTGTGATCGTGGCAAACAGCGCACCCCACGGTGAGGCCCATGAAGGTGGCGCCGTAAGCCTCGGTGCGCTCCCGCGCAATGTTCACGCGCAGCTCTTCGGGAATGGTCCCGCCTTCGTTGCTGCTCACGCCCAGGCGCACATATCCGCTGGCAATCAGCGGATCAAGATTCCTCGCCGGCATCAGGTCCCCGGCAATCTGCTCCATGGCAAACTGATCGAACGGCTTGTTGCTGTTGAACGACCGGATCAGATAGTCGCGATAAGGCCAGATATCGCGGCTGTTGTCGTAATGCAAGCCCGTAGGTATCGGCATAGCGCGCGTAATCCAGCCAGTAGCGCGCTCGCTGCTTCGCCAAAACTCGGCCTCGCCAGCAGACGATCCACCAGGTGCTCATAGGCCTGCGGCGACGTATCCTTCTCAAACGCGCTTACTTCCGCAGGCGTCGGCAGCAGTCCGGTCAGGTCCAGCGTTACGCGGCGGATCAGCGTTGCCTTGTCCGCCTCGGGCGAGGGATGCAAGCCCTTCCTTCTTCAGCCGCGCCAGGATGAACGCATCGATCGGCGTTTTCGCCCAACTATCGTTCGCAACCGCAGCGGGCAGCGCGGGCCTCGACGGGCTTTTCAAACGCCCAGTGCGGCCGATAGACCGCACCCTCCTTCACCCACTCTTTCAGGATGGCGATCTCCTCCGGCTTCATCGGCTTGGCTTCGCCCTGCGACGACTGCGGCATCAGGTAGTGGGGATCCTTTGACTCGATCCGCTTGATCAGTTCGCTCTGCTCCGGATGTCCGGGAACGATCGCATCGGGATGCCCCGGCCGCTTCTTGAACGCCGACTCCTCCAGATCCAGCCGGAGTCCCGCTTTGCGCATCTCCGGATCGGGCCCATGACAACTGAAGCAGTTGCTGGCCAGAATCGGCTGCACATCCTGGTTGAAATCAAGATGCTGCGTCATCCCTACACGGGCTTGTCTGTTGTGACAGCCCAACACCATCCCCAGCAATGCTCCAGGAAGAAGAAGCACCGGCCAGAACCTGGATAAGTTTTGTAGAACCAGACGGTTATTAGCGACCATTGTCAATTGGATTCTGCTCCTTCACTGGGTTCCGGTATCAATTACCTGCACACGTATTGGAGCTGAGTTCTTACTGATTTCATTTCCGGTTTATTGTTGTGCTTCGATCATCCTGAACAACCGGCAACTGCGTAGGGGGAGATCCGGTCCGTTCGAGAGTTCGATTGTTGTAAGCATTTCATCGAACGATGAATGTTGTCCAGAGGGTGCCGGGCAGAGTTGTATTGGTTTCATCAACTTGTGGGGCAGTAAATGGTCGGGCCGGGATTTAGCGAGGGCGCGATTCGATGAACCGCACACGATTTTGGATGAGAATCAGGGCGTCACTTCTCTTCCGGCGATAAAGACTCGGGGCCTCGCTGGAGCGGCGATATAGTAGGCCAGCTCGCGGTAATCGCTGAACTCATGAATCAAGAAATCGGCCTGTTTGCCGGTCTCCAGAGAGCCTGTCCGGTTGCCCAGGCCAAGGCTCCAGGCCGCATTGATCGTTGCGGCTGTGAGCGCTTCGGCGGGCGACAGTCCCATCTGCAGACAAGCCAGCGAAAGCACAAACGGCATGGAGGCAATCGGCGACGAGCCGGGGTTGAAGTCAGTAGCCAGCACAATCGCCAGGCCCAGTTCGATCATGGCGCGCGCTGGCGGATAGTTGGTTCGCCCCAGCGCAAAGACCGAGCCGGGCAAGAGCACCGGCTGCACGTTTGCCATGCGAAGCTGACGCATTGTCTCTGCGGTGACGGTCTCCAGGTGGTCGGCGGTCGCCGCACCTAACTCAGCGGCCAAAGCTGCGCCCGTGCCCGGACGGAACTGCTCGGCATGAATGCGCAAGCCGAGACCATGACGCCGTGCAGCGGTCAGCACCGTGCGCGTTTCTTCCACCGTGAAGGCGTGGTCGTCGCAAAATACGTCGCAATAGCGCGCCAGGCCGGCCGCGGCAACCTCGGGAATCAACTCTTCGGCGATCCAGCGCACGTACTCTTCGCGATGGTCTCGAAACTCAGGAGGAACGGTGTGCGCGGCCAGCAGCGTAGGAACGATGGTCGCCGGACCCTCCGCGTTGAGCCTGTTCAGCACGCGCAACATCTTCAACTCCGTGTCGTGGTCCAGCCCATAGCCGGACTTGGCTCGATCGTCGTTGTGCCTGAGCGGAGCATCCAGTCGCGATGCTTTCGCGCCGCCGCCAGCAACTCTTCTTCGGTGGCCGCTCGGGTCTGCGCCACCGTGCGCAGAATCCCGCCGCCCGATGCGGCAATCTGCTGATAAGTTGCGCCAGCGATGCGCTGCTCGAACTCCGCCGCGCGATTGCCGGCAAAGACCAGATGGGTATGCGCATCAACAAAGCCCGGCGTCACACAGCTGCCCTTCGGCATCGATGACACTGCGTGCGGCGGAATTTTGGAGCGAAGCTCGGAGTACGTTCCAGCCGCAACGATGCGGCCCTCTTCGACGAGCAGCGCCGCGTTCTCGAATCAAGCCCAGTTCGCGCAGTTCCTCGCCGACGCGCGGACGCGCCGGCCCGGCGAGCGTCACGAGCTGGCCGATATTGACGATGGCAAAGAGCATAACGGCTTTACGATGCTTAGCAAGGGAACGGCATCCGAGCTATTTCCATCATTCCGCCATCGGAATGTGAATGCCCCGTTCCCGCGCGGTCTCGTTGCGCCAGTTCGTAGCCCGCATCGGCGTGGCGCACCACGCCCAGGCCGGGATCGTTGTTCAGCACGCGCGCAATCTTTGCGCGCGGCCATCTCCGTGCCATCGGCCACCGTCACCTGTCCCGCGTGCAGCGAGTAGCCCATCCCCACGCCGCCGCCGTGATGGAAGCTCACCCAGGTCGCGCCCGATGCCGTATTGAGCAGCGCATTCAGAATCGGCCAGTCGGCCACCGCATCCGAGCCGTCGAGCATCTTCTCTGTCTCGCGATAAGGGCTGGCCACCGAGCCTGTGTCCAGGTGGTCGCGCCCGATGGCAATCGGGCGCGGAGATCTCGCCCTTGCGCACCAGTTCGTTGATCGCCAGGCCCATGCGCGCGCGCTCCCCGTAGCCCAGCCAGCAGATGCGCGCCGGCAGCCCCTGAAAGGCAAACCGGCCCCGCGCCAGCCGCAGCCAGCGAGTGAGAATCTCGTTCTCGGGAAAAGCTCGAGCGCCAGCTCGTCGGTGCGGTCGATGTCTTTCGGATCGCCCGAAGAGCGCCACCCAGCGGAACGGCCCCTGCCCGGTGCAGAAGAGCGGGCGAATGTACTCCGGCACAAAGCCGGGAATCAGGAACGCATCCGCGCAGCCGGCGTCGAAGGCAAAGCGGCGAATGTTGTTGCCGTAGTCGAAGGCCACCGCGCCGGCGCGCTGCAAGGCCAGCATCGCGTTCACGTGCACCACCATGGTCGCCGTCGAGCGGCGCACATACTCCTCTGGATCGCGCTGGCGCAGCTCCGCTGCCTCACTCAACGAGAGCCCCTGCGGAACATAGCCGTTCAGCGGATCGTGCGCGCTGGTCTGGTCGGTCACCACGTCCACCTTGACGCCGCGCCGCACAATCTCCGGCAGCACATCGGCGCAGTTGCCCACCAGGCCCACGGACAGCGCGCGGCCCTCGCGCCGCGCCGCCTCGCAAAGCCGCAGCGCCTCGTCCAGGTCTTCGGTGACCATGTCGCAGTAGCGCGTGGCCACGCGGCGCTCGATGCGGCTGCGGTCCACGTCGATGGCCAGCACCACTCCGCCGTTCAGCGTTACGGACAAGGGCTGCGCGCCGCCCATGCCGCCCACGCCGCCGGTCACCACCAGCTTGCCTTTCAGCGAGCCGCCAAAGTGCTGTTCCGCCAGCGCGGCAAAAGTCTGGAAGGTTCCCTGCAAAATCCCCTGCGTGCCGATATAAATCCAGCTTCCCGCCGTCATCTGGCCGTACATCATCAGGCCCTTGCGGTCCAGCTCGTTGAAGTGCTCCCAGTTGGCCCACTTGCCCACCAGGTTGGAGTTGGCGATGATCACCCGCGGCGCCATCTCGTGCGTGGGAAAGACCGCCACCGGCTTGCCCGACTGCACCAGCAGCGTCTCCTCGCCGCCCAGCTGCTCCAGCTCGCGAACGATGGCGTGAAAGCACTCCCAGTTGCGCGCCGCCTTGCCGATGCCGCCATAGACCACCAGGTCCGCGGGCCGCTCGGCCACCTCCGGATCGAGATTGTTCATCAGGCAGCGCAGCGCCGCCTCCTGCTGCCAGCCCTTGCAGCGCAACTGGCTGCCGCGCGGCGCGCGAATCACGGGAGCTGTATCCGTCATCTCGCGAGCTTGAATCGTCATCAGCCCTCCAAATCTTGAAATCGCAATGCTCGCAGTCCGCAAATCTTTCTAGTGAGAATACTACCCTCGGCACAAGCAGCTTGTTTCCAGAAGCCACGACATTGCTTTATTGCCGGATCGAGCACGGATCGCTATCCTTTTCGCATGCCCAACACTCTTGTTGAATGCGTTCCCAATTTTTCTGAAGGCCGCGATGCGGCCAAAGTCGATGCCATCGTCGAAGCCATGAAGATTCCCGGCGTTTATCTCCTCGACCGGGAGATGGATGCCGATCACAACCGCTGCGTCATCACGCTGGCCGGCGAGCGGGAAGCCATTCAGGAAGCGGCGATTCGCGGCGTGGGCAAGGCCGCCGAGCTGATCGACCTGACCCAGCACCAGGGCGCGCACCCGCGCATGGGCGCGGCCGATGTCGTTCCCTTCATCCCCATCGACGGCGTCACGCTTGAAGATTGCGTCGCCATGGCCCGCCACGTCGGAGCCGAAATCTCGCAGCGCTTTGCAGATTCCGGTCTATCTCTACGAAGCCGCCGCGACCACGCCCGAGCGGCAGAATCTGGAAAACATTCGCCGCGGCCAGTTCGAGGGCATTCGCGACGAGATTGCCACCAATCCCGCGCGCAAGCCCGACTTCGGCGAGCCGCGCGTGCATCCGACCGCCGGAGCCACCGTGGTGGGCGCGCGCAAGCCTCTGATCGCCTACAACATCTTTCTGAATACGCCCGACGTCGACATCGCCAAGAAGATCGCCAAGGCGGTGCGCTTTTCCTCCGGCGGCCTGCGCTTCGTCAAGGGCAGCGGGATTCCTGGTGCGCGGCATGGCCCAGGTTTCGATGAACCTGACCGACTTCGAGCAGACGCCGATCCACCGCGTCTTCGAATTCGTCAAGCGCGAGGCCGAGCGCTACGGCTGTCGTTCCGGTCTCCAGCGAGATCGTCGGACTGATTCCCAAACTGGCTCTGGAGCAGGCCGCGGAGTGGTTTCTGCAAGTGGAGAACTTCGATTCCTCGCTCATTCTGGAAAACCGCCTAGCACGCGGTGATGAGCGGCAGATAGCCGTGGGCGGTCTGCGCGCCGGAGTGGAGACCTTTATCGAGCAGCTGGCCGCTCCCACCGCGACTCCCGGCGGCGGCAGCGCGGCAGCAGCGGCAGCAGCGATGGCCGCAGGACTAGCGGGCATGGTGGCGTCGATGTCGCGGGGCAAGAAGGCTTATTTGCAATACGAAAGCCAGCTCAGCGAAGCCATCGCCAGACTTACGCCGCTGCGCGAGGAATTGAAAGCCGCCATCGACGTCGACGCCGAGTCCTACAACGTGGTCATGAAGGCATACAAGGCGGCGAAAGAGGCAAAGGCTTCGGGCGACGGAGACCTAGCAATCAACGCCGCGCTCCGGCAGGCAACCAGCGTGCCTCTGGGAGTGGCCGAAAGGGCGGTTGAAGTGGCGCGGATAGCCAGCCAACTGAAGCCGATCTCCAATCCCAACATGAGTTCCGATCTGATCACCGCTATCTCCCTGGCAGGCGCAGCGATCGATGGAGCGCTCGCTAACATTGCGATCAATCTCAAGTCAATCAATCTGGATTTACCGGAGGACAAGGCCTTCGTAAGCCAAACCCAGAAGCGTGTGGAGGAGTTGAGAGGAACGGTTGGTCTTCATTTTTAGTCGTTTAGCGGTTTAACTCAATCACTTCTTGACACCTCAACTTGAAAGGTGGTGTTATGCTGCGCAGATGGGTTAAATAAGGAAGCGACCAATTCTCAAAGCGGCAGGTACAGGAGATTGAGATGATTGTCGTTACGGGTGCAACAGGACGCACAGGAAGACGAATAACAGAGATGTTACTCGCAAAAGGCGAGAAGGTTCGCGTGGTTGGACGAGACGCGAAAAAACTCGCACCGCTTGTGCAGCTAGGTGCAGAGCCCTTTGTTGGGAACGCCGAAAATGTCGATTCAATGACAAATGGTTTCGACGGTGCATCAACCGCCTACTTGGTGCTGCCGGAGGACATTTCACAACAGGATTTGCGCGCGCATCAGGAGCGAGTTTCTGATTCCTACGCCTCAGCAGTCTCCAAAGCCCATTTGCAGTTCGTCGTTAATCTGAGCAGTATTGGCGCTCAGCACGCGAAAAACACCGGCCCCATCGTCGGCTTGCACAATCAGGAGCAGAAACTCGATCAAGTCGCAGGGCTCAACGTCCTCCACCTGCGCGCGGCGTATTTCATGGAGAATCTCTTCATGAGTATTGCCCCGCTCCGCTCCATGGGAATGCTGCCAGGAGGTTTACGCGCCGAGGCGCCGATGCCGTGGATAGCCACGCAAGACATCGGCGCGTATGCCGCCACTCGTCTCGCAGCGCGCGATTTTTCCGGCAGTTCGATTCAGGAGTTGCACGGACAACGCGACATTTCCATGAAGGAGGCTGCCCTTGTCGTCGGCAACTCTATAGGCAAGCCGAATCTCGAATACGTGCAAATGCCAAGCACGATGCTGGAGCCGGCCCTGTTGCAAATGGGTTTGCCTCAAAAGACCGCCGAATTGATCATTGAAATGTGGAATGGAGCGAACGCCGGACTTATCGCACCGCAGGAAGAGCGCTCGGCAATTAATACAACCCCGACGAGCCTCGAATGGTTTGTCGAAAAAGTATTCGCTCCTGCGTATCTCCAGACAGCCTAAGTGCAGCGTTCAATGAAAGTAGCTCAACTCTTCTGGAACGAGCTATCTTGTTCGGCGATGGAGAACCGTTCTACTGGCACCACTCGTCGAACGCTCCAGCACGCACCGCAGCGGCCAGGGTTTCGATGTCTCCGGACAGGGACCGGTCTTCGTCCAGGCGAGGAACCAACGAGCGAACCACATCGTGAGCGCGCTCGATCTCAGGGCTGGACTTAAGTGGCCGGCGAAACTCCAGCGCCTGCGTGGCGCACATCAACTCGATGGCTGCGACGTGCTCGAGGTTTTCGACGATCTGGCGCAGTTTCAGTGCTCCGGTCATGCCCATCGAGACGTGGTCTTCCTTGCCGCCATCCGTTGGAATGCTGCCCGTGGACGAGGGATGCGAGAGCACCTGGCACTCGTTGATCAGCGCCGCCGCCACGATCTGCGCAATCATGAACCCCGACGAAAGCCCCGGATTGGGCGACAGAAATGCAGGCAATCCTTCGTTAATGTCTGGATTCAGCAGCCGGTCGATGCGCCGCTCGGCGATGTTGGCCAGATCGGTGAGAGCCAGGGCCGCATAGTCGAAGGCATAGGCCAACGGCGCCCCATGAAAATTGCCTCCTGAAATGACTGCTTCGCTCAATTGCGTTCCCAGCGAGTTCTCGGGAAAGACCAGAGGATTATCGGTAGCAGAACCGGCCTCAATCTCCAGCACGCTCCGCACATGATCCAATGCACCTCGCACTGCGCCATGCACTTGCGGCATGCAGCGCAGGCAATAAGCGTCCTGTACTCTCGAATCGTGCTCGCGGTGAGCCGCGCGGATCTCCGAGTCAGCCAGCAGCTGCGTCAGATGCTCCGCGGCGGCAATCTGCCCAGGGTGTGGTCGGGCCAGGTGAATGCGCGGATCGAAAGCGACCGGGGTGCCCATCAGCGCTTCCAGCGAGATCGCGCCGGCCAGATCGGCAATCTTTGCCAGACGCAGGCCTCGCGCCACTGCCAGCCCGCCGACTGCGGTCATCGCTTGGGTGCCGTTGAGCAGCGCCAGCCCTTCCTTGGCCGCCAAGGTCAGCGGCTGCAGACCGGCTCTAAGCATGGCCTCGCCTCCGGGCAACCGTTCGCCTTTATAAAACGCCTCGCCTTCGCCAATGACCACGAGCGCCACATGAGCCAATGGAGCCAGATCCCCGCTCGCCCCCACCGAACCCTTCTCAGGGATCACCGGATGCACGCCGGCATTGAGCATCGCCACCAGCAACTCAACCAACGCCGGGCGGCAGCCGCTGAAGCCCTTGGCCAGCACATTGGCGCGCAACAGCAGCATGGCTCGCGCCTCGGCCTCCTGCATCGGCTGGCCCACTCCTCCAGCATGGCTGCGCACCAAATTTCTCTGCAACTGCGCCAGACTCTCCGGCGGAATGCTCACATCCGACAGCTTGCCGAAGCCGGTATTGACCCCATAGACCTTCTGCCCGGCCGTCACAATCTCTTCAATCAGCTTCCAACTGGCGGCTACCCGGGTAAGAGCGGCAGGCGCTATCGTCACCCGTACAGAGAAGAGCGATACAGCTTCGATTTCGGCCAGTGCCAAAGGCTGGCCGCCCAAAATCAAGCAATCCATAGGCGGAATCATAGGCCGAGTTAGCCTTCCGGTACAGGCGGATTACACGGTATATCTTGGCGATTGTGCTTGAATCATCTATGATCTTTATATATGACGATGGATTCAACGGTACTTCTAGATAGTTTCGGACGAAAGCTGCTTGACGAACTGCAAGCCAATGCCCGGCTGAGCCTGGCTGAATTGAGCCGCCGGATCGGTCTTTCCCCAACCGCTACCGCCGAGCGCCTCAGGCAGATGGAGGAGGTCGGCATCGTGCACGGCTACACCGTCGAGATCGATCGCGAAGCGTTGGGGTTGGAAGTCATGGCCTTCATCCGCATGAGTTGTGGCGGCCAGAACTATCACCGTCTGCTCGATTACGTGCAGACCCTCGAAGAAGTCCGCGAGTGCCACCATCTGACCGGCGGCGATGACCTTCTTCTCAAAGTCACCACCACGTCGATGGCCGATCTGGAATCTCTGATTGAGGCCTTACTGCCCTATGGTAACCCGGTCACCAGCCTGGTTCTCTCCTCGCCGGTCGAACGGCGCAAATACGCCGTCACAGGCAAGCTCACTACCGTTACGCGCAAGTTGTCCCAGCGGTGTCGCTAACGGCAATCCTCGCGGTATGGATTGCTGGATTTGAGACCCTCTGCGGGGGAACAAGCCTATCTGAGGTATATCCCGCACTGACATGCTGTAAGGCAAGAAATCCCGACCATCCAGGAACCACCCTTTTCTGGACAGAAGGGCGTTTGCCGTTAACTATTCTCGGCAATTTTCGTGGAACAAATATCTCAATATCTACATCGAAATTGCGTCTCATGAAGAAGGCACTTAATTCGACTCTATTAATGGGTCGTGGGGGTCAAGATTTAACTTCTTTTGGGCATCAGCATTCTCGAGTATATATAAAATCAAGAAAGATGCCGACGGCGTCTGACGAGCCGAGCTAGATATGAGTTCGAAACGTGGTGAATACGGGACCAGTCGAAACGGCGAACAGTATGGTCGTTCGGGAAATCCTGCTGCGGCGCGCAGCCAAATGAGAGTGCCCAGAAAACCGAACCGGGCGCCTGCGCGCCCGGTTTTAGTTGGGTTGAATTTTTGGGTTGGAGTCCGTAATTGGTTGCGGGGGCTGGATTTGAACCAGCGACCTTTGGGTTATGAGCCCAACGAGCTACCGGGCTGCTCCACCCCGCATGTATAGTTTATCAATTGACTTGATGTGGGTCAAATGTTGCGTGTGGATAATGACACGCATCTCA
The DNA here is from genome assembly GCA_963779385.1 of uncultured Acidobacteriaceae bacterium. GTDB lineage: Bacteria > Acidobacteriota > Terriglobia > Terriglobales > Acidobacteriaceae > Telmatobacter. The sequence continues at coordinate 189,995 of CAVZYE010000012.1, read as the reverse complement.
ACTATCACGGGATGAGGTCTCGGCGGCTACAGAGTGGGCCTGAGCGGAACCTTTCCATGAAAATCGAAGTGATAACACTGTACAATTCGAGCGAGTCAGAATACTGAGGAGATTGTTAAATGAAAGATCTATCGCGACGTCAATTCATCCATGCAGTCACGGGAGTTGCAGTGGGCACCACGGTTGCAGGCCACGACGCATTTCTTCATGGCGAAAGCCTGGCAACATTCCGCCCGCGGCCGGCCAAAGCGGCGTTTTATGTAACGGCACGTGCCAGCCCATTGAGTCCGCCATTTTTCCGCAACCGCAGGAAATCTCCAGTTCAGGCAGCGACTTCGCGCTCGACAACCAGGTGCGGGTTGTGGTGCCGGCCGAAGCATCGGAGCAGGATCTGCTTCTGGCCGGCATGCTGGTGAACGAACTGAGCGATCGGTTTGGACTTTTCTGAAGATCGAGCGCGTGAAGAATCTGAACGCCGGCAAAAGAGTCATCCTGATGGGATCGATGGAGAATCCATTGGTTCGGAGTTATTGCGCGGAGATGAAAGTTATCACCGGCGTAGAAGGCCTCGGCCCGGAGGGTTATATACTTCAGGCCGATAAAAACATGGTTCTGGTTGCAGGCAAAGACGATCGCGGCGCGTTTTACGGGTTGCAGTCCCTGCGGCAATTGGTGGTCAAAGGAAGAGAAGGAAGTGCGGTTCCGCGGCGCGATGATCCGCGATTGGCCCGACAAGCCGTTTCGTGGAATCTACATGTTTCTTCCCGGACGCGACAATATTAATTATTTCAAGCGCTTTGTGCGCGACTTCATGGCGATGTACAAATACAACACGCTCATATTGGAAATGAACTCCTGCATGCGGCTTGAGAACCATCCTGAACTGAACTACGGATGGGTGGAGTTTGCAAGAGATGTGGACTATAGCTGCCGCAACTATCCTCTCGGTCCGTTCCACGGCATGGAGCAAAACTCTTCGCATCAGGATACGGCTGACGGAGGTTTTCTTGAGAAGGAAGAGATTGCCGATCTTGCCCGCTGGATAAGAAGGCATCACATTGAACTTATTCCCGAAATTCCTTCCTTTACGCACAGTTACTATCTTCTGACGGGACACAGAGACCTGGCGGCAGTGCCACAGGATAAGTGGCCTGATATCTATTGCCCGACTAACCCCAAGTCCTACGAGTTGGTGTACGAAGTCTATGACGAGATTCATCGATCTGATAAAGCCAAAGAGCATTCACATCGGCCACGATGAGCTGTTTCTGGCAGTCGCGGTATCTGCCCAATGCGAAGACCAGGATATCAGCGAGTTATACGGACAGGACGTGAACAAGATTCATCATTATCTTGCCTCCAAGGGCGTCAATACGCATCTTTGGGGCGATATGCTTCTGCAGACGGTTAGAGGCAAAGGACTGGAGAAGAAGACAGCTCCGGATGGGTGGGTCTATAACTCTCCCGGCGGCATGACGCCGGAGCAGGTGGAGAGACTGATTCCAAAAGACTGCCTTATCTATAACTGGTTTTGGAGCGATGAATGGAGATAAAGAGGCCAAGCGGAGAAGAACGAAGATATTCTGGATAAGATGGGTTTCAAGCAGATATTCGGTAATTTCACGCCGGATATCAAAAACTATGAGACGCGTAAGAAACGTGAGACATCTGCTTGGCGGTGCGCCGTCAGCCTGGTTTGCCACAAACGAAATCGGCATTGGCAAAGATTCCATGTGCGATTTTCTCGGCTGCAGCAACATCCTTTGGACCGGCCACGTAATTCGAGGGCAAGAAGTTATCGGGACGGATTCAGCCGTTGCTGCCCGCGATTCGAACTCGACTTAGCGGAACCACCCCTCCCAGCCAGACTGAAACTTCGATCGTCCCCGTGGATATTGCAGGCAGATTCAACATCGGAGACACAGTTCCCACGCTGGGTGTAAGCCTGGAGGGAATGACCACTGAAATCGTTCAGCACAACAGCATTCCATTTAATCTGAGGCGCGCAAACGGCATGCGCGCGATTATCGTCGGAACTCATGGTAAGGAATCCATTGAGCTGCCAATGTCCGTGACGGATATTCCGTATCGGCGAAGCGCCTACGAGCCTGATCTTTCTGCATGCGTCGGCAAAGCGGGCGAAAAACAGAGACAGCTATAGGATGATCTGGGATCAACCAGATACGGCGGACCTTCTGGGATGGTATGAAGTGGTTTATGAAGATGGATTTGTGGTCACGGTTCCCATTCGTTATGGCGTCAATATCCTTGAGTGGAACTGGGATCAGCGTGACATCCGCAAAAGATCTTTGCTACGGCGCGGATGCGGTCGCTGTTGGAGACCGCGTGAAAGATCGCGTGACATTTTTCGCATTCGAGTGGGTCAATCCGCGGTTAGGCAAAGTGATTCGAGAGATCCGGCTGAAGGGCACAACCGGATTCCGGGGCGGCTCCGACGACTTTGATAACAGCCAGGGAGATGTAATCGCGAGCAATGCGGTGATTCTGGCAGCTCTCAGCATGGTGAAAATGAGAAGCTGACTAGGACCTCGATTTTGTCGATCTAAATCCTATGAGAGTTTGAGTCTGCGCAGCCGCGCGCAGGCTTCGTCCAAATCGTGGTCTTTTTTCGCAAAGCAAAATCTCAATAAGTTTTCCCCGTGGCCGGGACGGAAGAACGCGGAGCCTGCTACGGCGGCAACTCCGGTGGCAGCCAGGAGATGGCGCGCTTTCTCTGAAGATGATTTTCCGGGGAGTCGGCTGACGTCGGCTAGTACGTAGTAAGCGCCGGCAGGGACGGTGGGTTTGAAGCCGGCGGCTTCAAGGGCGCCGAGCATGCGGCTGCGCTTGGATTGGTGGTCGGCGGCTAAGCTAGAGTAAAAGCTGGGCGGAAGTTGTTCGAGTCCGGCGGCGCACGCGTGCTGGAAAGCGGAAGGCGCGCAGACGTAGGTCAAGTCGTGGAAGTAGGCGATCGATGGCAGCCAGCGCGCATCTGCGAGAACGTAACCAACACGCCAGCCGGTGACCGAAAAAGTTTTTGAGAAACCTGAAATGACGATGGTGCGATGTTTCATGCCGGGAAGCGTGGAGGGTGCGATGTGGCGTGTGCCGTCGTAGACAAAGTACTCGTAGATTTCGTCAGTGATGAGAAAGAGGTCGTGCTCCTGGACGAATCCGGCGATGGCTTCGAGTTCGAAGTGAGTAAAGACTTTGCCGTTGGGATTGGCGGGTGTGTTCAGAACCAACGCGCGAGTGCGCGGGGTGATGGCCGCCTTCAATGCGTCGAGATCGAGAGCGAAGCCGGGTTCTGTGAGAGGGACAAAAACCGGAGTCATGCGGAGGGAGTTGAGCGTGGCGACGTGATAGCCGTAGAAAGGTTCGAAGAGCAGAACTTCGTCGCCGGGGTTGAGCAAGGCCATCGCCGCGGCATGAAAACCGCCGGTGGCTCCTGAGGCGACCAGAATTTCAGATTCGGGGTCGTAAGGGAGCGCATACTCGCGTTGCTGCTTGGCGGCGATGGCGTTGCGCAGGCGGGCGATGCCGTCGAGGCGGGTATAGATGTTGTGGCCGGCATGAATGGCGGCGAGAGCTTCGGCTTCAACGGCCGGAGGAACAGGAGTATCGCAAACTCCCTGCGCGAGGTTGATGCCGCCCATCGCGTCGCAAGCGAGGGTCATGGCGCGAATCTCCGACTGCACGGCGGCGGGGGCGAGGTGGCTGAGGGCGAGACGGGATTGCGAGGTGGTGGGCATGGGGAGGATCGAAGGTCCTTACTCTCTCATTTTATATGTGCGCTCCCGCGAGGCCGGCTCCCCGACAGATGCCTCAGGGACAACTTCCAGCACTTTTTATGAATCTACTGATTCCATTTGCCAGTAAACAGAAGGCCCATCAGCCTTCGCCGATAGGCCCGTGAGTTCTTAATTGGCAACCAGCATATCTACGCCGTCACAGTTCGCGTTGGCTTCGATCCCCACAGTCCGTAATAGGCGATATAGAGATAGCAGATTAGCGGAATGATGAAGCCGTGCTGAATGTTCGCGCTGTCACCGAGCTTACCAAACAGGTCGATCAGCTTGCCCATCAGGTAGGGGATCACGGCTCCGCCTACGATTGCGGTCATAATCAGCCCCGAACCCTTGCTAGTCATTGGTCCCAGTCCGGCGATGCCGAGGGTAAAGATATTCGGGAACATCACCGAGTTGAAGAACCCACACAGCACCAGTGTTCCGATGGCGACCCATCCGGATGTAAACATGGAAATGGAGATCAGCGCCGCCGCAGCAATGCCGAAAATGCCCAACAGCTTTCCGGGCTTGATTTTGGTCATGATCCCGGCGCCCAACAGGCGGCCCACCATGGCACCGAGCCAATAAAGGGAGAGAAGAAAGGAAGCTATTTTGGCGCTGCTCACGCCCTGCGTTGTGAAGTAGTTCACCGCAATGGAGGCCAGGCCCACCTCCACACCGACGTAGAAGAAGATGCCCAGCGCTCCACGCACCGTATGCCCGTGACTCCAGATGCTGCGGCTCAGTACCGGGTCGCCCTCCTTGCCGGGGCGGAAGGCCTTGGTCTCGGCTATGGGAGGCAGGTGAGAGAACGCAACCGCAAACCCAAGGATCAGGAGCCCACCGGCAATCGCGAGGTACGGACCGCGAACCGTATGAGCAATGGTGGCTGGGGTGGCCGATGGGCCAAGATCGGTAAGGATATAAGCGCCGGCAATGAGAGGCGCAATGGTGCCGCCGATGGAATTGAAGGCCTGGGCCAGGTTCAGGCGGATCGAGGCCGAGTCCTCGGGCCCCAGGATGGAAACATAGGGGTTCACCGAGGTCTGCAGGGCAGTGACGCCCGCTCCCACTACAAAAACCGCGGTCAAGAAGAGCGGGAAACTCACCAGCCTGGCGGCGGGAACGAACAACAGGCAGCCCACCACCTGAATGAAGAGCGCAACCACCATGGTCCGCTTGTAGCCGATGGTCTCAATCAACTTGGATGTAGGCGCGGAGAAGACGAAGTAGGCCAGGAAAAACGCCGACTCGGCCAGCATGGCCCACCCGTAGGAAAGAGTGAAGATCTTCCTCAGATGAGGCACCAGCGCCATGTTCAGGTTGGTGATGAACCCGAAGATGAAAAACAACGCGGTGACCGTGATGAATGGAATCAGATACCCGGGCGACGTCAGAGCCGCCGATTGTTTGGTTTGTGCTGACATGAAAAGATAATCCCCGCTTCCTTAAGTTTGTTTCGCCCGCCAAGAGCAGTAAATTCCTGCTTTTTGCCGCCCACAACACTATACGGCAAAGCACTTAGAGCTGATGCGGTTCCGGCGCGCGGTTGGGATTCCCCGCTTCCGCAGCGGCGGCATCTTCCGCTATTCTCATGTTGAAGCGAGGAACGATAAGTGGCTAAGGAAGCATTGAGTAACGCCAAGCTGAAGAAGGTATTAGCCGCACTGGAAGGCAACTGGAAAGCTGAAATGGAGGGCCACCTTACTTACCTGGCTCTGGCTGAACGCGACACTGATCCGGTCCGCGCCCAGGTTCTTCGTCATCTGGCCAGTGCCGAGTGGGAGCACGCAGCCATGTGGTCCGGCCGCATCGAGGAACTGGGCCAGCCCGCACCCGTTTGGACCGGGAGCCCGCACGGCGAGGCAGATACCATGGCCAACCGCGCCGGCGGCATCCGCATGGCCCTGCGCCGCCTGGAGATTGAAGAGAGCCGCGCCATCGCAGGTTACGGCGAGCAACTCAAATCCCTCGGCGACGAGAACTCCATCGCCATTCTCGAACACGTCATCGAGGATGAGAAAGATCACTACAAAGAGCTGGGTTCTTTGATACGCGGTCACTACACCGCTCCTGCCGGCACGCCCAAAATTGAAGCCAGGGCGGTTCTGGACGAAATGCTGGCCAAGCGCAGCCAGGGCCGCAAGCAACCGGGTTCGTGGATCGGCGACGCCATTTATGGCGTTAATGACGGCCTGGGCGCAATCTTCGGCATTGTCAGCGGCGTCAGTGGCGCCACTGCGGGCGACAGCAAATACGTGCTCCTCGCCGGCCTCTCCGGCATGATCGCCTCTGCGCTTTCCATGGGGTCCGGCGCGTATCTGGCCGCCAAGAGCGAGCGTGAAATCTATCATGCAGAAGTGGCCCGCGAGCGCGAAGCCATCCAGATGAACGGCCCCGAGGCGCGCGAACTGCTCTCGCTCTACTACCAGGTGAAGGGCTTGCCCGAGGCCGACGCGCTGCACATGGTCAACCACATTGCCAGCGATCCGGAGCAGTTGCTCCGCGCACTTGCAAGTGAGCGGCTCGGCTCGTCCGAAGAATCGCTCTCGAATCCGCTGGTTTCGGCCTGCTCCGGCGCGCTTTCGACTGCCGTCGGTGCCGCCATTCCCATCATTCCATTTTTCTTTTTAAGCGGAATTGATGCAGTCATCGCCGCAGCCATCATCTCGCTGGCCGCGCATTTCGCCGTTGGGGCAGCCAAGAGCCTCATCACCGTCCGTTCCTGGTGGTCCTCAGGCTTCGAAATGACAGTGGTCGGCGCAGTAGAAGGCGCAGTCACCTATGGCATCGGCATCCTGCTTGGTAAAGGCGGAATGTAAGCAGCACTGAGAACCACAAGAGAATGAAAAAGGGCGCAGCCGAAGCCGCGCCCTTTTTAAATTGTGGTTGCTAATTAAACTGCGGGTGCCCCCGGTCTCGATTTTGAGACTTGGGATTCCACCAAGCCCGCCTTACAGCAGTTTCATCGCATCCGGATCCCATCCGACGACAGCGCCGCGCTCCATGCTGAGATTGCTCAGCAGCGCCGCTCCTGCCGCGCGGAATCCGAAGACCGCATCTTCCACCACGGGCTTCCGTGTGCGAACAGCCTCAAAGAAATTCTTGAAGTGGTCGTAGCTGTCGAGGTATCCCGCGGGTGCTACAAATTTCTCGTATCCCAGCGGCGGTGCGCCTTCGGGATTTATACGCGGATACTTTTCACGGTAGTCTGCAAGGATCTGTTTCTGCATAGCATTGGTAAACGTGTCGATCATCAGGCCCGGTTCCTTTTCGAGCGGAACGCGATTTACGCTTACCGAACTGTTGTTGATGTCCATCGTGCCTTCAGAACCGGTAAAGAGCAGCCCTTCGCTTTCTTCGCCGCCGTCGACAAAGTTCACATGCAGGCTGAGGTTGAATCCCTCGCGATAGTCGAACAGGCCCAGCATTACATCCGGCACATCGCGGCCGTCTTTCCAGAAGCGCAGGCCTCCGGTAGCCATGCCGCGCGTGGGCCCGTGCGACCCGGTAATAAAGTTGGTGCCGCTGAAGAGATGCACAAACAGGTCGCCGGCCACGCCGGTGCCGTAAGCCTTCCACTTCCGCCACTGGAAAAAATGCTCGGCATTGAAGGGAATCTTCGGCGCTGTGCCCTCAAAGCGCAGCCAGTCGCAGGTCTCCGGCGAAGCATCGGGAGGAACCGTATAGTTCCAGGCGCCGATCGACGAATTGCGATCCCAGCGCGCGGTCACCATATTCAGTTGCCCGATTGCGCCTGATGCCAGCAACTCCTTGGCCTTGGCATAAATCACGGAACTCACACGCTGGCTGCCCACCTGAATAATGCGCTTGGTGGCACGCGCGGTCTCGATCATCTCCGGCCCGTCGGCATACACGTGGATCATCGGCTTCTCGCAATAAACATCCTTGCCGGCCTTCATGGCATCCACTGCCACCTGCTTGTGCCAGTGGTCCGGTGTTCCGATAATGATGGCATCAATATCTTTACGCGCCAGAATCTCGTTGTAGTCCCGGGTGGTAAAAACGTCGTTGCCCCATAGCTCTTTGCTGTGCGCCAGCCGACCATCGTAGCAGTCCGCAACGGCCACGAGTTTCACCCCCGGAACCCGCACGGCCGTCTTTGTGTCTCCCTGACCCTGGCCGCCCGCGCCGATCAGAGCAATCTGAATATGATCGTTTGCCGATACCGGTTTGGCAGCTTCGGCTTGTTCCACGCCCAGCGCGTACATTCTGGGTCCCAGCAACATCCCCGTTGTTGCCGCCCCAGCAGCTTTCACAAATCCCCTGCGATTCAAAACCTGCACTTTGAGCACCTCACGCTCTGAATTTTCGTCCCGTCAGTAACGATACACTGGCGCAGCGGGTTCGGGCATCTTTGACCCCGGGCGGCGCTCCATCCCAAGTTTCGCTAATGGATTCAAAGGCCTGGAGTGCTAATTTCCACGCCCAGTTCAGCCGCGCCGCTTTGGAACCGTAGAATGGATGTGGCTTTTGCCGCTGAGGAATTGACCCGCCCTATGCTGAAAAAGACTCTATGCCTGCTAGCTTTCGCCGTAACCCTGCAGCCCGCAATCTCTGCCCTGGGCCAAACCGCTCCTGAAATCGTTGTCGAGCGAGGCGTCGTCATGACCACCCGAGATGGCGTGAAGTTGCGTGCGGATATCTATCGCCCGGCCGGCGAGGGAACTTTCCCAGTCCTGCTCACCCGCACGCCCTACGACAAAAATGGCGATGCTGAGCTAGGTCGCATGGGCGCAGCGCGCGGCTATATGGTCATCGTGCAGGATGTGCGCGGCCGCTATACCTCCGAGGGTGAGTGGTACCCCTTCAAGCACGAGACCGACGACGGCTTCGATACCGTGGAATGGGCTGCTGCCTTACCTCATTCGAATGGCAAGGTGGGCATGTTCGGCGGTTCCTATGTGGGCGCTACGCAGATGCTCACCGCCATCGGCCATCCACCACACTTGGCCGGCATCTGCCCGGTCGTCACCGCCAGTAACTACCACGAAAACTGGACCTACCAGGGCGGCGCATTCGAGCAATGGTTCAACGAGTCGTGGACCTCAGGCCTCGCCGCAGACACGCTCAACCGGACAGTCAAGCAGGAGACGAACGCCATGATCGGCGCACCCACTCTCCCTTTAAAAAAGTATCCCGTTTTCAACAAGTGGGCCGTTGACGACGGAGCCGGCCTGACCCGCAAGCTCGCTCCCTACTTCCTCGACTGGCTTGACCACCCCACCTACGACAGTTACTGGAAGCAGTGGTCCATCGAGGAGAATTACGCCAACATCCAGGTTCCCGCGCTCACAGTCGCCGCCTGGTACGATCTCTTCCAGGCCGGTTCGCTGCGCAACTTTATGGGCGTCAAGGCTCACGGCGGCAGCGAGGCGGCTCGCAACGGGCAAAGGCTTCTGGTCATTATCGGCGGCCATGCCGGAGGCCCGCGCAAGGTTGGCGAGTTGGACTTCGGTCCCGCAGCTGAGGAATTCGACGAGGATTCGCTCATGTTCGACTGGTACGACTACCTGCTCAAGGGCGAGCAGAATCGTTATGCCACCGAAAAGCCGGTCAGAATCTTCGTGATGGGTGAGAATAAGTGGCGGCTGGAGGATAGCTGGCCTTTGCAGCGCGCAGTTGCCACCAATTATTACCTTCACTCGGACGGCAAGGCCAACGGTGTCTCAGGCGACGGCTCGCTCTCCGAAATTGCCGTGCGCTCTGAAGCAGCCGATAGTTTCGTCTATGATCCGGCCAATCCAGTTCCCACCGTTGGCGGTCCATTGTGCTGCGATGCCGCGCACCTCGCACCTGGCCCGCGGAGCCAGAAGGACGTGGAAAACCGTCCGGATGTGCTCGTCTATTCCACCCCGCCACTCGAGCAGGATCTTGAAGTCACCGGCCCGGTAACCCTCGATCTGTTTGCCAAATCCTCAGCCGTTGACACCGACTTCACCGCCAAACTAGTCGACGTCTGGCCCAACGGCTTTGCCCAAAATCTCACCGAGGGTATTCTGCGCGCCACGCTATCGGGAGTCCACCACCGGCGCGCCCAAACCCATCGTCCCCGGCAAACTCTACGAGTACAAGATCGATGTTTGGTCCACCAGCAACGTGTTTCTAAAAGGCCACCGCATCCGGCTTGAAGTCTCCAGCAGCAACTTCCCCCGTTTCGACCGCAACTTGAACACCGGCAAGGACGCAAGCACCGATTGGGTCTTCGTCAAAGCCACCAACACCATCGTCCATGACAGCACTCATCCGAGCACTCTCATACTGCCGGTGGTGCCAAGATAAGTCGATCATGAACTGCGCTTGATAACCTTCGCCGTCCGGCGTCTCGCGACTTACTCGTCCGTGTCGTCGGCGGTGAAGGGCGAGCAGCATGGCTTTTCGGTCGCGTGGAAGTCCATCAATTCGATGCGGGTCCCATCGGGATCGTATAAGTTGAGTTGCCCCTTGCCGTCTCTGCCGATATGGGGATGGTCGTCGTGGCGTCCAGTCAGCCGGTTGCCCGCTTTGAGCGTTTTGTAAGCCTCATCCACTGAGATCACTCCAATGGAAACGTGATCGAGGACTCCCAGTTGTTGTTGCGAGATGCCGGCTGGGATTCCTGAACCGGATGAGTCGCCAGTCAACATATATTCCAGCCAGTCGTGGCTGTCCGGCGACTGCTGGCTCACCCAGTCGATGCGCCCGTCCACCATCCCTCCAAACCAGTAAGGATGGAAGCCGAGAAGGTCGCGGTACAGTATGTTTTCGACCGCGCGGCTGTGAACCAGGTAACCCACGTGGATGATGTGGCGGCCGATGGCTGTGGTAACTACCATCGGCTTGATCTGTGCAGGAGGCTGCACGAATTCCACCTTGTTGCCTTCAGGATCCTTGATGTCAAACCACAGGCTGCCGTCTGCGCCCTTTTCCACCCGCCCCGGAATCTTCCATGATTTGTGACCAAGATAGCGGCGGAGTGCTTCTGCATCGTCGGTCGTCCACGCGGTGTGGTCCAGGCGGTTGATGCCCGCGTCCGCAGGCAGCGGAAGCACTTCAATAAATTGTGTGGCGCTCAGTGCATAGCGAACGCCCTTTGAGTTCTCAGGGTCCGGCTGTTTCACTGCGCCCACAATCTCGCGGTAGAAGCGGTCGGCGGCGTCGGTATTTGAGGCATAGACGGCAATGTGGCTGATGCCTGTGATCCTGGGTCGTGCAATAGGTTTGTCAGGCATTTGTGTTGCGGCGACGAGTGTGAATGCGGCGAGAAACGCGGCGGCAAGGACCCTGGAATGCATCGTGCACCTCGATAGTAGTCTTTGGTCCAACATAACTTGATTCAGAGTGCGGCGCAAACCCAGACTGTGAAGTTCCTGCACTGCTTCAATTCGTTCCTTGAAAGTGTTCAGCAAGGATTAGAGCATTTCGCCCATGGGTAGCGCCGGCCTCCTGGCCGGCTGTAGCGTGGACCTCCCGGTCCGCGCTCACTCTACGCCTTCAGAAGAACTGCTCTAAGCAATTCAGGTAGTAAGCGGCCCTGCAGTCGAGTAAGTCCCTTTCAAACATAAAAATCGAGACCTTTGCGAAGCGCCGTATACTTGTGTGCAAGTTTTCCAGCAATGTTGATTCCGACGGGGTGCGCCATGCGGATTCCAGTCAGGTGTTTGTTTCTCTGCGTATTGTCAGGGTACGGTGTGTTTGCTGCGGTTGCGCAAACCGGCGATCATCCACGACTGATGGCCCAGGTAGCTTCAGGACAGGTGATTGCCTGCGCCTGGTCTCCGGACGGCCGTACGGTGCTGACCGGCGGCTGGGAAGGCAAGGCGCGGCTTTGGGATGCGGCCACCGGAGAGGAACTCCAGTCCTACCAGGGAGAAGCCTGGATCATGCATGTGGCCTTTTCTACGGATCATCGAAATGTGCTGACGGTCAGCAGTCTCGACGAAAAGACCACGGTCCAGCTATGGGATGCGGCCAGCGGAAAGGAACTGGGGCGCATCTCGCCCGCTGGGGGTCTGCTCTACGGGCTTGATTCCGCGGACGGCAGCACGATCGCCACGGCGAACTGGGTCGAATCCGATGGGCAGGGAAACAAGCTGTCCACCGGTGTGGCGAAGATCCAACTGTGGAATGTGGTGACCGGCAAGGAACTCCGTCAATTCCTGCTGCCCGGGGTGGGCGCTACCCCGGCGCATTCCGTGCTGTCTCCGGATGGGAAGAAACTGTTTTCAGGAAATGCCTACGGCCCCGGTGTGTGGGATGTCGAGACCGGCAAGCTGTTGCAGGGGCTCGGGACCAATGATGGAGTGGTGAGCACCGCTGCGTTTTCCGCCGACGGGCGCATGGTGGCTTGGGGCACGTACAACAATGTCGTCCGGCTGTGGGACCTTAATGCAGGGAAAGAGATTCAGCACTTTGCATCGACTGGGGTAATGGATTATATCGGGATGGCAAATTCCATAACCATTTCATCTGACGGGCGCAGCGTGCTGGTTGCATCCGATGACCGCAAAACGCGAGTGTGGGACGTTGAGACTGGCAAAGTGCGCATGCTGTTGAAAGCTTCAGATGATCAAGTCAACATGAAGGTGAATTGCGCGGCTCTTTCTCCGGATGGGCGTCAGGCGCTGACCGGGGCCGACGACAAAACAGCGCGGCTTTGGGATCTGGACTCGGGCAAGGAACTCCGGCGATTAGTGGGCCTGGCCGATGAGGTCGGCGCCCTGGCCTTTGTTGCCGATGGGCGCGGAATTGTCTCCGTGAGCAGAACAGGAATGGCGTGGCAATGGGATGCGGAGAGCGGCAAAGCATTGCAGCACAGCTTGGCGCCTGCTAAACAGGGTGGTCCGCCCGCGACTGGCGAATGCAGGTACGCATGGCCCGTGGTCCTTTCTCCTGACGGACGCCGGGTTTTACTGGCGGGCATTCAGGGAGTGAACAGGGTATGGGATCTGGAGACGGGAAAGCGGATAGAGACTTTGGATCTGAAGCCTGACGTATTAATCTCCGCAGCGGACTTCTCTCCGGATGCAAGCAAGCTGCTGACCGCAAATGGCGGGCCAGATTTCTCGCTGTGGGATGTTCAGACTGGAAAGGAAGTTCAGCACTTCAAGGTGAATCCGGGATTGCGCCCACGCCTTCTTTATCCCGAAGGGGATTATCGGGATGGCGTAGAGCACCTGGCTTTGTCGCCTGATGGCCACCGGGCGGTCACGTCGGACTCGGAAGGGTCGACCCGGTTGTGGAATGTGGATACGGGAGGACAGGTGCGGGTTATCAAGGTGAAAACTTTTGAGAACCTGTTCGTTGGTTTTTCTCCCGATTCGCGCAAGATGATCACGGAGAATGTGGACAGGTCAGCTACGTTGCGCGATGTGAAGTGGGGTAGGGAACTCCAGCATTTCGGCAAGGCGTCGCGTCCATCGTTCTCAGCCGACGGCCGCCGAGTGCTGATGGGCGGCTCGGTGTGGGATGTGGAGACCGGCAAGGAACTCCAGCACTTTGAGCAAGCCTTGGGTACTGAGCCGTTTGGCACCCTTTCTCCGGATGGCCGCCGGGTGCTGATCGGCGGCGGGGACGGCACAACGAAGCTATGGGATGTGGACTCCGGTAAGGAACTCGCCCGGCTCTACGGTTTCCAGGACGGCAGTTGGGCGGTAATCGACCCCGAGGGCCGCTTCGACGCCGACAAAATTGAAGGCAACACTGACCTGCATTGGGTGGTTGACGTCGATCCCATGCGCATCTTGCCGCTCGCGGCATTCAAGGACGGCCATTACACACCGGGCCTGCTCAAGAGCATTCTGGGCGGCGAAAAGCGTACCCCAGTTCATTGAAGGGTGTGATTCGCAATTGCGTGGTCGGACGGGTGATTTTTTTTGAAACCCGGCTTGCGGTTAGTGGGAGTATCCTTAATCCATGCTCCTCGGTCGTCGTTTCGAGGCGCATCGGGCCACGAGAGTGTCCAGGATCGTTGTACGATGGCCGCAATCTCAAGGTATTGATATCATTAAGAAAATCAATGCCTTGCACAGATATTCTCAGGCTACTGTTATAGCAGCTGCGCTCTCGTAAGGGAGACGCGCGTCTAACTCAGTAGAGGTTCTGGGCCGCCCGGCTTCAAAAGGACTTGCCGGCGGCATAACATCGAAAAGAGCGATTGGGAAGGGAGATTCTCATGAGCATGATTAAGCCTGGAATAACGTTGTTGATGGTCGCCGGGGCAATGCTGGTTGCGGATCCGGCGTTCGCGCAGGGTGATGTCGGCATGGGCCAGGGCCGCGCCGTGGTCACCGTTTTAGCCAAGCAGACTGGCGGGACGCCCGCAAGTGTCTCCCAGCAGAACGTAACTATCAAGGTGAACGGAAAACCCTCCATCATCACCAGTTGGACGCCGTTGAGCGGACCGAATAACAGCGTGGAACTGGTGATTTTGATCGATGGTGCGGCCCGTACCAGCCTGGGAACGCAACTCGACGACATAAGCCATTTCGTCAAAAGCCTGCCGCCGAATATCAAGGCCGCTATCGCGTATATGATGAATGGGCGTGCTGTTTTTGCTGCTCCGCTCACCGCTGATCACGCCCAGGTACTGAGCGCTCTTCATCTGCCCGCCGGCGAGACCGGCGTCACTGCAAGCCCTTACTTCTGCCTCTCTGATCTTGCCCAGCACTGGCCTTCAGGGAACCGCGGAGCTCGGCGCGTAGTCGTAATGGTGACCGACGGCGTGGATGCTTACGATTTGCGTTTCGATCCTGATGATCCTTATGTCCAGGCCGCAATCGAGGACTCAGCGAAAGCTAGACTGGTTGTCTACTCGATCTACTGGATGAATCGGGGTTTCATTGACTATTCCCTTTACCAGAACAATGCCAGCCAAAGCCTCCTGCTTATGGTAACCGATGCGACCGGCGGAAAAAGCTACTGGCAGGGGGTGGGCAATCCGGTTTCGTTCCAGCCGTATTTCGAGGATTTATCACGGCGACTGGCCAATCAGTATGAGGTCAACTTTAACGCCCAGCTCAACGGCAAACCCACGCTTGAAACAATGAAATTGAAGGTGAATGCGCCGGCGATCAACGTCACTGCTCCGCAACAGGTGTTTGTAGATCACGCGGGGGCCGAGTAAGAAAGTTGTATGGCTGAAAATTGTGATCGGCATGCGCCGTGGTCTCGGCGAAGTTTTCTGAAGGCTGGGACCTTAATCGCCCTGAGGCCGGCAATGCCACTCGCGGTGCTGCCCGCAGCCCTTGCACAGCAGCACGCGGGAAAAGTCTCCCTGCAATCTCGCGATCGATCCCAGCCGGCTTCGCCAGTTTGGATGAAAGACCTCATCATTTATGAGGTCGCTACAAAGGGATTTACTTCTCCGCAGGGTGCTGAGAGCGGGACTTTCAACAGCCTCCGCTCCCGATTAACTTATCTCCAGGAGTTAGGCATAACCGGCATTTGGCTGACCGGCTATTCCTTATGCGACCCGCACCACTTCTATAACATCTGGACGCAATATGCAGTTATAGAGCCGGATAAGTTCGATCCCACCCTGGGCACCGCCGAAGAGTTCAGGCGACTGATCCATGAAGCGCATCAGCGCGGCATACGTGTATTCCTGGATGTAATAACTCATGGATTAATGAAAGACAGTCCAGTAATCAGGCAGCACCCCGCATGGTTTCGCGGCGGCAGTTGGGGTATGACGGACTTTGACTGGACCGGCGGCCACACAGACCTGGACGATTGGTGGGTAAAAATCTACTCTGACTTTGTAACTATTTACGGCGTGGACGGTTATCGTCTGGATGTGAACATATACCGCCCTGATCTATGGGAGCGCGTTCGTAAAAACGCGGCTGCCGCGGGCCATCCGATTGTGATCTGGGAAGAATCGAACGCCGTGATTCCGGGAGTTACAGATTTTACCCAGGGAGAGAACGACATCGCCACACACGAAGCGAACGTTTTGAATCAGGTTCTGGTCAACGACCTGCCCGGATTTTACGACCGCAAATTCGGCCGCAGCGGCTTCTACGAAGTGCAGATTCAATTCGCAGACGGCGCCCGCGTGAAAGGAAACACAAAAGGGGAAGGTCCGCTCGGAGTGCATTTGGCGGGCTTATCCGCCGACCGGGTAAGTCGACGAAGAGGGGATACGCAGCCGGACGGGCTGCCCGATGTCAAAATAAGTCTCGAGAATGTGCTTGAGAAGCCAATTGCAAACATCACCGTGCACAATGATATGGGAGACGAGTGGCAGCTTCGTGCGGAAGAATGGGAAGCCCGGCCGCTCGCTGTGGAAGCTCCAGTGTCGAGCGGATTTTCAGTGGCTGCTACCAGCCTCGATATCTATATCGCCACGCTCTCATGGGGATCATCCATTCTACTAAGTTGCCACGATAATGGCTGGACCGGCTTTCCCCTGGACAAGATTCCCTACGTAGCGCAGGGAAGCCGGTCGATGTTTGGATACTCGTTCTTGTTTTCACCCATGATCCCCATCTTCTTTTCCGGTGAGGAGTTTAACGCGACCTTTCATGCTCTGCCGGAGTTGACCCCCGATCTTTACGGCGGCAAGGATGCAGGAAAGGGCCGCTGGCTCTATGGCTCCACGCTCGACTGGAATGAAATTAATGAGCCTGTGCACAGGGATATGCTTGCCGATGTGAAAAAAATGATGGCAGTCCGTAAACAATATGCGGAAATCCTCTCCATGTGCCCCGGAGGAATTGCGCCCAACCTTAAGGCAGTGCAATATGAATCGAATATTGATGTGCCTGTTCCCTACCTGCGTTGGAGCAACCGCACCGCAATTTTGATAGCCGCAAATCGTAACCGGGAAAAGGATGCAAACCTGAAGTTAAATATCGATTTAGTCGGCATCGGATTCGATCGCCGCCGAAGTTATACCGTCACCGAGCTCTGGTCCAACGCCGATCCCGTGCACTTGACACAATCGGAGTTGGAAACCTTCAGCTGTCGAGTCAAGCGCGATGGCATCGCCGGCGGCGGGCTCGCAGTCTTCAAGATTCAGCCACTCTGACCACCGCGCGCCTGCGCTGGTAAACTGTAAGTACATGATTCTCCCGTTCGTCCGCGAAATCTTTGCGGAGCTGGAGCACTCTTCGGGATTTGAGCGCGTACGAAGGCATCTGAGCCTGGGTGCGGGGCGGAGACGTGTCTCCGGGCTGACGGCTACGGCGCGGTCGCTCTATCTGCCGCTGATGGCGCGAGCGGCCAGGCAGCCGGTGATTGTGGTGGTGGCCGACAACAAGGCCGCCGAGGCGCTGGAGCCGATGCTCGAGGCCGGCTGCGAGCTGACCGGCGCGGTGGACCCTGCAGCAGTGGTGCGGCTGCCGGCCCACGATGTGCTTCCCTTCGAAAATCTATCTCCTCATCCGGATGTGCAGGAGCAGCGCGCGGCGGCGTTGTGGAAGCTGGCCACCGGGGCGGTCGCGATTCTGATTGCGCCGGTGGAGTCGGCGGCGCTGAGGCTCTTTGACCGCGACTACTACGCTGGCCTGGCGGTGACGCTCAAGCGCGGCGAAGAGGTGGACGTGGAGGTGCTGACCGCGCACCTGGCCAGCGTGGGCTACACGCAGATGGATCTGGTGGAGATGCCGGGGCAGTTCACGCGGCGGGGCGGAATTCTCGACGTCTACTCGCCGGAGGCCGACCGGCCGGTGCGCATCGAGTTCTTCGGCGACGAGATTGAGACCATACGCAAATTCGATCCGGAGACGCAGCGGTCGCAGTCGGGGCTCGACGAAGCGCAGTTGTTGCCGCTGACGGAAACGCCGGTGACCGAGCGGCTGCTGGCCGCGGTGCATGGCCGGCTGAGCCGGCAGCGGGTTGAAGTCGCCAGTGAAGAAGACGAGGAGATGGCTGCCGAGATGGCGGCTGCCGGCGGAGTCAGCGTCTTTCCGGGTTGGGAGTTTTTCTCCGCGGTGGCCGGTGCGGATAAGTCGCTGCTGACGCTGGTGCCGAAGTGCGCGCTGTTTATTGAAGAGCCGGCGATGGTGCGCAACCAGATCGATCGCTGGTGGAACAAGGTGGAGCAGCGGCATGAGCGCTCGGGGATCGGATCGCTGATCAGGCCCGAGGATATTTATCTGCGGCCGGAGGTGTTGCAGGCTTCGCTCGATGCGCACATGGGGCTGGATCTTGATCAGTTGGGCGTGGTGGATGTGCTGGATGAGGACACAACGCTGGGCGAGATCGAGCTGAATACGCGGCCCACGCTCCGGTTTCATGGGTCGATTCCGGCGCTGACCGAGCAACTGCGCACGCTGATGGCGGAGGAGACGCGGATTGTGCTGGCCGCGCCGCACCAGGGCGATGTGGAGCGGCTGGCGACGGTGCTGCGCGAGTATCAGATTCCTTATCGGCTGGGCAGCCGCAATCCGCATCCCGGCGAGACCATGCTGGACGAGGCGAGTTATCTGGCCGGCGACCTGCGCGTGCCGGTGATTGTGCGCACGCCGATATGCGGCGGGAGTTAGCTTTCCCGATTCGAATCTGATTGTCTTCGGCGCCAATGATTTATCCGACGACGCGGATGTGGCGGCGCGGCCGGAGCCGAAGCGATCGAAGACGGCGGCGTTTGTTTCCGACTTTCGCGATCTGGGCATCGGCGATTACGTGGTTCACGTGGAGCACGGAATTGCGCAGTATCAGGGACTGAAGGAGATTGTGCAGGACGGGCTCTCGGTCGAGTTCATGATTCTGGAGTTTGCCGAAGCTGCCAAGTTATATGTGCCGCTAACTCGCCTGGATCTGATTCAGAAGTACCGCTCGACGGATGCGGGGCCGGCGCCGGTGCTGAACCGGCTTGGCTCGCAGCAGTGGGCCAAGACCAAAGCGCGTGTGCGCAAGGCCATGCAGGATATGACCGGCGAGTTATTGAAGTTATACGCCGAGCGGACCACCGCGCAGGGAACGGCCTTCTCCAAAGACAATGAGTTTCAGAGGGAGTTTGAAGACTCCTTCGACTATAGCGAGACCGACGACCAGTTATCGGCGATCCGCGCCATCAAGTACGACATGGAATCGACCACGCCGATGGACCGGCTGCTGTGCGGCGATGTGGGCTACGGCAAAACCGAAGTGGCGATGCGCGCGGCGTTCAAGGCCGTGCAGGACGGCAAGCAGGTTGCCGTGCTGACGCCGACGACGATTCTGAGCTTTCAGCATTTCGAGACATTCAAGAAGAGGTTTGCGCAGTTTCCCATCAACGTGGAGATGATCTCGCGCTTCCGAACGGCGAAGGAACAAAAGGCAATTGTCGAGCGGGTGGAGACGGGCAAGGTGGACATTCTGATCGGCACGCACCGGCTGCTCTCGAAAGACATCAAGTTTCAGGATCTGGGCCTGCTGGTGGTGGATGAGGAGCAGCGCTTCGGCGTGCGCCACAAGGAGCGGCTGAAGCAGATGCGCAAGGAGATCGATGTGCTGGCCATGAGCGCCACGCCGATTCCGCGCACGCTGCATATGTCGCTGGTGGGCTTGCGCGATATGAGCGTGATTGAGACGCCGCCCAAGGACCGCATGGCGATTCAGACCGTGGTGGCCAAGTTCGACGAGAAGATTGTTCGCTCGGCGGTCGAGGTGGAGCTGGAGCGCGGCGGGCAGGTCTACTTTGTGCACAACCGCGTCGAGTCGATCTACGAAATCGCCGCGCGGATTCAGGAGCTGGTGCCCGCGGCGCGCGTGGCCGTGGGCCACGGGCAGATGAGCGAGACGGAGCTGGAGCGCGTGATGCTGGCCTTCATGCGCCACGAGTACGATGTGCTGGTGGCGACGACGATCATCGAAAACGGGCTGGATATTCCGCTGGCGAATACGATGCTGATCAACCGCGCGGACCGGCATGGGTTGAGCGAGTTATACCAGTTACGCGGGCGCGTGGGCCGCTCGAACCGGCGCGCCTATGCGTACCTGCTGATTCCGCCGGAGAAGGAGTTGACGGAGATTGCGCGCCGGAGGCTGGCGGCGCTGAAGGAGTTCAGCGACCTGGGCGCGGGCTTCAAGATTGCCGCGCTGGACCTGGAGTTGCGCGGCGCGGGCAACATGCTGGGCGGCGAGCAGAGCGGGCACATCGAGGCGGTGGGATTCGAGTTATACACCTCGATGCTGGAGGCCGCGGTGAAGGAGATGAAGGGCGAGAGCAGCGAGGAGCGGCCCGCGACGCAGCTGAACCTGGGCATTGCGCTGCGCATCGACGAGAGCTATGTGCCGGAAGAGAATCAGCGGCTGCGGCTCTACAAGAAAATTGCCGGAGCAGCGAGCGAAGCGGCTGTGGCCGAGGTGCGCGCGGAGATGGAAGACCGCTATGGCGCGCCGCCGGATGCGACGGTGTACCTGCTGGAGGCGGCGCTGATCCGCCTCGAATGCGAGCGGATGGGCATTGCGCAGGTGGATCGCAAGCGCGGCGAGTTGCAGATTCGCTTCATGGAGAATGCGGCCGTCGATCCGCAGCATCTGATGCGCCTGGTGGCGCGCAACGCCAAGCGCGGCGCGCAGTTCACGCCGCAGGGGCTGTTGAAGTATCCTTTGGCTGCCACGCGGTCCGACGAAGTTCTGCTGGAGATTCACGAATTGCTTGAAAACCTGGCGCCGGCGCCGGTGAGCGCATAAGAGTTGTGAGCATCGAATCGAGAGAGGGAACGATGAAGAAATTCGTTGCGCTGCTTAGCGATTGGAGTTTGTATGTGCTTCGGCGACTGACTGCTCATGCTGCGAATGAGAACTGGAAGCAGCAGTTCGAGAAGGTCTCGGACGAGTATTTCGACCAGGTGTACTTTCACTATGCACCAACGCAGGGAACGCTGGTTGGCTATCACCAGTACGACGCGCAGCTGGAGGATTACTCGCGCAAGAATATCGATGCGGAGATTGCCGCGCTGAAGAGCTTTGAAAAGCGCATCGAGGCGATTCATCCCGATGCATGCCGCGGCGGATTTTGTTCCGCGCAGCGACCGCGAGATTGTGCTCGCGAATATCCGCTCGCAGCTGCTGACGCTGGAGACGATTCGCCCGTGGGAGAAGAATGCGGACAACTATTCGAGCACCTGCGCGAATGGGGCGTTCGTGCTGATGGAGCGCAAGTTTGCTTCGCCGGACGAGCGGCTGCGGTCGCTGGTCGCGCGCGAAAAGCAGATGCCGGCGCTGCTGGCCGAGGCGCGCGTGAACCTGAAGAATCCGCCGCGCATTTTTACCGAGATTGCCATCGAGCAGTTGCCGGACATTGTCAGTTTCTTTGAGCACGATGTGCCGCTGGCCTTTGCCGATGCGCAAGGATCCGGCGCTGAAGGCGGAGTTTGCGCAGACCAATGCGGCTGTGATTGCGGCGCTGAAGAGTTATCTCGACTGGCTGAAGACGGATCTGCTGCCGAAGTCGAATGGCGACTTCCGCATCGGCGCGGAGACCTTCTCGAAGAAGCTTGCAATACGACGAGATGGTGGATCTGCCGCTGGACAAGCTGCTGGAGATTGGCTGGGCCGATCTGCGCAAGAACCAGGCGCACTTCAAACAGGTTGCGCAAGGAGCTGGAGCCGGACAAAGACGCCAGCGCGCGGTGCTGGAGGAGTTAGGCGAGAATCATCCCGCGCCCGATCATCTGCTGGATAGCTTTCCGCGCCACCTTCGATGGACTGGTGAGTTTTATCCGCGCGCATCATATTGTGACCATCCCTTCGGATGTGCGGCCGATCGTGGAAGAGACGCCGCCGTTCATGCGCGCCACGACCTTTGCCAGCATGGATACGCCGGGGCCGTTTGAGACGCACGCGACGGAGGCTTACTTCAACGTGACCCTGCCCGATCCGTCGATGACGCCCGCGCGAGGTTGAAGGTTACATGCATTCGTTCAACATCGGCACGGTGATTTCGACGGCGGTGCATGAGGCTTATCCGGGGCATTACATTCAGTTTCTCTGGCTGCCGCAGGCGCCGAGCCGGGTGCGCAAGCTGCTGGGCGCGAACACCGATGTCGAAGGCTGGGCGCACTACTGCGAGCAGATGATGCTCGACGAAGGCTATGGCCAGCCGGGCGCGGGAGCAAAGGACGAGCGCGAAGCAAAGTTCCTGCGCCTGGGCCAACTGCAGGATGCGCTGCTGCGCAACGCGCGCTTCATCGTCGGCATCGAAATGCACACCGGCAAGATGAGCTTTGACGAGGCGGTCGAGTTCTTCCAGAAAGAAGGCTACCAGTCGAAGGAGACGGCGATGGTGGAGACCAAGCGCGGAGCCGGCGATCCGACTTATCTCTATTACACGCTGGGCAAGCTGGAGATCATGAAGCTGCGCGAGGATATGAAGAAGAAGCAGGGCGCGGCATTTTCGCTGGAGAAGTTTCACGATAACTTCCTGCGGCAGGGATTTCCGCCGATCAAGATTGTGCGGGAGGCGCATGCTGGGGGACGATTCGCCGGCGCTGTGAAGTGCGTGAGTTCTCACCCTTTGCGCAAAGAACGCGAGAATCCGCAAGCAATGTGGCAGCGCATCTTAAGATGTTATTGAGATGAGGAAGATGAGATGAGCAAACGAGTGCGGAAGGCGGTTTTTCCGGCGGGCGGGCTGGGCACGCGGTTTTTGCCGGCCACCAAAGTGATTCCCAAGGAGATGCTGGCGCTGGTGGACAAGCCCATCATCCAGTACGGCGTGGAAGAGGCGATTGCGTCGGGGATCGAGCACATCATCATCGTCACCGGCCGCGGCAAGGGCGCGATGGAAGACCACTTCGACCATAGCTTTGAACTGGATGCGACGCTGGAGAAGCGGGGCAAGCATGAGTTGCTGGCGGTCTCGCGCGGCGTCTCCTCGCTGGCGCGGATCAGTTATGTGCGGCAGAAGGAGCCGCTGGGCCTGGGCCACGCCGTGCTGTGCGCCAAGGATCTGGTGGGCGATGAGCCGTTTGCCGTGATTCTGCCCGACGATGTGATCGATGCCGAAGTTCCGTGCCTCAAGCAGATGATCGACGTCTTCGACGAGAAGGGCGGCTCGGTGCTGGCGACGCAGACCATCGAGGGGCCGGAGATCAGCGCGTATGGCGTGCTGGCCGGCTCGCAGGATCCCGACAACTGGCGGATTTTCAACTGCACCGGCATGGTGGAGAAGCCGAAGTTCGACGACGCGCCTTCGAAGCAGGCGATCATCGGCCGCTATGTGCTCACGCCGCGAATCTTCGAGCTGCTGGAGCAGACCAAGCCCGGCGCGGGCGGCGAGATTCAACTCACCGACGGCATCAAGGCGCTGCTCAAGGAAGAGAAAGTCTTCGGCTATACCTTCGAGGGCAAGCGATTCGACGCCGGCGATAAGTTCGGCATGTTGCAGGCGACGGTGGAGTTTGCGCTCAAGCGGCCGGATCTTGGGCCGAAGTTCCGCGAGTATCTGAAGGGGCTGGAGCTGTAAAGCGGAGTTAGCGGAGTTTGCATGGATTCAGTTCCGCGTGCAACTGCTAACTCCGCAAGCTCCGCTTTCTTACGCCTTCCACTTGATATTGCAGCCGATCGATGGCCGCTGGTCTGTGGG
Source organism: uncultured Acidobacteriaceae bacterium (assembly GCA_963779385.1). Taxonomy (GTDB): domain Bacteria; phylum Acidobacteriota; class Terriglobia; order Terriglobales; family Acidobacteriaceae; genus Telmatobacter. The sequence continues at coordinate 166,685 of CAVZYE010000012.1, read as the reverse complement.
ACGGGCTTGCCCGCAAGCACCAGGTCGATAGCGGAGCGCAGATCCTGGCCGGTGACGGGAACGCCGTTGCCGGGGCGGCTCTGGTCGAACTGGCCGCGATAGACCAGGCGGAAACCCTCGTCGAAAAGAAAAATATCCGGCGTGCAGGCGGCCTTGTAGGCATGAGCCACGGCCTGCGTTTCATCATATAAGTAGGGAAAGACGAAGCCGCAGGTCTCAGCCTGCTTCTTGAGTCCGGCGGGGCTGTCGGCGGGATGGGTGGTTGCGTCGTTGCTGCTGATGGCGACAATGCCGATCGGCTTTCCGGCGTAATCTTTGCCGAGAGCGGCGATACCCTTTTCGATGTGCTTCACATAAGGGCAGTGGGCGCAGATGAACATGACCAGCAGCGCCTTCTGCCCGCGAAAATCGTCGCGGCGGACGATCTTGCCGGTGACCACATCGGTAAGTGCAAAATCCGGCGCGATGGTGCCTAATTCGAGCATGGTGGATTCGGTAAGTGCCATTTGAATATCTCCTTGATGCTGCTGACTCAAAATCTTACTAACTCGCTAAAACAGCGGTGTCTGCCTGCCCGGCAGGGCGAGGCCGAAGTGCTCATAAGCCAGGCGCGTAGCCATGCGGCCGCGAGGTGTGCGGTCGAGAAATCCGATCTGGATGAGAAACGGTTCGTAAACTTCTTCGAGCGCATCTTCCTCCTCGGCCAGGGTTGCGGCCAGTGTGCCCAGTCCAACAGGACCGCCATCGTACTTCTGAATGATGGTGAGCAGCAGCCGGCGGTCGATTTCGTCAAAGCCGTGGGCATCCACCTCCAGCATGGTCAGTGCGGCATTGGCGATGGGCCGGTCAATGACGCCGGTGCCGCGCACCTGGGCGTAGTCGCGGACGCGGCGCAGCAGGCGGTTGGCGATGCGCGGTGTGCCGCGGGAGCGAAGTGCGATTTCGGCTGCGCCGTCCTGGTCGATGGGAATCTGCATCACCTCGGCGGAGCGAGTGACGATGACGCGCAGCTCCTCTTCCGTATAAAACTCCAGCCGCAACAGAATTCCGAAGCGCGACCTCAAAGGCGAAGAGAGCAGTCCAGGCCGCGTGGTGGCGCCGATAAAAGTGAAGGGGCGAATCTCCATCACGTGCGTTCGCGCCGCAGGTCCCTGGCCGATGATGATGTCGAGTTTGTAGTCTTCGAGGGCGGTGTAGAGTTTTTCTTCCAGCACCGGCTGCATGCGGTGAATTTCGTCGAGAAAAAGCACCTGGCGCTCGCGCAGGTTGGTGAGGATGGCGGTCAGGTCGCCCTGAATCTGCAGTGCGGGGCCGGAAGTTTGCTGGAAGCCGACGTCGAGCTCGTTGGCGATGATGGTGGCCAGGGTGGTTTTTCCCAGGCCGGGAGGGCCGAAGAGCAGCACGTGGTCCAGCGCCTCGCCGCGGGATTTGGCGGCTTCAAGGGCGATGGCCAGCTGTTCCTTGGCCTTGGACTGGCCGATGAACTCGCGCAGCCAGCGCGGGCGCAGTTTGAGTTCAAATCCCTGTTCTTCGTCGGCGCGCGCGGCGCTGACGAGCCGTTCTGGAGTGTTGTCGCGGGCAATTGCCATGCTGGGAGCAGTTTAGCGGGTGTTGCCTGTGAGGGCAAAGTGCGTTTCTGCACCGAGGCGTCTTCAGGCCGTGCCGAGTTAGATTCCATTCGGTTTATCCCGCTGCCGACTAACACGAATGTGTATTGACCGCTACTTCTAACGGGGTGTATGCTAAGGGCGTTTTCAAATGAAATTAATGACCCGACTTGATTTACCGTGAAGTCATGAGGGCTCTTGCGAATCAGTCGGTTCGGCAATCGGGAGACCAACAATTGATCGTGGAAAAGGTTTGGAGCTTGGTCGTGTTAAGGCAGAGCAGACACCAGTCTCAAACCCAGGAGAGTATCCATGCTTGACCGTTCCTGTTTGAGTGCGTTGCTACTGGTTGGTCTGGTTGTGCCAATTACCGGATGCGGCACTTCTTTGGTTGATTCCTTGGCGGTTACTCCGGCCACACAGTCTATTGCGGTAGGTCAGCAAGCACAGTTTACAGCGACCGGGACCTACGGCCATGGCACCCACCCCGGCACGACCCAGAATCTAACAGACCAGGCGAATTGGACCTCCAGTTCTCAATCTGTGGCAACCGTTGATCCAAATACCGGCTTGGCCACTGCTGTGTCCCCAGGAACAGTCAACATTACCGCCAGCATCTCCGGTTATGGGGGCAATCTTTCCTCAAGCGCGGTCCTCACTGTTACAGGCACAACAACTGGGCCTGGTGCGGAACCGCTGGCTTCGATCGAAGTTTTGCCGACTTCGCTTACGACCGGTAATTTGTACGGGACCGGGCAGTTTCTCGCTTACGGAACGTTCGCGACCGCTCCTACGCTGATGGATGTCACGAACGGCTTCTACCACGCCGGATTCCCAAGCTCGAGCTGCACCGCTGCTCTGGCTGCTACTAGCTCCTCTCCCTGCACTTTTGTCCCAGTCAACTGGATATCCGCTATGCCCGACGTATTTCCCGTGAGCTCCAGCGGGGCTCCGGGAGCCAGCGCCGGACTTGTTACTGCCGATGGGTCTGGAAATGCGGTCATCTACGCTGTAGCGCCGAATCCGGACGGCACCCTCGTTCTCAGTTCCTCAGTGACCTTCAATTGCCCCTTGGTGGCGCCCAGCGGCACCCCCGGCACCTCCGGCTACAACCCCGGTACATGTAATCAGGATACGGTTGCCCCAGGACTGCTGGTGACGATGACCGTCTATAACGCGGGCTTGAATACCACCAACTGGCTGGTCACCGCTCCTTCTGCCACGGGCACGCCGGATGTGATCCATTGCGGCCCCGGGTCGGCCTCAGGCGGTTCCGTATGCACGGCGACGTATCCCGTTGGCACCACCATAACCCTGACTGAATCGCAAAACCCAGCGGATCCAGGGCCACAAGGGACATTCGGCGGATGGTCCTGGAACTGTGGCTCATATAATCAATTTACACAAGTATTCACGCCGGATTTGACACCGACCTGCACGATGTATCTTGGAGCAGTCGATCCCAACACCGGTATTCCTTACTCCAACGTATCCGTCGGAGCGATCTTCAACTAAGAATCAACCGCAGCAGGCCCAAAGAAAGCCGCCCTTAGGGGCGGCTTTCTTGTCTTTGGCAATCGAGTTGAGAGTCGCCGCAAAGCTTATGTCGGCAAACTCACAACTCCAGCCATCAGCTTGTAGTGAAAGCCTTCGAATGGTTCGCTTAGCCTGATGGTGAAACCCGGCTGCTCCTCTGTAGGGAACAGGGAACTCAGCGCAACCGTTTAGACTGGTAGGGTCGCCCAGAGCATGATGATCCACCCGTTCGGTATCCTTCGCCGTTTTCGCTTTAATCTGCCGCAGCGCATTGCGGCGGGAATGCTGGCCGTGTTTCTCATCCAGGGTCTGTGGCTTACCGGCCGCCAGACGCCGACGGATCGCGATTACCAATATGCCCGCTGCGGGCGCGAGATGTGGGAGCGGCCTTCGCCCCTGGCTGGCTACTTTACCAGTTGCGGCAATATTCACGATGGAATCCTTGCCTACCGGTTGGCGGGGCTACCGCTCACGCTCAACCTCCTGCTCGAGCAGGGCCTCGATCACTTCCGCAAACCAGAAGACCGCGTGGTGCAGTTCGGAACCTCCAATTTGAGCACCTGGGAGCTGCGCCACCAGCTTACGCACGTGCTGCTGTTGGAGCGGCTGCCGTTTCTGCTGGCGGGTTGCATGCTTGGCGCAGGGCTCTGGTGGGTGACGCGCCGCCTCTACGGCAACCTGGGCGGCTATACGGCTCTGGCGCTCTACTGCTTTTCTCCGGTTGTGCTCAAAGCCTGCGTCTCGCCCAATGCCGAGGTGCTCGCCGCCCTTGGCGTTTATGGGGGTGTCTATACGTCAATCGGCGTCGCCCACGCCATGCTGGGACCGCGGAGCAAATGGCGTCCGCGCATCGTGTTGCTGACGGCGATGTTTGGCGTGGCGGCGGCTTCGCATATCGTGGCGCTGCCGTTGGCGGTGTTGCTGGGGCTTGCAACCATGCTGTGGATCGCCGAGGGCCGCCGAGCCGAAATTCTGCCCGTGCTGCTGGCGGCCTCAGCAGGAGCGCTGGTGCTGGTCTTCGCCTGCTACGGCTTCTCGCCCGATGCTTTCAGCTATCTATTCCGCTCAGCCGCAGGCTTCTTGTGGCTCTCGCTTGATCCGGCCCGGCGATTCTTCTCCACACTGAGCAACGCCGGAATTACGGTAGCCGCTGCTGCTGCCGTGGTGCTCTGTCTGGGAGTGCGCAGATCAAGGTACTTCGGCAATACCGCTCCCTTGCTGTGCGCCATACTTTTGTTTGTTTTGATCATGACGAGCGCTCAGGGATCTCCGTGGCTGTGGGCGCTGCCGTTTCTGCTTACGTTTATTGCCGGGGTCTTTGCTGACGCCTACGAAGGCCCGCGAGGCAGGCTGGCCCTATGTGCCGCGGGTGCGATTTTGCTGCTCCAGGCCGCTTTCTGCGTTCTGAGTTTGCCGGGCCTGCTGTAGTGGCGGATTGAACGGGTGCAATCTCGATTTTCGCTTGAATTTAAAGCGAATAAAAGCCAAAAATGACCTCGGTGCAGACCCTAATTCCAAGCCAAAAACCACCCTCACTGTCCAGGCTCTCGGGCCCTTCTGAGCGGGCACCCTGAACAAGCTATAAAATCAAGCAAAATAAGGACTTATTTCTAGTCTACGACCTTGCTGAATCGCCCTCCAAACGAGTAAAATAGAACCAGAGCTCGAGCAGTCCGGCCCTGCTTTCACCGGAACCTTTTTGCCGCTTTGCTGCGGGCCTGAAAATCCTTATGCCAGACGAACAGAATCCCCAACTCCCTCTTGAAGGTGGTACGCCGCCCAGCAGCGGCACCAACTATATTTCGATGAACATCGAAGAGGAGATGCGTCGCTCGTATCTCGCCTACTCCATGTCGGTGATCGTCGGTCGCGCGTTGCCCGATGCCCGCGATGGACTCAAGCCTGTACACCGGCGCATTCTCACCGCCATGGATCGGGAGGGTCTACAGCACAACAAGAGGTACTCGAAGTGCGCCGGCGTAGTGGGTGAGTGCTTGAAGAAGTACCATCCGCACGGCGATTCGTCCGTCTATGACGCATTGGTGCGCATGGCGCAGCCGTGGTCCTTACGCTATCCGCTGGTGGACGGGCAAGGCAACTTCGGCTCGGTTGACGGCGATCCGCCGGCAGCCTACCGATATACCGAGTGCCGCATGGAGCGCATCGCCGAAGCGATGATGGCCGACATCGAGATGGAAACCGTCGATATGATGGCCAACTTCGATGAGACGACCGACGAACCCACCGTGCTGCCCACACGGATTCCAACTCTGATCGTGAACGGATCGAGCGGCATCGCTGTAGGCATGGCCACCAACATTCCGCCGCACAATTTGACTGAAGTTGTGAACGCGGCCATCGCGCTGGTGAATGATCCGAACGCGGGGCTAGAGGAGGTGATGAAGCACGTGCAAGGGCCGGACTTCCCCACCTACGGACTCCTGTACGGAAAGTCCGGGATACGGCAGGCCTACAAGACCGGTCGCGGTCGCTTCATGATGCGTGCACGCGTGGCTACGGAGAACCTGACTAAGGAAAAGTTGGCCATCATTGTCACTGAGATTCCTTACCAGGTAAACAAGTCGAAGCTCGTAGAGCGCATCGCTGAGCTGGTGAACGAGAAAATCGTCGACGATATCGGCGACGTGCGCGACGAGAGCGACCGCGACGGCATGCGCATCGTTATCGAGCTCAAGCGCGGCGCGCAGCCTGAGATCGTGCTCAACCAGCTCTACAAGCACACCCAGATGCAGGAGAGCTTCTCCATGATCTTCCTGGCGGTGCTCAACGGGCAGCCGCGGGAGTTGAGCCTGGACCAGGCGATTCGCGCCTTCATCGATCACCGCATCGACGTGGTGCAACGCCGCACCGTCTTCCTGCTGCGCAAGGCCCGCGAGCGCGAGCACCAGTTCGAAGGTTACAAGATTGCCATCGACAATCTCGACGCTGTCATTCGCATCATCCGCGGTTCCGGCTCGCGCGTTGAGGCACGTGAAAATCTGTATGCCTGGGGTAAGGGCAAAGATATAGTAATCAATCTCGGCCGCGAGCAGCTTCGCCACGAAGAAAAAGGCCTTACCCTCCGCCAGGTGGATGCGATCCTCGAACTGCAGCTCTATCGCCTCACCCAATTCTCGGTCGATGAGATACTCACTGAATTAGCCGAGATTCGCAAAAAAATCACCGAGTATGAATCGATTCTGGCCAGCGACAAGAAGCTTCGCAAAGTAATTGTCAAGGAGTTGGAAGAGGTTCGCGACAAATACGGCGACGCGCGGCGCACGCAAATTATCGACGAAAGCGCAGAGTTGCAACTGGAAGACCTGATCGCCGACGAGCAGGTTGCGGTGACGGTAAGCCATCAGGGCTATCTGAAGCGCACGCCCATTTCCATCTATCGCCAGCAGCGCCGTGGCGGCACCGGGCGCACCGGCATGAAGACGCGCGAAGAGGATTTCGTCGCGCAGTTGATCGTGAACTCGACGCACTCGTTTCTGCTTTGCTTTACCAACGCCGGGCGCGTCTACTGGCTCAAGGTATATGAAATTCCCGATGTAAGCGCGGCAGGCAAGGGCAAATCCATGCAGAGCCTGCTCGATTTGCAGCCCGGCGAAAATGTGCGCGCCATTCTACCCGTGCGCGACCTCGAAGAAGAGGGCAAGTTTATCTTCTTCGCCACCCAAAAAGGAACGGTAAAGAAGACTCCGCTCAAGGACTTCTCCAACGTCATGGCGCGCGGCATCATCGCCATCGGCATCGACAAAGACGATGAACTGGTAAAAGCGCGCATCACTGACGGAGACCAGATTATTTTTCTGGCCACGCACCTGGGGCAGGCCATTCGTTTCGACGAGAACGATGTGCGCTCCATGGGCCGGCCTGCCTACGGCGTCCGCGGCATCAGTCTGAAGAAGGGTGATTTCGTGGTGGGAGTAGCCGTAACCCCCAAGGAGCATGAGGCAGGCGCGTTCCGCATTCTATCCGTCACCGAAAACGGCTTCGGCAAGCGCACTAACGTGGAAGAGTACCGCTTGCAAACCCGCGGCGGCAAGGGCGTCAAGAATATGGCCGTAACCCCGCGCATCGGCCGCGTCAACACCATTCAACTGGTCGACGATACCTCCGAGCTGATGGTGATCAGCCAATTCGGCAAAATCATTCGCATCGACACCAAGACCATCCGCGCCGCGGGGCGAGCCACCCAAGGTGTGCGCCTCTTGAATCTGGAGCCGGAAGACAAGGTAGCCGCAGCAGTCATTATTCCGCCCGAAGAACTGAAAGACGACGAGCCGACGCTTTTGCAATAAGGATTATATGGACAAGACGCTTCGCCGCGTGACCGATCTCGATGAGCAACAGGCCGAGAACTATCGCTATTGGCAGAACCAGACAATCGGCGCGCGCTTGATTGCCGTCTCAGAATTGAGTCAGGAAGCTTACGCATTCGCAGCAGCCTTCAAAGGAGTACATGCCCATGATGAGCAAGGAATTTCAGGACATCCTGAGGGTATTCAACGCTCACAAAGTTAAGTACTTGGTCGTTGGAGGCTTCGCCTTCGGTGTGCATCTTGAACCCCGCACCACCAAGGATATCGATCTCTGGGTTCGCAATGATCCACAGAATGCAAAGGCTGTCTTTCAATCGCTCGCCGAGTTCGGCGCTCCGGTAGCTGGAATGACCCCGGACGATTTCATGGATGGCACGGTTTTTCAAATGGGTCAGCCTCCGAACCGCATTGACATCCTGCAGCAGGTTTCAGGCCTGAATTTCGACAGTGCCTGGGAGCACCGCTTAGAGGGGTTCATCGATCCGGAAACGCCGGCATTTGTCATATCGAGAGATGATTTGATACAAAACAAACTCGCAAGTGGGCGCGAACAGGATCTCCTCGACGTGAAAAGGCTGCGAGCAGCTGAGCAGACCAAGAAGTAGCCGCCGCCTTCATCATCCCGCCGGAAGAGCTCAACAACAACCATGACGAACTGACGCTACTCCATTCGAGAACCTGTTATCAGGCGTTCTTCATTCTCCGACCGCCCAACCTATTTGTTCTTCATTTTGAACTGAGCATATTCCAGATTTCGCCTTGCATCGGAATAGTTCGGATCAATCCGTAGCGTGTCGCTAAATTGTTCGGCTGCTTTTTCATATTCACCTAATTGAATCAGCGCCACCCCGAGGTCGTTATGAGCATGAGCGTCGTTGGGATCGAGTTCAAGCGATTTGGTATACGCATCCACCGCTTCAGGCAGATGATGTGTCTGCACAAGAATAAAGCCAATGTTGGCATATACCAATGCCTGATCGGGTTTGATGGCCAGAGAAAGCCGGAATTCCTTCAGCGCTTCCTCCATCGATCCCTTCCTGCCCAATACAATGCCTAGATTGTTGTGTGCATCGCTGTCATTCGGATCGGTGGCAAGCACCTTGCGGTATTCCTGGGCCGCCTCGTCAAATTTTCCCTGCTGCTGCAGAGTATTGGCAAGAATGAACTGCGGATCCGTCCGCTTGTAAACCAGCAGGGCCGAACTCGATCGAACCTGGTAGTTGGCGTCATCCCACCTGTACTCGGTGTGATCGGCTGCAACGATGTCAGCCACTGCGACCAGCTGAGCGTATTCTTGCGGCCGGTTTGCGTCCAACCATTCGAAAAGTTCCCGCTGCGAAGTATCCCGCCGCAGCCAGGATGCTGAACTCGTTGCCACAACCAAATATTCCGGCTTGGCGCTTTCCACTTCGCGGATAAGTTCTCTTTGCATCGTAACCGCGTATGGCTGGGTTTCCATAAGGCCGTACATATAAATGTGGCCTGTAGCCGAGTGCCGGTGCGCATAAAACGGAATTTCCGGCTCAGATCCGAGCACTGCAATAGTCGCGCCCTTTGCCGCGTGCGTTCGAATATATTCGCCGATTTTTTCTGCTTCTGGAAATGGATTTGCTCCATACATTGCCCGAGTAATCTCTAACGGGCTCGATTGAAACAAATATTCCTGCTGCTGCGCAACCGAAGTGACCAACGCCGCGCAAAACACGCCATACGTCAGCACCGATATGCCCGGCCATCGTTTCAGGGCAGCGCCGACCGCTGCGCCGGCCAGCAACGCAATTGCCGGCAGCATGAGCACAAAATAGTGTTCACGAAAGTAAAGGCCCGGACAGACAGCCAGAAAGCTGAAGACCAGAAAAGAAGTTGAGAAAATCGCCACATTGCGATTCTCCTTTCTCAACCAGATCAGCACCAGTCCCGCCAAGGCGATAATCCAAATCAAAAGGTTCGGCCCCACGGCGTTGGGAAAGTATGTGCGGAACATGATCAGTCCGCCGTGAAGCGAAACTTCCTGCGCATATTCGTGCGCATACGTAAACGTCCAAAACCAGAATTTGTCGAATACGCCCGCCCACCATAGCGCCAGGCCGGTCAGCGCCAGCGGCGCCGCTATACCGCCGAGAAATATTGCTATATCTCTCGCCCCGGTGAGCAAGGCGTCCCGGCGCCGGCTCAAATAAATCCACGCCAGGTACGCAGCACCGAAGACCACAAACAAGGCTCCGTGCTGCTTCATCAGCACGGCAACCCCCAAAAGCTCTCCGCTTCCAAGCAACGTGTACCATCGCCCGCTATTGATTCCGCGCAGCAGCAGCAACGTTCCACCCAGCGCGGCGATCACCACAAAATGTGTGGCATGAGCCTGTGCTCCTAAAACGCCCGCCCCCAGCGACATCAGTGCGTACGCAGCGGCTGCCGCAACGCCGGCCGCGGTCGAAAACAGCCGCTTTCCCAGCAGATAAACCAGCACAATGGTCGCGGCATTCACCAGGATGAATCCCACGTGAATCCCGGCGATTGTCTGCCCAAACACCGCCATGATTGCGGCATAAGCCGCATACATACCCGGAAATTTCATACTGTAGACGAGCTTGTAAGGGGGAATCCCCTGCAACATAAGTTGGCCGCCGTACGCAAACTCACCCTCGTCCCGCTCCAAAGGAATCTGCAGCAAACGGATCCGAACGGCGACCGCGAACGCGACGGCGAGTCCAACCAAGATCCAGGGCAAAACCCTGGACCCTCTTTGGACTCCTGAATCCACCGGAGTCGCCGTCCGCGCAGCGGGTTTTACTCTTTTTTTAGCTTTTGTCTTGCTCAGGGCCCCGCCCTCCTCGTTGGGAACAAAGTCATTTTTCTTGCAGCCAGATTGAAACGGCCGACAATTTCAGGAATATCCAATACTCTAAACCAGCCCGGCTTACCCAGCGTAATCAATGAAGTGGAACTCGCCAGCTTGCCCAATTACCCGCCGCACCAGGTGCTGGAATGCCACGCATTATCAGACAAATGTGCATCTTCGCTGGTACTCTGAATTTAAGGCGAACCGGCCTACAATTGAAAGTGCTCTGAATTCTCCGCACGCTCCTTTATGTGCCGGACTGTACTTATCGCATTCGCGCTGACCGTTCTCAGTGTAAGCGCGGCCAACGGCTCACCGGATCTTTCGGCTAAGCCGCATCGCACAACTGCGCCGGTAAGTGCCTCTCACAGAGCGAAGCATCCTGCGAACCATTCAACCGCGCGCACCTCCGGCCATGCGGCCAGTCGGGCATCCGGTCACGAATCGGTCCGCGCAGCCTCAAGAAAGTCTTCGGTGGTTGCGGCTGTGCACAAAGCATCCCCCCGGCAGCCTTCCCGCTTCCACTCAGCCAGGAAGTCTAACCAATCCACAAAGTCCTATTCGGCCACGAAATCTCATCCAGCTGCAATCTCCCCTCCAGCCGACGAAATGGATGCTGACAGCCGCCAAGCCGCGCCCAAGATTGTTTCGCAGAGAAAAGTGCGGTCAGCAACGCCGTCGCCGCTGCGTGGTAGTTACGCTTCGCTCGAAAGGCAAAACGAAAAGACCGAGAATGACAATAATCTAGAGCGGATTGAAGATGACGACGACCTGGCCGATCGCATAGCGCGCAACATGCTGGTGCCCGTTCCCGCTTCAGCCTCGCTCATCGTCAATGGAAATCTGCCGGAAAACTACCGCTATTGCCGCCCATGGACGGCGAGTTTCCTCACCGATCTGGCGCATGTTCATGCGGCTGCATTCCATCGGCCGCTTGAAGTCAGCTCCGCCGTCCGTACAGTCGAGTACCAGAAACGTCTGATGGAGACCAACGGCAACGCCGCGGCAGCCGAAGGCGATATAGCCAGCCCGCACCTCACCGGCGCAACCATCGATATTGTCAAGCACGGCATGAGCCGCCAGGAGATGGCCTGGATGCGGAGCCGTCTGTTGCGCCTCCAGCAGGCCAATATGATCGACGTTGAAGAGGAGTTCCGTCAAGCCTGCTTCCACATCACGGTCTATAAAAACTATCTGCCGCTCGAGCCGGCGCCAACCGGAAAACCAAAGCGGCACAAGTCCTCGCAGCCCGTTCAGATTGCAGTCCGGGCTCGGTAAAGGCATTCCCATCGTCGCCGCCACCAACGCAAAAAAATTGATTGCGCAGCATCAGCCGTTCAAAGGTACAATCGCAGCCAAAGCCGCAATAGGCTAGCGAGGCAACTCATGAACGACCCTGAAATTCAATCGATGCCTGGGGCAGGTCCAGAAATCCCCAGTCTTTCCCAGTGGCAGCGTGTGACAAACACTTTCACCGCGCCGTCAAAAACCTTTGAAGATATCAAGCGCGGCCACCGCAGCTGGTGGATGCCGTTTGTGATTACGGCACTTGTTGCATACATTTTCTTTGCGGCCATCGCATTCAAGATCGGCGTGCAGCAGGTTGTGACCAACCAGATTCATCTCGATCCGAAAGCGGAAGAGAAGCTGGCCCAGGCGCCTCCGGCCGCGCGCGAGCTTTCAAATCAGATTGCCGTCACCATTGCCGAAGTTTCTTTTATAGCCAACCCTGCTCTGGTGTTGGCTGGGATAGCACTGCTTTCCCTGGGACTGTGGGGCACCATCAATTTTGTTTTTGCCGGCAAGGCCACGTACGGCAGCATCTTTGCCGTGTGGATCTTTGCCGGCCTGCCAATGATCATAAAACCTATATTGGGGATAATAGCGATCTTTGCCGGAACGGATCCGGAGACGTTCAACATCAAAAACTTTGCGCCCACGAATATCGGCGCGTTTCTGAACCCTCTAGAGACCAACAAGGCGCTCTATGCACTCGCGACCTCGCTCGATGCGGTGACCATCTGGATGCTGGTCTTGCTGGCCATCGGAACGGCGATTGTGGCGGGGGTGAAACGCAACTCCGGCTACATCGCGGTCTTCGGATGGTGGGCTATTTTTGTGCTGTTCAAAGTAGGCTGGGCGTTAGCCTTCAGCTGAGATCTGGATTGGCCGCCGAACCGATCACTCCGTCCAGCGGCGCATGATCAGCGTGGCGTTGATGCCGCCGAATCCAAATGAATTCGACAGCGCCACGTCGAAGCTGTGGGCAATGGCCTTGTTGGGCACGTAGTCCAGACGGCACTCGGGATCGACATTTTCCAGGTTGATGGTCGGCGGAAGCTTCTGGTTCACGCAGCGCCAGCACGCTGATGCCGGCCTCCAGCCCGCCCGCGCCGCCCAGCAAGTGGCCGGTCATTGACTTGGTGCCGCTCACCTTGAGCTTGTGGCTCAGCGCGTGCTCGCCAAAGACCGCCTCGATGGCCCGCGACTCGTTGCCGTCGCCCGCCGGAGTCGAGGTGGCGTGGGCATTCACGTAGCCCACCTCTTCCGGCTGCGATGCCGGCGTCCTTCAGCGCGGCTCTCATGCTGCGCTGCGCGCCCTGTGCCCTCGGGAGCGATGCCCGTCATGTGATAGGCATCGGCGCTCATGCCGTAGCCGATCACCTCGGCCAGAATCTTTGCCCCGCGCGCCTTGGCAAACTCCAGCTCCTCAAGAATCAGAATGCCCGCGCCCTCGCCGATGACAAAGCCGTCGCGATCCTTGTCGAAGGGGCGGCTGGCGTGGGTGGGTTCGTCGTTGCGCGTTGAGAGCGCGCGCATGGCCGCAAATCCGCCCACGGAAAGCGGCGTGACCGCAGCCTCCGCGCCGCCGGCAATCATCACATCGGCGTCGCCGTGCATGATCATGCGCACCGAGTCGCCAATGGAGTTGGCGGAGGTGGCGCAGGCCGTGGCCGTGGCCGAAATCGGCCCCTTGGCGCCGTAGCGGATGCTCATCTGCCCGGCCGCCATGTTCACGATGGCCGCGGGAATAAAGAAGGGCGAGATCTTGCGCGGCCCGCCTGCCAGCAGGTTGGTGTGCTCGCGCTCGATGATCTCAAAGCCGCCGATGCCGGAGCCGATAAAGACGCCCACCCGGTCGCCGATTCTCCGGAGTGATCTGCAGGCCGGACTGGGCCATGGCCTCCTGGGTGGCGGCAAAGGCAAAGTGGATGAAGCGCCCCATCTTGCGCGCTTCTTTTTTGTCCACGAAGTTCGAGCGGGTCAAAGTTCTTGACCTCGGCGGCAAAGGTGACCGGGAAGCCAGTGGTATCGAAGCCCTGAATCGGACCCATGCCGCTGGCGCCGGCCAGAAGCTGCCGCCAGACCTCGGGAGCGGTGTTGCCCACACCGCAAACCAGCCCCAGGCCGGTGATGACGACTCTGCGGGGCGAATTGGACAAGGGCTACTTGCCGCCTTTCGCGTTCTTCTCGTTCGATGTAGTCGATCGCGTCCTTGACGGTCTTGATCTTCTCGGCGTCTTCGTCGGGAATCTCGATGTCGAAGGCCTCTTCGAACTGCATCACCAGCTCGACCACGTCCAGCGAATCCGCGCCCAGGTCTTCCTGGAAGCTGGCGCCGGGGGTTACTTCGGCCTCGTCCACCTGCAACTGCTCGACGATGATCTGCTTTACCTTCTCTTCAACGGCCATGCGTGCTTCTCCTCGTGTTTTTGGAACTTTGAGAATCTGTCCGGGGCGAAACTCAATCCCGCTCCGCCTGCCTACAATACCGGCCCATGGCAGGGGAACACAACCATCGCGCCAAAAAAATTGCGCATGGCCCCGAAACTCCAAGTCTACCGGGCGGGTGGGGGTGTGTAAAGGCTTGGTGAGCAGGAACTTGGCAGGGAACAGGGAACAGGAACAGGGAACTGGAAAACAGGCTGATTTTGGCGAAAAATCACACAGCCGGAAGGCGTATATTAGGCGAAGATGGATTTGATCGTGGAAATCCGATTGCAGGCTTGCTGATTCGTTTCATTGGCTCTGGTTGGGAATCGCCGCAGTCTGTGAGGCGCTGCTGGCGGGCATGCTGGCTTGGAAACGGAGACTGCGCACAGGCGAGAGAATTGCCGCGTTGACCGAGGGAAGCTGAGGAAAGCAGCGCAGAGAAGAAAAATACGCGCAGATGAAGGCCGATCTCGACACGGCCTTCAAGGGAGCTGCCGCCGATGCGCTGCGCGCCAACACGCAGTCCTTTCTGACGCTTGCGAAAGCAGGAACTTGGCGGACAAAGCCAACGAGGCCAAGCAGACCCTGGAAGCCAAAGAACTGGCGATCAAGAATATGCTGGACCCGCTGGGAGCCGCGCTCAAGAGCCTCGACGAGCAGACGCGCGAGATGGAGATCAGGCGCTCAGGCGCATACTCCGAGGTGAAAACCCTCGTCGAGAATATGCAGAAGTCGATTCCCGCTTCGCTCGATGCACTGAAGAACGAGACCGCGCAGTTGATCACGGCCTTGCGGGCTCCCAAGACGCGCGGCAACTGGGGCGAACTGCAACTGAAGCGCTGCGTGGAGTACGCCGGAATGGTGCAGTACTGCTCCTTTTCCGAGCAGGTGACCGCGCGCGACGAGGACGACAAGATGCTGCGCCCGGATATGACCATTCAACTGCCCAATGGCCGCGAGATCGTCGTCGATGCCAAGACTCCGCTCGATGCATTTCTGGATGCCAGCGGGCAGCGCCGATCCGGCCGCGCAGACGCTTCGCTTTGCGGCTCATGCGCAGCGCGTGAAGGCGCATCTGAAAGATCTATCGAGCAAGGCCTATTGGAAGCAATTCGAAAAGGCTCCGGATTTTGTGGTCTGCTTTTTGCCCAGTGAAGCGCTGTTCAGCGCGGCGCTTGAAGCCGACCCCTCGCTGATTGAATTCAGCGCGCAGAACCATGTGGTCATGGCGACTCCGACGACGTTGATTGCCCTGCTGCGCGCCGTCGAGTTCGGCTGGCAGCAATCGGAGATCACCAAGAACGCAAAAGCGATCCACGAAATGGGCCGGAAGATCTACGAAAAGCTGGTGGTCGCGCAGGGACATGTGACCAAGCTCGGCAACGCACTCGGCAGCAGCGTCGATTACTACAACAAGTTTCTCGGCACCATCGAAGGCAAGGGCGGCGTCTTCTCATACGGCCGGCAGTTAGGCGAGCTGGCCCACTCCGATGGGGAGTTAGCCGAGATCGTGAAGCTGCAACCCGATGTGCGCGAGATGGAGTCGCAGGAGTGGTCGCAGCCGGGCCTGGCATTGGCCGCCGAAGCGGAAGAGGCCGGCAAACCAGAGTAGTGAAAAAGGACGGTTGTTTTGCATCAGGACACGACTTCAGTCTTGCCGCAAATGGATGCAAAATGATCGAGGGTTTTAGTGTCTGAGGTTTATTCATTCAAATTGATCCAAAACTTATCGATCGCGAAGGAATGATTGAGAAAATGATGAACTTCCAGATCTCATGTGACTGCCTGCTTCACGGTAGAACCGCAATCGTGCGCAAAACGACGAAAATCATAATCTGCAACCTTGCGCTCTTCGCCGTGCCCTTTTTATGCGGGTCGCAGCCTGCTCCCAGCCAAAAACCCGATATTGCGAACAGTCAGGTGAGCATCTCCCTATCCTGCGGCCAGGGCTGTTCCTGGAGCTTTCGCGTAGCGGGAGCAAGCATCCCTTATCGATTCGTCTCCGCCCTCTTTCGAACTAGATGGAAAGCAAATTTCCGCCGAAGTCCATCACTTTTGCCTCCGTCGCTGCTCCAGTCCATCTCGGCAATGGCGTCACGCAATATTCCTTTGAAGGTCCACTATCCCAGGATGGTCATCTGCATCTCGGTATCGAGTTCCAGATCAATGACGGAACGCCGGTAATCCGCTTCCGCTATACGCTCAAATCCGACCAGCCAATATCGCTGACCGCGAAATCCGGTGCGAACGATCTCACATATCTGCAAACTTCGCTCAAACAATTTCCGCAGACTGAAGAAGTGAGGCTATCGAACTTCGCCGATCTGACCCACTCCTACGAACTTTCAGAAGAAAAAATCGCCGACAGAAATTTCGAAGATAATGGCGCCGTCATGGGTCCCATTCTTGCCGCGACCGACGGCCGTACGCAGCTTCCTTCTCGCCTATGAGCACGGTTCCACAGTTCCCGACGCATTTCTCGAATACCGTCTCACCCCCAGACCGAAGCGTCAGCCTGAATGCCGTCAAGGGCAACTATTTCCCCGGCCAGACCATCGACGCCGATCACCCCTATCAAACCATCTGGCTTGAAACCGCGGCTCAAAAGGGCGGCATGGATCGAGCTTGCGTCCACTTATCGAAAGTTTGTGCTGAAGTATATGACGCAGAATACAGAATCGAGAAAGCCTTACATTTTCTATAACACCTGGAACTTTCAGGAACGCAACAAGTTGTGGAATGACAAGCCCTATCTGGAATCGATGAATGAAGACCGCATGCTCAAGGAAATCGACGTGGCACACCGCATGGGCGTGGATGTCTTTGTTCTGGATTCAGGATGGTACGAGAAGACCGGCGACTGGACGGTGAGCAGCGAGCGGTTCCCGAACGGCTTGAAGACAGTTAAGGCAAGGCTGGACAGCTACGGCATGAAGCTCGGCCTATGGATTGGTCCTACCATCGGCGGCAGCATCCAGCCGGGTCGTTGCGCGAACATCCTGAGTGGCGCATGTCAAAGGATGGAAGATCGGCCGAACCAGGCGAGATTTGGGAGACGGAAAAGAATTATGCGATGTGCATGGTGAGCGGATACGCGGACGCGCTTGCCGATGAACTGATCCAGCTTGCTCAAGAAACCGGCGCCACTTATTTCAAGTGGGACGGCGTTGACCAGTATGGGTGCAGCGACCCGCATCATAACCACGGCGGCGAAAACAACACTCACCAGGAGCGCGTGGACTCCTATGGATTTCAACTCATCCAGTCCATGAGCCGCATAGCCGACAAAGTCGCAGCCGCCGTCCCCGGTGCGATCGTGGACTTCGACGTAACGGAAGGTGGCCGCGCCATGGGGCTTGGATTTCTCTCCTCGGGGAAGTACTTCCTGATCAATAATGGCCCCTATTATCAGAACTACGACATGCCCATCGACCTGGACCGAGACCAACTCGAACCTGTTTTTCCAGGCAGGGGCCGGCGCGCACGTGGATCGCTCGCACGCCGCTGACCTTCGATAAATGGATCCCATCCGTCCTCTTTCTCACCCACTATTTCCCTGACGATCCGCAGCAATGGCAGGAGGTGGACGTAGCGTCGCTCATCCTCGGCCAAAACGGAATCTGGGGCGACCTGCCGAAAGTCTCAGACTCCGGCGTTGCCTACATAGGCAGCATGCTGGCCAGGTACAAGCAGGTTCGCGACGATATAACTCAAAGCGATCCCGTGGTTACGGGAATCGTCTCCGCCAGCCCCGAGATTCACGAGAAGATCTCATCCGCCACCGGCCGCGGCGCAGTAGTGATCTTTGCCACCAGACCAGGTGTCTACCGCTATATAACCAGCCATAAAGTAACGGAAGACCATTGGACAAGCGACGGCGTTATCGTGACGCGGGACAGCGAGGGCCGCGCCAAAATCGAAGCAACCTTCGAGAAGCCGGGAGCAAAAATTTTATTCTTCGGCGTCCAATAGCCGCACGCATCCGCCCGCTCACTACTTTTGAACCTCCGCAAATGCCTGCCGCATCCGTCTTCCAGGTCGTCTCCAGATCCTCAGGAAGCACGCGCGTCTCGGCCACGGTAGTCATAAAGTTGGTATCCCCGCTCCACCGCGGCAACGCATGCAGGTGGATGTGTCCCTGCACCCCGGCTCCAGCCGCCTGCCCCACATTCATTCCAAAGTTGAATCCATGCGGATGGTAGAGGTGATCGAGCGCCCTCTCGGTAAGCTGCGCCAGGTCCATCAACTCATGCGCAGCCTCCACGTCCAGCGCAGCCAGCCGGTCCAGGTGCGCATACGGCATCACCATCACGTGCCCTGAGGTATACGGAAACGCATTCAGGCAGATGAAGCAGTGCTTCCCGCGCAGTATCAGCCCGCCCGCAGCCTCAGCCTCGTCTCGATCCATCCCGTGCGCGATAGCGAAGTCGATTGAAGCAATCAGGTTGCAGAAGACGCACCCCAGGTCGCCCGGCCACGCTGCCAGAGCGGCCGGAACGCCGGCGCGCGCCCCATCGTCCGCCGAGGTGACGTAGGCAAAGCGCCAGGGAGTCCAAAGATGGTCCATAGGCCTTCCGTTGGTTGCACTGTTCTAAACAGTACATTATAGATGGATGCTCGCTAGATAGGTTTTGGTTTATGGCTGCCGGCTCCGTCACAGGCCGCAAGTCCATTCGTCAGGTCAAATGGAGTGTTAATTTTCGGTTGCTCTGCCGTTTGCGGTGTGGTAACCCCAATCCGTTGCATTGACGCAGGAAAGCTGAGGTTGCTACACTCTTGAGCGTGGCTCTCTGCGCGGATTCCAGCAGCGAGTTGCGACCGCCCTCCAGCAAGCCGTTGCCTGCCGGGTGTTTCCCGAGGAGCCCAGTCGTTTTTTACAACTCCAGCGCAAAATGCTGGGAGGAACGCGCCTCGTGGAGAAGCTACCGGCAAACGCAGATGACTCGACGCCAGGGAAACGGTCCGAAGGCTTCTGTCGACGGCTGAAATCGCCGCCAGCAAGCCACGCCCAGCGGCTAGCAAGTCCGCCGCGGGAGCAAGGAATTCCGGAGTTTCATCCATGGCAAACGTCCTCAATCCAGAACCCGAGAGTATAACCCTGAACACCGAAATGGAAACCCCTACGCTAGAGCCTGCGACGGAGCAAGAGCAGCCGTTGTTCGAATCCACGTCCAACCCAGAAACCGCCGAAGTAGTCGAAGTACCCGCGCTGGACGCCGATGCCCCAACCGTACCTCAAGCCGAGGCCGCGCCTGTTGAAGCCGCAGTCGAGGCCGAGCCTGCGGTCGAAGCTGCAACGAGAAGTTGTAGCCCAACCAGAGCCTCAAGCTGAACCTCAAGCCGAGGCCGTAACCGAAGTCGATCCCGCTCCAGAAGCCGCACCCGCCGAGGTTGCCGTCAAGGCGCCGGTTCACGAAGCGCACTCCACCGAGTCCGCTGAAGATTTCTCCGCCGCGTTGGAGGCATTTGAACGCGAATTGGCAGCCGAGGCCGCCGCCGTCGAGGCCTTTGGCGACAAAGTCGTCTCCGGCACGGTCATCAAGCAGACTGAAAAGCACCTGGTCGTGGATGTTGGACTGAAGTCCGAGGGGCTGGTGCCTCTCGAGCAGGTTCAGGACCACACAGGAGCCGTCAAGTTCCAGCCCGGCGACCCCATCGACGTGGTCATCGAGCGCGAGGAGCCCGAAGGCGGCTACCTGGTCAGCTACGAGCGCGCCCAGCGCCTGCGCGTCTGGGACGCAATCGAAAAAGCTGCCGCCGACAAAACGCCGGTCACAGGCACCGTGGTCAGCCGCGTCAAGGGTGGCCTCACTGTCGATATTGGCCTCAAGGCATTCCTGCCCGGCTCGCAGCTTGAGATTCGCCCCGTCCGCAACCTCGACGGCTATCTCGGCCAGCAGATTGAAGTCCGCGTCATCAAGCTCAACAAAAAGCGCGGCAACGTCGTCGTCAGCCGCAAGGAAATCCTCGACGAGGAGCAGAACGCCAAACGTAACTCCACCATGGAGCATCTGGGCGAGGACTCCATCCTCACCGGCACGGTGAAAAACCTCACCGACTACGGCGCGTTTGTCGACCTGGGCGGCATTGACGGCCTGCTCCACATCACCGATATGAGCTGGGGCCGTCTCACCCACCCCCGCGATCTGGTCAACGTCGGCGACGAAATTCAGGTCAAGGTGCTCAAGTTCGACAAAGACAAGCAGCGGGTTTCACTGGGCTTCAAGCAGTTGACCCCTGACCCGTGGCTCGATGCCACTGAGCGCTATCCCGTGAACGCGCGCGTTCATGGCCGTGTTCTCTCCGTCACCGACTACGGCGCGTTTGTTGAGCTCGAGCAGGGCATTGAAGGCCTGGTTCACCTCTCTGAGATGACCTGGTCCAAGCGCCTCAAGCATCCCTCCAAGCTGGTCAAGCCCGGCGACGAAGTCGATACGGTAGTGCTGAGCGTCAACCCCGCCGATCGCCGCATCTCGCTGGGCATGAAGCAGCTGATGGACAATCCCTGGGAAAACCTCACCGAGCGCTATCCCACCGGCACGGTCGTTGAAGGCCGCGTCCGCAACCTCACTGACTTTGGCGCCTTCATCGAGATCGAAGACGGCATAGACGGCCTGGTTCACGTGTCTAATCTCTCGTGGACGAAGCGTGTCAAGCACCCCTCTGAGATCGTCAAGAAGGGCGAAAAGGTCAAGGCCGTCGTGCTGGGCGTCGAGCCGCAGAATCGCCGCCTCTCGCTGGGCATCAAGCAGTTGCAGCCTGACGTTTGGGAGAGCTTCTTCGCCTCTCACAATGTGGGCGACATGGTGCATGGCAAGGTGCTGCGTACGGCGCAGTTCGGCGCATTCGTCGAGCTCGCTGAGGGCGTGGAAGGTCTCTGCCACGTTTCGGAAGCCGGCGAAGGCGGCGAGGCCAAGCTTGAAACCGGCCTTGAGCACGAGTTCCGGATCATCAAGATCAACGTGGAAGAGAAGAAAGTGGGCTTGAGCCTGCGCGCCGCCGGTCACGAAACCAGCCACGCGCCTGCCGAGCACCACCAGAAATCGGAGCCGCGCAAGCAGCCCGTCTCCAGCTCAACCACCACCCTTGGCGACCTGATCAACATGCGCAAGAACGAGCGGTAAGGCAGGGATCAGGGATCAGAAAAACAACGGCCATCCTTCGGGGTGGCCGTTGTGCGTTAGTCGCGTAGGAAGCGTGCCCTTTCAAAACATCGACTCAATCACAGACGTTCCTTCGCTCGCGAATTGACTGGCGAATCCGCAAATTTCACTTCCGAATCCTGCGCACGGCTTCCTCCAGTCCGCTCTCGTAAGCATCGATCAGCTTATCCCATGTCGCATTCGAATCCTCATCGATCTCCTTTCGCCGCGGATCGGCATCGAACCAATCAATCGTTCTCTTGATCCCTTCGGCAAACGGAACTCTGGCGCAAAACCCCGGAACAAAAAGCTTGATCTTGCTGTTATCGAAGACCACGCTCGATGATTTATCCCCAATCAAACTCCCCACCGTATCCGGCAGGCAGGCGCCAATAAAATCTGAAGCGATATGAACAATCTGCGCCTCCGCTCCCGCCGCCTGCGCCGTGATCTTGTAAAACTGATCCCACGTCATTACCTCGTCGCTGGTAATGTGGAAGGCGTGGCCAATGGCCTGTTTGTGTCCCAGCAGTCCCACCAGCCCCTGCGCAAAATCGCTGTTGTGCGTAATCACCCACAGCGAAGATCCGTCTCCCGGCACAATCACCTTCTTGCCCCGCCGCATCCGGTCTACAGCCGTAAAAGACTTCGCCCAGCTGTTTATCGGCAACACAATCTGCGTATCCCCATAGGTCAGCGAAGGCCGCACGATCGTAATCGGAAATCCCTCTTCGCGATAGGCCTGCATCAACCGCTCTTCGCAGGCGATCTTGTTGCGCGAATACTGCCAAAACGGATTGGCCAGCGGCGTCGATTCCGTAATCAGGTAGTGCCCAACCGGCCTTTGATAGGCGCTCGCCGAGCTGATGAAAATATATTGCCGCGTGCGGTCCCGAAATAAGCGGATATCCCGTTCCACATCGGCAGGCGTCTGAACGATCCAGTCCACCACCGCGTCAAAATTCAGGGTGCCCAGCGCATTCGCCGTTGCCGCTTCGTCCGTCACGTCCGCCGTAATCGTGTCCACATTCTTCGGCACGTCGGCCGATCTTTGTCCGCGTCTCAGCAGCGTGAGTTCAATCCCGCGTTCAGCAGCCAATCTCGTCGACGCCGTACTGATAATTCCCGTGCCACCAATAAAAAGGATCTTCATCGTTCCTCCATAATTCAGTTATAGCGCAGTGAAACCATTGGCTAGAAGAAGCCATTTAGTTTGTTTCATTTACGATGATTTTACAGCGGTACAGGCGCTGTATGCCTCAGAGATTTTCCGCTCTATCCTCTTTGTTTTATTTGGGTTAAAGGGCTTTTACAGCCGTACAGTCGAAATTTTGATCCTTGGAGGGGGGAGGGGGTGCCTGCGGTTGGCGAGGGGTGCCGGCTGGATAAAGGTTTGTTTTTCATTGGTTTGCATTTTTAGCGCCTTCCGATCTGACCGATTTTGCCCTCGAAAAATTGGCAAAAATGAGCGTTTTTCGGATCAAATTGCGTTGCATTTCACTCCTTCCCGGGGCCGGAAAAGTTGGGTGCAGAGCGGGGTGAGGCTCCCTTTTCCCGGTCATGACGGCTCTGTTTCTCTGTTCTTATTGTGCGCTGAAGGGAGGTTATTTTATGCAATCGGCAGGGTGACGGCTTGGCAGTTCGCTTTCTGAACGGGAGACGCCCCCACGCTCGTTGACTGCATGCAGCAGTTAAGATGAATCAGCGAAGCAAAGGAGGGGTGCAGCAATGAAGATTCTAAGCAGCAAAGACCGCGCCAGCCGCAAAGGGCCGTCCGACTGGTTTACCGGAAACGTCTGGCTCGATGAAATTGCCGTAGGCGTGGAACCATCGCGCCTGGGCTTTTTCCGGGTCAGCTTTGAGCCCGGCGCGCGCACCGCGTGGCACACGCATCCCGTCGGTCAAACTCTGCACGTCCTCACCGGCTCCGGTCTGGTGCAGTTAGAGGGCCAGAAAGTTCAGGAAATTCATCCCGGAGATACAGTAGTGATCGCACCCAACGAGCGACACTGGCACGGCGCATCCGCGAACAACACTATGGTGCACCTGGCCATTCAGGAAATGGATGACCAAGGCGTAAACGTAGTTTGGATGGAGCCGGTAACAGACGAGGAATATAACGCGAGATAAGTTGGTTTCGGCAACGTTTTACTTAGGGACCTAATGCTCGGAGAATATCGTTCGGAAGGATTATGGTAGCTCGTTGGCGTCCACAGTTATGAACAAAGACGGCAAGTTAGCGCCGCTTCGCGGAGTTGGCGAGTTAGCAGGTTGGCTGATTTCTGGTGGTGATTGGATGTATTGATTCCCGACGGTCTATTCGCTATTTCCTATTCCCCGTTCTTGGATCTGCCGCAGCACGAGCACAATTCCCAGCGCGGTGAGCACGCTGACCAGCGCGAAGAGAAAAGCGCTCGAGTACCCGTAAACGCCGATTACCGCTCCGGCGAGTGGCCCTGTAAGGAAAAAGGAAACGTCGGCAAAGGCAGTAAAGACGCCGAGCGCCGCGCCGCGATTGCTTTCCGTCACGCGCTTCACCGCCTCCACTCCAAGCGCGGGAAAGACCAGCGAGAAGCCGAACCCGGTGATCGCAGCTCCGGCAAATGCAACCCAGGGCAAGGGCGCGCGCCACAGCATAAGCGTACCCAGCGATTCGACCACCAGGCAGGCAATACCCACCTGGAAACCGCCGAAGCGGTCGATGGTATGGATAAAGAGCAGTCGCGCGGCAACAAAGGCCAGACCGAAAGCAGTCAGGCATAGCGCCGCGCCATTCCAGTGCCGGCTCATATAGAAGAGAGTCACAAACGTAGCGAGCACGCTGTAGCCCACTCCGCCCAAAGCCAGTCCCATTCCGTGCGGTGCCACGCGCAGCATCACGTGGCTGAAGGGCAGATGCTCGCCAGGCACGCCATGCACCGGACACTTGCGGCTGGCCATCACAAAGCTGACGGCTCCGATGAGAATGGTAAGCATTCCCAGCGAAGCCAGTCCCCACTGCTGATCGAGGACCACTCCCAGCGGAGCGCCAAGCGCCATGGCGCCATAGGTGCTGATCCCGTTGAAGGAGATAACTTTGGCGGTATGTTGCGGACCGGCGCTGGTAATGCCCCACAGCGTCGATCCCGTCGACCCGAGGCTTTCGCCGACGCCCAGAACCAGCCGGCTCAGAATCAGGGTGGAAAGGCTCAGCAAAGTCCCGAAGTGCAGGGGAGCGCGGTGCAGGGCGGCGGCGGCCACCAGAAGTACGCCGCTGAGTGTGCAGAAAGCCATGCCCCACTCCACGGAGACCTTGGCCCCCGCGCGGTCAGAGATCCGGCCCGCCCACGGACGGCTGGCGAGTGTGGCAATGTACTGGATGCTGACCACCAACCCTGCCAGCGCCGCGCTGTAGCCCATACGAAAGTGAACGTAAGGCGGCAGGACGGCGAGAGGCAGACCAATGGAGAGGTAGCAGACAAACGTGAAGTAAGTGAAGCTGACAATATGCCACGTGCTGCCGCGCGAGGAAGCAGTAGACGAGGCAGGAGTGCTGTCAATTGCAGAATTTTGCATCTTTTGGGGCAGGAACCTGCGGAGTTGAGCGGTCACTTTTCATTATATCGGAGGCGGTGAATGATTCCAGATCTGATAGGCGAGACTGGTATCTTAAATCACTTTTGCTTGTTATGCGCTTGTTTGAACCGATATAGCTCATGCAGAAGCGGCAAGAGAACAGAGACTACAATAGCAACACGAAAAGGGTGTTGATACATTGCCGTAGTTGTTGTCACGGTGACTCCACCATCTAGCCGCTCTGTGACTGTGTTCTCGTGCCACGGCATATATACGCATGCGGTAAAACCAGCCAAAAATCCAAATGAACCGAGAAGTGCATTCTTCCAGATTCCCTGTAAACCGCTTTTCGTTACCAACGAGGCGAGCAACCCAATGAGTGCGCCGATCGCCACGCCAGCAATGGCATAAAGGATCAAGTTGATGATTACGAAAATGGGGGAATTAGGTATCACTCAGACATATTAGCGTTTTTGGAGACCCATCAAATCTTTAAATTGAGAATCCGCGAAGGAAACCTAGTGCGTTCTGGCTTCCTATACGGCAAATACGTACAGGTCTTAGACTGAAAACATGGCGTCCACCTTTCACGTGGAGCATTTCGGTTGCAGGGCTGCTCGCGCCGATGGCGAGGCGGTGAGTGATCGGTTGCGCGCGGCGGGACTGGACGAGCGGAATCCGGCGGTTGCCGATGTGGTGGTGGTGAACACGTGCAGCGTGACTGCGGAGGCGGATCGAGCGGCGAGAGCCTTTATCCGCCGCGCTCACCGGCTCAATCCGGTGGCGCGTGTGGTGGTTACCGGCTGCTATGCGCAACGCGCTCCCGAAGAATTGGCCGGACTGGCAGGCGTGGTAGGAGTGGTGGGCAACAGCCACAAGGCTCTGGCGCCGGGAATTATTTTGGACTTGGTTCGGGACCGGGTTGACGTTGTGCCGCCGGAGTTGGTGAGTGTGCAGTCGCTGCTCGTGGGCGGCGTTCCTATCTGGGCCGACGACCGGTTTGCGCACTCGTTTCTTGAGGAGGCGCAACCGGCGCCTGGGACGCAAACCCGCCCGAATCTAAAAATTCAGGAAGGTTGCGGGAACCGCTGTTCGTTTTGCGTAATTCCACAGACCCGCGGCTCGTCCAGAAGCTTGACTGCTGCAAAGGTCCTGAGGCAGGTGGAGGGATTCGTGGCCGCGGGCGGCAACGAGTTGGTGCTTTCGGGAATCAATCTCGGGCGCTGGGGACGGGATTTGCCTGCATTGGAGGGTGCGCCCAGGCTTTCGCTGGCGGGGTTGGTGCGGCAGATTTTCAATGAGACGGCGCTGCCACGGTTGCGGCTCAGCTCGATTGAGCCGATGGATTGGGACGCGGAACTGATCGGGCTGATGGGGGAGTTCGGAGGCGCTCGTCTGGCGCGGCACGCACACCTGCCGTTGCAATCCGGCTCCGATGCCGTTCTACGGCGTATGCACCGGCGCTATCGGCCGTGGCATTACGAGGAAAAAGTGGATGCGCTGGTTCGCGCCGCCGGTACGGAGCTGACGCTGGGCGCGGATGTGATGGTGGGCTTTCCTGGCGAGACGGACGGCGAGTTCACGGAAACTTTGGAACTGGTTCGGGCGCTGCCCTTCGGCTATCTGCACCTGTTTCCGTTTTCACCCCGGCCGGGAACGCGCGGCTGGGCGCTCCATGCCGAGGCGCCGGTTCCGGCTGCGGCGGTCGAAGAGCGAATGGCTGCACTACGCACTTTGGCGGCAGAAAAAAACGCGACCCACCGCAGGCGTTTTGTAGGCCGCGAATTGGAAGCAATCACCTTGCACACGCCTGCGGAATTGGACGAGCGAAGCAGGACCGCTGCTCTTACGGAAAATTTCTTACCGGTGGAGATTGAAGGCCGGATGCCCGCAAATCGACTGGTGACGGTGCAGGTGGTTGGATTGAACGCCGAAGGAACGCTGCAGGCGAAATTGGCAACGTTGGCTGAGATAGGGCCTGCGAGTGTCCCGGGACATTCATTTGCTGGAAAGACTGCTGGTGGGAGTTTGGAGAAATGAAAATCAAGATAACATTGCAAAGGCTGTTAATCATTGGACTGCTTGCCGTGATGTGCCTGGCCCGCGGATTGACCGGAGAAGCACAGGTACCAGCCGCGCACAAGACGCAAAATGTGATTCTTGTGATGATTGACGGATTGCGCTGGCAGGAAGTGTTCAGCGGCGCGGACCCGGAACTGATCAAGACTCAAGGGCCAAAGTGGCTGGGTGCGCAGGATGCGCGCACCGCAGATGCCGAAAAACTCTATTGGCACTCCACTCCGCAGGAGCGGCGCGAGGCGCTGATGCCTTTCCTGTGGAGCACGATTGCCGGCCAGGGACAAATCTTCGGCAACCGCGACCTGGGCTCGGAGTCGCAGGTGACCAACGGGCTGAACTTCAGCTATCCCGGCTACAACGAAACGCTGACCGGTGTTGCCGACCCCCGCATTCACTCCAACGACAACGTGCCCAACCCCAACGTGACCGTCTTCGAGTGGCTCAATGCGAAGCCGGCCTTTGCGGGCAAGGTGGCGGCCTTTGGCGCATGGAATGTTTTCAACGGCATCTTCAACCGGGAGCGGTGCGGCTTCGTGGTCAACGCGGGCTACGATCCTCTGACCGCGGTTCCCGGCAACCGGCAGATTGAATTGCTGAATGCACTGAAGGCGGAGACGGTGCATATTTGGCCAACTGAGCCCTTCGATCCCCTCCCTTTTCATACGGCCATCGAATATCTCAAGGCGAGAAAGCCGCGCATACTGTTCATTGGACTGGGAGAGACGGACGAATGGGGGCATGCCGGCGCTTATCCCGAATACCTGAACGCCGCTCACCGGGGCGACAGCTATTTGCGGCAGTTGTGGGAACTGGTGCAGTCGATGCCCAAGTATCGCGGCAAGACCACGCTGATCGTTCTGCCCGATCATGGCCGCGGCCTGGGCGAGCAGTGGACCAGCCACGGCGAGAAGATTCCCGAGTCGAAGCAGACCTGGATGGCGTTTCTGGGGCCGGATACGGCGGCGCTGGGCGAGCGCAAGCAGGCCGGCCCGGTGACTGAAAGCCAGATTGCGGCGACTGTGGCGGCGCTGCTGGGCGAAGATTACCACGCGGCGGTACCCAAGTCGGGCGCGCCGATTTCAGACGTATTGCGAAAGTAGCAAAGGTTAATAGGCTGTTGCGCGGCGTTGGCCGTCATTTCATCTCACAACCGGCTTGAATCTGACGTAAACCCTTTGTTCATTGGAGCCAAGCCAATGCTATACTCAGTGTGCGTTCGTGAGCCCGCTGCAATTCCGGATTACTCCCGGAGGCGGGCCAGGAATGACTTTTGGAGGAGCATCATCGCACTCGACAAACGTTCGGCAAAGTCCTTTATCCGCATCAACGACAGGATTCGCGCGCGCGAAATCCGCGTCATCGACGAAAACGGCGAACAGATGGGCATTCTGCCGCCTTTTGAAGCCCTGAAAATTGCCCGTGAGCGCGGTCTGGACCTGGTGGAGGTATCGCCCAACGCGGTTCCCCCGGTCTGCCGCATCCAGGACTACGGCCGCTTCCTCTATGAGAAGGACAAAAGCGAACGCGCCGCAAAGAAAAAGCAGAAGGTGATCGTGGTCAAGGAGGTCAAGTTCTCAGTGACCGTGGACGAGCACGATTACCAGACGAAGAAGAACCAGGCGGTGAAGTTCCTGGCTGGCGGCGACAAGGTGAAGGCCAGCCTGCGCTTTCGCGGCCGTCAGATGGCTCACCGGGATCTGGGCTACAACATCATCAACCGGCTGATTCAGGATATTGGCGAAGCCGGTGTGGTTGAATTCATGCCGCGCATGGAAGGAACGATTCTGCACGCAATTATTGCGCCGGCCAAGAGGCAGGAAGCTCCCAAGCCCAAGCCTCCAGCGCCTCCGTCTTCAGCCGCTGGGCCGCGGCCGCCAGTTCCTCCGGCACAGTAACGCCCTCCGGTGTGGGTTCAATCTCACGATGAAAAATAGGCCGCCCATTCCGGGCGGCCTTAATTTTGCAGGTGGAGATTCTCTTCGTTGATCTAGTTCAGCCAGCGCAGCCCGGTGGTGTGGATTGGGGGTAGGGGTAGAACGATGAAGCCCTCGCGCCAGTGGCCCTCTTCGCGGCGGGGAGGATTGCCGACGATGCGGGCGCCGGCGGGATTGTGTTCTTCAAGAGCCAGGCCGGGCAGGCCGCCCACAATGGCCTGCAACTGGTCGTGGTTAGGAGGGCGGTTGGTGGTGATGGGAATCAGGGAGCGTAATGCGCCATACGCTTCGGCCAGGTCGCTTATGCGCGCACGGCGCTTGGAGGGAAGGGGTTTGATGCCGAGGGATTTCCAGGCAGCGAATGGGTAGCTTTCGACAAGCACGCGTTCCTGATTCTGGTCCTGGGGTGAGCCGGGTTGGTCGCGCGTTTCCAGTCGCCGCCAGCCACGGCGGCACAGGGCATCGTAGAGGTCAAGGCAAAACTCGGCGAAGGGACGGTAGGTGAGAGGCTTCACCATGCCGGGCAAGCCGGTTTTGGCAGCGGTATTCAGCTGTCGCTCACTCACTCGCGCGTGAAGGAGGCCGTTTGAGCTGGATTTCCAGGCCTGGGGTCCGTCGAGCATCATTACGCGGATGCCGCGCACTGCGCATAGGTGGTTGAGGCGGCCGGCAAGGATATTAGCATCCACCGGGCCGGGACCGAGGTCTGCGTCGGGGGCGAGGGAAGGAATGATCTCGCAGGCGATAGGGAACTGGGCCGATTCAACCGGCGGGCTGAACAATGGTTGCAGGCGCAATCCCGGTTCGGCCCGATTGAGGGATTGTGGAGCACGGACCCGGTCCAGGACAACGATGCCCAGGTCGGTCCAGCGGCGGAAAGCGAGATCGACGGAAAGTATAGCCACGGCTCAAGGCTACGGCTGAAGAACGTCCCGCGGCAACGGGAGCGAGCAACAAATCGGCGGTGATCCGGGCAGATCTGAAACAACTCCGAAATGGGACAAAGGAGGCTGACCGGAAGGCGGCTCAACGGCGACGAGGATGACCAGGGAAAAGGCTGGCGATTCGATTCGCGGCGCATGAGTACGGAGAAGGTGACGCTGTACCGGTTTGAGTAGAGGCCTACCTGATTGGCTTCAGCGTAGCGCGGCAGCAAGGCCTGCTGTATACTGAATAAAGCCTTTAGAAGGCAAGAGAATCCTTGTCTTAAAGGCGATGTGGCGGAGCGATCACACTCCGTCAAAAAAAAAGAGAAAAAGATGCCCAAGTTGAAGACCCATACGGGCGCGAAGAAGCGCTTCAGCAAGACTGGAACCGGCAAGATCAAGCGGCACCAGACGAAGACGCGTCACATCCTTACTTCGAAGGCGCCGAAGACAAAGCGGAAACTGGGAAAGACCTTGATGGTTTCCGACGGCGACTACAAGAAGGTAGCGCGCATGATTCCCTACGCCTGACCATTGCATGGAGCAGCCTTTTGGATGAGGGCTGCGACACTACAATCGGGCCGAAATGGCCCCCGCCGATTGCGAAACGCGTTCGCACCGGCGAGAGATCAGGCTTGACCAGAGCGAGTGAAGAGGTTTACAGGCCAGCATTGATGGCCCTCCTGCCTCCAGCCGCATAACCGAACGCAAAATGGAGAAGAACAGATGCCCCGCGTAAAACGCAGTACCAAGCGGAGTGACCGCCGCAAGAAGATTCTCGAAAGAGCAAGCGGTTATTTCCTTACCAAATCAAAGCTTTACCAGGCAGCCCAGGAAGCTGTGGAGCGCGGCCTGAAGTTTGCCTATACCGGCCGCAAACAGAAGAAGCGCCAGTTCCGCTCGCTGTGGATCGTGCGCATCGCGGCTGCAGCCAAGCTGAACAACTTCAGCTATTCGCAGCTCATCAATGGCCTGAAGAAGGCCGGGATTGAGCTGGACCGCAAGATTCTGGCCGAGATTGCCGTGGATGACGCGGCGGGCTTCACCAAGCTGGTGGAGCAGGCCAAGGCGGCGTTGGCTGCGGAGAAGAAGACGGCGGCGTAAGAGCTAGTTAGCGAGTCAGCAAGTTAGAGAGCTAGAGAGTTAGCAAGTTAGCGAAAACGGCCCCGGAGCGATGCTTTGGGGCCGTTTTGCGTTTGGGCGGTTTACTTGTCGCTTAGGAAATCAACTACCGATTTCTGCCAGAGGTCGGGCTGGTCGACGAAGTTCATGTGGCCGCTGTTGGGGAGGATGACTAGCTGCGAGCCGGCGATCTTCTCGTGCATCTCTTTGCTCAGGGAGGGGTCGCACTCGTCGTGGTCGCCTACGAGGATCAGCGTGGGGACGTGGATGGTGGGCAGGCGGTCAACGTACTCGACGGACTTAGGTTGCCGTCGATGATGAATTCGCCGTGAGAGCCCCACATTGCGCGGTAGAGCTCCCAGTTGGTGGGGGCGTTGCCGGTGGCGGGGTCGTAGTTGGAGTCGGGGCGCGCGCCGTAGAGGAAGGGAAAGTAGCCGGGGCCCCAGGCGAGGGTTTCGTACTCGGCGGGGTAGCGGCCGTGCTCCCAGGCTTCGCCCTTGCCGAAGAGGCCAGCTTGCTCCAGTTCGTTCAGGCGGGCTCAGCTTTGCGGGAGGCATCTGGCGGTTTTTCGCGGGCCAGCACCTCGTTCATCTGGCGGGTGGAGGGGAAGGTGCTGTTGAGGATGAGGTGGGAGAGGTTCTGCTGGTACTTGAGGGCGTAGGCCTGGGCCAGGACGCCGCCGCAACTGTGGCCGAGGAGCGAGATTTTGCCCAGGTGGAGGGCCACGCGCACGTCCTCAATGTCTTCGACCATGGCTTCGACGGTGTATAGGCTGGTGTCCTGAAGGCGCTGGGAGCGGCCGGAGCCGCGCTCGTCGATGAAGATGAGGCGGTGGGTGCGGGCCAGGGGGAGCAGGTAGGGCAGAAAGTAAGTGTGGTCGGCGCCGGGACCGCCGTGGACGACGACCAGCGGGGAGCCGTTGCCGAAGGTTACGTAGTAGATGAGGACGCCGTGGGCGTCGACGAAACCTTCCTGCTGGGGGTAGACGGCGGGGGTGGTTTGGGCAAGTGCGACGGATGAGGCAAGAGCGAAAAGGGCTACCAGGAAAGCTGTTTTCATGCCAATCATGGTAACGCATGAATGGTTAGGTAAGGGGTATAATTAGCTTCACAGTTGGGCCGATGGCATGAAAGTTCGCGATGTGCTGAGACTGATAGAGGACGACGGCTGGTTTCAGGTCGCGCAGAAAGGCAGTCACCGCCAGTTCAAGCACCCAGTGAAACTGGGGCGGGTAACGATAGCCGGTCACCCATCGCAGGAGATGGACAAGGGAACTTTCAATAATATTCTTAAGCAGGCGGGATTGAAATGAAGGAATATGCGGCTGTATTCGAGAAGACGTCGAACGGCTGGAGCGCCTACGCGCCGGACCTGCCGGGACTCGGCGTAGCTGCTGCAACTTTCGAGGAGACGGAACGGTTGCTCCGTGAAGGCATCGAGTTACATATTGAGGGAATGCGCGAAGACGGGATTCCCATCCCCGAGCCGTCTACACAGGTGATGCGGATGGCGATTCCGGCTTGAATTTTAGCGAGTGGCAACTGAGCGAATGGCCTGCATAAAGTGCGATGGATTCTCGGAAAGATTCACGATGGGTACGCCGCGCGAATTTCTAAATATCGTTCGACAACTTATTGAGATCGTGGAGCAAGGAAAGTTTTTGCTCGTCTATGCAGATTGTTCGCTTCAAGATTTTTTCAAAACCCCATGGCCCGGCGATGTGATCACGCACCGTTTTCAATGCACAGAATGCGGGCGCATGTTCGAACTTTTCACTGACACCTATCACGGTGGCGCACGCTGGTGGCCTAACTAAAAGGCCCGGCAAAGCTCATCCAGGTTCGTGATGTCAAGAAGCTTCTCCGCGCAATGGTTTATCCTGCTGTTTACGCATATGAACGAAGAGATTCCCAATCTGACGGCATTTGACGAGGCTGCGCTGGACGAGGCGTTTGCGGCGCTGGAGCGGCAGGCGCGCGCGGCTGCTGCCGCGCTGGACGGCGAGGCGGCTGTGGAGGCCTTCCGGCTGGAGTGGCTGGGCCGCAAGCAGGGGCGGCTCAACGAGGTTTCAGGCCGGTGGCTGAAGGCTGCGCCGGCGGAGGCCAAGAAGGCGCTGGGCATGCGCTTCAACGCGCTGAAGGCGGTGGTGGAGGGGCTGCTGGACGCAGGCTGCTGGGTGCGGGGCCGAGCGACGCGGCGCTGGCGGCCGAGGCCATCGACATTACGCTGCCGGGCACGCGGCGGCTGACCGGGGCCGAGCATCCGATTACGCGCACGCTGAATGAGATTGTCAGCGTCTTTGCGGCGCTGGGCTACTCGGTGGGCGTGGGGCCGGAGGTCGAGACCGACTTCTACAACTTCGAGAGCATGAATTTTCCGCCGGGGCATCCGGCGCGGGACACGCAGGACACGCTGGTGGTGGCCGGGCAGGAGCGGCGGCCGCAGCGCGACCGGCTGCTGATGCGCACGCATACTTCGCCGGTGCAGATGCGGACGATGGAGCAGCAGCCGCCGCCGGTGCGGATTGTGATTCCCGGCAAGGTGCACCGCAACGACGCGGCCGACGCGACGCACTCGCCGATCTTTCACCAGGTGGAGGGGCTCTGCGTGGACACGAACATCACCTTCAGCGATCTGAAGGGGACGCTGGACCACGCGATGAAGGCGCTGTTCGGCTCGGCGGTGAAGACGCGGTTCTTTCCGTCGTTCTTTCCGTTCACCGAGCCGAGCGCCGACGTGCAGATCAGTTGCATCTTCTGCGGCGGCAAGGGCTGCCGGAAGTGCAAGCAGTCGGGATGGATTGAGCTGCTGGGCTGCGGCATGGTGGACCCGGCGGTGTTTGCCTTTGCGGCGGAAAAGCAGCCGGCTTACGACCCGAAGAAGATTTCCGGCTTTGCGTTTGGCATGGGCGTGGAGCGCATTGCCATGATGAAGTATGGCATCAGCGAGATTGGGTCGTTTTATGCGGGGGATATGAGGTTTCTGGGGCAGTTTGCTTGAGGAATAGCGGGTTTGATTTAAGCAGCAAGTTAGCGTGCGCTGCGCGCACATTAGCGAGTTAGCAAGTTAGCGGCTGTTGAGAAAGCGGACGATTATGCCCAGAACGCGGCATTTTCGTGATTTGATTGTTTGGCAGAAGGCGATGGAATTGGCGCGTCAGGTCTACTTGCGGACTGAAGAGTTTCCCAAGGCTGAGACGTTTGGATTGCGGATGCAGATGCGCCGGTCAGCCGTTTCAGTTGCTAGCCATATCGCCGAAGGCCATGGAAAGCTGACGGATGCAGAGTTGCGGAAGTCGCTTGGATCGGCGCGAGGTTCGCTTTATGAGTTTGAAACGCAGAATGAACTGGCGTGCGGACTTGCGATTCATCGACGAGGATTCATCCAGGAAGTTGCTTGATCTGGCGACGGAGACTGCAAAGCTGATCAATGGATTGTTGGTGAAGCTGGAACCATGATGGGACAACTGGAATCAGCTAACTTGCTAACTTGCTAACGTGCGCGAAGCGCACGCTAACTCGCTAAAAGGTAATCCACAATGAAGATTCTTACAAAATGGCTTCGAGCTTACCTGCCGGGACTGCCGGTGGACGATGCGCAGCTGGCCGAAGATCTGACCCTGCGCGGGATTGCCGTCGAGGGCATTTACGATCTTGGCGACGGGCAACGGCTCGCTCTACGAGATGGACATCACCACCAACCGCGTGGACGCGATGAACCACTACGGCGTGGCGCGCGAGGCGGCGGCGATCTATGGGCTGACGCTGCCGGTGCTCGATTTCGCTCTGCCGAAGGCGCGGCCGGCGGCCAAGCACTTTCCGGTGCGGATTGAGGCCGAGGATGCCTGCGGGCGGTTCACGGCGCGGGTGCTGCGCGGATGTCACGATCGGCGAGTCGCGGGATTGGTTTGCGGGCGCGGAGGTGGCCACTTACTTTGGGCTGCTGGAGCAGAAGCAGATTTCGAACGCCGTGGACGCGACGAACTTTGCCTGGCTGGCGATGGGCCAGCCGACGCATGTCTTCGACCTGGACAAGATTGAGGGCGGCATCGTGGTGCGGCGGGCGAAGAAGGGCGAGCGGCTGAAGACGCTGGACGGCGTGGAGCGCGTGCTCGATGCCGGAAGACCTGGTCGTGGCCGATCACGCGAAGCCGCTGGGGCTGGCCGGGGTGATGGGCGGCTGGGACACGATGATTACGCCGGAGACGAAGAATGTGCTGGTGGAGGCGGCGTGGTTTGAGCCGATGGCGGTGCGGCGGACGGCGCGGCGGCACGGGCTGCACACCGACGCCAGCCATCGCTTCGAGCGCGGAGCGGACTTCAATGCCGCGCCGGTGGCCTCGGCGCTGGTGAGCAGGATTCTGCTGGCGAATGGCGGCTGGATCGAGGGCGAGCTGGTGGACGTGCGCGTGGCGGCGATCGAGGCGCGGACGGCCAATCGCAAGCCGGTGGAGCTGAAGCTGAGCGAGGTGCGGCGGATTCTGGGCGCGACGGTGGACGAGGAAGGCATTACCGCGGCGACGGTCGAGGGAGTGCTGACGGCGCTGGGGTGCGGGCTAGCGCAGCCTGCGGTCAGCGGGTCAGCGACTTAGCAGAGCAGATGCGGCCTGGCTGGTGACGCTGCCCAGTTGGCGGCTGGATTTGGAGCGCGAGATCGATCTGATCGAAGAGGTCGCGCGGGTTTACGGCTACAACCGCTTTGCCAACACGCTGCCGGCGTTTGGCGAAGGGGTGCGCGCGCTGCCCTGGGCGGAGAAGGAAGCGGCGGTGCGGCGGACGCTGCTGGCGGCGGGCTTCCATGAGGCGATTGCGAGCACCTTCTGCTCGGCGGCCGAGGCCGCGTTGACGGCGCCGCAGCCGGGGCTGGCGGTTCCGCTGGGCAATCCGCTGAGCGAAGAGGCGGGCGTGCTGCGGCCGTCGCTGGTGCCGGGAATGCTGGCGATGA
Source organism: uncultured Acidobacteriaceae bacterium (assembly GCA_963779385.1). Classification (GTDB taxonomy): domain Bacteria; phylum Acidobacteriota; class Terriglobia; order Terriglobales; family Acidobacteriaceae; genus Telmatobacter. Next base: position 130,956 of record CAVZYE010000012.1, on the reverse strand, counting down.
TTGCCGGCAATCTGCATCGCGACGTGAGCGATGTGCGGCTGTTCGAGCTGGGCACGGTCTTCAGCGGGACGACGGAGAAAGTGGAGGAGCGGCCGGCGCTGGCCTTCGGCGCGGTGGGCAGTTTGCCGGAGCAGGGGGCGCTGCACGCCGGCGCGGGCGATTGATTTTCACGATGTGAAGGGCGTGGTGGAGCAGGTGCTGGCGCGGTTCCAGGCGCGGGCTGTTTACTTTGACCGCTTTCCGGCCGAGGCCGGGCTGACGCCGGAGTGGCTGCATCCGTATCGCGCGGCGCGGGTGGCCGTGGACGGCGCGACGGTGGGCTGGTTCGGGCAACTGCATCCGCGCGAGGCCGCGGCGCGCAAGCTGAAGGAGCCGGTGCTGGTGGGCGAGCTTTATCTTGACCGGCTTTACAAGCTGCCGTTGCGCAAGCCGATTGCGCGAGGAGATTTCGCGCTTCCAGCCGGTGCGCCGCGATTTTTCGCTGGTTTTGGACGAGAGCATCGCGTGGGAGAAGATCGACCAGGCGGTGGCCGGATTGCAGATTCCCGAGCTGGTGGAGTGGCGGGCGCGCGAGGTCTTCCGCGACGCGAAACTGGGCGCGGGCGAGTACTCGCTGCTGCTGGGCGCGACCTTTCAGGCCGCGGACCGCACGCTGCGCGAGGAGGAGTTGCAGAGCTTCCAGGCGCGGGTGGTGGAGGCTGTTGGCAAAGTTGGGGCGCGGCTGCGGAGTTAGCGCAGGAATCGAGCTGGATCGGGCGCTATACTTGCACCGTAAGCGTGCATTTGACGCGGAGGTTTTTTCAATGTCGGAGTCCTTGTGGAAGTCGGAGTCGATGGAACGAAGGAGCAGCCGGACGGAGCCGCAGAATTGAGCGCGGCGGACGGAATCAGCCGAGCCTGCGGAGCCGGCCGGCGGAATCGAGCGCCGTGACGTTGAGCGCGGACGATTTTTCCGCGCTGGAAGAGCGGATTCTGCGCGCCGTGAACCTGGTGAAGCGGGAGCGGCAGGCGCGCGCCGACGGCCGAAGAGCGCGCCAGCGCAGGCGGAGGCGCAAACTGCGCGAGCAGGCGCCGCTGGTGGAGCAATTGCAGAAGGAAGTGAACGCGCTGCGCGCCGAGCGCGACCATGTGCGGCAGCGCGTGGAGCGGCTGCTGTGCGCAACTGGACGCGCTGGAACTGTGAGGTCGGAGGCATGGCATGGCTCAGGAGCAATCGCGGCAATCGCGACCGGCTACGTGACCGTTGAAATCTACGACCAGACCTATCATCTCTCCGGCCAGGACGCGGAGCACATCCGCGGCCTGGCCGAGCTGGTGGATGCGAGGATGCGCGCCGTGGCCGCGCAGGGCCGCACCGTGGACTCGCTGCGCGTGGCCGTGCTGGCCGCGCTGAATCTGGCCGACGAGCTGTCGCAGGCACGCAGGCGGCGGCGGCGATGCGCGGCTGGGCCATGCGCGCGCGGCCAGCCTGCGCGGGCTGCTGGACGAAGTGCTTGAGGAAGAGCGGAAGACAGGGTCGTAGACTGCCGCTTCGCCGTTTCGGGCGCTGGCGATCCCAAAAGCGGCGGGCTCGAAAACGTAGCACAACTACGCCTATCACGCACAAGACTTGTAATTTCTTCGCGCGGACCCCTACTATCCGCAATAGAAACCGGCCTGCAAAGCAGGTGGGCGATCAACGCTGGTTGAACCAACATTCAATGAACAGGGGCTCAACTCGACAATCGGTTCTGTGTGCCGTGTCCGCCAGTCCGGAATGCCTAATGAACCGCGGAGAGCTCCACCTTCTTAGGACGGGTTCACCAGCGCATCAACCACGGCCCCGTGGGCCGGATTCTACCTTCCTCGCGCGATCATCGGCGGCATACGCGCTGACGGTTGCGAATGCCGTATTCTGACTCAGGTGCATCCAGTCCTCTTCCATCTCGGTTCGATTCTGATTCCGTCCTATGGCGCGTTCGGCGGCGCGTGGGCGTGCTGCTGGCGCTGTTTCTGGCGCAGCGCACGGCGCGCATTGCGGGCTTGAATGCCGGCACAGGTGTGGAACCTCTGCGTGGTGGCGCTGTTTGCGGCGCTGGTGGGCTCAGCGGCTGCTGCTGGTGGCGCTCAACTGGAGCGACCTGCGCCTGCATCCCGCGTGGATGCTGGCGCTGGCCATGATTCATCATCCGCTGCTGGCGGCGGCTTCGGAGCGCTGGCCGCGGCGTGGCGTCGGCGGTGTTGTATGGGCGCTGGCAGCGGCTGCCGCTGTGGAGCACAGCCGATGCGCTGGCCGCGCCCGTGGCTCTGGGGCTGGCCTTTGAGCAACTGGGCGCGCTGCTGGCCGGCTCGGGCTATGGGACCGAGAACTGCGGTGCGCTGGGCCGTCACCTACACCGATCCGCTGGCCGCGCGCTGGAGCGGCACTCCGCTGGGCATTCCGCTGCATCCGGTGCAGGCCTACGCGGCGCTGGCTTTTCTTACGCTTTCGATCTTGCTGCTGGTCTGGCTGCCGGCGACGGCGGCAGCAGGGCGATGTGGCCGGGTTGTGGCTGCTGGGAGCGGGCGTGGTGGTTTTTGTCACCGAGTTCTGGCGCGATCCCGAGGGGCGCGGCGCGCTGCTGGGCGGCGCGCTGGATGGGCCGCAGGTGGCGGCGGTGCTGCTGGTGCTGGCTGGAGGGCTGGTGCTGCTGGAACGACGAGACCGATTGAGAGTTGTGGTATCCCACCTTCCGCAGAAAGACGCGGAAGGATGGGGCACCGCATTTGAGTCGGCAGCGAAAGACGAGGCTGCAGATGACTGAACTGCGCACCATCGAAGTGCCGGCGGAGGCCAGGGGGCAGCGGCTCGATCAGTTTCTTGCCGCGCAGCTGGAGGGCGTGAGCCGCTCGCGCGTGCAACTGCTGATCGACCAGGGCGATGTGCTGGTCAATGGCGAGCGCGAGAAGGCCTCGCTGAAGCTGCGCGGGGGCGAGCGCATCGACGATTACCGGCGAGCCGCATCCGGCGCCGCTCAAGGCCACGGCGGAAGACATTCCGCTGGATGTGGTCTATGAGGACGCGGACCTGGCGGTGGTCAACAAGCCGGCCGGGATGATGGTTCATGCCGGGTCGGGGCAGAATGAAGACGCGCGCAGCCGCGGCACGCTGGTGAACGCGCTGCTCTTTCGCTTCAAGAAGCTTTCGGCGACCGGCGGCGATTTGCGCCCCGGCATTGTGCACCGGCTGGACAAGGACACCAGCGGCCTGATCGTGGTGGCCAAGAACGACCGCACGCATGCGGCGCTGGGGGAGATGTTCTCCAGCCGCCAGATCAAGAAGACTTACATTGCGCTGGTGCAGGGAGCGGTGGAGCGGGCCAAGGGCACCATCAACGCCAGCGTGGGCCGCGATCCGGTGCGGCGCACGCGCATGACCACGAAACCGCTGGGCGACGCGCGCTCGGCGGTCTCGCACTACGAGGTGGTGCGGCGGCTGGCGAATCGCTTTGGCAAGTTCACGCTGGTGAGGGTGCGCATCGAGACCGGGCGGACGCATCAGATCCGCGTGCACATGGCGTCGATTGGCCACCCGGTGGTGGGCGACACGCTCTATGGCGGCTCGGGGCAGCTGACCGACCAGGTGGCCTCGCAGGCGGCGCACCTCCAAGGCCGCGCGGCGCAAAGCGGAGCCGGAGAGGCTGCGGCTGGGACGGAATTTTCTGCACGCGGCGCGGCTTGAGTTTCCGCACCCCAGGACGGGCAAGCTGCTGGAACTGGAGGCGCCGCTGCCGGTGGAGCTGGAGAGTTTTCTGGGCCGGCTGGAAGGCGGAGCCAGCGCCGTTGCCAGCGGACTGACGCAGCGAAGGATTGAGGCGGATGCGATCGAGGCAGGCGCGATTGATAAAATAAAGAAGCTATGAACAGAAAGATTTCAGCGCATCTGCGACGTTGCCGCTGGCGTTTGCGTTCAGCCGCGCTGCTTGCGACGGCAGTCATCAGCCGCAGCTGCCGGCGCAGCAGCCGGCAACCCCGCAGGTCAGCCGGCCAGGCCAGCCGGCCAGCGCCGGCAGCCGGCGCGCACAGACGGCGCAGCTGCGGACAGACCGATGTGAACGCGCCCACCATCAAGCTGGGCGTCAATGAGGTCAACCTCATCTTCACCGTGACCGACAAGCACGGGCACTATATTCCCAACCTGCAGCAGAGCGACTTTGCGCTGCTCGACGACCAGAAGGCGCCGGCCAAGGTGAACTCCTTCCACCAGCAGATCAATCTGCCGCTGCGCGTGGGCATTGTCATCGACGCCAGCACCTCGATTCGCTCGCGCTTTCAGTTTGAGCAGCAGTCGGCCACCGAGTTTCTGCTGCAGATTCTCAAGGCCAAAGAGCGACCGCGCCTTTGTGATGGGCTTCGATGTGACGCCCACGGTGACCCAGGACTGGACCAACAATATCGACGGCCTGGAGACGGGCGTGAACCGGCTGCGTCCCGGCGGCGGCACGGCGCTCTTCGATGCCGTCTACACCGCCTGCCGCGACAAGCTGCTGGACGTTTCGCGCGGCCAGGAGCCGGTGCGCAAGGCCATGGTGCTGATCTCCGACGGCGACGACAACCAGAGCCGCGTCTACCAGGACGAGGCCATCAAGGAATGCCAGCGGGCGGAGACCATCATCTACGCCATCAGCACCAACTGGACGCCCAGCCGCGGCAAGGGCGACAAGGTGCTGACCCAGATGGCCGAGGAAACCGGCGGGCAGGTCTTCTTTCCGCCTTCGGTCGAAGAGATGTCGAACAGCTTCAACGACATCGAAGAAGAGCTGCGCAGCCAGTACGCGCTGACCTACACGCCGGCCGACTTCAAGAAGGATGGCGCCTTCCGTCCCATCTATCTTTACTGCAACGACCGGCGCTACCAGGTGCGAGCGCGCAAGGGCTACTTTGCGCCGAAGCAGTGAACCTTAGATTGCGGCAGTCGAGCCCGGTGGGCAGAGCGGCTTACCGGTTTTTGCGTGAACGGGCTTTCAGAGCCAGCGGTGCCTGACCTGAGCCATCTCTAAATGCCATTCGTTGCGCAAAGCATCCCTAGGGACTGGTCTCCGTTTTAGAGATTCGCACCTCAGCCGTGCCTTTCAAACCGATTTTGAGCTGCTCTAACATTTCGCCACACCCTTTTGCAATATGAGACTGGGCGGGTTCCGTTTCGGGATTATTCCGCGCCAACTGTCTTGATTCGCCTCATCCATAGATTCTTTCTCTTCCGATCTCACAAATTTCATTTTCTGCCGATGAAATAGAAGAAGGCGGCTCCAAAAGTGCTTCGATGGGGTTGCCGAGCGGGCTTGTCGAATGCCGGGTCTGCCCTGGCTGCATGGCGGATAAAAGGGCAAGACCGGAATTGACCGAAGCCGCGGAAAGACTGTGCGGACTGAGGGAGATGCGGTGATCCGGCAGGCGATATCGTGCGACATCTGCGGAACGGAGAAGAAGCAGACGAACCACTGGTTTGTGGCCTATGACCAGGGAGGAGAGCTGCGGGTGAGCGGGTGGAACTCGCGCAACCGGCTGCGGCCGGGGTCGAAGCATCTGTGCGGGCAAACCTGCCTGCATAAGCTGGTGGACGACTTCATGGCCCAGGCACTGTCGACGCGTGTGCGGCCGTTGGTCGAGGAAGAGGTTGCGGAGCAGGCTGTGGGCGCCGATTCCAGTTTGACTTCGAAATACTGCGGGAGATCGAGTCTTCCGCGCGGCTGATTACAACGCCCGCCCTGGCTCCGCCGGCCAGGCCTCCGCTTCGCTTGCCGGTGGAGTTGGTTCCGCTTCCGGCCAAAGTCCACTCCGAGCCCGCAGCGGCTCTTGCCGAAGAGCCTGCCGCGTTATGCATCGCGCAACTGGCGCGCCGAAGCCTGGGACCGGGAGCGAATGCGTGCATTGCGCAGCCGGCGAGCGGAGACCGATGCTGACCGCGCTACGGCGTTCGGGGTCCTGATTGCGATTGCGGAAGATCGCGGAGTGACGGCGTCGAGTTTATTCGTGTCTCTGCTGATGGTCACGAATTCAAGCATGCGCCAGCAGTCCGCGCCTCGTCGATGTCGACCTGGAACCTTGAGTTCACGGGCTTTGTCGAGCTTGGAGCCGGCTTCCTCGCCGGCCACTACATAGCTGGTTTTCTTGCTGACGGATCCGGCGGTCTTTCCGCCGGCGGCTTCGATCTTCGCCTTGGCTTCATCGCGAGTGAGCGTGGGCAGCGTGCCGGTGAGCACAAAGGTTAATCCCGCCAACTGCGTGGAGCGCTGCTTTCTCTCCGCGGTCATATCGACGCCGATTTTTTTCAGCCTCTCCACCAGCTCCCGGTTTGCGGGCTGCGAGAAAAACTCCAGAATCGCCTGCGAGATGCGCGGGCCGACTTCTTCCACGCGTTCCAATTCCTCGGCGGTTGCCGATTCCAATGCCTCGATGGAGCCGAACTCCTGGGCCAGCAACTCGGCGGTGCGTTCGCCGACGAAGCGAATGCCCAGTCCCATGAGCACGCGAGCCAGTCCGGCGCCCTTGGAGCCTTCAATTTCACTTACCAGAGTGCGGGCCGATTTCTCCGCGAAGCGGTCCAGGCCGGTTAGCTGCTCTTCGGTCAAGCGAGTAGAGGTCGGCGACGCTCTTCACCATGCTGCTTTTCGAGCAACTGCTGCACTACCGCTTCGCCGAGGCCTTCGATGTTCATCACGTCGCGCGAGGCAAAGTGGAGCAGGCTCTCGCGCAGCTTGGCGGGGCAGTCGGCGTTGACGCAGCGGTAGTCCACTTCGCCCTCGATGCGAACCACTTCGCTGTTGCACTCGGGGCAACGGGTGGGGAAGTGAAAGGCCTGCGTTCCCCGCGGGTGGTCGGCGTCCTGAATGACTTCGACTACTTTGGGGATCACGTCGCCGCCGCGCTCGACCTTGACCCAGTCGCCGATGAGCAGGCCCAGGCGCTCGATGAAGTCGGCGTTGTGGAGCGTGGCGCGGCTAACGGTGGTGCCGCCGATGAAGGTTGGCGCCAGTTCGGCTACGGGGGTGAGCTTGCCGGTGCGGCCCACTTGCACGGTGATTCCGAGGACCTGGGTGATGCCGGATTTGGCGGTGAATTTGTAGGCGATGGCCCAGCGTGGAGCGCGGCCGGTATAGCCGAGGCGCTGCTGGGTGGCGTGGGAATCGACCTTGAGGACTACGCCGTCGATTTCGTAGCCGAGTTTGGCGCGTTTGGTCTCGGCTTCGTCGATGAAAGCTTCATCATGCTTCGACCGAGGCGACACGCTCTGCGATGCGGGATTGACGCGGAACCCCAAGGCGGTGAGGGCATCGAGCGTAGCCGTCTGCCCTGGCGGCAAAATACTCGCCTTCGACCAGCAGGAAATAGGCAAAGAAAACCAGGCGGCGGTTGGCGACGATGCTCGGCTCGAGCGTGCGCAGTGTTCCGGCGGCGGAGTTGCGGGGATTGACAGCAGGCGGCAGCCCCTCTCGCTCGCGTTCCTCGTTCAGCGCTGAAAGGCAGCCTCGCGGCATTACGACCTCGCCGCGAACTTCGAAGGCCCTGCGGGCAGGCCGGCCTTTTTCAGCTGATTCGCGGAGATCGAGAGCGGAACGCTGCGGATGGTGCGGATGTTTGAGGTTACGTCTTCGCCGGTCTGGCCGTCGCCGCGGGTGATACCGGTGGCCAGGCGCGCTCCGCCGTCTTGCGCCGGCTTCGTAGTGCAACGCAACGCTCAGGCCGTCGAGCTTGAGTTCGGCAACGTACTCGACGGGAAGACTTCCTGCCAGTTCGCGCACGCGAGTGTCCCAGGCGGCCAGCTCCTCGGCGGAGTAAGCATTATCCAGGCTGAGCATGGGGCGGGAGTGGCGAACTTTCTTGAAGCCCTCGGCCGGCTTGCCGCCTACGCGCTGGGTGGGCGAGTCGGGGGTGAGCAGTTCGGGATGCTCGGCCTCGATCCGCTTGAGCTCGTTCATCAGCGCGTCGTACTCGGCGTCGGAGATCTCCGGGCGCGTCGAGGACGTAGTAGAGATGCTCGTGGCGGCGCAACTCGGAGCGGAGTTTCTCTGCGCGGCGGGCTGGGGCTGAGTCCGGGTTGGATGGTTTGCCCATCGGGTGAATTATAGGATGCGCGCGGGGCAGGATAGTATGGTTTCGAGAACGTAAATGGAACCTGTAACCCACTTTCTTACTGGAGCTTGCATCGGCCGCGCGGGGTTGAACCGCAAGACGGCTTATGCCACGCTGGTCGCGGTGCTGGCTGCCGAAGCGGCGGATCTGGATGTGCTGTGGTCGTTTGACGGACCGGTGGAGGGGCTGAAGCACCATCGCGGCATTACGCATACGTTTATCGCTGTGCCGGTGGTGGCTGCTGTTGTGGTGGGAGTGGTGTGGCTGGTGCATCGGTGGCGGGAGAGGCGGATACGCAAAGTGGTTGTAGCGGGCCCGGTTGATCCGGATGCTTTACAGTCTGCGGGTAATGGCCGTTTTTCGGAAGAAATGGGCGAAAAACATCCCTCAGGGGCTAAAGCACGTGGAGTTTTTGCAGGATTAATGTGCGGGCTAAAGCCCGCACCCTTCACGACCGCCAGACCAGCCACTAAGCCAAGGCAGCCGGTGCACTGGGGATGGCTTTATTTGACGGCGCTGATTGCCGCGCTGAGCCACCTGCTGCTGGACTGGACGAACAACTATGGGCTGCGGCCATTTTTCCCGTTCAATCCGCGCTGGTATGCGGGGAGTTTTGTTTTTATTGCCGAGCCGGTGTTGTGGGCGCTGTTTTTCCTGGCTTTGGTCGTGCCTTGGCTACTCGGCCTGGCTGATGCGGAGATCGGGGTGCGGCGAAAGGCCTTTCGCGGACGGGGGTGGGCGATCTTTGCGCTGACCGGCATGGTGCTGCTGTGGGGCTGGAGATGGATGGAGCAGGCGCAGGCTCGAAAGATGCTTGAAAATACGCAGGTAGCTGCCGCACCGGTGAAGCGCGTGGGCCTGGAGCCTTACATGATCAATCCATTTCGCTGGCACGCGATTCTGGAGACTGCGGATTTTTATCAGTTCGCGGAGATCGATACGCGGACCGGGGAGATTGCGAGCGATCCGCATCAGGACGTGCTTTTTAAGCCGCCGACGACCGCTGCTACCGAGGCTGCCAAACGCACTCTGCTGGGACAGGTTTACCTGGATTGGGGGACCTGGGCCGTGGTGCGGAATTTGGGACCGGAACCTGTTGCCGGCATGGAGCCGCCCCAATCTGGGGCCGATGCAGAACTGGACGACGGTTGAGTTTACGGATCTGCGCTTTGCCTACTCTTTTTTGAGCACCGGAAGATCGAGCGGTCGAAGTCCGCTGAGCGGATGGGTTTATATCGTTGACGGGCGGGACGATGCGGGCGAGTCTATGAATGGGCGAGAGCAGCGGTAAAGTTGCTTTTCATCTCAGATGGAAATTTATGTTGGCCTGGTAAAACGATTCGAGTTGACCCGGAGGCGCGCGAACCGCAGAATGGAGACAGGTTCGCCGTTTGACGGAGCTTCCCCCCGGGGTCTGAGAGACCAACTCAGGAATCCAAGAGACTGAGGTTTCAAAAATGGCTGCTTATTTACTGTTGCTGGTTGCCGTGTTGAGCCGTCTGCTGCCCCATGCGGGGTGGATGAACTTTACCGCGATGGGCGGCGCGCTGCTCTACTTTGGTGCGCGGCGATCGTGGCGGGAGATGCTGGCTCCCCTGGCGGTGCTGATGGCCGCCGACTACTATCTGACCGTTTACGCCTACCACTACAGCTTTCAATGGCAGGCTTATCTGCCTACCTGGGCGTGGTACGGGATGGCGATGGTGCTGGGGCAGATTCTGCTGCATGCGCGGACGACTTTGTGCGCGTTGCCGCGGGAACGCTGCTGGGGCCGACCTCGTTTTTCCTGGTTTCGAACTATGCGGTGTGGGCTGGCGGCGGAATGTATCCGCGCACGCTGGGCGGGCTGGGCGCTTGCTTCGTGGCTGCTTTGCCGTTCTATCGCAACGACCTGATCTCGACGGCAATTGTTGCCGGTTTGGCGTTTGGAGTTCCGGTGCTGGTGCGGCGGATGCATGGGGCGCAGGGGCAGGCTGCGCTAGCGGAGAAGTAGCTGGTTGCTGATTATTTATGAATCGTCGCGAATTTGTGAGGTCTGCGGCAGCACTTTCTGTACTCTGCCTGCGAGGGGTGGTCGATGGGCGGCCTGAAGGCAGCGCGGGTCTCGCACCGGCACAGCATGAGACCGCCGATTTGGCACATTTCCAGCGGATGCCCATCGGAGTGAGCTTCCACTTCAGCATGAACACATTCACGGGGAATGACTACGATGAGGGAACTGCCCCCGCCACGGTGTATGCGCCCAGCGCGCTGAATGTGGATCAATGGCTCTCGACCGCGGCGCTCATCGGGGCGCGGTACGCCATCCTCACGGCCAAACACATGTCGGGGTTCTGTCTGTGGGACGCCGATGATTACGACTACGACATTGCCGCCGGCGGCAATCGCCAGGATGTTTGCGCCGCCTTTATGGCTGCGTGCAAAAAGCACCGTATCATGCCCGGATTTTATTACTGCATCCTCGACCCAAGGAATGAGGGCAACCAAGGGCGTGTTGACTGGTCAGGACGGGTGAAAGATTCCTACTACGCTCTGATTTTGCGGCAACTCAGCGAGCTGCATCGCAAATACAAAGGGGTGGGCTTGCAGGTGATTGACATTCCGGGGAAGCTCAAGTCCGAGCAACGCTGGGAGATTTACCGACGGGTGAGAGGGATCAATCCCCATTGCCTGATGATGGTGAATCAAACCTGGAGTCCCAGCCAGCTAAACCGTGGCCGCATCTCGATACCCGAAGCCTGGCCCACCGACGTTATGGTTTCTGAAGATGCGCTACCGCCGGAAGAAGGCCACGATCCCTGGGTGGTGTACGAAGGAACGCGGTATTACATGCCGATGGCATCGTGGATACCGACCGGACCTTTGTATAAAGGGGATAAATACCGAACCTGGTTTTGGAACCCGCAATTCAAGACCCGGCCGGCGGGCGAGCTGTTCGATATTTACCAGAAGACGGTATCGCGCAAGGCCAGCTTGTTGCTGAACCTTTCGCCCGATACGCGCGGGTTGCTTCCCGACGAGGCCGTGGATCAAATGCATCGGCTTGCGGAGTTGATTGGCAAATCGCATTGAGATTTCGGCTTGGCAGCCCGGCATCGTGTGGAAATCACTTTGGGCGGTACTTGTAGAGCTTTAATCCTCCAGCAGTTTGCCCGCTCGCCTTTTTCTGATCCACCACACGGCGAAGCCAATCACCGCGAGGCCGCCCACGATGGCCATCAGCTTGAGGGAGTGGTGCGCCACAAGGTCGACTGCGCCAGGTCCCAGCTTGAGCACCAACAGCGAGAGGATCAGCCAGCGGAACATGCGGCCAGTAAAGACGGCGAGCATGAAGGGCAAAACCCGCATCTCAAAAACGCCTGAGGCGAAAACGAAGACCTTCCAGGGAGCGGGCGGCGGGAGCATGGAGGGAATCATGACGGCCAGGAACTCCTGGCGCTCAAAGCGGGTGCGTAACTGCTCGAAGCGCTCGCGGTTGACGCGCTTGAGCAGGAAGAGCTCGCCGCCGGCACGGCCCAGGCCGTATGGAAGCAGGCCGCCGATGGCCGAGCCCGCTGCTGCCAGCAGGCAATAGAGCCAGAAATGGCTTTTGTCGTTCCAGACATAGACGGCCAGGATCGCATCCATGGGGACGGGAATAGTGGAAGAATCAAGCAGTGCGACGGCTCCTACGCCCCAAAAGCCCAGCTTGGCGAGTGCCGGCAGCAGCACAAACTTCCATTTGGCCATGATTCTCGCGAGAAACGACTTCAAACAGGGTTCCCTTCCGGCAGTTCATCCGTCTTATGATCAGCAACCATTGTACGAGCCGGACTCCGCCCACGAACATTCGCCGGGATGAGAGAATAGATAGGAAGGACTCAAACGGAGCCTACGGGCGGCGGATGCGCCTGCGCTCCTCGGGAACGAATGCCCTCCAGCGATACTGAAATCAACGAACCCAAGAGGCCGGTCGAAACCAGCCAGGAGAGCGGCAGCCCGGCTCCGGAAGAGGAACCGCGCCCCTTGCCGCCGCCGCCCCCCGCTTTGGGCGGGTCGCGTTGGGTGGACTACGATACACACGAACTGCTGACCATGATCAGCGAGATGGAGGACGAGCGGCGCTGGGCGCGTCTGCGCGAAGGCATCTGGATCGCTATTCTGTTGCATTTGGCGCTGCTCTCGGCGGTCACATGGATTCCAAAGTACATTCTCAAAGTGCCGCAGGTGGTGGACAAGAACGACGCACTCAGGCAACACAAGGATTTCACCTATCTGGATTCGCCACCGGAAGCATTTTTGAAAACGCCTCCCAAGGTGGTCATCAAGCCGGTTCCGGTAAAGCCGCCGGTAATCGACAAAGAGACGCTGGAGGCAATGAATCGGGCCACAGCACCGCCCGCCCCCGCACCGCAGCCATCTGCGCCCGCACCGCCGCCTTCACCGCCTCCGTCGAACAACCAGCCGCAACTTGAGGCGCCGCACCCTGCTGCTGTACCGGCGAGGCCCAACTTCGCCATGGGTTCGCTCAATCCGGCCGACCAGTTGCGGGATGCCATGAAGAATGCGTCGCGCAACCCTGGATCAGGCGGCGTGGGCAACCTGGGCTCGGGAGGACTTTCTCGTCATCCAGGGGCCGGCTCGGGCGGCATTCAGATTTTGTCTGACACGCAGGGCGTGGACTTCAATTCATGGCTGCAGCGCTGGCATTGGGAGACGATGCGCACCTGGGATCCGTTGATTCCGGATGAGGTGAATCCGCCGATCATGAAGCAGGGGCAGCTGCAAATCCGCTTCAAGGTGCAGCCGAATGGACGGATTATGGACGGCAGCATGGTGCTGGAAGGCAGCTCAGGCGATACAGCTCTGGATCGGGCGGCATGGGGCGCGCTGGTCGGCTCGAATTATCCGCAGCTGCCGCACGATTTTCATGGGCCCTATCTGGAACTGCGCGCCCTGTTTATGTACAACATCAAGCCGGAGTAGGCCGACAGGAACGAAATCTATTCAATCGTCGTCTTGAGGAAAGGCGAGTTAGATGCTTCATTCGGCGTCGTTTTCGGTTCCCTCTGAACTTACCCGATTGCGACTGAGTACTCGCTAAGAGACGAAAAGCCTTTCGCGTAAACTGTATACATGGCTTTTATGGCAGCCGCCGAAGACCGCCCGGACAAGAGCTGGCGGGCAGTTCTGCTTTCGCGCTGGACGGCAACACTTTACGAGCGCGAGGAGCAGATATTTCTTCTTCTCTCGCTATTGATTGGAGCGCTCACCGGACTTGCCGTGGTCGCGTTCATCGTGCTCACGGAGCGGTTGGGAATGCGCCTCTATCCGCCCGGCAGCGCCGCTTGGCGGCGCGTACTTGTGCCAGTGGCGGGATCGCTGGCCATGGGTTTCCTTCTTTATCGTTATTTTCCCTATGCTCGCGGCAGCGGCGTGCCCCAGACTAAGGCCGCTCTCTTCGCCAGGGATGGGTTTATCTCTTTGCGCACAGTCTTGGGCAAGTTTTTCTGCACGGCGACCACGCTGGCAAGCGGAATCCCACTGGGCCGCGAGGGACCGTCCGTTCAGGTCGGTGCGGGAATCGCTTCCGTTCTCGGCCGCTGGCTTGGCTTACGTCCGGAAAGGGTCAAAGCCCTGATTCCCGTGGGAGCTGCCGCTGCGATCGCCGCGGCTTTCAATACCCCCATGGCAGCGGTGCTGTTCGCTCTCGAGGAGGTGATGGGCGATATGAACGCGCCCATCCTGGGTTCTGTGGTACTCGCCTCCGCCACTTCCTGGGCTGTATTGCGGCTGATGCTTGGCAATAACCCGCTCTTTCAAGTGCCGCAATATGAATTGGTTCACCCGCTGGAATTCGGCATCTATGCTCTGCTGGGCATCGCCGGCGGTTTTCTGTCGGTAGCTTTCACCAAACTCCTGCTCTACATGCGCGAGTTCTTTCTGAGTTTGCCCAAGAGCACAAGCTGGTGGCATCCCGTAGTAGGCGGCGTGACGGTAGGCCTGATGGGATGGATGACGCCTCAGGTGCTGGGCGTCGGCTATACCTACGTCGGCACGGCGCTCAACGGATCGATGGCGCTCAAGTTGATGTTGCTGCTGGTGGTGCTCAAGCTCGTTGGCGTCACGGTCAGCTATGCCTCAGGCAACGCGGGTGGAATCTTCGGCCCCAGTCTTTTTCTCGGCGCCATGCTGGGGGGCGCCGTTGGAGCCGTGGCACATCACCTGCTGCCGGGATATACCGCAACTCCTGGCGCCTACGCACTGGTCGGCATGGGAGCGGTCTTCGCGGGCATCGTGCGCGTACCTATGACCTCGGTGCTGATGATCTTTGAAATGACGCGGGATTATGCCGTCATTGTGCCCTTGATGATCGCCAACATGACGAGTCTCTTTATCTCCAGGCGCTTTCAGAAGCAGCCGATCTATGAGGCATTGGCTCTTCAGGATGGCATTCATCTGCCTGGCCCCGCCACACTTCACCAAAGCAGCAAGCGCACGGTGGCCCAGATCATGCGGAAAACTCCTGAGGTTCTTTCCGCGGGGATGAGCGTCGAGCATGCGATTGAGCGAACTCGCTTAGCGCAACAGCGCATCTGGCCCGTGACGGACAAGCAGTACTTTCTGGGTATGTTGAATGTGGAGGCGCTGGAGCGCGCTTTTGCCGAAGGCAACATAGACGGGCCGCTGACTAACCTTGTGGAGACAACTCACGTTCCACATGTTCACATAGATCATCCCCTGCATCTAGCCCTGGAACGCATGAGCAAGTATCATCTCGATGCCTTGCCCGTAGTTCACCGGGCGGATATTCACAAGCTGGAAGGCATTGTGACGCTCACCGATGTGCTGGATTCCTATGGCGTCAACAACATGGATTCCGCGCAGTTATGACATAGGCTGGTAGGCGGAGCCCAATGGGATGCAGGCGTTTGAGGTGCGGCTCCCGGCTTCGCTTGTGGCTTGATTCCAATTCCCGCAGCTATTTTCAATCGCAGCGACTCCGCGATAGAATTTGATTGAAACATGCGCATCCCCAAGGACA
This sequence comes from uncultured Acidobacteriaceae bacterium, assembly GCA_963779385.1. Lineage (GTDB taxonomy): Bacteria > Acidobacteriota > Terriglobia > Terriglobales > Acidobacteriaceae > Telmatobacter. Next base: position 115,841 of record CAVZYE010000012.1, on the reverse strand, counting down.
TTCCGGTAAAGGGAACGCCCAGGATCAGACGTTTTCGTCGCGGCCGGCGCGACCGTGGACGGCGTACTTCTCGCTGAGTAATCTATTCCCGTTGATTCGTGGATTCCCAGGTCTCCTGCTGCGGCGGGCCAGACTATGGGCCCAGCCGCCGGTGAAATCTCCGCACGGTGGACTGCCCGACATTGATTTATAGAGATCCATCCGCCTCAAGCGCGGATAGAAAGGCTCACCCAAGATGAACAGTTTTGATAGCAAGGCGACGCTCGGCTCCGGTAATCGAACCTATACCATTTATCGCCTGCCAGCACTGGAAGCGCGCGGCTTCAACCTGGACCGATTGCCCTTCAGCCTGAAGATTCTGCTTGAGAACCTATTGCGCCGCGAAGACGGCGTGAATGTGACCGCCGGAGATATTGAGTTTCTGGCTAACTGGAGCGCGAAGGCCGAGCCCAGCCGGGAGATCGCCTATATGCCGGCGCGGGTGCTGATGCAGGACTTTACCGGCGTGCCGGCAGTGGTGGATCTGGCCGCGATGCGTGACGCCATCAAGACACTGGGCGGCGATCCGGAGCGGGTGAATCCTCTGGCGCCGGCAGAGCTGGTGATCGATCACTCTGTGCAGGTGGACGAGTTCGGCACGGCGGGGGCCTTCGACGCGAACACATTGTTGGAGTTTCAGCGCAATCGGGAGCGGTATGCATTCTTGAAGTGGGGACAGACGGCATTTCGCAACTTCTCGGCCGTTCCGCCGGGGATGGGAATTTGCCACCAGGTGAATCTGGAGTACCTGGCGCGCGTGGCGTTCACGACGGAGATTGATGGGGAGTGGTTTGCCTATCCCGATACGGTGGTGGGCACCGATTCGCACACCACGATGATTAACGGCCTGGGCGTGCTGGGTTGGGGAGTGGGCGGAATTGAGGCCGAGGCGGCGATGCTGGGGCAGGCTGTGAGCATGCTGGTGCCGCAGGTGGTGGGCTATAAATTGACCGGAAAGCTGCGCGAGGGAGCGACTGCGACGGATTTGGTGCTGACGGTGACCCAGGCGCTGCGCAAGCTGGGAGTCGTGGGAAAGTTTGTGGAGTTCTTTGGTCCCGGCGTGGCCGATTTGTCTTTGGCTGACCGGGCGACGATCAGCAATATGGCGCCAGAGTATGGGGCTACTTGCGGCATCTTCCCTGTGGATGCGGAGACGTTGCGGTATCTGCGGCTGACCGGGCGCAGCGAAGAGCAGATCGCGCTGGTCGAGGCTTACTACAAAGAGCAGGGACTGTTTCATACGGCCGGTTCGCCGGAGGCTGAGTATACGCAAACGCTGGAGCTGGATTTGGGCGCGGTGGAGGCGAGCGTGGCGGGACCGAAGCGCCCGCAGGATCGTGTGTTGCTGAAGGACGCGGCGGAAAGCTTCAAACAGCAACTGCCGGGTTTGCTGGCACCTACTGCTGAGCCGCTGGGCTCGCGGACGGCGGATGAGTGGAAGCGTGGTGCTGTGACAGATACCGCAGTTACGGAGAAGGTTCCTGTACATCTGACGACCACGGTGAAAGGGCGGTTTGGCGTGGATCCAGATCGGTATCTCGATCACGGATCGGTGGTGATTGCGGCGATTACCAGTTGCACCAATACTTCGAATCCATCGGTGATGGTGGCGGCGGGGATTCTGGCGAAGAAGGCAGTGGAAAAAGGACTGACTGTTCCGCCGTGGGTGAAGACTTCGCTTGCGCCGGGATCGCGAGTGGTCACTGACTACTATGCGAGGGCTGGATTGCTTCCATACCTTGAAAAGCTGCGCTTCAACGTGGTTGGTTATGGTTGCACTACGTGCATCGGCAACTCCGGACCGCTGCCTGCGGACGTTTCAAAGAGCATCGATGAGCATGGGCTGGTTGCGGTGAGTGTGCTGAGCGGAAACCGAAACTTTGAGGGGCGCGTGAATGTGGACGTGCGGGCTAATTATCTGATGAGTCCGCCGCTGGTGGTAGCTTACGCGCTGGCCGGGCGGATTGGGCACAACTTCGAGACGGAGCCGCTGGGCACGGACGAGGCAGGGAAGCCGGTTTATCTCAAGGATATTTGGCCGACGCAAGGCGAGGTGAGCGCGGCAATTGAAAAAGGATTGTCGAGCGAGAGCTTCCGCAAAGAGTATGCGACGGTGAGCCAAGGCGACGCAAACTGGCAGGGGCTGAAGTTTCCTACTGGCGAGGTTTACCAGTGGGAGCCGGATTCGACTTATATCCGCAAGGCTCCTTACTTCGATGGGATTACTCGGACTCCGGCGACGGTTACGGATATTGTTGGGGCGCGCGTGCTGGCGGTGCTGGGCGACTCGGTGACTACCGATCATATTTCGCCGGCGGGTTCGATCAAGGCTAACGGGCCGGCAGGGAAGTACCTGACGGAGCACGGAGTGAAGCAGGCGGAGTTTAATTCTTATGGGTCGCGGCGGGGCAATCACGAGGTGATGGTGCGCGGCACCTTTGCCAATGTGCGGCTGCGCAATGAACTCGCACCGGGAACCGAGGGCGGCGTGACGCGGCTGCTGCCTGAGGGCGAGCAAATGTCGATCTTCGATGCCAGCGTGAAGTATGCCGAACGCAGCGTGCCGCTGATTATTTTGGCGGGCAAGGAGTATGGCTCCGGATCTTCGCGGGACTGGGCAGCAAAGGGACCGAAGCTGCTGGGCGTGCGCGCGGTGATTGCAGAGAGCTATGAACGCATTCACCGGTCGAACCTGGTGGGCATGGGGATTTTGCCTTTGCAGTATGAGGAGGGAGAAAACGCTGAGTCGCTCCGGCTTACCGGGGAAGAAACTTATGACATTCTCGGATTTTGTGAACGGCTGAATTCGAAATTTGAGAACGGGCGCACGGTTGCGGTGGTTGCAACCTCCGCGGACGGGAAGAAAAAGAAGTTCGAAGCCGAGATACGCATCGATACTCCGCAGGAGATCGAGTACTACAAGCACGGCGGAATCTTGCAGTATGTGCTGCGGCAGTTGGCGTCGAAGTAATTTGTATCCCATACCGGGCCGCAAAAAATCTCCGGTTGGCCGGTTATCCGCGGTAGACTCGAGAATCCGCGATCTGCTGCTCGGTGTGGGTTGAATCCAACGCAAGCAAGCCATCATCAAAAGTGCGATCCGAATTTGGCGGCTGTCACGAAGCGACGGCGAGCCAGAAGGAGAGTTCCGGATGCCCGCCTCTAAGTCAGATGCTCTTGTGGTTTATGGCGTGACAGGCGATCTCGCTCACAAGATGATTTTCCCTGCACTCTATGCGATGATAAAGCGCGGAACGCTCAACGTTCCTGTCATCGGCGTCGCGTTTCCGAAGTGGACTCTGGAGCGTCTGCAGAAACGAGTGACGCACAGCATCGAGCAATCGGGCGGGATCGATAATAAACAGGCCCTTCATCATCTTCTATCGCTGCTCAAATATGTAAGTGGAGATTATAACGACAGCGATACATTCGCGTCGATCAAGCAATCGCTGGGGAGAGCACGGCGCCCCGCACATTACCTCGCGATCCCGCCTTCGCTGTTTGAGACGGTAATCAAAGGGCTGGGCGCCGCGAAATTGGCCGAGAATGCGCGGGTTATCGTGGAGAAGCCGTTTGGGCGTGACCTGGCGTCGGCTCGTGCGCTGAACCGAGTGGCGCGGTCGGTTTTCCCTGAAGAATCGATCTTTCGCATCGATCACTTCCTGGGGAAGGAAGCGATCATGAATATCCTTTACTTCCGCTTCGCCAATTCATTTCTTGAACCAATCTGGAACCGCAACTACGTCTCCAATGTCCAGATCACCTTGTCAGAAAGTTTCGGCGTTGGAAAGCGCGGCAAGTTTTACGAATCCGCCGGCTGCTTGCGGGACGTTATCGAGAATCACCTGTTTCAGATTGTCGCGCTGCTTGCCATGGAACCGCCGGCGGGACAGAATTTTGGAGCGGTGCAGACTGAAAAGGCTACGGTATTCAAGGCTATGCGTCCTTTGAAGTCCGCAGACATGGTGCGCGGCCAATACGCGGGGTACCGGCAGGAGAAGGACGTAGCAAAGAACTCCGACGTCGAGACGTATTGCGCGCTCCGGCTATTTATCGACTCATGGCGTTGGGATGGCGTGCCGTGGTATCTGCGCTCAGGCAAGTATCTTCCCGATACGGCGACCGAGGTTGTTGTGAAGCTGAAGCCGCCGCCACAAAAGTTGTTCGCGGATGCAGCGGCAGCCACAACCCAAGGAAATTATTTTCGCTTCCGGGTCTCTCCCAACGCAGCGATTGCACTTGCCGCTCGCGTCAAGCTTGCGGGAGAGGAGTTTATCGGTGAGCAGCGAGAACTGTATTTGCAGGAAGAACAGGCCGGAGAAGAGGCGCCTTACGAGCGGCTACTGGGTGACGCCATGAAAGGTGACAGGGGACTCTTCACTCGCGAGGACGCCGTGGAAGCTGCATGGAAGGTAGTCGATCAGGTACTTAAACACCATCCGCGAGTTCGCCCCTACAGGCGCGGCACCTGGGGGCCGAAGCGGGCCGATGCACTGATCGCAGCAGACGGCGGCTGGCATAATCCCGGCGGTGCAATTTGATCCGGGGGTAATTAAGTACAAATGTGGCTGTGAAACGCGAAGGTCTCAACTCCCTCATAACGCAAATGGATTCAGGAACGGTGGCCTGACACGGGGGATGGGCTCTTTGCGCGGGGGGAAAAGAAGCGCTCGCTTTCTCTTTTTTCGCCGAGGACATGGAGGCGGAGGAAGTTGGTGGAACCTGATTTGGTGCGGGTGCCGGCGACGATGGCGATGACCTCGCGGTTGCGGACGTAGCCGCCATCCTCAAGCATCTTCTCCGCCAGTTCGACCAGCTCCTCAGTGGTATAGACCTTGGGGCAAAGGATGGGAGTTGCGCCCCAGAGCAGGTTAAGACGATTGATGGTGACTTCGATGGGGCTGAGCGCGTAGAGCGGCTTGGTGGGGTGGTACTTCGAGAGCAGGCGGGCGGTGGATCCCGACTCAGTGAAGAGCGCGATGGCGCGCAGGTCAAGGTCGTCTGCGGCGTGGGCTGTGGCTTCGCAGATAGTCTCCGCGATGGAGAGGTGACGCCTGCGCTCGCGGGCATCAGAGCGGCTTTCTTCCCGGATATGAAACTCGGCTTCGGCCACGATGCGAGCCATCATGGAGACCGTTTCAACCGGGTACTTGCCGATGGCCGATTCGCCGGAGAGCATGACGGCGTCAGTGCCGTCATAAACTGCGTTGGCTACGTCGGAGACCTCGGCGCGCGTGGGGCGCGGGTTATCGATCATCGATTCGAGCATTTGCGTGGCAGTGATGACCGGCTTGCGGAACTCGGCGGCGCGGCGGATGACGTGCTTTTGAATGGCGGGAACCTGCTCGGGGGGAATCTCGACGCCGAGGTCGCCGCGGGCCACCATGATGCCGTCGGCGACAGCGAGGATTGCATCGAGGTGCTCGATGGCCTGGGGCTTTTCAAGCTTGGCGATGATCCAAGTTTCGCAGCCGTAAGCGGAGACGCGGTTGCGCACCAGGCTAACGTCTTCTGCGGTGCGGACGAAGGAGACGGCGATGGCGTCGACGCCGTTCTTGAGGGCGAATTCGAGATCCTCGGAATCTTTTTCAGTCAGAGAGGGAACGAGCACCGGAATGCCGGGCAGATTGATGCCTTTGTGTTCGCCGAGCAAGCCGCCGTTGACGATCTCGCAGACCACGTCGCCGCGCACCACTTTTTGGACGCGCAACTCGATGAGGCCGTCAGAAAGCAGAATGCGGGAGCCCTGCTCGACGTTTTCCGCCAGAGTTTTGAAGGTGGTGCCTACCAGGGCTGCCGTGCCCGGAACTTCGCGCGGAGTAATGGTGAGCATCTGGCCGGCGACGAGCATCACCGGTTTGTGATCCTTAAGCTCGGAGGTGCGTATTTTGGGTCCCTGAAGATCGGCCAGGATGCAGAGGGATTTCATTTCCTCGCGGCTCACCTTGCGGATCAATTGGATCATCGCCAGTTTTTCCTCGTGCGAGCCATGGGAGAAGTTCAGGCGGACTACATCGACGCCGGCGCGAACCAGGTCGCGGAAGATGGGCTCACTGTTGGATGCTGGGCCGAGAGTTGCAACGATTTTTGCGCGGCGTTTAGAGAGAGAGCCGGCGTGGCTTGAATCAGAAATTTGCATGGGGAAGCCTCCAAAGAAATCTTCGGTTAAGGGAGAAAGTTGAATGATTAGCGATCTTCTCTATTGTATATGGAAGTTAGAATGCCTTCTCGGGGTCATTATGAATTGCTTATGACGATCTCTTCATATCGGTTAAACCATGATAAAGCTGGTGCGAATGCGAGTCTCGCTCGACTTTGCCGCAATGTGTTCATGAAGACAGACTTACGGTGGGTTGTGGTTTCCCAGGTCTCAAAAGCGAGATCTCCACCCCAGCGACTAAGACCTGTCGCTGGGGACCCCGGCCTGGGGCACCCACTTTTTTGTTCTCTGCGCTGCGCTCAGGATGACAGTTTTGTGGTGGATGACAGCTTTGTTGTGGAGCTATTGTTTTGCTGTGACGGCGCTGTTGGATTCGGCGGGAAAGTCAATCTGCTCCTGGCGTTCGCGGAAAAGAACGCCATTCAGTTCCGCGCCCAGCAGCGCGCTGAACGAGGTGATGTAAAGCCAGACCAGGGTGGCGATGCCAGCGCCGAATGAGCCGTAGAACATGGAATAGTTGGCGATCCGCGTGACGTAAATTCCGAAGGCCAGCGTAGTGAGAAACCAGGCGAGCGCTGAGGCGATTGCGCCGGGAAGTACCGTGGACCAATGCTCCCTGGTCCTGGTGCCGAAGTGATAAAGGGCGGTGAGGACGGTGATGCTAGTGACCAGGGCCACGGCCCAACGCGCCATTCGCCACAGGTAGAGCACGATGTGGCGCAATTCGTGGCGTGCGTTGGCGATCATCCAGGACTCGATCTGGCGGCCGAAGATGATGACCAGAGTGGCCAGCGCCATGGGGACCAAAGCGATGAAGATGAGAACCAGCGCGCGCGCTCGCCGCTCCCAAAAGCCCCATGCGTCGCGGGAGAGCCGGTATGCGCGGCGAAAACCCTCCATCATCGACAGCATCGCGCCCAGGGCGGCAAAGACGCTGAGCAGGCTGCCGGACAGGACCAATTGCAGGGAGAGGATGCGATGCGTATGAAGCGTGTATTGGAACAGGTCCATTGAGTCTGCGGGTAAAAACTGCTCGAGAACGGAACGAAACTCACCCAGCAGATTGGGCCCTTCGGGACTCTGAGCCAGCAGAGTGGCGATTACCATCAGCGCTGGAAACATCATCAGCATTCCAGAGAATGCCACGGCTTTGGACGTGTTGATCACGTCGTCGTTAAAGGCATGCCACAGGACTTTGCGCAGATGGAGCAGAAATTGATTCATGCGTGTCAAAGGCAAGAGTAGATCATTTGCTGGGCTTGCGGCTACATTCTTTCTCTGTGGAGTTTAAAAAAGGGTAACGCGCGACGGACGCGAGGGATCAAATGAGTTGCGAATAGATGGGCGGAGTTGCTGCGGGGCTCGTGACGTTTATTTTGCAGACGATTTATGATAATCGAGCTATGAAAATCCTTTCAATTCGCGCTCACTACACAATTCTGCCGCTGGTGTTGCTATGCGGTTGTAGCTGGTTTTCAGCCGCGGCACAGACCAGCCCCGTTCCCAACCCTCAATTGGCGTCGAAGGAAGTGAATGCCCGCGTCGAGGCATTGCTGAAGAAGATGACGCTGGACGAGAAGGTGGGACAGCTAACGCAGTATGTCGTGGGGGTCGGCGAAGGACCCGGCGGTACGGGTACTAACTACGAAGAAATGGTGATCAGGGGGAAGGTGGGCTCGCTGATGGGCCTGAACGATGCGGAGGCGACCAATCACTACCAGCACATCGCAGTGGAAAAGTCGCGGCTGCATATTCCCCTCATCTTCGGGCGCGACGTAATTCACGGGCACCGAACTACATTCCCGGTGCCGCTGGCGCTGGCGGCAAGTTTTGACCCTTCGGCGGTGGAGACGGTGGCGCGATTTGGCGCAACGGAGGCACGCGCCGACGGGGTGGCCTGGGTCTTTTCTCCCATGGTGGATATTGCCCGCGACCCGCGGTGGGGACGCATCGTGGAGTCGGCCGGCGAGGATCCTTACCTGGGTTCGGCGATGGCTCGCGCGTGGGTAAAGGGCTACCAGCAGGACGATCTTTCCAAGCCCGACTCGGTTGCAGCCAGCGTGAAGCATTTTGCCGCGTACGGCGCCGCCATTGCAGGGCGCGACTACAACGCCGTGGATATGAGCGAGATCACGCTGCGGCAGGTTTACCTGGAGCCCTATCACGCCGCTGTTGAGGCCGGTGCGGCAACGATGATGAGCGCATTCAACTCCATCAATGGCGTTCCCGCTTCAGCCAATCCTTTTACGCTGACCGAGGTACTGCGCAAGGAGTGGGGCTTTGACGGCTTTGTGGTTTCCGACTGGGACGCGGTGGCCGAACTGCGCGACCACTCCATCGGCGCGGACGACGAAACCGTGGTGCGCAAGGCGCTGGAAGCGGGCGTGGATATGGAGATGAAGGGCACTCTCTACGGATCGCTTATCGTCCCTCAGGTGCGTTCGGGCAAAATTCCTGAGAGCGTGGTGGACGAGGCAGTGCGGCGCATACTTCGGGTTAAATTTGCGTTGGGTCTCTTCGATCGTCCTTATACACCGTTGGGGCCGGCATACGATGCTACGCCAGAACGCCGTGCCGCGGCTCGCAAGATTGCCGATGAGACCTTTGTTTTACTGAAGAACGATTCTGTTGAAGGCGTGGGTGCGCTGCTGCCGCTGTCTGCAAAGGTGGAAAAAGTAGCCCTCATTGGACCGCTGGCCGATAACAAGAAGGAAATGCTGGGCGCGTGGGCCGTTGCCGGTGATCCGAAATATGTAATTACGCTCAGGCAGGCGCTCGAAGAGCGGTTGGGCGATCGGCTGCTCTATGCGCAGGGCTGCGGTCTGCTCTCAGGAGAAGATGCAAAGTTTTTTGGAGAGCTCGCCAACGGCCAGGCGGCTGCCGAACTGCCCATTCCGGACGATGACCGCACCATCGCCGAGGCGGTGGAGACGGCTAAGAAAGCCGACATCGCCATTCTCGCGCTGGGCGAAGACACAATTTTCATGGAAGGCGAAGCCGCAAGCCGGGCGAATCTGGGCTTTACCGGCGCACAGGAACGACTGCTGGAGGCAGTGGTGGCCACCGGCAAGCCGGTGATCCTGGTGGTGCTGGCTGCGCGCCCCCTTGAAATGAAGTGGGCCGCGAATCATGTGCCAGCAATGCTTGAAGCCTGGAGCCCAGGCATCGAAGCCGGGCACGCCGTGGCCGATGTGCTATTCGGCGACGTGAACCCTTCGGGCAAGCTCCCCGCGAGCCTGCCCCGCGCCGTGGGACAGGAGCCGCTTTATTATGCGCAGCTTCCCACGGGAAGGCCGGCGCATGGGGACCTGAGCCATATTCCGTCGAATCGAGATAATAGGTTTGTATCGCGGTATCTTGACGAGGAAAATTCGGCGCTGTTTCCCTTTGGGTGGGGACTGAGTTACACGCGGTTCAGTTACTCGCAGCCCACCATCAGCCGTGCCCAAGTTCCGGCGCGCGAGGTAATTGCGTCAGGACATAGTCCGGTAGTTACAGTGGGCGTGGAAGTTAGAAACACCGGCAGCGTGGCCGGGACTGAGGTGGTTCAGCTCTATATCCGCAATACGGCGGCCAGTGTGGAGCAACCGGTCAGGGAACTGAAGGGCTTTGCGCGCATCACTCTTGCTCCCGGCGAGCAGAAGCACGTGGAGTTTCCGCTGGGCTTCGATGAACTGAACTTTTATAACGTTGGGGTCAAGCGGACAGTCGAGCCGACGACCTATAAAATGTGGGTTGGCGGAAGCTCGCTGGCTACGGCGGAGACGAGTTTGCAGCTCGAGTAAGAGGAGCGAAAAGTGTACCGAAAAATAAGACAGTTCGCATCGTTCATCTTCGGCAAAAGCCAAGATGAACGATGCGATTTTTTATTTGCTGTCGTTTGCGGCGAGAGCTTCCCGGACAAGATGGTGAGACATATGAGTATCGGGAAGCAGGAGAGAATTTCTGAATGATTCTCTCGCCTGTTCCTTTTGGTTGAGGGCAGTCTGCAGCATGCCGGCGGCATACCACCATGGGCCTGTATAGGTGCTGGTCTCAATATGGTTTTCCGCAACAGCCAATGATTCTGTCAGCTGTCTGACCGCCTTCGCCGAATCATAAGTGCCCAGAGTTTTTTCCGCCTGGATCGCCCACACCTGGTCGGCGGGATCAGTGCCGGCGGCAGCTTTATGCAAAAGATCATCAGACTGCTTGGCCTGCCCGCAGCTTCGCGCAATATCGGCCAGCTTTACATATTCTCGCGACGATGCTCGATGCAGGTTGGTTCTCTGCTGCTCTTCTTGAACGAAACCTTCAGCCTGCCTGCAGTTGCTTTCTCTCGCCCACGCTTCAGCCTGCATCAGCTCTGATCTCCGACTGCACTTCTTCCGACGTGGTCCCTAACTCTTCGCTGGGGAAGAATCGATCCTTGAAGAGCGCCAGTGCTTGCTGATACTGTTTTGCTTCGGCAAGCGTCAACGCAAGCTGATAGACGAGGCTCCCCGGCATCTTCGAATTCGGGGCATCGGCTGAAGGATATTGGGAGAGCATTGCCGCACGCTCCGCAGCCGATGCGCCTGTCAGGCTCATGGCGGCATCCAGACCGATGTAAACCGCGGCGTTGTCCGGATCGTTCCGCATGCCCTCGCGGAAGGATGTCCAGTGCGCGTTGCGGGTCGCGATCCACCTTCAGCAGTGCATTTCCCATATCGACATCGACCACGGGCATTTGCTGATCAAGTTGCTTTGCCTTTGCCCAGTGGGCCATTCCTTCGCTCGCTCAATCCCTTGGAAAAAAGCAGCGTGCCTAATAGGTAATGAGCAGTGGCATCGTTCTCATTCGCCGCAAGCGCGGCTTGCAAAACAACTCTGTCGGTCTCGGACGATGGAAAAACGAGATTGGGAGACAGGTTCGCCACTTGCCAGTTCTGCGGTGCATCGGCGCCGAGTTTCTGTTTGCAGTAGGCGGAGTAGTAACGAACTAATGGATGATTCTGCGGCAAAACCGAGCCCGGCTCACTTTGGTCCGCAGCCACGGACGAATAGGTTCGATCGAGAACGTCCAAAGCTTTCCGATAGAGTCCAAGCCGCATGTATTCTGCCGCCACGCGCAGGACGCGGTAAGGATCCGCGGCCAAATGTTGCAGATCCGGCTTACCCCGTATCTTCCTTCAGGAAGTCACTCATCGGGTCCGCTAGGAGTCCGAGGTTTGCCAGGCGGTCTGCTTCGGAGTTCTCGCCCAGCGCGCGCACGACTGCTTCCAACTCCTCCTGCGCACGAAGATTCGCCGGCTCCATCGGCCACTGCAACCATCAAGTAGGAAGCCGCATCCTGCAGTTTGCCTTCTCTCGCTCGTCAGTTCTCCCAGCTTGATCGCAGCCGGCGAACGCAGATCGGCCTGGCGGTAGGCAATCTCGTAAGAAGTTTCCGCATCGCGTGTGTGATTCAGATCTTCTTTCGCAATTCCCAGGTAATAGGCAATCTCGGAGTTGGGGGTGTCGCGTTTATGCGCAAGCTCGAAGCAAGCGTTCCGCTTCTTCATACCGCTGGAGCGATACAGCCAACCTGCCCGCGGCAATCTGGAGCGAATGGCTCTGCGGATATTTCTCCAGTGCGCTTTCATAAGTCGCCAAGCGCGAGCACAACCTTTCCGTTCAACTCCAGATTCTGGCCCGCCTGCAGCCAATCGTCTTCCGATCGGTCTGCCGGTTCTGGAATTGCGTTGCCTGCTGATGCCCGACTTTGATCGACGATTCCGGATCCCAATCGTACTCGCCATCGGTCTGCTTCAACAGCGAGTGGCCCGCACTGTCTTTCAACTCGAAGGTCACCTTGGCAGCATCTTCCTTGGAGTGACAGTTTGCGACCAGGTTTTCTCCGGCGCCAGATCGGCGGTTCCACTCCAGAGAGCAGTTCCATTCTGCGTCAGCGAAATCTGCGCGCCAGCGAGACGTTCATTCACATTCAACGCGACCGATACATCGGAGCCATGGTGATCGAAATAAACCACGCCGACTTTGTTTGCCCGCGAGATTCCGCCCGTTCCGCGTACGGGCATCCAGTACTCGCTGAAGTGAATGGAATGCCCAGGCTCAAGAAACGCGAATGTTTCCTGATTGCGGAAGAGCCCTGCCTGCACTTCAACGCAGGCGGTGTTGTCGTCTGAGAGCGCCTTGCGCCATTCAAGGCCCGCCGCATCGGCGCCCCACGACCAGATTTTCTTCGCCGGCAGATCTCGATATTCCGCAAAATGAGCGGTTCCCGTCTGCGTATTCGGATTCCAGACTCCCATGAAGGGCTCGTGGCTTCCATGCACAAAGAGCGATACCGGCCCGTTGGTTTGATCCTTGATCAAACTCAGGTCACGGCCTTGCGCGTCGATCGGCCAGCGATACACATCAGTGAATCCATGCGAAGCGACAAACCGCATGGGGTATTCGATGCGGGAATCGTCCCACACCTGCACTGCGGCGTTGTTCCACCAGTAGTAGCGATGGCGAAGATCGCTGCGGTTATAGAGCGTTACTCGCTGCTCCAGCAGCGTTGAGCCGGGCTTCAATACCAGCTCCACGGCCCATTGCATGCCGTATACACGATCGATATTGCTCACCCATACCGATGCGCTGCCGTCATCATGGGCCGCATAGGCAAAGTCCACAGGCGATACCGATACCCAGTTATGCGAGATGGGGAAGTTGAATTCCACGCCGAATTCAGCCCATGATCCGCGATACCCAACCTGCGCCAATTTGATGGAAGAGTTGGCATAGAACATTGGCTGGCCGCTGATCTTATCGATGCAGGTATAAAGGCGGCCGCCGAAATCCGGCAGCACCGTGCACTTCAGATATTCATTTTCAAGAAATATCGCGCGCCATGTGTGGTCCGCTTTTACGCCGGTTAGATTGGTTCTCATGGTGTAGGGATAGTTGATGCGGTTGGTTGCATAGATATCGAATGGCGGATTGGGATCGGGCTGTCCTTCCTGGTAAGTGGGCAGGGTAAGTGTGCCTTGCCAAACCTTCACTTGAGCTGCGAGAGGAAAGCAGGTTGCTGAGAGCGTTGCCACCAGCAACAGTGCACAGAAGGAGCGTTTCATCATTGTATTTACCTTTTCATTCAGAGCTGCCCCAGAAGAGCGGCGCCGCGCAGGATTGTTGGGTCTTGCCGAACAGTATCTTAGCACGCATGATCATTGGCTCTCATTTATAATCCTTTAGTGAATTGATCAGGCGAATATTCGTAGCGTAAATGACTGCAAGTGCCTCAAAAGACCATTAAATGGAGATTAGCGCAGATGAAACCGAATCAACTCAGGTGTACAAATATTAGCTCTTGCAATCGTTCTTTCTTTCATCATGGTTTCCGGCATGGCTCAAGGTCACGGACAAGAACAGTTGGAAAATCGTCGGCCCCGGCGGCGGCGGCACCACGTATCGACCCAATGGTGAGCCCTCACGATTCAAGGCTTGTGGTTGAGTTTTCCGATATGACCGGCGGTTACGTTACGCGCAACAATGGCGAGTCGTGGCACATGTTCAATCTCCGCGGCCATACCGATGCCTTCGCTTTCGATCCTGTGGACCCTCATGTAATCTATGCCGGGAATGCCGCTCTGTGGCGGAGCAGCGATTCCGGGCGGACTTGGAAGATGATCTTCCCCGATCCCGCCCGCAACACCGTCGAGCATCAGATCGGCGATCACTCCGACTATAGTCTTACCACCAGCGATCCCGCTTATCCCGGCGGGAATCTCACAAACATCGCCATCGCGCCTCCAAGCGACGCGAAAAATGGTCAGGGAAGCGCAGAGCATATTTATCTTTCCTTTGAGCAGAGAGGCCAGCCGGCAGTCATCGTCTCCTCTGCGGACGGCGGCATCAACTGGAGCCGGCTTGCCACGCTGCCGCAACACGTACCGCTCCTGACCAACACAAGACTCCGGGCTGATTGCAGTCTCCGGCTCCGCGGCCTGGCGCATCGCTGCAGATGGAAGCACGCACCGAACTGGGCAGCATTGCAACAAGCTTCAGAGCGGCCAGCGCGGCGCGTTCTGGCGATTCGATTTGGATTTATGCAACCGGCCAGGACGGAGAAGGTTTATCTCTCTGAGGATTCCGGTCAGCACTTCAAAGCGGTCACTCCCGAACTCAAACAGAGCGCAGGCAAGTTTGAAGCCATCGCCACCAGCGAACACCATCCGGAGGTTGCCTATGCCGGTTTCCGCGGACTTCAGATCGGCGCAGGGCAATGAGAATCTTTTCAACGGCATTGCGAAGACGACGGATGGTGGGCACACCTGGAAGATTGTCTTCAAGGAATCGACACATGGCGCTGCCAATCTGAGCGGAACATGGATTGAGCAGCGCGCCATAGCAGGCAAGCGGCAATATCTGGTTCGACTCGCCAACCAGCATTGGCGTTTCGCCCACCAATCCCGAGATTGCTTATGCGAGCGACCTCTTTCGCACTTATCGCACACTGGACGGCGGCGCAACCTGGAAAGAGTTGGACTCAAGGCAACTGGCCGACGGAAGCTGGGTCTCTCGCGGCCTGGATATGACCACCAACTACGGCATGCAGTTTGACCCCTTCGACTCGCAGCACATTTATATGGATAACACCGACATGGGGCTCTTCCAGAGCACGAACGGTGGCCAATCGTGGCGAAGCACATCAGAAGGCGTGCCTGAAGACTGGCGCAACACCACTTACTGGCTGGCCTTCGACCCGACTCAGCGCGGCTTGATCTGGGGCGCATTCAGCGGCACGCACGATCTTCCTCATCCTAAGATGTGGCGACGCAAAGCCCCAAAACATTTACCGGCGGGGTCGCCGTCACAACCGATGGCGGCAACCACTGGCAGCCGATCATCAATGCCGGCATTCCGTCGGACGCCATCACGCACATTCTGCTCGATCCTGCGAGCCCGGCCGGCAACCGCACTTTATATGCTTGCGCCTTTGGGCGCGGGGTTTATAAGTCCACGGACAACGGCAAAAGCTGGACGCAAAAGAACAACGGCATCGCCGGCGAGGAACCGTTTGCATGGCGAATGACTCTCTCGCAGGACGGATCACTTTATCTTGTCGTTGCACGACGCAGCGAGAAAAAGGACTATTCCCCTCGCTCGCGCGGAGCGCTTTATCGCTCGACGGACAAGGCGGAACACTGGCAGCGCATGGACATTCCTCCAGGCGTCACCGGCCCTGTCGGCTCTGGAGATTGACCCGCGCGATCCGCAGCGGCTCTACCTGGCGGCATGGGGACAGGAGGGCGATACCGCCGACAAAAATGGCGGCGTCTATGCATCCGACGACGGCGGCAATACGTGGAAACACATCTTCACGCAAATGCAGCACGTCTACGACGTGACCATCGATCCCCAGCATCCCGACACGCTCTATATCACCGGCTTTGACGCTGCGGCCTACCGCTCGACTGACCGCGGCGCTCATTGGACGCGCATCGAGGGCTACGACTTCAAGCAGGGCAGCCGCGTGATTCTCGACCCCAACGACCCAACCCAGATCTACATCAACACATTCGGCGGCGGAGTTTGGCACGGACCCGCAACAGGCGTAAATAATCCGCCCGAGGCGGATGTGACCCCAGTACCGATAGCGCCTCCGGAGCAATGATGATGGAGTGCGAGTGCAGTGCCAACAAACTTTGAACGATGGGCTGGTGCGCAAATGGACGATCAGCGCACGCTTATAATTCTATTGGTGAATTAAGCAGGCAAACCAATGCTCGTGAGTCAACCAGAAGCCAGAAATGGAGAGTTGTGCCGATGAAACGTAATATGCAGATTACCAAAGCGCTAAGTCTTGCAATCCTGCTCATTCTTACTCCACTTGCCAGCCTCGCCAAGGGACCGGATTCAGACGGTTGGAAGATCGTTGGTCCCGGTGGCGGTGGCACCACGATTGGCCCGACGATCAGCCCTCATGATCCTTCGCTTGTGGTTGAGCACTGCGATATGACCGGCGGTTACGTTACGCACAACAATGGTGAGTCGTGGCACATGTTCAATCTCCGTGCCGGCGTCACCAACACTGCATTCGATCCAGTGGACCCGAAGGTGATCTATGCCACGACCGCGGCCCTGTGGAAGAGCAGCGACTCCGGGCGGAGCTGGAAGATGATCTTTCCCAACCCCGCCCGCGACACGGTCGAGCATCAGCTTGGCGACCACTCCGACTACGTTCTTACCACGAGCGATCCCGTCTACCCCGGCGGAGATATCGCCGCAATTGCAGTCGCGCCTGGAAGTGACGCAAAAACTGGCCAGGGAGGACCGGAGCATTTTTATCTTTCTTTTGAGAAGAGAGGCCAGCCAGCAGTTATCGTCTCCTCTGTTGACGGAGGCACGACCTGGAACCGCCTGGCTACCTTGTCCAAGCACATCGTGCTGCTCACCGCGCAGAACTCCGGCCTGATCGCCGTCTCCGGTTCCTCGGCCTGGCGCATCGCGCCGGATGGCACCACCACTGAAATGGGCAGCACTGCAACTCCATTTCGAGCGGCGAGCGCGGCGCGATCCGGCGATGCGGCTTGGATCTACGCAACCAGCAGGGATGGAAAGGTCTATCTTTCGCAGGATTCCGGCGTGAGCTTCAAGCCTGTCACTCCAGCACTCGGACAAACCGCAGGCCGTTTGAAGCTATCGCCGCCAGCAATCGCCATCCGGAGGTTGCCTATGTGGGCTTCCGCGGTCTGCAACTTGGCGAGGGCAAGGAGAACCTGTACAACGGCATTGCGAAAACAACCGACAGCGGCAGCACGTGGAAGATTGTCTTCAAGGAATCGAATAAGCCCGCCGCCAACCTGACTGCGAGTTGGATTGAGCAACGCGCCAGCCAGGGCAGCCACAACATCTGGTTCGATTCGCCCTATAGCCTCGGCGTCGCGCCAACCAACCCCGACGTGGCTTATGCGAGCGACCTCTTCCGCACCTATCGCACCCTGGATGGCGGCGCAACCTGGCAAGAGGTGAACTCAGAGCAACTGAAAGACGGCAGTTGGGTCTCTCGCGGCCTGGATGTGACTACCAACTACGGTGTGCAGTTCGATCCATTCGACAAGCAACATATTTTTATGGATAACACCGACATGGGTCTCTTCCAGAGCACCGATGGTGGCCGTTCCTGGATTGGCAGCAGCGAGGGCATTCCGGAGAACTGGCGCAACACCACCTACTGGCTGGCCTTTGACCCCGCACAGCGCGGCCTCATCTGGGGCGCATTCAGCGGCACGCACGATCTGCCTCGGCCCAAGATGTGGCGTGGACGCGACACCAAGCGCTTCAGCGGCGGAGTCGCCGTCTCAACCGATGGCGGCCTGCATTGGGCTCCGAGCAACGAAGGCCTTCCGGTGGACTCCGTTACCCATATTCTTCTCGATCCGACTAGCCCGGTCGGCAGCCGTACTCTGTATGCAACTGCGCCTTTGGACGTGGCGTTTACAAGTCCACTGACAACGGAAAAAGCTGGACACAAAAGAACAACGGCATCGTCGGCGACGAGCCCTTCGCCTGGCGCATCACGCCCTCGCAGGATGGATCACTTTATTTGGTGGTCGCTCGCCGCAGTGAGATGAAGGACCTGAATCCTGCTCTTGCCGGAGCGCTTTACCGCTCGACGGACAAGGCGGAACACTGGCAGCGCATGGACATGCCTACAGGAGTAAACGGCCCAACGGGTCTGGAGGTTGACCCACGCGATGCACAGCGACTTTATCTGACGGCATGGGGACAGGAAGGCGAAAATACCGATAAGAATGGAGGCGTCTATGCCTCAGACGATGGCGGCAAAACGTGGCGCGCTCTCTTTACGGAGTCGCAGCACGTTTACGATCTGACCATCGATACCCATCATCCCGACACGCTCTACATCTGCGGCTTTGATGCCGCGGCTTTCCGCTCCACCGACCGTGGCGCGCATTGGGAACGGATCAAGGGCTATAACTTCAAGTGGGGCCATCGCGTGATTCTCGACCCTAACAATTCGAAGGACATCTACATCACTACGTACGGTGGGGGAGTCTGGCACGGTCCTGCTAAAGGCACAACGGATGCGCCCTCGACCATTTTGACTCCGGTTCCTATCGCCCAGGCGGCACAATGAGGGTGCTAGTGAATTCAACCTCGTGGTGAATTCAAATTTCATCGAGCGCTCGATGGAATTCAAAGAAAGAAGCTGGTCAATGGAGAGTGTGTATATGAAGCTGAACACGAATAGGTCACAATTTTCGGGTCTTGCAATTCTACTGTTTCTTACCGCGCTGGCCGGCTTCGCCCAGGGCACGGGTGCGAACAGTTGGAAGATAGTTGGCCCCGGCGGCGGCGGCACCACGATTGGTCCGACGATCAGCCCGCACGATCCCAAGCTGGTGGTTGAGCACTGCGATATGACCGGAGGATACGTCACGCACGACGATGGCCAGTCCTGGCATATGTTCAATCTTCGCGGAGTGATCAATGTTTTCGCCTTCGATCCTGCGGACCCCAAGATCATCTATGCCGGGAACGCCGCTCTCTGGCGCAGCAGCGACTCGGGCCGAACCTGGAAGATGTTTTTCCCCAGCCCGGCTCGCAACACCGTCGAGCATCAAATTGGCGATCACTCCGACTACAGTCCTTACCTCCGAGCGATCCGGCTTATCCCGGCGGAGATATCACAGCCATCGCCATCGCGCCCGGAACAGCCGGAACATTTGTATCTTGCTTTTCGGTACAGAGGCCACTCGGCTGTCGATCACAGCGGCAGTGGCCCTATTGCATCCCGATGGCACTGTCCTCGTCTCCTCTGCAGACGGCGGCGTTTCGTGGAAGCGGCTCGCCACTCTGCCGCAAGGCATCCAGCTGCTCGCACTCGAAAGCTCCAGCCTGATTGCCGTCACCGACTCCGCAGCCTGGCGCATCGCTCCTGATGGCAGCGCCACCGAATTGGGCGGCATCGCATCTGGCATTCACGCAGCCAGTGCGGCGCAGTCCGGCGGATCGGTGTGGATCTACGCAACCGGCAAGGACGGAAAGGTCTATCTCTCTAAGGATTCCGGCTTGCACTTCACACCGGGCACGCCCTCACTCGGACAGAGCGCCGGCAGTTTTGAAGCCATCGCCGCCAGCGATCTGCATCCCGAGGTTGCCTATGTGGGCTTCAGAGGACTTCAACTCGGCGAGGGCAAGGAGAACCTATTCAACGGCATCGCCAAAACAACCGATGGCGGCAAAACGTGGAAGATCGTCTTCAAGGAATCGAACCGGCCTGCCGCTAACCTGAGCGCAACCTGGATTGAGAAACGCGCCATGCAGGATAGCGACGACATTTGGTTCGACTCGCCGTACAGCCTGGGAGTTGCGCCCGGCAATCCCGACGTAGCCTATGCGGCCGATCTTTTCCGCACTTATCGCACACTCGACGGCGGCGCGACCTGGCAGGAGATGAACTCTGAGCAAACGAGCGACGGCAGTTGGGTTTCACGCGGCCTGGATGTGACGACTAACTACGGCGTGCAGTTTGACCCATTCGACTCCAAACACATCTATATGGATAACACCGATATGGGTCTCTTTCAAAGCACCGACGGCGGCCAATCGTGGCAGACTACCTCGGAAGGCGTTCCCGATGAGTGGCGCAACACGACTTATTGGCTGGCCTTCGATCCCGACGCAGCGCGGTCTTATCTGGGGCGCATTCAGCGGACAGCACGATTTGCCACGGCCCAAGGATTGGCGGCACAACAGCCCCAAGAATTTCATGGGCGGAGTCGCCGTCTCAACTGATGGCGGACACCACTGGGAGCCGAGCATCAGCGGAATGCCCGCGCACTCCATCACCCACATTCTTCTCGATCCCTCGAGTCCAGTCGGCAGCCGCACTCTTTATGCTTGCGCCTTTGGTCTTGGCGTATACAAGTCCACTGACAACGGTAAAACCTGGACGCAAAAGAACAACGGTATCGCCGGCGACGAACCTTTCGCGTGGCGCATCACGCTCTCGCAGGACGGCTCTTTGTATCTCGTTGTCTCACGCCGCAGCGAGGGCAAAGATTACTCCGCAGCAGGCGCCGGAGCTCTCTATCGCTCGACGGATAAAGCGGAACACTGGCAGCGCATGGATATGCCTGCCGGCGTAACCGGTCCAACTGGTCTGGAGATCGACCCGCGCGATGCACAGCGTCTCTACCTGACGGCATGGGGCAAGGAGGGCGACTCCGCAGATATGAACGGCGGCGTCTATGGCTCCGACGACGGCGGCAAGACCTGGCGGACGCTCTACACCAAGTCGCAGCACGTTTACGATCTGACCATTGATGCCAAGCATCCCGATACGCTTTACATCTGCGGTTTTGATGCTGCTGCTTATCGTTCCACAGATCGCGGGGTCCACTGGGAACGGATCAAGGGATACGATTTCAAGTGGGGCCATCGCGTGATTCTCGACCCCAACGACTCCACGCAGATCTATATCACCACATACGGTGGCGGAGTTTGGCATGGACCTGCAGCGGGCACGCCGAAACCTACCGAGGCTATCGTAACTCCTGTGCCTATTGCACAATAAAAAGTTTCGAGCTACGGCAAGCCGAATAAGTTTCGGCTTGCCGTAGCTCGGAATGAGCTGCTCAATATCTCCGGGGCAATGTTATCGCGGTTCAATCCGCCCCGACTTAGTACTTGGTTCCTGCTTAAGTAATGTCCTTGCGCCGTCCCTACGGGACTCCGTAACAAACTTGTGGACTCCCTTTTCCCCACGCTGAAGCGCGGGGCTAACAAACTCTGCGCCTACGGCGCGCCTGAACGGGCTCTGTGCCTGTTGCACGTCCGAACCAACTCTGCGCCTACGGCGCGCTTGAACGGGCTCTGTGCCTGTTGTGCGTCCGAACCAACTCTGCGCCTACGGTGCGTTTGTGCGGACATTACTAATGCAATCCTCATTACTTAGTTCCGCCAAACCGAGTCCTCTCGTAAGGCCTGTAAGTCGCTGGCACCATGCCTGTGACGGTGATGGCAAGAGTTTTTTGTGCTTTGCGACCACTCAGGCCCGTGGCTGTCGCCGTCACTGTGTATTGTCCGGAGTGTGTATATGCGTGCGAAACATTCGCGCCGTCCGCGCTCACGCCGTCGCCAAACTCCCAGTGATACCCCAGCACCGGCGAATCGGCATTGCCGGCATCGGCATGGAACTCCACGAGATCGCCGGCCTGTCCACCAGCCGGCGCATGCGCCTCAAAGACAGGAGCCGCCTCGGGGACGGACGTGTCGATCAACTTGATCATACGAACGGAATGCGGCGGCAGAGTCATCGAGAGCGCACTGTTTTCGACGGTTACGGCGCCGCCTCGCAGCACGTCGGTCGCCGTATAAGAGCCACTTACCTTCAGACCAAGATCGGCAAGTGCAAGCGTGTGGCTGCTGCGGCTCCGTAGTCCAATTGAACACGGTGAGAATCTGTTGCCGCGGAGTTTCTTTCAGCAGGAAGATGCTCGGCTGCTTGTCCTCCGGCCGGTAGGTCATCAGGTCGAGCGGCAAGGAGGCGCGGCCCAGTCGAACCATGTCGAGCAGATCGGGATTCTTGACCAAAGCAATGCGATCCGGCGATTCGCCCAGGGTGGGCAGATCATCGCCTATCTCAAACATGCCGCCGGAGATGGCCGCAAGCGCGATGGAGTCCTCAGCCTCCTCCAGCGTCAACGGAATTTTGTTGCCGTGCCAGGTCGTGTCATTGACGACCTGCTTGGAAACGGTAAACGCATCCGGATCGGAGACGTAGAAGTTGCGGTTCATATAGTAGCGCGCCGCAATGCCTGGAGCCGCGTCGTGCGTAAATCCAAATGTGTGGCCGGTGTCCTGCCCGATTCGACCGGTATTCACAAGTCCCACCGGTGTGAGCATGATAGCTGCCGTCCTTGTCGAGAATCACGTCGTCTCCAACTGCTGAACGAATGGTCTCAAGGCCGATGCGCAGCGCCTCAAGCGCAGTGGTGTTGGGGCGGTAGTAAACCCCCTCCACTGCAGAAGAATCCATAAAATCCATCTTGATCAAGCGGACGCCCCAGTCCTTAGCCAGAGTGCTATAGGTATATCTGATGTACTCTTGCGCTCCGGGATTGGTTGGATCCAAGGCATACAGCTCATCGGCATTCTTGTTACCGCCCGCTTTGCCGATGTGTATCGGCTCCCCAGCACGGTTATGCACCAGCCAGTCCTTATGGTGCTCATAAACATACGAGAGCTCCGACATCTCAAAAGGAGCCACCCACACGCCGAAGTTCAGTCCCTCGTTCTGCGCACGACGACTTACATATCCTATTCCATTGGGAAATGCCTTTCCATCCGCAGTGGCATACTCCCCGCGCGCATATTGATATCCTTCATCCATAAAGCAGTAGTTATATCCAACAGACTCGAGATTCTGCGCCAGCCAGTCGGCATTGGCAAGAACTGTATTTTGCGTTACTCCATAGTAGTAAGCCGTCCAACTCCACCAGCCCATCAGTGTGGGTGTGGTAACCAGCGCCTTATGAAGAATGCGAATAGCTCGGCCGTAGTTTTCCAATTGTGCGTGATAATCGGAGCCGATAGCAAACATCAGCCGTTCAGAGCTGATGCTCGTTCCGGCAGGCGCCTGCAGACTGAATGGAGATACATTCCCTGATGGGTAGCGCTCACCGTCTTTCACAACGTCGGTTCCGGTATCCGAAACTTCGTAGGAAAGCATATGCGCATCAGGTCCAACCGTGCTCAACAGGTGGAAGCCCGTCAACAACTTGTCCTCAGAAAGCGCTCCCAGGAAAAGACTCTGCGCGCTCTTTTGGTTGTAAATGAGCTGACTCCGGAAGCCGAGGTGGATTCCGTCCTTTGGCTCACCCAAATCCATCAGCCGCACCGGATTCTCAGTGTAATCGTCAGAGAGGACGCGGTCCGCCGAGGCAGGTCCATTCAACTGCACAATGTCGCCCTTGCTGCTCTTTACCACGCGCATGGCATGCATCTCGATGGGGCTTCCGTTGGTGTTGCTCACGCTTACCTTAATATCTCCCCAAGGTCGGTCGTCATAAACACGAAACTCGCAGATGAGATCGGGCGTGCCGGGTAACCCGGTATGGGTTACGGTCAACAGATGGCCGGAGCCTAACTCATCGGTAAACGGGGCAATAGTTTTCGAATGGTTTGGGTAAAGCGAGGACTTAAGCGTTCCAGCGGCCGTATCGACCTCTACCTCGCTGCGCAGAACATCTCCGTGAATTGCCGTTGAACGTAGCGCGTAGGAGCCGTCGTCAAATACTTCAACGGCAAGATTCCCGCCTTGAATCGAGTTGGGCTGCGAGGGAACTGTTTTTCCGTGCGCTGGATTCGTAAACCAGGCTGCTTGTAATACAAAAGCAAGAAGCAATCCAAAGATCAAACGCGCTATTTTCATTACTAATGTCCTCCGATGTTGGTGAAAATGTATTCGAGCATTTTCACTGTTCTTGTAATTCGGGCATCGTGCTATCCCACTCTGGACGCAAAAAAACAAAAACGCGGCGAGAGTGGGGCACCCAGATCTGAGACTAACCATTAAAATGCGTTAACCGCGCCCTTCAAAATGGGCTTCGATCTCTTCCAGCGTTTTACCTTTGGTCTCAGGCAAGAAGAACGCCGCAACGACAAAGTAAAGTACCGTAAAGCCGGCGAAGAGGAAGAAGATTGAAGAATAGCCATGTTTGCTGACGAAGGGCAGAAAGATGCCGGCCAGCGTGGTCGAGGCCAGTTGGTTGAGGACCAGCGCGATGCTCATGCCGTTGGAGCGGATGCGGGTGGGCATCAACTCCGAGAGGGCTAGCCATACGCACACGCCCGGTCCCATGGCGAAGAAGCCCATGAACAGGAACAGGCCCAGGGCGACCCACCAGCCATGGCTTGCGTCCGGTACCTGGCCGACGAGAGCTTTCTCAATCTTCAGCGGAGCGGTTTGCGCGGCGTCCAGATTGCCAAGTGGGTTATTGAAGAAAGCAATTACCTTGTTAGCTGGAACACAACTGTCGCGAGTGATTTCGATGGGGCGCGCGGCCGGGTCGTCGGAACGCACAAAGCTGGTGGTGGCGGAGTAATCGCCGTAAGAGTAGATGATGGCCAGCGAGGCGCGGCCGGCATCAATCTGCTTGCCCACATCGCCCTGGGCGGCAAGCAGTTTTGCGGCAACGTCGTGATCAAAGTGCAGCGTCAGCTCCTGGCTTGGAGTCACCAAGGCGCCCACCTGGGCGCCCGCGTCAAGGCTGAGTTTTTCAGTGCGCAGGAACAGGATGCCCACGCCCACCAGCGAAAGGATGATGCCGCTGGTCCCGATGGTGAGCAGGAACTTGCGGCCCTTGCGATCCACCAGCACCATGCCCACAAAGGTCATCAGGAAGTTCACCGCCATGAAGATGACCAAGCCCCAGTGGGAATACAGATCGGAAAGTCCGCCCTGCTGCATGATGGGACCGTTGTAGGCGATGATCGAATTGACGCCGGTCGTCTGGGTGCAGAAGAGTACCAGGCAGGCAAGCACGAAGGGCACCACGTATTTGCGGCGTAACAGCGGTTCCTGAACTTTTTTGCCGGTTGAGCTGACAGTGGAGGCTTTTTGCGCCAGCTCTTCCATATCGTGTAACTCGCGTGCGGCCTGCTCAGGGGTGCGGGAGCGCAACAGGGCTGCATGGGCCTGCTCCTTCTTGCCGCGTTTGAAGAGCCAGCGCGGAGATTCAGAGACCATCAGGCTGCAAAGTAAAAACAGGATGCCGGGAGGCAGCGCGACCCAGAAGAGATTGCGCCAGGCGTGATCCTTGTAGGCGATCAGGGCCGCGGCGTCGCCGGTCTTGGATACCGCCAGCACGTGATAACTGAAGTAGATGCCGCACAGGGCCGCGAAGAGCATCGAGGAAACAGGCAGCCACTGGAAGACCGCCGTGCCCTTGCCCCGCTCCGATGCCGACAGACACTCGGCCAGATACAGCGGAATTACCACGCCTATCAATCCGGCGCTGATGCCCTCCAGCAGGCGGCCAAAGAACAACGGCGCATACCCGTGCGAAAGGGCGATCATGGGAATGGCAACAATGAAGATCACGCCGCAAAGGTTCATCAGCCGCTTGCGGCCCATCAAATCGGCCAACATGCCGGCGAAGAGCGTGGAGAAGACGCCGCCAAGCATCATGGCCGCCACAATAATGGAAAGCTGGGCAGTGGTTCCAGAGAAGGTGTCTTTCAGGTAGGGCAGCGCACCGGCAACAATGCCGTAGTCCATCCCGTAAAGCAGGCCGCCCAAGCCCGCAATCACGAGCAGAAAGATGTTGTAGCCGCGCTTGGATGAAGATTCGGCGGAGACAGAGCCGGCGGTTGAAGAGCTAGAGTTCGTCATACGATTGGAATCCCCTTTCACGAATACTGCTTCGTTATAGCAACTTCAGGGTTACTGCAATGCGCGTTTCTCAGTCAACGTCCGGGGGAATATCGAAGTTGACCAGTTCAGAGCGGAAGCCTTTGGTGCGCACCGCTCCGTAGGCGATACCGACCACTAGCCAGATAAGTCCCACCAGAAATGCGGACAACGCGGAATAAGCGACATTGCCCCAGAGGAAGAGGCATATGCAGAAGCCAAGAAAAGGGATGGCCAGAGTGATGGGATTTCTGCTTTTTTGGCGGAGCAACAGGTGAACGAACGAAGATGCGTTGACGCCCATGAAGGCGATAAGGGTGCCGAATACGAGGCACTGAGCGCCGATCTCGTACGCTCCCCCGCCAAGCTTTGCCGAGAAGATTTCCATCAGGCCAGATCCGGCAAGTGCGATGCCGCCGATCAGCAAAATGTTGTTGCGCGGAATACGATGCTTTGGTTCGATAATGCCAAAGAACGACTTGGGAAGGGCATTGCCGCGCCCCATGCCGTAAAGAAGTCGTCCTGCGGCCAGTTGCGAACCCATCCCGGAGCCCATGTTGGCAATCAGCAGCGTGAAGTTGACGATCTGGAAAAGAATCAGACCGCCGGCCCGACCCGAGACCTGTGCGAAGGCCGTTTCGACCATATTGCTGGGAAAGGGCTTCGATCCCCAGATAAGCTGCGCCGCGTAGACCTCTACAGCGGAGAGAAGACCGGCAATGATGCAGACCAGAACGGTGGCCAGCATAATGTTGCGGCGTGGATTCTCCACCTCTTCAGAGAGCGTGGAGATAGCGTCAAAGCCGATATATGTGAGCACGGCGACTGAGGTTCCGGCAAATAGATAGGAAGTCTTGAAGGTCGCCGGATCATAGAATGGACGGGTAAAGAAGCCGGGATCGTGGTTCATGCCCCAAACCGTGTGGATAACGCAGGCCAGAAACAGAACAACCACCACCACCATGCCGGCGCACAAGACCTCTTCCAATTTTGCCGAGGTCTTGATGCCGTGCAGGTTAGTCCAGGTGAAAAATGCCGCGAAGAAGAGAATCCAGACGTAGAAGGAGAGGTCGGGAGAGATATTCGTGAGACCGGGAATGTAATTCAAGATGCCGGGCAGGATTCCCATCGCAGCCTTGGCGCAGAAGGCCGTACAGATTAGTGGGTTGAGGAGGTAAGCCAGCACCGTGGCCCAGCCCACGACATAACCGAGGAAGGAGTGAATTTCCTGGCCTACATAGGTATAGGCCGAGCCTGCGCTGGGATAGACCCTCGCCATGCGGCCGTAACCGATGGCCGTAAAGAGCATAGCGATCATGGCGATGAAGATGGTGGTGACAACATGACCGTGAGCCTTGTTGCTGATGACGCCGTAGATGCCCATCGGCGCAGTCGGCTGGACAATGACCATGCCGATAATAATGAGGTTCCACAATCCCAGTGTGCGATGGAGGCGTGCTCCACCTGCGGCAGGCGCGGATACAGTACTGATACTTTCCTGATTCGTCAAGGCTCAGCTCCAGATGAGAAATTACCTATACTGGCATAATGGCGTGTGCCAACCGCCGGGTCTAAATTCATGCGCGGTATTTTGATTTAAGACATGATATCACCCCGGACAAGTGCCTTGTTCAGTTATGTTTTCCGCCCATATGCTATGATTTCTGTTGCCGCGGAATAAGCCTGCAAAGCTGTGCAAATACTGGTGATTTCATGCGTCGGAGCGGGCCAGGGCTGCACAGTCCTTAACCATCATACTTAATAGCGCCGGGTTAGAATGCGGCGCTACGACGCCACGCTAACTTAGCAACCTTATTAGTAATAGAGGATGGGACGATATGAAGAAGCGTTTCGATGTGACCATAGCAGGTGAGATCAACCTGGACCTCGTTCTCTATGGGCTGCCTGAGGTAATGCCCCTGGAACGTGAGCTGCTGGCCAAAGATTTTCGTCTGACCTTGGGAAGTTCTTCCGCAATTGTTGCGCACAACCTGGCGGCGCTGGGCGTTTCAGTCGGCTTCATCACCAGGCTTGGGGACGATCCGCTGGGCAGCATCGCACTGGAACGGCTGGCGGAGAAGGGCGTCGATGTTAGTCACGTCAAGCGCGTCTCCGGCGGCACCTCCACGGGAGTCACAATCCTGCTGACCCATGAGGGTAAGCGTCATATTCTTACCTATCCCGGCACCATGTTCGAGATGGCTGCATCGGACCTCGATATGGATTACCTGGCTTCTGCCCGGCATTTTCATCTCTCTTCGCTCTTCCTTCACAAGGCACTTCAGCCCGACCTGCCCAGGATACTCAAGCAATTGAAGTCGGCTGGTCTCACGCTTTCGCTCGACACGAATGACGATCCGGATGACCGCTGGGGCAGCCCGCTCGACGAACTGCTGGGGATGGTCGATATCTTCCTGCCCAATGACGACGAGGCCTGCCGGATCAGCGGGAAGAAGGATCCCGACAACGCGATTGAAGTTCTGGCACAACGCGTTCCTCTGGTTGCAGTCAAGTGCGGCAAGCGCGGCGCTCTGGTGCAGAAGGGAAGCCAGCGCTGGGAGGTTCCCGCGAATCCGGTTACGCCTGTCGATACAATTGGCGCCGGCGATAGCTTCGATGCGGGATTCCTGGCTGCCTACTTGCGGGGCGAGTCGCCCAAGGACTGCGCGGCATTTGGCAATCGCACTGCAGCGCTCTCGACGCTGCGTCCGGGCGGCACGGAATCGTTCCGCGATGCAGCACTGCAAAAAGAGTACCTTGGCTCTGCGCGGTGATTTGTAGTTGGAGCTTGTTTCAACAATATTCCAGTAGGCATTGGCGCCAAGAACTCAGGGGCTAAAGCCAATTGAGTATTCAGCTTTTTTCGGCACGACTGAAGTCGTGCCCTGTTACAAAGCCAATTTTTTGCAATAAGCTCAAGGCATACAATTGGCTGAACAATGATTCACAAATTGCTGCGAATCAATTTCGAGTGACTTGCGGGAGGAATGAATATGCTAACTGGCGATGGAACAGATAAGGAAAAGTTTGTCGATATGGTCAGCGCCAAAGCTGAAGTGGATCTTCGCCTCAGCGACTTCACGCCACTATCGCAGCTCAAGACTCCGGTTTCTGTCATTGAGAAGCCACGGTTTCCGGTAATTGATTATCACAATCATCTTGATGCGCAGTCGCCGCTGGATGTGCTCCGCGTGATGGATGCCGCCGGCGTTGAAAAAGTGGTGAACATCACCATGCTGACGGGAGACGGCGCACTGGAAGTCATTGACCGTTTTCGCAAGGCAGCTCCCGATCGCTTTGCGACCATCGGTTGGATGGATTGGAACGGCATTGAGCGCAGTGACTTTGCACAACTCAGCATCGATCGCCTGGAACGACTCGTGGAGCACGGGGCCTGCGGGCTCAAGTTCTGGAAGGATCTTGGCCTCACGGTCAGGGATGCAAGCGGCGAGTTGGTGCGGGTGGACGATGAGAGGCTGGCGCCGATTCTTGACAAGCTTGCGGAACTGGGTATTCCAGCCATGTTTCATACCGGAGATCCGGCAGCATTCTTTTATCCGATCGATAAAAACAATGAGCGCTTCGAAGAACTGGCGGCACATCCGGACTGGAGTTTTTACGGGGCTCAATATACCTACTCCAAGCCCGAGTTGCTCGAACAGCTCAGTCACGTGATTGCGAGGCATCCGATGACGACATTCGTTGCCGCTCACGTTTTTGAATGCAGTGAAAACCTGGCTTACGTTGGAAATTTACTGGACCGTTATCCGAATCTGTCAGTCGATATCAGCTCGCGCACCGCGGAACTTGGCCGCCAGCCCTACACTGCGCGTAAGTTCTTTCTAAAATATTCAGACCGTATTATCTTTGGAACCGACCTGTTGCCTGGGGTCGAAATGTATCGCCTTTACTATCGATTCCTGGAAACGGACGACGAATATTTTGAGTACCCGTCGCACGCTTCGCGCCAGGGACGGTGGAATATCTGCGGAGTTTTCCTTCCCGACGATGTGCTCGAAAAAGTTTACAGCGCAAATGCTCTCAAGCTGCTCAGCAAAAAAGCAAGCTGACTCAGATCCCTTTACGCCAGTTGGGGTCGTTCATCGGTTTCACATCGAGCGATAGAGAACCGTCCGCGTTGAGAGGCTGCTCACAGGCCCATGCAACGGGCTTCAGCACATCGGGGCGGATCTCAATCTCTGCCAGCAGATTGATTGTTCCCACGTAGCCCTTGGGCAGAAGAAATGAACCCAGGCGGAGAGCGTCACCGTATGGGTGTCCTGGATCGAGCGAACCCCGCAGATTGATTTTGCCGTCGGGGCTTTTCGCCGTCAGCCAAAGTACGCCGGGTACGCCGGCAACTCCGCTGTTAGAGACGGCGACGACCAGTTCCGATGTACCGAAGCGTTTGCGTTGCCACACCCAGGAGGGCCTCAACCGATAGCCCATGCTGGTGCGCAGCCGCGCGAAGCCGCGAGGATAGCGCTCGTTGTAGCTGGCCAGATTTTCTGACTCGGTCCACAGCGACCAGTAGTTTGCTTTCAGATCGAGCACGTGGAGCATATAGTTTTCCAGCTCGTTTACTCCGGCAGCATCTACCTTGAGCTTTGGAGCGTCGTACTGGCGCAGGGTTCCGTCTTCAAGAATTGCCGCCAGCCATGGGGGACGATTTGCCAGCTCTTCAATTTGAATCGGTTCTTCGACGATGATGCTGTCAGAGCGCACCCACGCGCCTCCGCGCACCGCGATTTCAATTGCTTCGCGGTTGCCTGTAAAGCTGATATCCGGCTGCGTGTTCATGGCCAGCGGAGTCTTCTTCCATGTCGCCAGCTGCATGCGAACCATCTGGTTGAGCGTGCGCTGCGCCGTCTGCGTGTCGGGGAATGGGCTGGGATAGCCGCTAAAGTGGCCTTCTCCCCAGAAGCCGATATGCATGACGTCTACGAATTCGATCAGCGGGTTGCCATCGAAGCGGTCGGCGAGCAGGCGGTTCAGCTCAGCCAGCGCTTTTTGATACTCGGGATGATCGTAGCGTGGCTCAATATAATCGCCCTTCGCGCCTCCCGAGTCGCCTCCGCCGGAATCGCCGTACATGCCCATATGGCCTATGGAGACCATGGGAACTTTTGCCCGGAGGAACTCGGGCAGTGCGAGTTGCTTGGGCTGATACACCGTATTGGAACTCTGAATGCGGAAGGCGACTCGCAGTCCGTGGCGCTTTGCAGCCGCCAGAGTTAGATCCCATATAGGATCGAGATCGAGCCGGCCGGGCTGCTTCTGGACGTTTCGCCAATCACAACGGATATAAAGCACATCGACAAAAGGAAGCCTGGCCATTTTCTCCACATGGTCTTCCAGCGTCTGGCGGCCTTCGCGCACAGCAATGGACGGCCCGCCTTCTTCCCAGGTATAACCAAGCAGCCCAAACCCAGGGTTGCGAAGCGGCTTCTCCGATGGCGTCGTATACAAAACGGTCTGCCAACCATCATCCTGGTCGATGTCGAATGGACCCTGGCTCAGGCGATCTTTGGTTGCAAAGTTCGAGGGGAAATCATAACCCTGCCATAAGTGCTTGGGATCTTGTGCAAGAGCATGAATGCTGGGCAAGAGAGGCATGATAGCAGCGGACTTCAATATATCTCGGCGGTTCATCTTGCAAACTCCTTGTTATTTCAATCAATGACCGGGCTGCAATACGGGAGTGGTGATGTCGGCATGCCCCTCGGCACCGGCGGATGGTCCGTGCCACACACCACCGCCAAAAGTGCTGATATAGATCATATTGGGATCCATAAGATCGGGCATGACGCGGTGGCCCCACTTGAAGTTGTAGCCAGGGATGCGCGTCCAATGCTCTCCGCGGTCGTTTGAGCGCCACGCGGAAGACTCAAAGCCCGCCGCATAAAGAATATTAGCGTCGTGTGGCTCTATGGTGACGTCATAAATGTGCTGGTCGCGATCGAGGACGTTCTTCCAGGTGCCGCCTCCGTCATTCGATAGATAGATTCCACCGCCGCCGCTTTCCGTCGCACTTGTGCGCCTCCAGGCCGCAAGGTACAGGCGCTGGGAATCATGCGGATCTATCGCCAGACCGTTTGGTCCGTTGGTCCCGGCAGGCAGATTCACAGGCGTCCACGACTCCGCTCCGTCAGTGGATTTATAAAGCGCTCCGTTGCCGGCGGTGCCGATGCTGCCATCTTCGCTGCGCCGCGCGATCACGACATACAGCGTTCCGTCGGTGACGCGAGCCAATCGCCAGGCAAATGGGTCATGTTGCACAATACCTTTGTTTTTCAGCGTCCACGTAACGCCATCGTCAGAACTTTTATAAACTCCGCGACCGAAAGCAGCAACCCATAGCACTCTTTTTCCCACGGGGCTCGATGGATCGAGCAGGATGTGGGTTGGAGCCGTCTCCGGCATTCCTTGATTCGAGGGCTTCCACGTGCGGCCGCCGTCCACACTTACGCAGACCCCGCCTTTGTAGTTGGCTACTCCGCGTGCACGCCACATCTTTGGCCGGGGCAGGTCGTGGACCGTGCTCATGACTCCCCACATCTTGCCTCGAACGTCGGGATCAAACGCCAACCAATAGGCGGTGTTATCCCAAGCCGCCGGAACACCGGTCATCGATCGGATCCAGGAACGGCCGCCATCCTCGCTGCGAAACAGGCCAATGTCGGTAGCGGGGATAAAGCGCCGACGCGAATCGAGAGGGTCGAAAAGATAGCCATAATTGGTGGTCACATCAAGGCCAGTAGTCGTCCAACCTTCGCCCGAAACCTTGTCGGAATAGACTGCGTACCAGTTTGCTCCGCCGTCTGTGGTTTTCATGGTGCGGCCATCATCTGAGCCGTAGGCGATATTGGGGTCTTGCGCAGCAACGGTCAGTTCGCGCGGATTGTCGCCCCACTCAGTGCCAAGCGCCTCGAGCCATGCGTCATGAATGTTCGGCGCGCCAGGGAATATCCGATCCCTCCCGTACTCGTCCTTCCATACAAGAGTCCAGGTAATGCCACCATCGCTTGTTTTCGCAACCCCCAGCCACTTTTTCCCGTCAAGTTGAAGATCTTTGTAGGAGACATAGGCGATCTCAGGATGATTCAGACTGGTAGCAATGGCGCGAACCTGTGCGCCCTTGCCGGGCAACTGAGCGGCTGTCCAGGTTGCAGCTCTATCGTTGGACACAAACAATCCCGTGTTTGAGGCGGCGTAGAATCGAACGCCATGCGGAGATGAAAAGCCGGCGCTGACATCGGAGAAGGCCACGCCTGCCGGAGCCGGACAAGTTTGCCATTTGCCTTGATGCCGTATCGTGACGCTGGTTTTGTCTGCGACGTAAAGATCGCGATCGCCCACTGGAGAGTGAGGATCGACCCAGATTGAGAATGAGGTCGAGTCGTACCGCATTTGTAACGGAGACTCCGGTAGAGTCGTCAACTTCTCCCAAGTGCGGCCGTCATCTTTCGATTGATAGAGAGCGGCTGCGCCGTCCTTGACCACCGCCGCAGTCAGAATGTGCGAGTCGGCGGGATCGATGGCTAGCGCCTCGATCTGTCCAAGAGGATTGGAATCGGAGAGTATGGTCTCGTCGGCATGGTCGGAGTTCATTTGAACGCCGCCCACAGTGGAGGGCTTCGGCCAGACAAGATTCCAGGTTTCGCCATCGTCGGTACTGCGCCACAGTGCCTTGGTTGCCGCATAGATCACGTGCGGCCGCTGGGGATCGAAGGCGAAGAGCCGAACCGTGCCACGCAGATTGAACATGCGCCAGGAGCGGCCGCCATCATGGCTGATGTAGGCGCCGGTCATATCGCAGGCGACTAAGACCTCATTAAGATCGCGCGGATCGATGGTGGGGTGGAACATGGCTCCCCCGCCCCCCGGGCCGACGACGTGAAATTCGCTGGCAGGCGCTGCTTGGCCCACGGTTTGGCTTGCCATACAGATTGCAATGGCGTAGGCTACGAAGAATCCTGTGATTGTTTTCATATAAATTGCGGCGATGCACGTAGTTCGTTCACGGAACTATCAAGTGCTTATGGAATTTTCAAGTTAACACAATACCACTCAAGATGCGAAACGAAGTGTAGATTAACTTTCCCCGTTACCGGTAGATGGAAATCGCTAGAAATGGGTGGCGCCCCTTTTTATCGCCAATCCAAATTCCATCCGAACAGCAAGAGAACAAACGAGAGTGGCTTGAGGGTGCGATGCCCCTGCAAGTCATTCTCCTCGGGCGCGAGGAGGGCGAGAAATTTTCTTGATTTTTCGCTTGCAATTGTCCTTTTGAAGTGTACTATGTTTTTAATGACCGCAATACAAGATATGTGCCCGCAATGCGGATAATATTTTGTATTTCAGGGGAGGATCGCCTCATGACATCACGAAGGCTTCTGTGCACTTTAGCAGTCTTAGCCATGTGTTTCGCAGCCTACACTCCGAATCTGTTTGCGCAAGGTTCAGATCTCGGCACAATCCGCGGACTCGTTACAGATTCCAGCGGCGCGCTCGTTACTAAGGCCCAGGTTCAGATCACCAACCTGGATAATCTGAGAGTTTACTCGTACAAAACCGATGCACGCGGCGAATACGATGCAACCAATCTGATTCCTGGAAAGTACAAGGCCGCGGTTACGGCCCCAGGGTTCGAGACCAGCGTCATCACTGGAATCGTTCTGAACGGTTCCGACGTTTCGCAGCAGAACGCCGTGCTTCATCCGGCATCGCAGACTGTCAATGTTCAGGTAACGTCTGAAGCTGTGGGGATTGATACAGAAGATTCAACCATCAGCCAGACGCTCAACTCCACGGCGGTGGTTAACCTGCCGCGCGACAGCCGCGACATCAATACTTTTCTCTACATCGACCCCAGCATCACGCAGGGCGACGGTAACGGCGGAGCGCCCGAGTTTCTTCCCACATTCAAGGCCATTGGCACCCAGAGCTACGGTTTCAGCTTCTCACTGGATGGCCAGCGGAACAGCGGCGGCGTCTTTGGTGAGCAGACGAGAAGCGAGCCATCGCTGGAGGCGGTGGGCGAGTTGAACATCCTCTCGAATAATTTCAGCGCGGAGTACGCGGGCGTCCTGAATATCCGCGTCAATACCAAGAGCGGCGGAGCTCAGAATCACGGCTCTCTCTTCTACAACGATGTGAATTCAGGTCTGGCAGCTAATCAGATGCTTGGTACGGTGGGTGCTCATAAACCGCATTCCAACTTCACTCAAACCGGCGGATCATGGGGCGGTCCCATTCCCAAGCTGAAGAATACCTTCTTCTTCATGTCCTATGAGTGGTGGGATAATGCCTTTCCGATCCCAGAGTCGAATGTTAAAGGCGTTTTGTCCCCCAAGGTGCAGGCCGGCGACTTTTCCGAGATGAATCTCTGCAACGATCCGCCGCTGAGCGGTAATGCCACGGTTGCCTCAGACGCGCCGGGCTCGATTGCCGCAGACTCTCCGGGAGGAGTAGCCCCGTCGGGTTTGACGACGGGGACATGCACTCCTACCACCGGTTCACCGTACACGGTGGTCACGGGCGTTCCCTCAAGCTTGCAGAACCCCCTCACGTCGAAGTTAGTCAGCCTTTACTTCCCACAGAATATTCCCGACAACGGCGTAGGGACTACCGGACAAACTGTCAACGCTAAGACCGGCACCCTTAACAACTATTCGCAGACATTGCCGGGATCTGACAAGACACAGTTGGGCGACCTGCGCATCGATCACGACTTCAACGCTTCCAACCGTCTCTACGGGGTCTACCACGGTTCTGCTGAAGACAGTGCCGCGAACGCAGTATCGTATCCTTACACGGGCCTCGGGCTCAATCAATACATCCGCAAAAATTCCGTGCTTCAAATCTCCTACACCCACATCTTTACTCCCAATCTGGTCAATGAGGTGCGCGGAGGCTACAACATCGAGAACGCAACTTACGGCGACAACACCTCCGTCGGTGGTTTCCTCTCGAGCATTGGCATGTCATCCACCGATGTCGCTGCCTATGGCGGCTTGATTGGGACTGGATCGCTGGGGTTGTTGGGGAATCCCAACATCACCTTCGGCGGCTCCGTTGCGGTAATGGGCGATGACGCCCGGAGCTCCGATCGCAATCTCACCCAGCACCTGGCGACCTTTGGAGATACACTTAGCTGGCAGAAGGGCCGTCACGCGTTGAAGTTCGGCGCGGACTTTGTTCGCAACGAGGCGCTGGATAGCTTTGGGGCGTTGCGCGACACTCCGCAGAGCACCATGTCGTACAGCGGCACCGGCTCCACTCTTGCCGGGTACACCAACTTCCTGCTCGGGAATGCGCCCTTCAAGTACACCTACGTCTATAATCCCCGTCCCCCGATGGATGTTTCCAACTGGGAGACCGGCTATTACGCGCAGGACGATGTCCGCGTAAACTCGCGGCTTACCTTGAACCTGGGCTTCCGCTATGACAGGTACACCCCGTATGTCGATAAGAACGACATCATGGCCAACTTCGATCCCGATTACACGAATGCTGTGACAGGTCAGAAGGGCGTCTATATCATTCCTTCGGCCAAGACGCTGCCTTATCTCATCTCCAGCGAACAGGGTCTTCCTCCCAATGGAATTGGCTATATCTTTGCGTCGGAGTCCGGTCTTGGAATTGGCCGCGGCCTGGTCAGGCCTGACCGGTTTGATTTTGGCCCGCGTTTCGGATGGGCATATCGCATCGGCGACAAACAGGTTCTGCGCGGCGGATTCGGCCTCTTCTATCCGACCACGGAGGCGCATCAAATTCGCGATCCTCTCGCTACCAACACATTCAACGCCCAATACACCTTCCAAGGCTGTTTGTACAGTTCGACGACCTGCACCCCGAGTCCCACGGCTTCCGTCTCGCCCTGGCCAGGCACCACCACCGATACAACAGGCACTGTTCCCATCGCCGGCGGCACTCTGAGTGCTTTCAACAACTATCCTTCTGCCGCGAATGTTGATTTCGGCATCAAGAATCCTCGCCTGATGCAGTGGAATGCCACCTTCGAGCAACAGATGGCGTGGCAGACAGACGTTCGGGTTTCGTATATCGGCTCGGCTCAACAAGGCATGATCGTGGACTACGATATGGACATGATTCCGGCCAGCGATAACCCCTTCGGTACCACACAGGGTGATCCGGACTACATCGGCAATCAGCCGCAACCTTATGCAGGTACTTACTACGCTTGCGATCCCTACGGAGGTGGTGGCTCATGCAACTATTCCTACGCGGACGACTCTCGCGTAAGATTTCCCGTCATTGGAGATTATGCCGACGAAACCAGAAATGGCGGCAAGAGTATGACCAATTCATTGCAACTTCAGGCCCAGCGCAAGGCGAAAAACCTGACTTACAGCGTTGCGTACACCTATCTCGATCAGAAAACGACGGCCGCGGACGCTCAAGGCAGCCTTGGATCGAGTTACTATGACCCGTTCAATCCGAAGTTAGACTATACGCGGGACTACTTCGTATCCACGCACCGGTTCGTCGCCTACGCCGTCTTCGATCTTCCAGTTGGCCACGGACAGCGCTATGGCGCCAACATGAACAGGATCACCGATTCCGTTATCGGCGGATGGGAAGCTAGCAGCAATGGGTTCTGGAAGTCGGGTGTCGGGTTTACGCCCTACTGGAGTTGCGGAGACTGCGATCCAGTCATGGCGGGTAACATTGCTTCGGGAGCTGAGGACTCAACTGGGGATGGTGCAGGAGGAGTACGTGCCAATATCGTTAACAACCCGTATGCCGGGCAGAACAAACAATACCAGTTTGCGCAAGAACCGACCGACGGTCTTGGAAACCCAACAGCTACCGCTGCCTTCCAACCGCCGGATATAGGTTCCACATACTGGAGTAACCCAACTGTAGCCAGGCGCGGCGCTCTTACCGGCCCGTCAACCTGGGGCGTGAACCTGGGACTTCACAAGACCTTCCACATCAATGATCGCATCGCTTTCAAAATTGGTGCGGACGCCGATAACGTCTTCAACCATGCAATGCTATCGCCCACGTCCTTTGACTCATTTGGGAACATAGGAACCATCAATATGCTGACGCAGACGAGCATCGACGGCGTTGCCGATGGTGCAGCACTCGGTACGGGGGTTGGGTCACCGGGAGGGCCCGCGCAGCCAGCGCTCCAACCCGTCACTTCCGTTGGCGACGGTACCGGAGGCTCTAGCGCAATTGTATATAACTCTGCCTTCGGCCTGAAGAACGTCAGTTATCCGCAGGAAGGAATTGCCGGCAACCGGATCATCCGTTTGATTGGCAGAATCACCTTCTAAGTTCACCAACAGGCGTTGGCTTCCGGCTAAAGGAAGCCAACGCCC
The DNA here is from genome assembly GCA_963779385.1 of uncultured Acidobacteriaceae bacterium. Classification (GTDB taxonomy): domain Bacteria; phylum Acidobacteriota; class Terriglobia; order Terriglobales; family Acidobacteriaceae; genus Telmatobacter. The sequence continues at coordinate 77,896 of CAVZYE010000012.1, read as the reverse complement.
ATCGCCAAATTTCCATTGCAAGTTGGTCGCAGCGCAAAGCCCTTTTCCGCTCGCACGGAATAGGGTTTTGCGGCTTCTGGCCTATTTCCATAACAAAAGTGAATTGTTGGAAAGGAACGCGCTTGCCATTTCGAATTGCGCATGTTGGAGCCGGCGAATGGAGCCGCTACGCCCACGGGCCGGCATTGCAGCGGCTGGCACAGCAGTCGGTTGTTTCTTTAGAGCTTATTTGCGATCTGCAGATTGAGCGCGCCCGCACATTCCGCGAGCAGTTCCATTTCCGCCTTGCATCGGACAATATCCACAAGATGCTGGCCGAGGCAAGGCCGGATGCGATTGTATGCGCGGTTCAACCCTCGGCTACCGCTGAACTGGTGAAGTCTCTGCTTCCGTTGGGTATTCCAATTTTTACTGAGAAGCCCCCCGGAATCTCACTCGCTGAAGCATCTTCATTGGCCTCGGCGTCGAAAGCAGCCGGCGCGTTCGTATTTGTCGCATTCAACCGCCGGGCGATTCCATCCATCGTTCAACTGCGCGAGTGGGCGACGGAGCACCCGGTGCACTTTGCGCGGGTGGAGATGCTGCGTACCAATCGCCTGGAACCTGAATTCGTTACTGGCACGGGAATTCATGTTTTTGACGCAATCCGTTTTCTCATGGGGGATCCGAAGGCAATTGAAGTTGAATCCCGGCCGCACAACAATCCGGCCGTCCGCGACTATGCGGTGCGGCTGCGCTTTCCCGGCGCGGCCACGGCTGAAATTTCGGTGATGGTCAATACCGGGTTGCGGCGCGAATCCTATTACTTCAGCTCGGATGGAACGACGGCAGAGGCCACGCTCGGCTCGGCTTACAGTTCGGACCTCAGCTATCAGGGGTATCGCGAGTGGAGCGGAGAGGCTATTTCAAGAGAGATTGCGCTCTCAGGGGATCCGCTTATCGATGGAGGCTTCCTTGGCGAGTATCAAAATTTTTTCCGTCTACTGGAAGCGGGAGTTCCATCAACCTGCTCGCTCGAAGATGCGGCGCGATCGATGCAGCTGGCTGAGGCTGTTCGGAATCAATACTGCGGAAATTTATCGGCTTTGAGCTTTGCGTGAGGGGCGGGGAATTTAAGCGGTCAGCCGTTCCAGTTGGTCGGGCTTGACGATGGTCATGCTGGAGCCCTTGATGGTGATCCACTGGTCGCGGCGGAACTGGTTCAGCAGCCGCGTGACGGTCTCGCGCGAGGTGCCGGCCATGTTGGCGATCTCTTCGTGCGTCAGCGCCATGGTGAAGCGAATCTCCGGCTTGCCGTTGGCCGCGGCGCGGCCCCAGTCGAGCAGCAGCCGGGCCAGCCGCCCCGCAGCCGAGCCGGAAAGCGCCAGCCGCTTGGCGTCGTGAAAGACGGTCAGGTATTCGCCGGAAAGCGATTGCGCGGCGTGCATGCTGGCGATGCCGTGGCGGCCCAGAAAGTCGACAAATTCCTGCTTGCGAACCGTTTTCACCTGGCAGGGCTCGATGGCCTCGGCGGTCACTTCATGGGGAACGTTGGCCAGCACCGCGCTCAGGCCCATCACGTCGCCGGGGCCGGCGATCTTTAGAATCATGGTCTTGCCGTCGCGGGAAGTGGAGGAGATCTTTACCTGGCCAAAGCAGATGACGAAAACATTGCGCGCCGGGTCGCCCTCGGAAAACAGCTTGGCGCCGCGCGCATGGCTCATCATGATCCCGATGCCGTCGTAATCCTGCAAGCGCCTCGGGTGTGAGATTGCAGAACATTCGCAGATGGCGATGCTCACAATTAACACAATCTTCCGGGGGGTGATGGGAATGGAAATGTGGCCATACTTGTTCCGCTGGTCAAATTGAAGTATAGCGCACTTTAGCCGGGGGGCAAGGCAGGGATTTCCGTCAATTTCCGTTGCGGCGCAAAGGAAGCCCAAATACGGGAAATCTGACTGTCGCGAACGATCTTTCTCTACGCCAGCGAGGCTTCAGTCCCTCGCCGCCGTACCCGTGCTGTGCGGCTCTGGCAGCAGGCGTTATAGGCGCGGGAGACCTCGCGGGCCAGTTCCTCCAGCAACCGCATCCGCAGCGGCGGATAGTTCTGAAATGCCTGACTGAGAGCCTCCATCGGCAGCATAAGCACCGAGCCGGCTGTCTGCGCGCTCAGCGTATAGGTATGACGGCCGTCTCCCAGCGACGGCCGCCAGCTCCACCAGATCTCCGGCGCGCGCCGGCGCAAGCGTCAGCCGCGTCTCCATGCGCTCCGCCCTGCGCATGAAACTGTCCTGAAACCACCACGTAAAGTCCCTGGCAGTTCTCAGACTGGCGAAAAACAATCTCCCCTGCCTCAAAGTCGATGCACTGCGCCGCGCCGTTGAGAAGATTTCCGGTCGCCGGGGGCACTCCAACAACTCTGCCAGCGGATGGGCCTGCACGGCCTCCATTCGCCAGGATCGTGCCTCAGGTTGCATGGTCACATCTCCCTTTGTCTCTTGCCCGGTATCCGGCCCCGCCATGCGGGTCTTCTGCAATCCACCTGCCGCCTGGCGCCTGACGAGCGCGATTGGTACTGCGGATTTGTGCGGTGCCAGATTTCATGGTCCTAACTCCATATCCGGCGAATCGCTCCAAACTACAATTGGTGAGGAACGGCTCCCAACGATACAGGCCCAAATGATGTGGATCGTGAAGATGGGTTGGTGGGATCTTTCCATCCGCCTGCCCATCTCTCTTTAGAGCCAGGCTTCAATCTCCCGCGCATCTCACGCGCTATTGGGCTGCCGCCGGAGTCAAAGCCTCCCGCTCCGCGCCGGCAGCCACCGGAACCGGCGGAACGCAAAGCACGGGCACGCGGGAGCGGGCAAGCAGCGCAAAGGCGGTTCCGTGCGGTCCCGGTGTATCGCTGGTGCGCTTCACCCCGGCCACCAGTATGCAGGGATGGTTTTGCTCGATCGCTTCCGCAATTGCATCTGCCGGATTGCCGTCCTTGACCATGCAGCGCACCGGAAAACGCCCGCTCGGTTGAATGCCAAACTCATCCAGCGTCGTAGCGCAGGGATTCAAAAAGGCCGAGGCCTCGGCCGGTCCGCGCGCGTGCAGCACCAGCAATGTGCGATGAAACACCTCCGCCAGCGAGCATGCAGTATCCACGGCGGCCGCTGTGGCCTCGTTGCGCTCCATGGCCAACAATACCGGGCCGCCTGGAGTGGGGCGGAACTCGCCTGCATTCCAATCTGCCGCCACCGCCAGCACCGGGCACGGCGACAGCCTCACCAACTGTTCAGCGACGACGCCCACAATCACCGGCCCGGCGCCTTCGATTCCCTTGGTTCCAATCACGATCAGCCCGGCTTCATATTGCCGCGCCACGTCCACCAGCATCTGCGCCACCGCGCCCTGGCGAATCTCCGAATGGCTATGAATGCCTTCGACGCAGCAGATCGCCGCAGAGCTTGTCCAGCGCGGCGCGCGCGGCATCGGTCAGCTCCTTGCGCAAGCGCCCCGGCACGTCATCCACTGCCGCATAATCCAGCGGGTCAACGCCGTGAGCCAGCACAATTCGCGCGCCATAGGCTCCCGCCAATTTACGTGCATACTCCAGGGCAGCTTCCGACTGGCTGCCCAGATCCGTGGCCACGACGATGGTCTTCATGCCGGTTGCAAAACTCATGGTTGCCTCCTGGCGCCTGAGGTGATTCCCGGATTGCGATAGGTTCAGCCGCGCCTGCCGAGAGGCTTCTGGTTCGATGAAAAGCCGCTAATTACTGACCACTCAGCTCCACGCAAATTCGGGAAGTGCACCAGCGGCGTCCCTGGTTTCATGCCCTTAGAACTTCGAGTCTGCGCTCTCGATCAGGGCAGGCAGTGACCACATTCACCCCGCCTTGTGACCCGGGTCACAGGTTTGGTTTGCGCCGGATTGCGCGGATAGTCCTGATTTCAAAACCCATATGCTATGTATCAGGTCCCTAGCTGACGACGATTGCGCTATGGTTTATGCGGCCAGCGACGGAGACTGGCGCATTGTGGGCTCATCGTGCCACTCAACAAACGACGTGCTTTAACGGTTTGGCGGCAGAAGGAGCAACGTACGGAAGCATTCGGCGACAGTGAGCGAAAAGGCTGATGATTCATAGCAATTTTTTATTTTTACACCACGCAAATCGTTTTTAATGGCTGTCCCTCCAACAGCAAAACTTTTGCCGGTGTTTGGTATCTACAGATATGAGGTGTAAAGCGATGTTGCCATGGTTGAAGATGATTGCGCTACTCGGCATAGGAGTTCTATGCGCGCCGATATTTGGCGCAGATCAGGCGCGCCCTGGCACGGTGAACTATATCGAGGGCGCGGCATTCCTCGATGGGAGACCACTGCGCAACCAAAACGTCGGGAACGCCGAACTCGATCCCGGCCAGGTGCTGAGCACTAGAGCAGGCAAGGCGGAGATTCTGCTGACGCCGGGCATTTTTTTGCGCGTGGATTCAAACAGCTCAGTAAAGATGATTTCTCCCGATCTGGCGCAAACGCAAGTTGAATTGGAGCGGGGGTGGGCAGGCGTGGAAGTGGACCAGATATTTCCGCAAAACGAGGTACAGATCCTTGACGGCGGAGTCATAACACAGCTGATTAAGACGGGATACTATGAGTTCGATGCCAATCGTCCGGAGGCGATGGTGTTCAAGGGCCGGGCCGAGGTGGAAGTGGGAGACGGCAGGTGGGAGGCTGTGAAGGGCCACCATGAACTGGCGCTTGCGGGTGGTGGAGCAGGAGTGAAGACCGTCAGTTTCGACTCCCATCCAAAAGACGATGTGCTCTATAACTGGAGCAGCCTGCGGTCACAATATCTGGCGGAAGCGAATGACCAGATTGCCGGCGAGTATTACGGCATGGCGGGCTTCTATCCGGGGTGGTATTGGGATCCGTACATGTGGGATTACACCTTCCTTGGATGGGATCCGTTCTTTAGCCCGTTTGGGTGGGGGTGGGGCGGATTCTATGGAGGGTATGGCTACTACGGTCGCGGGTTCTACGGTGGACGAGGATACTACGGCGGACGAGGATACTCCGGCGGCGGGTTTAGCGGCGGTCATGGATTCGGCGGAGGCGGCGGAGCCGGTGGCCGCCGTTAACCTGTTCGTCCGCTATAAGATCCGCTGACTTCAAAGAATCGAGGGAATGCCGATTTGGGAATGCCGAATGCTGACATTCCCTCGGTACCGAATGACTCACTCCTTCTGGTTCTAAAAGTCCGCCTCACTCTCAGGCCAAAGACCCCAATCGAATGAAGAAACTTTCCGATGGATTCTCATGGGCAATGGTTCTGTGGCCAATTCGGGATCGACAGATATAAATTCCAGCTTAGATTTAGGGGCTGTCCTAGATAACCGCTGAAAAAGGCGGTGTACTAGGATGGTCAACATGCGCAAGAGTCGGCTGGATAGCGAGCATCAGAAGCGCCTGATGGAGCACTTCGTTGCAGGCACTACAGCTCGTACCGCGGCATCGCTCACAGGAGTGAACAAGAATACAGCCTGCTATTACTTTCAACGTTTGCGCAAGATCATTTATCAGGCCACCGAGGATACTTCTCCACTGGCTGGTGAGATCGAAGTGGATGAGAGTTATTTTGGTGGCATTCGCAAGGGCAAGCGAGGCCGTGGCGCAGCGGGCAAAGTGCCGGTTTTTGGCCTGTTAAAGCGTGGCGGCAAGGTTTACACGAAGGTGATTCCAGACACGAAAGGCGCAACACTCAAGGCCATCATGGAGGACAGAATCGTGCCCGATAGTATTGTTTATTCGGACACCTATCGCTCTTACAATGTGCTCGATGTTTCAGCCTTCAAGCACTACCGCATCAACCACTCAAAGCTGTTCGCAGATCGTAAGAATCACATCAATGGAATCGAGAATTTCTGGAACCAGGCGAAGCGACATATGCGCCGATTTAACGGGGTATCCAAGGCCACTTTTCCGCTCTTTTTGAAGGAGTGCGAGTGGCGTTTCAACAACCCAAACCCCAAAATGCAATTATCCCTGTTGAATCAATGGGTTAAATCCTACATGCGATAGTTATCTAGGACAGCCCCTAGATTTAATAAGAAAAACCACAAAAACAACATAATAGTGTATTATGTGGATGACGCTTCAACCCACAATTTTTCGATTTATAGCGAGGAGAGAGACCTATGATTCGCAAGACACGCTTGTTCACGCCGGGTCCCACACCGCTGTTGCCGGCAGCCCAGTTTGCCATGGCGGCGGCCGACATTCACCACCGCACGCCGGAATTTCGCGCCCTGTTCCAGAAGGTTCTGGCCCAATTGAAGGTCTTTGTAGGCACAAAGAACGACGTGCTGCTGCTGTCGAGCTCGGGAACGGGGGCCATGGAGGCTTCGGTCTCGAATCTCACCTCTCCGGGCGATCGGGTGCTGGTGCTGACGGCCGGCAAATTTGGCGAGCGCTGGGCCGATCTGACCAAGGCATTCGGTTGCCAAGTGGACCTGGTCAAGGCTCCGTACGGACAGACCTTCGACCTGGCTGAAATCAAGGCAGGCGTTAAAGCCGGAGCATCGCGCTGTTTATATGCAGGCCACGGAGACCTCGACCGCGGTCAGCCACGACGTGGAAGCGATTGCCAAACTGGTGAAGGAGACCGATGCACTGCTGGTCGTGGATGGAATCACGGGACTTGGCACATCGCATCTTCGATGTGGACGGCTGGGGAATCGATATTCTCATCGGCGGCTCGCAGAAGGCGGTGATGATTCCGCCGGGGCTGGCTTACCTGAGCGTGAGCGAGAAGGCGTGGGCGGCGATGGAGACCTCCAAGAATCCGCGCTACTACTTCGATCTGCGCAAGGAGCGCAAGAACGCCGTGAAGGGCGAGAGCGCGTATACGCCGGCGGTGGCGCTGGTTGCCGGATTGGGCGCCGCGCTGGACTACATCGCCGGCCAGGCGGGCGGCGATCTGGAAAAAGGCCGCATTGCGCTGGTGGACAATGCGCAGGTAAACGCGGCGGCTACGCGGGCAGGGCTGGTCGCGCTCGGGTTCACGCTGTTTGCTCCCACTTCGCCGGCAGCTGCGGCTACAGCGGTTGCGGTGCCGGAAGGGATGAATTCCGGAGACGTGGTAAAGGCACTGAAGTCGCGCTTCGCCCTGGTCACCGCCAACGGCCAGGGGGAGATGCAGGGCAAGATCTTCCGCGTGGCGCACCTGGGCTTCTTCGACTATCTGGATACGGTGGCGCTGCTGGGCGCAATGGAACACATTGCCAAGGACACGCTGAATTTGCCGGTGAAGTATGGGCAGGCGGTTGCGGCGGCGCAGCAGGTTTATGCAGATGCAACCAAGGCTTAAGAGCACCAGTTGAGGTCTGTGGTTTCCCAGGTCTCAAATACGAGACCTGGGGCACCCAATTTTGTTTTTCAGCTAGGGGCTAAAGAGCTAGAAGCTAGGAGCTGTATTCATGGCCGAACTGAGTTTTGGAGAAAGGCTGCTGATCGCGCGGAAGCAGCTCGATCTTTTTCAATACCAGATGGCCGAGCGGCTGGGCGTGCACCCCAACTCGATCGCCAAGTACGAGCGGGGCGAGGGCAAGCCGCATGCGGCTGTGGTGCGGATCTTCGATTTGTTGTGCGATCAACAGGGAATCCGCTTTGACGAGTATGAAGCCGCGCAAAACGGCAAGGGAGACACGATGAAGATTGTTTTGGCAGAGAAGGTTTCCCCGGCGACATTGGCCGTATTTGCGGCCGAGCCGGGATGGGAAGTTCTGACGCACGACCAGTTGCCGGACGGATTGCCGGCGGCTTTGGCCGATGCCGATGCGCTGGTGGTGCGCAGCGCGGTGAAGGTAGACGATGAGCTGATGGCGAAAGCGCCCAGGCTCCGCGTGATTGGCCGTGCGGGTGTGGGCGTGGACAATATCGACGCCGCTGCCGCCACGAGGCGGGGCATTGTGGTGATGAATACGCCGGGGGCGAACGCTGTGGCCGTGGCCGAGTTGACCATCGCGCTCATGCTGGGGCTGGCTCGCAAACTGCCCAAGGCAAATTCCACCATGCACGCCGGTCAATGGGAGAAGAAGAGTTTGCAAGGAGCGGAGTTGCGCGGCAAGACGCTGGGTATCCTTGGGCTGGGGCGCGTTGGCCTGGAAGTGGCCAGGCGGGCCAAGGGATTTGGCCTGGAGATCATCGGCAGCGACCCGTTTGTCTCGGCCGCCGTGGCGCGCGAAAACGGCATCAAGCTGGTGACGCTCGATGAGCTGATTGCCGGGTCGGACTACATCACGCTGCATGTGGGCCTGACGCCACAAACCACCGGGGTGATCAACGCCAAGACGATTGCAGCAATGAAGAAGGGCGTGCGCATTGTCAACTGCGCACGCGGAGAACTGATTGAAGATGCGGCGCTGGTGGAGGCTCTCAAGTCCGGCCAGGTGGCCGGAGCGGCGCTGGACGTATTTGCGGTTGAGCCGCTGAAAGATTCCCCCTATGCCGCGTTGGATAATGTGATTCTCACCCCGCACATCGCCGGCTCGACGGCCGAGGCGCAGGAGGCGGTGGGGATGCAGATTGCGCGCCAGGTGCGCGAGTACCTGAAACTTGGAGTGGTGCAGAATGCCGTGAATTTGCATTCGCTGAGCCACGAGGAATACGTTGTTCTGGCGCCTTACATCGGTCTGGCGGGGCGCTTGGGATCGTTTATGGCGCAGGCCGGCGCGCGCGGCATCGAGTCCATTCACATCACCTATAGCGGCTCGCTGGCAGAGGTCAATTCAGAGCTGGTGCGCAACGCAGCCATCGAGGGACTGCTTAAAGGCTCGGAGAATGTGAACCGCATCAATGCTTCGGCCGTGGCCCAGGAGCGGGGCATTCGCGTCCACGAAGAGAAGCAGGAGAGCTATCGCGGCGGCGCGGCCAGCGTGCTGACGCTGGAGTTGCACATGGCCTCTGGTTCCAGCATCGCCAGCGCAACCGTGATTCACGGCGAGCAGCCGCGACTGCTTTCCTTCGAGGGCATCGACATTGAGACGCCGCTTGAAAATCACCTGCTGGTCTGCCGGAACCTGGACGTACCCGGCGTCATTGGCAGAATCGGGACGATTCTTGGCGAGCACAAAGTGAACATTGCCAACTTTGCGCTGGGCCGTGATCGGTCTGGGGCCAAGCCGGTGAAGGCTCTGGCCGTCGTGCAGGTGGACGCTCCGGTCTCAGACAAAGTACTGGAAGCGTTGGGATCGATCGAGGCGCTGCTCGAAGCGAGGCTGGTCAGTTTGCCTGTGGGCTAGCGCAGCACTCCTGAAGGCGTGGAGTGGGCGTGGATCGGGAGGTCCACGCTACAGCCGGCCAGGAGGCCAGCGCTACTCATTATTGTGTTCTCAATTCGCCGGATTGGTCACACGTCCCATGAACAGGATTCCACCCGAGCGATTGTCGCGGATGAGAAACATGAATGGGTGATCGGCGCGGAAGACAATGGGCGACGGTGGGGGCGGCCCACGCCTTGCCATCGCCATCTCCATCACCACTGCCGTAGCCGCCGCTGCTTCGGTTCCTTCCTCATTGACATCGACAAAAGCCTTATGGATGACCGCCGAAATAAACAGATCGCGCTTGCCGGTCATCCCTGAGAAATCCGCGGCGATTCTGTCGAACGCCGAGGGCATCCCCATTGCGCCCAGCGTATCTTGAAGCGTGAATTGCCGTGTCATTTTAAATTTTGGCAAGGTCAGGATCACATCGGAAGCCGGATGCAATTTGCTGAGCCATTGCTGCATATTGGAAGCGGTCAGCGAATTTTCAAAAGCAGGCATGCCCCTCACATCGTTGGGAAGGAAAACAATCATCGACAATTCGTTGTTCTTGTATGGGATCTCCAGGGCCTGGAAGGTTCCGCCGTTGAGATAGCTGTAACTGTCGAAGATGTGCATCAGGGGCACTTTCACGGAATGCGCCGGGGATAGATGGAAGTCCTCAACCTCTGTTTGATCTTTTTTGAAAGGCGTTTGCCAATCGCCCTTGAAATAGATGGCGTTGGTCAGCACTAGCCTGGTGTCTGGTGTAAGTGTGCCTGGCGGGATCAAGTTGACGATCTTGTTCTCGGTTTTTTGCTCGATCCAATGGTTGATGGTCAACCGCGCCGCTTCGGTAGCGCCTTTGAAATCCACCGGGTGGAAACCCGCGCCGTAATCTTTCTTCGTCAGCTTGAGGAAATCATCACGAAACGTATAACCCTGTTGTGCCCAGAGAGCGTCGGCCACGCGAAGCTGGTATCCGTTGTGCGGGCCGTTCAAATCGCTGAGCAGCGCGCCCATGGCCGGATGCAGCCGATCGGGCGGCAATGTGAAATGCAGCGTCTTCGCCATCTCTGAGGCGGTGTCGCCGCGCGCCCCGGCATAGGTCATGGCCAGCGCGGTGGAGATGCTCTCAGGCGAGAAGAAGAGATTGCCGTTCTGGTTGCGCAACTGGCCGTAAAGCTCTACCGCGAAGGCATTGTTGCCCTCCACGACTGCTTCGCGGTCAGTTGTTGCCGATGCCGGCGTCTGCGCTGCCCAGGAGGGAGCGAGTGAGATGAGACAAGTAGTGAGCAATGAAAGCATTAGTTTCATGCAGTTCTCCATCCAACCAGGCGCGAGAGCTGCCGGCCTTCGGTTGCTCACTGCCAAGCTACCGCGCACTGCCTTCCACTTATCCTATGCCCATCCCTTTCCGGGCCGCACAAAGGATGTGAATTTATTTACGGAACAAAGCTGCTTAAGCGCGGCTCAGGTAGGCGCCTTCGCTGGTATCCACGCGGATCTTTTCGCCTTCGTTGATGAAGGGAGGAACCTGTACCACGAGGCCGGTTTCGGTCTTGGCGGGCTTGGTGACGCTGGAAGCGGTTGCCGACTTGAGGCCGGGCTCTGTCTCCACTACCGTCAACTCCACTGATGCCGGCAAATCGATGCCCACTGCTTGGCCGTCGTGATAGCTGACTTTGATCTGGAGATTGGGCGTTAGGTACTCGACGGCATCGCCCAGAGTGGATCCCTTGAGCATGGTCTGCTCGTAGTCTATGGGGTTCATGAAGTAGTAGTCGTCGCCGTCGGCATAGAGGAACTCCATGGACACTTCGTCCACGACCACCTTTTCGATGGCGTCGGCGGAGCGGAAGCGCTCCTCGAACATTGCGCCGGACTTGAGGTTGCGCAGCTTGGCCTGGATGAAAGCCCGCAGGTTGCCGGGGGTGCGGTGCTCGACCTTGAAGACCAGATGCAGTTGGTCTTTGTGCTTGATGATCATGCCGGGACGCATTTGAGTGGCGGGAATCGCCATAGAATTTGAAGCTCCTTGCTATGCTTGCGTTTATAACGCAAAATAGATGGGCGTAAGCCCATCTATTATTGTAGCCTAGCGGCGGATTCCTCACCTATGGCCAGGTTCGCCGGCCACGATCTTGCAACGGCCGGCTCACATTTCAAAATCCGAAATTTACCTTGCGAAGCTCGTCCCTGTATTCATCTCTCGCGAGTTTGGCTTTACTCCGGGCGTCTTCCTCCGCTAATCCCGCACCGTCCCAATGCTCCCACGCGAGTTCGGAGTGGTCGGGTGTGGCCAGGGCTTCTTCAGCACGAATGGCTTGGACCCATTTCTCGGTAGCTTGCTTATAGGCGAGGCGAAGTTGATCAAGGGCAGATTTGTCCATAGCTCAAGAGCGTAGCCCAGGGCTAGTGTGCAGTCAATGGCTGTTGACGGGTTTTACTGAATGTTAATGGGGCGATGCAAATTCACCTCTACCGCGCCGGCTGGTAGGGCTCCACCCGCAGCAAATCGGTGAGGATGCTGCGCTCTTCCGGCGAAAAAACGCCTTGGTAGCGACCGGAGTTGAGCATGGTCTGTCGTTGATCAAGTGGAACCGCACGCAGGTCCTGGAAGGCGCCTTTCATCAGAGCCTGGCGCACCGGCGGCAGGTAGGCCCAGCGGCGCGCGGAGATATTGATCTTCATCCGCTCCTGGGGCGTCAGATGTTCGATCATCTCGGCGCGGGCCAGCCGGCGCTGCCGCTGATCTTCCGGCATCTGGTTCACCTGGTGCAACTGCTGCATCAGCCTCTGCTGATCTGCAGGATTGAGGCGGCGGAAACTGGGGTCGGCGCGCAGCATTCGCTCCTGCTCCTGGAATGGCAGGCCCCGGTGCTGATTGAGCCAGTCGGCAAGGTGGCCGGAGGGAGCATAAACGGGAGGGCCATACCCAGGCACCCGAGGACGAGGGTAGCCCGGCCCAAGGTAACCTGGATAGCCGGGTCGTGGAGCGCTTCTGGGATAGCCGGGAGCCAGACGCTGCCCATAGCTTCCTTGAGGCTGCCCGCCAGGCCGGTTCTGGTAGGTGGGCATGGAGGGCTGATTCTGCGCGGATGGGGCCCGGGGAGCCAAACCGGAGCGCTGGCCGCTAGCCCAGGTTGCGGAGACGTAGAGAACTGCCGCCAGCGCAGCAGTCGCCGCGCGCGCCGTCATTCTCGCTTTCCCAGCGTATTCCGCATTGTGTTCCCCGGTCACACTTATCTCCCGGTCCCAGCCCCAATCCCAAGCCGCTAAGAATTTTCGTTAATCCCCGTTTTCGTTGTTGCTGGAGAGCGTTTCCAACTGGTCAAGCAGTTGAGCATTGCTGTCCAGCGTCTGCAAATCGTGCACCACGGCGGCCTCTGGAGGATTGGCCGCCTGGTCCCAGTTGGTGACGCCCAGATAAGTCCCGCCGCCAATCAGAAGCATAACCGTTAGCGCCATGGCTGCCAGCGGACGAACGTGGGGATGCGACCCATAGACAAAGCGGGCGCGCAGACGTTCAAACCAGCTTGCCGGTTCCGCGTCACGCTGCTCCTGCATCCGAGCATCCAGCCGGCTGAGGAAATAGGGGCTTGGCTCCGGACCCTTCCAGGTATCCAGCAGCGCCATTGTAGCCTGCAACTCCTCGAGATCCGCGCGGCAGTGCTCACACGCGTCCACATGCGCGCTCACCTTGGCAGGCGCTCGGTCGGGATCGAGCAGCATGTCTGCCAGCTTCGTATCCATCCCGGTGCAATTCGTCTTCATGGTAACCACCCCCCGCTTCCGCCGGACAAGTCTGGTTTGCTTCCAGCCCGGCCTGCTTCTCCTTACACAAAATCCTTCAACTTATCCCGCAGCGTCTGGTAGGCGCGAAAAAGCAGCGACTTGGTCGCCGACTCGCTCAGCTTGAGCACCTCACCGATCTGCCTATAATCCATCCCCTGGTACTTGTGCATCAGCACTGCCATCCTTTGCCGCTCCGGCAGGGCCATCACATGCGTGCGAATAGCCGCCATCCGCTCATCGGTCATCAGTTGCTGCTCCGCCGACGGTTCATTGTCGGCCACATCCGGCGTCGTGCCTGTCTCTTCGTCCGGGGCGTCCAGAAAAATGGTCCGCGCCGCCCGCTCGTGCCGGGTATCGCGCGCGTGGTTCACCGCCAGGTTGGTCGCGATCCGATAAAGCCAGGTGGTGAACTTCGCCTCAGCCCGGTAGCTCTCCCGCGAACGGTAAACGCGCAGAAAAACCTCCTGCGCCAGCTCTTCGGCAACGGCCTGGTTGTGGACCATGCGGAAGAGAAAGTGAATCATGGCCCGGTGGTATTTTCCCACCAGGTAGTTGAAACACGATTCGTCGCCAGCGGCCACGCGCAGCATGATGGCTGCATCGCCGGCCGGCTCCAGTCCGATCCGCTGGCCAGCTTCTCCGTTTGGTATTGAGCCCGGCCATGATGCCGCGCCCGCTCCCAGAGCCGAGTTGTCAAGAACAAGGCTCGCCATATCTTCTGGAACCCCATCCGCAGCAGAAGGTTGCGCCCGAGCCTCAGTTTCAGGGCTGGAATTCCCGCTTGCGGCGCGATTCTGTTTTTGGCCGGGCCGGGAGCCGTTGGATTGGGCAGAAAACTGGGCCGGCATTCGCGGCAGACCGGGTCCAGACATTCCCAAACCGCCCAGGCCGTCTCCCGCCAGCGCCGGGATGGCGTCGAGACCGCCGAGGCACGGAAAAGGGCGCAAGGCCGGTTCCCCGTCAGTGGGTGAGTCGTCTGCAGGGCGAATTGATTTGGCTCCAAAGCGCATCGGCATCCAGCTTGGTCTTCATGGCAGGCCCTGGTCAACGCGCCTCCCAGAGATCGGGAAGTTTAGGCGGCAGGCATTGGCCTTAAGCGCCCCGCTGGTGTTACTCTACCCTACGGGATGCCCCGCTGGCGCTGCCTGTGCCGGCCCACTCAGGGGCGCTTAACTCAGCGGTAGAGTGCCACCTTCACACGGTGGAAGTCGCAGGTTCAAATCCTGCAGCGCCCACCATATCCAATTCAAAATAAACAGATTATATCTCTCCTACCGTTATATGCCTTAGTTCGTTCACTACCCGCTCCAATTCCTCAACGATCCGGTTGGCTACTGACGATTTGAAGATTGCCAGCAGTTCATCGAAGTACCAGATTTGCTCCTGCCGGCCGCGCTTGAATCGATCCCAGACTTTGGGCCCGATCTTTCGATAGTCTTCGAGGATCGCTCTCGCGTTGTAGAGTTTGTCTGCCGCGGAGATGAGCCGAACGTCAGCCGGCTCCTGGCGGAGTCTTTGCAGGTATGTCTGTTTGCGCTTCTGCCAAGCCTGCTTGTTAGAGGAGTCTTCGGCGAGGCTGTCTGATAGTCCCTCTACCATGCGCGCCACATTCAGTCCGAAGTTGTGCTCGATGTCCCTGAGCCGCAATGCTCCCCCATGGTCTTCGGCGGCGTCGTGCAGTAGCGCGGCGATCACCATATCTTCAGTAACCGGGAATCCGGTGTGACCTGACTCGCCCATCACCAGGGCTGCAACCCCGAGCAGGTGCGCCATGTAAGGAATGCCGGTTCCTTTGCGTCGCTCAATATGGATGTGCCGCGCATAGTCGACCGCGCTGGTAAACCTGCTACTCAGGTGGAGTTCTTCGTTCTCATTGTTTTTCATGGTCTTGCTTTCAGGTGTCATGGCGCCTCGATATACCGATTAACTGACTTCAATGAAGCGAGAATGTCGGGCAGTCATGGCTTCCATGATTGCTCGATCTCTTCGAGCGACCGCCCTCGCGTCTCCGGTAACCGTGAAAAGAATAACGCAGCGAAGGCGCAGATGCCCGCGAAAACGCCAAATGCGCCGGCTGGACCAAGGGCGCGAACCATGGTGAGGAAAGAGTTGGATACCAGAATACAACTTCCCCACAGGACGGCGGTGGCGATGGACATGGCGCGGCCGCGAACGTTGGTGGGAAAGATTTCAGAGATATAAAGCCATGCTCCGGGGCCAAGGCCCATGTTGAATGCGGCCGTATAAAGCATGATGCTGCCGACGATGAGGGCGAAGTTGGCGTTAGCGCGATGAAATTGAAAGACCAGCAGCAGCAGCGCCACGCACATGACGGAAGCGGAACCGGTGAGCAAGGTGCGCCGGCCGAATGCGATCCATCATGCAAAGCGCAATGAGCGTGAAGACCAGATTGGTGAGGCCGATGAGGCATTCGCGGCGAGTGCCCGCTGGTCGCTGCCGCTGTTGCCGTGCGCTACAAAAAGCATGGAGCCGTAATAGAGGACGGTGTTGATGCCGGTGATCTGTTGCAGTATGGCGACACCGACAGCAAGCAGCAGCGGGCGGCGAAGGCGGCGCAGCCAGCCAGGAGCGGGAGTTTCCTGTGCGATGGCGGCGCGAATCTCCTCAAGCTGCTCTGTGCGGCAGGCCTCGCCTCCAATAGCGCAAAAAGCCGCGTCGGCCTCCTCAACGCGATCCTGCTGGAAGAGCCAGCGGGGGCTTTCGGGAACAAAGCGAAGACAAATGATAAAAGCGAGGGAGGGAACCGCGGCGGAGCCGAACATCCAGCGCCATGCCGATGCGCCGGTAACTGGCCGAGCGCCCAGTTGGTGCAGTACGCCAGCAGCATTCCGCATGACGATTGCGGTTTGATTCAGCGTTACGATGCTGCCGCGCTTCTCTCTTGGTGAAACTTCCGCCAGGTAAAGGGGCGCGATGGTGGATGCGAATCCGATGCCGAGGCCACCCAGAAAGCGGGCCATGAGAAATTCTGCAAAGTTGGTGGGCACGGCGGCAAAGACAGCGGACAACAGAAAAAGCACCGCGCTGAGGCGAAGATGGATCGCCGGCCGTACCGGTCACTGAGTATGCCGGCGGCCATGGCTCCGAAAAAGCAGCCATAGAGAAGGCTGCTGGCCGCGAACTCGACCTGGATCTCAGAAAGTGCGAAGTGACGTGCGTCAGCGAGAGCAAAGCGCCGTTGATAACAGCGGTATCGAAGCCGAAGAGCAAGCCGGCAAGCGCGCCGGTGAGGGCGATGCGATAGAGGTAGCCTGTGTGGACGGCGGGTTGAGGAGGCAAGTTGCGCAAACTCCTGCGGGCTAAAGTGGCTGGCTCCAATGGCGGCTGGCAGTGACCACCATTTGAATTCCATGCGCTGTCGGCTGTCAATTCGCCTTAATAATCGCGTTGTGCTTTACTCACTGATTGAACAAAGAGCATCCCCGGCTTGTACGCGAACTCAGGTGTCAGCTATGATCGGTGGCTTGAAGACAAAACTGAATGGAAGAAGCTCTGCGGATCTGCGGCTGCGATTCAAGCCTTTAGGCGTACGGATCTTCTTCAAGGAGCAAGTGCATGATTTCTCTGAAAACGATTCTCCGCTTGATTTGCTGCTGCATCGCGATTTGCTCGCTCGCGGCGGGTGCGCAAACCACGCATCGCACCACGCTCTCCCTGGATGGCCAGTGGGATGTGGAAGACAGCATCGGCGCCAATCGAGATGCCGGCGGCTTACCATCACACGGCGCCAGTGCCCGGGTTGGCGCATTCCGCTAGTCCCGGCATTTCCTGATGTGGATCAGTACCAGAGCCGGCAACTGCTCTCGAACCTGGTGAGTCAACGGCAGGTTAGCGAGGCGGATTACGACAAACTGGGCGACGCGCGCGGCATCTCGCACCAGCAGCGCAACTACTTCTGGTATCGGAAGACCTTTCAGGCGCCGGCTCAGAACGCAGTGGCTCTGCTCAAAGTGAACAAGGCGCAGTTCGGCACGGTGGTTTATCTGAACGGCGTGCGCATCGGCGAGCATGACCCGTGCTTTACCGCCGCATGGTTCGATGTGACCAAGGGCAATCCATTGGAATGCGGCGAATGAATTGGTCATTCGAATCGGCGCGCATCCCGGCGTGCTGCCCGCAAACGTTTCACAAGGGACCGATTTTGAAAAGAATCGCTGGACGCCGGGCATCTATGACGATGTGACTCTGATGGTGATGAACAATCCGGTTATCGCCACGGTGCAGGTGGCCCCGCAAATTGCGAGCGCGAGCAATCCGGTCTCCGGCATCCTGGTGCAGACGGAGTTGCATAACTACTCCGATCGCGCCGTGACAGCGAATGTCGCCCAGCAGGTATTCGAATGGAAGTCCCGCGCTACGGCATCGGAAAAAATTGAGACTGAGGTTGAAGTTCCCGCGGACGGCGAGAAAACAGTGATGCAAACTGTTCCGGTGCCCAAGGCGCATCTGTGGACTCCCGAAGATCCGTTCCTCTACCAGGTGGCGACAAGCACGGCGGGCGACGACGTGACCACGCGCTTCGGAATGCGCGAGTTTCGCTTCGATACGGTCACGCAACGCGCTTACCTGAATGGGCGGCCGTATTTCCTGCGCGGGTCGAACATTACGCTGCACCGCTTCTTCGAAGACCCGGATGTGGGCACGCTGCCCTGGGACGAAGCGTGGCTGCACCGGCTGTTGGTTGAGATTCCGAAGCAGATGCACTGGAACGCCTTCCGCTTTTGCATCGGTCCCGTGCCCGATCGCTGGCTGGAGATCGCTGACGAAAGTGGACTGCTCATCGAGAATCAGTACTTTGTCTGGGCAAGACAGCCGAGATCGGCTAGTTTTCAGGGTGCGTATGACACCAACGAAATGATCACCGAATACAAAGAGTGGGATGCGGGATAACTGGAATCATCCCAGCGTGGCGATCTGGGATGCGACTAACGAATCCATTCTGCCGCAATTTACCAGTGCAATCATTCCTGCGGTGCGAAACCTCGACCTGTCAAACCGGCCATGGGAGAACAGTTATAACGCGCCGGCAGGACCCGACGACCCGGTGCCCGATCATCAATATCTGCTTTGGGGGCTGGCGAATAAAGACGATCCCGCCCATTCATTCCAGATCACCGATCTTGAGGAATTGGAGGGTCCGGCGCCGAGCAATTCCAACAGCAAAACCGGCCACGCGATGATTCTGAACGAGTACGGATGGCTGTGGCTCAATCGCGATGGCACGCCGACGCTGCTGACACAGAAGCTCTATCCCAGGTTGCTGGGCGAGAAAAATACTACGGAGAATCGCTTTGCGCTGCAAGCTTATCTGCTGGGTGGCGAGACTGAGTTCTGGCGTGCCTACCGGCGCTATGCTGGCGTACTGCATTTTGTTTACCTCACTTCCAGCGATCCAAAGGCGTTTACCTCGGACCATTTCATCGATCTCAAGAGCCTAAAGCTGGAACCGCATTTTGAAAAGGCGATGGAGCAGGCCTTCAATCCGCTGGGAGTGTACTTGAACTTCTGGCATCCGTCGCTGAATGCGGATGAAACGCGCGACTATACCATCGCCATGGTGAACGATGAAGACCGTCCTCGCGCTGGCAAGTTGCGGATGGTATTCACGGATGAAGCGGGCAGGGAAGCGGCCGCCGAGGAGACGCCGTTTTCGCTCGCGCCCCTGGGAGCGCAGTCCTACCTGATAACGCTGAAGACGCCGTCCGTGCTGGGTAATTACTCACTCCAGGCAATTGCCACGCCGGAAGATGAGAGCGCGCATCCTGTGATTTCACACAGAGACATTAATGTGCAAAAAGCTGTGGCGGAAAAGTGAGGGAAAGGTAAATACGCTGCGGAGCGAGTATCTTCTTTTCAGTTATAGATAAGTGCCGCTCAGCCGGATGATCCGGCTGAGCGGCGATCTACTTTTTAGTTATCTTCTCCGGCCAGCGCCAACCGGCTCAGGTGGTAGGCCAGCGTGCGGTCAGGCTTCATGAATGCCTTGTGGAGATCCTCATCGGCTTCTGCCTTATTTCCCAGTTCCAGTTGCGCCATGGCGGCAAAATAGTAGTGAGAGCTTGCCCCTGACTCCCCACGCGAAGCGCCCGCGCGCATCAAGCACAGCATGCCACTTGGCTTCGTCGTAGTTGCCCAGCTTCCTTGCCGCCTTTGAAGCCCATGCGGGATCGCCTTCCCCTTTCAAGCCTGCGGCCCTCTCGTAGTGCTTTTTCGCTGCGTCCGAGTGCCCGCAACCCGCCTCTAAATTGCCCAGCAGATATTCGGTGCGCGCCGAATCGAGAGTAGGCTGCATGCCGTCGTTGGTAAAGTCCAGGCCGGGGACTTGAGCGCCCAACTGCAAAGCCATCGAGAGCGCCTTATCGCAATGCCCCTCTTTGGCCAGCGCCATGGCATGCATCAAACGTACTTCCACCCACACCTGACGCACATTCGTTCCACCTTCAGCGCGCACGAAGAAGCGGTTATGGAAGAGCGATTCCGCGCGATCGAAATCGCCTGTCTCCGCCAGCGCCAAGTCATATTCGTAGAAGAGATCCGTTGGCATGTTCTTGAGGTCAGGATAGTGGCCAAGTGCTTCCACGCGCTCTTTCGCCGGATGCTTCAGCAGGCTGAGTGTCTGGTCGATGCCGAAATAATTATCCAGGTTATTGGGATCGTCGCCTTCCACGCCGCGCTTGAATGCGGCCAGCGCACCCTCTGGATCTCCCTTGATCTGCAGCAGAGCGAGACCGATATCCCTGTCTAATGCCGGAATCTGCGGATGCAATTGCTGCGCATGCTTCCACTTTTCCAAACCCGCGTCCATCATGCCGACTGAGAACTCAAGAGTTCCCAGCAGATAGTTGGCGTTCGCATCGTCGGGATTGGCAGCCAAAGCCGACTTCAAAACCTGGTAGCTTGTGGCTCCACTTGGAAATATGTATTTTGTTGAAGCCTTTGCAGCCGCGGCATAATCATCCGTTGTGGAGCGTCCCAGTTTCTGCTCGCAATAGGCGCGGTAATACAGGACCACTGGATCGTCCTGAGGCAACGCATTGGCAGGCTCGGCCTGGTCGGCGGGAACCTGTGGATAGGTTCTGGAGAGAACGCCTAATGCTTTCTCATACAGGCCCAGCCGCATATATTCCTGCCGCGATATTTTGGACGCGCTCATAATCTGCCGCCAGGTGCGCGTTGTCGGGTTCTCCGAGTTCCTCGCGAAGGAAATAGCTTGTGGGATAACGAGCCAGCCACTTGGTGGCCAGCTTGTTTGCCGCGTCTGTTTGGCCCAGCGCATGCTCAACAGCCACTAGCTCTTCCGCGCTGCGCAGATCGTCGCCCGCGCTGTGGAGCGCTTCTTTCAGGTCGTCCGCCGCTGCCTGGAGCTGGCCTTGACGTGCTTCCAACTCGGCGAGCTTCAGACTGCCGGCGGCGTGAAATTCCGGCACCCTTAAAGCTTCTCCATAGGAGAGCCTGGCCTCGCGTTCGCGGCCCAGGGCGTCATAAGCGATTCCGAGATAGTAGGAAGGCTCGGGGTTCGAGGTCTCACGAGCCTCTACAGGCGCGAGATATTTAATAGCCTCGTCGTAATGAAGAAAGTCCGTCGAGAGCCGTCCAGCGGCCAACTGAAGGGTGTAGCTGGTGGGAAACTTCTCGAGCGCCTTCTTGTAGTTATTCAGTGCATTCAAGCGAGCGCCGTTCAACTCTTCATCTTTGCCAAACTGCACCCAATCGTCTTCAGTGCGTTCTGCCGCTGCCGGCATTGGATAGTGTTTCTGCGGGCCGACGTGAACGTCTTCCTTCGGCGTCCAGTCGTATTCGCCCTCGGTATGATGCAACAGCACGGCGCCATTTGCATCCAGAACGTCCACGGTATATTTCTTTTGGCTGTCTGCCGGGGCGACTTCATGGTTCCAGGTACGCTCCGGCGCGAGATCCTGCTTCTCGCTCAACACCATGCTGCTTCCGTCTGATATGCGCACGGTAGCGCCGGGAAACGCCTGGTTCGCATTGAATGCGACTTCCAGCGCATTGTCTTTGCGGCTCATATTCAGAACGCCGTTCAGGTTTGCGCGAACAAAGCCGCCCAAATCGCGCGCCGGCATCCAGTACTCAGAGAAATGGATAGTCTGACGCGGTTCGAGGAATGCGTATGTCTCCTGGTTGCGGAAGATGCCGCCCTGGACTTCCATATAGGCGCTGTTATTGTCGGAGAGATTTTTGCGCCAATCGAGGCCATCGGCGTCGGAGCCAAACGACCAGATCTTCTTTCCGGGCAAATCCTTGAACAGCGCATAGTGGACGACGCCGGTATTTGTATGCGGGTGCCAGATTCCATTAAAAGGCTCGGCGCTGCCATACATGAACCGCGACACCGGGCCATAGATCTGGTTCTTCAGGATGCTGATGTCAGTTCCGCTTGAGTCCACCGGCCATGTATCGATATCCGCAAAGCCGTGGGCCTGGCTGAAGCGCTGGGGATAGGTGATTCGCGAATCGTCAAAGACCTGCACGCCGGCGTTGCTCCACCAGTAATAACGGTGGCGCACATCGTTGCGATTGTTCAACGTCACCTTCGTTTCCAGAACCGTTGATCCGGGACGAAGCACCATCTCGACTAGATATTGCATTCCGTAAACGCGGTCAGTGTTTCCGATAAAGATAGAGGCGCTTCCGTCCGCATTCTTGGCGTAGGAATAATCGATGGGCGAAAGAGTAATCCAGTTGTGCGATACGGGGAAGTTGAACTCTTCCCCGAAGGCGGCCCAACTGCCCCGGTATCCGATTTCCGCTTTCTTGATAGAAGGATTGGCATAAAACATCGGCTGGTTGCTGAGCTTGTCGATGCAGGTATAGAGGTGCCCGCCAAGGTCTGGGAGAACGGTACACTTCAGGTACTCATTCTCAAGGAACACCGCGCGCAAATCATGGTCATTTCGCTGATTCGTCAGTTGATCGCGCAACGTATAAGGATAGTTTGTGTTGCGATTGTACTGGTCGAATGGAGGGTTGGGGTTGGGAGGGCCTTCTTCGTAAACAGGAATTTTGTATGTGCCTTCCCATACCTTCACCTGAGCGGATGCCGTGTGTAGTCCTGCAAGGAGGCTCGCGACGACGATTAGCAAACCAAAGTATTTTCCAGTAGAAATCATCCCAACAGTGTAGCAAACGCTCTCTGCTTCAAACAATGGTGCCGAACGGCAGATGCCGGGTCGGTTGAACAGAGCGAACCCTCGGGGCTGTGCAGAGTAGTCCCGAGGCTGAAGCCCATTATGATTCTGCGGACTTTATGCGGGGGTTGAAACCTCCTTCTTCCACCCCAGCGACAAGAACACGTCGCTGGGGACCCCGGTTTCCCTCCGGGTCGTCCCTAGCTGGCGCTCGAAATCGGGTGATCCAGGATCTCTTCCGTCGCCGGATTCCAGTAGAGCTTTTTACCGCTCCAGTAGGATTGAGCCGCCATGATTGAAACCACCGAGGCAGAGAATCCGTGATTCACATTGGCGTTGGGCGTGTTGCGCGAACGCATGGAATTCAGCCAGTTCATGATATGAACCAGGCTGTCATCGGGGGGGCCTTCCGTGCTTGGAGGCTCGGCGCCCGCAACCTTTACGATCTCTTCCTGGTCAATCGCCGGACTCGTGATGGGAACGCTCATGCTTAATGGGCATCCGCCCATTTCGTGCCTGCCGCCTTCTTTACTGACCGTAAAGAGTGAAGCGCCTTCGCCTCCATAGTTCGCGATGGTTCCATCGCGCCCCTGGATTCTGGAGAAGCTCCTGAAGCTGTTTCCGAAAATGGTCTTGTAAGTGTAGAGAAATCCCTTGGGATAAGTGACGGCGGCAACGCAGGTATCCGGATTCTCGCGGTCGTCTTTCCACGCGTAGATTCCGCCATTTGCTACAACGCTCTCCGGGATAGGCTTCATCGGTCCACAAATGCACCAGGTCGCTGCCGTGGCTCAGCCATTGGTCGAAGATGCCCGAGGAGTAATCCTTGTAGAGACGGAATTCAAGATACACATGAGGATCGAAGGGGCGGTAGGGTTTGCCCAGCAGCCAGCGTTTCCAGTCAGTATCTTCCTCGCGCAGTTTCGACGGTCTCTCATAGAGCCACTTCTTCCACTCCATGTTGCGATCCTGCTCCATCTCTTTGGAGTTGCCGGTATCCATATTCACAAACCGCCAGCGCTCCTCGTTCACATTCCATTCCTGCTCGATGTGGACAATCTCGCCGATGCGGCCGGAGCGAACGATATCGCGAACAGCTATTTGGTAGGGCTCGCTGCGGTGTTGCGAACCGACCTGCACCATCTGCCTTGAGGCATTCACCAGGTCGCGGGTTTCTTTCGCTTCGGAGAGTACATTGGCAAACGGCTTTTCAACGTAACAGTCTTTGCCCGCCCGCACGACTTCCGCGCACAGCTTGGCGTGCTGGAAGTCGCCCGTGGCGATCATCACGCCGTCGATATCCTTGTTGGCCAGCATCTCCTCGGAATACTTATAGGATTTCGGGTCCAGATTGAAGGCTTCCTTTACCTGGGCAGCGCGCTTCTCTCGGGCCAGGCTCCAGATATCGCAGACGGCGATGGTTTCAACCGGAGTGACTTTTGAGGCCATCTGCGCCATGTGCACATGACCGCGGCTGCGTCCTCCGCATCCCAGTTGAGCCAACCGGATGCGGTCGTTGGCGCCCAACACCCGCGCGTAGGAACGTGCGGTCATTCCGGCAGCGAGCACGGTGCCCGCTGCCTGTTTCATAAATGTTCTGCGATCGGTTCCACTGCTTGAATTTTCCATCGTCATGCACCTTTTGCCCTTTAATTCTATATGGTGGCATGCTGATGCTGATCTGTCATCTCAACGCCTTCCACCAGCACGTTTTCGATTTGCATACTTTTCTTCTCAATGTTCATCGTAAAGCGGACAAGGTCCGCATTTGCGCCGACTCTAAGCACACCTCTGTCCCCAACGATTCTACCGGGATTTTCTGTGGCCATTCTCACTGCGTCTCCCAGTTCGCAGACTCCCGATGCGGCAACCCAGGCGATTCCATCTTTAATCGGTAGAGCGGCACCGGCCAAATAACCTGAATCGACCGAACCCACGCGGCCTTCTGCGCTCAGCTCCACCGCGCCGCCAACGGCTGTGTCATAAATTCCCGGCTCCATGCCTCCCACGGCAACAGCATCTGAAATCAGAATGCTGCGTTCGATTCCCTTGGCGCGCACCATTGCCTTCAGTGCGTCCGCCGGCAAATGATGGCCGTCAGCGATGAAGGTCGCTGTCAGCCGGTCGTCGGCAAGTTGTGTCCAGATGGGGTTGGGGTGCCGGGGCAGCATCCCTGCTATGCCATTGCCGAGATGAGTGGAGAGTGTGGCGCCGGCCTGGGCGGCTGCGTGGATCTGTTCCGGCGTGGCATGGGTGTGACCAATCGAGATCCGAATTCCCTTGCCGGCAAGCGCCCGAATAAACTCGAGGGCATTTCCCCAGTGCGGTGATAGCGTCACCATCCCCACCAGGTCACCGCTGGCCGCCTGCCAGCGCGCAAATTCATCCATGCTCGGCGGGCGAACGTACTCGCGGTCGTGCGCACCAACAGCGCCGTCCACAGGGGAGATAAACGGGCCTTCAAGTTGTACAAAGGGCATGGTGTAGGCCACCAGCGGACTTTTCCTGCGAGCCTCCGCTATGGTCCTCAAAGCGCGAACAATTTTTTCTTCTGACGCGGTAATGACGGTGGGGATAAAAGTGGTTGTACCTGTCTCAATCACCTTGTGCGCAAGGGAGATCACGATATCGGGATCGTCCAGCTCCCCGTTAAAATCGCACCCGGAATATCCGTTTATCTGAAGGTCGATAAAGCCGTGCGATAGCCACGCGGTTTCATCGGCCGGGCCCGGTTCAATGGCCGCAATACGGCCCTGTTCGACGGTGATGCGGATCGGCTGCCCGCTGCTGGTATTTCGGCCTGCTATGATGCGCGAATTCATTTTTGCCGTCCCGTTTCATGTGCGCTTCCCATGCTCGAAATTCCGGCCTGGTCCGCTTGCATCCTTTCCAGCAGTTGCAATATTAAAATTATTCCACGAGGTAAATGAAATGGATCCTTCACCGGAAGCGCAACAATTTCGGTCGTGGGTTTGCCCTTCCGGTTGAGACGCTGGCGCCACTCCCCGAACTCCGGCGTGGGAAAATGCGCCCACGTCCAATCCGCGACCTTTTGATGCCATTCCAGGCACCAGGGATCTCCGGTCAGGTGGTGAGCCAGCAGCGTGCCATAGAGCGCTTCCACGTGAGGCCACCACACCTTCATCTCGGAGTGAGGCAGATACGGGGGATGCCCTCAATATCCCGCGACAGAAAAATGCCGCCAAACTTTTCGTCCCAGCCGAACTCCAGGTGCCGGAGCATCCCTTCAGCGGCGCGACGGATCAAATCTTTGTTGCCTAGCCGCTCAGCCAAGTGCATCACAAACCACATGGACTCGATGGCGTGGCCGGGCATGACGAATGTTCCTGCCGGCGGCGGCAGCTCTTCATAATCAGTGGTCAGAAACTCCAGAATCACCTTACGATCCGGCCGCACAAAGTGGTTCATCACCCGCCCTGCGTACTCGCCTGCCAATGCGTCGAAGCGGCTGTCCGCGGTCGTCTGCGCCAGCTCGTTCGTTACCTCGGTCAGCATCATCGGAATGCCGTGATTTTTCCACCCCAGGGGCAGCGGGTAGGGAGCGGTTTCTGAAAAATCCGGTTCTTCCACGCGGCGCCGGACGCGCTCAAAATCTCCAGGGCAATGGAGAGCAGGCGCTCATCCTTTGTGGCGCGATAGTATTCGCTGAAGCCGTAGATCGCAAAGCAGTCGCTGTAAATGCTGGTCGGGCCTTCAATCAGTCGGCCTTCCCGGTCGGTGTGATAAACCCAGCGACCATTTTTGTCGCGCCCGTGAGCCAACAAAAATCGGATGGAGTTTTCCGCGGCCTCTAAGAACTCCGGCCTTTTCTCGACGCGGTTATAGAGAGCTGAAAACGTCCACACCGAGCGCGCCTGCGACCAGATAAATTTGTCCCCACTCACAAGGGTGCCGTCGTCGTTCATGCAG
The DNA here is from genome assembly GCA_963779385.1 of uncultured Acidobacteriaceae bacterium. Classification (GTDB taxonomy): domain Bacteria; phylum Acidobacteriota; class Terriglobia; order Terriglobales; family Acidobacteriaceae; genus Telmatobacter. The sequence continues at coordinate 51,716 of CAVZYE010000012.1, read as the reverse complement.
GTGAGCACTCCGCCATGCGTACGGTCGATGCCATGACAGAACCAGAACGGAACGACGTCGTCGAGCAGCAGTCCGCGGTACCTTTGGTGCAGGTTCTTAAGATCGATCATTTACGTCCAAATAGTAGCACGAAAGAAAATTTTCTGAAAATTACAGAAATAATTGTAATATCTTTCCCTGCTGATTCACACCTCTTGCCTAAAAATGCCGCAATTAATTCTATACCAATCCGCAAATGTACGAAACCGCCGGGAGCCTCTGAGGTCGGCAGTGCCAGACAGTTCCAGTGCCCGTACTTCGTTCTTCCGTGTAAAGGCTTTATTTTCAGTCCAATGCTCTACTCTGTGAGGAGCGTTTCATAAAAACAGAACTTCGCTTGACAAGCATGGTCCTGCATTAAAGAATCGCGCTGGGGGAAAAACGGCCTTCTTTGGGCTATTTTGCGACCTTCCGACACGGCTTTTCAGCTTAACCGCAACGCGACACATCGGGAAAGGAATTGGGCTTACCTCATATGGCAGTAAGACGTTTTCGAGTTGATAACCTGAAGATTGAAATTCACCCGGACAGCGAGTCCGCCGGCAAGGCGGCTGCCGAAGCAGCGGCGCGATGCATGCGCCAGTTGGCGGCTCGGCAAGAGAGCATCGGCATCATCTTCGGGACTGGCGCTTCGCAGCTTCATATGCTGCGGGCATTGGTTTCCATTCCCGGCCTGCCCTGGGAGAGCGTCGTCGGTTTTCACATGGATGAATATATTGGGCTCGATGAGAATCACCGTGCATCATTACGTCATTATCTTCGCAATGAACTCACATCGCGGGTCCACATGCGCGAGTTTACAGAAGTAAATGGAAATGCGGATCCGGCGGCTATTTGCCGGGAATATGCCGCCAAGCTGCGCGCGGCCAATCCGCAGTTGTGCCTGCTCGGTTTTGGGGAAAATGGTCACCTGGCTTTCAATGAGCCCGACCAGGCGGATTTCAAAGACCCTGTCGACGCGAAAATTGTGACGCTCGATACGGCATGCCGGAAGCAGCAGTTGGCCGAGGGCTGGTTTGACGGGCTTGAAGAGGTTCCCGCGCAGGCCATCTCCTTGACCATCCCCGCGCTCTTCCGCGTGCCCAAGCTAATTCTTTCCATCCCCGGACCGCGCAAGACGCATATCGTCAAGCGCTCGTTGACTGAGCCCATCTCCACCGATTGTCCGGCCACCATCCTTCGCACCCATCCCGACGCCACCGCTTATCTTGATCCTGAGTCCGGCGCGGAACTGGATAGCTTTAGCTGAGGATTTTCTGCGTACGTCAATGCAAGGACGCAAATGAGCACTGCTGGATCGATGCTGGCGACGGGAATTGCATGCACCCTGGTCGCCGGCATCACATGCGGCCTCTACATGCTGCCCATGAGGTACCTCGGCCGCTGGGCGTGGGAAAATCTGTGGGCCGTCTTCATGCCTGTCTCCTGCGTCCTGATGCCGGTCGCCCTGGTATGGATCACAGTGCCGGATTTTCTGCGCGTCATTCGCCTCACGTCGCCCCATGCCGCTGAGATGGCCTGCATCGCCGGCTTTGCCTGGGGCTTTGGCGCCATCATGTTTGGCCAGAGCGTAAGCGCCGTTGGCATCTCCATCTCCAACACCATGGTGCTGGCCATCAGCGCATCGATGGGCTCATTTATTCCCATGCTGCTGTTATCGCCGGAGCGGCTGCTGCGGCCGCAGGGGGAAGTCATAGTTCTGGGCACGCTGGCCGGTGTCGTCGGCATCGCCTGCTCGGGATATGCCGGGATGCTGCGGGAAAAAAGCCAGAAATCCAGCCGCGAAAACCTGCGCGGAGAAATGGTCGGCAAAGCCCGGCCAATGGGAGTCGGCCTGCTGCTTTGCGCCGGAGCCGGACTGCTCTCCGCGGTTCTCAACATCGGTTACAGCGCCGCTCAGCCTCTGTTGGCTACCGCCGTCCGCCTCGGTTACAGCTCCTTTGCCGGGTCCAATATCGTCTGGTTGTTGATCCTGGTCAGCGGATCGATTCCCAACATTGTCTTTGCCGCCTATCTCCTCATCAGGAATGGAAGCTGGAAAAAATTTGCCGTGCCAAACTCCGCGCCCCTCTATGGCCTGGCTGTTCTGATGGGGTTGCTTTGGGGAGGGGAGATTTTTCTTTACGGCTTCGCTTCACCGAAGATCGGCCGTCTGGGGCCGTCCATCGGCTGGCCTATCAAGCTCATCTCCGGCCTGATTGCCGCCAATGTGGCCGGCTACATGATCGGGGAATGGAAGCTCACCCGGTGGAAAGAGCGGCGATGGATGGTCCTGGGGCTGGCGGTGCAACTGGCCGCGATTGTTACATTAGGGTGGGCGGGCACACTGGATTAAGTTCGTCCGCCGCCAGGCGGGATGAAGCACGTATTCCAGCCCGCCGGAATTTCGCCGGCCACGTAAAAGAGAGGAAACTATGACCGAAGCAGGCGCACTCGAAACCCTAGTCAATCAGCAGATTATTACCGCCATGAAGGCCCACGACCAGACCCGCACCGGCACGCTGCGGCTGATCAAAAACGCGCTCAAGAACAAGGCCATTGAGAAGCGCGAAGCCCTCACGCAGCCTGAGTCCGAGCAGGTTCTGGCCACCATGATCAAGCAGCGCCGCGACTCCATCGAGCAGTTCACCAAGGGCAACCGTCCGGAGCTTGGCGGCCATTGAAGCCGCCGAGATCGTCGTCATTGAGGAGTTTTTGCCCAAGGCCCTCGACGAAGCTGGCCTTCAGGCCCTGGTAGCCGAAGCCGTCGCCGAAGTCGCGGCCGCATCCGGCCAGAAGCCCACCCCCAGGGAGATGGGTCAGGTCATCAAGCCGTCCAGGCCAAGCTCCATGTCAGCCGGCCTGAGAGCCGAAGGCCGCGTTGTCAGCGAGTTGGTAAAGAAAGCCCTGGCTGGATAAAGCAGACTAAACTCCGTCTCAAGCCAGCACAGCAACGTGCTGAACCTGGATGGGCCGAGCCGGACATCTCTTAAAGCGAATGAGCCGTAAGTCGATGGTATTATGGGAGAAACTGCTGTTTCGTATTGGCTTCGCTCCCCCGTTGGGGGATTGACCCGATATCGGGTAGTTTGTTAGCCTTGACGAACATTCAGGGCTTATGCTCTTTGGGATTTGAATGTTTTTGTACGGGCTGAATAGGCCCCTATGCCTTTCGCTTTAATAAGTTCATCGGCGAATTGCGGTCCTGCAGATTGCGGGGATGAAAGGCGAGGAAGATGCTACGCAAGCGCTATTACATTCTTTTTGTTGCCAGGGATGAGGATGGACGGATTCGCAAGATTCCGGTCCCTCTTCGCTATGCGTATGGATTTGTTGCCGCGGCCCTGGTGGGCGCATTCACCATCGTCGGACTGGCCGGTTCCTATACCCGCATGCTGCTCAAGACAGAGAGCTATAACCAGGTCCGCCAGGATCGGGAAAACCTGCGTAAGAACTTCAAGCAGATGGCGCAGATCGCGCACGACCGCGATGTGCAGGTAGCCTCACTGGGCGCGCTGGCCAGCGAAGTAACCGCCCTCTACGGCTTGCGGCAGAACAAGCTCACCGCAGCCAAGCCTCGCGCTGCCGCCTCCAGTGCCGCCGAAGCGCCCACACCTTCCACTATGGCGCTGAACGACGACGTAAACCAGCAGCAGGTCAAGCTCTCCGTCGATCAGTTTTACGATCTGCGCAAGCAGGCGCTCTCCGGCCGGGTTTCGCGCGCTCTTGAGAGCGGCCTGACCCCCAGCTTTGCCGGCGACTGGACGGAGCTGGCCGACGCTCCCTCGCTCTGGCCTCTCGAAGGCCGCGTGACTTCGAGCTTTGGCGAGCGGCTCGATCCGTTCAACGGAGAAGGCGCATTCCACTCCGGCATCGATATATGCGCCCCCTATGGGACGCCGGTGCGCGCTGCCGCCGACGGGGAAGTGACCGGTACTCCGCTGGGTGCGGGCTACGGCCGCGGGATTGTGCTCGATCACGGCCACGACGTGCTCACGGTCTATGGGCATCTATCGGCAATTGCGGTACTGCCCGGCCAGCATGTGGTTCGCGGCCAGGTCATCGGCTACGTGGGCGAGTCAGGGCGCGCCACCGGCCCGCACCTGCACTACGAAGTGCGCGTCCACAATGTCCCGGTGAATCCGCACAAGTATCTGCGCACCACCTACGAACAGATCAACGATCTCGATGGCAGTTCGCTCGCTCCGTCAGGCTTATAGTCAATCACTTCCAGGCTGCACAAACGGCTCCCGCGCAATGGGAGCCGTTTTTGTCGTGGTTCTATAATTGCTTTGCCCCAAAGCTACCGCCGTGTCAATTTTTTGAGGAGAATCAGCTTTGCCCATTCGTCTACGCTGTCTTGTCGTCTTGCTCGCCCTGGCCCTGCCCGCCGCCGCACAGGATCGTGCCGCGGGTTTGCAGACCGCTTTTGCCCGCGCTCAGCATCTGAGGCACGGCATCAACGCCTCGGAGTGGTTTGCGCAGTCGGCCAACGACTACTCGGCGGCCCGCACCAACCGCTATACCGACGCGCAGGATATTGCGCTGATGGCCCGGCTGGGCTTCGACCATGTGCGGCTGAGCATCGATGCCGTTCCGCTGGAGCAGTAGCCGCTGGGCAGGGAAGGACTGAATGCCGACTTCCTGGGCCGCCTGGACCGCGCCGTGGATACCATGCTGGCCGATGGACTGGCGGTCGAGATCGATCTGCACCCCGAGGACAGCTTCAAGCAGCAGTTGCGCACGAACGACGATGCTGTGGACCGGCTGACGCTGCTGTGGCGGCGGCTGGCCGCGCACTATGCCACGCGCGATCCGGAGCGGGTCTTCTTCGAGATTTTGAACGAGCCGGAGGTGAACGATCCCTACCGCTGGGCCGGCATTCAGGCGCGCGTGGCCGCGGCCATCCGCGATTCCGCTCCGCACAATACCATCATTGCCACCGGGGCGAATTACTCCGGCATCGAGGACCTGCTCACGCTGCATCCGCTCACCGACGGCAACGTGATCTATAACTTCCACTTCTACGATCCAACCGAATTCACGCACCAGGGCGCGAGCTGGGGCCCGGCGTGGTGGATTTATACGCACGGCATTCCCTACCCGGCGACGGAAAGCTCGATGCCGGAGCTTTTGAAGCAGGTTCCCGACGCGGCCAACCGCTACCAGTTGGAAACCTACTGGCTGGACCACTGGGACGCGCACCGCATTCGGCTGCTGATCGACGAGGCCGCGGCGTGGGGGCATGAGAATCATGTGCCGCTGATCTGCAATGAGTTTGGCGCCTACCGCGACTCTCCGACCCCGCTTCGCGCGCGAACTATATCCACGATGTGCGGACGGCGCTTGAAGCCGACGGCATCGGCTGGGCGATGTGGGATTATCGCGGCGGTTTCGGCGTGGTGTGGAAGGAAGACGGCGAGCCGGCGCGGGTGGATGAGACTGTGGTGAACGCGCTGGGGCTGGGGAAATGATCCGATGATTGAGGTATCGTGCTAACCCAGGTCTCAGAATCGAGACGCTGGAGGGGCACCCAGCTTTTATGTTTGGATCGTTGGGTAAGAAACTCCGCGGGTCGGAAGCCGAAGACCTTATAGAACCGCAGTTTACTTGCCCTTGTAAATCACATGCCAGATGGATCGTGAGCCGTCGTCGGAGACGAAGAGCGAGCCGTCATTGGCTACGGCTACTCCTACCGGCCGGCCCCAGACCTTGCCGTCGGGATTGACGAAGCCGGTGAGAAAGTCCTCGTACTCGCCGGTGGCGTGGCCGTTCTTCATGGGCAGGCGGATCACCTCATAGCCGGAGCGCTGGGCGCGATTCCAGGAGCCGTGCTCGGCGGCGAATCCGTCGCCCTTGTACTCGGCGGGGAACTGCGAGCCCTCGTAGAAGAGCATCTCCAGCGAGGCGAAGTGGGGGTTCACCAGAATGTCCGGCGTGATCACCTTGGACTGCAGCTCGGGGTGCTTGCCGGCGTGGCGCGGGTCCTGGATGCCGCCGTTGGGGCCGCCCATGTAGATACCACGGCCAGCCGTAGAAGCCGCCTTCCTGCGACGTGGGTCACGTAGTCGGGAACCAGGTTGTTGCCCAGGCCGTCGCGCTCATTGGTCGAGCACCACAGCTCGCCGGTGGTGGGGTTGATGGCTTCGCCCACGCAGTTGCGGATGCCCGAGCGTAGACCTTGACGAACTTGCCCTCGGGAGTGAACTCAAGCACGTCGGCGCGGTGGAACTCCTCGGGATGGGTGTCGGGGTCGTCCACATTGGAGTGCGATCCGACCGAGGCGAAGAGCTTTGTGCCGTCCTTGGAGAAGACCAGGTCGCGAGTCCAGTGGCCGCCGCCGCGCAGCCGTCCGCCGCCGGGCAGTTCGGCCAGGTGCTCCTCCGGGCCGCGCGCCTTCAGATCGCCATTTTTATAAGGGAAGCGGACGATGCCGTCGGTATCGCCGATATAGACCCATGCGGGATTGGGGCCGGCGGGATAAAAGGCGATGCCGAAGGGCTGGTGCAGGCCGGTCGCGAAGACCGAAACCTGTTTGGCGGCTTGCCGTCCCGGCCTACGCCGCGGAAGACCTTGATCTTGCCGGCTCGCGCTTTCGGCCAGAAACAGATCGCCGTTGGGCGCGGTGCGCAGCAGGCGCGGGTTGTCCAGATCGGAAGCATAAAGCTCCACCTTGAAGCCCTTGGGCGCGATGGGCCAGTTATCGTTGCGTGCCGGGGAACAAGCGTGGGGCCGTTGTCCACCGACTGCTCGGGCGCTGGAGCGGGCAGGTCGGCAGCAGTCAGGTGGCGGCGGATGCCGGGAGATTCGTGGGCCGCATCAGTAAAGGCCGCCTGGCCGGTAAGAACGCGGCGATGGACTTTGCGGTGCATCTTGTAGACTGCGCGGTGAAGCTGAAAATGAACGCAAGGGCGCAAAGGAAGGCCGAAGCCTTCAGGAAACGGAGCAGGAAATTACGATTCATGGGACCTCTTGGGGGATTTCTTCAGCCCAACGGCCGCTGCCATTCGAAGCAGCAGTGGAGACTAAGGCGGCAGGGAAGCACGCTAATAATCGTTTTGATGCAGCCGGACCCGATTCGGGTTCAGGTTCGAGCGAAAAATTCACAATCGCGGACAGGTTGCTTCTTTGTCGACTTTTGGAGTGAACTGTTCTAAAGGAAAACATCATCCGTGCCGAAAAGACAATTACCAGTATTTAGACTCGATCAGCGGCTCGCCGGTTCTCCCTGAAAAAAGGAACGATCGGATTGGCGCGTTCAAATAAATGCTGGAATTGTGGGGGCTCGGACAGTGGGGATCGAAAAACAACGAATCGAAGCGGACGGTCTTCCCTGGACCCATTTGCATCTGCCTCCGTTTCCACAGATTGCCATCCGGGTGCTGCAACTGGCCGCCAATGAAAATATGCAATTGCACCAATTGAGCGAGCTGATCTCCTCTGATCCCGCGTTCGCCAGTGAAGTGCTGACCATCGCAAACTCGCTCCTCTACGCGCCGCGCTTTCCAGTCACCAGCATCCAGCATGCCATCGCCGTGCTGGGCGCCAATCACCTGCAGGGCATGTGCGTCACCGTTGGCGTGCGGGCTTATCTTGAACGGAGCGCTGAGCCGCCCTTCCATGCGGGCAGTGTGGCGCCACAACCTGGCCTGCGGCATGATCGCGGAGCAGTTGGCCTCAGCGGGATTCATGGACAAGCACAGCGCCTACACCTGCGGAGTGATCCACGATATCGGCCGCTTGGCTCTGGCCGTGATCCGGCCCAGGGAGTACGCGGTTCTGCTGGGAATGCAAAGCGGGCCGCCAGCCAGCATCCTTGAAGGCGAGCGGGATCTCTTCGGGTTGGATCATTGCCAGGCGGGACGGCGCCTGATCACGGATTGGAATCTGCCGGTCGACTTTGAATCCATTGTCAGCGAACATCATGCGCCTCCGGCAGGAAAGACGTCTCCTGGGATATGGATGAATTGATCAATATCAGTTGCAGGTTGGCCGATGCAGCCGGTTATGCCGCATTCCCCCGTTGCGAGGTCACGCCGTATGAGCAGTTGCTTGACGAACTCCCGGCGAGGGAGCGCAGCCGCTTCCACGCCGACCTGGAGAATCTGACTATTGAAGTTCGCGGCAAGATCGAAGCACTGGAATCTGCCTGAGACGGCGAGGGAATTATTTTTGAGCCGGAGCACCGGTGTCTGCTGCGGGTGCTGAGCCTTCACCTGAGGCCAGGCCGGCAAGAAAGACGGGTGAAAGCGTGGCCGTTACCACCACGCGATCGTGTTGCTGGGTCACTACGGCGGTCTTGAGCAACTCTCTCAGGCCGTTGTTGGCGGTGTTCTCTGCCAGCGGAGCGGTAAAGCCGCGCGCCAGCGTGACCAGAGTGGCCAAAGCGGCGGCCTGGCTTGCGGCCGTTTCCTCGGTGGGCGCAATCTCTTCCACTTTCAGTCGCAATGAGCCGGCCATGGGCAGCGCCGGCGCCACGCTGGCGATGATGGTGGAGTCGTCCTCAAGCGGCAGCGAGAGCCCGAAGACTTTGATCGCCCCGCTCTCAGAGAAAGGCAGTCCGATCTGCCCCACGCCCCAGGCCAGCGAGAGCAGCGGCACATCGTGATAGTGCTGGGCCAGCAGCGTCGAGCCGGCAAAGGGCAGCGCGGCGGTGCGATGGCGGTCGAGCATGGAGTGAATCTGCTCCGGCGTCGGCGTGTTGGAGACGGCCACCATGTCGTAGCCGATCTGCGCCACGCGCACGGTGCGGCCCTCCGAGGGAATGGAGTAGATGGTGTGTCCGGCGTAGGTCTCGCGGCTGGTGGCGTGGGCCTCGAGCCAGGTGTTGAGCCGCTTGCCGGTCAGCTTGCCCACCAGCACCATGGAGTAGGCGACCGGGCCGTTGGGGCCATTGGGGTCGGGCATGCGGTGCAGCGCGATGGCCACCTGGTCCAGGTCGCGCTCCCAGTCGATGCCGGTGGCGTCAACAAACTGCTGGTACTCGGGCACGCGCTGGGGCGGCTTCAGGTCCTTGTGGAGGAAGGCGCGGATGGGCTTGAAGTTGATGTAGATGATGCCGTCGGACTCGGGCAGCAGGCGCGCGGCCTCAGGCGGTGCCTTGGAGCGCAGAAAGACGGCCACGGCCAGCAAACAGCAGGACCGCGGCCACAATCCAGAGCGTTCTGCGCGTGCGTCTGTTCATGGAAAATACTTGATCAAAGCGAACACCCCTGAGTCTGCATTCAGCATATCGGACTAGGTCCTCTATTGGCACATTTACACTCAGTTCATCGGTTTGCTCAGGGGGCGGGGGTGTGCTAACCTTGATTTCTGTGCCGTTCAGTGTGCGGAGCAGGAGTGTGTCCGTGTGCGATGCCGGGACGGTGAAGAGTTTTGGATTTCCGGAATCGGTTTCCGGGTGGGTAGGGCTGGCGTAGCTCAGCTGGTAGAGCATCTGATTTGTAATCAGAGGGTCGGGGGTTCAAATCCCTTCGCCAGCTCCACATAAGGAACCGGTAAATGGAGCCTGAAACGGCAGAAAGTTTTTACCGGCGCGAGTTTAAGCGCCGGGCCTGTTCTCCGCGGTGATCCCACTGAGGTGCAGGCTTCTGTGAGCCGGAGATTTTCCGGACGGGGCTTGATGCGCTGAATGGGGTTGAAACGGGCAGGGGTTGGGCCGTTGGTCTTGGTTTCCGACCCAGTCCGCAAAAAACGCGGAATGGATGGGGCACCGCAGTATTGCAGCGGGTAGAGCACAGGTGGCCGAGCGGTTAATGGCAGCAGACTGTAAATCTGCCGCTCCTTGGAGCTACGGAGGTTCGAATCCTCCCCTGTGCACCACGATTTGAGGGTGGAATGCGCGAAGGGTCGCAGCCGATATGAGCTTTTTGGGGCGCGAACCGGATCGCAAGACGAAGGGCATGCACAGTTCCGGCTCCGAATTGGACCGGAAGTACTGGGTGGCTCTGGGACTGTATGCGGTTTTGGCAGTGCTGGTTTGGTTGACCATGGGCGAGGGCAAAGTCTTCGTCGTGGGCAAGCCGGTGGAGTTAAGGCTGGTTCCGCTCATCATTATCGGCGGACTGGCTTTGCGGACGGTGTTGGCCCGCCAGGCGGATAAGATTCGCCGCGGCGGGGACGAAGGCGGAAGTTAGACGCCTCGAAGTTAGCGTAAGAGGGCTGATGTAGCTCAGTTGGTAGAGCACTCCCTTGGTAAGGGAGAGGTCACCAGTTCAATCCTGGTCATCAGCTCCAGAAATACAGGGATCAGAGATCAGGGGTCAGGGATCAGTTGGCCCAGTGGGACGATGAGCTGTTGAAGCCTCCATCGGGAAGACTGATACTGACCGATCGCTGAAACTGGTTTTGCGGGAGTAACTCAGTGGTAGAGTCACAGCCTTCCAAGCTGTTGGTCGCGGGTTCGAACCCCGTCTCCCGCTCCATAGTTGGAAAGAATGCTGAAGGGCCGGCAAGGTTGAAAAACAGGCCAGGCGGCACGATGGGCAGGGAATGATGTTTGAGCAGGCGGCAATCGCGGTCCAGGATGAGCAGGGATTTGCGCAGCTTCATGCGCTGATCGATGCGGCCTTCGATGCGCGGGATGTGGACGTTTTTCTGAATCGCGTGACCAGGCGCAAGCTGCGGATTCGCGACTATGAGGGCGTGCTGATGTGCGGATTGCTGGGCAAAGAAGCGATTGCGCTTTACGCGGCGCTGCCGGTATCGGACCAGGGATTGACGCGGGAGCGGTATCTGCGGCTGGTGGAAGCGGTGCCGCTGGAACTGCGGCAGAGATATTTCAGGGTGTATGCGTACTACTGAGGCTGTTCGCTGAAAGCTGAAGTTTAAGCTTGAGCCGGATTTCCGGCACGGCAAGAAAAAAAGTCTAACGGAAGGAACTGAAGGGTATGGGCAAGGAAAAGTTTGATCGCAGCAAGCCGCACGTGAATGTGGGAACAATTGGTCATATTGATCACGGCAAGACGACGTTGACGGCAGCCATCACCAAGGTTTTGCAGAAACACAACCCGAAGATCGCATTCCGTTCGTTCGATTCGATCGACAACGCGCCGGAAGAGCGGGAGCGCGGCATCACCATCGCCACGGCGCACGTGGAGTACGAGACCAAGAACCGGCACTATGCGCACGTCGACTGCCCCGGTCACGCCGACTACATCAAGAACATGATCACCGGCGCAGCGCAGATGGATGGAGCGATCCTGGTGGTCGCGGCCACCGACGGACCGATGCCGCAGACCAAGGAGCACGTGCTGCTGGCTCGCCAGGTGGGTGTGCCCTGCGTGCTGGTCTTCCTGAACAAGTGCGACGCGGTCGATGATCCGGAGTTGATTGACCTGGTGGAGATGGAAGTTCGCGAGCTTCTGGGCAAGTATCAGTTCCCGGAAGACGCGCCGGTGATTCGCGGCTCGGCGCTTCTGGCTCTGAACGGCGACCCCAAGTGGGAAGCCAAGATCGACGAGTTGATGGAAGCGGTGGACAGTTATGTTCCGCGGCCCGATCGCGCGGTCGATCTGCCCTTCCTGATGCCGATTGAGGATATCTTCTCGATCTCTGGGCGCGGCACGGTTGTCACGGGCAGGATTGAGCGCGGCAAGGTCAAGGTAGGCGAGGACGTTGAGATCGTCGGCTTCAGGGAGACGCGCAAGTCGGTCTGCACGGGCGTGGAAATGTTCAAGAAGCAGTTGGACGAGGGCCTGGCGGGCGACAATGCCGGAATTCTTCTGCGCGGCATTCCGAAGGAAGACGTGGAGCGCGGGATGGTTCTGGCGAAGCCGGGATCGATCACGCCGCACACGGTTTTCAAGGGCGAAGTTTACGTGCTGAGCAAGGAAGAAGGCGGACGTCACACACCGTTCTTCAAGGGCTATCGGCCGCAGTTCTACTTCCGCACGACGGACGTGACGGGCGTGGCGCAGTTGCCGGAAGGCGTGGAGATGGTGATGCCGGGCGACAACGTTCAGCTTGAGGTTGAGCTGATTACGCCGGTGGCCTTGGAAAAGGGATTGCGCTTTGCCATCCGCGAAGGCGGACGCACGGTGGGCGCGGGTACGGTTTCAGAGATTGTGAAGTAATAGGGAATAGGGGTTAGGGGTTAGGGAACAGAAAGCGGCCCGTATGGCGCGACAGTTTGATGGAGCTGGAGCGAACTGATCTACTGATCTCTGAACACTGAAAGGATTTTGACAATGCGGGAAATTGTTACGTTGCAGTGCGCTGAGTGCAAGGAGCGGAATTACTCGACTACGAAGAACAAAAAGACGACCACGGGCCGTCTGGAGTTCAAGAAGTTCTGTAGCCGCTGCCGCAAGCACCAGCCGCATAAGGAAACGAAGTAATACAGGGATCAGGAGTCAGGGATCAGGGATCAGTAGGCGCCATGCAGACCGAGGCGGCGAAGAATCTGACCCTATCCCTGATCCCTAACCCCTGTTTTAGGGGCGTAAGCTCAACGGCTAAACTGTCGGTCTCCAAAACCGAACTTGGGGGTTCGAATCCCTCCGCCCCTGCCATATTAAGTAGGGATGCGCATGGCTCGATGCCGGGCGCGAAGGAATGAAGGCATGTCAACTAAAGCAGCAATGGTAAACGGGAACGACGAGCCGAGTCAGAAAAGGCCGGCGTTGGTCAAACGGCAGTCGTCGAATGGCATGGGCAATCCCATGAATAAGGCAATCGACACGTGGAAGGAATTCACGCAATTTCTGAGCAATGTCCGCGGGGAGATGCGCAAGGTGGTCACGCCCTCGCGCAAGGAAGTGCAGGCGACGACGACGGTGGTGCTGATGGCAGTCTTCCTCTTCGGCTTGTTTTTCTTTGTTGCGGACTGGATCTTCGGCCTCGGCCTGAGCAGTTTGTTGAGCAGGCTGGGCGGATTGCAGCGCTAAGTGCAGACGGCGAAACGAGAACACGATGGCAGATGAGTTAGAACAACCCGTCGAGCAGTTGGAGTCCCAGCCTGATTCCAAGGTGGAGACTCAGCCGGAACCTCAGGCGGAGACTCAATCCGAGTCCCAGGCGGAGACGCAACCTCAGCCCCCGGCAGAGCGCAACGAGCGCTTCAGGTGGTATATCCTGCACGCCTACTCGGGCTTTGAGCGCAAGGTGCGCGAGTCGATCGAGAGCCGCGTGGAGGCCTTCGGGCTGAAGGATAAGGTGGGCCGGGTGATGATTCCCACCGAGCCGGTGACGGAGATTGTGAACGGCAAAAAGCGCACCGTGGAGCGGGTATTTTTGCCCGGCTACGTGCTGGTGGAGATGGAACTGGACAACAATCTCTGGCACGTGCTGAAGGATACGCCCAAGGTGACGGGATTTCTGGGCACGGGCGACAAGCCGGTGGCGCTGAGCGAGGAAGAGGTCAGCTCGATTCTCTTCCGCAGCGAGACGGCCAAAGATAAGCCGCGGCTGAAGATCAAGTTTGAAAAGAACGAGCAGGTCCGGATTACGGACGGGCCGTTTGCCAACTTCAATGGCGTAGTGGATGAGATCAACGAAGATCGCGAGACGCTGAAGGTCATGGTGACCATCTTCGGGCGCTCGACGCCGGTGGAACTGGAGTTTGGCAAGGTGGAAAAGATTGAGTAGTTGCAGCTTCTAGCTACTAGCTTTCAGCTTCTAGCCGGTTCGGACTCCTAGCGGCCGCCGGTTGCAAGCAAACGCCTGAGCTGCAACACCAAAATTCGCAAGAGAACAGACCGGCTAGAAAGCTAGAAGCTAGGAGCTAGAAGCTGGTTCCGAAGGAACACGAATGGCACCTCCGAAGAAAATTACCGGATACGTGAAGCTGCAGATTGAGGCAGCGAAGGCCACGCCGGCGCCGCCGGTTGGCCCCGCGCTGGGCCAGGCGCAGGTCAACATCATGGAGTTCTGCAAGCAGTTCAACGCAAAGACGCAGAACAAGGAGATGGCAGGGCTGATTATTCCGGTCGTCATCACGGTTTATGCCGACCGCAGCTTCAGCTTCATCACCAAGACGCCGCCGGCAGCGGTTCTGCTGCTGAAGGCGGCTGGAATCGCCAAAGGCTCGGGCACGCCCAACAAGGAAAAGATGGGCAAGGTGACCGAGAAGCAGGTGCGCGAGATCGCCACGCAGAAGATGCCGGATCTGAACGCGGCTTCAGTGGAGACGGCGATCAAGAGCATCAAGGGCACGGCGCGGTCGATGGGGATTGATGTGGTGGCTTAGGCTGCAACTCTTAATATCTTGCACACAAACAGGCCCTCCCATTGCGGGAGGGTCTGTTTATTTTGAGATGCGAATCTGCTGAGTCCTGTGGTATCCCACCGTTGCCACAAAAACAAGAACGTGGGGCCCCGACCCAGAGGGTACCCCGGCACCCCGATGGGGCTCCCGACTTTTGTGGAGAAAGCCGTTTAAACACCCTCAGAACAGGCGCCCCATTGTGAAGAAGACTTTGCGATGGCCGGCGTCGCCGATGGAGACGCCGAAAGAGATGGCGCCGAACGGAGTGGCCGCGACCACGCCGGCGGTTCCATCCTGACGGAGAATTGCGCTCGCCTCTGGGGACCAGATCTCACCGGCTTCGTAGCCGATGATGCCGTAAATGCCCTTGTCCGTAGCCGGTGGGCAGAGATGCGATACGGCGCAGGTAACCGGCGTGAGCGAGGTAAGTATCTGTGCCGCGATACTCGTCAAACGACGAGGCAGAGAGCCGGCGCGGGCCCCCCAGGGTAAAGCGGTAAGGTTGGGCAACATTGGCGCGGAGATAGGAGTTGATGTCCGCGGTCAGGCCGAAGATATTGCTCTCCTTCCACTGCCAGGCGCGAGCCGTGGAGAGCATGGCGACCGGGGCGTTGGAACTGGCGACCGCGTGATAGAGAGCGCCGCCAGAGGCTGACAGACGGAAGCCCTGGGGCGAGACAGTGCCGGAAGTTTCCTTATCGATGTTGATGTGGAGCAGGCCGGTTTGCGCGGTTCCGTTCAGATAAGGTCCTCCACCGGAACCGGTGATGAGGCTCCAGCGCGTATCTTCAGCGCGCCACTCGGTGGAGATTTGCATGGAGTTGCCGATGGTGCGGCCAGCCTCGATGCCGGCGTCGAGGTTCTGCTGGAAGCGCTCGGCGATGCGCTTCTGGTTGGCCCAGATATAGACCGGTTCGCGGACAATGCCGGCGCGCGGCTGAAGAAAGAACCCGGAGGGAGTGAGCAGGCGGTAGTACTGGGTGGAGAGGTCGGTCATGTAGCCGAGGCGGGCCGTTGAGCGGAGTTCGGAGCCGAAGCCACCCAGATTCTGATCGACCAGGCGGAAGTTGATTTCGCCGCGCGCAATGTTGGAGGTTTCGGCGGCCAGATCGCCGCCAATCAACAAATAGGGCGGCCCGATGGGATCGTTGGTGAGCCTGACCAGGATGCCGGTGTCCGGATTGCTCGTATTGGGGACTGCGGTGTTGGGCGGCGGAGCGAAGGTTTCATAAGTGGCGCTCAAATCGCCGTTGGATTGGATGGGCTTCAGTGCGTTGAGAGTTTGTGCGGCTGTGATGGGCTGGGCCTGAAGCGGCTTGAAATCGGCCAGAACTTCACGCCGGGCGGCAGGTACGCTGCCTTCCACGAGAACCTGGCGCAGATTGCCGGGCGGCGACGATACGGCGGCTATCGCGGGCGGCCACGTAGGCCTTCCAGGCTTGATCGTCGAGCGCCAAAGAGAGCAGGGCGGCGCGGCTCTGTTCCGCTGCACTGGTAGCCGACTTGAATCAATTTTTCGGCATTTGCTTTTGAATAATCGGTGGAAGAAAAGCTGCTGATGGGAATGTTGATGACTACGTTGGCAATGCGCAAGGCCTGGTTGACGTTGCTTTCGATACCGGCATCGAATGCGCGGTTGAGCACGCCGATGACGGAACTAGTATCGGGGGTGGCGATGGCAGCTTCCTGCAAGTGCACGGCGATCACGGTCTCGGCGTGCAGCTCGTGCCTCAGAACATCGGTGGGCAGATTGTCGAGAATTCCGCCGTCGACGAGAAAGTGTCCGTTGACGGCCTGAACGGGAGGGAAGACACCGGGGATGGAGAGGGAGGCGCGAACGGCTTGCGGCATCGGGCCGGCGGAAAAGATGACCGTTTGCAGGGTATTGAGGTCGGCGGCCACACAGCGGAATGGGATAGGCATCCGGTTGTAATCCAGCTCTCGGCTGTTGTAGGCGAGCATGTTGGTGCTGAGGAATTCATTGACGCCGCGGTCGGTGAGCAGCGCGTTGCGCAGTGCGGGTTTGTGCTTGAGGCCGAGCATGGCGATAGTGGGAATCTGGCGGCTGTCCTGACGGCGGCGGTAGCTCAAATCCACATATGGAGTTTGCAGGGTAAAAACGTGGTTGAAGGCATCGCTTTCGGCCAGGGCTCTCATTTCAGCCGGGGTGTATCCGCCGGCATAGAGCGCGCCGACCAGAGCTCCCATGCTGGTTCCGGCCAGGCGGTCAACGGGAACCTGGTGCTCCTCAAGCCAATGGAGGACGCCGATGTGCGCCATGCCCAGAGCTCCTCCACCCTCGAGAGCCAGCCCAACGACAGGGCGGCCGGGCGGAACAGCGGCAGGCAACGCGGCGGGAGCGATGGTGGGCTGTTGGCTCCATGATGCGGTGGAGATCACGGCGACGATGAGAAGGGTTGCGGCACACTTCGACGGCATGGCTGTACCCCCTGGCTGAATCTTCTTCTTCAGGCTAAAGCGTTTCCTTCAGAACCGCAGTGATCTGCGCGGGTATTCGAGCGGTAGAGCCTCGAAATTGGCAATGGGGATGCCTAATCCGCTTCCACAACCGCAAAAAAGGCCCTACCTGGCGGGAGGGCCTTTCTGCATCGGGTGGCGCGCCGCAGTTGGCGCTGTGTTGGCGTCCTATTTCGGCGGCGGGGCTGGGATGAACCCTTCGCGTTTGCGGCCGGGTTCCGGTTTAGGCTTGGGTTTCGGTGCCTTCTTTGCTTCTTTTCTGCCTTTGTCTTTGCTTCCCATGAATGCAAGTGTGCCACAAATGGGCGGCTGAGGAAAGGCAAGATCTCTCATTTCTATTGTCTTTGCCGGTTCCGAGTTGCAATCCACGGATCGATTCGTTATGATTCAAAGATGTGTCCGAGGGAAATCCCTGGGCAGTCAATAGCACCACGGTTTCTGGACCCGTTCGATGGCTTTGCCGATTCAGAAAGGCGCATCCGGGTTTCCCGCCACAGGCGGACTGGCAGGGGCGGTGGGAGACGAGGGAAGAATGGCGAGAAAATCAAGCAAGAATATTGCGAAGGCGCGCGCGGCTGTCACCAAGCCGGCGTATCCGCTGCCTGAGGCCGTGGGGCTGCTGAAGCAGGTCAAGTACGCCAAGTTCGACGAGACCGTGGACCTGACCATGCGCCTGGGCGTGGACACGCGCCATGCCGACCAGATGGTGCGCGGAACCGTGGTTCTGCCGCACGGGCTGGGCAAGACCAAGACTGTGGCCGTGATCGCCATCGGGCGACCGCCAGAAGGAAGCCACCGCGGCTGGCGCTGATTTTGTGGGCGGCGAGGAGATGGTGGAGAAGATCCAGAAGGAAAACTGGACCGCCTTCGACGCGCTGATCGCCACGCCGGACATGATGAAGGTGGTGGGACGGCTGGGCAAGGTGCTGGGCCCCAAGGGCCTGATGCCGAATCCCAAGACCGGAACCGTGACCATGGACGTGGCCGCGGCGGTGAAAGAGATCAAGGCCGGCAAGGTGGAATTTCGCGCCGACAAGACCAGCCTGGTGCACGTGCCGGTGGGCAAGCTGAGCTTTGAGCCGCAGAAGCTGGTGGACAACGCGACTACCGTGATCACTTCGATTGTGCGCGCCAAGCCTTCAGCAGCCAAGGGCAAGTACATCAAGAGCGTCACGCTGAGCTCGACGATGGGCCCTGGGGTGCCGCTGGATTCGGCGGTTGCCGACGCGGTGGGCAAGCACTAAAAGCAGGGATCAGGGATCAGGGATCAGCGGATCAGTAGGTACCCGTGGTTCTCTGTTGCCCGGAGTCTGAACTGCGAAAGCAAGATTTCGAAGCAGAGCGCCCGGTTAGGGCGGGGCAGGGAACCGAAGGGGAAGAGGCAAGGTTCAGGGTTCAGTAGAAATGCTGATCCCTGATCCCTGTTCCCTGATCCCTGTCAGCGGAGCGAAGACAATGGCTATTTCGAAAGCGAAGAAAACGGAGAGAGTCCAGGTTCTGGCCAAGGAGCTGGAGACCTCGACGACGGCAATTATCGGCACATTCAGCAAGCTGACCGTGGCCAAGGATTTTGCGCTGCGCAAGGTGATTCGCGAGGCGGGCGGAAATTACCGCGTGGTCAAGAACAAGCTGGCGGCCATTTCCGGCCAGGGCACGCAGGTTGAGGCCGCGCTCAAGGGGCTCAAGGGCGTGAACTCGGTGGCTTTTACCGACGGCGATCCGGTGGCGTTGGCCAAGGTTTTTGCCAAGTGGGCCGGTGAGAACGCGGAGTTCCAGTTCAAGCTGGGCATTGTGGACGGCAAGCTGCTGACGGTGCAGGAAGTGAAGGCGCTGGCGACCATGCCGGGCAAGGAAGAGCTCTTCTCGAAGCTGCTTTTCCTGATCAATGCCCCGGCGCAGAGGCTTGGCGACCGTGATCAATGCCACGGGCCGCGATTTGGCCGTGGTGCTGGGCCAGGGCGTGGAGAAGGAAAAGTTTGCCGGAGAGGCTGCGGCTTAGCTTCGGCGGTTGAGTATCTGGTTTCCCACCCTAGCCGCAAAAACAAAAACGCGGTGAGGGTGGGGCATCCGCGGCGAAGTTTTGGTTCCAGGTCTCAAAGTCGAGACCTGGAGTACCAGAGGTTTTCAGCTCATAGCTAGAAGCTAGTAGCTGGTTTCAAGAGTTTTGGCTGGGAAGCGGGCTGAAAGTGCGCGGGTCTGGCGCATCGGAAACTTTCAAGCTGGTTGAGCAGCCGGGAAATAACAATTTCAAACGAATTTTGATTGGAGAAAAAATGGCGGATCTAGCGCAATTGGAAGAGCAAATAGTGGCCTTGAGCCTGCTGGAAGCAGCGGCCCTGGTAAAGAAGCTGGAAGAGCGGCTTGGTGTTTCAGCGGCCGCGGCGGCCCCGGTAGCGGTGGCGGCAGCGGGCGCTGCGGCTCCGGCGGTTGAAGAGAAGACTGAGTTCCAGGTGATCCTGAAGGACTTTGGCGCCAACAAGATCAACACCATCAAGGCCGTTCGCGAGGTTACCTCGCTGGGCCTGAAGGAAGCCAAGGACCTGGTAGACGGCGCGCCGAAGCCGATCAAGGAGAGCGCGACCAAGGACGAGGCCGAGGCCATCAGGAAGAAGTTTGAAGGCATCGCGACCATCGAAATCAAGTAATTTGAGACTTGCAAGCTCCGGCCGGGACGCGCTACGATATTCGTTGCGCGTCTTTTCGGCTCTTTCCGGATATTCATGGAATGGAGCGGGAGCCGGAGGCGCGTCTTCAGATTTCGATCAGTGGCACACAAGCGCTGTTATGCCAGAGGAGTGCCAAGCACTCTGGCATGGGGCGCGTATCGGTATTAAGTGCCGTAGTGCCAATGGGTTAGCGGAGTAGCTGGGTTCTCTGCTAACGAGTGGAGAGTGGCTGGCGGGCGAGCGGCAGAAACACGCATTGGGATCGGCGAGAGCAGGGTGCACAATTCGAATGGGAGCACAGGCAACAGTCCGCGCTCGTGAGGCATTGTGTCCTCACGGGCTTTTTGTGTCTTCCTTCGGTGTCAGGTAGTGCCTGACGGGCAAAAATTACCCTTTTTGCGCATGGGTATACGGAACGGCAACAACCGGTGCGCGTGCTTCCTCGATTGTGCGCAGTCTAGCGCACTTGCCGAATGTGCGGCAATGCCCATATCGCGATTTTTACGCGACTCTCACAAACCAGGCCCGGCCTGGAATCCCGGCGCGCTTACGGCTTAGGCCGTAAGTCCATGGGTAGGACTGGAATCGCGCAGTGCACCAGTCCGGCATCGCAATTTTACCGTAATCAGCCGGCGCCCCCGAGACTCGGGTGCTGGCCCGGAACCGAGCCCCACTCGCGGCCAGGCACCGGAGTGACGAGCCTCAGGAGTGAACATGCCCAACGAGAAGCGCGCGATACGCAGCCGGCTCGATTTTTCAAAGATTCCCACCGCAACCCAGATTCCCAACCTGATTGAAGTGCAGCGCAAGTCCTACGAGCGTTTTCTGCAGATGGACAAGCTGCCCAACGAGCGGGACGACTCGGGGCTGCAATCGGTGTTTGTGTCGGTATTTCCGATCACCGATTTCCGCGGAATCTCGCAGCTGGATTTTGTGGACTACTCCATCGGCAACTGGGAGTGCAAGTGCGGCCACCTGAAGGGGCTGCACCACCTGCGGACGGCCTGCATTCATTGCGGGGCCATGGTCATCACCGATCCGTTTCTTCCCGGCGATGTGCTCTGCCAGAAGTGCGGCACCTACAACAAGAACACGCCCGACTTCTGCAACAAGTGCGGCGACCCGGTAAGCCTGCAGTTGAAGTACGACCAGCAGGAGTGCGAGGAGCGGGGCATGACCTTCTCAGCGCCGTTGAAGGTGACGGTGCGCCTGACCATCTATGAGAAGGATCCCGAGACCGGCAACAAGACCATCAAGGACATCAAGGAGCAGGAGGTCTTCTTCGGCGACATTCCGCTGATGACGCCAAACGGCACCTTCATCGTGAACGGGACTGAGCGCGTAATCGTCTCGCAGCTTCACCGCTCGCCGGGCGTCTTCTTTGAGACGGCCAACAACCGCACCTACTTTTTAGGCAAGATCATTCCCTATCGCGGCTCGTGGGTGGAGTTTGAGTACGACCAGAAGAACACGCTTTATGTGCGCATCGACCGCAAGCGCAAGTTCCTGGGCGCAATCTTCCTGCGCGCTTTGGGCCTGCGTTCGGACGAGGAGATTCTCAAGACTTTCTATACCGTCGACCGGCTGCATATCGACGACGGCAAGCTGTTCTGGGCGGTGCGGCAGGATGCGAAGGTCAATACGCACCTGTTGGGCGCTAAGCCCGCGCATGCAGTCGTCGTGAAGGGCGAGGAGATTGCGCATTCCGGACGCAAGATTACGCCGAACTCGCTCAAGGCGATTCGCGCCGCGGCGATTGAAAAGATTGAAATTGAAGCCGCCGAGCTAGACGGTGCAGCGACCGCTGCGGACGTGGTCGATCTGAATACCGGCGAAGTGGTGGTGGAGGCCAACGTCGAGTTGACCGCCGACCGCCTGCACAAGGTGCTCTCGAGCGGCGCAACCAGCTTCGAGGTCTTCTTCCCCGAGCGTGACGACGTGGGCAACATCATTTCGAACACGCTGAAGCGGGATACGATTCGCAAGCCCGAGGAAGCGCTGATCGAAATCTACCGCAAGCTGCGGCCGGGCGATCCGCCCACGCTGGATACGGCGACGGCGCTGTTTGAAGGCATGTTCTTTGAAGCGCGCAAGTACGATTTCTCGCGCGTGGGCCGGCTCAAGTTCAACATCAAGCTCTATGAGAACCAGGACGCGACGGGCCTGGACCATCGCACGCTGACGCCGGAGGATTTTTACGCCACCATCCGCTACTTGCTCAAGCTGCGCAAGAACATCGGGATGGTGGACGATATCGATCACCTGGGCAACCGCCGCGTGCGCGCGGTGGGCGAGTTGATGGAGAACCAGTTCCGCATCGGATTGGTCCGCATGGAGCGCGCCATCAAGGAGAAGATGAGCGTCTATCAGGAGCTTTCGACGGCTATGCCGCACGACCTGATCAACGCCAAACCGGTGATGGCGGCCATTCGCGAGTTCTTCGGATCGCTCGCAATTGTCGCAATTCATGGATCAGACCAACCCGCTCTCCGAGATTACGCACAAGCGCCGGCTCTCGGCTCTTGGACCGGGCGGCTTGTCGCGTGAACGCGCCGGATTCGAAGTCCGCGACGTGCACCCTACGCACTACGGCCGCATCTGTCCGATTGAAACGCCGGAAGGTCCGAACATCGGACTCATCAGTTCGCTGAGCTGCTTTGCACGCATCAATGAGTACGGGTTTATTGAGTCGCCTTATCGCAAGGTGAGGGACTCGCGGATTCTCGATTTTGTTGAGATCGTCAACGCCGGCGAAAGCGGCCTGCGGGTAGGCGATCACATTGAGAAGGAAGAAGCAGCGCGGCTGAATGCGGCATTGAAGAAGGCGGGCAAGCGCCCCATCGACAGCATTCCGTTCAGTTTCTATCTCTCCGCATGGGAAGAAGACAAGCACACAATCGCGCAGGCCAACATCGAGTTCAATGACCAGGGTGAGATCACCGAAGATCTGGTGAACGCGCGCCGGCAGGGGAACTTTGTGCTGGTGAACCGCACCGATGTGGACTACATCGACGTTTCGCCGAAGCAGCTGGTTTCCGTGGCCGCTTCGCTGGTGCCGTTCCTTGAGCACGACGACGCCAACCGCGCGCTGATGGGCGCCAACATGCAGCGGCAATCCGTTCCACTGCTGGTAGCCGAGGCCCCGCTGGTGGGCACAGGCATGGAAGGCGTGACGGCGCGCGACTCCGGCGCCGTGATTCTGGCCAAGCGCAACGGCATCGTGGATTCGGTCGACTCGCAGCGCATCATTGTGCGCGTTGAGGGCGAGCACCATCCCACACAACTTTCGCGCGAGGTGGGCTCCGACATTTATACGCTCATCAAGTTCAAGCGCTCGAACCAGAACACCTGCATCAATCAGAAGCCGGTGGTTCGCGAAGGCGACCGGGTGATCAAGGGCCAGGTAATCGCCGACGGACCTTGCACGGAGCAGGGCGAGCTGGCGTTGGGACGCAACGTGCTGGTGGCCTTCATGCCCTGGCGCGGCTACAACTTTGAGGACGCTATCCTCATCAGCGAGCGGCTGGTGAGAGAGGACTACTACACCTCGGTCCACATTGAGGAGTTCGAAATCGAGGGCCGCGATACCAAGCTCGGTCCCGAAGAGATTACGCGCGACATACCGAATGTGAGCGAACACGCGCTGCGGGATCTCGACGAGAGCGGCGTGATCCGCATCGGCGCCCAAATCAAGCACGGCGATATTCTGGTGGGCAAGGTCACTCCCAAGGGCGAGACCCAGCTGACTCCGGAAGAAAAACTGCTGCGCGCCATCTTCGGCGAAAAGGCCGGCGATGTGCGCGACGCCTCGCTCACCTGCCCTCCGGGCATCGAGGGTACGGTGGTGGACGTGCGCATCTTCAGCCGAAAGGGCCAGGAGAAGGACGAGCGGGCCAAGCTGATCGAGGCCGAATATGTTGCCAAGCTCGAAAAGAACCTGGGCGACGAAATTCGAATCTTGACCGACGAGCGCCTCAAGAGGCTCGACGGCATTCTGGGCGGCAAGGAAGTGCTGGCTGACTTGCACGATGAGCGGACCAACAAGCGCTTGCTGACCAAGGGAGCAATTCTCGATCGCGAAGTGATTGAGCGCATTTCCACCAAGAATCTCAAGCGCATCCGCTACAACGACAAGGATCCACGCGTCAACGAGCAGATCGACGAGATCGAAGAGATGACCTCGCGTCAGATCGAAGTGCTGCGCAAGATCACCAATGAGAAGGTAGCCAAGCTGCAGAAGGGTGACGAACTGCCTCCCGGCGTGATCAAGCTGGTCAAGGTTTACGTTGCCATGAAGCGCAAGCTTTCAGTGGGCGACAAGATGGCCGGTCGTCACGGAAACAAGGGCGTGATCGCGCGCATTTTGCCGGAAGAAGACATGCCGTATTTGCCCGACGGAACCCCGGTGGAGATCGTGCTCAATCCGCTCGGAGTGCCTTCCCGTATGAACGTAGGTCAGATTCTGGAGACGCACCTAGGCTGGGCCGCTCAAGTGTTGGGCAAGAGGATTGCCGCGATGGTGAAAGCCAACTCCGACGCGGAATATACGCGCGAACTAATGAAGAAGGAGTTCGCGGGAACGGCCACGCTGCGCCAGTTGCTGGAGTTGGACGACGAAATGCTGCTGCGCGTTGCGGCCGGCATGGACAAGGGCATCTGGTTCGGAACCGCGGTCTTCGACGGCGCACAGGAGAGCGAGATCAAGGCGCTGCTGGCCTCGGCCGGGTTGCCTTCATCGGGCAAGACGGCGCTTTTTGACGGCATGACCGGCGAGCAGTTCGAGCAGCCGGTAACGGTGGGCTACATTTACATGCTCAAGCTCTCGCACCTTGTTGACGACAAGATTCACGCGCGGTCCATCGGGCCGTACTCGCTGATTACGCAACAGCCGCTGGGCGGCAAGGCGCAGTTTGGCGGGCAGCGCTTCGGCGAGATGGAAGTGTGGGCGCTGGAAGCGTATGGTGCCGCATACATTCTGCAGGAGCTGCTCACGGCGAAGTCGGACGACGTCTATGGCCGCACCAAGATCTACGAGGCCATCGTGAAGGGCGAGGCTGCAATTGAGCCGGGCGTACCCGAGTCGTTCAACGTGCTGATCCGCGAGTTGCAGTCGCTGTGCCTGGACGTTGAGTTGATCAAGCGCGCCGACCTCATCAAGAAGTTGCCCGCGCCGGAAGTGGCTGCGGTCGCTGATTAACAGCTTCGAGGTTAGCTCCCAGGTCTCAAAATCGAGACCTGGGACACCCAGAATCAAAGTCAGGCGAACTAGAGACTAATGGTATGAGAGTTTCAGGATTCTTCTTTGAAAGCGGCAAACACCGCTTCCCGGGAAGGAAGGATCCTTCAGAAATCCCGGGAGATACCGCGGCAGTGCCGAAAAAGCCTGCCAGGGAGGGTCGCCTTGTTCCGTTCGAACCCGTTTGAACTTTCTGGTCCCATTACCGACTTTGACGCTATTCGCATCATGCTGGCTAGCCCTGAGAAGATCCGCAGCTGGTCGCATGGTGAAGTCACCAAGCCGGAGACCATCAACTACCGCACCTTCAAGCCGGAGCGCGACGGCTTGTTCTGCGCCCGCATCTTTGGACCGGTCACCGACTGGGAGTGCCTGTGCGGAAAATATAAGCGCATGAAGCACCGCGGCGTGATCTGCGACAAGTGCGGCGTTGAAGTGACGGTGAGCAAAGTGCGCCGCGAGCGCATGGGCCACATCGAGCTGGCATCGCCTTGCTCGCACGTCTGGTTCTTCAAGGGCTTGCCCTCGCGCATCGGCCACCTGCTCGATATTTCTCTGCGCGATCTTGAGAGCATTTTGTACTTCGAGTCCTATGTGGTGATCGATCCGGGCGACGCACCGGTGAAGGAACGCGAGATCATCAAGGACGAAACCAAGTATCGCGAGCTGGACCAGCAGTTCCGCCCCTCCGGCTTCAAGGCCATGATGGGCGCTGAAGCCATCAAGGAGCTGCTCAAGCGCGTCAGCGTTGACGAGCTGGGCATTGAGTTGCGCGAGAGGATGAAGACGGAAACCTCTGCGCAGAAGAAGCTCAAGTATGCTAAGCGTCTCAAGGTCGTCGAAGCTTTCCGCAAGAGCTCGAACAAGCCGCAGTGGATGATTCTGGACGTGCTGCCCGTGATTCCTCCGGAGCTGCGCCCCCTGGTGCCTCTGGATGGCGGACGCTTCGCTACCTCTGATTTAAATGATCTCTACCGTCGCGTCATCAACCGCAACAACCGGTTGAAGAAGCTGATGGACCTGCACGCTCCTGAAGTGATTGTGCGCAATGAAAAGCGCATGCTTCAGGAAGCTGTGGACGCACTCTTCGATAACGGTCGTCGCGGCAGGGTTTTGCGCGGCGCCAACAATCGTCCGCTCAAATCTCTCTCCGACACGCTGAAGGGCAAGCAAGGCCGCTTCCGCCAGAATCTGCTGGGCAAGCGCGTCGACTACTCGGGCCGTTCGGTGATCGTGGTTGGACCTGAGTTGAAGCTGCACCAGTGCGGTCTGCCGAAGAAGATGGCGCTCGAACTGTTCAAACCGTTCATCTATCATCGCCTGGAACAGACCGGCCACTGCACCACCATCAAGCAGGCTAAAGAAATGGTGGAGATGCAAGACCCCGTGGTCTGGGACATTCTTGAAGAGGTCATCAAGGATCACCCGGTGCTGCTCAATCGCGCTCCGACGCTTCACCGCCTGGGCATTCAGGCCTTTGAGCCGGTGCTCGTTGAGGGCAAGGCCATCAAGATTCACCCGCTGGTCTGCACCGCCTTCAACGCCGATTTTGACGGCGACCAGATGGCGGTTCACATTCCGTTGTCCCCTGAAGCGCAGATTGAAGCCAGCGTGCTGATGCTGGCCTCGCACAATATTCTTTCGCCGGCATCCGGCCAGCCCATCACCGTTCCTTCGCAGGATATGGTGCTGGGACTCTACTACCTGACCAAGGCCAAGAAGAGCGCCAAGGGCGAAGGCCGCGTTTTCGCCAACACCGAAGAGATCCTGATGGCGCTCGAAGCCAAGGAAGTGGAGACGCTCTCGCCTATCCGGCTGCGTTACACCGGCAAGGTTTTGGACATGACCACTGCCTATGACGACCAGGATTTGACGCACGTCGAGCCCGTGGACTTCAACAAGCAGTACATCTCCACCACGGTGGGTCGCGTGATTCTGAACGACGCGCTGCCGCAGGGAATGCCATTCGTCAATGGCCTGCTGAAGAAGAAGGGCATCGGCCAGTTGGTGAACTACTGCAACCAGAACCTCGGTCTTGAAGTGACGGTCGGCATGCTGGACCGCATTAAGGAACTGGGCTTCCAGTACGCCACGCGCTCGGGTCTTTCCGTGGGCCTGGACGACATGGTGATTCCGGACAGCAAGTACACCGTGGTGCGCGACGCCGATCTGAAGGTGGTTGAGGTTCAGAAGCAGTATATGGACGGCGCCATCACCAATGGCGAGCGGTCGAACAAGGTCATCCAGATGTGGTCGGCGGTTACCGATCAGGTGGCCGACGAAATGTTCGGCAACATGAAGAAGGCAGACGACGAAGGCGCCATGAATCCGATTTACATCATGGCCGACTCCGGCGCTCGCGGATCGAAGCAGCAGATTCGCCAGTTGAGCGGCATGCGCGGACTGATGGCCAAGCCTTCAGGCGAAGTCATTGAAACGCCCATCACGGCCAACTTCCGCGAAGGGCTCACGGTGCTCGAGTACTTCATCTCCACGCACGGCGCGCGCAAGGGCCTGGCCGATACGGCGCTCAAGACCGCCGATTCCGGCTACCTGACCCGCCGCCTGGTTGACGTTGCGCAAGACGTGATCGTGACCGAGTACGATTGCGGCACCATGGAAGGCATCTACGTCGGCTCCATCGTCGAGTCCGGCGAGATCATCGAGGAATTGCGCGATCGCATCATCGGCCGCGTTTCGCTGGAGAGGATCAAGGACTACGACGGTAACGTGGTGGTGGATCTGAACCAGGGCATTGACGAGGATATTGCTTCGGCAATTCAGGCCGCGGGCAAGGAGAAGGTGAAGATTCGCTCAGTGCTTACCTGCGAGTCGCGACGCGGCGTCTGCGCTCTCTGCTACGGGCGCAACCTCGGCTCCGGCCGCATGGTTGAGCTGGGCGAGACCTGCGGAGTGATCGCAGCGCAATCCATCGGCGAGCCCGGAACGCAGTTGACCATGCGTACCTTCCACGTCGGCGGAACGGCCAGCCGCGTATCCGACAAGTCGCGCCTCGACGCCAAGAACAATGGCTTTGTGCGCTTCATCAACCTGAACCATGTGGAGAGCAAAGACGGCACGCTGGTGGCTATGAACCGCTCCGGATCGGTGGCCATCGTGGATGATCGAGGCCGTGAGAAGGAGCGCTACCAGGTGGTCTACGGCGCACGCCTAAAGGTCAAGGATGGTGAGCACGTCAAGCTGGGCCAGTTGCTGGCCGAGTGGGATCCATACACCTACGCCATTCTCACCGAGATCGGCGGCATGGTGCAGTTCAAGGACCTGCAGGAAGGCATCACGCTCAACGAAGAAGTCGATGAAGTCACCGGCCTCTCGCGCTGGGTGGTAGCCGACTCTCCCGATGAGAAGCGGCAGCCGGCCTTTGTGGTGAAGAACGCTAAGGCGCACAAGCGCTACCTGCTGCCTCGCGGCGCTCACCTGATGATTCAGGACGGCGAAGAAGTGGGCCCGGGAGACGTGCTGGCAAAGATTCCCAAGGAGAGCACGCGCACCAAGGACATCACCGGCGGCCTGCCGCGCGTTGTGGAACTGTTTGAAGCGCGCAAGCCGCGTGAGACGGCCATCATCAGCGAAATCGACGGCGTGGTCCGCTTTGGCGAAGTCAGCAAGGGCCAGCGCAAGATCTACGTGACCGCGGACAACGGCGACGAGAAGGAATACTCGGTACCGCGCGGAATCCACGTAAACGTGCAGGAAGGCGAACGCCTTCGCGCAGGCGATCCGCTGATGGACGGCCCCTTGAACCCGCATGACATTCTCGCCGTGCTGGGCGAAAAGGAACTGCAGGCTTACCTGGTGAACGAGATCCAGGAAGTCTACCGTCTACAGGGCGTAGCCATCAGCGACAAGCACATCGAAGTTATTGTCCGGCAGATGCTCGCTGGGTCCGCATCGACGAAGTGGGCGATACCAACTTCCTGCTCGAGCAGCAGGTGGACCGGTTCCGCTTCCGCGAGGAGAACGAGCGCGTGCTTGCCAACGGAGGTCGTCCTGCCATCGGGCGTCCGCTGCTGCTGGGCATCACCAAGGCATCGCTCTCCACTGACAGCTTTATCTCCGCTGCCAGCTTCCAGGAGACGACCCGCGTACTTACCGAAGCCAGCATTAACGGGGCTATCGATAACTTGCGCGGCCTGAAGGAGAACGTAATCGTGGGAAGGCTGATTCCCGCCGGCACGGGCCTGGAGTACTACCGCAACGTCCAGCTCTCACCGGAACTGGAAGAAGCGGCGGTCCGCGTGCAGCAGGAGGTCAATGCGGAGATTGAAGCGGCCGAGCGCGAGCTGGAACTGATGCGCCAGGAAGGCGAAGCCGAGGAGATGGCAGCAGAGTAACAGCCGAGTCCTTCAGCAATCTCTCGACAGGCTTTCCGGATTAACTTAATCCACAGCTACAAACGAGGCCCGGCGCAAGCCGGGCCTCGTTTCATATTGAGGCTTAAAAAGCGGAACCGGATTGCTCTCGCTAGACTCCGATGGTTCCGATTTTCTTCTTGGAATTTTTTGCCGCATACATGGCGGCGTCGGCGGCGCTCAGCAGGCTGTCTTTGGTGGCGCCGTCCTCGGGGTAGAGGGCGATGCCGACGCTGGCCGAGCCACGTATCACGTACCCCTCCACGGCAAAGGGCTCGTCGAAGCAGTGTTCCAGGCGCACAGCGATCTCCTCGACGCCGGCGCGGCTGCGCACCGTGGGGACCAGCACGGCAAACTCATCGCCGCCCAGCCGCGCCAGCAGGTCGTGGGAGCGGAGCTGCCGCTTCATGCGCAGCGCCACCTCCTGCAAGATAGAGATCGCCGACGTGATGGCCATAGAGATCGTTCACCTGCTTGAATTCATCCAGATCGATGTAGATCAGCCCGAAGATGCCGGCATTCTGGCGCGCCTCTTCGATCAGGGCGTCCATTTGCTTGTCGAGCGAGAAGCGGTTGTGAATGTCGGTGAGCAGGTCAAACTCCGAACGGTGGAGCAGATCGGAGTAAAGCCGGCGGGTTTCGATGGCCAGTGTGGCCAGGCCGGCCGCCATGGAAGAGAGTTTCAGGCTCGACGTCGGAGGGCTTGGTGAGCGGGTCAAAGGCGGCAGAGAACTCGCCGAGCGGAGGGCCGGAGCGGGCAGGAATCTCCTGCCGGACGATGCGCAGGACGGTGAGTTTCGGCGGGCAATTTCCCAGCAGCGCTCCATCGGCGATCTGGCACCAGCAGGGAGCGCCATGCAGCTTGAAGGAGACCAGTTCAGTGATCTGCTCAATGATCTCCGCCAGTGGCAGCGAGCCGTTGATATCTTCGAGGATGCGGCTGCGCCGCCTCTCGATGTAGGCCAACTCGGCCGTTTTGCTGCGCACCTTGCGCTCGATATACCAGCTTCTTGCGCCCACGGCGAACACCACCGCGAGC
Organism: uncultured Acidobacteriaceae bacterium; assembly: GCA_963779385.1. Lineage (GTDB taxonomy): Bacteria > Acidobacteriota > Terriglobia > Terriglobales > Acidobacteriaceae > Telmatobacter. Next base: position 21,700 of record CAVZYE010000012.1, on the reverse strand, counting down.
AGCAAGCCCACTAGGATAAGAAGGTTGTTTACGCTGACCCAAGGAGGCCCGGCGACCACCGTAATGTCCTCAGGAGAGCGCATGAAAATACTGAACGGCGACTTCGTGGTCGGTTGGTTTGCGGTTCTCAAGAATAAAAAAGCAGATGCCGGTAACCTTGACCCGGGAGCCGATCGGTATCTGCTTCATGGGCAGCGGCTGCAAACCTGCTACTTCCGGGTGGCGATAGATGGCTGAAAACACCTGGCGGTCCGACGGAGATAACATACTGGTCCTGCGTGCTCTCGCTAACTACCTTTTCCACCTGTCCCTGGATGGAGACCAAATCGAAGAAATGGCGGCTGTGAACGAGTTGATCCCAGGATGCCGGCAAGGGAGTGACGGGAGCCGGGATCAGGTTATCCCGTATTTCGCCCTGGGTGAGAATCAAAAAACCGTTGATGCACACTGGGAAAGCCGGTGGCGTCGGCCTGGTCGCCAATGCGCAGTGGCGTGTTGGTCCGGGTGGAGATCCACAGGCTCCTGTCGCCGCTTTGCAGCACCACGGCCGAACCGGGCTGATAGTAGGTGATGATTCCATGCACCAGCATTCTTTGCGAGAAATTCTGTACATGATAGCCCCTGAAGATATCTTTCATGGGCGTCACTGGCAGGGACCAGGGGCTGGCGCCGGCGCGGTGCAGAATTTTCAAATTCTCCAGCGAGAAAACATTGAGACTCATTCCGGTCAACTGATTTTTGCCGTCGAATTGCCCCTCGACAGTTCCTGTGGCCTCCACCTCGGCGTCCAGCAGTCCTTTGAGCGCGCTCTCGTCATCGCTGTCCAGATTGATCTGGATGTCTCCGCCATCCATTTGCATTTGCAACTGGGCACTGAGTACCTGGGTATCGGCATTTGGCAACAGATCAGCCGAACGCACAACGCCGCGGACGGTCATGAACTGATTGTCGTGCTGCACTTTGATCATCTCTTCATAGGTGACAGGCACAGGTTTGGGCACGTCGCCATGGTAGAGCACAGTGATGTCGCTGGACTGCACATCGGGACGGAAGCCCGATCTGGTGGTTCCTCGCACCAGGACTCGATCGCCGGGAATCAGCCTGGCATTCGTATTGGCCCTTATAAAAACGGCCATATCGCCGTCCTGGACGATAAGAAAGTGAGCGTATTCGCGGAAGTATGTAACCGTGGCTTCAAAGGCGACCGGCAGCGCCTGGCTGGCCTGCTCGTTGGTGATGGAGCGGATGGCGCGCAGGGAGGTGAGAGTACCGGGCGTGGCTGCCGATGCAGCTACGGCCCATCCGAGAATAATCGCAATGGTTGGAATCAGCCTCTTCATGAGGGAATCCTGCTAAAACAGGCGATGTTTTGCCGGGCCCTGAGACTTTATCGGCAGCCGACGGCCAATTCATGACTCTCGGGATGAATTTTCCGGACCCCATTGCGCCATGAAGGCATTGGAGGTTCGCTAGCTGCCATTCTACTCTGATCGGATTCTCCGGACGCACCGAAGTCCATATCACGTGAAATTCGTGGAAAACCACTCCTTTCTACCACCGCGGTCCGCAAACTGGAGTTACAGATGCTGCTGTGTGTTCAGTTTCAGCCCGATTAGCTTCCTGGCATTTTTTGCCTCATACATAGCCGCGTCGGCGGCCTTCAACAAGCAGTCTTTGGTGACGCCATCCTGCGGATATGCACAGGACGGCGATGAGGCTATTTGGGTAGATCTCGATAAGGATTTCGGATCGGTACCCGGAGATCGCGTTCTGATACGGGGAATTACCCAACCCAGCTTCCGCACCTACGCGGAGGCCCGTGACGCCAAAGTAATCCGTCCGCAGGTTTCGCTCTTGCGGCAGCCGATGAGCACGTGAGAAGGAGTTTCGCAGTTGCTGGAATCATTCTCATCGTAAGGGGTTAAGAGCGTGCCGGCGATGCCTTGCCTGATTCGTATTGCTTTCATCGGCGGCGTGGAGGAGATTAGGAATCCCGGCGCAAGGAATGAAAGAGATCAGGTGCGCGTTGTCAAGACAACGGAAGCGGTTGCTTCCAATTTTTCCAGCCAATGGTTCCGGCTGAATGAATATTTTGGGAAGAAGAACCGGAGCGCGGAGTTCTACACTGAATCTGTACCGCATCTTGCGTATTTGTTACAGTGATCAAATTACCAGATGACAAGAAAACTTCGCGTGGGAATTATCTTTGGCGGACGCAGCGGCGAGCATGAGGTTTCGCTGCTGTCGGCGGCCTCGATTTTAGAGGCGATCGATCACAGGAAATTTGATGTGGTGCCCATCGGCATCAACAAATCCGGGCATTGGCTGGTCTCCGCGGCCGCCCACGGATTGCTGGAGGGTGCAGCTCACGGTGCAGAGCCCAAAGAACTGCGTGCAGGCGATCCAGCGTCTACGCCCGGAGCGCAGGTGTTGGCCGAGGGCACTCCGGCCCTGCTGGCTCCGGAGCCGGCCGGACAGGTCGCGGCGCAATCGGCCATCGATAGCCACGCAGCGCTCAGCGGCCAGTCCCTCGACATGGTTTTTCCCGTATTGCACGGCACCTTTGGCGAGGATGGAACCATCCAGGGACTTTTTGAACTTGCGGGCATCGCTTACGTCGGCTCCGGCGTGCTGGGCTCGGCTGCGGGCATGGATAAGGACGTAATGAAGCGGCTCTTTGCCAACGCCAAATTGCCCATCGTCAGGCACGTTACGCTGCTCAGGGCTGACTGGGAAAAATCTCCGCGCAAGGCGATTGCCCAGGTCGAGGCCTCGCTCAAGTACCCGGTCTTTGTGAAGCCGGCTAACCTTGGCTCCTCAGTTGGCATCAGCAAAGTGCATGATCGCAAGGAACTTGGACCGGCGCTCACCCTGGCCGCCAGGTACGACCGCAAATTGGTGGTGGAGCAGGGAGTGGGCGGAAAAACCCACCGCGGAGGCCAGCAAGCCAAAGCCCGCGAGCTTGAGGTTGCCGTGCTGGGCAACGATGATCCCCAGGCGAGCGTAGTGGGGGAGATCATTCCCGGCAAGGAATTCTACGACTACGAAGCAAAATATCTTTCCGAAGGTTCGGTGCCGGTGATTCCGGCCACGCTAACCAAGTCGCAAACGAAGCAGGTCCGCGAAATGGCCGTAGCAGCCTTCCGTGCATGCGACCTATCCGGCCTTGCGCGGGTGGATTTCCTGATGGAGCCCGACGGCAAGCACCGCATCTTCCTGAACGAAGTAAACACCATGCCCGGATTCACCCGTATCAGTATGTACCCCAAGCTGTGGGAGGCCACAGGGGTCAAGTACACAGACCTGATCACAAAGTTGATCGAACTGGCCCTGGAACGGCAAGCGGAGAAGAGCCGGACGGTTTATAGCAGAGACTAGTCCCTCAGTCCCTTGGTCCGTGGTCCCCATTTTGCCGTATCCTGTATTCGAGGAACTTGTGCCATGACCTTGCTCGACGCTCCTGTATTTAATGAAGCTCGCGAACGTCGCCGCCGCGTATCTCTCTACACCGCCGTGGGCCTTTTGCTGGCGCTGATTGTGGCTTGGTGGCTGGTGGCCGGAAGGCCCGTAGACTGGCCGTGGAACTGGAACAGCCACCTCTTTGGCCGCTCGGCTGTGAACGGCTTCCTGACGGCTGTCGAACAGAACGACCTGCCCAAGGCTTACGGAATCTGGGTCCACGACAAGAACTGGCAGCAGCATCCGGCGCAGTATGGCTCTTATCCATTTGAGCGCTTCCAGCAGGACTGGGGCCCCGCCAGTGCAGCGAACGAATACGGACCCATTCATAGCCACAAAATTGCGGCAGAGCGCATGTATGGCAATGTGTTATTGGTAGCAGTGCTCATCAACGGACGCAAGAGCAAGGCGTTGAATTTGGACTACGATCCAAACAGCCACACACTGAACTATTCGCCGCCGGGAGTGGAGTTGTTGCTCGAACCATAGAGGCGGCGCTTTGGCAAGCAATAGAGTACTAATCAGCCAAATCCCTTTCCAGCCAACGCCGCCAGCGTAGCTTCCAGGCTGCTCGCATCTTCCACATTCAGGGATTTTTGCGCCGGATCGATCTGCCGCAGCAGTCCGCAGAGTACTTTTCCGGGGCCAACCTCGATAAATACTTCGGCCCCACCCCCAAGCAAAGATTGAACGCAATCCATCCAGCGCACCGCTCCGGTGACCTGACGAATCAGCGCGTTCTGCGCCTCAGCGGCGGTTGTGACCAGCCCCCCGGTCACGTTGGCGGCCACGGGAATGTGCGGATCGGCCAGCTTCAGCGCCCCAAGCACACGCGCCACTTCTTCCTGCGCGGGCTGCATCAATGCGCAGTGGAACGGCGCGCTCACCGGAAGCATCACGGCCCGCCGCGCCCCTTTTGTTTTGGCCAGCGCAGCAGCCCGTTCCACAGCCGCCAGCGCTCCGGAGATCACCGTCTGGCCGGGCGAATTCAGATTCGCCGCGGCAACCGTCAGGCCGGTCTCGGCAGCGGCTTCTTTACATGCTTCCGCAACTTGATCGGCGGAAAGCGAAAGCACGGCTGCCATTGCGCCTTGTCCAGCCGGGACGGCCAGTTGCATCGCCCGCCCGCGAGCCTTCACTGCGCGCACCGCATCGGCAAAGCCGAGCGTACCGGCGGCCACGTGGGCGCTCCACTCGCCCAGGGAGTGTCCCGCAGCCAGCGCCGGCTCCACGCCCTGCTGAGCAAGCACGCGCCAGGCCGCCACGCTGACGGTGAGAATAGCCGGCTGTGTGTTCTCGGTGAGCTTCAAGTCCTCTTCAGGCCCTTCGAAGATTACTTTGGAGAGCGGAAAGCCAAGAGCCTCGTCAGCCTCGGCGAAGGTCTGTGCGGCAATGGGAAAGTGGGCTCCAAGCTCGCGTCCCATGCCCACGGACTGCGAACCTTGCCCCGGAAAGAGAAAAGCAATTTTCTTTTGCATTCAAGAGAGATTTTAACCTGCCGACCCGGCGACAGAGGCCAATCCAGGAAGAGCCAGTTCTAGTTCCAGCGCTTCTTGTCGTCGGGATCGTCATCGAGCGGCCGGCCCTGGCCGTCGAAGCGAACGGTGCGCCCCTGCGAGCGCATATAGACCTCGAATTTGCGGGCGGCGCGTCGGCGCTTCCAGCGGTAGTAGCGATTGCGCAGTCCATACCAATGCTCGCTGAAGGCGAAGGAGAATCCCCGCCTTGGAGCCAGGCGAATAAACAAGCAGCCCGGCCAGCGCTCCTCCCAACTGGGAAAAGGCGTACAATTCTCTGCTGGCCGAAGAGCATGGCGATGGTGACCAGCGCGTAGATGGCGGCCAGGTAGCGTGCCTTGATGCCGATGGGCAGTGGAAAGAGCATAAACTGCACGTCGCCGTAGAGGACGCCGATGGCCACCAGCAGGCCGAAGATGCCGCCGAAGCATCCGTAGAGCGGAACCTCGTCGAGCGCAGGCCAGAGCGTGCGGCCGACGACGTAGAGAGCTGTAGCGGCGGCTGCGGTGCCAAGAACTGAAGCTACGTAGAGCCCGGTGATCCAGCTTGAGCTGTGCGCGCTCTCAAGAAATCCGGCCAGAAACCACAGCGAGAGCAGTTCGAAGAGCGTTCCGAAAATGCCAATGTGAACCAGGCTGTAAGTAAAGGGCTGCCAGAACCAGCCGTGCAAAAATGTGCCGGGAATAAACGAGAGCTCGCCGGCCAGCAGATCCGCGTTGTTTGCAGAGGCTGCGTGCAACAGAAGCAGTGCAAAGTATGCGAATAAATTCCACAGAACCAGCCGGCGGGTTGCGCCGCTGAAGGCGGGGAAGGCAAACGGACTGGAGCCGGTCCTTGGCATTCAAGTCAACAGGTTAAACGTTGGAGCGTACAAATGTCATTGGCCGTCTATAAGGGCAATCCGGCGCGGTTCCGCATTGGAACCATCCCGGAAGGATTTCGAATGGGAATTCCCAATGGAATGATCGAGGAGGTACTTCTACCCCTGATTTTGAGGTTTGTGCCTCTTGACCTGAGGACGGGTTCTCCCTAAAGATAACGTTGATGTACTTGGAGGACTATCATCCTGCAATGAAATATGCCATGGAAAGAGAGGAGGCTGTCATGCCCAGCTGCCCTGAATGCGAGAATGTATTAGACATCGAATTGGACGAAGTGGAAGAAGGCGACATTGTTGCCTGTGATGAGTGCGGAGTGGAGTACGAGGTAGTCGGCGTTGAACCGCTGGAGTTGGCGCGGGTAGACGGCGATCTGCTCGAGACGACGACGATCTTTTAGAAGAGGAAGAGGAAGAAGAGTGAGGATTTGTTCCGCGAGATTTGCGTCCGGGGTGGTATGTGCCGCCCTGGCGGCAGGGATTTTTTCAATGGGGCCGCGGGCTGGCCAGATCGGATTTGGTCTGGGACCGGCCACGGCGCATGCGCAGAATTTTGGCCAGCGAGTGGTGAGGGGAACCGTGGTAAACGCGGCCTCCGCTCCGGTTGTTGGCGCCACGGTCTTTCTCAAAGACCTGAAGAGCAAGTCCATCCGCAGCTATACCACCGACGCTGAAGGCCATTTCCGCTTCACGCAGGTTTACATGGCAGAAGACCACGAGCTATGGGCTGAAAAGGACGGCAAGAAGAGCGTCACCAAGACCATCAGCACGTGGGACACGCGCAAGGAATATGTGAGTGAGCTGAAGTTGAAGTAAGCTCGCTTCACCCATTCAGCTTTTTCGTTACCAGTTCGTTGAGCAGCGCCGGGTTGGCCTGGCCTTTGGTGGCCTTCATCACCTGGCCCACAAAGAATGCGGCCAGCGTCGTCTTGCCGGCGCGGTACTGCTCCACCTGCTTGGGGTTGGCGGCGATCATCTGGTCGATCAAACCCTCCAGCGCCGATGCGTCGGTGATCTGCTCGGGCTTCTCGCGTTCGTAGACGGCGGCGAAGTCTTCGCCCTTCTCAAAACATACGTCGAATAACTGTTTGAGCTGCTTGGAACTGATCTTGCCCTCATCCAGCAGATCGGCAGCCTGCACAATGCCTGCCATCGAGACCGGAGATTGTTCCTGCTCGAGACTCAAGGCCTTCAGACGTCCGCCAACCTCGCTCAGCAGCACGTTGGCCACGCGACGCGGGTTGCGGGCGGTGCGAGCGGCAGCCTCAAAGCGGTCGGCAAATTCGCGGGATGCGGTCAGCGTGGCGGCGTCCCGCGTGCTCAGCTCGTATTCGGCAACCATCCGTGCGCGGCGCGCTTCAGGCAGCTCGGGAAGCTTTTTCTTTGCTTCGGCCAGAAACTCCGCGCTCACGATCAGCGGCGGCAGATCGGGCTCAGGGAAATAGCGGTAGTCGTGGGCCTGCTCCTTTGAGCGCATGGAATAGGTGCGGCCTTCATCCGCGTTCCACAGCCGGCTCTCCTGCGTCACGCGCCCGCCGGATTCGATCACCTCAATCTGGCGCTCGATTTCGTATTCGAGTGCGGCGCGCACAAAGCGGAAGCTGTTCACGTTTTTCACTTCAGCCTTCGTGCCAAATTTGGGCGCTCCTTTCAGACGGACGCTTACATTCGCATCGCAGCGCAGCGACCCCTCCTCCATATTGCAGTCAGAGACGCCGCAGTAAAGTAGGATCTCCTTCAACCGGGTCAGGTACTCGAAGGCTTCGTCGGGAGTGCGGATATCGGGCTCGCTGACGATCTCAGCCAGCGGCGTGCCGCAGCGGTTCAGGTCTATATAAGTGCGCGTAGCAGAATCGGAAAATCCCTCGTGGAGGCTCTTGCCCGCATCCTCTTCTAGGTGCAGCCGCGTTATGCCGATGCGCTTTGTGCCTCCGCCGGCCGTGGGAACCTCGATGAATCCATGCTCGGCAATGGGCTTATCGAACTGCGAGATCTGATATCCCTTGGGCAGGTCGGGATAAAAATAGTTCTTGCGCGCAAAGATGGAGCGCTCCCGCACCTGGCAATTGATGGCCAGCGAAGCCAGCGTGGCAAACTCGACAGCCTTCTCGTTAAGTACCGGCAAAGAGCCGGGCAATCCCAGGCAAACCGGGCAGACGTTGGTGTTAGGGGCCGAACCGAAATGATTCCGGCAACCGCAGAAGGCCTTGGTTGCGGTGAGCAGTTGCACGTGAACTTCGAGTCCGATGACGGGCTCGTACTTGGCCAGAACCTCAGGCGACAGCGCGGCGGCGGGCATATTGCTTTGATTTTAGCAGCGTGCTTCGAAGGTTTCCTAAAGCTGAATCTTCACCGGCCAGGTCCTCCAGATATCGGCGCAGTAGTCGCGGATGGAGCGGTCAGATGAAAACTTGCCGATGCGCGCCACGTTGAGGATGCTCATGCGGGTCCACTCTTCCTGGTTCTTATAGGCCTCGCTCACGCGGTCCTGGCAGTCGATGTAAGACTGGTAATCGGCCAGCAGCATATACTCGTCGCCGTTGAGCAGGGAGTTGACCAGCGGCTCGAAGAGCGACCTGTCGCCGCGGGAAAACTCTCCGCTCAACAGCGCGTCAAGCACCTCGCGAAGGTCCGTGTTGGCGTCATAGAGGTCGCGGGGATTGTAGCCCCGGCGCTTGCGCTGCTCCACCTCAGGCGTGGTCAGTCCGAAGAGAAAAAAGTTCTCCTGCGCCCACCTCTTCGCGTATCTCGATGTTGGCGCCGTCGAGGGTGCCGATAGTGAGCGCCCCGTTCATGGCAAACTTCATGTTGCCGGTGCCCGATGCCTCCTTGCCGGCCAAAGAAATCTGCTCCGATAAATCGGCGGCGGGATAAACGCGCTGGCCCAGCTTCACGTTGTAATCCGGCAGAAAAACCACCTTGAGCCGGCCGCGCACCTGTGGATCGGCGTTGATGGCTTCGCCTGTGGAGTGGATGAGCTTGATGATGAGCTTGGCCATGCGATAGCCGGGCGCGGCCTTTCCGCCGAAGATGAAAACGTGTGGAACCATCTCGGCGCCCGGGTCGTGCTGGATCCGCTTGAAGAGCGTGAGGATGTGCAGGATCTGCAGGTGTTGGCGCTTGTACTCATGCAGGCGCTTGACCAGCACATCGAAGATCGCCTGCGGATCGACAGCGATGCCCAGACGGTCCTGAATGTAGGCCGCAAGGCGAATCTTGTTCTGGTGCTTGATGGCTTTCCACTCCTCATGCAGCGAGAGATCGCCGGCCAGCGGCTCCAGACGGCGCAGCTTTTCCAGATCGCGCACCCAGCCCGGTCCAAGCCGCGAAGTCAGCAGCGCAGCCAGGCCGGGATTGGCCAGAACCATCCAGCGGCGGGGAGTGACGCCGTTGGTCTTGTTCGAAAATTTTTCAGGCGTAAGCTCGTAAAAATCGCGCAGCACGTTAGTCTTCAGTAATTCAGAGTGCAGCTCCGCCACTCCGTTGATGGCGTGGCTGCCCAATGCCGCCAGGTGAGCCATGCGCACATACTTTTCCCCGTTCTCGTCAATCACTGAGAGCCTTTGCGCCCGCGCATCGTCGCCGGGAAACTTCTGCCGCACGTTTTCGAGATGGCGCCGGTTGATCTCGTCCACAATTTCCAAATGCCGAGGCAGCAGTGAACCAAACAGAGCGCGCGGCCACTGCTCAAGTGCCTCGGGAAGCAGCGTGTGGTTGGTATAGGAGAGCGCATGCTGCGTCACGTGCCAGGCTGCATCCCACTCCATCGAGTGCTCGTCGATCAGCAACCGCATCAGCTCGGCCACGGCAATAGCCGGATGCGTGTCATTCATCTGGATAGCGAAGTTGCGATGCAGCTCGGCCAGCGGACGGTCGGCGTGTCCCTGAATCTTAAGGATGTGCTGCAGGCTGCAGGAGACAAAGAAAAACTGCTGCGCCAGCCGCAGTTGCTTGCCCTGAAAGCCTTCGTCATTGGGATAAAGGATTTTGGAAATATTCTCCGAGGAAACCTTGTCAGCCACCGCACCAAAAAAATCACCGGTGTTGAAGGTGCCGAAGTCGAAGCTCGCCACGGCGCGCGCCGCCCACAGCCGCATGGTGTTTGCGGTGTTGGTCTTGTAACCCAGGATCGGCGTATCGTGCGGAACCCCGCGAACTACCTTTTCCGGAACCCAATGCACTCGCAGCCGGCCGGTGGGATCGGTGTGCCGTTCCGTCCGCCCGCCCATCTTTACTTCGAAGGCGTCTTCCGGGCGCTCCAGCGCCCAGGGATTTCCCAGCCGCAGCCAATTGTCCGTGGTCTCCACCTGCCAGCCGTCGCGAATCTGCTGGTTGAAGATTCCATATTCGTAGCGGATTCCGTAGCCGATGGCGGGAACGTCGAGCGTGGCCAGCGAATCCATAAAGCACGAAGCCAGGCGCCCCAATCCGCCGTTGCCCAGTCCCGGCTCTTTTTCCTGCTCGATCAGCACATTCAGATCCAGCCCCAGCTGCCGCATCGCCTGTTCTGCTTCATCATGGATCCCCAGGTTGATCAGGTTATTGGCAAGGTGGGGCCCGGTAAGAAACTCCGCCGAGAGATAGCAGACCACGCGCACATCCTGAGCCTGATAGTTTTTCACCGTTGAGATCCAGCGCTCCACCAGGCGATCGCGAACCGTGTGCGCCAGGGCCATATAAAGATCGTTGACCGTGGCCCGCTCCAGCGACCTGCCCTGCACAAAGAAAAGGTTGTCAAGAAAGGAGTGGACCAGCGCCTCGGCAGTCATAGCGGTTTTCTCGTGCTTCATTGAACCCACTTGCGGCGGTATTGTGATAGGCGTTTCAGGCATCGTTTCCCCCGTTTCCGCCTGAGACAGGGAACTCCCCATCGCTCAAGCGGTGTTCCCTACAATAGATCCAGAAATTCAGTGCGGGGATGAAAAATAGGCCAAAATCGAAGATGCGGGACTATGAATGGCCCATTCCGGAGTTACCAGGACCGGTTTGGGCCTGACGGGCGCGGTCAGCGCGGTGAATCTAACTCTCCAATTTTCTTATGTATAGCCAGAGCCCAACCAGCATGATGGCGATGGCGATGAGGCAGATGCCGAGGCCGATGCGGCGATGGTTACGCTCCACCATCGCGTCCTTGCCGGCTTTCAGGTTGGCGGCGGCGATCTTCATGCCGGCCTGAATATCCTGCATCGACCAGGGCGGTCTGGAAGCTGTGGATGGTGACGCGGGCCTTGGTCAGCGCATCGCGCGCCTGATCCTGGTTGAGGCGGGCCTCGCTGACTTCCATGCCGGAAGACTCGGCGAGACGCAGAGACTGGTCGGCGTTCTTGATGGCGCTGTCCAATTGAGTCAGGTTGGCCAGGATTGCCGCCCTGGCCCGATCGCAATGGTCGCCCGGCGGCATGGCACTTCATGCAGACGCCGGCGGGGCCGGTGCCGAGCATGGCGTCAGAAGGATGTGGATGCCGTGATTGCTGTGGCAGACGACGCAGCCGGGAAGACCCTTATCCTGGAAGGCCTTGCTGTGCGATGCTTTTTTCGTACATCTGGGCCTGGAAGACGTGGCAGTTGGCGCAGACGTTCTGCACCTTGTCCACGCCGGGCGGCACGGCGCCATGGTTTCCATGGCAGGTGGTGCAGGTGGGCGCGCTCAGATCGCCGCGCACCGCCAGCGCGTCGTGGTGCACGCTGGTGATGTACTTGGCAAACTGATCGGTGGGAATCCCGTACTGCTTCATGTAAGCCGCGTCGGAGTGGCAGCGCGAGCAGGTCTTGGCCACGTTGACGGGGTTCACCGTGGAGCGGGGATCGCTGGGCGGCCGGATATCGTGGACGCTGTGACAATCCGTGCATACGGCGACCTTGGTGTCTCCGGCGGCCAGGCGCTTGCCGTGCACGCTGGTGTGGTACTGGGCCAACTGGTCGGTGCGCAGGCTGGGGTCGTACTGGCGCATATAGGCCGGGATTCGAGTGGCAGACTCCGCACAACTGCGGAATCTGCCTGCGATCGATCTTGCCCTTCCAGCCCGCCTTGCGGCTCATGGCCTGGTCGGGATCGTAGCTGGATGGCGTCGCCGCCGTGGCAACTGGTGCAGGTCAAGCCCTTTTGCGCGTGAATGTCCTGGCTGAACTTCTCCGGGGTGACTCCCAGGCGGCCGGGCAGCGCGGAGTGACAATCCAGGCAGGAGTTCACGGCCTGCCCGTATCCCAGGCACGCCGCGAGCACGAGGAACCCGGCCAGCCCGGCAGAGCGGGCAGCGACGAACCGGCCGGAGCTTATTTCGCAACATAGCCATAGACACTCATACCGATCACGTAAACAAGAGCAAAAATGCCGAGCCCGGTGATCCACGCTCTGGTGCGCGCGGGCCTGTCACTCTCAAAGAAGGGCAGCAGCAGCCAGAACAGGCCGGCCAGGCCGCAGCCCAAGTATGCCCAGAACCTCGCCGTCGACGATCCACACTTTGGACGGGATGAGCTTGAGCGTCTGGTACATGAAGAGGAAGTACCACTCGGGCTTGATTCCCGCCGGGGCCGAGGCAAAAGGATCGGCCTTGACGCCGAGGTTCCACGGGAAGAGCGCCGCCAGCGCGCCGAGCGCGCCCATGGCCACGTACCAGGCCATCAATTCGCGCAGCAGAAAGTTGGGAAAGAACTTCATCTCCCGGCGCAGCGAGGGATTCGCGGTCCACTCCGCTTCGACTTTGGGCGGAACGCTCATGCCCTGGCGCTGCACCAGAAACAGGTGGATCGCGATCAGCACGGTGACCAATCCGGGCAGAACGGCGACATGGAATCCGAAGAATCGGGTCAGCGTGGCTCCGGTCACCTGCGGGCCGCCGCGAAGAAAGATCATGATGGGCTGGCCGATGATGGGAACCTGCCCGGCCATCTGCGTGCCCACCGTGGTGGCGAAGAAGGCCAGCTTGTTCCAGGGCAGCAGATAGCCGCTGAAGCCGAATCCCATGACCAGAAAGAGCAGCAGCATGCCGCTGACCCATGTCAGCTCCCTGGGCTTGCGGTAGGCCTTGAGAAACAGCACGCTGAACATGTGCACGAAGGCGGTGAAGATCATCAGGTTGGCCGACCAGGAGTGGATGGAACGAATCAGCCAGCCAAACTGCACCCGGGTCATGATGTACTGCACGCTTTCGAAGGCCTCGTTGGCGCCGGGACGGTAATACAGCAGCAGCAGGATCCCGGTGAGCACCTGGATCGATGAAGAGAAAAGCGTGATGCCGCCGAAGAAGTACCAGTAGGACAGGCGATGCGTGGGAACGGTCTTGTGCCGGAACGGCGCGATCAGATCCGTCCAGATGCAAGCCGTTCATCGAGCCAGCGAATAGAGGGCGGCGAACACGGTCACGCCTCCCGCTTCCGGCTGACGACAATCTCGTCGCCGCGCAGGTGAACATCGAAGACATCGAGCGGTCTGGGCGGAGGACCGGAAACGTTGCGGCCATTGAGATCGTAGATTCCGTTGTGGCACGGGCACCAGATCTCGCGCAGATCGGGGCGATACTGCACCGTGCAGCCCAGGTGGGTACAGGTGGCGGAGAGCGCGCGATAGGTGCCGTCGCTTTCCAGAATCAACAGGCCGGGACGGCTGCCGAAACGGAAAATCTCTCCGGAATTCGGCTTGCATCTCCCCGACCTTGGCGGCCACCACCTCGTCCCCGCCGAGATCGACCACCGGCGGAGGGACAAAATAGCGCAGCACGGGATAGAGGAAAGAAGCAAAGGAGGCGAGAATGCCGCCGCCGAGGAAGATTTCAATGGCGCGGCGGCGCGTGGTTCGTGTTGGAGACCCTGGTCAGCGCACATGGTCCGCACCCCCTGCCACAGTTTCCAATCCTAAGATTCTGAACGCGTTGTTACTCCTGACCAAACCCCCAACCTCCAACGCTGATTTTAGACACACCACCCTATAAAGAGCGCTTCGTGCCCGAAACACCCCATCAGCACATTATGAGAGTACCGTAGGGATTGTCAGGCATCCAGGTCTGTGACGAAGAACACATCTTGGAAAATGAAGAGATCATGGAATCCGTTTCCTCCAGGGAGAATCAGTCAATGGGAGCCGGAGCCCGGAAAACGCACAAAATTGCACCGGAGACAGAGCCTTGCCGGAAACAGAAAGATAGCGGTCCTTTCTTACCGGACCCGCGTAATCCGTCTGCGTTCGCTTACTTCACTCCTTGTTCCAGCTTCGTTTTTATTTCTGCAAACCGCGGATATACACCACGACCGCCTTGATCTGATCGTCAGTCAGCTTGCCACCATAGGACGGCATCTTGTTTTTACCATTCTTGACTGCGGCGATAAGTTGAGAGTCCGGGGCATTGACGAGTGCCGGGTCCTTGAAGGACGCAGCTTTCATGGCCTTCCCCGCCGGGGTGGTGCCCAGGCCGTCTGCGCCGTGGCACATAGCACACTTCGCTTTATAGGTAGCCGCCCCGGCATTTTGCGCAAACGCCGGAGCGGAGACGGATGCCGTGAGGCAACAGATAGCAATTAATATTGGATTCAATTTCATTCACAAGCTCCTCTGAACCGGGATTTCACGGTCCGCGTCAGTATACCCCCCAAGCCGTCTCTCAGGGATGCTCCGAAAGGTACAGAAGAGAAAATCGTCAATAGGAACGCCAGTGCCTGAATCGAATCGATCTGCCATTCGCCTCTGATCGGACTCAAATTGGCCGTTCTTATCCCACCGTAAGCACCAGCTTGCCGAAGTGGCTCGCCTTCTTCCATGCGGATCAGCACCTCGCGCGCCTGCGATCCAATGGAAGTTTTCGCCCACCGGCCGCAGCATGGCCAGCGTGATCGCCTTGTTCATCTCCTCAAAGTCCTTGCGCGATCCAACGTAAATCCCCTGAATGCGCGCCATTTTGTGCAGGATCGAGGCGATCGGCAGCGGGTCTGCCGCAGCCGCCGGACAGCACGCCCACCTGCGCAATCGCCCCGCCAATGCGAATCGCCTTCAGCGAGCGCGGCAGCGTCCCCAGCCCGCCCACCTCCACCACCAGGTCCACGCCTTCGCCGCCGGTCTCGTCCAGCGCCCAGCGGTCCCAGTCCGGGATAGTCGCGGTAGTTCAGGCCGGCGTCCAGCCCCAGCGCGTGGGCCCGCTCCAGCTTCTCGTCGCTGCTGCTGATGCCCAGCACCCGCGCCCCCCGCAGCCGCGCAAATTGCAGCGCAAAGATCGAAACCCCGCCCGTTCCCTGGATCAGCACCGTCGCTCCCGGCTTCAGACTTGCCCGCCGCCAGCGCATTCCACGCCGTCACCGCCGCGCAGGGCAGCGTGGCCGCCTCCTGAAAGCTCAGGTGCTCCGGCAACTGCCACCAGCCCCGTCTGCTTCAGAACCACGTACTCGGCCAGCATGCCGTCGATGTCGCCGCCCAGCGCGCCCGCGCGCCTTGCGCCGCGGTCAGCGCGCCGTCCAGCCAGTTCTGCATAAAGATCCCGGCCACGCGGTCGCCCGGCTTCCACGCCGTCACGCCCTCGCCCACCGCCACCACTTCCCCCGCCCCGTCGGAGCAGGGAATCCGCGGCAGCTTCATTTTGGGGTTGTAAATCCCCTTCACCATCAGCAGATCGCGATAATTGAACGAAATCGCACGCACCCTGACCAGCACTTCGCCGGGCCCGGCGCGGGTGTCGGCCGCTCCACAAACTCCAAAGAATCAATGCCAAACGACGAAATCTGCCATGCGCGCATGCGTAATCCTTCCCGCTTGCCAGGCGAACTAATCTTCACTCCGTGGGACACAACTCGGCCAAACCCTCGTAGAATGAAGATAGGGCTCGTGGTTGGGAAAAGTAAATCCGTGGAGGTAACAGATGGCAAATGCCCTGCAGCAGCCGGAGGTCGAGTCCGGCGACGGTTTTGTGAGCGAAGACGCTCGCCGCATCGCCGAGCAGCACCGCACCGAACGGGAGCGGCAAAAGCAGGCGCTCAACCTGCAACGAGAAAATATCCTCTCGCAGAGAACCTCAAACCCGGCGCGCCGCGCGGCCCTTGAAGCTGCCCTCACCAGATCGAAGGCCAGATTCAAGCCATGAGGGTAGCCCGCGCGCCGCACCGCGGTCCTGCCTAGCGGCTCGCGGTTAAACAGCAGCGAGTTGGCCTGATCCACCGGCGTCAGCAGCACCCGCGCAATATTCACATGCGCCGGTCGGGTCACCGCCCACAAAATCGCGTCGGCCACGTCTTCCGGCTTCAGCGGCATGACCCCCTTGTACACCTTCGCCGCCCGCTCCGCATCGCCGTGAAACCGCACCAGGCTGAAATCCGTCTCCACCATCCCCGGATCGATCGCTCGTCACCCGCACCGGCGTTCCCAGCAAATCCTGCCGCAGCCCGTCGTTGATCGCCCGCTCCGCCGCCTTGCTCCCGCAATAAACCGCCCCGTCCCGGATAGGTCATCTCCCCGGCCGTCGATCCCAGGTTCACCACGTGCCCTCGCCCGCGCACCACCATCCCCGGCACCACCGCCCGCGAGACATAAAGCAGCCCCTTCACGTTGGTGTCGATCATCTCTTCCCAGTCCTCGATCTTTCCCACGTAAAGCTTGTCGAGGCCGCGGCTCAGGCCGGCGTTATTCACCAGCACTTCGATCTCCGCCCACTCCGCCGGCAGCGCGTCAATCGCGTTCTGCACCGGCGCGGTGGTCCCGCACGTCCAGGTCGATCGAGTGCACCGCCTCAGCGCCGCGCTCCAGAGCCAGTGAAGCCACCTCCGCCAGCTTCCCGGCGCGCCGAGCCGCCAGCAGCAACCGCGCCCCCTCCGCCGCAAACGCCACCGCCGTAGCCGCGCCAATCCCGGAGCTGGCCCCGGTAATCAACACAATCTTTCCGTTCAGTTTCATGCATCCATTCTAACCACCCCGCCGCTAGCCGCATGAATTTACGCGCTCTTTCCCCGACCACTGACCACTTGATATCCGACAAACTTAGTCGTATATTAAATACAGGACTAAATCAGTCGGATATTGCGAGGCGGCTTTTTCTCCTCTTACGCCGTTGCGCACCTTCTGCTGACCGCCAATCTAAAAAATCGGTCTCCGGTTCGAAGGGGTTTTCGTTGAAGCGATCTCGTTGTGCGATTTTTCTCTTTCTTTTTCTGTCAAGCAATTCATCAAATCTTTTTGCCGATACTGTTTTCGCTATCTCCGGCGTTACGCATGACTTAAGCGGCGCGCGCATTCCCCACGCCCATTTTGCGGTGCAACTCGAGGGTTCAGGCGTGGCGCCCGTCCAGGCGGAAGCAGACGATCAGGGCGAGTTCCGTATCATGGTTCCGGTGGCAGGAAGCTACCGCATAACGGCCACCGCCGGGGAGTTCAAGCCGCTGACGGTGGAGGCCGTTCTCACCGAGCAGGCCCCCACCGCCAGCGTTGACCTGACCCTGGAGATTGCGACGGTGAGCGAAACCGTGCAAGTGACCGCCGACGCCTTGGCCGCCGAGACCACCAGCACCCAGCTGGGCGAGACGCTGGACACAAAAAAGATTGAGAGCGTGCCGCTGAACGGCCGCAGCTTTACTGATCTGATGGCGGTGCAGCCGGGCATTGTTCCGCAGAACACGGCGCAGCCCGGCGCGGTCATCATGACCGGCGTAGCCTCCACGCCGCCCTCGGGCGACGCCAACCCCGGCAACCTCTCCATCAGCGGCCAGCGCGAGGCCTCCAATGGATTCCGCGTGAACGGCAGCGACGTGGAGGAAGACGTGAACATGGGCACCTCGATCGTGCCCAATCTGGACTCCATCGACAGCTTCCGCGTGCTGACCTCGAACTTCGACGCCGAGTACGGCAACTCCAGCGGCGGCCAGGTGCTGGTGACCACCAAGTCCGGCGACCGGCAGACTGCACGGCTCCGCCTTTCGAGTTTCTGCGCAACACGGCTCTCGACGCGCGCAACTACTTTTCGCAGGAGCGCGCGGCCTATCGCCAGAACCAGTTCGGCGGCACGCTCGGCGGCGCGCCGTTTCACAAGAGCGTGATGCTCTTTGCCGACTACCAGGGAACGCGGCTGACCGAGGGCATCGATACCGGCGAGATCGCCGTGCCGTCGACGCCGAGCGCGGCGGCGACTTCAGCCAGAATCCCGCTCACCGGCAGCGTGAACGGCAACGCCTGGGCGGCTCATGCTTTCCAGCGCGCCTGGGCCGCGCCGGTCACCGCCGGCGAGCCGTATTCCGCAGGTCTTTCCCGACGGTCAGATTCCCGCAATCCGCTGGTCCGCGCCGGCAAAATATCTGCTGGCATCGATTCCGCAGCCCAACGCCGGAGCGCGCGCTCTTTGCCACCGCCGCCGAGGCCGAGACCCTGCAGCGACGACAAAGGCGCGCTGCGCGCTGGACTGGACCCACGGCAAGGGAACGCTGACCGCCTACTACTTCCTCGACAACTACTCGCTCGACAATCCCTATCCCACCGGCACCGGCGGAGCCAGCGTGCCCGGCTTCGACGCCACCTGCAACGGCCGGCGCAACTGGCCAGCCTGGGCCACACCATCACCTTCGGCAGCGCGGCGCTGAACGAATTCCACCTGAGCTATATGCGCAACGCCAACGCCGTCGGCCAGCCCAAAGGCGGCGTCGGACCGTCGCTCGCCGCGCAGGGATTCTCAACGGACATCGTCGCCGCTCAAGCCCTCCACCGAAGGCATCGAGAACGTCGCCTTCAACGACTTCACCCTGGGCGTGGACACCACCGCGCTGGTGCAGGCCGAGAACATCTACGAGGTCAGCGACGCCTTCTCGCCGCATCCTCGGCAAGCATGGACTCAAGGCCGGCGGCGAGATCCACGCCAACCAGATCAACACCCACCCCGACGTGATCTTCAACGGCAGCTTCGCCTTCAACGGCTCTGAGACCGGCCTCGACTTTGCCGACTTCCTGCTCGGCGTTGCCTCCAGCTACACGCAGGGCCAGGCGCGCAGCTTCTACAACCGCAATCTCTACATGGCCGCCTTCGCGCAGGACAGTTGGAAGGCCACCAGCCAGCTCACCGTCAACTACGGCGTGCGCTGGGACCGCATCCGCCCCTGGCAGCGAGAAATTCAACCAGTTGCAAACGCTGGTCAAGGGCGAGCAGTCGCAGGTCTTTCCCGGCGCGCCGCAGGGGCTGGTCTTTCCCGGCGACCCCGGCGTGCCCGCGCTCGCTCGCCCCGGCGCGCAACGACTTTGCTCCGCGCATCGGCATCGCGTGGACGCCGGCCTTCACCGCATCCATGGCTGCGCAAGCTCACCGGCCCGGCGGGCCAAACCAGCATCCGCGCCGGCTACGGCATCTTCTACACCGCATACGAAGGCCTCTCGGCCGGCATCATGAGCGCCAATCCGCCCTACGGCTACACCTACACCTCGGCCGCGCCGCCGCTCTTCGCCTCGCCCTTCACCGTGGCCGCCACCGGCGCCAGACGCCGGGCCAGCGCTTCCCGCTGCAAAAGGTGGCCTACGGCGCCAGCCGCGCCAATCCCAACGCCACCGTGAACTGGAGCCAGTTCGAGCCGCTGGTCGGCATTCCCGCCGTCGACCCGCGCGACGTGACCCCCTACGCCGAGCACTGGATGGCCAGCGTCGAGCGGCAGTTCGGCGCGGCCACGCTGGCCACCGTCAGCTATGTCGGCGCATCGTCGCATCATCTGCTGGTGCTGGAAGAAGCCAACCCCGCCAATCCCGCGCTCTGCCTCAGCCTCGGCTCCGCGCTCTGCGGCCCCTTCAACGAGCAGGCCGCGCGCACCCAGTTCGGCCCCGCCTTCGGCAGCGTCGAGTTGCAGCGCACCATCGCCAACGCCAGCTACAACGCCCTCGAAGCCACGCTCAACCACCGCTCCCACGGCCTCGATCTGCTGGCCAGCTACACCTGTTCGAAGTCCATCGATCAATCCGCCGGCCTGCCCGAGCCGGTCAACCCCGTCAACCCCTCGCTCAGCCGCGGCCTCTCGTCCTTTGACCTGCGCCACAACCTCGTCGCCAGCTTCCACTATCGATTTGCCCGCGCTCGAAGTCCAAGGGCCGGCTCCATGCACTGGCCTCCGGCTGGGCGCGTGGCCGGCATCGCGCGCTTCACCTCCGGGCTGCCCGTCACCCTGCTCAACAACAACGACACCTCGCTGCTCGGCACCATTCCCAACGGCATCAACAACAACGGCGTGGACACGCCCGACTGGAGCGGCAAATCGCTCAGCCTGCACACCAATCCGCGCGGCGGCGCGCCCGTCTTCGACGCCTCGCAATTCACGCTGCCCGCGCTGGGAACCATGGGCAACGCGCGCCGCCGCTTCTTCTCCGGCCCCGGCATGGAGAATCTCGACGCCACGCTCTCCCGCAGACTTCCTGCGTCGAAGGACGATCGCGCGCTCGAATTCCGCGCCGAAGCCTTCAACCTCGCTCAACCACGCCCAGTTCTTCGGCGCCGCCGCGGTCGAGGGCAACATCTCCAGCGGCAGCTTCGGCCAGGCCGTCAGCGCCATGCCGCCGCGCCTGATGCAGCTGGCGCTGCGCTACCGGTTTTAACCGGTAGCTTCCGTATCAGCCCTTCTAACCCTTGTTCACTGCTCCTGCGGATCAACGAGGTGGTGGGCGATGGCGAACAGGGCCAGTTCGAGGCGCGTGGAGACGCCGGTCTTGTCGAAGATGTTCGACAGGTGGCGCTTGACGGTCTCTTCGCTGAGGCTGAACTGCTTGGCGATGTCGCGGTTGCTGCAGCCCTCGACGATGCAGCCCACGACTTCAAGTTCGCGCGGGGTGAGGCCGTAGGTCTTGCGCTGCGGGCACGGCGGCCTGCTGCATCAGGTCGTGGAGGGCGGAGACCAGGTTGACGACGCGCTTGCCGCCGATCCAGTAATCGCCGCCGAAGACGGTGCGGATGGCGGTTTGCAGGTGGCCGGCCAGGGCATCTTTGAGCACGATGCCGCGGGCGCCGATGTGCAGGGCCTCGATGATCTGCTGGGTGGTGATGGTGGAGGTGAGCAGCAGAATCTTGACCGTGGGCGTGCCGTTCATGATGGCGCGCATGGCCTCAAGGCCGGGCAGGCGCGGCATCTGCACGTCGAGCAGAAGAATGTCGGGCTGCAGCTCCAGGGTCTGGGTGATGGCCTCGTCGCCGTCGGAGGCTTCGCCGACCACTTCGAAGCCGTCTGTTCAGAGAGCATGTTGCGCACGCCGATGCGGACCACGGGATGGTCGTCCGCCAGCACGATTCGGATTGGTCGTTCCACTTGAGCGGCTAGCCTCCAATCACGGCTGTGCTTAAGCCGGTAATTCTGCCTCCAGCATACGCTTCAGGTTGCGGGCGGCGGCGCGCAAATCGCCAGCAGCGGCCGCGCTGTTATCCAGTGGTTACCCTTGGCTCGATGCGCAGGCCTCAAGCAGGGCGCCGAGGCGGGCGGCCTGGACGGCGCCGGCCATGCCGCAGCCGCCCTTGATGGCGTGGCCGATGCGGCGGATTTCGGCGTCGTCTTTGGCGATTGCGGCCTCGAAGGGTGATGCCGGCGGGCGAGATCGGCGACGACGGCGGCGTAGATCTGGCGCACGGCGGCTTCGGACATCATCTCCCGGAACTGGGCCAGGATCTTTGGGTTGACTACCGGGAGGGCTGAGTATGGTTTGGCCGAGGGAGGGTTGCCGACAAGAGTGGAGGAGATGGAGATTTGCGCGGGGATGGGCGGGCCGTTTTTTTTCGAGCAGATTGCCGAGATCCTCAAGGGGCGAAGGGCTTGAGAAGGAATCCGTCGGCGGCGGCGATTACGTCGGCGGGCGGGTTGCTGCCGCTAATGGCAAAAATACGGGCGTGGCTGCGGGAGCGAAGTTGCTCAATGAGACGGATTCCACTCAGAT
>CAVZYE010000011.1:0-45535 GCA_963779385.1 uncultured Acidobacteriaceae bacterium | reverse complement strand
CAAGGAGACGGCCGTCAAAGGGGATCTCTGGCCAGCCGCGGGCGGAGAGCAGTGCATCGTGGAGCGGTCGGCCGTCTGCCAAGGCTACGGCTGCGGCTTGTTTCAGATTGAGGCCGTCGCCAGAGCGGGAGATCTGCCTGTGGGCCGGGGGGATGTGCGCCTGCATTGAGAGACGGCCGCCGGTGAGGCCGGCGAGGGCCATGCCGATCATGCCTTTGACAATGCCGCCGTGGAAGCCGTTGCGGGCGTTCTCTGCTTCGTGAGCGCCCCGCTCGACCCAGCTTTTGCGGCGGCGCTCTTCGTAGGTTATGGAAAGGTTTTCTTTGGTGAAAGGCAGTCCGGCGCGGAGGAGGTCGATGACGGCTTCGCCGAGTTGCGTGCCGGTGGTCCAGGCTTCGTCGACGCCGGAGCCGGTGAGCATGTTGGTTGAGCCGGAGCCCTCGCCGATGCGGGCGTAGCCGTCGCCGACCAAGTATGGCTCGCCGTGACGACCCGATTCTTCAAGCGACTTAGCTCCCCAGGAACGGAGGGTTCCGTTTTTGAGGTAGCGCCAGAGGGCGGGGTGCTGGATATAGTGCTGCAAATAGCGGTAGGCGGTGCGCGAGGGGTCGCCCATCCACGAGGGGACGAAGATGCCGACTGAGACCAAGCGGTCGGGATGCACGTAGAGGAAGCCGAAGATCTCCGGCTCGGGGTAGCCGAAGGTGTGCCAGACGGTTCCGGGTTTCAGCGGCGCGCTCCTCGAGGCCTCGAATCTTCAGGCAGCTCGATGACGAATTTCATGCCCAAAGCCCACTCGCGGCGGGCGTGGCCTTCGGGAAGACCGAGCTTCTGGTCGAGTGCTCTGCCGATCTGGCCGACGGGGCCGTCGCCTACGACGGTGAGCGGGGCGCGCACATCCATTCCGGGCATAAAGCATTCGGTGGGTGCACCCGACTCATCAACGCCCTGGTCGGCGAGGCGAATGCCTTCAACTTTTTTGCCGCGTAATCAGCGGCTTGCTGACTGGAGTGCCGGGCCAGATCTGCACCAGGCCTGTGGCCATCAGCTGCGAGCCGACCCACTGGTTGAATTGGCCGATGGAGAGAACGAGGCCGCCGTTTTTGTGGAGGAACTTTGGGGTCCAGGGGAGTTCGAAGGCTTGGTCTCTTACGCCCGCCAGCTTTCCCAAA
Organism: uncultured Acidobacteriaceae bacterium; assembly: GCA_963779385.1. Classification (GTDB taxonomy): domain Bacteria; phylum Acidobacteriota; class Terriglobia; order Terriglobales; family Acidobacteriaceae; genus Telmatobacter. The sequence goes on along the minus strand of CAVZYE010000011.1, from coordinate 44,363 downwards.
AGGCGAAGGAAAAAATCGCCGAGACGCAAAATCGCGGAGCGGCGGCTGGCGCCGGTGGGATCGAGGAGATAGAGGACGCGTTCGTGGGTTACGTTGGCGGCCATGGGGATTTCAGAGGGGTCGAGACCGGGAAAGCTGGCGCGGATGCCCTGAGCGCGGGTAACTACCCCGCTGACGCCGGAGGCGATGTCGTCGGCGCGTTCGTAGCAGAGGACCTGGAGGGGCATTCCAGGGGCGACTTTGCTTTGGAAGGCGGGATCATCGGGATGCTCGGTCCACTCGCGGGTGAGGGTGGAAAGAAAGCCGCCCATTGCCGGGCCGAAACCGGCGCAGGCTATGTCGACTTCCATGGACTGGCGGTCGAGATCAGGCGCGGGGGAAGCGGATGGGGAGGGTTCCGATGGTCTCAAAAGTGAGAGCTGGGGCATACGACTCTGAGGTACCAGCTGCTCTTTCTAACTCTTCTACGTACATGCGGGCCTCCTCGTTAACGTGATTGGTCAGAATTTGTGCTTTCCCACCCATTCGCCAGAAAGAGAGCGAATGGATGGGGCACGGAGCTTCTGTGGGTATGCCGGGTTTTTCCGAATCGTTTTCAAGCGGCTCATGCGGGGTAATCCAGGGCTTCTGGGATCATGACTTTGCTGACGGTTTCGGCGGCGCGGTCCTTGGCGAGGCGGGATCCGGTCAGGCAGGTGGTCAGCTTGCTCTGCAGGCGGAGGAACTCGCTGGAGCCGGCGCAACCGGCGCAGGGGCCGGCTTTTTGCGGATGAGTGCCGTCGGCGGCGAGCACATCGACGGCAAAGGCGGAGATGCCGGGCATGGTCTCTTCGTACTCTTCAAGTTCGCTGGCCAGGAAGCAGTTGCGGTGCTCTGCTCGTCCCAGGAGGGATGGCAGTTGTAGCCGAAGACCAACTCGGCGCAGATGCGCGAGGCCTCGCCGGCCGATTGCGCGGCTTGCGTGTGGCAGAGGTCGCTGAGGAACTGGACGGTGCCGGCGAGGCCTTCGGCGGCTACGGCATCGGTTCCGCCGCGGGCTTCGAGTTCGAGCACGTCGAGAATTTGGTAGCGCGAGGCGAGCAGCCAGCAGAGAGCATCGGCGAGGGCAAAGGTCACGCCCTGGCGCTGGCCGTGATAGAGCTTGTTGCCTTCGGGGTCGGTGGCGTTCTGCAGGTAGTTGAGCGTCCAGAGCCAGAGGTTCATGGCGGAGGCCAGGGTGCAGGCGCCGGTGCCGGGATGGTCGGATGCGATGCGGCGCATCTCGCTGGTCCAGGCGCGGAACTGGGCGAGGAAGACCTCGGAGGTCATGGTCACGGTCAACTGGCGGCGCTGCACGGCTTCAGGGCCTTCGTAGGTTGCTTCGAGCTGCGCGTCCATCCACTTGTTGGCGAGGAAGCCGGGGCAATCTTCGGTGATGCCGTAGCCGCCCATCAGGCTGACGGCTTCGCGCATCATGTTGGCGCCGTGGCCGGTATTCCAGAGCTTGGTTGCGGGGCAGATGACGTTGGCTTCGGCGTCCATGAGGACGTAGTTGACGAGAGGATCGGCGGCGAGTTCGGCGCGGCGCGGGTCGTCCGGCTTGAGCGAGAGCAGCTCGATGGCGCGCTGTTCGCTTTCCTTGAGAGCCTTCATCTCCGCGCGGCCGCCCTGGATCGCCACGCTCCTTGAGCAGAGCGGTCTTCTGTTTTTCCAGGGGGTCCAGATCGTCGAAGAGGCGGGCGGCGGCAAAGCCAAGGGAGGCTGGCTGCTTCGCCGGTGGCCCAGATATCGACCAGGCGATGGAGCGCGTCTTCGCGCTGCTGGATGCCTTGCTCGTAGCGAACCGAGCCGGGCTTGGAGCCTTCGGCGCCGCGGAAGCGCTGGCGCTGATAGCGAATGACCGGCTCGATGGCGGAGAGCAGCTTGGCCGCGGTCATCAGGCCGACCGGAACGCGGGTGCGGCGGAAGACGGCCTCGATGATTTCGCCGTGGTTGAAGTTGGGGACGATCACGCCGTCTTTGACCGTGTATCCGCCCACGATGCGGCTGGCGGGAACCTTGAGGCTGAAGATGGGATCGCCGGTGGAGGAGAGCTGGTGAACGAGCTTTTTGGTTGGGGTTCCGTGGTCGTAGATGCCTTCGTCGCCCTCTTCAAGAATCACGACGCAACTGCCTTTGACGCGCGGATCGCAGGAGTTGACCGCGGCGGTTACGAAGTTTGCAAAAGCAATATTGGTGATGAACCGGCCGCGCTTGTCCACTTGCAGCCAGGGTTCCTGGCCGTCTTTCCACACTGAAATACTGATTTTTCCGTTCAGCATGCCGGTATCGACGCCGACGTAGGGGATGGGCTCAGTGAGCGCAAAGGCTCCGCGCCAGGGCTTGCGGTCTTCACCGGGTTGCGGTGGGGCAGCCAGCGATTTGTAGCGGGAGACCTGCTCCGGTGTGCCGCGCTCGTGGATGGGCGAGAGGGCGAGAAAGCTGGCCATGCTGGCTGTGGCCGCGCCGCCGTCAACCCAGGCCAGTTCGTAAGCGGCAAGAGCCAGGGCCAGGTTCTTGGGGCCGGCGATGAAGCCGCCTTCTTCCGGCTCCATGAAGGCAGCGGTTACGCCGGCGCGGTCGAAGTCCTCCATCATTCCGGCTTTTCCGGGGGTCCACTCGTGAGTATTGCGTTCTCCGGCGGCCACAAGGCGAGCCACGGTTCCGCGGGCAACACTGCGCGCGGACTGGACGAGCATCTGTAAATCGAATCGGTCGGCAAAGCGCCATAGAATCTGGCGCACCGCATCTCCAGGGAGAGTAAGCATGGTTTTTGTTTCAGATAGCGCAACTGTGGCCATTAAATTTGGTCCTCCGGCAGCGCCCATATTGTGCTTGATTTGACCCCTCCAAGCATGTGACCTGTATCACTCCGGCAGGGCAATCCTTGAAATAGGCGGTTGAAGAGAGGGGAAGTGATCATTCGCACTCGGCCGCGGAAGCAACGACCTTCTACCTGTGATAGGCATCACTTCCGACAAGGCAACGCGGCCTATATGAACGTAATTGGACGGAAAGACATAAATCACCGGCCAGGGAGCAATTTTATGACTTATGGATTCAGAGCAGCAGCAGTGATTCTGTTCGGCGCCATTCTTATTACGGGTCCTGCCTTCGCACAGAACGATGCTGCAGCTCTCTACAAAACCAAGTGCCAAATGTGCCATGGAGCTAACGGGAACCCGACACCAACAGGGACGAGGATGGGCGCGCGGTCTTTCCAGTCCCAGGATGTGGTTAAAGAGTCCGATTCCATGCTCTTCAAAATTACGCAGTCAGGCAAGAACAAGATGCCCGCCTACAAAAGCCTACTGACGATCGCAGATCAAGGCATTGGTGAAATATAGCCGCAGTTTGAAGTAGCAGGGTGCGCGAGTTGATCCCGGGATGCAGGCCGCGAGCCAGGAGAGAGGCCGCAGTCTTTCTCTCCCGCGCCTGGGCACGGAAGGTTTGACGAAAATTGCAATGAAAAATGTTTCCACCATCACGCTGGTCTTTACTGCATCTGTGCTTCTGTTTGCGGCGGTACCGGGCACAGCGAACGGGCAAACGGATTGCCTGGCCTGCCATGCGGACCAGGGTCTGCAGGATGCGGCGGGGCATAGCGTTGCAGTGGACGGGCCGAAGTTTCATTCCACAATCCATGGCAGCCTGAAATGCGGCGATTGCCACACGACCATCAAGGAATATCCGCATCCGGATAAGGCGACGCCGGTCAAGTGCGACACCTGCCACGCCGACGAAGCGGCAGGGCTGGTGGGAAGCGTGCATGCAGATCGCGCCGAGCATCCCTGCACCAGTTGCCATGGAGACGCCCATTCCATTTTTCCCAAGGACGATCCCCGCTCGGCAGTCTATCCGCTGAATGTTCCGCGCACCTGCGGCAGCGTGCCACGGCAATGATGCGATGGCGAAGAAGCACGGCCTGCCCAACGTCTATCCGATGTATATCGACTCGATCCATGGATTCGCGCTGAGCAAAGAGGGATTGCTGGTGGCGGCCAATTGCCAGAGCTGCCATGGGTCGCATCACATCCTCAGCCACAAGGATCCCGAGAGCCGGACCTACAAGACCAATATTCCCAAGACGTGCGGAACCTGCCATGCGGGAATCACGGAGAACTACGAAAACGGCGTGCATGGAAAGGCGGTCGCAAAGGGCAATCTGGATGCGCCGGTCTGTTCGGATTGCCACACCGCGCACGCGATTCTGCAGCCGACCGAAGCGGCGTTCAGGTCGCAATCCACGCCTATATGCGGATCGTGCCATAAGGACAAGTTTTCCACTTATCGCGATACGTTCCACTCGCAACTGGGATCGCTGGGCGGATATGTAGAGACGGCGCGCTGCTGGGACTGCCACGGAGCGCACGACGTGCTGCCCGCATCCGATCCGCGCTCGCCGGTCAACAAGGCGAACCTGGTGCAGACGTGCGGCAAGTGCCATGCGGGCGCCAATGCCAGCTTCGTGCAGTATCAGCCGCATGCCAACGCGCGAAATCGCAAGCTGAATCCGGCGCTCTACTTCATCCGTTTGTTTATGAATCTGCTGCTGGCCAGCGTGCTTACGTTCTTTGTGATTCACACCGTGCTGTGGCTGATCCGATCACGGTATGACCAGATCAAGAAAAAAGCAGCAGCGGGAGGGAAGAATGCCTGACCTCGAACAAGCGGGAGAAGGAATCCAGGAGCAACGACCCAGTGAGGGCCGGTATTACGTGCGCTTTACGCGGGAGCAGAGGTACCTCCATGCCGTGCTGTTCACCACGTTTCTGGGACTGGCCGGCACAGGGCTGCCGCTGCGCTTCAGCCAGAGCTACTGGGCGCGCCTTTTTGCCGGCGGCGTAGGCGGATTCGGAGCGATTCTGTTCTTTCACAAGTTATGCGCGGTGGTTCTTACACTGGCGTTTCTTTATCACGTGAAAGACCTCATCTCCCGCTGGCTGGTTCACCACGAGAAGGGAATTTTCTGGGGATCGACCTCCATGGTGGCCAACTGGAAGGACGTGAAAGATCTTCTGGGGCACATGCGCTGGTTTGTAGGACTAGGACCGAAGCCGCAGTTTGGGCGCTACGCCTACTGGGAGAAATTCGATTACTGGGCAGTCTTCTGGGGCATGATCGTCATCGGATTCTCAGGCTATGCGATGTGGTTCGCGCCGTTCTTTGCCAGGTTCCTGCCCGGCTGGGCGTTGAATGCCGTGCTGGTGATTCACAGCGAAGAGGGATTGCTCGCAATTCTATTTATATTCTCTATTCACTTCGTCAACACGCATCTGCGTCCTGACAGCTTCCCTATGGATATGGTGGTTTTTACCGGTGTGGAGAGCGAAGAAGAGTTCCAGCACAAGCGGCCGGAAGAGTACCAGAAGCTGGTCGCGCAGGGAAAGCTGCAGACAAGAATCGGGCAGGAGCCTCCGGTATGGCTGCTCAATTTCTCTAAAGTGGCCGGGACCATAGTCATATTGATCGGGCTGGTCCTACTTGTTTTAACTTTGAGCGCTTATTTCAGGGAATAAAAAAAGGCAATGCATGCGGACGTTGAGCGGAGTGAAGAAGAAGGCTGGCGGAATCATCTCCGCCGGGCTTATCTGTTTTTTTGCATGGGCCGCAACGGCAGCGGCGGAACAGAAGCCTAAAAATGAAGATTGCCTTGCCTGCCACTCATCCGTAGCGCTGAGCAAAGGGGACAGCAGCAAGAAACCCGTCCCGCACGTGGATGCGGAAAAGTTCAAAAACTCGATTCACGGCAGCATGTTCGCCTGCGTGGACTGTCACACGCAACAGATGGGGGCGGACCACAAGAAGACCCGCATCAAGCCCGCCTGTTCCCAGTGCCATGCGGAGGCAGCGGAGGCTTACTCGCACAGCTTCCACGCCAAGGCCAGCAAGCAATGGGGCGCCGGCGGCAACCTGCGAAGATTGCCACGGAAGCGTGCACGAGATCGTGACCGCCGACGATCCTAAGTCGCCGGTCAATCACGACAATATTCCCACCACCTGCGGACGATGCCACGGGCAGAAGTTCCTAATGGAATCGAACGGCGAGAGCGGCCAGCCATTCGTTTCGTATCAGGAAAGCGTGCATGGGCTGGCGATCGAAAAGGGATCGAAGAAGGCTGCGGTGTGCACGGATTGCCACGGCTCGCACGAGATTCTTCCCGCCAACGACGAAAAGTCTTCGATTTATAAATTCAATGTTCCGGCGACCTGCGGCAAGTGTCACGGCACTGTCCAACAGACATTCATGCAGAGCATTCACGGGCAGGGAATCAGCCGCGGCAACGGGCTGGCCCCGGTTTGCACGGATTGCCACGGAATCCACTCGATCAAGGCGCACATCGATCCCAACTCGTCGGTCTCCGAGCAGAACCTGGCGCGCACCACCTGCGCGCGCTGCCATGAAGGCGTGCGGCTTTCGCAGGAGTTCGGCGTAGCCGGGAAACCGCGTCTCGACTTACCTGGACAGTTATCACGGGCTGGCTTCAGAAGGCGGCTCGGCGGTGGTGGCCAACTGCGCCAGTTGCCACGGCGTGCATAATATTCTGCCTTCGAGCGATCCCCGCTCGACCATCAATCGCGCCAACCTGGACGCCACCTGCGGCAAGTGCCACAAGGGAGTTACGCAGAAGTTCACATTGACCAAGGTGCACCTGGAGGATGGTGTCCATCCCAATGATATCGGTTCGATTGCGGTGCGCTGGGTGAGATGGTTCTATCTTGCTTCTGATCTTTGCCGTGATCGGCGCGATGTTCCTGCATAACGCCATCATCTGGCGCAGCAAGGCCGTGGCCCGGCGCGCGATGCAGAATCCGAAGATGGTGCGCATGACGGAGAACCAGCGCTGGCAGCACCTGGTTTTGCTTGCCAGCTTCATCGTGCTGGTGATTACGGGATTTGCACTCAAGTTCCCTAACTCGTGGTTTGCCGAGGCGCTGGGGATGGGTGAGAGATTGCGCAGCATCACCCATCGCGTTGCGGGAGTAATCCTGATCGGCGCCGGAATCTACCATCTCTTCTATCTTGGCGGCTACCAGGGAAGGTCGGCGGTTGATCTGCGACTTTGCGCCGAAGACGAAGGACGCCTTCGATGCCTGGGGAACGATGCGCTATTACCTCGGCCTGAGCAAGGAAAAGCCCGGATTCGGCCGCTTCAGCTATGCGGAGAAGGCTGAATACTGGGCGCTGGTATGGGGCACGGCGCTGATGGGCCTGACCGGAGTGATGCTGTGGGCCAAGGTGTGGGTGGGGAATCTGCTGGCGCGCTGGTGGGTCGATGTGGCCACCGCTGTGCACTTCTATGAGGCGATTCTGGCCACGCTGGCGATTGTGGTCTGGCACTTCTACCAGGTCTTCTTCGACCCCGATGTGTATCCCATGAACTGGGCCTGGTGGGACGGGAAAATGCCGGTTGAGCATTACCGCCATGAGCACGGGCTGGATACGGATCCAGTGGCCGAGATCGAAGGCGCCACCTGTCGAGTGCCACAAGTCCAGACGGGAAGACAGACGATTCAAAGTCTGTTTAAGAATATTCGCTAGAACAGGAGCCGTCGCCATCGCATTGACAATGCAATGGCAACGGCCTATTCTTCATGCACTTATCAAATATCTCCTCCACACCTCATGAAAGGAAAGAGGCATATGGCACAGGTACGTAGATTCAGTGCGTTTGGGTTGGTGTCTCTGCTATCCATCTTCAGTCTGACAGCGATCGCGCAATCCGGCGACCTGGCGGCGATTCAACAAAAGCTGAACGAGCAGTTCAAACTGACGACGACTTCGGCGGACGGTTCGGATATTGTTGCGGCCGGGGACGTAGTTACCCTTCACAAGTCGAACCTTTTGATGTTTGCAGATACGGATGTGCCGGCGACAAATAACTATTCCTTATATCAACCCAAGCATTCGAACGGTCCAATGGTTGGAGGCATCGGACAGGGCTTTGAAACTATTTTGATTTCGGTCAACCCGAATACGGTGCAGAGAACGTTTGTGCCGGGGGAAAAGTTCTGGGTGACGGGCATTCGGGTCCAGAAGGATGGGGCACTCTTCATGCTATGCAGCGATCCCTACAACGGCACCCGCTATTACGGGAATCTTGAAGATACATTTTCCAGTCAAGAAGGTCAGTTCCTCCTGTCGATAGCTTTTTGCAAATGGTTGCGGATGTGATAACGGTGGACGGCCAGAGCGACCAACAGGAGCCAGCTCCAGATCAGGGCGCGAAGCTCTTCGTAAGCAAAGGGTGCAAAGGTACTACAACCAAGGCCAGCCAGCACCAGTTTCTGACGCGGCTCCCGTCCCGGCTCCGGCTCCTTTGCCGGCGATTGCGCCTCCGCCTCCGCCGGCCGATACTCCGCCGCCGGTCATTTCCCTTGGCCAGACCGAGGCACAGGTAACCTCCGCCTTCGGGCAGCCCATAAGGATCGCCAAGTTGGGCGCGAAGGAGATTTTCTATTACAAAGACATGAAGGTAACCTTCACCGGAGGAATAGTTAGTAACGTTGAATGAGAACTTTCGCGCATCCTGGGCAGATCGGAAGAGAGCTGTGGCCGGCAGAAAATTGCGGGTCAAATTCGATCCGCCGCAGGGATACCAGTGACGGCTGTTCTAATCCCATTGCCAACTTTTCCGCCTCTTCAGGCAAAACGTGAATTCATCCACGGTTGAAGGAAAATAGATATGCAAACGAGCGTAACATTCGGTTTAATGCCTTGGTTTGCCCCTAGATAGGGGTTTACCAAGTCGCGATACTGCATGATTTATCTTGACAGCCTTGAGGCCGTGATGTAGGTTATAGGCCTTGTAAGACACTTTCCCGAAAAACCATCCAATGGAAGAGGCTTATGGCTAAGGTGCAGAGGTTTTGCGCATTCGGATTCGCTGCTTTTGCAGCGATTTTCTGTATTGGGATCGAATGCCCAGCAAGGCGACCCGGAGCGATTCAGCAGAAGCTGGTCTCACGAGATCAAGCTGACCAAGTCTACGGCAGACCGCTACGGATATTGTTACGGCGGGCGACGTCCTGGTGCTCCAGAAGGACGGGCTGACGATGTGCAGCTCTGACTCCTCCTACGCATTTGGAAACACATACAGCAATGGGGAGATTGTTGCCAACTACAACAACCGCGCCAAGGATGCGGCGAAGTCGTATGGCAAGGCCTTTGGCTTGAGCAGATTTGGATTGGGCGGGGGGGCCAGCGTCTCCGACTCGGCCAACAACGCCTGCCCATCGCGGAAGTTTGTCGCGGGAGAGAAGTTCTGGGTTACGGGGATCACGGTGCGAAGGACGGGATCATGATCAGCACCTTCAGCGATCCCTTTCCGGACGCGGAATGGAAACCAGGTCCGCTATTACGGGGAGATCAAGTTCCCATTTCAGAAGGGAGCCGTGCCGCCGGTGGACGATTTTGTGAAGACGGTCTCCGAGGTGATCACGGTGCAGCCCGCGGACAATTCTGACCAGGGCAATCAGGGCGGGCAGGGCGATAGGGCAGCCAGCCGGCTCAGACCGCCGCTGCCGGCAGCGCCTGCCCCGGCTCCCATGCCTGTGATTGCGCCTCCGCCCCCGCCGGCCGATACTCCGCCGCCGACCATCGCTCTTGGCCAGACCAAGGACCAGGTTACAGCCTCCTTTGGGCAGCCAACGAGAATCGCCAAGCTGGGAGCAAAGACCATTTACTACTACAAGGATATGAAAGTAACCTTCACCAACGGTAAAGTCAGCAACGTTCAATAGCGCGTTCGCGCTTCCGGAGTGGAGCGCGGACCTGGATTAGGAAAGAGGAATACGATGACGAAGCCATATTATCGCAGAGCCATGAAAAATGTCTCCGCAGCAGCGGTTCTTGCCCTGCTCCTGGGTTGTGCGGCATAGCCAGCGCTGGCGCCACGAAAAACCAGCACCAGCGCCTAAGGCGGCTCCCTACGCACAGCAGGCCCCTTCGCACGCGGCGCCGGCAAGGACTGGCGGAGGCGGGAGCTTCGGGGGCGGGGGATCGCACGGACCGACAACCGGGGGGCATTCGGCGGCAGCCACGGACCAACCACGGGCGGAGCTGGCGGCAGCCACGGGCCGACGACTGGCGGAAGCGGTACCCACACCACTACGACGACCGGCACGCACGACCACGACTACCACCGGCGGCTCGCACACTACTACCACGACTGGCGGACGCACACTACGACTACAGCGGGCGGCTCGCACACGACTACCACGCCGGCGGGACGCATACCTCGACTACGGCCGGCGGCACGCACACCACCAGCTACGGTCACACGGCGACCGGGGGACTCGCGGGCAAGGGAAGCAATACGCATGTCACCAAGAGCGGCAGCTCGGTGACCACCCGCGCCAACGGCAAGGTGAGCGACGTGCATGATCCCAAGCGGGGGATTGACGTTCATCACGGGCTGAACGGGAACCGGGCGGTCTCAAGGTCGCTCCCCAACCATGGCAGAATGTATTCCGCGCGTGGCCGACCGGGATATGCGCAGCGCGGGTATGACTACCACGGCCACGATTTCGGTCGCCGTGCTTACTACTACCATGGCCACGAGTACAACCGCTATTACCACGGCTACGAGTACCGTGGCGGGTATTACAACGTCTATGCGCCGGGCTACTTCTTTCGCCCGGCTTCTATGGCTGGGCCTATAACCCGTGGCCGGCGCCAATCGCGTTTGGATGGGGATGGGGCGGAGCGCCATGGGTCGGCTTCTACGGCGGCTTCTTTGCGCCTTACCCGGTCTATCCCAGCGCGGCGTTCTGGCTGACGGACTATGTGATCTCGCAGAACCTGCAGGCGGCTTATGCGGCGCAGCAGGAGGGCGGCGAAAACGATGGCGGCCCGCAAGCCGGAGACGGCGGTTCACCGGCTATGACGCCTGAGATCAAGCAGCAGATAGCCGACGAGGTGAAGAACCAGTTGGCTCTCGAAAACAACGAAGGACAGCAGAGCGCGGCAGGGGCAGGACGTTGATCCCGGATCGAGCGGTATTGCGCGCATTTTGGCAGACGTAGCCGCAGGCCATCCGCACGTGTTTGTGGCCGGAGGGCCGCTGGACCTGGTGGATGCAGCCGGAAACGAATGCAGCATCAGCGACGGCGACGTGCTGCAAATGCAGACTGCTCCGCCTGACGATGCAACGACGGCGAGCCTTTACATGTCTGGTCAGCAAGGGCGGAAACGAGTGCGCGAGAGCCGATACGGTGACCGTGCAGTTGACCGACCTGCAGGAGATGCAGAACCAATTGCGGGCGAACATCGACCAGGGCTTGAAGGATCTGCAGGCCAAGCAGGGCAAAGGCGGAATACCGCAGGCGCCGCCTTCAGCGAAGGCTCCGCCGACCACGGCTCCGTATGCGGCGATTGCGCCTCCACCCGATCCGGCGGATGCGGCCGCTCTGCAGCAGCAAGGTCAGCAGGCTGATCAGACTGAGCAGCAGGCAACCGCGGACTCATCGGCGGGACAGCCGGCTTCGAACTAACTTAGGCACAAACTCACTCCAGGCGTAAGCCGAAGCGGCGAAACCTGGAGAGAGCTTCATTAATGGTTGCAGAGATAACAGCAAAGAGCGGGAGGGAATCGCAGATTCCCCCCGCTCTTTGCTGTTGGGGCACGCATTGCGGTATTCAAGATATTGGATTGGTGTGAAGGCTATTAGACTCAGACCCGCCAGTGATCGGGGCGCCAGTTGTTGATGCGCTCCTTGATTTGCTTGCGGTTCAGATTCTGTTCAAGCGTCAGCTTGGCCAGCGGCACGATTTCTTCATCCGATGCAAAGCGCAGGCCGATCAACTGGTCCTCCGTCAGGCGATCAATCTGGTTGTGCCACTCGGCGGGGGAGAGCGCCTTTAACCGTAGCCGCTCCTCAAATCGGATCACGCGATCCTGTACTTTGAGCGCGTACAGGCGAATCTTGAAAAGAGCAACGATTGCGGCGATCGACAGCACCAGAAACCAGACCGAGGTGAAGTTAACGTGCCGGACCAAATGCACGATGGCGATGATCAGATTTGCCAATAGAACGAGTGTGAGGAAGAAGTGGAATGGCGGATCGAAGCGGGCATGATTCTTGAAACTCTGCGGTTCTGCATTACTCATGATTATCCTTGATTTCTTGCAGGCTGGAGTTCGCACTATCCGGCGTTTGCGTTTCCACAGAACCGCCTGAAGCGACGCTGGGGGCCTGAGGACCGGCGCCGTCAGGATTTTGCGCGGCGCTGACTGGGGATGTCAATGCCGCTAGATTACCTGGCCCCAAAATCTCAGGATGCTTGGGGACGAGCGGATGATACCGGCCGCGAGCCAGGTAGTCGGCAAAGAATCCACCGGCGATGTAGGGGTTAAGCACCGCGATGGGGATAAGATAGCTGGTCGAGAGAGACTCGGCTATGCTCTTGTTGGAACGGCTGGGGTGGCGATAGCCGGGAACCTGGGGAATCTCAAACACTTCAAGGTGCGCTTCAGGGTGCTTGTGCGCATAGCGTGCCAGCTTCCAGGCGATTTGTTTGGGGGTGGTCACCTCGGCGTCAGGGAAAAAGCTGCGCCGGAAGGTGCGGGGATAGTAAGTATTGAGAATGACCCGGGAGAAATCCGCGCAGTTGCTGAAGAACAGTTGGAAATGCGAACGATTCGGTCCCGCGTTTAACCGCGCGATGAGCGCGTCGTCCTGTTGGGGAGTGGTATCGAATCGAAACGCGTAGATGCGCCGTTCATACGACACCCCCAGCATCTGCGCCCATCCGCCGTTCGTCAAACCGCCCGCCTTCACGTCAGGTCCCAGAGATTGGAGATGGACCTCGTGATAGTGGTTGCGCAACCGGGTTACAGTTTCGCGGTCCACATGCGCGGGAACATCGGAGGGCTCCTCGACGGAATAGAGGTAGGGTACCAAAGGGATCGCGACCCAATCGTAGCCGTTGATTCCCTGATACCGGGAGATGACGGCGCCCAATTCGCCCGCCCGGCAGCGGCGCAGCTTCAGAGGAGTTTCAGCGCAAATCCGCTCAAAATATAGAGCGTTGTGCCCAGTGGGGTTGACGAGACCAAAGAAGCCGTATGGCTGTTCGAGCAGAAGGGCTGCCTGTGCATGGCTGCGGAAGGCGAACAGGGCCAATACCGCCAGGACAGCTAAATTGAGTACGGTAGTGCGACTTTTTCCCATCGAAAGCACAGGTCCTCCGGTGAGGTTCAAACGAGTCATCTACAGTATGCCGAAAAAACCTCTGAATGGAAACTTTGTTCCATACAAAAAACCTGCGAGAGGTACCCATACAGCAAGAAATGCAGAGTTTAGATGACAAAATTATTCCCGGCGTAACAGTCCTGCCTTCTTTGTTTGACCCGGTCGGGAGGGAAAAGTTGCGCGCTTCTACCTGTCGGTGCAGGAGTAGCAGGGATCGATGGAGGCCTGGATCAGGGGCGTGTCGGCAAGGCGCGCGCCCATCACCATCCAGCGAATGGCCGGCATCACGGCAAAGGTTGGCGTGCGCACGTGGACGCTGGCGGGATTTCTGGAACCCTCTTTCCAGGAGACGCTAGTACATGACCTCGCCGCGCGGCGCTTCGACGCGGCTGGTGGCCGTTCCGGTGATGAAAGTCGAACTTTTCGTCGCCGGTATTGAATCTCGCCGGGAGGCAGCTTGGCGAGCGCCTGGCGAAGAATCTTGCAGCTCTCCATGATTTCGAGGGCGCGGACCAGCAGGCGGGCGCGGACGTCGCCGTCCGGCTGCACGGGCACATCGAACTCCATCTCCGCGTAGGCCGCGTAGGGCGCGGCGCGGCGCAGATCCTGAGGCAGGCCGGAGGCGCGCGCCACCGGGCCGACAACGCCGCAGGAGATGGCCTTTTCGTTGGTCAGCACGCCGATGCCGGCGCAGCGCGAGCGTGCCGTTGGAGCTGGTGGTGAAGATGGGAATGACGGTGCGCACCATCTCGCGTTCGAGCTGCCTCGACCATCTTCAGAATCGCCTGCGGATCGTCGATGTCGCGATTGACGCCGCCGATGCGGTTCATCGAGTAGTTGACGCGATTGCCGCTGATGGCCTGGAGCACGTCCATCACCTTCTCGCGCAGCTCGAAGCAGGTCATGAACATGGTTTTGAAGCCCATGAGCTTGGCGGCGATGCCGGCCCAGAGCACGTGCGAGTGCAGCCGCTCCAGCTCCGCCATGATGACGCGAATGTATTGCGCGCGCGGCGGCGGCGTGAGGCCGGTCAGCCCCTCCATCGCCTGGCAAAGCGTGAGCGTGTGAATGTTGGAGCAGATGCCGCAGACCCGCTCCATCAGCGCGATGACCTGAATGTAGTTGCGCGTCTCGGCCAGATGCTCGATGCCGCGAAAGTTGAAGCCGATATGCAGCTTGGCGTCGAGAACGGTCTCGCCTTCGCAGATCAGGTCCAGCTTGTAAGGTTCTTCGAGCGCCGGATGGTAGGGGCCCATGGGGATTTTGTAGCTCATTTTGTCTCCTGCTCGCGCACGGCTTGTGCGGCCACGGCGTCGCGCAGGTTCACGCCCGGCGTGTCTCCCTGGCGCAGCAAGCAGCGGTTCGTACTCGCGGCCCGTAAAGTCGATGGCATATTCTTCGTGAATCTCGCGCTCGATCCAGTCCACGGCCTCGCAGAGGTCGTAGATGCTTTCGATGGAGTTGCCGGCGAGCAGAAAGGGAAAGCCCAGCAACTGGCCGTCGAGGTCCCAGTGATACTCCAGGCGAAAGCCCTCGTCGCTCGGGCAACTGATAGGCGGTGATGGTGATGAAGCGGGCGTGAAGTTCGTTCATCGCCTTGGCCAGTTCGCGCACACTTCATGGCGCCGGGCGAGAGCCAATGCACGCCGCCCTTTTCAACCCAGGGTTCGGTGGTGCCCAGTTTTTCCGGAATGCTTTCGAGCAGAGTCATGGTTAGCGTCATTGTGCGCCTCCAGTGGGGACGGGGTTGGCTGCCGGCTCGCTGGCGGCCGGCGCGGCAGCCGCGGCGCGGCTTGGGAGCGGGCGGCTTGCGGGCAACGGTGTAGGATTTTTTCAACTCGCCAATGGTCAGATAGATCGGGCGGGCACTCCGAGTCCTGGCTGAGCGCGTGGTCCTTGCAGCCTTCCACGCAGCGCCCGCAGAAGGTGCATTGGCCGGGATCGTAGCTCCAGGTGAATTCGCCCTTGCCGGCCTTGAACTCGATGGCGCGCGCGGTGCAGCGCAATCGGCAGATGGCGCAGCCGGTGCAGAGCGCGGGATCGAAGCGCACCAGGCCGCGGTAGCGCTCGCTCACCTTGGGGCGCGCGGGAAAGAGCAGGTCCGCGAACCGCCCCACAGGTTCTTCCACAGCATGGTCAGAATATTCATGCTCTAAACCTCATAAAAAGCGCGGACGCAACGGCCAGAACCGCGAAGATCAGCGTGCATTGCCAGTAAAAGCGCACCGTTGTATCGATCTGCAAGCCGCGCCGTGGCGGCCGCCACCACCGACAAGCAGCAGGACGATGGCAAAGGAGAGCGCGACGAAGACCAGCGCGGCAAGCCACCAGAGCGTGAGATGCGGAGCGGCCAGCGTGGCGACCAGGCCGGTGGCCGCAACCCACTCCAGCCCATGCGAAAGCTCCCACATGGCCAGCTCGGGGCCGGCGTATTCGGTCATGGGGCCGGAGTAGATCTCCTGCTCGGCGTTGGGCAGCGAGAAGGGATTGAGATGCAGCTTGGCGGGCAGGCAAACCAGAATCGCCACGATGCCCAGCCAGCGCAGCGGCGAGGCGGGCAGTTGCGCCAGCGCCTCAAGGCGGAAGGTGTGCTGCGAGGCGGCGATGGAGATGATGGCCAGCAGAAAGACCACGTTGTAGGAGACGCTGAGGACGGCTTCGCGCGCCGAGCCGATCTCGCCGAAGATGGAGCGCGAAGAGAAGCCCGCGGCGATGATGCACATGGAGGGCAGTTCCAGCAGCGCCAGCAGCAGGATCAAGTCGCCCTCGAAGCCGCCGGAGGCGGGCAGCACGGGCAACAGGCCCACCGCGCCGGCCGCAGCGGAGACGGCAATCAGCGGCCAGGCCCTCATCAGCAGGCCGCCGATGCCGCTGCGCGGCGGCGTGGTCTTGCCCAGCAGCTTGATGAAGTCGAAGAACGGCTGCATGAAGGGAGGGCCGATGCGGCCCTGCATCAGCGCGACGGCCTTGCGTTCCACCCAAAGAAAGAACCACGCGGCGGGCACGGCGAAGAGCAGGCCGGGAAAGATGAGCAGGCGGGCTAGGGCAGTGATCAGATTCATGGCTGCACCTCCTGGCTCTTTGCTTCGTTGTTGACGGCTTGCGCATGCGCAGGCGCCATTGCATCCCGGTTCGGCTAGCGGCATCACGACCGGCTCGACGGGCAGCTTCTTGCCGGCTCGCTCGGCCAGAATCTCGGCGGCCTTGGCGACGCCCTGAATGATGGCGTCGGGACGGGGCGGGCAGCCGGGAACAAAGACATCGACGGGAATGTGCTTGTTGAGCGGCCCATCCAGGGTGCGGCTGTCGATGAAGACATTGGTCGTCGCCGGGCAGGAGCCGATGGCCACCACAGCCTTGGGCCCGCAGACCTGGCCGTAGACGGTCTTGATGGCGTTGACGGCGTTGTGCGTGACCGGGCCGGTGATGCAGAGAATGTCGGCGTGGCGCGGGCTGCCTTCCAGGCGCACGCCCAACTGCTCGGCGTCGTAGCGCGGCGTGAGGCTGGCGACCATCTCGATATCGCAGCCGTTGCAACTGCCCGAGTTCATGTGGAAGAGCCAGGGGCTGTGGCGGCGGGAGTAGCACATCAATTTATTCCAGAGCTTCATGGCCTCCCTCCAAGCAGCATTGCGAGCGCATTCGGCCAGATGCCGCCGGCCAGCAGCAGCACGACCAGCGCAACGATCACGGCCTGCAACAGGAATGGCTCCTTTCGGTTGATGCTGGCAGGCTGGAGGCGGATCGGCATCGTGCGGCGGTCCCCACCAGACGCGGGTCAAAGCCAGCATGTAGGCGATCAGCGCGAAGATGGAGGAGAGAATGAAGACCGCGGCCAGCGACGGGCTGATCTGCAAGGCCGTTTCGTAGAGTCTCCAGCGGCCGATGTAGCCCACGTCGGCGGAATGCCCAGCATGGCCAGCATTCCGAAGAGGAAGCCGAAGGCGGCGACCGGATAGCGCGCGGCCAGGCCTGTGGGCTCGCCGTCCAGTGCGCCGTCGGCTTCGGGGCCGCTGAGGCAGATGAAGAGCAGAGCCTTGGCGAGGGCGTGGGTGGAGGCGGCAATCAGCGCGCCGTTGAATCCGAGTGACGCTCAATGAGAAGATTCCCAGCAGCAGGAAGCCGATGTCCTCGACGGTCGAGAGAACCAGCAGGCGCTTGAGGCTGCGCTGCGTGAGCATCAGCAGAGCGGCGAGGAACGAGGTTGCGGCGGCCGCGCCCAGCAGAAGATGCATGCGGGAGCGAAGTAGTCTGGAATTGACTGCGCAGCGAGACGCAGAACTCGCCGAAGGCGGCCATATCGACGACCGCGATGATCAAGCCGAGTACCAGGCCGGAAGTTCGTCGGCCAGAGCTGAGCAGCCAGAAGAAGAGCGGCACTGCAGCCAGCTTGACGCAGATGCTGGTGATCAGCAGCGCCCACGCCCATTCCTGCTTGTCCGCGTTCCAGCAGCAGGTCGCTGGCGATCAGGGACAATAGCCGAGATGAGCACCACCGCAAGGTAGGTCAGCTTTGCGGCCTGCGTTCGCGCGCTCTGCCAGACCAGCGCGACGGTCAGCAAGGCGCCGAGTTCCAGCAGACCGAGGCGAAGCCATGGATCGGTAACGACCAGACCGGCAACTGTCGCCAGGCTGGTCAAGAATCATCAGCGGAGCGGCAGGCGATGAATCGGCGACTTGCTTTGCTGGAGAGAGCAGCCAGAATCAATGCGACCGCAGCCACGGCGCAAGCCGCAACCAGCAGCGCCGGCACCGAATTGGACCTGAAAGTGGCACATCTCGCGACCACAGCCATGCGGATGGTCCAGGAGCAAACCAGCGAACGACCGCCAGCACTGCCGCCGCCAGCACGATAACCAGAGCCAACGCGTGCCGCTCCATCCAGGAGACGACCACGCCCAGCCCGCGCGAAGCAGCCTGCAATCCGCTCCAGACGCCCAGATAAACGCGATCCACATTGGACCAGCGGAAGAACTCTTTCCAGTTTTGCAGGAAGATGCCGGAGAAGTCGCCGGCGGTGAGTCTTCCCTGATCGGACAACGGCTCGCCGCCGGTGAAGATTCCGCCGCCGGCCCGGCCAGCGCCGCGCCGCCAGCTGTCAGCCGGGCGCGCGACGTAGGCGATGGCGTAGATCAACCCGCCCAGAACCAGCGAAGACCACGGCCAGCACCAGGCCGCCCATGGTGGAGAAGCTGCCCGCATCGGACGGAGAGGCCAAACCAGGTCACCTGCACGGCGCTCAGTTGCAGCGCGCCCAGAATCGGATTGAGCAGGTAGTTGACCGCCAACTGCGGCGCAATGCCCAGAATGACGCTGCCCGCGGCCAGGAATCCCATGCCCCAGACCATCGTGGGCGGAGATTCGTGCGCGTCTTTGGTGGCCTCGGTCAGCGGGCCGAGGAAGACTGCGCTGGTGGCCTTGGCGCAGAGGAAGACTGTGCCCAGGCTGACCGCCCAGGCGACCATGGCGGGAACGGCCCATCCGGCCTGCAATGCCGCCGCGTAGAGCATCCACTTGCTGGCGAAGCCGCTCATCAGCGGAATGCCCATCATGCTGCCGACGCCGATCAGCCAGGACAGTGTGGTTCGCGGCATCTGCTGCGCCAGGCCGCCGAGCTTGTTCATGTCGCGGGTGCCGGCGGCGTGCTGCACCGAGCCGGCGGTCAGGAACAGCCCGCCCTTGAAGAATCCGTGATTGAGGCAATGGAGCAGGCCGGCGGCGATGGCCAGCGGCGTGCCGATGCCGATGCCCATCATCATGTAGCCGATCTGGCTGACGGTGGAGAAGGCCAGCATGCGCTTCAGATCGGTCTGCACCATGGCGTACATCACGCCGACGGCCATGGTGACGGTGCCGATCCAGACGAGGCTGAGGCCCCAGGCGCGGTTGCCACGGGCCAAAACTGTGCATGCGGCCGGCCAGATAGACGCCGGCCTTCACGTAGCAGGCGGCGTGCAGCAGGGCGCTGACCGGGGTGGGCGCGGCCATGGCCTCGGGAATCCAGGTGTGCAGGGGGAACTTGCACGGATTTGGCCACCAGCGCCACCAGCATCAGCACAAAGACGCCGCCGGTGAAGGCGTGAGCTACGGCTGGATCGGTCCAGAGGGCGCTGCCGGTGCGGTGATAGATCACCAGAATCGCCGCCAGCAGGCCGTAGCCCGCGATGTGCGTCATCAGCAGGACTTTGCGCGCGCCGCTGACGGCTTCGCGGTTGGTGTACCAGAAGCCGACCAAGCTGAAGGAGCAGAGGCCGACCAGTTCCCAGCAGAGATAGAAGATGAAGAGGTTGGCGCTGAAGACCAGTCCGACGAAGCCGCCGATGAAGACCAGCATCGAGCAGAAGAAGCGGGTGGCGGCCTTGTCGTGGGCCATGTAGCCGATGGAGTAGAGCAGCACGAACGCGCCCAGGCCGGTGCCCATCAAGGCGAAGAGGACGCTGAGGGCGTCCACGTGGAAGACCAGGGCCAGCGGGCCATCCCAGGGCAGTAACTTGAGTTCCACCGCCTGGCCTGAGCGGACCCAGGGAATAAGGCCAACTACAGCGAGGACCGATGGCAGACAGAAGAGCGCGGCGAGAATGCCTTTGGCACGGGGAGAACAGAGCTTCGCTACCAGGATTTGTAACGCTGCGCCCAGTAGAAGTGAAGACGGCGCAATCAGGATTAGGGCCGCGGCTGTCATGGTTTAGATGCTAGTAAGCAGGGAGTTTCCGGGGCTGTGATGGGACTCACATGTAGAGCCGGTGTGCCGTATAGTGAGACGTTTCAGAGATCAGGGATCAGGGGTCAGGGATCAGGGATCAGGGGTCAGGGGTCAGGGATCAGTTGGAATTTGTGGCGGATTTTTGCGCCTCTTGACGAGGCGCAGATGTGTGCGTGTAAGTACTCAGGAATTTGGAGGTTTTGGACAAGTGAGGTTTTTTGAGGAGTTTCGGAGATGGGGCGGGGCGTAAGTTGTTGATTTCAGGGCGAGCGTGTCGACACAGTGTGAGCGTATAAGTATGCGTTTTGGAGCTTTTCTTAAGTTTTGAAACACGATTTAAGCCTTTTATTTTGATTGTCCTACGAGACATTTCGGGGAGATGTGCGCGCTAAAGTGACTTATTTTTGGCATTTTTTTGTAGACGAAGCGATTGCGGTTTTCATGGCGGAGGCGTTTCGGACAAACGACGTTGGATATATATCGCACGCGCTGGGGGTGGTGGCGCGCGCGAAGGGGATGGCGCAGATTGCCGGACAAACCGGGCTTTCCCGCGAACAGCTCGATCGGTCTTTCGGTGCGAAGGGGAATCCAACGCTGAAGACTACGCTGGCATTCATGAAGGCTTTGGGAGTTCAATTGACTACGAAGATTGAAACTGCGGCGTGACGAAAATCCCAGGTCTCAAAGGCGAGACCTGGGCCACCCGGCGGTCTCAAGGAGGATATTAATATGTCGAACGTAATTTTCCCCGGTCAGAGGGTCGCGCCGGCGTTGGTTCGGAATGAGCATATCGTGCCTCGGTTTTATCTCAACAGGTTCGCCGACTCGAAAAAACGCATCGTGGTATACGTCAAAGGTAGCGCCCCTGTTCGCAGATCGACAAAGAGCCAATCCTCCGAGCGAGATTTCTTCGAGTACACAATCAACGGACAGGCGACGGAGAACCGTTATGAGCATTGGTTCCAGAGAATAGAAACAGATGCCGCCGCGGCCTATGATGCGATCCAGTCTGGTTCGGAACTTACACAGTTCCAGCAGGGCGCGTGGGCCTTCTTCGTTGTGACACTGTTTCTAAGATGCCGGAAAGTGAGAGACCAGATCGGTCCTATGCTGATGGAGCAGGTGGAGTCCGAAATCTTTTTTGGGGAGGATCAGATCAGAGAGACGCAGCATGAGTTCCTGAAGCAAGGCGTTTTAGTCTTCTCGGACGATCTACGCGCAAAAGTGAGCCAGATTAAGAACTTATCCGTAAATAGTGACGACTTTGATGCGTGCGACTGAATCTCTGATTTGCAAGCGATTGGTAGCGGCGATGATGAATTCAATATGGCTCAGATCAAGTCTTGGACGGTTTCAGATAATTTGTGGAGCAAGGTTGAGCCGCTGATCCCAGTACGCAAGCGGGAAGCAGGGCGAACGTATCAACGCAAGGCTGGAGCTGGACGCAAGCCGATGTCTTCTCGACAAGTTTTTTCGGCGATTGTTTACGTTCTGCGGACCGGCATTCAATGGAAAGCATTGCCCCGGGAGTTCGGTTCGGCTAGCGCAGTGCATCAGTACTTTCAGAACTGGCACAAGGCTGGCTTGTTCCAGAAGCTGTGGCAGGCTGGGCTGGCCGAGTATGACGGGATGCACGGCATAGCCTGGCAGTGGCAATCAGCCGATGGAGCCATGGGCAAAGCACCGCTAGCTACCGAATGTGTTGGTCGAAACCCGACCGACCGGGGGAAAAAAAGGACGCAAACGCAGTCTGTTGGTCGACGCCCGTGGACTCCCACTGTCGATCGCCGTCAGCGGCGCCAACCTCCACGACTCCAAGCTGCTGGATCGGACCCTGGCACAGGTCGTGGTCCAACGCCCTGAGGTTACAGGATGGAAAAACTACCAATATCTCTGTCTGGATGCCGGCTATGTCGGCTACCCAGTTAGCAAGATCGCCCGCAAGCACCAATACTATCCCCGCGTTAAATCACGCGCCGAAGAGCGGCTCATCAAGTACCGCTACCCGGACTCCAAACCGCGCCGATGGGTGGTGGAACGAACCCACTCCTGGCTCAACCGCTTCCGCAAGCTGCTGGTCAGCTTCGAAAAGACAGAGGCCAGCTACACGGCTCTGCTACAACTCGCCGCTGCTCTTATCTGCTGGAGACAAACTATTGTTATTTACGGATAAGTTCTAAGAGGGAAATGAGATCGCCTTCGTTTAGCCATTTGGCCGGAATAGAAGAGAACGCCCGCATGCTTGCCGAACAGGTTTTTAAAAAGCGATGGTTCGTATTTAAGGCAGCTCCTGGGACTTCGTTTGTTACGTCGGATTGTCCGGTTCACACGATGAGTTTCGCTGGCGAGGGCTGCACGCTCGGCGGCGGGTTCGGCCGCCCAAACACAGCGGTTGTGTTGCCGTTATCTCCTGCTCGACTCTTTTTTGCTGGTCCGCGTGAGATGTCCTTTAATAGCGACCTGCTCAGCGGAAAGAACGTGGAAGCGTTCAACACAAACACTGTCAAGTTTGCAGATCGAGCGATGTATGCATTGGGCAAGAGCACTGAATTGCAGGCACTCGTAGACCGCGAGATTAATCAAGTCATCTTTGGACAGAACGCCTTCGTTTCTTCGAAGGGAACAAACGTCGCCTTTGGTTAGTTGTGTTTGCCCTTCCATTCGGCGTAGGGGCCTTGGAAGTCTTCTATGCCTGTCTTCGTGGAAGACCCATAGCCTTGTGGCTACTTCGTCGATGAGGTCGTGGTCGTGGGTTACGAGTAAGACTGTGCCTTCGTAGCGCTGGAGGGCGATGTTGAGGGCGTTGATGGCTTCCAAGTCTAAGTGGTTGGTGGGCTCGTCGAAGATTAGGATGTTGGGCTTGGTTAGGATTAACTTGCAAAAAGCAAGACGGGCTTGCTCGCCGCCGCTTAGGGCTTTGGTTTGCTTTTCGCCTTCTTCTCCGCTGAATAACATTTGGCCGAGGATGCCGCGGATGTCTTCGGAGTGGGCGTCGGGCTTCCAGCGATGGAGCCACTCGGCTACTGTGAGGCCGTGCTCGATGGTTGCGCCTACGTCCTGGGGGAAGTAGCCGATTTGGGCTTCGTGGCCCCAGAAGACGTTGCCGGAGTCGAGGGTGAAGTCTTTGTCGGCGAGGCCGGGGTAGTTGGAGAGAAGGCTTTTGAGGAGGGTGGTTTTGCCGGCGCCGTTGCGGCCCATGAGACAGATTTTTTCGCCGCGGAGGACGTTGGCGGTGAAGCCGTCGAGGACTTTGTGGTCGCCGTAGATTTTGGTGATGTGCTTGAACTCGAGGGCGTGCTTGCCGCTGGGGCGGAGCTGGTCGAATTTGATGTAGGGGCGGGCGATGTTGGAGCGGGCGAGGTCGTTGGTCTGGAGGCGCTCGACTTCTTTGCGGCGGCTGGTGACTTGAGAGGAGCGGGTTCCGGCGGCGAAGCGGGCGATGAAGTCGTTGAGCTGGGCGATCTTCTTTTCGCGCTGGGCGTTTTGGGCTTCGAGGGTGGAACGGATTTGGGTTTTGGCCATCACCATCTCGTCGTAGCCGCCGGTGTAGGTGATGATGGTTTCGTAATCGATGTCGGCGGTGTGGGTGGTGACGGTGTTGAGGAAGTGACGGTCGTGGGAGATGGCGATAAGAGTGCCGTCGTAGGTGGCGAGGAAGTCCTGGAGCCAGTGGACGGAGTCGAGATCGAGGTAGTTGGTGGGCTCGTCGAGGAGCAGGGCCTGGGGCTTGCCGAAGAGAGCTTGCGCGAGGAGGACGCGGACTTTTTGGCCGCCCTGGAGTTCGCCCATGAGACGGCTGTGGAGGGACTCGGGAATGTCGAGGCCGTCGAGGAGGATGGCGGCGTCGGATTCGGCGGTGTAGCCGTCCTCGTCGCCGATGGTGCCTTCGAGTTCGCCTAATCTCATGCCGTCGGCGTCGGAGAGCTCGGGTTTCTCGTAGATGCGGTCGCGCTCTTCCATGGCGGCCCAGAGGGGCTTGTTGCCCATGATGACGGTATCGATGACGCGGTGGGCGTCAAAAGCGAACTGGTCTTGGCGGAGGACGCCTAATTTGCGGGGACGGACGACGGTGCCCTTTTGGGCGTCGAGTTCGCCGCTGAGGATCTTCATGAAGGTGGATTTGCCGGAGCCGTTGGGACCGGTGAGGCCGTAGCGACGGCCGGGAATGAAGGCTACGCTCACGTCTTCAAAGAGGAGCTTGGAGCCGTAGCGCATGGTGACGTTGCTGACACTGATCATGGTGGTTCTGGTTCCTATTTGCGGGCCGCAGTTTGGTAACGGCGCAGGCGGGCCGGTTGGGGCTGGGTTGGGGCTTGGTTAGAGGGCTGGGATTGCTTTCCCAGGTCTCAAAAGCGAGACCTGGGGCGTCCGATGGCCCGGAGTGCTTCTGCTCTTTTAGTTTCTCATATTGGTGGGTTTGGGGGGTTGTGGTATCCCACCCTTTTCGCTAAGAAGACTCAATGTAGATCCATAGACTCGCTGCGCTCGGGATGAAGGGGCACCCGGCTATCTGAATACTCCGTCGGCTCTCAACTTCCTTGCGGCACAACTTTTTTCAACGCCGTGAACACCAGCGTTGGCCTGATGGTCCAAATCCGGAGCGGCCGTGCATTGCGGTCATTTCTCGAATCCTGGCAACGGCGAATGGACGTCTAACCGAATCTCCTTCATGCGTCTGCTGTGCATCTCGCCATATTTAGCGTCACCATCCATATATCGCTTGCTTAGGTCAATGGTGGCAGCCGCGATGGTCCCATCCTTGCGCGTGATGGAAAGGATTACACCGTCGGGATCAATCACGGAGGCGGGATAGTCGTAGCCCGAAGTAACGAGAAACACTTTATTCTCGATGGCGCGCGCCCTGGCGAGCGTTTCGATGCCTCCCCAGATCGGCATGAAGATAATCTCAGCGCCTCGTCCGGCCAGTGCCTGGGCCGGCTCCGCGAATTCCGAATCGTAGCAGATCATCAGCCCCACCGTTCCGAAGTCAGTTTGAAAAACAGGGTAATCGCTGCCCGGCGTGAGGCCGCCCTCGATCTCCTCGTACGGTAGTTGCACCTTGCGGTACTTGCCCGCGACATTCCCCTCTCGATCTATCAACACCGCAGTATTGTAGATAGCCGGACCTTCCCGCTCGTAAAGGCCGGCGACGATGTATGAGTTGTGTTTCCTGGCCAACTCGCCCAATCGCTGGGTCGTTGGGCCGGGGACAGTCTCGGCAACGTCGGCAAAGGATTTACCGGTACCGACAACCGTGATTCCTTCAGGAAGAAGGATTACATCGGTCTTTTCGTGGATGGAATTCTCGGCGAGCTCGATGAAGCGCCGTACGCTCTCGCCGGCCGATCCTGTCTCACGCGGCCTGAAGTAGATAGATGCAACTTTTACATTGCGCGGAGCGGGGGCGGGAATCTGCTCGAGTGAGATATCGTCCCACCAGACAGTGCCCTCGGGAGCATTCGATAACAGCAGTTGCAGCATTGTAGCCGTCGCGCCCGGCGGCGCCTGCGCATCGATAGTCAGGCGCGTCCATGCACCCTCCCGTTGCGCACGGTAGGCATAATCCGGACGGCCTGAACGAAGATTCTGAGCGTCTCGCCAATCCAGCCGGGCGGTAATCTGCCAGTTCTCAGAGGCGACGGCTTCAGCGCGGTAATAAGTCGTAAAGCGATACCATGCGCCGCCCTCGATGCCGCGCTCCAGGTGTTCCCAGCCGCCGTGCTCCGCGATGTTGCTTGCGCCCGAGATTGCGAGCGAACCTGGTTTGCCGCGAAATTGCCGCGTATCGACAAAGCAGCGCGGCGCAGTTTCTTCGCGGGCGCTCCAGGTAGTCCACCCTTTAGGCTTGCCATCCGGCCCTGGAGCGGCGCCGGAAAATCGGAAGGGCATCGCCGCCGCCGAAAGGGAACAAAGAGACAGGCAAAGAATTAATTTGGTCATGAAAGGTATTCTGCTCCAGGCGGCGCGCAAATTCCAGCCGCGAGTATTTCGGAAGGGACAATACCGCATGGGAAACCGTATAAGATGTGCCTTGCTAATGTGCTATGCGAAATGCGAATGCTGTCTGTTCCGATGTATTCTGGACGGCGACCACCAAGGAGCATCTCATGTTCGACGAAAATGGCGGAAAATGGCCCCGGCGGCAGGATCACCCTGCACATCCGGACAGACGCGCGGTAATTGGCGGGCTAGGCGCCGCGATGCTTTCGCTGGGACTTAAGCGGGCCTTTGGCGTATTGCCGGTTGCGGAGGCGCCGGCGCACGGCCAGATCGAGCAAATGCTGAAACCGCTGCTGATTACCGAAGATCCTGCCATGTTCCAGTTTGCGGTGACGGTGTATGAGCGCTGCATTCTGAGCAGAATTCAGCCGGCCGAGCCGCCGTTCAAGCACGCGTGGCTGACTCCAGGCGGAGGACATTATGTGGGGCAATGGATCTGGGATATCACGTTTGTGACCGACCTGGTGGCGATTCTGCCGGGACGGGAGGAGTTCATTCGCGGCGTTTACGCGAATTATTGGGATTTTCAGGAGCGGTGGAACGCGGCCAAGCCGGAGTACGCGCACGGCATGGTGGCCAACTACATGGCTCCATACAGCGGGCCGGTGCATGCCGGCGAGTATGCAAAGGCGAAGAAAGAGAAGGAGAATGGTGGCCAACCCCATCGCTCCGGACAGTGACCCGGCTAGAGTTACGGGGAAAGACTGGCAGACATTTCCGACTTTCTCCCAGGCGCCGCTGCTGGCCTGGGGAGTGGAGCGGGTATACGCGCGTAATCATGATTTGGAACTGGTTAGGCAGTCACTGAAGGGGCTGGAGGCATTCCACGACTGGTACTGGCGGGAGCGCGACCTGGACGGAGTGGGACTGGTGACGGTCGGCTCCTACGATGGTGTGTTGGCGGATGCCCGCTACGAGACCTACGACGACGAGGTGGATCTGGACACGCTGAAGCTGGCGCCGCATCCGGGCCGCGCGGCGGGGGCCGGAAACGGACCGTGGTATGGCGACATTTACATTCCGGCGAATACCTCCTATCTGCTGCTTTCCGAGCGCAGCCTGATTCGGCTGGCGGAGGCTGCGGGCGATAAGGCGCTGGCGGCGCGGCGGCGGCCGATATGGAAAAAAGGCGTTGAGGCGATGCGGCGTCATATGTGGGATGAGGCGCAGGGCTGCTTCCTGGCGGTGCATCGGGACGGGCTGCGCAAAGTGGGTACGGCAACCGTAGGCGGCCTGGTTCCGCTGTATGCGAGGATACCCACAGCCAAGCAGGCTGCGCGGATGGCCGTGGCGCTGGCCAGCCCGCATTGGAATACGCCGGTGCCCATACCTTCAGTGGACCGGCTGGATGGGCAGTACAAGAGCGACCTATCCTGGCGCGGGGATGTCTGGCCGACAACCGTATACCAAACGCTTGGAGGGCTGGCGCACTACGGCCATTTCAGCGTGGTGGACGAAATGGCCGGGCGGCTGCTGGACAACGCACTGAAGGTGGGCGTCAGCGAGAGCTACGATTCGCAGACCGGAAAGCCGCTGGGGGTGCGGGATCTGAACATGTCGTCGATTCTGCTTACAATGGCGCTGGAAGGGCTCAGCCCACGGCACAGGATTCATTTGGCTTTAGAACTTATCCGTAAATAACAATAGTTTGTCTCCAGCAGATAAGAGCAGCGGCGAGTTGTAGCAGAGCCGTGTAGCTGGCCTCTGTCTTTTCGAAGCTGACCAGCAGCTTGCGGAAGCGGTTGAGCCAGGAGTGGGTTCGTTCCACCACCCATCGGCGCGGTTTGGAGTCCGGGTAGCGGTACTTGATGAGCCGCTCTTCGGCGCGTGATTTAACGCGGGGATAGTATTGGTGCTTGCGGGCGATCTTGCTAACTGGGTAGCCGACATAGCCGGCATCCAGACAGAGATATTGGTAGTTTTTCCATCCTGTAACCTCAGGGCGTTGGACCACGACCTGTGCCAGGGTCCGATCCAGCAGCTTGGAGTCGTGGAGGTTGGCGCCGCTGACGGCGATCGACAGTGGGAGTCCACGGGCGTCGACCAACAGACTGCGTTTGCGTCCTTTTTTTCCCCCGGTCGGTCGGGTTTCGACCAACACATTCGGTAGCTAGCGGTGCTTTGCCCATGGCTCCATCGGCTGATTGCCACTGCCAGGCTATGCCGTGCATCCCGTCATACTCGGCCAGCCCAGCCTGCCACAGCTTCTGGAACAAGCCAGCCTTGTGCCAGTTCTGAAAGTACTGATGCACTGCGCTAGCCGAACCGAACTCCCGGGGCAATGCTTTCCATTGAATGCCGGTCCGCAGAACGTAAACAATCGCCGAAAAAACTTGTCGAGAAGACATCGGCTTGCGTCCAGCTCCAGCCTTGCGTTGATACGTTCGCCCTGCTTCCCGCTTGCGTACTGGGATCAGCGGCTCAACCTTGCTCCACAAATTATCTGAAACCGTCCAAGACTTGATCTGAGCCATATTGAATTCATCATCGCCGCTACCAATCGCTTGCAAATCAGAGATTCAGTCGCACGCATCAAAGTCGTCACTATTTACGGATAAGTTCTAAAGCCCGACTCATTCTGCTGACCTTATCGGCCCGGCTGAAGCCGTGCCCTTGTTACAAAGCCCCTTCGATCGAGTTTTTCCGCAGCCTGTAAAGCCGTGCCCTTTCAAAACTAAGCCTGGACGATGGAACAACGTGTTGAAACATCACATGTAGGCCTTCCTGAAGACAAAAAGGACTTCAGCAGAATCATGGACAATCGCGAACTCTGGATCCGGGAGGCGGATTCTGAGCGAATCGCCCCAGCAAATGCCGAGCTTGCGGCGAAGTGGCCCCGGAAGAACTGCTTGACCTTTAGGGATAGCTTCGTCTGCACAGCAAGACGTTCTTACTTTTGATCGCTATTTTAAATTCTCGCTTAGTGGGCGGATTTTGCAGCACAAGAAGTCGCGTCAGCCGAGGATAGCCATGACTGCGTGGTTGACTACGAAGGCTGCGCCGTAGGCGAGGGCGAGCATGTAGAGGAATTGGACGGCGGGCCACTTCAAACTGTTGGTTTCGCGGCGGACTACGGCCATGGTGGAGGTGCACTGCATGGCGAAGGCGAAAAAGATCATCAGGGCCAATGCGCCGCCGAGGGTCATGTCGTGATGGAGGGCGGTTTGCAGGTGCATGGACTGGGTGGCGGGGTCGGCGCCGTAGAGGGTGCCCATGGTGCTTACCATGACTTCGCGGGCGAGGACGCTGGAGAGCAGGCCGATGCCGATTTTCCAGTTGAATCCGAGTGGGGCGATGGCGGGCTCAATGAAGTGGCCGAGGCGGCCGATTACGCTGTCGGCTAGTTCGGGAGCGGTGAGCATGCCGCTGGGAGTTTGGATTACGGGGAGATGAGCGAGGACCCAGAGGGCGAGGGTTACGCAGAGGATGATGGTTCCGGCCTGGCGGAGGAAGATGCGGGCGCGGTCGACGAGGCGAAGGGTCAGGGACCAGATGGTGGGCATGCGGTATTGGGGGAGCTCGAGGATGAAGGGGGTTTCGCTGGATTTTAGGATAGAGCTTTTGAGCAGCCATGCGGTGGTCATGGCGCCGACGAAACCTGCTACGTAGAGGCCGAGCATGACCAGGGTGCGCAGGCCGAGGATGCCGTGGAGATAAACGATATTGGGGATGAAGGCGGCGATTAACAACATATATACAGGCAGGCGGGCCGAACAGGTCATGAAGGGCGTGACGAGGATGGTGGCGAGGCGGTCGCGACGGTTCTCAATGGTGCGCGTGGCCATGATGGCGGGGACGGCGCAGGCGTAGGCGGAGAGCAGTGGGATGAAGGCTTTGCCGTTGAGGCCGGTGGTGCGCATGACGCGGTCGGCAATGAGGGCGGCGCGGGCGAGGTAGCCGGAGTCTTCGAGAATGCCAATGAAGAGGAAGAGCAGAAGAATTTGCGGTAGGAAGACAAGGACGGATGAGATGCCTTTCCATGCGCCGTCTAGCAGGAGCGATTGAATCCATCCGGCGGGGAGCAAGGGACGGACAAGGCCGCCCATGCGGGCGAGGATGTCGCCGAAACCGTCAGAGAGCGGCTGGCCGATTGAGAAGACTACTTCGAATACACCGACGACTATGAGAAGAAAAATCAGCGGTCCCCAGATGCGGTGGAGGAGAATGTTGTCGATTTTGCGCGTGCCTTCAACGGAGAGCGGCGCGCGATAACCGGTGCGGTGGCTGATCTGGGCTGCCCAGGTGTGGGCGCTGGCTGCGTTGCCGACTACAGGGAGTTCGAGGGGCTTGGCAGCTTTGCGCTCGGTTTGCTGATGGAGGAAGAGCGGGACGGCGTCGAGGCCTGTACCGTTGACGGCGCTGATCTGGGCCACGGGTGCGCCCAGTTCGCGAGCGAGCTTGAGCGCGTCTACTTTGCCGCCGCGGGATTCCATGAGGTCGCTCATGTTGAGCAGAACGAGGGTGGGCAAGCCGAGAGAAAGAACCGGGGCGGCGAGCATGAGCTGGCGGGTGAGGTGCTGTGAGTCGAGGACGATGAGGACCGCGTCGGGTTTGGGGGTGCCGGGCATTTTGCCGCGCAGGACGTTGATGGAGACGCGGGCATCCTCTGAGTATGGGTCGAGGGAGTAGATGCCGGGGAGATCGATGAGGGTGAGGTCTTCGCGGCCGACGCCGGCCATGAGGCCCATGCGCTGCTCAACGGTGACGCCGGGGAAGTTGGCGACTTTTTGCCGGAGGCCGGTGAGGCGATTGAAAAGCGTGGATTTGCCGGAGTTGGGCGGGCCAATGAGGACTACGGTTTTGAGGGCTCCTACGTGGGGTGGAGCTGGGGATGGTACGAAGGCCGGCGTCTCACAGCAGGCGTTCATCGCGAGACCTCGATTGGCTTGAGGAGTTCAAGATCGGGGGACTGGGGAGGGTTTTCGGCTTCCTCCTCGGGAGTGCGTACACGGATGGATTCGGCAGTTTCGTGACGGAGGGCGATCTCCATGCCGTCAACACCATAGACGGTGGGATCGCCGGCAGGGGCGCGACGCAGGGCTGTGACCAATGCACCGGGGATAAAGCCCATATGCATGAGGTGGTTCTGGACGGAGTCTGGCAGGTCGAGGGCCTCCAGGACCCCGGTTTCGCCGACTTTTAACTCGCTCAAGACGCTCAACTGCCTTGCTCCCTGGCTCTGCCGCCGGCTTAAAAGCCTGAAACGGAGTCCCATACGTAAATTACGACCGGAATGGTCGTATTTGAGTATACGACTATCAGGCTCCTGGCCGCAAACAGTGTTTTTGAGATTTTTCGTTCGAAGCACGCGCATGGTTCGACCTCCGTGAGGCGGGGGTGGTTGGCTAACCTTGCTGACCTCCCTCAAGCCCCCCTGGGTGGGCCTCATTACTCATTTATCGGAACGATGAGTTGTTTTTATCAGTGGTCAGGGCTGAGGAATGTGATTTAGGTCACATTAGTTGAGGTATTTTTATCGATTGCGGGAAGAGGGAGGGGGTTGATAGAACGGTGGAATGAAGGCTGCGGAGTTTAGGGCGACTTTGATGGGAGAAGTGCCACCGGAGGGACTGTCGGCTACGCTGGCGGCGCTGTGGTGGGATGCGAAAGGGGACTGGGTGCTGGCGCACAAACTTGTAGATGAGCTTGAGACTCCGGAGGGAATGGCGGTTCACGCCTATCTGCATCGGAAAGAGGGCTCGGCCTGGAATGCGGACTATTGGTATGGGCGGGCTGGGCGCGGGTTTTATCGGGAGACGCTGGATGAGGAGTGGGAGGCGCTGGTTGAGGGGATCGCGGAGTGAGCGGAACTCTTTGATGACGCCGGGCGTACTCCCGGCCATTTGAGTACGAGAGAGAGACTATGAGGTTGAAACTTAACCCAGGGAGAGTTGCTGGTCTGTGGTACCTACTGCTTTGCTTCATTGGGCCGCTGCGACTGATCTACATTCCTAACAAATTGTTTGTGGATGGGGACGCGGCAGCGACCGTGAGGAACATTTTGGCTCACGAGTGGCTTTTCCGGTTCGGCATTGTGAGCGCACTGGCCGGAGGGGTGCTTTGGGTCTTCCTGATCCTGGCGCTCTACAGGGTGTTTGTGGGAGTGGACAGGAATCTGGCGGTGCAGGTTGTGATCTTTGGTGGAGTGATGCCGGCCACGCTC
The DNA here is from genome assembly GCA_963779385.1 of uncultured Acidobacteriaceae bacterium. Taxonomy (GTDB): domain Bacteria; phylum Acidobacteriota; class Terriglobia; order Terriglobales; family Acidobacteriaceae; genus Telmatobacter. The sequence continues at coordinate 12,282 of CAVZYE010000011.1, read as the reverse complement.
TTCTTTGTGAATGCGATGTTCGACACCGCGTGGCGGCCCGGAATTTAGCTGGCTAAGAGATCCATAGTTCAGTACCATGGTTTGGTGAGTGTGCTCAATGAACCGGAGATCATTTGTCGAATTGATGGCCGCATCTGCGGGTGTGCTTCCGCTGTCTGGCGCAGCACAGGAAGTTGAAATGGCTAGAACTGAGCCAATCATTGTCGGCCCCGGCCAGACACGGCATGCCGATGGCCGTTCTCTTGTGGTTCCAGACGAATTGCAGTGCAAGGTGAGAACGTCAGACCTAGGAGGTCGTCTTTGCATTATGCTGGCCGATCACAACCCATGGGAGGGGCCGCCTCTGCATAGTCACCGCGATGGCGACGAATGGTTTTATGTTGTCAAGGGTGACTTTGTATTCGAAGTTGGAGGCAAGCTGCATCGCATGGTCGAAGGAGGCAGTCTGGTGGCCCCCCAAAGGATTCCGCACCGGTACCTCAACGGACCCTCATCCGGGACCCTTTTCGTCGGACTTACTCCAGGTGGCAAATTGGAGGAGTTTTTCGAAGAGCTTGCCCGACGACGCAGAAATCCAGGCCCCACCCCTCCTAGCCACGAAGAGATCGTTGCCTTGTACGCCAAGTACAACGTGGATTACCTTGGCGGAAGATTGACAGAGGAAGACTTCAAGAAAGCCACAGCCTGAGTGAGGCCCTGCGAGCGTTACGGAACCAAATCCATTACGGCTGTTTCCGCAATGGCAGGGGAAGGTGTTTCTTTACTCACGGCCTGCGCTTTTTGGGGAGTTGGCATTGCTGTTGTGGTTGCTGATCAAGGGGGCTGAGCCTCTGGACCGGAAGACCTGAGATGGGCGGGCCTGGATTTGAGGCATACCACCCTTGCCGCGATAAGACTGCGTCAAGGATGGGGTACCCGGCATTTATGGGCTCTCCGTCTTCACCATTATCCAGCCGAGAGAAATGGTTCACCGCGACCCTACGGGACGCGGAAAAGCGAGATTCGGGCGCGGTCCCCGGACTTCGTCCGGGGCTATTTTCATTTCTTCCCTACGGGAAGATGACCAGACGAACAGATTGCGCGATTTGGGTGCAAATGGAAAATCGGTCCACTATGTGGGATTGCGTACCCGCCATGTGCCTTGCATCACAGCTACTCTTACCCCCAGCGAAGAGACTCATTCCAGCGGCATTTTTTCCGCAGGCCGCTCTATGAGGCAATGGGAATGAGTGAACAGCAGTCTGGCAGCAAAATGGTGATTTTGGATGGGAACGAGGCGGCTGCCTCGGTAGCCTATCGTCTCTCTGAAGTGGTTGCGATCTACCCGATTACCCCCTCGTCGCCGATGGCCGAGTGGGCCGATCAGTGGCGCTCAGAGGGGAAGAAGAATATTTGGGGCGCGCTGCCCATTGTGGAAGAGCTGCAGAGTGAGGGCGGTGCGGCTGGCGCACTGCATGGAGCGTTGCAGGCAGGGGCCTTCGCGACTACATTCACGGCTTCGCAGGGCTTGCTGCTGATGATTCCCAATATGTTCAAGATTGCCGGCGAGCTGACCCCGGCGACCATGCATGTGACCGCCCGCACGCTGGCGACCCATGCGCTTTCGATTTTTGGCGACCACTCGGACGTAATGGCATGCCGGGCGACTGGCTGGGCGATGCTGTGCTCGAATTCGGTGCAGGAAGTTCATGACCTGGCTTTGGTCGCGCAGGTTGCGACGCTCGAATCCAGGATTCCGTTCATTCATTTCTTTGACGGCTTCAGGACTTCGCACGAAGTGGGCAAGATTCTACCGATTGACGACGAGATGATTCGCGCAATGGTGGACGATAAATATCTGATCGATTTCCGTATGAACGCGTTGAGTCCCGATCGTCCGGTGATTCGCGGAACGGCGCAGAATCCCGACGTATTCTTCCAGGCTCGCGAGGCTTGCAATCCCTTTCACGAGGCGGTTCCGGGGATTGTGCAGCAAGTGATGGATCGGTTTGCCAAACTGACCGGCCGCGCTTATCACCTGTTCGATTATTACGGCGCCGCAGATGCGGAGCGGGTGATTGTGCTGATGGGCTCGGGTGCAGAGGCTGCCGAAGAGGCTGTGGACGCGCTGAACAAAAAGGGCGAGAAGATTGGACTGCTGAAGGTTCGCCTGTATCGGCCATTTGACGCGAGCGCTTTCCTGGCCGCGCTGCCGGCGACGGTGAAGTCGATTGCTGTTCTGGATCGCTGCAAGGAGCCGGGCTCGAACGGTGAGCCGCTTTACAAGGACATTGTGACGGTGCTGGCGGAGAACGCCGAGATGCTGCCGTTTGCCGTGAAGCCGAGTGTGATTGGCGGACGCTACGGGCTTTCGTCGAAGGAGTTTACGCCGGCGATGGTGAAGGGCATCTTCGACGAGCTGACGAAATTTGAACCGAAGAACCACTTCACGATCGGCATTGACGACGATGTCAGCCACACGAGTCTCAGCTACGATGCGACGTTTTCAACCGAGGACGCGAAGACGGTGCGGGCGCTGTTTTATGGGCTGGGTTCCGACGGCACCGTGGGCGCGAACAAGAATTCGATCAAGATCATCGGCAGCGAAACGCCGAACTACGCGCAGGGCTATTTTGTTTACGACTCGAAGAAGTCGGGGTCGATGACGACTTCGCATCTGCGGTTCGGGCCGAATCCGATCCGGTCAAGCTACCTGATTACGCGGGCAAGTTTTGTGGCCTGCCACAACTTCAGCTTCCTGGAGAAGATGGATGTGCTGGAAGCGGCGATGCCGGGGGCGGTCTTCCTGCTGAACTCGCCTTATCCGGCGGCAGAGGTTTGGGACCATCTGCCCAAGAGCACGCAGGAAGAGATGCTGCGGAAGAAGATTGAGTTTTATGTGATCGACGGATACAAGGTGGCGCGGGACGCGGGCATGGGAACGCGCATCAACACCATCATGCAGACCTGCTTCTTTGCCATCAGCGGCGTGCTGCCGCGCGAAGAAGCGATTGCGCAGATCAAGAAGGCGATTCAGAAGACCTATGGCAAGCGGGGCGAGGCTGTGGTGGCAGAAGAACTTTGCCGCGGTGGATCATGCGCTGGCGCATCTGGAAAAGGTTGAGCTGCCAGGCTGCCGCTTCTTCGACGTTCGATCTGATTCCTTCGATCTCAGGCAAAGCGCCGGAGTTTGTGCGCAATGTGCTGGGGCAGATTGCCGGCGGGCACGGAGACCAATTGCCGGTGAGCGCGATTCCGGCGGGCGGGGCGTTTCCGACGGGAACGGCGCAGTGGGAGAAGCGGAACATTGCGCAGTTCATTCCGGTTTGGGACAAGGATCTTTGCATCCAGTGCGGCAAGTGCGTGATGGTTTGCCCGCATGCGGTGATTCGCGCCAAGGTTTACGGCGCGGAGCTGGGCGATAAGGCGCCGGCGACATTCCAGTGGGCCAAGCCGAAGTGGAAGGGCATGGAGCAGGATCGCTATACGCTGCAGGTGGCTCCGGAAGATTGCACGGGCTGCGCGGTTTGCGTGGACGTTTGCCCGGTGAAGAGCAAGAGCGACGCCAGCCACAAGGCGATCAATATGGCGCCGCAGGCTCCGCTGCGCGAGAGCGAGCGCGAGAACTGGGATTTCTTCCTGGGACTGCCCGAGGTGGATCGGACGAAGCTTTCGCATACGCAGGTGAAGGATATTCAACTGCTGCAGCCGCTGTTTGAGTTCTCAGGCGCGTGCGCGGGTTGCGGCGAGACGGCTTACATCAAGCTGCTGACGCAACTGTTCGGCGACCGGCTTTATATCGCCAACGCGACGGGCTGCTCGTCGATCTATGGCGGCAACCTGCCGACTACGCCTTATACGAGCAATCCGCAGGGACGCGGACCGACGTGGGCCAACTCGCTGTTTGAAGATAACGCGGAGTTCGGCTTTGGCATGAGAATCGCGCTCGACCAGCAGAAGGTTTTTGCGGAGACGCTGGTGACGCGGCTGGCGCACGAGATTGGCGTGGAGCTGGTTGCGGATTTGCTGGGGGCGTCGCAGAAGACGGAGACGGAGATCAACCAGCAGCGGGAGCGCGTGCTGGCGCTGCGCAAGAAGCTGCTGGCGATCGAGTGTTCCGATGCGCGCAATCTGCTGGCCATTGCCGACTCGCTGGTGCGCAAGAGCGTTTGGATTCTGGGCGGCGACGGATGGGCGTTTGACATCGGCTTCGGCGGACTGGACCACGTGCTTGGGTCGGGGAAAAACGTGAATGTGCTGGTGCTGGATACCGAGGTTTACTCGAATACCGGCGGGCAAATGTCGAAGGCTACGCCGCGCGGCGCGGTGGCCAAGTTTGCCGCGGCGGGCAAGCCGAACAGCAGAAAAGACCTGGCCATGGAAGCGGTGAGTTATGGGTCGGTTTATGTGGCGCAGGTGGCGCTGGGCGGCAACGACAGCCACGTGGTGAAGGCCTTCCAGGAGGCCGAAGCGCACGAAGGGCCGTCGCTGATCATTGCCTACTCAAGCTGCATTGCGCATGGGTACGACCTGGTGCATGGACTGGAGCAGCAGAAGCTGGCGGTGCAGTCGGGCTACTGGCCGCTGATGCGCTATAACCCGGCGCTGCGCGAGGAAGGCAAGAATCCCTTCCAGCTGGATTCGCGGGCGCCGTCGATCCGGCTGAAGGACTACACCTATCGCGAGGCGCGTTACACGATGCTGGCGCGCAGCAATCCGGAGCTGGCGGCGGAGTTGCTGAAGGAAGCGCAGGACGACGTGGAGCGGCAGTGGCGCGTTTACTCGGCACGGGCGACGATGCCGGGCCGCGGTGAGACGCCGAACATCGCTCCCGAGGAGAAGCCCGAAGAGAAACTGGCGGCAGTGGCTGCCGGAGGTGAAAAATGATCGATTTTTCAACGCAGTATCTTGGCTTGAAGCTGGGCGGACCGATCGTGGTTTCATCGACGCCGCTTTCGGAGTCGCTGGATAACATTCGCCGCATGGAAGATGCGGGCGCCTCGGCGGTGGTGCTGATCTCGCTGTTTGAGGAGCAACTGGAGCTGGAATCGCGCGCGCTGGACGAGGACCTTTCGCGGGGCACCGAGTCTTTTGCCGAGTCGCTCGGCTACCTGCCCGACCTGCGCGACTACCGCATGACGCACGAGGCGTATCTTGAGCATCTGCGGCGGGCCAAGCAGGCGGTGAAGATTCCGATTCTGGCCAGCCTGAACGGGGCCACCACCGGCGGATGGGTGCGCTATGCCAAGGACGTGGAACAGGCCGGCGCGGACGCAATCGAGTTGAACACCTATGCGCTGGCGACGGACCGCAGCCAGACCTCAGCGGAGCTGGAGCTGCAACTGCTTGACCTGGTGGCCGCGGTCACCGCAGCGGTGAAGATTCCGGTTTCAGTGAAGCTGTCGCAGTCGTTTACCAGCCTGCCGCACCTGGTGGCGCGGCTGGAGGACGTGGGCGCGCGCGGCGTGGTGCTCTTCAACCGCCTCTATCAGCCGGACTTCGACATCGAGACGCTGGAGGTGCGGCCCACGCTGCACTTCTCAAAGCCCTCGGAGTTGCTGCCGCGGCTGCACAGCGTGGCGATTCTCTACGGCCACACGAAACTCGACCTGGGGATCACGGGCGGGGTGCATTCGGCTGAAGACGTGCTGAAGAGCATCATGGCCGGAGCTACCGTGGCGATGATGGCCTCGGCGCTGCACATTCACGGCATCGAGCACATCGGGAGGGTGCTGGCCGATATGCAGTTACTGGCTGGAGAAGCGCGAGTACAGTTCGCTGAAGGAGACGCGCGGCTGTTTGAGCAGGAAATCGGTGCCCGATACCTCTCCGTTCGATCGCGGCAACTACATCAAGACGCTCAGCTCGTATAGCTTGCGGCAGACGGTGGGGGCGTTCTAAGAGGTTGCGAGTGGTAAGTTGGTTCGGGGCTTTGGCCTGGAGGTGTGCTTTCAAAAAAGCAAAACCTCAGGGGCTGAAGCCCCGATTTTATTTTGCGGCGAAAATTGCCGGGGATAAATCCCCGGACTACCAGTCCCGGGCTACCAGTTCCGGATAATACAATTACAGCGTTGGAACAGTACTTCTGAAGGCGTAGAGTAAGCGTGGACCGGGAGGTCCACTCTACAGCCGGCCAGGAGGCCGGCGCTACCTATTCTTGCGGGACTGGTAATCTTCAGGCCAGCAGAGAATCGCTTTATAGCAGTAGCCTGTAATTGTGGGCATGCTTGACTAGCCCTTACCTATAGGCGAAATGCTCCAAGGGGAAAGAAAATGGTGCGTAAGTTCGGAATTTTCGGATTGGTTGCGGGTGCTCTACTGGCGATGTGCGGAGTTTGCGCGGCGCAGGCGCCGGTGAAGTATGAGCCTACGATTGAGTCGCTCGACCGGCATGAGGTTCCTGCGTGGTATGCGCATGCAAAGCTGGGCATCTTCATTCACTGGGGGCTTTATTCGGTGCCGGGATGGGCGCCGATTACGCATCCGGACCACGACTTCAGCTCGAACGACTACATCAAGTACGACCCTTATGCGGAGTGGTATCTGAACACCATGCGCATCGACGGGTCGCCCACGCAGGCTTATCATCGCGAGCACTATGGGGCGGATTACGACTACTACAACTTTGCGCCGATCTTCAATCGCGAGAGCAGGAAGTGGAAGCCGGAGGAGTGGGCGACGATCTTCCGCCAGGCAGGCGCGCGGTATGTGGTGCTGACCAGCAAGCATCATGAGGGGTTTACGCTGTGGCCGAGCGCGATTGCCAATCCCACGCTGCCCAAGGACCGGCAGCATGCCGAGCGCGACATTGTGGGCGAGCTGACGGATGCGGTACGGAAGCAGGGGATGCACATGGGGCTTTACTACTCCGGCGGGTACGACTGGACGTTTGTGCCGGGGCCGATCCGGACGAACGCGGACTACAGGAAAGTGAAGCCGCAGAGCGAGGCGTATGGCAAGTATGCCAATGCGCAGATTCATGAGCTGATCGAGAAGTACCATCCTTCGATTTTGTGGAACGATATTGACTGGCCGAAGACGGGAAAGGCGATGGAGGTGGAGGCCGACTACTACAACGCTGTGCCGGATGGGGTGATCGACGACCGGTTCGGCATTAAGCACTGCGGACTTTACTACGCCCGAATACAGCAAGCTGGACAAGATCAGCAAGAAGAAGTGGGAAGAGTGCCGCGGGCTGGGGCGGTCGTTCGGCTACAACCGGGCCGAGGGCGAGGCGGAGACGATTGCGCCGGGCGACTTGATTGCGCTGCTGGTGGACGTGGTGAGCAAGAACGGAAACCTGCTGCTGGACGTGGGGCCGGAGGCGGATGGGACGATTCCGCCGGTGCAGATGGAGCGGCTGAAGGCGCTGGGTGCGTGGCTCAAGCAGAATGGCGCGGCGATTTACGATACGGAGCCGTGGGATCGCGCGGAAGGGAAGACGGTGGAGGGCGACGATCTGCGCTTTACCTATCAGGGGCACGTCAATGCGATTGTGCTGGGAACTCCCAAGGCGCGGACGATGACTTTTGAGGATTTTGCCTGGACGCCGAACATCAAGGTTTATCTGATTGGAAATCGGGGGACGGCTGAAGGGGCTGAAGACCAAGGCGGCGGGGGAAAAGCTGCAGGTTGCGCTGCCGGAAGAGTTGCCGGGCAAGTATGCGTATGTTTTGGAGATACATAATTATTTGCGGTGAGGAGGTGGGCTGGAAAGCTAAACCTCAAGGGCTATTGGTTTCTGCATGAATGATGTCCTTGCGCCGTCCCTACGGGACTCCGTAATAAAGTTATGGAATCCCTTTTCCCCACGCTGAAGCGCGGGGCTAACCAACTCTGCGCCTATGGCGCGTTTGTGCTGACATTCCTTGTGTAGTTATAAATTAAGCCCCGGTATGCGATTCCGGCCTACAAGGTTTAAGTTTCCGTGGTGTTTTCAGCGATTCTTCAGGGCCAGGAGAACGGCTTCTTCGATCAGGCGGCAGGCTTCGGGGAGAGCGGCGGTTACTGCTTCGCTGAATTGTTCAGCCTAACTCAGTTGAGCCGGCGCCGATGGTGAGGAGTTTTGCGGTCGTGGGTTGGGAAGAGTAGAGATCGCGGGTGAGGGCTAGCAGCTCGGCTGCGCCCTGGTGATGGGTTGCTAGTCCTTGCAATGCGGCGGTGGGTTCCACGGGGGTCAGGCTGATCGATCCGGGGGCTGAGTCGATGGAGCAGTCGATAAATAGAACGGAGTGGGCGCGAACGATCTCTTCGGCCAGTTCGGGGGTCCATTGCTGGCGGGCTATTACGCGGACCTGGCTTTCTTCGCGAAATCGTTTTTCGGCCCAATCGGCTAGCCACGGGCCTACACCGTCGTCGCCGCGTAGCGTGTTGCCGCAGGCGAGGATGAGACAGCAAATCCCACCCTTCGCAGAATGCGCGAAGGACGGGGCACCCGGGAAGCTGGTTTGGGTCATTGATGCACCTGTCCCTAATTCTACAGGTGCATTTTTTGAGGTTGTGGCTACGGGGATGGCCGGGTGCCGAAGGCGTTGCCCGCCGATCGCGCATCAGACGTCAAAAAAATCCGAGACGACCGTATTCTTCGTGGACAATCTGATAACACTCGCAAGCTGCGCTTCGGAGTCCATCGCGATTCCGGATCACAACATGGCCGCGAGAATGTGTGATCAGTCCGGACTGGTTCAATATGCCTGCCGCCACGGTGACGGAGGAGCGGCGCGTACCCAGCATCATAGCCAGGAATTCGTGCGTTATAGGAATAGAATCGCTTTCGATTCTGTCGGAACACATCATCAGCCAGCGCGCGAGGCGCTCTCCGAGGTCATGCACTCGATTGCACGCCGCCGTCTGAGAGGTCTGCACAAGCAATCCCTGAACGAACCGTTGCAAGTGCGAACGCAATTCGCAGGGGGTCTCGATTAGTTCACGCAGGATCCTTCCATTGACGCCAAAGCCGTTCCCCGGAATTTGCATGAAGCTACGGTGCGGCGTACGCCCCGTGCCCAGGACAGCGGGCAGTCCCACAAAGCCTTCCCGTCCGGTGATGCCCACTTCAACGGTGTTTCCCGTCTCCATGGTGACGACATGGGAACAAATGCCTTGTTCCAGAAAAAACACGGTTTGGACGGTCTGGTCCGCTTCATGCAAGGTTCGATTCATTCTGAGAGTCACAGGAGAGAGATGGGGAGCCAGGCGCTCAATTTCGTCTACCGGGAACGAGGCCGATACCCGATTTTTGTATGTTTGCGCAACGGGAACCGATCTCACGGGGATCCTCTGCAGCGTGGAGCCAAAAGACTCGCACCCGTAGTCGCAAAGGAGTCGACCTAGAGGGTAAGTGGGCGGACTGGCGTGCGCATATAGATGTAGCGCAATGTTACGCCATTTAGTGACTGTCGTATGTTCGATAAACGACCAAATAATGAAGGAAGAGGTTACTAAAGAGAGTTACTCTCGTGTCTTGACGTTGGAAATCTGGTCGGTTAGGTTGAAAAAGCCGGAAGAATGGCACAGCGCTAATTGCAGATCGTGACCGATGTCTGTTCGGTAAACGACCGACGATGCGGAAAGAACCGGTTACTTTTGATTTTGAAAGCTGTCGCTCTGCGCAAAGAGCCTGGAGGCACTGAAATGCACAATTCCGGCGACGATGACACATTCAGCAAAATCGAATCTAAGAGTACCAATGGCGTGTGACATGCCCAAACAAGATTGACTGCACGGTGAAAGAGAAAGGTTGGTAAAACAAAAAAATCTGGAGACGAAGGATTTGTTATGGAACTAACACTTGTTCTCTCTGTTGGCCTGGATCCGGAATTACTCATCAATCGCAACCTTGCCTTGCAATCCGCGGGCTACACCGTGATCCGAGCGTTCTCACTGAATGCGGCGATGGATTGCTTTAAGACCCTGGACTTTGACCTTGTCCTGCTCTGCCAATCCATTCCTCCAAAGGACAAAGACCGCCTGACCTCCTGGATTCGGGCATCCGGCTCACGTATTCCCGTGGTCTCCGTTTCTGAGAAACTCTATGAACGGGATTCCTTCGCGGATGCAACAGTCTATAGCGATCCGGAAGTACTCCTCCTCGGCGTAAAAGAAGCGCTCGTCAAAGCCGCAAGACCGGCAGCGTGGATGGCGACGTCTTCCCACAAGATAGCCGCCGGCGTCTTGGCGCCGAAAGAGCTTGCCGTCGCACAGGGGAAGAAGCCGCCACCATCAAGCACAGCCACAATCAACGGACGAAGGCAAATCAGTATTGCTCGATCGCTCCATCGCGCTGCAAGTTGAGCGGTGTTGAGGGCGATCGTGGGGAGAGCCTTCCAGTTTCTATCTGAGAACCGGCCGATCCCACGACTTTTCAAATAGGAGAATATCGTGTTTGAAGCGCACAAACAGGCTCGTGTCTTTGTTGTCGATGAGGAGAATCCGATTGCTTTAGCGCTGGCAAAAATTTTGCGCCTTAAGGGCCGCTCCAATGCCAGATCATTCACCAATTCTATGGATGCATTGGAAGCCGCCCGGATTGAAGCTCCCTGCCTGCTGATTTCCGACGTCATGATGCCGGTGCTCTCCGGAATCGAATTGGCAATTCAAGTGCGAGAGCACTGCCCGGAGTGCAAAGTGCTTTTGTACTCAGGACAGGCCGCGACTGCCAATCTGCTTGAAATTGCCGGGGCGAATGGGCATGGCTTTGAGGTTCTCTCGAAGCCGGTACATCCGGCGGACTTGCTGGCGGAAGTTCGGAGTTTGGATGAATCTATTTCGCCGCTGTCACTGGCTGGGAACCTGGAAGCATGACGCCAAGGCGGCGATCATCGTGCGGTGTTCGATTCGAGTGAGAGGTTTGAAGAGGCGAGTGAATGCGGCAGCGAGTTCATGCCGGCACTTCAACACGTAACAAGGGAAGCGCCAGATGACAACACACATAGTAATACGCGACGACGCGTTGCGGTCCGCGCTCCGGGCCGCGCACAAAAACGAGCAGAGGTGGATGGAAATCGCCCCGGAATACTTTGCCGACCCGGAACGAATCGATCAATGGGCCAGCATCGCCAAACTGCGCCGACTGGAAGTGGAACGGATCGAGAATCTGCTGGCGGAGATGGCGGGACCGTCGAGTCCGCCGGAGGCGGATGCAGGTTACGGGATGCGCAATTCGCCGAACGGCTAGGCTGTGTTTGGTGATTCAACCCAGCACGCGGCGGGGAGAAATATGTCCCGCAGGGGCTAAACAGGCTGCGGAAAAAGTCCGAACGAAAGGCGAATTAAGGAAAGGATGGATTGGCAGGGGCTAAGAACTTATCCGTAAATAACAATAGTTTGTCTCCAGCAGATAAGAGCAGCGGCGAGTTGTAGCAGAGCCGTGTAGCTGGCCTCTGTCTTTTCGAAGCTGACCAGCAGCTTGCGGAAGCGGTTGAGCCAGGAGTGGGTTCGTTCCACCACCCATCGGCGCGGTTTGGAGTCCGGGTAGCGGTACTTGATGAGCCGCTCTTCGGCGCGTGATTTAACGCGGGGATAGTATTGGTGCTTGCGGGCGATCTTGCTAACTGGGTAGCCGACATAGCCGGCATCCAGACAGAGATATTGGTAGTTTTTCCATCCTGTAACCTCAGGGCGTTGGACCACGACCTGTGCCAGGGTCCGATCCAGCAGCTTGGAGTCGTGGAGGTTGGCGCCGCTGACGGCGATCGACAGTGGGAGTCCACGGGCGTCGACCAACAGACTGCGTTTGCGTCCTTTTTTTCCCCCGGTCGGTCGGGTTTCGACCAACACATTCGGTAGCTAGCGGTGCTTTGCCCATGGCTCCATCGGCTGATTGCCACTGCCAGGCTATGCCGTGCATCCCGTCATACTCGGCCAGCCCAGCCTGCCACAGCTTCTGGAACAAGCCAGCCTTGTGCCAGTTCTGAAAGTACTGATGCACTGCGCTAGCCGAACCGAACTCCCGGGGCAATGCTTTCCATTGAATGCCGGTCCGCAGAACGTAAACAATCGCCGAAAAAACTTGTCGAGAAGACATCGGCTTGCGTCCAGCTCCAGCCTTGCGTTGATACGTTCGCCCTGCTTCCCGCTTGCGTACTGGGATCAGCGGCTCAACCTTGCTCCACAAATTATCTGAAACCGTCCAAGACTTGATCTGAGCCATATTGAATTCATCATCGCCGCTACCAATCGCTTGCAAATCAGAGATTCAGTCGCACGCATCAAAGTCGTCACTATTTACGGATAAGTTCTAAAGCCCGACTCATTCAGTTGACCTTATTGGCCCGGCTAAAGCCGTGCCCTTGTTACAAAGCC
>CAVZYE010000010.1:0-210401 GCA_963779385.1 uncultured Acidobacteriaceae bacterium | reverse complement strand
GAGGACCTTGGCTACCACCACCGCACCCTCTTCGCCGGCATTGGCGACGATCTGGCGCAGAGGCTCTTCGAGCGAGCGGCGAACGATGCTGGCGCCGATCTTCTCGTCGCCTTCGAGGGTCTTGATGAGCTGCGTCGACCGCGGGAATGGTGCGAACCAGCGCCACGCCGCCTCCGGGGACGATGCCTTCCTCGACCGCGGCGCGAGTGGCGTGCAGAGCATCCTCAACGCGAGCCTTCTTCTCCTTCAGCTCGGTCTCGGTTGCCGCGCCCACCTTGATGATGGCGACGCCGCCGACCAGCTTGGCGAGCCGCTCCTGGAGCTTTTCCTTGTCGTAGTCGGAGGTGGTCTTCTCGATCTGCGAACGGATCTCCTTGACGCGGCCTTCGATATCGCTGGACTTGCCGCCGCCGTCAACGATGGTGGTGTTGTCCTTGTCGATGGTGATGCGCTTGGCCTTGCCCAGATCCTCGAGCTTGACGCCTTCGAGCTTGATGCCGAGGTCTTCGGTGATGGCCTTGCCGCCGGTGAGGATGGCAATGTCGCCCAGGATGGCCTTGCGGCGATCGCCAAAGCCGGGAGCCTTGACGGCTGCCACGTTGAGCGTGCCGCGCAGCTTGTTGACGACCAGAGTGGCCAGTGCTTCGCCTTCCACGTCTTCCGCAATGATCAGAAGGGGCTTGCCGCCGCGGGCAACCTGCTCGAGCAGAGGAAGCAGATCCTTCATGGCGCTGATCTTCTTCTCGTAGATCAGGACGTAGGGCTCTTCGAGAACCACTTCAAGGCGCTCGGCGTCGGTGACGAAGTAGGGGCTGAGATAGCCGCGGTCAAACTGCATGCCGTCGACTGTTTCGAGACCGGTGTGCATGGTCTTCGACTCTTCGATGGTGATGACGCCGTCCTTGCCGACAACCTTGACCGCTTCGGCGATGATGTCGCCGATCTCCTGGTCGCCGTTGGCGGAGATTGCGCCCACCTGGGCCACGGAGCCTTCGTTCACGGGCTTGGAGAGCTTGCCGAGAGCGCCGGTATCGATCCACTTTCCGTCCTTGTCGCGGCTGCCGATGATGACCGTGACGGCCTTCTCGATGCCGCGGCGGAGGGCCATGGGATTGGCGCCTGCCGCAACCGTCTTGACGCCTTCGCGGAAGATGGCCTGGGCTAATACTGTTGCTGTGGTGGTGCCGTCGCCGGCAACGTCGGAGGTCTTGGAGGCAACTTCACGGACCAGTTGCGCGCCCACGTTCTCCATGGGGTCTTTCAGGTCGATCTCTTTGGCCACCGTCACGCCGTCTTTGGTGATGGTGGGTGAACCGAACTTCTTCTCGATTACGACGTTGCGGCCCTTGGGGCCGAGCGTCGCTTTGACGGCGTCCGCGAGCGTGTTGACGCCGCGCAGGATCGCCTGACGGGATTCTTCACCGTGCAGAATTTGCTTTGCCATTGTTGATAATCTCCTTAAAACAGTTGTCAGTTTTCAGTGGTCAGTTGTCAGTAATCGGTATTCAGTTGGCAGCGGCCGCGTACATTCAAGCAACAGGCTTTTGCTGACAACTGATAGCTGATAACTGACTACTTTTTCACGATTCCGAGGACTTCTTCCTCGCGCATGATCAGGAACTCTTCGCCGTCGATCTTGATCTCGGTGCCGGAGTACTTGCCGAAGAGGATCTTGTCGCCAGCTTTCACGTCCAGAGGGAAGACCTTGCCTTCGTCGTTTGACTTGCCCTTGCCAACGGCAATCACTTCGCCTTCCTGGGGCTTTTCCTTGGCGCTGTCGGGGATGATGATGCCCCCACGGATGGTTTCGCCCTCTTCCATACGGCGGACGAGGATGCGGTCATGGAGCGGGGTGAATGTGGTCGCGGCTTTCACCTTCGCGGCTTCCGCCTTAACTTGTTCGAGTGCCATTGCTTCGCTTCTCCTTCACGCGCGGCGAGGGTTGAGCCCCGGCCGCGGGTTTTGAGTGGTTTTCAACTAAAATACGTTGTCGAAATTACGGATTGCGATCCCTGGTTTGGGAAAGGAGCTGGTTTAAGCAGTTCCATTCAGAGTGTGCTAGCACTCTCGCCCTCCAATTGCTAACGATAAGGAAGACGAGAGGCGTTGTCAAGGGGTAGGGTGCAAAACATGAGTGAGTTTCGCTCACATTGAGAATATTTTGCGTTAAAGGTAGCGTCCCAATGTCATTTTCAGCTCCGCAGGCCTACGAAAACGGCAGAATCTTGACAGAAAAAGGCTGCAATTAGGCGCTTTTGTCGCATTTTCTACAGCTATGTTTCAAGAGCTGGCATTTTATATTCAATCACTTACGTTACAATTAAGGCGAACAGGAGGGGAATCGACCCTTGGGGGGTGGGGGAGGGGGTACGGTGGGGTACGGACCGGGCACATCCCTGACAGAACGGAGCGGGTGAATGATCGAAGGCGTTCGGAATTGAGCGGTTTCATTGATGCAAGGTTTCCCTGAGAGTATTGTGCGCGAAGTGGGGATAATGATCTGCAAACCTGAGTCTATTTTTGTTGATTCGATGAAGATTTTACGCTGGAGGCTGGAATGGAAGAACGGCGTGCTCCCGCTCGCTGACGCTGAGGTCTACGGGTTAGAATGAATTCCATGCTTCGACGTTCACTGTCTCATTTCGTCTTTGTTGCCGTATCCGGCCTGATGGTTCTCTCGCTTGCTGCCGGCGCCCAGGAGAAAGCCAATCGCGGCCGCAAGTACAAATCGCCCCCGCCTACAGCGCGTATCGAGGTGACCGTATTGCGCGATGTGAATGGCAAGCCCATTGAAAACGCCGCGGTGGTCTTTCATCCCATGGAAGGTGAGAAAGACAAGGGCAATATGGAGCTGAAGACGAACGATGACGGCAAGACCCTGATCGACGTGATTCCCGTCGGCTCGACGGTGCGGTTGCAGGTCATTGTGCGCGGCTTTCAGACCTACGGGGAGGATTACACGGTCGATAAGCCGAACATGGCGATTGAGATCAGGATGAAACGGCCGGGCGAGCAGTACTCGATTTATAAGCCTCACGCGGCAGATGAGGTGATGGGCGGAAAGACGGCGGGGCAGCCCAAGGATGGAGCGCCGACGCCGGGTAAGACGGCCGGAGGTCCCGCGCAACCAAACGAACAGCCGGGTAGTCAGCCTCAGTCGAAGTAGGGCTGGCATTCATTCCTGGGACTAGCCGCGCCCCTTTGAATAAGCAGGACAATGAGCAACCTAAAACTCAGCGGCAAATCGGCACTGGTTACCGGGGGCGCACGGCGCATCGGTAGGGAGATCGCGCTGGCGCTGGCCGAGGCTGGGGCGGATGTGGCTGTTACTTATCTGAAATCTCAAGACGAGGCAGCGCGGACGGCTGCGGAGATTGAAGCTCTCGGCTGCCGGGGTTTGGCGGTGGAGTGCGATGTGCGCTCTGAGGCCTCAGTGCGGGAGGTGGTTGCGGCTGCTGCCGAAGAATTTGGACGGCTGGATTTGCTGGTGAATAACGCCGCCGTCTTTGAAACTGCTCCGCTGGAAAGTCTGACCCTGGAGCAGTGGGATGCGGTCTTCGAGACTAATGCGCGGGGGCCCTTTCTGGTGGCGCGGGAGGCTCTTCCCTTTCTTCGGACCGCGGAGGGAAGGATTGTGAACATCGGCTCGCTGGGCGGGATTCATGCCTGGGCGGGGCATGCGCACTATTGCGCTTCAAAGGCCGCGCTGCACATGCTGACGCAGGCTATGGCCAAGGCATTTGCGCCGGAGGTAAGCGTGAACTGCGTGGCGCCGGGATGGGTGGAGTTGGGCGAGCGGCCTGGCGAAGAGGCGGCGCGATTTGCGGCGAAGACGCCGATGCGGCGGAACGGAACGGCGGAGGATGTGGCCCAGGCGGTGCTGTTCTTTGCTACGGGGCCGCGGTTTGTTACGGGACAGATTTTGATTGTAGATGGTGGGTTGGGGATTTGTTAGATGCTGAAGTGCTTCCTTCAGGGACCATTGGTTCCTGCATAAAAGAATGTTGCACCATCCCTACGGGACTCCGTAACTAAAATGTGGAATCCATTTTCCCCACGCTGAAGCGCGGGGCTAACAGACACTGCGCCTCCGGCGCGTTGGTGCAGTGTTTGCTTAGAAATTTATCGAGAAAACAGGCGGCTCCAAAAGCCTTTTGTGACTGTCTTTGGGATCTCGGCTTCGTCGGGTGCGGTGGGGGCGGTTTTGGCGGGATTGGGAGGGTTGCGGCTGGGGTCGAACTTCAGCGATACGCCTTCCCACAGGCCAAGAGGCTCGGGTTGTGGGGGCCAGCGCGCGCCTTCGAGGGCAACGCGGGGATTGGAGACGAAGAGGCGCCGGGCGGTCTCTTCACCGGCTCGCTGGACCACATAGTCATATGCCATCTTCATCTTCGGCGGACGCCACTGGGGGTTGTGGGCGTCGGTGGCGATGAAGTGGATCCAGTTGCGGTCAAGAAGCTCGTTGGAGAAGGCCTCGGCCAGCTTGCCGAAACGGCCATATAGGGAGCTGGCGGTGACCTGGACGAGGCACCCCTTTTTAATCCAGTCGGCCAGCATATTGGGGCGCTGGTAGAGGACCGTGTTGCGCTCCGGGTGGGTGACGATGAGGGTATATCCGGCCAATTGCAACCGGAACATGGCGTCGGGCAACTGGGGAGGGATTATGACTTCAGGAAACTCTATGAGCAGATAGCCTTTGCCTTCAATGGAGTAACGCAAGGGGTTGGCCAGGGCATCGAGGATGTTGTCGGCGTGGAGGTGGAAGTCGCAGCCCAGGCCCAGGCGTACAACGTCTTTGAGGAGTTCGCGCAGCTCGGCGAGGCGCTCGTGGACAATCTCAGGTTGATAGGGAAAAGCGTAGCTGGCGTGGGGAGTGCAGACTATATCCGTGATTCCCTCGGCGGCGGCTTCGCGGGCCATGGCCAGGGAGGTTTCCAGATCGGGTGGGCCGTCGTCGACGCCGTAAATCAGATGGTGATGAATGTCGATCATGGCTTTCTGTGCCCCACCTGATGAAACATAAATCTCAATGAGTCGCCAGTGCCTCAACCATGGAGGCGAAGATCTTCCAGCCGTCGGCCGAGCCGAGGAGTTTTTCGCTGGAGCGATCGGGATGGGGCATCATGCCGAGAACATTCCTCCTGGCGTTCAGGATGCCCGCGATGTTGCTCAAGGAGCCGTTGGGGTTTGCCTCCGCGGTAATTTCTCCTCTGGGGGTTACGTAGCGGAAGGCGACGCGGTCTTCGGCTTCAAGCTGATGCAGGTCCTCGGGGGTGCAGTAGTAGTTGCCTTCCATATGGCCAATGGGCAACTGGAGGACTTCGCCCCTGGTGAGTCCGCCGGTAAAAGGGCTGTTGGTGGTTTCAGTGCGGAGATGGACCTGCTTGCAGATGTATTTGAGGCCGGCGTTGCGCATGAGCGCACCGGGGAGCAGGCCGGATTCGGTGAGAATCTGGAAGCCGTTGCAGATGCCCAGGACCAGGCCGCCTCCGGCTGCGAAGCGCTGGACTGACTGCATCACCGGCGAGAAGCGGGCGATGGCGCCGGTGCGAAGGTAATCGCCGTAGGCAAAGCCGCCGGGAACCAGGACGGCATCGACGCCTTGAAGGTCCTCGGAATCGTGCCAGAGGAAGGTGACGGGCTGATGAGCCACTTCAGCGATCACGTTGTAAGTGTCGTGGTCGCAGTTGGAGCCGGGAAAGACCAAAACCCCGAATTTCATGGTTCTAGGGTAACAGCTTGACGGCTCAGGATACAGAGAATCAAGGGTCCGGGAAGCGCCATTTTTCCCGCTGTAAGCAGTGATATACTCACATGGTCAGGCGCGAGTGCGCCTCTATTGTCTATCGAACGTTGAGGTTCTTATGTCCGGCCATTCAAAGTGGGCCACAATCAAGCACAAGAAGGGCGCGCTGGACGCCAAGCGCGGCAAGATATTCACTCGTCTCCTGAAGGAAATCGCGGTAGCGGCCAAGGGAGGCGGCAACCCGGACACCAACGCCCGCCTGCGCACGGCAGTTGCCGCGGCCAAGGCGGAGAATATGCCGCAGGAGAACATCAAGCGGGCCATCCAGCGCGGAACAGGCGAACTGGAAGGCGTGAATTATGAAGAGATCAGCTTCGAGGGCTACGGGCCCGGCGGCGTTGCGATCATCGTGGATGTGATGACGGACAACCGCAATCGGGCGGTGAGCGAGATTCGGCATGCTTTCGCAAAGAACGGCGGAAATCTGGGCGAGTCCGGCTCAGTGCGGTTCATGTTCCACAAGAAGGGCGTGATCGCGGTGGAGAAGTCCGCGGCGACAGAAGATCAGTTGATGGACATCGTGCTCGAGCACGGCGGAGATGATCTGAACGATGAAGGCGATACCTGGGAGATCATTACCGATCCGCCCGCATATGACGGTGTTCTTGCGGCGTTGAAGGCGGCGGGGATTCAGACGGTGATGAGTGAAGTGACCATGGTTGCGTCGACTTATACCAAGCTGGAAGGCACAGCGGCGAACCAGATGATTCGCTTGCTGGAAGTTCTGGAAGAATGCGACGACACGCAAAATGTTTACTCGAACTTCGATATGGATGCCGAGCAGATGGAACAGGCGGCGAGCTGACAAGATCTTTAGCCGAGCGAAGACCAGGCCGCCCGGTTGTGGCGGCCTTTTTATGGGAATGGTTCTTCATTGTGATTGAGGAAAGGGAAGAAGATTGAGACGATCAGCAAGGTTTTTCGTGCTTTTTCTGATGGCTGGGAGTCTGATGTCGGGCGCGTGGTTGGCCGCAGCCGAAACATTAGAGACCGCAAGCGCGAGCGGCAATAACGCCGCATCCGCTGCTGTAGCCCCGGCTCACCAGCAACGTACCTGGGAGTACGGGCCGTTTATCAACTATGGAAACGGCTTGGGAAGCCGCTCGGACTTACAAATTTCTTTCCGCGGGCCTGCAATTGGGAAAGCAGCTTTTTCCGGTTACGCACTTCTCGGGGCCTTCGAGTTTGGCGCGAACATTATGCCGCTGTGGCTGGCTTATACACCGGCGCCATACAAGTAACCGTCGTACATCGGAGGGCAATTATGCGAGCTCCCTTCGGCGGTGGCACCTATCGCGGCGTTAGCATTACGCCGGTGATCTTTCGCTGGAATTTCCCGACCTGGCGGGAGCGCATTCAGCCGTGGTTTCAGGGTGCGGGCGGACTTATCTATACCACGCACAAGTTTCCACCGAATGAGCTGGTGATGCACGGAGAGCCGGGCGGGACTTGCGTGTGGAACTTTTCGCCGCAGGGAGGCGGAGGGATTCATGTCTTCACGCGGTCCCGGCGGTCGATCGATATAGGCGTAAACGGCGAACACATCTCCTCGGCTTCACTGGGTGACAAAAACCCCGGCGTCAACGCCAGCATCCAGGTGCAGGTGGGCTATACGTTTTGGAGATGAAGCTGAATCGGTGAGTCGGGTTGCCTTGAACGGGTACGGATTTAGCTGTGCCGATGAACGACAATAAAACAGGGAGCGGTTTAGCCGCTTTGGAAATGCCGATCATTGAGATATATTCCCTCAGGGGCTAAAGCCCAATATTCAATTTGCCTTTGTACGGCACGGCTAAAGCCGTGCCCTTTCAAAGTTGGGGTGGATTAAAGATGAGTGGAGCGGTAGTTGAGTGCGTTCCCAACTTCTCAGAAGGTACGGATGCCAGGCGGGTCGAGGCGATAGTTGCCGCGATGCGCGTGGAGGGAGTGCGGCTGCTCGACTGGTCAATGGACGCCGACCATAACCGCTCGGTGGTGACGATTGCGGGTGATCCGGCGGCGGTGGTGGAAGCGGCGGTGCGCGGGGCCGGCAAGGCTGCAGAGCTGATCGACCTGACCCGGCAACAGGGGGCTCATCCACGCATTGGCGCGGCAGACGTGATTCCTTTTGTGCCCATCTCCGGCATCAAGCTGGAGCAATGCGCGCTGCTGGCCCGGCAGGCGGGATTGGAGATCTGGCGGCGCTATGGCGTTCCGGTTTATTTCTATGAGGCGGCGGCGGCGAGGCCGGACCGGGCTAATCTCGAAGACGTGCGGCGGGGGCAGTTTGAGGGGCTGAGGGATGCGGTAAGCAAGGAAGCGGCTCGCCGGCCTGACCTGGGAGGCCCCGGATTGCATCCGACGGCTGGAGCGTGCGCCGTGGGAGCGCGCAAGTTCCTGGTGACCTATAACATTTACTTCGATACCGCCGACGTTTCAGTCGTAAGGGCGATTGCCCGGGAGATTCGGGCGGCCTCAGGGGGCCTGAAGGGCGTGAAGGCGATGGGGGTTCTGGCCCATGGGCGGGCACAGCTCTCGATGAACATCACGGATTTTACGGCGACCCCGCTCTCCCAGGTCTATCGGGCGGTATCAAGCCTGGCGCTGCAAGCACAAGGCTGAGCTGGTGGAGGGTGAGGTGATCGGGTTGATTCCTGAGGCGGCCTGCGAGCGGGAGAGCGAGTGGATGCGTCAATTAATAGAGTTCGATCCTCAGACCAAGGTATTGGAGCGTCGACTCGGGGCCCCGCTTGCATGGCCGGGAGAAGTATAGCGGGACTGCAAGAGCATGGCCGGCGTTCGAAAGGATGCCCGGCAGGTACAATAACAACAATGGATTGAGAGCGTTTATAGGATTCGCGTGTGGGGACGAAAGGACGATTCTGGGCTGATTCCCACATGCTGGATGTGAAAATACGCAGGAATCCCGGAGGATGAAAGTGTTAAAGGCTTTTCAGAAAGTTTCGATTGCAACCACGCTGCTGGCGGCAGCTACATTGGCACCGGGGGCGCAGTTGTCAAGCGATGCCCGCGGGGCTGTTCCGCATGAAGTGCAGCAGTTGGTCGTGATCGACTATCGCGAGATGGAGAACTCGGCTACGGCGATGAATCTGCGCGAGCGGGTGATGCCACCGGAACTGAAGCAGTTCGACGAGGCTTTGACCAAGTCGGGACTGAACGACAACCACGATGTGGACCAACTGGCGTTTGCCATGTTCCGCGCCCCGATTACGGGCACAAAATCGCGTAAGCCGGGGGCGGCGGACGATCGAATGGTGACGCTGGGTATCGCGCAGGGCCAGTTCGCCTTGCAGGAGATTCTGGCCAACTTCAAGAAGCAGGGGATCAAGCCCGCGGATGGTGCGGACCAACAAGGTCTATCCGCTGCCCAAGACGGGGATGGTGCTGTGCTTTGTTGATCCGTCCACGATGGTTTTTGGCGACCGGGACGCGGTCACAAAGGCTTTAGATGCCCGCGACGGTCTGTCTCCCAGCCTGCTGACCAACGACTCCATGATGGACGCGATGAAGACCGTGGATAGTGAGCCGCTATGGAGCATTCTGGACCAGAAGGGCACCCAGAACATGATGAAGCAGGTGCTGGGCGAGGCTGGTTCAGTCACCGATTTCGATACAGTGCAGAAGCGCCTGCAAGCCTCGTGGTACTCGATGAACTTTACGCACGGCGTGAAGTTCGATCTGACCATCTCCACCGGCGACACGTTTACCGCAGCCACCATCACCTCACTGCTGTCGGCGGCGTTGACACTGCGCAAAATGAGCAGTGGGGACGCGGAGAAGCAGGCGCTGAACGGCACGCAAATCGCCTCGAATGCCGGAAACATGAGCATCCACTTTGCCACCATCCGATAAGACGTTTAACGATTTGCTGCACTCGCCGCTTTTCCAGGGGCTGGTGCGCTAAAGAAGCGGACTGCAAGGAATCTCCGGGCGGCATAGGCCGTCTGGAGATTCTGTCTTAGGGCTTAAGACTGCTCCTCAGGGAGATCGGTCAACCGCAGCTTGACTTCGCGGCTGTTTTGGGCAGGCGCAGCGGTCTGGCCAGTGTAGTTGCCCCATCCCAGGCCGGGATAAGACCACTCGTTATAAAGACTGAATGAAACCCGACCATCGGGAAGCACTGATGCGCGTACGGCTACGTCCGCGTTGGCTTCAGCGCGGGCGCGAACCCGGCTCCCGGCCAGGGAGCAGGCTGCGTACCAAATATTTTCTTTTAGTGATCGAAAATCATTTGTGGCATGCGAAGTTGCGTCGCTTTTTCCCCAAAGAAAAGCATCCTCAGTATCTTCTGACCAGGACCACTCCGGCCGGGCCCGGTAAGCGAGCGCCGCATGGGCGGCTTTCTTGAGGGCAACTCCTTTGGGACGGCCGATGTGATCTTCGGGATAGACGGACCAGAGGGAATCGCGATGCCAGGAGAGCTTATCTACAGCAGCAGGCATAATATAGGCGACTCCGGAGGTGCTCGTTTCTGAAGGGTTGGCGTGGATGCGGTAGCGCGTGGTGAGCAGGCCGCTGCCATCGATCTCGATTTCGAAATCTACCGGGATGCCGTCAATGCCTTCGTTCTTCTTGCATTCGCCGGAGGTGAAGATCGTAACCGTATCGCCGATGGGGACGGCCTCAAAATGACGCAGCAGCCAGGGGGAAGTTAACGGGCCCGTACCCAGGTCGAGATAGGGTCCGCCGGTGAGAATGACTTGCCCGTTCAATTGGGCTTCGCGGATGAGACCGGTGGTTTGGCTTATGGTGACGGATAAGTTTGGTCCGGTGATGAGCAGATCGTTGCCGGTGCGGCTTAAAACTGCCGGGGCTGGCTTCGGCAGGGCGAGCGATGGGGGAGTGGGATCGATTCTCAGACGGAATTGATCGATCGATTTACCGTTTGCAGAAAAATCGAGTTGCAGTTCGTCGTTCGGTCTCCACGGCGCGAGGCGGAATTTCAAGATAGCCGGAACGATGCGGGGCGAGATCGACTTGCGAAAGACGGCCAGAATCGGAGCCGGCAGCCCAGCGAATCTCAATCTCATTCAGGTTTGTGTGATCGAATGCATTGGTGATGGGGATGGAGAGGATGGCTGCCGCGCGAGGGAGCGGGCAGGGGACGGTCTTCAATGCGAATGGGCGAGTAGGCCTTGGCGGTGAGCCAGTACTCCGGCTTTGGGCGGCGCCAGCCGTCGATGATGCCCCAGGGGCCGTAACCCTCCGCTCGATCGGGCAAGAGGAAGACTTCGTCGATGCCGGCCCAGATCGATCCGCCCAGGCAGCCTTCCGACGAGAGAAACTTATCGCCGAAACGCCGGATGCCTCTTCCCCAGAAGTTGCGAACGCCGGGATCGCGGCGCAGCGTTTCAAGGTTATAGCAGGAGATATGCGCGAATTCGTCGTTCAACAGGGGATAGGTGCTGCTGCTCAGATCGGCGTTCACATCGGCGTAGTGGCGGCTGTAGATATCGTAGGCCGAGGTTTCCATGGGCACGTTATCGGGATAGCTGAAGATGACGGGACGGCTGGGATCGTGCTCGGTGGCGAAGCGGCGCTCGGCGGCGAAGTTTGTTCCCCATTGGCTCTCGTTGCCCAGCGACCAAAAAAGAACTGAGGGGTGATCGCGATCGCGCTCGATCATCTCCTGAAACTGGCTGAGGAAGCGGGAGGTAAATTCAGGATTGGAGGACGGGCCGTTCTCTTCATTCGACCAGCAAACGGCTGATTCCTCTTCCAAGTAGATGCCGTGCCGGTCGCATGCTTCGAGAAACTGCTCGGAGGGCGGGTAGTGGGAGGTGCGGATAAAGTTGATGTTGGCGGCGCGGAAGAGGGCGGCGTCCATTTCATCGAACTCGGCGGGTACGGCGCGGCCGTGGATGGGGTGAATGCTGTGGCGGCAGACGCCGCGAAGCTTGACCGGACGGCCATTTACGAGAAGCCGGTTGCCGTCGCGGCGGATGGTGCGGAAGCCGATTTTGCGTTCGAAAGATTCTGACGGTCTGGCCATCAATGATGAGAGAGATCTGAAGCGTATAGAGATTGGGGTGCTCCGCGTCCCATGGTTTGCGGGACTGCACGACGATTTTTTGTGCAGCCTTCGAATCTCCGGGGGCAAATGGAATTGTGCTCACTTGGAGAGGAACGACGGCGCCGGAATCGTCGGTGAGCGCGAGTTGGAGCGGTGCGGGGCGAGGGTTTGGAGCCGATAACTCAGCCGCCAGATTGAGGATGCCGGATTTGCTTTCGACGTCGAATGCGGCCGATGCATCCAGAGAGCAGAGACAAACGGGTGGAGCGGCAAAGAGACGCACGCCGCGAAGAATTCCGGCGATGGAATGCTTGGCGTAGTAGCTGGCCTCGAGATATATCGTCGCTGCGGTCGGTGATGCCGAGGACCAGGTCAGCTTCTTCGCCGGGCTTTACGTGATCGGTGATCTCGCAATCCCAGGAAGTGAAGCCGCCGTTGTGATCGCGGAGATAGACGCCGTTGACCCACACTCTTGCATAGCCGTAAACGCCGTCAAAGCGGAGAAAAATTCGCTGGTTGCGGAAATCGGCGGGAATATGAATCTTTCTTCTGCATGGATATTCCACGTCGGGAGCGATGGAAAAGCCTAGCGTGGCAAACTCGTTGGGCATTTCGACGGAGGACCATGCGGAGGTATCGAGGTCCTGCTTCCAGAACTCGGGCTGCGGTATCGCGGCAAACTTCCACTCGCCGGCAAGCGAGAGAACCGGGGTGCGGACGCCGGTGACAGAGGCAGGGATCGGGAGCAGGCGTGGAGTTGCGCCCTTGGCCGCGCGGGATGCTGCAGAGTCTTCGTTATTCAGGGCGCTGGCCCTGCTCAAAAGGCCGGAGTGCGCGGCCAGGAATAATGCGCTCAGCGATTCAACGAACCTTCGCCTGTTCACAGGGGATCTCCTAATTCATTTCAGCATTGATTAAAGCATGTAAGCTGGACTTGGTGGTACCCACCAGTGGTGTTATTGATTCCTGCATAAAATCCTTGCGCCGTCCCTCCGGGACTCCGAAACGAATTTATGAAATTCATTTTCCCCGCGCTAAAGCGCGGGGCTAAATAACTCTGCGCCTCCGACGCGTCTGTGGGGATTCCGGGGAAGCTCAGGCTGTTTTGGCGATGGACACTTCAGTAAGCGTGGCGGCGGGGGATGCGGCTCCGGTTGCGGCCAGCGCGCTGCGACTGCAATCCTGGTTGCGGCCGTTGCGCTTGGCAGCGTAGAGGGCCCCGTCGGCTAGCTCAATCAGGTTGATAGCGTGCTGCCCCAAACTGGGCACCACGGAGGCGCACCCAACCGAGATGGTCAAGAATCCGAGGGGGTTGGCACTGTGCGCCAGCCTGCGGTGGCGCAGGCCATCGCAAATCTCGTTGGCCACCTGCAAGGCGCCCTCGCTGCCTGTATTGGGGAGGATCACGGCAAACTCCTCGCCCCCGAAGCGGGCCACCAGGTCACCGGGGCGCGCCACCACATCGAGTGCGGCTTCGGCAATCTGCTTGAGGCAACTGTCGCCGCGCACGTGCCCATAGGTATCGTTATAAGACTTGAACAAGTCGACGTCGATCAGCAGCATGGCGAGCGGATTGCGGTCACGCAGGCCGCGGCGCCACTCGTTGGTGAGGCACTGATCGAATTGCCGCCGATTGGCCAGACCGGTGAGTGCGTCGGTAATTGCGAGAGTTTCGACGGCCTTGTATGCTTCCTGGAGTTTTTGTTCGGCCTGCTTGCGCTCGGAAATGTCGCGGACCATGTTGAGAATACCGGTAGGCGCGCCGGTAACCGGATTGCGCACCACCCGCAGGCTGGCTTCCACCCAGAGATACTCCCCGTTCCGCTTCATGACGCGGCAGACGATCGTGGCGTCTTCGGCCCCGGAGTAGAGTTCGCGCACAACGGATGCCGCTTTCAGAAGGTCGTCCGGATGGACCAGTTCAGAACTTTTCTGATTCATTACCTCCTGCGAGGTCCATCCAACCATTTGCTGGGCGGCGGCAGAAACGAATCTGCGGTTACCATTGAAATCGGCCAGAATGATCACGTCGCGTGAGTTTTCAGTGACCAGGGAGTGTCGAGCGACGATCTTCTGCAAGCGACGCTCAATCACGTGCTGGCTCTCAAGGACTACGGAGACGGTGTAGACCATGAACATTCCGGCGGCGATGAACACCTGGAGCAGGAAGGTCGGCTCAAGCGGCGAAAGAGAAGTGGATAGGGCGAACGGGCCTTCATTGCGAATGGTGAACCAACTCCCCACTGCGGCGACGAAGAGAGTGGCCATGGCTGCCCAAGCCAGGCCAAGGCGAAGCAGAACAAGGAGGAGAAGAGGATAGATGAAGAACAGAAACGGTATTTTCGTTTGAGAGAAGGCGACCAGGGTAACGGCGACAAGGAGGAAGAAGTAAACCGAATGCTTTTTTGAGTCGAGTTTCGCTCTGAAACGGATGCGAAGGATAGCCACGCAAGCAGGTGTGGCCACGGCGGCCCCCAGGGCGTCGGCAACGGTCCATTGAAGCATCGAGTGCAGCAGGGGATCGTGCAGCCAAAGGTACGCAATGGGTCCATAGAGGGCACCGATTGCCAGCGGACCGGCGAGGACGCCAAATGCTATAAAGCGCAAGAGAAAAGTGCGATCGGTAAAACGCGGCCACTGGGTTGACCCGCGCCGCAGCAGATGCGCACTGATGAAGACTTCGGCCAGGTTCAGGGCTGTCCGCATGAGATTGAGCTGCCATTGAGACTCGACTAGAAGTGCGGCGAATGTCTGGACGACAAAGGAGGCACCTAGAAGGGCAGGCCAACGCCTGCGAGGTGTCGTGAGCAGGTAGGCGAGCAGCACTCCATTCGCAAGCCAGATGAGGTGGTTACCCCAAGGCAGGTAGCGGATGTATACCGTTGCCGCGGCGATGAGGAGAGAACATCCGGCGAGGCGCATGGCGAACCCGTGCCTGCGCAGCCACGGAGTTTGCGGATGGGCGTTCATCATTGCAGACATCCCGCTCACAGCGCGCCTCCTCTCTGATCTATCGGTAGGATTTCGAGGGGGAATAGCTTATGGAGCGGTTTTGTGCTCGATACCAAGGACTATTGGAAAGGGTTAAGGCGTGCGGATCAGGGCTGCGGAGTCAGCTGGGGATGAAACTCGGCCTTGCCATGGGGGAGCAGCACAATCTGGAGTTGGCCCTGTTGGGGCTCGGCGAGTGTAGGGCCGTCGATCTGCTCAGGATGGCCGTCGCCGGCCGTGTATTGCACCTTGAGCGGGCCGCTGCCGCGCAACTGGATGCGGTAGTGGAAGCTGGCGCCCGCGGCCAAGGCTGTTGGCTCCAAAGCTGGCGCTGGGATAGTCGACTTCGAGCAGTTGAATCGGCGCTCCGGTGCGGTTTTCGACGGTGGTTTCCACGTGATAGGAGTGGCAGCCGGCGGCCACTGCCAGTAGCACCGGCAGCAGGATTGCGGCCAGAATTGCACTCAGCTGAAACCTGCTTCGGAGCCATCATTCCCGGCCTTCCTCTGCGCTCTGTGCGCTTTCCGGCGCGGCCTGGAACGCAACCTTCTTCTCCAGTCGATCGAGACGCTTGAGCAGCTCCGGCAGGCGCTGGAAGATGGTGACTGCGCGCAGCCAGACGCGGTTATCGAAGCCGGGCGAGCCGGAGATGGTTTTTCCCGGCGGCACATCGTGCGAAACGGCGGATTGCGCGGTGAGGATTACGCCGTCGCCCACGGTGCAGTGGCCGGCAATGCCGACCTGGCCGGCGAGGATGACGTTGTTGCCGATGACGGAGGAGCCGGCAAGGCCGGTTTGGGCGCAAATGAGCGAGTTCTCGCCCACTTTGGAACCATGGCCCACCTGAACCAGATTATCGACCTTCGTCCCGTCGCCGATCTCCGTTGCGCCTACCGTGGCGCGGTCAATGCAGGCGTTGGCCTGAACGTCGACGCGGCTGCCCATCAGCACCGGCCCGGACTGCGGAATCTTCTCCCAGTGGCCGGCTTCGTTCTTGGCAAAGCCGAAGCCGTCGGCACCGATGATGGCGCCGTTCTCGAGGGTTACGTGGTCGCCGAGAATGCAGTTTTCGCGGACTACTGCGTGCGCGTGGGCAAAGAAGTGGCTGCCGGCCTGGACTCCCGGATAGAGGACGACGTGGGGCAAGAGAGTGGCGTGCGGGCCCAGCTTGACCCGAGAGCCGACTACGACGTAAGCGCCAATGTGCGCAGCTTCGCCGATCTCGGCCGTGGGGTCGATGACCGCCGTAGGGTGAATGCCGGGCGAGTAAATCGGAGGCTGATAGAAAAGGGCGAGGGCGCGGGAGAAGGCAAAATAGGGGTTTTTAATGCGGAGGGTGGCGGCATCAATCTGCTGAAAATCCGGGTCAACGATTACGGCGGCGGCTTTTGTGGTGCGAGCCAGGCTGGCATAGCGGGGATTGGCCACGAAGGTGATTTCCGTGGGTCCGGCTTCCTCAAGGCCTTTTACGCCTGTTACTTCCATCTCTGCGTCGCCGCGGAGTTCCGCGCCCAGCTTACTTGCCAATTCGCCTAGCTTCATCGCAAGAATTGTACCGGATGAGGCTTCGTCCCTGATTGCACCGCGGGCTAGGATGAGATTTCGCCGGGCGGTTATTGGTTCCTGCATTAGTTACGTCCTTGCGCCGTCCCCACGGGACTCCGTAGCGATCTTGTGAGGTATCTATTTCCCCACGTTCCCCACGCTGAAGCGCGGGGCTAACAAACACTGCGCCTCCGGCGCGTTTGTGCCGTGCGGGTGCAAAAGTGGCTCCACGCTGAAGCGCAGGGTTAACAAACACTGCACCTCTGGCGCGTCTGTGCGGACATAACTTATGCAGTATCAATAGCTCGGGCGTCGTTCTCGTTATTGGTACGGGTATTATTTTTTCTCGTTATTGCCGTGATTGACGCAGGAGAAACTTGCTGCCTGGCTGGTATCGCCGGTTCCGTTGTAGCGGGTAGTCTGTGGAAAAGGGCAAACAGGTCTCGTCATGAGGATCTTTCCGTTCTCCTCGCGCCAGGCGATCAACTGCTCCGGCGCAATGTTTTTCTCAACCCAGAGCTCAAGTGAGGAAAGCGGCTCGACGTCCGTCAAACCCGGGCCACCGCCGCAATGGGACATTCCGGGAACCATGAAGAGCCTCAAGAAGGTCTGTGTCTCCTGGTCGTGAGAGCGGTGATGGCTCGAGGCTGCACTCGCTTGTGTGGCCACTACGCTCTTGTAATAGTTGATCGACTCTGGCGACGGGACAAGCCAGTCGGACCAACCGTGATACATGAGGAGCTTGTGCCCGCGTGCCTTGAAGGCATTGAGATCAGGACTGGTGGCGTTGAGTGTGGAAGCCAGTTTGCTATCAACGGTGGCGACATCGTGGTCGAAGTCAAAGGTCCGCCAATCCCAATCGGCTCCAAAGGTCCACTTGAGCAGGGAAGTGTAGGGCGGGTTGCCCGTTTGCGGCATTAGTTCAGGCCATCCAAATTCACTACCCCTGGGCACGCCGGGATAGATGGACTGGTGAGTTCTGGGATTTACCGGGCCGCTGAAGATTTTTCTCGCGGCTGCCACTTGTTCGGGGGTGAGGCAATCGGGAGCGTCGCCGGACTTGCACAACAGGGCATCGGGGTCCCACTGGCAGTTCTCTGGGTTGGTCAGGAATGCGTCGGATGCTAGCACTTTTGCCTCGGTGCAGGCATTCAATAAGGCTTCAGTGATCATTGGCAACTTGGCTTTCGGGATATCGCCCGTGGGCGTTCTTCTTCCGGCGGCATGGTTCCAAAGAATCGCCATATGAAGGTGGGTGCGGTTATTGGCAGGCGCTCCGGCGAGGATGCCATCGTAGTCGTCTGGAAAACGCTGGGCCTCCATCAGGGCTTGCTCGCCACCGGTGGAACAACCGTCAAAATAGGCGCGCTCGGGTTCCCGGCCATAGAAGGCTTGGACGATCTGCTTTGCGGCAATCGTCATTTCGTGAGTGGAGCGCCAGCCCCAGTCGATCCATCTCTCCGGATGCCCGACGAGAAGATCGGCGTTGGCTTTGGCAGGGACCGAGGTTCCCATATCCGTGTTTGCGACGGCATAGCCGCGACGCAATCCGCCAGCCAGGGAGTTGTAGTTGATTCTGCCTGCATATCCGCCCGTGCCGGTCCCTTCGTACTTGCCGTTCCAGTCGAGAGTGGGCATCCAGACTTCGATATGAATATTGGAGTCTGGAGTGGGGGTCAGAGTGGCCGCAACGCGGCAAAATGCGGGGAGATTGGGGATGGGATGGGAATCGTCCACGATGAATGCATCCGGCGCAACCGGCGTGGCCGATGTGACGGAGCCGTGAGTCAAGGTCAGATGCACGAGACTCTCGCAGGTGGTTGCGAAAATGGGCGCACAGAGAACCACAGTGGCCAGCAGAAGAGCAATTGCGCGAGGCGTCTTCATGATCCCTATGATATCGAAATAGGGCTGAGGGCCTGCTTTCTAATTCACATCCTGTTCGCAGGGGAATAATTCTGGTTGCTCCGTGCCGGGTATGGCGGCAGGCAGGTGTCTTGCGGCCCGTTTTTCCGATCAGGCTTACTACCTCCAGAGTTTGAATCGCCTGGCGAGGGACATAAATTCTCTGCGTGTTGGAGCGGGTATCGGGCGGGGTGAGCAAGCAGGCCGGCGCCGTCGACCAGGGAACGGTCGTTGGCCGCCAATCCCTCCAGTTCTTCGCCGTCGGTGAGGGTCATGCGCAGCCAGAGGCCGGCAGTGCGGGGGCGGATGGCGAAGCGCTTGTGAAGAAGGCGCTCAGGATTGGCCGAGGCGGGAATCGCCTGGGGGCCGGCAGGTCGCGTACGTAGCAGACCCACTTGACCTGCTCCCAGGCGATGCGGAGAACCTTGCCGTTCAGGTCGAGCAGCTCCAGTTCCGGGGTTCCTGGCCAAAGCTGGGCTCTGCGTAGCCGGCACACCAGTCCCGCGAAAACTTGCGTACAATCACCGGTTTGCGGACAGAGGCCATCGTTCTGGATTGTCGCACGATCCGGCGGTGCTGCGCCGGTTGCGGTGGATTTTGTCGCAGGCTGTGGGAACGCGTTTGTTGCCTGGAAGGGATAGAGCATTGAATCTGGTGCAAAACAAGGTCTAGCCAACGGGCTTTGATTGTGTTAATGTACTGGTTTGTTACGTCTCTGGTTTGTGCTGTAAGGTTAACCGCATCAGTTACTTGACAGAGACTTTGAGACGGCGGAAGCAGGGAACGGAATGCCCGACTACATTTATCTTTTTGAAAACCGCCTGACGGCAGATCAACAATTCGCATTGCGCCAAATCCGCGAGGCAGCCCGGGAAGCGGGAACGCTTTTGTTCCTGACCGGGGATGCGGTCCGCGATTTGACCAACGGACAGGCTGTTCGCGATCTTGAAGTTTCAGTTCATGGAAATGCGCTTAAGTTGAAGAAAACAATACAGAAACTTAGTGGAGCGGTGTGGGGCGAAGACGACGATACCCACAGCCTTTATCTGTGTTTTCCGGGAACTGTGCGCGTGGACCTGATCAGCACTCATCGCTTTGAGTATCCCAAGCCGGGCAAGAGAGTTTTTCACTCGACGTCGATCCACGAAGACCTGCGGAGGCGGGATTTCACTGTCAACGCGATGGCCCTGTCGCTGAACGAGGGATCGTTTGGGCTGTTGATGGACCCGCTGAACGGGGCTGCGGATATTGAAGGGCGGACGCTGCGGCTGGTCTCAAATTATGGTTTTCTTGAGGAACCCGCCAATCTTATTCGCGCCACGCGCTACCGGGCGAGGCTGGGATGGGAAATGGACCCCAGGACCCTGACCCGCTATGAGAATGCCAAGGGCGAGGGGGTGATCGAATATCTTTCGCAGCAGGCGCGCAGAGAGGAACTGGAGCAGATTGGCCACGAGGAAGACGGGCTGAAGGTGCTGCGGGCGCTGGAGGCCGAGGGCTGGATGAAGGTGCTCTACCCGGCGTGGACTGAGGCCAAGGCGGACGAGGAGAAGCTTGACGGCCCTGCACACGCTGGCTGCGGAGTTGCTGGCGGAGGGAGTGCGGGCTGATATTTCCGCAGCGCAGATGCAGTTGCTTACCGCCAAACTGACCGGGCGGGAAGTGGCGGTGCTGAAGAAATCGATGCTGCGGTCGGGATTTGTTGACGAGTGGAGCAGCATGGACTCGCTGGCATCAAAGTTTGCCAAGGTGCTGATGTCGAAGGAAAATGCAATTCCTTCGGCGTGTTTCAAGCTGTTCAGGAGCTACGATCCTGAGGCGGTTCTGTGGCTTGGATTTACCACCAAGGATGCAGCCGTTAAAGAGCGCTATAACCTTTTCCTGAAGGTCTGGCCCGAAGCTCGTCAGCGCATTCCGCACGCGCTGATGCAGGAGATGCGCATTACGCCGGAACTGCCTGGGTACGCTGACTTAGTGCAAAAGGTCTTTTTGGAATTGATCGACGGGCGATTGACCACACCGGAGGAAGCGCGAGCCTTCCTGGAGCCACATTCGCCTCCCGCTCCGCCGCCGCAGGTGACTATCAAGAGGCCGCGAGTTAAGCGCGGCGCAGAGCCCAAGGTGAAGGAACGGTCCTACGAGGATGAGGATGAGGCGGAAGAAGCTTCCGATGAGGATCTTGACGATATCGGCGGGGATGAAGAGGAGATCGATCTGGGGATAAGCATTCCCAAGGCAGATCTGGAGCCGGATATCGTTGAGGAAGGCGAATCACTGGAGGATGAGCTGGAGGATGAGGAGCACAAGGCGGTCAGCACTCCGGTCAAGACCGCGAAGCCTGCAGCAGCGGCGAAGCCGGTAAAGAGCGCGAAGCCAGAGACTGCTGTACCAGCCGCCAAGACGGTTCCTCTTAAACCCGCAAAGGCTGAGAAGCCGCAGCCGGCGCCCAAGTCGAAACCGGAAGCTAAGCCTGCCGCGAAGTCCGTTGCAAAGCCCGCGGTCGCTTCGGTGACTAAGGCCAAGCCAGCGACGACGCCGGCAAAAGCCAAGGCTGCTCCCGCTGCGAAGAAGGTCGCGGCCAAGGTTGCGGTAAAGGCTAAGGCCAAGGCTCCAGCGAAAGCTCCCGCAAAGAAGCCGGTGGTCAAATCGAAGCCAGCGAAGGCGAAGCCTGCGCCCGCTGCACGACCCAAGGCGACGCAGGCAGCAAAGGCGAAAAAGCCAACGGCGAAAAAGGCTGATAAGAAGCATGCAAAGAAGCGCTAGAGCATGTTTCATAATTCGCTCCGGTGCTTTGCATATAGCCCTCGGGGGTTAAAACCCTGTGTTTTTACGTCCATTATCGGCACGCGACCCGCGCACTGCGCGGGTTCCCCGGTCGTGCGCTGATACAAAGCGTGTTCATCAAACATGCTCCAGGCATTTCTTTCGCCTGAATTCTGAGTGGTATCTTCTAATGATTCCGGAGGATTTTCTGATGGTGCGTCTGCTTCCCCGCGCTCTCACTGTTTGCCTGCTTAGCCTTCTATGTGTCTTCACGGTTTCCGCTGCCGGTGCTGCGGATTCGACGACGGATTCCGGTTCGCAACAGAGCATACATAACAGCTACCGCTTTCAAAGACGCGGTTGGACCTATGTGCATCTTGAAGGAACTCCCTCAGAGATAGGATTCGAGCACGGGCAGTTGCTTGCAGCCGAGATTGAAGACCTGGTGGGGGTGATCAAGCTCGAAACGGCGCACGACACCAAGCGCAATTGGAAGTTTTACCGCGAGGCCGGGCGCAAGATGCTGTGGCCGCACATCGACGCTGAGTACCAAGAGGAGCTGAAGGGAATTGCCAAAGGGGCGCAGTCAAAAGGTGTGAAGCTGGACGTGTGGGATATTGTGGCGCTGAACGGAGGCATCGAGCTGCCGCAATATTATGTGCCCTGGCTCAATAAGCGGGAGCGCGCAGCCGAACGCTCCGCAGATATTACCCTCGGGCCGGTGCTCAGCTTTTATCGCGACGGGCAGCTACACGGCAGGTGGCAAGATCGTGATTGCGCACAACAACTGGACTACCTATGCCGAGGGATCGCGCTGGACGGTGATTTTCGATATTCAGCCGGAGCACGGGCACCGGATGCTGATGGACGGCGCTCCGGGCGTGATTACGAGCCAGGACGATTTTGGCGTGAACGATGCGGGGCTGATGATTACCGAGACGACGATCTCGCATGTTTGAAGGCTGGGATCCGAATGGCAAGCCGGAGTTTGTGCGTTCGCGCAAGGCGCTGCAGTATGGGAGTTCGATCGACGAGTATGTGACGTTGATCAAGGAAGGCAACAATGGCGGCTACGCCAACGACTGGATGATCGGCGACCGCAAGACCGGGGAGATTGCCTACCTGGAGCTGGGACTGAAGAATACGCCGCTGTGGCGATCGAAGGACGGGTACTTTGTTAGCTCGAACTTTGCGCGCGACCCGGAGCTGATTAGAAATGAGACGGACGGATTCAAGCTGAACGATCTATCGTTCTCGCCCAATGCGCGGCGCGCGACCTGGGAGAAGCGCATGGCGGAGAACAAAGGGCGCATCGACATTGAAATGGCGGAGAAGTTCCTCGCCGACCACGACGATAGTTATACCGGCAAGGTGGATGCTGATGATCGTTCACTATGTGGCCACATAGACCGGGCGAAGCTGGGCGTGCCGCAGTGGGATTGGGGGCCGTATTTTCCCGGCGGGTCGGTTACGGGAAAGGTTGCTGACTCCGATATGGCAGGGAAGATGTCGCTGGTTGCGCATGCAGGGCATCCCTGCGGCGAGGATTTTCTTGCCGCGCCGTTTCTGGCCGCGCATCCGGAGTACGGCTATTTGAAGCCGATTTTGAAGGATATGATTTCCGGGCCTTGGACGGAGTTCTCGGTGGGGGAGAAGCAGTAGGTTGCAGGCAATCTCTATTCGTTTCCGCATAAATCACGTTCTTGCGCCGTCCCTGCAGGACTCCGTAATGAACTTGCTGAATCTCTAATCCCCACGCTGAAGCGCGGGCTAACAAACTCTGCGCCTCCGGCGCGTTTGTTTGTAGGGCCAACCAAGTCGCTACGGCAACCACTTCTGGTGCGCTTGTGCGGACATTACTTAAGCGGTACGCTTCAAGCCCGGACCGTTGAACCAAATTCTAGCCGGTGGCGGCGATGGGCTCGGCGATTGCTGCCGTCACCATCTCGCGGATGGAATCGATGACCAGGTCGGGTTCGTCAAGGTGAATCCAGTGGGCGCTGGCTTGAGCGATGACCTGTTGCACGTTATCGCCGATGCTGTCGAGATGCTCAACAGAGAGCGGCGTGGATTTGCCTGGGGTGAGCACCAGCACGGGAATATCGTGGATGGGACCGGCGGCCTGCATTTCTCTGACCGTATCCGGAACCGCCTCGACGTGGCTGCACATGCCTCGGTAATAATCGGGGCTCGACCAGTGAGCGGCGATGATGGGCCAGATTTCTCGGGGCATCTTGCCGACCTCTTCTGTTACCCGTCCCAGCACGTGGCGGCCGCCGGCGCCGGCTGCGCCTGCCAGCTTGCCTGAGAGGCGTCCGGAGCGGCAGAGTAGCGAGGTAACTGCCAGGCGGGCGAGTCCGAATCGAGCGATGGGGATTGCATAACGGGTGAGCTTGCTGCCGAGATCGACCTGGGATTGCTTGCTGGGGTCGAGCGGGGGCCACTCTTCACAACGCATGGGATCAACCAATAGAATGCTCTGGACATCTTCAGGGTAGAGAAGCGCGAAGCGGCGCATTACGAGGCCGCCGAAGGAATGGCCGACCAGAATGTAGGGCGGCTTGATACAGGCAGTCTCCAGAAGGTCGTGCAGTTCCAGGGCAATATTACCGGGGGTGCGTGTAGTGCGGCAGGGGCTGCTCCAGCCGAGACCGGCGCGATCGTAGGATGCAGTACCGGTGAAGCGGGAGACGAACTCCTGAACGTGAGACCAGTTGAGGTTGGTGGCGGCGATGCCGGCTTCAAAGAGCACGGTGGGGCCGCCCGAGCCTTTTTCGAGCAGGTAGAGTTTGCTTTTGCGCCCTATGGTCACCCAGCGTCCGGAGCCGGCAAAGCGCTTGCGATCGCAATGACCGCCGATCATTTGATAAAGAAATCCCACGACGATCAGAGCCGCTGCTGAACCAACAATCCACAGAAAGATATTCACAAATGATCCTAGAAACGGGTGAGGCGCTCGGAGCTGAAGTCCGCAAGGGTAAGATTTGCCTTTGCGCTGCCGCGATCGATGATGAGTAGGGTTGAGCCGGGGCTGCCGCGCAACTTCGCTTCTACCTGGCTGGCGGACCAAACGCCGCCTTCATGGCGCAGGCCGTAATAAGTGAATTCCTTTAATGCTCCGGTTGCTTTCACCGTTTTCTCCACGTAGACAGGAAAGCCGATGCTTTTGTCGAG
This sequence comes from uncultured Acidobacteriaceae bacterium, assembly GCA_963779385.1. GTDB lineage: Bacteria > Acidobacteriota > Terriglobia > Terriglobales > Acidobacteriaceae > Telmatobacter. The sequence goes on along the minus strand of CAVZYE010000010.1, from coordinate 186,204 downwards.
CCAGGTTCGGATCTCTGCAGTAATGCGTGCGATCCGAGGGGCCGGGGGTACTCTTTAAGACGTCGCATTCGCGCGCGCCATATTTGGTTTCTTCCACTACTGTCTGGTTGGGCCAGAAGAACGCGGATTCGAGGAAATCTTCGTAGCTGAATCCGGGTCCGAGCGGGCCGTCGTTCCATTTACTTATCGGAAGAATAGCCAGAACGTCATCGCCGGGATGAGCAATTTTGATCACATTTTGGCCGTTGGGGCGCATTTCGAGAAGAATGTGGGCACGCGCGTCGGGTTTTGTGTCTTTGGGAGGGGTGATTTCGAGGAAAACGCGCAGCACGCCGGGAAACCAGTGCGCCTTGATGGTGATGCCGTAGCTGGTGCGACTGCCGTCTGCCTCTACGCGGACAAGTTGGCCGGTGGCGCGGAAATCTGCTGTCTGCACGCGCTGGCGAGGAGCTGCGAGGACTGTTTGAGTATCTACCGCATTTGCGGGGAAGGCCAGGAGCAGTACCAAGTAGACTGCAGTGGCTTGGAGAAAACGGGACGGCCGGATGATGGGGTATCCCACCCTTCCGCGAAAAAGCCGCGGAAGGATGGGGCACCCGGCTGCTTCAACTAAGAATCGCCTCATGACTCTGACCTGCACTCGTCGCCGTCGATTCTCAGGCCGTCGCGCATGCGAATGTGCCGGGGCGCGGAGTCGGCAATTTCGTTCTCGTGGGTGATCACGATGAGGGTCATGCCGTGCTTTTTCTGAATGCCGATGAGCATTTCCATGATGCGCGCGGAGTTTACGCTGTCCAGGTTGCCGGTGGGCTCATCGGCCAGCAGGATGGAGGGTTGGTTGGCCAGCGCACGGGCAATGGCTACGCGCTGGCGCTCTCCGGCGGAGAGCTCGTTGGGATATTGGTGAAGGCGGTTTTCAAGGCCCATCTCGCGCAAGAGACACATCGGCGCGCTGGGCACGGTTGTTGGCGTCGCTGCTTACGCCGAGCATTGGCACCTGCACATTTTCAAGGGCGCTCAGCGTGGGCAGCAGATAAAAGGCCTGGAAGATGAAACCCACTTGGTGAGCGCGGTAGTCGTCGAGATCGACGGCAGATCCGAGCGGCTGGTTCTGAAAGAGGACCTGGCCGGATGTTGGAGTATCGAGACCGCCCAGCAGATGCAGCAGGGTGGATTTGCCGCTGCCGCTGGGGCCGCTGATGGCCACATACTCGCCGGCTGCGAATCGACAGATCGACGCCGCGCAGAGCTTCGATGCGGCCCTCGTCGTAGCTCTTGCAAAGGTTGCGCACTTCGAGCAAAGGGCTAGTCATGGCGCAGCGCCTCCACGGGCGAGAGATGCGCACCGTGCCAGGCGGGAATGGCTCCGGCAGCCAACCCGGAGAGTATGGCGATGCCCAGCGCTTCGAGCAAATGGAGGGGAGAAACGGCGGCGGAGACGATGCTGGCGGTTTGCGGGAGAGTAGAGAGCAGGCGCAGGAGACCCCATCCTAAGCCAATGCCGAGACAGGCCTCCAGTGAAGCCGAGCACGGTGGCTTCAGTCTGGATGAGGAGCACGACGCGCCAGCGCTTCCAGCCGAGAGCGCGCAGGATGCCGATCTCTCGGGTGCGTTCGAAGACCGACATGGCCATGGTGTTGGCGATGCCGAGAATGCCCATTAGCAGGGCGATGGAGGATGTGCCCCAGGCGACGGCATGCGCCAGTCCGACGAGCTGATTGTTGGCCGCACGCTCAGCCGCTGGAACGGCGTGCAGGCCGGGAAGTGCATCTTCAATCTCCGCCTGGGCGCGCTTCAGATAGTGCTGCTGCGATTCGCCGGATGGCGCGGGGCGAAGCCGCACGTGGAAGGCCGCGACCTTCCCTTGCAGGCTGGAGAGCTGCTGCAGCTCGTCGAGGGGCATGATGATCGCGCCGGATTCGAGAGCCGTGCCGCCGTGAAAGATTCCGATGACGGTGAACGGTGAGCCCTGAATCTCGATTGTGTCGCCGACCTTCTTGTTCAGGTTGCCGGCCAGAACGTCGCCGATCAGGATTTCGGGCTTTCCATTTTGAAAGCGCCGTCCGGAGGTGAGGGTGAGCGAATCGAGCTCGTAGGAATCGGCCTGCCAGCCAAAGACCAGCGCATTGACCTCCGGAGTTAGGTCCATCAGGTTGAAGATCATGGGCTGGGCCTGTTCGACGACCGGAAGTGAGCGGAGCTTATCGCCGAGCGACTCATCCAGAGAGGTATTGAGGAAGCTCTTCTGCACGACGGCAATATCGGTGCCGGAGCTTTCGTACATGCGCAACCACTCATGCTCAAACGCACGGGAGAAACCGACCAGGGCGACGAACGCGCCAATGGCCATACCGATGCCGCCCAGCGTGAGCAGCGTCCGGAGACGCCGCCGCCAGAGATTTTTCAACGCGAAACCGGTGAAGGACAATTGGGAAGCCATGACGTCGGGGAAAGGGTCCTCACTGGTTCGGGGAATAGTGAAATCTGGAAGAAAGTCTATCGGGCCTGAGGAGCAAAGTCCATTCAATTCATGGAAGGTTCACGGGAATTTGAGCAGTTCTCCTGAAGGCATTAGAGAGAGAGCGTGGACCGGGAGGTCCACACTACAGCCGGCCAGAAGGCCGGCGCTAGCTATTCTTGCCGGGTCCTGTAATCTTCAGACGCAAGAGAATCACCCTATATCGACAGGTGAAATGCTCTACCGGCGGAAATAACGCGCTGTGAATCGCTTCAAACGATTCCAGCGGCGGTAAAACCATTGGTACAGGGAATATCCGTGAGACTCCCAGAAACCGACAGCATCGCTGGTATAGATATCATTGGGCCGGACACATCTCCACAGATTGTAGCCTCTGTCGCGCATATAGGCCCTGTACTTTCTGCTGCGGAACAGATTTTCAATCACCATGACACGGGGCCGGTACTTGGGGAAATCCAGGCCGTCGAGAACCTCCAGTTCCCATCCTTCCACGTCCACTGAGAGCAAGTCGATGTGTTCGATCTGCGGCGCATGGGTTTCAAGAATCGTATCCAGACGCCGCAAATTCACTTTGATTTTCCGAATATCCAGGTTGGGTTCGAGACGCGCGTAGGATTCCTTGACAGCCAGCGAAGAATGCGACTCGTAGGAGACCTCGCCGCCCTGGTACTCGACGCCGTGAGTTTTCACGACGGAGAAGTCGACCCCATCCTCATCGTGATCTCCGCAGGCATATTCAAGAACCTCAAAACCGCGCTCCCGGTGCAGGGCGCAAAACTCGGGATTGGGCTCGATCGCGATTACGGTCCAGCCCAGCGAACGATAGAGAGCGCTATTCGAAAGATAATCCGGCCGGGCCGCGCCGACTTCGACAAAGATTCCGGAGCGCTGCCCGGGGAAAAAGCGTTGCTGCACAATTTTGTCTACGTCCGCTTCAGCGTGGCATGCGGCCTTTTCAACCTTCATCCGGCGTTTCCCTTTGCATTCCGAGGTGCTGGCGCAATAATCCCCTGAGATTTTCATGTTGTTTCCCAGGCTTACGAAGCGCCAATGGAAATCCTACAGGATTCCCGTCGATCACTAACAGTAGCAAGAGGGGTGAAAAAGGCAAAGAATCAGCGGACAAAGAGCTCGCGGGATGGATACGGACGCTCCAGCTGCCGCGGGGTAGCTTTGCTTGTGTATGCCTGAAGAACCACGGTCCGATGCACGAAGCGAGCATCGGACCGCAATCGAAAAAAACTATTAACGGTCGCGTCCGCGAGAACCGCCTCCGCCGCCGCTGCCCTTGCGCGCCTGGTAGCAATCCCGGCAGTAGACCGGGCGATCGCCACGCGGCTCAAAAGGCACTGTTGTAGGCTGGCCGCAACCCGAACAAATCACAGGTGTTCCCTGTGCTGGAGCCGAACGGTAGCCGGAACCCCCCTGATCGTTCTTCTTTGCCATACGGCAATTCTTGCAACGTTTTGGGGTCGAGTAACCGCGTTCCTGAAAGAACGCCTGATCAGCAGAGGTGAAGGCAAAGTCCTGCCCGCAGTCACTGCACGTAAGTTGAATATCTCCGGCCATGGGTCTCCTTGCGGAAATTGTACAGCCCCAATTGCGTTTTGAGTACAACTATTCTGTTTAAATTAAGAAACTTGTGTTCGATAGGCAACGTAGGGTCGCGTGCAGTCGGTGCGACCGGCCATGCCGGATAGAAATTCATATCCACAGGCGCCAATTTCTGTGTATCCTTTCCGACAGGGCAAGAGTCCTATGTGGATGCAAGTTCTGTGCGGGATTGGACAGAACGGCCGGTCCTGCGTGGCTAAAATTGGCGGATCCCCTCCGCCCCAATCCCCAAACGAGGTCAAAATCCCATGAAGAACCAACTGAATGCACTGCTTCTGACGGCAGCGCTCTCCGGCCTGGTAGGCGGAACCACCGTGGCGGCTCAGGGAGCCAACCAAGGCACTGCGAAAGTAAAGGTAACCGCGGCCAAGGCCGGCCTGCGTTATACCGGCCAGGACAAACCTGCAAAACACTCCTGTAAAGGCAAGAACAGCTGCAAGGGGCAGGGTGGCTGCAAGTCCGGCGATAACGGCTGCAAGGGAAAGAACAGTTGCTCAGGCAAGGGCGGCTGCGCGACCGACGGCTCAAAGATGCCCAAAGCCGTCTAGATTTCAATTCCCACCGGTGGCGCGGTTGGGGAACGGCAAAGGATTTTTTCTGCCGCGCCATCGATTCATCCTTTTGAGAACTTTCTCGATCGTTTTTCATCGGTGGGGACAGATATGCCCGGTAATCGCTTCAATGCGTTTCAGGATCACGGCGTGGGGATCGGACTGCGCATTCCGCACTACGACCACATCTTCAAGCGCAAGCCGGTGGTGGACTGGTTCGAAATTATCTCAGAGAACTTTATGATCGACGGCGGGCGGCCGCTTGCGAATCTCGATCGAATCCTCGAACAATACCGCGTGGTGCAGCACGGAGTTTCAATGTACTTCGGTTCGGTGACCGCGCCGGACCCGGAGCATCTGCGGCGGCTGAAGCAACTTGTGCGGCGGACGGGAACTCCGTGGCTCACCGATCACCTTTGCTGGGGAAGCGTGGACGGGACTTATACTCACGACCTGCTGCCGTTGCCATATACGTGGGAAGCGGTGGAGCGGACGGCGGAACGCGTGCGAATGGTGCAGAGTTTTCTTGAGATTCCGGTTGCGGTGGAGAACGTGAGCAGCTATGCGGCCTTCACCGGCTCGGAGATGACGGAGTGGGAATTTCTAACCGAAGTAGTGGAGCGGGCCGACTGCGGCATTCTGCTGGACGTGAACAATATTTACGTTTCGGCGATGAATCATGAGTTCGCGCCTATGGATTATGTGAATGCAGTGCCCGCGGAGCGAGTGGCGCAGATTCATATTGCCGGGCACTCGAAGTATGAGAAGTACATTCTGGACACTCACGATCATCCGGTGATCGATCCGGTGTGGGAGTTGTATGCGCGGGCCATCGAGCGCTGCGGGCCTACTCCGACGCTGCTGGAGTGGGACGATCACATCCCCAGCTTCGACGAAGTCCATGCCGAGGCGAAGAAAGCCGAGCGCTATCTGAAACAACATACAGACGCTTTGACGGAGGCGGCGCGATGAGTTCCGAGCCCATGAGCCTGGCCGAATTGCAGCGCGAGATGGCCGCCGCCGTGATGATGCCGCTGACGGCAGATGAGCAGATGCGCGCCGAGGCGGTTGACGGGCGAGATATGAGCGCGGTGGCAGGGTCGTTTATTGCGCCCAACAGCCGGCTGTCCGCCTTTGAACGACTGGAAATTTATAATCGCCAGTACTGGTTTCGCGTGCTGGGCGCGCTGGCCGAGGACTTTGCCATTCTGCAGGCCGTGGTGGGAGGAAGCGAGTTTGAGGCATTGTCGATCGCTTACCTGACGGCACATCCCAGCCGGTCGTTCTCCATGCGCAACCTGGGATCGACGCTGGTGGGGTGGCTGACAGAAAATCCCCAATATGCAGGACGGCGGCAGCGACTGGCGATCGACGTTGCGCGCATCGAGTGGGCTTTTATCGAGGCCTTCGACGGCGCGGAGCGGGAACCGCTTACGCTGGACCAGATTGCGACGCTGGACGGAGGATCGAGGCTGGCGCTGCAGCCGCATCTGCGGTTAGTTGCAATGGACTATGGGGCTGACGAACTGGTTATGGCGCTTGACGAGCGGCAGAAACGCGAAACCAGCGAGGCGGGAGTGGAGCGCGACAGCGAATTGGAGACTGCTGCCAGGTTGCCTAAATTGCGGAGAAAGCCGACCTGGGTTGCCGTCCATCGGGTGGAGTTCACGGTCTATTTCCGCAGGCTCAGGCGAGAGGAGTTTCTTACGCTTGGGGCTCTCCGCCGAGGGTTACCGCTGGCCGAGGCTTTGGAAGCGGGGTTTGTGGGTTCAGAGACACCCCCTGCGCGCAGGCCACATCGGGTGAAAGAGTGGTTTGCCAACTGGGCCGCACTGGGCTGGGTTTGCGCCCCCGACCTCGGTTCACTTCTGTGAGGGCAGGGAGGAAAGAATGGGGAAGACTATCGATCTGGTGAAGAATGCTTACCGGGGGTTTCAATCGCTGGCCGCCGATGCGCAGAGCCCGCTGCTGCTGATGATCCGGCTCTACTGGGGCTGGCAGTGGATGCAGGACGGCTGGGGCAAGCTCACACACCTAGAGCGCGTTACCCAGTTCTTCACCAGTTTGAGCCTTCCCGCGCCCGGAGCGACGGCTCTGTTTGTCTCCCTGGTGGAGTTTGCTGGAGGCGCGTTGTTCATCGTTGGGGTTGCAACGCGGTTGGTCTCGCTGGTTCTCTTCGTCAATATGACGTTGGCTTACCTCAGCGTTCCCGACGACCGGGTGAATTTCTCGCATATCCTTTCGAATCCGAGCGATTTCTACGGAGCCTCGCCGTATACCTACTGGTTCGCCGCGCTGTTGATTCTTGTATTTGGGCCGGGAGCCTTCGCTGTGGAACGGCTGTTTGGGCAGGCGGATCGATCCAAGCGGAGTTCTTGTCCTTAGGATCATTCCGCGGCCAACCTTCACCTCCAGACCGGGTTGCCGCATTGAAACCTTCCAAATGGGAAACCGCATGCACGGCAGGGTATTTCTGTTTTCGCTGGGCAAAACGGGTTGGCGCCTTAATGGGCTATCATGGTTTAGCAATCCTTTTTTAGATGGGACATAAATAGAGATGCGGATAGTCTATGTGCTCACTTCGCTGGGCATGGGTGGAGCGGAGCGTCAGGCATTGGCGCAGGCTCAGCGAATGGCGGAACGCGGGCACACGGTAGCCATACTGGTGTTGCGTTCTCGTCTTGACGAGGAGTGGCCCACCAAGCTCGAAGCAGTGCATCTGGATATGCGCAAAACCCCTATGAGTACGCTGAAGGGGCTGGCACAGGCGCGGCGATTTCTGTTGGAGTTCAAGCCGGACCTGCTGCACAGCCACAGCTTTCATGCCAACTTTGTGGCGCGATTGCTGAAGGTTCTGGTTCCGGGGACGGGTGTTCTCTCCACCGTGCACAACGTACCTGAAGGCGGCTGGCTGCGAATGTTGGCCTATCGCCTGACAGACAGGTTAAGCCGCCGAACTACCGCTGTGTGCCAGGCGGCCGCCAGCTGCTATGTGAGCTCCAAGGCAGTTCCTGAGGACAAGTGCGTAGTGCTGGCGAATGGAATTGAAACCGCGGAGTTTACCCCCGACCAGGCGCGGCGCGCGCACATCAGAGAGCAGATGGGCGCGAACGGCAATTTTATCTGGATGACGGCCGGGCGCGTGGTTGAAGCCAAGGACTATCCGAACCTGCTTAGGGCTTTTGCGCGGGTGATGGCTGCCCACCACGATGCGGAACTGTGGGTTGCAGGGGCTTCGACAGCCGAGGAGTCTGAGCGGCTGCGCCATATGGCGACGATTCGCGGCATGGGAGACTCCGTGCGCTGGCTCGGATTGCGCCGCGACCTGCCCGCCTTGCTGGATGCCGCCGATGGATTTGTGATGGCGTCGGCATGGGAGGGAATGCCGCTGGCCTTGGGCGAGGCAATGGCTATGGAGACGCCGGTGGTTGCCACCGATGTGGGCGGGACGCGCGAGTTGGTAGGAGACGCCGGAGCGGTTGTGCCGTCGAGGGCTCCTGATGCGCTGGCCGTGGCCATGCTGGATCTAATGCATAAAACGCCGGAAGACCGGCACAAGCAGGGACTGGCGGAGCGCCGGCGCATCTGCCGGAGCTTCAACATGGATACCAAGGCGGATGAGTGGGAGGCACTCTACCGGACGGTATTGGAGTGAGAACGCGGAGCTGTTCAGCAATTTTTACGGGCCACTATGGAGCCGATCAGCCCTCCTCAGCCAAGCCAATGCCATCGTGATAATCTTATCGGCGGATTCAAAAGAGCTGGCTTTCGACAAAGACAAATGCGATCCAAGGGAAGATATGGAGGGAGTGCAATGCGAAAGGCAATTGCACGGGGAGTTGTGTGCTGCGCCGTGGCAGCGGCGACAATAGGCATGGGGGATGGAATGGCGCTTGCGCAGGCCAAATCCGCACAGAATGCGGTCCAGATTCTGGATCACGGCTGGCAGTTCCGTCAGATTACAGCGGGCGCTCAGGATGCAGAGAGCGGCTGGCTGCCGGCTACCGTTCCCGGCGACGTTCACCTGGATCTGCTGGCCAACAAGAAGATCCCTGACCCATTCTTCGGCGCCAACGAATCGAAGCTGCAATGGATTGAGAACGAGAGCTGGGAGTACCGGCTGAACTTCAACGTCACGCCGGATTTGCTGGGGCGGTCGAACGTGGATCTGGTCTTCGACGGTCTGGATGCGGCAGCACAGGTTTATTTGAACGGCGTTCAAGTGCTGGATGCGAATAATATGTTCCGCATTTGGCGCGTGCCGGCGAAGGGTCAGTTGCACACGGGTACGAATTTGCTGCGGGTGGTTTTTCCGTCGCCGATCAAAGCTGCTGCCGCGGCGGCGTCCGTCGATGCGTTCCGGTTGCGATCGAAAACTGCGGATAAGACTTATATTCGCAAAGCTGCTTATGAATATGGGTGGGACTGGGGACCGCGGTTTGTGACCAGCGGCATCTGGCGGCCGGTGCGGCTGGAGGCGTGGGATAAGGCGCGCATCGCGGACTTAGCCATTCGCCAGCGCGACGTGAGCAAAGAAGTTGCGCATCTTGACGCCGAAGTCGAAGTGGATGCTGCAAGTGGCGGCTCACTGGAAGTAACCGTGCAATACAGCGATAACGGAAAGGCCGTGGCGATGAACAAAACGGTCAGCGTTCATGCCGGCAGCAACGTGATCGATCTTCCCGTGGAGATTCTCAAGCCCAGGCGCTGGTACCCGGCCGGCTATGGCGACCAGCCTTTGTATGAGTTCACGGCGCAGGTGGGCACGGGCAATGAGGTGATCGAGGAGCTCAAGGCCAAGGCAGGACTGCGCACCATTGAGCTGCACCGGGTGGTGGATAAATGGGGACGGTCGTTCGAACTGGTGGTGAATGGGATTCCGGTTTTTGCCAAGGGCGCGGACGTGATTCCCTTCGACAGTTTTCCTAATCGAGTGACCGTGGCGAACTATCGACGGATTCTGGAGTCGGCGCGCGACGCCAATATGAACATGATTCGCCACTGGGGCGGCGGCTACTACGAGAGCGAAGAGTTTTACGAGATTTGCGATGAGTTGGGGCTGATGGTGTGGCAGGACTTTCAGTTTGGCAACGACTGGCAGCCGGGAACCTATGCATTCAAGCTCAATATTGAAGCCGAGGCGGAGGACCAGGTGCGCCGGCTGCGCAATCATCCCAGCATTGTGCTGTGGTGCGGCAATAACGAGACTGAAATCGCAATGGACTGGGCTCCGCGCACCACGCTGCCGGCGGACGTTCGATTTTATATGTGGCAGGATTACCTGACTGAATTCAGCGGCACTTTGCCCAGGGTGGTTGCGGGGTTGGCCGGGGAGACGCCTTACTGGCCCAGTTCGCCAAGCGCCGATTATGAGCCGCTCACCGATCAATTCCAGAGCGGCGATGCCCACATCTGGGACGTGTGGCATGGACGCGTGCCGTTCTCGAACTACGAAACGCACCATGAGCGATTTATTACGGAGTATGGATTTCAGTCGTTTCCTGAGATGAGAACGATCGAATCCTTTACGCAGCCCGAGGATCGCACCAGCATCTTTACGCCGGTTATGCTAGCCCACCAGAAGAACGATGAGGGCAATGCGATCATCCACGACTATCTGCTCAGGGATTATCCCGAGCCGAAGGACTTTGCCAGCTTTCTCTACGTGAGCCAGGTGCTGCAGGCTGAAGGAATCAAGATCGGGGCGGAGCATTTTCGGCGCAGCCGCCCGGAGACCATGGGCTCCATCTTCTGGCAGTTGAACGACTGCTGGCCGGTGGCTTCGTGGTCCTCGATCGACTACTACGGCCGCTGGAAGGCGCTGCAATATTATGCGCGGAGATTCTATGCGCCCATTTTGGTTTCGCCGCACGTTGAGGATGGTTCGGTGAAGTTTTATATCGTCTCCGACAAGACAGAGGCGAAGCAGGCCACGCTGCGCGCGCGGCTGATGGACTTCGACGGCAAGGTGCTGCTGGAGGAATCGAAGGCTGTGGAGGTGACGCCGCTGGCGAGCAAGGTCTATCTCGACTGGCCGCTGAAGAAGCTGACGGATGCGGGCGCGGCGGATACTTCGCGGGTCTTCATTGTTGCCGATTTGTCCGACGGCGGCGTGGAGATTTCGCGCAATCTGATCTACCTTGCGCCGGTAAAGGAGGTTCACCTGAAACCGGCTGCGCTTAAGGTGGAGACGGCGGGCGGAAACGGCAGCTATAAGATTCGCGTCACTTCGCCGGTGCTGGCGCGCAGCGTTTATCTTTCTTTCGGGAACTTGGACGTTGAGGTTTCAGACAATTACTTCGATCTGCTGCCGGGAGAGACGGTGGAGATCGCGGTCAAGAGCGGGGCGGCGCTGGAGGCTCTGAAAGCGCAGATGAAGGTGATCTCGCTGACCGATGCATTTAAAAATAACCAACAAGCCGCCACAATCATGGCGTTGCCGTAGATGCAAAGCAGAGGGCCGGAGCGTTGCGCTACCGGCCCGCTGAAGTTTGCTGCTTCATTCCATCAGAACGAAAACGTGGTCTGGAAGAAGATGCGGCGCGCCGCCGAGCCGGAGGAGTAGATTCCGCCTGCCAGGCTGGCTGAATTGTCGAACTGACTGCCCGGCTCGTAGAGTCCCGTGGTGGTGTTCTGCGCGGGGATCAGGCTTCCCACCGGCTGGCCTCTGTCCATGTCGTTGAAGAGGTTCAACGCCTGCGCATTGAAGGTGAGCGTATATTTGCGGCCGGTATTGGTAGGGCCGAACATTCCGTGGCCTCCACCGCCGCCGAAGGGGCCGGCCATCATCCGCCGGGACCGCCGTCCGCCGCCGTGCTGCGGAGGCCCGCTTGTTTCGCCCGATGCAGAGCTTGGGACCAATTCCAATGGCGCGGCTGACGCGCAGGTTCAACGCGAACGCGGCCGGGCCGTTGCCGAGATTGACGGGAATGGGCGTATAGCTTTGCCCTGGCGATGCAGGCAATGTGTCCAGGCAGCCAAATGACGTGGTGTAGGTATCGGCTGGTAGTGGATGGGCAATCGGACGCGCCGGCGTATGCCGGGCGGTCGTTGAAGAAGTTGTCGCCGGTAAGGTCGTTGGTAGTGGTGATGTTGAACGGCTTTCCCGACTGCGCGATGAGGAAGGGATTGAAGCGAAGGCCCCATGGTCCCTGGTAATTGGCCATCAGGAAGACCATATTGCGCGAGACCCAACTGGCGCGGCCGTAATCCTGGCTCAGGTTATAGGAGTTGGATGGATTGGACCCGCTGCCGCCGTCGGAGTCGGCTACGGTGAAGTTGTAGAAGCCTGTCACGCCGAAGTTGGGCGAGAAGTGCGCATTGACATTCACGATGAACTGGTTCTGCTTGAAGACGGCCTCGGGATAGAACTGATTGACGATGCCCTCGGCGGGGTTGGGGCGCGTTGGCGTTGTACAACTGGCGCCGTTTACGTAGCAAAAGGCATTCGAGTCGCGCACGACGAACTCGTGCACGCCGAAGGAGTGCAGGTAAGTGCCTGTGAGCGTCGTAGTTTTGGTCAACTGGCGCTCCAGGCTGATTCCAGCCTGCTGTGTATAGGGCGAGTGATAGCCGGGCGCGACCTGGTAAACGGTGCGCGTGCCGCCGGCTGAAGCGCAGTTGCCTGCATTGGGGCCTGTAGTGGTCAGACGTAGTGGGGTTGAAGCAGGTTGGGTCAGTGATGGTGGTTACCTGCTGACTATTCGCGCTGCCATTGAAGCGCTCGGCCGAGAGCATGTTGCTCAATTGCAAAGCGGTCGTAGAAGATGCCGTAGCCGGCGCGCAGCACGGTCTTGGCCTGCTTGGAGTCCTTGTGGCCGTCGAGGGCATAGGCGAAGGCGACGCGCGGCGCCCAGTCGTCGTGGTCGGCGATATGATTCTGCGACTCCCAGCGGATGCCGCCGGAGAGGGTCAGATTTTTGTTGGCCTTCCAATCGTCCTGAAAGAACAGAGCGGCGTCAAAGACGTTGGCCAGAGCAGCCTGGGGGCCTGTGGTGTAGGTCAACTTGATGGGCGCGTTGGTGGTTCCGCAGACTACCGGCCCATTGGGCGTGGAAGGTGGACACGTGAATGTGGGGTCAGCGGATATGTTGAGGGCGCCCACATAATCTTCCGGTGTGGCGAACGTGAAGGAGCCGTTGAAGTTTGCATCGGTGGAGTTGGCCTCGCGGTTGTCGCGCAGGCGGGTGCCGAATTTGATGGCCTGCGTACCCGCGGTCATGGTGGTGAGGTTCTGCAACTCGAAGTGATCGGTGTGGTCGTGTCGACGTCTGGCCGTACGAGCCGCCGCCGGTAAAAGCTCCCTGCACGGAGACCAGCGGAATATTCGGGCTTACGGGCGTGGTGGATTCGTAGTCGCGCAGGAACTGGAAGCGGGTCTCGTTGACGACGTGATCGTTGATGACCCATGAATCGCTCGCCTGGACGGTGCTTTCGGTCTCCAATGAATCGGAGGACTGGGACGGCAACGAAGTGGAGCCGATGCTTCCGCTCTGATTGTTGCGGTAGAACTGGTAGCGAGCTGTGAGCGTGTGCTTCTGGCCCAGTTGCAGATCGATGCGCGGGGCGATATTGGTGCGCGTCTGCGGGGCAAAAAGTCCGCCGGAGACGGAACCGACCTGGTAGGGGTATGGGGTGGGGCCGGCAATAGGGGCGTCGTCCTTCAAGCTGTAGATGCTGTCGTTCTGATTGTTGCGCTGCTGCACGCTGACGAAGAAAGACGCCCACTTGGAGAGCGGCCCGTTTAAGGTGCCGTTGAACTGGATGCTGTGATACGGAGGGAATGGTTGTTTGCAAACGGGTTGGCGGTGTTGAAGAGATTGTCGTTGCCTTGCCCAAAGAACTCGCCGTGCAGCTTGTCGGTGCCGGGCTTGGTGAGAATTTCGATGCGCCCGTAGCCAAGCCTGTCGAATTCAGATGAGAAGGGATTCTGGTTGATGCGAATCTCGCGGATGGCCGATTTGGGCGGCAGTTGGCCTCCGGTGAAGCCGTCAATGTAAATCTGGCCGCCGTTCGGGCCCGCGGAGGGACCGGCGAGGGCCTCCAACTCGTTGGAGAGTTCGTCGGGATCGTCGGAGAGCGCTTCAAGATCTTTGCCCTTGATGACGATGGCGCTGGCATTTCCGCCTGCTTCGACGCTCACGGTGGGCGAATCGTCGGTGACGGTCACGCTCTGCTGCTCCACCTGCAAGGCCATGGAAATATCAACGCGCTTCGATTGCCCGGCGGCGAGCTGAATGGCGGGCGAAGAGAAGGGAGCGAAGCCGATATAGGTTGCCTGAACAATATAGCTGCCGGGCTTCAGGCCGTTGACAGTGTAACCGCCGGTTGCGTCCGCTGTGGTTGTAGCTACGGTGATTCCAGCGGGAGTGGCGATGGTGACCTTTGCACCGGGGATCATAGCGCCGGTGGGGTCAGCGATGTGGCCGCGCAGAGTGGCTGTTGAGGCCAGTGCGGTGGATACCGGGGCCTGTGCGGCAGAGGTTTCGGCAGTTGCCGTTAGTCCAACAGCGCAGGCGAGCGCCAGTGAAATCGTAAAATGAATGAAGACCCACAATTTTGAATGCAACAGTCCCTCGCTTGTCTTTCAGATGATTGGATGATTGCGTTTACTCGGTCGCCGGTTCCTGACCGCCGGAGCCCATGCTCCAGTTGCTGAGCAGGCTCTGGGTTGCCGCGGGAGACTCGAGCAGTGGCTCAACCCCCGCCAGCAGCGTGACGGCTGTAACCTCGGATGCGCCGTCGGTTGAAACCACCATGACCGCATCGCCTTTTTTCAGATCAGTCAATTGAATAACCTGCGCATGATTGAGAATCTGCTGCGGATCGCCTCCACCGGGAGAGCCCGCAGCACCCCCGTGTGATGAATTTGTCGGCGCAGCACCTTGCGAAGAATTCTTCCCACCCTTTCCACCTGATCCGTTTGCAGCGCCAGTCAGGCGGGCGGCCAGGAGCTGCGCGACGTGTTCCGGCAGCTTGCGCATCTGTGCGTCCGCGGTGATGCGGATGGTTACTGGCTTCTTGGTGGCCAGATCCTTCACCTGCAGAGTTTGGGCGGAAGCATCCAGCGAAAGGATGGTGCCCGAGATATGGAGGAATGTGCCTGAGACCACCTCTTCGGCTGCAATCTCCGTGCCCGGCGTCATTCTTTGCACCTCGCGCGCGCAGTTGATCGCCGGGATGAATGGCATCAATGGGCGCTGGCTTTGCCTCATCGAATCGCACCGAATTGGGAGCGTAGCGCTTGAGGATGGTTGCCTTGGTGGTGTGAATTGTGATGGTTTTTGCTGCGGCCCCTATTCCGCTGGTTAGCACAATGTCGCCAGCTGCGGGATTAACGCTTTTCACCAGGCCGCCCACGCCGCGCTTTTGCCAGTCTTCGCGCTCCTGCTCCTGCTTTTTGACCAGGTCAGCCTGCTTGACGGCGACGATCTGCAAAGCCTGCGGCGGAGGGCCGGGTGAGGCCGGATCGAGCTTAACCAGTACGCGGTCTCCGGTCTCCAGATCACTGAACTGGAGAGTATCGGCATTGCTGAGATCCTTTTGTCCGGGGGAGATGCGCTTGATAGCCGTGGTGGAAGGAACGTCGAACTGGCGAACGTCTCCCGCATCGGTCTTCACTGTAACTGTGGTGCCGCCAATGGCGGTGATGGTGCCCACAAAACGAGAGGGTGATGGCGTCTGTGCGAGAAGGAAAGGCGCTGCAAGGAGAAATGCGGCAAAACTAACAAAGAATGACCTGCGCATGATTGAGGCAGGGACGAACGTCTTCATATTGCTGATCATAAGCCATTTCTCCACGGACAAGACATTCCCTTTGGCCGGGGCGATGGAGTAATTTCCCATATAGGTAGACGGACCAGGAGTGCAAAAAGTTCAAGCTTTGAACCAAGAGGTGCGGGAGCCTCATTAAAACTTCCTGAATAATCACAAAAGGTCGATTTTGCGGAAGTTGAGAGAACTGTTTCCGGTTGAAGATCGCTGCGGATTCAAGAAGGGGGCAAAGGCTAAAAAGCTGAGGGATTTCGGCACGCAATAGGGCTCAATTGGGAAAGCTTAATTCGTCAGTTCGGCTGATTCTAGAAAGGTATAGCTGCCCGACGGAGTCGGCACGACGCGGGTCCCAGCGCTCAGCCAACGCGGGGTGAAATGAAAGCTTGCGTCGCGGGCTACCAGGCCGTCGAAGATCAGCTCGTCGATGTGCTCGGATTGACCATCGGTTCCGATGCGCGGATCGAGATTGGCTGGGCTGCTTTCGATGAGAAAGACCACTGTGCCCGGGTCGCGCGGCGCCGAGTGGCAGCCGGCGAGAGCAAGCAGGGCGGCGAGGGCGAGCAGCTTACGCGTAAGTTACCTGGCCGAGAATTGCGGACTTCGTTGCGCCGGTGGCCGCAGGGACATTACCGGGCAGATGGTGCCAGGTTTGCCAGGCGAGCAGCGCAAAGGCAGCGGCCTCCTTGGCTTCAATGGGAAGGCCGAAAGCATCGCTCAAGGCCACCTGGCAACCCATCGGCTCAAGCCGCTCGCTGAGCATGGTCATGAGGGTGCGGTTGCGTGCGCCGCCTCCGGAAACTATATAGTCCTCGCCGTTGTTCCTCTTGTTGGTGCTTTTCATTTTGGGCAGCACGAATTGTTTGTAGCTCTGCGCGATGGACTCGGCGGTAAGGGCTGTGGCCGTGGCTAATGCGTCTTCGGGCTTGCTACTTTGCTGTTGGCAGGAGCTGAGAAACTTTGCAGCATACTCGCGGCCAAATTGCTCTCGTCCGGCGGTACGTGGAGGCTTGAGCTTGAAATACGGATTGCGCATTGCTGCCCTGAGCACAGGCGCAATTACGGAGCCCTTGGCAGCGAGCGAACCGTTTCGGTCGAAGGGCCTGGCGAAGAGTTGATGGGCCAGCGCGTCGATCACCATATTGCCAGGGCCGGTATCAAAGGCGATCACATCGCCGGGTGTGACGCCGGCGCGAATTGCGGTCAGGTTGGCAATGCCGCCGATGTTCTGCAACACGCGACCGCGTTTCGAGTCCGCGAAGAGCACGTAGTCGAGCAGCGGAACAAGCGGAGCTCCCTGGCCGCCGGCAAGCATATCGGCAGGACGGAAGTTCGAGACCACCGAAATGCCGAGTGTGGCGGCGATGACCTGGGCTTCGCCGGCCTGCCAGGTGCAGGAAAACTTGCGGCCCGCATACACAGCTTCGCGTGGCTGATGATAGAGGGTCTGACCGTGGCATCCGATCAAGTCGAGTTTGACCGGGTACAACTTGAGCGTGGCCTGAACGGCCTCGGCGTAGGCCAGCCCTAAACGCCAGTTGAGACGGGCCAGCTCTGCGGTTGTGGTGGAGGCCGCGTTCATTGCCGCGAGCACAGCGCGGCGCAGAGCAGGAGGGAACGCAAAACCTGTATGCGCCAGGAGCGTGAGTTTGGGACGCGGTCTGCCGGGGGTGATTCGCACCACGACCACATCAATTCCATCGGCCGAGGTGCCGCTCATGATGCCGGCTACGGTCATCGCCTTTGCACTCATACGGTGTGGGTCTCCTGAAGCAAGGGTTGAGCATTGCTGATGGTTTGACTAAAACGCTTTATCTTGGCTCGCAGAGATTCAAAGTTTTTGTCTGAAAGCGCGCTCGGAATTCCACGAACGAAGAGTTTGGTGCGCTGCTTTGCGGTTTGTCTTGCTCGCGCGAGGAGCAGCTTGCGGAAGGCGGTCGAGCGCTCTGCTTCGGTAAGCAATGCTTCATAGGCTCTCAGAATCA
Source organism: uncultured Acidobacteriaceae bacterium (assembly GCA_963779385.1). Taxonomy (GTDB): domain Bacteria; phylum Acidobacteriota; class Terriglobia; order Terriglobales; family Acidobacteriaceae; genus Telmatobacter. Next base: position 168,805 of record CAVZYE010000010.1, on the reverse strand, counting down.
GCTCTGGGCTGTGGCAGATTTCGATGAGATCCATTCCCGCGCGGACGGCTGCGAGGGCTGCCTCTTCGATGGGCATGAATTTCAAAATGCCGCCCATTTCCAGATCGTCGGAGAAGATGAGGCCACGATAGCCGATTCGTTTGCGCAGAACGGTCGTGATCCAGTAAGGCGATGCGCTGGCGGGGCGATTGCCGCTTGGCGTTTCAGGATACGCTGCGTGGTTCACCATGATCATGGGCAGCTCATTGCGCAATTCGCGATAGGGAACAAGGTCCTCGCGGTATCGAGTTGGCGCAGGGTGCGGCGGATCGAGGGAGTTTCAAGATGCGAATCGAGCGTGCCCGCCGCCGAGTCCGGGAAAATGCTTGCCGCAGCCCGCTACCTGGTGCTTCGCCAGACCGGCGAGAAAATTGCGGGCATATTCCGCTACTCCTTCCGGAGTTGATGCAGCAGGCGCGTGTTCCCATTACTTTGGCTGAAGCAGGCACTGCAAGGTCGAGCACCGGCGCAAGTGTCGTATTGAAGCCGAAGGCTTTTACGCTTTGCGCGATCAGCTCTCCTTGCTCGCGGATCAGGCTGGCTTTTCGAGATTGCGTTGCTGCCTGCATAACGGCTAGCGCGGAGGGCATGGGAGCTAATGCGTCGCGCAGACGGTCTACTGTGCCGCCTTCCACATCCACGCAGCGAAAACTGTGCGCTGCGCACAGGCCGGTTGCATCATCGAGCAGAGCACGGGTCTGTTGGGCGTTTTCAATGTTGCGGCGAAAAAGAATGATGCCCGCCGGGCGCACCAGTTTGAGCCAGGCGTGCTCCAGATTGGTCAGCTCCGCGCCTGCGAGGCCCACGACCAGCAGGCTTCCCGCGGCCTGGCGCAAGTTCGCCGTCATCCCACTCCTTCAGTGATAACTGCAAGATTCCTCTGAAATATGTTGACGAGTCATGCGAGTTGGACAAGAGGCCGCGCACGCCGGCGTGGACGCCGACGCTACACCGGTTCCCTGGTTCATCATCCTTTCTCCTTCAATTCCTGTTGCAGCTCTTCCAGCAGATTCAGAGCTTGCAATGGGGTGAGTGCGTTCACGTCGGTTGCTTCAATGCGATCCACAATGCGCTGCGAGAGCGGGGTGAAGATGGTCAATTGCAATCGGATCGGCCACCGATTCCGCTTGTACGTTTTGCCGTTCCTGCTTTTCATGCTGGCGCAGGACGTGTTTGGCGCGCTCGATGACCGCGGTGGGTAGGCCGGCAAGACGTGCGACTTCGATGCCATAGCTCTTGCTGGCAGCGCCCGGCTCGATGTTATGCAGGAACACAATTCCGCCCGCTGATTCTTTCACGCCGACGCGGAGATTGCGCACGCGTTTGAGCTTCTCGGCGAGCATGGTCAGTTCATGATAATGCGTGGCGAAGAGCGTGCGGGCGCCGGTTTCGGCGTGGAGATATTCGACCGTGGCCCAGGCCAGCGAGAGGCCGTCAAAGGTTGCGGTGCCGCGGCCCATCTCGTCGAGCAGGATCAGGGATTGATTGGTGGCTGTATTTAAAATCGTCGCCGTCTCCGTCATCTCCACCATGAATGTGGAGCGGCCGCGGGCCACGTTATCGCTGGCGCCGATGCGGGTATAGATGCGGTCGACCAGGCCGTAGCGCAGACTTTCGGCGGGGACAAAGCTGCCCATCTGGGCGAGCAGAATGAGCATCGCCGCCTGGCGGAGATAGGTGCTCTTTCCGCCCATATTGGGGCCGGTGATGAGCAGCAGGCTCGGGCCTTCGCCGGATGCGTTCAGATAGAGATCGTTCGAGATGAAGCGGCCCTCGCGCGTCTCCTCCATCCACTGCTCGATGACCGGATGGCGCGCGGCTACGGCTTCGATCACGGGCTCATCGACGATCACCGGGCGGACGTAGCGGCGCAATGCGGCGAGATGAGCGAAGCTGGCCAGCAGATCGGCTTCAGCGACGGCGGCTGAGCTGCGGCGGATTTGGCCGGCGGATTCGAGGACGGTCTTGCGCAACTCGATGAAGATGCGCTTTTCGATTTCGATGGAGCGGTCGTGCGCGGTGAGAATCTTGCGCTCGTACTCCTTGAGTTCGGGAGTGGTAAAGCGCTCGGCGTTGACCAGCGTTTGCTTGCGCTCGTAATCGGCGGGCGCGTTGGCCAGGTTGGCCTTGGTGATCTCAATGTAATAGCCGAAGACGGAGTTATAGCGGACTTTGAGGGAGCCGATGCCGGTGCGCTGCCGCTCGCGTTCTTCGATGGCGGCGATTGCCTGGCGGCCGGTGGTGGAGATGGCGCGCAATTCGTCGAGCTCGGCGTCTACGCCGGCGGCAATTGCGCCTCCATCGACGAGTGTGAGCGGAGGTTCGGGGACCAGAGTGGTTTCAATGCGCGCGGTGGTCTCTTCGAGCGTATCGAGGCGCTCGGTGAGCGAGCGCCAGAGCGGGGCTTGCATTGCCTCAAGCGCGATTTTGAGGGCGGGCAGTTTGGCGAGGCTGGCGGCGAGGGCGCGGACGTCGCGGGGGCCGGCGGAATCGAGGGAAAGACGGGCGAGGAGACGCTCCAGATCGAGGATGCCCGAGAAGGCGCGGCGGATTTCTTCGCGTTTGACCAGGTTGGCGTGGGCTTCGGCTACGGCTTCGTAGCGGGCTTCGAGGGCCTCGGCATCGAAGAGCGGGCGGAGGATGGTGGAGCGCAGCAGGCGCTTGCCCATGGGCGTTTGGCAGGCGTCGAGGGTGTGGAAGAGCGTGGCCCGGTCGTCCTGACCCATAAAAAGCGGCTCGACCAGTTCGAGGTTGCGGACGGTGACCTGGTCGAGTTCGAGCGCGGTGGAGTGCTCCTGGAATTTGAGGCTGTCGATGTGCTGGGCATCGATTTTCTGCGTGGTGCGGACGTAGTGGAGGACGGCGCCGGCGGCGATGGCGGCTGCGGGATGATGGTCGAGGCCGAAGCCTTCGAGAGTGCGGACGTTGAGCTGGCGTTCGACCAGGGGCACGGCGAAATCGCGGGTCCAGACCCAGTCTTCGACGCGGGTGCGGGCGGGAATGCGTTCGAGCGACGCGGGCAAGTTCGGCGCTCGAAGGCAGCAGAACTTCGCTGGGGCCGGCTTTGATGAGTTCATCCACGGCTTGCTGGCGGGCGGATGGGCCGCGGAACTCGGCGGTGCGAAATTCGCCGGTGGAAACGTCGAGCAGGGCAATGGCGCAGACGGGTTCTTTTGCCGAGCCGGTCTCGTAGAGTGCGGCGAGAAAGTTGTTTTGCTCCTGGCCCAGGGCGGAATCGAGGGCGGTGCCGGGGGTCAGCACGCGGGTTACCTCGCGGCGAACGATCTTTTTGGTGAGCTTGGGGTCCTCCATCTGATCGCAGATGGCGATGCGGTAGCCCTTGCGCAGGAGGCGCGTGAGATAGGCTTCGACGGCGTGATAGGGAACGCCGCACATGGGCTGCGAGCGCTCCCGGTCGCGCGCCGTCAGGGTCAACTGCAACTCGCGGCTGACGGTGACGGCGTCGTCATAGAAGAGCTCGTAAAAGTCGCCCATGCGGAAGAAGAGCAGGGCATCGGGATTTTCGCGTTTGGCCGCGGTCCACTGGCGCATGAAGGGCGTCAGTTCGGCTGCACTCTTCTCCAAAGGGGGAGAGTTTGGATCGCCCGAAGGGATCTCGTCCAAAGTGGAAGCGCTTGGGAGCGCCGGGTTGGAGCTGGTCTCGAATCACGCTGCTTTCCAGCTTAACGCGTCGGGCAGACCGGCCAGCGTGTGCAGCTGTGCATTGCTGCGGTGGACGCTAGGATCAGAGCGGTTCTGCTGAAGGCGTCGAGTGAGCGTGGACCGGGAGGTCCACGCTACAGCCGGCCAGCGCGGCCGGCGCTACTTATTCTTATCGGGCGCGGACTTTCCGCCGCAGCCGACAATGGCGTTGTGCCAGGCTCTGGCCTGGTTGTTTGCCGCGTCCAGTGTAGCGAAGTAGATTTCAACTTGATTGACGTTGAAGTTGTCGACTACGTCTTGCGGTACTGGATTTGCCGAATATTTCTGCTCCTGATGCCACGCAAAGGGCTCAGCGAACTTGAGGATCAGATGTGCCGGGGGTTGCCCGCTGGAACCTTTGTCGGCGGTTATCGCGTCGGGGGTTCCCTTTGACAGATCGAGTGTGGCCGTGCCGGTTTGTTCCAGTGAATAGTCTAATTGGCCTGTATCGACTTTGTCGTACCGGTTGTTTTCCATTTGAGTAATGGAGACTCGGCAACCCTCAAAGGTAATACTGGTCATGAATTTTTCGTCAGCGTAGTCGACCGTTCCTGAAGAAAATGTCACGACTGTTGATACTTTGGCTACTTCAAAGTGGGTGCTGATCCAGGACAGAATTTCCGATACGGACTGTGCGGCGTGGTGCTGGGCTCGCATGCTGAAGGGCAGCAGGGCAAGAAGGATGATCAGAGCATAAGTTTTCTTCATCGTTACCTCTCTAAAGAAGATTGTCCGGCACTCATATTATGCCTTGGGCGGAATGGCGTTGTACCAGCCTCCCGAGCCGGCGGAAAACCATGTTGCGAGTCTGGAGCTCGATTGCCCATGCCAGAGTAGTGCCACATTAAGTTTTATCAAAATTGCTCGGCGAATCAAAAAAGTGTGATGTGGATGGAGCGATGGACGTACGAAGAAATGATAACTTTCCCGGAAGCCGACATTTCTTGACTCTGCCTTTCGATAGCAGCTAAATTCAACCTCAGGTTCGGCCAACCTCCCGGCAATTCTGAAAGGAATGCCGATGAACGTTGTACGCATCGTGCTGACTGCCCTGGGCGGTTTTGTAGCGTATTTCATTATCGGCGGTCTCGCCTCCGTGCTGATTCCGTCACTTAAGACTGAGTTTCTAAAATACACGGCCGTCTATAGGGATCACGACGGACAGATGAGCCATTTTCCGGTGGGAATGGCTGGAATACTTCTGTCTATCCTGGCGCTCGCGGTTCTCTACGCTCAACTCTACCAGGGCGGTTCCGGGCTGGTGGAAGGGGCACGCTTCGGTGTGCTGATTGGAGCCTTCGTGTTTGGCGCCTTTGTGCTGCACAACTACGCCAATTTGAATATTGGGTTGAAACTTACCCTGGAGCAGGGGGCAGCATACTTCGTCGAGTGGACTCTAGTCGGCGTGGCGTTTGGGCTGATCTACCGGGCGCCGACGGCACACATCTATACTGCAGTCGCGCTGACGCAACAAGGCTATATTTTCGAAGCAGGATGATGCGGTCAAGAAATCATGCCTTGTGCAGCCATTCCTCTTCCCGCTCTATCGCTCTCTCCCTCTCCGACAAGCCGAAGACAGTTCCCCGTTCCCTCTCCCTCTCCAACGGAACCATCACTTTCTCCGACCAGCCGATTAGCTGAATCTGTCCGATGATCGCGTAGATCAGGGCGAACACCAGCGCTAGAATGCCCATCGCGGTAAGTACGAGTCCGCCGATGGCGGCCACTCCGTGGGTGGCGATGGAGAGCTGCAACAATGCATGGTCGACCGGGTAGGCGGCATCAAAGTTTGCTGTGCCGGTTCCATAAGCGTAGATCAGGCCTAACCCCGCTGCCAGGAGCAGAATGGCAAGGATCAGAGGGCGGTCGGATCTTAGAACGATCATTGGTCGGTCAGATCTCATGTGGTCACCTCATGGTTTTGGGTACCGGTGAGCCTTCCACGCCGGATTGTGCGAACCCTTACCCGTTCTAGAGATGCAACTAGCGGGGCGCGGTTTCAATCAGTGCGAGAAAAATCGTGTCTCATGTTCAATTTTGACCATGAAATCCGCACACCAGAATCGTCAATGAAATCTGCGCAAATTGTATGCGCAAGGCAGGTGTTCGCGCAGCCATGAAGCGATGATTGTCATTCTGGCTTGCAGCATGTTCAAGGCCCGTTCTCTCACGGGTTCGACGATTTTGCTTCGCCGCTCTCTGGATTTGGATTTGCCGGATTCATTGCAACGACTTCATAACTTCGCGGTTTTTTGTCGGAGCCCTCAGTCACCGTGAGAATCATTTCGTCTTTCTTGATCTTGAACTCGCCTTCTTTTCCAATCGGAAGAATTGTGGCGTGTTTCAGGTCGATCGGCCGGATTTCGTAGTCCATTTCGTCGGTTCGCAGCAGGTACTGCGGGCAAAGCTTCTCGTTGGAGTTGATGTGCGTAACGCCAACGGAGCCCCACAGAGCGCCTAGGCCCGCCAAGCCTCTCTCTTTCGCGCCGCACGGCACGGCCTCCATTTTCTCGATGATGCCTCTTTCGATGCCGTTCTTCTTTTTATTGCCATGCGCACTCAAGGGGACGGCCAAGATGAGGGCAAGCAAAAGAACGAATGTACCTTTTATGTTCATGATGTCTCCGTTTCTCAAGGAACTCGCAGTCGAACAGGCTCTCTTATTCCTGCCGGCCCGCGGGTTGTGCTAGACCACACGATTAAGCTGCCAAGGCGAGAAAAGGAAGGCCATCCGGCTGGCCTCCCCGTGTCGCACTCCGTGGATTGATTACAGGTTTGGCTTCGACCGCTTTTGAGCCGCCGTCGCCGGATTCGTCCAAGAGTTCGTCGTCGATTTTGTTGAGGTTCCTGTCATCGATCCTGTCGTGCCGGTGGCGGAACCTGTCGTACCCGTGCCACCGCCACTCCCGCCTGCGCCGCCAGCAGTTCCGCCGGGGCTAGCGCTGTACTGTTGTGCTCCTTTTACGAAGCTTTGCGGATTGGCCATCAAATCGGCCTGCACATCGGGATGAGCATTCAGATAGGTATCCAGCTCAGCATGGCTTTGCATCCAGTCGTGGTCCTTGACTTTGGAAGGATCTTCTGACAAGTCTCTCCGAATGTCCGAGTGGTCATGAAGAAATCCGCCGAAGTCCGCCATGCGATCATGCCCTGGGTTACGATCGCGATTGTTCGTATCGTGGTCGTATGCATCTTCCTGGTGCATGAAGGCGGCCGGGTTCTTGCTGATCTGGTCACGAACAGCCACGTTGTTTTGGAGATAAGTTTGCAGAGCCGGATGGTTCTGCACAAACTGCCGATTTTCTAACAGGGACGGGTCTTTGCGAATCTGTTCGGCGATTTCGCGATGTGCATCAAGGAATCGGTCAAAACTCGCCACGTCTCTCCGATCGCGACTTGTGTCGACGTCACGATCGCGCATGTTCGTATCGCGGTCGAGGGCATATTCCTGGTGCATGAAGGCATTCGGGTTCTGCCTTATCAGATCGCGAACTCCTGGGGTTGTTCTGGAGATAAGTTTGCAGAACCTGATGGTCCCGCAAAAAATCTCGATTGTCTAAAAGGGATGGATCTCTGCGAACCTGTTCGGAGATTTCGCGATGACCATCCAGGAATCGGTCAAAATTCGCCACGTCCCTCCGGTCGCGATTTGCGCCGGCGTCACGATCGCGCATGTTCGTATCGCGGTCGTAGGCATCTTCCTGCCGCATGAAGACGGTCGGGTCCCGCCTCATCTGGTCGCGAACTCCCGGGTTGTCACGGAAATAATCTTCGAGTGCCGGATGGTCCCGCACATAATCTCGATTGTCGAGCAGGGACGGATCTTTGCGAACCTGTTCGGAGATTTCGCGATGTGCATCCAGGAATCGGTCAAAATTCGCCACGTCTCTGCGATCGTTATCGCGATCTGCTACGTCTCTACGATCGGCATCGCGATCTTGTCCACCAGCATCACGATCGCGCAGGTTTCTGTCGCGGCTGTAGCGATCTTCCAGGCTCATGAACGTGTCGGGCCGCTCGCTGATCTCTTGTTTCACACTCGGGTGATCCTGAAGATACGCATTTAGCTCAGGATGGCTTTGCAAGAACTGCGGGTCGTCGACCAAGGATGGCGTTTTGCGAAGTTGGTCGGCAATTTCGCGATGGCCATCGAGAAACTGATCGAATCGCGCCAAGTCCGTGCGCATGACGTCATCGCTTTGAAGACCCTGCCGGTCTTGCGAGGCCGAAGATTGCGCATGCGTGGGACACGGGAGACACAACAACGTCGCCAACGTGGCCGTCGCCGCATTGAGAACTAAAGTTACTTTCGGGAATCGTAGTCGTTTTTTGCCCATATCGCGTACCTCCTCTTCCGAACAGTGATGCAATGTGCGGACCATTTATGTCTCCCGATTTTGTGGACGGGCATTCGAGCATACGCTACGACGTTGTGATTCATGGGTTTGCGAGGGGCAGGCAGTGGGCAGGCGACCTTCCTGGCGCGTGTAGATTTTACGCTTTTGGGAAACTTTTATATGGGATAACCCAAAGTCAACTCAAATCATGCAATGCGCAGACCATTATGTCGCTCGGTTTTGCGGACGGTCATTTGAGCATACGCTATGACCTTGTGATTCATGGGCTTGCGAGGGGCAGGCAGTGAGTAGGCGGCCTGTCTGGCACGTGTAAATTTTACGCTTTTGAGAAAATTTCTATACGGGATAACTCCAAAGGCAAATTCCGTATCCGCGGAGACTGGTGGTTCGTTGGTTTTCCGGGCTAATCTCTTTTCAGCTTGTAAGCGGTGTTCCGTCGTCTCGGTTGGTGATTCGCATCACAGTATACTAATCAGTTACGCCTTAAGGTGAAGATCGAAATGTACCTTCTCTGGCTGAGAGTTGCGGCTGTTCTATACGCGTTGGCCTGTGTGGCTGTTTTCCCCGCCGTGCTGTATGGCGTGGAACGATGGCGCAGGTGGTGCGTCCACCTGGGCGGAATGGCGCTGTTCTTCCATTTTGTTTCGGCGGTGGAGATGGTGCAGGCCCATGGCTGGGTGCCGGTGGGGGTCAGGGAAGTGCAGTCGCTGCTGGGACTGGCGGTGGCGGGGCTGTTCTTTCTGGTGTGGTGGCTCTACGACGCTTTTTCGCTTGGTTTGTTTGCCCTGCCGGCAACATTCTTTCTGGTTTTTGTGCCCTCGCTGGGGCCGGACCGGTATATGTTTCCCTCCCAGGGGGTGCGGGTTAGCTGGCTGATCGCGCACATTGCGGCACTGCTGCTGGCTTATGTGGCGCTGGGATTCAGTTTGCTGTCTTCGATCCTCTACCTGGTGCAGGAACGGCGGATCAAGAGCAAGTTCAAAACTGTGCCGGGGCGGGGTTCCTGGTGGGCGCCATTCGACTGGCTGCCGCCGCTGGATACGCTGGAGCGGCTGGCCGAGGCGATGCTGGAGTTTGGGTTTCCATGCATGACCGTGGGTCTGGTGATTGGCGCCGTACTGGTGCAGGAGACATCGCTGGGCGCGGCGTATTTTCTCGATCCCAAGATTCTTGCAGCTTTTGTGAGCTGGGGGATCTATGTGCTACTGCTGCTGGTGAGGCGGACGGCGGGACTGCGTGGGCGCAAGGCGGCTTATCTTTCCGGGGCTGTGTTTGCGGTGATGGTGGTGGTGTGGACCGCCAACATGTTCAGCCACGTCCACAGGTTCGGTGCGCCATGACGCATGCGGCTACAACGCTGGTGCTGACCGGCGTGAATCACCGGACTGCGCCGATCGAGTTGCGTGAGCGAATCGCCATCAGCCGCGAGGAGCTGCCGGAGACGACGCGCGCTCTGGCCGCTATTCCGGGGGTGGTGGAGTGCATGATTGTCTCCACCTGCAACCGGGTGGAGCTGCTGGCAGCGGTGGAGTCGCCAGATGCGGATCTGGCCGCGTTTCTGCATAGTCACTTTGGGCTGGACCCGGCGCTGCTTGCGCCGCATATCTATGAGCAAAGAGGGCGGGATGCGGTCCGGCATCTGTTCCGCGTGGCCGCCAGCCTGGACTCGATGGTGGTGGGCGAGCCGCAGATTCTGGGGCAGGTGAAAGAGGCATTTGCCGTAGCGAGGGTTGCGGGGACCGTGGGCGGGCAACTGGAGCATTTGCTGCAGAGCGCCTTTACCGCAGCAAAAAAAGTGCGCTCGGAGACGGAGATTGGGTCGAGTTCGGTCTCCATTGCCTCGGTGGCTGTGGAACTGGCGAGGGAGATCTTTGGATCGCTTGAAGGGCGGACGGTCTTCCTGGTGGGCGCGGGGAAGATGAGTGCACTGGCGGCGCGGCACCTGGTGCAGCAGGGAGCCGGTGCGATCCTGGTGAGCAACCGGACCCAGGAACGGGCGCGGATGATGGCGGAGGAGTTTGCCGGGCGCGTGATTCCCTTTGAGTCGTTGTATGAGGCGGCCAGCGACGCCGATATCGTGATCAGCTCGACGGGTGCGCCTCACCCCATCTTCCGGCCGGAGCATGGGCAGGCATTCATGCATCGGCGGCGGAACAAGCCGATGTTTTTCATCGATATTGCCGTGCCGCGCGACGTGGACCCGGCGATGGGCAAGCTGGAAGGGATCTTTGTCTACGATATTGACGACCTGCAGCAGGTGGCAGCGGCGCATATGGCCGAACGCAGCCGCGTGGCCTCGGATGCAGAGACGCTGATTGCAGGAGAAGTGGAGAGGTTCCACGAACGGCAGCGGGCGGTGAACGCGGCTCCGGCGATTGTGGCTATTCAACGGCAGGCGGAGGAGATTCGGCAGGCGGAGATCAGGCGCATCCACACACGGCTGGGTTCATTGAGCGCGGAGCAGGCGGCGGCCGTGGAGGCTCTGACGCGGGGGCTGGTGAACAAGTTTCTACATCCGCCGATGCAGGCGCTGAAGCAGGCGGCGCGGGAGAATAATCAGGCTCGAATCGATGCATTATGCGAAGCCTGGCAGGTTTCCGCCGGCGTTGAACTGGAGACTGAGCGGGCGGTGGTGGCTGAGAGCGGCTGTAAGCCTGAGATTCCTGAGGCAAAGCAAACCGAGAGCGAGGCTGTGAGCGAATCTAATGTGGAGAGCCGCCGATGAAGCTGCGCATTGGGAGCCGCGGATCTCAACTTGCCCTTTGGCAGGCCAATCATATTGCCGGGCTGCTGCGGGAGCACGGGCATTCAGTAGAGATCGAGATTATTAAAACCACGGGAGACCGCTTGCAGGAGGTCACATTTGCCGAGGTTGGGTCGAAGGGAATGTTTACCAAGGAGATTGAGGAGGCGCTGGCGGAGGGGCGCGTGGATCTGGCGGTGCACTCGCTGAAAGACCTGCCTACAGTGCTTCCAGAGCCGTTTGCGCTGGCGGCTACTCCAAGGCGCATGGATCCGCGCGATGCGTTTGTCTCAGTGAAATTTGCGAGCCTGGCGGAGTTGCCGCGGGGTGCGCGGGTGGGAACCAGCAGCCAGCGGCGGAGGGCGCAGCTAATTGCGCTCAGACCGGATATTGAGGCGGTGGAATTTCGCGGGAATGTGGATACTCGGCTGCGAAAACTGGCCGAGGGACAGGTGGATGCGATTTTGCTGGCCGCCGCCGGGCTCGAGCGGCTGGGGAAAACCGAATGGGTGCGGGAGCGAATGGAGCCGAGGGATTTTTGCCCGGCTGCGGGGCAGGGAGCGCTGGGGATTGAGACTCGGAAGGACGATGGGGCGACGATTGCGGCGGTTGCGTTCCTGGATGATGCGGAGACGCGGTTCGCGGTGACTGTGGAACGGGCCGCTCTTGCTGCGCTGGGCGGAGGGTGCCAGGTGCCGATTGGAGTTTATTGCCGGGCTTCGCAGGAACGATCGAGTGAGGGAGAATCCTGGGTCGAGATCTTTGGTGTTGTTGCCGATCCGAAGACCGGTTCAGCTGTGCGTGTTTATCATCTTGCACCACGGGGCGAATCGGAGCCGACGGCTTTGGGAAGGCTGACGGCTGAGAAGCTGATGGAAGCTGGCGCGGGGCCGCTACTTGCGACTGCGAGCGAGGGTGCGCGGTGAGTGCTCGGGCGCTGGCAGGGCGGCGCGTGCTGGTGACGCGCGCACTGCACCAGGCTGGGAAGCTCAGCGACGGGTTGCGGGCACTGGGAGCGGAGCCGGTTGAAGTTCCGGTGCTGGAGATCAGGCCTCCGGCTGACCTTGCTCCGCTCGACGGGGCTCTACGGCAAATTGACAGTTACGATTGGCTGATTATGACCAGCGCCAATGCGGTGCGGGCGGTTGGTGAGCGGGCAGGCCAACTCGGGGTTGCGCTAGAGCTAACTGAACGACTGAAGGTGGCCGTGGTGGGCGAGGCGACGGCTGCCGCTGCGCGCAAGGCTGGGTTGCACGTTGCGTTTGTGCCGGAAGAATATGTGGCTGAGAGTTTGGTTGCGGGGCTGCTGGAAGGGATTCATCTTCAGACTGCGGGCGTGAGAGTTCTGCTGGCGCGGGCCGCCGTGGCGCGGGACGTGATCCCGGATGCGCTGCGGGAGGCTGGAATTGATGTCGATGTGGTGGACGCTTACCGGAATGTTCTGCCGGAAGTTGCGCCGGAGATGCTGCTGAATGCGGTTGCTCATCGAATTGACGCGGTTACTTTCACCAGTTCGTCCAGTGCGACTCATCTGGCGGAGGCGGCGCGGTTGGCTGGGGTTGCCTGGCCGTTCGCTCGGGTTCCAGCTGTTTCGATTGGGCCGATTACTAGCGAGGCGCTGATTGATTTGGGCTGGGCGCCTGCCGCGGAAGCGGAGCATTCCGACATTCCCGGGCTGATTGCGGCAGTGGAGATGCTGCTGCGTTCTTAGATCTGCCCCCTGATGGCTTAGAGTGAGCGTGGACCGGGAGGTCCACGGTACAGCCGGCCAGGAGGCCAGCGCTACATAATCTTCTGCAATCCTTACGACTGCCAGGTTTTGTCTTTGGAGTGGCAGAGCTGCTCCAGGTTGCAACGGTCGCATTTGGGTTTGCGGGCTATGCAAATTTGACGACCGTGATGGATTAGCTGGTGGGAAAAGGCGATCCAGCGGTCCTGGGGAATGACCCGCATTAATTCCTGCTCGACTTTTTTGGGCGTATCGCCTTTGGCCAGGCCTAGACGGCGGGCGATGCGGAAAACGTGCGTATCGACGACCACGCCCTCGGCTTTGCCGAAGCTCACGCCGAGGACCACATTGGCGGTTTTGCGGGCGGCGCCGGGGATGGTGATCAGCTCGGCGAGAGTTTCGGGGACCTGGCCGGCGAAGTCAGAGATGATTTTGCGGGCTGCGCCCTGGATGGATTTGGCTTTGTTGCGGAAGAAGCCGGTGGTCCTGATCAGAGCTTCAAGTTGGGGTAGGGTCGCTTTGGCCATGGCGGCCGGGGTGGGAAAGCGTTTGAACAACTCTGGTGTCACCATGTTGACACGAACGTCAGTGCATTGGGCGGAGAGGATTGTGGCAACGAGGAGTTCCCAGGGAGTTTGATGGGTGAGGGCGCATTCGACGCTGGGGTAGGCTTCGTCGAGGGCTCTGAGGATGGCGGCGATGCGGTCGGGGGCCAGGTCGCCACGTTGGGCTTGCTTCTTTGCGGCTGGCTTGCGGATGGATTTTGAATTCTTGGGCATGCTTTTTTCCGGTTGAGAGTTATGCTATCCCACCCATGCCGCAAATGCGCGGCATGGATGGGGCACCCGGCCATAGTTTTTACTCCGCAATCTCCCAACCAACATCACAGCTGGTCTGGTAGCCCTGTTTTAGCGAGGTTAGAGTGAGTTTTTTAGTGCCGTCAGGGTTTACCTTGATGGTTGGCGACCACATCGAGTGATCAAAGTTAAACTCAAGACGCTCTGCTGGCAGATTGTCGAAGACAATTACGCCACCAAATGGCACTGGAGATCCCGCGTAGTGCAGAACTCCAGAATGTGGCGACGTTACCTGTGTTGTCTGCTGCGTTTCTGTTTGTGTCGGAGGGGCGCCAAAATCCTCATTTTCTCTCTTTTGCGTATCCGCTGCAGGATTGCCGGGTATCGGTTGAATAGGGGCACTCGCATTTTCAGCTTGTGGAGTAGTTGTTTCAGGAGGTGCAGGTGCCTCCATCAATGTGGAGTTGACCTTCAGCGCAACTGTCCCTGTATCCCCCGTCATGCCGCCGCGGAACCTAAGCCGCAGGTTATCCATGCTTAAACTTGCAGGTACATCAAAAAGAATTCGACCGGTCTTCGTAACCCCTGGATTAATCTGAGCCAAGAAAAGATCACTTTCTGGCTCAACCTCCATGCTCTTTTCAGACGCTGAATAAACGTTGCCGTAAGAATCAACAATTTCAAAGAGACTTGTGTTCATAGTTATCGCGGTATTTTGGCCGTTGCGGATCGCAACTGCGATATTGATGAATTTACCGTCAGCCCTCACAGCGTTTCCAAAGCCCATCATATATGGCCCTGAATTAACCCCTAGAATCGCTACTCCAACGTCGCTGGAAACCGCCCCGTGATAGGTCAGGTTCCCTGAGGTCACAGAAAAAACGGGCCGCTGAGTTTGTTCAGAGGCGGATGACAATTGGTTCTCACTTGAGTTCCTAGTCATGGAATGGAATACTAGCAGGATGAAAATTGCAATTATCACGATCACTACTAATTTAAGGAAGGAGCGCATAGTCAATCCTCCGCACGTCTGCTCAGAAGAGCTAAGACGAAGAGAATTATAGCTCAGTTATAAGTGATCAAATATCTTGCTTAATTAGACCTTCCCTTCCGACCACACATTGAGTCTCTCTATGGGCAGCCTTACGCCGATGTAGAACTGGCCGAAGAGAGCGTAGACGGCGCTTACTTCGTCGAAGCGCATTTCGTAGATTAGTTTTTTGAAGATGACGGGGTCTTCGGCGAAGAGGTCTACGCCCCACTCCCAATCGTCCATGCCGATGGAGCCGGAGATGATTTGCTTTACTTCACCGGCGTAGCGGCGGCCGATGAGGCCGTGCTCGTGCATCATGCGCTGCCTTTCTGCGAATGGCACGGTGTACCAGTTGACCTGCTCGCCGCGCTTGCGGTCCATGGGATAGAAGCAGAGGTATTTGGCGTCGGGTATAGCGGGGAAGAGGCGCGAGGCCATGGCTGCAGAGGAGCGCTGAAGACTGGATGCGATTTCGGCGTTCCACTCTTCGGAATGCTGCTCAAGGCCTTTGTCGGCAACGGCTTTGTAGGTTTTGCGGGTGGATTCGTAGAGGCCGAGCTCGACGACCGAGACGTAGGAGTGGACGGGCGTGAGGAAGCCGTAGAGGTCGGTCTGGGCTAGCGAGAGTTCGACCTGGTTGAGCGATTCGAGGGAGTCGCGGAAGTGGATGAGGATCAGGTCGCCTTTGTGGCCCAGCTGGGAAAAAAGGGCGGAGCGGATGGGGGATTCGGGGGCGGTTCGCTCCATATTAGAGAGCTTTTCGACGGCCTGGGCGGCGATGCGTTTGCGGCTGGCGGCCGGGGTGGAGCGCCAGGATTTCCAGTCGAAACGGAAGAATTGATGAAGGAGGGCTGAGCCTTCAAGGGTGAGCGGGACGGGGGGAAAGTCGGACACGGGGATGCCTTTCGTATGAATACCAACTCATCGTAGCAAAAGGCATCCCTCAGGGGCTAAAGCCCTACGTTCTCTTTCTGAGCTTTCGGCACGTCTAAACAGGTTGCGGAAAAAAGGCTGGTGAACCGGATAAGGCACGATGGTTTCCACAGGGCGATACGGTATGTATTAGTCATGCGCGGAAATGACGAGCAACAGGAAGCGGTATTCAGCTACATCGGCCTTGAACAGCGAGTGCCGAAGGATCATCCATTACGTGCCATCCGGCAGATGAGCGATGCAGCATTGCGGGAGTTGGACTCCGAGTTCCAACAGCTGTACGCGCGGCGCGGGCGGCCGTCGATTGCTCCGGAGAAGCTGATACGGGCGCAGTTATTGCAGGTACTGTATTCGGTGCGGTCGGAGCGGCAACTGATGGAGCAGTTGGACTACAACCTTCTTTTCCGCTGGTTTGTGGGACTCAACATCGACGACCCGGTGTGGGATGTGACGGTATTTACCAAGAACCGCGAGCGTCTGATTGAGGGCGAGGTTGCCGAACAGTTGTTGCTGGCGGTGGTGGAACAGGCGCGTGCGCATCAGCTTTTAAGCGAGGAGCATTTCACCGTGGACGGTACTTTGATTCAGGCCTGGGCCAGCCGTCGCAGCTTCCGTGAGAAGCCCGATCCGCCCAGCCGGGGCACGGGAACGCGAGGCCGCAAGCTGCTGCGCGACACGCATGAGTCAGCCACCGACCCGGAGGCGCGTTTGTATAAGAAGAGCGGGGCGGCGGTAGCGGTGCCCAGCTACCTGGGCCATGTGCTGACGGAGAACCGCAACGGACTGGTGGTAGCAGCGATGGTGACGCAGTCCAGCAAGACGGCGGAACGGGAGGCTGCATTGGTGATGGTGGACAAGCTGAAACGCGCCGTGGTGAGCACGCTGGGCGCCGACAAGAGTTATCAAGAGGAGCAGTTTGTTGGTCAGTTGCGCGCCCGCCGCATCAGGCCGCATGTAGCCGAATACGCGCCCAATCCGAAATGGCCCAACTGGCTTACCGGAGAAGAACGCAACAGCGAAGGATTTGCCATCAGCCAGAGGAAGCGGAAGCTGGTGGAGAAGGTGTTCGGCTGGGCCAAGCAAGATCGGGCCGTCCGGCAGGTAAAACTGCGCGGCAGGGCACGAGTCGACTGGCTGTTTAGCCTGGTTGCCACAGCGCACAACCTGCTGCGCATGCAGAAGCTGATTCCGGCGCAGTAAGTCCGGGGGATAGGTGTCTCTGGAGGCCGCAAAATCGGATCTCCAGAGGAGCAAATCAACAGCAGTACAACCGATTTGAAGTGAAAAAACTCAACGGTGCGACTCAGAATCGAAAAATGAACGACTTTTTCCGCAAGCTGTGAAGTCGTGCCCTCATACAGAATTTCATTTCTTCACGGCTTTTGAAGTCCTTGCGCCGTCCCTTCGGGACTCCGAAACGAATTTGTAAAATTTCTTTTCCCCACCCTGAAGCGTGGGGCTAACCAACACTGCGCCTCCGGCGCGATTGCAGTTCCCAATAAGGCCCACGTTCATGACGCGTTTGTGCGGACATACCGTGAGCAGTTCGAAATAAGGCCGTGCCCTGATACAAAGCGCCGGGGTGCCATGGCCCTATATACTGGATAGGTCCATGAATGAAAGAATACTGGCTTTCCTTGTTCAGTTTGTAACCCATGTCATCGAGGCCGGCGGGTACGCCGGCATTGTTGCGCTGATGGGGATTGAATCGGCGTGCATACCGCTGCCTTCCGAGATCATCATGCCGTTTGCCGGGTACTTGGTTTATCTGAGGCACTTCGATCTTTATCTGGCGGCGACGGCGGGGGCGGTGGGCTGCAATTTAGGCTCGGCGGTTGCGTACTGGATCGGGGCAAAAGGCGGGCGGCCGCTGGTAGAGCGGTATGGGAAATGGGTGCTGATGAGCCACCACGACCTGGACCGCATGACCGCTTTCTTCCTGAAATTCGGGTCGGTCACAGTGTTGCTGGCGCGGCTCTTGCCGGTGGTGCGGACGTTTATCGCGTTTCCTGCCGGGATTGCGAAGATGCCGAAACTGCGCTTCCACATTTATACTTTTGTGGGTTCATGGCCCTGGTGCTTCGGCCTGGCTTATGCAGGCATGAAGCTGGGGGAGAGATGGCACACGGACCCAAGGTTTTACGCGGCGTTTCACCGCTTCCACCTGGCAGTGGAGATTGCGCTGCTGGCGGGGATTGTGTGGTTTGTGTGGTCGCACGTGAATCGTGGAAGACAGGCGCAGGCAGACGCGAGAGCTTGAGGTGAAACGAAGGCATTTTTGAAGGCGTACACTGTTTCGGTTGCCAAAAGATAGGTTCAACTGGATTGAAATGAAGCAGTAATTAATCGGAAGGTTAGGAGAAGAGATGGGAACTGAAGATAAAGGCGGACAACAGCCCGCTGAAGCATCAAAGGTTGCGCCCGCAACGGGCAAACTGGGAGTGATGGTGGTGGGCCTGGGCGCCGTGGCCACGACGATGATCGCCGGAGTGGAGGCCGTCCGCCGCGGACTGGCCAAGCCGATCGGCTCGCTGACACAGATGGGGACGATCCGGCTGGGCAAGCGCACGGACAAGAGCTCTCCGCTGATCAAGGATTTTGTGCCGCTGGCCAAGCTGGACGATATTGTTTTCACAGGCTGGGACATCTTTGAGGACAACGTTTATGAGTCTGCGGCTCACGCCGCGGTGCTGGACAAGGATTTGCTTACGCAACTGAAGCCGTACCTGGAGACGGTCAAGCCGCTGCCTGCGGTCTTCGAGCAGTACTACGTGAAGCGGCTGCATGGCACGCATGTGAAGAAGGGCAAGAACAAGCGCGACCTGGCCGATCAGTTGAGGGCCGACATTCGGGAATTCAAGAAGACAGTGGATCGCGTGGTGGTGATCTGGGCTGCTTCGACTGAGATTTTCATCGAGCCGGCTGCTGTGCACCAGAGCATAGAGGCCTTTGAGAGGGGTCTTGAGAACAACGATGTCGCCATTGCGCCTTCGCAGATTTATGCGTACGCGGCTATGAGCGAGGGCGTTCCCTTCGCCAACGGCGCACCGAATCTGACGGTGGATTTTCCCGCCATGGTCGAGCTTTCGAAGAAGAACGCGGCGCCCATCTGCGGCAAGGATTTCAAGACCGGGCAGACGATGATGAAGACGGTTCTGGCGCCGGCCTTCAAGGCGCGGATGCTGGGGGTTTCCGGCTGGTTCTCGACCAACATTCTGGGCAACCGGGACGGCGAGGTGCTGGACGATCCGGAATCGTTCAAGACCAAGGAAGAGTCGAAGCTGGGATCGCTCGACTACATTTTCCAGCCGGAGCTTTACCCCGATCTCTACAAGGATCTCTACCACAAGATTCGCATCAACTACTATCCGCCCCGCGGCGACGAGAAAGAGGCGTGGGACAACATTGACATCTTCGGCTGGCTGGGCTATCCGATGCAGATCAAGGTGAACTTCCTGTGCCGGGACTCGATCTTGGCCGCGCCGATTGCTCTGGACCTGGTGCTGTTTATGGACCTGGCCAAGCGCACGCCGGAGCTGCGGTCGATCGGGATTCAGGAGTGGCTGAGCTTCTATCTGAAGTCGCCGCAATCGGCGCCGGGGCTTTATCCGGAGCACGATCTGTTTATTCAGTCGATGAAGCTGAAGAACACGCTGCGGCACATTATGGGAACGGATTTGATTACGCACCTGGGCCTCGACTACTACGACTAAACTTGCCGTTTAGGCGGCGGGACTGGCCGTCCGGGCGGGCGCTCCCGTTGGTCGCAAAAAGCAAAAGCCCCATCCGTCAGGGTGGGGCTTTTTGTTTGTGAGTAGGGATTTATTTCCCTAGCTGTTACCTGCGAGAATAGAGTTGTGCCGGAGGCCAGGTCATGAGAACCGGATTTTGGGGACTCAGAGCGGGATTGCCAATTGCTTTGGCTTTATTGCTGACTGGCGACCTCTGGGCGCAGTCCAATCCGCAGACGTTTCCTCCTGCTGCTGCTCAGAACACTTCCCCGAATGCTCCATCGTCTGTGCCTGCCGCTGAGCCTGCGCCGGGGGCTGCTCCTGTTGGGGGGGATTCGGTGGCTGTTGCTGTGAATCCTGACAAGATTGTCGAGCCAGGGAGCCAGAAGATCGACGTGAAGCCGGGGAGCATCGACGATGTAAGCGCGGTGGGGAATCGCGACATCGGCGGGCGGGGGATGGGGAACTGGTACTCGGAGGATACCGAAATCAAGATGGGGAGGCTCTACGCTTCGCAGATTGAAAAGAGCACAAAGTTTATTACCGACCCGGTGGTGGTGGATTATGTGAACCGCGTGGGGCAGAACATTGTGAAGAACTCCGACTGCAAGGTGCCGTTCACGATCAAGATCATCGATTCGGATGAGATCAATGCGTTTGCGCTGCCGGGAGGGTTCTTCTTCGTCAACTCGGGGCTGATTCTGAATGCCGACGAAGAGGCGGAGCTGGCCGGGGTGATGGCCCACGAGACGGCCCACGTTTGCGCACATCATGCGGTGAGGGAACAGACGCGCGCGCACTATGCGCAACTGGGCGTTGTCCCGCTGATTTTTATTGGAGGGTGGACGGGGTATGGGGTTTACGAGGCGGCGGCGATTACAGTGCCTGTGACCTTCATTCAATTCAACCGCGATTTTGAGGCGCAGGCTGACTACCTGGGGGTGCAGTATATGTACCGCGCCGGCTACGACCCACAGGCGTTTATCAGCTTCTTTGAGAAGGTGAAGGCTCTGGAGAAGCGCAAGCCGGGGGCGGTGGCCAAGGTCTTTGCCGACCATCCGCAAACGCCGGAGCGCATTTTGCGCACCCAGGAGGAGATTGCGCACATCCTGCCGCCGCGGGAAGAGTACACGGTGACGACCTCAGAGTTTGACGACGTGAAGGCGAGGCTGGCACGGATTGAAAACAAGCGGAGGCTGGTGGACTTGAAGGATAAGGACAGGCCATCGTTGCGGCAGGGCAGCGATGATAAACCTACGTTGCATCGGCAGGACGGCCAGCAATAGAAAACGTTTCGGGGCCAAGACCCACCCTGTCTTTGTTAACTTTATGCGGGGGTTGAAACCCCCGCCTCCCTCCGAATTGACCCAATTCCAGCGTGGGGCTTGTGTTGGGCGGCTTAGCGGTCTACATTAGTGGCGGAGAGGCGAATCGCCGGGGCCCGTGAGACGGTGATGAGGCGCTTTCAGGCCGGAAGACCGCGTGGGTGGTTCGCTCTCAGGAAGATCTCCCTCATGAAGAAAATCGTCATCGTTGCGGCAGTATTTGTGCTGATCCTGCTCCTGACCAAAATTGCCAACCAGATGCCGCCGGAAGCACCCTCGGGGACGGCGTTTTCATTGAAGGCTCAGCAAGTGGTTCAATGCTCCCCGACGGAGATTTCATTGGTGGATAATCACCAGACGATGACTCACCTGGAGAAGGACGATAGTTGGCCGCAGTGCGCCACTTTTCACAAGGGAGATGTGCTGGATTTTTACCTCTCGCGCGGGGAGAAGACCCGATTTCTGAGCGTTGAGAAAACGGAGTGGTGGCGCAAGGCGATGTGAGTGGGACCGGCAATTTATAGATGTGATAGAACGCGTTTTATTGGTTATTGGGCGGATAATGTCGTTGCGCCGTCCCACCAGGACTCCTGAATGATCATGTGGAATCTTCTTCCCCACGCTGAAGCGCGGGGCTAACAAACACTGCGCCGACGGCGCGCTTTTTGCGGATTACGCATCGGGTGTGCCTGCGCGGGGTATTGGGAGGTAATCTCCTGTTTCCGCACCATCCGTCTTAACAGCCCAATCTCTTGGGTCTGGCTTGGGTTGAGGCCCAACCGGATGGGCTTTGCCGTCAAGCCCGATCCATTCGGGATAGGGGAAGGGGAAGCGGAAAGCCGATGAATTTCCTGTAACTACCGGAAAATCCTTGAAATGACGGGTGAAACCGCGTTATATACAAGATTACCGGCAGAGTTGCCGGAATCCCGCTCCCAGGCACTCAGTTCGAGGAGGCAATCATGCGCAACGTCGCCGTTCGCTCCAATCTGCTGGTTCCCATGGTGCGCGAGGTCTTGGATATTCGCCAGGCCTCGGACTACCTGGGGATCTCGCCCGATACGCTTTATAAATACGCTTCGGAGGGGTTTGTGCCTGCGTTCAAGCTGGGCAACCGCTGGAGGTTCAAACGCTCGCGGCTGGACGAGTGGATGGACCGGCAATCGGATATGCAGGCCGGGGAGATTGATCCGGAGTTGAAGAAGCCGGTGCGGCCGGCGATGTAAGAGCAGGGAATAGGGAACAGTACAATGCCCAATAGAAGTTTGCGTTGTTCGGCTTTTGATCGTCCTTCACTATTGGTCTTCGCGGCACTTTTGGCGGCTAGTTTGAGCTTGGCTTCCAGCGCGGAGGCAAAGCCGCGGATAGCTCCACTACGAACGCATCTTTCTCTGCTCAGTTTTCAAACAGCCATTGGTCCGTTCCAATCAAATCAACCGAAGGTCACACGGTCTACATTCTTTCGCTTGAGCCAGACGTTTTCAATACTGAGGGCAATCACTTCGAAGGTCTGGACCTCATCCTCCATCACCCAAACGATAGGGTAGATTCTCCCAACCTTCTCTCTTCAATCAAAAATTGGCATGGCGTGCAGAATTTCATGTTTCCAGCGTGGGATTTCAAACATGGTGTGGATGGGTCGCTTTACGGCAAAATGCGTACTATTTCCGTCTTGAACTTGGGACTCGTGGTACATATTACTGTTTCAAAGGCCGTGGTTAGTCAATTTCGAAATAATTACCAACTCGATGAGCTGAATCTCCAGATTGAAGTCGATAACGCTGCTGAAGAGTCGAAAGCGTCTGAGCGTCATTAATTGACCCCTAACCCCTAGTCCCTATAGCTGTTATCCTTTTCGGGTGGACCACAACCGCCGCATTGGGTTATTGCGCCGCCGTTTGAGCAGGGCCGGGCTCTCCGGGCTTCTGGTTACACACCTTCCCGATGTTCGCTATCTCTCAGGATTTACCGGCTCCAGCGCTGCATTGGCTGTGACGCGCCGGGCTGCGTGGCTGTTTACCGATGGACGATATACGGAGCAGGCTGCTGCCGAGGTGAAGGCTGCGCAGGTGGAAATTGTTTCGGGAGCGCCGGCTGTTGCTGCTGTCGAGTGGCTGGCGGCGCAGCATGGGGTGGAGTTTGCCGGGTTCGATCCGAACAGGGCTACTGTGGCGGAACTGGGGCGATGGAGGGCGGCGCTGCCGGCACGGTTGCGGCGCGGGTTTCTCTCCGCACTGGCTGCTCCGCTGGTGGAGAATTTGCGCTTGGTGAAGGATGAAGATGAGCTAGCGCTGATGAGAGAGGCAGCGCTGATGGGGTGCAGGCTCTTCGAGCACATTTTGAGCTTTGTTAAGCCGGGGATGGCGGAGACTGAGGTTGCGGCGGAGCTCGAATATCAGGCCCGGCTGCTGGGCGCGGAAGGTATGTCGTTCGAGACCATTGTGGCCTCGGGGGTGCGTTCGGCGCTGCCGCATGGGCGAGCTACGACCGCTTTGCTGCCGCGGAGAGGTTTTCTTACGCTCGACTTCGGTATAATCCACGGAGGCTATTGCAGTGATATGACCCGCACGGTTTACCTGGGAGAGCCCAGGGTTGAGGAGCGGAAAGCCTATGAGACGGTGCTCGAGGCACAGGAGGCCGCGTTAGCCGCAGTTGGCGAGGGCGTACGATGTGAGGATGTGGACGAGGCCGCTCGCAGCGTATTGCGCAGGGCTGGTTTGGCGGAGGCTTTTACACACTCCACTGGCCACGGCGTGGGCCTGGAGATTCACGAGCCGCCACGGGTAGGCGCCGGACAAACAACCCGGCTGCAGGCCGACATGGTGGTGACCATTGAGCCGGGAATCTATCTGGCTAACCGGTTTGGGATTCGCATTGAGGATATGGTGGCTGTAACTGGAAGCGGTGGGCAGGTGTTGACACCCGCGCCAAAGGTACTGATTGAACTTTAGAGACATCCTGCTATTTTGGGGAGTGCGAAGGAACGAATGAAACAACAGGATCTAGCTGATCTGAAACAACTGATTGACTTCCTGAAGGAACATCAGGTTGCCGAGTTTGACCTGGACCGGGGCGATTTGAAGATCCGGCTCAAGTTCAACCAGCCGGGGGGATCGTCGGCGGGATTGGGGGAG
Organism: uncultured Acidobacteriaceae bacterium; assembly: GCA_963779385.1. Taxonomy (GTDB): domain Bacteria; phylum Acidobacteriota; class Terriglobia; order Terriglobales; family Acidobacteriaceae; genus Telmatobacter. The sequence continues at coordinate 145,281 of CAVZYE010000010.1, read as the reverse complement.
CTGGCACGGTTGATTGGTTCCGCTCCGGCAGCGGGTACACAGTCGTCTGCGGCAGCGCCTCATCCGGCGGGTACGACGCCGGCGGCGGAAGAGGAAGCGGACCCGAATGCGGGGCTGCACGTGGTGAAGTCGCCGATCGTGGGGACATATTACGGCTCGCCCTCGCCCGGCTCGGCAGCGTTTGTCTCGCCCGGGGACCATGTGGAAAAGGGCCAGGTGATCTGCATCGTCGAAGCGATGAAGCTGATGAATGAGATTGAGTCCGATGCCGCCGGCGAGATTGTGAAGTGCTTTGTCACCAACGGGCAGCCTATCGAGTTTGGGCAGCCACTCTTTTCAGTCCGGCTGAGTTAGTCTGGCGAACCCCGCTAAAAGGGAATGAATGTTTCGTAAAGTACTGATAGCCAATCGCGGCGAAATCGCACTGCGCATAATCAACGCCTGCCGTGAACTCGGCATTCGGACGGTCGCCATCTATAGCGAGGCGGACCGGAACGGGCTGCACGTACGCTTTGCCGACGAGGCCATCTGCATTGGACCGCCGCGGCTGGCGGAGAGCTATCTGAATGTGCCGGCGGTGATCTCCGCAGCCGAGATTGCGGATGTGGATGCGATTCATCCTGGGTATGGGCTGCTGAGCGAGAACGCCAATTTCGCCGAGGTCTGCCGCGCTTCAAATATCAAATTTATCGGACCGCCACCTGAGGTTACTCGGCTGATGGGCGAGAAGGAAAAGGCTCGCCAGGCGATGAAGAAGGCCAAAGTACCCATTCTGCCCGGCTCCGAGGGCGTGATTGCCACGGCCGATGATGCGCAGGTGTGGGCCAAGAAGGTGGGCTTTCCGGTGATTCTGAAGGCCAAGGCCGGCGGCGGTGGGCGCGGGATGAGAATTGTGCGCTCGGCCGACGAACTGCCCGGACATTTCCACGCGGCTTATGCCGAAGCTTCGAATGCATTTGGAAACGGCGAGCTGTACATGGAGAAGTTCATCGAGAACCCGCGCCACATTGAGTTCCAGGTCCTGGCCGATGAGCACGGCAACGTGGCCTCGCTGTTTGAACGCGAGTGCTCGATCCAGCGGCGGCATCAAAAGCTGATTGAAGAGGCGCCAAGCCTGCAGGTCACACCGAAGCTGCGCGAAGAGCTGGGACGGACGGTTTGCCGTTGCCTGGCAGAAATCGGCTACCAGAACGCGGGGACGGTGGAATTTTTGATGGATGCGAACCAGCAGCTCTACTTCATCGAGATGAATACCCGCGTGCAGGTGGAGCACCCCATTACCGAAGCGATTACCGGGGTGGATATTGTGAAGGCGCAGTTGCGCATTGCAGCCGGAGAGAGGCTGGACGCGATTCTGCCGCCGAAGCTGGAGATTCGCGGCCACGCGATCGAGTGCCGAATCAACGCTGAGAATCCGGTGAAGTTTACGCCTTCGGCGGGGAAGATTACTGCCTTCAATGTGCCTGGCGGCAACGGGGTGCGCGTGGATACTGCGCAGTATGCCGAGGGCGTGGTGCCGCCTTACTACGATTCTCTGATTGCCAAGCTGGTGGTTCACGGCTGCAACCGGGCGGAGGCGATTGCAAAGATGGAGCGGGCGCTGGGGCAATTTGTGGTGCAGGGAATTGAGACTTCGATTCCACTGCACCAGGCGATTTTTGCTGACGCTGGATTTCGTGCGGGCGAGTTTGATACTGGATTCATGGAGCGGTTTTTGGCCGATCGGTCGGGTAAAACTGCTTGATTTGAAAGTTGAAATGGCCCTCAGGGGCTAAAGCTCATTTTCCTTTTTAGAGTTATTTACGGCACGGCTAAAGCCGTGCCCTGATACAAGGCACATCTTCGATTACGCCTCTGGTGCTATCTGTTTCACCGGTTACGCGCTGACGTGTAAGAATCGAAATTGTAGAGTCGGTAAGTTCACATCGGGAGGTCGATGATGGGCGCGATGGATCGCAGGGAATTTCTGCGGGCGGGCGGGCTAGCCTTGGGGGCTGGTTTTGCTGGGGCTGCGCTTCCGTTGGCGGAACGCGACATTGTGGCCGCTGCCACAACTCCGGTTCAAGGCAAGCCGGATTACACACTCAAAATTGAACCTTGCAGCCTGGAGCTGGCGCCTGGCGTGGTGGTGAAGACCACGGCATTCAACGGCCAGGTTCCGGGGCCGCTGCTGCGGGTGCGCGAGGGCGTGCCGGTCGCTATTGATGTGACCAATGCGAGCGCGAATCCGGATATTGTTCACTGGCACGGGCTGGCGATTGATTCGCTGAACGACGGTGCGATGGAAGAGGGGTCGCCGATGATTGCGCCGGGCGGGATGCTGCGCTATACGTATACGCCGAAGCCAACGGGAACGCGCTGGTACCACACCCACGCGGGGGCGGGCGGCGATCTTTCGCTGGGGACTTATAGCGGGCAGTTTGGATTCTTGCTGGTGGAAGGGAAGCAGGACAGCGGAGCTTACGATCAGGAGATATTTCTTGCTATTCATCATTGGGAACCGTCCTTTGTTCCGATGGTGGAGACGATTCGGGCCGAATCGGCGAACCAGCCGATGACTACGGGCTCGGATGTGGGCTACCAGTACGCCAGCATCAACCAGCACGTGCTGGGCGCGGGCGAGCCGATTCGCGTGAAGCAGGGGCAGCGGGTGCTGTTGCGGCTGCTGAATGCTAGCGCTACGGAGAATGTGGTTCTGGCGCTGCCGGGGCACAAGTTCAAGGTTATTGCGATGGATGGGAACCCGGTACCGAATCCTGCGGCGGTTGAGGTGCTTTCATTGGCGGTTGCCGAGCGCGTGGACGCGGTGGTCGAGATGAATACACCGGGTGTGTGGGTGCTGGGATCGACGCTGGCAGATGCGCGGAAGATGGGGCTGGGGATTGTGGTTGAATACACGGGGAAGACGGGTGCGCCGGTGTGGACCGATCCTGCGCCGGCCAAGTGGGATTACGCGCAGTTTGCCTCGTCTGCTGCTGCGGCGGCGCCCGATGAGACGGTTACACTGACCTTCCGCGACAGCGGACCGCTGAAAGGATCAAAGTTCGATACATGGACGATCAATAACAAATCTTGGCCGGACGTGGACCCGATTCTGGTGAAGCAGGGCAAGCGCTATCGGCTACTGCTGCGGAACGGGAGCGGGGATCAGCATCCGATTCATCTGCACCGGCATACTTTTGAGGTTGCGCAGATTGGGCACAGGCCACTAAGCGGGCTGCGCAAGGACGTGATCAATGTGATGCCGCTGGAGACGGTTGCAGTGGACTTTGTTGCCGACAATCCGGGCAATACACTGCTGCACTGCCACCAGCAACTGCACATGGACTTCGGTTTCATGACCATCATCAAATACACAGCATAGGAACGTGAGAACGATATGAATCGAACAGGACGGAAGCTCTCCCTGGTAAGCGTTGCTCTGTGCCTGGCGTGCGGGGTTGCGGCGGGGCAGAACAGCGGCTGGACGGTTTATAACGGCGGCGCGGATGGGGATCACTACTCGCCACTTAGGCAGATCAACCGGACAAACGTAAATAAACTCGAGATTGTGTGGAGCTTCGATACAGGCGAAAAGGGAGTGTTGGAAGACAACCCGCTGATTGTGGGGCACGTGCTTTACGCCTATACGCAATCGCAAAAGGTGGTTGCTCTGGATGCGGCGACGGGAAAACTGAAGTGGAAGTTTGATTCCGGTTTGAATGGCAGGCAGCCTTCGCGCGGAGTGGCTTATTGGACGGACGGGAAGCAGCGGTTAATTTTTGCTGGAGTTACGCATTTCGTCTACTGCCTGGACGCGGATACCGGGAAGCAGGTTACGTCGTTTGGTGAGGACGGGCGGGTGGATCTGCGCAAGGACCTGGGCGGGGCCTATCAGTTGCAGTCGATTGCGATGACTTCGCCGGGGATTATTTATAAGGACTTGATTATTGTGGGCGGCCGGAATCCTGAGAGCCATCCCGCGCCTCCGGGCGATATTCGCGCCTACGACATTCACACTGGCAAGCTGCGCTGGAGCTTTCATACCATTCCGCATCCGGGCGAGGCTGGCTATGAGACCTGGCCGGACGGGGCGTGGAAGAATGCGGGGGCGGCGAATAACTGGGGCGGAATGACGCTGGATGCCGAGCGGGGGATCGTTTATGCGCCTACCGGATCAGCGGTCTCGGATTTTTACGGTCACGATCGCATTGGAGACGATCTCTATGCCGATACACTGCTGGCTCTGGATGCTGAAACCGGCAAGCGGCTGTGGCACTTTCAGGGCGTGCATCACGATTTGTGGGACCGCGATTTTCCGGCGGCGCCGGTGCTGTTTCCGCTGAAGCGGAACGGCAAGACAGTGGATGCGCTGGCTCAGACGACCAAGCAGGGCTATCTTTTTGTCTTTGATCGGGTGAGTGGGAAGCCACTTTTTCCTATCCATGAACACCCATTTCCGCCGAGTACGGTGCCGGGTGAGGTTGCGTCGCCTACGCAGCCTGTGCCGGATGCGCCGGAGCCGTTTGCACGGCAGCGGCTGACGGAGCAAATGCTTACCAATCGCACTCCGGCGGCGCACGAATGGGCTGTGAAACAGTTTCGCGGCTTCAGGAGCGAGGGGCAGTTTGTGCCGCTCGGCACGGATCGGCCGACGGTTGTTTTTCCGGGCTTTGATGGTGGGGCGGAATGGGGCGGACCGGCTGTGGATCCGGCGAACGGAATTTTGTATGTGAATTCGTCGGAGATGGCCGCAACTGGGATGCTGGCTTTGGAGTCAAAAGTCGGCTCTGCGGGCGAGCGGGTTTATCAGAGCCAGTGCGCAATGTGCCACGGCGGCAATCGGGCCGGTTCGCCGCCCGAGTTTCCATCGCTGATCGGCGTGCTGAATCGGCTCTCGGTGGAGCAGGTCAAGAACAATGTGAAAGATGGCAACGGGAGAATGCCATCCTTCCCAAATATCGACGGGCCGAGGCTGGATGTGCTGATTGAATACCTGCGCACTGAGCCCCCGCGGGAAGAGCATCCCAACCCAATCGCGGGACTGGAGACGCCGATTGCTCCGGCGGCGGCCGCGCCTGAAGGGGATCAGGCGGGAGCTGCGGTTTACCAGGATCACTGCGCCGTCTGCCACGGGGACCATATGGAGGGAAACCCTCCTTCGATCCCAATGCTTACAGGATTGGGCAAGCGGTTTAGTGCGGCGCAGACCGTGGAACTGCTCGCAAAGGGAAAAGGCGCGATGCCGCCGATGAGCGATGTGCAGGGCAAGGAACTTGAGGCGCTGCTGCGCTATCTGGGGGTTGAATCAAAGGGTGGTCCGCAGGGCGCTGGTGAGGCTGGCGGGCCTCAAGAATACGTCCTCACCGGCTATAACAAGTTTCTCGATCCGGACGGCTATCCGGCAATTGCGCTGCCGTGGGGCACGCTGAACGCAATCGATCTGAAGACCGGCAAATACCTGTGGAAGATTCCGCTGGGGGAATATCCGGAGTTGGCGCGCAAGGGACTGAAGAATACCGGGTCAGAGAGCTACGGTGGGCCTATTGTGACCGCGGGAGGGGTGGTCTTTATCGGGGCTACAGTTTACGACCGCAAATTTCGCGCCTTCGATAGCCAGACAGGCAAGTTGCTGTGGGAGACGGAGATGCCGAACTCGGGTGTGGCAACGCCTGCGACCTACATGATCGATGGACGGCAGTACGTGGTGATCGCGGCCAGCGGCGGGCGAGACCGCAAATCTACGCCAGGTGGGGCTTATGTCGCTTTTGCGCTGCCGCGCTGAAATGAGCTGGCTGCAACATAGAGGGTTCAGCGAGGGCTGACTTCGGGGAAAGATATTTATCGCTTTTTCTTCGCTTTTCTGAGCGGAATTGTTGTATGCTGGCTTCGCAACAAAGGAGGTTGCAGGAAATGGACATTCAAAAGGAACTAATTGCTGAGTACGAGCGGGAGACGGCAAAGACGCGGAAAATGCTGGAGGCGATTCCTGAGGATGCGGATTACGGCTGGAAGCCTCACACGAAGTCGATGAGCCTTGGGCAGTTGGCTGGCCACCTGGCAGAAACTGCCGGGCAGTGGGCGGAGCACACACTAACCATGGACAAGCTGGAATTTGCGGCTGATCACAAGTTTGAGGCGTACATTCCTGCGTCGAAGAAGGCTCTTTTGGAGCGCTTTGACGGCGAAGTGGCGAAGGTGAAGAAGGAGTTGGCCGATTTCGCGCCAAAGAAGTGGGACGAAAACTGGAAGTTTGTATTTGGGGGTCAAGCCTGGATCGACGAACCGAAATATGAAGTCTGGCGCGACTGGGTGCTGAACCACATGGTCCACCACCGCGCACAAGTTGGAGTTTATCTGCGCCTGCTCGATAAGCCAATCCCGGGGACATACGGGCCTTCGGCGGACGAGCATTGATAAGAGCAGGGAATAGGGAAGAGGGAATAGGGAATAGAAAATTCCGTTCGAGGACTACGATCTGTCTTCAATGATCTCTTCCTTGTTCCCTGATCCCCGTTCATCGATTACCCTTGTTCAATGACGTTTTTATTTCCGAAGGTTTACCCGATTCTGGATGCTTCGTTTATTCCGGCCGCGGGACGCGCCGAGTTTTTGAGGAGACTGGGCGGCTCGCTGGCTGAGGCTGGAGTGACCTTGCTTGAGTACCGCAACAAGAGCGGGGCGGATACGGAACTGCTGGCCGACGCCCAAATTCTGCGTGCCGCGTTGCCTGCCGGACAGATAAAGCTGATTCTCGATGATCGGGTTGATCTGGTTGAACAGATTGGCTTTGATGGTGTGCATGTGGATGCGGGAGACGCTGCGCCCGCGGAAGCTCGGCGGAGGCTGGGTCCGGAACGGATTGTGGGGACGTTTGGCGGGAGCGAGGCGTTGCTTCCCGGAATTCTAGATGAGCCGGTTGATTATTTTTCGATTGGGCCGGTTTTTCCTACTCGGACTAAACAAACCACGAAGGCTCCGATTGGGATTGAGGGGGTGCGGCGATTGAGGAAAGAGGCTGGGACTGGGCCGGTGTTGGTGGCTGTGGGCGGGATTACGCTCGCCACGGCGGCTGAGGCGTTGGCTGCAGGAGCTTCGATGGTTGCTGTAGCTGGTGGGATATTTCGGCAGGCTGACCCGGCGGCTGAGTTTCGCAGGTGGATTGCGGAGTTGGGGTGAGCGGGGGAAGCGGAGATTCGTGGTTTCCCACCCTTGCGCTAACTACTGCGTCGTAAGCAGTTTACCGGGTACAGGCAACCTCACTCCCCAGTTGACCGCCGGGCTGCTCTGGATTAGAGTTGCAATCCGGGAAAGAATTTTGTCCCCGGTGCCCTGGGCCTCTTTGTTGAGCAGGTAGGGAACTCTGTTGCCAGGGGACTCACAAGAGAGGATGGGCACCAAGTCGCCCGCCAGGCCAAAATGATGATAACTCGCAAAATCACGATCATGGCGCTCATAGCCGGTATCGTTCTTGGTGCCGCGGCCACAGAGGGCTTTAACGTCTACCGACAGTCACAGGACAGTTATCGCCAATCCCATGACAGCCGGATTTTCCAAGAACGAGCGCACTGCAAGGCTGTTGCTGACGCCTATGTAAAGGAGAACAATACCGATAATGGGCCGCTAGTCAGTTTGTTGCCGGGCAAAGTTGACTATAGCCCAGCAAGAAATAGCTGTGTAGCTGGGGTGGAAAAGATCATGGTCATTAGGAACGCATCTTCTGCGCTCACAATAGATAGCGTACAGGATCTGCTTTCGGGAGAAACCCTGTTCGATGCGAGGTGTATTGATGACTGTGGGGCACCCCCTGGGTGGCCGGGATCAATGGACTCGTACATCGATCGCGCATTCGATTACGTTATGAAAAACACCTCAAACCCGACTGAATTAGAAAAGGAGTGGATGAACGCTGAGTCGAAGAAACCCACGTCCGGTTCTATTCCCAACGCTGCCGCGTCACAGCACAAATCGGTACCACCTTCCGGGCTATCTTCCCAAAAACCTTGGGAGTGATAAGCAGTCCAGTCTGCGCTTGACTCTCGGGCTATGTCGAAATATCTACCCAAATCGGCACCCCCATCCAGGCGGTAGAATTGCTCCAGATTCGGCTAGCTGGGGCCATCCGCCCTAGGTTAAATTAATAGTAATCAGGGACATTTAGTTCATATTTTATAAAATATTCCGCCAGGGCTTGAACAACTTCAAGGTTTGCTGACAACCGATGCAAATGCGTGAGATCGTCTGGATCAATCAATGGGTCCGAGAATGCATGTGCAACAGCGCACCGACATGATACGAACAGATATTTCGCGACATCCGACTCAGCATTTGATAGAGCCAGTAGTCGGTCTTGCAGGTAGCTCTCTGTTAGGCGTGGTAGGGTCGCTTTGATCCAAGCCTTTTGAGCAGGCCCATCCTTGTAAAGGGTGTTGATAATCTTAAAAAAGCCAAGGAACTGGTATGGAATGCTGTTGACGGACATTGCCTCACGGTAGAGGGCTACGGCAAGTTGTTGCTTTGGGTCGAGGAGAGGATTCCATCGAGTCAGAAAATCCCGATTAATGCTTCGCGCGAGATTCATCTTAGGAACCGGACAAGGCACTGTATTCCCAGACCAACCATAGTTGTTATGAAGGGATTGCTTGTCGGCCCAAGATACTACGCTCAGAAAACGGTTCACCGTGGTCATTTCGTCCAGGTTGTCGTTACTGTGCGTTTCGAGATGTATGGAGGCGGAATTTATGCTCGTCTGGGGCATGAGAATAAACCTCGCGGTGCCAAAGCTGACCTCAATTTGAGAGTCTGGCCAACCACATTCGCCCGAAACACCAAGATTCATCCACCGGGTCATAGCTCTCCTTCGCGGGTACCCAGATTTGACCAACCAAAAATGACTGAGTGCCTCAGGTCTCGATTTTGAGAACTGGGATACACAATACCAGAAAAAAGCAACCGCAGGTCCTTCGACTCCCTCCCCCCTCGCCAAGCTCAGGGTCCGGTCGCTCAGGATGACAGGCGAGTGGGGCACCCAGTTTTTGAGCGGCCTCAGACAAGAGTGTCCTGAATTCGTACACTGCGTCCTGAATTTGTACAATATGTACTGATTTCATACACTTTGAGGATTAGAAAGACATTCTCGACAAAACCCGTTCATAATTTTATTCAAGTGACTAACCAAGAAGCGACTCCCAAATCAGAAGCTGACTCTTTACACGGCGCGACGGCCAACGCGACCCAGTTGGTGCAGAGCCTCGGCCTTTTCTCCTCGACGGCGCTGGTGGTTGGATCGATGATCGGGTCCGGCATTTTTATCGTGGGCGCGGACATTGCTCGCGGCACCAACTCTCCGGCGCTGTTCATGGGCGCGTGGGTGGTGACGGCCATACTGACCATGATTGGCGCTCTCAGCTACGGGGAGCTGGCGGCGATGATGCCCAAAGCCGGCGGACAGTACGTTTATCTGCGTGAGTCTCTGGGGCCGCTGTGGGGCTTTCTTTACGGGTGGACGCTCTTCCTGGTGATCCAGACCGGGACTTTGGCAGCCGTGTGCGTGGCCTTCAGCAAGTTTCTTGGTGTTTTCTTCCCGGCCATCTCGACGACCCACTGGCTGTGGCACATTGCCCATGTTCCGGCGCTCAAGGTGGGGCCGATGGTGCTGGGCAATATGGAGATCGGCGTCAACACGGTGAACCTTACCGCCATTGTTGTCGCGCTCACGCTGGCCATTGTGAATTGCTTTGGGGTCCGGTTGGGCTCGCTGATTCAGAACATTTTTACTACAGCCAAGGCTCTGTCGCTTGCAGGCTTGGTTCTGCTCACCTTCACGGTGGGGCGCAATGCGACGGCTCTGGCGGCGAATTTCGGCGTGGGCTGGAGCGAGTTCTGGAAGAATGCCGGATGGAGTTCGCTGCACCCCGTCGAGGTGGGCATGGGCGGTCCCATCGTGCTGGTGAACCTGGCGGTGATCTTAGCGGTGGTGCAGGTGGGCTCGCTGTTCTCAGCCGATGCCTGGAACAACATCACCTTTACGGCTGGGGAAGTGAAGAATCCGCGGCGCAACATTCCGCTCTCGCTGGCGCTGGGCACGGGATTTGTGCTCACGGTGTACTTTCTTGTGTCGCTGGGCTACCTGCTGGTTTTGCCCATGCATGGGGACGCGCACGGCGCCACGGTGATGGCGCGCGGCATTGAGCATGCGACGGAGGATCGCGTGGCTACGGCGGTGCTGGAGCAGATCTTTCACTCCGGCGGCGCCCAGTTGATGGCGGCGGCTATTCTGATTTCCACCTTTGGCTGCGCGAACGGGATGACGCTGGCCGGGGCGCGCGTCTACTACGCGATGAGCAAGGACGGCTTGTTCTTCAAATCGGTGGGCAAGCTCAACGCGCGAACCAGGACGCCGGTGGCGGGGCTGCTGGTGCAGGCCGTCTGGACCGTCGTATTGTGCGTTTCCGGCTCGTATAGCCAGTTGCTGGACTACATCATCTTCGCGGTGCTGGTGTTTTATATTCTGACCATTGTTGGTCTGTTTGTGTTGCGATTCAAGCGGCCGGGGGCGGAGCGGCCTTACAAGGCGCTGGGTTATCCGGTGCTGCCGGGGCTTTATATCCTGATGGCGTCGTGGATCTGTGTCGTATTATTGCGATATAAGCCTCAGTACACATGGCCCGGCCTTGTGTTGGTGCTGCTGGGCATCCCCGTTTATCTCTTCTGGTCGCGAGGGCTCAAATCTGTTGATTAGGACCGAATAAAGACGCAATAGCGAATCCCACCCTAGCCGCAAAAACAAGAACGCGGCGAGGGTGGGGCGCCCAGGTTGTGTGATCTCCCAGGTCTCAAAATCGAGACCTGGAGCATCCGTCATTTTTTCAACCGCTGGAGGACGACCCTCAATTATGTCCAGGCTGCTTCGGGTCAAATCGATGACCACGCTTGCGCAAGAGGCGAGTGAACAGGGCGCGCACACGCTGAAGCGCTCGCTAGGCTCGCTGAATCTGATTACGCTCGGCATTGGCGCCATTATCGGTGCGGGCATCTTCGTGCTGACCGGGACGGCCGCGGCAACAGCGGCGGGGCCTGCGGTTTCGTTGAGTTTTATTCTGGCCGGCATTGTCTGCGCTTTTGCCGGGCTATGCTATGCCGAGTTTGCCTCCATCATTCCTATCGCCGGCTCGGCTTATACCTACGGGTACGCCACGCTGGGCGAGTTTGTGGCATGGATTATCGGCTGGGACCTTGGGCTGGAGTATGGTTTTGGCGCGGCCACGGTGGCATCGGGCTGGTCAGGGTATTTAAACAGTCTTTTGGCGGAGATAGGCATCCACATTCCGCCGCAGTTGACGGCGACGCCGGGGACGGATCTGGTGTTTTATCAGGGAGTGTGGATGCAGACGACCTCGCTTCCCATGGATGCATCGAGCGCAGGCTTGCAGCATGCTACGGGGCTGTTCAACCTGGTGGCGATTCTGGCGATTGTGGCGATCACTACGGTGCTGGTGATCGGCATCAAGGAATCGGCCAACTTGAATACGGCGATCGTCATTGTCAAGCTAACGATTGTGGGGATCTTCATTGTGTTGGGCGGGTATTTTCTGCTTCTCCATCCCGCGCTGGCCATGCATAACTGGCATCCGTTCATCCCTCCGTCGGATGGGCATGGGCACTTTGGGCTGAACGGCATCGCGCTGGGCGCGGCGTCGGTCTTTTTCGCTTATATCGGTTTTGACGCCGTGTCCACGGCCGCGCAGGAGGCGAAGAATCCGCAGAAGGATATGCCAATCGGCATTCTCGGCTCGCTGGCGATTTGCACGGTGCTTTACATACTGGTATCCACCATTCTGACTGGCCTGAAGAACTACAAGGAGCTCGACGTCGCAGCTCCAGTGGCGCTGGGCATAAGGGTTACCGGAATAGGCTGGGGAGAGATGCTGGTGAATATTGGCGCTGTCTTTGGGTTGGGAACCGTGATGCTGGTGATGCTGCTGGGGCAATCGCGTGTGTTCTTCTCGATGTCAAAAGACGGACTGCTCCCCAAGTGGGCATCGTCGATCCATCCCCGGTTCCGCACTCCCTGGATCTCCACAATTGCCGTAGGAGCAATTGTCGCGATTCTGCCTGGTTTTCTTCCCATTGGCCAACTGGCCAAGCTGGTGAATATCGGAACGCTGCTGGCCTTTACGATTGTGTGCGCGGGCGTTTGGGTGCTGCGCGTGCGACATCCAGACATGCACCGGCCATTCAAGACGCCGCTGGTGCCATTGGTACCGATTCTGGGCATCCTGTCAGCGTTCTACCTGATGACGCGACTGCCGCTGATTACCTGGGAGGTAATGTTGGGCTGGCTGCTGATTGGGCTGGTTATTTATTTTGGCTATTCGATGAAGCACAGCAAGGTTCAGAAGCTGAACAATGCTGCTGAGGGGGATTGAGGTATTCAAAAGAGGGTTCAAAGCGGGCCCGGGCAGGCTGCGGCGAAGATCTTTGAGGTCAACGATCGCATCAACCAAATGCTGATCGAAGAACTTGATCCTGCGGCATGGAACGCTAAATCACCCGGCGGTGTTCGCAGCATTGCGGCGATTTTTACTCATATGCACAATGTGCGCACAAAGTGGATCAGGCTGAATGCGCCTCACCTGAAGATTCCTGCACAACTCAATCGAACAAATTGCACAATGAAACAGGCTCGCGCAGGATTGGCCCGGAGCGCCGCTGGCTGCGCGGAGATGCTGGCTGAGGCGCTGGGCGGTGAGGGCCGGATCAAAAAATTCCTGAGAGACGGTTTTGCGCGGCCATGGCCGGCCGGACCTGAGATGCTCAGTTACATGCTGGCTCACGAAGCACACCATCGCGGACAGGTGTGCATGATTGCGCATCAGCTTGGATACCGGTTGCCGAATAAGGTGACTTCAAGCCTGTGGAACTGGGAAAAGCTGTCAGGGAAATAACTCTCATCCCCAAGACGAAAAGAATCACTTTCCCCGAATGAATGCCAGCAGATCTTTATTGACGACATCGGCGTGAGTTGTGGCCATGCCGTGCGGGTAGCCGGGATAGACCTTGAGCGTGGAGTTTCTGAGGATCTTGGCCGACGCCAGGCCCGAGGCTTCAATGGGTACAATCTGGTCGTCGTCGCCCTGCATGACCATGGTGGGGATTTCTATCTTCTTCAGGTCTTCAGTGAAGTCGGTCTCGGAAAACGCCTTGATGCAGTCGTATTGAGCCTTGATGCTGCCCATCATGCCTTGCACCCACCAATGCTGGCGAATGCCTTCAGATATGACCGCGCCGGGGCGGTTGAACCCGTAAAAAGGTAGGCTGAGGTCTTTGTAGAGCTGCGCTCGATTGTTGGCGACTCCGGCGCGAAACTGGTCGAAGACTTCAAGCGGCGTGCCTTTGGGATTGGTGTCGGTCTTGAGCATCAGCGGAGGGACAGACGCGAGGAGCACGGCCTTGGCTACGCGCTTGCTGCCGTGACGGCCCAGGTAGCGCGCCACTTCTCCTCCGCCGGTGGAGTGGCCGATGAGAATGGCGTTCTTGAGGTCGAGAGATTCAAAGACCGAGGAGAGATCGTCGGCGTAGGTATCCATATCGTTGCCGTCCCAGGTCTGGCTGGAGCGGCCGTGGCCTCGGCGGTCGTGGGCGACGACCCGGTAGCCGAGCTGGCCGAAGAAAAGCATCTGCGCATCCCAGTCGTCGGCTGTTAGAGGCCAGCCGTGGGAAAAGACAATGGGTTGGCCGGTACCCCAGTCTTTGAGAAAAATTCTTGTCCCATCTTTGGTTTTGATTGCCGGCATGGGTTTGTCTCCTTTGACACGATGCAAGTGGATTGCAGAAGAGAAATCCGAAGATAAGGGATTGAGATTTTGAACGCGGTGCGCGGCTACCGCGGTATTGGACCGAGGTGGCTGCACGCACCGGTTCAATCTTGTTAAGCGGTTGCTTTAGCGCAGAATTCGTCGAAGGCGCGGACCAACTCGCCGGCAATCTGCTGGGCGGTGGCCTGCTCGATGACGGAACGCTGCATGAGGTAGACGAGGTTGCCGTCACGCAGAATTGCTACTGCCGGGGAGCTGGGTGGGTTGCCTTCGAGGTAACTGCGGGCGCGATCAGTGGCTTCGCGATCCTGGCCGGCGAAGACGGTGATCTTGCGATCAGGCGGGTTGGCGGTGTTCGAGAGGGCCGAGCGCACGCCGGGGCGCATTTTGCCCGCTGCGCAGCCGCAGATGGAGTTGACGACTAACAGGGTTGTGCCCGGCTGTGCCAGCGCCAGGTCAACCTCCGTGGCTGTGCGGGCCTCAGCGATCCCCGCGCGCACCAGTTCCTCGCGCATGGGAATTACCATCAATTCTGGGTACATATTTGCCTCCGGCAAGGGAAGTTGCCTGTATTCATTCTAGAGCATTTCGTGAGATTGAGGGATGCACAATCTTCATCGCCGGTGGTGTAGGCTGGAGCCGATGCCCATTACAGAAAACAAGTTGCTTGCGCCGTTTACGACCTTTGGAATTGGTGGGCCGGCGCGCTGGTTTGTGGAAGCTGCCGGCGAAGACGAAATTGTGGATGCGACCAGGTGGGCGCGGGAGCGAGGGGCGAGGCTGTTTGTGCTGGGGGGTGGGAGCAATTTGCTAGTCTCCGACGCGGGGTTTGATGGGCTGGTGCTGCGCGTGGGGTTGCATGGGGTTGCGGTTTTGGAAGAGGACGATTCATCTCCCGGCGAGCGTTCTTCCGGGGCTAAAGCCCAGGTTGATTCTATTGGCTTGATGCGGGGGTTAAAACCCCCGCCTCCCTCCGCATCGAGTTCATCCACATTTGGTAAGGCCCCGATCGAATCAAGAGGCATGGAAGTCAGGGCTGAAGCCCTGACCTACCAAGTTGCTGCGGGAGAGGATTGGGATCAGTTTGTGGAGCGGACGGTGCGGGACGGGTGCGCGGGTTTAGAGTGTCTGGCTGGGATTCCGGGGACGGTGGGCGGGACGCCTGTGCAGAATGTGGGTGCTTACGGGCAGGATGTTGCTTCGGTCATCGAAAGGGTTCGGGCATTTGATTTGGAGCTGGAGAAATTCGTTGAATTTGCCGCCGATGAGTGCGGGTTCAGCTACAGGCGCAGCCGCTTCAATACGGTGGATCGGGGACGGTTTATTGTGTCTCGCGTGGACTATCGGCTCACGCCTGGCGGTGCGCCGACGCTGGCTTACGCGGAATTGCAACGAGCGGTTCGGGAGGGTAGGCCTGAAGGTGAGTCGGCGAGTTTGGCCGAGGTCGCGGCGGTGGTGCGGCGGATTCGGCAGTCAAAGGGAATGCTATTGGTGGAGGGCGATCCCGATTGCCGCAGCGCGGGCAGCTTCTTCAAGAATCCTGTGGTGAGCGAGGACGAGGTGCGGCGGATTGCCGAATGCAGCGGGAAAGAGCCGCCGCGTTTTCCGGCAGGGACGGGGAATGAGGGCATGGTGAAGGTGCCGGCGGCGTGGCTGATTGAGCAGGCTGGGTTCAGGAAAGGCTATGCGAAGGGTGCGGCGGGGATTTCTTCGCGGCATACGCTGGCGCTGGTCAATCTTGGCGGCGCTACCAGCGGGGAGATTCTGGCGCTGGCTGCCGAGATTAATAATGCTGTGGAAGCGCGGTTTGGGATTCGGTTGGAGATGGAGCCGGTGATGGTGGGGTTCTGATAGAGAATTTCTGTGACGTGGCCAAGACGGATTTCCCGGAGTTAAACCATCGAAATGTTCCGCAGTTTATACGATTTGGCGTTAATGTGAGCATCTTTGCGTATGACAAGGGTGTTTACAGGGACCGATCTGGTCGGACTATGAATTCAAACGGGATGTACAATCCCATCATGAACGTCACGCCCGAAGAGAATGAAGCCTACCGGAAGTTTGTCAGCGATCTGGCGATAGAGCTAGGAGTCTTCGATCTTAAAGGGATCGAAACGGTCTGGCACTATACAGACGGTAGCGGCTTTCTTGGCATTCTTCAGTCCGGCAGGCTCTATGCAACTCAGGTATCGGCGCTGAACGACTCCAAGGAGACCGAATACGCTACCGATCTTTTCCGGGATGAAGTTAAGAAGGCAATCGTCGAACAGACCGCTAACTATGAGGCGGTCTCTTTCTTTCAGAACATTCTTGAACTGATAAAGGAAGAGCCCGGAACACCGACTCAAGGCATCAGCAAATTTTATGTCGCATGTTTTAGCGCCCGAGCAGACGATCTAAATCAATGGTCAAAATATACAAAAGCATCACCGGGAAGATTTGCTATTGCTTTTCACCCCAACGGCCTGAAACGCGAGTTGACCAGCACACTTTATCGCGTGATCTATGACAGGGAGAAATTAGAGGCCGCAGTAAAAAAGGTGGTATATGCCACGCTTGATTTTTACAAATCCGGCTTGCTTGGTGAGCGCGCTGACAAGCCAGATGAGTGGGCGAAGCTGTTCTATCTAGCCTGGGATGAGTGGATTTACAAGCTCGCGCCTCTGGCCAAAGATCAACAGTGGGATAGCGAGGATGAGTTGCGCATCGTTCACGAGTTGAAGGTTGCAGACTTTCCTCATGTAAGGTTCACTCAAAAGAGATCCAGTTTGGCCCGGTACCTCCCTCTGGATTTTCCGTGCTGGGTCAAGGAGCGTGTGTCGCGCCTACCGATAGCGAAGGTAATGGTGGGGCCGGGAGAAAACCAAGCGTCCAGCAGAGTAAGCGCAATGCTGTTGCTTGAGCAAATGGGGTATCCGAACGTGCCGGTAGAAATCAGCAAATGCACTTCGGTAGAACGATAGTCGGACTGGCATCGGAGCTGCTCTTGTTTATACGCACAGCCAAGGAAGCACCGGATTATCATCTTTGCTAGCAAGCGAACGTGGTGAGCTAAAGATTCATCCTCCAGTATCCATTGATGTGCTGCATGATTGCATTGAAGGCGAAGGGCTAACGCGGCAAGTTCTTGATCCGGCCGAATTGGGTTGATACGAGGAAGCTAAGAACAACCGCAGATCCTTCGCTTCGCTCAGGATGACAGGCGATTATTGGTCGCTCAGGTTGACAAAGCTTTTGTGTTGCAATCCTCTTATGAGCGACACAGCAAAATCTGGCGCTGGCTGGTAACCTATCTTCAGGTATGAACGACAATTTGCATCAGTTGCGCTGTTTTGGATGCGGGGCGCGGATATCCGGGGCGGAAGCTCAGCCGGACTTTCGTTGCGCCGTTTGCGGGGATCTGTTTGAAGTGGAATACCCTGGGTGGAGCGAGCGGCGGGGGCCTGACCGGCCTAATCCGGGGGCTCTGAAGTGGCTGTGGCGGGAGAGGCGCTGTTCGTCAGAAGAATTGGACCACTCTGGCGTGTGGCGTTTTCGCGAATTGCTGCCGATTCTGGACAGCTTTGGCAATGCTGTGACGCTGCGCGAGGGGAATACGCCGCTTTATCGGCTGATTCGCGCTTCGAAAGCGCTGGGAATCGATCAACTTTACGCCAAGCACCAGGGAATGAATCCGACCGGGTCGTTCAAGGATACGGGAATGACTGCGGCGCTGAGCGTGGCCAAGGAGCGAGGGTTCGAGTGGGTGGCCTGCGCGTCTACGGGAAACACTTCGGCGGCGATGGCGGCTTATGCGGCGCGGGCGGGATTGCGCAGTTTGGTGCTGATTCCGGATGGGAAGATTGCGTGGGGTAAATTGTCGCAGGCTATGGATTATGGCGCTGTGACCTGCCAGATCAAGGCTGATTTCGACGGTTGCTTGCAGCTGCTGGTACAGATTGTGAAGGAAGCGCCGATCTACCTGCTTAACTCAGTCAATCCTTACCGGCTGGAGGGGCAAAAGACTCCGGCCTTTGAGATTGCGGAGGCGTTCGACTGGAATGTGCCCGATCACCTGATTGTTCCCGGCGGGAACCTGGGAAATAGCTCGGCGCTGGGCAAGGGGTTCCGCGAGATGGTGGAACTGGGGCTGGTGGCGCGAATGCCGAAGATTTCAGTGATTCAGGCAGCGGGTGCGAATCCGCTGGTGCGGAGTTTGGCTGAGACCAAGGGTGCGTCGATTGAGCCGGTGGAGGCGCATACGCGGGCTACGGCGATTCGGATCGGGAATCCGGCTTCGTGGCGCAAGGCGGCACGGGCGATTCAGGAGACGGGCGGATGGTGCCTGGATGTGAGCGAGGCGGAGATCGCCATGGCCAAGGCTGAGATTGGGGCTGAGGGGTTGGGTTGCGAGCCGGCTTCCGCTGTGACGCTGGCCGGACTGAAGAAACTGCGCGCGCAGGGAAAGATTGGCTCCAGAGAGACGGTGGTTCTGGTGCTGACCGGGCACATGCTCAAGGACGCCGACTACACGATTGATTTCCATCGCGGAGCGCTGCTGAACGACGAGGAGAAGGTCGGGCTGGAAGCGAAGATCGACGGGCTGCGGCGGGATGCAGTGAAGGTGGAAGCCACACAGGCAGCGGTGATGGCAGCGATGAAGGAAAGAGCGGGATGAAGGAAGCTGATAGCTCCAACCGTCAAATTCTCCGGCTACGGCTGCCTGCTACTTCGGCCAATCTAGGTCCCGGATTCGACGCCGTGGCCGTGGCTCTGGATCTTTATCTGGAGATTGAGGCCGAAGCGGCGGCGGAGTTTTCGATTGCGGCTACGGGGCGGGACAGGGAACGCTGCTCGCGGATTGAGAACAATCTCATTCTTGAAACGTATAAGGAATTACTCCAGAGCAACGGGCGGGCGGTTGTGCCTCTGGCTCTGCACATGAGGAACGACATTCCTTTGGGGAAGGGATGCGGATCGTCGGCGGCGGGGCGGCTGGCAGCTATCGCTTTGGCAGCGCACTTTGGGCGGCTTGGCTGGAGCGACTGAACGCATGATCGAAGAGGCCAGCCTGCTGGAAGGCCACGCGGACAATGCTGCGGCCTGCTGGCTGGGCGGATTTGTGACGGCAGACTGCGAGGGCAGGACCGTGCATGTGGCTCGTGTGATTCCCCCGGCTGAGTGGAGGGCTATCGTCGTCGTGCCGGCAGAACCCTTATCCACTAACCACGCTCGCGAGGCGTCTGCCCGCAAGTTACTCCCGCGCCGATGCTGTGGCCAATATTCAGGCGGCGGTGCTGCTGGGGCTGGCTTTTGCGCAGGGCCGGGGCGACTTGCTGCGGATTGCCATGCAGGACCGCATTCACCAGCCCTATCGCGCTGCGATTTGCCCCCTGCTACCGCCGCTGCTGCCGCTGGCTGGGGAGAATGGGATTCTGGGAGTGGCTTTGAGCGGCGCCGGGCCTTCAGTGCTGGTGGTTGTGGAGAGCGAGGAGACCGTAGATGAAGCTTCGGGGGCTGTTCGGAAGGCGCTCGAAGGATTGCCAGAGCCTGGAGCTGGCAATTTGCCGCTTCCTGCCGGACGGGGCAAGACAATCGATTGAAACGCGCCGGAGTTGAGGGCTGGGAGTTTCTCAGAAAGGGATGGGCTGTTTACGGATCAGGCTCGATTTGCGACTTTTGAACAGGGAGCCGCATCTTATGAGAGAACGCTTACGCGTAAAATTGTAGAGTTCGGAAATACGCAAGGAGGATCATGGGTGGAGTGGGTGGGAGTTACGGAAGTTAGCGATGCAACATTCGATCAGGAGGTGCTCAAGAGCGAGCAGCCGGTTCTGGTGGATTTCTGGGCTACGTGGTGCGGGCCCTGCAAGGCGATCGCGGGGAATGTGGATGCAGTAGCGGCTCAATTTGCGGGCAAGCTGAAGGTGGTCAAGGTGAATGTGGATCAGAACGGGGCGACGCCGTCTCGCTATGGCATTCGCGGCATTCCGGCGCTGCTGTTTTTCAAGGGCGGCAAGGTTGCAGACCAGATTGTGGGCTATGTGGCTCAGGATGTGATTGAGGAGAAGGTCAATCGCGTTTTGGCTTGATTGAGTTCCGCGGAAGATGCGGATTGGAAACGGGAAGGCCCGGTGGCAAGCCGGGCCTTTTGTTGTGCGAGTGTGGGCTAGCGGTATTTGCGCAGAACGCCCAGCACGCGGCCCTGAATCGCCACGTGCGCGGCGGGAACGTAGATGGGCTCCATCTCCAGGTTGGCGGGCTGCAGGCGGACTACGTTGCCCTCGGTATAGAAGCGCTTGAGCGTGGTCTCCGCGCCGCGGACCAGCGCTACGACGATCTCCCCCTGGCGGGCGGTGCGGGCTGCGCTCCACCAGAACGTAGTCGCCGTTGATGATGTGCTCGTCGCGCATGGAGTCGCCGCGCACTTCGAGGGCAAAGACGTCGCGGTTGCCCACCACGTCGTGCAGCGAGATGGTCTCCGCGGTTTCGCAGGCTTCGACCGGTTGCCCGGCGGCGATGCGGCCGGCCAGGGGCAGCTTGTCGCTGGAGCGTGTGCGCGCGCCGGGCGGCAGCACGTCGATGGAGCGGCTGCGGTTATGCACGCGGTCGAGCATGCCCTTCTTTTCAAGGTTGGTGATGTGCTTGTGCACGGTGGCCAGGCTCTTCAGCTCCATGCCGCGGGCGATCTCCTCAAAGGAGGGGGAGTAGCCGTTGCGGGCCACAAACGACTCGAGGAAGTCGAGAATCTCTTTTTGTCTACGAGTAACAGCCATGGGCGCATTATAGCGAATAAAAAGCGAACCGTGTCAAGCTTTTTTTCGTCTTTTTTTCGGTCACTGGACAAACTGGCTGTGGAATACAGACTTTACGTGTTGCAGGCGCTTGTGCAGAGCCTCGACTTCTTCCGGCAAACCCAGGTCGTTGGCGTTGCCAATGGCGGCGTAGAAGTAGTCCTTGGCATCGCGGTAGCAGTCGTTCGCGTCGCGAAAGGAATGCGCCTCGTACATATCGTCGTAGGCCTTTTCCGCGCCGGCCTTGCAGTGGGCCAGGGCGTCCAGCTTCGAACAGCGTTCTTCTTCGTTCATGGCAAACCCCCAGAGGCTCAACTGGTTTGAGACAGCGAAACCGATGCCGTAAATCAGGATACTGCAACCCAAGCTGAATAATTGCAATGCCGGTTTAATTTGTGAAGGATCCATTAACCTTCTCATCCTCGTGCTTGCCTTGAAGCCGCAAGGAAGAGATGCGCTTTTAAGATGAGACAAAACGCTGTAAGCTTACCGAAACGATCAGAATAAGGAAAACTAACCTCATGCCGAATACGCGACAAGGCTCTATTCATCTGTTTCGATTCGCCGGTGTGGATTTATTTCTGCATTGGTCCTGGTTTCTGGTGGCTGCGTATGAAATTGAGCGCCACAGCAGGTACTACACCTCGATCACCTGGAACATATTGGAGTATCTGGCGCTGTTTTCGATTGTGCTGATGCACGAGTTCGGGCATGCGCTGGCTTGCCGGCAAGTGGGTGGGACGGCAAATCAGATTCTGCTATGGCCCTTCGGGGGCGTGGCGTATGTGAATCCGCCCCAACGGCCGGGCGCTACGCTGTGGAGCGTTGCGGCGGGGCCGCTGGTGAACGTTGCGCTTCTGCTGCCGCTGTACGCTGCGGTTAAGGTAGGCCATTCGGTCGGATGGGCTCAAACCATGCACGATCCGTATAATTTTCTGCGGGCGGTTTTCTACATCAATTTGTCGCTGCTGGTTTTCAATCTGCTGCCTATCTATCCACTCGACGGCGGCCAGATTCTTCGTTCGCTGCTGTGGTTCGTATTTGGTCGCGGCCGCAGCTTGATGATTGCTACAATTCTCGGCTTTCTGGGCATCGCAGGGTTTATCGGCTTCGCCTTTTTGATACATTACCCGTGGTTGATCGCGATCTCAATTTATCTGTTGCTGGTTTGCTGGAACGGATTACGGCACGCGCAGTTGCTGTTGCGGCAAGAGAAAATACCACGCCGGGAGGGATTTGCCTGTCCAAGCTGCCGGATGGCGCCACCGGTGGGAGCGAGATGGAAATGCGGACACTGCGGGCAACTCTTCGATACATTTGAAACCCGAGCTAAGTGCCCGGGCTGCGGGGTTCAGTACGACAAGACGATGTGCCTGCACTGCGGGGAACAACATCCGATCAACGAATGGGTCGTGAACCCCTATGCGGGAATGGGCATTGTGGGCGGCACGGTTCCGACAAAATAACGGGCGGCATACGAAGGCTCAGGAATGCTTGCGCGTTCCCTGGAGCTTGCCCATGCCTAGCCATTCATTGCCGGACTAATGAAAAACCGAAAATCTGCCGATAGGGCGGAGGTGAACCGTCCGTGAGCCAGCTGTGCGCGGAGAGCGTTCCCCCAGAGGGCAGATGATTTCGCTGAAAAGATACCTGGATGCAGTCGACGACGAACCGCTGGAGATGATTGAGGGCGGCACGAATACTCTGCCCGCGGGGGCAGCCAAGCGGCTGGAGGCGCTGATTGCACCCAGCGCAAGAGAGCTGCTGACGGTGGCCATTGCCGCCTATCGCTCAGCGCTGTTGGAGACGGGCAAGTACAGCATGGAGGCCTGCCCGGCGCTGGGCGAGGGGCTGAAGCGCGGGCTCGAGAAGCTGAATGATCGACTGGGCGCGAACCTTACCCGCGAGGTGGTGGAGGGTGCGGAGAAAAGCGTTCAGCAGCAACTGAAGGATTGGGGCGAGCGCACGGCCAGGCATTATCTGGAGAAGACCGGCGAGGTGAAGGAGCTGCTGCTGGTTCTGGCGCGCACCGCCGAATCGGTGGGGGAGCGGGACCAGCGCTGTGCGCAGCAGCTCACCGAAGTAACCGCACGGCTGAACCAGATTGCCAGGCTGGACGACCTGACCATGATTCGCGCATCGATTGTGAAGAGCGCCTCGGAGCTTAAGTGCTCCATCGATCGCATGTCTGCCGAAGGCAAGACCGCCATCGATCAGCTGCGCACGGAGGTTTCGAATTATCAGGCCAAGCTGGACGAGGCCGAAGAAGTTGCGTACAGCGATTCGCTGACCGGATTGCGCAGCCGGCTTTTTGTGGAGCGCCAGATCGATAGACGGATTGAGCTGGGAGCGAGGTTTTGCGTCACCATCGTCGACATTAACGGGTTCAAGCGGGTGAATGACCGCTATGGGCATTTGATCGGCGACGAACTGCTGAAGCGGTTTGCCGGGGAGTTGCGCTCGGCGAGCCGTTCGACGGACTTGATTGGACGGCTGGGCGGCGACGAGTTCATTCTGCTGCTGGATTGCGCACTGGCAGAGGCGCATGCACAGATCGACAGGCTGCAAAAATGGGTCTGCGGGAGTTACACGGTAGCGGGAAACGGAGAGCCGATCGTGCTGCGCGTGGATGCTGCGTTCGGATTGGCCGAGCGCCAGCAGGAGGAGAAGATGAAGGAACTGATCGAACGGGCCGATGCCGAAATGTACCAGCACAAGGCGGAGATTCGCGCCCGGGGAGCGGGTTCACGGCGATAGGTTAGGTCAGGCGCAGTCCTAATTCATCAGGCGAAGCCGTTTATAGAGCGGGGCGGAAAACCGCGTACAGTCCACGTCGAGAAGTATGAGCCAAATTGGGACACTTCCTTTGCGAGTTCCAATCATGGAATCTCTCCCCATTCCTTTTCTATTCCAATCTTGAGATTTTCTTCACCGTGCGGGATGTTGAATGAGTAGCCCCGGTTAGCGAGCGCTAAGCCGGCTGTCTGGGATGGGAAGTCTCTGAAACAGACAGGCGTTGAAATGAAGGACGCGGTCGGACAGAAAGGCAATTATGAGGCTATTGATCGCCGAAGACGACCGGGCATTGGGAGTGTTTCTTAGCCGTGGGCTTGAGGCCGACGGGCATCGCGTTCGGCTGGTCTACGACGGAGGAGCCGCGATGGAGGCATTCCGCCAGGAGATGCCCGACCTGACCATCCTCGATTTGAACTTGCCGGTGAAAGACGGCGAGCAGGTGCTCACGGAGTTCCGCGCCCTCGACGCCGACCTGCCGGTGCTGGTGCTGACCGCGCGGCAAGAGGTGGACACACGCGTCCGCTGCCTGGACCGCGGGGCCGACGATCTGATGCTGAAGCCCTTCAGCCTGCACGAGTTGAGGGCGCGCTGCCGTGCTTTGCTGCGCCGCAAGCGCGAGGCGCGGCTGCTATTGCGTGCCGGCGACCTGGAACTGGATCGGCTGGATCATACGGCGCGGCGCGCGGGGCAGTCGATTGTGCTTACCAATAAGGAATTCGCATTGCTTGAGCATCTGATGCTGAACCGAGGCCAGTGCGTCTCGCGGGTGGAGTTGCTTGAGTCGGTGTGGAACCTGGAGCCGGCGCAAACCACCAACATCGTGGACGTCTATGTGAACTACCTGCGCCGCAAGCTGAAAGATCCGCCTCCGGGCAGGCTGATCAGAACCGTGCGCGGGCAGGGATACGTTGTGCCCGTTGAGAACGACCTGGCGCTTACCGCTCCGGTGATGCTTCCAGTTCAGGCGATCAATTCCGCGGCAGTGAGTGTGCCGCAGGAAGTTTAATCACTTTTTTCCCACTCCATTCGATGCTCTGAGGAGACCAGTTATGCAGACTGTTCCAATTTCCGTTCTTGCACCGGCAACCATACGCGTGCGGCCGCGCACTGCACTGGTGGCCAGCGCCGACCGCAGCTTCCGCCAGCGGCTCACCGAAATTCTTACCGGCCTGCGCTGGCAGGTGCGCGAGGCCGAAGGCGGCGCCCAGGCATGGGCTGAAGCCGAGGCCGCGCCTCCGGAGGCGATTATCGTCGACTCCTGGCTGCCCGATCTCGATATGGCCGAATTTCTCAAGGACTTCAGGGGCAGCTTCCCGCAGGTGGATCTGGTGACCGCCGGAGGCGCATCCGCTGAGGAAAGCCCGCGCGGACCCTACCGCCAGGAACTGCTCTATGCTCTGCGCCGCATTCAGGATACGGATACAGCAGCGTGGAATACGGCGCCCGTGCTCGACCAGCCTGCTCAGGCCTCCGATCCCAGCGCATGTGGCCCCCTGGCCGCCCTCTGCAGCTTCAACGGAGGGAGATGCCATGCCCAGGCCTTCTACCCCGGTCCACTCCGACTCATCGTTGCTGGAATCGGTCCGAATCGATTCGCCCGCACTGGGAATCGAGCCGGGCTTGAGCAGCCGTCTGCCGGAGCTTATAGGCGATGCGCCGTGCATGCTTGAAATCAGCCGCCGCGTTCGGCTGGTGGCTCCGCGCATGACCACGGTGCTTATTGAAGGGCCCACCGGCTCAGGCAAGGAAATTGTGGCCGAGGCCCTGCACCGTCTCTCGCCGCGAAGCCGCAAACCGTTTGTTGCCATCAACTGCGCGGCTATTCCTGAAGAGTTGCTTGAAGCCGAGCTCTTCGGCCATACCCGGGGCGCCTTTACCGGCGCGGTGAAAGGGCGCGTCGGGCGCATCGAGTCTGCCGACGGAGGCACCTTGTTTTTGGATGAGATCGGCGAGATGCCGCTGGCGCTGCAATCGAAGCTGCTGCGTTTTGTGGAGAGCGGGGAGTTGCAGCGGGTGGGCGACAACGAGGCCGTCAAGGTGGACGTGCGCATCGTTGCCGCCACGCACCGGCCGCTGGCCGAACACACCAAGTCAGGCAAATTCCGCGCCGACCTCTATTACCGTCTGGCGGTTTTTCTTATCCGCACTCCGTCTTTGGCCGAGCATGCCCAGGATCTGCCGCTGCTGGTGGAGCACTTCATGCAGAGGCTGGGCCGCGAGGAGCCGGTCAAGCGCGTGGACAGAAAGGCAATGGCCAGGCTGGCCCTGCACGACTGGCCGGGCAACGTCCGCGAACTTGAGCACATTTTGGAACGCGGTTCCATTCTCGCCGGCGAGGAGCCGGTGCTGACCGAACAGGAGCTCGACTTCGGGCTGCTGGTGAATTGAGCGGGAGGATTGCGTGGAGATGCAGGTTGAAACCGGGCTCAGCGACCAGATTGCGCGCTACCTTGATCTGGCTACCAGCGAAGCCAAGCTGACGGCGGCCAATATGGCCAACATCGATACCCCCGGCTACAGGACCGTGGGCATGGACTTTGAAGCCGAGATGCGGCAGGCGATCTCGGGCGCGGAAAAGGGTGAGGCGGCTGGGCCGGTGCGGGTGAAGGCCGTAGACGGACTGATTACGCGGCCGGACGGCAACAACGTCTCCATGGACCGTGAAGGCCTGAACTTGGCCGAGGCGCAACTGAAGTTCAAAACTGGCGTGGCGTTGCTGCGCCAGGAGTACCAGCGAGTCTTGGACGCCATTCATTCGGACAGTAAGTAACCGGGATTGAAACGTGCAGGAGTTATGAGGTCTGGCCCGTGTTCGTGTGTGCAGGCCCAATTGGGGATGGAGGCAGCAGGATGAATCTCTTTGCCATGATGGAGACCTCGGGCAGCGCCATGCAGGCCGAGAGGATGCGCGCCGAGGTGGTGGCGGCCAATATGGCCAACGCCGAGACTACGCGCACGGCCTCAGGCGGCGCTTACCGGCGGCAGCATGTGGTGTTTGCCGCAAATAGCGGCGATCCGGAATTTTCGAGCGCACTGGATGCGGCTTCAGGAAGCCTGGCGCCTGGGAATGCTGCAACGGGAACACTGGCCGCGACGGCATTGCCTACGCTGCTCCCGCTTAGTGTGAACGGTCCCCTGAACAACTCAGCGTCGATTGCGCCGGGCGTTCATATCGCGGGCGTGGTCGAGGATCCGTCGCCTCCGCTCAAGCGTTACGATCCTGGCCATCCGGATGCGGGGCCGGACGGATATGTCTCCTATCCTGACATTAATCCCCTCACAGAGATGGTGGACCTGATGGGGGCAACGCGTGCATATGGTCTGAACAGTTCCGCCGTACAAGCCGAAAAGGGCATGATCACGTCGGCCCTGGAGATTGCCAAGTCGTAGATGCGCCGCGCTTTGGACGAGCGGCGGAGCAGGCGTGAAGGGCTGAAATCACTCGATGGAGGGGCAGGGAAAGACGATGTTGACCGCGATCAATCCGATGACCGCAGGTGCGCAGGCATTGCCGGGACTCACCGGCCTTGGTGCGCGGACGAACGCAGCTTTAGGCGGGGATTCCGCCGGTGGATCGCAGCCGTTTGCCGATTTGCTGACCGATGCTGTGGGCCAGGTGAACCAGTTGGAGTCAGAGGCCCACGCCGCCGTAACCGGTTTGATGACCGGCTCCGGCGTGGATGTGCATCAGGCGATGATCGCCACACAGAAGGCAAGCATGGCCTTCGAGATGGCGCTGGCGGTGCGCAACAAGGCGGTGCAGGCCTACCAGTCGGTGATTGGAATGCAGTTTTAGAAACAGTGACCAGTGAACAGCGGACAGTGATCCTCCCGTTGCCAAATCGACTATTACCGACCACTGTTCACTGACCATTGAGGGCGAGACCATGGCCACCGGAACACAGTTGGAGAAGAGCGCACCGGTAAGGGTCGGGCAGCCGCAGTTGGCTGACCGGTTGGCCGGACTGTGGGGGATGGGCCGGGTTCGCTGGGCGGGGATGCAGCCGGCGCAGCGTGTCTGGTCGCTGGCCGCGGCGGCGCTGCTGGCGGCGCTGATCGGAGGCCTGTTCTGGTATGGACTGCGCACGGATTGGCGGACTCTCTACGCCGATCTCGATCCGGAGGATGCGCGGCAGACGGGCCAGATTCTGGCGCAGGCGCAGATCACCTATCAGCCCACCGCCAACGGGACGGGCATCGAGGTTCCCGCCGCGCAACTGGACAAGGCGCGGCTGGTAACCGCCGCGAAGGGTGGAGTCAAGAGCGGACGGATGGGATTTGAGATCTTTGATAAGCCCAACTGGGTGGGTTCGGAGTTTGACGAGCAAGTGAACTACCAGCGGGCGCTCGAAGGCGAACTGGAGCACACGGTGGGTTCGCTTACCGACGTTGAGTCGGCGCGGGTTCATCTGGTTTTGCCTCACGACTCGCTCTTTCGCGATGCTGAGCGCCCGGCCAAGGCTTCGGTGGTGATCAAGCTGCGCCATCGCTCGCTAGCCGACGGCGAGCCGGAGGCGATTCGCAATTTAGTGGCGTCGGCCGTGGACGGACTGACCCCGGAGCGCGTGGTGCTGGTGGATGCCGCTGGGCATCTGCCGCTGGGACCGAAGACCTCGGAGGCCATGAGACTGAGTGCCGAGCAGATTTTAGAGGAAAAGCTGATTGCCACGCTGGAGCCGGTTACGGGGGCCGGCAATGTGCGCGCCTCGGTGACTCTGGATTACGATCCGGCGGCCACTGAGGAGACCAAGGAGAGCTACGATCCGGATCAGACAGTCACGCTTTCTATGCAGCGCAGCGAGCAGACCGCCGGCAGCCAGCCTGTGGCGGCCGGAGTTCCCGGCTCGGCCTCGAATGCGCCCAACTCGCAGGCCTTGCCCGTCTACCCGCAGCAGAGCACAGCGCCGCAGACGGCCAAGACGGAGTCGGGAACTTACGGGGCCTCGAAGACGGTGCGCCACGTGATCGAGAATCCCGGGCAGTTGCGGCGGATGACGGCGGCGATTGTGGTCAACGACCGTCTGGCGCAGACCGCTAGCAAGGGAAAGGCGGCGGTGTGGCAACCTCGCACGGCCGAGGAGTTGAGCAACCTGACAGCGCTGGCCCAGGCGTCCGTGGGATTCAACCCGGCGCGCGGCGATCTGCTCACGGTTCAGGATCTGGCCTTTGACGAGAATCGTTCGGTGCAGCCGGTTTCACTGCCGGGACAGGTGCTGGAGACGGCGGAGAATTCGCCGCTGCTGGTCAAGTATGCAGCTCTGCTGGCCGGATTGCTGTTGGTGGTGGCCTTCGGGTTGCGGCCGGCTCTGCGTTACGCCGGTTCCTCGCCAAAGGCAGGAAAGGGAACACCAAGAGAGTTGCCCGGTCACGTGGCTGCCGCACCCGCGGCATTGAAACCTCCTGCACCCGAGGTCGACCCTGAACGGGTGAAGGCACAGCAGATCTTCGAGCAGGTCTCCGATCACCTTAAGCGCGAGCCGACGCAGAGTTCGCGCCTGTTGCAGAGCTGGATTCACTCGGACTAGCCTGTGCCCGCCGGTTCGATCCGGCAAACGCAGGCAGGAGCAATCAAGAGAAACACGCACTCAAGGAGAGGAAAGGGATCTTGGCGGAGCAGGGAAACGAGAGCGGAGCAGTGCGGCGCCGCCAGTCGGCGCAGCTCTCCGGCATGCGCAAGGCGGCGGTGCTGCTGGTGGCCGTGGGCGAGGAGCTGGCCAAGGAGATTCTGCGCGCTCTGCCGGAGGTGGACGTGCAGCGGCTTACCGAGGAGCTGGCCGACCTGCGCGGCATCACGCCCGAGCTCTCGGCGGAGATTCTGGAGGAGTTCTGGGAGCTGCTGGAGACGCAGAACTTCATGATCCACGGCGGCCTGGACTACGCCAGCCGCCTGCTGGTCGAGACCTTCGGCAAGGAGCGCGCCGACGATCTGCTGATGCTGGTGCGCCGCTCGCAGGAGGCGGCGCAGGGCAATCTGGCCAAGCTGCAGCGCACCGATCCGCAGCAGTTGGGCAAGCTGCTCGACACCGAGCATCCGCAGACCATCGCGCTGGTGCTGGCCCACCTCGATCCCAAGCGGGCCTCGATGGTGCTGGACAACCTGAGCGAGGAGCACAAGGTGGTCTCCGTGCAGCGGCTGGCCGAGATGCGCCAGTTTTCGCCGGAGATGGCGCAGAAGGTGGCTCACATTCTGCACCGCCGCCTGGAGAGCGTGGGCGACACGGGCGCAAGAGCTACTCCGGCTTCAAGGCGGTGGCCGACCTGCTGAACCGGCTCAACGCCGAAGAGTCGAAGAAGATTCTGGAAACCATCGAGGATGGCCAGCCGGAGCTGGCGCTGTCGCATTCGCAACCTGATGTTCACCTTTGAAGATCTGGTCACGGTGCCGCCGGCCACCATCCGCGAGATCGTCTCCGGAGTGGACAAGCGGCAGTTGGCGCTGGCCCTGCGCGGCGCCAACGAGGAGTTGCGCGCCCAGATCTTCAAGTCGATGAGTTCGCGAGCCGTGGAGATGCTGAAGGAAGATATGGAGGTGCTGGGCCCGGTCCGCTCGCGCGAGGTGGCGCAGGCGCAGCAGGAGATTCTCAACCTGGCCCGGCGCCTGGAGGCCGAGGGCAAGGTGGTTCTCAAGCTGGAGACCGGCGATGAGATGCTGGCGTGAAACAGTCGTCAGTGAACAGTGGTTAGTGGTCAGGTTAACGGTTAGTTTTCGATGCATCAGCCTCGAGTGTCCTGTTTTTACTGATCACAGAATGCTGATCACTGCTTCTTAGGAGATTTCTTGCAACAGACGGGATCGGCAAACGAGAATGGCGCGGCGGGGCGGGTGAGGGCATTCGAGTACCCGGCGGATCCCCATGCGATTGTGTTGCCGGTTTCTGAGCTCTGGAGTACGGTTGGGAGTCGTTGCAGGTTCCGTCTCGGATGAGGAATTGCGGGGAGCTGTGGTCCCAAGTGCAGAGGCGGCTGCGCAACGCGGCGGGTTCGATGCGCGGCTGAGTGAAGAGAATCGCAAGGGATATGATGCTGGGCGAGAGAAAGGACAACAGGAAGGCCGGCAGACCGAACGCGAGGCACAAGCAGCGGCGCAGGCGGCAGCCGAGGAGAGGCGCATCCGGCATGCGGCAGAGTTGGTGGAGAATCTTGCCCACGAGCGCGACCAGTATCTGCACAAGGTGGAACATGAGGTGGTGAAGCTGGCACTGGCTGTGGCGGCCCGCATTCTGCGCCGTGAGGCGCAGATGGACCCGCTGTTGCTGACTGGGGCGGTGCGAGTGGCTTTGGGACAGCTTTCGGCGATCGACCCAGGTGCGACTGCGTGTGCCCCAGGCTGAGCTCGATTTGTGGACCGAGGCGATTGCCCTGTTGCCCAATCTGGCGCTGAAGCCCACGGTGGTTGGCGGCGAAGGTATGCGGCTGGGCGACTGCAAGATCGAGGCGGAGTTGGGCTCGGTGGACCTGGGGATTCGCGCCCAGCTGGGAGAGATTGAGAAGGGCTTCTTTGACCGCGCGGGTAGACGCGTCACCGATCCGGTCGTTAAGGCGGACGAGGCGGCAAGCGCAGCCGGGGAGACGTGCAGTTGATGACTGCGCAACCACAGCTTTTGGATCGTTATTTTATGCGGCTGGAGCGCGGCCAGCCATGGCGCTGGCGCGGGCAGGTGCTGGAGTCGGTGGGGCAGACTATCGAGTCGGCGGGTCCGTTGGCCTCAGTGGGCGAGTGCTGCGAGATCAGGGACCGGTTGGGCAACTCGCACATGGCCGAGGTGATTGGTTTTCGCGGGTCCAATGTTCTTTCGATGCCGGTGGAGACGACGGAGGGAATTCGCTACGGCGATCCGGTGGCGGCGCTGGGTATTCATCCTGAGATCGGAGTGGGCGCGGCACTGATGGGCCGGGTGCTCGATGCGCGCGGGGAGCCTATCGACGAGCGAAGGGCTCCGGAGTTTACGCACACACTGAATCTCGAAGGAACGGTGCGATCGCCTCTTGACAGGAGCCCGATTCGCACGCCGCTGGGCACAGGGATTCGCGTGATCGATGCGCTGCTGACCGTGGGGCGGGGACAGAGAGTGGGCATCTTCGGCGGCTCGGGAGTGGGCAAGAGCACGCTGATCGGCATGATGACGCGCAACACTGAGGCCGATGTGACGGTGGTGGGACTGGTGGGCGAGCGCGGCCGCGAGGTGGGCGAATTTCTTGAGGAGTCGTTGGGCAACGAAGGAAAGGCAAGATCGGTGGTGGTGGTTTCGACCTCCGATCAATCGCCGCTTATGCGCATGAGGGCGGCGCTGGCTGCTACTACGGTTGCGGAATTTTTTGCCGCGCAGGGAAAGAATGTGCTGCTGGTGGTGGATTCGCTGACCCGATTTGCGATGGCCGCGCGGGAGATCGGGCTGGCCGCCGGCGAGCCGCCAACGGCAAAAGGATATACGCCCTCGGTCTTCAGCCGGTTGGCTCGCATTGTGGAGCGCGCCGGGCAGTTCCGCGTGGGCTCGATCACCGCGTTTTATACCGTGCTGATGGAGGGCGACGATCAGCAGGATCCACTGGTGGATGCGGTGCGGTCGCTGCTCGACGGGCATGTGGTGCTTTCTCGCGATATGGCGGCAGAGGGCTGGTACCCGCCGGTACAAGTGCTGGATTCGATCAGCAGACTGATGCCGGCTGTCGCTCAGCCTGAGCACAAGGAGCATGCGGCGCTGCTGCGGCGGCTGATGGCGGTCTATGCGCGCTCAGAGGACCTGGTGCGCATTGGAGCCTATAAACCCGGCTCGGACCTGGACCTGGATCGCGCACTGCGCGCACGGGAAGCAATGCACGCCTTCATGACCCAGGATTCGCATGAGCGGGTCCGCTTTGCCGATTGCGTGCGTCGGTTGGCGGCACTGGCAGCGGAGGTATGAAGCTATGCCAGTTTCGCGCTCGCTGCGACGCCTGCTCCACATACGGAATCTCGAAGAAGAACAGGGAAGACTGGTGCTGGAGTCGGCGCTCAGCGACCTGAGGCAACTCGAGAATGCGCTGGAGAAAACTGTCGTACGTGCGCGCAGCGGCCGGCGATTGGTGGGGACCAGTGCTCACAGCGGGGAGTTGGAGGACCGTCAGGCCGGAATCGAGGAGACGCGCGCGGCGGGCCGTCATGCTGAAGCGCTGAAGCCGAGAATTGCCGATGCGGAACTCGATGTGGCCACGCTGCGGCAGGAATTTCTGGCTCGCAGAATCGAACGCCGCCAGGCTGAGACACTGATCCTGGAGACCGATGCCCGGGACGCCGTCGATCGAGGCCGACGCGGACAACAGGCGCTCGACGACTGGTACGGCAATAAAGTGCATCAGGCGGCCGCCGGCGAGGGGCGAACCGAATCAACTTCTTCTCAAGCTGTGGAGAAGGAAGTCGAGCGAGCGGAGAGAAAACTTGAGTGAAAATTTAAGCTGACCGGAGTTGGTTTCCTGAAACGGGAGCGATCATCCCATTCCTGACAATGCTCTAACACTCTCCCACGCCCTTTGGCACGGCATCTGCTTTGTTTCACCCCATGACAGTTGCCGCGATGATCGAGATTGGGGCGAGTGGGCATTCGGAGCCGGGCCAGAGCCTGCATCGGGCAAATGCGGCGGGCAAGGCGCAAGGCGCCGAGTGGAGTGGCGCATTCGGCGTAAGTGCTTCGACCTTTTCCATTCCGGCCGCGGCGAGCTTCCGGTCCAGTTGGCAGTCGATGCTGGCTTCTCTCAATTCCGATCTCGAATGCTCCGGAAAGGAAGGAACTGAGTCGGATGAGAGTTCCGCTGCGGCGGAAGGCCACAATATAAAGTCCGCACAAGACAGTTCGGCAAGAGTCGCGCTAACTTCTCAAATTTCCTCACAGCGATCAAGGCTTGAGAGTTCAAATCAAATCGCATCGCCTGCGGGCGAGAATAATTTATCCGTGGCTGACACGGCGTCTGGAACTGCAGTCTCGCGGACAGCCATCGGTGCACTTCGGCAATCCACTTCTAGTCCAAGGTTGAAGAGCGGCGCGACGATTAGTGCTCGGTCTAAGGAAGAAACCGCCAGTAATTCGCGAACGGCCAGTTCCGGCAAGAGCGCAAAGCCGGAAGCTGCATCCGGTGAAGTAGCGGTGACCAACTTTGTAACGGCGCAAAGCATTTCTTTCGCAATCCCGACTGCTGTTGCCGAAGTTCAGCCTTCAGGCATCACAAACGTGCCTACTCAAACCTCGCTTACCGATTTATCCAGCGAATTCTCGATTGCTTTCACTTCAGGCTCCATCCAATCGGCTTCCTCGTTCCCGGGCAGCTTGGTAAGAGCAGTAGAAGGGACGATTGCGGTCGGGAATCAAGCTGCGTGTCCATTGAAAACGGTGGCCGAGGGAGAATGCGCGCAATCGCCGCACTCGTACGATCCCATCGCTCCGGCCGCGGAGAAGAGCGCAAACAACAGCACAGCTCAAGAGGTTGAAGCAGTAAACCCTGCGCCACTTGGAAAATCTTCGACAGCTTATACAAAGTCTGCTCACGGTGCGGAGCACGGCAGTGCGCAAATCAGGAGTGTTGAAGAAGTCAAATTCTCCGCCACAAATGGAATGGCGACACCCGCGGCCGGAGAAGAGCTTTCGTTCTCGGGGCGGATTCGACCACCGACGGAAAACACGGCGAATACGCTCACAGACAGCCAGCCAAGGTCGCAGGGTCAGCCTGCGGTCCCGGGAGTGGATGGAGTTGCGGCCCCTACGGACAACGTTGCTATGGATCAAAGCCCTGCGATGAGCAATGCCGCAGCCTCTCAATCCGCGCCGGTTTTGGATATGGCTCCAACAACAGGCAAGGCGGCGCCGGCCGGCAGTTCGAAGGCAGCTTCGGTTCAGGCCGGGTCACGGAGTTCTCATGCGGCAGCGGCAGTGCATGGAGATCGGCGAGGCCAGGCTGTGCAGGCGGTTCAGGATGGGGCAAACAACGCGGCACTGGCACGCGACCCTTCCGCTGTGCGCTCGGCGGTCAACTTCGGCGGGGAATCGGCTGCTGCGACAAGCAAAGGCGAATCGACGGCGCAAGCTACCTTTGCCGCGCTTGATACGGGGAGTTCACCCGGGACCACGACCTGGGTTCACGCGGGAACGCGGAGCGCGGAGGCAGGTTTTCAGGATCCCACACTGGGTTGGGTGGGAGTACGGGCGGATGCGAGTGGCGGCGGAGTGCATGCCTCCCTGGTTCCAGGCTCGGCGGAGGCGGCGGTGACGCTCGGCGGCCACCTGGCGGGACTGAACTCCTATCTGGCTGAGCAGCACACACCGGTGGATTCGATTACTTTAGCCGCCCCGGAGGATCGATCTGCTCGATTCAGGCATGGGGCAGGGCGCTCAGCAGAGTATGCATCAAGGCACGCATCAGGGGGCGGGACAGGATACGGGGCAGGGCAATCGTCGAGCCAGCACTCCAGCACACAGGTTAGCGCGCCCGTTTTGACTGGAGCGGTCGAGCAGTGAAGTTTCAGCAATTTCCGGCAGAACGGAAGCAACAGCACAGATGTTCATTCCAGGGGGCGCACATATTTCCGTGATGGCCTAAGGCACGGAAGCAGATGGATCGAAGGAAGTGAGCAGGGGAAAGAGCGGGCTGCGGGAAAACACGGCGGAAAAGCAGGGAGGGAAAAATGTCAGTCTTATCGGAAATCTTGAATCATCATCAAAATCAAATGACGGCGGGGCAGGCACTGGCAGGGAAGTCCGCGACCGCCCAGGGCCAGTGCGGCGGCTGCGCCGCCAGCGGCTCGAGCAGCACGGACAGTTCTACGAGTGACTTCGGCCACCATCTCAGCCAACGACTTTCTCACCCTGCTGGTGACCGAGATGCAGAACCAGGATCCGACCGCGGACACCGATCCCAACGAGTACATCAACCAGTTGGTGCAGGTGAACAGCCTGGAGCAGTTGATCTCAATCAATCAGACGCTGAGCACGGATCTGAGCAGCCCGTCTGCCGATGCAAGCGGAGCCACGGCCAACAGCCAGGCCAGCGGCGCAACGGCGAATGCGGCCGGCACGAGCGCAACTGCCGCAACCACACGAGCGCATGCGGCAGGACACCATGGAAAGGCCTCGGCCGCAGTCCAGTCCGCTGCGTCCGGTGCAGCCACGGCCGTTGCCACTCCGTCACGCGGTACCGGGATCAAGTTCGCTCCCGGCAATCTCGGCATACCGGCAGCCAACCCCGCTGCGAATCGCGTGGCGCAGTCGCTGAGCGGGCAGTCCTGAGTTGAATGAAGCTCGATCATCCGCCGGCTCTTAAGGGCCAGCGCAAACAGTTGACAACATCAAGAGGAGAACCACGATGGCAAGTTTCTATATTCCGCTTACCGGCCTCAACGCCGATTCGACGGCGTTGAACACCATTGCAAACGATCTATCCAACATGAACACCACCGCCTACAAGGGCCAGACGACCAACTTTTCCGATCTGTTTTACCAGCAGGTTGGATCGAGCGGCTCGGGCAATGAGATCCAGGTGGGCGAGGGAGTGCAGGTAGCCTCAAATGAAACCGACTTTGCGCAAGGGTCCTACGACACCAGCGGCACCACCAGCTCCGATGTGGCATTGGACGGCAGTGGATTTTTTGTTGTGAGCAACGGCGGCAGCAACCTCTACACCCGCGCCGGCGACTTTACGCAGGACTCGGCCGGCAACCTGATCACCTCCGACGGCATGACGGTGATGGGCTACCCGGCGGTGAACGGCGCGGTGAACACTAATGCGCCGTTGACGGCGATCAATATTCCGTTGAGCGGGCAGGTGCAGCAGCCGGAGGCCACCACCACCTTCGGCATGACCGCCAATCTGGATTCAGCTTCGCCCATCGGCACCACTTTCCAGCGCCGATCACGCTTTACGATTCGCTGGGAGTGAGTTACCAGGCGACGGTGAACTATACGAAGACGGGAACCAACACCTGGTCCTATAACATCACGGTGCCGGATACAGTGCCGCCCGCGACGGCAGCGGGAGCGACTACTTACAGCTTCGCATCGAGCGGCGGAAACTCGGCAGAAGTCGATGCCGCAACGAACCTGACGATCACCGGCCTGACTGCGGGCGGAAGTGTAGCTACCACCGCTGCGCCCACGATTGTGCCGGGGGAAACAATTGCCGCCTATGCTGCGGACCTTACCACCGCACTGTCGAATGCGGGCATCGCAGGAGTGACCGTTTCGTCCGCAGCTGGGGGTCAATTGACCATAACCGGCGCCAACGTATCGACCTCCGGCAATGTGGTCCAGGATGCATTGGCCTCGGCCAACGCCAGCGGCTCATTGACCTTCAACTCCAGCGGCAACCTGGTGAGCCCGGCAGCAGATATCAGCGGTATTACATTCAGCGGTTTATCCGATGGGGCGGCCAATCTGGATATGACGTGGAATATTCTGGGCACGAACGGCACATCCACAATCAGCCAGGAGGATTCGGCCTCAGGGCTTTCAGCGGCTCCCGCCAACGGCTACGCTGCCGGGGTTTACCAGGGATTCACGATCGGCTCGGACGGCACCGTCACGGCTACCTATTCGAACGGTCAGTCGCAGGCCGTCGGTCAACTGGCGCTGGCCAACGTGACCAACTTGCAGGGGCTTTCATTGCAGGGCAACGGGAACTATGCAACCACGCAGGCCAGCGGAACAGTATCGATCGGCGTATCGGGAACCGACGGATTGGGCACAATTGAGGACTCGTCACTGGAAGAGTCCAACGTGAACATCTCAGCCGAGTTTTCTGACCTGATCATCGCCCAGCGTGCCTTTGAAGCCAATGCGAAGTCGATTACCACTTTTGACACTGTTACGCAGGACACCATCAACATGGTTCACTGAGTCTGAAGTGTCAGGATGAACGGAGAAAGACCAGAATGCCCCACTTCCCGGCGCGGATTTTGCGCGGGCGGTGGGGCATCGTTATCAGCGGTAAATCGATAGCGAGGAGTTACTGAAGGAATTATCTGATAGACTTGTTCACAAATTATGTTCACTAAACTTGCCAGTCTCGCAATTTTACTGGCCGCATTGTGCGGATCTGCCTATGCTTCGACGGATCAATGGATTGAAGTGCGCAGCCCGCATTTCACGGTCATCACAGACGTGAATGAGAAACAGGGCCGTCACATTCTTGATCAGTTTGAACGGATGCGCTGGATGTTTCAAACTATATTTCCCAAGGTGAATGTGGATCCGGTCCAGCCCATTGTGGTTGTGGCAGCCAAGAATCGAAAGGTCTTTCAGACAATTGAGCCGGAGAGTTTCCTGGCCAAGGGCCAAATGAATATCAGCGGGCTCTTTATGAATAGAATTGACAAGAATTACATTCTGCTGCGCCTGGATGCTGAGTTTGAACACCCGTATGAACCTGTTTTTCACGAATATACTCATCTGCAATTCAAGGATTTCAGCCAATGGATGCCGGTCTGGCTCAATGAGGGATTGGCGGAATTCTTCCAGAATACGGAGATTCGCGACAAGGACGTGGTGGTTGGAGAGGCCAGCGTAAATAACATACTCTACCTAAGGCAACAGAATCTCATTCCTCTGGATGTACTGTTCAAGGTGGATGACAAGTCGCCGTATTACCACGAAGAAGACAAGGGTTCAATTTTCTATGCTGAAGTTTGGGCGCTGACTCATTATCTGTACGTGACGGACAAACAAAAGGGCACGAACAAAGTGGGCGACTACATGACGTTGCTCAGTAACGGGGGACATCCCCTGACCGCCGCGGAGAAAGTGTTTGGGAATTTAAAACAGCTTCAAAAAACCCTGGAAGACTACATTCAGCAGAGTAATTATATGCAATTTACATTATCGAGCGCCGCGGCCGCGATCGATGAGTCGACGTATAAAGTCAGGACTCTGAAGCAAGCCGAATCGGACGCGGTTCGCGCGGATGTTTTGACAGGTGTTGGTCGCGCCAGGGATGCGCGCGAGCTTTTGGATGCGGTGCTCAGAGCTGACCCAGATAACTTGCAGGCGCACGAGACTATGGGATATCTCGAATTTCAAGACAGGAATATGGACGCGGCACGGAAATGGTATGCGCAGGCAATCAAGGAGGGTTCGCAGAACTATTTTGTGTACTTCAATTTCGCCACATTATCGATAGGCCAGATGAGTTCAGAACAGAGCAAGGATATTGAATCCAGTTTGCGTACCGCGGTCCGGCTGAACCCTCGTTTTGCGCCGGCCTATGAACAATTGGCTTCGTTTTTAATGACCAGAGAGCAATTCGACGATGCGGAGGCGTTGCTGCAATCCCTGCTAAAGAGCACCACCGATCCCGGGGATGCCGCAATGGGACGCCGGATGTTGGCGCAGATTCAGCAGGTGAAAACCGCGCGTGCACAGTTTGACGCCAACGCAAAGGCACAGATGGATGCGCGAGGCGAGAAGGAAACGGTGGTAATCACAGGTATGGTGGATGTGGTTCCAAAGCATCCAACTGAACCGGCCGACGGCCCCAAGCATGAGGCGCTGGGTGTGATTCGGGGAGTTCAGTGCAGCTATCCCGCCGTGATTGAGTTCAAAGTGGAAAGCGCAAAACAGACGGTCTCCCTTTACAGCAACAACTATTATAAGCTTGAGTTCTCGGCGCTTGGATACACGCCGGAGCGCAATTTGCGTCCCTGTGTAGACATTGAAGGAATGAAGGCACGGGTGCAATACGCGGAGAGTTCCGACAAGACAGTCGATGGGCAGGCGGTGGCCGTCGAACTTAGAAAATGAACCGCAGGTTGCTGACGTCGCGGTCAGGCGGGTTTGCCGGGAGAGGCTTCCGGTTAGCGGATGCTCACATCGATAAAGAGACCTTTGCCCTTTGCCAGTGCAGACCCTTCAGCGTCAAATATTTTTGCTTCGGTCCAGTGTTTGCGGCCCTCGCTGCGAACCACGCGGCCCTCCATGCGGATCGGCGCGCAGGAGGGAACCGGGCGGCGGTAGTCGACCTCCATCTGGCGAGTCATGGCGGTGATGCCGCTGGCGCGGACAGCCTTGCTCATGGCCTCGTCAAGCAGTGTGGCGATGATGCCTCCGTGCAGATAGCCGGGATGGCCCTCGAAAGCGCTCGGGAATGGATGCAAGGCAGACGACCGATCCGTCTTCGGCAAGCAGGAACTCGAGACGCAGGCCGGTGGGGTTGGCCTGGCCGCAGCCGAAGCAGCGGTTCTGCGCGGCATGAGCCAATGGGGTCAGATTCTCGGTGGTGTTCTTCATCATTTCTGCCTTACAGTCTCCGGCAAGGACCTCTGCATACATTTCGACGGTCCACGTTGCCGCCGGTCAGAACGATGCCGATCCGCTTGCCTGCGCAGAGCTGCTTTTCTCTTGAGTGCGCCGGCCAGCGGCGGCCGCTCCCGCGCCTTCGGCCAGATTGTGCGTGTCCTGGTAGTAGGCGCGCATGGCTTCGGCAATCTCGGCGTCGGAGACTTCGACGATGCGGGCCACATTTTCCCAGATGACCTCCATGGCCTGGGGATTGGGCGTGCGGCAGGCCAGACCGTCGGCGATCGCGGTGCGCGACGGAGCTTCGACAACTTGCGCTGCTGCTGAAGCTGAGCGCATAGGAAGGGGATTCGGCGGCCACGACGCCGACGATTTCGGTCTCCAGGCCCAGGGCGTTGCGGGCGGCAGAGACGCCGCAGATGGACGAGCCCAGGCCGATGGGCACATAGACGATATCGAGCGGCGGCGCGGCCTCAAAGAACTCCAGCGCATAGGTGGCCGTGCCCATCACCAGCCGCTCGTGGAAGGATTCGACCATGGCGAAGCCGCGATCGGCGGCGAGGCGTGCGCGGCAAACTCGAGCGACTCCTGAAAGTCGTGGCCGTGCTCGACCAACTCGACGCCCTGGGCCAGCATGGCGCGATTCTTCTCCTGGCTGTTGCCGTGGGGAACGACGATGACCGCCTTCAAGCCGAGCAGCCGCGCGGCCATGCCCACGCCCTGGCCGTGATTGCCGCGCGTGGCCGCGACCACGCCTTTGAGGGCCGGCTGCGGTCTGCTTGAGCCAGCCATGTAGACCAGCGCGCCGCGCAGCTTGAATGCGCCGACCGGCGTGTGGTTCTCGTGCTTGATCCAGGCCTCGGCTCCGAGCGCGCTCGTTGATCAGCGGCCAACTGTACTGCGGCGTGGGCGGCATGTGGCGATAGACCACCGCCTGAGCTTCGCGAATCTGGGCCAGAGAGGGAAGCGGCATACGTTCAGCATATCGAAATCTGCGCGCTTCATCGCGGCTAAATGATTCATGCTCAATGAAGTGAAGACTTTTTTGGCCTGAGCGCATCGAAACAAGTGGAGGTTTTGAAGAACATGATGGATCGTCGAACCGCACTCAAGAATCTTGGCGGCGCGGCCAGCGCGCTGCTGCTGGCTCGAAACCCTGCATGCCGAGGGCGCAATCGGCCAGGCTGCCCGCGGCAACTCCGCCTCCTGCGCCCACCGGGCCGTTCACGCTGCCGCCGCTGCCCTATGCCTACGACGCGCTCGAACCCAGCTTCGACGCGGAGACCATGCACCTGCACCACGACAAACACCACCAGGCCTATGTGAACAATCTCAACGCCGCCGTGGCCGCGCATCCTGAACTGGCGGGAAAGACGGTCGGGAGCTGGTTGCAAATCTGGACGCCGTGCCGGAAGCCGCCCGCACCGCCGTTCGCAATAATGGCGGAGGCCACGCCAACCACTCCTTCTGGTGGCCGACGCTGGGCAAAGGCGGAGCGGCGCCCAAGGGCGAGCTGGCCAAGGCCATCGACGCAAAGTTCGGCTCGCTCTCGGCATTTCAGGACAAGCTGACCGACGGCGGCAATGAAGGTCTTCGGCAGCGGCTGGGCCTGGCTGGTGAAGCTGCCGGACGGGACGGTGGCCATTGAAACCACGCCCAACCAGGACAGCCCGCTTGCCAGCGGGCCACAAGCCGGTGATCGGCGTGGACGTGTGGGAGCACGCCTACTACCTGAAGTACCAGAACAGGCGCGCCGATTATGTGAAGGCGTTCTTCCAGGTGCTGAACTGGGATTACGTGAGCGGACAGTTTGCCGAGAAGGCGTAGACGGCAAAGTGCGGACGCTTAGACCCGGATTTCCATATTGCCCGGCGAATTTAAGATCTCTTACCGTCGCGATCGTGGTTTAATCGAGCAAGGTAAGAAGATCATGGATCGCAGAGACTTTCTTAAAGCAGCAAGCATTCTGGCCGTAACAGGCATAGCCGCCGGAGCGGAGGCGCCTCTAGTCGTCGCCGGACTGGGCGACTGCGAAAAAATCACGAAGGATGGCGTGGTTCCCCGTTCCCCGCGCTTCTGGGATCCGTCTCGACAGCGGCTTACGCTCGACGGTGGCCGGAACGAGGTGGTGGCGGCGCAATTGATTCTGACTTCCACCGCAGGGGACGTGGAAAATGTGGACGTGGAAATCGGCGATCTCCGCGGTCCGGGCGTCATTGCCGCCGATCCGAACATTTCTCTTTACCTGCAAGCCTACCAATTCGTGGAGCACGGCAACTGGGAGGGCTTCTCCACGGTCCTTCCTGACCACAAATGGTATCCCGACGTGCTCGTCCCATTCCGTGACCCTTTCAGCGCTGCACACCGTCCCGTAGGCGCGCCCTTCGCCATCCGGATCGAGAACGGCCCCAACCAGGGTGTGTGGATCGACGTATACATTCCGCGCACTGCGAAGCCGGGCACGTATGAAGCGCCTTTGCTCGTGAAGGTGGGGGGCGAAGTACGCAGCCGTGCTTCGCTGGTTCTCAAGGTTCATGGCTTCACTTTATCGGACGAATTTCACGTAGACGGCTTCGGGCAGCTTTTCGGTCATGCATATGGTTATCACAACGCTTCCTACGCCAAGGCAGGAGTGGATCGGTGGTGGGAGGTGGCCAGGCGTTATCACCAGATGGCCCATCAACACCGGTTCGTCGCCACCGACACGTGGGGACAAGGCCCGAATGCATCGAATTGGAGCGATTACGACAAGACCTACGGGACGGAGTTGGATGGCCGCCTGTTTACCGTCCGCGAAGGCTATATCGGGCCGGGCGAAAACACGGGTTCGCCTTTCTGGGAAGCGCCCATCCGGCACCAGTTCAACGGCGCAGTTCCCATCTTCACGGATGAGCAGTTGCGCCAGTATACGCAGGACGCGCGGGAGTACTGGGAGCACGTATCCTCCCGCGGCTGGCAGAAACGGCGATTCTTTGCCTACGTTATCGACGAGGCTGGCATGGACGCTCGCGCCGTAGAAAACGTACGCAAGCTTCAGGCCGCGTTAGATGCGGGAGCAGGCCCTGGGAGGATCAATCTCATATGGACTTCTCACACCGACCCCGCGCTCCTGGCGAAAGATCCTAAGACCGATCTGCGCGGTATTATTCGCTGGTGGGCTCCGAATGGGGAGGGCTGCGACCCGCGTTTCCTGTCAGACCGCGTGAAGCTCGGCGAGACGGTTTGGTTCTATCACCACGGCCACCCCTGCAATGGAGTGCATGCGGTGAATGCTACCGGAGTCGAATTGCGAACCTGGGGCACGATCTGCTGGCGTTACATGCTGAGCGGCTCTTTCTGGTGGGGCCTGGACTACAGCGACGAGCATCATCCCATGACCAAGCCGATTTACACTCCTCGCGAGACCCGTTGGGGCAATGGCGTCATGTTTTACCCCGGCGCCCGATTGCCGGATATCGGATTCCCGGCGATCGATGGCCCGCTGAGCAGTCTCCGCATGAAGGCTTACCGCCGGGGTCTCCAGGATTACGAGTATTGCTGGCTGCTCGCGCAGAAAGGCAAGCGCTCCATAGCCGACAACGCCATGCGGAAACTCATTCCGGTGGCACTGACGGAGGCGCTGGACGCGGATAACAAGGTGTCCGGCGAGGCGTCCGTGGCTGCAGACCGCTTAACCGGCGACTGGCCGGAAGACAGAGTCTATTTGCCACCCTGGAAGACGGATGTCGACGCGTGGTACGAGGTCCACGAAGAGCTGGCGTCGGCATTAGATGCGACGTAGGTTCAGCCGCGCCCCATAGTCGGCTAGTGCGTCATTGTCAGCTCTTGCCTGATTTTGGCGATATTGTGGCTGTATAGCGCCGGCGGAGCTTTGTTAATGAAGCTTTCGAATAGCAGATTGGGACCGAAATATTCCGCCGCAGATCACAACCGACCGCAATCCAGGCCTTAGAGTGACAATGAATTCTTCAAAATCTTACGCCTGGACGGCGGTTTTCCTCGGAGTGGCATTCGGCCTGGCCGGATGCCACTCGACGCCGTCGCTGACTCCGCAAGAGGCTGAAGGGAAGCATTTTTACCAGGTGCGCTGCGCCCATTGCCACGAGGAGAACGACCTCGGGCTCAAAAAGGTCCCGCCGGATCTGCACGGAATCTTCAACCGCAAAACTATGCCCAGCGGCGCTCCGGCCACGGATGCGGCTGTGCGGCA
Source organism: uncultured Acidobacteriaceae bacterium (assembly GCA_963779385.1). GTDB lineage: Bacteria > Acidobacteriota > Terriglobia > Terriglobales > Acidobacteriaceae > Telmatobacter. Next base: position 101,456 of record CAVZYE010000010.1, on the reverse strand, counting down.
GAATGTGCTGGGAGGGAAGGGAATGATGCCCGCCTTTGCCGGCCGCTTCAACGACGAGCAAATGGCTGCGCTGCTGGCCTACCTTCATACTGGATTGCGCTGAAATCGACCCACTGCTCCTCACCCGTAAGGCTGCGAAGATCCCACGAATGTGTCATCGATTCGCAATACTAACGTAACCTATTCTGGTTACATTCCAGGTATGGCGAGGGTTTGCTTTGCGGTGTAATTACAATTCAAGTCACCGGAGATAACTCAATTCCATGGCTCTTTCTCGATTTCAGCGAGAGGCAGAGCCACTTTCCCGGTGGCAAAATATGCCGCAAGTATCGAAAGGTGAGCCCAATATCTACACACGCACGCCGTGTGGGAAGGCGGGTGACATAAATTGAGTACTCGAAGGGGTAGGTGCACCAACTTCAGGAATTGCCAGGTTGCCGATTGGTTGCAGGTGGTCTCGGTTGCAAACGGACATGATTTTATTTGTCCCAAGTGCGGAAGCGAGCTGATTGTAGACACCTCTCACGAACGCAGCGAAGTCCGCGTTCCAATCGTTTATCCACATCGGAAGACCATCGCAATCGTGCTCGCGGCCGCGCTGCTGCTGATTGCCACACTGGCCGGAACACTCGTCTGGGTAAAGAGGCACGACACTGTTTCCGCTTCAACCTACAGCGCACAGAAGACGATTTTTCGGCTGGCCGGCTCGAACACCATTGGAGACACGCTGGGGCCTTCGTTGGCCGAGGCCTTCCTGAAAGATCAGGGCGCAACGGATGTTCGCATTCTTCCCGGAGCCAACGCGCAGGAAAAGTCGTTGAAGGCGTTCTGCCGAACGGCAATTCGCCATCCTCGATCGCGATTGCGGCGCATGGCTCGGCGACCGCATTTACCGCACTGGCGCGGCAATGCGACATCGGCATGGCTTCGCGGAGGATCAAGCCCGATGAAGCAGCCAAGCTCACGACGCTGGGCGATATGACGCTCGCAAGCGAGCACATCTTGGGGCTGGATGGCATCGCGGTCATCGTCAACGCCTCCAATCCCAGCGATCAACTCGATAAAGAGCAAGATCATGCGCATCTTTACCGGGGAGATCACCGACTGGTCGCAGGTTGGCTCCTTCGAGCGGAGCGATCAAGATCTACGCGAGGAACGACAATTCGGGCACCTACGACACCTTCAAGAGCCTGGTGCTCGGGGGCAAGCCGCTGGCCGCCGGGGCGCAAAGGATCGAAGACAGCAAGGCGCTCTCCGATGCAGTGGCCGCCGATCCGAACGGCATCGGCTTCATCGGCCTTCCCGTATATTCTCAGCGCCAAACCCATCGCCGTTTCGGAGAAGGGAACGCTCTCGCTGCTGCCTACCCGGCTCACGGTGGCGCACGGAAGACTATCTTCTGTCGAGGCGGCTTTACCTCTACACGCCGGCAGTCCGAACAACAAGTACACACGCCAGTTTATTGAGTTCGCTCTCTCCAAGAAAGGGCAGGACGTGGTTGGCGCCAGCGGTTTTGTTGCCCAGAATGTGACGCAGGTGGCGCAGACGGTATCCGAGGATGCTCCGGACGAGTATAAGCGGCTGACCAAGAATGCCAATCGCCTCTCGCTCGACTTTCGGTTTCAGTCCGGGCAAACGGATCCTGGACAACAAGGCCAAAGTCGATCTTGGACCGGGTTGTCTCCCTGATTGCGGACCTGAAGATTGCCGGAGACAAGATCATGCTCTTCGGATTCTCGGACAGCCTGGCACGCCGGGGACGAACCAGGCGCTCTCGCTGAGCCGCGCCAAGGCGATTGCAAGAGCAATTCGCTCAACGAGGTCATGAATCCGGCGATTGTTCGCGGATACGGTTCGCGCCTGGCCGTTGCCTCAAACGACAGATGCCGAAGGGCAGGCGAGGAACCGGCGGGTGGAGATCTGGATCAAGCAGTAATCAGAGGCCGGGCGCGACAGGGGCAGTCGAGCAGAGGAATCGCCAATTTTCGCAGGTCGCGGTATACTCGGAATTGCTATGGCAACCGAAAAAACCTTCTACCTAGAGACCTTCGGCTGCCAGATGAATGCCCATGACTCGGAAAAGGTCATTGGCACATTGCAGCAGGAGGGCTACCGGCAGGTCGAGTCGGAAGAAGACGCCGGCCTGATTCTCTACAACACCTGCTCCATCCGCGACAAAGCCGAGCAGAAGGTCTTCAACCGCCTGGACGACTACAAGAAGCTGCACAAGGCAGGCAAGCGCTTCGGCGTGCTGGGCTGCGTGGCGCAGCAGGAGGGCGAAAAGATCTTCGAGCGGGCGCCGTACGTTTCGCTGGTCTCCGGATCGGCCTCCTACCGCAAGCTGCCGGAGATGCTGGCGCGCCTGGAAGCCGGCGAGACGCGCATCACCGGCCTGGACGACCGCCAGACCGACGAGACCTTCGAGACCGAGTTCACCGCCCGCCAGAATCCCTATCGCGGCTACATCACCATCATCGAGGGCTGCGACAAGTTCTGCGCCTACTGCGTGGTGCCGTATACGCGCGGCAAGGAGCGCAGCCGCGGCTTCGACTTCGGTGCTGGCCGAGGCGCGGCGCATCGCCGACCTGGGCTATACCGAGATTCAGCTGCTGGGCCAGAACGTGAACAGCTACCGCGATCCGGAAGGGAAGCGGAGCTTCGCGGAACTGCTGGCCGCCGTGGGCGAGGTGGCGGGCATCCGCCGCGTGCGCTTCACCACCAGCCATCCGCGCGACTTTACCCGCGACATCGTCGAGGCCATCGACGCCGTTCCCACGCTCTGCGACCATGTGCACCTGCCGGTGCAGTCCGGCTCTGCGCGGATTCTCAAGGCAGATGGCCCGCGAGTACACGCCGCGAGTGGTACCTGGAGCGGATCGCCTGGATCAAGGCGGCGCGCCGGCCGCATCTCGATTTCGACCGACATCATCGTCGGCTTTCCGGGCGAGACCGCGGAGGATTTCATCCAGACCATGGACCTTCTGGCCGAGGTCGAGTACGATTGCGTCTTCGGGTTCAAGTACTCGGCGCGGCCCAACACGCCGGCATTGACATGATCGATTCCATTCCGGAGGCGGAGAAGGCCAGCCGGCTTCAAGTGGTGCTTGATCGCCAGCGCGAGATTCAAAGGATCAATTATGCCAAGCATTTAGGGCAGATAATGGAAGTGATGGTCGAAGGGCAGAACCCGGCGCGAGGACAGGTTATCGGACGCAGCAGCCAGAACAAGCCGGTCAACTTCACCTGCGCGCAGCCGATCGCGCCGGCGCCCGGCAGCTACATGCAGGTGAAAATTACCGCGACGCATCCGAACAGTCTGGTGGGCGAGAGCGTCTAAGATAGAGTGGACGCAGCGGCAAGGGGAAGAGGGAACCATGGATATTGAGGTGCGGATTCGCGGACTGATGATGGACCCGGCCACCAATATGCCCATCGTCGTGCTCAAGGACGTTGCCTCAGAGACGGTGATGCCGATCTGGGTGGGGATCTTTGAGGCCAATGCCATCGCCATCGAAATTGAGAAGGTGGCCGCGCCGCGCCCGATGACCCATGATCTGACCAGAAACCTCATCCATCACTTGAATGCTCGGCTGGAACGTGTTGTAATTACAGAACTTAAAGACGACACATTCTTTGCGGTCCTGTGGCTGCGGCAGGGGGATGAGCCGATCGTCGATTGACGCCCGGCCGTCCGACGCGATCGCTCTGGCGTTGCGCGCGGATTGCCCGATCTACGTCGCAGAAGCAGGTGATGCAGACCGCCAAGCTGAACACCTCCGGCCCGCCGGAAGGCCCCACGGCCGAGCAGTTGCGCGGCTGGCTCGAAGGCCTGAACGACGAGGACCTGGGCCGCTACAAGATGTAACCCTTGTAGCAAGGGATATAGGGTTATTCAGTCATAATTCCTACCGCTCATTGACGGGAGGGAGCGCTCAAGTTGCGCGGCCTTTTGGCTCGTTGGAATCTGTGCTTGGCCGGGCGGGACAGAATATGGGCCGGAACGCCGACGGCGATCGAGTTCGACGGAATATCGGTTATCACTACAGCATTGGCGCCAATGAGCACGTCGTCGCCGATGTGAATGGGGCCTAAAAGCTTGGCTCCGGATCCGATGTCGACCCGGTTGCCGATCACCGGGGAGCCGCGCTGGCGGATGTGGCGCAGGCCGACGGTGACGCCGTTACGCACCCTGCAGTCGTCGCCAAAGACTGCATCGCCGCTAATGACAATGCCGCCAAAGTGATCGATAGTGAAGCGGCGCCCGAAGGTTACTTCACAGGGCAGATCAATGCCGGTGAGGATTTCGGCTAGCACTTTCAGCACTTTATAGGAAAAGGAAAACGGCATGCAGAGGGGCCGCCAGGAGATTCCAAAGCGCCAGCGGCCGAAGCGATAGACAAGCATCGTCCAAAACCCTTGGCGGCACCAGTCGCGGTCATGAGCGCGGAAGTCTTCGCGGATATTCTCGAACACAACGTACCTGCTTAAGAGCAAATGGAAGCGTTGGATATTGTTGATGTGGATAATGATGTCGCCCAAGAGGCCCGCTCGTCAAATGCCAGCCTTTGCCTGTGCTGGCTCCTATACGGAATTCACAGAAAAGGGGAATTGGCTCCAACCTATGCAGAGTACTAGAGATGGGAAACTTGCACTATACAGAATATTCGTTATCAGACATGCTATATATGCTCGGATTGCCTCTAATTGCTGGTATTCTTGTTCGCCGCCCCTTCTGACTTAAGCATGCCTGCCGGAATGCCGTCGATCCACCAGGAACCCGGGAGATGTCCGTCGTTACGTCCTCTTCACTGCGGACATGGCAAAGTTAATCGGATTTTCTGGAGAAGACCTTCTCGCCGTGGGGCGAGGCAGTCTGATACGGGACGTGAGGCGGGATAAGCAACTTGTGCTTCCCCGCCGATTTGGGATTCCCAGCGGAAGCTGGAGATTGACCTCGCGGCCGCTCAAAGAAGCGCGAGTCGAACTTCCCGTGACCCCAACCTATAGAAATATTGCTGAATACAGAGATGAAGCGACTGGTGCGGATACAAGTCTCCCCTTCTTCTTGAGCAGCAAATTCCCTTGCGTCGTATCAATTTTCGTCTTCATTCATGGCCTCTTGGTAACTTACTTTTGTGTGCTAGCAAGCGATTGAATCATCACCCGATTGTAGGATTGTGATTCCACGAAGGGTTGATTAAAACCTATACATGACTTCGAAACGGGCCCCAATGAATTGAAAATCCGGACAACCGCACAGGAGCATTCCCGATGACAGTTGCAACGATGCAATACCCCAGAGTCCTGAGCAATGCGCATGAGATTAAGCGTTATCCCACATTTAAGGCAGCACAAACCATAGAAAACGCAGTCTTTGTCGTCGCCTATCTGATGGCGGCCTTGCTGGGAGGTATGTGTGGCATCGCAATCGCGGTCTATTCCGGATCCGCGTTCAGCGTATCAACGCTATTCAATTCCGAAACAGCCCGTACCGAAGCAGCCGTAGTGATTAGCCATGAAGCCACAATTGCTGACAAGGGTTTGCCGCCAGCGAGCCAGGCGGTCAGACAGGAAAGCACGACGCCCGCTTCACTGCTGACGGTTGCCGTTCCCAAATCAGCGGCGAGGGAATCCACTTCGTTAATCCCCCGGGTACTCTCTGCTGTGTACACACACCACGCGACCCGCAAAGCATCTGCTAGGCTGCATCACTCCGCCAGATTCAGGCGCTCATTGAGGCATAGGATGGTTGAATTCACCAAGACGCCCGTAATAGCCGCTATGCCTCAATCGAGCGAGACTGCTGAGACTATAGCGGTGGTTTCTGCGCGGCCACCAGCCTCGTTCATGATCGAAGGAGACGCTACCGTTGCCGACTATGACGCGTTGGCGGGAATGATCGAAACACAAGAGGGAAGGACATTCTCTGTTGCCAAGTCGGCGGATGAGAGCGGAGGACTTCCCTGGGCCGATTCGCTCGCAAGCGTTCACTACCGGTGCGATCAATCAGGAAACTGCACCCTCTTCCACGGAGGTTCTTCCGTTACCAACGTTAGGATGACCAATCAAGTCACTGGAACCTGAAATCCAGCACGTGGTGGTATTTATCTCGGCAAATGGCACGGGATTGCGGAGGGGATGCGGCACTTCCCGTCCCGGCCATTCGAGAAAGAACAATTCAATTACGGATTCCTGTCAGCAGGCCCTCGACTTCAATTTTTTCTTCCGCTGTGAGGGGAAGCAGCGGGGAGCGGGGCCGGCCTCCGTAGTAGCCATTGAAGTCGCAAGCGTACTTTAGGCCGCTAATGCCCAATTGTCCAACGATGCGACGGCCCGGAGCGGCGACGCGCTGCTGCTTCTCCGCGGCAAGCTTCAAATCGTGATCTTTCCAGGCCAGATAAACTTCCTGGCAGGCTTGAGGGGCGAAGCAGGCAAGGCCCAAAATGGCTCCCGCAGCGCCGGCCTGAAGTGAATCGAGCACGATTGCAGCGGAGCCTGTAAGCACCTGGAAGCCGACGTTTTTGGTCCGCGTCTTGATGGGCGCAACAGGCGGCGCGGTTGTGACGGCTGCACCGCTCTTGAGGTCTCCATAGGAAACGAATGAGCCGGTCTCTTCAGCTTTGGGCGCCAGCATGCGGGCCGTTACTGCCTCAAAAATTGGGGTGACCGTGGCTGTGCGCCGGGGGGCGGTCTGTGTGGAGGCGATGGTTGAGCGAATGCGCTCAATGCTGCCGCTGGAATCCTTAATGCCGATGATGTTTGGGTGCTGGGCCAGCTCGGCAACAATCTCGACGGGAATATCGTAGGGGACACAGACGGGAATGTTGTAGAGCAGAACGGGCAGCGGAGAGCGGTCGGCTACGCTGCGGAAATAATGGAGCACAGCAGCCGGGGACATTCTGCCCGCGTAGTAGGTGGGGGTGCGGACAAGGACCGCATCGTAGTTGAACCGGGCCGCCGCTTCAGCAAGTTCGAGAGTTCCCTTTACGCTTTGCTTGCCAACGCCGGCGATGAGCACCTTTTCAGCGGCTGCGGCTTCGGAGGCTACGCGGAGCACTTCGCGAGACTCGGTATCGTCGAGCATGACCGCCTCGCCTGTCGACCCCAAAAGCAGCATTCCCGCCAGCAAGCTGCGCGAGTAGTGAGCCATATTGGCTTCAAGTTTGCGGTAATAGACCCGTTCATCGGAGTAAAACGGCGTAGGCACTGCGGCAAAGACGCCATCAATCAGCATGGACTTATTGTAGAGCCCGGTGCGGCGATTGAAGCGGGCTATTCGATTCTTCGGAATTGTTCTCTTCCGCGGCGAAGTGTATGTTAAAGAACAATAGCCGGAAATACGAATTCAGCTGAGGAGCGGCACGAATGGGGTCGGTAATGCAAGCGGATGAAGACGGAAGGAGTTCGAAAACGCTGCCTGGGCAGGCACTGGTGTTTTTCATGCACATTGCTCTGGCCCTGGGTTCGTGGCTTGCGCTCATGATGGTTGGCTATGCGCTGAATCCACAAGGGATTCCGCAGGTCATGATCCTTCTTTTGTCGATCTTTGTGCCGCTGGTCGTGGGCCACGTGGTAACACGTCTTCGACAGGATGAACTGGCCCCGCTGGTTTGGCTGATTGGATTGATCTGGATTGTGATTGTCAGCTTGTGGATCCTTGATATGCCCACCGCGCCTGGCCAGTGTTTCCAATGCGATGCTACGGAAAAACTGACGCGGACATTTTTCAGTTGGCCCGGGCCCAGCGGGCTGATCGATAATGATGGACCATTTCTGGGAACGTGGCCTGCGGCTGCGCTGATCGGTTATGCGATCGGGGCGCGGCTGGCGCTTGGCAGACGGCCAGTGGACGAATAGAATCTCAGCCGCCGTTGGCAGCGTGAAGATGCTGCAAGGCGTAGACAGTGGTGTGATGCTGCTGCACGGCCGCTATTCCATCGGCGGCGGCCTGCGCGGCGGCAATGGTGGTGATGGTGGGAATGCGCTTGAGCACCGCTGCCCTGCGAATGGCCTTCTCATCGAAAATTGCGTCCTGGCCGCGCGGGGTATTCACGATCATTTGGATGCGGTCGCCCTTGATGAGATCCACGACGTTGGGGCGGCCTTCTTCGACTTTGAAATACCCGCTCTACGGTGAGGCCGGCGGCCTCAAGCACATTGGCCGTGCCCTCCGTGGCTATGATCTGAAAGCCGAGGTGAATGTAGCGGCGGCCCAACTCGACGGCGGCGGGCTTGTCGTGATCGTTCACGCTGAAGAAGACCGTGCCGCCGGTGGGCAAAACCTGGCCTGCTGAGAGTTGCGCTTTGGCAAAGGCCTCGCCAAAGCTGGCTGCAACGCCCATCACTTCTCCGGTGGACTTCATCTCAGGGCCAAGAACCGTATCGACGCCGGCAAATTTGTTCCAGGGGAAGACAGGTGATTTTACGTAGTAGTGCGAGCCGGTGGGAAGGTCTTCACCGGTCGAGAGTTTTTCAGGGAGAAGCTCGCGCAGCTTGCGGCCGGTCATGAGGCGCGCGGCAATCTTGGCCAGGGGGATGCCGGTGGCTTTGGAGACGTAGGGGACGGTGCGCGAGGCGCGCGGGTTCACCTCGATCACGTAAACGTGATCCTCTCCCTTGGCGTCGCGCTGGATGGCGAATTGAAGGTTCACAAGGCCTACGACTTCGAGAGCCAGGGCAAGCTTGCGGGTATAGGTGCGGAGAACGTCGAGGGTTTCCTTGCGGATGCTGACGGCGGGAAGCACGCAGGAAGAGTCGCCGGAGTGGATGCCGGCTTCCTCAATGTGCTGCATGATGCCGGCGATAATCACGTCTTCCGAATCGCAGAGTGCGTCGACGTCAACCTCGATGGCGTTCTCGAGGAAGTGATCGACGAGGACGGGCCGCTCCTGAGAGTACTCCACCGCCTGGCGCATATAAAGCGCAACAGACTCTGCGTCGTAGGCGATAACCATGGCGCGTCCGCCGAGAACATAGCTGGGGCGGACCAGCACCGGATAGCCGATGCGCTCGCCGACGGCCAAAGCTTCTTCTACGCTCGTGGCCGTACCGCCCGCTGGTTGCGGAATTTTCAGTTCGTCGAGCAGCTTGCCGAAACGCTTGCGGTCTTCAGCCAGGTCAATGGACTCGGGCGAGGTGCCAATGATGGGAACGCCCGCGGCGCGCAGACGCTGGGAAAGATTGAGCGGGGTCTGGCCGCCGAACTGGACGATCATGCCGATCTCTGCGCCTGATTGTGCTTCGTGGTTATAGACGGCGAGAACGTCTTCGAGCACCAGCGGCTCAAAGTAGAGGCGGTCACTGGTGTCGTAGTCGGTGGAGACGGTTTCGGGGTTGCAGTTGACCATGATGGTTTCGAAGCCGTCTTCCTTTAGCGCGAAAGCGGCATGACAGCAGCAGTAGTCGAACTCGATTCCCTGTCCGATGCGGTTGGGTCCGGAACCGAGAATGATGATCTTGTGGGTCTTGGTGGGGGGCGCCTCGTTCTCTTCGTCGTAGGTGGAGTAGAGGTAGGGCGTCATGGATTCGAACTCGGCTGCGCAGGTATCCACGAGCTTGAAGACGGGCGTGATTCCCTTGGCTTCGCGCAGTTCCCTTACCTGCTGGATTCCGGCGTTGCCTTCGAGCTTCCACTCCATGGCGATGCGCTCGTCGCTGAGGCCGAGTCGCTTCAAGCGCCTTAGCTGCTCCTCGCTGATGTCGTTTGGCGTCGTTTGCGCAATCGCCGACTGCTCCAGCGTGATTTCGCGAAGTTGATAGAGGAACCAGGGGTCGATGGCCGTAAGACGGGCCACTTCGCGCACGCTCATGCCGCGTTCAAAGGCGAAGCGGAGATAGCTCAGGCGCTCAGGCTGTGGCGTAACCAGGCGCTGCGTCAGGCGGCGCGGGTCGAGGATTTCGGCGCCTGTCTTCTTGCCGGTTTCAAGCGCGCGCCAGGCCTTCATCAGCGCTTCCTTGAAGGTGCGACCGATGGCCATCACTTCGCCCACCGACTTCATTTGCGGGCCAAGTGTTTCTTCAGAGCCGGGGAACTTCTCAAACTGCCATTTGGGAATCTTGACTACTACGTAATCGATGGTGGGCTCAAAGCAGGCCGGGGTTTTGCGCGTGATATCGTTGGGGATTTCGTCGAGCGTATACCCGACGGCCAGCTTTGCGGCGATCTTGGCGATGGGAAAGCCGGTGGCTTTGGAGGCAAGCGCGGAGGAGCGGGAGACGCGTGGGTTCATCTCGATAACCGTCATGCGGCCGTCGACGGGGTTGATGGCGAATTGCACATTTGACCCGCCCGTTTCTACGCCGATTTCGCGCATAATGGCGATGGCGGCGTCGCGCATTTTTTGGTACTCGCGGTCGGTGAGGGTTTGCGCCGGGGCTACAGTGATGGAGTCGCCGGTGTGCACACCCATGGGGTCAAAGTTTTCAATCGAGCAAATGATGATGACGTTGTCGGCCAGGTCGCGCATCACCTCGAGCTCGAATTCCTTCCAGCCGAGCACGCTCTCTTCAATCAAGCACTCGTGAACCGGGGAAAGGTCCAGACCGCGGGCCAGGATTTCCATCAACTCTTCGCGGTTATAGGCGATGCCGCCACCGGTGCCTCCGAGGGTGAAGCTGGGACGGATGAGCACCGGGAAGCCAAGCTTACCGGCGAAGTCGAGACCATCGCGGAGATTGTTCACCAGCGCTGATTTCGAAACTTCGAGGCCGATGCGGAGCATTGCATCCTTAAAGAGCAGACGGTCTTCGGCCTTCTTGATGGCCTCAAGTTTGGCGCCGATCAGCTCGACGTTATAGCGGTCGAGGATACCGGCGTCAGCCAGATCGACGGCTAGATTGAGGGCTGTTTGGCCGCCGACGGTGGGAAGCAGGGCAAATTTGCCGGAGCCGGGCTTTGATGAGAGCATCTCCGCCTCAATGCGGATGATCTCTTCGACGTATTCGCGGGTAAGCGGCTCGATATAGGTGCGGTCGGCGAGATCGGGATCGGTCATGATGGTGGCGGGGTTGGAGTTGACCAGCACCACCTCATAGCCCTCCTGCTTGAGAGCCTTGCAGGCCTGCGTCCCGGAGTAGTCGAACTCCGCCGATTGGCCGATCACAATCGGACCGGAGCCGATTACCAGGATCTTCTGTATGTCATTTCTGCGTGGCATATTCTTACGACTTCCTAGTAGTGCTGTCCGTTGTTCCGTTTGATGGTGCGATCGAATTCACTCCTGCTCCCGAGAACGGAGGAGCAGTCGTCCGTGCAAGCACCAGGCCCGACGATCACATAAATTGTGTTTCTGAGCATCACGGTCATCAAGACTTCTCCGACAACCACCTCTCGGGAAGCGCCTGCATATTCCGTGCGTCCCACGTGCAGCAGGTATTTCCCGGATACGTGATCGAAACGAAATCTTCCCGAGTCGTCAGTCGTGGTTTCGAATTCGGCCTCTTCCCCTTCGCCGCGAGCGAGAGTAACCGTTGCGCCGGTGACAGGCTTCCCGTGGCTGTTTACCACGATGCCTTGAATATGGGCAACATGAAGCGGGCCTTCAGGCGTAAATTGCGCATGCACCTGTGAGGATAGGAGCGTACATCCCGCCAGAGCGAGCAATATCGTACCCAACATGTCATTTCTGCGTCGCATGGTCTAGTTAGAAGCTCCTGTGATTGCCATGGCTCGCGCTTTGAGCGAGATTAATAGGCTCTCAAAACTGAGTTCGTTGGATGGCTGCCGATAGCTGCCATCTTTTTCGGAACTCTGGTTGGAAAGCAGCAAGGCCGCGCTATCATATAGCCGCTCTCTTACTAGCTTGGTCATTAAAATCTCGTATCTCTTTGCATAAGAAGCTTCACGAAACTCGGGAAACACCGGGAAATGAGGTTCCTTCACACCGACTGGACTTAAGGATTTCTCGACCTCTTCAAGCACCATCACATAGCCAAGCCATGGACGCTGTGAGAGCGCAAATGCACCTTCTCTGTATGCCGTCCAGATATCTGTTGCGCTTCCGAGGGACTCTTCCGACCTGTTATTGAAGTTATTTCCAAACGAACCCACCTGAGATTTGAATTCCATTGTTGCGATCAACTGGCCCTTAACGACGACCACCAGATCCCATTTCTTTTCCGCTCGAAACCATCCTGGAAGTTCGACGGCTTGATTGCAAAATATACTGGATTGAGCAATTCCGCATTCAATCAGAAAGTCTCTGACCAGCTCGACAAATCCGTCCATTTGCTTCCCGCCAGTGACAGCGGTGCGATTCCCAGCATCCCGTGAGCCAGATTTGATTCCCTGACGTATGGCTTGACTGCCGCGCGTCCCCCAGAAGGTCTTGATTGCAGCGTGAAGACGGTCTTCCCAATAAGGCTGCAAGCTCATGGTTCCTCGATCTCCGTTACCGCAGGTTGCCAAAAAAGCCCGCCTGTTTCGCGGTGAAACCTTGAAACGGACATTTTGTGGTATCTGCTGCTGATTTCATAACCCACGCTGTGCCGCCCGGTTCGGGCTGCGGCAATCGCATTTGTTCCTGAGCCAGAGAATGGATCGACCACTAAATCGCCTGCAAAACTGAACATCCTAATCAGCCGCTCGGCCAATTCGACCGGATAAGGTGCTGGATGATCTTTGGTCGAAGCTCCAGTGAGGCCTGTCCAAATCTGCTGAAACCAGCTCTGATAATTCTCGGCACTAATGACGGAGAGTAGTCGTTTAGCAGCGGTTGGTTTGCGATAACCACCCGGCTTGCGGAACATCAAGATGTATTCAATATCGTTTTTGATTACTGAGTTAGGCTCGTACGGTTTGCCCAGAAAACCACCGCCGCCCGAGACCTCGTAAACAGCATTCGCAATTTTGTGCCAAATTATTGGTGCGAGGTTATCGAAGCCTATCTTGCGGCACAGTTCCTGGATAGATGCATGGAGTGGCACGACAGTATGACGGCCATCGTTTTGCTTACGTGAAAGGCATACGTCGCCGACTACACAAACCAGTCGCCCGCCTGGGACCAACAAATCGAAGCAGCGTTCCCATACGCGCCCTAACTCTGATAGAAATTTGTCGTATTCGTCAACATGACCAAGCTGCCCGTGGACATCGTCGTATTTTTTGAGTGTCCAATACGGTGGTGAGGTCAAAACCAAATGGGCGCTTTCTTGAGGTATTGATCGCATTTGCCGCGCATCGCCATGCACAAGATAGTGGCTAGTTGGAATTCGCAACAGCACCTGCTCCAACAATTTCATTGCGGCTGGATCGCGAGCTAACCGGGGGATTTCCGTCTGATCCAGGGATTCAGAAAGAAGCGGTTCGCGCAGAAATGAAAGGAGGTCCATCTCCGGAATAACAATTATTCCTGGTTCAGGTTGCTCCTTTCTTGCTGCAAGTCCGCTCATGATTTCCATTCCTCCATCATGCGGCGAAAGTCGTGGAATAAGTAGTGCGAATCATGCGGGCCGGGGGCGGCTTCGGGGTGGTATTGGACGCTGAATAATGGCAGCGTCTTGTGGCGCAGACCTTCCAGCGTCTGGTCATTCAGGTCTACGTGGGTCAACTCGACTTCATTGGCGTTGATGGAGTCGGGGTCTACGGCGAAGTTGTGGTTGTGTGCCGTGATCTCTACCTTGCCGGTTGAGTTGTTGCGGACCGGGTGGTTGCCGCCGTGGTGGCCGAACTTGAGCTTATAGGTCTTGCCGCCGAGGGCCAGGCCGGTGAGTTGGTGGCCGAGGCAAATGCCGAAGATAGGGACGCGGCCCATCATGTCGCGAATGGCTTTGACGGCGTAATCGACCGGCTCGGGGTCGCCGGGGCCGTTGGAGAGGAAGACGCCGTCGGGCTTCAGGGCCATTACATCTTCAGCGGTGGTCTCGGCAGGAACCACCGTCACTCGGCATCCTTCGCGGGCTAACATACGCAGAATGTTCTGTTTGATACCGAAATCATAAGCTGCTACATGAAGAATTTGGCCGGACCGGTTTTCGTTGGGCAGGAAGGCGGACGGTAGAAATGGGTCGCCAGCCTGGTTACGCTGGTCGGCGGTATCGAATTTGTACGACTCCTTTGTGGAGACCACTTTGGCCAGGTCCGTTCCGTCCATCTTGCGAATTCCTCTCGCCTTTTGGACCAGGACTTCGGGGTTGGTCTCGGAGGTGGAAATTACGCCGCGCATGACGCCGAAGGTGCGAAGGTGGCGAACCAGAGCGCGGGTATCGATCTCCGCCAGAACGGGGACGGCGTAGCGCTCCATATACTCGTCGGTGACCTGCTCGGAACGCCAGTTGGAGCTGATTGCGGAGAACTCGCGGACGATCAGGCCTTCAATATAGGGCTTGGCCGACTCGTTGTCTGCCTGGTTGGTGCCGTAGTTGCCGATCTGGGGGTTGGTGAGAACGACGATTTGCCCGGCATAGGAGGGATCGGTGGCGATTTCCTGATAACCGGTAAGGGAAGTATTAAAAACGACCTCGCCCTGGCATTCACCGGGGTGCCCATAGCCGTGGCCACGGAAGATGCGCCCGTCTTCGAGCGCTAAGATTGCCTGCATTGCCTCTCCGAAGAGTGGATTCAATCGATTCACATCAAAGCGCGCTATCCTCTGTATAATCAGCATTTCGACAATTTAAGAACCGAAGTTGCTGAAGATTTGCAGAAGGGTGAATCACACCTTGACCGTTGGAGAACCGATTGCCTACCTCACTATATCAGTTTTTACGCGTCGCTCCACAGAGTGTCCTAAGTCGGACGATCCGCAGTGAAAACGGTGCAATTATCGCAATTCCCCGTACATCCGCGAGGGCGGGAAGACCACGTACGTTTCAGCCAAGACGCGCTCGTGGGAGCACGCAGAACGGGCTTGCCCAGACCAAACGGGACAAGCGCGACCCGGTGAAAGTCGAATCGCAGAGTCTGAACCCGCCAAGGATGCCTGTCCGGCTCAAGCCCCTCGGCGGATGGGAGCCACGGTAACCTGTAGCCTTATCAGGCGCCGGCCGTCAGTCCTCCACGCATAAGTCGCAACACCTCTAGGCATAAAGATTGATGAATCATTGTTGTGCTATCTGTCTTTAGCTAACTCTCAGAATATGTGGTACTTAGGGCGTTTCGGCGTTTGGGCGGTAAAACCAATCTCCCACCTTGTGCAACTCTGCAGTTCCTCGTGCATCTATTGACCTACTGCTGCTAAGTTGGCGAACCCCTGGGGTTCGATTTGCGTCCAGTTTCAGCGTTCCCTCGGCCGATCTGTGGCAGCGGTGCTCTCTGCTGAAGACAGGACCCGCATGCCATTGAAACCTCCCAATGGTCGCAGGCGCGTTGTCATCGAAGATGTCAGCCCTCAGATCGATGCAGGCCGTCATCAAGTTGTTCGGGTTGCAGGCGATGAAGTTGTCGTTACGGCGGCGATCTTTGCCGATGGCAAGGATGAATTGGCCGCCAGGCTGCTTTATCGTCATTCGAGCGATCGCCGGTGGTCGTTTGTGCCGATGTGCGCAATGGGCAATGATGTCTGGAATGCCGCGTTCCTGGTCGACAAACTCGGCGCCTGGCGCTTCACCCTTCTTGGTTGGGTGGATCACTTCGCCACCTGGGCAGGCGAATTGAAGAAGCGGATTGCCGCACAAGAGGCGGCTGAAATTGCCGACGCGGCGCCGGATACAATTCCAGGTCCGGATGCGGGGCTAAACGTTGGACCCAATTTCAATGCCCAGGATATCGCACTTTCGCTGCGAACCGGAGCTGCGCTAATCCATGCCGCCGCGCGGCGGGCGCGAGCGAATAACGCAAAACGATTGCATGAATTAGCCCAGGGCTTCGAAAACCTTGCGAACGAGAATCGATCGAACTACGACAACCCATGCGACGAAGAACTTCTTCAATTGATGGAAAATTATCCTGATCTGACAGAGGCTACACGATATGAGACCGAATTGCCCCTTTGGGTGAATCGGGAGCGCGCACGATTTTCATCGTGGTACGAACTCTTTCCTCGCTCTGCGTCGCCGATTCCGGGCCAGCACGGGACATTCCGCGATGTCGAAGGGCAATTGCCCGAGATTTCGGCGATGGGGTTTGACATTGTTTATCTGCCGCCGATTCATCCCATTGGGCGCTCGTTTCGCAAAGGGCCAAATAACGCGGCCTATGCTGCGCCCAGCGCACCAGGAAGTCCGTGGGCGATCGGCGACAGGGCGGCCATCGCAAGCTCTGCATTGGGCGCACAAGCTGCCGGAGATTTGGGTGGCCACAAATCGATTCACCCGCAGCTTGGCACGTTCGCTGATTTTGAAAACCTCATTGCGGCGGCCAAGACGCACGGCGTTGAGATTGCTCTGGACATTGCATTCCAGTGCTCGCCCGACCATCCATGGGTCACAGAACATCCGGATTGGTTCGTGATCCGGCCTGACGGATCGATTCAATATGCGGAGAATCCTCCCAAGAAATACCAGGATATTTACCCGTTGAATTTTGAATCGCCGGACTGGCGCGGTCTCTGGGACGAGCTATATTCAGTGTTCGAATTCTGGATTCACCGAGGCGTGCGCGTGTTTCGCGTCGACAATCCGCACACGAAAGCGCTGCCTTTCTGGGAGTGGTGCCTGGGTGCCTTGCGAGCCAGCTATCCGGACACTATTTTTCTTGCCGAAGCGTTTACGCGGCCGCAGGTAATGTACGCCCTCGCCAAGCGCGGCTTCACGCAATCGTACACGTACTTCACGTGGCGCAACTCGAAGATTGAGTTGCAAAGTTACCTCGAAGAACTGACGCGTCCGCCGGTGAGCGAATTCTTTCAGCCGAATTTCTGGCCGAATACGCCTGACATACTGCATAAAACTCTTCAGGAAGGCGGGCGTCCGGCGTTCATGCATCGTTTGATTCTTGCCGCGACCCTGAGTTCGAGCTACGGCATCTACGGCCCGGCATACGAACTCGCAGAAAATGCTCCGGCCGCGCCGGCTACCGGCAAAAGTGAGTCAGAAGAGTATCTCAGCAGCGAGAAATACGAGATCCGGCAGCGCGACCGCAACGCACCGGATTCGCTTGTGGCGCTCATTACCAATCTCAATCGCATTCGTCATGCGAATCGCGCGCTTCAGTCGAACGCGTCGCTGCACTTCCACTCAGTCGACAACCCGCAGTTGATTTGCTATTCGAAAGCGACGGCTGGATTCGATAACACGATTCTGGTAGTCGTGAATCTCGATTCATTCAACGAACAGACTGGGTGGACGAATCTCGACCTCGACGCAATTGGCTGTTCCACAGATGAAAGCTTTCTTGTCGACGACCTGCTTAACGGGGTGCAGTACAAATGGCATGGCCGCAATTATGTGGCGCTGCGACCTGGCATTCAACCGGCGCATATCCTTCGCGTGAGCCGAATGCCGCGATGGAGTAAAGACTGAAGTTTCCTGGAGTGTGAAAGCGTGAAGAAGATCGCCAGCGCAACAGATCGCCTTTGGTACAAGGACGCGATCATCTATGAGCTGCACGTCCGTGCGTTTGCTGATTCGAATAACGACGGCATTGGTGATTTTCCCGGCCTCCTATCGCATCTTGATTATTTGAAGGATCTTGGAATTACCTGCATCTGGCTCTTGCCATTCTTCCCATCGCCAATGCGCGACGATGGATACGATATCTCCAACTACACCGACGTCAACTCGTCGTATGGAACGCTGAGCGATTTCAAGACGCTCCTCGAAGCTGCTCATCACCGCGGCCTGCAGGTGATGATCGAATTGGTGGTGAACCACACCAGCGATCAACATCCATGGTTCAAGGCAGCGCGACAGGCTCCTCCAGGTTCGGCGGAACGAAATATGTACGTCTGGTCAGACAACCAAGAAAAGTATAAGGACGCACGCATCATATTCACTGACACAGAACAATCGAACTGGACCTGGGACGAAACTGCGAAGGCCTACTACTGGCATCGTTTCTTTTCGCACCAGCCGGACCTCAATTACGACAGCCCGCTGGTGATGGAGGAAGTGCTGAAGGCGATGCGCTTCTGGCTTGATATGGGGGTCGATGGGCTGCGCATGGACGCGATCCCATATCTTTGCGAGCGCGATGGAACCTCATGCGAAAATCTTCCCGAAACTCATGCAGTGGTAAAAACTCTGCGTGCAGCGATTGATGCGGATTACGCCAATCGCCTGATTCTTGCGGAAGCCAATCAGTGGCCGGCGGACGTGCGCCCATATTTTGGTGATGGCGACGAGTGCCACATGGCGTTCCACTTCCCGCTCATGCCGCGCATTTATATGGCGCTTCGCCAGGAAGACCGGCTCCCGATCACCGACATCATGGCGCAGACCCCGCCAATTCCCGACAACTGCCAGTGGGGGCTGTTCCTGCGCAATCACGATGAATTGACGCTCGAAATGGTTACCGATGACGAGCGCGACTACATGTATTTTGCTTACTCGGCCGATCCGCGCATGCGCATCAATGTTGGCATCCGGCGCAGATTGGCTCCGCTGGTTGACAACAATCGTCGCCGCATCGAACTGTTGAAATCACTTCTGTTCAGTTTCCCAGGTACGCCGGTTCTCTATTACGGCGATGAGATCGGGATGGGCGACAACATCTACCTCGGCGATCGCAACGGTGTTCGCACGCCTATGCAATGGTCATCGGATCGAAATGCGGGCTTTTCCAAATGCGATCCAGCGCGGCTCTATCTGCCGGTAGTCATGGACCCCATTTATGGCTACCAGGTTGTGAATGTGGAAGCACAGCTCGACGATCAATCGAGTCTGCTGCACTGGACGCGTAACATGATTGCGCTGCGAAAACTCTTTCAGGTATTTGGCCGCGGAACACTCACGTTCCTGAATCCATCAAACCGCAAAATCCTTGCTTATCTTCGCGAGTTGGACCATGGAGATGGATTCTGTGAGACTGTACTCTGCGTCGCCAATCTCAGCCGGTTTGCCCAGCCGGTTACGCTCGATCTTGCAAACTATGCAGGCTACGAACCAGTCGAGATGCTGGGCTACGTTCGGTTTCCCGCCGTCACGCGCGAACCCTACTCGCTTACTCTGGCTCCGTATTCGTTTATCTGGCTCGAACTCCAGGTTGCCAGTGAGGTCGAGGAGATGCCGTCCGATGTTGAAGTGATCGCTCAAGAGTCTGTGCAAGAGGATGGCGAAGCTGTTCAACCGGCCTTCGCGAGCGGCTGGGCGCACTTCATCGCCGGCGGCGGCGCCGCAATTCTGGAGCCGGCGCTCGTTGACTGGTTGCCGCGCAAGCGATGGTTTGGCGCCAAGACGCACAAGATCGAGTCTGTGCGTGTCCGCAACTGGGTGGAGCTTGCGTCCGATGCGAAACCGGAGGGTCCTTCAACAAATGTCAAATCAGAGCCGGCGGCCGTTCCAAGCGCACTGTTCTTCTTTGACGTGACGTATTTCAACAGTTCGCCGGATGTCTACCAGATCCCCCTCGCGGTGTCTACGGGCGCGGCTCTTGAGGATATCGCCGAGAGTCAGCCCGAGAGCATCATTGCCAAGCTGACGACAAGTACGGGGCCAGCAATTCTGTACGATGCGACCGTCAGCGAGGATTTTCAGCATGAACTCTTGAGCTTGATTGCGAGCGACGCGACCTTGCCCGTTTTGGAAGGTGGAAAGTCAACGGAAACGGCTGACAGGGGCTTCAATCAGGCGTCGTCATTCGAAGATCAAGCGCAGGCTGTCGCCGTCGGTGCGGCAGTCATGCCAGCGCCGCTCAGCGCTCAGCCCGGTGAGACGGTTACTGCGCCACGAACCGACGTCCCGTCCACACCATCAGCTGGAGCATCAAGATTCGAGCCGCGCGAGTCTCCTTCTGCAGGTGATTCGTTTCCTGAAGGTAGCCGTCTTAATGCACGTCCTTCCAGCGCCTTTCCGTCTGTGCTGGCCGCTCAGCGGCTACCTTCTCGCGTCGGCTCTGCTGAGCAATCGAATACATCCATCCTTTACGGCAAGCAACTGTTCCTCAAAATTTATCGGAGATTGCAACCGGAGGAGAATCCCGATGTGGAAGTTGGCCGTTTTCTGACGGAGGTCGCACACTTCAACAGAATTCCACCTTTCCTCGGCGAAATTTCCATCAGTTCCGGCAGTGCGGCCAAAACAACTGTCGCTCTGCTCCAGGGGATGGTTGCTAACCAGGGTGATGGATGGCAGTGGTATCTTGACGAACTTGCCGCTTGGCTTCCCGCCGTCGGACAGCACGTGGCTCCCAGGCGCTCAATCGCTTCCGGTTGGCCGAGCGAGCGCGAACTGATTCCGAAATCTCTGGAGCCGATTCGATCGACGCTTGATGCGTCAGCTCTCCTGGGCGTGCGAACTGCCGAACTGCACCTTGCACTATCGGGCAGTTCGACGCTCGCAGCGTTTGTTCCCGAGCCACTTACAGGTGCCGAGCTTGCTTACGACGCAGGACGGATCGAGGCACAAATCAAGTTGAGCTTCGAAGCTCTTAAATTCAAGCTTCCCACGCTGGATGATGCGACTTCTGATCGTGCGGGTTTGCTTTTATCCCGTCGGCCCGAGCTCATTCAACGGGCACGTTCGATTCAAGCAGTCGCAGCGGCCGGGCAGCGCATCCGAATTCATGGCGACTATCATTTGGGCCAGACATTGCGGATATCAGCCGCTAGCAACGGATCTGTTAACGATAAGAATCAAAAGGGAGATTTCGTCCTCATCGATTTCGAAGGTGAACCAGCACGGTCAATTGAAGAACGACGAAGAAAACAGTCACCGTTGAAGGACGTAGTTGGCATGATGCGCTCGTTTGCTTACGCCGCATTTGCAGCAGTCGATCGCTATGCTGCAGGTGAGGGGGACGAGGAACACTCGATCGATCGCCCTTCCCTGCTCGATTGGGCGCGGTTTTGGCAAGATTCCGCCACCTCTCAGTTCCTTTCGTCATACCGCGAGGGCATTACGGCGAATTCCGATCTGTTGCCGCCGCCAGAAGAATCCCAGATTTTACTTGACGCTTACCTGCTTGAAAAAGCCTTGTACGAATTGCTGTACGAGTTGGATAATCGACCCTCCTGGGTCCGAATTCCGTTAGATAGCATTCTGGCTTTATAGGGTTCCGCAGCGAGGTATTTTGGCTGGCGAGGGAGTTTAATTCCTCGCGGCTTTTTCCGGAGAACAATGGCTACGGCGAATCCAATTCCCGGCAACACCGCGGCCGCAGCAAAGACAGCGGCCGATCTGCTTGTGTTTGTCGCGGCCATGGCTCCCGAACCTTTCAAGGGAGTTCTGGCGAAGCTCACATCCGCATTCTCTCCCGAGAACTTTATTGTGGCGACGCAAAACGAATTGCCTGCTGATGTCCATTCGAGTCTGCGAATCGTCGCAACACCGCAGTCAAATGCGACATGGTCCATTCAGCCGGTTGATTTTTTGAATTCAGTGCAGTGCGCTCGCGAGCATGAAGCGCGGGCAATTATGATTCTCGGCCCCAAAGCTGATTCGCTTAGCCCATCCGCGCTGCGCGGCCTTGCCGATGCCGTTTTAAGTTCCTCGCTCGACCTGGCAGTTCCGCGCTATTCGCTGCCCTCAAATGCCGGTTTGATGAACTCGGCCATCCTGTACCCGCTGACGCGTGCAATCTTCGCTTCTCGGATCCGCTTCCCGTTGTCGATTGATCTTGGCATGTCGCTCAGGATGGCAGAGCGACTTAGCGGCGCTGCTGAACGAATTTCTGCGGCCAACCAGGTGGAGGCTCTTGTGTGGCCGGTAAACGAGGCGGTTGCCGCAGGCTTCGCGGCGGATGAAGTCGATGTAGGCTCGCGTGCAATGCCCCAACCTCCCGATCCCGACCTCAATTCAATTCTTTCCTTGATAACTGGATCACTCTTTGCAGACCTCGAAGCAAAAGCAGCTCTTTGGCAACGGCCTCGCAGGCCGCCGCCGATGCGCCGGCCGATTGTTGAAGATGAACCGAGCGACGGAACCGTGGATGTTGCGCACATGGTTGCGGCATTTCAACTGGCCAACGCGAACTTGCAAGAGATCTGGTCGCTTGTCTTGCCGCCCAATTCCTTGCTCGGGCTTAAACGTTGCTCGACGCTTGATCCCGCCGCCTTCCGCTTTCCTGACGCTCTCTGGGCGCGTATTGTTTATGACTTTCTCATCGCTTATCGTCTCCGCACGATCAATCGCGGGCACCTGTTGGGAGCACTGATCCCACTCTATCTGGCCTGGGTCGCCGGTCATATTAACGTGACGGCATCCGGAATTCCAGCCGAACGGCACATCGAAGCTGTTGCCGCCTCGTTCGAAACGGACAAACCGTATCTGGTCGCGCGGTGGCGTTGGCCAGACCGGTTCAATTCGTAATCACATTTCACAGCAATGGAGAAGCATCAACCTGGCTCGCCAATAAGGAGGGAATCCAATGCAAAACCTGGTCGATAACACGATGCAACAGGCAACACGAAGCATCACCGCATCGCCGCTATACAGCGAAGACGTGTCGATCTGGCATCACATGTCTGATGCTTTGCACCAATCACTTTACCGCGTGCTCACTCTGCTCATCGCTGTACTGCCTGGGATTCTTGCATTTTTTGTTTCGCTGCTGGTTTTCGCTTTGGCCGGCATGCTGATTTCCTGGATGTTACGCCGGTGTCTTACCTGGGCGAAATTCGACCTTCGCATTGCCCGCAAGAGCGGTACCGAATGGGCTCCGGCCAGCTCACCTACCGAGATTGCGGCCCGTGCCTCATTCTGGATCTGCGTGCTGCTCGGCCTTGTCATCGGTGTTTCGGCCTTTGATACGTCGTACGCAACGGGCGTAGCGCTGCCCATTTCGTTGTTGCCCTATCTGACTCATGCCGTTGGCGCCGCCCTTCTGCTGGTCGCAGGCGTCGTGATCGCCAGATTTCTTGCTCGCTCAGTCCTGATCAGCGCCGTGAACGCGCAGCTGCAATACGCGAGAGTTCTTTCCCTGGGCGTGAAGTGGCTTGTTCTTGTTCTGACGGCGGCCATGGTGCTCGACCATTTGCAGGTAGGCGGAAATATTGTCGAGCTGGCGTTTGGAATTTTGTTCGGCGGAATTGTTCTTACCCTTTCTCTCGCGGTTGGCCTCGGTTCGCGCGACCTCGTAAGCCGTTCGCTGGAGAGCCACGCCGAGCACACCGGCGAGCGGACGCACGTTTCAGACGAAGCCACAACTTCGAGCCGGTCAATCAGGCATTTTTAGATGCGCATTCGCATCCGGGTTCCAATTTTGCAGAAGATTTGCAGAACCAGCCTGTCATTTATGTCGTTCCTCGATCATTATGTAAGCATTAACTCTTTTCGAATGAGCACGTTAGTTGTTATCTACGCCCATGATAAATTCAGTAAATTCTAAGAGGCTTTGAAGGTATTGTAACGGTGGAATTCAGGGAGGTAACTCGGCTCTATTACCGCACTACTCCTGCATCCCGAGCCGGCCAGTAGACGAAGGCTGCTTTGCCGTAGATGAGGGAGCGGTCGACGGGGCCGAACTCGCGGCTGTCAGAGGAGATGGAGCGATGGTCGCCCATCATGAAGTAGCTTTCCTCGGGTATGACGATCTCCGCCATAGAGCGGCTGTCGCGATACTCCTCAGGGACGTAACGCTCGCGCAGCGGCTTGCCATTGAGCCAGACCTGGCCGTGATCGATACGCAGTCGGTCGCCGGGGAGAGCGATGACGCGCTTGATATAGCTTTTTTCAGGATCGCGGGGATAGTGGAAGACGACGACATCGCCGCGCTCGATGGCCTCGAAGCGATAGACGAATTTGTTGATGAAGAGGCGGTCGCTATCCTCAAGGCGAGGCAGCATGCTGGTGCCTTCTACGCGGACGGGCTGGTAGAGGAAGGTGATGATCAGGACGGAGGCCGCAGCGGAAACCAGCAGATCGCGCATCCAAAGAACCATGCCCGAGCGTTTGCGGGGCGCAGGGATAAGATTCGGCTGGACGGGGTCCGCTTCCGGGTTGCCGGTTTCGTCTGCGGTCGGCTCGGGATGTGAGCCGGCTTGAAAAACTGGTTCCATCTCTTACAGAGTACTGCAAACGCTGCCTCTATTTCAGTGCAAAGTATGTGGTTGAAGCGGATTCGCGTTACGATGCAAGACAGCAATGAAGTTAACAACCACTTTTACGGGCAATTCTCGCAGCCGGTTTGCCGCCGCTTACCGCGCGCTAAACGATGCGATTGGCCGCCGCGCTTTTCCAGGGTGCGCCTTTGGCGTGCTGGCCGGAGGCGAGGTTGTGCTTGAAGATGCACTGGGGCGGTTTACTTACGACGAAGATGCGTCCCAAATGAACGCGGAGACTGTTTTCGATGTGGCCAGCCTGACAAAAGTGGTGGCGACGACAGCAGCGGCGATGCTGCTGGTTCAGCGAGGCTTGCTCGACCTGGAGACTCCTCTGGGGGACTTACTGCCGGGGTTTGTGGTGGGCAGGGCTGGTGGTGATCAGGCTCGGCACGTGAAGCTGAGGCACCTGCTGGCGCACAACTCCGGACTGCCGGGCTACGTGGAGTTCTTTCGTACCGCAACTACGCCGGCGGAACTGATACGCGCCTGCCTGGAACTGCCTCTGGAGGCCGAGCCGGGGACGCGCGCCGAGTACTCCGATCCGGGATTTATTCTGCTTGGCAAGGCGCTGGAAGTCTGCATGCGCGAGTCGCTTGCAACATGGACTCGTCGCGAGATCTTCGTGCCGCTGGGGATGAAGGCTGCCGGATTCTGTCCCCTGCCTGCCGTCCGGCCTTTGATTCCGCCTACCGAAGAGGATGGTGCGCTGCGCAAGCGGCGGATTCAAGGCGAGGTGCAGGACGAAAATGCCTGGGTACTGAAAGGGATCAGCGGCCATGCGGGACTCTTCTCCAATGTGCCTGACCTGCTGCGTCTGGCTGGCGAGCTTCTCAATGGCGGCCGCCGAGCGGGAACTGATATGGATGCGCGCCGATTCTTTGACACGGCAACAGTGAATCTTTTTTCAAAGCGGCAGGGACCGGAAGGCAATTCATTCGCCCTGGGCTGGGATACGCCCTCAGAGCATTCCTCCTCAGGCCATCACTTTTCACCGTATTCGATCGGGCATCTAGGCTACAGCGGCTGTTCGCTTTGGATTGACCGGGAAGCGGGAATGGCCGTTGCGCTGCTCACCAACCGCACCTGGCCCGACAGGAAGAGCCAATTGATTCGTGAGGTCCGGCCAGCTTTTCACGATGCAATTCGCGACGCGCTTTAACGGTTTCTTCATCGGCGCGCCTCCCACGAAAGGGTCAACTTGATTGGAGCTCCGCCGGCGGAGCAATTTGATGCAAGGCCCCTCTCCAGGAGGTAAATCCCTGTGGATTGATGGCATTGAATGTGCATGCTGAAGCCCGTACCCTTCAAATTATGTCCACAGTTTCGGAGCCCTCGAGCGTGAGATTTCTTTCTTGGTTGACTGATTTCCAGATACAATAAAAACTTGGGGACTCACGCAATGCTACCTAGCTCGACCATTCAGGAGCCGGCCGGCGCTCTACCCATCGAAATCAGGAAGGATCAGGCCATCCTGCTTCAACAACTGACGACTGAAAGCCAAAATGAAGCCTCGCAGGGCTTTGATACAAAATCCGCGCTCGAGATCGCGCGCATCATCAATCATGAGGATGCCAAGGTGGCGGCGGCGGTGAAGAAGGCGATCCCCGAGATTGCTCTGGTAATCGACCAGGTGGCTCGCAGCCTGCGCGAAGGCGGTCGACTGATCTACGTTGGCGCCGGGTCGAGCGGACGCATTGCCGCGCTGGATGCATCCGAGTGCCCGCCCACTTACTCCACAGCTCCGGGGCAGGTGCAGTTCATCATGGCCGGCGGACCCAAGGCTCTGGCCTCCGCCATTGAGGTCAACGAAGACTCAGAAGAACTGGGACAGCAGGATATGGCCCGCCGACGGCCCACGCGCAAAGATATCGTTGTGGGGGTCTCGGCTTCCGGCCGTACTCCTTACGTGGTGGCCGCAGTGGCCTATGCACGGGCTCGCGGAGCGCATACTGCGTCCGTTAGCTGTAATCAGGAGGCTCCACTCTCCGCCGCTGCCGATATTGCCATCGTTATCGACGTCGGACCGGAGGTGATCTCAGGCTCTACGCGCATGAAGGCCGGCACCGCCCAGAAGATGGTGCTGAACATGATTACCACCGGCGCGATGACGCGGCTGGGCTACGTCTATGAAAACCTGATGGTCAACGTGCACATGCAGAACTCGAAGCTCGTGGAGCGGGGGATTCGCATCCTGATGGGGGCGTGTAAGATCGACCGGGCAGCCGCGGTGCACACCATCAAGAGCGCCGGGCGTAGCGTGCCGGTGGCGCTGGTGATGCTCAAGGCCAAGGTGGATAAGCCGGAGGCCGTGCGGCGGCTGGCTAAATCCGACGGCAATGTGCGGCTGGCGATCGAGGATAATGTGCCGGCGCTGTAAAAGTCTCCTAAACTAATCGCAGAGGAATCTTCTCTTGCCGCGGACAGGTGGGAGGAGCATCGTAAACGCTGCCGAATGCCGACAGGGAGTCCCTGTAACAGTAGCCGCAGCCGCAATGACATTGGTCGAACTCGGGGCAGTCGCGGCACACCGTCCCCTCGAATTTGCTTCGGCCCGGATGAAGGAAACTGTCCATTGCAGCGCCGTTCCATATTTCCTGCAGGCTCTGCCGCAACAGATTCCCGACGATATGCTCTGGGGTATGGGGAAGCTGCTCGCAGAGGGAAACATCGCCGTTGGGTTGCACGTAGAGAGCGGCTCTGCCGCCGGTGCAGACGGGGCGGTGCTGCCAGGCGGCCTGGAGTTGCTCGGCTGACTTGACTTCTCCGGTTTCATCCTGAAAGACGATCTCGAGATCGGCATACCTGGATACAAGCAGCGGCATCGACTCGCTTAGCCGGAGCTTCTGTTCCCTGCTCAGGAAGAGATCGTCGGTGTGGCGATAGATGCTGCGCCCATATTGAACGAATTGGAAGCGGCGCACGCCCATCGAGGAGAAGAGCTCGACGATCTGCTCCGGCTTCCTCCCAGTTATACGGGGTGAGGACGCACTTGATGCGCGGATTGATCCCGGCCGCGATCAGGTTGGCGGTCGTGGACCTGGCTCGGTCAAGATAGTTGTTTACGCCGGTGAGCCAGGAGGCAAGCTGATTGTTCGCGCTGTCGATGCTCACCTGTACGCCTCGATCGGTTGCGCCGGCGGCGCGGCCGATCCCCAACTCCGCCAGCTTTTGCGCCCAGGCCGGCGAGATGTGGCTTTTGGTGGAGACCGAGAAGGTGAAATCCCGCTCGACCATGGCGCGCAGCAGATCAAAGAGATCAGGCCGCATGAACGGATCGGCGCCGGCCAGATCGACGATGCGAATGGACTGACCGGCCAGCTTGTCAAAGATCGCGATCCACTCGGCGCAGTTCAGTTCCTCGCCCAGCTTTCTTTCGGCGTAGCAATAACGGCACTCCGCCACGCAGCGGTTGGTGAGAGCAACCAAAACGGAGACGGGAACGCTGGTTCGTTCTGCCGGCCAGCGGTAATTGCTGAAGTCCGGCAGCGGAATTTTGGTTTTGTCTTTGAATGATTCGCTGGGCGCGTCAAACAGGCCGATGATCTCGTCAGGCGCCATCAGATTCCGGACCAACTCATTGAGTTCGGCCAGACTTGCGGCTTTATCGGAAGGCTTGGTCAGATGCAGCCAAATGGCTTGAATATCCCCATAGGACCTCTCGCCGGAAAAGAACGGAAGAATCAATGCCTCTTTGGGAGATAAGACGCGATACTTGAGCTCGCTGTAAGTGCATTTATACAGAAGCAGATTGTCGCGGTCGTCGCGCAGGAGCCATGGAGCCAACAGACGCGGATGTGCATTCCGCGTGAACGGCGATCCGCTTGCGTCCTCTGTGCGGTTCATCTCTGCTCAATTCTCCCAGCCAGCCGGCCATGCATCCAGCACGGTCTCCGGCGGCTCTATTTGTTGCCAGGTTTGCAGGAGGCCTGGCATCCCCCGGAACAACCGCTATCGCAGCCGGGGTTGCAGGATGCCTTCTGCAAAGAGCAGCAGCATTCTTCGTCATGGGATGAAATCGAAGAATTGCGGATCCGATTCGCCATCTCGCGCACCATGGGATCGTAGCTGACTCGTGCGTACGCCACGGTTCTGGCGGCTAGTGCGCCGGCAAAGGCGCCGGCAAAGATTAAGGCGGTTTTTAAGAAGTTCCTCCGGCCGTCAAGCTTTCTGACATTGCAATTCCTCCATACATGGGTAGTCGGTTCAGAATGCCCGATTTAAATTGGGTGCACGCAGATTGAAATCAGCGTCATGACCGGGAGCCATAGTGTGTATGCGACCCACTGATCACGAGACGGGCTGACCAGGTTTGCCGCCCGCCGGAATGCCGATTTACACTAGATATCTAGGAGTTACCCGGGCTCGATATGGATAAATTTGTCATTCGCGGCGGTAATCCGCTGGTGGGAACGGTTCGCGTCTCCGGGGCCAAGAACTCGGCGCTTCCCTGCATGGCTGCGGCTATTCTTACCGAGGACGAAGTCATTCTTGAAAACATACCGCAGGTGCGGGACATTGAGACCGAACGGAGGCTGCTGGCGTCGATGGGCGCCGAGGTCGAGTTGGGCTACGGGCGCGCGCAGCATCGCACCACCATCAGTTGCCGCACCCTCTCTGACCCGGAGGCCAAGTACGAGATCGTGAAGACCATGCGGGCCAGCTCGCTGGTGCTGGGTCCGCTGGTGGCTCGCACAGGGATGGCGCGTGTGGCGATGCCGGGTGGATGCGCTATTGGCGGGCGGCCGATCGATCTGCACATCCGGGGCCTGGAAAAGATGGGCGCCATTATTGCCCAGGAGCACGGGTACCTGGAGGCGCGGGCGGGTAGATTGAAGGGCGCGCACCTGGTCTTCGACAGGATTACCGTAACCGGCACGGAGGACCTGCTGATGGCAGCGGTACTGGCCGAAGGCGAAACGCTGATGGAAAACTGTGCGCGCGAGCCTGAAGTTGCCGACCTGGCCGCGCTGCTGACCGCCATGGGCGCGAGGATCTCCGGAGCCGGCACATCGACGATCCGGGTAATAGGCGTGGAGAAACTGCACGGAGCGCGGCATCGCATCAATCCCGATCGTATTGAGGCGGGGACGTTTCTGATTGCCGGGGCCATTACAGGCGGCGACCTGATTGTCTCCAACTGCAACGCGGCTCACCTGGGCGCAGTGATCGCAAAACTGCAAGAGACCGGGGCGCGTGTGGAAGTGCTGGGTCCGGATACAGTGCGTGTGCGAACCGACGGGCCGCTGTACGCTGCCGATATCTCCACCGAGGAGTTTCCCGGCTTCCCGACCGACATGCAGGCGCAGTACATGGCACTAGCTACACAGGCCTCGGGTGTGAGCAGGGTGACGGAAAACATTTTCGAGAACCGCTTCATGCACGTGCAGGAGCTGGTGAGAATGGGCGCCAATATCAAGGTGGACGGAAGCACGGCCACGGTGCGCGGGCCAGCAAGACTTTCAGCGGCAGCCGTTATGTGCTCCGATTTGCGGGCCTCGGCATCGCTGGTGCTGGCCGCGCTGGTTGCCGATGGGGAATCCATTCTGGACCGCGTTTATCATATGGATCGTGGCTACGAGCGGATCGAGGAGAAGCTGCGCGGTGTGGGCGCGCAGATCAGGCGCTTGGGAAATGTGTTTGCATCCAAAGAGGACGAGGTGATCGCGGGTTGATCTAGCTCCAACTTACGGCCACATGCCAGCGCAGCCCGCGCTGCGCGGTCTTGTGCAAAACACGCTCGTACTCGCGCAGTTCGGCGAGAATCGGCTGCGTTTCGGAATCAAGGAAGGCGGGCGAAAGGCCAATAAATTCCATCAGTGTGCGAACGGTGATTAGGCCGTCCGCAGGATCATACCATTGAGGCTGCGGCAGGGGTAGAGGCCAATCGGGGCTCTCATCGCCTTGGTCCAGCAGCAAGGCCATCGAATTTTCATCAGCGGAGAAGAACGCAAGCAGCGGGGCCACATCCAGGCGCTCGGCCAGGCGCTCAAGGGCATCTTCATTGCGGGCCAGGGCATGGCCATTCACAAAGATATCAAAACCGGGGTCCTCGCCCTCGACGACGATATATAAGCTGGCGGCCATCGTTCTGAGTCTAGTGGGGATACAGACAGGAAGCACAAAAATATTCACAGCGGGAATGCAAGTAATCATCGCTGCGCTATGATTGCCGGAGACTTTGCCGGTTTACCGAGTAGTCTCAAAGATGCTACAAAAGAGCTAAAGACATAGCTACCAAGTTGTTGTTTCATTGAACAGACAGCCTTTTATGGCGAGGTGAGGCCCTTGAATTGGACGGAACTTCCTGACCTTGCGGCCGTAATCCTATTAGCAGGTGCCTTCGCGTCCATATCGCGGCGCAGTCACACGCATATATCGAGGGTCTGGCTGAGCGGTTGGGTCATGATTGTGGTGCACTTCACCGCATACCTGTTCACGAAGGAACCTGGGGTTTGGGGGATCATCGCAGAGGTTCTGGGCTTGGTCTCACTTGCATGGGGCGGGACGCTCTTTATGTGGGCCTCAGTTCCCGACCGCCAGGAGAATTCAAGCCGGTGGATGCTGGCCGCGTTGCTTGGCTCGATTGCGATTTATATTCCCCTTCTTGTCGCAGGCCCTGCGCCGGATTGGGCCCTTGACGGAGCCGCATCACTCTTTGGCCTGCTGCCACTTGCTGTTGCACTCACGGTGATGCGCGACTTCGAGCCTTCGCTGCGCTGGGTGAATGTTGTCCAGTATTGTCCGCTCTCGATTTTTCTGCTTGTGATCCAGAATCGGCCTGGAAATGGAACCGCGCTGGCGTTAAATGCACTGCTGTTCACCGTTTACTTCGGCTGCTGCATCCATTTCTGGTACTCCTACCGGCGCGCCACGGCCGGCGCATTCATCACCGTTGCCGGATTTCTAGCTTGGGCGCTGGTGTTTGTGGTGGTGCCGCTGATGACGGCATTGTGGCCCACAGTTCACATCGAGAGCGAGGTTTGGAACCTGCCCAAGCTGGGCTACTACGTGGTGGCCGTGGGCATGATCCTGCTGCTGCTCGAAGACCAGATCGAGTACAACAAGACTCTGGCGCTGCATGACGATTTGACCGGACTGGCCAATCGCAGGCTCTACCAGGACCGGTTGACTACTGCGCTGGAGCGCGCTCGCCGCAATAATACACAGGTAGCCCTGTTGATGATCGACCTGGACTACTTCAAGCAAGTAAATGATTCCCTGGGGCACCACGTAGGTGATTTGGCGCTGAAACAGGTTGCCGCGCTTCTTACCGGACGGGTACGGCGCTCCGATACAGTGGCCCGAACAGGCGGCGACGAATTTTCGGTGATTCTGGCGGAGCCCACCAACCGCAGCGCTGCCGAACTGGTGCGCCATTCCCTGCTGAAACTTTTAGATGAACCCCTGCAATTGGGAGAATACAAAGTGCGCATCGGGGCCAGCGTGGGTATTGCGGTCTTTCCAGATGACGCACTCGACGTTGAGACCCTGTGCATTGCGGCAGATCTGCGCATGTATGACTCCAAGCATGTGTTGGAAACACCCCCCCTGGTATCCACTTAGATTCCAGAGCTTAAGCCCCAGGCGTGAGATTAGAGCTGCCACAGACTGAAATGCCCGGACTTAGAGTCCGGGCATTTCTGCTTCCTGGTTTGGTGCCGGCTATCAGCCTTGACCGCCGCCTGGTCCGCGGCCAGCACCGGGTCCACCGGGTCTGCGGCGACGCCGACGGCGATTGTTGTTGGCCGGGGGACGGCCCGCACCCACTGTCTGGCCGACCGGAGCCGGCGCACCGTCAACGCGGTTGAAGTTCGGCTCGCTCTCCTCATCGAACTCCGCGCTGGGTTCGTCGTCGAAATCGTCCCCGCCCTCGATGAGGATGGTGCTCTGGTTGGATCTTGGCTGACGCTCGTCGAACTCGTTGCGTGGAGGCGGGGTGCCCCTTGGGCCCGGAGCGGCATGCGCGTGAGGAGCTGCTGGAGGCGCGTATGAGGCGGTCTCCCCTTCGTCGGTCTCCACCGGCGCTGGCGGGCGCCAGCTTTGCCTTCTGTTCCTTGATGAGCGCTTTACGGCTGAGCTTGATGCGATTCCCTTCGATGGCCAGAACCTTGACCATCACCTGGTCGCCTTCGCGCAGCTCGTCCTTGACTTCCTTCACGCGATGCTCGGCGATCTCGGAGATGTGGAGCAGGCCGTCGGTGCCGGGGAAAAGCTCGACAAACGCGCCGAACTCTGCCAGCCGCACCACCTTGCCCAGGTAAACCTTACCGATCTCCGGCACAGCGGTAATGTTGCCGATGATTTCGAGAGCCTTCTTCAGGCCGTCGGCATCGCAGGAGGCAACGCTGACCCTTCCGGTATCGTCCACGTCGATCTTGGCGCCGGTCTGCTCAATGATGCCGCGGATGGTTGCTCCACCCTTTCCGATCAGATCGCGAATCTTATCGGTCGGAATCATCACGGTCTCAATGCGGGGCGCGTAGGCGGATCGTTCGGTGCGCGGTCCGTCAAGATGAGCATCCATCTTGTCGAGCAGGACAGAGGCGGCCGCGGCGAGCCTGTTCCATGGCCTGCTGAAGGATCTCGCGGGTCAGACCACCGATTTTGATGTCCATCTGCAGCGCGGTAATGCCCTTGCGGGTTCCGGCAACCTTGAAGTCCATATCGCCGTAGTGATCTTCAGCGCCGGCAATGTCGGTAAGGATGGCGTAGTCGTCGCCCTCCTTGACCAGTCCCATGGCCACACCGGCCACTGAACCCTTGAGAGCGATGCCGGCGTCAAAAAGCGCCAAGCTGGCTCCGCAGACCGAGGCCATCGACGAAGAGCCGTTGGACTCGAGAATGTCAGAGACGACGCGCATGCTGTAGGGCGACTCTTCAGCTGTGGGCAAAACCGCCGCGATGGCGCGCTCTGCAAGTGCCCCGTGTCCGATCTCACGCCGCCCTGTGCCGGTCATGCGGCCGGTTTCACCAACGCTGAACGGCGGAAAGTTGTAGTGCAGCATGAAATTCTTTTTCTTCTCGCCCTCGTAGCTCTCCAGACGCTGCCCGTCGTCGGCGGTGCCCAGCGTAGCGGTGACCAGTGCTTGCGTCTCGCCGCGGGTAAAGAGCGCCGAGCCGTGGGTGCGGGGCAGAACGCTGGTCTCGATGGTGATTTGACGAATCTCGTCGAAAGCGCGGCGGTCGGGACGGATGCGATCCTTGGTGACCTGTTCGCGGAAGAGCCGCTCAATCAGGTGCTCATAGTAGTGAGCCAGCTTCTTCTTGGCCGCGGGATCGTCAGCGGGCAGTTCGGCGGCCAACTCTTCCTTGATCTGCTTGATTAGTGCGTAGCTTTCCGTTTTGCCGTGAATCTTGGTGTCCTGAGCGTCCTTGAGGCGGTCGCCGACTTTAGCTTTCAGCTCGGCGTAGTAAGCCTCGTCGAACTCCGGCGCGGTGAAGGCACGCTTGGGCTTGCCGGCCAGGGCAACCAGTTCGTCGATTGCGGCGACAATCTTCTTGATCTCAGCATGAGCAAACTCGATGGCGGCCAGGATGACTTCTTCAGTCTCTTCCTTCGCGCCTGATTCGATCATCACGATGCCATCTTTGTGGCCGACGACCATGATGTTGACGGTCGTGTTGGCGCGCTCATCATAAGTGGGGTTGATGACAAACTCGCCATCGACGCGGCCCACACGCACGGCGCCGACGGTGGTGCTAAAGGGAATGTCAGAGAGAGCCAGGGCGCACGCAGCGGCATTGATGCCTACCACGTCGGGATCGTTCTCTTTATCAGCGGAAAAGACCAGGGCAATCACCTGGGTCTCATTGCGGAAGCCGTCAGGAAACAGCGGGCGGATGGGACGGTCGATCTGGCGGCAGGTAAGGACTTCTTTTTCGCTGGGCCGGCCTTCACGCTTGATGAAGCCTCCGGGGATGCGGCCGCCGGCGTAAGTGTACTCACGGTAATCGACGGTGAGCGGGAAAAAATCGATGCCTTCCCTGGGATCGGGAGAGGCGACAGCAGTGGCCAGAACGACGGTTTCGCCGGTGGTGACCAGTGCGGCGCCAGAGGCTTGCTTAGCCATGCGTCCGGTCTCAAAGACCAGCCGCTTTCCGCCGGCAAGCTCGACGGCTACTTCATGCTTGGTAGACATATTGTCCTCGTTTCATAGTGTTCGCTTGGAAAATCTTGTGGAGGGAATGCGCAGAAAAGAGCAGGAAAGCAGGCGATGGACGCAGGCTGCGCGCAAAAGAGTGGAATGTGCGCGGGAGAGCGGATTCTCCCGGCCTGTTTGTCAGTTCGGATGCCTGGGCCGCACGCAGCCGATAGCTGTGCGCAGCCCCTGGCAGCGGATACATTTCGCCAGGTACACCAAGGCCCCAGGTTCTGGGTGGAACGGGGGCCGTGACCAATACTCGGTCTGGGCGCTTCCAGTTCAAAGTGGGCTTTCCGGTTACTTGCGGATTCCGAGTTTGCCGATTACGTCGCGGTAGCGATCGGAATCATGCGTTTTCAAGTAATCCAGCAGGCGGCGGCGCTTGCTGACCAGCATGCAAAAGTCCACGCCGCGAGGCGTGGTCTTTCTTGTGCGTCTGGAAATGCTCAGTCAGTTCGCCAATCCGCGCACTCAGAATCGCGATCTGGACTTCCGGAGAACCGGTGTCCGAATCGTGAGTGCGGAAGCGTTCAATCAGGGTAGTTTTCTTAGCGGTCGCCAGCACGGCGTTTGTTACTCCTCTTTTTTCTCAGGTCCACTCTTCAAGTGTCTATTGTGAGATTACCATGAATGCGCGGTCCGGCGCTATTTGCGGGCGGAAGGGAGCCAATCTGGTACACACTAACCTTACTGTTCCTTCTCACGCCAATAATTGGCTCGGGCAACGATGCGGGCGCCGTAGTCCTGGGCTAGGCGCACACGGATAGTGTGCAGGCCGGGGGTGGGATCGCTGGGACTGAAGGTGATCAGGTAGCGGTTGCGGGTGTGCTTGGCCGCATCCACCACGCGCTGCTCGAAGCGCTTGCCGCCGGTGAAGGTTTCGTACTCCCCGCCGCTCATCTGGGCCACTTCTTTGGCCACATTCTTCTTCATTCCCTTCACGATCATCATGAGCGCCGAAACCATGTTCATGGTGCGTTCGTCGCCGGAGTCTTTCGTATCGTGAATCAGTTCGGCGCGCGAAGGTGAGAATGCAATGCTCATGACCAGCACGTCAGACCGGCCGATCTTGCGGACCAACTGCTCCGGTCTTGTGTGTTTGCTGCTGTGGTCACGCTCCTCGCTGATGAGGAGCAGAACGCGGCGGTACTCCCTGGGCTGGGTTTCAAGCAGGTCGACTGCATAGCTGACCGAATCGAGAATCGCGTCGCCGCCGTCGCCGGGCTGGAGATGCTTGAGGGACTGGTTGATTTCATCGCCGGAGTGGGTGAAGTCACGAATGAGATGGGGTTTGGAGTCGAAACCTACCAGCGTCGCCAGGCTCCGGTCGTCGGCGAGAAAGAGATCGAGCAGCGGGCCGAGCTTGGCCAGCTTGTCGAATTCAAGCACGCTCATGCCGCCCATTTCGAGGTCTACGACGAGTGCAACCGGCGCGGTATCCATCTCCCCCTGCACGCGAATCTTCTGCGGCACGCCGTTATCTTCAAGAACAAAATCCTGCGGCTTGAGGCCGTAGACGATGCCGCCGCCGCGCTTTTCGACCAGGGTGGGCACCAGCACCTCGCTGGCCGTCACGCGCAGAGTCGTGGAGTCAGGATGAGTCGGAGTGGGCAGCGGCTGGGGAGGTTCTATGGGGGGCAACTGCTGCGCGCCGGCAGCGGAGGCGAGGATTGCGGCCAGGAAAAAGGAAGATAAAAAGCGATTTGAGCGGGATAATCCAAAACTCATGGGAGAAAGAGCTCCAGAAACGATGATAGGGGATCGGCGTTAAGCGGGCCGTTATTGGGCCGGGTGCGACGACCTTCTATCGTTGGACCTGCCTTGATCGGAATAGGGTTGTGGAGAATGCTCGGTTGCGTCAAATCTCGATCGTCCCATTGCGTCAACCACGACGTTTGCGCCGCGGCGGGGCTGAATCTAGGGCCGCACGCAGGGCGAGGAAGGCCGGTGCGGGCTTGAGATTTTCGTCGAAGGGCAGAGGCCGCTGCTTTGCTCCATCCTTGCGCTTGGCCCAAGGCTCATTCATCTCGTTCAACCAGCTGGAAGCATCGGTGATGCCCCAGGTGAGCACGATGGGAACATTCGGCTCGGCCAGCACCGAGGGTCAGATAATCACGGTAGACCTGCGCTACGGCGGCGTCCTGCGCTTCGGGTCCACCTGCCAGGCTGTAGGTATTCACGTCCATCTCAGTGACGTAAGCATCGAGATGCATCTTGCCGGCTTCGTGGATAAAGCTTTTGAGGCCGGAGCCCGGCTGAGGGCCGTCGGCCTGGATGTGGCTTTGAATACCGACGGCATGAATGGGCACGCCGCGCGCCTTGAAGCCTTGCAATAACTCGAGGACCACTTCCCTCTTGCGGGTTTGTTCCGGCGTATCAAGCTCGATGCCGTAGTCGTTATAGGTGAGTTTGGCATGGGGATCGGCTTCAGCGGCGGTGTGGAAGGCAAGGTCAAGGTAATCCGGGCCGATCAGATCAAGCCACGGCGTTTTGCGCAGGCCATCGGAACGGCCATCTTCCGGCCGAATGGCTTCGTTAACTACGTCCCAACTGTGGATTTGGCCTCGATAATGGCCGGCAACGGTGTGGATGTGCTGAGTAAGATGGGTGCGGGCATTGGCTTGGTTCACTGTGGACTTGAACCAGGAAGGCAGCTGCTCATGCCAGCAGAGATTGTGGCCGCGCACCTTTTGATCGGCAAGAGCGGCAAAGCACATGAGCTTATCCGCCTGGGTGAAGTCGAAAATGCTGGGGGCGGGTCGTAATCCCTCCCACTTCATCGAATTTTCGGCAACCAGAATTCCGGCCTGTTGCTGAATCAGCTGCGTATAGCCGTCGCTGGTGCTGCCGGCGGCAACTCCAGCGACATCAAGACGCTCGGGAACAACTGCAGCGCCGTAAAGTAATCCACGAGCAGCCGCATGGACGCGCAGAGAATCCCGCCCGGTAAAGCTCACTGAGGCTGCCTCCGCATCCAGTTCCTCAGCGCACATCCAGCCGGGCAGCATTGCGGATGCACCCAGGGCCAGAGCAGCCCTGCCAAATTGCCTTCGAGTCAGTTCCGGGTTCTCCGCCATTCGCTCCTCATCAATTTCTTGGAATGGGATACGGGCGCTGCATGGATGCGGGCCATCGCGGGCTTAGGCACGCTTACGCACTTCGCGATCCATGCGCCCGATCCAGAAGAGATAGGCAAGCAGCTCCCAGCGCGAGGCCCAGACAAAACTCAGAATGTCTTTGGTGGTCATGGTCTCCGCATGCATGCCGGAATAGGTCTCGACGCGCCAGCGGAGATACTCGCTGCGCCAGGGATGAAGCCGGTTGCCGCGGGTTGCGTTCCAGAGGAAGCGGAGAGGAGCGAACATGAGTTCCCCTTTGTCTCAAGTATAAACGGCGGCGAGGCGTTACTCGGGGAGTTTGCTGAATAGGTCGTTCGAAGTGGAATTCAACTGCGCGATCACATCTTCAAGCGCCGTCTGCTGGGTTTCAGAGAGGGAAAGCTGCGTGGACACCTGCGCCACGTCGGCCTGCATCAGATTGGTCTGCGCGGCGGTCAGCTGGGTCTGCTCATTGGTCATGGCATCGGAGGCGGAACCAAGCTGGCTAATGGAGTTATCGATGGTCACACGCTGCTGAGAGACGAAGCTCAAGGCCGTGCCCAAAGACTCCGTATCGCTAATGGCCTGGTTGGCATCTACCGTGCCGGTGGAATAGTCGGCGATGAGATTATTGAGAGCGCCAAAGACGCTGTTTGTGCCGCTGCCCAGAAAGACCTGGTCGCCGGGAACGTTCAACTGTATCTTCTGGCCGTTGGGTGTTTCGAGGCAGTTGATATCTTCGTCGCCGTTGTAGGTGGTGGCGCCGGATGAGGTGGTGAAGGGAGTAGTGGAGGTTTCTCCGCCAGCAAAAATGTACTGGCCTTGATAGTTGGTGTTGGCTAGCGATTGCACCTCATTGAGGATGCCGGATAGCTGGTTTCCGATGGACTTTACGTCGCTTGCATTCATCGTGCCGTTATTGGCGCTGGTGGCCAGAGAAATGGCCTGAGTAAGCTGAGTAACCACGGAGCCCAGGGTGGAATCAGCCACCTGCAACTGCCCCGTTACCAGGCTGGAACTTTGCGTGAAGGAATCATCCTGCTGAATCTGGTTGAGAAGCAGTACGTTTTCTCCCGAGGCGACCGGATTCTGGCTCAGGGAGGTAATGCTCACGCCGCTCGAGAGCTCGGCCGTCAACTGTTGCTCCGTGGCCTGGCTCTGATCGAGCGAAGTCACCAGATTAGTGACGTAATTAGGATCCACTCGCATAGGCTTCCTCCGCAATGTTTCCTCAGGGGCTCAAGCCCCCTTTATTTATTGCTCGTTTCGGCACGACTGAAGTCGTGCTCTTTCAAAGCTGCAATCTTTCGGCGCGACCTTGGATGTCCCCGCTCAAAGATGCAATTTCTCGGCACGATTTTAGATGTGCCTTCTCAAAAAAGTTCACCCGGTTCATCAGTTCATTACGAAACCGTCGTCTGATCTCCCAGGTTCAATGCCGCGGCCATGATGGTATTCAGCATGGTGAAGACCTGCGAGGCTGCTTGATAGGTCCGCTCAAGAGTGCTCATCGACGATGCTTCGTCGTCCAGATTGACGCTGGAGAGCGCATCGTTCTGAGTCTGCAACTGCGTGACCGAGGCGTTTTGCGCCGTATTCTCGGTTTGCACGCTGGAGACTGTGGCGCCCAGCGTGGAGACAAAGTTCGAATAATAGTTTGTTGGCGTCTGGCCGTTGACAATCTGCTGGTTAGCCAGGTTGGCCATAGAGGTAGCATTCGAGTTGTCGCCTGTTCCATCGTCTAGTCCGGCGGCGGCGATCTGGTTTGGATCGGTCATCACCACGCCCATATTGGCTGCGCTGCCGGAGACGGTCGTAGGCTCATTGAAGATATTGAGGGGCGCGGCCACAGTACCGCTGACTCCATCCAGATCGGTTCCCGCGTTGTTCTGCGCATTCACCTGGGTTGCGACGCTATAGGCAAGCTGGTCGAGCGCGCTGAGTGCGTTGGGAATGTCCTGGTCTCGCGCTGTCAGGAGGCCGCCCAACTGGCCGCCGCCTGAGGCCAGCTGGGTGGCAATTTCGATGCCGCCCAGATAAAAGTTGGTGACCCCGTTCACGGTGCCTGAGGTCATCGGTTCGCTTGTTCCCCCGGAGAGCAGCAACTGGCCGGATGTGGTGGTGATCTCAAGGCTGTTGTTTTCAGTCGTCACCTTGTTGATGCCGATCAACTGCGAAAGTTGGCTCAGATCCTGCTGGCGCTGGTCCTCAAGCGTGCCCGCATCGGCGTCGGGCGAAGTGGTCGTGATCCGCTGGTTCAACTGGGCAATGGCGCTGGTAAGGGAGTTCACCTGGCTGGTTACGCCGGCCGCCTCCTGGTCAAGGGCGGAGCGCTGCGAGTTCAGGCTGCTGGCGGCATTGGAAATATCGCCGGCCAGCGTGGAAGCCGTGGAGAGCACATCCTGGCGCAGCGAATTGTCCGTGGGGTTGGCTTCAAGCGACGATAAGGAACTGAAGAAGCCAGTCAGGTCGCTCCCAATATCTCCAGCCGTGGAACTCGACGAACCGGAATCGGGCGTGAACAGGGTTTCGAGCGTATTCAGAGCGGTAAGCCGCGCGCTTGAAGCTGAGGCAAGCTGCTGTTGCTGGTCTAGCCGCTCATCGAGAACGCTGTCGCGTACGGACGTGGCGCCTGTCTCCGTTACACCATCCCCATAGGAGACGCCGTTGATGTTGAGCGGCTGGTTTTCCTGCCAGTTTGGAGTTTCCTCGGTATAGCTGGGAGTGTTGGCGTTGGCTACGTTGTTGGCCACGACGCTCAGCGCCGACTGATCGGCGTCAAGCCCCTGCGAGATCAGGCTGAATGCGGAGTTAATTGTCCCCATGCCCCGTCTCCGTTCGCGGCCATCTTTCCTGGCCGTACTCCAGCCGCCCTGCGCGCAAGTCACGCAGACGTCTCATCACATTCAGGTTGGCCCGCGTTACCTCCAGCACCCTCGAAAACGTCGCCATATCCCCGGCTGCTTCCCTGGCCTGGCGCGCCAGCTCGGCGCGCTGTTTTGTGCTTGCCGTCGCGAGATCCCGGTTCAGCGCCTGGCAGGAGAACGCCAACTCTTCCAGACGGTCCGCATCAAGGCGAGCCAGAGAACACGATGCTTCCACAACCAGTTCCTTCAGCTCAGGATGCACCCAGCGCGCCCCACTTTCCCGCATTTCTCATTTCCCTTTCAATCCCGCCTGACTACCCGATCGCCGTTTAGCATCGCGCCCACTACTTTGGACGCCACCGCCGAGGCCGGCACATGGTAGGTTCCGGCAGCCAGAGCTGCCTGGACGGAGGCGACCTTATCCGTGCGCACATCCGATTCGGATGCCGACTGTGAAACCTCGCTCCCGGCATTGCTCAGCGTCGCCCGGTCGCTGGCTAAAGCGCTCCCACCAGCCGCGGCGGTACCCTTGGATTGGGTAGCAGCCGGGATGGGAGGATTCACTCCCAAAAGCGATTTCAATCCATCAAGACTACTGCGAATGTCCATAACTATTGCTCCTTGCAGGGTGTATCGGCGGTTCTGCTAATCACTTTAGTCATTTCAGAATTTTCATCACGGTATCGCCGTGCGGATTTCCGGTTACTTCCTGGTTATCGGAATGGGAGAGTTCCCGGACAATTTGATTAGCAATTCCCAATCCTCCGTGATCACTCAGCGCCCGTGCAAGAGTCTCTGAGGCAAACTGGCCCAGCGCTCCGCTGGAACCGAAACTAGTGTCAGAATCATCCTCATCACCGATAAGCGAACTGGAGGCGCTGGTCATCGGCTTCATGATCTCCTTCATCATTTGTGCCTCAAACTCGTGTGCAGCCCGCACCAGCCTTGGCTGCGGCAGGGTCTGGCGTTCGATTTCCGAAGTCGTAGCCGCCGAATTCAATTGAGAGATCATCCGCGCATCTCCATCACAGAACGTCCAGGTCGGCCTCCAGAGCACCGGCCTCCTTCATGGCTTGCAGGATGGAGATCACGTCCCGCGCGCCCGCTCCTGTGCGTTGCAATTCCTGGACCAGATCCTCCACCGTCGCGCCTTCTTTGAGATCAATGCGGTTGACCGGCTTATCCTGGGCCTGGACGGTGGTCTGCTGGACCACTTCGGTTGTTCCCGAAGCATAGGCGTTGGGTTGCGAGACTTTGGTCTCCGAGATCACGTTTACGCTCAGACCTCCATGAAGAATCGAGACCGGCTGCAGGCGGACTGTGCCTCCGATGACGACGGTTCCGGTGCGCTCGTTTACCACTACGCGGGCGCGCGGATAAACCTCCACTTCAACGGCCTCGACCTGATCCAACAGAGCCGCCAGGTCCTCGTTTGGAGTAGGAACGATCTCCACGCGGCGGCTGTCGATGGCCTGAGCCCGGGGAGTACCGAGGGCGCGGTTAATCGCCGCGGCCATGCGCTCGGCGGTATGGAAGTCGGCGTCGTTTAGAACCACGCTGACGATATGCAGTTGCTTCAGTTCGAAAGGCACTGGCCGCTCCACGAGCGCTCCGCCGGGGACGCGCGCCGTGGTGGGGTGATTTAACTGCTTGGTGTTGCCCGCCGAGGTGGCCATATAGCCGCCCAGTACCAGAGATCCCTGGGCCTGAGCATAGATCTGCCCGTCTGGGCCGTAGAGCGGGGTCATCAGCAGGATGCCGCCTTCGAGCGAGCGTGCGTCGCCGGCCGAGGAGACGGTGATATCCACCTTGTAGCCGGGCCGGCTGAACGGCGGCAATGTGGCCACGACAAAGACCGCAGCCATATTTTTGATCTGCATATTGCTGGCGCTGTTGGCGCCGGTCTGCGGAACAGTGATGCCCATCCGCTCCAGAGCCGATACCAGCGTCTGCGCCGGGAAGACAGTCTGCGAACTGTCCCCGGTGCCGCGAAGCCCCACCACCAGCCCATAGCCGACCA
Organism: uncultured Acidobacteriaceae bacterium; assembly: GCA_963779385.1. Taxonomy (GTDB): domain Bacteria; phylum Acidobacteriota; class Terriglobia; order Terriglobales; family Acidobacteriaceae; genus Telmatobacter. The sequence goes on along the minus strand of CAVZYE010000010.1, from coordinate 59,255 downwards.
GCTGGTTATCGCGAATTCCCTCAATGCTGGCCACGTCCTTTATGCGCGCGAGCTTTTGCGCAGTCTCGGCATGCACAGGAGCGAATGACAGTATGAAAAGCGCTATCGGCGCAGCTCGCCTCAGGAAGCCCGCTTGCGGCGCTTCTTTTGCTATTCCCGCTACCGAATTTCGAATTGCTCTCATTACCGGCTGTATCATTTTTCCCCTAATCTCCTAACCCCTGATCCCTATTCCCTGTCTTTAGAACACCAGCATCCTCTCCAGGAAGCGCACCACAGGGTTCTGCCGGTAGGTGGAGTCGTTGACGATTCCCTTGCCTGTGACTTCGAGTTCAAGATCTGTCATGGCGGTGGAAAGCACCGTATTCTGCGCGCTCACGTCTTCAGGGCGCACCAGGCCGCGCAGCTTGATGAGTTGCGTCTGCTGCGAAAAGATCAACTGACGTGTAGCCTGCACCACCAGCATTCCGTTGGGCAGCACGTCCACCACTTCTCCGCCGAATGTAGTCGAGAGGCTCGAGTTGCTGGTGCTCTGCCCCTGCGCGGTTAGCCCCGAAGAAGAACTCATGCCGAGCAGGTTCTGGGCATTGTTCGAAGGCTTGAGCTTGCCAAAGAGGGCGGTCAGACCGGAGTTGGCACTCGAAGTCCGGGAGTTTTGTACCTGGCCGGCGGTCGATGCAGCCAGACTTTCCGTGACTACGATGGAGACCACATCGTGCAGCCGTACGGCCTTCGCGTCGGTGCCCAGGCGCACCAGCCGGCCCTCTGAAGACCAGATGGAGCCCGGCGTCAGAACCTCAGCCGCCTGCTGAGCACGTACACGCTCGATGTAGGAGCGCAGGGCGGTCTCAGGAGGGGTTGGTTTGCCTGACAATCCGGATTTCTTCTGTTTCGACGACGCACTGAGCGTCGGCACAGCAAGCAGCGCGAGCACCATGCAGAAGATCAACCCCTTTCTCATGGCCGCGCCTCCGCCAGAAATACTGCCCGGCCTGGCGCCAGGGCCACGGCACGCACCACTTTGCCGCCAATCTTCAAGCGCACATCGAGGGGCGATCCGATCACCGCCGGTCCCAGTGCGACCGCGTCCAGACGCGCCTCGACGACCGCCGAGTTTTCCTCAACGATCAGGCGGTCTCCGGCATGAATGACGGGGTGAGGTAGCTCAACTACCGGAGCGCCCGTCCGGGAAACGGCAATTCGCATTCCGCTCGCCAGCACGAGCCGACCCGGCCCGGCGGGGTGGTCGGGGGCGCGCGTCAGCAGCCAGCGCCCGCCGGTGTGGGGATCGTCGATCTCGCGGACAATTTCGCCCTGAGAAAGCTCCATCCCCGATGACACAAAAACGTTAGAGTTGGAATAAGAGGTCCCCCCCGCCTGGCCGAGGGCTGACTTGGCAGCCGCCAAGACCATCAGCACGATTCCCAATCGAGTTTTCCGTCCTGTATTCATCCCGTTTTCGTACCTGATTCCCAATGAAAAACCTCAACTTTAGTGGGTCATGTTATTGACTTGCGAGTACATATCGTCGGCTGCCTTGATCACCTTGGAGTTCGATTCGTAGGCTCGCTGAGCGAGGACCATCTGCACAAACATGGTGACCACGTCCACATTCGAGTTCTCCAGATATCCTTGCTGTAACGTTCCCAGTCCCTCGCTGCCTCCGGGGTTGCCGGTGACCGGATTGCCGGAGTTGAGTGTTGCTTCAAGCAGGTTCGAACCCATGCTTTCCAGACCCCCGGGGTTGGGGAAGGTGGCCAGCTGTAGCTGGCCCAATTGCGAAGGGTTCTGCTGCCCGGGTAGAGTCGCGTTCACCACGCCGTATTGAGTGATAGTGACGGCCGTCGCGTTGGGGGGAATGGTGATAGTGGGGATGATGGGATCGCCGTCGGTGGTCACAAGGGTTCCCTGGTTGTTTAACTGAAACTGCCCGGCGCGGGTATAGGCGATGGTACCGTCCGGGCGCTGCACCTGAAAGAAACCCGCACCCTCGATAGCCACATCCAGAGGGTTCGAGGTCTGGTTCAGCGAACCCTGGGTCATGATGACCTCGGTCGCCGCCGATTTGGTGCCTAACCCGATCTGCAATCCGGCCGAGACCGTGGACTGGCTCTGCGCCGCACCCGGCGTGACCAGGTTCTGGTAGACCATATCCTGGAACTCCAGGCGCAACTGGCGAAATCCGGTGGTCGAGGAGTTGGCCAGGTTGTTGGCGATGGTATCCAGATTCAACTGCTGCGCGCTCATGCCGCTGGCGGCTGTGTACAAGGCTCGAATCATAAATGCTCCTTCAGGGAATAGGGAAAAGGGAATAGGGAATAGAAAACCAGGTCCCAGAAAATCAATCGCTTATTCCCTTAGTACTAATCACATTGCCCTACTCCCTATTCCCTATTCCCTATTCCCTGCTTTTCTTCACACTCTCGGCAGATCCTCGCTGGCGATCTTGTTGAACTCGGTGTGAAAGACGGTGAGGGCCTTCTGCATCATCTCCGCTTCACGTTGCACCAGGATCAGGTTCATCGTGCCGGGGATTACGCCCTGGTTGGCGTTTTCGATGGCGCCCTGGTGGATGGCGGAGTTCTTTTCGAGCGCCGGCGTCACACCCTTCGGCGCGGTATAGCGATTGGCACCTTCGGGAGACAATTGCGTGCCGGATGGAAAGGTGAAAACTCCCACCGTTGCCACCACGCCGCCCGCAACCGAGAGCGAGCCGTCTGAGCCTACGGTCACCTCGCCGGGTGGAACGGGAATCTGCTGTCCGGTGGTGGAGAGCACTGCATCGCCGGAGGCCGTAACCAGCATGCCGGCGGGCGTGCGATGAAAGCCGCCATCGCGGGTATAGCGAGGGCCGTTGGGGGTCTGGACTTGAAAAAAACCTTCGCCTTCAATGGCCAGATCGAGCGGATTGCCGGTCTGCTGTATGGTGCCCTGGCCCATATTTAGACGATCGCCGCCGAGCAGCCCGAAGTTGTTGACCGTGCGTCCCAGTTGCGAGTCGCCGGCATCGGGACCCATGAGCACCGAGCGGAAGTACTCCTGCTCAGCGCGGTAGCCGGGGGTTCCAGCATTGGCCAGATTGGTGGCCGCGATATCCAGAGCCTGGGTGCGCGCCACCAACCCGGTCATCGCCGCATAGTATCCGCTGTCCATCGCGTGCATCTCCCTGAGGAAGAGAGAAGATGCAGGTGGGGGACCGGAAAGCGGAGGAAGGGATTAGAGCAACATCAGAATTGAAGTGCGGGGGGCAGGGGTCAGAGATCAGGGATCAGAGAACCGGGCGTGCGCAAGCCTCGAACTGCTAGCTGTTAGCTTATAAGTGACCCCTGATCTCTGACCCCTGACCCTTGCTTTAGAACTTATCCGTAAATAGTGACGACTTTGATGCGTGCGACTGAATCTCTGATTTGCAAGCGATTGGTAGCGGCGATGATGAATTCAATATGGCTCAGATCAAGTCTTGGACGGTTTCAGATAATTTGTGGAGCAAGGTTGAGCCGCTGATCCCAGTACGCAAGCGGGAAGCAGGGCGAACGTATCAACGCAAGGCTGGAGCTGGACGCAAGCCGATGTCTTCTCGACAAGTTTTTTCGGCGATTGTTTACGTTCTGCGGACCGGCATTCAATGGAAAGCATTGCCCCGGGAGTTCGGTTCGGCTAGCGCAGTGCATCAGTACTTTCAGAACTGGCACAAGGCTGGCTTGTTCCAGAAGCTGTGGCAGGCTGGGCTGGCCGAGTATGACGGGATGCACGGCATAGCCTGGCAGTGGCAATCAGCCGATGGAGCCATGGGCAAAGCACCGCTAGCTACCGAATGTGTTGGTCGAAACCCGACCGACCGGGGGAAAAAAAGGACGCAAACGCAGTCTGTTGGTCGACGCCCGTGGACTCCCACTGTCGATCGCCGTCAGCGGCGCCAACCTCCACGACTCCAAGCTGCTGGATCGGACCCTGGCACAGGTCGTGGTCCAACGCCCTGAGGTTACAGGATGGAAAAACTACCAATATCTCTGTCTGGATGCCGGCTATGTCGGCTACCCAGTTAGCAAGATCGCCCGCAAGCACCAATACTATCCCCGCGTTAAATCACGCGCCGAAGAGCGGCTCATCAAGTACCGCTACCCGGACTCCAAACCGCGCCGATGGGTGGTGGAACGAACCCACTCCTGGCTCAACCGCTTCCGCAAGCTGCTGGTCAGCTTCGAAAAGACAGAGGCCAGCTACACGGCTCTGCTACAACTCGCCGCTGCTCTTATCTGCTGGAGACAAACTATTGTTATTTACGGATAAGTTCTTACTGCAGCCCGTCACAGACGACGGTTACGGCGAAACTCATGCCTTCGAAGCGGTAGGTATGGTTCAACTGGAATTCTGGGGCCTGGACGTGAAGCTTGTAATCCCGGCCGGTGATAACGGCCGGAACCGAGAGGCCGCAGTTGGCGGCCAGGTCAGGGACCTTGCCCTTCCAGCTTCCGGCCAGCATGTTGCAGATCTCGCCGATGGCGTCCTTGACGGTATCGTCAACCTCTTAAACTCCATGCCCGTCATGTGTGCGGCGATCTTTCTGGCGGCGGTACTGCCGGAGCGGAAGACGCAGGCACCGCTGAGCAGCCCGCCGAAGCCCACGACCGCAGTGACCGACTCCGGCTCTTCAGTGCTGGGCGAAGAGTCGCGCCGGCAACTGATCCCCAGCATCGTTTGAAAGACCTCTTCCACGCTCGCATCCAGGTTCCCCGGATCGGAGACCAGTTGCACGGATTCACGCAACGAGACCGCCATCGTACGCTCCATTTCGTTCTTACCGCTCCCGTTCGCTTGCACGCGATAGCGGCCGCCCGCACTCCATTCAACAGCACACGTCCACCTCCCGGCTAAGCCGCATTCAAAAGCGGCAATACCCGTTCCTTTACCTGCTCGGCCGTAAACGGCTTGCGGATGTATCCCTGCGCCCCGGCCTGAATGGCCTGTTTCACATGCTCCTCGCTGGACTCGGTGGTGATCATCACCACCGGAACGCCGGGGGCCAGGTTCTGCGCCCGGAGCTGGCGCAGAAACTCCAGGCCATCCATCGAAGGCATGTTGATATCGGAGAGAATCAGGTCCACCTGCTTGACCTTCAGTACGTCCAGCCCCTCGATGCCGCTGCCGGCCTCGTGCACCACCAGCAGATCAAGGCCCGCCTGGCGAAGCGCGCGCTCCACAATCTTGCGCATCACCGAGGAATCGTCGACGATCAGGGTTCGAATTTCACTCATGCCCGGGCTCCTCTTAGGTGCTTATCGTCTCCGCGGCTGAAATCATGAGATAAGTTATTGAGTGCCGCCCCGCAATGTGGTTAATGCGGATCCAGAGTCGATATACCCCGGTGTGTGAGTACGAGTGTGAATGACCCAGGTTCGGCACACTCACACTCACACTTCAACAATATTCAACGGAGTACAGCCACTCTGGATTCTCTCTATGCGCTCCGATCGAACAGATCAGGTCCTGGATGGAGGCGGCATCGGGGAGCGGCCCGCTCTGGGGACGCAGCCACTGCGCAGCCACAGGCAATCGTGAGCCCTTACCAGGCGGGACTCGACCGGGCGCGCCTTTTCAATCGCCTTCGCCAGCACGTGCACCAGCGGCCTGCTCCGAGCTGGCCTCGATCAGCTCCACGGGAGGGAACTTGGCGCTCAGCATGCGCGTGTGCGCGGAGCGGAAGAGCGAGCTCTGCACCAGCCCGCTCTCCACCCGCAACCCGGTCATGCGCTGGATGGCCAGAGCCATCACCGGGTCGAGCCGGTCTTCAAATCCGAGGTAGAGAAGCTTGCCCGCCGCCACCCGCAGAGGCAGAGCGCCAAAGGCGTCCACAAACAGGCGTGGAAGCAGCACGGTCAGCGTCCTCGGCATCGTGAAACTCCATGGGCAATACCGGGCAGGTCCATTGCAGGCCCAATGCCCTGGTGACCAACTGCTCGCTGACCCCCTGCTGGCGGACCAGCCAGTGGCCCAGCCGTCCGCCGCCGGCCACCTTCTGCGCCTCCAGCGCCTGGCGCAACTGGGCGGAGGTGATCCAGCCCTGCTCGAGCATCACCAGCCCCAGCGGAATCCGGTGGCGATGGTTCTCCTGGGCGCTGCCGCGGGCGTCGAGCTCGCGCTCGACCGCCGCTTCGATCCGCGCCGCCGTGCAGGCAGACGAGCAGTTCCATCCGCCTTCAAAGACCGGGGCCGTGCGGCTCCTCCAAAGGTGCAGCCATCCCGAGCCACAGATGGGATTGGCGCAGGTTTCAAAGATGCGCAGGCGCGAGCTCTCGGGCATGCCAGGCCGGGTGGGCCGCGAGCCGGCGAGCTCGGCACGCGGCCGGCGCGAGGAGATCGAAGCGAGGCTTCGCGGGAGTTCCTCTTCCCAGGCTTGAAGTTCAGAAGAGGCATCGTATGCTCTCCAGCCGCTTTCTGGGCGCGGCGACCTCGGTGACTCGCAGACCGAAGTTGCCGTTGACCAGCACGACTTCGCCGCGGGCCACGATCTTGTCGCCGACGATCAGGTCCACGGGATCGGTTAAATGGCGGTCCAACTGCACCACATCTCCCGGACCGAGGTCGAGAATCTCGCCCAGGGGCATCTCCCGGGAGCCAAAGCGCAGCGAAGCGTCCAGCTCCACATCGAGCAGCAGTTCAATCCCGGGACTCAAGGCCGTTGCTGGCTGAAGTCTGCTGCGGGCATCGATGCTGCCTGAGGCTGCCGGCTGCAGCGGATGTGGTCTGTTGCTGCCTGGGTCTTCGATTGACGCGCCGGTTTGGTGGGGCGCACCTCGTCCTCAACCAGAATCGGCCAAGCGCGATCGCCGGAGCTCAGCAGGAAGGCGCAGGAAGCTTTGCTTTCTCCGGCTGTCTGCTCAAATTTCTCCACCCGGCACTTCACGCCGGTTTTGGCCAGCATTTCTCCGGCGGCGGCATCAGCCACTTCGCGCAGCAGCTCACCCCATCCGGCTTTCTGGTCCACCGCCCTCGCCCACCAGCGGCGACTCGAGAATTCTGCCGTCGAGCACCACGGCGAAGCGCCCTTCGCGCTCTCCCGCAAGGGTGGCGGCAAAGCCAAAGGAGCCCTCGGCGAAGCGGTTTGGGCAGAGACTCGGCCAGCTGCGGCTCTCCGGCCAGGGCCTGCGAGAACAGGGCCGTGGCCACACTGGTCCAACACTCAAGATAGGTTTTCATGCTTCAGCTTCCCCGATGCATGCGTTCGATGCGGGCTCCGCGATGCGCTCCCTGGCGAATGGCCTGCGCATGGGCGATCGGCTGGCCGCCTACCCGCCAGACGGGCAAGGTGTTGGCGGGCATATCGAGACGCAGAACCGTTCCCGGTTGCAAGATTTTCTATCGCTGCTGGCCGCCAGGCGCACGGTGGGCAACTGCAGAGAGCCGCCGACCAGAATGCGGCGCGCCGACGCCTCCATCTGCGCCCGGGTTTCGCCGGCGTGGCGGCGGCTGCGTCCCCAGTCCGAGGTCAGGCGGCGCAGGATGGTGTTTGCCACTACGGCCGGAAAAGCCAGATTGAGCAGACCCGAGCTGTGCGGCATGCGAATCTCGAAGCTCAGGCAGAGAGTCTTCTCCGTAACCGACATGACGCGCGCCACCTGGGTCTGCATCTGGCGGCGCTCGAAGTTGAAGCTCAGGCCCACCTGCTGCCAGGCGGCGGTCAGTTCGCGGCAGATGATCTCGACCACCGAGCCCAGGATGGACTCTTCGATATCGGTGAGCTCGCGCAAGGGGCCGTCCCTGCCTTCGCCGCCCAGCAATAGGTCGATGATGGGAGGAGCCAGGGCCAGGTCCAACTGCAGCACGGAGAGCGCGCCCAGAGGCTCCAGACGCACCGAGGCCACGTAGCTGATCTCGGGGATGCGGAGCAGGAATTCGTTGAACTGGATCTGCTCGGCCGAGACCAGGTTGACCTGGAAGCGGGTGCGCAGCCAGGCGGCCAGGTTGTGGGTCAGGTTGCGGGCGAAGAGATCGTTGAGCATGCTGATGGCGCGCAACTGCTCGTTCGAGATCTGCCCCGCCGAGGAGAAGTTGTAGGGCACGATCCGGGCCCGCACCTCGGTTTTTGAGGCGTCCGGAGCCGAGCTGCGCGCGGCCTCAAACAGAGCATCGATCTCGGTCTGCTTGAGCGTCTTTTCCATTCCACGTGCCTCCTTTCCGCACGTCCTGTTTCTGTTCGCTTCCCCGCGCCGGGCGATTCGCCCGATCGCTTTCCCGCAGCTGCACTTCACCGCTTCCCTGCCGCTCCGATCTTTATTGCTTCCCTGTTGTCCCTGCTCTTCCCGCTTCCCTGTCGACCGTACTTCATCCTTACTTCGCGCGCCTGAATCGCCTCTGCGGCCGCAGCCCGCTCAGCGCCGCGGCGCTCCTCGGTCTTGCGCTGACCGGCGCGGTCAAAGACTCCGCGCGCGGCCAGATCCTTGAGTGCGGCCCTGAGATGGGCCACCGCCGAGGCATGCACCTGGGAGACGCGGGACTCGACCACCCCCAGCGCCAGGCCGATCTCGCGCATGGTCATTTCCTCGTAGTAGTAGAGGGTCATCACCAGCCGTTCGCGGTCGGGCAGGTTGGCGATGGCGTCAGTGAGCCGGTCTTCGAGTTCTCCCCGCAGACAGATAAAGAGCGGGTCCTCCTCGGGACGGCCGGGCACATAGGCCAGCTCCTCCTCGCCGGAATCCTCGTTGCGCACCATGTGCAGGGTGCCGATCTCCAGGCCCTTCAGGTCGCCGAGCAACTGCTGGTATTCGTCCAGTTCCAGCGCCAGCTCGGCGGCGATCTCCGCCTCGCCCGGCGCGTGGCCCATCCTGGCCATCAGCACCCGGATGGCCTCTTCGACGGCGCGGCCCTTCCGGCGCAGCTCGCGCGGGCTCCAGTCCATCGTTCTCAGGCTGTCCAGAATCGCTCCCCGGATGCGGAACTGGGCGTAGGAGCGAAACTGCACCTTCTTGGTCGGGTCGAACTTGGCGAAGGCATCCATCAGCCCCACCACCCCGGCCGAGACCATATCCTCGATATCCACATGCTGGGGTAGGCGCTCGTGAATGCGGCGGGCGAGAAAGCGCACGATGGGCAGATGCTCCAGCAGCACCCGCTCCTGCTCGACGGTGAGCGCCGGGCGCTGCCGCAGCGGCGGGCGGATACCCTGATTCGCCCCGCCCGGCGCCCCGGCACAGGACGCCCTGATTTCTCGCTGCGGCCGCTGTTTCTGCTCCCATTGCCGTCCCTTTTTGAACAATACTTTACTGCAATTCTTACTTGCCGCACCCCGAAACGCTCGGCCCTCAAGCGCACCGTTCCCACCGGCCGCAGGCGGATCTCGGGCGGAATCTCCCCGGCGGCAACCACCGCCAGACGAGGCACCACGGGCTCCAGCCAGCGCTTGACGTGGTAGCGCGCCGGACTAGGACAGAGAAGCACGGGAAGGACCGCTGCGGAGTTGGCGCCGATAAGTTGCCTCACAGAATCGGTGAGGCGGCGAACCAGAGGGGTTCCCGGATTGGCCTGCGAGGCCAGCAGGCGCTGGCCGGTCTCCGGAGACAGGGTGGTGAGAATCTCCTCCTCAAGATCCGGGATCGAGCAGCAGGACCGGCAACTGGCCCTCGCCGTCGAGCAGGGGGCGGATCAGGCGCCGGCCCAGGGCCTGGCGCGACGCCTCGACCAGCGCCACCAGGCTCTTGTTCACCGGCGCGGTCTCGATGAGTGCCTCGAGGATTCCGCCCAGGTCGCGGATCGAAACCCGCTCGCGCAGCAGTTGTTCGAGAACCCGCTCCACCTCGCCCAGCGTGAGCAGTTTGGGCACCAGCTCCTCGAGCAGCTTGGGGTGGGAATCGTTGAGCGAATCCATCAGCCGCTTGGTCTCCGCACGGCCCAGCAGCTCCCAGGCGTGCTGGCGGATGAGTTCGCCAAGGTGGGTGGTGATGACCGTGACCGCGTCGACCACCGAGTAGCCGGCGGCGATGGCCTGATCCTCGATGCTCGGCGCGATCCAGATGGCAGGAACCCCGAAGGCGGGCTCCCGCGTTTCCTTCCCCGTCAAAGGCCGGCGGCCGGAGTCGCCGGAGACGGCCAGCAACTGCGAGCCCTCGGTCTGCCAGCGGCCGATCTCGATGCCGCGCAGCGAGAAGATATATTCGCGGGGCCGGAGGCGGAGATTGTCGGAGATGTGCACGGGGGGAACGAGAAAACCCATCTCGGAGGAGAGGTGGCGGCGCAGCGAGCGAACGCGGCTGAGCAGTTGCCCGCCCTGCTTCTCGTCCACCAGCGGAATCAGTTGAAAACCGATCTCGAGGGTCAGCTCTTCAAGACGCAGGAGCGAAGCCAGATCGGAGCCCTGCGCCTGCTCGGCCTTCTTTTTCTCGACCGTTCCCATCTCGGCCGGAGCTGCCACCAGAAGACGGGCCGACGGAGCGGCGGCCGCCCCAGTAAAGCGCGGCGGCAACCGACAGGAAGGCCAGCTTGGGCAGTCCCGGAATCAGGCACATGGCGGCGGAGACCAGGCTGGCCATATAGAGCGTGGCCGGCTTGGCCAGAAGCTGCTGCTGAATCTCGCCGCCCAGCATTCCCGCCGAGTTGGCCCGGGTGAGGGTGATGCCGCCGGCAACGGAGACCAGCAGTGACGGAATGATGGTGACCAGTCCGTCGCCTACGGTCAAAACGGTATAGGTGCGCGCCGCTTCGCCCAGTTCGATGCCCTGCTGCAGGGTGCCGATCAGCAGACCGGCGATGATGTTGATGGCGGTGATCAGGATGGTGGCCAGCGAGTCGCGCTGGTTGAAACGCGCGGCGCCGTCCATAGCGCCGTAGAACTCCGCCTCGCGGGCGATCGCCTGGCGGCGACGGCGCGCTTCGGCCTCGTCGATCAGGCCGGCGTTCATATCGGCGTCGATCGCCATCTGCTTTCCGGGCAAGGCATCAAGAGTGAAGCGGGCGGTAACTTCGGCGGTGCGAACCGCTCCATGAGAAACCACTAAGAACTGAATGGCGATCAAGGCCAGAAAGAGAACAAAGCCGACCACATAGTTGCCGCCCACCACAAACTGCCCGAAGGCCTCGATCACCTTGCCCGCGGCTCGCGGTGCCCTCCTGCCCGTGGAGCAGAATGCGGCGGCTGGAGGCGATGTTCAGAGCCAGGCGGAAGAGCGTCAGCAACAGCAGCAAGCGTTGGAAAGACGCTCAGCTCGACGGCGCGGCGAATCTGCACGGCCGTGAGGAAGACGATGATGGAGGCGGCGATCGAGAGCGCCAGCAGAAAGTCCAGGCCAGCGGCCGGCAGCGGCACCAGCATGACGAAGATGACGCTGATGGCGGCCAGCGGCAACAGATATTCGCGCAGCCGGTGCCAGAAGGGACTGGGCCGGGAGCGTGCTTGCGGGCAGGAGCGGTGGTGCTCATCGCGGTCCTCCCCTAAGAGGTGGATTGTTGGCGCCCGATCGTTCGGGCCTGGGCTTCGAGCTCGCGCGGCGGACTCGCGGGCGCGGCGTTCCCTCATCTCGGTCTCGAGACGCTGGCGATAGAGCCAGGCCAGAATTGCGGCCACGGCGGCATAGAGATCGACCGGAATCGCCTGGCCGACCTCGACGGAACGGTAGAGGGAGCGGGCCAGCGGTGGATTCTCGACAATCGGCACCCCGGCCCAGCGGGCCTCGGCCTTGATCTCCTCGGCCAGCAGGTTGCGTCCCTTGGCCAGCACTTTTGGAGCCTCCATGGTGCCGAAGTCGAAGCCCAGGGCCACGGCATAATGGGTGGGATTGGTGAGCACGACGGCGGCCTTCGAGACGTCGGCCTTTACCTTGCGCTGGCGCATCTGGCGCTGCAGATTGCGGATGCGGCCGCGAATCTGCGGATTGCCCTCGGTTTCCTTGAACTCCTCGCGCATCTCCTGCCGGCTCATCTTCAGCCGCGACTCGCGGCTCTGCCATTCAACCAGGTAGTCGATGGCCGACCAGCCGAAGAGCAGCCAGGCGGCGGCCAGCAGCAGGCCATAGACGTCGGAGCCGAGCTGCTCCAGCCTTACGGTTGAAAAAGGAGGCATGGTCAACTGCCGGCCGATGCGCTGGACGGCAAAGACAGCCAGCAAGCTGGCGGGGAGCAGAGACTTGCCCAGGCGGGCGGCGGCGCGCAGCGAGAAGAGATTTTTCACGTTGCTGACGGGATTGATGCGCTCCGGCTTGAAGCCCACCGCCCCGGCATAAAAATTGACCCCTCCGGTCTGCAGAATTGCCGTGCCGAGTGAGGCCGCGACCACCGGCAGCCATCATCACCGCGGGGACGCCAAGAACAGAGAGCGTCAGGCGGCGCAGGGAGGCGAGCGTGGGCGCAATCTCCGCGGGCTCCCAGCGGGCCGGACTGCCCAGACTCAGGAAGGCGGCAAAGCTATCCCGCCAGACGACCAGAGTGTGCGCGCCCAGAGCCCCGAGCACGAGAACACCGGCCAGGGTTCCGGCAGCGGCCGTCAGCTCGCGGCTGTGGAGTACGTCGCCTTCTTTTTGCGCTTTTTCGCGGCGATGCTGGGTTGCCTGTTCGGTGCGCTCTCCGGGCATGGGCTATCCTCCCGCCAACTGCCCCGCGGGGGCGATCAGCCGCTCGGCCAGGTCGAGCAGGCCTGCGAAGCGCGCCTCAATGAAGCGCGGCCACAGGGCCAGAGAGCCGGTTAGGAGGGCAAAGCCGGTGAGGGTTTTGAAGGGCACGGTCAGGTTCATCACCGGCAAGCTGCGGGCTGAGCTTGCCTAAAAGGGCAACGGCCACCTCGACCAGCATGGTTGCGGCCAGCACTGGCGCGGCCAGCTCGACAGCGGCCAGAAAGATGCCGCCGGCGGCGCGCACGATGGCGAGCGCGGTTACCGGAGCCAAGGCATAGGCTCCCAGTGGAACCGCGCGGAAGCTGCGCACCATGGAGGCCAGCAGAATGCGATCCAGTCCGGCGCCGAGAATCACCAGGGTTCCCAGCAGTTGAAAGAGGTCGCCCAGCAGCGGAGTTTGAATCGCGGAGTTGGGATCGAGAAGATTGACCAATGAAAAACTGAACTGCATGCCGGCGATCTGCCCGGCAAAGAGGAGCATCTCATTCAGCAGCGCGAGTACGAGTCCATAGACCAGTCCCACGGCCAGCTCGCCCAGCAAGGCGGAGAAGCTGATCGACAGATTGGCACGAGGCAGAGTGGCAACCAGAGGGAGCGAGCAGGTAGGCGACCGCGCCGGCGAAGACCGCTTTCGTGCGCAGGGTCAGCGAGGCAGAGGAGAAGAAGGGGGCAAAGGCCACCATTCCGCTCACCCGTACCAGGGCCAGCGTCATTGCGCTTAGAAAACTGCGTCCACTCCTGCATCGACATCCTCTTTTTCAGCTTCTAGCTTCTAGCTGCTAGCTTCTAGCCTTTACCTTTTTCTGTTCGCAAATTTCGTCATACTTGGCATCCCCCAGATACAGCTAGGAGCTAGAAGCTAAAAGCCGCTTTCTTAACCCAGGTAACGGTGAAAATCAGTCAGCAATAGCCGCGTATAGTCCGCCATTCTGCCCAGGAACCAGGGCATTCCAACGAGCAGAATCAGGGCGACCGCGGCCAGTCGGGGAACTGAGGTCAGCGACTGCTCCTGCAGGCTGGTCAGGGTCTGGAAGAGGCTCAGGATGAAGCTCAACAGCGCGGCGGCCAGCAGCACGGGCGCAGCCAGAATCATGGACTCTTTCATTAGCTGGCGGAGCAGTTCGGCAACCAGGTCGGGAGTCATATATCTCCTTTCAAAAGCTCTTCAAGAGCGAGCTGGCCAGCAGGTTCCAGCCATCCACCATCACAAACAGCAGAATCTTCAACGGCGTCGAGATCACCACCGGCGGCAACTGGAACATGCCGATCGAGGTGGTGATGGCGGCGGTGACCATATCGATGAGCAGAAAAGGGAGAAAGAGCACGGCACCAATCGCAAATCCAGCTTTGAGTTCGGAGAGAATGTAGGCCGGAATCACCACCCGCATGGGCAGGTCGGAGGGCTGATTGGGGCGCGGAATCTGGCCGGCGGCGGTAAACAGAGCCAGGTCTTTCTCGCGCGCGTAGTGGAGCATGAACAGCTTTATAGGCTGTGCGCCGCGGTCGATGGCATCCCAGCCCGTCACCTGCCCCTGGCGGTAGGGCTCGACGGCCTGCTGATCGACCTGGTTAAGCACCGGGGTCATCAGGAACCAGGTCATCATCAGGGCCAGACCCATCAGGGTCGGATTCGAGGGCGCGGTCTGGGTGCCCAGAGCCTGACGCAGAAAGTGAAAGACCACCAGCAGGCGCACCAGCGGGGTCATACACATCAGAATCGCGGGCAGCAGGGTGATCAGCGTTAGGACAAGAAGAATCGTCCACGGAGTCGAATCCGAGGGATGGAGGCGCTGGCTGAGGTCGGGAATCAAAGGGGCAGGTGCGGCAGCCGCCAGATGTGCCGCGGCCATGAGCGTTACCATGAGACCCTCGCAACCTGGCCTGTCGTGGAGCGCGAAATCGAGGTCGAGCGCGCCACACCTTTCGAATGCCGAAACTCATCGAGCGGATAGAAGGCCGGGGCTCCGTCCGGCGAGGTAGCGACAAGAAACCGGCGGCCCTCGGCTTCCACCAGGGCCAGCGACTGCCGCGGAGCCAGCGTAATGCGCTCCAGCAACTCAAGCGAGGACGCGGGCGCGGCGTCAAACGCATCCTCCCCAGCAGCCAGCTGGCCAGTCCGTCTTTCAGAATCATCTTCACCACAACTTTCATTCCGCTCCTATTTCAATTCCGCCTTGTTGGGGACCAGGGGCTTATCAATGGCAAAGAGCTGGTTGGTTCTATTCCTTATTCCCTGCCTCTCATAGCAGCCGGGTGATCCGAACCGCCAACTGCGCGTCGACCACTTCGAACTCGGTCCAGGCCAGTTGCACTTTGCCGGAGGCCAGCGGCACATCCTCGCCATGGGTCCATTGCGACTCGATCACCTGGCCGGGCTCGAGAGCCAGCAGCCCCCGGACGCGAAAATCATTCACCGGGACGCTCACGTCGAGCTCGATCGGCAGCCGCGCCATTGGCGGGCTGAGCTGAAGGAAATCTTCCTCCTCCAGCGTCCGAGGGACTGGCACCAGGGACTGTCCGACCGACCGCCGGGCTCGCGACGGAGGGATCGGGCTCGCGCGGCTGCTCAGTTGCCGGCGCTGGCAGTGGATGTGCGGTAGCCATGTGCTGAGAAATCATGCAGAAACATGACCAGAAGCGGGACAGAACGATTGGAATGGTTTAAGAAATGCGCCCGCACAGATTTCACGCCTTGCACTCAGTGAAACCTGGCATCAACATCGCTGTTACACTGGAAGAGAGACCAAAAGAGACGGTTTTTGCGCGGAGTTTGTTTATCCGCAAGCCGCAGTGAATTGAAGGTGGAGAGCATGCCGGAAAACAATGGGAACAAAAGCTTGACGGGAACCAGCCTGCGCCTGAAGGTGGGTCTGGCGGAGATGCTCAAGGGCGGCGTCATCATGGACGTGATGAACGTGGAGCAGGCCCGCATTGCCGAAGAGGCCGGCGCCACTTCGGTGATGGCTCTGGAGCGCGTGCCGGCGATGATCCGCGCCGAGGGCGGCGTGGCCCGCATGGCCAAGCCAAGTCTCATCAAGCAGATCATCCAGGCGGTTTCGATTCCGGTGATGGCCAAGGCGCGCATCGGCCACTTCGCCGAGGCGCAGATTCTGCAGGAACTGGGCGTGGACTTTATCGATGAGAGCGAGGTTCTGACTCCCGCCGACGAGGCGCACCACATCGACAAGCACGCCTTTACCACGCCTTTTGTCTGCGGCGCGCGCAACCTGGGCGAGGCTCTCCGGCGTATTGCCGAGGGCGCGGCGATGATTCGCACCAAGGGCGAGGCAGGCACCGGCGACGTGGTCCACGCCGTGCAGCATATGCGGCAGATCACCACGGGAGATGCGGGAGCTGACCGTGCTTACCGAGCAGGAGCTTTATGCCGCGGCCAAGAATCACCAGGCTCCCTATGAGCTGGTCCGCATGGTTGCGCAGACCGGCAAGTTGCCAGTGCCGAACTTCTCCGCCGGCGGCATTGCCACTCCGGCCGATGCGGCGCTGATGATGCAACTGGGCGCCGAGGCCATCTTTGTCGGGTCAGGGATCTTCATGAAGGAGCGCGCCACGCCGCTGGACGTGGAGAACGATCCCAAGGAGCGCGAGGAAGCCGTCAGCCGCGCCAAGGCCATCGTGATTGCCACCACGCACTACAACGACCCCAAGATTCTGGCCGAGGTCTCCGAGCAGGTTACGGGCACCATGAAGGGCCTGGCCGCCGCTGCACTCGACGAATCGCAACTGCTGCAAACCCGCGGCTGGTAGAACTTGCCGTTCAGGCGGACGCTCGCTATTCGATCGCACAGGCTTCATTGCTTCCCATCCTTGCGCTAAAAGAAAGCGCAAGGATGAGTGCACGCTATCAATTTCGCAGGAGAACTTTGGGTTGACGAAAGAAAGAACGCTGCCGCGCATTGGTGTACTGGCCATTCAAGGGGATTATGCCGCGCACGCTGAGGCTCTGGCCGAATCCGGCGCCGAGCCTGTGGAGGTGCGCAAGCCGGAGGAGTTGGCCGGTCTGGATGGGCTGATTCTGCCCGGCGGCGAATCGACCACCATGCTTCGTTTCTTCAGAAGCGCCCCTTCTTTGAGGCCTTGAGAGCAGTTCTGTGGAAGCAAACCGGTCTTTGGGACTTGTGCCGGAGCCATTCTGCTGGCGCGGGAGGTTCGCAATCCGGCGCAGAAAAGCCTGGGCGTTCTGGATGCGGTGGTGGAGCGCAACGCTTATGGGCGGCAGATTGACTCGGCTATTTTGACCGCGGAAACTTCGCTGCCGGGCGGGCCGCTGGAGATGGTCTTCATTCGCGCTCCGCGCATCGTTGAGACCGGAGCGGGCGTTGAGGTTCTGGCCCTTCGCGAAGGCTATCCGGTACTGGTGCGGCAGGGCAGGGTGCTGGCGGCCACTTTTCATCCCGAGCTTTCGACCGACCGGCGGGTTCATCGGCTCTTTGTCGAGATGGTTGCCGGCTCGCGTGCAAAATAGCCGGGCCCAAATCAGGTTTTGGTTTCCCGTCTTTTCGCCAGAAACGCGAAGGATGGGGCGCCCGGCGAATGAATAGGGTTCAGGAGTTTCTGCAACGCTTTGATTCCTAACGAAATGATTCCACATCATACGATTCTGGGTGATTTCCAGCCGAAAGCTGGGATAATCTCATCAACACAGAGGCCCTCATGCCTTCCACCTTTACGCACTCCCCAGCGGAAACGGAACGGAAAGAGCCGGGAATCGGCGGCAAGCCGCCCCTTGACCGCCGGCCGACCGGCGGGGGCGGAGGCGGGGGCGACGACGACGGAAAGAATGAGGGACGGGTCCGCGCGAACTGCTTCACCGCGTTCGGTTTTTTGTCTATTCCGCACTTGCCGCCGACATGCTGTTCTTTGCCGTGCTGGTGCTGTTCTTCTTTGCGCGCCAGGCGGGATTGCGCATGGACCCTCGCACTCACCTGCTGGCCAGGGACTGGCATCCCTTGCTTCTGCCGCCAATTCTCTACCTGAATACCGCGGTGCTGCTGCTGAGCAGCCTGACCATGGAACGGGCGCGGCTGAACATCTTTCGCGAGGTGGACGTGCTGGAGGAGTGGCTGGGGCTGGGCCAGCCGGCGCTACGGCGCACCCTGCCCTGGCTGGCTGCGACACTGACGCTGGGAGTTCTGTTCTCTGGGCGGGCAGTATTTGGCCTGGAGGCAACTGACGGCACAGGGCTTTGCCTTCGATCGCTGGTCGACGCCGGCGAGCTACTTTTTCTACGTCATTACCGGCCTGCATGCGGCCCACCTGGTTGCAGGCATAGCCGCACTGATTCTCTGCTTGAGCGTTCTCGGCAGGCTCAAGCGAGTCGAGTACCGGCAGATCGCCGTCGATTCAACCGCATGGTACTGGCACGCAATGAGCCTGGCCTGGCTGCTGTTGATAGCGGTGCTGGCCGCCGGGCAATAGCTTATGCCGCGCGAAGACGGAGAATGGAGCGCCAACGTTCGCCAAGACTGGGCACTTCAGGGCACTCGTAATAGACTTCGCGGTTGAGCGCCATGAGCAACTGCACTGCCTCTAGCTGCGAGCTGTTGACCGAAAAATTTGTGTTTTCGTAAAGGAACTCGTCGGTCAGGTATTCGATCGCGTGGCCCAATATCTCCAGGGCATGCCCGGCCCGGGGTGTGATGCGGCGGCGTTTGGGGCGCATGTCGACAGAGACAGCGGGCTCTGCGGAGAGCGGGATGGGAAAACTGGTGGTCGTGAAGGCTGCCATGCATTTATCCTCGCCTTGTTCTTCGGCCAAGTCTTTCCAATATTTCAGATTACGAACGTACTGTCTTCCTAGAATGAGAAGAAAGAGAGTCGTTACAAAAATGGGAATTACTGAAACATCTCACTGGCGATTCGGCGTACTATCAAAGATTTGAGTCTGGGAGGCTAAGATAACCCACTCACAAAGCTGGGAAATGATCTGCAAATGGCCCTGATGAGGGCTCGCGGAGCCGATTTCCAGTCCAGAGCCGCTTATTCAAGGCCTTCTGTGCGGCGCAGCACGCGGTTTACCTTGACGGGATGCGGCTGAAAACCTAATCTCAAACCAGAGCATCCTGTTGATACGGAGCCGTCGGCGGTCCCGGCGGGCCGGATGCAATCTTACCGGACTATTTAGGACTGGGCGGCAATGGTTCCCTACTACTGGCAGTATCTCCCGCTATTGATGCAGATTCTTGCCGCGTTCCTGCTTGGGCTGGGGATGGTTACGGCCTCCTGGTTCGTCGGGCGGCATCGCAATACGACTACCAAGCTGGCCGCCTACGAGTGCGGGATTGAGGCCGTGGGCGACGCACGCGGGCGCTTCAGCGTGCGCTTTTACATGGTGGCCGTGCTCTTCATCCTGTTCGACGTGGAAGCGGTTTTCATCATGCCCTGGGCGGTGGTCTATCGCAAACTGCCCTTGATTACCGGCAATAAACTGTTTGGTTTCTGGGAGATGCTGGTCTATCTGGGCTTTGTGGCCGTGGGACTCTACTATATCGTGCGCAAGGGCATCCTGAACTGGAGCCAGGATAAGGCGGATCTTTAGGATGGGCATGGGCAACACACTCACCGGCAAGACAGCTGTGCTTGAAGGACTTGCCGAGCATCCGGCGGTCAAGGCGATTGCTCGCCTGGAATCCTGAGGCCTTGACGGACGCAAAATTCGACCGGAATGAGCTGACGCTGACCATCGCGCCTGAGCAGATTCGCGCGGCGGCTGAGACCGTGAAGAATGCCGGCTACAACTTCTTCGAGGATCTGACCGCGGTGGACTGGTTCCCTTCCTCGCCTCGCTTCCAGTTGAGCTACCACATTCTGTCGCACACCTATAAGGAGCGCATCCGGCTGCGGGTGATGCTGGAGGAGGAGAGCCCGGCGGTGGAGACGATCACGCCAGTCTGGCCGTCGGCCAACTTTTATGAACGAGAAGTTTTCGATCTCTTCGGCATCCGTTTTGAGGGGCATCCCAACCTGCGCCGCATCATGATGCCTGACGATTGGAAGGGCCATCCCCTGCGCAAGGACTATCCGGTGGAGGGGTACCGCTAAATGGATTCAGGCACTCCCATCCTCGAAGCCGCGATGGCCGAAGGCGCCAAAGACCAGCACATGGTGCTGAATATGGGGCCGCAGCACCCGTCCATGCACGGAGTTCTGCGCTTGGTGGCGGAGATCGACGGCGAGATCGTTCTCCGGGTCTATCCGGAGATCGGCTACCTGCACACCGGCATCGAGAAGACCTGCGAGGCCAAGTTTTATCAGCAGGTGGTGCCGCTGACGGATCGCATCGATTACCTGAGCCCGATGGCCAATAACCTCTGCTATTGCCTGGCGGTCGAAAAGCTGCTTGCTCTGGAAATTCCCGCGAAGGCGCAGTGGATCAGGGTATCTGCTGGCCGAGCTGACCCGCCTGAACTCGCACCTGATCTGGCTGGGCACGCACGCCATGGATATTGGCGCGCTGACGGTCTTTCTCTATACCTTCCGCGAGCGTGAGGAGATCCTAAGAATCTTCGAAGGCTTGTCCGGCCAGCGGATGATGACCAGCTACTTCCGCATTGGCGGGCTTTCGATGGAGCCGCCGCTGGATTTCTTCGACCGCGTGCAGACCTTTATCCGCATCTTTCCGGAGAAGATTGACGAGTATGCAAACCTGCTGACGGGCAATCCGATCTTTCGCAGCCGGCTGAAGGGCGTGGGCATTCTTTCCGCCGCAGATGCCATTGCGCTGGGCGTGACCGGGCCGCCGATGCGGGCCTCGGGCGTGGACTTCGACCTGCGCCGCGATATGCCTTACTCCGGCTATGAGAAGTTTCAGTTCAAGGTGCCTGTTTCGACGGACGGCGATTGCTGGGCGCGGTACGAAGTCCGGTTAGTGGAGATGCGGGAGAGCGTGAAGATTATCCAGCAGGCGCTGGACGGAATGCCCGAGGGAGCGATCAAGGCCGACGCGCCGAAGATCGTGTTGCCCGACCGGGAAAAGATGAAGACGCAGATGGAGGCGCTGATCCATCACTTCAAGATTGTGACCGAGGGGTTTGCAGTTCCGGCGGGCGAGGTTTACCAGGGCATCGAAAGCCCGCGCGGGCAGATGGGCTACTACGTGGTTTCGGACGGCACGGCCAAGCCTTACCGGGTGCATATGCGTAATCCCTCGTTCGCAACCTTGCAGGCGATTGAAACCATGTGCAAGGGGCGCATGATCGCAGACCTGGTTGCGGTGATCGGGTCGATCGACATTGTGCTGGGGGAGATTGACCGATGAGCCCAGAGACGATGAGCCTGTTTTCACCGCAGCTGGCGGCGCGCTTCGATGCGCTGGTGAAGAAGTACCCTGCGAAGCGCTCGGCGCTGGTTCCCATGCTGCTCTATGCGCAGGATGAGATCGGCTATCTCTCCGACGCGGTGATTGCGGAAGTGGCTCAGCGCATCGGCATTACCGAGCTGGACGTGCGCAACGTGGCCAGCTACTACTCCATGCTGCGCTTCAAGCCGGTGGGCAGATACCACGTGCAGGTTTGCACCAATATCAGCTGCATGTTGCGCGGCGCCTACGATATCTACGAGCGGTTTCAGGAAGAGCTGGGAATTGGACCGAAGGAAACTACGCCGGACGGCGTTTTTTCGCTCGAAGAAGTCGAGTGCATCGGGGCGTGCAGCTGGGCGCCCGCGATCCAGGTGAATTACGACTATCATGACGAGCTCAAGCAGGAGCTTGTGCCCGGCATACTGGCTGGTTATCGCGGTAAGGCCAACGCAGCGGAGATGAAATCCGATGCCTAGGCTGGTCTCCCATCCCGATGAAGTAAAGATCGTCTCGCGGCGCTTTGGTTTGGGCGCGGAAAAAATCGAGAACTATCTCAAACTGGGCGGCTATGCGGCGGTTAAAAAATGCCTGAAGCAAGGACCGGACTGGATTTTGGACGAGATCAAGGCCAGCAACCTGCGCGGGCGTGGCGGCGCGGGCTTTCCGGCGGCGATCAAGTGGTCGGCTGTGCCCAAAAAATCGCCGAAGCCCAAATACGTGCTGGTGAACGGCGATGAAAGCGAGCCGGGAACCTGCAAGGATCATCTGATCTTCCTGCACGATCCGCATGCGGTCATCGAGGGAACAATCATTGCCGGGCTGGCCGTGGGAGCCAGGCTGGGATTTATCTACCTGCGCGGCGAATACCGCTATCTCATCGAGATTATGGAGAAGGCGGTCGCCGATGCCTACGCGAAGGGATTTCTGGGTAAGAAGATCTTCGGCACGGAGATCGAGTTCGAAGTGATTGTGCAGACCGGCGCGGGCGCATACGAGGTGGGAGAAGAATCGGCGTTGATGGAATCGCTCGAAGGCAAGCGCGGGATTCCGCGCATCAAGCCGCCCTTCCCTGCCATCGTGGGCCTCTATGGCGGTCCTACGGTCATCAATAATGCAGAGACGATCGCCACGGTGCCGCACGTGATCGAGATGGGCGGGGCGGCTTATGCGGCTGTGGGCACTCCGAATAACGGCGGAACGCGCCTGTTTTCGATCAGCGGCCATGTGAGGAAGCCCGGGGTATACGAGCTGCCTATGGGCTACAACCTGAAGAAGATGATCAATAAAGTGGCCGGCGGCGTGCGCGGCGGACGGGCGCTGAAGGCCGTGGTTCCCGGAGGCTCGTCGACCCCGGTGCTGCTGCCCGAAGAAATCGATATCGGCATGGACTTCGACCAGGTGGGCAAGGCTGGTTCCATGCTTGGGTCGGCGGGAGTGGTGGTGATTGACGACCAGACTTGCATGGTGGAGTTTGCGCTGCGCACCATGAGCTTCTATGAGCACGAGAGCTGCGGCTGGTGCATTCCCTGCCGCGAGGGAACCGACTGGCTGAAGAAGTCGCTTACACGTTTTCACGCGGGCTTCGGCGAAGCAAGGGACATCGACAACATACAGCACATCGCCGAAAACATGCTGGGCCGCACCTTTTGTCCGCTGGGCGATGCGGCGGCCATGCCCATGATTGCGTTCGTAAGGAAGTTTCGCAAGGAGTTCGAGGAGCACCTGAACGGGAAGCCCTGCCCGTTTGCAAAGCACGTGGAAGTAGCGGTGATTTAAAGGGCGCTGGAGACGAATGGCAGACGTAACCTTCAAAGTGGATGGAAAGACGCTGACGGCTCCCGCGGGGACGCTGCTGATCGACGCTTGCCGCAAGGCGGGGATCGAGATTCCGGCTTTCTGCTACTACCCAGGGCTCAGTTTGCAGGCGGCCTGCCGCATGTGCGTAGTGCGCGAGGCAAAAGTGCGCAAGCTGCTGACGGCTTGCACCACTATGGTGGCCGAGGGCCTGGATTTCACTACGGAGTCAGAAGAGATTGCGCAGGCGCGAAAAGGGACCATCGAACTGTTGCTGGGCAACCATCCGCTTGACTGCCCGGTCTGCGATGCTGGCGGCGAATGCGAATTGCAGGATATGACCTTCAGGTACGGCGCGGGAGTAAGCCTGTACGCGGAGGCGAAGGAGCATCGTGACGAGCAGCAGTGGTCGCCCGCCGTTTATTTCGATCGTCCGCGTTGCATCCTCTGTTATCGCTGCATCCGCATGTGCGGCGAGGGGATGGACGTGTGGGCGCTGGGCGTGCAGAACCGCGGCGTAAGCTCCACCATTGCGCCCAACGGCGGGGATCAGCTGGACTGCGAACAATGCGGCATGTGCATCGACGTTTGCCCGGTAGGCGCTTTGACCAGCGGTACTTATCGTTACAAGACCCGGCCATGGGAGATGAACCACGTTTCGACGGTCTGCACCCATTGTGCCGATGGCTGCAAGGTGACGCTGGGCGTGCGGCAGGTGAACGACGGATCGCAAATTGTGCGCGCTGACAATCGCGACAAGAGCGGCATCAACGGCGACTTTCTCTGCGCCAAAGGGCGCTTCGGATTCGATTTTGTCGAGAGCACTGAACGGCTGATCAAACCGCTGGTGCGCAACGAAGAGGGCAAACTGGTGGAGGCCACCTGGGAGCATGCGCTGCGTGTGGCCGCGAGCAAGCTGAAGGAAGTTCGCGACAGCAAGGACGGGGCGATCGGCGTTATCGGCTCCAACCGGACCACGAACGAAGAAAATTACCTGTTGCAGAAGTTTGCCCGGACGGTGCTGAAGACCAACAACATCGATCATGAGCGCAGCACGGATTACGCGGCTTTCGCCCGCGCGCTGGCCGGGCAGAAAGGTGTGGCGGCCAGCCTGCGCGATCTTGCAACGGCTCCGGCGATTCTGCTGATCGGCGGCAATCCTACGGAGGAGCATCCGCTGCTGGCTTGGACTCTTCGCACCAACGTGCGCCTGAATCGAGCCCGGCTCTATATTGCCAATTCCAGGCCCATCAAACTGGAACGGCAGGCCAAGGCAACACTGCAACTTCCGGAGAATGGTTACCAGAATCTGGCCGCCTACCTCAGCCGCAACGATGCCAAGAATGGGAACGCCACATTCAGCAAGGCCGTGCTGGACGAGCAGTCACTGGTGGTGATCTTTGGACAGGAGTACCAGGGCGAGACTGTCAAATCGCTGGTCGAGTGGGGATTGAAGCGCGGAAATGTGCGCTTTGCGTACCTCGGCGACCATTCGAACTCTCGCGGCGCGGCGGATATGGGGCTCTTCCCCGATCTCCTGCCGGGGTATGTGCCGGTGACTGCGCCTGGCGCTTTTGCTGAGTATGCGGGTCTGCCCGCGAAACCCGGCAAAAATCTGACGGAGATCTTCGAGGCGGCGGGCCGAGGTGAGTTGGGCGCGATGCTCATCGTCGGAGCCAATCCGGTGGCGAGACTAGGAGTGGATTCGAAGACGCTGAAGAAGAGCTTCATCATCGTTCAGGATTTGTTTCTTACCGAGACTGCGGCTTTGGCCGACGTGGTGTTTCCGGCAGCCAGTCTCTACGAGAAAACCGGCACGGTAACCAACACTTTCGGTGATGTGCAACTGGCGAGGAAGGCGGCAGACCGCGCGGGTGTGAAGCCGGACTTTGAGATTCTGGTGCGGCTGGCTGAGGCGATGGGCGCGGATGTGAAAACGTTGGTTCCCTTCGGCAAGAGCGGAGTGACGGCAGATCTTGGGCAATCGCGCGGCGCACAGGCCGGTGAGGCGGATCGGCACGCTGTGTGGCTCGAAGCCAATCACCTGGAGCCGAAGCTGAGCCCCTTCGATCCGCTGGCAGTGCTGGACGAAATTATGCGGCTGGTACCCGGCTATACTGTGGACCGGATCAATCTCTTTGGCGGTAACGATGTGCGCACGGAGCCCGGTTTTGTGCCGGTTGCTGCGCTGACGGAAACAACGTCAGGATTGATATCGCCGGCGCACGACGGGCTATTTACTTCGGGCACGCTGGGCAAGTACTGCTCCTCACTCAAGGAACTTGAGCGGCATCAGGCGCACGAGTTGAAAGAGTCAGCGGCGGACTAGGAGCTTGGTTAGAAGATTTGAATGGAGTGAGCGAAAAGCAGAAGCAGGTCCTTCGACTTCGCTGCGCTTCGCTCAGGATGACAGCGACGAAAGAACAAGAGGCTAAGAACCAGTGACGATATTGCAATTCTTTTTGTGGAGCCTGCTCAAGGTGGTGGTGGTGACGGTGGTGATGCTTCTGGGCGTCGCTTATACCGTGCTGCTGGAGCGCAAGCTGGTGGGCCGCATTCAGAATCGCTGGGGACCCAGCCGCGTGGGGCCGTTCGGATTGCTGCAGCCGCTGGTGGATGGGGCAAAGTCATTTCTGAAAGAGGACCTGATCCCATCCGGAGTTTATAAGCCGCTTTATCTGCTTGCGCCCATCATTGCCTTGGGCTCTGCACTGGTCTCCATCTCCGTTGTTCCCTTTGGGGAACCGGGAGTTGGACCAGGCGGAGTTGATCTGTTTGAGATTTCCGACGTGAACATCGGATTGCTGGTGATTCTGGGCATCACTTCCATCAGCGTCTACGGAATTGCGTTGGCCGGGTGGTCGTCAAACAACAAGTATTCGCTGCTCGGCTCTCTGCGCTCCTCAGCGCAAATGATCAGTTACGAACTGGCGCTGGGTCTTTCGCTGGTGGGCGTGGTGATGAGGGCGGGGACGTTCAACTTGCGCAAGATTGTGGAGCAGCAGGCCACACAGGGCGCGGCGACCTGGAACATCTTCGGCGGATTGCAGTTTGTGGCCTTTTTCATCTACATGATTGCAGCTTTCGCTGAGACCAATCGCTCGCCATTCGATTTGCCTGAGGCGGAGAGCGAACTGACCGGCGGCTATCACACAGAATACAGCTCAATGAAGTTCGCCATGTTTTTCATGGCCGAGTACGCCAACATGATCAACGTGGGCTGCGTGGCCACGCTCTTGTTTCTGGGTGGATGGACCAGTCCCTTCGGCAACTTGATTCCTCCGCCGGGAAATATTCTGGTGCACGCGCTCTTTCCGATCTTCTGGTTTGCGCTCAAGGTCTTCGCGTTTTTGTTTCTCTACGTCTGGGTGCGGGGGACGCTGCCGCGCTTTCGCTATGACCAGTTGATGAACTTCGGCTGGCGAATTCTGATGCCGCTGGCCATTTTGAACATTGTGGGAACAAGCCTTTGGCTCGCGTACCACTGATTTACAATCGGGGAAGATTTCTTAAGGAGCCTGGGCGAGTTTGCTCCGCAGTCCTTTCCTTTAACCGGCCGGTTATTTTGACGGCTCTTGTCCGTACGCCAGGGACTCGATGCACCTGATTTTATTTATTCTGTTTGCCGGATTCTGCCTGGCCGGAGCCATCAACCTCCTGCTCCAGAGCCATCCCATTTCAAGCGCGCTTTCGCTGATTGTGGTGATGACTTCCCTGGCGGTGCTTTACCTGCTGCTGGGCGCGGAGTTTCTGGCCATCGCACAGATCATTGTGTATGCCGGCGCCATCATGGTGCTGTTTACCTTCGTGGTGATGCTGCTCAATGCAGGCCGCGAAGATCGCACGATGGGCAGCCGGACTGCCCGCTCGGTTGGGTTTCCCGCAGTGGTGGTGATTCTGGGCCTGGTCGCAACTGTGATTCTTCGTGCGCAGGGATTGGGCATGACTGGATTGCAGGACGGGATTACTTCTACCGAGGATCTCAGCCGGATTCTTTTTACTGAACTTTTGCTGCCGTTTGAGGTGACCTCGGTGCTGATCCTCATCGCGATTCTGGGCGCGGTTGCGCTGGCCCGTAACGAAGGAGAAAGGAAGCCCGGCCAATGAGTTCCCTTCTTGCGCAAGAGGTTCCCGTCTCCTGGTATCTGCTGCTGAGCGCGGCGCTGTTTTCGCTGGGCGTTGTCGGATTCCTTATCAAGCGCAATTTGATCACCGTTTTTATGTCGATTGAGCTAATGCTCAACGGCGTGAATCTTTCGTTTGTGACCTTCGCTCACCAGTGGCATGCGGTGAAGGGACAGATTTTTGTGTTCTTTGTAATGATGGTGGCCGCGGCGGAGGCTGCCGTGGGATTGGCGATCATCATTGCTGTTTTTCGCGCCCGCGCTACCCTGGCCGTCGACCGTATCGACCTGATGAAACTATGAATGTGCCCCTCCATCTCTGGCTGATTCCCCTGCTGCCCTTCGCGGGGTTTCTGATCAACGGACTCCTCGGTCGTCGGATGCCGAAGTGGCTGGTGACTACGGTCGGGCTGCTTGCGCCGCTGGCTGCATTCGGTATTGTGCTGAATGCAGCGGCGACGATCTATGTTCATGTAGCTCCCCCGTGTACGCCTTGCGGTCCTCCGAATTGGGGCTACATTCACTTGCCCTACATCGAGACCTGCCCAATCCCTTGGATCAGCATCGGCACGCTGAACATCGATTTCAGCTTTTTTCTCGACCAGCTTTCACTGGTGATGCTCTTGGTGGTCACTGGCGTGGGCTTCCTGATTCACATTTACTCCGTTGGCTACATGCACGATGAGGAAGGTTACGCGCGGTACTTTTCGTTTCTGAATCTCTTCCTCTTCTTCATGACGCTGCTGGTGCTTGCCGGCAATGCGCTGCTGATGTTTGTGGGCTGGGAGGGCGTCGGCCTTGCGTCCTATCTGCTGATCGGCTTCTGGTTCCAGAAGAAATCGGCGGCGGATGCGGGCATGAAAGCTTTCATCGTCAACCGCATCGGAGACGTTGGCTTTCTCATCGGGATGTTTCTGCTGCTGGCCAACTTTGGCACGCTAAGCTTCAGCGAAATCGGCGCGCAGCTTGCCGCTAACCCCGGCTGGACGGGCGGCGTGCTCACCATCATAGCGCTTTGTCTTCTATTGGGCGCAACCGGCAAGAGCGCGCAGCTCCCGCTTTATATCTGGCTGCCCGACGCAATGGAAGGCCCCACACCGGTCTCCGCGCTGATTCATGCGGCCACCATGGTTACCGCCGGCGTTTATATGATCGCCCGCACACACGTTTTATTTGACCATTCGCCCTTTGCGCTGGGGGTGGTTGCGGTGGTGGGCGCGGCTACGGCGCTCTTCGCGGCTACCATCGCGCTTGTGCAGAACGATATCAAGCGTGTGCTGGCTTATTCGACGATCTCGCAACTGGGCTATATGTTTCTGGGCTGCGGCGTGGCGGCTTATTCCGCGGCAATTTTCCACCTGGTCACGCACGCCTTCTTTAAGGCGCTGCTCTTTTTGGCCGCTGGAGCTGTGATTCACTCCATCGGCGGCGAACAGGACCTGCGCAAAATGGGCGGCCTCAGGAAAAAGTTGCCGGTCACATTCTGGACCATGACGGCAGCTGTGCTGGCTATTGCTGGATTTTTCCCCTTCTCCGGATTCTTCTCCAAGGACGCTATTCTAGCCGCCGCTTTCATGCAGGGTCCGCATGGGCGAGCACTTTGGTTTGTGGGACTGGTTACGGCGCTGCTGACTTCGTTCTATATGTTCCGGCTCTGGTACCTGGCTTTTCTGGGCGAGCCGCAAGGCGAAACCAGCGAGCATCATTCGACTCCGTGGTCGATGCTCGGGCCGCTGTTGATTCTTGCGGCGCTCTCGATTGGTGGCGGCTGGATCAGTGGCGCGTGGTTGGGAGTCGGACGCTTCGGCGCATTCCTTGCACCGGCTGTTGGCGCACGTGCTTCGGAAGCGGGCGACGCACATCTTGAGTTGATGCTGAGCATTGCGGCTGTTGGGGTGGCGCTGCTGGGTTGGCTGCTAGCTCATATCTTCTACCGGCAAAAGTCCACGATGGCTGCGCGTTTGGCGGCAGACTTTCCTGGCGGCTATACGCTGCTCAAGAACAAGTATTACGTCGACGAGATTTACGACGCGACGATCGTGAAACCGCTTCTGGTTGTTTCCAAATATTTGTTGGATTGGGTGGTGGATAAGGCATTGCTGGGCGGGACAGCGTGGCTGCTGGGAGGCGTTGCCACATTTGCTGGAGCACTGCTGCAGCGCTGGCAGTCGGGCAACATCCGCTCCTATGCCGCATGGCTGGCGGCTGGGGCAGCGGCGGTGCTGTTGTTTGTGTTTGTGCCGATTCTCCTAGGCGCCTACGGAATCGACATCAAGTGGACGGGGTTCTGAGAATATGGGGATTATCAACAACTCGATTCTCACTTTAATACTCCTGGTTCCGCTGGCCGGAGCGGTGTTGGTGATGCTCGTGCCCGACCGCGGCAAACTGCCCAACTGGCTTGCGCTGCTGACGTCCCTGGCTACCTTCGGGCTGACGCTGCATCTGCCGGCTCACTTTGACCCCAGCCAGGTTGGATTCCAGTTTGCGATCAATCGCGCGTGGATTGAAAAGCCCGCGATCTTTTATCACGTAGGCGTGGATGGTCTTAGTCTCTGGCTGGTCGTTCTTGCGGGCTTGCTGGCGCCTGTGGGCGTTCTGGCCAGTTGGAACGCAATCACTGAGCGGCGAAAGGTCTTCTATTCGCTTTTTCTGGTGCAGCAGACGGCGATGTTTGGGGTCTTTATTTCGCTGGACCTGATGCTTTACTACGGCTTCTGGGAGCTTTCGCTGGTTCCGATGGCCATTTTGATCTCGATGTATGGGCGCACAAATGGACCAAAGGCAGCGCTCAAATTCTTCCTCTTCACTTTTATTCCTTCTGCGCCGCTGCTGGTAGCGATTCTTTGGCTCTATGCCAATACCGGAAGTTTTGACTTTGTTACGTTACAAATTCTCATTGCTCATGGAAACTTCCCCGCCGGAGCGCTCTTCTGGGTCGCGCTTGCGTTTCTGCTTGCCTTTGCGGTTAAGGTGCCGGTCTTTCCGTTGCACGGATGGCTGGCGGATACCTACGGCGAAGCACCGGTGGCGCTGGCGATGGTGGTGGCGGGCAAGCTGGGGCTCTACTCCATGCTGCGCTTCCACATAGGGCTCTTCCCCGTGCAGGCGCAGGCTGCTGCTCCCTGGTTGATTGCGCTGGCCGTCATCGGGATCCTTTACGGCGCCTGCCTGGCGCTGGTGCAGCGCGACTTCTGGCGGTTGATCGCTTTTGCGGCGTTGAGCCATTTGAGCCTGATCGTTCTGGGCCTCTACGGCTTTACGTTTGCGGGTTCTGCCGGAGCCGTCTACCAGATTCTGAGCCATGGAGTGGTGGACGGCGCGCTCTTTGTGCTGCTGGGCGCAATTTACGAACGCTACTCGAGCAGCCAGATCGAGGCTTATGGAGGGCTGGCGAGCAAGCTGCCGCGCACGGCTACGCTGTTCGTCATTACTTCCCTGGCAATGATTGGTCTGCCTATGCTGAGCAATTTTGTGGGCGAGTTCCTGATTCTCTCCAGCACGTTTATTCAATTGAGCAAAGGCTGGGCGATTGCGGCTTCAATGGGAGTGATTCTGGGCGCGGCCTATATGCTTTGGCTGGTCCAGCGGATCTTTTACGGGCCGGAGAGCGAGCTGACTAGGTCGAAGCCTGCTGTCGATTTGCACCTCCGCGAACTGGCGGCCGTGTGGCCGCTGGCTGTTCTGATGCTGGTGATGGGACTGGCGCCCTCGTTCTGGCTTCCCACGATTGAGATGGGCGTGCATCCTCCGCAGGCTAAGAAATCGACCGTTTTGCCGGCGCCTCCAACCGTATTCGTGATTCCGTCTCAAGGGGAGGGCCAGCGATGAATCCTGTTCCCGACATTTTCCGCGTCCTTCCCGAGCTTGTACTCACGCTGACTGGCGTGGGGGTGATGCTGATCGATGCTTCACTTCCTGCCACATGGGCTCGACGGCCACTTGGATGGATTGCAGCACTGGGAACCACGCTGGCTCTGTGGGCCAGCCTTTGGCAGCTTTCATTGCCTGAGGGGACTGGCTTCTATTCAACGGTTGAGACCAGCGCCTTCACCATCTTCTTCCACGTGCTGATCTGCGGCGTTGTGCTGGTGGCGCTGCTGCTCTCTCTGGATACGCTGCCCAAGGACAGCCATCACCAGGGCGAGTACTACGCATTGATCGTCTTCGGCGCGGTTGGCATGTGCCTGCTCACCGGAGCGGTTGAGCTGCTGGTGGTTTTTATCGCTCTCGAAATCTCTTCCATCTCCACCTATATTCTGGCTGGGTACCACAAAAACACGGTCCGCGGACCGGAAGCGGCCATCAAGTATTTTCTTCTCGGGTCCTTCGCCACGGCGTTCCTGCTTTACGGGATCGCGCTGATTTTTGGCGCTACCGGGACGACGCAGATCTACGAGATTGCGCAATTGGCTCCCACCGCGGCGAATCACTCATTCATTTTGGCCGGGCTGGCTCTGATGCTGGTGGGCATTCTATTCAAGGTATCGGCCGCGCCTTTCCACGTTTGGACGCCTGACGTTTATGAAGGCGCGCCTTCGCCGGTGGTGGCGCTGCTCTCTACCGCGCCGAAAGCCGCGGCCTTCGCGCTGCTGCTGCGCGCGGTTTACGAGATGCTGCCTTCGCTGCGCGGGGTGTGGACGCCGCTGCTGTGGATTGTGGCTGTGCTCTCGATGACTGTCGGCAACTTGGCAGCGCTGCGCCAGGAAAACGTAAAGCGGATGCTCGCCTACTCTTCGATTGCCCATGCCGGCTACCTGCTGGCGGCCTTCGCAGGAGACGGAAATAGCGGTATTGCCGCGGCTAGTTTTTATATTGCGGCTTACGCGGCCATGAACGTGGGCATCTTTGCGGTAATTACGCTGGTGAGCGGTTACGACGACAAACTGCCCCTGGTGGAGGATTTTCGCGGGCTGATTTATCGCTCTCCCCTGCTGGGCGGCCTGCTCATCTTTTTCCTCGCCTCGCTGATCGGGATTCCCTTCACCGGCGGATTCTTTGGAAAGTTTTATTCCTTCTCGATGGCTGTAGGCGGCGGAGCGATCTGGCTGGCAATCATCGGCCTGCTGAACTCAGGATTGGCGGCGGCTTACTATCTGCGGCTGGCCCTGGCAGCGGCGCAGCGCGGAGCCGGCAAGAATGCCGATGCTTCGGCTCCCGTGCCGCAGGTCGGAATTGCAGTGGGTGCGGCACTGTTGCTTGCGGTTGCAGCAACGCTGGCGCTGGGCATTGTGCCCAACGAGATGCTACGTGCGGCTGAAACAGGCGCGCACACGCTCAAGGCGCCAGCGCCGCCGGGCGGCACTACGGGAATCATTGCTGTGCAGGAAGCAAAGCCCTGACGCTTTCGGGCCTGGCTCTCCTCAGCTGACAGCATGCTCTGGTAAAACCGTACGGCCAACCCCAGAACTCGTTCATCGACAAAGTGCTCCAGATATCCAGGCACGCGCGGCTTCGCCCATGCGGCGGCGGCGATCTGGGTCGCGAAGCAGCGTTGAGCACTGCTTCACTGATTGCTTCAGGGTATCCGGGCGGGATGAGTAGACCGGTCACTTCGGGGACCACCGAGTCGCGAGAGCCGGTCGAGAGCGTGGTAATGACCGGAATGCCCGTTGCAGCAGCCTCCAGCACGGCGGTGGGAAAGCCCTCGCGCCAGGTGGGCAGAACCATCATGTCCATGGCTCGATAGTAGGGCGCTGTATCGGCAACAAAACCGGTGCAATGAATGCGCGGATGGTCCAGAATGCGGGTGCGCAGAGCGAGGCAGAGTGCATCTTCAGCGGCATCGAACCAACCCACCAGTAACAGGTGCGCATCCGGTTGCTTCTTCAGAATGGTATTCGAAGGCTTCGATCAGCTCAGGCAGGCCTTTGTCACGCGTTAATCGGCCAACAAAACCCACTACCGGAGCATTACCAGGAAGGCCCAGGCGGTCGCGCATATCACTTGGGCCCGGCGAGAAGCGCACCACATCGACCCCGTTGGAGCTGCCCTCGCCCAGCAGGTGCAGCTTCGCAGCCGGCGCCAGGCCCAGCGCCAGCGCTTCAGCGCGCATGCTCTCGCTATTGCACAGCACAATGTGCGCACAGGCTGCGGCCAGACGTTCGGTTGCCAACAGAATCCGGCGCTTGAGTCCCGTAGTGGTTTCGAGCTTGAGGCCGCGCAGCATATAGATTCGCCTCGGCACACGACATAGAAAGGCCGCCAGATTTCCCAGCAGCCCGGCCTTAGGGGTGCTGAATTCCGCCATCTGAGGCCGGAGGTGGAGGAGCAGCCAGCAAAGCTTCGCCAGCGAGACCAGGTCGGCGAGGGGTGCTATCTGCCTTTCCATGGGAATGGCGATTGCCTCAACTCCTTCGGCTGTCGCCGTTCGGTGAAGCAATTTACCGGGGCCTGAGATGAGAATCACGCGAAAGCCCGCTTTGCGCAGTGTGCGCAGGCGACCGGTGAGATTCAGGCAGGTTTGCGGGTGGGTAATGCCCACGACGATGCATGGCTGCCTTGAGAGTGAGTGCCGCTCAGGAACGAGTGGAAACGCTTCAGTGACGAACATAGGTCAGCCTACACTTCCGCAATTTCCAGACGTGGAGTTAGAAATAGTCCAGAAATCTGCTATCAACGCAGAGGTATAGGCCTTTCATGGTTTAGGACCATGAGTAAGCACAAATGAAATCAGAGGTGCTCTAGCCCAGAAGCAGGTGCTTCATTTGTTCTGTTGCAGTGCTGCTTCAAGTAGTTAAAGGAATCTAAAGTACTGTACCAGTTCTGCACAGTTTTTGGAAAGCGCCTGTCACAATTCGAAAGTACCGTGTACCAAGACATATACTCACCTTACTCGTGAAAAGGCGTTTCGATAGAGAATGAAGCAACGACCCAGGGTGCTCTTACTGATTCCTCACCTCGGAGGCGGAGGCGCTGAGCAGGTTACTGCTCTGCTTGCGCGTGGTCTTTCCCCGCAGAAGTATGAGCTGCACCTGGGGCTGGTTACGGAGAAGGATGCCGGAAAGGAAGAGCTGCCGGCGCGGGTCGGCATTCACGCTCTGGACGCCGGGAGGGTGCGAACCGGGGCCTTCAAGTTGCTAAAACTGGTTCGGCGGCTCAAACCGGACCTGATCTTGAGTGGAATGGCGCATTTGAATTTTCTGGTTCTGCTGCTGCGCCCCTGTTTCCCGGCAAAAACGAGAGTGCTAGTGCGGCAGAATGGGACTGTTTCTTCCCTGTTGGCCGTTCAAAAAAGATTCGGCTTTACCCGCCTGCTTTACAAGCGGCTCTACCCCCATGCGGACCGCGTGATCTGCCAGAGCAGGGCGATGGCCAAAGACCTTACCCGGGAGCTTGCAATTGCCGAGGCGCGGCTCGCGGTGATGCCAAATCCCGTGGATGTGGATGGGATTCGCAATGCGACGGGCGAAGATCTTTGGAATGGGCCTGGCCCGCATCTGCTGGCTGTGGGGAGGCTTTCATGGGAAAAGGGATTCGATCTGTTGCTGCCGGCGCTGGCTGCCGTGCGCGAACAGTTTTCCCACGCCGACCTGACCATTGCAGGAAAGGGACCAGAAGAAAGGGATTTGAAGGCCCTGTGCCGTAAGTTGGGATTGGAAGACGCCGTTCGCTTTGCGGGCTACGTTGAGCGCCCGTCAGCATACTTTCGCGGGGCAACTGCATTTGTGCTTTCGTCCCGGCACGAAGGGTTGCCGAATGCGCTGCTGGAGGCAGCCGCCGGCGGGTTGCCTATAGTTGCTTTGCCTGTATCAGAGGGCGTGGTCGAGTTGCTGCGCCATCAACCCGGGTGCTGGCTGGCAAAGAAAATCTCTCCCGCGGCACTTGCGGAGTGCTTGCTTGCGGCACTCAACGCCCTCAAGCCGGATGAGCGGTTTGAGCACGGATTTATCGAGGAGTTCAGAATCGACCGCGCTATCAAGGCTTATGAAGACCTGATCGACGAGACTCTCGCCGAGGGGCAAACATGAGCCACGTTGCCCTGGTTATTCCCGGCCTTGGACGGATTGGCGGCGCGGAGCGGCAGGTGATTCTGCTGGCAAGGGGGCTGTGTCAGCGTGGCTGGCGGGTGAGCGTGATTGCGCTCTCAGGCAGCGGGGGCGACGCGGCGGCCGAATTGCGCGAAGCTGGAGCAGAATTTAAGAGCCTGGGAATGCGCAAAGGACTCGCTGATCCTCGGGGATGGATTCGCTTCAGTCGCTGGCTCAGGCGGGAAAAACCCGACGTGATTCATGCGCACCTGCCTCACGCAGTCTGGCTGGCTCGCTGGTCAAGGCTGGCCGCGCCTTCGCGGGTGCTGGTGGATACGTTGCACACTTCCTCCATAGGGACCCGGGGCCGGCAGTTGGGCTATCGCTGGAGCGGCTGGCTTACAAACAAAGTCACAGCCGTCAGTCAGGCTGTTGCTGAGGCTTATCTCCATGCCCGCATGATCACTGCGGACAAACTTGCCGTGCTGCCCAACGGCGTGGATGTGGATGCGTGGAAACCGGATGTGGCGGCCGGGATGGCCTTGCGCAACGAATTGAATCTGGAGGATAAGTTCCTGTGGTTCACCGCCGGCCGGCTGGAGGCGGTGAAGGACTATCCAGCACTTCTGCGGGCTATGGTGAAGGTCCCGGAATCGGCACAGCTCGTGATTGCCGGCAGCGGTCCAATGGAAGGCGAACTTATGCGGCTGTCAGCCCTTCTTGGCCTGGAACGACGGGTCCGGTTTATTGGCTTTGCTCGGGATGTGCTGCGCTGGATGCAAACCGCGGATGGATTTGTGCTTTCGTCTCGCTGGGAGGGGCTGCCGATGTGTCTTCTGGAGGCAGCGGCCTGCGCTTTGCCTGCAGTGGCGACCGATGTTCCCGGTTCGCGAGAGGTGATCGTCGATGGGGAGACAGGCTGGCTAGCCTCGGCCTGCGATGCCGCCGGATTGGGAAAGGCAATGACCCGAATGATGGGATCGCCGCCTGAAATGCTCCGCACCATGGGCGAGCGAGCACGACGGAATGTGATGGACCATTTCAGCATGAATGCTGCATTGGATCGGTGGGAGGCGCAGTATCGGGAGTTGCTCAAGCGGAATCCACAGCCAATGCGCTGGGGCCGGACCAAGTGAACTGGCTGAATATTCTGATTCAGAGAGATGGGGTTGGGGTAGGTGCGCGAGAAACACCACGAAGCGCTTCAAAGTGAATGCAATGCTTCAATAAAAGCGCTGCATCTGCCTACCTGGCAAGGGATAAGCTCCGGCGGAGCATTCTTAGCCTGCGTGAAAGTTGCCTTCCCGTCCTGGATGCATAATAGCGACTCATAGCGAGAACTTCGTACAGCCGCTCGGCTGGTTCCAACGGGGCTGGACGCAATTCATCCAACACACGGTTCACGGAGGTGCATTCCGCAACGTGGCGGTCAAGGAAGGAACGCAATCGGCGTACCTGCGTTTCTCTTGCCGTATTGCCGTGCATGCAGATGGTCCAAAGACCGGCAGGCTTCGCCACCGGCTCCCAAAGCTGCTGCGGAATCCAGGTAATGCCGCCGCGGATGAAAGGCACGCGGGCGAATCCGTCAGAGAGCAGCTTGATTCCTTCCTGGTTGAGCACCCGGAGCGTTCTCGCATCAAATCCGTGGCGCGGAGCAACCCAGATGCGCGGGTTGAGGCCGTGGCCACGGAGAATCTTCAGCCCTGCGTGAATCCACTGCTGCTGGGTCTCTTCATGAACGCCTGCGAATTCGGAGTGGCTGTGCAGTGGCACCAGGCCCCCGCCCTTGCTTGTGCAAACGTGCTGGAAGCCGTGCAATGCAATTGTCGCCCCGCCGGCTTCAAGCGCACGCATACGGTCCCAGAAAGCCGGGTCAGGCGGCGAAAGCTGCAAATCTGCGTCTTGATTATCGGGGACTACAGCGAGTATGGGGCGGATTCCATAATCATCAATCAGTCTCAATAAGCGCTGCATTCGATTGCGCGCAGCAGTGGGACAGAGGTCGTCAAAGCGAAGAAGATATTGAGCCGGCCTGGGAATCATGGTGCTTTCTCCGATATAGATGATTATCCTTCCGCCGGGTCAGCTTTTTTTTAGGGGCTGTCCTAGATAACTATCGCATGTAGGATTTAACCCATTGATTCAACAGGGATAATTGCATTTTGGGGTTTGGGTTGTTGAAACGCCACTCGCACTCCTTCAAAAAGAGCGGAAAAGTGGCCTTGGATACCCCGTTAAATCGGCGCATATGTCGCTTCGCCTGGTTCCAGAAATTCTCGATTCCATTGATGTGATTCTTACGATCTGCGAACAGCTTTGAGTGGTTGATGCGGTAGTGCTTGAAGGCTGAAACATCGAGCACATTGTAAGAGCGATAGGTGTCCGAATAAACAATACTATCGGGCACGATTCTGTCCTCCATGATGGCCTTGAGTGTTGCGCCTTTCGTGTCTGGAATCACCTTCGTGTAAACCTTGCCGCCACGCTTTAACAGGCCAAAAACCGGCACTTTGCCCGCTGCGCCACGGCCTCGCTTGCCCTTGCGAATGCCACCAAAATAACTCTCATCCACTTCGATCTCACCAGCCAGTGGAGAAGTATCCTCGGTGGCCTGATAAATGATCTTGCGCAAACGTTGAAAGTAATAGCAGGCTGTATTCTTGTTCACTCCTGTGAGCGATGCCGCGGTACGAGCTGTAGTGCCTGCAACGAAGTGCTCCATCAGGCGCTCCTGATGCTCGCTATCCAGCCGACTCTTGCGCATGTTGACCATCCTAGTACACCGCCTTTTTCAGCGGTTATCTAGGACAGCCCCTTTTTTTATTTCAGATCGTGCCTGGGGATTTGCAGTTCTTCAGCGGTTGCTCGAGGAAGCAGCTTCCAGGACCAATACCAGAGAAAGAAGAATGTGCTCACGGCCCATAGAGAGCTGGCCAGCGCAATTCCGGCAACGCCGAACCACCGCATGAGAATGAGATTCAAAATGACGTCGAGGATGAGATTGATGGTACCGCAATAGAGAATCAGATCGGTGCGGCGCAGGGCAACAAGAAAGCGGTAAAAGACTCGGCTGGAAACGAAAAAAGGAATCTGAATGGCATACATGGCCAGCACCGGCGTGACCACGGCCGTATCGCGGGGCCCAAAAGCGCCGTGCTGGAAGGTGAGCCGGATGAGCAGATGGGAGCCGGCAATCAGCGCCGCGGCTATGGGCACAGAGACCAGCGCGGTGATGCGGACCCAGGTGCGCAGGGTGTGACGGCATCCGGCCCAATCTTTATGGGCGATCATGCGCGAGAAGTGGGGCACCACCGCCGTGGAAACCGCTCCGGCTACCAGGGAGAGCACGACGCTGACAAAGCGATAGGCATAGGCCAGCGCGGAGACGCTGCCCGAGGGAAGCATGGCGGCCATGGACTGATCGACCAGCAGGCCGCCGGAGGCGACCACCCCGCTCAGCAGCACGGTTCCATATTGATGGGCCACCTCACGAGTGGCCTCGGTGGTTCCAAACCAGTGCAGGCGGAAACGGTAGCCGTGACGGTCCATCATAGCTGCAACCAAAATGGCTTGGACCAGCGCGCCTGCCACGCTGGCATAGACCATTGCCCAAACGCCTACGCGACCGCCAAGCAGCAATGCGCCGATGATGACGGCAGCCGGGGTTGCCACTGGCACCAGCGCGGGCCATGCGAAGCGGTCAAAGGTGTTCAGAACTGCCGTGCAGTTGCTGGCAATGCCAGTGAGCAGCACCACGGACAGCAGAGCATAAAAGAGACGGACCGAGAGATCGAGCTTCGCGGCGGGAAAGTGCGACGCAATCAGCGGGAAGAAACCGCGCGCCGCCAGTGCCATCAGGATCGAAGCCGAACCCAGCAGAATGCAGGTCGAGAGCATGGCACTAGAAAGCAGTTGCTGGGCGCGGTCGTGGCCCTCCTGCTCCCTCACCCGCACCAGCGTTGGCACCAGCGCCTGGTTCATCGATTCGGAGATCAGGTTCACCAGCAGGTTGGGAATAAGAATGGCGGCGACAAATGCATCCATTGCGTCAGAGCGGCCATAGACCCCGGCAACGGTAAATTCCTTGAAGGTGGCAACGGCTTTGACCAGAATTCCCGCAGCGGTGACGGACGCAGCGGCGCGGAAGATGCGGCGATTAACGCTGCCGCCCTTGAATAGCTGCGCGATTTGGGGGATGGGAAACATGGGCCAAGAGGTAACGGACAGTCTAACAAGTCTCTTGGGCAGGAGCCGCGGCAGCGGAAGATGCGTCAGTTTGGGTGTGGTCGGGGAAGCTATCGGCGAGATGCTCCGGGTCTTCTACGGCGAGACGCCCGGCTAGCGCGATCAGGGCCAATAGCAGCCAGGTGGTGCGGCTCTCTTCCACCGTGGCCACCAGCGAAGTGACGATCCAAACGGTTAGTGCAACTGCCAGAGCCAGGCGCAGTGTCCCATGGGTTTCGAGGATCGACCGGATAGCCAGTGCTACGATGGCCACGGCGAGAAAGAAGGCGCACAGGCCTCCGCCGACAAGGATGGAAAGAGCGGTATTGTGAGCCGTGTCGAGGGGATTCGTTCCGGCTGCGGCGACGAAAGAACCAGCTCCGCTGCCAAAAAGCGGAGCATGGACAAAGCCGTGCCAGCCTGCTGTCCATATGTTAAGGCGCTGGTTCAGATTGCCGCTCTGAAACTGTTCGGGAATGGTGGCCAGGCGCTCAATCGTTTCATGGGGAACGCAAAACCAGAGAGCGGTGGCGAGCATCGGCAACGAGAGAATTCCGGAAACCACGCCCTTTAGATGGGTGCGAGCCAGGAGGATGCCGCAACCCACTAGCGCCACGATGGCGGCCAGAAAGCCTCCCCGAGAGGCTGTGAGCAGCACCGCGAAGAGTCCCAGCGGCAGATAGCCCAGCGCCAACAGACGGGCAGACCAGCGGCGCTCGCTGATAAATAGCAATGCGGCAAGGGGAAAACCCAGGTCGAGAAAGCGGGCTACGTCGTTAGGGTCCTGCCCCGTGGCGGCAAATCGAATCTGGCCGGTGGCGACTGCCTCAGGCGAGCCAAGACTGGCCACGGTGAGAACGGCAAGCACATAGGAGCCGGCTATGAAAGCGCGCATCAGAAAGCGCAGGTCTCGGGGGTTCTCGGCAAACTCCCAAACCAGCCAGACGATCATCATCTCCTGGAAGTAAGAGCGCATCTTTTCGAGGGTCGCCAGCGGATCGATGGTCCAGAAATAGGTGCAGCTGAACCAAAGGTAGAAAGCCAGCACGAACCACTGTAACGGTCCCGGGGTGCGCAGACGGCCTGCCTGCAGAACAGCCGGAACGGCTGCGAGAATCAGCAGCAGGCCCATGATGCGTGCGATATTGCCCAGCGGCTCGCCCAGGTCGAGGGAATACTCCCAGGGAATTGCGAATGCGAAGAGCAGCAAGATTCCCCAGGCAATGCGGCGCATCGGCTAATACCTCTGCGAATAGACCAGGCCGGAGTAGATGCTGACGCCGATTGCCGATTGGATGGCCGATTCGATGCTCCTGTTCATCACATTCTTGGCTATCGAGTCGGGCACGTAGAGAATATCGCGGTCGTAGACCGGCTGGTCGGGCTCCTGACCGTGAAGCATGCGCTTCAGATTGAGAGTGGTCATGGTGCGGCCGCCCTTCTGCTCGCGAATGAGCAGGGCCCTGCCTGTGGCTGCGTTCAGGCTCGGACCCCAAGCCATTGAAAGCGCCTGCACCACTGTGAGCCCCTGCGCGGAATCGACCGGAAAGCCTCCTGGACGAACCACGTCTCCCACCACGTAAACCAGCCCGGCGCGGCTCACCTGAACCGTATCGCCGGGAGCCAGTTCCGGGTTGTGATTGAAGGTGGAATCGGTTGCACCGGGATCGAGAACCACCGGATGCGGCGTTTTGGGGTCGTTGCGGTGGTAGATGTTCACGAGGCGGCCGGCATTGGGCGCAAGACCAGAGGCAGCCGAGATCAGGTCTAGCAATCGATGATGGAGGGTATAGGGATAGACCCCAGGGCGAGTCACCTCACCCAGCACGCTCACATCCTGCCCGGCATAGGCGGTCACCAGTATTGTGACCTGGGGATGGAGGAGCATGCCTTTAGCGACAAGCGCGGCTTCAATGGCGTGAGCTGCGGCCGGCTCGTCAAGCCCGCCAATCTGAACTTCATCAATCATGGGCAGCGTCACGGTGCCTGCCGGAGAAACGCGGACGGAAGAATGAAACTCCGGGGTGTGGTACTCGGAAATATCAAGGAAGTCTCCAGCGGCGATCGGAGCCGCCATAGGAGATGTGGAGAGCGTTCCCGCCATGGGCGGCGTTCCAGCCGGATTTGCGCCCGCGGGGCTGTTCCATACCGCGGGTGAATCCTTGGGATTGGGCAGGACTTTTGTATCCTGCGAAAACGGAATGCGGGCCACGCCGGCAGGAAGGCCGTCGAGCGAGGGCGTCGGCAGGTTTGGCGCGGGTTCTTGCGCCTGCCCCAATGCGCCGGCAAAAAGCACGGCCAGCAGCACGGCAACCATACGAGTGGATGTGCCAAGTGATTCAAGCAAGAGAGCGCCTCCTACTGCCAGCCAGAGTCCGGCAAAGAGCGTGATGGCCATATAAAGCGGCAGATCGGGGGCTACGGGCTTCACCGGCTGGCGGGCCGGGTCGACTACGGTGATATTCGAGCTGTTCACACCCGCTGAAAATCCAGCCTCTTCAATCTTCTCGAGCACCCGCAGGTAGAGCTCGTGATTGCGGTTTGCCTCCTGCCTCATATCGGCGTATTCGGTGGTGGCCTCATTCTCCTTCATATCGTCGGCGGTGTGCTCGGCCAGGCTCTTGCGCGCCAGTTGCTCGCGGTCAGAGGCCGTCTGCCAGGCGCTCTTGAATTGATTCACCAGCCTCAAGTCCTCTGCCGCGACCTGCCGATCAAGATCTTGAAGCTGACCGCGAATCTCCACCACCCTGGGGTAATTCGGCCCATGCTCGATGCCCAACTGCGCCTGCTCCTGGTCAAGCTGGCTGTGACGGGCATGGAGCTGCTGCAGCAGTGCAGTCGCGAAGTTCACGTTTTCGTTCTGCAGATGGGGGTCAGAGGCGATGACCAGTTCGGGATTTCCCTGGGAGGCGGCGCGGTACTCGGCTTCGCGAAGGATTCGGTCGCTGGTGGCGACGACCAACTGCCTGCTCAGCTCATCGAT
The DNA here is from genome assembly GCA_963779385.1 of uncultured Acidobacteriaceae bacterium. Taxonomy (GTDB): domain Bacteria; phylum Acidobacteriota; class Terriglobia; order Terriglobales; family Acidobacteriaceae; genus Telmatobacter. Next base: position 17,247 of record CAVZYE010000010.1, on the reverse strand, counting down.
CTCGAGCAGTGCCGATGTGTGCTGGCTTTCGCCTAGTTGCCCATTGGCCAGCGTCTCAGGGGCGGTGAGGATGCCGTGACGGCTCTGGAAGTCGGCCAGGCGATGCTGATCCTGCTCGACGCGGGCCTTGAGGTCTTTGAGCTGGCTCTGCAACCATCCGGAGGCCTGAGCTGTGGCTTCGAGGCGCGCTTCGCTGTCCTGCTCTCCATAGACCCGGATGAGGCCGTTCACCACGGCGGCTGAGAGTGCGGCGTCGCGGCAACGGAAACGAATCTGAATCATGAGCGTGCGGGGGAGGGTTTCGACGTGCAGCCTCCGCTGAAAACGCTCCAGCAGCCAGGCCTGGGCATCGGCACTGTCAGCCTGATCGGATTTGAAATCGGGAAAACGGTGCGCGAAGTTGCCCATGAAGCCGGGCGCCTGATAAAGCTTGAGCGCGGTGATCGCCCTCCAGGCCAGTTGGTCGCTGCGAAAAACATTGGCCTGCGTTTCGAGTTGGAGTGGCGTGGCCAGAGATGAGGACGCAACAGAGGACTCACCAGCATCAAGACTGAGCGAAGAAGCGGGCGTGGTGCGCAAGGCTACCCTGGCCGTGGCTTCGTATTGGTTGGGGGCGATGAGGCAGTAGAGAAGACAAAGCAGCAGCAATCCCCCCACCACAAAGGCAATCATGCGGCGGCGGCGGGTAAGAACCTCCCAGAGTGAGCGCAGAGAGGTGGATGAGTTGTGGCGGCTGAGATCTGATTGGTGCCGTACATCAGGTTCATAGGTCGAATTGTGCTGAAGAGTGGGAGCGTCTTGCAAGGGGCGTGAACCTCAATCCCATGAGCCCTCACGCAGGGCTATCCCTGCCGTTCAAGACAAAAACATACTGCGGAGGAAATTCACGCCATTGTGCTTCATCGGAATCAATTCGTCAATAGACTCCGTCACAGAAGAAAACGAAATGTGGAAAACAGGCGAACCGCCTGAGTTAATCAACCCGGTATTGGACGATGCGCGTGTTCCAGACGCAACGTGCGGAGTCGTTCGACCATTGTTCTGTCGTCCAAAGGCTGGAGCCATCGAGCGGATCAAGCGCCGTTAGCACTCCGGCTGCATTTCCGATCACCACCGTATTTTTAGGATTCAGGCAGGTATAGGGGTGCGTTCCTGAGACTACCGTTACCGGGCCTTTGAACGTGTTTGGCGGGCCGTTCTTCGCATGCGTCCATAGCAGCACGGAGAGATCGGTATTCGGAGTGATCGAATCTGCGACTATACCGACATTCCCTTTGGCATCCACTCCAACAGTGGGAAACTCCGGGTTAAAATCCGCACCCGAGATCTTGGCCGTCTGGCTTACTGCGCACGCCGCGGGATTCGAACAATCCAGCTCGACCCAGAACGCTACGTTGTTGGCGTCAGAGCCTTGCGGCCCGCAATCTTTGGTGCAAGGGCCCGATGGGAGAACGGTGTAAAGGTGAGAGCCGAATTGAACCAGGTTGGTTAGACGATGGCTCTCGGTGATTCTGAGCGTGTTTACGCTATCACCGGCCTGCGGAATTCCGCCCGTCGGGGCGCAGCAGGGCTTGCTGTAGAGCCACTTGTCTTCAGTGGAGCCAATGCCGGTTTTGATCTCCTGCTCGCCATTGGCGTTGTATTTGCCGGTGGGCCCGTTCCAGGTAAAGGTATCCACGAGCCAATGGAAAGGAAAGTTATACGAGTTTTGGCAGCCGCCCATGACCACCCGGTCGCAGCTTTTGCCCGCAAAGAATGCCGGTGCGTCCGCCGCTTTGGATCGATTGTGGTCAATCGCTGGCATGTCGTCGAGCGGCATATTATGGCCGCGATTGACGTGCTGGGGCGTCTCTCCTTGACCGATTGCCTGAGCCTCGGGTGATGGGATTGCGAAGCAGTCGTAGCTGATTCCTTTTAGTGTGTGAGGATTTTCGTCTCCTATATGGACCGCGCAGAGGTAAACCCCATTTTTGTCGTAGCCGAGGTGAGCGGCCGCGTCGATGTTAAGGCATGGGCCGCCCTGTAAACAGGAGGGATAGATTCCGCTCCACTTGCCACTAGGGTCGGGAGACGCGCTGACCATCAGGGATTCGTTCTGGCCTGTAACTGTGACGATCCAACGATGGATGAATTCGTCGAAGACGATATGCGGCTCGATCGGCCCTGGGTCGACGGATGCGTCAGGTGCACGTTTGCTGCTGCTGACTGGGTTCAGGCCCGCGCTGCGGATGAATTCGGTCATGGGAGTGGATTGGAGCAGACGGCCTTTTTTGTTGTAGACGCGAACGTTTTGCCAGGTGACCTGCACGACCTGTTTGCCGCTGGTGGCCACATCCATCTCCGCCAGTCCGCAATGGCTCACTCCGGTCTGGCAGGTAGCCAGACCGGGGCCCTTGTCGCCATCGAATGAGCGCACGACGGTTTGCGCTGGAGCCGTTCCGGCAAGTAAAAGCAAGCTCAAGGCAATGGAGAAACCTCGGGGTCCGAGGAATTGGCGATTGGGATTCATCGTTAAACTCCGAAAAAACAGGGATCGGGCTACAAAATCACCGCAGTCCATCAAGGCTATTCGACGGGCTGCGGCTTTCTGAGGCGCAAGTGCAAGATTGCTACTCCCCGGCACGGTACCAGTCTACGGTGCGGCGCAGTCCCTCGCGGAAATCGACCGTTGGTTTGTAGCCGAGCAGTTCCTGGGCCAGCGTAATATCTGCCAGCGAGTCGCGAATATCACCGGCTCGCGTGGGAGCGTAGGCCGGCTGGCCGCTGTAGCCGGTCAACTCGCAGAGAATCTTGAAGATTTCATTCAGCGTGATGCGCGTGCCTGTGGCCAGATTCATCATGCGCCCGGAGACCTTTTCCGCAGAGGCAGCGGCGGCCAGCAGGTTGGCATTGACTACGTTATCGATATAAGTAAAGTCGCGGCTCTGCTCGCCATCGCCGTAGATGGTGATCGGCTCGCCGGAGAGCATGCGGCGGCAGAAAATGGCCAGCACGCCGGAATAGTGCGAGGTGGGGTCCTGGTAGGGACCGAAGACGTTGAAGTAGCGCAGAACCACGGTTTCAAGGCCGTAAACGCGGGTGAAGCAGCGCAGGTAATGCTCGCCGGCCAGCTTGGCTACCGCATAAGGCGAGATAGGATCGGGGAGCATCGACTCGAGCTTGGGCAGTGTGGGCGCATCGCCGTAAGCGGCTGAGGAGCCGGCATAGACCACGCGGCGGACTCCAGCGGCGCGGGCTGCAACCAGCACGTTGAGTGTGGCGTCTACGCAATTCACGTTGGTGGCCACTGGATTATCTACGGAAAGTGGAACCGAGGCCAGCGCCGCCTCGTGAAAGACGAACTCAACGCCCGCGCAGGCCTGGGCGCAGGCTGCAGGATCGGCCAGATCTCCCTCAATAAAATCCATGGCCTCAAGGCCGACCAGGTTAGAGCGCTTGCCGGCGATAAAGTTGTCAATGCCGCGAACGGATTCACCGCGTGCAAGCAATGCAGCGGCTATCGAGCGGCCAATAAAACCCGCCGCTCCGGTAACAAGATACCTTGCCAATGAAATCACCTCTGTCGTTCAGTTTCTATACACAGTTTACAACGGGAACGAGGACTGGCTGGCAGGCGTCGGGATCGAAGATATGTGTCCAATTGAGCCGGAAATACAGAGGACAGATGCGCGACCAATCCTGTATTGTTGCCGTGTAGACTGTCTCAGTCCGCCTATGACGGTTCTTTTCCCAACCTTGGCTGAGCCTCAGCACTTCTCCCTTGCGGAGAAGTTGCTCTTTGCTGGGCTGGCTGCGGCCTCGGCAGTGGGTTTCTGGCGCCGCTTCGGCACCATCCTCAACAAAATCCTCGAATCAAAGAAAGACCCCGCTTTCACCTCTTTCCCATCGGCAAGCGCGTTTGGGATTTTGTCTGGGAAGTGCTCTTCCAGGCCAAAGTCATTCGCGAGCGCCCGCTGCCCGGCCTGGCGCATGCCTTCGTCTTCTGGGGTTTCTGCGCCTTTGCCCTGGTTACGCTCAACCATTGCGCCATCGGCTTCGGACTTCGGCTTCCTCGATCCCGCTGGCGGCATCGGCCGCTTCTATTTCTACTTTGCCGCGCCTTCGCCGTGGCCTGCGCCGCCGGCATTCTCGGCCTCTTCGTCCGCCGGTTTCTCGTCCGCCCCAGATGGCTGGGCGCAAAGCTCTCCTGGGAATCCGGCGTCATTGCGCTGCTGATCTTCGTGCTGATGGTCACCTATCTGGCCGCGTTCTTTGTCGCCGACGCCAGCCCCGCCGCCCGCGTCCTCTGGTGGATGCACACGCTGGCGCTGCTGATCTTTCTGCCGCTCATCCCGCACACCAAGCATCTGCACCTGGTGCTCAGCCCGGCTCACCGTCTTTCTCTCGCGCGGCGGCTTCAGCGCAGATTCCGCCGCTCGCCGGCGATGAAGACTTCGGCCTCGTCGCCGGCACCGACCTCACGCAGCTCGTCAGCCTGCAGGCCTACTCCTGCGTCGAGTGCGGCCGCTGCACCGAGCACTGCCCCGCCGCCAACACCGGCAAGCTGCTCAACCCCAAAGAAATCGTCCTCGGCGTGCGCGCCTATCTCAACGACCTCGGCCCCGCTTCGGACGAGCCGCTGCTCGGCAAGTACAACTCGCAGGAAGCCGTCTTCCAGTGCACCACCTGCGGCGCCTGCGAGTTCCAGTGCCCGGTCGGCATCGAGCACCTGCCCATCCTCGTCGGCCTGCGCCGCGGCGCGGTCAACACCGGCGCATGGGAAGACGACCACGGCTCCAAGCTCTTCCTCGCCCTGGAACGCGGCAGCAACGCGCTGGGCTTCAGCCCCGCCGAGCGCGACAAGTTCATCGAGAAGACAAGCGCTGCCCATCTTCGACGGCACGCAGGAGTACTGCCTGTGGCTCGGCTGCATGGGCGGCTACGACCCCAAGGGCCGCGAGATCGTCGCCGCCTTCGCCCGCGTGATGAACTACCTGGGCACCAGCTACGGCGTGCTGCGCAAGGAAAAATGCACCGGCGACCCGGTCCGCCGCCTGGGCAACGATCTCGCTCTTCCAGCAACTGGCCGAAGCCAACCTTGAAGCCCTGGCGCAGAACAAGGTGAAGAAGATCGTCTCCATCTGCCCGCACTGCGTCCGCACCATCCAGGAAGACTGGAAGGAATACGGCACGCCGCCTGAGATCGAGCACCACAGCGAATTCCTGGCGCGCTATCGCCGACAAGCTGCCGCAAACAGAACAACGAAGGAAAGATCGTCTTCCACGATCCCTGCTACCTGGGCCGCTATCGCAACGTCTACGACGAGCCGCGCACCGTCGCGGCGCTGGCCGGCGATCTGGTCGAAGCCCCGCGCAACCACGAGCGCAGCTTCTGCTGCGGAGCCGGCGGCGGCCTGGCCTTTCTCGGCGAAGAAACCGGCGAGCGCGTCAGCCACAACCGCGCCGCAGGAGCTGGTCGCCACCGGCGCGCAGACCATCGCCGCCGCCTGCCCCTTCTGCAATACCATGTTCCGCGATGCGCTGGCTGCCACCGGCGAAGACGCGCCGCAACTGCTCGATATCGCCCAGTTGGCCGCGCGGGGATTGCCGCAAGCATGAGACGAGCAGCAGCGCGAACTAAGATCAACGAAGGTTTTCAGTCATGAAGATCATCGTCGCCATCAAACAAGTTCCGGAACGCGATGCGCACGTCCGCATCGACTCCGCCGGCAAATGGATCGAAGAATCCGACCTGCAGTACGCAATGAACGAGTCCGACGCCTATGCCCTCGAAGAGGCGCTGCAGCTCAAGGAAAAGCACGCGGCGGCGAAGTGATCGTCCTCAGCGCCGGCCCGGAGCGCGTCGGATCAACCATTCGCGAAGCCCTGGCCAAGGGCGCAGACCGCGCCATCCACATCGTCTGCGACGATCTCGGCGCGCGCGATGCCCTGGGCGTGGCGCGCCTGCTGGCCGCCGCCATCAAACCGGAGAATCCCGACCTCGTTCTCACCGGCCTGCAGTCGGAAGACCTGGGCCTGGGCCAGACCGGCGTGATCGTGGCCGAACTGCTCGGCCTGCCCCACGCCACGCTCATCCTGCACGTGGAAAAGACCGACACCGGCCTCAAGGTGAAGCGCGAGCTTGAAGAGGGCTGGTTCCAGACCATCGAGCTGCCCACGCCCGCGGTGCTCACCATCCAATCCGGCGGCAACAAGCTGCGCTACGCCACGCTGATGGGCATCAAGCGCGCCAAAACCAAAGAAGTGCGACGAGCTGGCCGCAGCCGAACTTGACGGCGATGCAGCGCCGGTGGTGGTGCTGGAGCAGATCACGCTGCCGCAGAAACAAAAATCCACGCAGATTCTCCCCGGCACGGCGAAGGAAGCCGCGGCGGCGCTGGTGGAAAAACTGAAGTTCGAGGTGCGCGTCCTATGAGCGGCGTTCTGGTGTTACTGGAGGAGCGGGGCGGACAGATAAGCCGCATCAGTTGGGAAGCCCTCGCCGCCGGGCAGCGGCTGGGCGTCGCAACTGGGTCTGCCCGTATGCGCGGCCATCGTCGGCGCGCAAACCGAATCTCTTGCTGCCGAAATCGCGGCCCAGCCTCTCGGCAAAGTGGTGCGCGTGGAGCACCCGCTGCTCGCTCACTACACTGCCGACGGATTTACCCTGGCTCTTCAGCAACTTATTCAGTCGGAATCACCCGCGTACGTGGTTTTTCCGCACACCTATCAGGTTCGCGACTATTGCCCCGGCGCTGGCTGCACGCCTCGGCCAGGTGCTCATCAGCGACGTAGTCGCCATCGGCGACGGGCCGGTCTTTACGCGCCAACTTATGCAAGGCCGGCTGAACGGCAACTATCGCCACACCGGCGACGGACCCTGCTTTATCTCCGTGCAGGCGGGCGCCTTTCGCGCCGAAATTCAGAGAAGGCCGCAAATCCTGCCGAGATCATCACCTTTCACGCCCACGATCGAAGCCAATCAGATTCGCACCAAGCCCGGCGAGCCCTTCCGCGGCTGGGTCGCAGACCGTCGACCTGGGCTCGGCGCAACTGATCGTCAGCGTGGGCCGCGGCATCAAGGAGGCGGAGAACATTCCCGCTCGTCCAGGAACTGGCCACGGCGCTGGGCGCGGAACTGGCCGCCTCGCGGCCCATCTGCGACAACGGCTGGCTGCCCATGGAGCGCCAGGTGGGCAGCTCCGGACAGACCGTCGCGCCCAAACTCTACCTCGCCGTCGGCATCTCCGGAGCGATCCAGCACCTGGTGGGCATGAAAGGCTCGCAGTGCGTAGTTGCCATCAACAAAGACCCTGACGCGCCCATCTTCGAGGTCGCCGACTACGGCATCGTCGGGCGATCTGTTTGAAGTGGTTCCCGCGTTGACTGAAGCGGTGAAAGCTGCGCGGCAGTAAACTGCCAGGATGCTATTCAACGGTGTATCTATGTCGTCTGGATGATGCGAGCTACCCTTCGCCGCTTTGGCGTATAGCGCAGATCCTGAAAGCCGCTGAGTTCAAACGAGGCCATCGAGAGCGGCCAATCCGACTCCACATTGTTTCGTCCTAGTTGATGCGGATCGTTCTTGCGCGTGATGGGCAAAGCATTGGTAGTAAATGAATACTTATATCCGGCCTTGCGAATCATCCGCGCTGCATCGTAGGTATAACTCCATTCTTCGCCACCCACCCAGGCATAACAATCGCAAACATGACCAAGCTCCTCTTCGAGCACCGCTTTGCCCGTGCAGATCTCATGATCGAGAACGGATTCCGGCAGCTCAGGTACCATTCGCAGATGGCTGCGCGTATGGCAGCCAATGACGTGTCGCCGCCTGTCAAGATCGCGCAGTTCATCCCACGACATTGCTACCCGCTCAGCTTTGGACGAAGTGCTATCCGGCAATATCTGATGATTGCACGCAAAACGCATTTGCTCTGAAGGTGGGGTGGCGACAAAATCGATGGGGATGAAAAACCAGCCATTGAATCCGTATTTATCAAGGAGCGGAGCCGCAACGGAGTAGTTGGAAGACAAGCCGTCATCGAAAGAGATAATGAGTCCGGGGTACTTCTTATCCCAGCGTTTAAGCTGGAAAAACCGATCCAGGTCAGCCAAAGAAACTGAACTGAATCGCGCGGAATAATAGGACAACTGCCGTTCGAAATTGCCCGCGGTTTCCGCAGAAACACCATGATAGTTAATGGCGCGTATATATCCACCCGCGATACATCGCCGCTGAAGTTCCAGCAGAAGTGGATTGATCTTCAATGTCTGGAACGATGAAGCGAGTATGCTCTTGATCGTCACGGGGCACGGTCTCCGCCGAGCGGTGAAGGATCCCAGGCATCGGCTTCAAAATCGCCCCATGCTGCCCCACAAAGAATACCTTCTAAATTTTGTTTAAACGGCTCGCTCTTCTCTTTACGCACAGACATATGGCCGTAATATACCACGCTGACGATTGGCGATCGACAGGCACGCCGACGCCGCATTTGCGCACCCATAGGCTGACGAATTATGGTTTGGTGTTTGCCGCGCAAGGGCAAGTGAACGGGGGCAAGTAAGATGGTTCTTCCCGAAACGTATCAGGCCGCGCTTTTTCTCATGATCCTGACCATGCTGTGCTGGGGATCGTGGGCCAACACGCTCAAGCTGTGCCCGGGCTATCGCTTTCAACTTTTTTATTGGGACTACGCCATTGGGCTGGCAGCGGGCGCCATTCTGTGGGGATTGACCGCGGGCAGCATGGGCCACGCGGGGTTGCCGTTCCTGAGCGACGCGGCACAGACTCCGCTTGCCTCGATTCTCTTTGCCGTCTGCGGCGGCGTGATCTTCAACATCGCCAATCTGTTGCTGGTGGCGGCGATTGAAGTAGCCGGATTGGCGGTGGCCTTCCCGGTAGGGATCGGGCTGGCGCTGGTGGTGGGCGCGGTTTCAAGCTACCTGGTCAGGCCGGCCGGCAATCCCCTGCTGCTCTTTGGCGGGGTTGCGCTGGTTGCGGTGGCCATTGTTCTGGATGCGGCGGCCTATCGCAAACGCGAGAGCTCGGCAAAGGCAGCGACGACGCGGGGCATCGTCTTGAGCCTGGTAGCCGGCGTGCTGATGGGCACCTTCTATCCGCTGGTTGCGCGAGCTTTAGGCGGCGTGCCCGGAAAACCTGCTCCCGGCCCCTACGCGGTTGCGTTCTTCTTCGCCGTCGGCGTGCTGCTCTCCACCGTGCCCGCCAATCTTGCTGCTGATGGCCAAGCCGCTGGACGGCAAGCCACCCGTGGACGGAGCCGGCTACCGGAGCGCGCCGATGAGCTGGCACATTGCGGGTTTGCTGGGTGGGGCGATCTGGTGCACGGGCGCAGTGGCCAACTTTGTGGCCTCGGGCGCTCACCTGGTGGGACCGGCTGTTTCTTACTCCATCGGGCAGGGCGCGACCATGATCTCCGCTTGCTGGGGAGTTTTTGTGTGGCGCGAGTTTGCCACCGCTCCCCGCTCAGCCAAAATCCTGTTGCTTTTTATGTTCATCTTCTTCGCACTGGGGCTCGGTGCGGTTGCGCTGGCTCCGCTGCCCCGGTTTAATTAAGGGCGTGAACACCATGCAAAAGCCCATCGTCGTTGTCGGCAGCATCAATATGGACCTGGTGGCGCGCGCAAGCGAGATTCCGCGCCCCGGACAGTCGCTCATCGGCACAGGTTTCGATACCACTCCCGGCGGCAAGGGCGCGAACCAGGCCGTTGCGGTGGCGCGGCTGGGCTATCCGGTGCAGATGGTGGGCGCGGTGGGCGAAGACGTCTTCGGCTCGGCATTGCTCGACAATCTCAACAGCGCGGGCGTTGGGACGGCGGCCGTCAAGCGGGTAGACGGGCCCTCCGGCGTGGCGACAATCCTGGTAGCTGAGAATGGCGAAAACAGCATTGTGGTGGTTCCAGGCGCAAATGGCAAGGTTGATCCGGCATATGTTGATAGCCACGCCGAGCTGATTTGTTCGGCGGGATGGTGCTGTGCCAGCTAGAGTTGCCCATTCCAACCGTGAGACGCGTACTCGATCTGTGCGAGGATGCTGGCGTTCCAGTGATGCTCGATCCCGCTCCAGCCGCACCGGTGCCGGGCGAGATCTGGCGACAGGTGGCATGGTGCACTCCCAACGAGACCGAGGCGACTTTCTATCTTGGCAGCGAATCGAAGCCGGAAGACGCGGCGAAACAGTTGATCGGCAGAGGAGTGCGCAGTGTGGCTCTGAAACGAGGCGGCGACGGGGCTTATCTGGCCGATTGCGGGCGGCAAGGCTGACTGGGTGCGGCCATTTACAGTTCAGGCCATCGATACCGTGGGCGCGGGAGACTGCTTCAACGGGGCATTTGCAGTTGCGCTGCTGGAAGGCAAGGACCCATGGGCGGCGGCGCGGTTTGCCTCGGCGGCTGCGGCCATCTCTGTTACGCGGAAGGGCGCGCAGGCCTCCATGCCGAGCAGAAATGAAGTTGCTGAGTTTCTGGCCATACACCCATAACTCTCTTCGCCGTCAGGCCTAACAAATTTGATTGGGGAAAACATGGACCGAGTACTTCGCGCAATCATTTTCGGAATTCTGGCGGGGGCGTTTGCCCTCACAGCGGCAGCGCAGGACACGCAGTATAAGCCCAAGGATGAGCTGATTCCTGCGCCAGATTGCATGAACCTGCACGTTGCCTGGGATGGCTCGCGCCAGGCTCCCTGCTCCACGGACGTGCATGAAAGCTGGCTCCGCGACCTTCAGCACTGGAGGATGGAGGTCCGCATTCGCTCCGGCTACGATCCGGCGCGCTACGAGCAGTCTGCGACTCGCTGGGCCCAGACCAGCTATATCCAGCCGCAGATGATGGTGCAGGATCGCTACTTTTATGACCCAGTGGCCGGGCGCTATACCGTGGACCGCTATCTCGACGATCTGGAGAAGCGCTACGGCGGCATCGACTCGGTGCTGGTGTGGTCCACCTATCCGAATATGGGCATCGACGACCGCAACCAATTGGATATGGTCGCCTCCATGCCCGGCGGCCTCGAAGGCGTGCGCCAGATGGTCGCCGACTTCCACCGGCGCGGCGTGCGCGTGCTCTTCCCCATGATGATGTGGGACCAGGGAACGCGCAAGCCGGACCAGCCCTGGCCGATGCCATTGCCGAGCGCATGAAGCTGATCGATGCCGACGGCATCAACGGAGACACGCAGGACGGCGTTCCGCCGGCATTCCCGGTGGCCGCTGAAAAGATCGGCCATCCGCTGGTCTTTGAGCCCGAGGGCGGCCCCAACTACGAGGACGTGAGCTGGAACCTGATGGGCTGGGGCTATTACAGCTATCCGTTTATTCCCATGGTGGACAAGTACAAGTGGCTGGAGACCCGCCACATGGTCAACGTCTGCGACCGCTGGAACAAGGACCACACCAGCAACCTGCAATACGCATTCTTCAATGGCGAAGGCTTCGAGAGCTGGGAGAACATCTGGGGCATCTGGAACGGCATCAACCCGCGCGACGCCGAAGCCACGCGGCGCGTAGCCGCGATCGAGCACGGTGTCGCGCCTTTCCTGATCAGTCCCGATTGGGAGCCGCTCTATCCCATGGATAACTACGGCGTCTACGCCAGCCGCTGGCCGCTGGGCAGCGAGACGGTATGGACCATCGTCAATCGCAACAGCTACAACATTGCCGGGCCGCAGATGAGCGTTCCGTTCACGCCGGGATTGCGCTACTTCGATCTCTATCACGGAACGGAGTTGAAGCCGGAGACCAGCGGGCAAAGCGCCGTGCTGAGCTTCGATCTTGAAGCCAATGGGTACGGCGCGATTCTGGCCACGCCGCGGCGAGCCCAGCGAAGCCATCAAGGCGCTGATGCAGCGCATGGCCGCAATGACCAAAGATCCGCTCGCATCTTTCTCGCATGAATCAGCGATCCTGCCGCAAAGTATCGTTGAAATTCCGCCAACCACAGCCAGCAGCCGAGGCACCGGCCGGCATGGTGAAGATTCCCGGCGGCACGTTCGTCTTCAAGGTCAGAGGCACGGAGATTGAGGGCGGCGCAAATCCCGGCGTCGATGTGCAGTATCCGTGGGAGGATTCGCCGCGCCGCTTCCATGAGAAGGAGATGCAGGTAGCTCCGTTCTTCATCGACAAATTTCCCGTGACCAACGCGCAGTTCAAGGAGTTTCTGGATGCAACCCACTACGCGCCCAGAGACGCGATCAACTTTCTGCGCGACTGGAAGAACGGCAGCTTTCCGAAGGGCTGGGAGAACCGGCCCGTGACCTGGGTCTCGCTGGAAGATGCGCGGGCTTACGCAAAGTGGGCGGGCAAGCGGCTGCCGCACGAGTGGGAGTGGCAACTGGCGGCGCAGGGCACGGATGGCCGCATCTATCCCTGGGGAAATCAGTGGCAGGCTGCCAATGTTCCCACTCCCGTCACAGGCCGCACCATGACCGGCCCCGACCCCGTGGACGCTCATCCCGCGGGAGCAAGCCCTTACGGCGTGATGGATATGGTGGGCAACGTCTGGCAGTGGACCGACGAGTTTACCGACGAGCATACGCGCGCGGGCGATTTTGCGCGGCGGCGAGTACTACCAGCCGCAGGGATCCATCTGGTACTTTCCCAATACGTTTCGCAACGATGAGCACAGCAAGCTGCTGCTGATGGCGCCGGGTTACGACCGCTCCGGCGGAGTAGGCTTCCGCTGCGTGCGCGATACAAAGTAGAACTCGCTGATATTCGGGCCTTTCCTGCCATCCGTGGAGAAAAGCGGTCAAGTCCGGTTTTAGCAAGTGAAGCTCCCGGTTTCCCATTTGCGCTGGGTTCACTGTGACGTGTATGTTTATCGCATACGCTGGAGCTATGCATGCGCCCGTCCGATTCCCCCGAGATGGACGAAGCGGCTATGGCTGAGCACGATCGGGCCGAGTTCGCTCATTCCGCGTTGGAGAACCTCTTCGATGTCTCTCCAGACGCAATCTTTGTCACGGATGCCCAGGGGGTGATCCGTGGCGCGAACCCGCGCGCGGCGGAGCTGTTTGGTCACACGCCAGGCAGAGTTCTTCGGGCATGCCCATTGAGAATCTGGTTCCCGCGCGCTTCCGCGGACGCCATCCCAGCCATCGCGAAAACTACAATGCGCATCCCCGGACACGCCAGATGGGCGCGGCCATGAACCTGTTCGGGCTGCGCAAGGATGGCACCGAGTTCCCGGTGACATCATGCTCAAGCCGATGCAGACGCCACGCGGCACGGTGGTGCTGAGCTTTGTCCGCGATGTGACGGAGCAGCGCGACGCGCAGGAGGCCCTGCGCCGCAGCGACCTGCAGCTTGCGCTCGATTGTCGAAAGCGTGCGCGACTACGCCATTTATCTGCTCGACCGCGACGGATGCGTGATGACCTGGAACCCAGGCGCGGAGCGCATCAAGGGCTACACGGCCGATGAGATTCTGGGACTGCACTTCTCGCGCTTCTTTACGCAGGAGGATATCGACCGCGGCCGGCCGGCGGAGCTGCTGCGCCTGGCTGCGACGCGCGGGCGCGTGGAGGAAGAGGGCTGGCGGGTGCGCAAAGACGGCTCGCGCTTCTGGGCCAACGTCATGCTGACCGCCATTCGCGACGATACCGGGACAATCACCGGCTACGCCAAGGTGACGCGCGACTTTACCGACCGCAAGCGCGCCGAAGAAGCGGTGATGCTGCAGTTGAGCAGCGCGCTGCTTGGCCAATATGGACGTGCGCAAGCTGCTGGAAGCCATCTCGGCAAGCGCTGCGCGAGGTGATTCCGCACGATTCAGCCGACCCTAGCGCTCTATGATCCGGCGACCGGAGATCTTGTGGCTGCAGTTTCTGGGACCGCACGACGCAGATCTTTTCCGCGGCGAGCTGCGCCTCCCACTGGACAGTACTCGTCTCAGGAGTCGCATTCCGCACCCGGGAGCCGGTGCTGCTGGAGCACGTGCAGGAAGATTCAGATGCCCCGGAGACCATGCGCACCCTTTCCTGGATGGGAATGCAGTCCGGCTGCTGGGTTCCGCTCATTCATCGCGGCGAAGCGATTGGAACTCTCGCCGTGGCCAGCAAGATTGAATGCGGCTTCACCCAGCACGAAGCGGAGATTCTGGTTCAGATCGCGGCCCAGGTGGCCATGGCCGTCGATAACGCCATGGCGTTCAGCCGCATTGCCGAACTGCGCGACCAGCTGCGCCAGGAAAAGCAGTACCTCGAAGAGGAAATCAATCTCGAAAATCGCTTTGAGGATATTGTGGGCGAAAGCGCCGGGCTGCGCCAGGTGCTCAAAGAGATTGAGACCGTCGCGCCCACCGATGCAACGGTGCTGATCCAGGGCGAGACGGGAACGGGCAAGGAACTGCTGGCGCGCGCCATTCACCGGCTGAGCCCGCGCAGCGAGCGCACCTTCATCAAGCTCAACTGCGCGGCCATTCCCGCGGGGCTGCTGGAGAGCGAGCTGTTCGGCCACGAGAAGGGCGCGTTTACCGGCGCCATCGCGCGCAAGATGGGCCGGCTGGAACTGGCCCACGAGGGCACGCTTTTTCTGGATGAAGTGGGCGAGCTGCCGCTCGACCTGCAGCCCAAGCTGCTGCGCGCCTTGCAGGAGCGCGAGATCGAGCGCCTGGGCGGCAACCGGCCGATTCCCGTGAACGTTCGCCTGATTGCGGCCACCAATCGCGACCTGGCGCAGATGGTTGCCGAGAAGCAATTCCGCAGCGACCTTTTTTACCGGCTGAAAGTCTTTCCGATCTTCGCTCCGCCGCTGCGCGAACGCGCCGGCGATATTCCCGTACTGGTGCGTCATTTTGTGAGCACTCACAGCCGGCGCATGGGCAAAATCATCGAGACCATCCCCGACGAGACCATGCAGGCGCTGATTCGCTGGCCCTGGCCGGGAAATATTCGCGAGCTGGAGAACTTTCTTGAGCGCGCCGTGATTCTGACCCGCGGGCCAGTGCTCTATGTTCCGCTGGCCGAGCTGGAAATGCGTGCAGACCAGGAGCCCGAGCAGGAAGAGAGTCCCACTCTCCATGCCGCCGAGCGCGAACACATTTTGCGCGTGCTGCGCGAGACCAAGGGCCAGATCGGCGGCCCGGACGGCGCGGCGGCGCGGCTGGGCCTGAAACGCACGACATTAAACTCGAAAATGAAGAAGCTCGGCATCGAGCGAAGTGACTATATGTAGTCCCGGTGACGAGATTTCGTCATCGTCACTTCGTCACTTGCTGACTCGCCCTCTCCCACCAGCCTCTTGGCAATTCGCTTAACTACTTTCGTTTCAGCCTCTGTGTGAAATCCGCAATGCAGCCCTTACTTTGGCACGTGGCTTGCAATAAGTAAGTGCGTAGCACAGAAAGGCGGCGTACAGTGCGGATCACAATTCAAGAAAACGGAGATGAGACGCTGCTTACGCTGGAAGGCCGAGTCGCGGGACCCTGGGCGGCAGAACTCCGCCGCATCTGGGACAAGAAGGCCGCGCAATTAGCCCAGGGAAAGCTACGAATCGATATCTGCAATGTGATGTATGCGGATGATGAAGGTACGCGGGTGCTCAAGGAGATTTGCTTCCATACTCGTTGCCAAGTGATCGCCCGCACGCCATGGACCCAACACCTAGCCCGGGAAATTTCCGGTGAGAATCAAACTCAGTAATCAACCAGGAGGCCGGAAATGAAGACCATGTTCAACGAAACTGCTGATAGTGCACGCCAAACTTATCTTGCCGGCGAACACTTCAACAAGTTGTCGCCCGAAGCAGTGCGCGAACTGGAGTCGCTCCAGCATGTATCCTCCTATCCGGCCAACTATGTTCTGTTATCGGAACAGGATTCTTCTCAGGGAGTTTTTCTCGTCCTCTCTGGTGAAGTGAAACTTTCAGTCAACTCCAGTGACGGACGGCGCCTGATCCTTCGCATCGCAAAAAAGGGCGAAATCATCGGACTCGCATCGGCACTCGCCGGCAGCCCATGCGAGATGACCGCGGAGACGCTTTACCCAGCAAACCTTGCCTTTATTCCGCGGCGCGAATTCCTCAACTTCCTCAGCCACAATCCCGACTTTTACCAGGCCGTGACCATGGAACTGAGTCACCACTATGGAATGATCTGTGAGCAGTTGCGCAATGTGGCGCTATCTTCTTCAGCGCCTGAAAAGCTTGCGCGCCTGCTCCTCGATTTAGGGCGCAGCGGGCAAGTGACCGAGTCCGGTCTGCGCTTCCACTTTACCTTTACCCACGAGGAGATCGGTGAATTCATCGGCGCCTCGCGCGAAACCGTAACCCGCACCTTCAGCATCTTCAAAACTCGTCACTTGGTCAACTTCAACGGATTCCACGCTCACCATTCCCAACCGCGCGGCACTGGAAAGTTACGCATGCGCATAAACGGCTGGCTCACACACTTCCATTATTCCGAGACCAGACTATAACTCATATCTAGACCGGCATTGCCCAACTGTTCTCTTGTAACTAAACTCGCTCACCGGTGCAATTATTCGCAGATTGCACCGGTGAGGTTTGTTAGTACGATGCGATGACCTGTGAAGCAGCCGCATCACTTATGGTGGAGACCGAAAACGGCCAGGGTGGCGCCCCGTTCGATTTGGCATCGTACAAAACGCCTGGTCAGGCGAACGTGCAACCTTGCCGGCAAGGCGCGCATCTACATTCGCGTATGATTCGTAAACTCAAATCCGGACAATTTCGGCTGTATTCGAGGAAAAAGAACGCAGAAACCGGCAAGCGTCGCAACCTTGGAACCTTCGCGACCCTCGAACAAGCAAAACAACACGAGCGTGAAGTGCAGTATTTCAAAAAGCAGTGACGGCCGGTTGCCGCTCGACCACTCGGCTCGCCTTGGCTGAAACCTTTAACATCGGCGGCGCATCTGAACCAAGTGCCCGCGGGGATTTGTGTACCCGCGCGTGGAGGTACCGATGGCCGGCCGTCCTTATTGGTCAGGGCAATTCAAAATCTCGCTCGTTTCCTTCGGCATTCAGCTTTACCCAGCTACGAACTCTCTGAGTGGCGTCACATTTCCGTCAGATCGATCGCTGGACCGGCGGACAGAATCCACCACATGAATGTGAACGACAACAATCAGCCAGTTGGGAACTCGAAGATGTCAAAGGCTACGAATACACCAAGGGGCAGTACCTGATCGTCGAGCCGGACGAGATTGCCAGGCTGCGCATTGGGACGAAAAACGTGATCGATGTGCAGCAGTTTGTCGATCCTGGCGATCTCCCAGCAATACATAGATC
>CAVZYE010000009.1:0-242459 GCA_963779385.1 uncultured Acidobacteriaceae bacterium | reverse complement strand
ACGCGGCTGGCGGCAGCGGCGCTCTCGGCGTTGTGGCTGATTTCGCCGATGGTGGCGGTCATCTCCTGTGCCGCAGCGGCAATCTGGTTGGTTTTGCTGGACTGGGTCTGGGCGTTGCCGGCGCTCTGGACCGAACGGGCGCTGATCTCGGTGGTGGCGGCGGATAGCGTATCGGCGCCATTGGCCACCGATCGCAGAACGGCCCGTATGGAAGTGACGCTAGTGTTGAATGCATCGCCCAGGCGGCCGATCTCATCGGTTCCCGATACCCTGATGCTTGCGGTCAGGTCCTTTTCAGCCATGGCTTGAACGGCGTTCTTCAGCCTGTTGATCCTTGGCGCAATTTCCCTGGTAAGGAGCACGCCCGTGAGTGCGCAGAGCAGGACGATCAGGAGGGTGATTCCCGGTGCCGATCCAGATGGCCCGATAGCTGGCACTGGTGACTGACTGGGACTCTTCCATGCCGATTTTCGCGTGAATTTGAAATCCGGCGTCGGATGCCGACAGAGCATCATTCAGCGACGCCATCATGGCATCTGACGAGAGCAGGTCCAATGCATCTCCAGCCTTGCCGGAGGTCAAAAGATCGATGCCGCGATCGCTCACATCCTGATACTTCTTGAGGGCAGCGAGAAACAATGGTATTGATCGAGTTCCTGAGGAATGATAAGAGGCGCCATCGCTTTCAATGCATCCTGATATTCGGCGATGGCCTTCTGGCGCTTGGCAGTATGGTCCGCTGTGCATGCCGGAGTCTGGCAGAGCATCAGCTCGAGGTCTTCCCGGCGCTCAACATTGAGACCATACGAACGTCGCCGATGTAAATCAACGATGGGACATGTTTTTCACTGATATCAGCGCTTTTGACAGCAATGCTGTGGAGGGTGAGGAATGTGTAAACACCGAAGACAACGCAGAGGCCGCAAACGATGCCGAATGCGAGGTGAACTTGCGCGAGATGGGAAGGTTACGGATCGCAGACATGCCGGGAGACCTTTCTGGGGCGATTCGATGATTTAATCGGCGGAATTCGGCTGGGCTTGAGTACTTTTTCATCCGGCTGGAATGGAGAACCGCCTGGACGCGGCCTTTTGGAAGAGCGCTTGCCTTTGCTTTCCTGGAGCGGATTGATATTCTTGGGCCGCTTTGTCTCTTCTCCGGGGAGATGATCGGGAATTGAGGGTCTCCATGTACGAGTTGCGGACGATGGCGCGTTGCGGATCCTGTGGATTGGGCTGGTTCTTCTCGCTTGCCTGGCCTGGTGCCGGCTCGATTGCACAGACCGGCGCCTTCCAGCGCGGCTGCGCCTCCGCGCCTGCCCGCGCCGACTCCGGTGCATTTGACCGCCGAGGAGGATCACCAGCGGTTTATGGATCTGCTGGGAATCAAGGAACTCCGGCGCGGCGTGGACACGAACGCACAATCGCCGCATTCGGCCAACTACGACGAATCGAAGGCCAACGTTTACCCCAACCTGCCCGACCCGCTGATGCTCAAGAACGGCAAGCGGGTGACCTCGGCGAGAGTCTGGTGGGGCAAGCGCCGGCCTGAAATCGTGGAGGACTTTGACCGCGAGATTCTGGGCCGCGCTCCAGCCGGACTGCCCAAGGTGAACTGGGAGGTGGTGAGTACCGAGGCTGAAACGATAGGCGATGCGCCGGTGGTGACCAAGAGGTTGACGGGGCATGTGGACAACTCGGAATATCCAGCAATTGCGGTCAACATAGACCTGATCCTGACCATCCCGGCCAAGGCTGCCGGCCCGGTGCCGGTGATTTTGTATTTGGCCTTCAACAGGGAGTTTTCGGCGGCTCAAGCGAATGTGGCGCAAGAGATGAGTATGTGGCGAGCCGGTAGCCCGGGCATCCCATGGCAACAGCAGGTACTGGCGAGGGGATGGGGCTTTGCGATTTTGAATCCGGTGAGCTATCAGGCGGACGACGGGGCGGGACTGACCGAAGGCATTATCGGACTGATGAACAAGGGCCAGCCACGAAAGCTGGACGATTGGGGAGCGCTACGTGCGTGGGCATGGGGAGCCAGCCAGGTGCTGGACTACCTTGAGACCGATAAGGCCGTGGATGCCAAACAGGTGGGTCTTGCGGGCCACTCCCGCTTTGGGAAGACGGCGCTGGTGGCACTGGCCTACGATCAGCGCTTTGCCATTGCATACGTTAGCTCCTCCGGCGCAGGCGGCGCTAAGCTCTTCAGGCACATATTTGGCGAGGAGTTGGAAAACCTGGCCTCCGCAGGCTTCTACCACTGGTTTGACGGTAACTTTCTGAAATATGCGGGACCGCTGACGCCCGGTGATTTCCCGGTGGATAACCACGAATTGATCGCCTTGTGCGCACCACGGCCGGTGTTTATTGGAGCAGGCTCCAGTGTGGGAGACGGATATGCCGATCCCCGTGGAGACGCGTGGGCGGACGCAAGGGGAATGTTTCTGGCGGAAGTCGACGCCGGGCCGGTCTATCGGCTGCTGGGCAGGAAGGACCTGGGGACGACCGAATTCCCGCCGATGGGCACAGCGCTGATGGATGGGGATCTTGCCTTCCGGCAGCACTCCGGGGGGCACACTCCGGCACCCAACTGGCCTGCCTTCCTGGACTTTGCCAGCCGGTATCTTCATGGTCCGGCTGCGCACTAGAGGCTCATAGCGGCTTCGACATCACGATGCAGTGGCATTCGATGCCGGATTTGAGCGGGACGGAGGGGTGGAACTCTTCAGTGCCCGATTCGATGTAACCGAATCTCCGGTAAATGGGTGGAAGTTCGGGGCGGAGACTGAGGACGGTGATGTCCACGGTTTTGCAGCCCTGTCGGCGGAGATGATCCTCGGCAGCCTTAATGATGATGCGCCCCAGGCCTGCACGCTGATGTTGAGGGGCCACGGCGAGCTGGCCGATATAGCCGCGGGCCCCGCGTACTTCAGTGTAGACACAGCCGAGAAGCCGGCCGGTAGACTCTTCGGCCAAAAAAATGGTTCCCTTGTTCATCATGGCGGCGAGACGGGTTTCGTCGGTGCGGGTGCCATCGAAGAAGGTTTCGACGGAGAAGGCAGAGTTGATAAGGGGAATCAGGCGGGGACCGTCGGAGGTGGCCGCCGGACGGAGGCGCAGCGAGGATAAATCTAGGGATGGATGGGTGGTCATGGGTTAGGGCCTTAGGGATAATTCTCGCATGAGCGGTTCATGGTGCTCTTAAAGAAAAATCGTGCTCTCAAAGCTCAAAAGAAGTTGGAACTGAACAAACGGTTCGGGATACTCTAGATGCCAGGATGAGCAATCGAGAGTGGTGGGCGAAGGGGCTGTTGTTTGAAAGCTGCAGTTGCCAACTGGTCTGTCCGGGCCACATTCATTTCGATCAACTGTGCACGCATGAACGGTGCCTTGGCTATTGGGCGATTCGCATTGATTCGGGAGAGTACGGAGAGGTCTCGCTGACCGGATTGCGGGCCGTTCTAGTATTCGATGCCCCGCAACACATGATTGATGGCAATTGGACCGAGATTATCCTGATCGATCATGATGCCAGTCCGAAGCAGCGCGCCGCGCTGGAGACGATTCTCACGGGGCATGCCGGAGGACCGTGGGAAGTTTTGGCCCGATTTGTGAGCAACTGGGAGCATACGCGCTATTTGCCGATTGAATTTGCCGAGGATGAATTCACGAAGACATTGAATGTTCCGGGCCTGCTGAAATCGGTAGTCACGCGGATTCGAGGCAGAGATCGCTCCAAGCCCGTACTGTTTGAGAACGTATTTAACCAGATCCACGCTCCCAGGCAGGTGTTGGCCACGGCAACGACTGAGTACGACGACGGGACTATCCGCATGAATTTGTCAAAGACGCACGGACTCTATTCCGATTTCGATTGGCGGGTCGAAACTTCGTAGATGCTCACCTCAGATGCACCTTTAAGACTCGCCCGTGCTCATCGCGCCATACTGGTGGCTTCGCTGGCAGCGGTCACCATGACCGCCTGGGCGTGGCTGATGCTGGAGCCGGCCAGCCGCCTTGATTCCGCGCTGCTGATGCCGCACTGCGACCAACGAATAACTTTGGGGGCATTTCTATCGTCGGTCATCATGTGGCAGGCGATGTCGATAGCGATGATGGCTCCTACCACTCTGAATTGGCTGTTTGCGTTTACCGCTCTCATCGAACACAACGATCCGCGCCAGAGGTTCAGGGAAGTTGGGGCATTTGGGGCGGGCTATTTTGTTATATGGCTCGGGTTCAGTCTGCTGGCAGCAACGCTGCAGATGATGCTGCAACAAAGCGGGCTTCTGAATCACAGCGGCAAGCTGCCTTCCTCGGCCGCGGGGCTGGTATTGGTTGGCGCCGGAATTGTGTATTTCACGCCTCTCAGCCGCGAGTGCCTCAAGCACTGCCGGAACCCGCTCAGCTATTTTCTTGAACACTGGGAGAACGGGCCGCGCAGCGGTTTCAGATTTGGCCTGGCCCATGGCGCTTATTGCCTGGGCTGTTGCTGGGCGCTGATGTTGACTGGCTTTGCAATGGGCGTGATGAATTTGGCATGGATGGCTTTTCTGACGATTTTAGTGTGCGTGGAGAAACTTGCGCCTCGGGGCGATCGAATCGCCGGGATTGTAGCCGCGGCTTTGATGGTCTGGGGCGCGGTACTCCTGCTGTGATCGAGGAGTCCCCACTCGGGTACGGGGACAGGCCAGAGCATTGACGACCCGGGGACTTCGTCTTAGGCTCAAAGCATGGAATTCAAGGTAAGCGAACTGGAGCGGGAACCGATCGAATTTGACCTGGAACTGGCTCCGGGAGCGGTGGATTTTGGCGAAGAGGCCAAGCAAAAAGGTGCGCTGGCCACGGCCGGGCGGGCAGAAGTGCTGCACGAGCACCGCGGCCCAAGGGATATTGTGGCCGACATCCGGCTGAGGGGGCAGTTTGCGGGGAGTTTTGAGGTTCCGTGCGCGCGCTGCGTGGAGCCGGTGGAGATTCCGCTGAGCGCCGAATTTGACCTGATCTTCAGGCCGGCGGGGGCAGACGCCGAGGCGCCGGAACGGTCGATTACAGCGCCGGAGACGGAAATCGGTTATTATCAAAAGGACAGTCTGTTGCTTGAAGATGTGCTGCGGGAGCAGGTACTTTTGTCTCTGCCGGTGAGGACGCTGTGCAAGCCGGACTGCAAGGGACTTTGCCCGCGCTGCGGTGAGAACCGCAACAGTCAGCCGTGCAACTGCGAAGAGGGTCCGAGCGACCCCCGCTGGGAGGCACTGGCTGGGCTTCGCGGCCGGATCAAGTCCTGAGAGATTTTCCCCCAGAAGACCTCAGGATCAATTGAGGGTGCTCCTGCGAAGCCGAAAGGCTGCCAAGGGGCTTTGCGTGCTGGGGACTGCTCTGAAGCCGGCGGGAGTAGAAGCGGGCTTGAGGGACGAAAGGAATTTTGTCATGCCAAATCCGAAGAGGCGCCACTCGACGCGCCGCACCGCATTACGCCGCAGCCACGACTTTCTAACCGCCGTGGGAGTGTCCGAGTGCCCCAACTGCCACGAGAAGAAGCTGCCCCATCGCGCCTGCCCGAAGTGCGGAGCGTACAAGGGCCGCGCTGTTCTGGACATCAAAGAAGCAGCCAAGTAAATCCCAGAGCCTATGCTCATCGACATCGCGCTTGACGCCGTCGGCACCGACAAAGCTCCGGAGCCGGAGATTCGTGGGGCGATTCTCGCCTGCCGCGCCCTGCCGGTGCGGGTCCACTTGATTGGGCCCGAGGCGGAGTTGCGTGATCTTCTGGACGAACATCTTGAAAACGAAGATTTGCCCATCGTTATCCACCATGCCTCGGAACGGATTGGCATGGAGGAGAAGGCGGTGCAGGCGGTGCGCACCAAGAAAGACAGCTCCATACGCGTGGGGCTGAAGCTGGTGCGCGAGGGCAAGGCAGCAGGATTTGTGACTGCCGGCAACACCGGCGCCGCAATGGCCACGGCCAAGATGGTTCTGGGCGCGCTGCCTGGAGTGGATCGTCCGGCGCTGGCTACTCCCATGCCAAGCTCGACGGGGAATCCGTGCGTGCTGCTGGATGTGGGCGCCAATGTCGATTGCAAGGCGCACAATCTGGAGCAGTTTGCCGTGATGGGCGAAATGTATGCCCGGACGGTGCTCAAGATCGACGCGCCGCGGGTGGGGTTGCTCTCGATCGGCGAGGAAGAGACCAAAGGCAACGATCTGACCCGAGAAGCTTTTCCTCTGCTCAAGGCGCTGCCGATTCGGTTTATCGGCAATGTGGAGGGGCGCGATATTTTCAGCGGCCTGGCCGACGTGATTGTCTGCGACGGATTTGTGGGCAACGTTGCGCTGAAGACCAGCGAGGGAGTGGGCCGTTTTGTGCGGGACGTGCTGCGCGAATCGCTTACCCGGACGGTGACCGCGCAGGTGGGCGCACTGCTTTCGCGGCGGGCTTTCAATGATTTTCGTCGCCGGCTGGACTATAGAGAATATGGTGGAGCACCGCTGCTGGGGGTGCGTGGCGTGTGCATCATCGGTCACGGATCTTCGAATGACCGCGCTCTCTTCAACGGGATTCGCGTGGCTTACGAGTTTGCCAAGGCAGGCACCATCGATCGCATCGAGCAGGAGTTTGCCAGCCGTCCGCATCGGGTGGCCGCAGCCGCCGATACCGACTCCGACGCGACGATTCAGTAGGGCATGATGCCTGCTAATTCCAATTCTTATTTCCCGATTGACACATTCGTAGTGGATCAGTTGGCCTGCCCGGCTTGCATGGGTGAGCTTCGTTTGGATGAGGGAAAGCTGGTTTGCGCGGGGTGCGGACGGAATTATCCGATTGCGGACGGGATCCCAGTGCTGATCGCGGAACGGCTCGACTGGGAGCAATTTCAGGCGCTCACCGGGATTGATTGAAACCACTAGCCAAAACAGGCCGAAGCGTAAATCCTCTTATCGCCGGTGATAAAAGGGGAGCAGGATCATCGTGGCTAAGCCAATGGCGACGAGCAGCGCAACCGTGAACAGGCTATAGAGCAGAGTGAGGCTTGGACCATGGGAGGGTGGGGCCTGCGAATCGTTGCCGGAGCCGGACGGTGGAAGCTCGGAATCACTCATCTCTAAGCGCCTCGACGGGGTCAAGTTGGGCGGCGCGCGTGGCGGGCATGGTGCCGAAGAAGACTCCTACGGACGTGGCCGCGGCAAGGGCAATGACGACTGACCATCCAGAGACGGGCAACTCAAAGTCAGTGAACATGCGGCAGGACAAAGGCACAGCGAGCCCCACGATCGTGCCGAAAATTCCGCCGACCAGCGAGATGATGACCGCCTCGGCCAGAAACTGGAGCTTGATTTCGCGGTAAGTGGCGCCGAGCGCCTTGCGGATGCCGATCTCGCGGGTGCGGGAGCGCACGTTAGCGAGCATGATGTTCATGATGCCCACGCCGCCCACCGCCAGGGTGACGGCGGCCACCAGCACCAGGATTGCAGTCAGAGCCGTAGTGATTTTGTCGGCCATGACCAGTATGTCCTTCAATGTTTGCGCTTTGTAGACGGAGTCGGGCCTGTGGCGCGAGTGGATAATGCGGACAATCTCTTTTGCGGCGTCGGGCACTTCGTCCATGGTGCGCATGGAAAAGTAAATCTGGTTCACATTTTCAGTTCCGGTGAAGTAGCGGGCGACGGAAAAGGGAATCAAAATCGTCTGATCTTCGATCTCCGATTCGCCAAAATCGCTTACGCTCTCGCGGAATACGCCGATGATGGTAAAGGGGATGCCGGTGATCTCGAAGTTCTGGCCGACGGCCGCGTCATCGCTTCCGAAGCGCTGGCGGGCAAACTGTTCAGTGACCACGGCGCACTTGATATGGGCTGCGTCATCGTTGTCGTCAAAGAAGCGACCCACGGGAACCACCAGGTTGCGGATATTTTGATACTGGGGACTTACGCCGAGCACGAGCGTGTCTCTGGTCACTCCTCCGCCAAAACTGATGCGGTCGTGCATTCCCAGCACGGGTGAAGAATAAAGAATGCCAGGCAACTGCGCATCCACGGCCTTCTCGTCGTCGCGGGTGAGGTAGTCGTTATAAAGCACTCGCTCAGCGCTTGTGGCGCCGCCGCCGGCATATTCCAGCTCGATGGAATTGGTCTCGACCTTCTGGATCTCTTCCAAAATGTATTTCTTGCCGGTGAGGCCTATGGTGACCACGAGGATCACGGAAGCTGTGCCGATGACCATGCCCAGCGCCGTGAGGGCAAAGCGCATCTTGCTTACGCGGAAGTTGTCCACGGCCAGCTTGAGGATTTCGCTGAGCAGCATGGTACGGCGGGCGCTCAGGAGCGTTTCCTGGAAAGCGGTTTGGCGGGACCGTTCGGTCGGATTCATTCAGTTCTATAGTAACGTCCCTCAGATGCCCCGGCACACATCATTCATGAGGTGCGAGTTGCTCCGGCCACTTCACCACGCCAAATTCGCCGTCCGGGAACCGCGTCAGCTCCGGCGCATAGAGTCCCATCAGATCGCGCCGCCACCAATTCCCGGTGCGCCGTTTTTCATCCATTGAGGTAAACCAGTAATGCCACAAAACCGATCGCACGTAGCGCGGAGGCGCCTGCAAAAAGGGATTGCCCTCAAATAAAGCAAGCACATCCGGATCGTTCTCCAAAAGCCGTTCTTCGGTGAGAGGCACAAGAGAGTTTTGACGCCAGTCGCCGAGTGAAGCGAACCACAGATTCCATTCGAATCGCGGTTGGTAGGGCGCATAGATTCGCGGCGCCTGGTCGAGCGCCTGCGGTTTGTTACGGAAGAGATAGGGCGTCCAGTTCTCGCCATCGTTCGAACCCTGAAACTCAATCTCGTATCGGCCGCGAGTCATTACGGCAAAAAGCCCGTACTGGTTGGCGATGCGAAACGGCTCCAGCACTGCGACGGGGGAGTAGGGCAACGCGAGATCCGGCAACGGCATTCGAATCATCTCCACTGTGGTTGCGTAGGCAATCCAAGTGAGCATCAAGGCCGTTACGCAGAGACGAGCTATCTTGAGATAGACGGCCAGGCCGCGAGTGGCGGGCGGCGTCTCTTCCTCGCCTTCGCCGGCGGTTTCCAAAATAGACAGGGGACGTGCTTCAGGCGGCGCGGCATCCTTGAGCGGCGGTTCCGGCAAATTCGTGCGAAGCCTAGCCGGCAGCAGCCATCGAATGCTGCGATCGTCAAGCAGCAGAACGCCAAGTGCCAGCACCAGATAATTCAGGAACGCGTAATTGGCGGTGAGAATGACGCCGATCTCCCAGGGCGTAACGATACAAAAACAGACGATACGCAAGCGCCGGGGGAGAAATAGCATCCATATCACCGCTAATTCCATGCCCAGGGTTACAACCACAGAAGCTGCGTGAAACCAGTGCGGCAGATGTTCGACATACCACCCGATCCAAGTGGGCAGGGGGCCATTTTGGTAGTACTCGTCCATTGCTGTGAGATCTCGCCATTGCGTTTCGCCGCTAAGCAACTTAACCAGTCCGGATTCAAAGTAGATGCGAAACCACTCCCAAAGGAGCAAGAACAGACAGGCGCGCGAGGGGCGGCTTGCGGCTCCCCAACCGGGCAGGAAACCGCGCGGCGTAAAGAATAGCGCCAGGAAACCCGCCTCCAGGAGCATGCCGTCGGATTGATAGCCGGAAAAGACTTCTGCCGCGGATACAAATGAAAGGAAGCATAGAAAGCAGATGAAAAAGCACAACCGCGGCCATAGATTAAGAAATGCAACGACCGACGCAATCAAACCAAGCCAGGTAACTGCCATCATGCTATGCGAACTAGAGGAGAGCCAGAAGAGTGTAGGCGCATACCAGAACCTGAGCGACCCCACCGCCTCCTGAATGGCGTCAAGATAGTCTTGCGCAGGCAGAATGCCTAGGGGCCCTATGAGTCCTTTGATCTGGAAGATCAGGGAGAAGAATGCGGAGAAATATATGACTGCGAGCGCGCGAAGAAAAATCCAGCGTGGCAGAAATCGGTCTTTAGGACCCGCCTGGACATCGAACAGCCAGAGTACGGGGCGTCCGGCTAGCCAGTTCGCCGGGATGGACTTCGTGGGATTGAGTGGAGAGCGTTCCATGAGCCTGAACCTCGGGAAATCCACTTCCACCGTTCATTTTGCATAATAGCTGATAACACGGCCTTTTTTGTCTCGCATGCATGGCGTTTTGGCGGGGGATAGCCTTCAAAAACATTTCCGCCAAAGCGGTGGACGGACTCTCATGGATTGTCTAATCGGAGTTAATATTGAAAAGCGCCAGGTGAGAAACGGTAGCACGGCCGAGGATGGACGATCGAGATGAGCGCCTTGGGCATGAATAAGCTGTGGCCGGATGCACACGCCGCATTGGACGGCATTGTGCGGGATGGAATGTTGCTGGCAATCGGCGGCTTCGGCCTTTGCGGTATTCCCGAAGCTCTGATTGTGGCTTTGCGTGATACAGGCGCGCGCGATCTTATGATCGCCAGCAACAACGCCGGTGTGGATGACTGGGGGTTGGGATTGCTGCTCCAGCGCCGCCAGATCAAGAAGATGATCTCGAGTTATGTAGGTGAAAATCTCGAATTCGAGCGGCAATTTCTAGCCGGCGAGTTAGAAGTGGAGTTTTGCCCGCAAGGCACGCTCGCCGAGCGCATGCGGGCCGGCGGTGCAGGCATTCCAGGCTTTTATACACGAACAGGAATTGGCACCACGGTGGCCGAGGGGAAAGAACATAAAGAGTTCGACGGGGCGACTTACATTCTGGAACGTGGAATTCGCGCCGATGTTTCGCTGGTAAAGGCCTGGAAGGCTGATTTGCACGGCAACCTCGTATATCGACGCACTGCGCGCAACTTCAATCCCCAGGTGGCGGCTTGCGGAAGGATCACCGTTGCAGAAGTGGAGATCGTAGTTCAGCCGGGCGAACTAGACCCGGACGAGATACACACGCCCGGAGTCTACGTTCACCGATTGGTGCACAACCCAAATCCCGAAAAACGCATTGAGAAGAGAACCACTCGCAAGGAGTAAGCCCGTGGCATGGACTCGTCAACAGATGGCGGAACGCGGCGCCGGGGAGTTGCAGGACGGATTTTACGTCAACCTGGGCATCGGCATTCCAACGCTGGTGGCTAACTATATTCCCGCGGGGATGACGGTGACTCTGCAATCAGAAAATGGACTGCTGGGCATGGGGCCTTATCCGCGCGATGCGGAGGTGGATGCCGATCTGATCAATGCGGGCAAGGAGACGGTGACCTTCGTTCCGGGCGCTGCGATTTTTTCAAGCGCCGACTCCTTCGCCATGATTCGCGGCGGTCACATCGACGTGGCCATACTCGGCGCCATGCAGGTTTCCGAGCGCGGCGATCTGGCTAACTGGATGATTCCGGGCAAGCGGGTGAAAGGAATGGGCGGCGCCATGGACATTGTCTCCGGCGTCCGGCGCATGGTCGTCCTGATGGAGCATACGGCTCCGGACGGCGGCGCCAAGCTGCTGCGTACTTGCACGCTGCCGCTGACTGGAACCGGGGTTGTGCATCGCGTGATCACCGACTTGTGCGTGATCGATGTGACCCCTGCTGGCTTTGAGGTGATCGAATTGGCGGAGGGCGTTACGCGGCGGCACGTTGAGGAGCGGACGGAAGCTCCACTGCGCTTTAGAGAGGCTGCAGTCTAGACTGGCAATCATTTTGACCAAATCGGCTTTCGCTTTTCAAGAAACGCCGCAACCCCTTCGCGAAAATCCTCCGTCTCCCGCGCCTGCGAGCTGACTGCGATGGCTTCGGCAATGGCAGCATCAAGCCAGGTTTTATTTTGCGCCGCCATCAACCGCTTGGTGGTTCTGAGGGATTGGGGACTGTTTGCGATTAAACCATCTGCGAGCATTTGTATCCGCTGCGTGAGTTTTTCCGCCGGCACAATCTCGCTGACCAGCCCCAGGCGCAGGGCCTCCGCTGCATCGAAGAGCCGGCCGGTCAGCAGCAGATCCCGGCTCCGTTTGTCGCCGATCTGCAATGCGAGATAGGCCGATACCAGAGCTGGAACAAAGCCGATCCGAGCTTCAGTGAAGCCGAACTTTGCCGCTGGCGTCGCCAGAGTGAAGTCGCAAATCATGGCCAAGCCCGTTCCGCCTGCGATGGCCGCACCATGCACCGCTGCGATTGTAGGTATGGGCAGTCCATAGAGCGTGCGGAAGAGCCGTGCGACCCTTTCCGCATCAACCCGGTATTCGGCGGCACTCTTATTTTGCATGGTCTGCAATGCCGAAAGATCCAGGCCGGAACAAAAAGCTTCTCCCGCCCCGGCCAGCACCAGCACCCGGCAACTGACGGCGGCGTCTTCCATTGCCGCAATTAACTCCTCCTGCATCTCGGGAGTCATTGCGTTGCGCCGCTCGGGCCGATTGAGCGTAATCGTCTTTATCGATGCGTGCTCCGCAACCACGATGGTCTTAAAATTCAATCTTTCCTCCCGCTTGCCAGCCTGTCCGCACATTCCTCACGCATGAATCGTTGCTACTTCACAAGAGTTCCAAAGCTCGCGGCAATCTCCGCGCTGGTACGGATCAATCCATCGAGAGGGCCCAGCTTTGGAAGTGTTGCGCCGCATTCCGTCAACGTTGCTATCAATGTTTCCGTGGGAAGATTCCCTACCAATGCATCCTGGGCGAAAGGGCATCCGCCCAGCCCGCCGATGGCCGCATCGAACCGATTGCATCCCGCTACATAGGCAGCGCGAACCAGCGACTCCGCTTCGTTCGGTCGCGCATGCAGGTGGATACCCAACTCGATGCCGTGGTGCATTGCCTGTACGGCCAACACCGTCTCCGCAATTTGTTCGGGCGTTGCCATCCCTACTGTGTCGGCAAGCGAAATCTGCCTCACACCGATATCGATCAGCGAAGCGCACGCATCCATCACCGCGCCGACACTCCACGCTTCTCCATAAGGATTCCCGAATGCCATCGAAAGGTACATCGCCACTTTCAGGTTTGCGGTGCTGGCACGTGCGACGATTGTCCGCAACACGGCAAGGGATTCTTCCGGTGTTTGATTTTGATTGCGATGGAGAAACCCAGCAGAAATTGAGTAGGGAAAACCGAGCGTGTGAACCGAGCCAGTACGAATGGCCCGCTCCGCGCCTTTTTCATTCACTACAATTCCGATGATCTCCACATTTTTCTGAAGTCCAAGTAGTTCAAGCACGCGTTCCGAGTCCGCCATCTGCGGTACCGCAGCGGGCGAGACAAAGCTCACCGCGTCGATATGCGTGAAGCCCGCATCAATCAATTTGCGAAGGTAATCGGCTTTGACCTCAGGCGCAATCTGCTCCGGCAGGCCCTGCCAGGCATCTCGGGGGCATTCAACGATCTTGACAGTATCATTCATATTTTCCTTACCCGCGCGACGGGTGCACCCTCAGAATCTCGCGTGCAATAATCATGCGCTGAATCTCGCTGGTACCCTCGCCGATGGTGCACAGTTTTACGTCGCGGTAAAACTTCTCCACCGGATAGTCCTTAATGAAGCCGTAACCGCCAAACAACTGGACCGCCTCATTGCAGATGCGGACGGCCACTTCACTTGCGAATAGCTTGGCCATCGACGATTCGCGCGTAACAGTTCGGCCTGCATCCTTTAGCACTGCGGCCCGCTGCGTGAGCAACCGCGCCGCATCAAGCTCCGTGGCCATATCCGCCAGCTTCCATTGAATGCCCTGAAACTCTGCGATGGCTTTGCCGAATTGCCGCCGCTCCTTCACATACTTCAGCGCCGCATCCAGCGCACCGCGCGCAATGCCCAGCGATAATGCCGCAATCGAGATTCTGCCGCCGTCCAGTACGCGCATTGCATCAATGAATCCCTCGCCTTCTGTCCCCAGCAGATTTTTCTCTGATATTTCGCAATCTTCGAAGATCAGCTCGCTGGTGTCGCTGGCCCGAAGCCCGAGTTTGTTCTCTTTTTTCCCGGCTCTGAATCCTTTGGTGCCTTTCTCGACAGCGAAGGCCGACAATCCGTGCGTTCCTTTGCTCTTATCGGTCACAGCGATCACCACCGCAACATCGGCATAGTGGCCATTGGTGATGAAGGTTTTGTTGCCATTCAGCACGTAGCGGTCGCTCTTTTTCACCGCGGTGGTCCGCGCGTTACTGGCATCAGATCCTGAGCCGGCCTCAGTCAGTCCCCATGCGGCCAGCCACTCGCCGCTCGCCAGCCGCGGAACATACTTTCGTTTCTGCGCCTCATTGCCGGCTAGAAAGATATGATTTGTGCCCAGCGAGTTATGCGCCGCAACCGTGAGTCCCAACGACCCATCTACGGCTGAGAGTTCTTCGATGGCCAGCACGTAGTCCACATAGCCCAGCCCCGCGCCGCCATACTCCGGCGGAAAGATCACGCCCAGCAGTCCCATCGCACCGAGCTTTTTTACCGCGTCAATGGGAAACTCACTCGCCTCGTCCCATTCCGCCACGTGGGGCGCTATCTCCCGCGTCGCGAACTCGCGTATCTCCCGGCGCAGATGCTCCTGCTCTTCCGTCAGCACAAATGGGTACAAAGTCTCAACCGGCTCTAATTCGATTTGCATTTTCAGGCTCCTTCGCGGGGAATTCGAATGCCCAGATTTCTTGCTTCATGGGTTGATGATGCCGAATGCGGCGTAGGTCGAACGAAAGCTAACAAAAAACTTCATCATGTTTGCAATACTCCGGGGTTGAAGCGGGGAAGGTCAGGGTTCAGTGCGCAAGCCTCCAGCGCTGCAATCAACATTTCTCTGGTTCGGGCCGGATCGATGATGGCGTCGATCCAAAGCCGCGCCGCACCATAACGAGGGTCGGCCTGCGCATCGTAGGTAGCGCGAATCTCGTCGTAGAGAGCTGTTTTTTCCGCATCCGATAATGCCTTGCCGCCGCGCTCGATCTGTCGAGCTCGCACATCGGCCAGCGTGGTTGCCGCCGAAGCACCACTCATCACCGCGTAGCGCGCCGTGGGCCACGCAAACAAAAAACGTGGATCGTAGGCCTTTCCGCACATCGCATAGTGGCCTGCGCCAAAGCTACCGCCAATAATTACCGTGATCTTCGGCACCACGCTGGTGCTGACCGCCGAGACCATCTTCGCGCCGGCGCGAATGATTCCCGACCACTCTGCTTCCTTGCCCACCATGAATCCATTGACATCGTGCAGAAACACCAGAGGGACCAAAGTTTGATTGCAGTCCATGATGAAGCGTGCAGCCTTTTGCGCGCTTTCGGTATAAATCACGCCGCCAACTTCCATCTGCGTCATTCCTGCCGACGGCCCCATGGCTACAGTCTGGTTTTGGTTGATTTTCTGGTTGGCGACGATGCCCACGGCGCGGCCGCCAATCCACGCGTACCCGCACAGCACCGTACGGCCGAATTCAGCTTTGTATTCGTCGAACTCGCTGCGGTCGACAATGCGAGCAATTATGTCGCGCATATTGTAGACGTTGCTGGCACCGGGCGCAGGATTCAGCAGCCCATACATATCCTCCGCAGAAAATTGTGGCGCATCCCGCACCGCATCGAACTCCCGGCGGCGAAAGACCTCAGGAGCCGATTCCTGCCGCTCACCCATCTTCGCGACCAGCGAACGCAGACGCGCCAGGCACAGGTGGTCGTTGGGCTCTTTGAAGTCTACCGTCCCTGAGATCGCCGCATGCATCGCCGCGCCGCCCAACTCCTCCGGATCAGTTTTCTGCCCGATGGCAGCTTGCACTAACGATGGACCGGCCAAGAACAATCCCGACCCCTCGGTCATTAGCACTGTATCTGTCATTACCGGCAGATAGGCACCGCCCGCTACGCACATGCCCATGATGGCCGTAATTTGTGGAATGCCTTGCGAACTCATCACCGCATTGTTGCGGAAAATGCGGCCGAAATCGTCCGTATCCGGAAACACGTCCTCCTGAAGGGGGAGAAATACGCCGGACGAATCCACCAGGTAGAGCGTAGGAATGCGGTTTTCCATGGCGATGGTTTGCGCACGCAGCACCTTCTTTGCGGTCATGGGAAAGAACGCGCCGGCCTTCACCGTGGCGTCGTTGGCCACGATCATGCACAACCGCCCGCTTACTCGCCCCAATCCCGTCACCACACCGGCGCTGGGCGCACCGCCATATTCGGCATACATTCCGTGCGCGGCCCACAGGCCCAGTTCGACGAATTCCGTCTCTTCATCGAGCAGGAGTTTAAGCCGCTCTCTGGCCGTCAGGCGGCCTTTGGCGTGCTGGGCTTTGGCTGCCTTGGCGCCGCCTCCCTCGCGAATCACATCCTCCTCAGCGCACATGGTCGCCATCAATTGGAGAAGCGCGTTGCGGTTGGCAGTTGCTCGCGCTGACTGTGGATCCAGCGCTGACCGCAATTCGTTATCGAGTTTGACGACCTCTGCCATTTCAACCTCTATCGGTGCTCGCAGACTACAGCATCCTCGCTATCAAAGTCATAACTTTTCTTGCGCCGGTTCATTTCCGATTACGGTTCCCGTGCATTCTCCGAATCCAATTCTTGGCAGGCCAATTCGCTGGCAGTATGCGCGGAAGGTGATCTGATCTCCATTTTCAAGGTATCTCCGTGATTCTCCGCTGGTCAGACGGATGAGTTCCGCTCCGTTCTGTTTTTCAAGAAGACAGCCTTCCGAGCCTTCCTCGGGGCCTGAGACGGTGCCGGTAGCAAGCAGATCTCCGGGGCGGAGATTACAGCCGTTGCTGGCGTGATGAGTGACGAGTTGCGCAAGGGTCCAATAAAGGTGGCGCAGATTCCCCTTGCTCAGCAGCATGGGCGCAGTGCCCGCTTGCCGCATATGCTTTGACTGAATATAAACTTCAAGCGTTAGATCGATTCCGCCTGTTTCTGCCGACGGCAAGCGCAAATAGTTGCGCGGCGCCGGGTCGCTTGCGGGACGCGCGAAGGCGGGAACGCGGTACAGAGCAAGAGCCTCCAGCGGAACAATCCATGGAGAGATGGTAGTGGCGAAGTTCTTGGCCAGG
The DNA here is from genome assembly GCA_963779385.1 of uncultured Acidobacteriaceae bacterium. Lineage (GTDB taxonomy): Bacteria > Acidobacteriota > Terriglobia > Terriglobales > Acidobacteriaceae > Telmatobacter. The sequence continues at coordinate 225,439 of CAVZYE010000009.1, read as the reverse complement.
AATGGGCCCAGAGGTTGATACTCCCAGGACTGAATATCGCGCGCCGACCAGTCGTTCATGAGGCACAGTCCGAAGATATGATCCTCAGCTTCAGCGATGGGAATGCTCTGCCCAAGCTGATTGCCCTTGCCCACGAAGAGACCCACCTCCAACTCGTAATCCAACTCCTGCGTCGGACGGAAGACCGGCTCTTCTGTCTGAGACCTTGTTTGCCCGCATGGCCTGCGAATTTCCTGCCCGCTGACCACGATGGATGAGGCGCGGCCGTGATAGCCGATGGGGATGTATTTGTAGTTGGGCAGCAGAGGATTTTCCGGGCGGAATCGCTTGCCCACCCGAGTGGCGTGGTAGATGGAGGCGTAGAAATCCGTATAGTCGCCGATATGCGCGGGGAGCTGCATGACTGCCTCGCGCATGGGAACCAGAAGCGGCTCAACGCGCTTCATCGTCTCGCTGCCGCACTGTTCTGCGAGAAGCTCGACGAGCTGACCTCGTAACGCGGTCCAGGCCTTGGGCCCGAGCGACATCAGTGGATTGAGCAGTTCTGCACTACAAGCGGCGAGAAGTTCTTCGGGCAGAGAAGCCAGCAAGCCTTGTTGCGCGCTGGCTCTGAGATCGAGAATTTTGTCGCCGATAGCGACGCCGATCCCCGTGCGGTCTCCGCGGCGGAAGACGCCGTAGGGAAGATCTTGCAGTGGGAAATCTGTTTGTGGATCGTTTGCGGAGAGGACCCAACTTTTCAGAGCCATCCCAGTACCTCCAAGTCGTGCAACGGTTCTTCAAACGAGCAGGAACCAAAGCTGATGAAGAATTGCTGCCGGAGTGCGCGCAGTTGGTCTTCGCTCCAGCGGTAGGAACGCCAGCAAATGGCGTCGGGCGTAACTTGCCAGGTGCCGGGGTCTGTTTCATCGAGCAGCCATTTTGCGTCGTTGAATTCGCCTCCGAAGTACAGCAGAGCCGATGCGCACACAAGATTCATGAAGCCGTGCATTGTGCCCACGAGACTGGCGGGCTCATTGGTGAGCGGGTGGACGGAGCGGACGGGGTGGTGCAATCCCGCGGTTGCCTTGAACGGTATGCGATGGCCGGCGAGAGCTTTTAACATTCTGGCAACGACCTGAGTGGAAGGGAATGCTTCAGCGAATAGGCCGCCCATACGAAGTTTGATGCACGCACCGGCGGCCGAGATTGCTTGAAATAATTCTGATTTCGGAAAACCGATAGGTACCTCAAAGTATGCCGTCAAGCCAGCGGGGAGGCGCTGGGCGATGCGTTCGATTTCAGACGGCCGGTCGGATTTGATTTCGACCATGTCGATAGGAAAGCCATCGTCAAGAAAGCGTTGCAGGCTCTCCGATGCTGTTTCCGCCGAGGCAATCACGCCCAGCTGCAAGCCGCCCATTAAATCGCCGGCGGCCCGGCGAAGCTCGGGAAGCCTACTTATATTCACAAGGAAACGACCCAATGCATGCGCGTGTTTGCCGCGCGCATAGCTCAAGTAATTTCTCAAAGCGGAATCCATATCGAGACCGGCGGGAGGGTATAAGCCCGCGTAGTCGATCAAACCCGCTAACAATCTTTCGATCGCTTTCATCCGTTCTTCGACCCTGTGATTTCTTCGGCCGTGAAGTGCTTCTTCAGGCCCTGCCAGCATTCGAAATATTCGTGCTGCAGGATGCGGGTGTTCATTGCAAACTCGGTGGGGCGCACTACGAGCTGCGTCTCGAACATGAAGGCCAAAGTATCGGCGAGATACTGCGGTTTCAACTCCGCGCTTGCGGCGCGCTCAAAGGTCTCGGCATCGGGTCCATGACCGGCCATGCAATTATGAAGGCTCGCCCCGCCGGGAACAAATCCCTCGGCCTTGGCGTCGTAGGCCCCAAAAACCAGGCCCATGAACTCATTCATCAGGTTGCGATGAAACCAGGGAGGACGGAAGCTGTGCTCGGCCACCAGCCATCGCGGAGGAAAGATGGCAAAGTCGCAGTTGGCCGTTCCGGGAACGGCTGAGGGGGAACTCAAAACCGTGTAGATCGATGGGTCGGGATGGTCGAAGGAAACGGTATTGATGCAGTTGAACAGCGCCAGGTCGTATTGGTAGGGCGCGTAGTTGCCGTGCCACGCGACCACGTCAAGGGGCGAGTGGTCAATGACCGCGGACCAGAGGCGCCCCATAAATTTGGTCACGATTCGAAAATCGCCTTCACGATCTTCAAAGGCTGCGATGGGCGATTTGAAGTCGCGTGGATTCGCCAACCCGTTTGCACCGATAGGGCCGAGTTCGGGCAGCCGAAAAGTCTGGCCATAGTTTTCGCAGATATAGCCGCGGGCCTGTTTGTCGAGCAATACTACGCAAAATTTGACCCCGCGCGGAATCACGCAAATTTCGCCGGGAGCTGCATCTAGAATGCCCAGCTCAGTGTGGAAGCGCAGCGCTCCCATTTGCGGCACGATGAGCAATTCTCCATCAGCATCGGCAAAAAAACGATCCTGCATGGAGGAGTTTGCGGCGTAAAGGTGAATGGCAATTCCGGTTTGCATGGCCGGGTCGCCATTGCCGGCCAGGGTGATGATGCCGTCGAGAAAATCCGTTTCCTTTTCGGGGAGGGGCAGAGGATCCCAGCGAAGTTGATTGGGCGTGGTTGGCGTCTCAGTAAACGGTCCACTGCGGAGCAAGCCTGCCGGAACCTCTTCATAGGGGCGGTGGGTTACCGAGGGGCGAATGCGGTAGGTCCAGGTGCGGCGATTCACCGCTCGCGGCGCAGTAAATGGCGTGCCGCTGAACTGCTCGGTATAAAGACCGAGCGGATGCTGCTGCGGCGCATTCTGCCCCACCGGCAGAGCTCTCGGCACCGCCTCGGTGGCGAATTCGTTGCCGAAGCCGGATTGGTAGGAAATCTTACCTGACATAGAGGACGCCTTTCACAATTGGCCGCACTCGGCGCGTCGTTCCGCCTCATGCATGGCCTCGTAGATTTGATCGAAACTGCTGACAGCAAAAAGCAACTTGTGCAGCTCATCCACTTTCACCGGCGTGTTGAGTACTTCATCCAACGTGAAATCGTGAATGGCGCAATGGCCTTCCATCACATTCCGGCATTCGCCGTGGGAGCTGATCAATCCGCTGCCGTAAACCTTGATCTCGTCCCGCTGCCGGATCACTCCGAACTCCACGGTGTACCAGAAAAGGCGGCCCAGCTTTTCGAGCACGGCGGAATTGGTTATGGATGCGCAGACGCGACCGTAGTACGCGAGGAAATCGGCGAAGACCGCGTGCGCGTGCATGGGCACATGGCCAAAGACATCGTGAAAGATATCCGGCTCTGGTGTGTACTCGAGCGAATCCCGGCTGCGCAGCCACGTGGTGGTTGGAAAGCGCCGTGCAGCCAGCATCTCAAAGAATGCGGGAGCGGGCATAAAACCACTTACCGGGGTGGTATTCCAGCCGGTGCGAGGTTCCAGGCGCGCGCTGATCGCTTCCAGGTTGGGCAGGAGGTCCGATTCCAGACCGATGATCGTATATCCCTCCAGATACTCGCGCGCCGCGTGTTTTTCAAGCTCAGGAAATGCGCGCCCAACCAGTTCGGTCCAAATGGCGTGCTGTTCCCGGCTGTAGGCTGCGTAGTCCTGATGGATGATGTAGGGCGCTGCTGCTGAAAGTGTTGCGGTTCCCATGATCTCGCTCCTTTCCTCAGAGATTGCCGCGGGCCTGCTGCTCCCGTTCGATGGCTTCAAAGAGCGCCTTAAAATTTCCCTTGCCAAAGCTGCGGCTGCCTTTGCGCTGAATGATTTCAAAGAACAGGGTGGGTCGGTCTTCCACCGGGCGCGTGAAGATTTGCAGCATATATCCTTCGTCGTCCCGGTCCACCAGGATTCCGAGCTTTTCCAACTCGTCGACCGGTTCATCGATCTTGCCCACCCGGCTTTGCAATTCGGTGTAATAGGCGTGAGGAACGCGCAGGAATTCGATGCCTTGTTCGCGCAGCTTGTTCACCGTCTGCAGAATGTCGTTGGTGGCAAGAGCGATGTGCTGCACGCCGGGGCCGCCATAGTAATCCAGATACTCTTCGATCTGCGATTTCTTTTTGCCTTCGGCTGGCTCGTTGATGGGGAATTTCACATAACCGTTGCCGTTGGCCATCACCTTTGACATAAGCGCCGAATAGGTGGTGGAGATATCCTTGTCGTCAAAGTGCTGGTAGAGCGAGAAGCCCATCACTTTCGCGTAGAAATCCACCCACGCGTTCATTTCGTTCCATCCCACATTGCCGACCATGTGATCGATGTGCAGCAGGCCAGCCGGACGGGCGATGGGGTCGCTGCCGACGGCCCGGAAGCCGGGCAGAAACGCGCCACGATATTCACCGCGCTCGACGAAGGTGTGAATCGTATCGCCATAGGTCTGAATGCTTGCCAGGACCGCCGTGCCTTGTTCGTCTGAAAGCTCGCAGGGCTCGGCAACGCTAACGGCTCCGCGGCCGGTCGTCTCTTTCCAGGCCCGCCGCGCGTCGTCCACCCACAAAGCGATTGCGCGCACTCCGTCTCCATGACGCGCGGCATGATCCGCAATTGCAGTCCCGCCGCGCAAAGCTGTGGTGAGCAGAAAGCGGATCTTACCCTGCTGCAGCACATAGGAAGCGCGATCGCGAAGGCCGGTTTCCGGTCCGGCATAGGCCACCAGGGACATGCCCATGGCGGCACGATAAAAATAGGCTGCCTGGCGCGCATTGCCCACGTAAAATTCCACGTGATCGGTGCCTTTTAAGGGCAGGAAATCAGCGCCTGCAGGAAGCGGCGCGGGGGTGGGAGCAGCCATGACAAGGCTGGAAGCTGAACGGGGGAATGCGTTCATGCCGACCTTCTTTGCCGGAGATCGCGCCGAAAGACTTGTGCGATCCAGCTTTGACTTATCATAGCTCCGGTTGCCAGGAGAAAAAATAGAGATTGAAAAGATAGGGACTTCCGTAGCTTAATAGGATTAAGCATAATAGACCTGCTGCTTAAGGAGTGCAGGCGCATGGCCCACCGGACAGTTTCCAACACTCTCCATCTCGATGCGATTGCCTGGAAGATTCTTGAAGTTCTGCAACACAATGCCCGCAAGTCGTTTGCGGAGATCGGCCGGTTGGTTGGCCTGTCGACGCCGGCAGTCGCAGAGCGCGTTCACCGGCTTGAAGAAGCCGGCATTATCACCGGTTATCATGCCGCGTTGGACATTGCCAAAGTCGGCGTTCCCATTCGCGTTCTGGTGCGCCTTACCATCCCCGGCGGCGACTTGCAGGTGAGCCGTACGGTGGCTGCGATCAAAGACCTGACGGAGATCAGCCGCTGCCATCGCATCACCGGCGACGAATCGTTTGTTATCGAGGCCAACGTGGTCTCCATCCGCCACATGGAAGCTCTCATTGACAAGCTTTCGACCCTCGGCGCCACATCAACCTCGACGGTGCTCTCCTCGCCGGTTCAACGTCGAGAGTATTCTGCCAGACAGGTCGAGGCATTCGCCAGGTACATTTAGGGTTGTAGGTATGTAGATCACTTGGAAAAGATAGCTAGAATACTGAAGTGCGTGCCTTAATGGCTTTATGTCTCGGGAGGGCGGGAGGTTCAAGGGTAAGTAACATTGCATTTGAAAGCTATTTGCCGGGGGATAGTCAGTCGAGGTAGCTAACACCGTGAGTCATTCCAGCGAAAAAGTTCAGTTCGCGCTTAACTCCGAGCAGCGGGCGATTCAGGCTCTGGCGGTCTCGTTTGCCGAGGAGAGGATTGCGCCTTTTGCTGTCGAATGGGACCAGGAGAAGCATTTTCCTCGCGACGTCGTCTCGAGTGCAGCTCCCCTCGGACTTGGCGGCATCTGCGTGGCGGAAGATGTGGGCGGAAGCGCAATGAGCCGACTGGAGGCGGTTCTTATTTATGACGGACTTGCGGCAGGTTGCCCTTGCATTGCCGGATACTTTTCCGTTCACAATATGGTCGCGTCGATCATCGACAGATACGGGAGTCCAGAGCAGCGAATCAAATGGCTGCCGCGATTGTGCTCATTGGAGACGCTGGGTGCTTACTGTCTTTCAGAGCCGGCAAGCGGATCGGATGCCGCCGCTTTAACAACCCGGGCCGTGCGGGAAGGCGACGGCTACACTCTGAACGGCGTGAAGCAATTCATTTCTGGAGCGGGGGATGCTGACGTCTACGTGGTGATGGCGCGCACGGGAGCCGCGGGTCCGCGCGGCATTTCGGCGTTTGTGGTGGAGAAGGGAACTGCGGGTCTTTTATTTGGTGCGGTTGAGAAGAAAATGGGCTGGAATGCGCAGGCGACTCGCCAGGTGATTTTAGACGACGTTCGCCTGCCAGCAGGAAATCTGCTCGGCGCCGAGGGCAGCGGATTCATGATTGCGATGGCGGCTCTCGATGGCGGAAGGCTCAACATCGCAGCTTGCTCTCTGGGCGGAGCGCGGTCGGCTCTGACCAAAGCTCGCGCTTATATGAACGAACGCGTCGCCTTTGGCAGGAAGCTGGCGGATTTTCAGGCTTTGCAATTCCGGTTGGCGGATATGGCTACCGAGTTGGAGGTGGCGCAGAGTTTTCTGTGGCGAGCGGCCTCGGCGCTTGATGCCAAGGAGCCCAACGCAACTGTGCTCTGCGCGATGGCAAAGAGATTTGTAACCGACGCGGGTTTCAGGATAGCGAACGATGCACTGCAGTTATTTGGAGGATATGGTTACCTGACCGACTACGGAATTGAAAAAATCGTCCGTGATCTTCGCGTTCATCAAATACTGGAAGGCACGAATGAGATTATGCGCGTGATTATTGGGCGAAGCCTGCTTGAGCCGCCGCAGTGAGGGAGAAGGATGGAGATTAACAAGAAGATTTTTATCGTCACTGGTGGGGCGTCGGGACTGGGCGAGGCAACTGCGCGGATGATTGTCAAGCGTGGTGGACACGTTGTTCTTGCTGACGTCGATTCTGGTGGGACTGCAATCGCCAGCGAGCTTGGGCCAAACGCTTGTTTCGTCTCTACAGATGTGACGAAGGAAGCGGATGGAATTCGAGCGGTGGAGGCGGCGAAGGAGAAATTTGGCGGTCTGCACGGATTGGTGAATTGCGCGGGGATTGCTCCAAGTGAAAGGATTGCCGGAAAGAACGGGCCGCACAGCCTGGAGAGTTTCACGCGCACGATCACCATCAACCTTGTTGGCACGTTCAATATGCTGCGGCTGGCGGCGAATGCGATGATGAGCAATGAGGCGACGGTGGATGGTGAGCGTGGAGTCATCATCAATACCGCGTCGATTGCAGCGTTTGAAGGCCAGGTGGGACAGGCAGCTTATGCGGCTTCAAAAGCCGGCGTTGTTGGAATGACGCTTCCCGCAGCGCGAGAACTGGCGAAATTCGGGATCAGAGTTGTGACCATTGCGCCGGGGTTGTTTATGACTCCGATGATGGCCGGATTTTCGGCGGCCGTGCAAGAGTCGCTGGCGCAGACGGTTGTGTTTCCGCAGCGTATGGGAAGGCCGGAAGAATTTGCGGCTATGGTTGCGACGATTTGTGAGCAGACGATGCTGAACGGTGAGACGATCCGTTTGGATGGGGCTTTGAGAATGGGGCCTAAGTAAGAGTCGAGCGAAGCAACCCTTGATAAGTAAGCCGCAACACAATAGATGTGTTCCTTAGTTTCCACGCAGGTCCAGATTGAAGCGACCTGAGACAGAGGTATTCGTGACGAGAGAAGTGGCAATTGTGAGTGCCGTGCGGACCCCCGTCGGCAAGTTTCAAGGAGCGCTGAGTGAAATCAGCGCGGTGGAACTAGGCGCACTGGTTGTGCGCGAGGCCGTTCGACGTGCAGGGATTTCCGCTGAGCTTGTGGACGAATGTGTGATGGGATGCGCGCTGCCGGCGGGGCTTGGACAAAATCCAGCGCGGCAGGCGGCCTTGCGTGGCGGGCTTGCGGATACAGTAAGCGCTCTGACCATCAATATGGTTTGCGGTAGCGGGTTGAGGGCTGTGGCGCTAGCGGCGCAGAGCGTGATGACGGGCAATTCGGAGATTGCCGTTGCCGGCGGCATGGAATCCATGACCAATGCACCTTACCTTCTGCCGCAGGGACGCAAGGGTTTTCGCCTGGGCGATGCGAAGGTAGTGGATTCAGTGATCAAAGACGGCCTGTGGTGCGCCATGGAAGACCAGCACATGGGAATGACGGGTGAACTAGTGGCCGAGAAGCATTCCATCTTAAGAGAGATGCAGGATGCATACGCACTTGAGAGTCATCGGCGGGCGGCGGCGGCCTGGAGTGAAGGGCGCTTCGATGCGGAGGTTTTGCCCGTTGAGTTGCCCTCGAAAAACGAAGATGGATCACCGATGATCTTTCGCATGGACGAGAGCGTGCGCGCGAATGCCTCGATGAAAGCGTTGGCCAAACTGCGTCCCGCATTCAAGACGGATGGGACTGTGACGGCGGGCAATGCGCCGGGAATGAACGACGGTGCGGCTGCGGTGGTGCTGATGCTGGCGGAGCGCGCAAAAGAACTTGGACTGAAGGCGATGGTCACTATTCGAGCGCAGGCAACCAGCGGCATCGAGCCCAAATGGGTGATGCTGGCTCCGGTTACCGGGGTGCGCAAGGTTCTGGTGCGGGCGGGTTGGACGATTGACGACGTTAATCTCTTCGAACTCAATGAGGCTTTCGCAGTGCAGGCAATCGGCGTCACTAAGGAACTCGGAATCAGCCTGGACAGGGTGAATGTAAATGGGGGTGCGGTCGCGATCGGGCATCCCATCGGCGCCAGTGGAGCAAGGGTCCTGGTTACCTTGATCCATGAAATGATGCGGCGGGACGCGAAGAGAGGCGTGGCTGCGCTTTGCCTGGGCGGGGGAAACTCGGTGGCATTGGCGGTGGAGCGGGAATAGACGCGGGGAGCACCGCCAATATTTTCTATGGCACGTACAAATCTACATATTCGTTGACCGGCATGGAGTCGAGACGATCCGCATCAAGCGAAACTTCAAGAATCTTCTGTTGCCGGTCCTGGCTGAAGCGGCGGCGGAGATTGCTTTTAAACTTTTCCACCAGCAGCGGCAATCCCTCTTCGCGACGTCGCCGATGGCCGATGGGATACTCAACGGTTTCCTCCAGCACAGCGCCGTCTTCGAGGACGGCACGAAGTGCATTGGCGATCGACCGCTTCTCAGGATCGTGGTAATCGTGTGTATACTGCGGCTCTTCGATGCAGGTGATGCGGTCGCGCAGGGCGTCTATGCGCGGTCCCCACACCGGATCCAAGGCAATCTTGTCTTCGTAGTCGGCGGCGGTAAGGCGGCCGAAGATCAGTGGGATTGCGATCATGTATTGGATGCAGTGGTCGCGATCGGCGGGATTGGCGACAGGGCCTTTTTTGTCGATGATGCGCAGGCAGGCCTCATGGGTGCGCACGGTGATTGCGCTGATGGCCGATGCATTCAGTCCGCGCGCGGCAAGCTGGGCGTGCAGCTTCATGGCAGCTTCCACGGCCGTTTGCGCATGAAACTCGGCCGGGTAACTGATCTTGAAGAGAATATTTTCCATCACGTAGGAGCCATATGGACGCTGAAAGCGAACTCCTTCCCTCGGAATGAAACGTCGTAGAATCCCCACGTGTTTGCGGTCAGAGCGGAGGGATAACCCATCTCGCCCGAGCGGGCCATCAGCGCCAGCCGAACTGCGCGGCTGGTGGCGTCCCCCGCTGCCCAACTCTTGCGCGATCCGGTATTGGGCGCGTGGCGATAGGTGCGCAGACTTTGGCCGTCGACCCACGCCAGTGACAGCGCGGCGATGGTTTGGTCGCGACTCAGGCCGAGCAATTGGCTGACCACGGCGGTTGACGCCACCTTTACCAGTACCACGTGATCAAGGCCTACCTTATTGAACGAATTTTCGAGCGCGATGCAACCCTGAATTTCGTGTGCCTTGATCATCGCGGTCAGAACATCGCGTATCACCAAAGGATGTCTTGCCGTCTGCATGGGCAGTGCGCGAGAGCCAATCGGCTGTCGCTAGAATGCCGCCGAGGTTGTCAGACGGATGGCCCCACTCGGCAGCCAGCCAGGTATCGTTGAAGTCAAGCCAGCGAATCATGGCGCCTAAATTGAATGCCGCCTGCACTGGATCAAGCTGGTAGTTTGTGCCCGGGACCCGCGCGCCATTGGGAACCACCGTTCCGGGAACGATGGGGCCGAGTAGTTTGGTGCACGCCGGGATATTCCAGAGCTTCCAACCCGCAGCCCAGCGTATCGATGAGGCAAGAACGCGCTGTTGCGTAGGCCAGTTCGCTCTTGATCTCATAACTGAAGCGCATAGTCGGCAATATCGGCGATGACTTTATCGGGCGCCGGACGCTCGTTGCTGATTTGCGAAGACACTTGATCCCCTTTTTTACGGCCTCTCTTCAATGGGAACAAACTTCAAATTCTCAGGGCCTGTATAAACCGCCGAGGGCCGAATGATCTTGCCGTCCTGCCGCTGCTCGATCACGTGCGCGCACCAGCCTGCCGTGCGGGCGATGACAAACAGCGGAGTAAACAGATCGATGGGAATGCCCATCTGATGGTAAGCAACGGCGCTGTACCAGTCGAGATTTGGAAACATGCGCTTGGCATCGCGCATCACGCTCTCAATGCGCTCGGCAATCGCGAACAGCCTCATGTCGCCATCCGCTTCCGCCAATCTGCGCGCCACTTCCTTCACAATATCGCTGCGCGGATCGCTGATGGTATAAACCGGATGACCGAAGCCGATGATGACTTCGTGGTTGGCCACGCGGCGGCGAATATCGGACTCGGCTTCGTCGGGGTCTTTGTAGCGCTGAAGAATCTCGAGCGCCACTTCATTGGCGCCGCCATGCTTGGGTCCCTTCAGCGCGCCAATGGCTCCGGCAATCGCGGAGTAGAGGTCGGAGCCGGTCCCGGCAATCACACGCGCAGTGAACGTGGAAGCATTGAATTCGTGCTCCGCATACAGAATCAGCGAAGTCTGCATGGCCGCGGTCCAATCAGCGCGAGGCTCTTTGCCGCTCAGCAAGTGAAGGAAATGCACGGCGGCAGAATCGTTGAACGGTTCCACTTCAATGCGCCAGCCGTGGTGGGCGAAATGGTACCAGTAGAGAAGCATGGGGCTCAACGACGCCAGCAGAGTATCCGCGATTGCCGCGTGCCGCATCTTCGCCGTGGTCCACATTTTCAGGCTGCAGGCAGCCCAGCACCGAGACTGCGGTGCGCAGAACGTCCATCGGGTGGGTCGTGGAGGGAAGCAATTCCAGGGCCTGTTTGACCTCAACGGGCAAGGTGCGCAAGGGTCGCAGCCTTGCCTTGTATGCGGCCAAGTCCGCGGCATTCGGAAGATTGCCATAGACCAGCAGGTAGGCCACTTCCTCATAGTCGCAGTAGCGGCGAGGTCCCTGATATCGTAACCGCGATAGTGCAGGTCGTTGCCGCTCTGTCCGACGGTGCAGATGGCCGTCGATCCAGCTGGAGTACCGGAGAGGGCTACGGATTTTTTGGGTTTGAACGCCGGCGGGGGGTGGCCGGTTTGTGTTTCGATCATCAGGGCCTCCGGTGAGCATCAAGCTAAACGAATTATGCAGGCTGTGTCTACTCTTTGCCCTTGGAAAAAAGTGCGTCCAGTTTTGCCTCGTAGGCGTGGTAGTCGAGATGCCGGTAGAGATCTTCGCGGGTCTGCATCATGGGGATCATGCTGCGCTGGGTTCCCTCGGCGCGGATGGTCTCGTAGACTTTCAGCGCGGCGGCATTCATGGCGCGATAGGCGGCGCAGCAGTAGAGGATGATATCTACGCCGGCGGCCTTCAATTCCTCACGCGTAAAGAGCGGCGTCTGGCCGAACTCCGTAATATTGGCCAGGATGGGAACGCCTACGGCCACGCGGATCTTGGCATACATTGCCTGCTCCGTCACCGCTTCGGCAAAGATCATATCCGCCCCCGCAGCCACGTAGGCCTGAGCTCTTTCAATGGCCGCCGCGAGGCCCTCGCTGGCGAGCGCGTCAGTCCGGGCCATGATTACAAAATTACTATCGGTTCGCGCGTCGACGGCAGCCTTGATGCGGTCCACCATCTCGTCAGGGGCAACAAGTTCCTTGCCGGGGCGGTGCCCGCAGCGTTTGGCGCTCACCTGGTCTTCAATATGCACTGCCGCGACTCCTGCTTTGGCCATCGACCTAATCGTTCGCGCAATGTTGAACGCGCTGCCCCAGCCGGTATCGATATCCACCAGCAGCGGGAGTGCAGTTGCGTCCGTAATTCGACGGGCATCGATCAAAACGTCTTCCATGGTGCTGATGCCGAGGTCAGGAAGCGCGAGGGAATTTGCCGCCACTCCGCCACCGGAGAGATAGATGGCCTTGAACCCAGCTGATTCCGCCAGGCGCGCCGTATATGCGTTAATTGCGCCCGCTACCTGCAGCGGCTTTTCTTCCCCGACCGCGGTGCGAAACCGTGCTCCCGACGAGCATTGATTCATGGAGCCAACCATAGATCTTCCTTGGGTCGCATCATAGCAGCCCTTTCAGCTTTGTTTCGCATTATCTATTTATGACAATCGAAATAATTCTATCGGCCTGATTGATCAGGGATAAGGAATAGAGAAGAAATTATGGACGAAAATGGGGAGGGAATGTTAATCTTCCGATCTGATTGTTCGCGTGCGAGGCGGACCGGAAATTCTAAAAGAGTGAGATTCTGCAAGCCCCGGAGGGATGAGATCCGATGGAGCCCGATCAGATAGGTGCGCCAGAGGCGGTTGACGTTCAGACTATCGCTCAACCGGTAGTCACGCCGCTCACACGCGCCGCAATCTTCCTGGTGGTAACGATCAATCCGGAACCTGGTAATTGTACGGCCATTCGGTCGTTCTGTGCAGACTTTGCCGCGCTGGTGCGTGCTGTGGATTTTCGTTATATTGAGGGCGGACTTACGTGCGTGATGGGAATTGGCTCAGAAGCCTGGGACCGGCTTTTGGACAGCCGCGCCCAGCGAACCTTCATCCCTTTCGTGAGATTCGCGCCGGAGAACGCCACGCTGTCTCCACGCCGGGCGACCTGTTTTTCCATATCCGTGCCAAACGAATGGATCTTTGTTTCGAATTGGCGACGCAAATCATGGCACGGCTCGGCGATACCGTTTCACCGGCAGACGAGGTGCATGGTTTTCGGTACTTCGACGATCGCGATCTGTTGGGTTTTGTCGATGGAACGGAGAATCCGCGCAACCGGGCTGCGGTGGAGGCCGCGCTCATCGGTGAGGAGGATGCGGAATTCGCTAACGGCAGTTACGTCATCGTGCAGAAATATCTTCACGATCTCGACGGATGGAATCGGCTGCCGACCGAGACGCAGGAACGAATCATCGGACGCACCAAGCTCTCCGATATTGAATTGGAGGATGCCGTCAAACCCACCTCGGCGCATAACGCGCTTACGATCATCGTCGAGAATGGCAAAGAGGTAAAGATTCTACGTGACAACATGCCGTTCGGCCGGGCCGGGTCAGCCGAATTCGGCACTTATTTTATCGGCTACAGCCGTTCGCCGCGCACTATCGAGCAGATGCTTGAGAATATGTTTATCGGCCGTCCGGCCGGCAACTACGATCGTCTGCTCGATTTCAGCCGCGCTGTTACCGGAAGCCTGTTCTTCGTGCCTTCAGCCACATTTCTTGAAAACCTGGACGACGAACCGATCACGGATGCGGCGCCTTCCCCGGTCACCGTAACTGCCGAACCCGCTCCATCCATTCCCCGGATGAAGGATGGTTCGCTGGGAATCGGCTCACTCAAAGGAGAGATTCAAACATGAATAATCTGCATCGAGAGCTTGCCCCGATTTCCGATGAGGCGTGGGCACAGATTGAAGAGGAAGCAACGCGCACGCTCAAGCGCCATCTGGCCGGACGGCACGTAGTCGACGTGCAGGGACCGGCGGGCGTTGGCCTCTCCGCCGTCGGCACCGGCCACCTGCGGAAGATCAAGGCGCAGGCCGACGGCATCCTCGCCAGGCAGCGCGAAGTGATGGCGATGGTGGAACTGCGCGTTCCTTTCAGTCTGGAACGCCAGGCCATCGACGACGTTGAACGCGGCTCCAACGACTCCGACTGGCAGGCGGCGAAGGACGCTGCGCGCAAGATCGCGTTTGCCGAGGACGGGGCTATCTTTGAGGGCTATCCGGCTGCGGGAATCGTGGGCGTGCGTGAGGGGACCAGCAATCCGAAGATGACGTTGCCTGGCGATGTGCGCAAGTATCCGGACGCCATTGCCCAGGGACTCAGCCAGTTGCGGCTCGTAGGCGTCAATGGGCCTTACGCGGTGCTCCTCGGCGCCGATGCCTACACGGAACTGGCTGAGACCAGCGACCAGGGATATCCAGTGCTGGAGCATGTAAAGAGACTGGTCGACGACAAGATCGTCTGGGCGCCTGCCATCCAGGGCGCCTTTGTGGTGACTACCCGTGGAGGGGATTTCGACCTGCACATTGGGCAGGATGTCTCCATTGGATATTTGAGCCACACCGATGCGGCGGTCGAACTCTATTTGCAGGAGACGTTTACCTTTTTGCTGCTTACCGATGAAGCCGCGGTTGCACTGGCTCCGCCTGTGAAGTCAAAGCAGAGATAGCGGAAACAACGTCGCTAACCGGCAAGAACCTTGTGCACAAATTGAACAGCCATGGATCCCTCGCCCACGGCTGCGGCAACGCGCTTGACGCTCTCGGCACGGATATCGCCAACCGCGAAGACGCCGGGAAGGCTGGTTTCGAGAGGGTAAGGAGTCCGTTGCAGAGGCCAGCCGTCTTGTACCGCGCTTCCGGTTTTGATGAAACCTTTTGCGTCGAGCGCGAGACTGCCTTGCAGCCATTCGGTATTTGGGTCGGCGCCTGCCATCATGAATACGTGCTTGATATCGAGAGTCTCAGTCGCTTCTGACTCCGTGTTGCGCAAGTGAATACGCTCAAGGCATCCGTTTCCTTCAAGAGCCTCGATCTTTGTCTTCGTCATCAATGTAATCTTTTCGCTCGCTTCGATTCGCGAGATCAAGTAGCGCGACATCGACTTGGCGAGGCACGGGCCTCGGACCAGGAGATAAACGTGCCGGGCAATGTCGGAAAGAAAGACCGCCGCCTGCCCCGCGGAGTTTCCGCCTCCCACTACGGCGATGACGTCATCGCGACAGACCTCAGACTCCAGGCGCGTAGCGCCATAGTAGATTCCGACTCCTTCGAACTGGCCGAGATTGGGCAAATTCAGCCTGCGATACCGGCTGCCGGCGGCGATGACAACGCTTCGCGCTCGCACAGATTCTCCGTTATCGAGTTGGATGGTATAAGGCGATTGGCTGCTCTTCAGTTCATTGGCGGTACGGGCGATGGTGATATGCGCGCCGAATTTTTCTGCCTGAATGAAGGCGCGATTCGATAGCTCATTCCCGGAAACTCCGTTGGGAAATCCGAGATAGTTCTCAATCCTCGAACTCGATCCCGCTTGTCCGCCGGGGGCATTTGTTTCGAGAACGAGGACGCTCAATCCTTCTGAGGCTCCATAGACAGCTGCTGCCAGCCCCGCAGGTCCCGCGCCGACCACTACCATATCGCATACGTCGCCATGGTCGATTCCGGCGTTCAATCCGAGGCAGTCAGCAGCTTCTGAGTTGGAGGGATTGCGGAGAACATATTTGTCGCGGCAGATAAGCACCGGAATATCCGTGATTTTTACTTCGAACTGGTCAAGAACAGCCTGCACGTCGGGATCGACATCGACATCAAGATAGGTGTGGGGCTGGCCATTGCGAACCAGGAATTCTCTTAGTCTGAGCGTGTCGCTCGAATGATTGGATCCAATCAGTACCGCATCGCCTAACGAGTTTGAGATCTGGAATACTCGGCGCAGAAGAAATGCATTTAAGACTATCTGCCCCAAAGTGGCATCGGTTTGCATGACGCGGCGCAGGTTCACACGGTCGATTTCAATCAGTACGCCGTCTTTCACCGCTCTAATGCGAACAAAGGTTCCACGACCCGAGAGCAGGTTCACGTCACCGGTAAATTCTCCACGGCCGAGAATGTGGAGCATCGTCTCCTTGCCACCGAAGAGGCGAACCACTTCAAACTTTCCACTGAGGACTACAAAGATGCCGTGATGCAGATCTCCCGGTTCCTGCACAATTTCATTCGCCTGAACATTCCGCTGCTGACCAAAGGTGATGAGCCGCGCAAGTTGCCCGTCATTCAATATGGGAAACATCGCCTCGACTTTTTCAGGAGATATCTGTTGCAATTCACGCAGAGGCATAGGCTCCTCATGAATTTCCAGTTTTGAAGTTTCAAGCCAGGGCGAGCGGGGATTGGCTCTTCTCTATATTCTCACGAGAGCCATTTTCCTGAATACTTCCAGGTCTCGATTCGGATTCCTGCCCCTTAGTCCTGCCGTTTCGCAAGCCATTCATATTTCTGAAATTTGAGCAGATTAGGAAGATCAGCTAGCTTGCTTTACCCAGGCAAACCTCAAACCAGCCTTGTTTATCCTTCCAACCCGCGGCCGGCTTGAATCCTGTCTCAGCCAGCATCGCTTCCGCCTGGCCGGGCCGGTACTTGTAACTGTTCTCGGTGTGAATGGTCTCGCCGGCGTGCGAATTCCACTTCGAAATCGAGCGCCGCCAGCATCACACGTTGAGCGATCCGGCTCTCAAGATGCATTTCGATCCGGGATTCAATTCCATTCCAGATCGCCCGGTGCTCAAATGCATCCGGATCGAAATCCCCGTCCAGTTCCCGATTTAGCCGAACCAGCATATTTCGATTGAATTTCGCTGTTACTCCCGCCGCATCGTTATAAGCGGCCAGCAGGGTCGCTTCGTTCTTGGCCAGGTCCACGCCCAGCAACAGTCCGTCTCCCGGCTTGAGTTCGGATCGAACTCTTTGAAGCAGGCGCTTTGCCTCAGGCGGCTCAAAGTTACCGATGCTCGACCCGATATAGAGCACGAGCCGCCGCTCACCGGTGCCGGCCGGCTCCAGTTTCAAGCCTTGCGTATAGTCCATGTGCTCGGCAGAAACGGCTACCCCCGGAATTTCCCGTTCGATCCGATCACTGGCCGCTTCGAGCGCGCTGGCTGAAACGTCAACCGGCTCGTAGAGCAAACTCCCCTGGCGCTCGACCGCAGCCGCCAACAGCAGCCGGGTCTTGTCCGCCGAGCCCGCGCCGAGCTCCGTGATGCGCAGCCTCGCGCCTCCCGCCGCATCGGCAATCATCTCCCCCGCGTGGGCAGTAAAAATTCCGCGCTCCGTTCGCGTCAGGTAGTACTCGGGCAGCTCGGTAATCTCGTCGAAGAGCCGCGAGCCGGCCTCGTCGTAAAACAGCCACGGGGGCAGCCGTTTGGGCAGGGACCGAAGCCCGTCGCGGACCGCCGCGGCGACTCGTTCGTCGATTTGTAAAGCAGCTTCTGGGGAAGTCGTAAGATTCATGCGCTCACTTTAGAATCAGATGCGACAGGGATGATTACGATGCGAGCCGAATTCCGGAAAACTGCCAGCGCGTCTCCGGGGGGAAGAAATTGCGGTAGCTCGAGCGGATGTGCTCCGCCGGCGTCACGCACGAACCGCCGCGCAGCACCATCTGCCCGCTCATGAATTTGCCGTTGTATTCGCCCAGCGAGCCGGTCAAAGGCTGAAAGCCGGGATAGCCCAGATAAGCGCTTGCCGTCCACTCCCAGCAATCCCCAAAAAGCTGCGCTGGGCAACGGTTTTGGATGATTTTCGCTGCCGGTAGGGGCCGCAGCCGCTCAGAATCCAACAGGTTTCCGGCGACCGGCTGTCCCTCGGCGGCATTCTCCCATTCAAATTCGGTAGGCAGCCGCTTGCCGGCCCAGCGAGCATAGGCATCCGCCTCATAAAGGCTCACGTGGCTCACGGGCGAGGCTTGCAGCCGGTCCAGCGGAATCTCGCCAAGCAGGGTAAAAATCCTCCAGCCGCCATCGGCTTCCGTCCAGTAAAGCGGCGCCTGCCAGCCGTTGCTCCTCACCGCATCCCACCCCGCGGAGAGCCACAACTCAGGCCGGCGGTAGCCGCCATCGGCAATGAATTCGGCAAACTCCCCGCAGGTGACCAGCCGCCGGGCCAGTGAATACGGCTCCAGCCAAACCTTGTGGCGCGGCAGCTCATTATCAAAGCAGAAGCCCTCGCCTCCGTAACCGGCCTCGCGCAGCCCGCCTTCAAATGAAACAAAATCCGGCCTGCCTGCATGCCCGTTTCTAGCCTGAGCTTATTTGTCCGGTTCCGCGCCTGCGAAGACTGCAAATCTCTGTCCTCGGTTTCAGTCGTTTTGGCCATATAGGCCGGGCGCAGCGGGTTGGTAAAAAATGCGTTCAGAATATCGGTCAGCAACAGCTCCTGGTGCTGCTCCTCGTGATGCGCGCCCAGCTCAATCCGCTTCAGCGCCTCCGGCTCAGGATTGCCGGCCAGCAACCGCTCAATGCCCTGGTCCACATGCTCGCGGTAGCGCAAGATCTCCTCCAGCCCGGGCCGCGAGAACGAAGCCCGCAGCCGCTTCTCAGGAAAAGCGGCAAAGCTCTGGTAATAGCTGTTGAAGAGCCAGGGGAAATCGGCGTTGAAGAGCTGGTAGCCGGGCACAAACTCACGCAGAATGAACGACTCAAAGAACCAGGCGGTGTGGGCCAGGTGCCACTTGGCCGGCGAGGCCTCAGTCGACGACTGCACCATCATATCCTCGGGCGAAAGCGGCTCGCACAAGGCCATGGTCCGCCGCCGCGTGGAACGAAAACGGCTTTCAATCTCCAGCCGGGGCCTGGATGGAGTGATTGTGCTCATGTGCGACCTCCCGCACTTGAAAAAGTGTATCCCACAAACAGCAGGCCGGAGCAAAAGGAATAAGGGATTTATGAAAGTTTTATTTCAGGGCACGGTCCGCTACCGGGTAATCGGGGCCCGTGCTTTGGCATAATTTCGAAATACTCTGTGATCACCGAACGCCTCTTGCAAACGAGTCAAGCTCCCAGGCGAGCTTAAGAAGAACTCTCCGACCTATCGGGGATTATTAGCCAGGCGGTAAAGGAACCGGCCAGAGACAGCGCAGCACAAAGTCCCATGATAATTCGAAATCCGAAGACGAAGGCGCCCTCGATCGACTGCGTCACGTTAATGCGGATTTTTGGATCAAGCCCGTCTGGGGGCTGCAAAGCGGCGAGGCTGGTTTCATTCGATTGAATTTCCTCCAAAATCCGGGTGGGCAGCGAAAGGTGGACCAGGCTGCGGTCAAGATAAACCCCAAAAGCTTTTACCATCACGATCCCGAGAACGGCAATGGCAAGAACCCCCGCGATGCGTGCAACAGCATTGTTGATTCCGGAAGCAGCTCCGACTCGATCCTGACCAACTGAATTCATGACCACTGTAGTGAGGGGAGCCACGGTGATTGCCATGCCAAAGCCGAGAACCACTACCCCAAGGGAAAATGATTTCCAGTAGACGCAGCCAATGGAGGGAAGTGCGGACAGGATAAAACCCGATGCAGCCACGAGCGGGCCGATGATCAAAGGAAGCTGTGAGCCATAACGTGCAACGAGGCCACCGGACCAGCGGGACAGCAAAAAAATCAGAAGGATCAGCGGCAGCATAGCGGCGCCGGTGGCGGTTGCGGAGTACTTCTGGACCTGGATCAGATCCAGAGGAAACAGGAAGAAGAAGATTCCCATTGCACCGTAAAGAAACAGGGTGAGAAGATTGGCTCCGCTGAAGCTGGAAGATCTAAATAAGGCCAGTGGAACGATAGGTGATTGCACGCGTGTTTCTATAAGGATGAACAAACCAAGAAATACACAACCCATAATCATGCTGACAAATATCAGAGGATGCCCCCAACCCACATTCTCTGATTCGATAAAGGCGTACACCAGCCCCCCTAATCCGAGTGTGGCAGCCAAGCCTCCCAACCAATCGACATTTCCTCGCACAGCATCGTGGCTTTCGGTTATATGCCAAAGTGAAATACCAATCGTGATCGCCGCCAGCGGAACATTGATAAAGAACACCCAGCGCCAGGAAGCATGCTCGATGAGCCAGCCGCCTAGAAGTGGCCCCAGCGCACTTGTAATCGCAGTGAACCCGGACCATGTGCCGATTGCCTTGCCGCGGCTTTTCTCGTCGAAGGAGGTGCTGATGATTGCGAGGCTGCCGGGCACGAGAAGCGCGGCACCAAAGCCCTGAACGCTTCTTGCAATGATTAACTGTTGGATACTCGATGCAAATCCGCATCCCGCGGAAGCCAGAGCGAATATGATCGCACCCAACAGAAAAATCAGCCTGCGCCCGAACAGGTCGCCGAGCGATCCGCCGACAAGGATAAGCGCTCCCAGAAACAGGCCGTAAGACTCAACTATCCACTGCATATCCACGACTGTTGTGTGGAAGGCAGCCTGGAGCGCAGGCAGAGCGACATTGACCACTGTGCCGTCAATAAATGCCATGCTGGATCCGGTAATGGTTGCGATCAGGATCCAGGTTCGCGATTTTGCGGCAGGCGCGGTTACGCTCCCGCCCGACCTGATCACGGCCTCGTCGCAAGGTGGTTTCATGTGCTCCAGGTACGTCAGGGAATAGAACACTATCTATTGATAGAGAATAACGCTGAATTTGCACGTTCGAGTCAGGGATAGACCACTATTTTTCGAGTCGCAGAGTTCGATTACGACGGGGGAGGAATGTTGGTGAGACATGGTCGCGCAGATCCGGCTCACTACTTTAGTTCGTCAAAGTTTTTCAGGTCGATGCCTAACTGCTGGCACTTTTTGTAGAGATGACTCCGCTCAAGCCCCAGCGCTCTCGCGGTTTGCGAAATGTGCCGGCTGTGCCGACTCCAGCTCCCTGAGCACTTCCGTGCGTTCGAAGGCCAAAACCCTCTCGGCCAGAGCGCCGCCGGTATCGGTGATGGAGGTACTGGCCGTAGCCGTGCCTTGATATGGGTGAGCGGCATTTGAGTGTGTGGGCAATGCGAGTTGGACAGCCTCAGCATCAACCACTGATCCGGCCAGCAGCAGACAGCCGCTCCACCACGTTGCGCAATTCGCGAATATTGCCCGGCCATGCGTATTGTTTGAGCGCGTCGATGGCGGAATCGGCGAAGGGGACGGGCTTCCAACCATTCTGCGCGCTTACCTGGCGGGCAAAGTGCTCAACCAGCGCGGGCAGGTCCTCGGGGCGCTGGCGCAGAGGAGGAAGCTCAACGGGAAAGACAACGACACGATGATAGAGATCGCGCCGGAAGCCGCCCGATTCGACGAGTTGCTCGAGGTTGCGGTGCGTCGCCACGACCACGCGCACATTGACGGCGGTGGGCTTGTCTGCGCCGATGCGCTCCACCTCGCCCTCTTCAAGCACGCGCAGCAACTTGGCCTGCATGGCAAGCGGCATGTCGCCGATTTCGTCCAGAAATAAGTGTGCCGCGATGCGCCTGCTCGAACTTGCCGGTGTGGCGCTGCGCAGCGCCGGTGAACGAGCCTTTTTCGTGGCCGAAGAGCTCGCTTTCAATGAGCTCGGCCGGAACAGCCGCGCAGTTGAGAGTTACGAACGGACCGCTGGCGCGATGGCTTTTTTCGTGCAGGGTGCGCGCGACAAGCTCCTTGCCGGTACCGGTTTCGCCATAGATGCAGACGCGTGCTTCGCTGGCGGCCACGCGCTCAATCTGCGCCATCACGCGGCGCATGGTTTCGCCGGTAAAGACCAGAGTGTGCTTGCCAACGCGGGTGCGGAGGTCCTGATTTTCGGTCTCAAGTCGGGTGAGCTTGAGCGCGTTTTCGACGGTGACGAGCAGCTTCTCAGTCGAAAGCGGCTTCTCAAGAAAGTCGAGCGCGCCGAGGCGCGTGGCGCGAACGGCCATTTCGATGTGGGCCTGTCCGCTCATCATCACCACGGGCGCGGCGACGCCTGCGGTCTTCAGATCTTCAAGCAACGCAAGTCCATCGCGCCGGGGCATGACCACGTCGCTGAGGATCAGGTCGAAGGGCTGCGTACGGGCCAGTTCGAGCGCGCGCGCGGCGTTGTCGCAGACCACAGCTTCATGGCCTGCAAGGCGGAAGGCGCGAGACAGCGAAGCCAGCGTATTGGCCTCGTCGTCGACAATCAAAATTTTCGCTTGAGTGGTCATGATTTCAACTCGCCCGCTTCGGCAGCGTGATGACAAAGGTAGCACCGCCGCCCGTCTGGCTTTCAACTGCGATGGTTCCGGCGTGGTCGGCGATGACCGATTGGACGATCGCCAAGACCCAGACCTGTGCCATGCTGCTTGGTGGTGTAGTAAGGGGTGAACAGCCGCTCGCATTCCTCCGGCGTCATGCCCTTCGCCGGTGTCGGCCACGCGAATTTCAACCTTGTCTCCATGCGGTCTTGCCGAGAGCGTCAACGTGCCGCCGTTCGGGCATGGCATCCATTCGCGTTGAGAACGAGATTGCTCAAGGCGCGATGCAGCAGTTCCGGGTCGGCATCGATCGAGCATTGGGCTCCGCTGGAAGTTGAACTGTTCAAAGCATATTTTGCGTCTTCAACGCCGTCGACGGCGGCCGCATTCGTAGAGCGGAACGACGCGCTCGAGCGCATCCCGGGCGTCGATCCGCTCCAACTCGGGCTTGGGCATTTTGCTGAAGTCGCTGAAGCGGGCAATGATTGTTTTCAGATTGGCGATCTCCATGCCCAGGGTATGCGTGCTCTCGCGGAAGACCTCGTCAAATTCAGCGGCAGGCAGTTCGCGGGCCCGCACCAGTTTTCGACTGTCAGTTGCAACGGGAATAGCGGATTCTTGAGTTCGTGCGCCAGGCGCCGGGCGAGTTCGCGCCATGCGGCCACGCGCTCGGTTTGCACCAGGCGCTCGCGCTGGCTGACCAACTGGCCCGTCATGTGGTTGAAGCTGCGCGCCAAAACGCCGACCTCGTCGCGGCCGCGTTCGGGAACACTCGTCTCCCAGTTGCCGCTCGGCCACTTCTTCAGCCGCACCCGCCAACTGCTCAATGGGACGCGAAACACGCGCTGCAATCCATAGGCTGCACACGATGGCGAAGCAGAATTCCGCCGGCTGCCACGCCGTAGGCAATGGCGCGAATGTGCTGCTGCGCCTCAACCATGCCGGCGCGTGAGGTGGTTACGATGAGCACGGCCAGCACCTCGCCGTTGTCACTCTTGAGGGGAATGGCTGTTGCGCTGACGCTGTCTTCGCGGCGGTTGGTGAGATAAAGGATACCGCTTGACTGATTGGCCGGTTCTTCGCGCCGGATCGATCAGCGATTGGTAGCGGTCCGCGTTGGGAATTTGCCGGTCAGCGCCGATAAGGCGCGTCGGGATCGAAAGGGACGCAGATTTGCCGGAACCGCCGATAGTTCGGTGCCGAGCCGGCATCGCGGTAGAGGCAGATCTGCATTCCGGGCGCGACGGGCAGATCGGCGAGAAACGATTGGTCCAGACGCTTGCCGCCGAGGATGCGAACTTGCTGTGCGCTGACCGCGTCAGAACGGTGGACAGCGCGCGCCGCAAAGAGTCCCAGTGCGGTGGTTCCGTCGGGCAGGTCCTCCGACTTGAGAAATGTGGGCTGTATCAGCCATTGCGTCAGGCTCGGGATAGCCAAAACGCGCCGGCCACTGGGCGGAGCTGATGATTTTTCCATCGGGGCCAACGATTTCGAGGAAGTCGAGTTGGGCATCCTGGGCGAGAGTCTGCGCCTCGGTGACGTAGGGCGATGCGTCGCCTGATTGGGCCAGCTCGAAGGCCATGGTGCGGACCCGCTCGCTGGCGGCGATGCGGTCCACAGCCGCGGCCACTTCGGCGGAGCTGTGCTGAAATTCGCGCTGAAACTGGCTGACAAAAAGCGCAGTCTCCTCCCGATCGCGCTGCTCGAAGACCTGCCGAATGCGCACCAGGACGGTCCAGGCCACTGCGGCTACGGCGGCCGCCACTGTGAGCGAGAAAAGCAGCAATAGTTTTTGTCGCAGGTTCATTGCGCGTCCTCAAGCGAAACTCCGGCCAGCAGCGGTGCAGCCGTCCGAGGTAAGGCGCAAATCGCGGACCCGACCTCCAACGGCATAGGCGCGGGGAAGATAAAGCAGTGGAATCAGCGTATGAGTATCAAGAAATTCGCGCTCAGCTCTGTACAGGCCGGCTGGAGTATCTTCAGGCACCGGGGCTGTGACTCCGACGCCGCGCAGAAACGACTCCAGCGCCGCCTGCGGCTGGCTTGATGCAAGCGTGAAGCGGAGCAGGGCAAGATCGGTGTGCTGCGGCGCAAGCCGGCCATTTGCACGTTGAATCCTGCCTCGCGCAGATTGAGCGCTATGCGCTGGGCCGCCAACTGCATTGCCTCGCCGCCTTCGGCGGCGAGTGTAAGCGGCGGTGGCGGTCAGGCCGCCACGCAGCTCGTGAGCCTTGTTCACGTCACGGTCGGTAGGAAAAAGAAATGAGTAGCCGGTAAGCGCCGCGGGAAACAGGCTGGCTGTTATGCTCGCCCTGCTTTTGAAAAATCACATTGGAGAGGGCGCTGCGATCGACGGCCATGGCGATGGCTGCGCGCAGGTTTGGATTTCCGAGAACGCCGGAGTTGGCAACGCCAAGCGCAAGCAGTGTAACCGGTTGCGAGATCACTACTGTGAGCCGTTGCTTCTGAGCCTGGCGTAACTGTTCCGCCGGCACCTCAACCAGATCGGCGCGTCCCACGCTCAAGTCGAGCCACTGGTCGCTGATGGATTTGCGAACATGGATTTCCACGGCATCGACGAAAGGCTTTCCCTGCCAGCAGTTGTCATTGGCCGTCAGCGTCAATACACCGTTGGTGAATCCCGCGGGCTGAAAAGGGCCGGTCCCGATCATTGCGCCCGAGCCCCCTGTATCGGTGCTTGTAATCAGATAGTCGTCGCCGGCCAGCAACTCCGGCAGGTTGGGCATGGGCGAATCGCCGGTAAAGACGATAGAGTTGCCAAAGCTGCGAACGGCGGTCCAGGGACAGTTTGCGGTGCAGGATGCGGTCAAAGAGGCAACGACCGCGGCCGAGATGAGCGGGGAGCCGTCATTGAATTGAACGCTGGGACGCAGCCAGAACTGCCAGCGGTGGTCGCTGTCCTCCGACTCCCAGCGCACGGCCAATGCCGATTGACCGCGTCCATCCGCGTCCATCCGAGTGAGCCCATCGAAGACCAGCCGTCGGGCCAGGCCGCCATGTTGCGTCCATGGGTCGCCTTCGATTTCAACGCGCAGTGTGCCGCCGTAGTGGGGGCGGGTACGCGCCGCTGCAGGCAGCGCCAGCGAGACCAACAGACAGCTAATTGCAACTTGCCGTAACACGATCCACCTCATATTCATCTGAGGAACTTGGGTTGGCAGTTCTGCGCACGACCGCATAGATGCTCTTGCCGTCCGGCGCGGTCCAGAGCGCCGTCACCGTTCCGTCCATGGTCAGCGGAGCGGTGGCCGGAACCGCCTCCTGCCCGGGCATCTCGTATGCGCGCAAGCTGTCGGACAGGGCCTCGCCCGATCCAGAGGCCACTATCTGGGTTCCCGCACCGCACCCGGAATTGAGAGCTGCAAAATCGCTGCCCCAGTCGCGTGTACCGCTCACCGGCCGAAGCGAGCCGTTCTCGGCCAATTCCACCTTGCCGTCGATGCCAATGATAAGCAGCGCCGGCCCGGTGGCGCGGGGAACGAGAGCTGCCGAATAAAACGCCGGCAGATTGACGCCAACGCTGGGCGTGACCACGCCGGTGAAGTAATTGCGCGCTGAGTTGAAGAAGGCCTTGAACTGAATCCGGCCGTTAGGAGTTTCGGCAGTGAGAATTGGCCAAGGGTCATCGCTGGGGTGGCAGTGCAGCAACCAGCCTTCGTCAGGGGGACGATTCGGACCCGACGAAATGGCGTAGCTCCCTGCGCATTCCGTTCCTGGCAGTGACACGCGAAATTCGTCACCCTCCGCATCTGTTGAGATGAGTCCGCGCGGGTCGCGGGTCGCGGCTTGGGTGGCGGCGAGAATATCAAAAGTCCTCCCATCGAAAAAGCCAGACGGTGACCGATCCAAAGCAAGAAGGCAACCCTCTTTCAGAGCTAATAGTCCGTGGCGTCTTTCGGCAACGAAAAGCAAGGGGGGCTTCCCATCAGCAGTAGAAAAACAAGGCAGCGAATCCAGCACATTTGGACCGAAGAGCTGCTCTTTGAGAAGCAGCATGGGGGCGGAGCCGACCGGAGCCTGATTTTGGGAGTGTTGAATATTCACCATCGCCACGCGAGTTTCGGTGCCCTCGATCACCTCAGCCACCCACAGGCGCTCACGCAGATTTTCACTGAGCGTTACGCGAATGGAATTGGCGCTCTCTTCGCCTGAAGCCAGGACCCCGTGAGTCTTTAAATCCTGCTTCAGCAGCTCACGAATCGCGGGAATTTCGCCTGTTGGAACTGTGGAGAGGTTGCGAA
Organism: uncultured Acidobacteriaceae bacterium; assembly: GCA_963779385.1. GTDB lineage: Bacteria > Acidobacteriota > Terriglobia > Terriglobales > Acidobacteriaceae > Telmatobacter. Next base: position 198,957 of record CAVZYE010000009.1, on the reverse strand, counting down.
TGGTGAGCCGCGCCTGACCTGGGCCGAGGATATCGGCGATCTGATCGGCTAAAGCAGCGGCGGGGTGTTCCCATTGGCTGGTCGCGGCGTTTGCCGCTATTCCCGTTAACCCGGCAACCACCGCAACCAGCCAGAAGAGCTTCATTGGATTCGGCTTTCCTTGTACGATTCGTTTGCGCGAATTATATCGTTCCGGGCTGTGATCGCTCGTCCACAAGGCCAGACCTGTGAGTTCTCCGAGCCACCAGTTTTTATCTAACGTCGAAAACTTCCCAACAAATGCGCGAATACAGGATCTCCCTCTGGAGCTATCGGTCGATGGTTTGCTCCCGAAACAGTGAAGATGAAGAGGTTATTCTGGAGGCGGATATATGTATAGGTTTGATCGCTATATTCGGTAAATGCGTCACCCTTCGCCACTACCTTAATCTGTTCGAGCCCCGGATACCCCGATGAGGACAACCACTCATCCAGCGCGTCGTCGCCTCTTAGATTCGCCTTCACTGCTACGGTGTACTCACGGCCTTTGTAAGCGAATGACTGCTCGCAGGTGATCCTGGCTGAATTGAATGCCTCATTCGAAAACTTGACCACTTCTTGCAACGTCGACGCAGAAGGATGCTCGAATGATCCTCCGCAACCCGAGTCGGAATATACATCCCAATCCGGCCCGTCCCGCACAGGTCCAACAAAGGTGAAGGAGTGCAACATTCTATCCAACTCGTCCCAAAATCTGCGCCATTCGCGCCGGTTTACCGGCCGGTAACTGGCTTGACCCACATCCTCGGGGCGAAGATCTGTAACTGCATTCACCACAGCCACTTCAAAGCAGACGTGCTGATAAAACGTCCGGTATTCGGTCATGCCCCTTGAGCTGCCCAGTCCACCTTCACCCGTTTCGCCATAGTGAAACAAGGTTCCGTGAATCTTGATAGTTTTGGTGGGAGCCGATCCGTCTTCGATCGTGTTGCAATCTATGTCGGTCTTGAGTTCGCGCAGCACATTCACTGAGATGCCTGCCGCCTGAGTCGCCGTCCCTTTGAGTGCATCGCCGTCGTACTGAAAACACGCGACAGTATTGTCGCAGATCGGAAACATCGACATCTCCGGCGGCTCCAACGGGTGACCTGAAGAAAAGGTCATTTTCTCAGGGTACTCGATTGTAAAGCCGTAGTCGGGGCTGCGATAGATCTTCCATCCCGGGGGCGTGGCTGCCGCAGGACCCGCCCACACGACCGCAGCCATGGAGCAAATGCCGGCCAAAAGGATTTTTCGCGTCGATCTCATGTTCATATCATCCTCCATCTCTCTCAGCTTTCTCTGCTCAGGCTCGACTTGGAGCCCTGAGCAATTACCCCGGTATCCCAGATCCCGATGATGGGACCTGGGATACTACGGACCTCAATTGCACATTCATCAATGTCCCGGCGCAGGAGTCGGCTCGGTTTCGTTGTCCATCTCCTGTTTTACGACCGGGCTATTGGCCATGCTTTTAAAAACATCGTTGGCAAAGAAAAACTTGCCGTCCGATGGCACCATGACCACCTGGATTTTGTCAGAAAGCCGCTCGGCAATGATCTTGTTGATCAGCAGCGGCGATTTGTTCAGCAGCGCGGCTTCGCTAGTCATGCGCTCGGCGTTGGCTGAGGCCATCAGTCGCACACGGCTTGCCTCGGCGTCGGCCATCAGGTTCCGCCGCTCGAGTTCGGCTTTGCTGTCGATGACTTTGGCCTGTGCTTCGGCCTCCGCATTCTCAATGGTCGTTTCCTTGCGAGCTTCGGCTTCAAGCTTGCTTTGCTCAATCTGCTTCTGCTTCAGCGGCAGAGTGTATTGCATGGCGTCGGCCTCGCCCTTGGCCTCAACCACGCGCGACTGAGCTTCTCCCTCAGCCTGTTTCACCTTCTGCACCGCATCGGCCTCAGCCTGCAACTCGGCTATCTTCACCTGCTTCTGTTGAATGTCAGTTACAACGCCGAGCTGATCGTCTTCCTGTTCCTTGAGCAACAGGCCTTCGAGACCCTTGGCGTACTGATCGGGCAGTTGAATGTCAGAGAGCATCACTTCTTCAACCACAATGCCATCGGTGCCCAGCTTGCGGGTGATGATGGCTGCCGCCTTTTGCCGCACCTCCTCGCGTTTGGTGCTGAATATCTCCCGCACGGTATATTGGGGCGCCAGTTCGCGCCATGCGCTGGCTACTACCGGCGGCATGAGTTCTTTGTCGACGGGTTGGGGCATATGAGCCTGCACATTGTCGAGCTTGGCGGGATCGAGGCGATAGCGAACCGTGACTGCCATGCCGATGTTGAGGCCCTCGAGAGACTGAACGCTAAGCACGCCTTTTTGTGCAGAGGATTTGCCGCCCTCCTCCACAATGCCGGCGGTGAAGAGGTGATCGCGGAGATCGAAAGTCTGCACGCTCTCCACTAGCGGTGTGACGAAATGCACGCCCGGATAAAGCGTGCCCGGCAACGTGCCGCTTACCTGGCTGATGCGCACGCCGCCCATTCCGGTGGGCACTACGACGATGCTGGCCGCAATCAGCAGCGGCAAGCAGGCCAACAGTGCCAGAGCCAAAGGACGACGCCAGAAAATTTCTTCCGGCGACCTATTTTCGGTTGGGACCGGTTCAGTCTCGCCTGCGGCCTTGCGGGGTGCAATGCGAAAGCGGAGCCAGAGTCCATAGAGTGGAATTCCAAAAGCGGCAGCCAGCAAGAGCACTCCCGCGACCGTCAGTAATAGCTTCAATGCGATCATTTCACTTCTCCTATTCGGTTGTTGTGCTCCCTGCGTCCGCACCCCAGCGATGAACCGAGTCTCCTCTTCGCATCATTGGGGGCTCCGCGCCTCCCGGTTCCCGGCCATGGAGCCACCAAAAGCCGGACCAGTCCACCAAACGTCAACTCCTCAAACAGGAGCGCCGTTACGACCTGCAACAGCACCGCTCCCAAACCATTGATTGCTTCCGACAGCAGATTCATTTCCAAGCCCCCTTAGAGCGAAGCCACCACGACCGCAACCGCGGAGGCGGCCGGATTCGTCTTCGGCGCGCTGTTGGCGTCACTTGCCGGGTTCTGGACGGGAGCCTGTACAGGCCCCGCCGCGGGCGCGGCCATTGCAGTCTGCGCCATCTTCGTGTCCGCCGGATTTTGTCCGTTGCCAAACAATTGCGCCGTCTCCTCGTTGCGCTGACCCACCAGTTCAACCGTGTCGCCGACGGCAACCAGTTGGTAGAACTCTTCAAGATCAGCCCTGGCCATGCGGATACATCCGTGCGATGCGGCCTTGCCGATTGATTTGGGCTCGTTGGTTCCGTGAATTCCGTAGCCGTGGATGCTCAGACCCATCCAGCGAGTACCTACCGGATTGCCCGGTCCCGGAGGAATAGTCTTGCCACCGTGGTGATAAGTGGGATTGACGGCGCGGCGCTCAATCGTGAAAGTTCCCACTGGGCTGGGGGTTGAGGGCTTGCCCACCGCGACGCTGTAGACCTTCTTGACCTGCCCGTCTTCTACCAGGGCCAGTTTGCGGTCCTCAAGACTCACTACGATCACCCGGTTCGTCGCGCTCTGCGCAAACGTCTGGGCCGCCAGAATTACCGTTGTCCCTGCCACCATTGCCAGCTTGTTGAGCTTCATTGCCGTCATCGCATCTTCCTTGCCACAATGCCTGCACCCGGACAAAGTGCAACCGGGTCACCATTTGCCAGTGACTGAAAACAAAGAGGTTATTGACCAGGCGGGAGGGAGAAAACGTGTCAGCGCGTACACTCTGTGTGCCGAGTGACACGCTATGCGGCGATGGCCCGTCTATACAAAAAACTCAGGGAGCAAGGATCGCAGTGCGGCTGCGAGAATATGGTGTGCTTACAAACTTCGCATTCAGCCTGCGCTCAAAAGCCTTGCATCACTAACATGCCGGGTAACCGGGCGCTCACATACACTGAATGGAAATACTCATGGAGGAGATATGGAGTCGCCTATCGATCTCACGGTTTTGGTTTCCCCTGCGCAGACGAGCTTGTATCGCAGTGCCTCATTCCGCTTTCGGATTGTTTTGGTGTTTGTAGCGCTTTTTGTGTGCTGCGCTCCGCTCGCGACGGCACAAAACGCACAGGATGTTTACCGCTTAAGCCAGGGGCAGTTTGCAAACCAAGGGGAGTACCACGAAATCGACCTCGACCCAGGCAAAGAAATCGAACTGGCCAACCTCGCGGGACCTGGCAAGGTCACGTATTTCTATATCACCGATGACAGCACCGAGCCCTTGGCGCCGGGAGCGTCGAGCGAGTCAGGGGATTTTTACGCTGGGCTGGTCTTGAAGGTGTACTGGGACGATGAAAAAGAGCCCAGCGTCTGGGTTCCTCTTTGGGATTTCTTTGGCGCCATGGACCGAACACCGATCGATTATCAGTCCTCTCTGCTCGAAATCAACCACCGCTGCTTTATGAGTTACATCCCGATGCCGTTTTCCAGGCGCGCCCGATTCGTGCTGGTCAATGACGGGAATGTGCGGTACTCCAGATTGATGGCTTACAGCATCGATTACGAGAAGGCCAGCGTATACGCCAAGGAGAAGAGCCGTTTTCACAGCACATGGAGGCGATCGAATCCCACCGAAGACGGACTTCACGCCATTCTCGATGTCCACGGCAGCGGTCAATATGTAGGCAACTTTCTTCAGGTATTTACACGTTACTCGGGTTGGTGGGGCGAAGGTGACACCATCTTTTCTGCTGACGGAAATGCCATGACCCACACTCCCGGCACGGAGGACGAATACGGGTCTTGTTGGAGCTTTGGGCACACCTTCTCTTATTTGTATGCCGGGTACATCCAGAGCGAAGCCGGCAGGAACCGGATGTACCGCTGGTACGTGGCTAATCCGGTGCGCTTTCAGAAGTCCCTGAAGGTAGTTATTCAAAACCAGCGCTACGAGGGTGGTCAGGTTCCCAGCAAGGACGATTACACCAGCATGGCCTACTGGTACCAGGACGGTGCGCATCCCGCCCCCGTCCTGCAGACGTACGCGGAGCGCACAGCGCCGACGCGCGCAGCTTCCTACACGAAATGAGAAAGAGCATTGATGTCCGCGAGATAACGTCTCAGCGGGAGAGGATGGGATTCGCGCATTCATCCTCTGCCGTGGCAACGGTATATAAAGGTACAGTGAAAACACACCCCCGAAAATGAAGAACTAAACCACGAGTGCAGCTAGGAAGGGCCGAGTCCGCACAAGGCCGACCGCAAAGGGAGATCCAAATGGCACTATCGCGTCGCAAATTTTTGGGTACCGCGCTTACCGCCGGTGCCTCTGGTCTGATCGCCAACGCGGCAATGGCAAGCGCCACTGCCGCTACTCCTAATTTACTTGTGCTCGAAAACGATCACCTCGCTGTCGCCATCGACTGGGAGACCGGTTGCATCACTCGGCTGGAGTCGAAAGACCAGGCCTGGAAGATGCAGGGCGCCGGGATGAGGCTGCACGTGCCGGCCCCGGAGCATCGCTTTCACTATCTCACCGAACGCCAGGCCGGCAAACCGCGAATTGATTCGGACGGCACGCATGCGACGATCACCTGGGACGGTTTTGAAAGCGACCGGATGGGCAAGCTCGACATTGAGGTCAAAGAGACGGTCCAGCTTGATGGAGCAGCCGTTCATTTCAGCTACGAAATTCGCAACGGGAGCCAGGCGGTGATTGAGAGCTACACTTATCCTCGCCTGAAGGGGCTGAAGCCTCCTGCCGGAGACAAGCATATGCGGCAAGTAGCGTGGAATTACAGCGGGATGGGTTCCAACAGCCTATGGCCCACTTTTGGGAATGAGGTTGGTTACTACGGGTACGATACTCCGGCGCAGTTGCGCAATCTCGGCACCGATACACAGTTCTGCATGGTCCTGAGCGACAGCCGCGGACTCTATGTGGGTTACCACGACCAAGGCCAGAAACAAGTGGTGCAAATTTGTTTCTTTTTGTCCCCTTCCTACGTCGATTCGTTCAATTCCAGCGACATCAATGCTTCAGGCAAAGTTGGCGACTCAGCCGTTGGCATTGACCCCAATCACCTGTGCTTCGTGCAACCCGGCGCCAGCCAGCGCTCTGAGGCGCTGGTGCTGGAACCCTTCACGGGCGATTGGCACCAGGGCGCGGATATTTACAAAACCTGGCGTAACTCATGGCTGAAGCCGCCCAAAATGCCTGCATGGGCGCAGGACGTGCACTCCTGGCAGCAGATTCAGATCAACTCGGCTGAAGACAGGCTATCCTTTCCGTATAAGGATCTGACTAAGTATGCAGAAGCGTGTAAGCGTTGGGGAGTGAAGGCCATTCAGTTGACCGGATGGCAGATCGGCGGCCAGGACCGCGACTTTCCGCTGCACGACACCGATCCGCGTCTGGGCACTGCGCAGGAGTTCAAAGACGCTATCGCGGCCAGCAAAGCGATGGGTGTTGAGATTGTTCTCTTCAACAAATATGCATGGGCCGACGTGACAGCGCCTGAGTACAACGGCCAGTTTCGCCAGTTTGCCGTGGTGGACCCATACGGGACCCCCTACCAGTTCAATGGTTATAACTACGACACGCCGACCCAGATCGCCGGCATCAACGCCAGGCACGGAGTGGGCATGTGCCAGGCAAGCCCGGTGTGGAGAAAGCGTGCGCTTGAAGAGTTCCGCAAGAGCGTTGAGTTAGGTGCAAGCGGCATTCTCTATGACGAGTGCTTCTGGCACATTTGCCTCTACTGCTTCTCGCAAACTCACGATCATCCACTGCCGGGGGCTGTCTTTTCAGGAGATGTGCCGCTCATTGAAGGATTCCGCACCATCATCGATCCGGAGAACTTTGTCTTCGCAGGCGAATCGCCCTATGATATCCAACTGCAAACCTATAACATGTCTTACTTCCGCATCGTCCCCGGCTTTGTTCCCTATGGCAGATATATCGCTCCTTACGCGCCTATGTCGGTCGCTGTCATCGGAAATGACGACCGCCAGATGATCAATGCATGCCTGCTCTACCGCTTCTCAATGAGTTACGAACCCCGCGACTTTCACGGCGAACTCGACGAGATTCCGGTTACGCTCACTTATGGCCGTGCGGTGGACGATCTGAGGCGCAAATATAAAGAGTGGTTGTGGGACGCGGAGTTCCGCGACACGCTCGGCGCCAAGGTGACCGCGGGTGGCGCGCCGTTGAGCACTTATACAGTTTTCAAGCGCAAGGATGGGTTGCGCGCGGTAGTCATGGCCAACATGAACGATACTGATCCGGTCGTGTGCGAGCTTTTGCTCGACCACGCAAAGTCGTCGGAACTTAAGTGGGTTTCACCCGAGCAGCCCGAACCAAAGCCGTGGCCGGGCAAGTTACAACTGGTTCCAGGATCGGTTGCCGTGCTTCTGGAAGGTTGACGGGCGAAATTGAACCAGAGTCATGCAACGGGGTGCACAAACAGCGCTGCCGCATCCGTGGCTAATTCGATTGACCGTGTAGAGGTGCAGAGGTTAGGGTAGCCCTGATCTGCACGATTCTTTGCGTCGGTGATGCCTGGCACTGCCAACCAAAACCCGCTACCCATATGCTAAATTCCAAGTCCAAATGAGTAGAGATTGCTGCATGGAAATGAAGATCAAGCTTGTTCTGGCTATCATGTTCTTTCTGTTTCACGCTTCCCCGTTCTTTCCCCAGGCCGCCGCACAACAGGACCAACTGAAGCCGCTCACTCGGGCAAGAGTGATTGTTTTTGTACATGGCCTTCACGGGAGCCGCGAGTCCTGGCGGGCTTCGAACGGCGCCTATTGGCCTGATTTGATTCGGACCGACCCGCGCTTCGCCTATTCCGACGTTGAAGTTGCCGAGTATCCCACGCCTGCGTCGAATGGCAAAATGTCCAGCGTGCAGTTGGCCGACATCCTCTGGACTCGCCTCAGGCAAGACCACGTCTGGGAGCATCGCGAGGTGGTTTTCCTCGCTCATAGCCTCGGCGGCATCCTGGTTGAGGAGATGCTCTTGCGACACCCAGCCGAGGCCGCGAGAGTCAAGTTCATCGTCTCCTATGGAACCCCGCACGAGGGCTCTCCGATCGCCCGGCATCGCTTCCATCTACGACAAAGATCCGCTGCTCAACGATCTCAGCGATGCAAGCGACAACTCCTTCCTGACCCAGCTCGGAAAGAACTGGCGAGGGCGCGACTCCGTCAACGGCATTCATCGCTTCTGCGCCTATGAATCCGAAGACACCATGCCGGAAAACGGAGTTGGCCGCTATCTAAAGGCCCATGCCCGCGTGGTCAGCTACTTCAGCGCCACCTATGGATGCGATGTGACCACGCCGCCGCAGGAGATTCATGCCGATCACGTGAACATGATCCGGCCTCTCGAACCGGAATTCGAGCGCCTATGATTTTTTCTACCGCGTGTACCGCGCCAACCCGATCCTCGAAGAACAGGTGGTCACACGAGACAACGTGATCGCGGGCCTTGAAGCCAGTTGCGATCGAACCAACGCGAATTCTGACCTGCAAGTACCGATAGCTCTCGATAGCGCAATGCACGAAAAAGTGGTTGCGGCGGAGGCCTCCTATATTAATTCCGTGGACCTCCGACGACGTGAATCCAGACCCGCCCGCTCGTCACCAGGATCGATCCGGACGGCGTAGCTCATGTGCAGTACTCGTTTCGCGGGCCAAGCAGGAAGCTCTTCGTCTGCCTCGGCACCGCCCACGCGTCTCTGAAGGTCCAGTTTTCTATCGACCAGCAAGTGCCAATGCGCGAGCCGCAGAATTGAGCCCGATCTGTGACAAGCCAGTAGGCAGCGCAACGGATATGCTTACTCTCATGGCCAGGACAGCAAATGATGACCAGGGGCCGTCAAGTAATCATGCGCAGCTTTACTATCTGATTTTAGTAGAACGGTTTGTAATACAACCTCCTAAATAAGCCGGCGGTTTGGCCTGTTCCGTCAAAGGCCGCATATAAGTAAGCAATCGAATATCGGCGAGATAAAGCGTCGTCTTGCATCGCAGAAGCGGCGTTGGACATCGCGCAAATTTTGCGACTCGCTTCAGGCAGTCCGCATCTCCTTCTCAACAGGAGACGTTCGCATCATGCCCAAAGCCATCCGTTTCAGCCAGCTCGGTGGTCCTGAAGTGCTTCATATTGAAAATCTGCCCAAGCGCCAGCCCAATCCTGACGAAGTTTTGCTCAAGGTGGAAGCAGTAGGCCTTAACCGGGCCGAAAGCATGTACTATCACGGCTTCTACATGGAAAAGACAAACCTGCCCTCCGGCATTGGATACGAGGCGGTCGGAAAGGTCATCGCTGTTGGTCCCGGGGTCGATCCCACTCTCATCGGCAAGCGCTTTGGAACCATTCCGGGTTATTCGATGAACCGGTACCCGGTGCTTGCGGAAGAGGCCGTCGTTCCTGCCAGCGTTCTTGCAGCCGTTCCAGACTCCCTCTCCGCGGTCGAGGGCGCCGCTGTATGGATGCAGTACTGCACCGCCTACGGCGCGCTCGTGCCCTTCGGCAAGGTGGCTGCCGGCGACTTCGTCATCATTACCGCTGCCAGCTCGTCCGTTGGGCTGGCGGCCATTCAGATTGTCAAAGCACAGGGCGGTATTTCCATCGCGACCACCCGTACCTCCGCCAAAAAGGACGAACTGATAGCTCTTGGCGCCGACCACGTCATTGTTACGGAAGAGGAGGACCTGGTGGCCCGAGTGCAGTCGATCACCGGCGGCAGGGGTGCGCGCGTCGTCTTCGATCCGGTGGGCGGCGACTACATCAACACGCTTGCGCAGGCCACGGCGAACGGTGGCACTATCTTCCTGTATGGCATGCTCTCAGGTAAGCCCACGCCTTTCCCACTGGCTGCCTTTGGCCGAACCATCGGCATGTTCGGTTACACCTTCGGCGAATTGCGCGGCACCCCGGAGTGGGAGACCATGAAGAAGTACATCTACGATCATCTGGCGGATGGGTCATTCAAGCCAAAGATCGCCCGGACCTTCCCCTTCGATCAAACTGTCGAAGCTTACAAGTACCTCGAAAGCAACCAGCAGATAGGCAAAATTGTCATCACTCTGTGAACCTTGGCTCCCCATTTTGAGGGCTTATTTTTGTGCGGCGCCGGTGAGCTTGGCCGAGGCCTTCGCCGCCTTCCATTCTGCCGTACGGGTACGAATGTAATTGCTGTAGTCGGCGCTAGTCTTCAACGGGGGCATCGTGTGATGAGTGCCGCCCTCGGCGTCCGGCACCGGCAATTTCGAGACAAGCTCAGCATGAACCTGTTGCAAATGCGACGGCTTGTCCGCGTCTGGATTCTGGGTCGCGGCCACAGGAACCACGACTCCTGCAAGAGGATCGTCCGTGCGCGGCGTGGTCAGCATCAACACCGCGCTGACATCAGGCGCGGCTGCGTCCCTTGCCGTCAGACTAGGCAGGCTCCAGCGATTCTCCAGCGTTTTGAGGATTGACGTGTGATCGAGCGGCATTGAGCTGGCAGGCACGCGAAAGACTGTTCCGGCCGCGATCAGCGGCGAAACCAGAACTGTAGGCACTCGCGGACCGAAGCGCTCGAAATTGAAGCCGTCTTCTCCAGCCGAGTTATCCGGCGGCACAGCTCCCTGCGGCGGCGGAACATGGTCGAAACAGCCTCCATGCTCGTCGTAGGTAATAATCAGCAGCGTGTGGTTCCAATTCGGGCCATTGCGCAGCGCATAGTACACATCGTGAATCAACTGCTCACCCAGTGCCACATTGTAGTTGGGATGCTGGCTGTTTCCTGTCGCACTCCAGCTCGGCTCCAGGAAGACATATGAAGCAAGGGTTCCAGCAGCCGCGGCGGATTGAAAATCGGTGAACAGGCCGAAATGACTCTCGTCCGCATTGGTGATATCTGTAAAATCCTGGCGAGTTAGCGGAGGTTCGTCATAACCGTAAATTGTCCAGCCTATATTGTGACCGGACAATAGACTGTAAATACTGGGGCAGGTGTATGTCTTCGTATCATCATCCATGTGACCTTGAGAAGTGCCGGCGTTGACAAAAGCGCGATTCGGCAAAGTCTCCGTCGGCGCCGAGCAGAACCAGTAGTCACACACCGCAAAGCCTTGCGCCAATCCTGAAAGCACCGGCAGCATTTGTGGCGTGAACATGCCCATGATGCTGTTAGCTGTAGTTCCGGTCAGGATCGACCACTTTTCCTGGGCTTCCCAGCCCAGCGTGTAGCTGAAATCTGTGACGAAGCCATGATTGGTCGCAATCGGCGGCGTTGGAGCGGTGTTCGAGCCAAAGAGTTGAGAGTTAGTCGCGGTGTAGCCCTCGCCGGGGTCGGCGCCTGGCATATAGTACGAATTCGCGTCGCTGGCCTGAATTCTGTAAACAGGAACTGCCACGCCATTTTCACCTGGATTGGATTCCGTACCCGTAAGTCCCTCGAAGGCCTGGCCGGTAGGAGAAGTATTTTTGTTGGCCTCATAGAGAAAGCCAAGCATGTGATCGAAGGAGCGATTCTCCAGCATCAGAACTACGATGTTCGTAATCGAGGAAAGCGGGCTGTCAGCCATATGCGCACCTCATTGTGATCTCGTTTAAGTCGTGGGAAATCCGCTGAGGAGGCTTGCCTTCGTCCCGTCCCCCGGCTTTGCGCCAGTATACCTTGAGAGTTTCTTTCGAACCATCAAACGGCGGCGCAAAGATCTGGATGTTCGCCGTTGCCGCTACTACACATCGCAGGCCGTCATCAAGAAGACCGAAAAGAGCAACGCCCCGGCCGTATTCCAGCGTCTGACGTGGAAAATGCTGTCGTCGATCGCGTACTTAATTGGCTGCAAACGCACGCGATTTACTCGCTGCGCGCTTTCCAGTCACATCACGATCAGAGAACCTGCAAATCTGCGGGGAATATTAAGGGTATCGCCGGGTAGCATCTTGTAAGTTGTTGATTATAAAGATAGATGGCGGAGAGCGAGGGATTCGAACCCCCGATACCCTTTCAGGTACGTCGGTTTTCAAGACCGATGCCATCAACCACTCGGCCAGCTCTCCACTCTATTCAAAATACCACCAAAGTTGAGAGCTGGGCTATGTGAAGCGTGTTTTGGCATCGTTCGTGGTTGATTTGATTTTCGCGGCTGCGAAGCGGGAGCTCGACAGGCAACAGGGGCACCGGTGGATGCGTTCTCTCCCATTGGCATGTGAGCTCGCCGAATTTGATAGCATTGCGCTTGCAGCCGCCGGTACAGTTGCGGAGAGTCTGAATGGAACTCCGCAAACTAATCGGGCTGCGAATTTCAGGGAGTAGGTTCGATGACTGTGAAACTTGATCAATCTCCACCTGTACTCGGCGCGACCGCACGCAAGCTTGTGGCTCCGTTCAGGAAAGAACTTGTGCAGGTACTGCGCGACCTGGTGAGCGTGAATACGGTGGCCGTTCCTCCGCACGGGAACGAGACGGCGGGTCAGAGCGTTTTGGTGGAATTCTTAAAGCGACACGGCGTCCGTGGAGAGCTGTATCAGACAGAGTTTCTCCACCAGACACGAAACCCGTGGAGGCGGAAGGACCGGGACTATACCGGTCGTATGAACCTGATCGCGACTCTTCCAGGCCGTGGCAGCGGCAAAAGTATTCTGCTCAATGGGCACATGGATACGGTGCCTCCAGGGCGGTCTCCATGGAAGGCATCGCCGTGGTCGGGCAAAGTGAGCGGCGGACGAATCTATGGGCGGGGCAGCTTTGACATGAAGGGGGGACTTGTCGCGCAGGCGGCTGTTCTGTGCGCTCTACGTCGTGCAGGCATACGGCTGAATGGCGACTTGTTGTTCGAGTCGGTCATCGACGAGGAGTGGGGCGGAGGCGGAGGGTCGCTGGCAGCTCGCCTGCGGGGATATACAGCGGATGCCTGCGTCGTTGCTGAGGGAACACAATTGGAGATCTACCGCGCCACTCGAGGCGGCTTGTTTGCCGATCTTACAGTCGATGCAGGCGATCCGAAAAAGTACTTCTCGCAAAGTGAGGTGCTCAGTCCGAGTATTGCGCTGGGAAGATTGCTCGGATGGGTGGACTCATGGGCGCAGCGCCGAAAGAAAGTAAGAAACACGGGTGCCTACGCGGCGTTCGACGATCCCGCGCCTGTGCAGGTGCTGGCGGTAGAAGCAAACAATTTTGATCCGAATGTGCCGTGGAGCGTGCCGATGAATGCCGCGCTCCGCATCTACTTCCAGTTTCTTCCGCACGAGGATGTGAAGGTCGAGGAGAAAAAGATCAGGCTTTCGCTGAAAAGATTTTGCACCGGAGATCCATTCTTCCGCCTTCACCCTGTGAAGTGGAGAAGCCTGATTGACCCGCCGCTCTACGGGCATGAGGTTCACAAAAAGCACCCGTGGACTCAATGTCTGGTTCACAGCGCGGCTCTCACGTTAGGCAGGGAACCGGTGGTGACTGCTGCGCCCTATCCGTGCGACGCATCGCTGCTAAGCCGCGAATTCGGAATTCCTACGCTGGTTTTTGGGCCATGCGGCGCTGGAGCACACAATAAAGATGAGTACGTGGAGATTAAATCAGTGTTGCAGACGACTGAAGTTTTATTAGCTGCGGCACTGGAATGGTGCTCATAAAACTGGACTAAGAGTAGACGCATATTCTTCAAGCGTGGCTAAGTTGGCGCCAAAGTGGATGGTGTCGGGCGAAGTAACACTGAAGGAAGCCAGCAGCATTCCAAGATCCATCGCGGATGAGAACTTGTCGTCAATCATTGCGTCCTGTGTAAATGGTTTGGCATTGAGGGGCAGTCCGGATGCAAGGCCGGATAAAACGCCCGCGAGGAGTGCATCGCCCGCGCCTGCTGTGGAGATTACGTGTGTTGCGGGCGCCGGCCGGCTGCTCCATGAACCGTCTTCGAAAGCATGTGCGCCCTCGGCTCCAACGCTGATTACGATGCGAATTCCTGGCTGCATCTTTTTGAGAATTGATGCGCAGTCTGAGAGAAACCGCTGCGCATTCTGCGCGGAATACCCATAACCCACCAGCCCGGCGGCTTCTTCACGATTCAACGCCAGCAGGTCTACCATTGAAAACAGTCCGAGGTCATTTGCCTTCGGAATCTCCGAGAGTGCAAACGAGGCGGCACGAAAGTTGCCGCACCGGGTGGCCAGCTTGAGAAACTCGTGCCGTATCTCAAGCGGAACCTCAGGCAGGCATAGCGCAACGCAATGCTGTGCGCTTGCGGCCATTACTCTTTCGCCCTGATGGATATCATTCAGGTTCAGGGCCGATGCGGCAGAATTGTTGGCGGTAATATTGCCGCCAGCTCCGTCTGGATAAAGAAAACTCACGCTGAACAAAGTTGGACGATCCGCGGTTGTGCGCACCCACTTTGTTCCTATGCCTGCGTTCTCCATCTCCTGTATAAGTTGACGGCCAGCCGCATCTTCTCCTATAACTCCAATGGCCAGCACTTGGCAGGCATCCCTAGTTGTCGCGGACCCCATCAATGTTGCAATGTAATGTTCGACTATATGAAGCTTGCAGAAATCGCGCGCGGGCAATAACTGCCCCAGCCTGCTCTCATCCCGGCCAAGCGTGTGATCGCCATCTAACTTGAATAGAACGCCTGATCCGATGCCGCCAATGCCGACCACATGAGTAAACCCCAAAGTGGGATGAGGCTTAAGCGCGCTCCTCGTCATCTCAAAAAAGCTCCCAATCAGGATTTTCACTTATCGGATGGCGAGCCGTTTCCAGTGTCGCAGTAATCATGGCGTCGGGATGTGTCTGAAGTAACGTCATTGGATATTCTGGAACGGGATCGCTGAACAAGGCTACCCGAAGCGCTGTTTGCTTCCAGGCGCCGGTATCGCTATATAAGCGAATTTTGCGAGCCGAGAAACATTCGCGCAGTCCGAGGGTAACAGACATTGGCGGAACAAACTGGTAGGCGGCGCCAAAGCTCCGGTGCGCAAGTGCGATCAGCTGTATCCAGGTTGTTTTCCTGAATACGAACCGTACTGTTGCGAAGATCATCGAGTGTTAGATGATGAAAGGGAGTTCTGCGAGCCTGGTTATAGGCCACATGACCATCCTGGCCCCATCCTCCCAGGGTGATATCAATCGGCGCCCTGGCAATCTCGTTCCTTACAGAATCCACGGTTCCGGGGGTCAGCCAATAGCGCTGACCTTCTGGGACGGATAGCTCTGGCATGAATGGGGCTATAGAAGTAATGTTCCATAAAAGTGCGGAAGTTATAGGGATGGTTGTGAGGCAAGAGCCGCCCCTGCCAATCAAGGCACTCATCCATGTGAAAGACGAATAAATTCTTCAATGAAATAGTTCGCGAGTTAACCAGGTTGGCAAACGGCTCATACCAGCACTTAGGCCCGCATGGAATGATAGCTCGCGTTATCATCCCGTCTTTATTATTGTTCTCGATGATTGCTGCCAGTTCTTCCGCCATGAGAGCGCCGAGAGTCACAGCATCTGCAACCTGCCGGTATGGGACGCGCAGATCGGTGCGCAGAGGTAACTCTTCGGCGGGGATCGAGCACCACCTATACAGCTGTGGCAAGTTGACGAAATCTGAGTGCGTACTAGCGATTGTCTGTTTCATGCGGAAAATGTAAGACGCTCCAGGATTTCGGTTCGCACTTGTACGATGTAGGGAGCCTGTTGTTCAAACAGCCGAGAGTGCTCCGGGTTGTTATCGAAGCTTGTCAATGCATCCTGCACCGCGGCCAGACTTGGGAACTCGCATTCCCAGATCAGAGTATTAGTTGGTTCACCGCCTGCCAGCGGTTGGGACCGGCGTCCTTTAGGAAGCGTTTCCGAATTGCGTTCGAGATCCTCAAACTTGGATTCGAGTGCGAGAAACTCTTTCCTATACGCAGGTTTGTACGATTGAATAAAACGAAGTACAAATGTCATGAGTTACCTTTTGATCAAACGTAATTCGGTTGAAACAATTAGCTCGACGTACTTTGGATATACCCTCAGTGAAATGTTGTCAAGCTAGAAGGCAAACGCAGAATAATTCCTTCAACATCGTCGATTATGAAATTGGTTGATGAGCGATCGGGGTAGTGGAGCTTGTTCTGCTCCCCTTGCTGACGAGTCAAACACGAGATTACTTAATCCCTTGCAGTTCATCGGCCAATGCGCCGGCTCCATAAATCTTACGCAGGCCTTCGATCATGCCGGCGGAATGGACAGCAACCGCCCGGTTTTTTGCCCCGTCATAGACGAAATCTCCGGCCATCGACTCGATATTGCCATCGAAGATGAGGCCGACGAGTTCGCCGTCGCGGTTGACGACCGGCGAACCGGAGTTGCCGCCAATGATGTCACCGGTGGAGACGAAGTCAAAGGGTGTGGTGAGCTGGAGCTTGTCGCGGGCCGCCGCTTCTTTTTGCGTCAGGTTGAAGGGCGGCTTGTTACAGAAACTTGCAGCACGGTCGTAGAGGCCGTAGAAGGTGGTAAAGGGCGGTGCGATTGTGCCGTTATAGGGGTAGCCATCCACCGAGCCGTAGCTTAACCGCAGCGTAAATGTCGCATCGGGATAGGCATTCTTGCCATAAACCAGGAAGCGGGCCTTGCCGAGCTGTTCGCTGGCCCGGGTGAGTACGCTGTTGATGGTATCGCGCAGGCGGCGTTCGGTCTCGCGGACGACGGGGTCCACGCGCCGCGCAGCCTCGATCATGGGATCGGTGGAGGCGGCCACCGCAGCTTCGCCGCCGTCGAGCAGCGACTTGCGGAAGGCTGGGTCGGCTAGTCTTGTGCCGTCCACCAGCGAGTTTACGGTCGAGTCAACGCCGCCGCCCTGGAGGATGGCCTGCACATAGGCGTCGTCCTTACCCAGTTTTTCCTGGCCCAGATTGAGGGCGGTGGTCATGAACAGTTTTTCGGTGGAAGGATAAATGGGAGCAGGCGAGAGCAATTGAAACTTGAGCGTGTCCAGCCCGGCTTCGTGGTACTGCGGAAGCCGCTCGCCATCCGGCTTTTTGACTTCGGCCACTAACTGCACAATCTGAAGCGCGATGGTGAAGAGCCGGCTGTCTGTGCGGCGGAATACCTGGCTCTTGATTTCCGGCCGGGCCTTTTCTTCTACTCTGGCGATGGTTGACCAGGCGTTGCCATAAGTCTTCTTCCACTCGCGATTGGCGTCTACCTTGTGCCGGAAGTCTTCTTCCGCAGCCTGCTTCTTAGCCATGATGGATGGGTCAGCCAGCGCTTCAGCACGGCCCAGGTAGACCTTCAGGCTGTTTTGCAAGTTGAAGATGTTGCTGCCCACCAGCCGCGCCTGCTCCGGTCCTTGAGCGGCAAAGGCCTGGGCAGCGGCGATTCTGCGTTGCAGGTACTCGGTCATCGCCGGAACTCTCACATCGCGCTCCACCATCAACTGGGCCACAGTGTCGTCGCGCTCGGTAGAGCCGGGATGGCCGGAGATGAAGATCAGCTCGCCGGGAGCCGCGCCTCCGGCACTCCACTTCAAGTAGTTATCGGTGTGCAGCGGCTTGCCGTTGTCGTAGACGCGGAACAGTGCCATGTCCAGGTCGTAGCGCGGATAAGTAAAGTTATCCGGATCGCCGCCGTAAAATGCGGCCTGTTGCTCCGGCGCAAAAACCAGGCGCACGTCGGTGTAAGCCTTGTATTGGTAGAGCCAGTATTCGCCGCCCTGATAGAGAGAGATCACGTCTGAGCGCAGGCCGGTCTTATCTTTGCTTTCCTTTTCGATCGCGGCGATTTCGGCGTCGCGGGCCTTGAGCGCCTTGGCGTCATTGGCAATGCCTTTGGCAGCGCCCTGCACTCGCGCCGTCACATCCTGCATGGATACCAGCACGTTGACCTCGAGATCGGCGGACTTCATTTCCTGGTCCGTCGTGGCCGCATAGAACCCGTCGCGCAGATAGTCGTGCTCGGCAGTCGAATTCTTCTGCAGCTGTCCGCGGGCCACGTGATGATTGGTAAGCAGCAGGCCGTCGGAGCTGACAAATGATCCCGACCCGCCGTCATTGAGGCGGACGCTTGAAAGCCGGAGATGGTCGAGCCAGACTTGCGTGGGAGTAAAGCCGTATTTGGCCTGGAGCTGTTTTACAGGCGGGTTATCGAAGGTCCACATGCCTTCCTCGGCTTGGATGGCTGGCGCGGCGGCCAGCAGAAGCGCTGCCGGAAGCAACAGAGCGAAACAAAACTTGCGAGCGAACATCGGAGTCCTCTCAGGCGTCTAAGTAGTTAATCATCGAGTCGGGCAACTCGCGTGCAAAATCCGCAGACTTAACTACGGGCATCCGCGCGAATTACCGACTTTCCATCATACCGCTCTGGAGCCCGTTCAAAAAAGATGAGGCGGCATTTCCTTGGAAATGCCGCCTCGCAGGTCGCCGCCGTTAGTGCCGAATTCGATCTAACTTATTGAAATGCGCCAAACGGGTTCAGTTACAGGTAATCCCTGCTCCTGATGTGGGAGTGCCTGCGGGCGCCAGATAGCCGCCGTTGGTGCCGCTCAGAATATAGATTGTGCCGCTCGTCCCGTTGACAGTACCGTAGAAGACACAATGGCCGCCGCCATCTATGTTGCTGACGGCAGTTCCGCTGATTGCGGGATCAGTCAGATTGGCCAGATTCGAGGTTGCGGTTACTGTCCAACTACTGGCCGAGTCGAGTGTCAGGCTCACTGTTCCCGCACTGCCTGCGTTATTGATTGCTCCACTCAACGTGGATCCCGTTGACGAAGTGTCTTCATTCAGCGTCAAGGCAACCGAGCTGTATTGGTCCACGATCACGTCTCCGGTCAAATTCTCGCCCAACCCGGTGAAGGTGACGCTGCCTCCGTTGGAAGCACCCCATGGAGCCAGGGCTTGCGCCGTCAGCAAAGTACCACTGGGGTCTGCGGCGGTGCCGGTATTGTTGATTACCGTCACATCGGTCAATGAGATGGTAGCCGCAGTGTTGGCGATTGCGAACAAAGTTGCCGGTTTGTTCTGGCCGGTTGTGGAATCACCGTTCGCACAACTCGCAGTCGTGGCCGCATTGCAGTTATAGCTGATGGAACTGCCGGTCCCGGTCATAGTGAAGCTGGTGGCGCCAGCGCTTGAGGCGCTCTGGTAAAGGAGGATGCCGCGATCATTCCCAAGAGAGCCGCTCAGCGTTGTGCCCTTCAGGTTAATCGAGCCCGCCCCGTCGACCACCACGGCTTCAGCGTTTTGTGCGGTAAAGATTCCATCGCTCACCGTCACCGTTCCGCCCCCTTGATCCGTAGCGATGGCTGGGCTGTTTTGCCCCGAGGTTGTGGCCGACACATTGGTAAGATTCAGCGTGCCGCCTTCTGCCGCGTCGGCGCCGTGCGCGTTGGCGCCGGAGGTTGTGACCGAGACGCCGTCAAGGGAGATGGTTGCACCGTTGCCGGATGCAAAGACTCCGTTGCCGTATTGGCTGCTAGTGGCGATGCTGCCGCCTGCTGGGATCGTGATGGAGGTCCCAGAGGATGAGCTCGACCCATAAGCAAGGACCGCGGCATTGGTTCCGTAGTAGCTGCTATCGCTGCTGTTGCTGCCAACGCTGCTGGAGGTGATCGCCGGGCTGATCACTGTCAAGGTAGTGCCAGAGTTTTCCGCGCAAATTGCACTCTCGTCGGCGGCTGAAACCTGGATCGTCGCATCAGCGCCAGAGAGCGTGTTAGTGCCGCTGGAGTAAGCATCCACCGCAGTTGCTTCCACGCTGTTGGTGCTGTCCTGATAACCGCACGCGGTCGCAGGAATTGCCGCGTTTACCGTAATGGTCACAACGGCTGAGGTGCTGGCAGTATAGGTCGAGTCGCCGCTATAGGCTGCCGTGATTTGGTATGTACCGGCCGTCGCAAAATAATCGGTGGACAGTGGGGCCTGGCCCGAATTATTCAGCGTTGCCGGCCCAATCGAAACCGGAGTCGCATTTGTATTGTCAATGAGCGTGACCGTTCCGGTTGGCGTCCCTGTACCCGTGGTTGGCGCAACCGTGGCAATCAAGGTAGCGCTATCCCCTGCTATTGGATTAGAAGCCAATGGCTGAATCGTGGTGGTCGAAGGCGTCGCGCCCGTAACGTTGACGGTGACCGCGCTGGAAGTACTTTCGGCATAGGTCGAGTCGCCGCCGTAACTGGCCGTGATTGAGTGCGTACCGAGGGCCAGGGTCGTAGTGGTATAAGTCGCCGTGTCCGGAGTCAACACACTTAGGGTTCCGGTGCCTAGCGAAGTCGTCCCGTCATAAAACGTAACCGTTCCG
Organism: uncultured Acidobacteriaceae bacterium; assembly: GCA_963779385.1. Taxonomy (GTDB): domain Bacteria; phylum Acidobacteriota; class Terriglobia; order Terriglobales; family Acidobacteriaceae; genus Telmatobacter. The sequence goes on along the minus strand of CAVZYE010000009.1, from coordinate 178,702 downwards.
GTTGCAGTAGAAGGTGTAACCGTGGCCGTAAAGGTAACGCTTGCGCCAAGAGCTGGGGAGATGCTGGATGACACAAGCTCTGTGCTGCTGGCGGTTGTGCCCCCCGCGGTTACCGCGAGCACTTGCGAGCTGGAGGTGCTTGTGGCGTAAGTGGAATCGCCGCTGTAAGTGGCCGTGAATGTGTATGAGCCGGCAGCCAGAGACGTGGTAGTGTAAGTCGCCACTCCCGAAGCCAGGTTCACGGCGCTTCCGAGCTTACCCGAAGCATCGCTGAAAGTAACCGATCCGGTGGGCGTTCCGGAGCCCGACGAGGGTGTAACAGTGGCCGTCAACGTGACGGTTGGTCCAGTCTGCGATGCCGTGAGCGTGGTGGTGGTTGTTGTGGTACCTGTGCCGGTCGGCGCCTCCCAGAAGTCTCCGCAACCGGCAAGAAATGGCATCGCTGCGAGCGTCAGCAGTATGAGAAATGTTCCGGCGCTCATGGATTTGTCTTTCATCGAATCTCCTTCTTTGCAGGGCCGGAAAAATGAGTTTGAGGATGATTGCCGAACGCAGGTGGGGACGCACTGACGTCCGTCGCGTCACTGGTAAAGACGAAATAAGAGTGCACACCGTTCGATTTTTAGCGTTTATCACAATTTCCTATCATTTTATCGCATGGCGTGACTATATTCGGCCAAGAAGGGCCTGACTGCTCTCACACGAAGCGACTCTTCTTACATCTCCGTTTACATATTCGGCAGCACCAGCACTTCCACGCCGCTGGCCGCGTCCTTCTGGCGGAAGACCTGCTCGGTGGCCTTCTGGAACTCCTCCGGCTTGGCGTTGGGAATGTCGGTGAAGGTCTGCGGATTGCGATCCGTCAGCGGGAACCAGGAGCTCTGCACCTGGACCATGATGCGATGGCCGCGGCGGAAGGTGTGGAAGAGATCGGGCATGGTGAAGTTGATGTCGGCCTCCTTGCCCGGCGTCAGCGGCTCGGGCTTCTCCCAACTGTTAGCGGAACTTGGCGCGGAAGGGTTCCCCGCGCAGCAGTTGCTGGTAGCCGCCCATGTGCAGCGGCGGCGCGTCCAGGATGCGCTTGTTGCGCGTCCGGGGTATCTTCCGGGTCGGGATAGTCGTCCGGATAAACGTCGATCAGCTTCACGTCGAAATCGGAGTCCGTGCCGGAGCTGGCGATCTTGAGCCTGGGCGAGATCGGCCCGGCGATGGTCACGTCCTCTTCCAGCGGCTCGGTCTGGTAGACCAGCACGTCCGGCCGGTAGCTGGCGAAGCGCTGGTCGTCCACCATGTAGCGCTGCGGCACGGTGTCGGTGGTGTAGCCCACAAACGGCACCGGATGGTTGGGGTCGCTCACGTACTCGTCCACGCCCTTCGCTTCCGTCGGGCGGATCGAAGCTCAGCTTGCCGCCGGCGTGGAAGTAGAGCGTCTTGGGCGCGGCGGCCTTGGGCGGCCACGCGTCAAAGCTGCGCCACACGTTGGTGCCGGTCTCAAAGACCACGGCCTTGGGCTGCGCCTCGCCCTTGCCCTTCAGGTAATGCTCGAAGAACGGGAACTGGATGTTGGCGCGGAAGTACTCGCGGTCTTGGAGTTGAACTGCATATCGCCCAGGTGGCTGCCGTCGCCGCGCGCCCAGCCGCCATGCACCCAGGGGCCTTCCACCAGCGTGGTGGGCGTCTTCGGGTTGAATTTGTTGATCGCGTAGAAGGTGCTGGTAGGGGCCGCTCAGATCCTCGGCGTCATACCAGCCGCCCACCACCAGCACCGCGCAGTGCACGTTCTTCATGTGGCGCGAAAGGTCGCGCGCCTGCCAGTAGCTGTCGTAGGTGTCGTGCTTGGCCTGGTCGTTGAAGAGCCAGTTGGAGCCCTTCAGATAGAGCTTGTCGAGGTTGGCGATGTTGCCGGCCTGGAGATAGAACTTGTAGCTGTCCGGCGTGCCGAAGTCGAAGGGGACGGTGGGCTTGGGAGTCTGCGGCTTCTTCTGCGGATGGAAGAAGGGATAGAAGCCGAAGTTGGCCGAGAGCATGAAGGCGCCGCCGTGATAGGCGTCGTCGCCCAGGAAGAGGTCGGTCATGGGCGCCTGCGGGCTGGCCGCCACCAGCGCCGGATGCGAGTCGATGATCGAGGCCGAGGTGTAGAACCCGGGATAGGAGATGCCCCAGATGCCCACCTTGCCGTTGTTGTTGGGCACGTGCTTGAGCAGGAACTCGATGGTGTCGTAGGTGTCGGAGGAGTCGTCCACATCCTGCGGGGACTTCTTCTCGTCGATGTGCGGACGCATCTCCACGATAATCGCCCTCGCTCATCCAGCGCCCGCGCACATCCTGGTAGACGAAGATGTAGCCGCTCTTTTCAAACTCCTCCGACGGGCCCAGATGGCTGGGGATACTGGTCTTCGCCGTAGGGACCGACGCTGTAAGGAGTGCGGTCCATCAGAAACGGGTAAGGGCCGCCGGCGGCATCCTTGGGCACATAAACCGCCGTAAACAGCCGCTTGCCGTCGCGCATGGGGATGCGGAACTCGTACTTGGTGTAGTGGGCGCGGACGTAGTCCTGGGCGGGTGGGTTCGGCGCCGGCTGCTGGGCGCGGGCTACCGGAACGGCAAGTGCGAAAACGGCCAGAACGGGGATGAAAAGGGGGCGAAGTCTGTGCATCGGGAACCGTTATCTCCTGAACTCTAGAGTACCTTACGGACGCGACGGATTGGTTGGAGCGCAGCGAACGGAAACCAAACCCCGGTTCTGCGCGGCCAGTAGTTTGGACTCAGTTTTTCACAACTCCATCCCCAGAATTAGCAATTTTCTTTATGCCGTTCTTATACGGTGCGGCTCCCCGCCGGGTTAACCTATATTCACAAGTCCTGTATCAGCCGCCTGCGTCAAGAAACGCCGGGGCTGCACCGTTCCGCCAAAAAAGGAGAACTATGTCCACTGAGTTGCGCAATTTTCTCGCTCTCTCCTATGAGGAGTTGGAAGAGCTCAACCTGGCTGCCAAGGCCGATCGCACCAACCGCGTGGCGCTAAGCGAGATTCGCGAAAAGCGGCTCAAGTATCTAACCGACGAGAAACGGATCAAGGCCGTGACCGTGCTGTTCTCTGACCTCGAGGGCCGGCTTCACCTGCTCGATTACGATAAGAAATTCCTGCTGGGCGCATATGAAAACCTGACCTTCGACGGCTCCTCAATCCGCGGTTTTACCGCGCAAAAAGAGAGCGACCTCCGCCTGGGCATCGACTGGAGCTCCTTCTACTGGGTGCCTGCCGACGTCTTTGGTACCGGCAAAGTGCTGGTCTTCGGCAACGTCATCGACAAGGACGGAACTCCCTACTCCGGCGACCTGCGCGGGGTTCTCAAGGGCTATGCCGACCAGCTGCACAAGGAGCATGGATACACTCTTAACGCGGCCACCGAAATTGAGGGCTTCCTCTTCGCGGGCAAAGGCGCCGAGCAAATTTATCATCAGACCGGCAAGTTCGAGTTCATCTCGTCGGGCGGCTACTACCACTCGCTGCCACTCGATCCGCTGCGCCAGTTCATCGATACTTCGGCAGAAGTGCAGAGGGCGATGGGCTTCCAGAATGAGAAGGACCACCCCGAAGTTGCGCCCAGCCAGTACGAGATCAACTACGGCTACTCCGAAGTGGTGGGCGCGGCCGACCAGATTCAGCTCTACAAACTGCTCACCCGCCAGATCGCAAACAATATGGGCTATACGGCCTGCTATCTGCCCAAGCCGGTAGTGGGCGTCAACGGCAGCGGCATGCACACCAACGTCTCAGTCTCAAAGGGCAAGACCAATTTGTTCTGGGACGAAAAGGGCGAAGAGCAGCTCTCGAAGTTCGGCTGGCAGTTCCTCGATCGCGTCCTGACCCATGCGCTCGACCTCTGCCTGGTATTCAACTCCAGCGTGAACGCCTATCGCCGGCTTGACCCGCACTTCGAGGCGCCCAACCAGATTCGCGCTTCCGCAGTCGACCGCGGTGCCATGATCCGCGTTCCCATCGGCAACCACCGCTCCATGAGAACCGAAGTGCGCGCCGTTGCTCCAGACGCCAACCCCTACCTGGCCCTCTACGGCATCTTCAAGACTGGCATAGACGGCGATATCTCCAAGGCGGAAAATCTCCGCGCCGGCGGCCGCTACCTGCCCGACAATATCCAGAAAGCCATTGACGACTTCCAGTCCTCTGACTGGATCGCCAAGATTCTGGGTGCGGATGTGCAGGGCCGTTATGCCGAGTTGAAGCAAGCCGCCGCCAATCGCTGCCCGCGCGAACTCGGCACCATCGTCAAAGGCTCCGAGGTGCAATTCCACCACGGGGTCTATAACCAGTCGCTTTGGAACTTGTTCTAGAGCGAAGAGGAGGCTGAAGTTTAGCACTGAAGTAAAGGCCGGGGCGAAAGCTCCGGCCTTCTGGCGCTTCTCGGTAAAAATCCGATCGCAATTAGCTCAGCTGCACCTCAATCTTCACCACCGAAGCCGGCGGAAAAGTGAAGCTTAGCGAATTGGAGTGCAGACTGACATCGGCGCTGCGCGTCTTCACCTGGTCAGGATGGTCGAAGGTATTATGCGCGTGAATATTGCTCGCGGCCAGAATGGTGGCCGTTGCGCTTGCCGCTTTTGCGCCGCGCAGCACGATTTCAGTCTCGCGAGGCTGGCTTACGTCCGGGTTCACCGCGGTAAGCGTCAGCGTCTTTTCCTTCAGCGATGCCGATCCTTTGAGCCCCCAAAATGTGCCCGGCTTTCCTTCGTGTTCGTAACGTGCTTCAGGAGCAGAGAACTCGGTTCGCAGCGCCGTCCCCCCCTGGTGCGCCGTGTACATTTCGAAGACGTTGAAGACCGTCGTGGTGATGAACTTGTCTCCCTGGGCGGCGAAGAGCGCGTTAATATTGTTGATCAACTGTGCGCAGGCAGCCATGCTCACTTTGTCGGCGTGGCGATTGAAAGTGTCGAGCGTGAGTCCGGTTGCCACCGCGTCGCGCATCGTGCCCTGCTGTGAGAAAAGGCTTACGTCGGAGATCCCGGTGGGTGAGTGGTCCCAGGGCCCATACTCATCCACCACCAGCTTCACCTTGTGGTCCGTGTCAAACTCGCCGAGTGTGGCCCAATGGTCAAGCAGAATGCCCTCCATGCCATCCGCAGCACCGCACAGCTCATACCAGTCATAGGAATCGAAGTTGACGTCGTCTCCATGGAGTTTGGATTTGGTACCCGAATAGTGGTGGACACTCAAACCCCACACGCCGTGCATATCGTGGCTCGGCTGACCGTGGCAGAGCTTGGAGAAAAAGCCGCGAGTCCAGGCCTGATCGTCGTCGCTGGGTCCTGAGGCAATAAAGCGCAGCTTCACGCCGTAGTCCGGAACCCAGGCGGTGAAGCGCTTGAATTCCGTTGCGTAGTCCTCGGGATCGAAGTTGCCGCCGCAGCCCCAGCTTTCGTTGCCTATGCCCCAATAGCGCACGTTATAGGGGTCCGCTGTGCCGGCACCTTCGCGAGTCTCAGCCAGTGTGGTGGTCCCGCGCGGCGAGTTGCAGTACTCCACCCAGTGGTCGAAGTCCAGCGGAGTCAGGCTGCGCACATTGGCGGCGAGGTAAGGCTCGGAGCCACACAGCTTGCAAAAGCGCACAAAGTCGTCGGTGCCGAACTCGTTCGGCTCGTAAATCTGCGGGCGGTTCTGATTCTGGATCGCGGCAGGGAATTGATCCACCCAGAAATTGGTGCGTCGCGGCCTCTTGTTCTTCGGACCGACGCCGTCGCGCCAATCGTAGCTGTCGGCAAAGCATCCGCCCGGCCAGCGTATGACAGGAGCCTTGATCGCCCGCATCTTCTCAATCAGCGCCGAGCGCAGCCCGCTCTGATTGGGAATCTTCGAGCCCTCGCCCACATAAATTCCATCGTAAATAACAGAGCCAATATGCTCGGTAAAGTGCCCGTAGATCTCAGGAGCAATCGTAGCGATCGGCTCATCCACCAGGATTTCAATGTGGCTGCTTGCCTGCTGGGCCAGCGCTGTTCGTCTGCCAACGACTATCGCTCCCGCCGTGGATGCAGCAACTTTCAGGAAATTTCGCCGTTCCATGCAGTTGCTCCTTCATATGGATGATTTTTCTGTCGGTCTAAATAGATCGGGTGCCCCAGGTCTCGCTTTTGAGACCTGAGATATCACAAACTTCATTTGGTCTTTCGCGCCTCAGCCGCAATCCTTCTCAACTCCGGCAATACCCTCCCCAAGGCCACAGGCTCTGCATTGCGTCTTCCCAAGGCAAAATACACGTCGCGATAAAGCCGATAAAGCTGCTCGTAAACCGCGGCAGCTTTCGCATCCGGCTCAACCGTTCGCAGTGGCAGGCAGACCGCGGCCTGCGCTTCTTCGATCGTTTTATACGCTCCTGCGGCCAGCAGTGCGAAGATCCCCGAGCCCAGGCTCGTGGGGATTCCCGCTGGCACCAGCACCGGCTTATTCAGCACGTTAGCGTAGACCTGATTGAGCACTTCGCTCTTCTGCGGAATACCGCCGGCATTGATTACGCGATCGATGCGCACGCCGTGTTCGGCCATGCGCTCCAGAATGATGCGCGTATGGAACGCCGTTCCCTCGATAGCCGCGAAGAGCTCATCCTGCGCAGTGTGCACCAGGTTCCAGCCCAGCGTAACGCCGCCGAGTTCAGGGTTCACCAGCACCGTGCGGTCGCCGTTATCCCAACTCAGCCGCAGCAGGCCCGTCTGTCCGGCTCTGTACGCTTCAAGGCCTTCGGAAAGCGCAGAGACGGTGGAGCTTGCGCGCCGTGCAATGCCGTCAAAAATATCTCCAACGGCCGAAAGCCCGGCCTCGATGCCGGTATACGCCGGATGAACGCTGCCCGGCACCACGCCGCAGACTCCGGGAACCAGCTGCGTTTCCCGGGCAATGGCGATGATGCAGGTAGAGGTTCCGACCACGTTAACCGCGTCGCCCTGGCGAATGTTGGAGCCGACAGCGTCCCAGTGAGCGTCGAATGCGCCCACGGGAATTGGAATTCCAGTACGTAATCCAAGTTTTTCAGCCCAATCCGCTGAAAGATGACCGGCCAGGTGATCGCTGGTCAGGAACTCGCCGCCGATTTTGGCGCGCACTCCCGCAAAAATCGGGTCCACGGCGACCAAAAATTTCTCCGGCGGCAGCCCATCCCATTTGGGATTCCACATCCACTTGTGGCCCATGGCGCAGACGCTGCGCTTCAGCTTGCTCGCATCTGTAATCCCGCTCAGCGTGGCCGCCACCATATCGCAATGCTCAAGAGCGGTGACGAAGCGATTGCGTTTCTCAGGATTGTGGCGCAGCCAGTGCAGCAGCTTGGAGAATCCCCATTCGTGGGAATAGGTGCCGCCGCACCACTCGATGCCTTCGAATCCGGATTCATGCGCTTTGGCGGTAATCTCTTCTGCCTCGGCAAAGGCGCGATGATCGCACCACAGGTAATAATCATCCAGCGGTTCCAGCCCCTCGCCCACAGGAATCACGCTGGAGCCGGTGGTATCGAGCGCAATGGCAGCAACGGCGCTCCCTTCAACGCCGGTGCTCCTGAGCACATCGTGAGTAGCGGCGGCGAGCGCCGTCATCTGGTCCGCATGAGATTGGGTAGCAAAGTTCGGGTCTTCGCGGCGGCGATGGAGCGGGTAAGAGGCCGACGCGGTTCCGATCGGGCCTTTCTGGCTGTCGACCAGAGTAACGCGAACGCTGAGAGTGCCGAAGTCAACCCCGGCGACGATAGTCATGGATGGAATGCTCCAGTAAGCGCAATTGAATACGCAAACCAGAGTACAACATTCCGCTACTTCTTCGTCCCCGGCATCATGCCTTTGAGCTTATCCATCAGGCCGGGCTTGGCCTGCGGAGTTCCCGCCGAAGGCTTAGCCGGTGGTTGAGCCGTAACTTGAGCCACTGGCTTAAGCGCGGATCCGGCAGCCGGTGGCGGATTCTGCGGAGCGGTTCCCGTCTGCAGCGGAGAGCGGTGATTTCACGATTCCAGGCAACGGCGTAGTTCCATTCACCACTTTGGCCGCGGATAAGGTCGGCACAGCCTCGCTGTCGTTCTTCACCAGAATCGAGATTCTGCGGTTGGAGGGATCGGTAGGGTTGTTTTTTACGCGCAGCATCTGGTCGGCGTAACCGCGCACCTGGGTTACCTGGTCGGCGCGGACGCCGTCCTGCTGCATGCAGCCGCCGCGCAGAGTTGGCGCGGTCGGCCGAGAGATCCCAATTGCTGTAGCCGGCGTCGCTGGAGTACGGCGTGGCGTCGGTGTGGCCCTCGATCAGCAGCGAATTGGGCAGCGTCTTCAACTCCGCGGCCAGCAGCGCCAGCAGCTCCTGCCCGCTGGCGCTCAGTTTCGCGCTGCCGATCTCGTAGAAGGTTCCGTCCTTGCCCTCGATCAGTTCAATGCGCAGCCCCTCGGGCGTGATCGTGATCTCAATCTGCTTGGAGAGCTTCTCCAGTTCCTTTCTCGCCTTGATCTCCTGTTCGAGCTTTTCCTTCAGCTTTTCCAGTTCGTCGGTGTTCACCTGCGACACGGTTTGGCCGGTGCCGGTCATGGTGGTGCCCAGCAGGTTTGCGGTCCCCTTGGGATCGTTGAAGTAGCCGGCCACGGCCTTCTTGACCTTCTCGCTTGAACCCATCAGCCAGAGCACGATGAACAGCGACATCATGGCGGTGACAAAATCGGCATAGGCCACCTTCCACGCGCCGCCGTGGTGGCCGCCGTGGCCGCTTATTTTCTTGATGACGATAATCGGTTGAGTCTTGGCGGCCATGATGTCCTATTTCTTTCCAGAGAGGTTTGCGGTCTTTATGCCGCAGCTGCGACTGGTTCCGCGCTGGCGGCGTGGTTCTTGCAGTTCTTTTCCATCTCGTCGAAGCTGGGCCGCACATGCGCGGGAATTGCGCGCCGCCCCATCTCGATGGCGATCATCGGCGCCGAGCCCTTCAGAAACGAGAGCATCAGCACCCGCAGCACATGCAGATATTCGTTTTGCGCGTCGGCGGTCTTGGCCATATTGGAGCTCAGCGGGCCGACCACGCCGTAGCAGAGCAGGATGCCCAGAAAAGTGCCCACCAGCGCCGCCGCCACCTTTTCGCCGATCTCCTCCGGCGGGCCGCCCAGCGAGCCCATGGTGATCACCACGCCCAGCACGGCAGCCACAATCCCCAGCCCGGGCAGCGCGTCCGCCACCGTGGTCAGCGAGTTGACCGGCTGCATTGCGCCCGCGTGATGCACCTCCATATCCAGTTCCATCATCTGGTCCATATCGAACGGCTCCACGCCTCCGGTGATGGCCATGCGCAGCGTGTCGCACACAAAGTCCCTGGCATGATGGTCGTTGAGAAATTCGGGATAGTTCTTGAAGATCGAGCTCTCCGTCGGGTTTCTCCACGTCCATCTCCACGCTCAGCAGTCCCTCTTTGCGCACCTTGTTCAGGAACTGGTACATCATCTTCAGCGTGTTCAGGTAGCGCGCTTTGTCGAACGGCGAGCCTTTCAGCACGCCCATCAGTCCGTTCGCGATTTCCTTGAGGATGTGCAGCGGATTGGCCACCAGAAGCGTGCCGGTGGCCGCGCCGGCGATGAAAAGCATTTCGGCCGGCTGAAGCAGTACGGCGATATGGCCCTTTTCCATCAGGAACCCGCCGATGACCGACGCAAAGACCAAGAGAATGCCTATGATGGCGAACATGCCTGCCCCCCCGGCGCGAGCGTGATGTGGTTTCCGCCCGCATGAATGCTGGAAAACATTGCTGCTTGCGCCCTCAGCAGCAGTTGCTTCAGCGCTTCCTCCTGGTCCGCCTGGGCCGCGCCGATGCTTACGGTGAGCGATACCCGGTCGCCCCACCAGCGGAAGTCCGCCGTTCTGGCCAGTCCGGCCAGCGACTGCGCATGAGCTGCCAGCATCTCCGGCGTGCGCTCGTGCGAAAGGACCAGAAACTCGTCGTCGCCCCAGCGCCCCAGTTTCTCGGCCGGCCGCAAGCCGTGCCCCAGCGCCCGCTCCACTTTTTCGAGCATCGCCTCGCAGGCCCCGGCGCCGTGCGTCTTGCGCAACTCCTGCGGCCTGGTCGACGGTAATCCACAGCACGCCGAAGGCCAGTCCGCCGTGCGTGAAGTCCTCAAACAGCGCCTCCAGCCGGTCTTCGAGGTCCGCCTGGCTGGCCCCCACGCTATTGCCTTCGCCCCTCTCTCCATGCGGCAGCGCCTCCAGGCTCTCGGCGGAATGAAAGACGACCGCCCTGCCGATGCGCCGCCCAGCCCGTCGCGCAGCAGCAGGGTTCGCGCCATCGACCGGCACGTCGTGGCCCAGCTTATGCGGAATGTGAACCAGGCATCCGCGTCCTGGTTGAGGGCCTGAGCCGGAGTTCTGAATCCTCTTGCGGAGCAGGTCCATCCAGCAGCGCGTTCAGCGTCACAGGTACAGCCCGCCCCACCAATTCCACTCGAGCATGCCCGGTAATGGCCTCCGCTGCCGTGTTCCAGAACACCACCTCGCCCTCTTCTCCGAGCAGCACGATGCCCTCTGGAATACTGTCCAGCGCTGCCTCAAGAAGTTCCGTGCGATCGGTCATCGAGGCCTCTTCATCCTCTACATCGGCGTCAGACGGATCAACTTCATGGCATTTCAATGGCAAATGCGATTTCGTGCAAGTGGGCGGTGAATTATTTCGCCGGTCGAATGCTTTGACTGTGCAAAGCCAGAGCGTGTATGCCGCTTCACGCTCTTTTCTGCAACGGATCGTGCCGCCAGGTTGTTGCTTAATTTTTTATTGGGTCTGCCGTCCTGCCGGAGATGGGGAGGATTTACTCTTTTGCTGCTTTTTTCTTAATTCTTCACTTTAATAGCCGGCTGCGCTATTCATAGGAAAATTTACAGGGTAAAATGATTTTTTGCATTTTTATAGGGTTAAGGAAGGTTTCCTGGCAAATTGCAGTGTCGCAATTGCAGACAGTTCAAGGATTCCTGTGCCTTTCTGCCGATGATGTTGCATATGTTGCATAAGGGGGAACAGGTGCCTGAACTCAAGCCGAACTTTTCTGCTTTTGAGGAGACGAAGGTGAAACAGGCCCTAGATTGCTGAATCGGGTTAACGAGGCAGATGAGGCGCACGACATGAATAAGATCATTCTGGCCGATTCACAAGCAATTTTTAGAGCAGGCACCGCCAAGGTGCTGGCGATGGACGAAGATCTGCGAATCATTGCTCAATGCACAGACCTTGACCGGATGCACCACGCCATCACGACCTTTCCGGGCTCCATCGTCCTGTTTGCGGCCTCGCTGCAGGCCGGATCTGACCCGACTGCGCATTCTGCTGGAGTCGACGGGCAGCCGCGGCATCGTGATCGCAGAGAACAACGAGGCTGCCGGAGCTTATCTGCAGCAGGGATTTCGCGGGGTAGTTTTCCGCAGCGTTACCGGACCCGCTCTGGTGGAGTGCGTGCGCCGCGTTGCCGCCGGAGAAACCTGGCTGCCTCCGCAGATCATGCAGGCCGACTCGCCCGAGGACGACATGGTGGGAACGCGCGTTCGCGACCGGCTCACCCCCAAGGAGATGCGCATCGTGGCGCTCATCGTGCAGGGCTGCAAGAATCGCGAGATCGCCATGCGCCTGAAGACCACCGAACAGGTGATCAAGAATTACCTGCGCTCCATCTACGACAAGACCGGCGTCAGCGACCGTCTGGAACTGGCGCTGTTTACCATCCACCACCGGGTGCTGGCACAGGCCGCCGCCGAGGTAGGCAGCAGGCTGGAGGCCGAGGAACTAGCCGTGCCTACGGCGGTTGCGTAATACGCTGGTGGATTGGACGGGTTCCAAAGGTCTAGATTTTGAGACCCCGGATAAGACAAGGAATCTCCTGCGTGAATCTTTACAGTTTTTCCGCCACGCTCTTGGCCTGAGTGAAGAGGGTCAGGTAATCCGGCCCGCCAGCCTTTGAATCCGTTCCACTCATATTGAAGCCGCCAAAGGGATGCGCTCCCACCATCGCTCCGGTGCACTTGCGGTTGAAGTAGAGATTGCCCACGTGGAACTCGCGGCGGGCATGATCAATCCGTTCGTGATCAGCGGTATAGAGCGAGCCGGTCAGTCCGTATTCGGTATTGTTCGCCACCTCGATGCCTTCCTCAAAACTCTCCACTTTGATGAGCGCCAGAACAGGGCCGAAGATCTCTTCCTGCGCCAGCACCGCATCGGGGGCAATGTCTGCAAAGACTGTAGGCTCAAGGAAATAACCATTCTCAGCAGGTTCGAGAGCATGGCCGCCAGAAATCAGTCTGCCTTCCTTCTTTCCAATCTCAATGTAGGCGAGCATGGATTCGAGAGCCGCCTTGTTGATGACCGGCCCGAGGTTGTGATTGGCAGCCGGGTCGCCGACCGTCAATTGCTCCACCCGCTCACGCAGCCGCTCAGTAAATACTCCATAAATGGGGGCTTCAATGATTGCGCGGGAGCATGCGGAACATTTTTGACCGCTGAATCCGAAGGCCGAGGCGACTACGCCCTCGACGGCCGCATCGAGATCGGCATCCGCGCAGACCAGAATTGAGTCCTTTCCGCCCATCTCCAGAATTGTCCGCTTGATCCAGATTTGGCCTGGGCGGGCTCTGGCTGCGCTCTCGTTAATCTCCAATCCGACCTTCTTTGAGCCGGTGAAGGCGATGAAGCGGGTTTTGGGATGTTCGACAATAGCGTTGCCGAAGGCCGAGCCGGAGCCGGGGCAGAAATTGACCACGCCGCCCGGGAGTCCAGCCTCTTCAAGAACTTCAACGAACCTGGCGGCGATTGTAGGCGCGTCGCTCGAGGGCTTCAGGATCACCGTATTGCCGCTGACGATGGAGGCCGCGGTCATGCCCGCCATGATGGCGAAGGGGAAGTTCCAGGGAGGAATCACCGCGCCCACGCCGAGCGGGATATAGAGGAGCTCGTTGCGCTCGCCGGGGTATTGGATGGGAGTGGTTGCGGCGGCAAGGCGTAAAGCCTCACGGGCATAAAACTCAAGAAAATCAATGGTCTCGCCTACGTCGGCATCGGCCTCAGCCCAGTTCTTGCCCACCTCATAGGTAAGCCAGGCGCAAAACTCGAAATGGCGGTTGCGGATGATTTCGGCGGCGTTCAGGAGCAGGGAAACTCTTTCGTTCGTTGAGGTTCTGGACCAGAACTCGAAGGCTTTGAGCGCCGCCTGCATGGCCTCCTCGGCGTGTTCTGCGCCGGCTTTCTGATGGATGCCGACGATCTGGGCGGGGCGGGCCGGGTTGAGGGAGAGGATCTTGGCTTCGGTCCGGAGGCGGCGACCGCCGATGATCAGGTCGTACTCGCGGCCTAATTGGGAAGCGACCAAGTCCAACGCGGACTTCATCTTGCGAATGTTTTCAGGAGTTTTGAAATCGGTGAAGGGCTCGTTTCTGAAAACGCCGTGGGGCGAGCGGGACTCAATGCGGGTGGGGAGGGTCGCGGTGGTCATAACGCTTACAGATTACAGCGAATCGGCGGCCGTGGAAAAGAGAATTGGGGCTGTTTTGGGAGGGGAAATGTGTGCGTGTAGATACGCAGAATTTGGACGGTTTTGGACAATTTGCGAAATTTCGATGGGATTTTGGTCTCGGAGTGTCTGTGGGGAGTTTTGTGGTCTCCCAGGTCTCAAAATCGAGACCTGGGCAACCGGCCAATGTTTTGCGGTGCGCATGGCTTGCGATCTGCTTATGAAGCTGGCCTACGGCATTTCCGTGATGGCGTCGGTGGCTTTGCTCATCTTGGCGGTGCGCTCGAGTTTGTCCCAGTTGAAGGGCTTGCCGTCGATGGCGCGCTTGAGGGTCTTGAAGAGCACGATGGAGAAGACCTGGCGGTAGGCGAAGCGCTGCAGCCAGATGTGGAAGAGCAGCCAGCCGTCGCCCTTGTTGGCGGGATGGCGGCGCTCCAGCGAGAAGGCGACCGAGGAGGTGATGAAGTCGATGAGCAGGAAGCCGAGGAAGTAGGCCAGCAGCTTTTCGAAGTTGGCGGCGGAGGCGGCTTCGGGGTGGAAGTGCCGGTCGACGAAGTAGTTGACGATGCCGGCCAGGAACATGAGGTCGATGAAGGGCGAGACCAGCGGCAGCAGCATCTGGAAGATGAGGATGTTGGGCAGGGCGAAGAGGCCCATGGCCTTGTTGCGGACGAAGGCGGCGCGATGCTTCCAGACGGCCTGCAAGAATGCCGAAGGACCAGCGGAAGCGCTGGCGCATGAGGCCCTTGCACGTCGATGGGGGCTTCGGTGAAAGCCAGCGCGCGGTCCTCGTAGACGACCTTGAAGCCCTGTTCGAGCAGGTCCATGGTGAGGTCGGCGTCTTCGGCGACGGTGTTGAGGGGATAGCCGCCGGCGGCTTTGACGGGGGCGGTGCGCCAGGCGCCGATGGCTCCGGGAACGACGGTGACGACGTTGAAGAGGTCGAGAGCGCGGCGCTCGAAGTTCTGGCTGGTGATGTATTCGAGGGCCTGCCAGCGGGTCCAGAGGTTGACGCGGTTGCCGACCTTGGCGTTTCCGGCGACGGCGCCGATGCGCGGGTCCTCGAAGTGGGGGATGAGCTTGGAGATGGCGTCGGGGGCGATGACGGTGTCGGCGTCGATGCCGACGTAGATCTCTTCGGTGAGGCGGTCGAGGGCGAAGTTGAGCGCGGCGGCCTTGCCGCCGTTGGGCTTGGTGAGGACCTGGACGCGGCCGGCGGCGATTTCGGCGGCGTAGGCCTCGCGGGCGACCTCGAAGGTGCGGTCGCTGGAGCCGTCGTCGATGACGATGACGTGGAGGTTGGTGTAGTCGGAGTTGAGCACCGAGCGGATGGTGCGGACGATGACCTTCTCCTCGTTGTAGGCGGGGATGAGGACGGCGACGCGGGGATTGAAGCCGGGCGAGGCAGCGGCGGTGCGGGCGGCGCAGGCGGTCGATGACGGCGAAGATGCCGACGAGGATGAGGCGCGCGCTCATCAGGATGTCGCCGACGAAGAAGACCAGCACGATGAACTTGCCGATCGATGGCCAGGCTGGAGAAGGCGATGGAGTCGGGCAGGGCGCGCAGGTACTGGCGGAAGGTGAGCTTGGGCATGACCTCGGCGGTGGTCTTGCCCATCAGCGCGGAGACCGGGCACGATGGAGTAGCCGTGGGCGCGCAGAGCGTCGATCAGCATGGGCAGGGCGGCCACGGTGGCCGAGCGGTCGCCGCCGCCGTCGTGGAGCAGGATGATGGAGCCGCGGAACTGCGGCTTGGTCTTCATGGTCTCCAACTGGTCGAGGATGGACTGGGTGATCTCGGCGGGCGTCTTGCGCGGATGCTCGTTCCAGTCGTTGGTGTCGATCTTGCTGCCGATGATGGTGTATCCGTCCTGCTGGATGCGCTCGACGGGGGCGGCCTGGTCGTCGGTGTCGGGCTCCTCGTCGATGTCGTAGGGCGGGCGGAAGTAGAGCGGCTGAATGCCGAGCTTGCTGGCGAAGAGCCGCTCGGTGAGCTTGAGTTCGAGGTCGAGCTGGCGGTTGGAGATTTCGCTGATGTCGGGATGGGTGTAGGTGTGGTTGCCGATCTCGTGGCCTTCGCGCACGATGCGCTTCATGAGTGCCGACGTTTTGCTGCGGCCTCGTCGCCGATGAGCATGAAGGTGCCCTTGACGCCCTTGTTGCTGGAGAATGTCGAGGATCTTGGGCGTCCACTTGGGGTCGGGTCCGTCGTCGAAGGAGAGCGCGACTTCGTTGGGGTGGTAGCCGTACTGCTCGATGGTGTAGGTGCGCGGATAGACATCCATGTGCTCATCGATGATGAGCTTCTTGCGCGGGTCGGGCTCGTCGGTGTCGACCTCGACAGTGCGCTTGCCGGGCTGGGGCAGGCCGGTGACGCGGATGATGTCGCCTTCGCCCTCGGTGTCCACGTCGTGGCCGGGCTGGACCGAGCCGAGGGCTTGCAGCGAGTCCGGGCTGCTGGGCTTGTCCCAGATGTTCCACAGCGAGCTGTCTTCCTCGCCCAGGCGCCAGAGAGCGAAGGTCTGCAGGCCGAGGGCGCGGGCGGCGCGCAGTTCGTTGAGCATGGTGACGCCATCGAGGAACCAGACCACGTGGCGCTGGTTCAGGTCCTCGTCGATGTACTCGAAGTGGGGATTGAGCGTGTCGTAATCGAGGTTCAGGTCGGCGTCGGCGTCGGAGGCGCGCTGCCAGGCATCGGAGACGTGCAGGTCCTCGGTATTGAGCACCTTGGGTGCTTGGCGATGCCTGGCCGTGTCTTTGGGATTGGGAATGGAGAGCGTCCAGTCGTAGCCGTAGTTGCCGACGGCGCAGATCAGCTTCTCCTTGGGAACGATTTTGAGGACGCGGCGCAGGTTGCCGACGAACCAATCCTGGCTGGCGATGGGGCCGGGATCGCTGTCGATCTGGTGCTGGTCGTAGTTCATCAGGATGACGCCGTCGGAGTTGGCGGCGATCTGCTTCGAGGTCGTCGTCGGTGGTGGAGACCGGGCGTGTTGACGTAGAGGCGCAGATTGCGCGGGTGCAGGTCGGCGTAGAGCTCCTGGATGAAGCTCAGGTAGGCCGGGCTGGCGTTGTCGGGCAGGTTTTCGATGTCCAGCGAGAGGCCGCGATAGGCCGGGAATGCGGTAAAGAAGCGAATGATCTGCTGGCGCAGCGCGGCGCGCTTGCCGGGGTCGGCGAGCACGTCGCCAATCGCCGGATCCCAGCTCTGGGTGTCGGGGTTGTAGTTGTTCAGGTGGGGAAAGATTTCAGTGTCTTCCTTGGCCGCCTGGATGACCCGCTTGACCCTGTTGCCGTCGTCGGGATCGTGCACGGTGGCGCCGTCGATCACGGGATACTCGCGATGGGTGTCGTTGTTGATGGCCAGCAGCGTGGGCTGGGGCGCGTCGACGTGCAGCCACTCGGGGAAGAGCAGATCGATCTGGTGGACGTGCTCCTTGAAGGAGGAGTAGCTGGCCGCGTCGTCCTGGCACGTAATAGGCGGCGCGCAAACCTTCGCCGGTGTTGAAGGGAATTTCGGAGGGCTTGCGGGCGGTCTTGCGGCGCGCGGGGCGCTGGGCTTTGGCGCCGCGCAGCAGCAGGGCGCGGTCGGGCAACGCCTTGTAGTTGTGCTTGGGGGCGGGCAGCAGCAGCTCCGGCAACTGCTGATAGCGCAGGACATTGAAGATGAAAGCCGGCCAGAACCAGCGTGAAAGACACGGCCGTCACATCGAGATATGCGGCGCAGCCGCTTCCATCGCTTGCGTTGCGGGTCGAAGAATATCTGTTTATCCGGCATGGACGGTCTCATTCATTCTACGTGGGCGAAAGCCGCGGAAACGGTCTACGCTATACAGTACGAATCGTATGGAAGCTGACCCCCCGAGTCAATTGTCCAATCCGATGGCCAAAACCCGTGATGCGTTGCGCGCGGCTCTGCCTGTGGCGCCTGGCTCTGGCCGCTGGGGCGCTGTTGCGCCTGTGGATGCTGAGGCAGTTTCCGCAGGTGAAGGGGATTCGCTGATCTATGGCGAGCTTGGCGAAGAACCTGCTGCTGCATGGCCGCTATGCGCTCACCGACGGAAGCGGCGTGCTGCACGCGACGCTGATCCGGCTGCCCGGGTATCCGCTGTTTCTGGCCGCTTGCTTCCAGCTCTTCGGGGTGGAGAACTACAGCGCTGCGGCCTATGTGCAGATTGCGCTGGAGCTGCTGGGCTGCCTGCTGCTGGCCGATTTTGCGCGGCGGATCGCTAAGCCCGAGATCAGGGACGGAGCGGCGTTGGCGACGCTTTGGCTGGCGGCGCTTTGCCCATTTACGGCGTCTTATGCCGCGGCGCCGCTGACCGAGACTCCTACGCTGTTTGCCATTGCGCTGGCGCTGTGGGCGGTGGCGCGGTTTCATGAGCGGCCAGCATGGGGAAGCGCGCTCTGGTTTACCTTTGCTGTCACCTTTGCGGCGCTGCTCAGGCCGGATGGGGCGCTGGTGGGCGTGGCGCTGGCGCCGGCGCTGGTGGCGGGGCTGCGGGGCGGGGCGGTTCCGAGAGCAAAGCTGGCACAGATGGCGGTGGTCTGCATTCTGCTGGCGATGATCCCGTTTGCGGCGTGGACGGCGCGGAACTGGCGGGTCTTCCACGTCGTTCAGCCGCTGGCGCCGCGCTATGCCAACGATCCCGGCGAGGTAGGAGTATCCCGGCTGGCAGCGCTGGGTGAAGACCTGGTGCCTGGACTTCGTTTCCACCTACGACATTTATTGGAATGTGCCGGGCGGCCCTCTCGACCTGAGCAAGCTGCCGGCGCGGGCCTTCGATTCGCCGGCGCAGTACTGCCGAAACCGCCGCGCTGGCTGCCGACTACAATGGACAATGGGCAGGAATTGACTGCCGGAGATGGATGCGCGGTTTGCGCGGCTGGCCGAGGAGCGGATCACCGCGCATCCGCTGCGCTATTATCTCTGGCTGCCGCTGGGCCGGCTGGCCGATATGTGGCTGCGGCCGCGGGTTGAAAATCTGCCCATCGATCTGGACTGGTGGGTCTATGCGCATCACAACGCCGAGACGCGCTTCAGTTGGGCCTACGCGGGGCTGAACGCGCTTTATCTGCTGCTGGGATTGGCGGGGCTGTGTCTGCGGCCGCGCTTCTGGCGGTGGATGCTGGCTTATATGGTGCTGCGCAGCGCCCTGCTGATGACGATCGAAGCACCCGAGGCGCGCTATACGCTGGAGTGCTTTCCGATGCTGTTTGTGCTGGGAGGAGTTGCGGTTGTGCGGGTTGAAAAGAATGGGGAAAAGAAAAAAAGGTATCGCAGCTTCTATTTGATGTATGTGGTCTGGCTGTCGGTTTTGAAGGTGAAGTCGCTGTCGCGGCAGGGGCTGATTGACCTTGATGTTGAAGTAGAAACAGGTGCGGCTCTGGCCCTGGCCCTCGTCGAAGACCTGCTTCAGGCTCACGCCGCGCTCGGGATCCATCCAGATGGTGACCTTGGGAAACATCTTGCGCACGTCCGGGTCTTTGGCTACCAGTTCCAGCTTTTCGGTTTCGACGCTGGTCTCGCCGTCTTTCAGCGTCTCGGAGCCCAGGTACTTGATCTCCCACTTCTCGGCCAGTTCCTTGCCGCTGGCGCCGAAGCCGAGCATCAGCTAGCTTTCGTACTTGGCTGCGTCTTGTCACGTGTACCTGGTCGGTGAGCTTTTCATAGAGCATGAACTTTGCCGCCGGAGTAAGTCAGGTCCTTGGGCACCGGCTTGCCGTTCTCCTCGCGGATGTGCGCGGCCATCTGGAAGTTTTTGCCGTTGCGCTTGTAGTAGACGGTGCCCTTTTGCACGTCCTTGTCAGGGACCGGATCGGTCTGCTCGGTGATGAACTCGAAGTCGGCGGAGGTGGAGCGGAAGTTGGCGGCTGCGGCGTCGAGCTGGCGCAGCACCTGGTTCAGATCCTTTTGCGCGGCGAGGGCCGCGGGGACAGGCAGGAGAAAAAGCGCGATCGATGCTGCAAATGCGAGTTTGATTTGAAGACGCATTGATTTCCTTATCTTGATTGGACGCCGAATTGCGCCGGAGGCAACACAGAAGATGAGTGGCAGAAAAATGAGTTACCGATGCGCCCAAACCTTCCAGGCGGGATTTCCCTGGGCGTCGGTTCCGGTTTCCCAATGGACGATGAAACGTCGTCGCCGGTGACCGGCTCGATGGCCTTGCGCAGAGCCTTCTTCACCACCTTGTACGAGGCGGTGGTGCGCAGGTCGAGGTTCACATCGGAGGCCCGCACGGTGACGATCACTCCCTGGCCGTCGTTGCCGATGACCTGGATGGGATGCGACGGGCCGCCGATGGCGGAGGGTTTGTCGCCGTAGTTCCAGCCGGGAATCTGCGGCGTGAGGAAGATGAAGAGCAGAATCAGCGTGACCATGATGTCGTAGTGGAAGCTGCCGCGCGGGTAGGTCCAGTAGAAATAACTCTTCAGAATCTGCCCGATTGTGCGGCGCGGTTCGGTGAACAGTATTGGCAGTGGACAGAGGTTCCATTAAGACTTCCTTGGTGATTTTTTCCATGCCGCCCATGTAGGGCCGCAGCGGCGCTGGAATGAGGACGGAGCCGTCGGCCTGCTGGTAGTTCTCAAGGATGGCCAGCCAGGTGCGGCCCACGGCGAGGCCGCTGCCGTTGATGGTGTGGACAAACTCGGGCTTGGCCTTGGATTTTGCCCGGTAGCGGATGTTGGCCCGCCGCGCCTGGAAGGCTTCGAAGTTCGAGCAGGAGGAGATTTCGCGGTAAAGCTGCTGGCCGGGAAGCCAGACTTCGAGGTCGTAGGTCTTGGCCGAGGAGAAGCCGGTGTCGGCGGTGCAGAGCAGAACGCGGCGATAGGGCAGGCCGAGGGCTTCGAGAATCTCTTCGGCGTCGCGGGTCAGGCGCTCGTGCTCGGCGTCGGATTCCTCGGGGCGGGTGAACTTGACCAGCTCGACTTTTTGAAACTGATGCTGGCGGATGATGCCGCGCGTATCCTTGCCGGCCGCTCCGGCTTCGGCGCGGAAGCAGGGCGTGTAAGCCGTGAGGCGGATGGGCAGGCGCGCCTCGTCGAGGATTTCGTCGCGATAGAGATTGGTGACGGGAACCTCGGCGGTGGGGATGAGCCAGTGGTCGGTGTCTTTGAACTCGCCGCGAGCTACGGCTTCGGCGTCGGCGTCGGAGCAGCGGAAGAGGTCTTCAGCGAACTTGGGCAACTGGCCGGTGCCGAAGAGGGACTTCGAGTTGACCATGAAAGGCGGCAGGACTTCGGTGTAGCCGTGCTTGCTGGTGTGCAGGTCGAGCATGAAGCTGATGAGGGCGCGTTCGAGCCGGGCGCCCGCTCCCATGTAAACGGCAAAGCGCGCGCCGGAGAGCTTGGCCGCGCGTTCGAGGTCGAGGATGCCGAGTTGCTCGCCGAGTTCCCAGTGGGGCTTGGGCTCGAAGTCGAAGCCGGGCTTTTCGCCCCAGGTTTTTACGGTGACGTTGTCGGCTTCGGATTTGCCAATGGGGACTTCGTCGCGGGTGAGGTTGGGGATGCCGGAGAAAACCGTCCGCATCTTCTCGTTGTAAGCGTCGGGAGCGTCCTTTGCGGCTTCAAGGGTTTCCTTGATCTTGCGGATTTGCTCCATCAGGGCCGATGCGTCCTGCTTGGCCTTCTTGAGCTCGCCGACCTGCTGGCTCAACTCGTTGCAGCGGGCCTTGTTTTGCTCCGCATTGGTGATTGCCTCGCGTCGGTCCTTGTCGAGGGCGCGGAAATCGCCGAGCAGCGCGGCAGGGTCGGCCCCGCGGGCGCGTAGTTTTTCTTCTACCAATTCAAGGTTGGCACGGACAAAGGCTAGATCGAGCATCGCTCTTCCAGTTTACTCGACTGATTTGGTGGGAATTGAGTCGAGATTCGTGGTATCCCACCCCTTCGACTGCGCTCAGGGCAGGCTCTAGTGTCCTGTCTCTCAAGTCCGTCGTAAAACGCAGGAAAGACAAAAGCAGATTCTTCGACTCACCACCCCCAAACTGAAAGACGTTTGGGGCCCCGTTCGCTCAGAATGACAGCCTTTGTTTTGTTATGGATTTTAGGGACAGGACACTAGCCACAAGGACAAAAACGTGGCAAGTTGGGGGCGCCCGGCAATGTCAGTATCAAGCTTCCGTTAACGGTCGGGCCCACCTCCCCCTACCCTATTTCTTGAAAATACTGATTCGAGAGGAGTTACTTTCAGATTCTAGGCAGCAAAGGAGTTACGGGCGCTTTTCCCGTTCTCACTCGGTTGTGAAAGCCGCTATGAAATGATTGTGCGCCAACGTGGGGAATTCATGTGCAAACTCCCCCGCTTTTTTTCGATGGGGTGAATCCTAGGAGCTCGATATCACTTCGGTTGGTTTCTTGGCGGGGCCGGCGTTTTGGTGCTCGGGCCAGCCGGGGAGGGTCTGGTCGCCGGTGATGAGGCGTGCGCCGCGGGTGAAGGTGAAGTAGGTCCAGACCCAGGCGGCGAAGACGGAGAGGCGGTTGCGGAAGCCGATGAGGAAGAAGATGTGGACGGTGAGCCAGGTGACCCAGGCGGGAAAGCCGCTCATGTGGGCTTTGAAGGGCCATTTGACGTCGGCGACGGCGGCCATGCGGCCGATGGTGGCCATATCGCCTTTGTCGAAGTAGCGGAAGGGCGGGCGCGGCTTCGCCTTGAGGTCGGCGGCGATCATTTTGGCGACGTGGTCGCCCATCTGCATGGCGGGCTGGGCTACGCCGGGGATCTGATGGCCGTCCTGCTCGAGGTGGGCCAGGTCGCCGAGGATAAAGACGTTGGGAAGGCCCGGGGGATTGAGGAAATGTGTCGACCAGAACGCAGCCTCGGCGGTCGAGCGGAACGTCGAGGAGCTTGCCGAGGGGCGAGGCCTGCACGCCTGCGGCCCAAAGCGTGACCACTGCATCCATGCGCTTGCCGGCGGCTTCGACCCAGCCGGGACCGAGGTTGGTGACCTGGGTACTGGTGTGGACCTCGACGCCGAGACGGGTGAGTGCGGCTTCGGCTTTGGCGGAAAGGTCTGGCGGGTAAGCGGCGAGAACGCGCGGGGAGCCTTCAAGCAGGATCACGCGGGACTTGGTGGGGTCGATGTGGCGGAAATCGTGGCGCATGTAGAGCTGGGCGATATCGCTGATGGCTCCGGCCAGCTCAACGCCTGTAGGCCCGCCGCCGATGACGATGAAGTTGAGCGGAGGGTGCCAGCCGCTCTCGACCATCTGCCGCTCGGCCAGTTCAAAGGCCAGCAGGACGCGGCGGCGAATTTCGGTGGCGTCTTCGATGGATTTCGAGGCCGGGAGCATCATGAACCCACTCGGGGTGGGCGAAGTAGGAGTGAGTGGCGCCGGTGGCGAGGACGAGATAGTCGAAGGGAAGCTCGGTGCCTGAGCCGAGAGTGACCTGGCGAGCAGCCGAGTCGATGGCTGACGACCTCGTCCATGAGGACCTGGGTGTTTTTATTGTGGCGCAGGATGCTGCGGATGGGCTGGGCAATATCTGCCGGTGAGAGCACGGCAAGGGCTACCTGATAGAGGAGCGGCTGAAAAGTATAGTGGTTGCGGCGGTCGACTACCGTGACGTCGACGGGGAGCCGTGCAAGGCCGTTGGCGGCGTGGATGCCGGCAAAGCCGCCGCCTACGATAACGACGCGGGGACGGCGGGTCTGGAGTGGCTCGGTCAGTTGGTCCAAAGAGGAAGTGCCTCAGGCTTTAGATGCGCGAGAGCGGCGATTGGTGCCGGGAGCGATCTGACGTTGCTCTCCTGAAAGCATGGAGTGAGCGTGGACCGGGAGGTCCACGCGTACAGCCGGCCAGGAGGCCGGCGCTACATCTGGGCGAAATGCTCCTAGCGTTGTTCGAGACCCTCTTCGATTCGGGGCAGGTTCTTCTGCTTGTTTCTTCCTTGCTCCAGAACGTTGCCATGCCGCCGATCCGACCGCAGCAACAACAGGGCGAAGATGAGTCCCACCACGCCGAGACCCGCGAACATGACCTGGGTCGCGGTATAAGTTCCGGTGACGTCGCGGAGCTTGCCATTCAGGAAGGGGAACAGCCCGAGGCCCAGATTCTGGATGGCCGTCATCAGGCCGAAGGCCGTGCCCACGCGTTTCTCCTCCACCACGAGGGGAACCGAAGGCCACATGGCCGCGGGCACCAGTACAAAGGCGGCGCCGAGCGCGACCATGCTGGGGATGGGATTCCAGTGGGTAATGCCCATGATCAGGTGGGCGGGAATCAGAATGAGGGAGCCCACCACCATCAGCGTGGCGCGCTTGCCGATGCGGTCCACCAGGTTGCCGGCGAAGGGTGCGAAGACCATGGATGCGAAGATCACGATGCTGGTGATGCCCGGCGCCGTCGAGAACATGTGAATGAAGTTGTCGAAGATCTGGGACAGAAACCCACCCGGGCTCGAGCTCACCAGCGGGATGCCCCACTTGTCGTGGAACATGTCCGTGGCGAGGGCCGTGAAGGGGAAGATGGCGCTATAGAAGGTTACGCAGAGAAGGACTACGAACCAGAAGGAGGAGTTGAACTTCTTGATATCGGAGAAGACGATCTTGTCGCCGGCGTCCGGTTTGGGAAGCGCGAGCACCTTCTCCCCATGGCTGGTCCATGGCAATGTAGACCAGGTTGCACAGCACGGAGAACAGGCAGAAGCCCGCCGCGGCCCAGAGAGCGATGCGGTAGCTGCCGAAGTAGTCGGGAGATGAGTTCCTCGGTATTGAAGCTGAAGAGGGTCCCGACGCGGCTGATGGTGAGGGCGATGCCGAAGGCCAGGGCCATCTCCTTGCCCTTGAACCAGCGGCTGATGATGGCGCTCTGCACCACGATCAGGGATTCGGAACCCGCGCCGAAGATCAACCGTCCGGCGAAGAGCTCCCACTTGGAGTGGGCGAAGGCCACGATAATGGCGCCCACGAGGACGAGGCTGCAGAACAGCAGGCTGGCCCGGCGGGGGCCGAGCTTGTCGTAAAGCATGCCGCCGAAGAACACGATGAGGATGGCGGCCACGGAGTATGCAGTGTAGAGATTCCCGATGGTGCTGCGGTCCAGATGCAACGCATCGATGAGTGTGGGCGCGAGGGCGCCGATGCTGTCATAGGCGAAATAGCTTCCCAGTACTATCAAGCTGATGAACATCAGGATGGTGAAGCGGTAAGGTGCGCCTCGATGGATGGAAGAATCCCACTGGCTGCAGGAGTTTCAATATCGGAAGCGGGTGGATGACGGAAGCGGTTCAGGCATGAGGGCGATTACCCTCGGAGCGCGGCGGCGGAGATTTCGGAGTTCGTGGATACAAATTATGAAAATAGCAGATCGGGGCTGGAACAGGCTGGGGGTGAGCGCGAATTTGCGAGAAGAGAAATGAGTGGGTCTGTTTTTGTGGTTTTCCAGGTCTCAAAATCGAGACCCTTCGACAAGCTCAGGGCAGGCTTTCGGGCACTTGCACCGTCCCTCCGGGACTCCGAATCATTAGATTCCCTTTTCCCCGCGCTTCCACCCCAAGAAACAAAGACCGTTTCTTGGGGACCCCGGTGAAGCGTGGGGCTAACATACTCCGCGCCTCCGGCGCGTTGGCTTTGTTCTATGGATACTGCTCGATGGAGATGTTGAGGGATGAGGTGTTGCCGCTGGATGCAACGCCGACGAGGTTTGTGGCGACGCCGGGGAAGGTTGCGGGGATGAAGGCGACGGTTCCGTCGAGAGCGGTGGTGGCTGCGGCAGACTGGCTGGCGAGAAGAGTGGAAGGCGGACAGACGCTGTGAGCGGCGCAGGGGGGCGCCCATGCGTAGAGGGTTTGATAAAACAAAACCGAGCCGCCGGCCATGGGGTTGCCGTCCGTGTCGAGCAGTCGAAGAGTGATCTGGCTGGGTGTGGACTCATGGGACAAACTCTGGCTGGTGCCGGAGACGCCTTCTAAAGTGGCCAGCTCGGGACGGGCGCCGAAGACCGTGAAAGCGATGCATTGGCTGGTGCCGTTGAGGCAGGCGTTGATGGTCGCGGTTTGGCCCTCGGTGAGCGGTCCGGCGGTGAGGGCCTGGGCGGCGATGCCGCTGGAGTTGGTGAGGACAGAGCCTCTGCCCTGAACTGTGATGCCGCTGGCCGATTGCCAGGCTACGGTTTGGCCTGCCGCGGGAAGGCCGTTCGAGAGGACCAGAGCCTGGACAGTCCAGGTGATGGTGGCTCCGGCGGCGAGAGAAAGTTGCGGCGTGAGCGAGGCGAGGACAGGCGGAATTCCCCCGGCAAACTGAGCTTGCAGGCTGGAACCATTCGTGAGCGAGGCCGTGACGATGGACCAGGTTCCGTCGATTGCGGTCACGTTCATGGTGGCGCGACCATCGCAGGTTGCGGTGACGGTGCAGGTCGGCAGTCCGCAGGTCAGTGTGGCTGTGCCGCTGGTGACGGTATAGATCACCGTAACTCCGCTGGCGGGGGTGGGTGCTGGGGTCAATGCGGTTACGGTGAAGGGAATCGGCACGCCGATGGGGACGGTGTTCATGGGGGCGGTGAGCAGGGTGAGTGCATCGCCTGTTCCGGAGTCGTAACTGGTGCCGCCCGAGATGACGGCCGCGGCGGAGAAGGCGGGCTCATCGTCTACTTCCACGTCTACCGAGCCGGTGACTCCGCCGGCGGCTGCGGGCGCAATGGCGGTGATCTCGTTGGGAGAAATGCCGGTGACCACGGCTGGCTGGCCGCCCACCTGCACTGTATCGGCGAGGCGAAAACCCGTGCCCTGAATGACGATGGGGCCTCCGGAGACGGGCAGGTGCGAAGGCTGGACGGTGTCGGCGTAGAGCACCCATCCGTTATATGGGTAGTCGGGCCGACCATCGCCGCGCAGGTCGGAGATGCCGATGCGGACTTGTCGTCGGCCGGGGGGCTGAATTGCAGAAAGGTTTCGCCGGTGGCCAGGCCGTTCAATCCGGGAGCTGCGGCGACTGACTTTGCGCCCACGGAATCGAATGCGTCCCAGATTCCGATGGCGGGCATGGCTTTCAATTCAGTCGGAGTGCCGGTCTCATTTAAAGCTTGCATGACGATGGTGAAGGTGCGATTGCCGCGAACCGGGAAGGAGAACCAGTCCGTTTGGCCCACCTGGCTGAGACGTCCGCACCAGAAGCCGCTGACGGGCAGGGGGCGCGGCGTGGCCTGAGTTCCGATTGCGTCCTGGGTGCCGCCGATGGTCGAGTCAGTGGCGTTTACGGTGAGAGTTTGCGCACTGCCGGCCGACATTCCCGGCACGGAGATAGAAGCCAGGGTTCCCGAGGGAGCAACCTGGCCATCCAGATACGGTCCCACAGAATTGGTGAGGATATAGAGAGAATCGATGGTCTCAAATGTGACCTGGTAGTTGGCCGTGGTCACGCCGGGGGGGAGCGGGATCCCGCTCAGGTCAAAGAAGCCCTGCTGTGCGGAATCGTTCGAGCCCCACATGGTGAGCAGGTTGCCGTTTGAGTCGGCGAAGCCGGTGATGGGGTTGCCGTGATTGCCGTTGAAGGAGACGCCGGAGACGGAAGTGACCGTGTATTGATAGAGCGGGTTGCCGTTCGGATCGAGCGGGCGCGCGACGACGTTCACGCCCTGCATGCCCACACCGGTTTGGAATGTAATGGTTCCCTGAATGGAGACGGTATTTGCCGCGGTGAGCTGCTTGCCGGGAAAACTGGAGAGATTTTGGGCAGTGATGGGGTAGAGGCGGTTGAGGGCGGCAATGTCGTCGGAATGAAGCACCGAGGGCTCGGGAATGCAGAGGCCGCCGGTCGAGCCGCAGACTCCGCTGATGGGCTGCATCACCGGCCAGCCCTGCGTGCCTCCGGGCTCTTGGTTCTGGAGCGCTCCGGGATTTACCTGCGCGTAGTCCAGGTTGAGAATGTGGCCGAAGGCGCGCTCCAGCTCGAAGCTCATCATCGCCAGCATATTTGCATTGGTCGCGCAGAGGCCGTTGAGCAAAAGGATGGCGTGGGCGATGGTGGCGTCGGGGTTGACGTTGTCGATCCAGAACCAGACGCCGTTGAACTCGCAACTGGTGGGGTCGCTTGCGCCGGGTCCGAAGAGCGCGTTGATCACCGAACCGTCTTTGTCGAAGATGATCCCCACAGGATATTGGGTTGCTGCAGGAGTAACATCGGCGGGCTGCGCGATCTGGTTTAGCTGGTCGATCTGCTCATTGGTCACCGTAAAGTTTGTGCCGCTTGCCACGATGTTCGCGCCGTTCACGTCCTCGTTCAACGGACCTTTATCGGTGAGTATGACGCCAGCCGTCGGAATCGCGCTCCACAAAGCCGCCGCTGCATCCACCATAGCTACGGCTTGCCGGTTGGTGACGGTGCTGCTGAACGGGCCTTGGTCGACGTAATAGTTCAACTGCCCGCCGGCCCAGTGAATGGGCTGGCCGAGGACCGATGAATTGAAGTAGGCAACGCCGGCAACGTATTTAGGTCCGCCGGCAAATGCGGCCGGAGCCATGATCAGGAGGGAGAGCATGAGAATGCGGCAAAGAACGATTGCAGCGCGCTGGCGAGCGCAGTGAGAGACAAGCACGGGATTCCCTCCGTGCAAAGTTTTCCCGCATGTGAAGAGCCAATGAATTGCGGATCGCCATAGAAATCATTAAGGCTGACGTGATTCCGGTTGAACGGGCAATGTTACGCAGTTGTCGCAGGGCCAATCTATTTCCTTAGTACTACAGTTGTATTTGCTTATTGACGCCGCGATCCGGGCCTAAAGGCCTCGCAATTGGGGCTTATTTCCAGGGGGTTGAAACCCCCTGCTCCCTCCGAAATCGCAATCTGTAACTGTAGTATTACGAGGCAAGAGCGGTAAAATTCAGACGAATTCAATTAGAAGATTCCGATAGAGAGGAATTTGATAAGAATGATATTTCTTTCTGGCCAGGTTTTAATGTTCCTGCGGCAATCGGTCCTCATCAAGATTGTGTTTTCGCTTAGCTTGTGCGCGGGAATGTTAGCGGCGGCACAGACTAAGGTTGTCGTAATTCTGCCCAAAGATGCAGGCACAGTGGAAAAAGTTGCAGCGAACGAACTAACCACTCATCTGCGCGCACTCTATCCTTCGACTGATTTCGAGTCCGGTACCCCTCAGCCGGGAGCTCCTGTGATCCATCTGGGAACCGCGCAGGAGCTGCCAGAGAGTTATGCTGCCGAGCTCAGGAACAAACTGGATAAGCCGGATAGTTTTGCGATCAAGGTAATCGACAACCGCACTGCGGTGATTGCCGGCGCGAGTCCGCGAGCGATCTTATACGCCGTCGACGCACTGCTCGAAAAACTGGGCTTTGGATTTTATCTTTCTTACAATACGGCTCCGGCTCCTACTCATGCGGCTTTTTCATTTGCCGGCTGGGAGATGGAGGACGCACCCATCGCCGGCGAACGGCTCATCTTCAATTGGCATAACTTTTTGAGCGGCTGCTCGACGTGGAATCTTGAGGACTGGCAGCATTGGATTACGCAGGCCGAGCGGCTGCGCTTCAACACCATTATGGTTCATGCCTACGGAAACAACCCAATGTTTTCGTTTTCGCTGAATGGCGTGACCAAGAGGCTCGGTTCTCTTTCCAACTCAAGATCGGGACGCGATTGGGGAACCGAAGATGTTCTCGACGTAAGAAAGATCGTGGGCGGTGAGGGGCTTTTCAAAGGACCCGTCTTTGGCGCGGATGCCAGCATGGTCCCGGATAAAGATAAAGTGCAGGCGGCCACGGCTCTCATGCAGAGCGTCTTTCAATTTGCCGCCGAGCGGGGCATGGGAATCACATTTGCGATGGATATTGATTCGATTGCGTCCAATCCGCAGAATGTGATTGCGACTCTTCCCGCTTCGGCTCGGTTTAGAACTGTATATGTATCCCACGAACCCGGAGCGCCAGTTGAATCCTTCGATCTCGAGTTAGCCGATCCCGACAGCAAAGAAGGCTATCTCTATTACAAGAGCGAAATCGATCAGTTGTTGAAACTCTACCCGCAGATCACGCAGGTCGCCGTCTGGTTTCGGGGGATGCCTGCCAGCCCGTGGAGTTCACTCCAGCCAGAGGATTTTCCCGCTAGCCTGGCGCGAGGAATACCGCGCTGCGATCGCAGCGAATCCAGCACTGAAAGACGACCCGCGCATGCCGGGAATGTTTGCCATGGGCAAGGTAGCCAATGCGTTTCGCAAGGCGCTCAATGAAACCGGTCACTCGCAGGTAACTCTAGCGGCGGGCAGCTGGGATTTTGGCTACCTACCCACGGCCGATGCCTTCATGCCTGCCGGTACGACCCTCATTCCCCTCGATGCGAACTACGTTTTTCCCAGCGACCCGGTGCAGGAGAGCGTACGCGCGGTGGGGAGGCATCGTCCAGTGGTGCCGATTGTGTGGGCGCAGCACGACGATCGCGAATACGCGGGCCGCTCTTACGTTCCTTTTTCCGGCCTGGGATCGATGTTGCAGTGGAGCAATAGCGCGGGATACGGCGTGATTCACTGGACTACACGCCCGCTCGATCTCTTCTTCAAGAGCGTTGCGGATCAGGTTTGGACGGGCAGTGAAGACGAGGCGCTCGACAGAACTGCAACGGAGATGGCTAGACGCACCTTTGGAAACGATACGCAGGAGCTGGGCAAGCGTTATCTGCTCGACTGGATTTATAGTGGCCCGGCATTTGGAAGGGAAACATCGGATAAATTCATAAGCCTGACGCTGGATGCGGAGAACGAAGCGATCGGCGCGAAGGCCAGGCTGGATCTGCTCAAGCAGATCCAGCCGTTGGCCCACGGCGCTGCGAATCGGGATTGGGTTGGATATTTTGAAGATTGGGAGCGCTATGCCCAAGGCGTTTTTGAGGCCCAGTCGGCATTGCAAAAATCTGAAGCTGCGGTGAAGGACGGGAACATGGCGCTGGCAAGGCGGGAGATTGCGGCTGCCTCGCCGGAGAAAGCAATCGAACAATATTCGAAGACGATTCGTCATGGAACCACGAGCCGGGGTGAAGAAGGAATTCTCGTCTCGATGAATCTGCGCTGGCTGCCGTATTTTGAGGCGCAACGACAGGCG
Source organism: uncultured Acidobacteriaceae bacterium (assembly GCA_963779385.1). Classification (GTDB taxonomy): domain Bacteria; phylum Acidobacteriota; class Terriglobia; order Terriglobales; family Acidobacteriaceae; genus Telmatobacter. The sequence continues at coordinate 148,149 of CAVZYE010000009.1, read as the reverse complement.
GTTGGACTCAAACCCCTGCAGGTCGAGTTCGCGCCCACGTTTCAGGATGCATTTGCCCAACAGCCCGGCAAGTATACCTTCGACTTTGACCGATCAAAGCATGTGATCGAGGTTCTTGGAACTGCTGAACTGGGCGTGGACGTGCACGAATTTGAAGCAGGCGCTGAGTGCGCGAGTGGAATCGAAGTGCAATCCCCGGTCGCGCTCACCCTGGGGGGGGTGGCGGGAACGAGCTTGCCGCAGGGTGCGTATAGCCTGCGGCTCAAGATGCCCGAGGCTGACCGCATTCAATTTGAATCGGGAGGCAACCGCCAGGCAGTTACTTCGGCATCAGAGATTGACGTCCAGGCCAGCGGCGGCGTGGTTCATTTTACGCTTTCGCCGGCTGCGGGTCCGGCGCGCGTTTGCGGGCTTACGCTAAAGCAGCACGAATGATCGTCGTGGCTGGGCTTAGAGTTCGGGATAGAAGCTGAAGAAAGCGTCCAGGCTGCGTTTGAGCTGGGTTTCGATTTCTTCGCGTGATCCCTCGATGAGGTGCATGGTGACGCGGGCCTGGTGGCCGTTGGCCAGCTTGAGGGTTGCGTCCTGGATTTCAGCCACTTCGCCTTCGGGGAGCAGGCGCATGCCGTAGATTAGAGTCAGATTCGCCATGAGCATCATCTTACATAAGTAAGTGAAACAGAAACAGGGCCTTCGCCTTCAGAATGCATCTAAAATCAGCACAGGAAGATTTATGACAGAAATTCGCGATACCGTTATTTTGGGTTCAGGTTGCGCCGGATTGACCGCAGCCGTCTACACTGCCCGCGCCGGGCTCAAGCCGCTGGTCCTCGAAGGCCACGAGCCTGGGGGACAGCTCTCGATGACCACGCTGGTGGAAAACTTTCCCGGCTGGCCGGATGGGATTCAGGGTCCGGAACTCATCGAAAACATGAAGAAGCAGGCAGAGCGGTTTGGCGCCAGCTACCAGTTGGCTCACCTGATCAGCGTCGATCTGAGCGCAAACCCTATGAAGCTGCAGATCTCGGAGGGGGAGATCGAGACCCGCACCCTGATTGTCGCCTCGGGCGCGAGCGCTCGCTGGCTGGGATTGCCCAGTGAGCAGGCGCTGATCGGGCATGGGGTTTCAAGTTGTGCAACCTGCGACGGATTCTTTTTTCGCGGCAAGGAGATTGCTGTGGTGGGCGGAGGCGACTCGGCAATGGAAGAGGCGCTGTTCCTGACGCGCTTTGCTTCCAAGGTGACCCTGTTGCATCGGCGCGAGAGCTTCCGCGCTTCGAAGATCATGCTGGAGCGGGCCATCGCTCATCCGAATATTGAGTTGCGCACCAACACAATCGTCGAAGAGGTGCTGGGCGTGGACGATAAAGAAGTGAAAGGACTGCGGCTGAAGGACGTCAAGACCGGCGGCGAGGACGAACTCAAGGTTAGCGGGCTGTTTCTCGGCATCGGCCACGAGCCCAATACGAAAATGTTTGCCGGGCAGCTGGATCTGGACGAGGAAGGCTATATCAAGACCACTGGCAACGTACTGACCACGCTGAATGGGGTGGTGGTGCGTGGAGTCTTCGCTTGCGGAGACGTGCAGGACAGGCGGTATCGACAGGCGATTACCGCGGCCGGCTCAGGATGCATGGCCGCGCTGGAGGCGGAGAAGTTTCTTGAAGCGCTTGGGCATTGATCGCATCTGCGCTGTCCGCTACCAGGAGTGGAAGACAAAGAAGGCTGCGCCGACCAGGCACACAGCAGCGTGGCGTGATTCCAGCGCAGATGCGAGCCGAAGTAGTAGGTGGTAAAGACGCCGAAGACCACAAGTGTAATGATCTCCTGGATCACCTTGAGCTGGACGGGCGAGAAGCGGTCGGCGCCGATGCGGTTGGCTGGAACCTGGAAGCGGTACTCGAAGAAGGCTATGCACCAACTGACGAGGATGACCTTCCACAGCGCCTCGTGGCGGAATCTGGGGTGGCCGTACCAGGCGAAGGTCATGAAGATGTTGGAGAAGATGAGCAGGATCACTGTCCACATAGTCAATTTGGACGCGGGCAGCGGGTTCCAGGTTGCAGAATGCAGCCGGGCAGGTGTGTGGATGGGAATCGAATGACGCCACTCGGAGAAAATCTGGAGCGGCTTGAAGAACAAATCGCGGCCGCGTGCAGGCAGGCTGGACGGGAGCGCGGCGAAGTCGAACTGATGGCCGTATCAAAGACATATCCTGCGGCTACGGTGGCTGAGGCGGCTGCGCTGGGGCTGACTTTATTTGGCGAGAACCGTGTGCAGGAGTTTGGTGCCAAGGCGGCTGAACTGGATGAGCTACGGCGGGTTTCTGAGCAGCCGATTCGTGTACACCTGATCGGACATTTGCAATCGAACAAAGCGGCGCGAGCGGTGGAACTATTTGACGGCGTGGATTCTGTGGATTCGCTTCGACTTGCGGAGCGACTGAATGAAGCCGCGGGAAGGCTGCGGAAAAAACTGCCGGTGCTGATCGAGGTCAAGCTGAGCCCAGAAGAGACTAAGGCTGGACTCGAACCGGAGTCGGCCGATGCAGCAGCGCTGCTGGAACGGCTGCCGGATTTAGAGCATCTCGAAACGCGCGGGCTGATGACGATTGCGATGTGGGGCGGAACAGGGGATGAGACGCGCGCGTGCTTTCGTGGCTTGCGCGAGTGGCGGGATCGTTGGGCTGCGGCGCATTCGAAATTAAACCTGGAAGTGCTGTCGATGGGGATGAGCGGAGATTTTGCGCTGGCGATTGAAGAGGGCGCAACGCGCATTCGCGTGGGAACAGCGCTGTTCGGAAAGCGCAAACCTTATACGGGGCCCCCGGAATGAATCATGCAATGCTGCGGACTGCGGCTGGTGGAGTTTCGCTGGCGGTGCACGCTCAGCCCGGGGCGAAGAAGACTGCGATTACTGGCATCTATGGCGAGGGCGCGGCAGCGCAACTGAAAATTGCCGTGCAGGCTCCGCCAGTGGAAGGACGGGCCAACTCGGCACTGATTGAGTTTCTGGCGAAGATGTTTGGATTGCCGAAAAATCGAGTGGAGTTAATTAGTGGGGAGTTATCGCGGAGTAAGGTCATCCTGCTGCGTGGAGTTACGCTAGAACAGGCGAAGACGAAATTGAGCCTTGCTATGCGTGTGCTCTCGACTTGAATCCTTCGTAGGTCAGATAGACTCCGATCAGGAACGAAGGAGTCATGCATAGATAGAAACATAAGGGGCACCGCACCCAGCTCAGGATGATCTCCGCTTCCACGCCGGAAGGAAGCAAAAGCATCGACAGCCCTTTGATGAGCGATAGCCAGCCTACGATGGTCACCACCACTGGCAGCGCGCCTCCCTTCCAGATATTGTGCGCCAGAATCATGGCCAACCCGACGGCTACCCCGATGCAACCTGTCAACAGCATTACCGCAGGGCTATTGAAAAAGGCGGCGAATGAGCACACGCTAGCCTGCCTGTGAATGACCAGGGATAGAATGACGACAATGCAAAACAGTCCAATGAGTCTGCTCAAGTAGATCGTGCGTGCCGACATGATGTCCTCCGTGTGAGTTTGCAAATTGACTTGCTCTCTCGGCAACGACAGTATACCGCCGGTTATCCGTATGGCGACCTTCATTCAGACTCAAAGCAAATCTGTAAATTAGCGGCTGTGGGGGGCGAAGGCGGCGGCAAGCGCTTCTTCCGGCTCGGGGCGGACGCGGAAGTCTGCGTGGGCTTCTGCGAAGAGGATGCGGCGGTCGCGGTCGAGTACATAAGTGGCGGGGATGGGCAAGCGCCAGCTCTGCTCGCCGTTGATGAATGGAATGTTAACCAAAATCGAGAGGTAGTAGTCGCGGTGGTACTCGGGGACGGTATAGACGAGGCCGAATTTTTCCGCGGCCACGTTGCCGGGATCGGAGAGCACGGGAAAAGGCAACCCGTGCTGGCCGGCCATAAAGTCGTTCTGCCGCTCGGTCTGCGGGCTGATAGCGACCATGAGGGCCTCGCGTTCGCGTAGAGTGCCGTAGAGGTCGCGCCAGGTTTCGAGCTCGGTTACGCAATAAGGGCACCACCGGCCGCGAAAGAATTTGATCACAAGGGGCCCAAGGGCGAGCAGGTCGGCCGAGCGAACGAGGCGGCCAGTGGCGTCTTTGAGGGCGAACTCGGGAGCGATTGCGCCGACAGGCAGAATGCGGTCTTCAATGCCGGAGGCGAACAGCTCCTGAACGGCGCGCTCGCCGACGGCAAGCCGCTCGGCCTGCACCAGGTGGCGGGTATTGGCGGTGATCTCGTCGAGTTGGTCTTGCAGGGTGGTCATGGTTGCGCCTCGGGTAGGTTGCAACTCCAAAAAATATTTGCGAACGAGAGAATTGGTCTTTACCGCCCGAAGCGTTGTTTGCCGCCCATACCCATTGCTCCCAGGCCGCCGCGCATCATATTGCGCGCCAGGCCACCGGAGCCCATCTGCTTGAACATCTTGGCCATCTGGGCATACTGGCGAAGTAACTGGTTCACGTCTTGCACCTGCGTGCCCGAGCCGGCGGCGATGCGCTTGCGCCGCGCGCCGGAGATGATTTCGTGGTTGCGGCGCTCTTTGGGAGTCATCGAGTTGATGATGGCCTCAAGGCGCACGAATTGCTTTTCGTCTACATTCTTTGAGGCCTGCTGAAGGCCGGCGAAAGGGCCGACCGAGGGCATCATCTTGAGAATCGACTCCATCGAACCCATCTTCTTAATCTGGCGAATCTGGTCGCGGAAGTCTTCGAGAGAGAAGCCGTCGCCGAGGAGGGCTTTCTTGGCGAACTCCTCCTGCTTTTTGCGGTCCAGCGTGGATTCAGCCTTCTCGATGAGCGACATCATGTCGCCCATGCCGAGGATGCGGCCGACAATTCTATCTGGGTGGAAGGGCTCGAAGGCGTCGGGCTTTTCGCCGGTGCCGATGAACTTGATGGGCTGGCCGGTTACGTGGCGGATGGAAATCGCAGCGCCGCCACGGGAGTCGCCGTCCATCTTGGTGAGCACCACGCCGGTGAGGTTGAGGCGGGTGTGGAAGTCTTTGGCGGAATTGACAGCGTCCTGGCCGGTCATGGAGTCGGCGATGAACAAAATCTCCGACGGGATTGAGAAGTTTTTTGAGGCGCTCCATCTCGCCCATCAGCTCTTCGTCGATATGCAGGCGGCCGGCGGTGTCAACGATGAGCGTATCGCAGCCCATGATGACGGCTTCGCGGCGGGCTTCCCTGGCCAGCCGCTCGACGAGAGCTGAACCGGCGGCTTCACCCTTCTGGTCGCCTTCGTAGAGTTTTGCCTCGATCGATTTGGCGACGACCTTAAGCTGTTCGCGGGCGGCGGGGCGATAGACGTCCACCGAGACCAGCATGGGACGGTGACCGCCCTTCTTGAGCCATGCGGCCAGCTTGCCGGCGGTGGTGGTCTTGCCGGAGCCTTGCAGGCCAGCCATAAGAATGACCGTGGGCGGCTGAGAGGCGAATTTGAAGCGGGCCGTATCTTTGCCGAGCATGGTGATGAGCTCGTCGCGCACGATTTTGATGACCTGTTCGGAGGGCGAGAGCGCGGTGAGCACTTCGGTGCCGATGGCCTTGACGCGGATGTGCTCGATGAGGTCGCGGACGACGTTGAGGTTGACGTCGGCTTCAAGCAGGGCTACGCGAAATTCGCCCAGAGCTTCAGTGATGTTTTCTTCAGTGAGCGTGCCCTGGCCGCGGAGGGTCTTGAAGGCGCGCTGCAGTTTGTCTGTGAGGTTTTCAAACATGGTCAATTCAAGTGTAAAGGATTGAGAGAAACGGTGTGTCCGCGAATGGTTAGACTGGAATAAGGAGACAGGTTATGAGCGATGGACGCGAAGAGCGCGAGGAGAGAGAGAAGCGGCGGGAGTTGGAGGATGGTGAGTTCCGGGAGGACTGGATCGACCACAAGCAGGAGGACCCGGGGGCGCCGGAGCGGAAGGAGTCGTAGGGCGTGTCCGCTATTAGTTTCTGCATAAATAATGCCCTTGCGTCGTCCCTACAGGACTCAATAACGAACTTATGGAATCCGTGTTCCCCCCACGCTGAAGCGCGGGGCTAACGAACACTGCGCCTCCGGCGCGATTGCAGTTCTCTCAATCAAGCCGACGTTTATAGTGCGGATGTGCGGAAATTTCTCTCTGCGCATCGGACGCCTTATGCGGAAAATGCTTCTGCATTCCTCAGTAAAGCGATCTCGAAGTTGAATTCTACTCAGCCGGAGCGATGAGGTACTGCTCCAGCTTGCCGTCGGGATAGGTGTAGGTGGTGAGGGTGAGTTTTCTCCCGGGGTAGGCGATCTCAAAGATGCGGAAGGTCATGCCGCCGCGGAGTTCCTCGCGGGTCTGATGAAAGGTCAGCGGTTCGCCTAGCGGCGACAGACTGGATTGGAAGTCGGCGAGAGCTTCGGGGGTGAAGTAGTCGTTGAGATTGGGAGCAAGCAGGGTGCGGTCGATGCGGCCTTGCTGCAGTTGGTGATAGAGATCGATGGCCTGCTGTTCAGGCGCGGTTTTCGGGAGGTTGAGCACAACCGGGACGGCCAGGCGGACGATGGTGGTAGGCTGCGCTGACGGCGTCCTGATTGGTGAGCATGGCCACGGCGACGCCGTCATCGACGAGGACATTGTTATCGGAGACGAAGCCGGAGACCTCGCCGCTATGATCAATGGACCGGTGGCCGTCGCGGTCGTGAATCCCTACGCCGAGTCCGTAATGCGTGCCCGTTCCATCCTTGAGCTTTACCTCGGTAAACATCTGCTTATAGCTTTCCGGCTTGAGGATCGTCTGCGAAATGAGGCTTTCATCCCAGAGGGCGAGGTCGTGAGCGGTCATGGCCAGTTCACCGGCGGCAAACATCCAGCCGCGGCCCTCCTTGGGGGCGACGCGCAAGGGGCCGAGAGCGTGGCGATAGTAGGCTGTGGCATCGGCCTGGGTGAGTTTGGCTTCGTCGGAGTTCCAGACGGATTTCATGCCCAGAGGGCGGAAGATGCGCTGGGTGAGGAAGTCCATCAGGGGCGCGCCGGTGATCTGCTCAACGATGCGGCCGGCGATAACGAAGTTGGTGTTGGAGTATTGCCACTTGGTTCCCGGCTCAAAGTCGAGAGGCTTTTTTGCCCACGTGTCGAGAATCTGCTGGGAGCTCTCGGCGTGCAGCATGGGCGTCATCACGTAGTCCTCGGGCCAGTAGTCCTGGTAGCCGGAGGTGTGGGAGAGAATTTGCCGGATGGTTACCTCGTCGCCGCGTGTCAGGCCGGGGATGTATTTGCCCACCGGATCGTCGAGGCTGAGCTTGCCCTCTTCCTGAAGCAGCAGAATCGCCGTCGCGGTGAATTGCTTGGAAATGGAACCGATGGAGTAGCGCATCTGAGGCGTAGCGGGGAGGGCGGGCTTGGTTGCCGTGGCGAGGCGGGCGCTGCCGTAGGCGTGCGTATAGACCAGCTTGCCACCCTTGACCACGGCCAGTGAGGCGGAGGGAACGCCGGTCTGTTCGAGAACCTGCTGGGCGATGCGATCAATTCTGTTTTGGAGATCCGGGCCGAGCGTGTTGACCGTTTGCGCCTGCACGGCTGCGCCGGCGAGCAGGAACATGACTACCGCAGAACCGAATAGCATCTTATTCTGTCTCATTGAAAGCTCCCCTCATCGCATTGTTGCGCCCATCAGGCTGCCACCGATTAAGGTAACAGCCCGGCCCGCGGTGCGATAGGCTGACAGAGGTGGGTTGAACGATGGGTGCCGATCGTGAGTGATTCCGGGAGGTCGGATGGAGCGGTTGATCGAGGGGCACAAGCGGTTTCTGGCGGAGGTTTTCCCTGGGCTTCGCGGCCAATTTCACCTGTTGTCGGAGACGCAGGCGCCGGAGTGGCTATTCATTACCTGCGCGGACTCGCGCGTGGTGCCGGATTTGATTCTGGGGACTGAGCCGGGGGATCTTTTCATTTCGAGGAGCATTGGGAACGTGGTGCCCATCACCGGCCAGGATGTGGACGGGATGACGGCGACGATCGAATACGCCGTCGAAGTGCTGAAGGTGAAGCACGCCATTTTGTGCGGGCACTCGGATTGCGGAGCGCTGAAGGCGGCACTGGATCACAAGAGCCTCGAGGATCTGCCCAAAGCCAAGCGCTGGCTGCAGCACGTGGAAGCGGCCTTTACATACCGCCAGCCGCTGAACCCCGCAGACGGCGAGGGCGCGGAGCTGGCCTCGCTGATTCGCGGCAACGTGGTGGCGCAACTCAAAAATCTGCAAGCGCAGCCGACGGTGGCGCGGGAAGTTGGGTTGGGACGGCTGACGGTGCATGGTTGGTACTACGACATTCTTACCGGGCGGATTGAAAAGTACGACGAAGGGTTGGGACGGTTTGTGGCACTGGTGGAGTGAGCCGATTGAGAAATGATGTCGCGTTCACCCATTCTCAATGCACCCCCGGTCGGCGGTGCGGCGTGCTTCACGGGCTTTTTGAAAAGCCATGCGGCGGCGGCGCAGAAGAGAGCCAGCACCGCGGTCCAGCGGAAAACATCCACGTAGGCCATCATCGCGGACTGCTGTTCCATCAGACCGTAGAGCAATCCAAAGGAGCCGGGGCGCGCCTGCGCGGGGCCGACGTGGTGAGCGAGATAGCCGGCGATGGCGGCGGACTTTTGTTGCAGCACCGCAGTTGGAAGGCGTGAGGTTGGCGCCCAGGTAGGTCTGGTGCAGCGCGGCGCGGCGAATCAGGGCGGTGGTGGCCATTGCGATCCCAATCGACCCGCCGATGTTGCGCAGCATGTTGAACAGGCCGGTGGCGTTGCCCATCTTCTTGCGGGAATGCGTGGCGGTGCTCATGGTGGCCAGCGGAACAAAGACAAAGCTGAGCGCAAAGCCGGTGAGGGTGATGGGGATCAGCAGCGTGTAAGGGCCGATGTCGAGATTGACGGTGCCGAAGATGAAGGCGCAGATGGCGAAGCCGAGAAAGCCCGCCGCTGAGCAGCTTGCGGTTATCGATGCGGGAGCCGAGGAATGCCGATGACGGGCGAGCCGATAAAGGAGCCGATGCCGCGCGGGCCCACGACCAGGCCGGCGGTGAAGGCGGTGTAGCCGAGGACCTCCTGGTAGTAGAGGGGCAGAATGGCGATGGTGATGTAGATGCACATGCCCAGCATGGCGATGAGGAAGCAGCCGGTGCGGAAGTTGCGGTCCTTGAGGACGTGCAGGTCGACCAGTCCCTTGGGATTGGTCCAGGAGCGCCAGATCCAGCAGAAGAGCGCGATGACCAGTGCCGTGACGGCCCAGCGGACCCAGAGAGCGCCGAACCAGTCGTCTTCCTGGCCCTTGTCGAGGACGATCTGCAGGCGCCGGTCCAGACCATCAGCAGGCCGAAGCCGATGTTGTCGAATGGGCCGACCTTGGCGTTCTTGATGTAGGGCGGGTCGTGGACGAAGCGGCTGATCATGAAGACCGCCAGCAGGCCGACGGGAATGTTGATGTAGAAGGCATAGCGCCAACTGAAGGTATCGGTGAGCCAGCCGCCCAGGGTGGGGCCGAGGACCGGGGCGACCACGATGCCCAGGCCGTAGGCGGCCATGGACATGGAGCGCTTGGCGACGGGGAAGCTTTCGAGCAGGATGGATTGCGAGAGCGGCTGCAACGCGCCGCCGCCCGCTCCCTGCAGGACGCGAGCCAGCAGGATGACGCCCAGCGACGGCGCCGCTCCGCAGAAGAACGAGGCGACGGTGAAGATGATGACGCAGGTGAGCAGAAAGCGCTTGCGTCCAAAGCGGCGGGCGAACCAGTTGGAGGCGGGCAGGATGACGGCGTTGGCCACCAGGTAGCTGGTCAGCACCCAGGTGGCCTCGGAGTTTGAAGCAGAAAGCGAGCCGGCGATGTAAGGCAGGGCCACCGAGGCGATGGCGGTGTCCAGCACCTCCATAAAGGTGGGCAGCATCACCGACACGGTGACCAGCCATGGGTTCACGCCCTGGGTGAGCGGGTAGCGGGCTTGAGCGGCTGCGGTCGGCATTGATTGGGAGACTTTTTGAGGGTAAACGATAAGACGGGTGGCCGTCACTGATGAGAGCGTTGCCGAGTCGCTTTGGCTCGCCTTTCGGGCAGGGACACGGCAGAAGAGCGGAATTGCCGGGAAGGAGTAAAATGCGGCTGAAAAGATCTATTAACCGATTGATAATAATAAAGATAGTGGAGTATCAACCCCCAGAAAATCAATAAAGGGCTTACTGGCGCAGCCAGCGCTCATTTCCGGCCAGGCTCAGAGGCGAGCCTTTATGGGGATGCCAATCAAATAAAGTTGACACTATCTCACTCAATGATGCATCTTATAAGAGTCAGAAATTCTCAAACAAACAGGCAGGGACAAACCATGGCAAAAATTATTGGCATTGACCTCGGCACCACGAATTCGTGTGTCGCGGTACTGGAGGGCGGAGAGCCCAAAGTGATTCCAAATGAAGAGGGTTCGCGCACCACGCCCTCGGTCGTGGCGTTTACCAAGAGCGGCGAGCGGCTGGTGGGCCAGGTGGCCAAGCGCCAGGCCATCACCAACCCGGAGAACACCATCTTCTCCATCAAGCGGTTTATGGGCCGGCGCTACAACGAAGTGAGCGACGAGATGAAGATGGTGCCCTTCAAGGTGGTGCAGCAGGGCGACCACGTGGGCGTAGTGGCGCAGGGCAAGGAGTACACCCCGCCCGAAATTTCGGCCATGATTCTGCAGAAGCTGAAGAAGAGCGCCGAGGCCTACCTGGGCGAGACGGTCACCGAGGCTGTGATCACCGTGCCGGCCTACTTCAACGACGCGCAGCGGCAGGCCACCAAGGACGCGGGCAAGATCGCCGGCCTGGACGTGAAGCGCATTGTGAACGAGCCGACGGCGGCCGCGCTGGCCTATGGGCTCGACAAGAAAAAGGACGAGACCATCGCCGTGTACGACTTTGGCGGCGGCACCTTCGATATTTCCATTCTTGAAGTGGGCGAGGGCGTGATCGAGGTCAAGTCGACCAACGGCGATACGCACCTGGGCGGCGACAATCTCGATCAGCGGATTGTGGAGTGGCTGATTGCGGAGTTCAAGCAGGAGCAGGGGCTTGACCTGGCTCGAAGGGCAACGAGATGGCGCTGCAGCGGCTGAGAGACGCCGCGGAGAAGGCCAAGATCGAGCTCTCGACAACCATCGAGACGGAGATCAACCTGCCGTTTGTGACCGCGGACGCCAGCGGGCCGAAGCACCTGGTGCGCAAGCTGACGCGCGCCAAGCTGGAGCAGTTGGTGGAGGACTTGCTTGACCGGTCGCTGGAGCCGTGCAAGAAGGCGATGGCGGACGCCGGGCGTGACCGCCAAGGACATCGACGAAGTGGTCCTGGTGGGCGGGCAGACGCGCATGCCCAAGATCCAGGAGATGGTGAAGAAGCTGTTTGGCCGCGAGCCGCATCGCAGCGTGAACCCCGATGAAGTGGTGGCGATTGGCGCGGCGGTGCAGGCGGGCGTGCTGGCCGGCGAGGTGAAAGACCTGCTGCTGCTGGACGTGACGCCGCTGACGCTGGCGATTGAAACGCTGGGCGGCGTGGCGACGCCGATGATTCCGCGCAACACGACGATTCCGACCAAGAAGACGGAGACGTTTTCGACGGCGGCCGACTCGCAGACCGAGGTCGAGGTCCACGTGCTGCAAGGCGAACGGCCTCTGGCGGCGCAGAACCGCACGCTGGGCAAGTTCAAGCTGGCGGGCATTCCGCCGGCGCCGCGCGGCGTTCCGCAGATCGAGGTCACCTTTGACATCGACGCCAACGGCATTCTGAACGTGACGGCCAAGGACAACGCGACCGGCAAGGACACGCGCATCACCATTACTTCGAGCTCCGGCCTGAGCAAGGAAGAGGTCGAGCAGCATGGCCAAGGAAGCCGACGCGCACGCCGCCGAGGACAAGGAGAAGCGCGAGGAGATCGAAGCGCGCAACTCGCTCGACGGGCTGGTCTACAACATCGAGAAGATGCTGAAGGACTCCGGCGACAAGATCCAGGGTCCGGAGAAGACCGAGGTCGAGGCGGTGCTGGCCGAGTCGAAGAAGGTGCTGGAAGGCACGCCGACTTCGAAGGAGCTGAAGGACGCGCACGAGAAGCTGACCCACGCCAGCCACAAGCTGGCCGAGGTGCTGTACAAGGCCAATGCCGCGCAGCGGCTGCGGCTGGGCAGCGGCCTGCGGAGAGCGCCGGCAGGCCGCCAGCGAGCAGAAGAAAGACGAAGGCGTGATCGACGCCGAGTACGTGGACGTGGACGAGAAGAAGTAGGACTGGCCGTCCAGGCGTACCCGCCTTCGGCGGAAAAACTTAGGGGTGGGCGACGATTTATCGCTCACCCCGTTTGTTACACCGAGCGGTCAATGTACCGGATTACCGGCTGAGCGTGAAGACGACGTTGACAGTCGTTTGTACTTCGGCGGGTTGGCCGTTCAATTCGTAGGGTTTGTAAATCCACTGCTCCACCGCCTTCAGCGCAGCATTTCGTAGCGAGCCTGGACCACTGACCGCGTGGAGATTAGCCATGTGTCCGTCTTTGCCAATAGTGCCCTGCAAAACCACGGTCCCTTGTACGAACGCGAGCTTTGCTCGTAGTGGATACTTTGGAGCAACCCGGTTGACAAGAACTCCGGGAACGACACCCAGGGGAAGTTTCACGGATGTTGTTGAAGTCGCGGTCGCGTCCGAAGCCGGTCTCGTCTCTTGAGCGGCGACAGACATGCAGAAAAAGCCAAACGCTATGACGTAAGACGCGAACATGCGGCAAGAGAATGTTCTCACGAAGGTAGTTTTTCGCATGGAGGAAAGATAACACAGACGGATGGATTTTGTTTCGTTTCCCGTGTTACGATAAGCGTTAAGCATGATTCGCTCGTTTGCCGATGAAGATACCGAGCAGGTTTTCAACCACCGCCATAGCCGGCGGTATGCGGCGATTGAGCGGGTGGCGTTTCGCAAGTTGCGGCAGATTCACAGGGTTTCGAGGGTTGAGGAACTTTTTGAGCCGCCGGCCAACCGGCTGGAACAGCTGAAGGGCGACCGGGAGGGGCAATGGAGCCTGCGAATCAATCGCCAATGGCGGATTTGCTTTGAGTGGAGGGATGGAGATGCCTACGAGGTCGAAATCGTTGACTACCACTGAAGCCGGGCTCGATGGCGCGGAGCTGGAAGAGGGCGCGCGGATGCCTCCGCTGCATCCCGGCGAGATGCTGCGCGAGGAGTTCATGAAGCCGCTGGGGCTTTCGGCCAATGCGCTGGCGATGGAGTTGCGCGTGCCGGTGACCCGGATCTCGGAGATTGTGCGGGAGCGGCGCGGGATTACGGCGGATACAGCGCTGCGGCTGGCGCGATACTTCAACATGACGCCGGAGTTCTGGATGCGCTTGCAGATGGACTTCGATCTGGAGTCGGCCGCGGATGCGGAGGAGACGGCGATTCGACGAGGAGATTCGGCCACGGCCTGTGAACCGTCAGCGAGGATGCGGAATCCCGGGCCATTGCCTGAAGCGGCAGCCAACATTAGCAGTCTCTACAATGAGAACTCAGCGATGAACACACGAATTGCAAGGAAGCAAAAGGCCAGCGATTGGGACTAACCGGAGATCGAGTTCAAACAGACTATGGCCACGACGCAAAACAAGGACTATTACGGCACGCTCGGCGTGAAGAAGACGGCGACGGCGGAGGAGATTCGCAAGGCCTTCAGCAAAGCTGCGCGGCGGTATCATCCGGACGTGAATCCCGGCGACAAGAAGGCCGAGGAGAAGTTCAAGGAGATCTCCGAGGCCAACGACGTGCTGAGCGACGAGAAGAAGCGCAAGGTCTACGACCAGGTGGGCTTCTACTCCGACCAGATCGACCCGGCGCACGGCCGAGGCCTATGCGCGGCAGCAGGGCGCGGGCGGGCGGCCTCCGGTGGACTTCGGCGGCTTCGACTTCTCCGGCTTTCAGAGCGGGCCGGGGCACGCAGCCGGGCGCAGCAGGCGGGGGCGGGTTCGGCTGTCGTGGGGCAGCTTCAAGGACATTTTTTCCGGCATCTTTTCCGGGGCGCAGCAGCCGCAGCGGCCGCGCGGCCCGCAGCCGGGCACGCGATCTCGAATACCAGGCCACGGTGGACTTCTGGACGGCGATTCGCGGCGGGCAGGCGCGCATCCAGGTGCACCGCCAGGAGATCTGCCCCACCTGCCACGGCCAGGCGCACACCGGCGGGCCGATGCAGTGCCCGGAGTGCAACGGCACGGGCCAGGTGACGCAGATGGGCGGGCGGATGAAGTTCAACATTCCCTGCCCGCGCTGCAACGGCACGGGGCGGACTTCAAACGACTGCTCCACCTGCCACGGCGAGGGCGTGGTGAGCCGGACGGAGACGGTCGAGTTCCGCATCAAGCCGGGCACGCGCGACGGGCAGCGGATTCGCCTGCAGGGCAAGGGCAACGCGGGGTTGAACGGCGGCGCGGCCGGGCGACCTGTTCGTGATTGTGCGCACCGGGACGCATCCGGTGTTTACGCGGGTGGGCGACGATATTCAGTTGACCGTGCCGGTGACCGTGCCCGAGGCCTCGCTGGGAGCCAAGGTGGACGTGCCGACCATCGACGGCCGCGCGCAGTTGAAGATTCCTCCCGGCACGCAGAGCGGGCAGAAGCTGCGCATGCGGGAGCGGGGCGTGGAGAACGCGCAGCGGCCCGGGCAGCGCGGCGACCAGATTGTGACCGTCGAAGTGGTGGTGCCGCACGCTGCAGGACGAGCGCAGCCGCGAGATCATGCGCGAGCTGGCCAAGCTGAACAACCAGGACCCGCGGGTGGCGCTGTTTGAAAAAGGCAGGGAATAGGGAACAGGGATTAGGGATTAGGGACTAGGGACTAGGACGATCGGTGAGTAGCGGGTTACACTGCTGGCAAGACGAATACGGCAAGCTGATTCGAGATAAGACGATGGCTGCAAAACGCAAATCGAAGGGCGCGTACATGATCTCGGCGGTGGCCGAGATGTACGAGATTCATCCGCAGACGCTGCGCCTCTATGAGCGCGAGGGGCTGCTGAAGCCGTCGCGCACCGAGGGCAACACGCGGCTCTATACCGACGAGGACCTGGAGCGGCTGGAGTTCATCCTGAACCTGGCGCGGGACCTGGGCGTGAACATCGCGGGCATCGCCATCATCCTGCAGATGCGGGAGCGGATGGAAGAGATGAACCGGCAGATGCAGAGCTTTGTGGAGTATGTGCGGACGGAGATGCTGACGCGGTTCCAGCAGGCGGCGCCGGCGTCCGCGGGCGGCGATTGTGCCCATGCGCAAGCCGACGGTGGTGGCCAGGACTGCCTCGCCGCGCAAGCCGTAAACCCTCCTCGCGCCGGTCTTCCCAGGCTGATGTGTTCTCAATCGGAGCACGCTGAATCTATCCGGTTCGCGCTGAACCGGTATTCTTGATACCTGCATGTTGTACGTTCTTCTCGGATTGGCCGTCTTCGGCCTGATCACTTCCACGGTGTTTGCAGGCATGGTGCTGGCGGCGGTGCCGGGCTACCTGCGCGAGCGGCGGCGGGCGCTGGCCGCAGCTTGAGGCGCGGCCGGGATTTACGCCGCCGCTGACGCTGCTGAAGCCGCTGCACGGGGCCGAGCCGGGTCTTGAGGCGCATCTGGCGACATTTTTTGAGCAGGATTATCCCGAGTACGAGATTCTGTTCTGCGCGCGCTCGGCCGAAGACGCCGGGCTGGAGACGGCGCGGCGAGTGGCGGCGCGGTATCCGCAGATTCCGGCGAAGTTTCTTTCGACCGGCGGCGAGCCGGATTACATCAATGCCAAAGTGGCCTCGATGGAGCTGATGGAGGCTGAGGCGGCGCACGAAATTCTGGTCATCAGCGACAGCGATGTGCGGGTGACGCCGGATTATCTGCGCGCTGTGGCGCTGCCGTTTGCCGATCGCGAAAGTGGGCGCGATGTGCTGCCTTTATCGCGGTGTGGCGGCCGAGGGCGGACTGTGGGCGCGGCTTGAGGCCGTGGGCATGAGTGTGGAGATGACCTCCGGCGTGCTGGCGGCGCGGGGGATGGAGGGAATGCAGTTTGTGCTGGGGCCGACGATGGCTTTCCGGCGCGAGACGATCCGGCGGATGGGCGGATTCAAGGTGACGGCCGACTACTGCGCGGACGATTTTGTGCTGGGCAACGAGACCTTCAAGCTGGGGCAGACGGTGGTGCTGAGCCATCACGCCATCGACCACATGGTGATCAATTCGAGCTTTGTGGCTTCGCTGAAGCACCAGGTGCGGTGGATGAAGTCCACGCGGTTTTCGCGGCCCAAGGGGCACTTCGGCACGGCGCTGACCTTCAGCATGCCGTTTGGGCTGCTGGCGTGGGGAGCGGCGATCGCTGCTGGGTCACCCATGGTGGGGTTTGGCGCTGCTTTGGCTGGAGCGTGGCGACGCGGCTGGCGCTTGTCGATTGCTGTGGGCCGCTTGGTGGTGCGCGACAAAAGCTGGTTTGGACTGCTGGTGCTTTATCCGGTGCGCGATCTGATGGGGATTCGGCTTCTGGGCGGCGAGCTACCTGGGAAGCCGGATTCTGTGGCGGGGGCGGGTCTTCGAACTGCTGCCGGGGGGGAAGATGCGGGCGGCTGAATAGGCTTGGGTTGGAAGTTTGCAGCGAATCGAATCCATACAAAAAGGGCGTCCGCGTAGAACGGGCGCCCTTCGTGTTATGGAAACGGCCTGATTTAGAAATCCAGGCGCAGCGACATTTGCACCTGGCGCGGGCTGCCGATGGTGTGCAGCGTGATGCCCAGACCGGCCGGGCAGTTATAGAATTCGCGATGTTTGGGTTTGCCGGTTGGCCCATGGCATTGCATCCGGTGGGCGCCGGGATTGTGCCTTCCTGCGGATAGCCGTTGTAGTTCACGTTCTGCGAAACCTTGTCTCCGGTCACGTCGAAGCTGGTGGTGTTGGTCAGGTTGAAGACATCAAGGGAGTAGCGCAGCTTGGTCCGATCTCCGATGGGCGTGAGCTTTACCAGGGAAGCTCGGCGCGTCTCTGCGGCGCCTGGCGGAAGATGTTGCGCTGCCCGTGGGAGATGAAGGTGGTCTCATAGGGATCGTTGGTCGGGATGGCGCCGTCCGAGGTCTCCGGGGTTGAGCAGCGGAATGGTGAAGCAGCTTGCGTCTTGAGCGCCGGTTGTCCGTTGGCCTCAACCCATGCGCCGGATTTGCCGGTAGAGGCGCTCTTCGCCGTGCAGCCGGGAGCCAGCGGCACGATGGGATTGTTGATGCCGTCGGAGACGCTGTAGATAGATGCTGCCCACCGCGCCGAGTAAGTCGATGACGCTGAAGGGCTGCCCGCTCTGCAGAACGGTCAGGCCGTTCAGGCTCCAGCCGTTGGTGAACGCCGCCCTTGAGCGAGCCTTCGGGCTCGAAGTTGTGCAGCTGGTAGGTGTAAGTGAAGTTGAGCACGTGCTTGCGGTCGAAGTCGGCCAGGCCGTAGCCGGAGCGCAGGTTGGTCGGGTTGTCGCCGGTGTAGAAGAGGCCCAGTGCGCTCTGCTCATCGGTGGTGTGGGAGAAGGTGTAAGACGCGCCGGCCTGGAAGCCGTGGCCCATGCGCTTGTCCACATGAATCTGCGCCGCGTTGTACTTGCGAGATGCCGGCCGCCCTGTAGTCGATCGACTCCGACGAATAGCCGATATAGGGCACGCGCAGATCCACGTTGCCGCCTTCGTAGTTGGCCAGGTAAGGAGTGTTCCGTCCGGGCAGGTTGATGGGGGTATAGCTGTCGAGTCCACGATCGTGTAGCCGTAGGTGTAATTCTGGCCGCGGATGGGGCTCGCTGGGCTGGCGATCTGCGACTGGTTGAAGGGCGTGGGAATCACCTGGTGGCGGCCCAGGTTGCCCACGTAGCCGATCTCGACCACGATGTCGTTGCGCGGCTGCCACTGAACGTCGAGCGTGTAGTTGATCGAGTAGGGCAGCTTGTTCTTGCGGTCGTATGTGCCCATGGAGAAGGGCTCCGCGCCGTAGTTGAGCGATGTCATTGGCGTTGGGCAGGATATTGCGTGATGTCCGAGGCCTTGCCGGTGGGCGGCGGTCCCAGCGTTGCGCCCCAGGGTTGGAGAGGTTGGCGTCGGCGGGAGCGCAGGTGGGAATGTAGCCCTGGTAATAGCTGAGGTCGGCGGTGTTGCAAGTCTGCGAGTTGACGAAGGGCTGCGTCTGGCTCACGCCGAAGGGTCCGCCCTGCGACCACGCCGGCCGCGTAGCCGGGAGAGAAGTAAGTGAACAGCTCGCCGCGGTCGTAATAAAAGCCCGAGCCGCCGCGCACCACCATCTTGCTCTTGAAGCGCTCCGGCGACCAGGCAAAGCCCAGCCGCGGAGCGATGCCCCACTGACGGCCGGTCAGCGTTGTGTCGTTGCGAGTTCTTGTGCAATGACGTAGCCGTTGTTGGTGATGGTTCCGTTGGGGTTGGTGGGATCGTCGGCCGTGCCGGCATCGAAGAGGCTGGGATCGAAGTTGTACAGGCGGCCGTACTTCTCGCTGAATGCGCCGTTCATGGTCGTAGCGAACGCCGGCCGTCAGGCTCAGGTTGGGGCGGATCTGGTACTTGTCCTGCAAGATAGAGCCCGGTCTGGTTGGCGCGGTAGTAGCGGTCGCCGTTGCCCTGGAGGAATGTGGTGGTATTGAAGTCGTCGTTGGTGGTGACCAGCCCCTGCACGAACTGGCCGAAGTCCGCCGACGAGGTGGTGCCGGCCACGCCGGGACGCCGGTCGCGGGGATTCAACTGCGTGTGCGACCAGCTTCCGCCAAAGTGCCACCGTGTGCTTGCCCAGCGTCCAGATGGCGTTGGCCGAGGGCATCCAGCGATTCTGAAAGACGCCGGTCAGCGAGCCCTGGTTCGATCCGGGGCCGATGTTGAGCGTCTGCAGCGATGGTGGGCGTGTTGGCGCCCAGAATGTCCACGATGGTGACGCCGGAGTAATACGGAGAGCCCAGGTTGTTCACGCCCACGCTGTCGGCGCTGAAGGGCTGCTCGTTGGTCGAGTAGATCTTCTCGCGGATGAAGCCCAGCGTCTCGGTCACGCTCAGATTGGTCTTGCAGCACATTCACGTTGTTGACCGAGAAGACCTGGCTGCCCGCATCCAGATGCTGCGTCCAAGCCGGGTACATTCGAGTAGGCGTAAGGAGCGATCGTCGGATCGTGCTGGTAGTAGTACTTCAGCGCCAGCGTGTCCTTGGCGCTGGCGTTCCAATCCAGATTGGCCACCGCCTGATCGGCAAAGAAGTAGGCCGTGCCGGGAAGCGAGACGTTATAGGGATGAGCCAGCCGTGGTCAATCGCCGGTTGCGGATTGGGAATCAGCCACTTGCCCGGCTCGCCGGCGACGGCCGGCGCGTTGAACAGGTTGTAGGCCACGCTGCTGCCCGGATTCACCGCGTTGTTGTTCAGATCGGCTAGAGGAGCCCAGTCGGGCAATAGTAGTCGGGCAGGTTCGCGTCAGGCTGCGGGCACCAGCCGGCATTTGATGCTGCGCCAGGCCGTTGGGCGCTGCGGTCGTCTGTCAGGCCCACGGGAACCGAGAAGCGCGAGTAGCCGATCTCCTGATCCGAGACGTGCAGATGCTGATAGCCCACGAAGCCGAAGAGCTTGTTCTTGATGATGGGACCGCCCACCGTTCCGCCGACGATGTAGCGATGCAGTTCGGGAACCTTCTGGTTGGCGGGAATATCGGGGTCGTTGTTGAAGAAGAACGGCGCGGCATTCAGCCAGCTCGTGCCGCGATGGATGTAAGCGTTGCCGTGGCAGACGTTGGTTCCCGACTTGGTGCTCATGTCAATGTGCGCGCCGGCTGTCGAGCCCTGCTGCGCATCGTACATCGAGGCATTCACGCGCACCTCTTCGATGGTCTCCGGAGCCGGGCTGGGAATCGAGTTGCCGATGGAAAGATAAATCGATGCGCTGCTCTGGATGATGCCGCCGGCGGTCGCTGTTGCCCGCTGCCGGTATTGTTGATAACGCGGAACGAGGCCACCTGGCTGGTGCTCTTGCCGTTGAAGAGATTGCTGGCGTCCACGCCGTTGAGCAGGAACGTATTTGAAGTATCGCGCTGCCCGTTGGCCCAGATGGGCGCGTTGCCCAGGCCGGAGTTCACGCCCGTGCCGCCGGGCAGCTCCGCGCTGACGCCGGTGGATTGAATGGCCAGCCCGGTAAAGCTGCCAGTAGCCAGCGGCGCCATTTCGATCTTCGCATTGTCCAGCACGTAGCCGTTGGTGGTATCCACGGCATTCAGCAGCGGCGTGGCCTCCACCTCGACGGTTTCGCTGGCCTTGCCCACCTTGAGCTGAGCATTCACCGTGGCCGTGCGATCGGCCTGCACGGCGATGTGCTGCGTCTTCTGCGCTTCGAAACCGCCGGCCGTGTAGGTCAGCGTGTAGGTGCCGATGGGAAGATTCACAAACGTATACTCGCCCGCGCCGTTGGTTTTCACCGCGCGCGTCAGCGAGGTCTGCTCGTCCACCAGCGTGACGGCGGCGTTGGGAATCATGCCGCCCTTGGCGTCTGTCACCTGCCGGTAATGCCGCCCAGCGTCTGCTGTGCAAACAGCGGAGAGCAGCACAGCGCAACGGCCGCCGCAACAGCCAGCAGCCAGGAAATCGGAGAAGAAAAAGTACGTATGGAATTGCTCACGTTGCAGGCCTCGTAGAAGGAGTTTTTCCCAGTGGCCTCTTGATGGTCATCGAGAGACACTGAGCCAAATGCCGGTTCTCGCGATCCTGGGTCAAGCCCTTTTAAAAAGCGGCTGCCTGGAGCGCTACTCGACTGTTGGAGCGATATTTTCTGAACCGCTGAATGCAAATAGGATAACCGCTAAGGCGCGGAATTCAACCGGATCTTCACGGGATTTCGGTTGCAAATTGTAGCTTCGATGTGCAAAAAGAGGGACGAAATCAGGCTTTCCCCGGCAGAACAGCATTCAGCCGCCTGATGTACTTGAAAAACTGCATATACTTGAAACCATGACTGCGAAAGCCAATCTCGAATATATGCGACGCGCCGTTTGGCTGGCCACGCAGAGCGTGGCCACAGGAGCCGGCGGGCCGTTTGCAGCTCTCATCGTGCGCGACGGAAAAATTGTGGGCGAAGGCATTAATACGGTGACCGCGAGCCACGACCCGACGGCCCACGGCGAAGTGAACGCAATTCGCGCCGCCGCAAAAACACTGAACACCTTTACGCTGGCCGGGTGCGAACTTTACAGCAGTTGCCAGCCCTGCCCCATGTGCCTGGCCGCGGCTTACTGGGCGCGCATCGATCAAATCTTCTACGGCGCCAGTTCCGCCGACGCGGCCCGCGCCGGCTTTGACGATGCGTTTCTTTACGAAGAGTTCCGCAAGGAGCCGTCAGCGCGGAAGCTTCCCACTACGCAGTTGCTTGGCGACGAAGCTTGGGAAAGCTTCGCGGCCTGGATCGCTTCGGACAGCAAGGTGAAATACTGAAGCGCTGTTTCCACCTGGGCAACGCAGAGGCGCGCGCGGTCTTCGGTTGCCATTGCACTCTGCCTCATGCCTTTCAAAATAAATTCTAAAAAGCGATTCGCATCTCGGAGATCAGGATGTGGTTCGAGGGGTAGAAGCTGGATGTGGCGATCTGCATGCCGCTATCGAAAACCAGAAAGGCATGCGCGGGCTTCCAGTCTTTGCGCCGCACCACGTAGTAGGCCGCCGGAGTGATGTAACTCGTTGTCCTGCCATCGAACGGTCCGCCGTGGTTATAGAAGGCATTGTCTTCGATATCCAGCCACAGATGCGCTGTGGCATGCAACTGCGCGGTTGTGTTCCATTGGATTTGACGGCCCTGTGCCGCAATTTTGCCCGAAGGCAATTGGCCGCCCAGTGTGGTTTGCACATTGAACCGCCCCCATACCCGGCCCGTGGCAAGGTTTGGCCAGTAGAGCGATGTGGGCGCGCCATTCTGGTGGCTGCCGGTGGGCGCAGAGTAGGCCAGCAAAGCTGTCAGCGCGTAGTTGCCGTGCTGCGCGTTGCCTGATGCGATGCGAAACTTGCCCTCTACCTGAGTGTCGCCGAAGCCGTCCTTGGCCGTCGCAGAGTTGTTCTGGATATAAGGCGGCGCCATGAAGTTGAACTGAAAGCGATTTCCGGCAATCACGCCGAAGGTGTGGTAATTGCCATAGTTCACCGTCTGCGTGCCAGTAGAGGTGTAGGAGTTTGCAATCGAGAGCCGCACCGATTGCGTAAGCCGCGAGTCGCACTGGATGAGCGGGCTCATCCACGTCGGCTGCACTGCGGTCATGGCATCGTTCTTCGCCCTGAATCGGGCATAGAACGATTGCTGCGCTTGTGCCGCACAGGCTCCGGGCAGGATGACCGCCGAAAGCGCCAAAGTTAACAATCTTTTATGTTTGTTCAAGGGTCGAATTACTTTATATCAGCTAAGGCTCAGACAACAAGTGATTTAGGTCACAAGCGGATTTCGATCGCCAGTGGCAGAGGCGCAAATCTCGCCTCGCATGGCGCTAGAAAAGAATCCGCAGCTCGGAAATCAGGTTGTGATTGCAGGTGTGGAAGCTTGAGGTTGCGATCTGCATGCCGCCGGCGAAGATTAGGAAGGAGTGCTCTGGCTTCCAGTTTTTGTTTCGCACTACGTAAAATGCCCCCGGAGTGACAAAGTTCAGCATTCTGCCGTCGTGGCTTCCCTGGAAATAGAAGGTCGCGTTGTTTTCAAGCTCCAGCCACGCATGCGTAGTGGCGTGCGCCTGCATCAGCGCATTCCAGGCGATGGAGCGGCCCTGCTCGGCGATCTTGCCGGTGGGCATTGTGCCGCCCAGCGAAGACTGCGCATTGAAGCGCCCAAACGCACGGCAACCGGCCAGCGTCGGATTCCAGGTATCGGTGGATGCGCCGTTCCTGTAAGTCCCTGTGGCAAAGCTATGGCTCAGCAGCGCCGCAATGGCAAAGTTTCCGTGCTGTGCGTTGCCTGAGGCGATGCGAACCTTGCCCACCAAGGAGGTATCGCCAAGCCCGTCCTTTTGCGTGGCCGCGTTGTGCTGGATATAGGAAGGTGGCATGTAGTCGAACTCGAAGCGATGGCTGGCGATAACGCCCAGCCCGCGCCCGTTTCCATAGCTCACCGTCTCTGTGCCCGCGGCTGTGTACTCGTTTGAGAAAGCAGCCCGCACATATTGAATGAGCCGCGGATCGGCCTCCACCATCGGCGTCACCATAGTCGGCTGCATTGTGGCCATTTGAGCATTGCTTGCTCTGAACCGTTGGTAGGGCGATTGCTGCGCCTGTGCCGCGCACGCGCCCGCCATAAAGGCCGCAGAAACGGCCAACGTTGAGATGGTTTTCGCTCCGCCCATGAGTTGATTTCATTTATAGCTGTTATAGTTATTGCCGAAAGTGATCCAAGACACTTCTCTGGTGTTACCGCAATCCGCGCAACTATACTTCCAGCCATGCAAGTGATTCGCTTCGCCCTGCTTGTCGCCGCCTCCGCAATAGCCGCTGCCCAATCCAGTGTTCCCGTGCAAATGCCGACGTCACCCGCGCCGGCGCGTCCTGTGAGCCAGGTCTGGCAGATGCAGGACTCAGACACGACCGCCGGCCTGCGCGGAATTGATTCAGTGGATGGGAAAATAGCCTGGGCCAGCGGTACCGGCGGAACTGTGCTCAAAACTACCGACGGCGGCGCACATTGGCAGAAGTGCGCCGTGCCAGACGCGGAGAAAGACGGCACGACACTCGATTTTCGCGGTGTGCAGGCGTGGGACGAAAATAATGCAATCGTCATGGCATCAGGACCTGGCGACAAAAGCCGCCTCTATAAAACAACGGATGGCTGCGGGACGTGGAAGTTGGCATTTACGAATCCAGATTCGCCCGTTGGCTTCTGGGACGCGGTCGAAGCAAGTGTCACAGAGGCTGGCTCAGGAGATGTCTGCACTGCGGGCTCACGAGTTATCACTGGAACGATCCTGGGAGACCCTGCGGTACACAAAGCGAGTCAGTGGGACACAACTACGTTGCAAAGCTTTTATCTCGCCAATTTCGAAATCGGCATTACTTGTTCTAAGGATGAGCTGAGCCCCAGCGAATCGTCCATTTTCGCGGGACCAGCAGAAGCAGCCTTTGCGGCAAGTAATTCTGCACTGGCTCGGCTCGGCCCCGGCACATACTGGATGGCACTGAACACGCACTTAACACAACTCAACAAGGGCTTCACGGTCCCCAGCCATTACGCGTATTGGGACTACTGCGATATCAACGTCCCATTTAGCCGTCACTCGGTATCGGCCGGAGTATTCAGTTTGGCGATACGTCCGGGCTCAGTTGGGCCGCTCAAGGCCACAAAATTCGGCGGATTCCACTGGAAGGCTCCGTCTTGCCAGAAGGCTGACATGGTGGTTGTGGGCGGCGATTATTCGGCGATCAATGATAATCGGGAGACATCTGCTTTCACCGGCGGCACGAACAAATTCAAAGCGGCGCAAACCCCACCTCACGGTTACCGCTCCTCCGTCCAATGGAGCGAATCTCTCAAACTCTGGATCACCGTAGGCACCAACGGCTCCGACCTAAGCCGCGACGACGGCAAAACCTGGCAGCCCCTCGACGACGGCAACTGGAACGCCCTTTCTCTGCCCTTCGTCGTCGGCCCCAACGGCCGCATCGCCCGGCTCAACCCATCGGCGCTCCCTCAAGGAAAATGAGGCATGCACCGTCTGTAACGCTGATCGGATGTGCCTGCGATAACCAGGACAAAGGCATCTTAATTTTTCGGCAATCTTTCGAGAGAACAGTTGTGACGTTGCTTTTGCTTATTTTTGCGGAGGGAGCAGGGGTCTTTAGACCCCTGAAACAGGCGCAGAAAATGATGGGCTTTAGCCCCGGGCTTTCTATTGGCAGCCGAAAAGAACCCGTGCCTGAAGGCCAGTCAACACATGCCACATATTCAGGGGTCTGAAGACCCCTGCTCCCTCCGTAAACAGCTATATACATGGAATTGCCATTCAAGATTGTATTCGCAGACGAAATATAAGATGCGTTTGGCCAGCTCCGATCGCCCCTCCGCAGGCCCATATGCGGCATCAGCCCCGGCACGGTAAAATAGAGTCAAGCGGATGGTTCAAACTTCCCCAGCGGCACCTCAGCAGGCAGCTCGCACCGAGCGGGAGCCGGAGTTGCGGGTGCCCATCGTTCAGGTGAACGGCCTTAGAAAGACCTATCAGACCGCGCGCGGCACGCTGAACCTTTTTGAGCGGCTCAACCTCGAAGTCCAGGGTGGCGAGATGGTGGCCATCGTGGGCCAGTCCGGCGCGGGAAAAAGCACGCTTTTGCACATTCTGGGCGCGCTTGATACTCCCTCCGCGGGAACTGTATACTGCGCCTCAACCGATGTGGCCCAGCTTTCCCCACGCCAGGCCGCGGCTTTTCGCAATCGGGAGATCGGCTACGTTTGGCAGTTCCACTACCTGCTGCCGGAGTTTACGGCGCTGGAAAATGTGGCCATGCCTCTGCTGGCCTGCGGCGTAAGCAAGCGGCAGGCGCTGACAGTGGCGGCAAACTGGCTGAAGGAGGTCGGCTTGGAAGATCGCAGTACCCATCGGCCGGGCGAGTTGAGCGGCGGCGAGCAGCAGCGCGTGGCGCTGGCGCGTGCGTTGGTCAATAACCCCCGCCTGCTGCTGGCCGATGAGCCCACCGGCGACCTGGATGAAGCAACCGCCGGCATGGTCTTTGACCTGATCGAGCGGCTGCACGCGAGCCACGGCCTCACTTCCATTCTTGGTAACGCACAACACTGATCTGGCGGCGCGCTGTACGCGGGTCTTACGTCTTGAAGGCGGCCGGCTCACACCTTTGGCAGCCAAACCTCAAGTGGTATTGCAAGCCGGCGGCCGTTGATAGAAAATGCACCATTCCAGCAGTTTTTGAGTCTTAACTAGTAAGCAATCCGGTAAGGGACAGTTTTTACCCAGCCGGGTTGCCAGGGCAGGATGGACGTATCTCCAGCAGTATGAACGCCGAAGATTTGCCAGGCAGCAAGAGCGCCGGCAACCATCCTAAAAGGGCCATTCGGGGCGAAAGTGCATTTTCCAGGTCGCCTCCGATGGCGTAGTTCAAAGAAAGACACCCGCGGGTTGGGCTGAAGCCGGCAATCGAACCGGACGGCCACTCCAGCCGATGGCTTTGTTCAGGGGAGAACAAAATGTTCGAACGCTATACGGAGAAGGCACGGCGAGTGATCTTCTTCGCGCGGTATGAGGCCAGCCAGTTCGGCTCGCCTTATATCGAGACTGAGCACCTGCTGCTCGGACTGCTGCGCGAGGACAAAGCGTTAACCAACCGTTTTCTGCGCTCGCACGCTTCGGTGGAGTCGATCCGCAAGCAGATTGAGGCGCACACCACAATTCGCGAAAAGGTCTCCACCAGTGTTGACCTGCCGCTTTCAAACGAGTGCAAGCGGGTGCTGGCCTATGCGGCGGAAGAAGCCGAGCGGCTGGGCCACAAGCACATCGGTACGGAACATTTGCTGTTGGGTCTGCTGCGCGAAGAGAAATGCTTTGCCGCGGAGATCTTGCAGGAGCGCGGACTGAAGCTGGCGCAAATTCGCGATGAGCTGGCCCGCGTTACGCAAGAAAAAGCGCCGCCGCAACAGCGCCAGCGCGAGTCGAGTTTGCTGGCTGAGTTCAGCCGCGACCTGACCCAGGCGGCGATGGATGGGCAGCTCGATCCCCTGGTGGGCCGCGACGGCGAACTGGAGCGCGTGGTGCAGATTCTCTGCCGCCGCACCAAAAATAACCCAGTACTGATTGGCGAGCCGGGCGTCGGAAAGACGGCCATCGTCGAAGGCCTGGCGCAGCGCATTGCCGACGGCGAGGTGCCCAGCTTTCTGGCCGACAAGCGCGTCCTTGGCCTGGACCTCTCGCTAATCGTGGCGGGAACCAAGTACCGCGGGCAATTTGAAGAGCGGCTCAAAACCATCATGAAGGAGCTGATGGAAAATCAGAACTCCATCATCTTTATCGACGAGCTGCACACGCTCGTCGGCGCGGGCTCGGCTGAGGGCTCGCTGGACGCCGCCAATATTCTCAAGCCGGCGCTGAGCCGCGGAGAGATTCAGTGCATCGGCGCTACCACACCGGCAGAGTACCGCAAATCCATCGAGAAGGACCGTTCGCTGGAGCGGCGTTTCCAGGCCGTCAAGGTGCCGCCGCCCAACGAGGCCGACGCCATCAAGATCATTCACGGCATCAAGGACCGCTATGAGAAATTCCACGCGGTCAGCTATACCGACGATGCGGTCGAGTTCGCCGTCTCGCATTCGAACCGCTATATCCCCGACCGCTTCCTGCCCGATAAGGCCATCGACTTGATCGACGAGGCCGGCGCGCGCGTAAAGCTGCGCCAGACCTCGCTGCCCGAGGAGATCACCGAGGTGCAGAAGCGCATCAAGTTCATCGTGCACCGCATGGACTCGGCCATCGCCAACCACGAGTTCGAGAAGGCGCGCTTCTACTCCGACGAGGAGCGCAAGGAGCGCGAAAGCCTGCGCGCCCTGCGCGACAAGTATCACCTCGACGACTCCGCCGCCGGCATTGTGGGCCGCGAAGATATTGAGGACGTGGTCAGCCGCTGGACCGGCGTGCCCGTTACCAGCATCAAGGAAGAAGAGACGCAAAAGCTGCTGCGCGTGGAAGAAGAGCTGCACAAGCGCATCATCTCGCAGGAGAAGGCCATCGGCGCGCTGGCTCGTGCTATACGGCGTTCGAGAGCGGGCCTCAAATCGCCGCACCGTCCCATCGGGAGTTTCCTCTTCCTCGGTCCCACGGGCGTGGGCAAAACGGAGATGGCGCGCACCCTGGCCAACTTCCTCTTCGGCTCCGACAAGGCGCTCATCCGCTTCGATATGTCGGAGTTCATGGAGAAGCACTCGGTCTCCAAGCTCATCGGTTCGCCTCCGGGCTACGTGGGCTACGAGGAGGGCGGCCAGTTGACGGAACGCGTCAAGCGCTCGCCGTACTCGGTCGTGCTGCTCGACGAAATCGAGAAGGCGCATCCCGATGTGTTCAATATTCTGCTCCAGGTCTTTGAGGATGGGCAGTTGACTGACGGCCTTGGCAACACGGTCGACTTCAAGAACGTGATCCTCATCATGACCTCGAACATAGGCGCGCGTCACCTGCAAAAGAAGCAGGGACTCGGCTTCCAAAGCGAGCGCGAAGACCTGGTGAGCGAGAAGGTGGAGGAGTTGGTCAAGGGCGAGGTGAAAAAGACCTTCAACCCCGAGTTCCTCAACCGCCTCGACGAGATCATTCTCTTCCAGTCGCTGTCGGATGCGGACCTGATCCAGATCGTCGAACTGCTGGTGCAGCAGTTAAACGCCAACCTGGCGCAGAAGTCGATCACCATCTCGGTCACAGAAGAGGCCAAGAAGTGGATTCTCGACAAGACCCTCACTGACCGCAGTTACGGCGCCCGCCCCTTGCGCCGCGCTCTGCAGCGTTACGTCGAAGATCCACTGTCTGAAGCCCTGATCGCCGGAAAGATCTCCGAGCGCCCGGCTTTCCTCGAGGTCTATCTCGACGCCAATCAACTCTTCTACCGGCCGGTCAGCGCGGATGAAGCGGTGAGCGATGAAAAGGCCGCCGGCATTCTGCTCTTCAGCAACTGAGGCCGACTCAAGAAAAGCAAAAGCCCTCGGCCAACCAGCCGGGGGTTTTCTTTATGGAGCGAAATTCCCGGTTATGTCTCAGTTTGAATTAGAGGGAACTCTCTGAGTGTTCCGCACGTCCTTTGACGAAGAGGGCGACGAACACAATACTGGCGCAGAATATGCTAGCGACGAGTGGAGGCCAAGGCGATCTCCCTTGGGATTTTGCAAGTCTCCAAACCCCGTACATGAGAGCCGCTTTGCCCCCAACCGAAATGAGCCAGAATGCAACATAGGCCATGCAAGCTATGCTCTCAAGATTTCCAGAGGCGTGCAAGGCTCATTTTGGCGCGAGGGCTGAGGATTTCAAACTGAAACGCTACCAAATTCCCGTTGTCACCGATCGAATCGTAGAGCCTGCCGTAGACTTCTTCGTATGCGTCTTTTTGTTGGAATCCCGCTGGCGGCAGCAGTTATAGGCGAGCTTGCGGCGGTCTCGGCGCGGCTCAAGCGAAAAGAGGACGGGCTGCGCTGGACGGCGCCGGAATCGTGGCACATTACATTGCAATTCCTGGGTAATACTGACGAGAAGAAATACGCGAACCTGGTTGAGCGGCTTCGCCAGGTAAATTCGCCGCCGGTTCCGGTGCACTTTGAGGAGCTGGGCTTCTTCGATCACGCGGGAGTTTTCTTTGCAGATGTTGGGCTCACTCACGAATTGCTTGCGCTCGAAAAGGGTGTTGCCGCCGCCACTGAACTTTGCGGATTCGTGCACGATGCGCGGCCCTACCATCCGCACATCACGCTCGCGCGCAGCAAAGGTGAGGGCCGCGGACTCCGCGAACTGAAGTCTCGCATTCAGCGTCAGCCTGCCTTCACACGATTCGTGGCCGAAGAATTTCTTCTCTACGAAAGCCGTCTTTCGCCCAACGGCGCTCGCTACGAGATTCGCGAACGCTTCAAGTTAGGCCGGCAGAAATCACCGGAATGATCCGCATGCAAATTGAGGACGGACGCGATGCGTCCGCCCTCGATAGTATTTGGCTAAGTGAGAATTAAGCGCTGGCCTTCACAGGATCCGGTGGCTCGACCGGCGGCTGATTGCGGGCGGCCTTCACCATCCTGTTACGCTGGGCACGAAGCTTGAGGAAGGATTTGGCCTCGACGTAGAGCCGGGGCAGGTCGCGATTCACAAAGGCCTTCCACACCACGCGGAATGCAGCCTTGGGGCGGAAGTAATACTCGTCGTAGAAGCGGTGAACCATCTCCAGCACGTAGTCGGTGGGCAGGCCGGGATACTCAATGTGCGCCATCTGGTGCCCGCCCTCATCCATCATGGCCGTGGAATTCTTGATAAAACCGTTGGCCTTGGCGTAATCGTAAAATTCAGTGCCGGGGTAGGCGTGGGCGATAGAAACCTGAAGGGTTTCGCAGTCGAGGGACTTGGCGAAGTTGATGGTGTTGCGGATTGACTCCTTTGTTTCACCGGGCAAACCGAGAATGAAGTCGGCGTGGATGGTGAGGCCGAGCTTGTGGCAGTCGCGCGCAAAGTCGCGGGCGCGCTCAACGGTGGCGCCCTTCTTGATGTTCTTCAGAATCTGCGGGTCGCCGGATTCGAAGCCCACGATCAGCAGACGGCAGCCGGCCTCGCGCATGGCCTTGAGAGTGTCGTAGTCAGTGGTTACACGGGAGGTGCAGCTCCAGGTAAGGCCAAGCGGCTTGAGTTTTTCGCACAACTCGATGGTGCGGACTTTCTGAATATTAAAAGTATCGTCGTCGAAGAAGAACTCTTTGACATTAGGGAAGTTCTCCTTGGCCCATGCCAGTTCGGCGGCAACGTCGTCCGTGGACCGCTTGCGCCATGCGTGACCGCTCAAGGTCTGCGGCCACAGGCAAAAGGTGCACTGCGCCGGGCAGCCGCGCGTAGAGTAGAGCGCGATGAATGGATTCAGCAGGAAGGGGACGTTATAGCGTGTTACGTCCATATCGCGCTTGTAGATTTTCGTGGCCCAGGGCATGGCGTCGAGGTCTTCCACCTGGGGCCGGTCGGGATTGTGGACGATCTTGCCGTCCAGTTTGTAGCTGATTCCTAAAATCTCATTCAGCGGCTTTCCCTTTGCAAACTCAACCACGGAGTAATCGAACTCGCGGCGGCAGATGAAGTCCAGCGCGGAGCACTCGTTGAGGGCGCGATCCGGGTCGGTGGTCACCGGGGGGCCGACAAAGGCGATGCGGATGGAGGGGTTTGCGGCCTTGATGGCCTCGGCGAGGCGCTGGTCGCCCGCCCAGCCGACGGTCGAGGTAAAGAGCACCAAGAACTCGTAATCCTTGCAGATCTTGATGGTTTCTTCGGCGGAGACGTGATGCGGAGGGGCATCGAGCAGGCGCGAACCCTCAAGCAAACCGGCCGGGTAGGTGAGCCAGACAGGGTACCAGTAAGACTCGATTTCGCGCGTTGCGGGCCAGCGCGAGCTTGCGCCACCGTCGAAGTTCTCAAACGAAGGCGGATTCAGAAGCAGTGTTTTCAGGGGCATAGGCATCCCATCAATTCTAACATTTTGACGGGTTTTTAGCCGTTTCGTTTCGATTTCCCGTAGGTGGTTGAATCTAAGGGTTATCGTAGAACTAAGCAAAGAATGTACTTATAGCTTGTCCCGACCACTCCTATCGAATTGCAATCAGCAGACCCGCAGAAATACTCATGGATTGCTGATGCCCACTGCCGAAGTCGTACCCATAGCTTGGCTCCAGATACAAGCCAAATCTTCGCTTTGCCCAGGGCCAGAACATGAAATCTAAAGCCCCTTCCGCTCCAATAGAATCGGTGTTCTTGCCGCCTTTCATTGTGTGCGCCCATTCCGGACCGGCGCCGAACATGAATTCAGCGGTCTTGGAGAGAGTATAGGGTTTCTTGAATAGCAGGTCGGTGTCCCATTCCGTCTGGCCGCGGCTGAAGAATGGCGTAACCCCGGCTTCGATTTCCAGCCGGTCCATAATAGGAGTTACCTCGACAGCGAAACTGGGGCCATAACTGGGAGTTCCATGGTTAAGCGCCCATTCCCCGGCGCTGCCGACTTCGAGGATAGCTGCCGGCTCCTTTTCTTTGATCTGACCAAAGGCTCTCGCTGCAACGAGCAGAATGGCCAGCAAGGCTATTTCTTGAGCTCTCATTTGGCGCGCCACACATCAATCTCTATTTTGTTCCGTGCAACTCGTTCAGCCAGTCTCCCATGTGGCCCAGGGCGCGTAGCAGACCGAGACGGGCTTTGGCCAGGTCGAACCCGGCGTCCAGCGAGTCCTCATATTTCTGGCGCTCGTCAATGCGGGCCAACTGCTCGGCTTTGGGGGTCAGTTGCGGTTGGGCGGCGGGACCGCTTTCAGTGCCATTGCCTAGTTCCAATTGGGCCAGCACAGACTGCAACTGCTCTTTGGCGATCTGTTGTTTGAGGCTTGCGATGTCGGCCCGAGTATCCAACTCGCGAAGGCTGCCGGTGAGCGAGGTAATCTGGACGTCGCTCTGCTGCTGGGCCTGTTCGGCTTCAACCGTGGCTCGCAGCGCTTCAGCCGCCGACTGTTTCGATTTGGCATGCAAGCCGAGATCAAAGATCGGAATCTGAATCGAGAATCCCGAACTGAAGTTGTTAATCGGGATGGGCTTGGCATAGTAAGCATTGAAATAGTTCAGAATCGTGGTGCTGCGGCTGTAGAGCGCGCTGAAGCCGAGTTGTGGAAGGTATTCGCTCAACTGGTCTCCATGCGCCATCTTTTGCTTGGAGATCGCAAGCATCTGGGATGCCTGGATTGCGCCGGTATTCGGTTCAGCGTTGTCCGCCTTCACTGCCGGAATCTCCGGGATGCTGGCGTGATCGGGCGTAATGGAACCCACAGGCAGGCCTGTAAGCGTTGCAAGCTGCTTCGAAAGCGTTGCCGCGCGGGTCTCAAGATGCATGCGCTTGAGTTTGAGCTGGGCCGCGGTGAGTCGAGCCTCCAACAAATCGCTCAGCGAGTCGACCCCAGCCTCGGCGCGCTCCTGCTCGATCTCAACCAAACGTCCCGCGAAAGTTTCCTGTTGACGTGCGCTCTCAAGTTCTGTGTCTACTGTATCGAGTTCGATATAAGTCGTTGAGGCATCGAGCGCCACCTGTTCGCGGGCGTCGTTGAGGTTGAGTATGGCGGCCTTCAGTCCCGAGCGAGCTGCGGCAACATACTGCCTCTGGGGAAAACTGAAGACCAGTGATTGTGCGGTTAGATCCAGGATTGACGGTATGCCCCCGGTGAATCCGACCTCGGGTGCGGCTGGAAGTCCTGAGTGGAGATTCAGACTGGGAACATACGCATCATGTGTTTGCGCCAGAACTGCCTGGGCCTTGTCAACATCTGCCTGGGCCAGCCGGACGGTGCTCGAGTTACGCTGTGCCAGGTCCACCACAGTGCCCAGCGAGACCTGCGCCGGCAGCAGAGCGGGCGCGGCCGCGAGCCCCACGATCATGAGCCAGGCCATACGCGGATTGTGAGCGATCTTCACCTGCATATTTCCAATCAATTCCTGGCTTCGCGCGAGCTTGCTCCCTGAGCGGGTTTGTAATCACGCGCCAGGGCCAGGGCCGCCGCGCGTTCCCGCTTTGCCGCTGCAGGGTCTCCGAGTTGCTCCTTGAGGCTGGCCAGCCGATAGTGAGCCACAAATGCCGGCGCTTCTTCAGTTTTTCCTGGGCTGGTCAAATAATCTTCCAGCAACTTGGCAGCCAGCGCCGGGTCACGTTTTGAATCGATGAGCACGCCTGCACCGTTATAGAGCGCAACGGCCGCGTGCTTATCGCCTCGCGTGGCAGCCAGCGCGCTGTGCAGCGCCGACTCCATCTCTGTCCAGCGCTGCCGGCGGGAATAGAAGGCCGCCAGAGTCGCCCATTGAATGGCCGGATGCGCACCATTCGCGACGGCCTGCTTGAACTCGTGTTCGGCCGCGTCATAATCCTTGCGGCTTTCGGCCATGTCGCCGCGCAGTTCATGGGCGCGCGATGGATTCACTTTGTCCAGTTTCGCGGCGATGCGTTCCGCTTTATCCACGCCACCGCCCACGACTCCGGGCGCCTGCCTGTAAAACTCGCCCAGAGAAAACAGCGCTTCAGCATTGCGGGGATTCAGCCTGACTGACTCTTCAAACTCTGCCGGCACTCGCTTGGCAATCGAATATGCTCTCAGAAACGAAGCCCGGTCGGCTTTCTCGCCCAAGGCTCGACCCAGCCACAGATGATAGTCGGAGTTTTGCCCATCCAGCCGGACCGCCTGCTCGCACTGGCTGACGGCCTCATTCCATTGCTCCAGTGTGTAGCGCACGCGGCATTCGAGGTTATGAGCCTCAGCCTGGCCCGCACCTGACGAGGGCAGGGAATTGAGCAGCGCCAGCGCATGGTCTGCCTCGCCGGCCTGCAAAGCTGCTTTTGCCTGGGCAAGCAAGTCCTGCGCGTTGGCAGGAACCGTCACGGCCGCCGCCAGAACAACTGACGCGATCAACGTAGCCGCTCTTTTGAGCACCGTCACTGCACAACCTTGATCGGAACGCCCTCCTGCAAGGGCTGTCCATTGGCTGTCCCGGTTGCCACCATTTCTCCATCATTGAGCCCGGAGAGAATGGCCACCTGGGTGAGGTTGATGGTTCCGATGGTTACAGAGGTTCGCACCAGTCTGTCATTGACCACCTTATAGACGTAAGGCTGCCCATTCTCAGAATGCAGCGCTTCGCGGGGAACGCTCAGAGTGTTTGGCTCGCTTGAAGTGGTTACCGTGACGGTGACGTTGGTATCCGGCAGAAGGCCGCCGTCCGCATCGTCGATCTGGACCATCACTTCGCCCACGTTGCGCGTACCGAAGGCAATCACGGCTACGGGAATGCGCACAATGTGTCCGTGCCAGTGCCGGCCGGGCTTGGCGTCCCACTTGATCTCGATCGGCTGGCCAACAGCCAGGCGGCCAATCTCCGGCTCATCGAAATAGGCGCGCACCCGTTCATGACGCAGGTCGGCCAACTGGAGCAACAGCTTTCCCTGTTCTACAAAATCCGTGGGACTGGCATTGAGGCTGTAGACCGTTCCGGCAACGGGCGCATGGATTGAGGTTTGCGCCATCACCTGGCGAGCCGCCTCCAGATTTGTCTCTGCATCGGTCAACCCAGCCCGCGCTCGCTCCACCTCCGCCGGCGAATAGCGGTTTTTGGCGCTCTGTTCGGATGCGTGCAGGCTAGCCTCAGCCGCATCCAGCCGCTGCTGCGCGTCCGATACCTCGCTGGCTGAAGCCGCGCCCGCCGCTTTGAGCTTGATGAGCGCATCCAGATCGTGGCGCGCCTGATCGTGGTTCAGCCTATCGCGGGCAATTTCTGCTTCCGCCGCCTGGCGCTCCTGCTGGCTTCCGTTGTGCGTAGCCGCCTCTAATGCCGCCTTGGCTCCCGTCACGCCGCTCTCGGCGGTGGCCAGCCGGGCGCGCGCCTGCACGTCGTCCAGCACCAGCAGCAGCTTGCCGGCCGGTACCCGGTCGCCGGGTTGCACATAGACGGCCTTCACCGTGGTGGCGACGGGGCTATAGAACTCGTAGTTGTTCTCCGGCTCCACGCGGCCATTGGTGCTGATGGTGTTCATCAGCTCCTGGCGGACCGCCTTGGCTGCGTGCACCGGCAACTGATCGCGCATCAGGAAGCGCGCCGTAAAGAACACGATAACGGTAAGGATAGCCGCGCCACGCCAAAACCAGAGCCGGCGACGGTCCGATTGCTTTCTCTCTTCAGTCATTCCGGTAACCAGAGTCAGTATATAGGACTCAATTGCCGGACTTTAGAAGCAAAAATATGGCTGGGGCCGAAGCTAGCCGGCCTTTCGCTCGGCTCGTACAATAAAGAAATGGCCCAGCAACCGCGCTACACTGACGAACACGCCAAGGCCGGCCTCGATTTTGCCTTTCCCGCCATCGAGACCTGGCAGAACCAGTTTCCCGGCTACGAGATTCTCATCGATGACCCGGACCTGACCTCGGTCTGCCCCAAAACCGGCCTGCCCGACTTTGGCCTCCTCACCATCCGCTACATGCCCCGCGACCGCTGCCTGGAACTGAAATCGCTGAAAGAGTATCTCTTCAGCTACCGCAACCTGGGCATCTTCCAGGAAAACATTGTGAACCAGGTGCTCGAAGACGTAGTAAAAGCCTGCAATCCCGTCTGGGCCGTAGTCCGCGGCGAGTTCCGCCCCCGCGGCGGCATCGGAACCACAGTAGAAGCGCGCTGGCCCCGGCCGGCCGCGTGAAGCCATTGGGCCATCAACAGCCGATTATGATACTCGTGTAAATCTCGCTGCAATTCCGAGATCAACCCACTTGCCCACCTCGCCCCAATCTATTCGCCCCCGCATCAGCCCCGCCCTTGGGACGCTGCTGCTGCTCATCGGCCTGAACCTCTTCAACTACATTGACCGCTACATTCTCCCTGGCGAAGTTTCCCTGATCCAGCGCGAATTTCACTCCACCGACCAGCAGATGGGAGCGCTAACCACGGCGCTGTTCATCTTTTACATGCTCGCCGCCCCACTCACCGGCTGGCTAGGCGACCATTTCCGCCGCAAGCCGCTCATCATCGCCGGTGCGGTTCTGTGGAGCCTTGCAACGCTGGGAACTTACTGGGTCCACAGCTACTGGATGCTTTACGCACGCCAGGCACTGGTAGGCGTCGGCGAAGCAACCTTCGGCATCTTTGCCCCGGCCGTGCTGGCCGACTTCTATCCTGAACGAGATCGCAACCGCATCCTGTCAATCTTTTATGTGGCCATTCCAGTGGGTGCGGCGTTGGGCTACGTGGCGGGCGGGGAACTGGGCTCGCCGTGGGGCTGGCGTCAGCCGTTCTTTCTCTGCGCAATTCCCGGCCTGGTTATTGCTGCGCTCTACGCATGGATCGGCCGCGAACCCGAGCGCGGAGCCAGCGACCACTTGCGGCCCACCGCCAATCGCGCCACCGTCCTTGGCCTCTTCCGCAACCCAGCCTTTCTCACCGCAACCTTCGGCCTGGCAACTCTCACGTTCGCGATGGGCGGCATCTCGGCATGGATGCCGACATTCCTTCACCGTGCAGCCGGCCTCTCCGTCGGCAATTCCAGCATGGTAGTCGGCGCCATCACAGTAATCGACGGCATCGCCGGCACTCTGACGGGCGGCTGGCTGGCTCAGCGCTGGCTGCGCACCAACTACCGCGCTCTCTACCTGCTCTCCTTCTGGAGCGTAGCCCTCACCCTGCCCTGCGGCGCGATGGTCTTTTTCGGTCCCCGCGCATGGGCGGTTCCCGCGCTCTTCGCCGCCGAATTCTTCCTCTTCCTCAACACCGGCCCGTTGAACGCCGCCATCGTCAATTCAGTCTCCGCCCCGGTGCGAGCCACGGCCATCAGCTTCAATCTCTTCTGCATCCACTTTTTCGGCGACACCTTTTCGCCCACCATCATCGGCGCCATCTCCGACCGCACAAACCTGAGCCTGGGCCTAGGCGCAACGCTGATCTTCCTCATAATCTCCGCCATAATCCTGCGAACCGGCGCCCGCTTCGCCCCGCCGCTCGAAGAAGCAGGGACTAGGGGATAGGGAATAGGGAATAGTTCCCAACTGTCGTCGCCAACCAACGCAGCGATTAAACTGCCTGCGACGATGCACCGCCAACTTGCTAACTCGCCATCCCCGCGTTAGCGGGGCTAACTTGCCAAATTAATCCAAACCCGCTATTTCCCGTTAGATCGTTCAACCACGGCAGGTCGCACTCATAAAATCACGAAAGTCCCGTGCCCCATCCATTCCGTTTCTTCTACGGAATGGGTGGGATACCACAACCCTTCATAGATTTGTCATCCTGAGCGAAGCGTAACGGAGTCGAAGGACCTGCTTTAGTTTTTACTTACAAGGTGGCGAACCCACAAATTCTCGATCACTTACCAGTGCGGCTCTCCTGATCCCGTGAATTCATAAATCCCCGCCGTCCTCCCTGCGAGCGCAGATTAGGATCATTAATCGGAGGACGGCTCTGGTCGGCATTGAACCCGCGCACCAGCTTGGGATTGGGCTTGAACTTCGGCGGCCCTCCAGAGAACTGCCGTGCATGGCTCAGCAGCATTCCAGCCCGCCCATGCATAGGCTGCACAATCCCCCGCACCTGCACATTCATATCCCGATATTTCTTGAGTTCCCCCACCTCATCGCGGTCCTCCCACAAGCTGACGATGGTGAACCGGCAAGCCTCGTCCGTAGTCTCGGGCCTGCAGACGTCAAGGTATCGAGTCCCGTCCGGCAGTTGCACCACGTCATAAACGTGCGCCGAAACGCAAACGTCCTTATTCACCAACTTGGTAGCCTCGTCAGCCGTGATGCAAGGCTTTGGTTTACCGGCCACAGCAGCCAGAGGCACAGCCAGAGCAAACGAAATCACCCAATGCGGCGGACGCAAGGCCATGAAAGCTCTTTTCCGGGGAATGGGAGAATGTTAGCGCGATTGGGGAGGGTTGGGAAGTGGCGTTCCAATCTAGAATGATATACAATTTATATGTATATCTAAGGGGTGGGAAATGCAGGTCTCAAAGTGGGGAAACAGTTTGGCGGTTCGGTTGCCTGCAGCGGTTGTGCAGGCGTTGGAATTGAAGGAAGGCGACGAAATAGAGATCAGTATAAAGGACAGCCGAAGGTTCGAGGTCGAGCGAGATTCTCGAAGGCTTGAGGCGCTGGAGATGATCCGTGAGCTCCGCCGGCCTCTGCCTCCGGGCTACAAATTCAACCGCGCAGAGTTATATGACCGCGAAGTGCTCAAATCCACTGAGACAGTTGGAGCATGAGCGCGCCGCCGTTCTTCGACACGAATGTTGTATTATACGCCTTCACGCCCTCTGGCGATAAGACCATCACAGCTGAGCGTATTCTGCTTCAGGGAGGCGTGGTCAGCGTTCAGGTCTTGAACGAACTCACCTCTGTTTCGTGCACCAAATTTAAGATGAGCTGGAGCGAAGTAAAGAGGGTGATTCAGGGCACGACCATTCTGTGCCCGAATCCGAAGTCGCTCACCTATGAGACTTACCTTGAAGCGCTGCGGATCAGTGAACGGTATGGCTTTTCTATCTGGGATGGAATGATTCTCGCCGCAGCTTTGATTGCCGGCTGTACGACTCTGTATACGGAAGACCTTCAGCACGGGCAAATTGTAGAAGGATTGCGGATCGAGAATCCGTTTCTCATTAAAGTGACGCCGTGAAAATCCCAGGTTTCAAGGGCGATACCCGGAGCATCCAGTAAAAAGAGCCGGGGAAATCAATTGAAATGGCAATCGCGATTGGCGTCCATCGTAACTGAGACCGTTGTCTCCACATCAACTGCCTTGCCATTCAGCCGATAAGGCTTGTATTTGTACTTGCGAACTGAATCAAGCACAGGCTTCCGTAACATCGCTGGGCCGGAGATAATCTTTGGTCGAAGAACGTCCCCATTCTGATCAATCTCAATTACCACAACAACGGTACCCGTGACTCGAGCGGCCATGGCTATGTGTGGACAGATTAGGTCAGGTTTGTGGAGTAGTAGTCTCTCAGCAACACTGGCCGAAATCTGAATCTCGTACGGCTGGTGCGCTGCGGAATGCGGCCTGGTTTGTGCAAGCATGAAAGGAACGAGAATGGCTGAATGAAGAACAAAACATACGTGCGGCTTCATGATAAGCCATTCTACGCCACACGAGTATATGAAGAAGTAATTACCGTGCTCCCACTAACTCCTCACTCTTCGCGCCCTGCCCGTAATGGCTCACCACATAGTTATCGAGAATCTGCTTAAACTCCGCCACAATCGTATCGCCCTTGAGAGTGATGGAGAGTTTCCCATCGATATAGACCGGCGCCTTAGGCTCCTCAAAAGTCCCCGGCAAACTAATGCCAAGATTCGCGTGCTTCGATTCGCCGGGACCGTTGACCACGCAGCCCATCACCGCCAGCTTCAGCTCTTCCACGCCGGGATACTTCTTCCGCCACTCCGGCATCTGCGCGCGCAGATAGCTCTGAATCTGCTCCGCCAGCTCCTGAAAATAAGTGCTCGTAGTGCGTCCGCATCCGGGGCAGCTCGTCACCTGCGGCATAAAGCTGCGAATCCCAAGCGATTGCAAAATCTGCTGCGCCGCCTGCACCTCTTCCGTCCGGTCGCCGTTCGGTTTCGGCGTCAGGCTCACGCGAATCGTATCGCCAATCCCCGCCAGCAACAGCGGCGCCAATCCAGCCGTCGATGCAATCAACCCCTTCGCCCCCATGCCTGCTTCAGTCAAACCAAGGTGAAGCACATAGTCGCAACGTGCGGCCAGTGCCGTATAAAGTTCCACCAGGTCGCGCACGCCGGAAACTTTAGCGGAAAGAATAATCTGGTCGTGCCGCAGCCCATAGCGCTCGGCAGCCTTGGCCGAGTCCAGCGCGCTTGCGATCATCGCTTCCATCATCACGTCGCGGGCGGTGAGCGGATTGGCCTTCTTGCTGTTCTCGTCCATCATCCGCGTCAGCAGCGCCTGATCAAGCGACCCCCAGTTCACGCCGATGCGAACCGGCTTCTGGTTCTCAACCGCGCACTCCACCATCACCTGAAAATTGTCGTTGTCCTTCTTGCCGATCGAAGCATTGCCCGGATTGATCCTGTATTTGGCCAGCGCCCGCGCCGTGGCAGGAAACTTCTTCAGCAGCAAATGCCCGTTGTAGTGGAAGTCGCCCACGATGGGCACGCGGAGGCCGCGCTTCTCCAGACCATCGACTATATGCGGAACAGCGGCAGCAGCCTCTTCGTTATTCACCGTAACGCGAACAATCTCTGACCCAGCTGCGGCGAGTGCCGCAACCTGCTCAATCGTCCCCGCCACGTCCGCCGTATCGGTATTGGTCATCGACTGCACGACGACCGGCACTTCCCAGCCGACGCGAACCTGCCCAATCTTGACCGTAGGTGTCTTCCTGCGCTGAATCTCCGCCATAGTTATAGTTTACCCGTAATACCAAACCGAGGAAACTCTGTGGTATCCCACCCTGGCCACAAAAACAAAGGCGTGGCGAGGGTGGGGCACCCGGCATTCCTTTAACGAGCCTGAATCGTAGATGCTGTAATCTGATGCGATGACGGAAGCAACAAATCCGGCCGTGCTAACTCAAGCGCCAGCAACCTCCGAACCCACCCCCTCACTCCTCCTCCGCGGCCTGAAAAAAGCCTTCGGCGATGTGCGAGCCGTAGACAGCCTTGATCTCGAAGTCCCCCGCGGCGAGTGCTTCGGCCTGCTCGGCCCCAACGGCGCCGGCAAAAC
Source organism: uncultured Acidobacteriaceae bacterium (assembly GCA_963779385.1). Taxonomy (GTDB): domain Bacteria; phylum Acidobacteriota; class Terriglobia; order Terriglobales; family Acidobacteriaceae; genus Telmatobacter. Next base: position 107,157 of record CAVZYE010000009.1, on the reverse strand, counting down.
CACCACCATCGAAATCTGCGAAGGCCTCACCACTCCCGACGCCGGCACAGTCGAACTCCTCGGCCTAAACTGGCGCTCCAACTCGAGCCAACTCCGCCAGCGCATCGGCATCCAGCTCCAGGAAACCCAATTCCCCGAAAAACTCACCGTCCTCGAAACCCTCCGTCTCTTCCGCAGCTTCTTCCGCCGCGGCATCCCCGTTGAAGAATCCATCCGCACCGCGCAGCTTGAAGAAAAGCGCACCGCCCGCGTCGGCACCCTCTCCGGCGGCCAAAAGCAGCGCCTCGCCATGGCCTGCGCCCTTCTCGGCGATCCCGAACTGCTCTTCCTCGACGAGCCAACCACCGGCCTCGACCCCCAGGCCCGCCGTCACCTCTGGGACCTCGTCGAATCCCTCAAGCTCCAGGGCCGCACCATCATCCTAACCACCCACTACATGGAAGAAGCAGAGAAGCTCTGCGACCGCGTAGCCATCATGGATCACGGCCAGGTCATCGCCCTCGGAACCCCCCAGCAGCTCATCTCCACCGTCGGCGGGCAAGACATCGTCGAGTTCGCCGTCACCGGCCCCACCCCGCTCTCGCCCGCGCCCCTAACCCAAATCCCCGGCGTCCACTCCCACCGCGCCGACGACTCGCTCCACCAGCTCTCCGTCACCCAGCTCCACACCGCCGTCCCCCTCATCTTCGCCGCGCTCCGTGATCAGGGCCTCCACCTCACCGAGTTCCGCACCCACTCCGCATCGCTTGAAGACGTCTTCGTCCGCCTCACAGGAAGGAATCTCCGCGATGAATAAGCTCCAGTCGAGCAGCCTCTACCAGCTCACCTCCATCCGTTTCCGCCTCATCCTGCGCGAGCCCGAGGCCATCTTCTGGATCTTCATCTTCCCCATCCTTCTCGCCGTCGGCCTCGGCATCGCCTTCCGCAACCGCCCCGCCGACGTGCTTCCCGTAGCCGCCACCACCCCGCAGCTTACCCAGGCCCTCGCCCGCGACCCCGGCCTCCGCGCCCAAACCCTCACTGAACCCGCCGGCCATCACGCCCTCGCAACCGGCGTCATCCTCCTCCTCGCCATCCAGCGCCCCTCCGGCGTCGAATACAGCTACGACGACACCAATCCGGACGCCCGCACTGCCCGTCTCCTCTCGAACCAAGCCATCCAGTCCGCAGCCGGCCGCCGCGACCCCCTCCCGGCCTCCAACCAGCTCATCCACGAAACCGGCTCCCGCTACATCGACTTCGTAGTCCCCGGCCTCCTCGGCATGAACCTCATGGGCTCGGCCATGTGGGGCCTCGGCTTTTCCATCGTCGAGGCCCGCCAAAAAAAGCTGCTCAAGCGCCTCGTCGCCTCGCCCATGCCCCGCTGGCAATACCTTACGTCCTTCCTGCTCTCCCGCCTGGCCATGTTGGTTATCGAAGTCGTCGTGTTTCTCGGATTCGCCCGCCTCGTCTTCGTCGTCCCCTTCCGCGGCCCGCTCTGGCAACTGGCAATCCTCTGCGTCCTCACATCGCTCACCTTTTCCGCCCTTGGCCTTCTCGTAGCCACCCGCGCCCGCACCATGGAAGCCGTCTCCGGCCTCATGAACCTGGTCATGCTCCCCATGTGGATACTCTCCGGAGTCTTCTTCTCCGCCTCCCGCTTCCCAGCCGTAATTCAGCCTCTCGTCCGCGCCCTCCCGCTCACTGCCGCTATCGACGCCATGCGTGGAAACATGCTCCAGGGCCAAAGTCTCACCCAGATGCTCTCGCCCGTTGCAATTCTCCTGGCTTGGTTCATCCTCCCCTTCGCCATCTCCCTCCGCATCTTCCGCTGGAGATAACAAGCGGTATCCTTCCCTAAGCAGAGGTCCTCTTGATGAATCAGAATTTCGCCGCAATCATCCTCGGTGGCACTGGGCAAGTCGGTGGTGCAGCGGTCGCCGAACTGCTGGCAATTCCGGAATGCCGTGAAGTGGTCATGGTCACCAGAAAGCCCATTGAGGCGCGATCGCGGGTGCGCAACGTCGTTCTTGATACCGGCGCTGCTGACTTTGCCGAGCGCACTGCCGCCCTTGCCTGCGAAGTTTTAAGCCAGGGTCCCGTCAGCGCCGTGAGCTGTGTCGGTGTCGGTTCTGGATCGATGCGCTGGAGCGAAGAAGAATTGAAGCAACTTGAACTCGGCGTCGTCGGCGCATTTGCGCGTGGCTGCCACTGGGCCGGAATCGCCCAGTTTTGCCTGCTTTCTGCGGTAGGAAGCACAGCCCGCAGCCGGTTTCGATATGTCCGCGTTATGGGCATGAAGGAAGACACCGTGCGCAACATCGGCTTTACCCGCCTCGCCATCTTTCGCCCCGGCATCATTGTCGGCAACGCTCATACCCCGGCCTGGGTCGGTTGGTTAGGAAGCTTCGTGCCTGGGCCGTTCGGCAATATCGATCAGCGAATTCTTGGCCGCTCCATCGCCGCGGAGATAGCTTTGCACAGTCGAGAGGTCGGCGAAGTGATCCGCGAAAATGCCGCAATGAAAAAACTCGCCGCGCAGCTTAATAGCGTGACTTTGTGATTTTTACGTGAGGTCCGGGCTCAGGGGATTTAGTCCCTGCTGGGAAAGTCGCTGGGATGGCTGTTTCCTATTCCCTATTCCCTATTCCCCAAATACCGCCCCGGCAATCACCGCCCCCAAATTGTTTTTTTGAAGATCAATCGGCGCGGCTGGGGACCGGGGTACCCTTTGGGTCGGGGTACCGCGCTCAAGCCCCCGCCCGCCAAACACCCTCACCGCTGTCATCCTGAGCGCAGCCGAAGGACCTGCTTTTCGTAACTAGCTGAATGGGGTAAACGCAGGAGTGGAGAGATGAAGTTGGATGTCGCAATTGCAAAATCTCCCGCTAGGGAGAACGCGAAAATAGCCCAGGATAAGCGAAGCGCAATCCTGGGAAAGCCTAAGTTCTTTTTTGAAAATCAACCAGAGTGGCTGCAGTTGATACTTTGAATAAGTTATTGAGGCCTAACTTCGACGAAAATGTGATATAATTACTGTGAGTTGATTTTTAGGCTAGGGGCGATTGCTCTCGCTTTCCACTCAAACCTAAGAACTCCTCTCACCAATTCTAGAGAATGATCGCGAACCTTTCATTCTCGAAAAGGAGGCCTATATGGCCAAGCCCACCGCTGTTGTCTCCAACGAAATCACACGTCCAATGCAGGTCGGAAACACTAGCTTCATGCTAGACCGGCTCGGCGAGGATTGCGCGCCACTTCAGTTTCTGCGTGAACTGACACAAAATGCGATTGAAGGAATTCAACGCCTCCCCGAAAAAACCGGGGAAGTCATTTGGGACGTCGATTGGAATTATCACGCCTTAACGGGGATTTTTAAGCTCTCTGTGATTGATAACGGCGTCGGAATGACTGGCGAGGAGATGATGCACTATATCAACGCCCTCTCCTCTTCGGTCAATGTCCTCTCGGCCACTGGAAACTACGGCGTTGGCGCAAAGATCGCTGCTGCCCCAAAGAATAGAGTGGGCCTTCTTTATCTTTCTTGGAAAGATGAGATCGGCTACATGATTCATCTTTGGAGGGACCCAAACAGCGGGAACTACGGCCTGCGCCAGCTGGCACTACCAGACGGCAGTTTTGGTTATTGGGCAAATATTCAGTCCGACCTGAAGCCTTCGCAGATAGAAAAGAACGGAACAATGGTGGTGTTGCTCGGAAATGAAGAGGAAGCGGACACTATGGTTCCACCCGACGCGACTCCAAGCCCTTCGCGCTGGATTACTAAATACATAAACACTCGATATTTCTGTTTCCCTGAAGGTGTCAAAGTGAAGGCGCGCGAAGGTTGGCAACTTCCAAGGAGCAACACCGATAGCAACATTTTGCGCACGCTTACCGGGCAAAAGTTCTATCTTGAAAAACACGCTGAGTCATCTGGAGCCAAAGAGCTGAGCGGCGCGACAGCGTATTGGTGGATTCTCAGGGATGAGGATGCCATGAGCCAGAATTCTGGGTACATTGCGTCCTCCGGGCATGTGGCCGCTCTGTACCAAGACGAATTGTATGAGATGGTGAGCGCACGCCAGGGAGTTGCGAGACTGCAGAACTTTGGCGTCATATTCGGGCACAATCGCGTGGTCCTGTACTTACAACCCCGTAACGGAGAGGGTCGACGTCTGACATCAAACACCGCTCGAACCCAACTGCTGCTCAATGGCGAGCCACTCCCTTGGTCAGACTGGGCCGCTGAATTTCGCGAGGATATGCCAAAACCGATAGCGGAATTGGTAGATAGCGTTGCCGCCGCAGCCTCGGGATCCGACCACAAACAGACGATCAGGGAGAGACTTAGGGCAATCGCGGATTTGTTTAAATTTAGCCGCTACAGACCGACCCCCAAGGGCAAACTCTTCCTAGAGAGCGAAAGCGGGGTAACTGGCGGACGACCTAAAAGCCGCGGGGTACAAACGAGTGACACAAGCGAGAATGAACCCGGAGGAAAGGGTGGTAGGGCGGGCGACGTTTATAGCTTGTTCTTATCAGCAGGTGGGGTTCCTGGGGAAGAAGTAATGGTTTCTCGCGAACCTGAGGTTCAATGGGTATCCGTCGAGAATGGAACCCGCACTCCGATGGACCTAGAGGATCGCGCTGCGAAGTACCTTCCCCAGCAGGATATGATCCAGGCAAATGCCGATTTTCGAGTATTTAATGACATGGTCGACCGATGGTGCAGTCGTTACAAAAACATTCCAGGTGCCCGAGATGTGATTAAAGACGTTGTTCAAGAATGGTTTGAGCAACAACTGGTCGAGGCAGTTATGGGGGCACATGCACTACGGGATGCACGTCAGTGGACGTTTGAAGATGTTCAGCAACTGTGGTCGGAAGAAGCCCTGACAGCAGCAGTCCTCCCTCGTTACCACGTTGATATCGCAGTGAAGCGTTCCCTCGGGGCCAAACTAGGGACGCTAAGGGAGAAAGGGTAAAGAAATGATCAAGATTTCACTTACGGACCTTGTCGATGTTGCGACAAAATCTGGGACCCCAAAGGCGACAAAGGTAGCGGAAGTAAAGAGGCGACCAGACTACGATCCCAGGTTTGATTTCTATAAGCAAATCCGCGAGGAGATCGTTGAGTTCCACAGGACAAACCGTGATGGCGGTTCGCTTCGTTCATTCTTGCAGACGTTAGCAAATCGGAAGAAATCTGCAAGCTATCTGGAAATCGTGAATGGCTATTTGAAATGGCTTGGAAGGAAGGCGGCTGTATGGTCCGACCCTCCTCGTTGGCTCTATCAATCGAGTGGAGTTGAAGTAATTGTAAATCCGGAGTTATTGGTCTCCTTTAAGGGAGAGAGCCATCTAATTAAGCTCTACTTTAAGGATGATCCATTGGATAGGTTCAGAGTTGATGTGATTCTTTCGCTCATGGAGCAAACACTGAGACCACATTGTTCTATGAGCACAGTAATGTCAGTCATGGATGTGCGGAGAGGAAAGCTTTTTTCATGGAAAGCAAACTCTAGGTCCCGTATGGCTCTGGCCAATGCGGAGCTCGCATATATTGCGAGCCTTAGGCCGCACATATAACTTTAGTGGCTAAGTGTCCCATGCCTCCGCAGCCATTTCGCGGAAGGATGGGATGCCACAAATCGCGCTCTTTGCAGAAAGTAATCCTTAGCCGGTGCACAATAAGAAAGGAATCGGAAAAGCGTAGCTTTACCGACCCCAATTCCCAGGTACCCCAACCCCCCTGGGGGGCTCCATACTCCACTTGTTCGCCTATTTTACGTTATAAGTTGCTGATTATAAACGATAATGAATGTAAATGAGTATGTCATTTTAGGTGCGAAAATGGTCGTTTTCGGGGCAAAATCGCCCCGGAAATGCCACAATCCCACTGTATTGATGCTGGTTTCGCCCTAGAAGTGGTTGCATAAAATGCTGCCCGGCTAAACGGATAATATCCCTCAGGGGCTAAAGCCCGCGTCCTTATTGCGACATTTTCGGCCCGGCTGAAGCCATGCCCTTGTTACAAGGCATCCCTGATCTCTGATTCCTAACCACTAATCACTATCCACTAATCACTAACCACTGTCTTTAAATGTAATCGCGGAAGAGTTCCGGTGAGGGCGCGGGAATCACGCCGCGGCCGACGAGCATTCCGTCTTCGGCGGCAACTTTGGAGCCTGCGGCAACCGCTGCCTGCACGCTGGAAACGTCTCCAGCCATGAGCACGAATCCCTTGCCGCCGAGAGCCATCGCCAGATGAACCCGAAGCAGCGTTACGTTGGCGGATTTGACGCACTCGTCGGCGACCGCGATGATGCTGGCCGCGGAGAAGGTCTCGATTACGCCGATGGAGCGCAGCTCTTTGGGGTCGATATCGACGGCGTTGGAGATGGCTGCAAGAACCGAAGGATCGACGTGCGCGATCTGCCGCCTCTCAATCAGCGAGGGGCCTGCGACAACTCCGCCAGCCTGAACCGCCGTGGTGACCGAGGCGACGTCGCCGGCGATGACGATGAGGTATTTCCCCGAGCAGATGCTGCGCGCCATGAGGATCTGAACCTCAGCCGCCTTCAGCATGGCGTCTTCCACGGCAAAGCCGGTAGCGATGCTGGACAACTCGATAAGCCCGATAGAGACAATCTCAGCCACGGATGAACTCCTTAACAACTCACTAACCACTATCCACTAATCACTAACCACTTCCTCACGCCTCAATCATCACTGCTTCACTCGTCACCGTAACCACTCCGTCGATGCTGGCATGGATTCGTGCGCCCAGCTTGCCTTGCTGCGGCACCGCCAGCAGATCGCCCACGCGAACCCGATCGCCGCACTTGACCACTGGAACAGCCGGAAGCCCTGCGTGCTGCTTGAGCGGCAGGTTAACCTTGCGCGGTGCAAAGCTGTGCTCAGTCAGCGGCCCTTCGTTGGTGAACTCGCCCAAGCCCAACCTGGCGATCAGCCGCCGCATCGGCACGCGCCGGAACTCGGCCATGGGATGAGGCGTGATGGATTCGGGCGCTCCCTTGAAGGTGAGGTCGCGCTCGCGCGCCAGAGGCTTGTTCTGCACGCAGACAGTCTTGGGATCGAGATCCTCCGGGCAAGCGTACATGGTGCAGAGATTGCACTCGCAGCAGTAGAGCGTGGCCACCATAGCGTCGTTGCCCATGGCGAAGCCGAGCGACTGCATGGCGCGATGCGGCTCAATGGGATGTCCGAGCAGGAAGCGTGGGCAGAACTCGGTGCAGAAGCGGCACTGGTCGCAAGCCGAGCGGCCGATCCTGGCCACATGGTGCCAGGGCGCGTTGTGCCGCTTGATGAGGCTATGCGTAGCCGGCAACACGATGATGCCGCCGGTAGTCTTGGTCACCGGCTCATCCAGGCTGGCAGCGGGCTTGGCCATCATCACGCCGCCGAGCAGCACGCCGAAGTCCGGCACAGTAGCTCCGCCTGCAGCTTCAATGACTTCGCCAATCGAGATCCCCACCGGAACGCGCAGCGTTACCGGCGTCTCTACTGCTCCAGCTACGGTCAGGTATTTATGCGTAACCGCCTGGTCGAGTCCGATGTTCATCAGGGTCTCGACATTGGCGACGACGGTATCCACATCCTTGGGCAGTCCGCCGGGTGGAATGACCCGTCCAGTAACCAGATGCACCAGGATGAACTCGTCTCCAGCTGGATAAGTATCCGGCAGGGGAACCACGCGAATACCTGGCGGCGCCTGCTGCTCCAGCGCCTCAATGATCTCCTGATACTTCTCCTTGATGCCGATCACGCCTTCAGCCGCGCCAACCATCTCCATGGCCATCCGCATCCCGCGCAGGAATGGCTCGGAGTGGTGATGCAGCAGTTCCTTGTCCTTGTGCAGCAGCGGCTCGCATTCGGCGGCATTGGCAATGAGCATCGAGACCCGGGCCTTGAACTTCACGTGCGAAGGGAACCCGCCCCCGCCCGCGCCCACGATCCCCAACTCCTCAATCCGCTGAATAGACGGTGAGTGCGCGACCCACCCCCGGCTGCAAGTCGCGACCTATCAGGAATTCCCGTCATTTTGGGCCAGCCTCGGAATCCGTCAAAATAATGATTGACTCTGACAGATAATGTATACTATCATTCAACTTCAATCAAGATCTGTCAACAATGAAATGCTTGATTCCAAATATCGGTAGCACTTCGTTCAAGTACCGGGTCCTCGATATGCCGGAAGAGACGGTTTTGGCGGAGGGGCGCGTGGAACGGATCGGGCAGCCGGGCGGCGAGTGCGCCGATTACCCGGCCGCTATCTGCAAGTGCCTGGCGGCGATTGCCGGCCAAGGCAAGGCGCTCGAAGATCTGTCGGAGATTGATGCGGTGGGGTTCAAGGTGGTGCATGCGGGACCGCTGAGCGAACCGCAGTTGATCGGCGACGAACTGCTGGCGGCGATGGAGGAGTTTTCGTTTCTCGCGCCGGCACACAATCCTCCTTACATTGCGGCGATCAGGGCGTTTCGGCAGGAGCTGCCGGGAGTGCCGCTGGTGGCGGTGATTGAGACCGGGCCCTACCGCTTTATGGACGAAGCGGCGACTACCTATGCGGTGCCGTACGAGTGGCGGCGGGATTTCGGGATTCGCCGGTATGGATTTCACGGCGCCAGCCATCGCGCGGCCAGCGAGCGCACGCATTGGCGCTGATGGGGCGGACGAAGTCTGCGCCACATTTCCTGCCATCTGGGAGGCAGTTCGAGCGTGGCGGCATTTCGCGATGGCGTGGCCGTTGGGACCAGCATGGGCGCTTCTCCGCAGTCGGGGCTGCCGCAGAATAACCGCGTGGGCGACATTGATGCCTTCGCTGTGCTGCACATGATGAAGAAGCTGCGGCTGAATCCGGACGAGATGGCTGCGATCCTCGGCAGCCGGTCGGGGCTGGCGGGGATCAGTGGCGCGCAGCGGCGATATTCGCGACCTGAACGAGGCAGCGGCGGCGGGAGATAAGCGGGCTCGGCTGGCGCTGGACGTTTATGTGCGGGCGATTCGCCACTATCTTGGGTGCGTTGATGCTGGAGCTGGGCGGGATCGATGCGATTACGTTTTCCGGCGGGATTGGGGAGAACAGCGCGGAGATTCGCAGCGCAGTGCTGAAGGATCTCACCGGGTTTGGCGTGGAGTTGGATGAGGAGAGGAACCGCACGATCAAAGGCGAAGGCGCGATTTCTACCGATAGTTCGGCGGTGAAGGTTTTGGTGGTTCCGGCTAACGAAGAGATGATTGTAGCGCGGGAGACAGTGGCGGTAGTAAGCCGTGCGCAGGCCGCGAAACAAGCAATGGCGGGGCAAGCAAGGTAACGAAAAACGGTCAGGATTTTTTATGAGTAGTTCGGCAGTGGCAAATTCGGCGGGGTCCATCGATCAGAGCGATGGTGGAGCAGATTGTGCGGCAGGTCGCGCTGGAGTATCTGGGCCGGGAGAAGAACGGGACGTGCGCCGCTGCTTACCGTGCAGGCGTCGTCGCGGCATATGCATGTTTGCCGCGAGGATATGGACGTGCTGTTTGGGCCGGGGACGGAGCTGACCTTTGATCGCCCGCTTTTTCAGGAGGGCAACTTTGCGGCCAAGGAGACGGTGACGATTGTCGGACCGCGGAGCCGGCTGATCTCAAACCTGCGCATTCTTGGGCCGATGCGCAAGCAGTCGCAGGTGGAGCTGGCATTTACCGACGCCATCATGCTGGGGTTCTACGGATATTCCGGTGCGGCTTTCGGGCGACATTGCGGGCACGCCGGGCGCGGTGATCATCGGGCCCAAGGGCGTGGTGGAGCTGAAGGAAGGCGTGATTCGCGCCGCGATTCACGTGCATATGAATCCGGACGAGGCAGCGTACTTCGGCGTGGCCAAGGGCGACCGATGAAGCTGCGCATTGGCGGAACGGCGGGCGTGACCTTCAACAACGTTCACGTGCGCATCGACCCCAAGGCGCGGCTGAACGTGCACATGGATACCGATGAGGCGAACGCGTGCGGTTTGCATTTGACCAAGGATTTTGAACTTTTCAAGTAACCCAACAAAGAAGAGAGGAAGCGATGAAACAAGCGCTAGGAATGATTGAGACCAAGGGGCTGGTTGCGCTGTTTGAGGCAACCGACGCCATGCTCAAGTCAGCAAATGTGACGTTCGCCGGCTGGCAGTCAGTAGGTTCGGGACTGGTGACCGCCTTCGTTGAAGGAGACGTGGCCGCCGTGAAAGCAGCCACGGATGCGGGCGCGGAAGCGGCAGCGCGGATTGGCGAGGTGGTCAGCGTTCAGGTGATCAGCCGCCCCCATGACGAACTGCCGAGCTTTGTCCAACAGGACAAGAAGGCCGCAGCGCAGAAAGCCGCGAAGTAGGCGGAGGAGACGAGATGAGTGAAGCAATCGGATTGATCGAAACGAAGGGCCTCGTCGGACTCGTCGAGGCATGCGACGCGATGGTGAAAGCGGCCAGCGTGGAACTGGTAAAGACGGTGCAGATCGGCGGCGGGTTTGTTACGGCGATTGTGCGCGGCGATGTGGGCAGCGTGCGGGCCGCGGTGGACGCGGGATCGGCGGCGGCGAAGACGGTGGGCGAATTGGTGTCGGCGCACGTGATTGCGCGGCCGCACGATGCGCTGGTCGAAAGCATGTTGAAGTAACCAGGAATCGAGGAGAAGGCAAATGGCCAATGAAGCGATTGGAATGATCGAAACCAAGGGCCTGGTGGCCCTGGTGCAGGCGACGGACGCGATGCTGAAGGCGGCCAGCGTGAAGTTTGTGGGCTGGAACAAGATCGGCAGCGGGCTGTGCTCGGTGTTTGTCACGGCGATGTGGGTTCGGTGCGCGCCGCCGTGGATGCCGGAGCAAGCGCTGCCCGCGCGGCAGGCGAAGTGCAGAGCGTGCATGTGATTGCGCGGCCCCATGGAAACCTGGCAAGCGTATTGCCGAAATAACCGTTAACGGCAGACAGATTTCTGCCTTGATCGACGAGGTGAGCCGGCATGTTTATTGCCAAAGTCATCGGCAATGTTGTTGCTACCCAGAAGAACGAGAAGTTTCTGGGGATGAAGCTGCTGCTGATTCAGCCGTACATCAGCAAGGACGGCAAGCTGCAGATTTCAGGCAGTTCCGTGGTTGCGGTGGACAGCGTTGGGGCGGGCGAAGGCGAGTGCGTGCTGTTTACGCAGGGCAGCTCGGCGCGGCTGACGCCGACGACGAAAGATGCGCCGGTAGACGCCGTGATCGTCGGCATTGTGGATTCGGTCGAGGTTGAAGGCAAGGTATTGGAGAAGCCATAAATGCCTATTCAGGCGGAGTTGGTTGAGGAGATCGCGAAAGAGGTAGTGGCGCGGCTGCGCGTGCAGATGCAGCAGACGCAGACGCTCGCGACTCCGGCAAGAAATGTGCCGGCTGCGCGAGATGGAGTTTTCGCGACCGTGGATGAGGCCGTCAATGCGGCCTATGAAGCACAGAAAAAAGTCGCGGCGATGACTCTCGAAGATCGCGGGCGCATCATCCAAATCATTTGCCGCATCTGCAACGACCGGCGCGAGGAATTGGGCCGCATGGAGCTGGAAGAGACCAAGGTCGGCCGGCTCGATCACAAGATTCTGAAGCTGACGAACATGCGCTTTGTGCTTGGCGTCGATGCATTGCACACCGAGGCACGCAGCAATCAAAGCGGCATGTGCATCATTGAGCACGCGCCCTGGGGCGTGATCGGCATGATGCTGCCGGTTACGCACTCCGTGCCCACCATGGCTTCAAACGCTATCAATATTGTTGCCGCCGGCAATACCGCGGTCTTCGGGCCGCACCCGTCGGGCGCGAAGGTGGCGCAATACGCTCTGCAACTGTGGAATCGCGAGATCGAGCGCGAGCTTGGCGTTGCCAATGTGTTTACCACCACGATTGAACCCACCATCGAGAACGCCGAGCAGATCTTCAATCATCCCAAGATCGCGCTGATTTGCGTGACCGGCGGTGCAGCGGTGGCCAAGGCCGCGGCCAAATCGGGCAAGCGCGTGATTGCGGGAGGTCCCGGCAATCCCCCCGTCGTCGTCGACGAGACCGCCGATCTGGATCGAGCGGCGCGATGCATCATTGACGGCGCGGCCTTTGATAACAATCTGCTCTGCATCGGCGAAAAGGAAATTTTTGTTGTGGCATCGGTCGCGGATCAATTCATCGATGCCATGCGGCGCGCAGGAGCATTTCAGTTGGATGCGCCGGCGATTGAAAGACTTTCGCAGGCCGCGTTTACCTTCGAAGGCGGCGGCAAGGGCTGCGGGCGGGCGCATGTGAAAAAGGAATTTGTCGGCAAGGATGTGGCAGTGCTGGCTTCGGCAGCCGGCGTGCGCGTGCCCGCCAATACGCAACTCCTGTTTGGAGAAACGAACGAGGATCACCCCTTTGTTGTGGAAGAACAGATGATGCCCTTCATCCCTGTGGTGCGCGTGAGGGATGTGGACGCGGCGATTCGAGCAGCGGTCAAGGCTGAACATGGCTATCGGCATACGGCCATCATTCACACGCAAAACTGCGGAGACTGCGACGCGCATGGCGCGCGCAATGAACACCACGCTTTTTATCCAGAATGCCGCGTCGCCTGCATCGCTGGGCGTTGGCGGTCCGGGGTATTTCAGCCACACCATTGCAACTCCAACCGGCGAAGGCATTACCACACCGCTCACTTTTACGCGCGAGCGGCAGATGACGATCGGCAACGCACTGCGGATTATTTAACCATGTTTCTGGCGCGGATTGAGGGCACGGTAGTTTCGGCAGTGAAGCATCCGACTCTGGAGGGATGCCGGTTTCTGCTGGCGCAGCGGATGGAAGCCGACGGCAGCACGGGAGCGGAGCCGATTGTGGTGGTGGACTGGCTGGGCGCGGGAAGAGGATCGACGGTGATGGTCTCGACCGATGGAGATATTGCGCGGGCGAAGCTTGGCAACAATACGCCGGCTCGCATGGTGGTGGTGGGAATTGTGGATCGTGCGCAGGGGCAGGGAAGCGTGAAGCGGAGTAACGCATGAGACTCGGCATTGTGCGCGGGCATTTGACTCTGAACCTGGCGGTGCCGGCGTTTCGCGGCAAGACGCTTGTGGTTCTGGAGCCGGTTACGATGGAGAACCTGCGCGCCGGCAACGGACTGGGCGGAGGCAAGGCACTGATTGCAATCGACGCGCTGGGCGCGGCCGAAGGACAGATGGTGGCGTTTACTGAGGGGCGGGAGGCGGCGAATCCTTATTGGCCCGATGCGGTTCCGGTGGATGCGTATTGTTCGCTGATTGTGGATTCGATCAGTTTTTAGCGCAGGCGGTCCTTGTGAGGAGTTTTGAGGTGCGGGAGTGAGGAACGAAGTGAAGAGCGTGGATATTTCCGGTCAGAAGGTTGTAACAATGCGCGATGCGCAGAGCGCTCTTGCGGCAGGGGCAGGCCGCGTGCTTATCGGAGAGAACTGTGTCGTGACGCCTTCGGCTCGCGACTTCCTGGCACAGCACAATATTGCTCTGGTAGCCAATGGGAACGGAAAGTCCGCGACGGCTAATCAGGAATCTGCAGCGGCGAAGGCAGCGCGCGAGAGGAGTGGCAATTTCGGCGCTTCGCTCAAGCCGGGAGCGCCGAATCCGCGGTTGTTTTTTACGCCTGAGGCAGAGGCGATCAAAAAAGAGATTTGCGCAGTGGGACGGAAGCTGTGGATGCGGCAATTTGTGGACGGCAACGGGGGCAATATCTCCTACCGGATTGGACCTAACGAGATCATCTGCACGCCGACGCTAGTGAGCAAGTACGATTTGACGCCGGAAGACATGAGCATGGTCGATCTGGAAGGGAACCAGATTGCGGGGACCAAGGCGCGGACCAGCGAGATTCTGCTGCACCTGGAGATCTATAAAGCGGTGCCGGAGGCGAAGTCCTGCGTGCACTGCCATCCGCCGCATGCAACGGCTTACGCGATTACCGGGCGCGTGCCTCCCAACCTCGTGATTCCGGAGTTCGAAGTTTTCATCGGCAAGGTTGCGATTTCGCCTTATGAAACGCCGGGCACGGCTGCGTTTGCCCAGACCGTGATTCCGTTCGTCAAGGAACACAATACGGTGTTGCTGGCGAATCACGGAATCATCTGCTGGGCGGATACGGTGACGCATGCCGAGTGGTATGCCGAGGTACTGGATACCTACTGCTGGACGCTGATGCTGGCTGCGCAACTGGGCGCTCCGATTTCGTATATTTCGGAGCAGCAAGGCGCCGACCTGCTGGCGATCAAGAAGAGGCTGGGGTTGCCGGACGTTCGCTTCGATACCTCGCGTATGAAAGAGTGCCAACTATCGGATCTTGAGGTGCCCGACTCGATCGCGCTGGTTCCGACGCCATGCGACGGCAATACCGGCAAACGTGCGGATGCGGATCTTGAAATGCTGGTGAAGTCTGTCACGGATGCGGTGATGGGAGCAATTGGCTCGTAGAGGAATTTCATCAGCGAGAAGGCCGTGTGCTGTTGAATGCGGATCAGCCGGCGAAGCGCGACGCGAAACTGAAACACGATGAAAGCAACCGAGCGGCAACTTCGAATTAGACAGATGCTGGAGTCTAAAGACTTCATCGACCTGGAGACTCTCTGCCGCGAACTGGACGCTTCGGAGTCAAGCGTGCGCCGCGACCTGGATATTTTGGAGAGCGAGCGGGTGCTGAGGCGCGTTTACGGAGGCGCGGTTCCCGTGCAGACTCCGGAGATCAATGCATTTGATTACGCGGAGGAGAGTGCGCGGCTGAGCGACGAAAAGAGCCGCATCGCGCGGCTTGCGGCGGGACTGATTGAAGACGGGCAGACAGTGATTCTGGACGGAGGCTCGACGGTTGCAGCAGTGGCCAGGGAGTTAGCTTCCAAGAGCCTGCACATTGTCACCAACTCGCTGCCCATTGCCGAAGGCCTGGAATCGGTTCGAAACATTGAGTTGACCTTGACTGGCGGTTATCTCGATCCACGCCGCCGCGTGATGCTGGGAACATTCTGCGAGCAGATGCTGAGCGCGATTCGCGCTGATGCGGTGATCATGGGAATAGGCAGCGTCTCCGAAGCAGGATTCAGCAATAACAATACGCTGGTTGTGGGCTCGGAGAAGAAGATGGTGGAGATTGCCGACAAGGTGATCATTGTCGCCGATCGCACCAAATTTGGACGCGGCGGAATGTTTCCAGTGGCCCCGCTAAACGCTGCGGATATAGTAGTTTCCGACAGGGATCTCGCGCCGGGATTTGTGAACCTGCTCCGGCGTAATGGGGTCGAGGTAATTCTAGCGTAGCTTGATTGTCGTTTGTCATCCCGAGCGGGTAAAGATAAACCAAGGTAACCGAATATTTAAATCTCTGTTTGTGGTGGAGAAATCTCGAATAATCAATAATTTAGAGCGCGGGGCTGCGAGCGCTAATAGAGCTTTGCAGTGACCGATACGTGGAGCAAAGTTGTTGCGACCTGCGGCCATAAATAAGAAGAATGCAACGACTGCTAACATCTACGCGAAGACCAGCCAGCGCGAGTTTCTATTGGACCTATGCTTCTATTGGAATCCTGCTTTTAGAGGACGCAACGGTAATTGTGATTGAGCACTGAGGTACTTGCAGACATAAAAAAAGCTAATTGTCTTTCGAGCGCTTATGTTATTGTGTGGTTAGCCTGCATACAAACTCCCGTGGGAAGATGCAGAGCAAGAAGGCACTCACCTACATTTGAGAGCATAATTTTTGTGTTTCTGACCTCACCTAACGCTGGAAAGACAAGCGCTTAAGAGGGCCCACCCAAGTGAGGATGGCGAAGCCTTGCCAGAAAACGGCCTGTTCATACACCCCACCGGCAATCAGATGCGATTCAGAGCACGTAGTGGAGATAAAATTCGCACCTAATTTAACCAATTTCTGTGAGGGCAGCAGATAGATCCTCTCCTGATCCTGACCGTCGTGGTGAAAGTGAAAGTGACGTATTCGACATACAGCTTTCGTGTAGTTTGCGCGATGGACATGATTCGTTAACAAATATGCATCTGAAGCTGCCAGGGGCAAACCAGAGCCGCTGGACACCGGAGCTCAACTTTATGTCTAAGTCTACTCACATCCCGGCGACTGCATGGGCAGAAAGGCATGCGCCAGGAGCGAACCTCTCAAGAGGACGCGGCGCAGGCGTACGCATACTGTCGACGGCGACCGATCTGTTTGCCCGCTTTGGCTACAACGGAGTCAGCACGCGGGACATTGCTTCCGCGGCTCAAGTCAACGAGGTAACAATTTACCGGCATTATCCGCGCAAGCACGACCTCTATCTTGCGGTGCTTGAATCGGAATTGCAACAGGTTTATTTTCGTGGAGATTTGCTGGCCCGGGTTGCTGAAGCCTCCGATGGGAGAACAGTGCTGGAGCGCACGTTTGAACTGCTGGCGAAGACCCTGACGCACAAGCCTGAGATACTGCGGCTGTTGCAATATAGCGCTCTAGATCTGAATGAAAACTTTGACCCTCTGGTGCGCAGGCATCTTGGCGAGTTAGTGGAATTGCTCGCCCGCTACCTTGAGCCCTGGATCAAGAGGGGTGAATTGCGGTGCTCCAACGCAAAGACCGTCATTCTAACGCTGATCGGAATCTTGATCAGCCATAGTTCCCTGCAGCGCGTGTTTGTGGGCGAAGGGCTTAGCCCTGATGGTATGTTCGAGGCCTACGCAGGATTTACAATACATGAACAAGCGGCGGCAGATAAACCGGTAATTCGCAAGCAATCGCTCGATACAGGCACACGCGAAATAAATGCAGATTGAGTGCCGATAAAATTGTTCGGTAACTTAAGCCGAACATAAACGAACCAATTACGTGGGCAGAAGCATCACACCAGTACAATACGAATCGTAAGCCTGGAGAAGTATATGCCACTCACATTATTTTCAAGCCGACGCAACAATTTAAAACTCATCCGGCACCGCCTGGTGGCATATTTATTGGACTGTTGCGCATTTGCGCTTTCCGGCCTGCTCGCTTTTGAACTAAGGTTTGACGGCGCATTGCCTGCGAAGTACCTGCATCCGATGGGGGCGGTTCTGTGTGTCTGGGTGGTGGCCAAGTCGGCTGCCTTCGTGGTTGCCAAGCTGGACCGGGGGAACTGGCGTTATACCTCCGCCTACGATGCGGTACGAATCGTTCTGGCGAATTTGGCCGGATCAATCCTGGGCGCAATCGTGATTTTTTTACTGCCCGCGACCAGGGGAATTCCGCGTTCCGTTTACATTTTCGATTGGCTGGTTTCCTGCTTGCTGACCCTGGGAGGAAGGCTGGCAGTCCGGGTTGTGAACACCTCCCGGAATGCGCAACCATCGGAGGGCGAGCGGACGAGAACACTCATCTATGGCGCCGGCAGAGCAGGGTTGGCGCTGCTGTGGGAGCTTCACCAAAATCCGAACTTGATGTGCGAAGTCATTGGCCTGATTGATGACGATCCATCCAAAGCGCACCTTGATCCTGCAGGGGAAGCCGGTGCTGGGAACCGGTGAAACCCTGGGAGCAGTGGTGCGAGCGAATGCCATCAAGAGAGTGCTGATTGCCATTCCCACGCGCGACCGGGCCGCAGATGGTGCGCATTCTGAAGTTCGCACTCGATGCCGAGGTGGAATACAAGATGGTGCCTGGTTTGGGAGATCTGATCCAGGGCACGGAATTGGGCCAACAGATACGGGATGTGGCTGTGGAAGACCTGCTGGGAAGAAGGCCGGTTCGGCTGGACCAGGACAGCATTCGGGAGCGCATTCGGGGAAGAGTGGTGATGGTGACCGGCGCGGCGGGCTCGATCGGATCGGAGCTCTGCCGGCAGATTGCTCAATTCCGTCCACTTGCCCTGGTGGGTTTCGATGAGGCTGAAACTCCACTCTTCCAACTGGACAGAGAGTTGACCAAGAGCTTCCCGGACCTGGTGTTTCATCCGGAGATCGGGAACATAACCCGGCCCGATATTTTGCGGCGGGTGATGGAGCACTATGAGCCGTCGATTCTCTATCACGCGGCGGCCTACAAGCATGTTCCCATGATGGAGAGGCACGTTTTTGCCGCGGTTGAAAACAATATCTTCGGCACTTGGCAGGTAGCCCTTGCGGCGGCCAGGCATGGGGTGGAAGATTTTGTGATGATCTCCACCGATAAAGCGGTTCGGCCGACCAGCATGATGGGGGCTACGAAGCGCATGGCGGAACTGGCGATTCGCGCACTGCAGAAGGAGCGCGGCACGAAGTTTGTCGCGGTGCGCTTCGGCAACGTGCTGGGAAGCAACGGAAGCGTTGTGCCGATCTTTAAGGACCAGATTGCCGGGGGCGGTCCGGTTACCGTTACCCACCCGGAGATGCGCCGCTATTTTATGACCATTCCCGAGGCTGCCCAGCTTGTGTTGCAGGCATTTTGCAATCGGCAAAGGCGGAGAAGTCTTTGTCCTCGATATGGGTGATCCAGTGAAGATCGTGGATCTGGCCAGGAACCTGATTCTTCTATCCGGGCTGCAGCCTGACAAAGACATCAAGATTCAATTTACGGGAGTGCGTCCGGGGGAGAAGCTGTTTGAAGAATTGAATCTGCAGGATGAGGATCTGGTTCCGACTTCGCACGCCAAGATCAGGAGCTATGTTTCCCCGTACAATGTGGATGCAATGCGGATAAAAGCGTGCATGCAGGACCTGCAGCAGGCAGTGAGCGAACGGGATACCCTGCGCATCGTTCGGGTGCTCAAGGAACTGATTCCCGACTACACTCCCGGATCAAAGCTGATGAAGTCTGCGGTCGCGATTGATTCCACCCTTGCCGAGGCCAGTGTTCAGGTTCTTACCGGGCAATCAGAGAGCGTTTTAACGGCGAACATCGCGGCGTCACCACGAATGAATTAAAGCGTTACTGGGGCAGCGCGGTGCGAGGAACGTATACGTTCCTGGCCAGGAGTAAAATAGCGGTTACCATGATAAAAGTGGGAGCCGGTTTTTTAAGGATGCCAATTGAGTAACTACGAAGTTCCCCAAGCACGAAGTGAGACGCCGATTGACACTCCAGGGCTCCCGGTCCATCAGCACTCCGAAAGCACTTATGGGCTCCGCAATTTCATGCGGGTTTTAAACAGGCGCCGTAAGTGGGTTATTGGCTCGATTATCCTCTGTTTGGTTATGGCCATGGTCGTCACAGCGCTCATGAAGCCAACCTATGATTCAGCCGCAACGATCGAGTTGATCAAGAGCGGCGGCGGCTCAATGGATTTTGGTCTTGGAGACGCACTGGGTCAGCAAATCTCCGGGTGGCGACCTGCAGACCGATTTGAATACGGAGATAGCGATTCTGAAAGGCGACTCGCTTGCTTTGGCAGTGATTCAGAAACTGAATCTGGCCTCGAAACCTCCGTTTGCCCCAGTACATGCGAAGTCTGCCGAGCCGGCATTGTCTCCACGATGAATCCCCCGCAGTGCGGACGAGATTGCTGGGAATTTTCGCGGCTGGATTGAAAGTGAATTCGATCCGCAGTACGCGCCTAATTCGAGTTACGTATGAGAGTCACGATCCGAACCAAGCCGCGGAGATAGCGAACGCTTTAATCGACAGTTACAAGAATCAGTACCTCCAATCGCATTACGACGCGACGAGTGAAACTTCATCCTGGCTGACGAAGCAGTTATCAGAGCTAAAGGCGAACGTAGAAGATTCAGAGAAAAAACTGACAGACTTTGAAAAGGAATCCGGGATTCTCAGCTTTCAGGTGGGATCTGGATCATCCGAATCGAACGGCGGGCCAGGGGGCGAGATACACAGCACAGTCATTCAGAAGCTGGATGCGCTGAATACTGAACTGACGCAGGCCGAAGCCAATCACATCGAGAAGGAAGCGATCTACCGCCTCGCGCGAGGCGGCAACGCCGATTCGATCATCGCGCTAGGGAACAATCCATTAGCGGTGCAAGGCAACTCGATGGTGATCACCCAGGGCGGGGGTACAACAACACTGCAGACGCTGCAACAAAAACAAAATGACCTGAAGGTCACGCTTGCAGATGCAGACGACAACTTACGGAGCAAACAATCGCCATCTCAAGGAAATTGAAACCCAAATAAGCGAACTGGATGTGCAAATCCATAAGGAGATGCAGGAGATAGTCAAGCGCGCGCAAGCCGATCTGGAATTGGCGCAACAAACCGAGGATGAGATTCGGCGGCGGTTCGTGCAGCAGCAGGAAGAAGCAAGCAAGCTCAATGAAAAGACAGTTGAATTCGCAGTATTGAGCCAGGAGGCTTACTCGCGCAAGAAGCTTTACGAAGATCTCTACACAAGGTTGCAGGAAGCGAATGTATCGGCGGGCATCAAGGCAACGAATATTACGGTTGTAGATCCAGCGCGCACACCATCCTACCCCATCCGCCCGAACCGCAACTTCAACCTGGAATTGGGATTGCTTGGCGGGCTATTTGTCGGACTTGCCATGGCGTTTACGGTGGATAGCGTTGATGCGACGGTGGTCAACCCTCTGGAACTGGAGGAGATCACAGGAAAGTCCGTGATCGGGATTATCCCAACGTTTGGGGAATCCGGAAGCGGTTACGGGTCTTACGGAACTTACGGAGTTTACGGGGCGATCCGGAGGAAGAAGCGCAAGTCCGGCACGGAAGAAGCGCCCGCGCAGACGGATATCTGGATGCTGGATCACCCCGAATCTGTAGCCGCTGAAGCTTTCCGCTCGCTGCGCACATCCGTCCTTCTCTCCCGCCCTAAATCAGGACCGAGAGTGCTATTGGTTACCAGTTGCCTTCCCGGCGAAGGGAAAAGCACTGTGACAGTGAACCTGGCCATCTCCTTTGCGCAGCACGGCAAGAAGGTACTCATCATGGAGGCCGATATGCGCCGGCCAAGCATGAAGCACGTGCTTGATGTTTCGAACGATGCGGGACTTAGCAATGTTCTGGCTGGCACGCTTACGCTGGATGAAGCAACTCTTCACGGCGTCCATGTTCCCACGCTGGATGTTCTGCCGGCGGGGCCTCGTCCGCCCATGCCATCCGAGATGCTGGGATCATCCGCCTTCGACAGTTTGCTGGAGCAACTCCGCGCGCTCTACGACATCATATTGATCGATAGTCCTCCGGCACTTTTGCTGACGGATGCAGTTTCAATCGCTACCAAGACGGATGCCGTGATCTGGGTGGCTCGCGCAGGAGTTATCACCAGACCGTACCTTGCGCGCGCGACTCAAATGATCAACCGGAATGGTGTGCCGGTCATCGGCTTTGTGTTGAACCGAATGGACAAGAGCGTAGACCCCTACACCTACGGGTATGGGTACGGTTACAAGTACAAGTACTACGGATCCTACTATGGAGAGAAGAAATCAAATGACGAGTAAGAATTTACATACACTGCTCGTTACCTCCGCCGCTCTGGTCTTGTTTGGTTCAACCGGCGTTGCCCAGGTAGGGACTCCTACCCACGGAACTGTTTCAAGCCAGACCTCGACGAATGGCGCGGGGCACAGTTCAGGGTTGGGAGCAGTGCCGGAAGATTTTGTCAAGATGAAGCTTGCTCCGGGATTCATGGTGGGGTTGAACGTCCTGGATGATCCTGACTTCTCAAGCAGTTTTCGAATCGATGAACAAGGCGATATTGCCGTGCCCGATCTGGGGACATTGCACATTGCCGGCGAAACTGTCTCTGAGGCAAGAGCTCAAATCCGGAAGAAACTACTTGAAGACAATATTCTAAAGGATCCACAGGTCGAGTTGACGGTGCTGGAGTACACGGAGTCGGAAGTAACAATCATTGGAGAAGTGATCAGCCCAGGCAAGCATACGCTGCTTTCCCCGAGCAAGCTGGTGAATGTGTTGGCCCTTGCGGGGGGACCTACGGTAGCGGCGGGCAATCAAGTACTGATTACGCGTGGAACTGAGGGCGGCGAGCCGGTTCTGGTTCACTATTCGAAAGCCACGGATCCCAAGGCGGTCGATGACGTAATTGTGTATCCCGGAGATACAGTTCAGGTAAAGCGGGCCGGCATCGTTTACGTGCTGGGCGCGGTAAATCGGCCGGGCGGGTTTGTGATGCAGGAGGAAGGTACGCTCAACGTGCTGCAAGCAATTTCATTGGCCTATGGGACAAGTGTGTTGGCTTCCATCAAGACAATTTATTTGCTGCGCCGGAATCCCGATGGCACTGTAGCATACGTTGCACTGCCTTATAAGAAGATGATTAATGGGCAAAGCGCTAACGTGCAACTGCATGCCACGGATATCGTATATGTACCGACCAGCACGTTTAAACTTGTATATTCAAATCTTCAGGGTGTTATTGACTCTGCAGCCACTACCAGCATCTATTTCGCGGAACTGCATTAAGAGTAACCATGAGATTTACGAGACCGGGACTGGGCACAACTCGAACTAAAAGGTGAGATGAGGACATGTCACTGAATGTGTAAACCCAAAAACAACGTATTTATACACGAGCTTGCAGATGTTTCTTCTGATGCCATCGGCGCTGGCACAAGAATCTGGCAGTTTGTTGTTGTGCTTTCCGGGGCGAGAATTGGAAAAGACTGCAACATTTGTGCCTATGTTTTCATCGAAAACGATGTTGTAATTGGGGATCGAGTTACGATCAAGTGCGGTGTCCAGTTGTGGGACGGTCTTCGCGTGGGAAACGATGTATTCATTGGTCCCAACGCAACTTTTACAAACGACCCTTATCCTCGTAGTAAGATGTACCCGGATAAGTATATGAAGACGACCATAGAGGACGGAGCTTCAATCGGGGCCGGAGTCACAATTCTTCCCGGCCTTTCAATTGGCGCAGGTGCACTTGTCGCTGCCGGCGCGGTTGTAACCAGGAGTGTCGAACCTAGAAGTCTGGTTTGCGGTAACCCTGCAAGGCACGTCAGATTTGTTTGAAAGGCAGAGACACGTGAGCATTGAGTGTTGCAAGATTATTGAATTGCCGAAAATCTCCGACCCACGGGGAAACTTGACCTTCATCGAAGGAGGTCATCAAATACCGTTCACAATACAGCGGGTTTACTATCTGTATGACGTGCCAGGCGGTTCGGAACGCGGCGGCCACGCCCACAAAGGATTGCACCAGTTCATTATCGCGATGTCCGGCAGCTTCGATGTGATTCTGGACGACGGGGAAAGCAAGAAGCGCGTTCATCTGAATCGCTCCTACAACGGCCTCTACGTTTGCCCGATGATCTGGCGAGAACTGGACAACTTTTCTTCCGGGTCTGTCTGCATGGTGCTGGCATCCAATCTATACGATGAGTCCGATTACTATCGTGATTATGCTGAATTCAAGCTGGCGCGGAGCCAAGGATGAATGTCCCGTTTCTTGACCTGGGTGCAGCCTACCGGGAGATTCAAGGTGAACTTGAGTCGGCAATCCTGGGTTCTTTGCGTTCAGGCTGGTACATTGGCGGGCAGGAAGTGGAGGATTTCGAGAATGAATTTGCAGCCTTTATTGAAACCCGGCATTGCGTTGGCGTCGCCAACGGGCTGGATGCACTGCGCATTGCGTTAATAGCAATGAAGATTGGCACTGGGGATGAGGTAATTGTCCCGTCTAATACCTATATCGCCACCTGGCTGGCAGTGAGTCAGTCCGGAGCGACTCCGATTCCGGTCGAGCCAATAGAGTCAACCTACAACCTCGATCCAGACAAGATCGAGGAGTCTATTACGCCGCGCACGAAGGCCATTCTGCCAGTACATCTATATGGGCAGCCAGCGGATCTGGACCCGATTCTCGCTGTGGCGCGCAAGCATGGACTGCGTGTCCTGGAAGATGCTGCGCAAGCGCATGGCGCTCGCTACAAAAGCAAACGGATCGGCAGCCATGGAGATGTTGTGGCGTGGAGCTTCTATCCCAGCAAGAACCTGGGCGCGCTGGGCGATGCCGGTGCCGTGACAACAAATGACCTGGAACTTGCCGACCGAGTTCGCGTATTGCGCAATTATGGCTCAAGAGTGAAGTATGTGAATGAAGTTAAGGGCTGCAATAGCCGTCTGGACCCAGTACAAGCTGCAGTCTTGCGGGTGAAGCTTAAGCATCTGGACGAATGGAATGTCCGCCGGATTGCAATTGCCGCGCGCTACACAACGGAGCTGGTGGATGCGGGGTTGGTTCTGCCTCACGTGCCGGAGTGGGCTGAACCCGTATGGCACCTTTATGTAGTGCAACATGCAAAGCGGAATAAATTGCAAAAAGCTCTGCTGGAAGCTGGCATTGGGACGCAGATACATTACCCGATTCCGCCGCATCTGCAAGAGGCGTATCGGGATGCTGGTTATGCCGCAGGCCGGTTTCCCATTGCGGAGGGCATGGCCAATCGCCTGCTCAGCTTGCCCATGGGACCACATTTGGATGATGCGGACGTAACGGCAACGATTTTAGCGCTAAAGACAGCGGCCCACGGATGACCGAAGCTACAGCATCCTACCATCGCATATTGAGAAGTACTTCCATCATTGGAGGCGCGTCGTTCATCAATCTCGCAATTGGTGTCTTGCGCACTAAAGTTTTGGCTGTGCTGCTTGGGCCGACGGGCGTGGGCCTGGCCAGCCTGTACACCGGGCTCATGGGGACCGCATCCACAGTTGCCACCATGGGCCTGGGCCCTGTAGGAACGCGCCAGATTGCGGAGGCCTGCAGTAAGGACGATGCTCGCGCGATCACGGTGGCGCGGCGCGGCTTGTTCTGGGGAACTATGTTCCTCGCCGGTGCCGGCGGTCTGGTTGTGTGGTCTCTGCGGTCAATTCTGGCCGTGTATGCACTGGGCGACGCCTCTTACTCGGGCGCGGTCGGGTGGCTTTCGCTCGGCGTGGCGCTCTCGGTTGCCGGAGCATCGCAGTCAGCGTTGATCCAAGGCATGCGCCGCATTGGCGATATTGCACGTCTCAATGTTTTTGGATCGGCGATCAGTACTGCAGTCGGCATCGGCATTCTATGGCGGTGGGGCAACGCCGGGTTAGTTGCTTATATACTGGTCGTCCCTCTGGCGGGTTTTGTACTCGGCCACGTTTACGTATCGAGACTGCCGAAAATTGGAACGCAGAGCGTTGCTCTAGCGGAGTTGACGTGCGAATGGAAGATGCTCTTTCGCCTTGGTGTAGCAATGGTGGGAGCGGGGCTTGTTCAACAATTCGCGTTACTTTGGATCAGGATCGATCTGGCCAGAGTTCTGGGCGCGCAGTCACTTGGCCAATATCAGGCCGCGTGGACAATCTCAATGTATTACGTAACCTTTGTCCTTGGGGCCATGGGGACAGACTACTATCCCAGGCTGACCGGTGTATTCCATGATCCCATCGCAGCCGGGAGGCTGGTCAACGAACAAACCGAGATCGCCACCCTGCTGAGCGCGCCTGTGTTCATCGCCATGATGTCGCTGACGCCGTGGGTGATTCACCTGCTCTATGCGGCCTCGTTCACACCAGCAATAGAGATTTTGCGCTGGCAGTTACTGGGTGATATTCTCAAAGTCACTGCCTGGCCGTTGGGTTTCTTGATTTTGGCTGCGGGCGATGGAAAAACTTTCTTTGTAACTGAAACTGCTGCATGGATCCTGTTAGGGGGTCTTATCACAGGATTGACGCCTATTCTTGGGTTACAGATTACTGGTATTGCTTATCTTGTGACTTACGTGTTCTACCTTCCCTTGATGTATTGGCTGGCACGCAGGCGCATCGGATTCCACTGGTCCAGGTCTGTTCTCGTCCTGTCCGCCACAGCGTTTGTCTTATGCGCCGGCGTATACATCATGGTTTCACTCACGCGATGGGGAGTGTTGTTCGGATGCTTTGCCGCAATTATGTTCGCGGTATTTTCGCTTGGGCGGATAACGCGCATGAGCAACCTGGGTGGACCAGTCGGACGACTGGGAGCAATGGCACAGCGGATAACTGGTGGAGGAAGCGTCTAAACATGCACAAGGATGCCATCAAAGATAAAGAAGAAGGGTCTGATCCGCTGGTTTCTGTTCTTGTCCCATCCTACAACCATGAAAAATACGTTGTTGAATGTTTGGAATCTATTAGGAATCTGAACTATGAAAGACTGGAACTCATTGTAAGCGACGATTGCTCATCTGATAGCACGTTTGCGCTGACGGAACAATGGGTACGGCAGAACGCTGATAGGTTTGAACGCACTCTGGTCGTCAAGCAGGAGAGGAACGTAGGGATCGTCGAAAATTTACAGTTTTTGTTCAATAACGCTCAAGGCGCCTACTTGGCATACATCGCATCGGACGACGTATTTGTCGATTCTTCAGTAACCGATAGATTGCGAGTTCTGCAAGAGGATGAAACGATTGACGCCGTCCTCGGAAACTCGCAATTGATCTCAGATTCCGGGGAACTTCTGCAAGAACGGCGCATCTCTAACGCCCTGGCTGAGAAGTTAACGGTTTGCGGGTTATTGACAGCCGCCCTCCTGAAGCATTGGGGATCGCCGGGGCCGTCGCTGTTGCTTAGAAGAAAAGCGATTCTTGAAAACGGGAGTATAGGAACTCTACCCCGTGGTTTACATTTCGAGGATCGATATATATTCATTAGACTGGCCGCGCTGGGCAAACTGCGATATGTCGATTTAATTGTTATGAAGTATCGCAAGAGCAAAACCAGTATGCAGTTGACTCCAGAGTTTTCTAGAGTAAAAGGAAGCTGCGTAATTGCGAGCGACTATTACAACAGGAAACTTATCGTCGGCATCGAGAGGCTTTACCTCGATGCGGTGGGGGCAAGGATCAGAAACAAGATGAAGAGCGGACACAGAGCAATCCTCTATTTTAGAGATCAATACCTGGCAGTGATAATTCTCTTGCTATGGAAGATTCTGGTATTCCGCGCGCTACTTTCCAAACTGACTGACAGAGCTTCTCTTTGCTGTTAAGCAGTGAGAGCCAGAGTGGTGTGAAATGGAAGGGTGCCAGTTCCGTATTAGAGCGTGGAGCGAACGGACAACATAAGCAGTATCACCACATGGAGAATAAGGGTCAATGGAGCCTAATATAGCTCGGTCGTCTGAATCTACGAATGTTGTGCCCAGCTCAAGCCTCGAGTTCTTGATTGGGAAGGTTACAATTGGGATTACAACGCGCAATCGCTGGACAGAGCTTGAAACAACAATCCATCAATTAATTCGTCATGGCCTGCAAGCGGTGAAGGTGATTATCATTGACGATGGCTCCTCAGAGGCCATGGCGCACAATGTTTGTGAAGGCCTCAAAAACTGTTGGATACTCCGGGAAGAACACTCACTTGGACTGGTTGTGGAGCGGAACCGTATAGCCGCATTGTGCGATACAGAGTATCTTATAAGTCTTGACGATGACGCCTGCTTTGTCAACATAGACGGACTTGAACATTCCGTTCGCATGTGTGACGAAGATTTATCGATAGCAGTCATTGCCTTTTCGGTTGCGACGGCAGATACACGCGAGGAGAAATGGGCAGATGCAGACCGGCGAGCGCCCTACGATGTAGCCGGGTTCATGGGGGGCGGACACATGCTGCGAGTTGCGACTTTTCGGCAGTTGGAAGGATATCGCGACTATTTGTATTTCATGTGCGAAGAGCGAGACTTCGCTCTTAGGGTATTCTCTTCAGGGCAGAGGATTGTTCTTTGGCCGGCCATCCGGGTACTTCATCGCGTTGCCCCCGGGGACCGCTGGTCAAGAATGGGCGCCTTTTATTTTGCGCGGAACACGATCCTCATATGGTTTCTCAACGCGCCAAAACCGGCTTTAATTGGAAGGCTGTCAAGAGCAATTCTGGGTCTCGTCTATCTATCCCTGCGAAAGCGCATTGATTTAGCAGGCACTGTCGCGGGGATTGTTTCCGGATTGGCGGAGCTCGTGCTGCACAGTACGCACAGAGCCCCAATGAGCGCTAACGCCTACAAGCGGTGGATGACCGTTCTTTCCGCTGACCACACCGACATTGCGGGGTAGTACAGCCTGCTTATGCATTTCCCGCTCACTTAAATGAGTGTTAGTGACCAGGAAGAGGTACGAAACGATCGCGGTCTGAATCGACGACAGTTGCTCATTATTGTGCGGCATAGAAGGGATGTTCATCTTAGCCTGGTTGTAAACGAGGCCCTCATGTGCGGTGTTCCAGTTGTATGCAGCGACAATTGCGGCGTGGCGGGATTGTTGCGCGAACCATGGCGCATTACCTCCTGGAGGTTATAGAGTACGTGCGTGACGGTGGATAGCACCCGACTCCACCCTGGTATTGAGTGTACAGTCGAGAGTTTGTCGTATTCCGTAAAACCTATCTCATGTTGCCGGTGGTTAGAATTCTACTCAATGAGGATAGATTGAACCGATCAAGGAGAGTTAGACGGTGAGAAAGAACGGCCAGCTCCATCCCGGCGCGAACCTTGGGAACGGGAAGAGGACAATATTTATTCTTATGCCCTATTATCTGCCCGGTTATAAGGCGGGAGGGCCAATTCAAAGTGTCGCGGGGTTAGTTGAGGGGCTGAAGGATGAGTTTAACTTCAAGATTGTTTGCGGGGATCGCGATCTGGGGGATAAGCAACCATTCTCAAACGAGCCGATCGGGCGCTGGCACGAGTATGGCGCAGCCAAGGTGCTGAGGATTCCGCCAGGGCCGGCCGGCGCCTGGATGCTGATCAGAGCCCTGCGGCAGGAGAACTACGACGTTCTTTACATAAATGGCATTTTGCCGAGGATATATTCGATGCTTCCTTTGCTTTGCAGGAGGATGGGATTTTTGCCGCGAAGGCCGATTGTTTTGTCGCCGCGAGGAGAGTTCTCACGAGGCTCGCTCAGCCTGAAAAGCAAAAGGAAATTTATTTATATCAAGCTGTCCACCTGGCTTGGGTTCTTCAAGGGCATCATCTGGAATGCGTCCTCGAAGTATGAAGAAGCCGATATACGCCGATCAATGGGAGATCTCACTGTTATCGAGAGTGCGAACTTGATGCCCGGCGGCTCGGATGCATACCGGAAAAGCAGGACTGGAATTATCGTTGTTGCGAAGAATATGCAATTGACGCTGGAACACGAAAGAGTCGAGAAGCCGCGTAAGCGCATAGGCCAGCTTAGGAGCGTGTTTATTTCGCGGATCTCGCCGGAGAAGAACTTATTGTTCGCTCTCAGGATGATGGAGGGCTTGTCGGGTGAAGTCGCTTTCGATATTTATGGCCCGGTAGGAAATATCGAGTACTGGAATGAGTGCAAGGTGGCAATCGCCGCGCTTCCACCAAACGTTCGGGTACAATATATGGGAATGATAGAGCATGAGCGGATAGGGGAAGTGTTTGCCCAGCACGACCTGTTTTTGTTGCCATCTCTGGGCGAAAACTATTCTCATGTAACTTGCGAGGCACTGTGCGCTGGATGTCCGGTGCTGATCAGTGATCGAACGCCGTGGCGCAATTTGCAGGAGAAGGGTGTGGGTTGGGATGTACCGCTCGAGGATGAGGACCGATTCCGCGCTATATTGCAGCAGTGCGTGGATGCCGATGGAGAATGGTATGCAGGACTTGAGGCACGGGCAGCCGAATACGGAAATCAAGCCTCATCCGATCCTTCCATTATCGATGAGAACCGCAAAATGTTCAGGTATGCGGCGTTGGAGTTGCATGGGTCGTAATGAGATTCATAAGTGAGTAGTCCGCGAATTATTTGACTCTTGGGAGGCCGAAGTTGGCTTCTTCCAGGGAAGTTCGAGCCTATCAAGTTACCAGTTAATGTGTAAGTTAACGGGAAGGAAGCCGACATGAAGGACAAATTAACAGTCGTAACAGGCGCTGGTGGTTTCATCGGCGGTAATCTGATAGCCGCCCTTAGACAACAGGGAAACGGGCAGATCCGAGCGATTGACGTGAAACCGCTGGAGCACTGGTATCAGAAATTCGACGATGTCGAGAACCTCTCGCTCGACCTGAACAGCAAAGAGAACTGCGAGGTTGCGGCAAAGGGTGCGACCGAAGTTTATAATCTGGCCGCGAATATGGGCGGGATGGGATTTATCGAAAAGAACAAAGCTCTTTGCATGCTCTCAGTACTTATTAATACTCACATGCTGATGGCAGCGCGAAAATTTGGAGTTGAACGATACTTCTATTCCTCATCGGCCTGCGTTTATAACGGCGACCTGCAGCACACGCCCGATGAAGGGGACAGATTTATTGCGCCGGCCCTGAAGGAATCGGATGCCTATCCCGCTCTGGCAGAAGACGGCTATGGCTGGGAAAAGCTTTTTTCTGAACGGATGTGCCGGCATTTCATGGAGGACTTCGGCCTGCATGTGCGCGTGGCTCGCTTTCACAACGTGTACGGTCCCTGGGGAACATGGTTTGGCGGCCGCGAGAAGGCTCCAGCAGCGATTTGCCGCAAAGTGATTGAGGCCAAGCTGAATGGAAAACACGAAATCCCGATCTGGGGCACCGGGCACCAAACGCGCTCCTTTATGTACATCGACGACTGCATCAAAGGCATTGGGCTGATTACTCATTCCGAGATTCTGGAACCTATCAATCTGGGATCGAGCGAAGCGGTCAGCATCAATCAACTGGTTGATATTGTTGAGGAGATCGCTGGCATCAAGCTGAGGCGCATCTACGAGCCGGGAGCACCCAAAGGCGTAAACGGCCGCAACAGCGATAACACCCTGATTAAGCAGTATCTGGAATGGGAGCCGAGCATCAGCCTCCGTGAAGGACTCAAAAAGACATATACATGGATCGCCGACCAGTATCAGTTGAGAGAGCGCGGAGCGGAAGGAGTCGTTCGCGAGATTGAAAACGGGTGAGGCGAGTTCCGATTCTGAAGAGTATGTGGGAGACGCAAATTGGCTGGTGAGATGGCATGAAGGTTGTATTGGTCAGTTCTGTGTTTCCACCGGAGCATACTTTTTCGTCACAGACGAATGCGCAAACCGCCGAAGAGCTAGTGAGGCGCGGCCACGAGGTGCATGTTTACGCTCCCTTTCCGAGCCACCCCAAGGGTAGATTGTTTGATGGCTATAGGCGGACTCTGTACACGACGGCGATCACTGGTGCTGGATACACGTTGACGCATTGCTTCGGCACGTTTTCCCGAAGCTCCACTCTAATCAGCCGCTTTGCCTGGAATCTCTCCTTCGGGATCACATCGGGAGTGCGGATATTCTTCGGACGGCGTCCTAATGTGATTTTTTCGAGCACCTGGCCGATTTTTGCAACCGGCATCCTGGCGATGGTGGCTGGGCTCCGCCGGGTTCCGTTTGTATTGAGGGTGCAGGACGTCTACCCGGAATCTTTGGATTCGCAGCGCCGCTTTACCAGACGGAATTGGGTTTATCGTCTCCTTCGCCAATTCGATCAAATGATTGCGCGTTCGTCTCAACACGTTCTCGTTATATCGCCGGCGTTTCACAAGGTTTATGTGAATGATCGCGGCGTTCCGGCGGATAAGGTTCATGTGATTCCGAATTGGAGCGGCGACGAAATAGCTGATGCGGATCTTTCCACAGTGTTGGCTTTCCGGCGAAAGCTGGGAATTCCCGAGGATGCTTTTGTGGCGGTTTA
Organism: uncultured Acidobacteriaceae bacterium; assembly: GCA_963779385.1. Lineage (GTDB taxonomy): Bacteria > Acidobacteriota > Terriglobia > Terriglobales > Acidobacteriaceae > Telmatobacter. Next base: position 75,592 of record CAVZYE010000009.1, on the reverse strand, counting down.
CGCGGGAAATGTGGGGGTTGCGTCCAACGCTGAGTTGCTTGTAGGAGCTATGGCGAAACTGAAGGACCGACCGCAAATTTATCTGGTGATTGCCGGTGAAGGTGCGAATCTTTGTGCGTGCCGGGATGAGGCTGAGCGGCAAGTTCTCGATCGCGTAGTTATTCACTCGCCGTGGAGGACCGAGGAAACCGGACCGGTGATCAAGATGGCGGATGTGCTTTTGCTGCCCACAAAAGGCAGGCAATCTCTCAATTCCATTCCATCGAAACTGATAACTTATCTTCTTTCGGGGCGCCCAGTAATTGCCGCGGTGTTGCCGGAGTCAGATACTGCGACGGCAATTATTGAAAGCGGTGCAGGCTGGGTTGTCAGTCCTGATTCCGCGGAGTTGATGGCGGAGGCGATTCTTGCGGCGAGCAAGCAATCCGCGGAAAGTTTGAATCATATGGGTTCGGCAGGCAGAGAATATGCGTTCAAAAATCATTCGCGAGATTCAAACCTGTCCAGGCTTGTCGAGATTGTGGAAATGGCTGTCAAAGTTGCAGAATAAGAATGCGGCGCGTTCTACGCGGTCAAGGGTGAGTGTGTGGTGAAAAGAGCTTTCGATCTGGCCGGCGGCGCGCTGGCACTGGCCCTTGCTTCTCCCGTGATGCTGCTGTGCGCAATCGCAGTGTGGCTGGATTCGGGCGGCCCGGTCACTTTTACCCATGATCGCCTCGGGTTGAACGGAAAGCCTTTCAGAATGCTGAAGTTTCGCAGTATGTACAGGAACGCGGCCGACCTTCGCAATCCGGATGGCTCCACATTTAATGCACAAGACGATCCTCGAGTTACGCGGGCCGGCCGCTGGCTGCGCAGAACGAGCCTGGATGAGTTGCCGCAGTTGATCAATGTAGTTCGTGGAGAAATGAGCCTGATCGGCCCACGCCCGGATATTCCCGATGCATTGAACCACTATCGAGCAGATGATCATCAGCGGCTGAAAGTGAAACCGGGCATCACCGGCTGGGCGCAGATACATGGACGTAATAGCCTTGCATGGGAGCGGCGGCGCGATCTCGATATCGAGTACGTCCGGAATCAGAGCTTCTGGATGGACATACGGATCATCCTGTATACGATTCCGCTGGTGATGTTGGGCCACGGAATCTACAACGAAAAGCCGGAGAAGAATCGCGGGGTTGCTGCATAGTGCCGAACGAAGCCAATATGAAGCGAGTTGTCATTCTCGGGTCAACGGGTCCTGAGATCCTGAAGTTGCTGGATGCCCGAAAAGCGATGGGTAAGAACGACGTTAATCTGCTGGGGTTTCTCGATGATGACCGGATGCGTCATGGCGCTACATTCATGGGGTTGCAGGTTCTGGGCGGCAGCGATCTATTGCAGAGCACTTACGCAGGCTGCTGGGTGATCAACAACGTTGCTCGCACGACGAATACTCGCTGGAAAGTGTGGCGCAAACTACAGGAGTTTGGCGCCCGACCTTACACGGCGATTCATCCAGCGGTGGATACAGCTTACGTTGAAGTCGGGGAAGGATGCATCTTGCAGGAGGGAGTTATCCTGGGTGCCGGCGCCCGCATCGGAGCGCAAAGTCTGGTCAGTTTCAGGGTTGTGGTTGCGCACGAGAGCGAGGTGGGAGAATGCTGCTTTCTTTCTCCCGGAGTGTGCATTAACGGCAGGGTGAAGATTGAGAAGGGAGCATTCATTGGTTCCGGCGCAATTATTCTTCCGGATGTGAAGGTGGGAGCATGGAGCATGGTTGGAGCCGGGTCGGTGGTCACTAACGATGTGCCGCCGTATTCCACAGTTTTTGGAGCGCCCGCGCGAGTGATTATGGTTCGCAAGCCTGAGGAGGGAATGGAGTGAAACTGCACCACATTGGCGTAGTAGTCCGCAGCGTCAAGGAGTCGGGTGCAGTCTACGCGGAGCAGTTGGGGATGCACGCTCTCGGGCCGGCTGTGCATGATCCTCTTCAGCGGGTAATAGTTCAATTCTGGGCGCAGGATGGGAACAGCCTTTCAATCGAATTGATTGAGCCGGTGGGCGACGATTCCCCCGTCGCGGCCCATCTGAGTAAAGGAGGAGGGCTGGCTCATCTTTGTTATGAGGTGGACGATCTGGAGGGGACGCTGAGGGACGTGAGGCAAAAAGGGGGAATCGTCATCTCCGGACCGGTTCCCGCAACCGCATTCCATGAACGCCGTATCGCGTTTGTGATTCTGAGAGAGATAGGCGTAACCGAATTCGTGGAAAAGAGTTCATCATGAGGACGGAGGGGCAAAAACCTGCGCTGCGCCTTGCGCTGCTGGCCGGTTCCAATCTGGATTTGCTGGAGAAGCCCCTGACCGCGTGCCTCCTGGAAAAGGGATTCGATGCAACGATATGGAATCCAGGATTTAATCAGTATCGGCAGGCGATTCTCGATCCTTCTTCGGGACTCTACCAGGAGAAGGCGGAAGCTATTCTGCTGCATCTGGACGCCGCTGATCTGTTTGCCGGCTGTCTTGCGAATCCCTATAACCATTCGATCGAGGATATTCCGGCAATGGTGGAGGCTGCGCGAGCGGATGTTGCCGCATTAGTGGGGACCATCGCTGCACGGCTACCTTCGGCAACAGTTTTTTTGAATACGCTATTTTATGCGGACCTTGGTGGAACCTATCACGGTCTTGAGTACAACTCCGGCTTTTCATTTCGTCAGATTGTAGCTTCGTATAACGCGGGCTTGCGTGAACTTGCACGCAACACTGCCCATGTGGTGGTTGTGGATGTTGAAGCCCTGGTGATGGAAGCCGGCGCCGAGCGCTGGCATGATCCTCGACTCTGGTATCTGGGGCGCATTCCCTTGAGCGCGTATGCACACGGGAAGCTTGCGTCAGAGTATGCAAATTTTATTGCGGCACGGTGGGGAACTGTTCGCAAGTGCATCGTGCTGGACCTTGATAACACGCTATGGGGAGGGGTCATCGGTGAAGACGGGATGACGGGAATCCAGCTTGGCCATGAAGGCATTGGATTAGCGTTCGTCGATTTGCAGCGCGAGTTGCTGAACCTGCGGCAAAAGGGGATTCTGCTGGCGATTTGCAGCAAGAACAATCCTGAGGACGCGTACGAGGTGATTCGCAAACATCCGGCGATGGTTCTCCGCGAGGGGCATTTTGCGGCGGTTGAAATTAACTGGAACGACAAGGCTGAGAATATTTGCGAGATCGCGCGCCGGTTGAATATTGGAGCCGACAGCCTGGTCTTTATTGATGATAGCCCGGTGGAACGCCAGCGTGTGCGCGAAGCGATCCCGGAGGTTGCTGTTCCAGAATGGCCGCAGGACCCATGCGAGTCGAAGCGGGCGTTGGGCCGTGTTGCAGGCGAATATTTTTTGAAATTCGATATCAGTGGAGACGACCGTCGCCGCGGAGAGATGTATCATGCGCAGGCCGAACGGGAGCGGCTGGCGGAGAGCGCTGGGAATCTCGAAGATTTCTTCCGCTCGCTGCAGATGAAAATTACGATCGGCGGGGCGGACCTCGAGACATTACCACGAGTGACTGAACTGACGCAGAAGACAAACCAGTTCAATTTGACGACCCGGCGGTACACGGAACCTGAGCTTGCAGCGATCTCTGCGAATGAAGGATACCGCATCTACTGGCTCAAGTTGGAGGACCGCTTTGGTCCTAACGGCATCGTCGGCGTGCTTATCCTGCGCAGAGAGAGCGAGGAGCATTGGAGCATCGATACTTTTCTTCTGAGTTGCCGGGTCATTGGGCGCACTGTGGAGGAAGCATTTCTGGGCTGGGCAGTGCGCGAAATCAGGGAACTGGGCGCGACCGGCATTATGGGAGAATACATTCCAACCGCGAAGAATGGGATTGTTGCTAATCTATACGATAAGCTTGGTTTTACGCTGAAAGACAGCAACGAGAAACGAACCAGGTGGGCCCTCGATCTCGGACAGAGATCAATAGCAGTGCCTGAATGGTTCGAAATCGTAGACCAAGAGAGGATGGCCGCGCGATGAACAAAGTTTTGGTAGGCGCTGTAAGCTCAATTCTTAACATCAAACCTGAAGCCGTGACGCTGGAAACCAGCCAGGAGAATACACCGTCATGGGATTCTCTTGCGCACCTGCGTCTGATTCTCGAGATAGAACAGAATCTTGGAATTCGTTTCCAGTCGCGGGATATTACCCGATTGAATTCGGTTGCCGCTCTCAACGAAACAATCTCGAACATGGGGCGATAGACTCTTCTGACTTTATGAAATATTGTTTTATAAGTTCTTGCGCTGAGTCACTAGTTGGGCCACTGAATTCAGTAATGCTGGTTTTCAATACAAAATCTAGAGTCACGAAAGACGGTAAGTTTCGGGATGAGCGAAGTTACAGAGCAGATTGTTCCCTTTCATAAGGCAGCGGTTGGTGAGCAGGAGGCGCTGGCGGCGGCCGATGTGGTGCGTTCGGGTTGGATCACCATGGGCTCGCGCACGATTGAATTTGAGGAGAAGTTCGCGGCGTATGTGGGCGCAAAACATGCAATAAGCGTTTGCTCAGGAACCGCGGGGCTGCATCTGGCGCTGGATGCGATCGGCCTCAAGCAAGGGGACGAGGTGCTGGTGCCGACAACGACATTTACCGCCAGCGCGGAAGTGGTGGTTTACTTCAAAGCGAAGCCGGTTCTGGTGGACGTGGATGCCGCGAGCCTGTGCATCGACCCGGCCGATGCGGAGCGGCGAATTACTCCGCGAACCCGTGCGATTATTCCCGTGCATCTCGGCGGTCATCCATGCGAGATGAAAGCGATTGACGATCTGGCTAAGCGCCATAGGTTGCGCGTGATTGAAGATGCGGCTCACTCACTGCCAGCTTCTTACCGCGGCCTTCGCGTGGGTGCCATCGGCGAACAGACGGTTTTCAGCTTCTATGCCACCAAGCCCATCACGACTGGAGAGGGCGGAATGGTGACCACGGATAATGACGGCTTCGCCGCCCGCATGCGCGTGATGAGGCTCCACGGCATTAGCCAGGACGCGTGGAAACGGTACAGCGCGGAGGGAACCTGGCGCTACGAGGTCGTGGATTCGGGTTATAAGTACAATCCAACAGATATTCAGTCCGCGATTGGGATCGTGCAGTTGGGAAGGTGCGATGCGATGAATGTAGAGCGCGCGGAGATTGCATCGCGGTATAACAAAGCTTTTGCCGCGGAACGGGCGCTTGAAGTTCCAACGGTTGGCGCTCATTGCGAGTCAGCCTGGCACTTGTATATTTTACGGCTCAATCTGGAGTTGCTGACCATCAATCGCGCCGAGATGATTGAGAAGCTGAAGGAGCGCGGGATTGGAACCAGCGTGCACTTCATCCCCTTGCATATGCATCCTTATTACAGGAATGCATACGGGTACAAGGCGGAAGATTTCCCGGTTGCGAGCAGGGAATACAAGCGGTATTTATCGCTACCGATTTTTCCAGGAATGACCGGGACGCAAATCGATTACGTGATCGAGAACGTGCTTGAAATCGTGAAACACGCGGCACGATAATTGAGATATAGTAAGTGAGCCGGTGGTAGAAAATATATCCTATACGGCGACTCTAAATATGGCCCCGTAGCTCAGGTGGATAGAGCAGCAGTTTCCTAAACTGCGTGTCGGAAGTTCGAGTCTTCCCGGGGTCACCACTCCTTTCTTCGCCGCACCTTTCTGCACCACTCCTTCCTTTTTAGCACTCCCTTCATTCAGCTCATTCGTGAGCCTTGCCTGGCGTGTCTTTTGACTTCACACCCCTGCGCGGATATAAAATGATGTGGTCATGGAAAGCCGTTCCATGACGTTCCTGCTGCTCCATCGAGGGGCAGCCCAATTTACCACAGCAATCGTCAGGATGCACGGGAAGGCGGTGAAAGTCCGCCACTGCCCCGCAACTGTGAGCGCCCCTGCCCCGGTACCCGTCGTTGGGTTATCGGATGAAGGCAGGATTTCAGCCAGGGTTGATCCGCGCAGAGCGGAAGATCCGAGGAAACCACTGGAGGCAAGCCATTAGAGCTTGTCTTTGGGAAGGTGGCTGGAGGAGGCGCAAGTCAGGAGACCGGTCCTTGGCGCTTCAAAACCGCTTGCGTTCCGAGGGGGACGAAGGAGTCTTCATGCCAGTTTCCACATCTCCGCGCACTCGCCTGAGTCGCGTCCTGTGCTGCATATTCTCAATCATTCTACTTACGTTTGCCGCGACCAACTGCCGGGCTGCGTCGATTCGCGGCATTGTGACCGATGCCCGGGGCGCCAAGATCACGGGCGCCAACGTTGCGCTGATCTCGAAAGGGAAGGTTGTTGCCACCGCTATTTCTACGGCGGACGGGAGTTTTCAGATTCTGACCGGGGTGCAGGGGCGGTTCTACCTGGTGGTCTCGGCCAAGAGCTTCCGGCAGATTGAGACGCCGGGGTTCTATGCCGGGCGGCTGGATAACATTGAGCGCACCGTGGTGATGGAACCGGAGTGGGTGCGCGAGTCGATTGTGGTGACCGCAACCGGAACGCCCACGCCGCAACCGCAAACCAGCTCCGCCACCGATGTGATTGGACCGGTGGACCTGGCTCAGCGCGAAGACCTGGTGAGCTTGATGCGGCTGATGCCGGGCACGGTTGTGACGCAGGTCGGCCAGCGTGGCGGGCAGACTTCGTTGTTTGTGCGCGGCGGCGATTCAGACGACAACAAGATTCTGATCGACGGGGTGAGCGTGGGTGACCTGGGCGGGCGATTCGACTTCGGGCCGCTTTCGACGACAGCCGTCGAGAGAGCGGAAGTCTATCGCGGGCCCAATTCAAACTTGTATGGCGCGGATGCGGAGAGTGGCGTGGTGAGCCTGACCACTCCGCACGGGACCACCCAGCTTTCCTTCGCTAATGTTTCAGGGCGATGCGGGGAACTTCCACACCTCGCGCGAGGAGTTCGAAATTGCGGGCGCGCACAACAAAGTCGATTACCTAGGCGCTTTCAGCTGGCTGCAAACCAGCAATGCGCTGCCCAACGACGAGTACCATGTGGCCACGACGGCGGCCAACTTGGGCTGGGCGCCGAGCGGGAATACGCAGGTTCGCGCGACCTTGCATTATGGAGCAGACGCGAGCGGCGTTCCGAATGCCTGGGACTTCCATCACGTTGCCGACGTGGCTACGCAAAAGGACCAGGATATTTACATGAGCGCGTCGGTTGACAACCAGACCATGCCGGACTTTCACAACAGCTTTCGTTACGGGCTGACGCGCAAGCGGGAGCAATATCACCTGTGGCAGCCTTCAGGAGAATTGCTTACTTACGACATCTATGGAGATCAGGCATACTACGGCGATCCGGTGACCATTACCGGAGCGAATGGGTACTCGGTGAGTGGGCAGGCGATTCTCGACTATCCGGGAACGTACGATCCTTATCCGCAAGGGTACCAACTGGTTTCAAACCGCGATGCGTTTATGTACCAGGGCGATTACAAGGTTACTCCGCACTTTGCCGCGCTGTTCGGTTTCAGTTACGAAGACGAACGCGGGGCCGAACCGCCCAGCGTGACCTATCCGCCGGTGCAGCGGAACAACGAATATTATCTTGCGTCGGTGCACGGGGACTACAAGAACCGCTTTTTCTATACAATGGGCGGCAGCGTGGAGCATTTCACGATTGGCGGCACGCAGCTGGAGCCGCGCGTAGGGCTTTCAGGCTATGTGCTTAAGCCGCGCAGGGGAGTCTTCAGTGGCACGCGCATTCTGTTCAACTTCGGCGATGCGGTTCGTGAGCCATCCCTGACCGACCAGTTCTATTCGCTGTACAACTTTATTCTCAATGCACCTACTGGCGGCTTGCCCACCATTCAGGAATTTCATATCACACCCATAGCCCCGCCCGAGGCGCGCACTTACGAGGGCGGAGTGGAGCAGGCGTTTCTAAGCCAACATATTATTTTCCGCAGCAGCTTTTTCCATAACGAGTTCGGCCGCCAGGTTGATTATGTTGGCTACGATCTGGTTCCATATCTGTTGCCCAATCTGACGCCAGCACAGCAAACCGCACTGGAGTTGCAGTTGGTAGAGAACGACGCGTATGAGCTGAGCCTCAATACGGAGGCGTTCCGGGCCATGGGCGTGGAGACTACGGTTGAGGGCGGCATTGGACCGCAATCTCTTCATGCGCGGTGGTTATACCTACCTGGATGCGGTGATACAACGCTCGTTCGCCAATACCGACCTGGGGTTGCTGGGGCCGATCCCGACTTATGACGGCATTCCCATCGGTGCGGATTCGCCGCTCGTCGGTGCGCGGCCGTTTCGTCGGCCGCCGCACACGGGCTTCTTTACGGCAACCTATGGGATCAAAGGACTGACAGCAATTTTTACTTCCTCATTTGCCGGTCGTTCGGACGATTCGGATTTTCTGGGCGGTGAAGATCTTAGCGGCGGCAATAGTTTGCTGTTGCCGAACCGGAATCTTGATCATGGTTACGCCAAGCTGGACGCTGGAGGAAGTTATCAACTGCTCAAGTGGATGAGCCTCTATGTCCAGGATGAGAACATTTTGGGCGAGCAGCACATTGCGCCCATCGGCTACCCCAACCTGCCGATGAACTTCCGCGTTGGGCTTCGGCTGCAGTGGGGGCCGGGTAGCGGGAAGTAAAAGGCAATTGAGGCGCCCCCGGGTTTGCCCCAAGCAGGTTCCGGGGGCGCTGGTTTCATGCCCGATTTTGGCATTTTCAGGGCTATTTGGGCCAAAAATCAACGAAAAAGGCCGTAAAACGGGCTGATTTTATCCGTTTTATTTGTAGCTGTTATCGTTTATATCCAATCACTTGCGCGATCAAAAAGGCGAACAAGAGGAGAATCGGACCCCGGGGGGGTGGGCACATTGGTATGGGGGTATAAACCGGGCGGATTTCCGACGTTTTGGAACGGGGTAATCAGCCTGCTTTTTGCCTCTCGAGTTGATTCTGCGCATGACATTTGCTGGACCTCTGCTACCTGAGTACATTGTGCGCCAAGGAGAGGTAATTGTCTGCAAGATCGATAGGTTTAGAAAAATGCGGCAAGTTCGCCCCGCTTGCGCGGGTTGGCAGGTTAGCGGCTGTATGACGGAGGTGGGTTCATCGTTTTTTGCGGTGGACAACTCCAGTGGATGACCAGGGAAGTCGACGAGCGTCTCTGAAGATTGTTGAATAACGAGAAAGAGGCAACCGCAGGTCCTTCGACTCGCTGCGCTCAGGATGACAAGCTTTATTTTGTAACTAACTTCAGAGTCAAAATGCTAGCTGCGCAACAAGTCTTTGGCTTTCTGGATGAGTACGTCGCGGCTGACGTCGGAGATGGCGTTGGTGAGCGGAATCTGCTTGGGGCAGACTTCGACGCAGTTCTGGGCGAAGCCGCACTCCTGGATGCCGCCGTCGCCGGCGAGGGCGCGGAGGCGGTCTTCCTTGAAGACTTTGCCGGTGGGGTGGTTGTTGAAGAGCTTGACCTGGGCGATGGTGGCCGCGCCGACGAAGCCCGTGTCGTCATTGAACTGCGGGCAGACTTCCATGCAGCAGCAGCAGCTGATGCAGTTGGAGAGCGGGTAGTTGGCTTCCTGCTGCTGCGGGAAGACGCGGGGGCCGGAGCCGAGATCGTAGGTGCCGTCGACGGGAACCCAGGCTTTGACGGCCATCAGGTTTTCAAAGAGCACGGAGCGGTCGACCTGGAGGTCGCGGACGAGGGGGAACTTCGAGAGCGGCTCGACGCGGATGGGCTGTTCGAGATTGTCGACGAGCGCGGAGCAGGCCATGCGGGCTTTGCCGTTGATGCGCATGGCGCAGGAGCCGCAGATTTCTTCGAGGCAATTGGAGTCGTAGGTGATGGGCGTGGTGGGGCGGCCGTCGGCGGTGACGGGGTTGGCGGCGATCTCCATCATGGCGGAGATGACGTTCATGCCGGGACGCCATTCGAGCTCGAAGCTCTCCCATACGGCGGGAGCATCGGGGCTGGCCTGGCGCTTGATTTCGAATTGTACGGTTTTGGTTGCCATGGTTTCCTCTTCAGGAGGTTTTCAGGCGCCCCTATGGGGCCGGTCCTAATTTATTTCGTACCAGGTTTCACCCTGGGCATTCTCATTGCGCCCCCTACGGGGCGCTGATGCAACGGCTAAAGCCTGAATCTTTCATTCGTCATTTTGCGGCACTCGACCCACCACTGGGTGGGTTCCCCGCTCGTGCCCTTTCAACACTAGTGGCTTGCGCCGTAGCTGCGCGGGCGCGGCTTGATGTATTGCGTATCGACCTCTTCGTACTCGAAGCGCGGGCCTTCGGGCGAGCCGGTGAAGCTGGCCTTGGTGGTCTTCAAAAACTTCTCGTCGTTGCGGTCGGGGAAGTCGGGCTTGTAGTGCGCGCCGCGGGATTCGTCGCGCAGGATCGCTCCCTGAACCACGGCGCGGGAGAGCTCGAGCATGTTCTTCAAGCTGGCGGGCGAAGGCGAAGCTGGTGTTGGCCCACTGGCTGCGGTCGCTGAGGTTGACGTTTTTGTAGCGGTCGAGCAGCTCGACGATCTTTTCGTCGGCCTGCTTTGAGGCCCTTGTTGTAGCGGATGACGGTGGCGTGCTCTGGTCATGGTTTCGCCCAGTTCGCGCCACAGCTTGAAGGGATTCTCGGTGCCTTCGTTGTTGATCAGTCTGGCGTTGATCTCGGCCTGGCGGGCGAGCTCGGCTGCGTGACCGCCGTCGCCTTCGGCGGCGGGCAGGCTCTTGGCGTAGTTGAGAGCATTGGGGCCGGACTTGAATCCGCCGAAGATGCAACTGACCAGCGAGTTTGCGCCGAGGCGGTTGGCGCCGTGGTACTGGTACTCGCACTCGCCGGCGGCGAAGATGCCGGGGATGTTGGTCATCTGGTTGAAGTCGACCCAGAGGCCGCCCATGGTGTAGTGCATGCCGGGGAAGATCTTCATGGGCACGTCGCGCGGATCGTCGCCGACGAACTTCTCGTAGATTTCGAGGATGCCTTCGAGCTTGCGGTTGAGGGTGGCGCGGTCGATGTGGGTGAGGTCGAGATAGACCATGGGCTGGCCGTCGATGCCGAGGCCGTCTTCGTAGACGACCTTGTGAATGGCGCGGGTGGCGATGTCGCGGGGGACGAGGTTGCCGTATTTGGGATACCACTCTTCGAGGAAGTAGAAGCGCTCGGACTCGGGGATCTGCTTGATGGGGCGCTTGTCGCCGGGGGTGCGCGGAACCCAGACGCGGCCGCCTTCGCCGCGGGCCGACTCCGACATGAGGCGCAGCTTGTCTTCGCCGGGAATGGCGGTGGGATGGACCTGAATGAATTCGCCGTTGGCGTAGTAGGCGCCCTGCTGGAAGACGGCGGATTGGGCGGAGCCGGTGCAGACGACGGAGTTGGTGCTCTTGCCGAAGATGGCGCCGATGCCGCCGGTGGCGAGGATGATGGCGTCGGCGGGGAAGCTGCGCAGCTCCATGGTGCGCAGGTCGAGGGCGGTGATGCCGCGGGCGACGCCTTTGGAGTCGAGGACGGCGGAGAGAAACTCCCAGCCCTCGTATTTCTTGACCTTGCCTGTCGGCTTCGTAGCGGCGGACCTGCTCGTCGAGGGCGTAGAGCAGCTGCTGGCCGGTGGTGGCGCCGGCGAAGGCGGTGCGGTTGTAGAGCGTGCCGCCGAAGCGGCGGAAGTCGAGCAGGCCCTCGGGGGTGCGATTGAAGGGCACGCCCATGCGGTCGAGCAGGTCGATGATGGCCGGGCGCGGCCTCGCACATGGCTTTGACGGGGGTCTGGTTGGCGAGGAAGTCGCCGCCGTAGATGGTGTCGTCGAAGTGCTTGTCGGTGGTGTCGCCTTCGCCCTTCAGATTCTTGGCGGCGTTGATGCCGCCCTGGGCGCAGACCGAGTGGGAACGCTTGACCGGGACGATGGAAAACAGGTCGACGGTGCCGCCGGCTTCGGCGATCTTGATGACCGCGGCGAGGCCGGCCAGGCCTCCGCCAACCACGATGATTCTGGGTGCTGCCATGAACGAACCTTTCAGAGATCAGGGGTCAGGGATCAGAGATCGGAACCGGTCTTACTAGCTATGATTGATAGCTTCAAAAGCAACCGCAGGTCCTTCGACTGCGTTGGGCGCAAAGACGCGCAACTCCGCTCAGGATGACAACATTATTGAAGTGCAATCCAGTTTTGTTCTGCAATCCACGTGAGCTGGGCTGATGAATCGGGAGACGGCTGGAGTTAAGTCACTAGGTACGTTGGGGTACTTGCCGCCGACGAAGGCCCAGATGCTGGCCAGGCCCATGACTGCGAGCACGAGGCCCAGGGCAGCGCAGACATATGCCGAAGCGCTTGCGGGCGGTTTCGCCGGGAGTGATGCCCCACTTGGCGGCGAAGAGCCAGACGCCGTAAGCGAAGTGCCAGCAGATGGCGATCATGGCGATGATGTAGACGGCCAGCATCCAGGGGTTGGCGAGCTCCTGCTGCACCTTGGCGAAGGCGGCGTAGGGATGCTCGGGCAGGCTGACGCCCATGAAGCGCTGGCGGAAGACGTGCTGGGCGATGTAGGCGAAGGCGATGAGGCCGGTGTAGCGCTGGGCGATGTACATCCAGTTGCCGGCCCAGGGGTAGTAGACGATGTTGGACTTGCCGCGCAGCCAGATCCAGACGCCGTAGAAGGCGTGATAGAGGATGGGCAGAAAGATGAAGACCCACTCCAGGACGCGGACCAGGGGCAGGCTGTTGAGGAACTTGACCTGGGCTCCGTAGGCGAGGGGGCCTTTGAGGGCCTCGAAGTTGGAGAGCAGGTGCTCCAGGAGGAAGGCGCCGATGGGGATGATGCCCAGCAGCGAGTGCAGCTTGTGCCAGAGAAAGGAGGTTCCCTGGCCGGCGCGCAGCGGCTGGAACGCCGCGCCGGACTGTGGGCGCGGCAGGTTGTTGAGCAGTGGCCATGGAATTTGTCAGCTCCTAGAGGCTGAAGGGTCCAGATTTCTGGTAAGTACGGCGGTTTCGCCATGCAGGACGGAAAAGCGTGGCCTGATTTTGATTCATTATTGGTGTTCTACATCACGTTCGTCAAGGCGCGCGCGCGTTCTTGATCCTTTGGTGGAGATTTGTGGGAGGTTCAGACTTGAAGCATGGGCAGCAAGCGCGGCAATGGCGCGGCCGCGATGGCTGAGAGAGTGCTTGGTTTCGAGGTCTAGTTCGGCCATGGTGCGGTCGAGGGCGGGGAGATAGAAGAGCGGGTCGTAGCCGAAGCCGCCGGTGCCGCGAGGGGCTTCGAGGATCAGGCCTTCGACTGCGCCTTCGGCGGTGTGGAGAGGCTGGCCGTCGCGGGCGGCCACCAGGACGCAGCGGTAGCGGGCGGTGCGCTTGGCATGCGGGACGCCGGCGAGGCGCTGCAGCAGCACCATGTTGTTCCAGACGTCGGTATTGTCGTTGGCGTCGGGGGAGTCGACGAGGCCGGAGTCGGCGGCGAAACGGGCGGAACGGACGCCGGGAGCGCCGTCGAGCGCGTCGACTTCGAGGCCGGAGTCGTCGGCGAGGACCAGCTCGCCGGGGAGCGAAGCGGGAGTAATAGACGGCTTTGAGGGTGGCGTTGGCGGCGAAGGTGGCGCCGTCCTCTTCGGGGGCGGAGATTGTTATCCAGGTTCGGGCAGCGGATCGATGTCGAGCGAATGAGCCTGGGCGGCGGTGCGGAAGTCGCGGAGTTTGCCCTGGCTGGTGGTGGCGGCGTAGAGGCGAAGAGCCATGAGGAGAGTGTAACGGGCGCGGGAGGGAAACTGCAGGAGTAACAGAAGTAGTCAAGTGCATGAACGGTCTGGTTGGTGGAGTTTTGTGGTATCCCACCCATGCGCCGGAAAAAGGCGCATGGATGGGGCATGTAATGTCTCGTGGATGGGGTACGGCATGGATAGACAGCTTTGGAGTGATTCTCGGCTTCTTCGATGTGCTGCAGGTTCGATCCAACGATTTCAAGAGGAACTTCGGTTTGGTTTGAAGATACATTTCACCGGTTAAACGAGTATTGAAACAACGGCCGGCGGCCTTGCGGAAGGCTTTTGACAAAGGCAGGGCGGGTTGCTTAAGGTTCTCCTTTCCGGAAAGTATTTCATTGGGGAAAGCGCCTGTGTGAAAGTGCGAACTTTTACCACGGCGCGTGGGAGCGGGTGATGACGACGAAGCAAGCTATTCATTGCGGAATTCTGGGTTTGATTTGGGCGGTGGGGATTCCTGCCGTGCTGTCGGGGCAGACGGTGCAGTCGCTGCCGACGCTCAGCCTGGTGCAGGGTTTTCGGCAGCCGCCGGACAGCGCCAAACCTTTCGCGTGGTGGCACTGGATGAGCGGCAACGTGACGGAAGCGGGCATTACGGCCGATCTGGAGTGGATGCACCGGGTGGGGATTGGCGGGATGCATATGTTTGACGGGGATATGGGCGCGCCGCTGTTTGTGGACAAGCCGCTGATCTGGATGACGCCGGAGTGGAAGTCGGCGTTGCGGCATGCGGCTGCCGAGGCTGATCGCCTGCACATGGAAATGTCCATGGCCGCTTCAGGGGGATGGAGCGAGACGGCTGGCCCCTGGGTGAAGCCGGAACAGGGAATGAAGAGATATGTGTGGAGCGAGACGGTGGTGGAGGGGCACTTCAGCGGCAAATTGCGCCAGCCGCCGTCGGTGCTAGGCAAGTTCCAGGATTTGATGTCTGCGCCGCAGAGCGAGGACAAGCGGGATTTAACTTTGCCCGGGGCGAAGCCGCAGCCGGAACCGGCCAAACGGGAGCCTACACCGGAGCTTTATGTGGATGCCGCAGTGGTGGCGTTTCCGGTTCAAGATGAGGATGCGGTAACGGCGGCGCAGAAGCCGGTGATTACGTGCAGTTGCGGAGCGATTGACGGGGCCGTCTTGCAGGATGGATCGTTTGCGAAGGCCATAGAGGTTACACACTCGAAAGATGATGGGACGGCATGGGTGGAGTTTGCCTATGCCAAGCCGCAACTGGTGCAGTCGGTGCTGTACGGGGGCGGGATGATAAGACCGTGGTCGGGTTTGGCGCTTAAAGCGGGCAGGATTGAGGCCAGCGACGACGAAAAGGAATGGAGGACGCTGGTCGAGTTGCCCGGCAGCCCGAAGGGAGCAGGCTCCATCAACTTCCCCGTGCGTACGTTTGCAGTTGCTCCGGTGAAGGCGCGCTTTTACCGGTTGTTTTTCAACGGCCCTCAGGTGTCCCCGCACAGTAGGGATAATACGGAGAAAAAGGAACCGAATCCGGTGGAGCTAGCGGAGGTTGAGTTTCTGGCTGCGCCGCGCGTGAATCGTTGGGAGGATAAGGCAAGTTTTGGAATTTATGCGCCGGGAACGGATTCCGCAGTTGAAGAAGTAAAGCCGGGCGAGGCGATCGATCCGGATAAAGTAATTGATCTGACGGGGAAGATGCGGCCGGATGGAACGCTGGATTGGGATCCGCCCGCAGGCAAGTGGATTGTGATGCGGCTGGGCTACGCGCTGACCGGCGAGGTGAACCACCCGGCAACGCCCGCAGCTACCGGCCTGGAGGTAGACAAGCTGAGCAAGAAGGACGTTCAGGCCTACGTTGAGGAGTATGTGAGGATGATCTCCGAGACGACCGGGCCTTACTGGGGTAAGAGCTTCAAGTCGTTCCTGATGGATAGCTGGGAGGCAGGGCAGGAGAACTGGACCGAAGAGATGATGCAAGAGTTCCAGACTCGGCGCGGGTATGCGATGACGAAGTATCTGCCGGTGCTGACGGGCAGGCTGGTGGGCAGCCGGGCGGAATCGGAGGGTTTTCTGTGGGATCTGCGGCGCACCCAGGCGGACATGCTCGCGGAGAATCACTATGGCGTGGCTACCAAATATTTTAAGGAACACGGTGTTGGACTTTATGCAGAAGCGATGGGCATCGGATTGCCGACCACGGGCGATGGATTGCTGAACAAGGGGCAGTTGACGGTGCCGATGGGCGAGTTCTGGCCACCGCTGCCGGGCGAGAAGATGGGGCGGGAGGACGAGGCGGACGATCGCGAGGCTTCATCGGCGGCGCACATTTATGGCAAGCCACTTGCGGCAACCGAGTCCTTTACCACCGGGCCGGAACTGGTGGCGTGGGGGCAGGCGCCGTTTTATCTGAAGGGGCTTGCGGACGAGGCCTTTTCGCGGGGCATTAACCGGATTATTTTTCATACCAGCGATCAGCAGCCGTTTGTGGACGATGCTCACAAGCCGGGCATGACGCTGGGCTACTTCGGGCAGTTTTACACGCGCAACATTACCTGGGCGGAGCAGGCGGTGGCGTGGAATACCTACCTGGCGCGCTGCGATTTTCTGTTGCAGCAAGGCAGGCCGGTGAGCGATGTGGCATATTTTTACGGGGAAGAAGCGCCGGCCACGGTGCCTTACTGGAAGAAGATCGATCCCGCGCAGCCCACGCACTACGACTTCGATTATTTGAATGCGGATGTTCTGCTGCACGGCTCATCCGCATCGCCCGGCGAGTTGCACCTGGCCAGCGGCATGAGTTACCGGCTGCTGGTGCTGCCCAACGATTTGCATAAGCTTTCGGTGCCAGTGCTCGAAAAGCTGCTAGCTCTGGTGTCGCATGGCGCGGTGCTGCTGGGACCGAAGCCGGATGGGTCGCCGAGCCTGGCTGACGGCAAGGAAGGGCAGGACGAAGCGCGGATGATCGCAAATAATCTGTGGGGCAGGGAAAGCGATGCGGCGGGCGTGCATGTGCTGGGCAAGGGCAAAGTTTATACGGGGAAGAGCATTGAAGATGTACTGGCTGCCGAGAATGTGTTGCCCGACTTTGCCTGGAGCAACGCGGAGAACGTGGGCGAGGAAAGTTCTTACCCGCTGCCTGCGGGCGACTCGGACGATGACCTGGTCTTTATTCATCGCACGGATGGGAATCGCGAGATTTACTTTGCCGCCACGCAGAAGCATCACAGCTTCGATGTGAAGGCGAGTTTTCGCGTAACGGGCAAGTTACCGCGGCTGTGGCACCCGGAAACCGGCGAACTCGAGCTTACGAGCTACTCGATCGAGAATGGGCAGACGACGGTGCCACTGCATTTCGATGCGCAGGGATCGGTTTTTGTGGTTTTTGAAGGCAGGGTGACGGTGCCCTCACGCGTGGCTCCCGAGAGAAAGCTGGTGAAACTGGCTACCGTGGGTGGCGAGTGGAAGCTGACTTTTCCACCTAACTGGGGCGCGCCGGCAGAGGTGGAGTTTCCCAAGCTCATCTCATGGACAGACAGCGCCAAGACGGGCGTGAAGTACTTCTCAGGGACTGCGACTTATCACAACAAGTTTATTGTGCAGAAGGATTGGTTCAAGCAGAACGCCAGGGTGATGCTCGACCTGGGAGCGGTGAGGGAGATTGCCGAAGTGACGATCAACGGCAAGCCGGTGGGCGGAATTCTATGGAAGCCGCCGTTCGTGATCAACGTAACCGACGCTCTGAAACCGGGCGTGAACGAATTGAGCGTACAGGTGACTAACTTGTGGCCTAACCGCATGATTGGCGATCTGCAGCCGGGCGTGACGAAGACTTACACGTGGACGGACTTCAGACCGTTCAAGGTGGATTCTCCACTGCTGGAGTCGGGTTTGCTAGGGCCAGTCACAGTGTGGAGAAACGAATTGACTGGTCCAGTTATTCCAATGAATTGAGCTTGCACTTGAAGAGCCGGGGCTCCCATGGAGAGCGGGTGAGGAAATGAAGAAGAAACACTGGACGCCTTGGGCGATGATTCTGGGAGCGTTTGCTTTGCCGTTGGCGGGGCTGGAGGGTTCGGCATTTACCGGGCCGGTGGAGTTGCGCGTCGACGACCTGAAGACTCCGCTGGGGATCGACGACCAGTCGCCGCAGTTTTCATGGCAGTTGCAGGATCCGGCACGGGGCGCAAAACAGAGCGCGTATGAGGTGCGGGTGAGCTCGCAGCCCGAGTTGCTGGCCAGCGACGCGGCTAACCCGGATGTTTGGGACAGCGGGCGGATTGAGTCAGGCAAGTCACTGAATGTGCGCTATGGAGGACCGGCGGTTACGCCCGGGACGCGCTACTTTTGGCAAGTGAAGCTGTGGGATGCGGCGGGCAAGCCATATGCGGAGAGCGAAGTCAGTTGGTGGGAGACGGGCCTGCTGAAGCAGGAGAACTGGCGCGCAAAGTGGATTGGGTACGAGACGGCGGAAGAGGACGCGGTTCGCCATGCTCCGGCTATTTGGATTGCCAACCCGGATGCTCAAACCATGAAGAGGAAAAAGGGCATAGACCGGCACTTTGCTTATCGAGAGACGGTTACGCTGGCCAAGCCGGTGAAGAGGGCTGTGCTTTACGCGGCGGCGCAGGATACGGTTTCGGCATGGGTCAATGGAGAGCAGGTGTTCACGGCCGAACCGCTGCCGGCGTGGAAGCATTTGGCGTGGAAAAAGTTTGTGCGCGTGGAGGTGAGTGGGGCGCTGAGCGCTGGCGTAAATACGATCGCCATCGAGCAGGTGAATTATTTTGACAAGGGCTACGGGTCGGACAAGGATGAAGCGCCGCCGATGGAAGCAACGCTGCTTGTTGAGTACGCGGATGGAACTACGGCGGCGTTTACGAGCGGGACGGATTGGAAGACAGCGGCGCATTTCAAGAAAGGCAACGCTGCGAAGGACTGGCATGGGAAGGGATTTGACGGCCGGGGATGGAAGAATGCCGTGGCATGGACGCAGAAGCCGGGGCCAGATCAAGATCCGCAGGGGCACCCTTGGATTCCCGATTCAGTGAAGTCTCTGCGGCATACGTTTACGGTGGAGCAGCCGGTCAAGTCGGCGCGGCTGTATGCGACTGCGATGGGGTCTTATGAGATTTTTTTTAATGGCAAGCGGGTTGGCGACGATGTGCTTGCGCCGGGATGGACCGATTATCGGCAGCATGTGAAGTATCAGACCTACGATGTGACTGGGCAGTTGGCGAGCGGAAAGAATGCGATTGCCGCGCTGCTTGCGCCGGGGTGGTACTCGACCCCGCTGGAGTGGGATCAGCAGCCTAACAACTACGGCGACACTCCGCCGGCTCTGCGGGCGCAATTGCGGATTGAACATGAAGACGGCAGCGTGGAGTGGGTGACTACGGATGCAAAGCTGGAAGGCGAGCACGTCGTACATTTTGCACTCGGAGATTTACGACGGCGAGAGCCAGGATGAGCGGCTCATGCAGCCGGGTTGGGATACGGCGGAGTTCGATGCGGGAAGCTGGAAGAGCGCGATTGCGATCGAACCCAAGCCGATGAAGATTGAAGCGCAGAATTTTGCACCGATTCGTGTGGAGCGCACGCTGACGGCGGAGACAGTTACGGAGCCGAAGCCGGGCGTTTATGTTTATGACTTTGGGCAGAATCTTTCCGGGCGTAGAGCGGTTGCGGGTCGAGGGACCGGCGGGAACCGATGTGCGGGTGCGCTTTGCCGAGGTGTTGAATGCGGATGGCACGATTTATACCGACAACCTGCGCACGGCCAAGGCGACGGATCACTTTATTCTCGACGGAAAGGGCGTGGATGAATTCACGCCGCAATTTACTTTTCACGGATTTCGCTATGCGGAGTTGACGGGGCTGCCTGCAGCGCCGGGCAAGGATGCTGTGACCGCGGTGGTTTTTCATACGGATGCGCCGTTTACGGACAAGCTCGAGACCGGCAGCGCGATGATCAACAAGCTGTGGAGCAATATTCTGTGGGGGCAGAGGTCGAACTTTGTAGGCGTGCCTACGGATTGCCCGCAGCGGGATGAGCGGCTGGGATGGATGGCGGATGCGCAGGTATTCTGGCGCACGGCCAGCTACAACATGGATCTGGCGGCATTCACGCGCAAGTATGCCGGAGATATGCGCGGCACGCAGGCGGGCACGCCGTACTACGGCGTTTTTGCGCCGGGAACGATCAAGGAATCGTCGGGCTCCGGCGCGGCTTGGAGCGATGCGGGAGTGATCATTCCGTGGACCTCGTGGCTGCAAAACGGCGACACCAGCGTGATTGACGAGAACTGGGCGGCGATGGAGAAGTTTCTCGATGCCATCGAGGCGGCCAATCCCGGACGGGCTTGCGCAAGAACGATGCCGGATCGCAGTTTGGGGACTGGCTTTCGCCGGAAGGAAAGACGGATTACACGCTCATGGCAACGGCGCTATTGGGCGTATGACGCGACGCTGATGCGGCAGATGGCGCACGCCACGGACCGCGCGAAGGCGGAAGATAAATATGCGCGGCTGTTTGATAAGATTCGCGCCGCGTTCCAGAAAGAGTTTGTGCGCGCCGACGGTTTTGTGGCCGGAGCGGATAACGGCGGGTCTTCGTTTGGAGGCATCAACAATCCCGAGGCCAAGAGCAAGGGCGGCGATACGCAGACCGGCTACGTGCTGGCGCTGCATATGAATCTGTTGCCGGAGGATCTGCGCGCAGCTGCCGCGCAAAGGCTGGTGGATAAGATCAAGGCCAACCACGGACTGCTGGGCACGGGCTTTGTGGGGACGGCGTATCTGCTGGAGGAGTTGACCAGGAGCGGGCACGCCGATGCTGGCTTACCAGTTGCTGCTGAACACCAGATATCCCTCGTGGGGATATGAGGTGGAGCACGGCGCGACGACGATGTGGGAGCGGTGGAACGGCGACAAGATGCTGGACGATCCCAGCATGAACTCCTACAACCACTATGCGTATGGCGCGGTGGCGCGACTGGATCTATCGCTATGCGGCGGGCGTGGATGCGACGCCGCTGGATGCGGGGTTTCATACGGTGGTGCTGCATCCGGTTTTCGATGCGCAACTGGGCAGCATCGCGTTCGATTATGACTCGGCGTATGGGCGGATTCATTCTGACTGGAAGGTGCAGGGAAATACGGCGGTGTGGCATGTGACGATTCCGGCCAATACGACGGGCTGGCTCAGCCTGAATGCGGACGAGGCGGCGAAGTATAAGCTGGAGGGCGTTCCGTTGAAGAAGAGCAAGCTCGCGAAAGCGGCAACTCGCGGGCAGGAGAGCGGGTTTGAACTGGCGGCGGGGAGTTATAGCTTTACGGTTCAAATGCAGTGAGGTTTTGAGCGGCGGATTGATTGAGGGAGCTGGCATTTTCTCGGGGGCTAAAGCCCCAATGAATTCATAAGGGGTCGCATTCGGCGCGGCTAAAGCCGCGCCCTTTCAAAACGGCTACTGGTACCGATTTGGTAGTGAAGCTGAAGTGCCCTTTCAAAGCGACTGATACAGATTTAGTAATAGAGCTAAAATCGCGCCACTTCGAGACGCGGTGTAAGGGGAGAAAGAGTGACGTCAATCGTAGCTGGAATTGGGTGGCACATGGTGGGAGCGGCATCGGCCGCGGCGTTCTATGCGCCAATAGGGAAGGTGAAGAAGTGGTCGTGGGAGACCACATGGGCCGTGGCCGGATTCTTCTCGTGGATACTGCTGCCGATTGGCGTGAGCTTGCTGCTGCTGCCTGATTTTCACGGGTTCTATGCGTCGATGGATACGCACATGTTGATGAAGGTGGCGTTCTTCGGAGCGATGTGGGGCGTCGGCAACATGAGCTACGGATTGACGATGCGGCATTTGGGGATTTCGCTGGGAGTGGGCGTGGCCATCGGCGTGGTGCTGGTGGTGGGCACGCTGGTGCCTCCGATCATGCATGGGCAGGCCGCGGTGTTGTTCCACAGCAGGAGCGGCGCTGTTGACGATGGCAGGACTGTTGCTGGCGGTGATTGGCGTGGCGTTCGTCTCCTATGCGGGGCATCAGAAAGAGATTCAACTGCGCGGCGAACTGCGGGAATTCAATTTGAAGCTGGGGGTGTTTCTCGCCATTCTGTGCGGGATTTTCTCATCCGGCATGGCCTTTGCCATGGACGCGGCGTTGCCGATGAAAGATGCTGCGCTTCACCTGGGGGTGAATCCGCTGTATGCGGCGTTGCCGAGTTATGTGTTTATCATGGGCGGCGGCGCGGTGGTGAATTTGAGTTACTGCTTTATCCGGCTGGCGGCGCTGAAGAGGCTTTCGCTGCGCGACGATCTGCGCAGCCGGGGGGAACGCTGCTGAGGAATGGATTGCTGGCGGCGACGGGCGGAATCATGTGGTACCTGCAGTTCTTCTTTTATGCATGGGGGCAGGCTAATATTCCGGAGCGGCTGGCGTATGTGAACTGGATGCTGCACATGAGCGGGTATGTTTTGTTTGCGGGGATTATCGGTCTGGCGCTGGGCGAGTGGGCCGGAGTGGGAAGCAGGCCGCTTCGACTGCTTTGGGCGGGGATGCTTATTATTATTGCGGCTGCCAATCTGGTGGGGTTGGGGATGGCGTCGTAGCTGAGCCGACTTAGGGACTAAGGGACTAAGGGACTGAGGGACTACGGGGCCGGATGTTACTTATTCGTTGACTTGCGTTGGGATATTTGGCGATTGAATGTGTATATGTAAGGCCACGGAAAATCGCTCGATTTGGACATTTGCAGTTTTTATGCGAGACGGCGCTGCTCCGCATCGAGTTATGGAAGCGGAAGTTCGGAATCCAGGCCTTGCGCGATTAGGTCTTCGCGCAGACGGTTGATGGTGGTGAACTGGATTGCCTTCATGCCGAGCGCTTGGGCTGCTTCGACGTTGACCAGTTTGTCGTCGAGGAAGAGGGTCTCTTCGGGGCGGACGCCCAGTTTATCCAGGCATAGGCGATAGATGGCGGGGTCGGGCTTGGCCATGTGCCACTGATAGCTCCAGATGAGGACATCGAAGCGGGGGAGCCAGTTGAAGGTGCGCTCCACGCTGGCCAGCACATTGTCGCCCATGTTGGAGAGGATGGCGGTGAGCAGGCCGCGCTGCTTGAGTTGCAGTTGCCAGGCGAGCATGGCGGGGTTCTCGGTGGTCCACATGCGGGCGTCCAGGTCGCTGAGCTCTTCGACGGTGCCGGGGGCGAGGTTGAGGCCGGCTTCGCGCACGATCTTCTGCCAGAAGGTGATTCCGGTGAGTTTGCCTTCGTCGTAGGCGTGACGGTCGGCCCAGTAGAGGCTCTCGAAACGGGCCGGCGGGCAAGCCGGTGATGCGCAGCATGGCTGCGTGGGCTTCGGGGTCTGGTGGACCGGTTAATACCATTCCATAGTCGAAGATAACCGCGCGCAGTGCCAATGTTCCTCCTGGATGGAGTCCGTGTATGGTTGAAAAGGACGCCTGTTCTTATTGTGCATGACCACCTCCGGTGCGGGCCAGCGTTTCCAGAGTGACTGGGATAAGAATGAGTTTTTCGCGAAGAACGGACTGGAATACGGAGGAGAACGAGCTGGCGCGGGCGCACCGGCTGCGCATTGAGGCCGGATTGCCGATTGCCGATCTGACGGCTTCGAATCCGACACGCTGCGGATTTGAATATTCTCCGGATCTGCTGGCGGCGCTGGCCGATCCTGCGGCGCTTGATTACGATCCGCAGCCGCGAGGAAGCCTGCGCGCGCGTGAGGCGATTTGCGGGTACTATGCGGAGCACGGCGTTCGGGTGAGGCCGGAACAGATTGTGCTGACCACCAGCACCAGCGAGGCTTACAGCTACCTCTTCCGGCTGCTTTGCGATCCGGGGAACGAGATTCTGGTTCCGCAGCCGGGATACCCGCTCTTCGATTTTCTGGCGGGGCTGGACGATGTGCGGATCAAAAACGCGCCGCTGGTTTATGACCAGGGCTGGCAGATCGATCCGGAGGGGTTTCGGCGGGCAATTACGCCGGAGACGCGGAGCGATCATGCTGGTGCATCCGAATAATCCGACGGGGCACTTTACGAAAACGTGGGAGGCGGAAGAGCTGGCGCGGCTGTGCAGGGAACGGAATCTTTCGCTGATTGTGGATGAGGTTTTTCTGGACTATGGATTTGACGGGAGCGGGCGGAGCTTTGCGGCGGGACTGGAGGGGGTTCCGGTCTTCGTGGTGAGTGGGCTGAGCAAGATTGCCGGGCTGCCGCAGATGAAGGCTGCCTGGATTGTGGCGACCGGGCCGGCGGAGGCGGAGGCGGAGGCGCTGGAGCGGCTGGAGGTGATCGCCGATACGTTTCTCTCAATGAATGCGCCGGTGCAGTGCGCGCTGCCTAAATGGCTGGAAGAAAGGGGAGCGATTCAGGAGCAGATTCGGGGACGCGTGGCGGCGAATCTGGCAGAGTTGGACAGGGGGCTGGGGCGGCTGAGTGAGGTTCAGCGGCTGGAAGTGGAGGGAGGATGGTATGCGACGTTGCGGATTCCGGCGCTGAAGCCAGATGAGCAGACTGTGCTGGAGCTGCTGGAGCGCGGGGTATGGGTGCATCCGGGGTACTTTTTTGGAATGGCTGAGTCGGGATGGCTGGTGGTGAGTTTGCTCGCGGCCGAGGGAGAGTTCAAGACCGGAGTTGCTGGGCTGGTTGAATATTTTAAAGCGATTGAAGGGGTTTAAGGAGTCCAGCTTTATATGTAAGTAGTACTTGAAAATAAGCACTTCAGATGATTGTTAACAAACAAGTTAAACAGCACCTTTACAGCTTAAATTGGGCGCGAAGAAATGGGTTGGTTTTGCGTTCATGGCCGATGGTGGTGGTGGGGCCGTGGCCGGGGAGGACCTGGGTTTCATCGGGTAGGGCCAACAGGCGGGAGTGGATCGAGTCGATGATCTGACGCGAGTTGCCGCCGGGCAGGTCGGTGCGGCCTATGCTTCCGGCAAAAAGAGTATCGCCGGCGACGACCATCTTGAGCGGGGCAAAGTGGAGGCAGACTGAACCCTGGGTGTGGCCGGGAGTGTGCAGGACCTGGCCGGGATAACGGTCGAGGCCCACGAGTTGGCCGTCTGTGAGCGGGGCGTCGGGCGGGGCAGTTTCAGGGGTTGCCATGCCAAGCCAGGCGGCCTGGGCGGCCATCATTTCGAGAAGCGGCAGGTCGCTTTCGTTGAGGAAGATGGGCGCGCCGGTGAGGCGCTTGAGCTTGAGTGCTCCGCCTACGTGGTCGATGTGGGCGTGGGTGATGAGGATCTGTTTTAGCTTGAGGTTGAGCTCGGTTAGGCGGCGCTGGATGCGGGTGATTTCGTCGCCGGGATCGATGACGATGGCTTCGCCGGATTCTTCATCCCCGAGGATGGTGCAGTTGCAGGCGAGCGGGCCGACGGGGAAGGTTTCCAAGATCATGTTTTTTATTGTATGGCTCCGCAGTTCAAGCATGCGTCGAGGATATGTCTGCCGTCTGTCGAACTGTAAAGCGAGTAGTTTACTTGCCCGGCACAGGCATGGCTGGCGCAGCCGGCCGCGGTGCTGATAGCGGGGCGGGGTTGGAGCCTTCAAGAACTGAGTGAGAGCCGGTGGAGCGTTGATAAAGGACGGTCAGGCTGATGGAGGTGACCATGAAGATGATTGCCGACCAGGTGGTGAGCCGGGTGAGCACATTGGCTGCGGCGCGAGGACCGAAGGCGGTCTGCGAGCCCTGGCCGCCAAATGCGCCTGCCAGGTCGGCCGAACGGCCCTGCTGGAGGAGGACGACGCCGATGAGAAAGAGGCACACAATGACGTGAACGACGATAACGAAATAGAGAAAAATCTGCATTTTAGCTGCTTTCCAAATCTGTCCGCTCTGGCGGACTGAAGAATCTCTGGTGCGGAGGAGGGGACTTGAACCCCTATGCCATTTACGGCGCTAGCACCTCAAGCTAGTGCGTCTGCCAATTTCGCCACCTCCGCACGGGTGAACCTTACAAGTATAGCAAAATCGGGCAGGTGGAAGAGGGACGGCTGTTTGAGGCGTCTGCGGCTGAAGCGGTTATCGAAGGAATACAAACAACTGGCATATTCGGCGAGGTTTGTATTTTTCTCTTGCCGAAAGGGGCAATCGAACAGTTAAACTGCAAACACGCTGTTCGCTTCAGACGGTCGCACTTCCCCCCGGCTTTCCCCGTTGGAACCAAAACCATTGCGGCTGGGGAGAATACTCTGAGCAGATCGGGCCCCCGAATTTGCGGCATTCAGTTTCCTTTCAACAATGAGTGAGCCATGAGCACGACATCAGAAAAATTGACAGTGAAGTTCTGGGGGGTTCGCGGCTCCATTCCGACCCCCTGCGCCCAAAACATGGGAGTAGGCGGAAATACCAGCTGTCTTGAGGTGCGCCTTCCAGGCGGCGAGGTGCTGATCGTAGACGGCGGCACGGGCGCGCGGCAACTGGGCATATCGCTGGCTGCCGAGGCTACGGTGAAGCCGGTCAATCTGCACCTGTTTCTGACCCACTTCCACTGGGACCACATTCAGGGGCTGCCGTTTTTTCATCCCCTCTATTCGAAGGAGAACAGCGTCACTTTTTACTCGATGAAAACGCCGGAGGAGACGCGGGAGACTCTGGAGGGACAAATGTATGTTCCTTACTTCCCGGTCGACTTCCGCTTTTTGCCCGCGCGGCGCAACTTTGTGGATGTGAGTGGCCAGACGTTCCGGTTTGGCGAGGTTGAAGTGAAGAATTTTCCGCTTCATCATCCGCAGGGCTGCCACGGGTACAGTTTTTTGTACCGCGGACGCAAGCTGGTATTTGCCAGCGATCTGGAGCATGGCGACGAGGTTTTAGACAACATTCTTTTGGAAACAGCAAAGGACGCAGACATTCTGATTTTCGATGCGCAATTCACGGCCGAGGAGTATGAGAAGCGCCACGGCTGGGGGCACAGTACGTGGTTGCAGGCCACCGAGGTTGCGAAGAAAGCGGGCGCGAAAAAGCTGCTCCTCTTCCACCACGACCCGTCCCACACCGACGCGGAACTAAAGAGCATTCTCAGCCAGGCGCGTGAGCGTTTCGCGGAGACTTATCTGGCCGTCGAAGGCGAGGCCCATGGAATCGAAGGGTAATTCAGCAGATCAGAAACAAGCGCAAGGTATTAATTATTCGAGTTTGCAGCATCTCAAATCATTGCACGGCAGGTGAGTGACATTGAAGAACCAGGCGTTGAATCCGCATCAGGTGCACATTGTTACAACTTCGCCCGAACCTCTGGCGCTGGTTTTTACCGACATGGTCGGATCAAGCGCCGCCAAGCGCGCCGACTCGCTGGGGCAGGATGCAACTGCTCGCGATCGCGCTTTCCTGGAGAGCATCCAGACGAAGCATCTCAAGCTCATCAGGGATGCGATCGCCGAGCACAAAGGCACGGAGATCATGACCATCGGCGATTCCTTTTTTCTTACTTTTGAGGATGTGGTCGATGCGGTTCGGTGCAGTGCGGCTATCCAGCAGCGACTGCGCGCCTATCCCATCGATACGCCCAGCGGGCCGTTGCAGCTTCGCATCGGAATTCACATCGGGAGGCCGGAGTATTTTGAGAACAGCTGGCACGGCACCGACGTGGATACCGCCGCGCGTGCAGAATCGGCGGGCACGCCGCGGCAAATTGTGCTGACCGACGCAGCCCGCGCGGCCGCCGGCCCGATGGCGGGCATCGATTTCCGGCCGCTGGGGACATTCACTCTGAAAGGCGTGGGAAACGTAAAACTGTGGGATGCGGATTACGATCAGCACGGTTTGCGCCCGGCCTGTTTGACCAGCATTGAAGCCGGGCGCAAGAAGAAGCTGCTCGCGGGCTGCGTGGCGGGCGTAGTCTTGCTGGCTGCGCTTGCTTTTACGGGAAGATACTTCTGGCAACAGCACAAGCTGAAGCAGGAGATTGCCGCAAGGGAATCGGCTCTGTCAAAAGATTCCATCATTCTGGCGGACTTTGAGAACAAGACCGGAGAACCGGTCTTCGATACCACGCTGACCCAGGCCTTTGCGATCCAGATGGAGCAGTCGCCAGTGCTGAACCTGGTGAGCCAGCAGCATATTCGTCAGAGCATGCAGTACCTGGGCAAATCGCCCAATGATCCCATCACCCCGGCGATTGCTCGCGAGATTGGCGAGCGCGAGGGCGTGAAGGCTTATCTCTCCGGCAGCATTGCAAAGTTCGGCAACTCCTACATCATTACCGAGACAGCCCAGAACACGCGCACCGGCGACGACATTGCCAGCGAGCAGGCGCAGGCCTCTGACAAAGAGCATGTGATCGAAGCGATCGGCAAAGTTGCGACGGCGATGCGTGCGCGGCTGGGCGAGTCTTTGGGTTCGATCCAGAAGCTAGATACTCCGCTAGGTCAGGCGACGACGCCATCGCTCGAAGCTTTTCGCGCCTACGCGCTGGGCGACGTGGAGCATGAAAAGGGCCTTGATCTGCCCGAGGCGGAGGGCCATTATCGCCAGGCCATTGAACTCGACCCCAACTTCGCCATGGCCTGGGCGCGGCTTGCGGTCGTTTATGGGAACAGCGGAGAACCGGGCAGGGCAATGCCGGCTTATGCCAAGGCCTATGCGCTCTCAAAGAACGTAAGCGAGCGGGAGCGGCTCTATATCCAGGCCCATTATTACGGAGACGCGCTGGGCAACATCGAGAAGAATATTGAGACCCTGGAACTGGCTTCAAAAACCTATCCTCTGGAGGCGACATTCCCCATCAATCTCGGGAACGCGCTACTTCAAGCGGGCAGGCCGGAGGAGGCGTTTGCAGCCAATCGCAAGGCGCTCATCCTGCTCCCGGACGATGGCATCGCGCGGTTGAACGACCTCAGCATTCTGGTCCAGATGGACCGGATGAAAGAGGCAGGAGAGAGTCTGGCCGAGACACAACGCCTGAAACTGGCAGAAGCGACCGGTTTATTGGGCGTTGAGTATACCTACTACTACCTGATAGGCGACAAGGCCGACATGGATCAGGCGGCCTCGAAGGTAGCGGGACGGCAGGACGAATTCAGGTTTACTACACAAGTAGCCGTGGTGCAGGAATTTGCCGGGCAGTATCAGGCGGCGGAAAAAACCTGGAATGAGGCAGCTGAGCAGGCGGCCTTGCAGAAGGCTCCCGACAGCCAGGCCGGCTTGTTGCTGAGCCTTGTCTCGGGCCGGGCCCTGGCGGGAAATTGCCAGAAGGCCGCGCAGACCGTCAAGGCAGCCCTGGCGCTGGACCACTCGAAGCCAACGCTGATCCAGGCGGCATTCACCGCGTCCCTGTGCAACGACCGCGCCGACGCAGTGCCACTTTTCAGCAAATTGGCGAAAGATAACCCCGACGACACCATCGTCAATCTTGTCATTCTGCCGGAGAGCCGCGCCGCCCTGGCGCTGGCAGCGCATCAACCGGCGGAGGCGCTGCACGACCTGGACAGCGCAAAGTCCTTCTATTTCGTTTCCATCGAGGCTTACCTGGAAGGGCTTGCGTACCTCGACCTGCACGACGGACCGCATGCCGTCGAGGCCTTCCAGCGCGCGACCAAATACAAAGGCAATGCAGCGATGTCAGGGCTGCAGGATTACGGCCCTGGCCTGTTGGGCCTGGCGCGCGCTTACACAATGGCCGGCAACAAGGCCGCTGCGAAGAAGACTTACGAGGACCTGTTTGAAGTGTGGAAGAAGGCCGACCAGGATTTGCAACAGTTGCAGGATGCCCGCAAGGATTATGCGGCATTGAAATAAAATGCCGTCATCCCGCGATGAAAGACTACGGAGCCCCATGGACAATGTCGCGAAACAGTTGAAATGAGTACTTATATATCGAGTTGGATCATTCATGGGAGAGCATAAATGAGCAATCAACCGAATCCGCTGATCGAATGGCCGAGTCAGCAGCGCACCACGCCGCTGGCGTTGGTCTTTACTGACATGGTCGGCTCCAGTGCGGCCAAGCGCGCTGAGGCGCTGGGGCCTGACGCCAGCGCCCGCGACCACGCCTATCTTGAAGGTATCCAGGCCAAGCATCTTCATCTGGTTCGCACCGCCGTGGCCGAGTACAAAGGCCAGGAAGTGATGACCATCGGCGACTCCTTTTTTCTTACCTTTGAAGACGTAGTCGACGCCATTCGCTGCGCGGCGGCCATCCAGCAGCAACTGCGCGCCTTTCCCATCAATACGCCAAGCGGCCCGCTGCAACTGCGCATCGGCATTCATATTGGCATTCCGGAATACTTTGAGAATAGCTGGCACGGCACCGATGTGGATACTGCGGCGCGAGCCGAGTCGGCAGGCACGCCGCAACAGATCGTACTGACCGACGCCGCCCGAGCCGCGGCGGGACAGATGACGGGCATAACTTTCCGGTCGCTGGGAACCTTTAAGCTGAAGGGCGTAGGCGACGTGAAGCTGTGGGACGCGGATTACGACCAGCATGGGTTGCGTCCAGCTGCGCTGACTTCCAACGAGACCCAGCGCAAGAGAAATCTGGTTGCCGCCGTCGTGGCGGGACTGGCGCTGCTAGCCGCGCTGGGATTTGCGGGGAGGTACTTTTGGCAGCAGCACAAATTGCATCAGGAGATAGCTTCCGGAACTTCATCTCTCGCCAAGGACTCCATTATTCTGGCCGACTTTGATAACAAGACCGGGGATCCGGTCTTCGACACCACGCTGACCCAGGCATTCGCCATCCAGATGGAGCAGTCGCCAGTGCTGAACCTGGTGAGCCAGCAACATATTCGCCAGAGCATGCAGTACCTGGGCAAATCGCCAAACGATCCCATCACTCCGGCCATTGCCCGCGAGATCGGCGAACGCGAAGGCATCAAGGCCTATCTGACTGGAAGCATCGCCAAGATCGGAAACACCTACATCATCACCGAGACAGCGCAAAATACTGCCACCGGCGACGACATCGCCAGCGAGCAGGCGCAGGCAGCCGACAAAGACCATGTGATCGAAGCCATCGGCAAGGTAGCCACGGCCATGCGTGCACGGCTAGGCGAGTCTCTCAGCTCTATCCAGAAGCTTGATACGCCCTTCGGTCAGGCAACGACTCCATCGCTCGAAGCCTTCCGCGCCTTCGCTCTGGGCGATGTGGAGCACGAAAAGGGACTGGATCTTCCGCAAGCCGAAGGACACTACCGCCAGGCCATCGAACTGGACCCCAACTTCGCCATGGCCTGGGCGCGGCTGGGCGTTGTTTATAACAACAGCGGCCAGCCGGGCAGAGCGCTGCAAGCCCACACCAAGGCCTTCGAGCTCTCAAAGAATGTGAGCGAGCGGGAGCGCCTCTATATCCAGGGCCACTACTACTCGAATGCCACGGGAAATCTCGATAAAGCGATCGACACGCTCGAACTGGCCGTCAAGACTTATCCGTTGGACCAATTCTTCCCGGTCAATCTCGCCGTGGCGCAGGGCGCCATGGGCAGAATCGAGGAGGCGCTGGCCAGCAACCGCAAAGCGCTCGCTCTGGATCCACTCGATGCCATTGCGCGGCTCAACGACCTCAGTTATTTGATGGAAATGGACCGCATGGACGAGGAAAAGGAGAACCTGGCGGAGACGCTGCGCCTTCATCTGGACGACTCGACCAGCATGCTGAGCGCGGAGTATTTCTACTACTTTCTGGCCGGCGACAAGGCCGCCATGGCTCAGTTGGTCCCGAAGGTAGCCGGGCGGGAGGACGAATTTCGCTTTAATAGCAACGTGGCCATCGTCGATGAGTTTGCCGGGCAATATCGCGCGGCTGAAAAAGCCTGGAACCAAGTCGCTGATGAAGCAGCTTTGCAGAAGGCAACCGATGGCCAAGCCAGTGCTCTGCTGAGCCTGGTCTCAGGCCGTGCCTTGGCCGGCAACTGCCAGAACGCCGAGCAAACCGTGAAACAAGCCCTCGCGCTGGACCGCTCAAAACCCACGCTGGTTAGTGTGGCTTTATCCGCGGCATTGTGCAACGGTCGCGCCGACGCTCTGCCCTTGCTGTCAAAGCTGGATAAGGACTACCCGGAAGACACCATCATCCAGCGCGTCATCCTGCCGGAGAGCCGGGCCGCCCTGGCGCTGGCCGCGCATCAGCCGCAGGCGGCGCTGCATGAGCTGGAGGGATCGAAGGCCTACTACCTGGTTGGCATCGAAGCCTACCTGGAGGGAGAGGCTTACCTGGAGTTGCACGACGGCGGGAATGCCATCGAGGCATTTAAGCGGGCAACCAGATATAAGGGCAATGCAATTGCGCAAGGGATGCAGGATTACGGCCAGGGACTGCTGGGCCTGGCGAGGGCCTACACAATGACGGGCGACAAGAACTCTGCGAAGAAGACTTATGCGCAACTATTGGATTTGTGGAAAGAGGCTGACTCCGATCTGCCCCAGCTTCTTGCCGCCAAAAAGGAATATGCCGCATTGCAATAAAATGCCAGCAACCCGTAATGCAAGACTTCGGAGCCGCCATGGACAATACCGCGAAACAGTTGATCGAATGGCCTGAACAGGATTCTTCCACTCCTATTACGCTTGTCTTTACTGACATGGTCGGCTCCAGCGCCGCCAAGCGGGCCTCGACGTTGGGCGCCGACGCAGCCGCCCGCGACGAAGCCTTTCTCGATGTGGTGCAGTCCCGCCATCTGCACGTGGTCCGCGAGTGCCTTCCCGCTTACAACGGCAAGGAGATCATGACCATTGCGACGCTTTCCATCGCCCCGCAGATGCTCTGAACGTTTTGCAGCCTGCCCTAAAGTATAGATACTACGAGACCCAGGGTGGACCCAACGGGCAAACTCCCAGTTACGGCATAGCGACGCTTCTTGCTTCCCGCGCGCAGGTCATGGCGGGCGACAAAGGCGCAGCGACTAAGAGTTATCAGCTCGCCATTGAACTGTGGAAGAATGCCGACGTCGGTTTCAGGTCTCTCGAAGAAGCCAAGCGTGAGTTGGCCGCGCTGAAACAAAACTTGAAGGTGCGGAAGCGGCGCGTCGATTCATAGAATCCGCACTGCCACAATCGTCATATCGTCGTACTGCTCTGCGCCGGAGGCGAAGTTATCTGCTGCAGCGCAGACCAACTCAGGCACTTGTGCCAACGGCGCGGTGAGGCTGGAGAGCAGAACTCGCTCGAATTCTTCCTCTTCCCAGAATTCTCCCGCAGGGTTGCGGGCCTCGACAATGCCGTCGGAAAATACTACCAGCATATCCGCCGGCTCAAGGCGAATGCTGATTTGCGTGTAGCTTATCCCTGGCAATAGCGCCAATGGAGGCCCGCCTCCGGCAAGCCGTTCCACGCTGCCGTCTCCACGCAGCAACATCGGAAGTGTGTGGCCCGCGTTGACATAGGTGAGGGTTGAGCGATCCTGGGAGACGACTCCGCAGAAGAGAGTTGAATATCGCTCCGGGGTTGAGGTTTCAAACATCGTCTGATTTAGGTCGGTCAACACCGATGCCAGGTGAAGCGCATCCTGTTGCAGGAGCGTGCGCAGCAATGTCTGGATGCTGGCCATCATGACCGCGGCGGGGATTCCCTTGCCTGATACATCGCCCAGCGTGAGGGCAAACTTCCCTTCCTTGAGGGGAAGCAGATCGTAATAGTCTCCGCCAATGGAACGGGCGGGGCGGCAGAATCCAACGCAGTCCAGACCATCGATGGAGACGGGGCGGTCCGGCAGCAGGCGCGCCTGAACATCATGCGCGAGAGCCAGTTCGTGCTTCACCAGCCGGGCCCCTTCGTTTTCCTGGCGAAGACGCTCGCTGTCGATGGCGCTGGCGGCAAAGTGGCCTAGCAATCCGAGCAGGCCGGCATCGGTTTCAGTAAATCCGTCAGGCTTATTGAGCAACTGCAAGGCTCCGATCACTCTGCCTTCGGCCAGCAACGGTACACAGAGTACTTGTTCGGTGCTGTACCCGCTGTCGTGGTCAACCCGCCGCAGCAGGCGCGTTTCCTCACCGGCATTGTTCACCAGCAGGACCTGATTTTCCTGGACACAAGCGCCGATCAGGCCTTCGCCCATGGGGATGCGGAGCTGGGCGACGCCGTGAGCTACTTTGGTCCAGAGTTCGTTTTTTGTTTCGTCGATCAGCCAGAGGCTGCAGCGATCCGCGCCAATCAGGTCGCGGGCAAAATCGGCGTTGAGGCGCACCAACTCTTCAATCTGCTGTTCGCGGCTAATGCGCGCCGCGTGCTCGAAGACGGCCCGGATGATGTGGTCGGAACGGCTGCTGACTGCAGTGGGCATTGAACTCATTGATGCACCTGCCTATGGGGAAGTCTAACGGAGAAATGCCGGGGTTTGCTGTGGATTTAAGCTTCAAAATCCGAGCCGCTCCATCCATGTGGCCAGGGCCTGTTCATCGGGGGTGCCGGCGGCCTGGGCGGCTTGGACGTTGCGGCGTTCTTCGGGAATGCGGTTCTGGCTGATTTTGAACTTGCCTTCGACGCGGGCGATAGGGATGCGGAAGCCAACGATTCCTGCCAGCATGGAGCGGCGGAAACCGTCGGGCATGGCGAGCCATTTTTCGTAAAAGGCCGGATCGTGGATTTGAATCAGGCCTTTAAGCAGCGCCTCTTTGCCGGGATCGTCTTCGATGAGTGAGAGGGTTCCGTAGGCGTGGACGGCGATGTAGTTCCAAGTGGGAACGGAAAGCTCTTCGACGTAGAGGGTGGGCGAGACGTAACAGTGCGGACCGTAAAAGACGACCAAGGTTTCGCGGCCGGCGAGGGATTGCCAGTGGGGATTGGCGCGGGCGAAGTGGCCTTCGAGGATGCCGTGCTCGCCTTCGTCTTTGACTATAAGCGGGAGGTGGGTGGCCGCGAGAGGAGCTGGAGACTGGGGGTCGGATTGCGGGCCAAAGAGAATGGCGAACGAATAGGCCTGCATGGCCTCTATGAGGATGGCGCGGTCAGTAACCTGGTTGAACTTAGGCGAGTACATGAAGCTCCTTTTGGATATGTTCAAGGATAAATCCGGCGATGCAGAGCGAGGATCAAAGAATGACTCGAGGAATGGCAATCAACGATGCGCGTTTCGATTAGCGCGTTTGCGGGTCTGGGGGCTGTTTCCCAGGTCAAATGCCGCGTTGACCAACGCAATATGCGAGAAGGCCTGGGGAAAATTGCCGAGCATTCGCTTGTGCCCGGGGTCGTACTCTTCCGAGAGTAGACCGACGCCGTTTCGCAGCGCGAGCAGCCGCTTGAAGAGGGCTTTTGCGTCGCCTACCCGGCCAATGGCCCTGAGGCCGCTCACCATCCAGAAGCTACAGGCTAGAAATGCACCCTCTCCGGGCGGAAGCCCATCTTCAACCTTTGCTGTGTTGTAGCGCATCACAAGTCCGGCCGGCATCAGTTCGCGTTCAATCGCCTCAACTGTCCCTTTGACGCGAGGATCGCTGCCGGGCAGAAATCCGACCAACGGCATCAGCAGCAAGGCAGCGTCCAAGTGCTCCGAGTCATAGGCCTGCACAAAGCTGTTCATTTTTTTGCTGAAGGCCCGGGCGCAGATTTCGCGGTGAATGGTCTCGCGAATAGACTTCCATTTTTCGACCGGAGCGTCGTAATGGAGTTGTTCAGCCAGCAGGACCGCGCGATCGAAGGCCACCCAGGCCATCATTTTCGAATGCGTGAACTGTCGGGGTTTTCCGCGCGTTTCCCATATGCCCTGATCCGGCTCCCGCCAGATTGTTTCAAGATGTTCGAGCAGCAAGACGAGGATGCGGAAATGAACCTCAGAGTGACGGCGCATACTGTGCTGGGCGTGGAAGAAGCAGTCCAGAACCTCTCCGTAGATATCGAGTTGCACCTGCGTGGAAGCTGCATTGCCGATGCGCACGGGGCCAGAGTTCTCATAGCCAGAGAGCCACACTGCCTCCCACTCCTCAAGCTGCCGCTCGCCACTCAACCCGTACATGATCTGGACCTGCTCCGGACTGCCGGCCAGCGCGCGCAGCAGCCAGTCCTGCCATGCCACAGCTTCGTTGCGGTAGCCAGCATTCACAAACGCCAGCAGGGTGAAGGTGGTATCGCGCAGCCAGCAATAGCGGTAATCCCAGTTGCGCACACCGCCAATGATTTCAGGCAGGGATGTGGTGACAGCCGCTACTACGCCGCCGGTGGGCTGGTAGATCAAGGCTCGGAGGGTGATGAGCGACCGCACGACGGCTTCACGATACGGGCCTTTATATTTGAGACGACGGGTCCAGCGGCGCCAGCGCTGCTCGTCGTCACGAAGAATCTGCTCGGCGTCGATCCTGGCAGGAGCGGGCTTGTGGGAGGCACCATAGGAGAGCGAGAACGAAACGCGGTCGCCTTTGCTCACCGTGAAGTCGGCCACAGTCTTCAGGTTTTCTCCATGCACGGGAACGGAAGCGCGCAAAACGGCCAGGTTGGGGCCGGCAACGGCGCGCACGCCACCCCTGATGTGCGTTACCCAAGGGACTGTCCGGCCGTAGTCGAAGCGCAGGGCAAGCTCCATGCGCAGGGCAAGTTTTCCACGAAGGCCCTCGACGATGCGGACGACATGAGAGTTGCGCTGGCGAACCGGCATGAAGTCGATCATGCGGACCGATCCATCAGCATGGGTGAAAGTGGTTTCGAGAATCAGCGTGTGAGCGCGATAGCGGCGCGTGGTTTTCCATTTGCCTTTGGCCGGGGTGATCTTCCAGTAGCCGTTTTCTTCCGTGCCAACGAGAGCGGCAAAGCAGGCCTGAGAGGAAAAATCGGGCCAGCAGAGCCAGTCGATGGAGCCGTTTTTGTCGACTAGAGCGGCGGTTTCGCAATCGCCGATCAGGGCGTAGTCTTCGATTTTTGCAGCCATGGTTGTGGGAATTTCGGGGAAGTCCTTATCACTGAGTCTGGGCCAGTTGCCACGCCTAAAAGATAGCACGAAGCTTGGCGAAGGAATCGAGTTCGATGAGCTGCTGGCCTGGGGGCGCGGGATCGACTGCGGCGTGTTCGAGGACCCAGGTGTCTTTGTGGAAGAGGAAGACGGCATGAAGGCCGGCGGCGAGGGCGGGGTTGATGTCGCTTTTTGGGCTGTTGCCGATCATCCAACTGGTGTGAGGTGTGAGCTCGTGGCGGGCGATGACCTGGCGGTAGGTCGCGGGGTCTTTTTCCTGGACGATTTCAACGGCGGAGAAGTGGCTGGAGAGGCCGGAGCGGGCGAGTTTGTCGGCCTGTTCGGCGCGGTTGCCCTTGGTCATGAGGATGAGACGGTGGCGGGTGGCCAGCTCGGCAAGGGTTTCCGGTACGCCGGGAAGCAACTCGATCTCCTGCTCCTCGATGGAGCGGGCGAAGCTGAGAATGCGCTGGATTTTTTCTTCGGTGACCGGGGCGGGGCTGAGGCGCTCAAAGCAGGTGACAAGCGAACGGGTGAAACTGGTTAGGCCGTAGCCGTGGGAGAGGATGGTTTCGCGCTCGACTTCGTTGAGAGCCTTGCGGACTTCGGCGGGTGAGTAGGCGTGGTGGTTCAGATAGCTGATGAAGGCGGCGATGGCGCGCTCGAAGTAGACGTTGTTTTCCCATAGCGTGTCGTCGGCGTCGATGAGCAGGGTTTGGCCGGGAGGGAATTGGGGCATGACTCCTATATTAGCGAGTCGGAGTGGGTACCCGAATGAGACGATTACTCAAGATGCAAAGTGGTTTTGTCGTTCTCGAATCCTGTCGGATCCTTATCAGATTTCTCGGGAATCTCGGTCATGTTTGCGAAGCGAATTGAAATGCCTAAAGCCACAATAGCAACTACAGCTGCTACTCCGCGAAGCGTCCATTGGACGGTTTTGTCCGTGATCGTGAAGCTCCAAATCAGAAAAATACCGCCAATCCAGAGTCCAATAAACTCGGCGATAAGTGCGCGTGGACCGTCTTCCGATGGGTCTTCACCCGTGCGGATGGCATGCCGCATCATAGCAAGCACCGTAAGGAAGGCCGCCCCGGCCACAATCGCAACGGTCTTGATAATCGGCTGAAGCATAATCGCAATCAATTCTATAGGAAAAGCAGATCCACGGCTCCGTTTAAAGCAAGGAGCGATCCGAACTCCCGCGCAGGTGGATCCCAGGTCTCAAAATCGAGACCTGGGCCACCCGGCCGGATTTTTGGAGATGGTGGGGCGACCGGTGGATTCGTTATTGTTTGGGTTGGGTGGATAGCCACTGCTTCAAATTGGGTTCCTGTAGTGCACGGAGCTGTATGCAGCCGTCGATGTGTTCGAGGGCGTGCTTGAGGGACATGTCGGAAGAGGGAACTTTGTGGGTGGCGAAAAAGTTTTTCACACTGTCGCGGGCGTCGGCGGAGCAGAAACTGCCAGTGGAGGTTACCAGTATCGCGCCCATCTCAGTGGTGAATTGGGCCTGGACCTGTTTCCAATTGTCCCGAATATACTTCCAGGCCTGGTCGCGGTTTTCTTCGACATGAAGGGCAATGGCGAACTGGATGGCAGCGTCCTGGTTGCGGACTTTGTCAGAGACGGCGTAGTCGAGGGCGCGTTGAACCAGAGTGGGGTCTTGAAACTCGGCGAGCAGGCGGAGCGCACCCTCCTGCAACTCGGGTTTTTTTGAGGTTTCATAGACGTTTTGCAATTGGGCAAAGAGCGTTGCGTCTCCATAACGAGCGGCGATGGTAACGGCGGTCTGGCCCATGGTTGGATCGACGGTGGCGGGATGGAGCAGATATTGCTGCGCAATCAGGCGGGCCTTGACGATGACGTCGTGGTCGTCGCCATAGTAGCCAAGGAAGTTGAAGAGGTCAGAGCGCAACTCGCGGGTATTGTCGGAGTCTGTTGGGGAGGGGTCGCCAAGGCGGGTGAACTGCGGCTTGAAGGTGGAGCAAATCCAGGCCGAAAGTGCGGCTTTCTCTTCGGGCGTTGATGCGATGTTTTCGTAGACGGAACTCACGCCTGAGAGGGCGGTGCTGATTACCTCAGCGTTGGAGTCGGATTTTACGGCGGCAACAAGATTGAGATAGTCTCCCACGGTAGCTTTGTCGGAGTGGATTTGGGCCCACTCGTCGCCGATGAGGCTGATGCGCTCGGCGGGGGTGAGGCTGGTTTCAACGCCGGCTAACAGGGCGGCATAATTGCCGGGGGCGTATGCGCTGCGGTAGTAGCCACGGCCGCCGGCATTGGCAAAAAATAGCGGACTCATCGGCAGCGTCAGGTGGGACTTCTCGGGCGTCAGGAGGTCGCATGGATTTCCTTCTTCCGTCTTGAAGCAAACTGGCAGCGTCCATTTCTGCTCGGGGTCGGGGTGGATTTTTGGGCTGAGGTAGAAGCGTTTCTGCGCTACTGAGACCTTGCCGCCGGATGGCTGGCCGAAAGTGAGGATAGGTGCGCCGGGCTGGGCGACCAGGCTCTCCATGATCTTGTCTACAGGCTTATGGCTGGCGGCGGTCTGCGCGTTCCAGAAGTCCTCGGCGGTGGCGTTGGAGTAAAGGTGAGCGAAGAGGTAGTTATGCACGCCCTGGCGGAAGGTCTCCTCGCCGAGGTAGTTCTCTACCGTTGATAGCACTGCGCCGGCCTTGCCATAGGCGATGCCGTCGAACATCTGGTTGATTTCGTCAGGGGTATCGGCTGTCGCACGGATGGCGCGGGTGGTGGGCTGGGCGTCGAGGTTGAGTGAAGTGTTCACTCCCTCGGCCACGGTCTGGTCGATGTTCCACTCCGGATGCATTTGGGCTACCGCCTTGTTTTCCATCCAGGTGGCAAAACCTTCGTTGAGCCAGATGTTGTCCCACCACTGCATGGTGACCAGGTCGCCGAACCACTGATGAGCCATCTCGTGGGCGATGACCAGGGCCACTTCTTTTTTGGCGTAGACGGAGGCTGTTTTGGGATCGATGAGCAGGTCGGTTTCGCGATAGGTAATGGCGCCGAAGTTCTCCATTGCGCCGGCCTCGAAGTCGGGCAGGGCGATGAGATCGAGCTTTTTGAGCGGATAGGGGATGCCGAAGTAATTGTTGTAGTAGTGGAGCATGTATTTGGCCACATCGAGGCCGTAGGTGGTGAGGCCGACTTTGTCTGGCGTGGAGCAGGAGCGAATGGCTACGCCGTCGGATTCGCCCGAGGTGCATTGGAAGTCGCCGACCAGGAATGCGACCAGGTATGTGGACATTTTGGGGGTAGTGGCGAATTTGATGGTGTGCTTGCCGTCAGCCGGGCCGGGTGTATCGGACTCGATGGGTGTGTTGGAGATGGCGGTGTCGGCGCTGTCAATGGTTAGCGAAACATCGTAGGTGGCCTTGAAGGCCGGCTCGTCAAAGCAAGGGAAGGCGCGGCGCGCATCGGTGGATTCGAACTGGGTGACGGCGTAGTTGCGGCGCTCGGTTTTGGAGAGATAGAAGCCGCGCAGTTCGTTGTTGAGGATGCCGGAATATTGTATGTACAAAGTGGCTTTGCCCGCGAGACAACGTGTAAGGAAAGGTGAAGGTGGCCTGCTGCTTCTCTTTGTCAACGGCGACTTTGGCCGGAGGGACCCTGGCGAATGCCCCTTCGTATCCCAGTGACGTTTTGGAAGGTGATCTCGGCGGCGTTGAGGGTAATGTGATCGGTGGGCTCGGTAAGGGTTACGTCGATGGTTTCGATGCCAGTGAAGGTCGCGGCCTTGAGGTTGGGGGTGATATCGAGTTCGTAGTGATCGGGACGGACGGTCTGGGGAAGACGCTGGGCGTTCGCTGGTTTGGCGGCGGCCGGGATCAGGCAGAGGAACGTGACGGTGATAAACGCTACGCGAAAACGGGAAACTAATGAGAAGTGATTCATGCATACCTCGTGGGAAGAAGAGTTATTGGGCCGGGGTCTTTTTCGGCAGCAGGGAATCGAGCAGGATCATGCAGGCTCCGGTGACTACGGCGGAGTCGGCTACGTTGAAGTCGGGCCAATGATAGGTGAAGATGTGGACTTCAATGAAGTCGACGACAGAGCCGTAGAGGAGGCGGTCGTGGACGTTGCCGAGGGCGCCGCCCAGGATGAAGGCAAGGGCTACGGTGACCAGGGTGATGTGGTTACCGAGCCGGATGAGAATGGCGAGGACTATGAGTGCGGTTAGGAATGCAAAGCCGATGAGCGCCCAATGGACCAGGTGGGGGGATGCGGAGTTGGCGAAGAGCGAAAAGGCGGCGCCTTCGTTGGTCCAGTGGGTGATGCGGAGAACGCGGGGGATGATGGGAATGTTGCCGCCTAAATGGATGTGCTTCTCGACCCAGGTCTTGGTCCAGCGGTCGGCCAGGAAGATGAGCGCGGAGATGAGCAGAAGCCAGGGCAGGCGGCGAGGTGGGGCGAATTTCATTCGATGGCTTTCTTATGGATAGTGTTCCGGTTGAGGGTTGTGGTTTCCCACCCTAGCCGCAAAAACAAAGACGCGGCGAGGGTGGGGCACCCGGTTTGTGTAGTTTCCGAGGTCTCAGAATCGAGACCTTGGGCAACCAGCTTATGTGGCGGCAGGTGGGGCGATCTTCATTTCCTTCAGGGCGGATTGGCAGCGGGTGCAGACGTTCTCCCAGATGCCGTAGTTCGAGACTTCAGGCATGAAGTTCCAGCATCGGGCGCACTTTGTGGCCGCTGGCGGGGAGCGGAACGATTGACTCCGGACCTTCCAAAATCGTGACATCCGATACGTTGAAGATCTCTTTGAGACCGTCTTTGTATCGCTGAAGGATGCTTAGAAAATCCCCTGAAGCTGCAATCTTCAGTTGCGCCTCAAGACTCTTGCCGATCAGCTTTGCCTGGCGCTCGTTCTCAAGCAACACCAAAGCCGCATCACGTACGACGAAGATCTGCTTCCACTCTTCGAGCATTGGAGCGGGATCTTCGGAGAAGATTTCTTCCGGCTTGGGGAATTGCGCCAGATGAACGCTGGCTTCGCGGCCTTCGACGGCGGGGAGATATTCCCAGACTTCGTCGGCGGTGAAGCTGAGGATGGGAGCGACTAGGCGGGCGAGGGCTTCGGTGATTTGCCAGAGGACGGTCTGCGCGGAGCGGCGCTCGTGGCTTGTGGGGGCGAAGGTATACATGCGGTCCTTGAGCACGTCGAGATAGAAGCTGCTGAGGTCGACGATGGCGAACTCGTTGACTGCGTGATAGACGCGGTGGAATTCGAAGGCGCTCGTACCAGGCGAGAATATTTTCAGTCAGTTCGCGGGTGCGGGCAAGCATATAGCGGTCGAGAGGAAGAAGCTCGGCTTCGGGAACGCGGTCGCGGACGGGGTCAAAGCCGTGGAGATTGCCGAGCAGGAAGCGGAAGGTGTTGCGCAGCTTGCGATAGATTTCAGCGCAGCGCTGCATCAGGTTTTCGCTGGCGGCCATATCTTCGCGGAAGTCAACGGAGGCTACCCAGAGGCGGACGATTTCGCCTCCCATGCGGTTGGCGATATCGACCGGGTCAACGCCGTTGCCGAGGGATTTGCTCATGGCGCGGCCTTGCTCGTCGAGGGTCCAGCCGGCGGTGGCGACGTGGGAGTAAGGCGCGTGGCCACGCAGGGCCACAGAAGTGAGCAGGGAGGAGTGGAACCAGCCGCGATGCTGGTCGCCTCCTTCGAGATACAAAACTTCCCGAGGATGCTTGCCGTCCTGGTTTTGGAAAGCTGTATAAGCGTCCTTGAGCTCCGGATCGGATTCGCAGACTGCAAACCAGCTTGTGCCGGAGTCGAACCAGACGTCGAGAATATCGGTTTCCTTGCGGAAATCCTTGCCGCCGCAATTTGCGCAGGCAGCGCCGGCGGGGAGCAGAGCGGCTACGTCGGTGGTATGCCAGGCCTCAATGCCTTCGCGCTCTACGAGGTCGACGAGGGTGCGGTTGAGCGCGGGGTCGATGATCGGCTGATTGCACTGCGCGCACATGAAGACGGCGATGGGCACGCCCCAGATGCGCTGGCGGCTGATGCACCAGTCGGGGCGCGTGGCGATCATGTTGGTGATGCGCTCCTTGCCCCAGGATGGGTCCCAGACGACTTTGTCGATCTCTTCAATGGCCAACTGGCGGTAGGTGGTCTTGGAGCCGTCCTGGCGCTCGACCGGGGTTTCAAGTGAGATGAACCACTGCTCGGTGGCGCGGTAGATGACTGGCTTGTGGCAGCGCCAGCAGTGGGGGTAGGAGTGCTCAAGATCGGCGGAGGCCAGCAGGGCACCCCGCTCTTCAAGCATGGCGACGATGATGGGATTGGCAGCCCAGACGGTTTTGCCTTCGAAGGCTGGCGGAGCGGCGTGGTTCCAGGCTTCGGGGTCCACGTGGATGTGGCCTGTTGCATCGACGCGGCAGGTGAGGTCGAGCGAGTAGCGCTGGCCGGTATAGAAGTCGTCTGCCCCGTGGGAGGGTGCTGTGTGGACCGCGCCGGTTCCCTGATCGGAGGTGACGTAGGTGGCCAAGACGCCGAGAACGCTGCGATCGAGGAAGGGATGCTGAAAGGTGATGCG
The DNA here is from genome assembly GCA_963779385.1 of uncultured Acidobacteriaceae bacterium. GTDB lineage: Bacteria > Acidobacteriota > Terriglobia > Terriglobales > Acidobacteriaceae > Telmatobacter. The sequence continues at coordinate 32,466 of CAVZYE010000009.1, read as the reverse complement.
GTCTAGTTGGCTGCCTTTGAAGCGGGCTAGTTCGGTGACTGCGCCTAGTTTGCATGCAGCTACGACTGAGGAGGCCAGCTCGGCGGCGACGATGTAGACGGGGGCGTCTGCGCCTTCTCCGGCAGCCAAGAGCAACGTATTCGAAATCGGGATGGAAGGCTACGGCCATGGACGCGGGGAGGGTCCAGGGGGTGGTGGTCCAGATGATCGTGGAAACGTCGCGGCCGGCTAGAGCGGGGTGAATGGCTGCCGGATCGGAGGTGAGGCGATAGCGCACATAGACTGAGAGGCTGGTGTGCATCGCGTATTCGACTTCAGCTTCGGCCAGGGCGGTGCGGTCGTGGATGCACCAGTAGACCGGTTTTAGCCCGCGGTAGACAAAGCCCTTCTCGAGGAAACCATAGAAGGCTTCGAGGGTGCGGGCTTCGTAGTCGCGGGCCATTGTTTTGTAGGGAGTATCCCAGCGTCCGAAACAGCCGATGCGCTCAAATTGCGAGGTTTGCAGGTCAATGTACTTTTGAGCATAGGCGCGGCAGGCCGCCAGGACCTCCGGGACAGGCATCTCCAGCTTTTTGCGGCCCAAGTGCTCGTCCACTTTGATTTCAATGGGAAGGCCGTGGCAGTCGTAGCCGGGAACGTAGGGAGCGTCAAAGCCAGCCATGGTTTTGGATTTGACGACGAAATCCTTGAGGCCCTTGTTGAGAGCGTGACCAAGGTGGATGGGGCCATTGGCGTAGGGAGGGCCGTCGTGGAGGATATAGGCGGGACGGCCGCGGCCGGCTTTTCGCAATTCTTCATATATGCGCAGCGAGGCCCAGTGAGCCAGCCTAAGGGGCTCATTATGCGGCAGATTGGCCTTCATCGGAAAGGCGGTTTGCGGTAAGGTTAGGGTCGCCTTCAACTCCGGCACTGCAGCGGACATCTTCACTCCTGGAATCGTGAAAGTACGGGGGGATGGTTCGAACTTATTCATTCTTTAGTGTAAATGCCCGGGGGAAGAACTTTTAGGTAACTACGGCTCGCTTGGGCCGTCTATTGATAATGGGAGCTTTCTTCAGGCTTGAATATGAGACCCGGGATAACCAAACCCCTCAGAGTGATCAAAAGGGTACAGAGACAAATGCGGGTTCGGGCGAGCATAATAAGAGAGAGTGGCGGGATGAAGGAAGGCTCCCCGCTGGAAGTGATCCCGGGCAGCCAAAGGCAACAGATCCAGCATCAAACATGGCAAACGACCTACTGACATATCCAGAGACGGAATCCCGAACTGCGTCCGCCTTCAAGGGCGGTTCCGGGCTTGACGTTGCATTTGGCGCTGCGCTCAAGGAAAAGCCCATCTGGGCCGATCTCTACGAGAACATTCGCGATATCTTTTTCCCGCCCCATCTTCCACCATTGGAGTTGACTTCGAAGCCAATTCCGGTGCCTGACCGTTTGAAGGTGAAGGCTAATCCCTGGGCCATCGGGATTGCCACGGCGGTGAACCTGTCTATTCTGGGACTGGTTCTCTTTTTTGGCGTGAGGAAGATCATCGATACGGTTCAGCAGCAGCAGTTGCATGCGACTGATATTGATGTGGGAGCATACAAAGCACCGAAAGCCGATAACCTGGCCGGCGGCGGCGGCGGCGGCGGCGACCGCAGCATCATCGACGCCAGCAAGGGGCATCTGCCCAAGATCGAGAAGAATCCGATCACTCCGCCGCAGGTTCCTGTGGTGGAGAAACCCACGATCCCGATGCAATCGGCTATCGATGTGCAGAAGAACCTGATGCTGCCCGATAATCCTGCGCTGCCGATGGTTGGAGTAACGAAATCTCCCAACGTAAGCCTGGCTTCAAATGGACAGGGTGCAAACGGAGGCATGGGAACGGGTGAGGGCGGCGGGTTGGGCTCGGGAACCGGCAATGGATTTGGACCGGGGTTTGGCGGAAATGCAGGTGGCGGACTTTATCGTTTGGGCGGCGGGGATACGCCGCCCGTTGCTATCTATGACCCGGAACCTGAGTTTTCCGATGAGGCGCGCCGGGCCAAGTACCAGGGTGTCTGCCTTGTTGGCCTGATCGTAGATGCGCAAGGGAATCCCCAGAATGTCCATATTGTCCGGAGGCTGGGTATGGGGCTGGACGAGAAGGCAATCGAAATGGTCAAGACCTATAAGTTCAAGCCTGCGATGAAGGGCGGAAAGACGCCAGTGGCGGTGGCGATTACGATTGAGATCAACTTCCGTTTGCTTTGAAGGTGCGGGACGATTCTAAAATAAGCTGAACGATTTTTTATTTTCCTGTCTGCTTCCCCATTTTGGCTTTCACGTGAGCTTGAGCGAGCGCCAGGTTCTGCCTTGCTCCGGCGTAGGATGGGTTAATCCTGACCGCGTCGCTGAACTGCTCGATGGCATGATCGAAATCCCCCAGTTGAATGAGGACGGCGCCTAGATCGTTGTGCGCATCAGCGTAGGTGGGGTCGTAATGCAGCGATTGTGTTAGCTCATCTGCCGCTTCATGGAGTTGATGGGACTGCATGAAAATCCTGGCGATGTTGTAATGGGTCATTGCCTGATCGGGTTTGATGGCCAGTGAGAGCTGGTATTCCTTCACCGCTTCCTGCTTCAATCCCTGTGCGGAATAAACAGCGGCTAAATTGTCATAAGCCTGGTAATTCTGCGGCTCGAGGGCCAGCACCTGGCGATTCTCGTTGGCCGCCTCGTCAAGTCTTCCCTGCGCGAGGAGCGCATCGGCAAGAAACTGATGCGCGGTGACTGAATCAGGGCGCAAGGCGAGCGCCTTTCTCGAATACATCTCCTCATCCTTGGGCTTCTCCATCAAGAAGTCCCAGAGAGCCATAGTGTTCAGGAAGTCGACGTTGTCAGGAGTGAGGCGCAACGCCTGCTCGACGCGTTGACCGGCAAGCGGCAGATTGCGCCGGTCGTGCGTATCCATCGAGATACGCATCAGGCAAAAGGCGGAGTTGGAAAGAGTTTCAGGCCAGGGAGGAACGTATTCCAACGCGCGGTCAAAATATGGCTGCGCTTCGGCGCACCTTAACTGCCTCGCGAGTGCACCGGCCAGCGTGGAGTTGGGAAGCGCCCCGCGCGAGTCAATCTTGACGGCGTGGCTGAAAAGCGTGATTGTATCTTTCCATAGCTTTACCTGCGCATCGGTTTTTGCAGCGCAGGCCGCTATGATTGCGACCGCGAGCAGTTGGGCCGCGAGCTTGAGCCGGGGATATTTTTGAACAGCATCACCAGCCAGCCAGACAAGAGCAAAAAACAAACCGATCAGGGGAATATAGGTATAGCGCTCGGCCATAGCCTGATCGCCGACCTGAACGATACCGATCACCGGAGTCAAAGTTCCCAAAAACCAGAGCCAGCCGACGAGGCAATAAGGTTTTTCTTTGCGGTAATGCCAGCATAAGGCGCTAACAACGATGAGAACAACGGCCGATAACACCGCTGACAGCAGGATGTTTTTTTGATCATAGTAATAATAGGGCGAGAGCGGATCGGGCCAGATCATGATTCGCGCATAGCGGCAGTAACTGATGGCAGCGTTGCCGATTCGATCCCATAGGTACAAGGCGTGAAGCTCAGCCACCGACCCACCGCCTCGCTGCGCTCGAAAAGTGAGTGTGCTGGAGATAGCCGCCATGAGAAAGAGTAGCCATTTTTCAATGCACAGTTTCCAGAAGGAAGAAAGCCAGCGATCGCGGGCATCCGCTGAAAATGTGATTCTGCGCAACGGCCAGATATCGAACAGCAGCAGAGTGAAGGGAAGTGTGACGGCCATCGGCTTCGACATTAAAGAAAAGGCAAAGCCAATGACGACGCATGTGAATCGTTCCCATGAAGGTTTGCGGACATACCATGCGTACGCAAGCAATGTAACGATCCAGAAAAATCCGCATAAAACATCCTTGCGCTCTGCGACCCAGGCAACGGATTCAACATGAACGGGGTGAACCGCGAAGAGGAACGCGACCATCGCGGAACGGCCCAGGAAACCGGTCATATACAAAAGCAAAAGGAAAAGCAGGACGGCGCTGGCGGCGTGGAGGCATAGGTTGGAAATGTGATGGCCAGCGGGATTCTTGCCGTATAAATCCCAGTCGATCATATGGGAGATCCAGGCGAGCGGATGCCAGTTTCCCTCATGGAATGTGGTCAGCGCCCACGCGATGCTCTCGAGGTTTACGCCATGCTGAATATCGCGGTTCTCCAAAACATAGGAATAATCGTCCAGCGTCAGGAAATCGTTATTGCGCACTTCGCGGTAGGTGAAGACGGTAACCACGGCGAGGAGGACGCACACCGCGGCAATCTGCCACGGCTTATGTGCAGAGTAAGAAGCGGGAACGGCTTTTATGGCCGGCGCTTCGGGTACGCGCCGATTTTGCGATTTGCCTTGCCGTGATTTCCCTGCCATGACTGAAAACTCCTCCAATGATTCGAACTTGATTATCTTGCTTGTTCTACTTGGTTGTTTTCATTCGAACCTGGGCGAGTGTGAGATTCTGCCTCGCACTGGCGTTGGAGGGATCGATTCGCAGCGCGTCGCTGAACTGTTCGGCTGCTCTTTCATATTCTCCCATTTGAAATAAAATTCCGCCGAGATTGTTATGCGTATTGGGGTTTGCAGGATCAAGACGCACCGCCTGGGTCAGTTCCTCTGCCGCTTCGGGGATCCGATGCGCTTCAGCCATGATTCTTGCGATATCGGAGTGAGCGCTTGCCTCATCGGGCTTGATTGCCAGAAGATTACGATACTCATGGATAGCCTGGTCAAGCTTTCCCTGCGCTTCTAGCGCTTCGGCCAGGTAGTAATGAGCCTGTATAAATTCAGGGTGCGCGGCGATTGCCTTTATGGAGTAAGTTTCTTCATCCTTTGGGCGGCCCATCAGTGAAAACCATAGCGCCATGTTGGAGAGTGCCTGGGGATCGTCGGGAGCAGCGTGCAGAGCCTGCTGGAGGCGCTGGCCGGCGAGTGGCAGGTTGCGTTGCTGATGAGGATCACAAGGAATCATCATGCAATAGGCGGTGAAAGATAGAGCAAGAGGTTCGCTGGAGTAATAGTCTAAAGTGCGTTCAAGATAGAATTGCGCCTCGGCATTTCTCCCTTGCCGTATGTACTCCGCGCCGAGGTTTAGATTTGGAAGCTCACCGCGCGGGTCTACCTCGATCACGTGACTGAAAAGCGACTCCGTATTCTTCCACACTTTTACCTGCGCATCGGTCCTCACGACACATGCTACGATAACCGCGCCGGCAAGGAGTAAAGCCGCGACCTTGGTCTGCGGGAATTTGGCCACTGCGTCGCCGGCAAGCCAGACGAGAGCGATAAAGAGGCCGATGAAGGGGAGATAGGTATAGCGCTCGGCCATAGCCTGTTCGCCAACCTGCACGAGACCGATTACAGGCACCAGCGTTCCCAGGAAGAAGAGCCAACCGGCGAGGCAATAAGGTTTTTGATTGCGGATGCGCCAGCAGACGATGGTTACAAGGGCCAGTGCGATTAACGAAGAGATGGCCGCCAGATTTTTGATGCTATTTGAAGCGTGGTAATAAAAAGCTCGGAGCGGATTGGGCCAAATCATGATTCGAACATAGTGGCAGTAACTGATGGCCGCGTTACCGAATCTATTCCAAAGGGAGATGTCTTTGAGCGGGGCCATTGCTGTGCCGGCTCTCTGCGCGGAGATCGTCATATAGCTTGAGATAGCCGCCATGATGAACAGCAGCCATTTTTCAAGGCATAACTTCGATAGAGAAGGCAACCACTGCTCGCGAGTTTCCATGTTAAAGGTGATTCTGCGCAACGGCCAATAATCGAGCAGCAGCAAGGCGAACGGAAGAGAGACGGCCATCGGTTTCGACAGGAGAGCGCATGCATACAGACACACGATGCATACGAAACGCTGTACCGAAGGCTTGCGGACGTGCCACGCATAGGCGAGCAATGCGGCGAGGTAGAAGAACGCGCATAGAACATCTTTGCGTTCAGAGAGCCAGGCAACGGATTCGACGTGAGCAGGGTGCAGGGCGAAGAGAAAAGCGACCATTGCGGAGCGACCCAATAGCCCGGTCATATAGATAAGCAAAAGAAAAAGCAGAATGGCGTTGGCAGCGTGGAAAAACACATTCGTCAGATGATGGCCTAGAGGGTTGCTTCCGTATAGGTTCCAGTCGAGCATGTGGGAAATCCAGGTCACGGGATGCCAGTTCGACTGATCATAGGTAGTGAATGCCCAGGCGAGGCTCTGCGCGGTGACGCCTTGCTGGACATGAGAGTTTTCAAGGACGTAACCGTGATCGTCAAAGTTTACGAAATCGTTGTTCCGCACGCCGCTATAGGCTATGGCGGTGATCAGCGCGAGAACGGCGCAAACTGCGGTAATTTGCCACAGCTTAGCGGGTGAGGAAGGTATGAGAGAGATTTTGCCGACAGGAGATAGAGGTGTGCGATTGTCCTGAAGCTTGCGGATGCGCGATTTTTTGGACATGGTTGCGATCTTTGTTCATCCTGAAACTATTGGGTGCTATTGCTGAAAATTGTAGCGGAAGGAGGCAAAAACGCGGTTCAGGTTTTCGGAAAGGGAACAACGCACACGAGCGTTGAAGCGAGATTGAGCATGTTGAAATGCTTTAAGATTACCCGGCGGGGCTGTGTTAACTGAATTGTATATAATTAACATGATAATACCATCCATCATAATAGATAGGATTTCATCATAGGGAGCGAAATTTGACGTTAAAAAATGAGTAGCAACTTCTTGTGCAGACATGTGTCTAAGCCGTCAACGGTCCTTTACCTTTCCGGCAAGGACTCTGATGATGCTGTTCGATCTCCTGGGCATCAATTAGTTCGACAAAAGTGAATTCACGTGAAGGTGACAATCCCATGCGTAGCCGAATCCTTCTCTGTCTGTATGCCTTCGCCACAATTGCCGCGGCCACGCTCCAAGCTAAGTCGCAGGCACCAACTTCCTTGAATTCTGCCGTATTCGACAAGCAGTACAAGGTGCAACTTTCCTTCCAGGTGACGGGTGCGTATCCGTTTACCTTTTCGATTGTCGGTGGCGCGTTGCCAGCTTGCCTTAGCCTCTCTCCAGACGGTGTCCTTTACGGTATGCCGGTTGACACCTGCCGGGGAACATATACCTTTACGGTGGCCGCAACAGATTACAACGGCTCCCAGACCACACAGGGCTATGTGCTGCATGTGAGCGATGACGCGACAGTAGTCGCCCAAACACCTGTTGCTCCGACGCCCGCACCACAACCACTGGCGACACCTGCCACCCAACCACTGGCGACAGCTGCACCACAACCGCTGGCGATGCCTGCACCGCAGCCACCAGCAATGGCTGCAACACAACTACTGGCGACGCCCGCTGCTCAACCACAGGCCTCGCCCGCACCACAACCGCAGGCAACGCCTGCACCCCAACTTGCAGGAGTCAATCAACAGGATGCTCAGCCTGCCACAGTCAACGTGCAGAATGTGAATCCATCACCAAACACGCCTGCAAATCAACCGGTGGCTAGCAACGCCGCGACGCCCGCGGCAGGCAACAACCAAGCCGCCCAGACGACACCAGCGGCCGCACCACAAGCCCAGACTAATGCACCCTGGTAGGTGAAATCTGCCCCGCTAGCGTGATCGCAAGAACGGACAGGGATTATCGCGCCCCGGGGTGAATCCGGCAAAAGCGCGGATATTGCAGAGCTTAAGAAACACTCCAATTTGCCAGGAACCCAACCTACATCAATTGCAATCCCAGGTGCCCAGATGCGAGGCACCTGGGCAATCCGCGGAAATTGCAGTACTTAAATAACTTTCCAAATTTGCCGGTAACCCAACCTACATCAGGTATCCAGAGCAGTCCATGAGCATCTGCCGGATGTTCTGCGGGCAGATGCGCAATTTTCATATTCCGCTCGCATTAGAGCAGTTCTCCTGAAGTTGTAGAGTGGGCGTGGACCGGGAGGTCCACTCTACAGCCGGCCAGGAGGCCGGCGCTACCTGTTCTTTGCGAGCCCGGTGAGCTCAGGCCGGCAGTCAATCACTCTATGCTTGCGGGCGAAAAGCTCTTGATCGATGCATGAAACTGGTCTGCAGGACCGTATCGGGACATCGCGATGTGGTTGAGATCGCGCGGGCTCAATGCTGCGCTTATCTTACTTTGAGGACGATGATGGTTTCGTCGTCGAAGCGGTCTTTGTCGCCCTGGAAGCGAGCTACATCGGCGTGGATGGCGTCGGCGATCTGCTGGGCGGAGTGGCTGCGGTGCCCGCAGAGCAGGGCGGCGAGGCGATCCTGGCCGTACATTTCGTCCTGGGTGTTTTCGGCGTCGAGGATACCATCGGAGACGAAGACGATGGCGTCGCCAGGCTCGGTGGTTACGTTGAATTCGTCATAGGTTGCGTTGGGGAACATGCCCAGGGGGAAGCCCTCGGCCTGAATGGTGGAGAACTGGCCGGAGCGGCAGAGGATGGGCTGGACGGCGCCGGAGTTGGCTACCCGGAGGGTGCGGCTTTCGTCGTCCCATAGGGCGAAGAGCAAGGAGACATATTGGGATTCGAGCTTGCGCTCCTGGAGTGCGTCGTTGAGGAGGGAAAGCATGGGGGCGGGCTCGGGCATGTGGACGGCCGCGGAGCGCATGATGCCGCTGACAAGGGCGGCGAAGAGGGCGGCTGGAGCGGCTTTGCCGCTGACGTCGCCGAGGACGATGGCGGTGCGGTTGGGGCCGTAGTCGATGAAGTCATAGAGGTCGCCGCCGATGGTGCGTGCGGGCAGAAAACGAACGGCCATTTCTGCGTTGGGATGGGAGGGTGAGGAGGACGGCAACAGACGGAGCTGGACCTCGCGGGCCATAGCGATATCGCGCTCCAACTGGCGCTCCTGACGGCGGACGGCCTGGTAGAGGCGGGCATTTTCAATGGAGATGGCGACCTGGGCGGCGAGGGTGGTGAGGATGCGTACCTGCTCTTCATGGAAGAAGGCGGTGCGGGTGTGTTCCAGGTCGAGAACGCCGATGATGCGGCCCTTGTAAAAGAGAGGAACGATCAGCTCAGAGCGGGTTTCAGGGTTCATGGCGAGGTAGCGCGGGTCTTTGCTGACGTCGGGAACGTTGATGGAGCGCCACTCGCGGACCGCAGCGCCGACCAGGCCTTCATTGATGGAAAGACGACGGGTTGGGGTGCGGGTGTGGCCAAACCGCCATGCGTAGCGGGTGATGAGGTATTCGCCCTTTTCGTCGAGGAGCATGATGGTGAACATCTGGTAGTCGATGAGTCGGCGGAGGAGCTGGCCGACGCGTTCGAGGAGCGGGTCGAGATCGAGGATGGAGGCCAGTTCGACGGCAATCTCATTAAGGACTTCGAGGGTTTGCGCCTGGCGGGAGACCCGGGCGTAGAGGCGGGCGTTCTCAATGGCCTGGGCGATGCGGGAGGCGGTGATGGTGAGCAGGCGGAGGTGCTCGGGGCGAAAGTAGCCGGGCTCTTCGCTTTCAAGATCGAGGACGCCGATGAGGCGGTTTTTTGCGATGAGGGGGACGGCCAACTCGGAGCAGACGGCGGGATTGACGGGGAAGTAGTTCTCCGCGGTGGAGACGTCGTTGAGGAGGATGGGCTGACGCGTAAGAGCCACCTGGCCGACTACACCGCGACCGATGGGGATATTCATGTGTTCGATGTCGGTGATGTGACCGATTTGGAATCGGACGCGCAATTCGCGGGTGCGGTCATTGAGCAGAAGAATGGCGAAGATGCGGTAAGGGATGACGGCGTGGACTAGTTCGGCGGTGCGGCTGAGAAGAGTTTGCAGGTCGAGGGTGGTATTGAGAACCTCAGCCATCTGCGTCAGGTAAGCGACGTCGGCGGGTTCCACGCGGGGATTGATGGGGTCTAGATGGGCGCCGGGAGTAGCGGTGCCGGCTGGGCGGTAGTCGCCTTCGAGGTCAGGGTGGCGGGGCGGGGATGGGGGAGTGTTGGGCATTGGTGCCGAATGGAATGATAACGCATATAGGGGTTAGGGATTAGGGGTTAGGGATTAGAAAAATGCAGACTGGCGAGAGGGCAGATTTCGACAAAGATGGCAAGTTAGCGCCGCTTCGCGGGGTTGGCAAGTTGGCGAGTTGGCGGATGCCGTGGAGACGTGGGTTGTTTTTCCTTGGTCCCTGATCTCTGACCCCTGATCTCAGTTTTCACTCCGCTCCAAGTTCTCGAACTATGGCTACGGAGGCGGAGGCGCCGATGCGGTTGGCTCCGGCGTCGAGCAGGGCGCGGACGTCGGCGAGGGTGCGGATGCCGCCGGCGGCCTTTACGCCGGAACGGGCTCCGGCTACTCCACGGAGAAGGGCAACGTCGGCGGGGGTGGCGCCGCCGGTGGAGAATCCGGTGGAGGTTTTGAGGAAATCGGCGCCGGCCTGGATGGCGATCTCGGCGGCGCGGAGTTTTTCCGCTACTGTGAGCAAGGCGGTTTCAAGGATGACCTTGAGCAGGGCGCCGTGATGATGGGCGACGGCGGCTACGGCCTGGATTGTGTGGTGGACGGCATGGTAATTGCCGCTTTTGAGCTGGCCGATGGGCAAGACCATATCCAGTTCGCGGGCACCCAGGCGGATGAGGGCGGAGGATTCCTGGCGCAGCGTGGAGACCAACGAGGCGCCGAGGGGAAAACCGACTACGACGCCTACGGGAATGCCTGTGCCGGAAAGGACGCTGACGGCGGTGGACACCCAGATCGGGTTGACCATGGCGCAGGCAAAACGGTAGCGGAGAGCCTCGTCGCAAAGGTTTTCAATTTGTTCGCGGGAGGCGTCGGGCTTGAGCAAGGTGTGGTCGATGACGCCGGCGAGCGATTGCCAACTGGAGAGGGTCTGCGCGGTAAAGGCGGCTGAATCGAAAGTGCCGTGGTCGAACTCCAGATCAGGTTCCTGGATGATAGTGGGTGCAGCCATTGGGTCTTGCTCCTCGCCAAAAAGAAGGGCGTACTCAAGTGTTGGCACGCCGGGCAGTATACGGGAGATGAGTATAGTCCTCCCGGCTCGCGTGGCCAAATGAATGGATGCAATCAGCGAAGATATGGTTGCAAACGTTGGGTGAGAGGAGCCGGAAGGATCAATAGAAGTGAGGTCGTGATGGCTGGAACCTTCTGATTCTATAGTGAATACACATCTTTCGACGCCATTGCATTTATCTCGGCTACCTGCGTTCCGCAATGGATGAGAAGACTCTTGGGGAATTCACGAATTTTTTACCGGCTTTATAAGAGTTGCTGGGAGAGCGGGCTGATTTCCCTACCGGTTGCTAATCGGCTGCCACAGACGGTTGTTCGGCGTTGTGTTCCGGCAATTGATCGAGCAGGACCACATTGAGCAGCGATTTGTGGACCTGGATGCGGCCGTTGTAAGTGATAAATCCAAGCTTGCGGAAGCGGTTCATGAAGAAGCTGACGCGGGAGCGGGTGGTGCCGATCATATCCGCCAGGGTTTCCTGGGTGATGGGGGGAATGAAGGTGTTTGGTTCGCCGGGCTTGCCGAACTCCGCCATCAGCAGGAGAATGCGCGCGAGACGTTTTTCGCTGGAGTTGAAGAGCTGATCGACCAGATCGGCCTGGGTGCGCATGCTGCGGGCCAGCAGAAAGGCCAAAAACATATCGGAGAGCTCATGCTGCTCATGCATGACGCGGATCATCTCGTCCTTGCCGATCTTGAGCGCGGTGCATGAATTCACGGCGGTGGCCGTTGCCAGACGGATCCCTGCAACCGTGGCGAGGGACTCTTCTCCAACGAAGTCGCCGCCGGAAAGGAGCGTGATGGTGGCCTCTTTGCCGAACTGCGAGACGACGGTGAGCTTGGCGCGACCGCTTTGAAGATAGTAGAGAGAATCTGCCGGGTCTCCCTGGGCGAAAAAGGCCTGCCTTGGCTCTAATTGAATGACTGTTCGACCCAGACCGGTGCTGGAAAGAAATGCGGCGGGGTCAAACACCAGTTTCTTTATTTTCTTGCTCAGAATGGCTCCTCGTTGCTTTAGCTCTGTCCATCATCACTCTGGGCAAGAACGCTTGTCTGTACCGGATTGCTCACCCCGCGGGGGACGTGGGGGCAGCCAGTAGCGTTAGTAGAGTGGCGTGGGTTCGAGCTTTGGGTCGTTCGGAAGCTGAAGAAGTGGTGCAACTTACCACGGGCATTCTGCGTCTCATGCGAAGAGAGATATTTGCGTCCAGTCGATTGGATCTGTTTGCGGGCGGCTCGACGGAGCTTGCAATTGAGCGGTATACCTGCGATTCTTCGGGGTGTGATTCCTTCAATAATATGAGTGGAGTTCTGCGTGCCTGAACTTTTCGACGATTCAGATAGCCGGCAGATGAGAGCCGAGAACGGATTTTTGGTGCCGCGCCCCTGGTATCGCAGTCCATGGTTTATATGGACTGTCTTGCTGCTGTTGGGGGTGACGGGCATTTATTTCATACTCCATGGCCGCGGCAGCTCTGCCAAGCCGGCGACGAGCAGCGGCGGGCGCGGGCAGTTCAGCGGGCCCGTAACGGCCACGGTGGCGACTGCCAGCAAAGGCGACATTGGAGTGTACCTGGATGCGATCGGTACGGTGACCCCGGTTTATACCGCCTCAATTACCGCACAGGCTAGCGGAGCGATCACTTCGGTGCGCTACGGGGAAGGCCAGTTCGTAAAGAAGGGCGAGGCGCTGATCGAAATCGATCCGAGTCCCTACGAGGCGCAACTGATGCAGGCCGAAGGCGTGCTGGAGCGCGACACCAATCTTCTGGCGCAGGCGCAGATGGATCTCGAACGCTACCGCACGGCGTGGGCGCGAAACGGAATCAACAAGCAACTGCTGGACGACCAGGAAAAGATCGTGTTGCAGGATCAGGGCACAGTGAAGAACGATCAGGGCACTGTGAATTACGACAAGGTGGAACTCGGCTACTGCCACATTACCGCGCCGATCTCCGGGCGCGTGGGTCTTCGATTGGTGGATCCCGGAAATGTGGTGCAGGCGTCCGGTGCGACCGTGCTGGTGGTGATTACCGAGGTACAGCCGATTACCGTGATCTTCACCATTGCTGAAGACAGCCTGGGCCAGGTGCAGGCGCGCTTGAAGCAGATGCACTCGCTGCCTGTGGAGGTGTGGGACCGCGCACAGACCAAGCAGATTGCAAAGGGCAAGCTGATCAGCATCGACAACCAGATCGATACCACGACGGGAACGGTGAAGTTGCGCGCCCAGTTCGACAACAAGGACGGTTCGCTTTTCCCCAACCAGTTTGTGAATACACGGCTGCTGGTGAAGACACTCAGCGGCGTCACGCTGGTCCCCAGCGGTTCAATCCAGCACAATGGGCAGGTCTCCTTTGTTTATGTGGTAGCGAACGGTGCTGCGAGCATCCGCGATGTGACGACGGGGGTTACGGACGGCGGAATGACGGCGGTGGAGGGAATCAATCCCGGCGATGTAGTGGCGACCAGCAGCTTTGAAAAGCTGCAGAACGGGAGCAAGGTTGTGGAGCCGAAGCAGGCTCCGGCGCCCCATGCTTCGGCAGGGAAAACTCCGTGAGTCCATCCGGGCCATTCATCCAGCGTCCTGTTGCTACCTCGCTGCTGATGGCCGCAATCATGCTGGTGGGTATCGTTGCGTATACCCAGTTGCCGGTTTCTGCCTTGCCGCAGGTGGACTACCCCACCATCCAGGTTCTGACCTTCTATCCAGGCGCCAGCCCTGACGTGATGGCCACCACGGTAACCGCGCCGCTGGAGCGGCAGTTCGGCCAATTGCAGGGACTGAGCCAGATGACGTCGACCAGTTCCGGCGGCTCGTCTGTGATTGTGCTGCAATTCACGCTCAGCCTGAACATCGATATCGCAGAGGAAGAGGTGCAGTCGGCGATCAACGCCGCGCAGAGCTATTTGCCGTCGAATCTTCCCACGCCACCGGTTTACAGCAAGACCAATCCGGCGGATGCTCCCGTGCTGACGCTGGCCGTCACCTCCGACTCGATGCCGCTTTCGCAGGTTGAGGACATGGTGGATACGCGGCTGGCGCCCAAGCTATCGCAGTTGAGCGGTGTGGGCCTGGTGAGCATCAGCGGTGGGCAAAAGCCGGCGGTGAGGATCCAGGCCAATCCAACGGCGCTGTCTTCTTACGGATTGAACATGGAGGACCTGCGCACGGCGCTTACGCAGACCAGCGTCAATCAAGCCAAGGGCAACTTCGACGGGCCACGACAGGATTACCAGATCAATGCCAACGATCAGTTGCAGACCAGCGACGACTATCGAAAGGTAGTGGTTGCCTATCGCAATGGCTCGCCGGTCATGCTGAAAGATGTTGCGCAGGTGGTGGACGGGATCGAGAACAGCAATCAGGCGGCTTGGATGAACCTGACGCCGGCGGTGATCGTCAACATTCAAAGGCAGCCAGGCGCCAATACCATCAGCGTGGTGAAGTCCATCAAGGCGATTTTGCCCCAGCTCGAAGTGAACCTGCCGGCGTCGATCAAGGTAACGCCGCTGACCGATCTGACCACTGCCATCAACGCCTCGGTGTCCGACGTGGAGTTTGAGCTGATGCTGACCGTTGCCCTGGTGGTGATGGTCATCTTCCTTTTTTTGCGCAATCTGTATGCCACCATTATTCCCAGCGTTGCCGTACCGCTTTCGCTGGTGGGGACGCTTGGGGCAATGTATGTGCTGGGCTACAGCCTGGACAATCTTTCGCTGATGGCGTTGACCATCTCCACGGGCTTTGTGGTGGATGATGCGATCGTGATGATCGAGAATATCAGCCGCTATATCGAGGCAGGAGATCCGCCTATGGAGGCGGCTTTCAGAGGCGCGGAACAGATCGGCTTCACCATCATTTCCCTTACAGTTTCGCTGATCGCAGTGCTCATTCCGCTGCTCTTCATGGGCGACGTCGTGGGGCGGCTGTTCCGCGAGTTTGCGGTTACCCTGGCCGTTACAATTATTCTCTCTGCCGTGGTTTCGCTGACGCTGACGCCGATGATGTGCTCGCGGATTCTGCGCCACACGCCGGAAAAGAAGGAACAAGGCAGGTTCTTCAAGGCCTCGGAACGAGCCTTCGAGAACATGATTGCGTTTTACGGTCGAACGCTCAAGTTCGTACTCCAGTACCAGACCATTACGTTGCTGGTAGCCGTGGCCACGCTGATCCTTACGATCGTTCTCTACATCACCATTCCTAAAGGATTTTTTCCCACGCAGGATACGGGCGTGATCCAGGGCATTTCGCAGGCGCCGGAGACAATTTCATTCGAGGCTATGAAGAACAAGCAGCAGGAACTGGCGGCTGTGATTCTTCAGGATCCGGCGGTGGAAAGTTTGTCTTCTTTCATCGGCGCGGACGGGACCAATACGACGCTGAACAGCGGACGGTTGCAAATCAATCTGAAGCCGCTTGAACCAAAGAGACCTGGGTGCATCGGACGTGATTCGAAGGCTGCAGAACAGCCTGAAACAGGTAGATGGCATCGAGCTCTACATGAACCCGGTGCAGGACATCACGGTGGACGACCGGGTGAGCCGGACGCAATACCAGTACACGCTAGAGGATCCAGAACGCGAGCGAGTTGAATCTTTGGACCGGCAAGCTGGTGGACAAAATGAAACAGTTGCCGCAGCTTGCGGATGTGGCGACCGACCAGCAAACCGGGGGCCTGGCGGTATCGCTGATGATCGATCGCGTTACCGCATCGCGGCTGGGCATTGCGCCGTCGACGGTGGACAATACGCTTTATGACGCCTATGGTCAGCGCGAAATCAGCACCATGTATACGCAGCTGAACCAGTATCACGTGATTCTGGAAACCGATCCGCAAGTTCCAGAAGAATCCGACTAAGTTGCAGGATTTGTATATCCAGACCAATACCTCCGCGGGAGCGTCGGGACCAGGCGCTTCATCAACTTACGCATCCTCGGGGTCTTCGTCGGCGGGCTCGAATGCGACCACGACCACGGTGGCCTATACGCCATCCTCCGCGGTTCTGGGCGCGCCAACGAATGCGTTGGCATCTGGCGTTGGCTCGAACGGAAAATCCAATGCAACAACGAGTTCGGCGCCTGCAAATTCCGTGCCGCTGAGCGCGTTCACCCATCTCGAGAAAACGGCCGAGCCACTTTCGATCAATCACCAGGGCCAGTTCCCGGCGGTTACCGTGTCGTTCAACCTGGCTCCCGGCGCAGCGCTGGGAGGCGCGATTACGGCCATCGACAAGGCGCAGAAGGACCTGAACATGCCGCCCAGCCTTCAATATGGCTTTCAAGGGACAGCGGCGTCGTTCAAAGGGTCGCTTTCCAATGAAGGTCTGCTGATTCTGGCCGCGCTGGCCGCGGTTTATATCGTGCTAGGCGTTCTCTACGAAAGCTTTATTCATCCCATCACGATTCTTTCCACGCTGCCCTCGGCTGGCGTTGGCGCGCTGCTGGCGCTGATTATTTTCAAGCAGGACCTCAGCGTGGTGGCCATTATCGGCATCATCCTGCTGATCGGCATCGTGAAGAAAAACGGAATCATGATGGTGGACTTTGCCCTGGAGGGCGAGCGGACGCAGGGAAAGAATTCAACCGAGGCGATCTACGACGCGTGCCTGCTGCGATTCCGTCCTATCATGATGACCACGATGGCGGCGCTGCTGGCGGGCATTCCATTGGCGCTCGGCCAGGGGATGGGATCGGAGCTGCGGCGGCCTTTGGGAATCGCCATGGTGGGCGGGTTGCTGTTGAGCCAGGTGCTGACTCTCTATACAACGCCCGTGATCTACATCTTCTTCGATCGCATCAGTCAGCGCTTCAGCGGGTCGAGAAAGGGAAGTGAAGGCGGCGAAACGCCCGCGGCGGAGGGCGCATGAATATCTCCGCCCCCTTCATCCGCAGGCCTGTAGCCACGACGCTGCTGACGGCGGGCACCGTGCTTGTGGGGGCGATTGCCTTCAAGGTTTTACCTGTTTCCCCGTTGCCACAGGTGGATTTCCCCACCATTTCGGTTTCGGCGGGTCTGCCCGGCGGAAGTCCAGAGATCACTGCGTCTTCGATTGCCACTCCGCTGGAGCGCCAGTTTAGCCACATCGCCGGCGTGACGGAGATGACCTCGTCGAGTTCGCTGGGGAGCACTTCGATCACGCTGCAATTTGATTTGAGTCGGGACATCGACGGCGCGGCGCGAGACGTGGAGGCGGCGATCAATGCCTCGCGCACTTATCTGCCTGTCAACCTGCCGGCCAATCCGACCTATCGCAAGGTGAATCCGGCGGATTCGCCGATCATGATTTTGGGGCTTACGTCAGACAAGTATGACAGGCCGACGCTTTACGACGAAGCGTCGACGGTGATAGCGCAAAAGCTTTCGCAGATCGAGGGCGTCGGGCAGGTTAACGTGGGCGGAGGCGCCAGCCCTTCAGTGCGCGTGGAAGTGAATCCGACCTTGCTCAACAGCTACGGGCTTACACTGCCGAATATTCAATCGGCGCTGAGCCTGCAGAATGCGCACGAGCCGGCCGGGCAGCTTTCCAATGGAATTACGACCGCCGACATTGTGGTCAACGACCAGATCAGGCTTGCAGACCAATACAAGCCGCTGGTTGTGGGGTATCACAACGGCGCAGCTATCCGGCTGTCGGATGTGGCCGATGTCGAGAACGCCGCACAGAACATCCGCACGGCGGGCTACTTGAACGGCGTGCTCGCGATTCCGATTATCATCTTCCGCCAGCCGGGCGCCAACATCATCGACACCGTGGATCGCGTCAAGGCCGCATTGCCGGGGATTGAAGCGTCGATCCCGCAAGGCATCAAGACCACCATTGCTCAGGACCGCACCACGACCATTCGCGCATCGGTCAGCACTGTGGAACACACGCTGATTCTCTCCGTCATCCTGGTAATTCTTGTGGTCTTCATATTTCTCCGCAACTGGCGGGCCACGCTTATTCCCACGGTCGCAGTTCCGGCATCGCTGATCGGCACCTTTGCGGTGATGTACCTCTGCGGATTCAGCATCGACAACCTCTCGCTGATGGCGCTGACGATCGCAACTGGGTTTGTGGTGGACGACGCCATCGTGGTGATGGAGAACATCTCCCGTCTTCGCGAGTCGGGAATGTCGCCCATGCAGGCCGCATTTCAGGGCTCCGGCGAGATTGGGTTTACCATCCTGTCGATCAGCCTGTCACTGATCGCGGTTTTCATTCCGATACTTCTCATGGCGGGAATCGTGGGCCGGCTATTTCGCGAGTTTGCCATCACTCTGTCGACGGCGATTCTCGTCTCAATGCTCATCTCGCTTACGACCACGCCCATGATGTGCGCCTATCTGCTGAAGGATGAGTCGAAGATCGAACATGGCCGCGCATACCGGGTAACCGAGCGGGGATTTTCGCGGATGGTCTCAATATATACACGCTCCCTGCGATGGGTGCTGAAACATCCCTGGCCGGTATTCGTAATTCTGTTGCTCACAATTGCGTTCAATTTCTATCTCATCGTAATTATTCCCAAGGGATTCTTTCCCCAGCAGGACACGGGAATCCTTGCTCGGCAGCGTGCAAGGGCCGCAGGACGCGTCGTTTGCAGTCATGAACAATTCGATTTCGAAACTGGCGAATGTGGTCAAAGCCGACCCGGCAGTGCAGAACGTGATTTCATTTACCGGCGGCGGCGGTGCGACGAATGGAGGCAGCCTCTTCATTACCTTGAAACCGCTCGATGAGCGCAAGATTACGGCGCCGGAGATCATCAATCGCCTGCGGCCCAAGCTGAACCGGCTCCCGGTGGCTTCAGCATTCCTGCAGGCGGCTCAGGATCTGCGTATAGGAGGAAGGTCGAGCGCGGCGCTATACCAATACACCATCCAATCAGATAACGTGCAGGACCTGGCGCACTGGGGGCCCGCTGCTGCTGGCAGGAATGAAGAAGCTGCCGGGCTTTCAGGATGTGAATACAGATGCAGCAGAACAGCGGTTTGCAGGAACTGCTCACGTACGATCGCCCCACCGCCGCGCGGCTCGGCATCACGCCGCAGTCTCTGGACAGCTCGCTTTACGGCGCCTTCGGGCAGTCGGAAGTTTCCATCATCTATACCCAGTTGAACCAATATTACGTGGTGATGGAAGTAGCGCCGCCCTATTGGCAGAGCCCCGAGGGGCTGAAGAATATTTATTTGAATACCACGGGCAAAGGCGTGATACCGCTGACCGCGGTCAGCACGGCACAGGCAACCACCACGCCGCTGACAGTGAATCACACCAGTTCGTTTCCGTCGGTCACTGTGTCGTTCAATCTTGCCTCGGGAATGTCGTTGAGCGACGCCACGCGCGAAGTGAGCCAGATGCAGCAGCAGATGAACATGCCGCAGACCGTGCGCGGATTTTTTGCCGGAACGGCGGCGGCTTACCAGACCTCGCTGGCCAGCGAACCGATGCTCATCGGTACGGCGCTGCTGGCGGTCTACATTGTGCTGGGCATACTTTATGAGAGCCTGGTGCATCCTCTTACTATCATCTCCACCTTGCCTTCGGCGAGCGTGGGAGCGATGCTGGCGCTGATGCTGTTCAAGATCGACCTGAACGTGATCTCGATCATCGGCATCATTTTGCTGATCGGCATCGTGAAGAAGAATGCGATCATGATGATCGACTTTGCCCTGGTGGCGGAGCGCGAGCACGGCAAGACCACAACGGAAGCTATCTTTGAAGCATGCCAGTTGCGCTTCCGGCCGATTCTGATGACAACGATGGCCGCCCTGTTTGGCGCGTTGCCGCTGGCCTTCGGCACCGGCACGGGATCGGAACTCAGGCGCCCGCTGGGGATTACGATCGTCGGCGGACTGATCGTAAGCCAGATGCTGACTCTCTACACTACGCCGGTTGTTTATATTCTTTTTGATTGGGCGCGCCTGAAGGTTCGCGGTAAACAACCGGAGATTCTGGAGCACGGAACCGCGGAGGCATCCTAGCGATGGGCGGTTATGGAGCGATGATGATGAAGAATTCGATGATGCAATTCCGGCAGCCGTTTGCAAGTTGGCGCGTACTTTATGCCGGTGTGCTCTGCGCCATGCTTGCCGGATGCAATGTAGGGCCCAAGTATCATCCGCCCACCGAGACGGCACCGGCAGCCTTCAAGGAGTCGCCCACGCAGTTCAAAGAGACTGGAGGATGGACCGTCGCGCAGCCCCAGGATGCGGTTCTGCGCGGGAAGTGGTGGGAAATTTACAACGAGCCGGAGTTGAATGCGCTGGAAGAACAACTCAATATCAACAACCAGAATATTCAGCAGGCATTTGAGAATTTCATGGAGGCGCGTGCGCTGGTGCGGGAGGCACGGTCGCAGTATTTTCCCACGGTGAGCGTCGGCGCCGGTTACACAAGGTCTCAGACCTCTTCTAACGTTGGGTTTGCGACCGGTTCGGGCCAGACGGGCGGAAAGCAATCTCAGTTGTTTTCTCTACCGGCCGAGGTTTCGTGGGAGCCGGATCTATGGGGAAAGGTGCGCAATACGGTTCATGCCAGCCAATATAACGCTCAATTGTCGGCGGCTGACCTGGAGAATGAACGACTGACGGAACAGACAAGCCTGGCCGAGTACTACTTTGAGATTCGTGGCCAGGATGCGCTGCAACAAATTCTCAACGAAACGGTGGATGCAGACAAAAAAGCGGTTGAGTCGGAGCAGGCTCGCTACGACACCGGAGTGGACGACCAGATTTCGCTGGTTGAGGCACAGACAACTTTGGCGAGCGCTCAGTCGGTGGCAATCAACCTGGGAATTGCGCGGGCGCAATATGAGCATGCGATCGCGATGCTGGTGGGCAAGCAGGCCTCATCGTTCTCCATTCCGGTGGAACCGAAGACCAGCGCGCCTCCGCCGATTCCGATCGGCTTACCCTCGCAACTGCTGGAACGGAGGCCGGACGTTGCCGCGGCAGAGCGGAGCATGGCCGCTGCGAATGCGCAGATCGGGGTCGCGTATGCGGCCTATTATCCGGTACTGACGCTCTCAGGGAACGGCGGCGTGGAAAGCTCGGCCATCAAGAATTTGCTGGATTCATCGAGCCGCTTCTGGTCAGTAGGCCCATCGGTTTCAGAAACTGTTTACGATGGAGGGCTACGGAGGGCGACTGTTAATCAATACATCGCTACGTACAATGCAGATCTGGCCGGCTATCGGCAATCTGTGCTGAACGCTTTCCAGCAGGTAGAAGACGCGCTGGCGGAAGTTCGCATTTTGTCGCAGCAGATTTTGCGCCAGCAGGAAGCTGTAAACTCCTCGAAGACTTTTTTGAAGCTCGAACAAGCGCGCTACGATACGGGCATCGACCCATATATCGATGTGGTCACCGCGCAAACCACCTTGCTCTCAAACCAGCAAACTCTGACGAACATACAAATACAAGAGATGACGGCGTCGGTTCTATTGATTGAGGCGCTGGGCGGGGGCTGGGACCGGTCGCAGTTGCCTACGCCGGTGCAGGTTACCGCAAAGCCCACAAAGGCGGAGACCACGATTGAACATTAGGGAATTTATAAATAATTCATTTTGTAGGAAAAAATTCCTTCAGGGGCTAAAGCCCGATTTTATTTTTGTCGCAATTTCGGCACGACTAAACAGCTTGCGGAAAAAGTCGTTCATTTTTCGATTCCGAGTCGCACCGTTGAGTTTTTTCACTTCAAATCGGTTGTACTGCTGTTGATTTGCTCCTCTGGAGATCCGATTTTGCGGCCTCCAGAGACACCTATCCCCCGGACTTACTGCGCCGGAATCAGCTTCTGCATGCGCAGCAGGTTGTGCGCTGTGGCAACCAGGCTAAACAGCCAGTCGACTCGTGCCCTGCCGCGCAGTTTTACCTGCCGGACGGCCCGATCTTGCTTGGCCCAGCCGAACACCTTCTCCACCAGCTTCCGCTTCCTCTGGCTGATGGCAAATCCTTCGCTGTTGCGTTCTTCTCCGGTAAGCCAGTTGGGCCATTTCGGATTGGGCGCGTATTCGGCTACATGCGGCCTGATGCGGCGGGCGCGCAACTGACCAACAAACTGCTCCTCTTGATAACTCTTGTCGGCGCCCAGCGTGCTCACCACGGCGCGTTTCAGCTTGTCCACCATCACCAATGCAGCCTCCCGTTCCGCCGTCTTGCTGGACTGCGTCACCATCGCTGCTACCACCAGTCCGTTGCGGTTCTCCGTCAGCACATGGCCCAGGTAGCTGGGCACCGCTACCGCCGCCCCGCTCTTCTTATACAAACGCGCCTCCGGGTCGGTGGCTGACTCATGCGTGTCGCGCAGCAGCTTGCGGCCTCGCGTTCCCGTGCCCCGGCTGGGCGGATCGGGCTTCTCCCGGAAGCTGCGACGGCTGGCCCAGGCCTGAATCAAAGTACCGTCCACGGTGAAATGCTCCTCGCTTAAAAGCTGATGCGCACGCGCCTGTTCCACCACCGCCAGCAACAACTGTTCGGCAACCTCGCCCTCAATCAGACGCTCGCGGTTCTTGGTAAATACCGTCACATCCCACACCGGGTCGTCGATGTTGAGTCCCACAAACCAGCGGAAAAGAAGGTTGTAGTCCAACTGCTCCATCAGTTGCCGCTCCGACCGCACCGAATACAGTACCTGCAATAACTGCGCCCGTATCAGCTTCTCCGGAGCAATCGACGGCCGCCCGCGCCGCGCGTACAGCTGTTGGAACTCGGAGTCCAACTCCCGCAATGCTGCATCGCTCATCTGCCGGATGGCACGTAATGGATGATCCTTCGGCACTCGCTGTTCAAGGCCGATGTAGCTGAATACCGCTTCCTGTTGCTCGTCATTTCCGCGCATGACTAATACATACCGTATCGCCCTGTGGAAACCATCGTGCCTTATCCGGTTCACCAGCCTTTTTTCCGCAACCTGTAAAGTCGTGCCCTGTTACAGAGCCGATCTATAAAACAATCTAGAAAAATACGGCTCAGCAAATGCGGCCGCGCTTGCCCGCCGAACTGTGCCCGAGAGGATTTTTGCCGGTCCAACGTTCATCGACAGGCTCGCCGGCAAGTTGATAGCGGGAATCCGAGGAGAGCCGAAGCCGATTGGAGCGATTATCCATGCCTCCGTGGACGATATTCATTCCGAATACAACCACGTCGCCGACGTTGTATTCCGCGGTAAGCCAGCGGCCGCCGAGTTGCTCGCGAATGTGGTTGGGGTCATCGGAAAGCCAGCCGTTCAAACCGCTGGCAGTGCGCGCCGGATCATCGGGGCGGTTGGAACAGTACTGGTCGACGTCACGCTGGCCATAAGTATTGCGGAGACGTTCGTTCCTGTGACTGCCCTCCAGAATCATCAGGCCTCCGAGGGTAAAATCCGTTTCTCCGAGCGGCACCCAGGCGGTGAAAAGATTGTGCGTGCCGCGGCCCATGTAGACGATGTCGCAGTGGCTTGGCGTGCCATTATCTCCGGGGGAGATGCAGCGAAGCCAGGTGAAATCGAAGTGCAGAATATCGCCGCCAAGGAAGGAAGCGAAGAAGCGCATCAGGTTCCCTTCAGGGTTGTAGAGCAAATGCTGCAGAGCGGGGTTGTTCTTCTGCGCCAGCTCCGGGCGGAAGGTCATTTGCGATCCAGGCTTGGGAACGCCGAGCATCAAGGGGGCGTTGGGGTCGAGCTGTCCCTCGGCGGCGAGTTGCTCAAGGATGCAGCGCCGGGCGGCGATCACTTCGTCTTTGTCGAGAAGGCCGCGCAGGAGTAGGTAGCTGTCGTCCCGCATGCGCTGTCGGGCTGAGTCCATATTGGCAAAGACGTTGTGTGTTGAGGTAAGCAGGCCAAGCTTGTCCTCACCCTCGTCGAGCGTGTGCCCACAGGAGCGCATGGTGGGAAGCGCAAGAGATGTTGCCATACAGGTCCCTCAAGGATGAGATCTATCTTGCACTTACATGCAAGAGAGTACACTCCACGTTCCGCGAAGGCAAGTGACAATTCGCGCGAAGCGACGTTCGCGGATTTCGCACCCAGTTACCGGAATGACGGAGGTCGATCCGCGATGGCGCTGCCTCTACTCTTTTTCGGCTGGATATCGTTGGTGAACTGAAGTTGCGTTGTTCCGATGTGCAGTTTGTCGATCGGCAGCCATGAGCTTGAGTAAGGCGCGCCGTCGAGAGTGACTTTCTGGACGTAAAAGCCGTTGCCCTGACGGCTGACGACCAGCGTTCTTCCACCCGATAGACGAACGGTCGCCTTGTCGAACATTGGGGTGCCCAGCACTACGCCTCCGACTCCGGGCACAGCAGGATAAAAGCCGAGCGCATTCCACACATATACGCCTGAGGTTGCGCCCAGATCGTCATTACCTGGAAGGCCGTAGGGCTTGGTGGTAAAGGTCTCGTTGGCGATGCGTGTGACCACGTCCTGAGTTTTCCAAGGCGCTCCGGCAAAGACATAAGAGTAGGGTGTGACGAAGTCGGGTTCATTCTCCATGTTGAAGCAGGGCTCGCCCCAGCAGCGGAGCTTGGAGAAAAACTTGTCAAGGCGCGGGATAACCTTGCCGTCGCCACCGATGGCGGCATAGAGGGTCGGATAGTCAAAGGGGAGCATGAATGTGTACTGGTAGGTGTTGCCCTCCTCAAATCCCTCCTGATCGGTTTTGTCCCAGACGACTTTGGTTTTCGGCAGCGAGAGGTCGGCGTCGAATCCGGGCATCCAGGTTCCGTTGCTCAGGCGCGGACGAATCCAGCCGGTGGAGGGATCGAAGAGATAGGTCCAGTTTTGCGATTGCTTGAGGAACAAATGATAGTCGGCATTGTCGCCGAGATTCTTTGCAAATTGCGCCACGGCGAAATCAGCGTTGGCGTATTCAAGCGTCACCGATGCAGCGGTATCAATTTTGTCGATGGGCACGTAGCCGAGTTTGAGGTAGTCGGCGAGGAACGGACGCTCGGAGCCGCCATGCGGTCCGATGCCCGGCTGGGTTCCTGCTTTCACCATGTATCTGAGTGCGGTTTTGGCGTCGAAGTCGTGGGCTCCAAATGCATAGGACGATGAGAGCAGGATTGCGGGCGAATCGCCTCCCATCACGTAGGTGACGTCGTTGGCGGCAGGTCAACGCGGCAGCCAGCCGCTCTGGACAGCGTCATTAACCAGCGACTGCATCATGTCGCTTTCGCTCGTAGGGTCGAAGAGCGCCTGCAGCTGAACAGTGTTGCGATAGATATCCCAGTCAGAGAAGTTGGCGTACTGGGCCTTCTGTTTCGATGCGGTGAGGGAATGTACCTTATCGTCGAAGCCGATATAGTTACCGTCGCGATCGCTGAAGATGGTGGGACACATGAAGGAGTGATAGAGGGCGGTATAGAAGATTTTGCGCTGGTCGAGTGTGCCGCCTTCGACGGCGATTCGGTCGAGTAACGCAGTCCAGGTTTGGCGTGCTTGCGCGTGAACATTATCGAAGTCCCAGCCGGGAATATCATGATCGAGATTATTACGGGCGCCGGCTTGGCTGACATAGGAAATGCCGACCTTAAGCACGACCTCATGCTGGTTGCCGAAGTCGAGCCACGCGCCGGTATGCTTGCCCTGCGCCGATTTTGCGGCGCTCAGGATGGCATCGTCCTGCCATAACGCGGAAGTTTTATAAGGCTTGTCGAAGCGGCCGGCAACATACAGTTTGTATTGCGAATCGGTTCCGCAAAAACTTCCCGCTATGACCGCACCGGCATAGGAGGTTGGGGAAGTAAGTTCGATACTGTTGCCGAAGGCGTCGCGGCTGGCATCCTGGGGTCTGGGAGCGTCTGTGGTATTGGCACTGCTGCCGGCATTGATGAGCAAGCGCGCGCTGACGCCGGCGGGGAAGATGAAGCGGGCGATGCCGGACCGCTCGGCAACGGTGATTTCAACGCGAATACCGTTGGCCAGCGTGACGGCGTAGTAGCCGGGATGCGCTTCCTCATTGCCGTGATCGAAGGGCGCAGCGTAGGGATCGAAGTTTGTGCCGGGACTGGTGGTTAATGTGGCGGCGGTGGGCAGCACGGCAAAGTCGCCGTAAATCGGACAGCCTACGCCGCTGAGATGCGTCATGGAAAATCCTGTGATCTGCTTTTCGTTGTATATGTAGTAAGCCTTGCGATTGGTGTCAGGGCTCCATTGCACCATGCCGAAGGGAAGTGACGCGCCGGGGAATGTTTCGCCGCCGCCGGATGTGCCGATGAGGGGATCGACCGCGTCGTAGGGAGTGGAGACAGCCTGAGCAAAGGCTGGGATGGAAGAGAGTAGTAAGAGAAGAGCCAGGCCGAAACGCAGTGCAGTAACAGGGCGCATGGAATTTGTCCTTTCACGGAGATGATCAAGTTAAGTCACTTCCGCATCGTACAAAATCCTACACCTTCAGCGCCGCTGCCCGCGCGACGCTTCGGCCTGGACCTTCACAGCGCCCTATGGATAGATGCCGCGAATCTGAACAGCCTCGGCGACGCGGCCTATGCCGAGCATGTTGGCGGCGATGCGCATTGGAACCTTGCGCTCGGTATGGATCTTGAGCACATCGCGGAATGATGTTTTCATCACGCGTTCCAGGCGGTTGTAAACATCCTGCGCGTCCCAGAAGAGGTGCTGCTCGTCCTGCACCCACTCAAAGTAGGAGACCGTGACGCCGCCGGCATTGCAGAGAATATCCGGAATTACAAAGACGCCCTTGCGCTCCAGAATTCTGTCTGCCGCCGGGGTGAGAGGTCCGTTGGCCGCTTCTGCAATAATGGCGGCGCGAACAGCGGATGCATTGTCCTCAATGATGGTGTTCTCAAGAGCCGCCGGCACCAGGATGTCGCAATCCAATGCAAGCAACTCGGCAGGAGTGATGGGCTGGCTTTCAGGGAATTTTTCCACTTTGCCGGTCAGGGTCTTTAAATGAATCAGCTCGGGTATATTCAATCCGTTGCGGTTGTAAACGCAGCTGGTTGAATCGCTGACCGCGATTACCTTTGCTCCCGCCTCATGCAGCAACTGGGCTGCGATGGAACCGGCGTTGCCAAAGCCTTGCACGGCAACTGTTGCGCCTTTCA
This sequence comes from uncultured Acidobacteriaceae bacterium, assembly GCA_963779385.1. Classification (GTDB taxonomy): domain Bacteria; phylum Acidobacteriota; class Terriglobia; order Terriglobales; family Acidobacteriaceae; genus Telmatobacter. Next base: position 5,414 of record CAVZYE010000009.1, on the reverse strand, counting down.
ACGGCCGCTTCAGATGCTCGCATGCGCTCTGGATGGTATAGAAGACACCGCGACCGGTGGCCTCATTGCGACCCAGCGATCCGCCCAGGCTGATCGGTTTGCCGGTGACCACGCCTTGAACCGAGTAGCCCTTGGTCATGCTGTAGGTGTCCATGATCCATGCCATGGTTTGCGAATTGGTGTAGACGTCGGGCGCGGGAATATCTCTGTTCGGTCCGATCAAAGGAAGAATCGCGCTGGTGTAGCGGCGCGTCATCCGCTCCAGTTCTCCCATCGTCATGTGTTTGGGATCGCAGGTTACGCCGCCTTTGGCGCCGCCAAAGGGGATATTGACTACCGCGCACTTCCACGTCATCCAGGTGGCCAGCGCCTTTACCTCGTCGAGCGTCACCTGCGGGTGATAGCGGATGCCGCCCTTGGCCGGTCCGCGCACCGAGCTGTGCTGAACGCGATAAGCCTCAAAGCGGTGAATGCGCCCGTCATCCATTCGCACCGGCACAGTCACGGTCAGAATCCGTTCGGGATACTTGATCATCTCCCGAACATCACTGCTGAGCTCCATTGCGTCAGCAGCAGTATCAAAGTTCTCCAGCGCAACGTCGTAGGCGTTGGCTGCCATTGTTTCGGTAATCATCATTTTCTCCTTTTTGCACTATTCAATTTCCCGGACACATAACGCATTGACACATGCTGCCCGGGTAAATACACAATCGGAATTGGAATCGCGTCAGGCTGCACCTCCCGTGCCAGGCAGCGATTCTCTCAAAAGTTCCCGACCTCGCGCCAACGCGCGCCGGTCGAGATCGAGCCATTTTTGATTGGTGATCAACCTGCGCAGCGCGTCGTCAACGCTGGCTTGCGGTAAAACCGCGGTAATCTCAAGCAGTGCCCCCAGCATGACCATATTACCCGCGCGCGTATCGCCCAGTTCATCAGCCAGGAGCGTGAAGGGGCGCGCCAGCACGTGAATATCTTCCCGCTCGCAATCAGCCGGGTATGCATCGCCGTTGTACAGAATCCATCCGCCGGGGCGCACGCTCGCGTAGAACTTTTTCAGCGAAGGCTCATTCATGGCCACAAGAATATGAGGCTGAGTAACCATCGGCGAATCGATTACCTGCGTGGCCAGGCGCACGTGGCAGTTCGAAGTGCCCGAGCGCATCTCCGGTCCATAGGACGGCAGCCACGAGACTTCAAGGCCCGCATCGAGGCCGGCCTCGGCCAGCACTTCACCCAGCAGCAAGACTCCCTGTCCGCCAAAGCCCGCCGCGCGCACGCTAATATCCAGATCTTCCGCCGTCTGCCCCATCGCATGCGAATTGCCTTCAGGCAAATCCTCTTCGGCAACGCCAAGAATCCGCGGAATTTCTTCGAGCGCCGGCCCCGCATCGGGTAGTTCACGTGGCTGCGCCTGTTTGACGCGGTCGCAGAACACCGCCAGCGGGAAGGTTCTTCTGCATTACATCGTGCACCCAGTGCTGCGCATCCACAGGCTGCATCTTCCAGATGGTGGGGCAGGGCGAGAGCACTTCAATCATGGAGAAGCCCAGGCCGCGCACCTGATTTTCGATGGCGCGGCGGATGGAGCGAGTTGCCTGCGCAATCTGCTTGTTGTCTCCCAGACCAACGCGCTCGATATAGACCGGGGCCTCCAGGGTGGCAAGCAGTTCGCTCATGTGCAGCGGATAGCCTTCGGTGGCCGCGTGCCGCCCGTCCGGGGTGGTGGTGGTCTTCTGGCCCAGCAGGGTGGTGGGAGCCGACTGCCCGCCGGTCATGCTGTAGATGGCATTGTTGATGAAGATGATGGTGATATTTTCGCCGCGATTGGCCGCATGCAGAATCTCCGCCGAGCCGATGGCCGAAAGATCACCATCGCCCTGGTAGCCGATTACGATGCTCTCCGGGCGGCTGCGTTTGGCGCCCGTAGCCACCGCTGGGGCACGCCCATGCGCGGCCGAAATGTTGCCCACGTCGAAGTAGTTGTAGGTAAAAACACCGCAACCTACGGGGCCGACCAGGATAGTTCGGTTCTGGATGCCCAACTCGTCGATGGCCCGCGCCAGCATCTTGTGCACGATGCCGTGACCACAGCCGGGGCAGAAGTGGGTTTGATTCTGCTGCTCCGCCTTGCGCTCATAGCGCTCGTAGAAGGCCCTGGCCTTGGAATGAGCGACGGTATATTCAGAAACCACCTGGCTAGACATAAGTCATCCGCCCTTCCTCCGGCTTTGTTGCAGGCAGATACCGGAGCGCCTGCGCACGTACAAACCTGAGCACCTCTTCATGCGATGGAACATTGCCTCCGACGCGGCTCAGGAACTCGACCGGCCGCACGCCATTCAACGCGAGGTGCACGTCTTCAATCATCTGGCCGTTGCTCATCTCCGCCACGATGAATAGACGCGCGGTCTCTGCCAAACATTGGAAATGCAGCTTGGGAAACGGGTAGAGCGTGATGGGGCGCAGCACGCCCACATTGAGACCATCGGCTCGAGCTTCCGCCGCGACTGCCTTCAAGATTCGTCCCATGATTCCATATCCCACCAGCACAATCTCCGCGCCGGCTGTTTGCCACTCTTCGGCACGCACCTCGAGGCGCTCCGCCAGCTGATACTTTGCCTCCAGGTGGTGCTCGTGCGCCTCCAACTCATCGCAATCCAAATGCAGGGAAGTGATGAGATTGCAACGCGTCTGCGCCGTGCCCGCCACAGCCCACTGCGGCATCTTCGGCTCGGTGGCCTGCTGCGGGAACTCGACCGGCTCCATCATCTGGCCGATGAATCCGTCCGCCAGCAACACCACCGGGTTGCGATAGCGGTCGGCCAGCTCGAAGGCCAGCGCGGTTAAATCCGCCATCTCCTGCACGGAATGGGGCGCCAGCACGATGGTGCGGTAGTTGCCGTGGCCGCCGCCCTTCACCACCTGGTGATAGTCGCCCTGCTCGGCGGCAATGTTGCCCAACCCCGGGCCGCCGCGGGTAATGTCGGCGATCACGCAGGGAAGTTCCGCGCCGGCCAGGTAACTGATGCCTTCCTGCATCAGGCTGATTCCCGGCCCGCTGGACGCGGTCATCGACCGTACGCCAGCTGACGAGGCGCCGTAGATCATGTTTATAGCCGCTACTTCGCTCTCGGCTTGCAGGTAAATACCGCCGGTGTGCGACATATATTTGGCCGCAGCCTCCGCGATCTCACTTGCCGGGGTGATGGGGTATCCATAAAAGGCGCGGCATCCGGAGAGAATGGCGCTCTTGACGATGGCTTCGTTGCCTTTCATCAGTTGCTTGCGCATGAGATCGCTCCTTCAATGCACGGATTCGTTGCGCGGTCCTCACCGGTCTTGCCGATCACGGTTCGCAGCACCGTAATCGCTCCTGGTTCAGGACAGGCCATGAAGCAGATTCCACATCCGGTGCAGCCGGCGCCGGCGTAGACTGCCGTGCGATATCCGGAGTGATTCAGCCGCTGGCTTAAATGAATCACCTTGGGCGGGCAGGCTTCAATGCATAGCCCGCAGCCTTTGCACTCATCCTCATCCACCCGCAGCAAGCCCCGGTCTCGTTTTACCGCGTCGCTCATTTTGATGCCCTCCCGGTCTTATAAAGACTGCCTTAGAGCCCGAATTATGTTAGGCCCGGTCAAAAGGGGGCACAGTGACCGGCGTCACCTGCCGCGAATTCAGTAATCAGGGATCAGAGGTCAAGGAAAAGCGCTGATGTCTGCAGGATTGCAGTCAGCTTTGGTCCGAGAGTTTAGATTAGGAATCAGAGGCTAAGCTACTCATTTTAAATCTATTCTGGATGATCGGGGGTCATCAGACAAATGTCGGGCAAGTTGCGGTAACGCTCGGCGTAGTCCATGCCGTACCCGATGACAAAAAGATTGGGAATGGAAAAGCCCACGTAGTCGGCCTCAATCTTCTCCAGGCGGCGCGAGGGCTTGTCGAGCAGCGTGGCGATGCGCAGGGTTTTGGGATGCTGCTGAAGAAAGAGTTTGCGCAGGTAGGCGAGGGTGAGGCCAGTATCGAGGATATCTTCGACCAGCAGCACGTTCTTGCCTTCAATGGATGCGTCGAGGTCCTTGATGAGCTTGACCGCGCCTGAGGTTCGTTGTCCCTTGCCGTAGCTGGATGTGGCGACAAAGTCGAAGGTGGCGTCCGCCTGAATGGTTCGGGAGAGATCGGCAAGGAAGAAGGCCGCGCCCTTGAGCACTCCGACCATCACCAGCTTTTCACCGTTCATGTCGCGAGTAATCTGAGCGCCCATTTCGGCCACGCGCTCGGCGATTTGCTGGCGGGTATAGAGAACCTCTAAGCCCCGAAAGGTCCCGGTATCCATGCACACAGTATCGCCGAATGCGGGTTTCAATGCGAAGCAACCTGTGCAAATCAAGGTGAGTGAAGGGTCACCGTCTGCGATCACGGGCACTGCGTCTATACTTGAAGAGCTATGATTCCGTATTTGCATCTATGGCACTACAACCTTCCAACCTTTGGATTGATGCTGTGGCTGGCCGCCGTTGCAGCCGCATTTGTGATGGATCGCGGCTTTCGCCGCGCACAGATTACCGCGGACGCGGTGGGCATAGCAGCAATTACCGTGGTTGTCGGTATTGTGGGAGCGAAGCTTTGGCACGTTATCGATACACCGGCCGAGTTTCGCCAGATGGGCTGGAGGGTGCTGTGGGATACGGCCGGATTTGCCTGGTACGGTGGAGTGCTGTTTGGCATTTCGGCGCTGATCTTTCAGGGCTGGTGGGCGAAAATCGGCGGGTTGCGGACGCTGGATCTGGCAGCGCCAGCCGCAGCTATTGGCTATGGCATCGGGCGCATTGGCTGCTTCCTCTCTGGTGACGGCTGCTACGGAATTCCGACGAATTTGCCCTGGGGCATGAGTTTTCCGCACGGCATCGATCCGACGTTGGCGAGGGTGCATCCAACGCCGCTTTACGAGTTGGGCGCGGGCTTGCTGATCGGTGCCTGGCTGTGGTGGAGAGGGGGAAAGCGGCACGGGACGGGAGCGATTGTGGGGCAGTATTTTGTGCTTAGCGGAATTGCTCGTTTTCTGGTTGAATTTGTGCGTCGTAACCCAAAGGTATTGTGGGGGTTATCGAATGCGCAACTGGCCAGCGTGGCGGCCGTGGTGGTGGGCATTGTGCTGATCTTGTGCGCTGCCAGGCGGCCCGTCATCGAGCCGGAAAAACCCGCACTGGCGGAGAAGGCTGCATAGGGTTGTCCGCAGACGAATGAATTTGGCATAGGGACAACGGGCATAAGCGTTCCATACTCTTTTAATCATGCTGAAACCGGCAAGAAGGATTAGGGAAGCTCTGAAGAAGTTCGTCTGCATAGGCTGGCATTCCCTCAGGGGCTAAAGCCCACGTTCGTTTTGTTGCATATCCGGCACGACTGAACAG
>CAVZYE010000008.1:0-81205 GCA_963779385.1 uncultured Acidobacteriaceae bacterium | reverse complement strand
TGATTGCTATGCCGCCATCAACAAACTCAAGCCGGGGCAGATTACCGAAATTCTTCCCGTCAACGACGGGGCGGGACCGGGACGGCGAACCATCGGTTACGCCATTTACAAGCTGATTGCCAGAGAGCCGGCAGGCCAGCGCGAATTGAACGACCCACGTGTGCAGCAAACCATCCGGCAGGGGCTTCGCGACGGCCACGCGCAACTGCTCAAAAACGCCTACTTCGAGATGCTCCACGACGAGGCCAAGGTGCACAACTACCTGGCCGACCAAATCCTCAGGGAAGGCGCGAAATAGATCGCGCCGTCTTCAGAGCGGGTCTCCCAGGGCGGGTGGCCCGGGTTTCGTCCACCACGGCGGAGAGACCTGGGATTCACGACCCCCAGACTTTCTGAATTGTGCGATATTCTGAACTTCGCAAACATTTCCCTCACCTTCCCCGGATGAATCCCTTGATTGTCGAAATTGAAGCGCTGACCAAAATTTATGACTCCAAGCTCCGCGTCGTAGCCGCTGGACGGCAGTCGACCTGGAGCTGAAGCAGGGCGAAATCTTCGGCCTTCTGGGCCCCAACGGCGCCGGCAAAACCACCACCATCTCCATTGCCACCACCCGCACCCTGCCCACCAGCGGCTCCGTCCGCATCGCCGGCATCGACGTAGTCAAGCACCCGGCCCATGCGCGGCGGCTCATCGGCGTTGTTCCCCAGTTCAATACCCTCGACCGCTCCCTCACCGTCTACGAAAACCTCTACTTCCACTGCCGCTACTTCGGCTTCACTCACTTCCACGCCAAATCCCGCTCCCTCGAGCTGCTTGACCAGTTCATGCTCACCGAGCGCAAAGGCGTCTACCCCGCGCAACTCTCCGGCGGCCTGGCCCAGCGCGTGCAGATCGCCCGCTCCATCGCCCACCGCCCCACGGTTCTGTTCCTCGACGAGCCCTCCGCCGGCCTCGATCCGCAGAGCCGCATGGCCATGTGGGAAGCCGTCGAAGGCCTCCGCAAGGAAGGCATCACCGTCCTGCTGACCACCCACTACATGGAAGAAGCCGATTCGCTCTCTGACCGCGTAGCCATCATCGACTACGGCCGCGTGCTGGCCCTCGGTTCGCCGGAAAAGCTCAAGTCCACCCTGGGCGCGAACACCATCTTCGACCTCAAGCTGAAATCCATGCAGAACCTGGAGACGGTCGTCGCATCCCTCAAAGCGCGCCCCGACGTAACCAGCGCCGAAGCCACCGCGGACGGCATTCGCGTCATCGCCGCCAGCTCCGACGGCCTGCTGCCCGATATTGTGCAAGCCGCTTCTCACTTCGGCCTTCGCGACCTGGTCATCACTGAGCCCAGCCTTGAAACGGTCTTCATCAAACTCACAGGGAGGGACCTGCGTGAATAGAAACGATGGAATAGGTAGGGAACAGGGAATAGAGAATATCGGTAAGATTGCAGACTGCAATCCGCAGGCCGGGTGCCCCATCCTTCGCGTTTTTGGCGAAGGGTGGGAACCACAACCCTCAACCATCCCCGTTCCGAAAGTCACTCCCCTGCAATCTTCATCAAGTCCTTCCTCGGTTTATACCTGCGCGATCTGCGCGTGCTCTCCCGCGAATTCATTCCCTTTATTCTCCGCGTAGGCATGCAGCCGCTGCTCTTCCTCTTCGTCTTCACCTTCATCTTGCCTCGCATGGCCAGCGGGAACCCCATGGCCGCCGCCGGAGTGGACTTCGGCACCATCCTCCTGCCCGGCCTCATGGCCGTAGCCATCATGTTCTCCGGCATCGCCGCCGTGGCCCTGCCGCTTTCTTCAGAGTTCGGCATCACCCGCGAAATCGACGACCGCGTCATGTGCCCGCTGCCCCTCTGGGCCGTTGCTCTCGAGAAGGTCTGTTTCAGCGCCATGCAGAGCATCATCGCCGCCCTGCTGGTCATTCCCATGGCCTACTACGTTCCCGCCATCCCGGTCCGCGCCCACGTGGCGAACTGGTTTCTTTTCGCGCTGGTGCTGGTACTCGCCAGTCTGCTCGCCGGCTCGCTAGGCCTGGTCATCGGTTCCACCGTCAACCCCAAGCAAATCGGCCTGGTCTTCTCCATCATCGTTGTTCCCATCACGTTTTTAGGCTGCGTCTATTACCCTGGGCCTATCTAGAAAAGATCCGCTGGCTGCAATTCGGCGTCCTATTCAATCCAATCGTCTATATGAGCGAAGGCCTGCGCGCCGCTGTAACTCCATCCATCGCGCACATGCCCTGGTGGGCGATTCTCGTAGCGCTGGTCTTTTTCACCGCGGCGCTGGGCCGCTGGGGACTCAAAGGATTTTTAGGCCGAGTACTTTCGTAGCGGTATGCATCCACTAGGGTTGCTGGTATCCGCTTTGAATGGCGCGGCCCTTTGCCGATGCCAGGTCGCATGATTCCTTCTATCCGGCGATGTGCAAACCGGCCTATACTAAGATTTCAACCATGCGGAGCCGTAATTTGAGATCACTTGCGATGATTCTGGCTCCGGCTCTGCTTCTGGCGGCCGGTTGCGCCGATGGGCGTGTGACCGCAGATCCCTCAAACGACGTCTTTTCCATCTCTCCCGGCACTAGCCTGGTTGATACCAATTGCACCGGCTGCAACGCGATCAGCGAGCACGGAACACCCGTGGAGCAGTTCACCGCAAAGCTCGCCAGCGGAGGCGAAGCACCCGTCGTCTGGTCGCTCTCCGGCGGCGATCGAACCAGCGGGTCGGGCAGCATTACCGAAGATGGACTTTACACTCCGCCCAGCTATCTCACCGCCGACCGCGTCGATGTAGTGGTAACAGCAACGCTGAGTTCCATAACCGGCGCTACCTCCATAGCGACTGCCGTACTGACCGTAACGCCAGGTTTTCTGCAACCGCTCACGCCTGAAAACGTCGCCCTGGGCGCCAACGGGCAAGTCACCGTGACCGGCTACCTGGCTGAAGCAGGCGGCTACACCGGCATCAACTTCGCGCTTTCGAGTTCGCCCACCGGCTCCAGCGGCGGCCAGGGTACGCTGGGCGGCACAACCTGCCAGCGCGGCAGCCAGGCCTTCACCTACTGCACCGTTACTTACTCGTCGCCGGCCCTGGTTTCCTCTACCGCGGCAACTTACGTTGTGGCCACCATCGGCAGCTCCTCCTCAAAGGATGCGGCTGAAGTACTGCTGAACTCCGCCGGAATCTCCAGCAATCCCGCCAACCATCAGGCACAGTCGACCACGCAGATCCCGCTGGGCAGCTCCGGCGGCAACAACCACGACTACGACATCAACGGCAATCAGATTGTCGACTGTTGCAGCGGCACGCTGGGCGCTCTCATCCAGGACTCCAACAATCGCCAATACCTGCTCAGCAACAACCACGTGCTGGCACGGAGCGACCATGCCGCCGTGGGCGACGCTATCATTCAGCCGGGACTCATTGACAATAACTGCACCCCTAACGGTGACGGCGCGGGAACCATTCCCGTGGGCACGCTCACCAACTGGCTTTCGCTCCGCTCCAGCACCACCAACGCAGACGCGGCCATCGCCCAGGTCAACTCCGGCGCCGTAAGCGCAAGCGGCAGCATTCTTGAGTTCGGCGCCCGCCAGCCGGACGGGACACTGGCCGCCGCGCCTCCCGGAATCTCCTCCACAGGCGGCAAAGGCGAGACCGCCAGGCTCAACCAGACAGTGGCCAAGAGCGGCCGAACGACGGGACTGACCTGCGCTGCCGTCTCAGCGCTCGATGTGGACATTAGCGTCGATTACTACCGCGACTGCGCCGAGACCAGGCCTTACCTGACCAAAACTTTTACCCATCAACTGGCCGTCAGCGGCAACCAGTTCAGCGATGCGGGCGACTCCGGCGCTCTGGTGGTCGATTCCGGCAACGCCGAACCTGTGGGCCTCTACTTTGCCGGCGGCAGAGACGTATCCGGCGTCAGCCAGGGCGTAGCCAACCCCGCCCCCGATGTGTTGAACGAGTTAAGCGCGCAGGCAGGCGGGACCACCTATACATACGTGGGCGCAGCCGACCACCCTGTCAGTTGCCTCAACTATGGCGACAACACGCTCAGCGCCGCGCAGTCTCACACACTCACTGACCAGGAGAACGCGCGGATACAGCAGGCCCTCACCCAGGCTCACATGCTTGTCAATCCCTCGACTGGAATTTTGGGCGTGGCGGCGGGCAAGAGCAGCGATCACCCCGGCGAGAGCGCAATCATCCTTTACGTCGACGAAAACATGAACGTCAGCGCGCTGGCAGCGGTAGACGGCGTGCGCACCCTGGTCATTCCCACCACGGCCTTCGCGGCAGCCTTCGGCACAGCACCCCAGTTTCCTGCCCAGCCCGGCAACGGCGGCCCGTCCCTATCAGCTGCGGTCCTCAACTCGGCGGCAGCCATCAAGCAGCAGGTCGCGCAATCCATGATGCGCGGCAACTCAGCCTTCTTCGGCGTAGGCGTAGGGCAGAGCCTCGACAATCCAAGGGAAGCCGCGCTGGTCGTTTACGTGGACCGAAGGCAGGTGCCCGCCCAGCTCCCCGCCACCGTCGACGGCCTCCGCACGCGCTATATCGTCATGGACCGCATGCACGTAACCCGCTCCTACGCAGCCCCGATCCGGCCGAAGCACAGTTGCTCGCCCCTGCCCGGAGCCGCTCAGCAGCAAAGTTTCAACCTGCTCGACCTATTCAAACCCCGGAGCCTGAAGTTGAATTGAGCCGCGGACAGCGGCACACGCTTTACAGTGCCGCCAGCGCCTTGGCAATCTGCCGCCCGTGGAAGCGCCCGTTCTCAATGAAAATCTCATTGGTCCGCGAGCCGGCCACGATCACCCCGGCCAAATAAATCCCGGGCACATTGCTCTCCAGCGTCTCCGGATCACAGATCGGCAGCTTATCCTGGCCCTCGAAGCGGATGCCCAGCCCCTCAAGAAACTCGAAGTCCGGATGGTATCCGGTCAAGGCGAAGACAAAATCGTTCTTGAGCGTCTCAGTCCCCTCGGGCGTCTCAATGACTACCGTATCCAGCTTAATCTCCACCAGGCGTGAATTGAAGTACGCCTTGATCTCCTCATTTTTAATGCGGTTTTCAATGTCCGGCCTGATCCAGTACTTCACGTGCCGGTGCAACTCGGCATCGCGATGAACCAGCGTTACCCGTGCCCCGCTCCGCCACAGCTCCAGCGCCGCAATAGCCGCCGAATTCTTTCCCCCCACCACGATCACATCTGTTCCAAAGAAGGGGTGGGAGTCGAAATAGTAGTGATGCACCTTGCTCAGGCTCTCGCCCAGTACGCCGATATAGTTGGGCAGGTCGTAGTAGCCCGTGGCGATGGCCAGCTTGCGCGCCACCAGTGAATTCGCGCGCCCAAAGCGGTCCAGTGTATGCACCCTAAAGCCGCCGTCGGAGCCCGTCACCTTCTCCACGCGATGGTATTGGCGAACATCCAGCCGGTAGTGGGCCGCTACCAGCCGGTAATATTGCAGCGCCTCGTTGCGCGTGGGCTTGGGATTGGGGCTGGGAAAAGGAATGTCCCCAATCTCCAGCAGCTCCGGCGTGGTGAAAAAGGTCATGTGCGAGGGGTAATGAAAGAGCGAATTGCAGACACAGCCCTTATCCACCACCAGAACCCGCAGTCCGGCCTTCTGTGCCTCTATGGCGCAAGCCAGCCCGGTAGGCCCCGCGCCCACAACGAGGAGGTCAAAGATCGCGTCCTGCGCCGTCAGCGTTTCCACCATTTCGCTCATATCTCCAGATTATGGCATTCGGCCTTCATTGGGGAGCCGGAATGCCTGAGTCAGTCATGCCAGATTCAAACGCATGAACCGTGGCAGTCAATAGGTGGCCGAAATTAAATGGCACCATCCGTCAGAGGGGATGAAAAAGCAAGCTGGTTCGCAGCATAGCAGCCATGGACCCGTTGCGCTATGCTTCTTGGTATGAAAAGTATGAAAAAATTGCGTCCTGCATTTATCTTCTCCCTTCGGAAACGTCGGCTGAACAATTCAGCAAGGAGATCGCCGATTTGCCTTCTCGCATGCGCAACCATTCTGTTCCTGCTCTCCGCCTCGTTCGCCTGCCTGGCCCAGGCCGTCCAACCCAAGCTCATTGACGTGCACGAGCATTTTAACGGCGAGCCCGGCTTTCTTGGTCAGTTGCTTGCCAAATTGGACGTTGCCGACGGCATAGGCATCTTGCTCGTCACTCCAAAAGGTTTTCCTGAAGCCAGCAAATTTATCCGCGAGCACCCCGATCGTTTCATCGGTTTCGGCGATATCAAACTTGACGACCCGGATGTTCTCAACCAAATCGACCGCTTTCACAAAGCGGGATTTCGCGGATTGGGCGAGATCACCTCGGCACTGAAAAACTACGACGATCCAGCCTACTGGCCCATCTATGATCGCGTGGCAAAGTACCACATGATTTTGCTTTTTCACACCGGCATTGTGGCCCGGCCCCGTCCGGATGAACCGGCAAATATCAGTTTTGACCGCATGCGCCCTACGCGCCTCGACCTGATTGCCCGCCACTGGCCGAAGACAATCATTATCGGCGCCCATCTCGGCAACCCCGACTATGCCGAAGCCGCTGAAGTTTCGCGCCTGAATCCAAATCTTTACTTCGATCTCTCCGGCTCAAGCCTCATCAAGAAAAAGGACGATTACACTTTCTTCCGCTCAATCTTCTGGTGGTCGGGTGTAGTCAGCCCGCACACTCCGCCCGGCGCGCCCAACGCATTTGAAAGACTCGTCTTCGGCTCCGACATCTTTAACGGGGAGTTAGGCGAATTCGACGAAGGCCAGGCGCGGTATCACGCCATGCTCGACGCCTGCCAGGTGCCGCCCAACGTGCAAGCCAATATCTTTTCCGGAACCATGTGGCGCATCCTGCAAGAGCAGCAAAAAGAAATGGCCGCGGACACAGGAAACTGAGCGCTGAAGAGAATTTGTTGAATAAGGGCGACCATTTTACGAATGGCCGCCCATTCATAAAATGGCTGACCAGCCGGCAACCTCACACCTTGATAAAGATCTTTTTACGATAGAGGAACCAGACAGGAAGAAAGCAAACCGCCAGAAACGAAACCGAGTAGGCAAACGCAGCCCATCCGGGATTGGGGATGTTGTGCGTGAAGACGTGCGTGAACGTGTAAAGAAGCACGTCTGTCCGCTTTCCGTCTGCCATGAAGTGAATGCTCCAGAGTCCGTTGGCCAGCAACTCGCTGAACATGTATACCACGATGGCATTGGAGCCGAGGACCAGCCAAAGCCAAATCCATCCTTTGCCCCGCTCCTTGCCCCAGCCGTGCTGCTCCACAGCCCAATAGATCAGCGCGAGTATAGCCAGCGACCAGCCGGCGGCGACCAAAACAAATGAACTGGTCCACAACCTCTTGTTGAGCGGAAACCAGATTTGCCAGAAGTAGCCTATCGCCAGACAACCCACACTAGCCGCGGCCAGTCCCAGTGTCTTGGCGGCAACCGCCTTCCGCCCGCGTAGCCACAGGGCGGTCAACAGGCCAATCAGCGTCGTACCCACGGAAGGAATATTGCTGAGCATCCCCTGGGTTTCGCGCAGATTATAATCTGGCCATCTTTCGCCCAGGTGATGGGGAATCATGAGCCGGTCAAGCCAATTCACAATGTTGGTGCTTGGATCCATAAAGGGGATATCGCGCCCCGGCATCCCAACTCCCGGCACCGGAACCCAGCGGACCAGAACCCAATAGCCCACGAGCGCCACCGCAAGCGCCAACCCATGGGCCCAAACTCGCTTCTCCCAAAGGTAAAACAGCCCAACCACCAGGTAGCAAATCGCAATTCGCTGCAGCACGCCATAAATCCGCATGTGGGCAAGCGCAAAAAACGGAAACGAATTGACCACAATTCCCAGCAGAAATAGAATCCCCGTCCGCCGCAACGTATGCCAGGCCAATTGGGCGCGGGTGGCTCCGCGTGCCAGCCGCGCATCAACGGCAAAGACGATGGATGCGCCTACCAGGAATAAAAATGTGGGATAGACCAGGTCGGTAGGCGTCAGCCCATTCCACGCGGCGTGATTCATAAAGCGCCACGAGCCAGGGCCGCTGTTGTTGTTTACCATGATCATGAAGGCGATGGTGATGCCGCGCAGCACATCCAGCGACAGCAGCCGATGGGCGGGCGTTGCAGCGAGGGATGGATTGGTCATGGAACTCCGTACGAATCGAATCGAGGGATGTCATCTACTTTACGCACTCGAGTCCCAATTCGCCACGTCCGCAGCAATCTCAGTTGTGGCTCAGTTCGAAAGGATCCTGCGACCCCAGGTTCATTGCGCTATCCTTCTTGCTATGAACAAACTGCACAGCACATTCATTTTCTACCCGCGGAAAAAGCATCAGAGCGATCCGGCAAGACAATCGTCCATGCGCCTTGCTGTATGGGCAACCATGCTCTTCGTCCTTTCCGCATCATTCGCCTGCCTGGCCCAAACCGCGCAACCCAAACTCATCGATGTGCACGAGCATTTCAGAGGAGAGCCCGGCATGCTAGACCGGTTGCTGGTGAAATTGAATGCCGCCGATGGCATCGGTATCCTGCTCGTCACTCCAAATGGTTTTCCTGAGGCCAGCAAATTTATCCATCAGTACCCCAATCGCTTCATCGGCTTTGGAGACGTCAAGCTGGACGATCCCGATGTTCTCAATCAGATCGACCGCTTTCACCAGGCCGGATTTCGCGGCCTAGGCGAGATTACCTCGGCCCAGAAAAGTTACGACGACCGCGCCTATTGGCCCATTTACGACCGCGCGGCAAAGTACCACATGATTCTGCTTTTTCACACCGGCATCGTGGACCGGCCGACACCGCAAGTGCCGGCTGATATCAGCTTTGACCGCATGCGCGCCACGCGCTTGGATCTGATTGCCCGGCACTGGCCAGCGTTAACCGTCATCGGCGCGCATCTCGGCAACCCCGACTACGCTGAAGCCGGTGAAGTCGCACGCTGGAACTTCAATCTTTATTTCGACCTCGCCGGCTCAACCCTCATCAAGAAAAAGCACGATTATGAATTCTTCCGCTCAATTTTCTGGTGGACGAGCGAACCCAACTCGATGACTCCCTCCAACGCTCCCGACGCATTTGAAAAGCTCGTCTTCGGCTCCGATATACAGGGCGGAAATCTGGACGAACTCGACAGCAACCAGGCACGCTATCACGCCATGCTCGATGCCTGCCAAGTGCCGGCCAAGGTGCAAGCCAACATTTTTTCAGGAACCATGTGGCGCATCCTGCAGGAGCAACAAAAAGAAATGGCGGCGGAAAACGGAAACTGAACACGTAACGCTGGAAGCAGCCGGCGATGCGGGAGGTTGGTATCGTGCCGATCAATCTTCTTCTGACCATTGGTCACTCAACCCGGACGATCGAAGAGTTCATCGAGTTGTTGAAGGATCACGGCGTTAAGGAAGTCGTCGACGTAAGATCGGTGCCGAAATCGCGCCACTGCCCGCAGTTCAACTCTGACGCTCTCAGCGAATCGCTGCAACAGACACATATACGCTACACACACATCGAGAAACTCGGCGGCCTTCGCCACTCCAGGAAAAATTCAATCAATCGCGGCTGGCGTAACGCTTCCTTCAGAGGATTTGCCGATTACATGGCGACGCCGGAATTCTCCGAGGGTCTTGACGCGCTGATTCAAATTGCACGTGCCAGAAAAACTGCAATCATGTGCGCGGAGGCGGTGCCGTGGCGATGCCACCGCTCATTGATCGCGGATGCAATGATCGAAAAAGGATGGGACGTGCGAGACATTATGACCTCGAAGGCGCCTGCAGCACATCACCTGACGCCCTTCCTTAAGGTGGTGAACGGGCGGCTCACTTACCCGTCTCCGCAAGAGACCAATGAGTGAAAGCGGTTGGGCGCTAACTCGAAGAGGCCGGCCTGCCTTTTCGCCTCCTGCACGCATCACTTTCCGGGTTGTATTCTGATAGCGATAGAGGAGTTTCCATGACCGTCATCCGCCAGGAAGATTTCGTCGCCAGTGTAGCGGGCGCGCTGCAGTACATCAGCTACTACCACCCGGTGGACTATATCACCAGCCTCGCTAAAGCATATGACCGTGAGCAGTCTCCCGCCGCCCGGGACGCCATCGCGCAGATCCTCATCAACAGCCGCATGTGCGCTGAGGGCCACCGGCCCGTCTGCCAGGACACCGGCATCGTAAACGTTTTTGTGAAGTTGGGCATGGACGTTCACTTCGAGTCCGAATCCGGTGAGCCGTCGATGGACCTGCAGCAAATGGCCGATGCGGGCGTGCGCCGCGCTTATCTTGACCCCGATAACAAGCTCCGCGCATCCATCCAGGCCGACCCTGCCGGCAAGCGTATCAACACCAAAGACAACACTCCCGCCGTGGTCAACTTGGAGTTGGTCAAAGGCGCGACGGTTGAAGTTACGGTAGCTGCCAAAGGCGGGGGTTCTGAGGCCAAATCCAAATTCATCATGCTCGAACCGTACGAGTCAGTGGTCGACTGGGTGCTGAAAACCGTCCCCACCATGGGCGCCGGCTGGTGCCCGCCGGGAATGCTCGGCATTGGCATCGGCGGCACCGCAGAGAAGGCCATGCTGCTGGCCAAGCAGTCGCTCATGGATCCCATCGATATTCAGGACCTGATCGCCCGCGGCCCAAAAAATCGCGTCGAAGAACTGCGCATCGAGCTCTATGAAAAAGTGAACCGCCTCGGCATCGGCGCTCAGGGCCTGGGCGGCCTGACCACCGTGCTCGACGTAAAAGTGCTGGACACGCCGGCCCACGCCGCCAACCTGCCGGTCGCAATGATCCCCAACTGCGCCGCCACCCGCCACGCTCACTTCGTTCTCGACGGCTCGGGCCCGGTCTATCTCGACCCGCCAAATCTCGATCTCTGGCCCAAACTCACTTACGACGTCTCCTCCGCACGCCGTGTGAATCTCGACACCGTAACCCGCGACGAAGCCGCCACGTGGAAGCCGGGCGAAATTCTGCTCCTGAACGGCAAGCTGCTCACCGGCCGCGACGCCGCCCACAAGCGGATGACCGATATGCTCAACCGCGGCGAAAAACTCCCCTTGGATTTTCGCGGCCGCTTCATCTATTACGTAGGTCCGGTGGACCCAGTCCGCGAAGAGGTAGTCGGCCCAGCCGGACCCACAACAGCCACGCGCATGGACAAGTTCACCCGCCAGATGCTCGCGGAAACAGGTCTGCTGGGTATGGTGGGCAAGGCCGAGCGCGGCCCCGTTGCCATTGACGCCATCCGCGAATTTGGCGCGGTCTATCTGATGGCCGTGGGCGGAGCGGCCTACCTGGTCTCAAAGGCCATTATTGCCTCGCGCCTGTTGGCCTTCGGCGATCTGGGCATGGAAGCAATTTATGAATTCGACGTCCGCGATATGCCGGTAACCGTCGCCGTAGATTCAAAGGGAACCAGCGTTCACCAGACCGGCCCCGCCGAGTGGCAGCAGCGCATCGCCGGAATTCCGATACTTCCGTAGCAGAGATCAGGGGTCAGAGATCAGAGATCAGGAAAAACAGCCGGCCTTCGAATAAAAAAAATGGCCAGCAGCCAGACGAAAGCTCTTGAGAACCTGTCCACGCTGCTGGCCTTTAATTGATCTCTGATCCCTGTGTTACTGCTTTCCAAACCTGTATACCAATCCGAGCGTATAGCCAAGGCTGTTCTGCGTCGATGAGCCGAAGCCGGTCAACGTATATTCGGGCGCCACACGGAAGCCGAGGTTGGGCGATATGTTGTACTCCCCGATGATGCTGGCGTTTGCAGCGAAGGTATATCCATCCGGATAAAGAACTCCCAGGGTGCCGAAGCCGCTTGTGTCGCCAGTGAAGTCTCCCTGCGCATACCCGCCCATCACTCGAGCGGAGAATGAAAACCTGGGCTGCGCGTAAAAACGGTAGCTGGGTCCAATCATCACGGCGTACTGGCTGATCGCAGGTTTTGCAATGCCTGTATTGGAGGGAGTACCCTCCTGAGGCTCGATGAATGCCGTGCCGTAAATGCCGCGAGCATCCAGCGACACGCCCAGGCGCTCACTGTAGTAGCGGGTCACGCCCGCATTCCACATGTTCTCATTCACCCTCATCAGCGGTGAAGGAAGCCTGAAGCGCATGTAGCCTTCGCCGACATATATATCGTAAAGATGATCGTATGCGTCGTGGATTGCAGCGGCGCGGCGCTGTTCGCGGCGAGCCCTGATGCGGGCCTGAACGCTCATTTGCCCCTGATCCTGGGCGGCTGGCTGCTGTGCCTGGTCCTGTGCCGGGGTTGCTGGGCTGCTGCTCGAACTTGAGCTCTGGGCCTGAGTACGTACATGGCTGGCAGAATCAGCGCCAGCAGAAGGGCAAAACGGCGAAATAGAGACATCGGCTTCGGGTTTCCTCCACTTAAGTACGGAAGCACACCGCCACTCCAAGGCAGCGCTCCCCCATACGTATTAAATCACCTTAGGGGGGAGCCTTGCGGGCCGCCGTCTCTGTTTTGACGCACCACGATCAATTAGGCCCTGTAAACCCTCACACAATGACCTTCAGGTCGGCCTGTAACTGCGCATGGTCAAAGCCGTTGGGCGCGCCTTTGGCGCTCAGCCAATCCTTCGCCAAGCAGCGTGTGGGCCTCGTCGCAGTACTTCTTCCAGAAGGCCAGGGTCATGGTCTTCAACTGGCCCCAGGTGATGCAGGTAAAGCCTTTCTCGTCATATTTGGGGACAAAGACGCAATGCCCGCCCCAACTGTTCGGTTTGGCATTGGCGCCGCCTGTTCGCTACCACATCCCACACATCCTGCGTCTGCGCCGTCATCGGCAGCGCCAGCCCAATATAGACGCCGCCGAAGAGCGCAATCGACTGGCGGACCTCCACCAGGCTGGCAAACTTGGGGTCGGCAAAGGCCATCAGCGCATTGCCGGCAAAGCCCTGCTTCCGCCAGTCGGTCAGCACGTCCAGCTGAATGCCGCCCGTATCCGTTTGAGGATTGCCAGGCACATAGCCATCCCACTGTTCGTAGTAGCTCTCGACCGTTGCGTCTGGAACCGTGACCATGCCGCCCGTGTTCGCCGTCCACACCTGGACTGCGTGAGCAGCTGCGGCAATGGTGCAGTCGCTAAGTGTGTCGTTGAGCATCATCCCCCACGCAGTGATTCCCTTGGTCCAATCGGCCGTGTGCGGAGGAGGAGGCAGTTCCGGCTTAAGGTACTTGCCAAATGCGAGGGTTCGAGAGTCGGTCCTGATTGCCTTGCGGCCCAGTCTCATCTTCGAGTGATCTGCCATGGTCTTCATCCCTGCCTTTGTTTTGAGATTCGTTCAACGTACCATCGTGTTGGCGTAAGCTTGAGAGAAGCTTTTCCGTGGCTAGACGTCTGCTTGCCTGAGTTACCTGTTCTGCCGCGGTCTTTCTTCTTTGTTTCAACCTAACTTTGCTCACTTATTCCACTCCATGCAGGTGACATAACCAAGGCAATCATTTCGCGCATTCTTCATTTCCCTGCCGGCTTAATCTCTTCATTTCTCTTCCGATCCGAGCAAGTGCGAGATTGCGCCTTGCCTCGCCTGAGGTTGGAGCAGTCCGTACACCATAGCGGAATTGCAAGACTGCTTTTTCAAAATCACCCAGTTGAAACAGGACCATGCCCGAAGTGGCCTGCACGAAGTTACCCGGCCCATGGCTCAACAACAGGAGACACTCCTAGGTCGTCCCGCCTAGTTTATCTCGCGCTAGAAAGGCAGCTTGGACAGAACCCCAATTCTGTGCGGCATTTGCCAGGCAAAATTGTCCTTGTCTCACCGTATAACGAAATCAATCCCTCTATTCTGCAAGGAAGCCGCAAAATGCTAGGATGAAGACCAACGGAGGCCATCAATCATATGATTCGGATTTTGCTGGGAGTTCTACTCGGAGTGATTCTTGTAGCCGTGGCCGTGCTTGCCTGGCTCAGGTTTGGCAGCGTACCGGTCGCCGTAACCGATCCGCCGCTGCCCCAGGAGCGGCTGCTAACAGAAGTTCCACTGAACGGGCGCATCGATCGCGAAATGATCAAGACTCCGCCGATCCAGGTCAATGAGAGCAGCTTGGTGGCAGGCGCCGAAATCTACCGCGATCACTGCGCTGTCTGCCATGGTGTGCACGGCAAGCCCTCCACCTTTGGCGCCCACATGTATCCCGATGCCCCTCCGCTATGGGAAATGCACCATCACGGCTCGGAAACAATGATGGGCGTGACCGACGACCCGCCCGGCGAGACCTATTGGAAGGTCGCCAACGGCATCCGCCTCACCGGCATGCCGAGCTTTAAGAGCGTGCTCACCGATACCGAGATGTGGCAGGTGAGCCTGCTGCTGGCCAATGCCGACAAGCCGCTGCCTCCTGAAGCCGTAGAGATCCTGCGCGCCCAGCCGTCCGCGCCGCCTGAGCCAGCCATGGTCAATGCCCCGGCGAAAAGGCATTAGACCGCGCAAGGAATTCCGGAAGGGTATCAAACCATGAGCCTGCTCGACACGCTGCGCAAGGGATTCGGCTTCTTACTCCTGAGCTTCGGTGTCTCCAGCCCGGCAAAGAAGCCGAAACCCGCACCCAAGCCGGCCCCCGGCAAGCCTTGAATTGTTAAAATCGAAACCATGCCGCTGACCCGCCAACAGGCCCTCGACTTTTTCCACTCCCCTGACCTGATCGGCCTCGGCATGGAGGCTGACGCCGTGCGCCGCCGCCTGCACCCTGAAAGCGTCGTCACCTACATCATCGATCGCAACATCAACTACACCAACTTCTGCACCGAGTACTGCACCTTCTGCGCCTTCTACCGGCCGCTCAAGGGACCGCGCTCTGAAGAAGGCTATATTCTCGACTTCGAAAAAATCTACGAGAAGATCGCCGAGACTCTCGAAATGGGCGGCACCGGCGTGCTCATGCAGGGCGGCATCCATCCCGATCTCAAGATCGACTGGTTCGAGCGCCTCTTCAGCGGCATCAAACAGCGCTTCCCGCAGATCTGGCTGCATTGCCTCACCGCCTCTGAAGTGCTGGCCATCGCCAAATATTCCGATCTGAGCATCCGCGACGCAATCATTCGCCTGCGCGACGCCGGCCTCGATTCCATCCCCGGCGGCGGCGCGGAAATTCTCGACGACGAGGTGCGCCATCGCATCGCCCGCATCAAATGCAACACCGAGGACTGGGTCAGCGTCCATCGCACTGCGCATCAGCTCGGCATGCGCACCACCGCCACCATGATGTTCGGCGTTGGTGAAACCTACGACCAGCGCATCAATCATTTTGAAGTTGTCCGCCGTCTGCAGGAAGAGACCGGCGGATTTACCGCCTTCATCCCCTGGACCTTCCAGCCCAAAAACACCGCCCTCGGCGGCCACGGCTGGGAAGAAGCGACCTCGGTCGAGTACCTCAAAGTGCTGGCCATCTCACGCCTCTATCTCGATAACATTGAGAACGTGCAAGCCAGTTGGGTAACGCAGGGACTGAAAGTCCTGGAGCTAGGCCTTCACTTCGGCGGCAACGACGTTGGCTCCGTGATGCTCGAAGAAAATGTAGTCAGAGCCGCCGGCACCAGCAACTGCACCACTGAAGAAGAGCTTAGAAGAATCATCCGCGACGCCGGGTTCAAACCCATCCAGCGCGACACGCTCTACCGGACAATGTTCCTGAATTAGCTCAACTGACAGATAAACTCAGACTGAATCTATGCTTGCCACATCTACCAATCATCACGAAGTGCGGAGCCACGGTAGCAAGATCAACCCTTTCGTGCTACTATGAATTTTCCCCCCCGGAGAGTGGACTTTTAGTTGAAGGAGTATGTATGGGATTCTTGAGCAGAATCGGCATTGCCCTTGATTCCGACCTTCTCAAGCGGTTTGACCGCTCTATCAGCCATCGCGGCTATACCAACCGGTCGGAGGCCTTTCGCGACCTGATCCGCGACCGCCTGGTCACCGAACAGACCGCTGCCCCTGACTCAACCGTCGTGGGCACGGTCACCCTGATCTACGATCATCACGCCCACGGCATCACGGAAAAACTCACCGAAGTCGCAGCATGCGCATCACGAACTAGTTGTCTCCACCAGCCACGCCCATTTGGATCACGACTCTTGCCTCGAAGTGCTGATCGTCCATGGCAAATCGGCCCGAGTGTCCCATTTTGCCGACCTGCTCATTGGATTGAAGGGCGTGCAGCACGGTCGCCTGGTGATGACCGTTCCCGCACATGCCATAGAGCACCCTCACGAAAACGGCCATAATCACAGCCACAAACACTGAAGTATACAAAACCACGAACAAAGGAAAAATCATGGAAACCAGTAGCACGAAAGTGATATTCGTAATACTCATATTATTCACTTTCGCAGGCGTCCTCGTTGCCGCCCAAACCGCAGCACCCCGCATTACCAGCACGGTTGTCGATCCGGCGGGAAAGCCGGTAGCAACGAGTGATAAGGCTTATCCGCTTCAGCTATCGGGAACTGTCGTTGACGCGTCTGGCGCAGTGATTGCCGGGGTTACCGTGCAGGTTCGAAGCGCGAACGGTTCTGTACAACGGACGACACGGTCCGACACGGACGGCTCCTTTATTATTTCTGGACTCGCGGCAGGTAAATATCGACTCGTGGTATCTAATCCCGGTTTTGAAACCAAAGAAATCCCCGTCACCATCGAGACTACTGAGGCGCCGGCTCCGCTGCGCATCTCTCTGGCAGTGAGCTCCGTGAGCACCACCATAAACGTGCAGGACCGGGAGGATGAACTCATCGGAATTGCCGAATCCAGCACCCAGGGAACGGTGGGCGCAAAAGAAATCCAGGATCGCCCCATTCTTCGTTCGGGTGAGGTTTTGGAGACGGTTCCCGGCCTCATCATCACTCAGCACGCCGGCGGCGGCAAGGCCAACCAATATTATCTTCGCGGTTTCAATCTCGACCACGGCACGGATTTCGCCATTTTTCTCGACGATATGCCGCTGAACCTGCCGTCGCACGCGCACGGCGAGGGCTACTCGGACATGAATACCGTCATCGCGGAGTTTGTGAAGCGGGTGAATTTCGAGAAGGGCCCTTATTACGCGAATGTTGGCAACTATGGCTCGGCTGGGTCGGCCCATGTGGAATTTTTCAAGACGCTGCCCCAGAATTTCTTCAAGGTGGAAGGTGGAATGTTTACCTATGGGCGGGCCGTCTTCGGCGCATCGCAACAGCTAGGTAAGGGCAGCCTGCTGTACGGCGGAGAAGAGTATTACGATGACGGCCCATGGGTGCATCCGGATGCTTATAACAAAATCAACGGCCTGCTAACCTACAGCCAAGGCGATGACGCCAACGGTTTCAGCGTCACGGCCCGCGCTTATCACGGAAAATGGCACTCGAGCGATCAAATCCCCGTGAACGCCGTGCCCCTGGTTGGTTTATACGGCACGCTGGACCCTACTGACGGCGGCCATTCACAGCGTTATAGCTTGCAGGCTGAGGGGCATCGCCAAGTCACAAATTCCGAGTCGAAGCTCATGGCCTACGTATTTTATTATGATCTCGATTTATTTTCTAATTTCACTTACTACCTGACGGACCCCATTCACGGCGACCAGTTCGAACAGCAGGATAGGCGCTGGGTGGCTGGGCTGGATGCGCACCACACGATTTTCAGCCAATGGCTTGGCCGTAAGGTGGGAAATACGTTCGGCCTGCAGCTCCGCAACGATTGGATCAACAACGGCCTTTACCAAGCTGAAAATCGCGTACGCGTGAACAAAACTGATTACAACACCGGTGACCTTATTCCGCCCACTTTGCCCGCGACCACGGACCGGGATCGCTTTACGGACACGGTAACAAGTTTTTATGCGGAAAATAAAATCCAGTGGGCAGAAAAATTCCGCTCGGTAGCTGCCTTTCGCGGCGACCTGGACTACTTTGACGTCACGAGCCTGGTTCCGGATCTCGCGGAGGCCAAGGCCAATACCGACACAGCCAGCAAGTTTCTGCCCAGTCCAAAATTGAACTTGATCTTCGGCCCGTGGTCCAATACTGAGTTCTATTTACAGGGCGGATTCAGTTTTCACTCGAACGACGGGCGAGGCGCAACGCAAACGGTGGAACCGGTTTCTGCGGACAATCCTTACCCCAATACGCCCACTTCAAGAATTCCCGCCCTGATCCCAACCAAAGGCGGGGAAATCGGCGTGCGCACTACGGCCGTCCCACATCTGCAAAGCACCCTTTCGCTCTGGTATCTCCACAGTGCTTCCGAACTGCAGCAGGATGGCGACACCGGAGGCACGTCTCCTTCAGCACAGCCGAGCAACCGCTATGGCGTTGAATGTGCGAACTACTACACGCCAATGGAACATTTGGCTCTTGATTTTGACCTTGCGGACTCCAGAGCGCAGTTTACCGAAATCGACCCAGATGATGCCGCGCCGAATAGCCCGGGGGGCAAGCTTGTGCCCGAAGCGCTTAGGGTGGTGATTTCATCGGGCATCACACTGCACGATTACGATGGCTTTTCGTCGAGTTTGCGCTTGCGCTACTTTGGTCCGCGCGATTTGTCGTCTGACGGAATTTTTGAGTCAAATGCAACGGCGTTGCTCAATGGGGAGGTCGGATATCAAATTAAGAAGAAATGGCGCGTTTCGGCCGAATTCCTGAATTTGCTTGACCGCAGCGATAGCGACATTGACTACGCCTACGCTTCCCGAGTAATTCCAGGAATAACTCCAGGAGGAATTCCGATAGGCCCGTCGGCATTCACACGTGTTGCTCACCCCGTCGAACCGTTTCAGGTGCGATTCGCGATAGGTAGAACCTTTTGACGAACGCCGCGTTTCGGTGAGCAAACAAGTCTGCTGATTCCTATGCGCCCGCACCGCGCCGCTTGCCCGCCTTCTGTGCCACCAGCGCCGGCAGGGTCCCGCGTGGGAAGGTCGTGGATTGGCGCACCACCAGCCGTGTAGCAATTAGCCACTCGGTTCTGCCAGCTATGGGGTGGTTTTTCTCGATCCCGGCGCGCAGCGCCTCCACAGCGGCCGCGGCCAACTCCTTGCACGACATCTGCACCGTGGTGAGCGGCGGCAGCATGAACTGCACCAGGTGGATGTCGTCGTAACCCACAACGGAAATATCCCGCGGCACGTTGTAATCAGTCCGGAAAAGCGCATGCAGCACGCCGATGGCGGTCATGTCGTTGGAGCAAAGGACGGCCGTGGGCAACTCACTTAATGCAATCAGCTGCTCCATCGCTCTCATGCCGCCCTCCATGGTGTGATCGCCCTCCACCAAATGCTCGGCGGGAACGATGAGACCCAACTCGTCCATGGACTTCAGGTAGGCATCGCGCCGTGCGACGGCAGAGCGCAACCGCAGCGGCCCGCTGATGAATGCAATCGAGCGATGGCCCAGCGCGGCCAGGTGCTGCACCGCCTGGCGAATCCCTTCGCCATAGTCCACTTTGAGTACGCGGAGATTGGGAAGTTGAGGTCCGGCATCCACGAAGACCAGCGGGAACTCACGATCCACCAGTTTCTGCACCAGGTCCTCTTCAACGCCGAAGGTCATTACCGCGATACCGTCCACATTACGCTGCAGCATGCGGCGAATCAGCGACTCGGTGCGCGCCGATTCGTAATTTGTGGAGCCGATCATCACTTCGTACCCCTGCCCCACCGCCAGGTTTTCAAATTCCTGCACCAGCTCCGGAAAGAATGGATTGGTAATCTCTGAAACCACAAGGCCCAGCATGCGGCTCCGTCCAGAAACCAACGCGCGCGCCTGGGTATTGGGCATGTAGCCCACCTCGTCCACAGCCTTCCACACACGCTTGGCCAGTTCGGTATCGACGGTGGGAATCCGGTTAACCGCGCGCGAAACGGTGGCGATGGAAACGCCGGCGCGCCTGGCTACGTCGCGGATGCTAACGGCCCGCGGCCGCCGATTGGGGTCTTTGTTCGTCGTGATACTCACGGCTGAGATTGTACGCTTTCCCACTGTTACTTAACAAAAAACCTTTATCGGAAACAAAGCAAACAATCTGATAACTGCATTTTACGGGACAAATCCAGCTTCAACTTACCATTGATCCAGCGTAAAATGAGCTGAAATTCCCTGCCAATGGTAAGCGTTTCCCTGAAAGCGGTAAGGATAAGGCGACGCCCAGATAGCGCCATCGGCATCTGCTGCAGGCTGGATCATCCTCAAACATTTTGACTCAATCGGGTCAGTCTTCCCGGCACGCAGGGGACGGTTCCCAACTGCAACCGGCAGGACCGACGCGAAAGTTTGCCAGGATCGGGTTATTCTCAGGGTTAGCACGGGGCATTGCCGCCTGTACGCTTTCGCGCCAGCGGTGCAGCTTTGCGCGCAGATCCTCCGCCTTGGGGGCAAAGCTCGAAGCGAAGTTATACTGCTCGCCCGGGTCAAGCGCAAGATCGTACAGTTCAACGTGATCGTCTTCAAAAAACTCGATCAGTTTCCAGTCCCCCTCTCGAATGGCGCCGGAAGGAGTGCCGCCCTGGTCGCTATAGTGTGGGTAATGCCAATAGAGCGTGTCGCGAGCGAGGGTCTTCTCGCCGCGAATTAACCCGCCTATGTCGATGCCGTCGCAGGGTGCGGGCACTGCCTCCGCGCCGACCAACTGCGCAATGGTGGGCGTAAAGTCCGCCCCAATCACGGGAAGATCGCAAACGCCTCCGGGTCGTGTCACGCCCGGCCAATACACGATCAAAGGCTCGCGGATGCCGCCTTCAAAGAGAAACCCCTTGCCGGCGCGAAGGCCTCCGTTATCGGCGATGCGGTGCAAACTGCGTCCTTGAAATCCCACTCCACCGTTGTCTGAAGTGAGAAAAATAACGGTATTGTCCGCCACGCCGGCGCGCGCCAGCACGCGGCGCAGGCTTCCCAGCGCCAGGTCGGTGCTTTCAATCATCGCTGCATATACTGGATCGGGCTCGTCCTTCCCGCCATTTTTCCTCCGGTACTTTTGAATCATGGCAAGCTTCGCTTCTAAAGGAATATGCACCGCGTACTCGGCCATATACAGAAAGAACGGCCCCTTGCTTGCCGCTTGTTGAACATAGGCGTCCATCTTTTCCTTAAGTACGTCGGTAAGGTAATCCTTTTGCGTGTAGCCGGTCAGGTTATGAAAATTGAAAGGGCCGAAGTAGGATGGTGGACTGCCGTGATTATCTCCCGCAATGTTCAAATCAAATCCGAAGTTTTCCGGCAAATAGCCCTCATCGCCAAGGTGCCACTTGCCGATGGCCGCGGTTTGATAGCCAGCCTTCTTTAGAACTTCCGCCAGGGTTGTTACGCCGGAGGGAAGATGAAGCGCGCTGGGCGCCTCCAGAAGTTTTTTGTGCGGATACAGCACTCCGGGAATCCACTGCGTCAGATGCAGGCGGGCGGGAGACACTCCGGTCAGGATCGATGCGCGGCTGGGCGAGCACACAGGCGCGCTCGCGTAGGCGCTGGTAAACCTCATGCCCTCGCGCGCAAGCCGGTCCATATTGGGCGTTTCATGAAATTTATTTCCGTAACAACCCAAATCGCCCCATCCCAAATCATCAATGAGAAAAAAGACGATGTTGGGCTTCTTCATCACGCCGGCCGCGGCTCGCAAACTGCCGGGGAGCATCGTAACTCCGGCAAGGCTCGCAAGCTCACCAAGGAACTGTCTGCGGTCGTGGTTCAATGAATACTGGCTCATGGTGTTGCTTAAGAAAAGCCGGTGAATCCCTCCCGGACCGATCCGGCTGAAGAACGCAATTCAAGGCGTCGTTTGCGATGCGGAAGGCAGCACCTTGATCGCATGCAGCCAGGTATCCAGGCTCTCCGGCCATTTGGTTACCGGCAGCGCGGTGCGGCGCAATCCGTAACCATGACCGCCCTGCGCATAAATATGCAGTTCGGCCGGAACCTTGGCGTCCTTCAGTTCCCGGTAGTAGACCAACGCATTCTCCACGTGCACCGGATCGTCCTCAGTCTGCACGATGAAGGTGGGCGGAGTTTTTTCCGTGGGTTTGATCCCGGGATTGGGCGCGAATTCCTTGTCTTCGAGGGCAAGGTAGGCGGGATAGATCAACGCCGTAAAGTCCGGACGGCAACTCAGCTCATCCGCGGCATCAATCGGATTGTAGGCCCGCTTGTCGAAATTGGTACTGAGAGACGCGGCCAAATGCGCGCCCGCCGAGAAGCCCAGCACGCCGATGCGATTGGGGTCGATGTTCCACTCCGCAGCATGCCGGCGGACTACGCCGATCGCTCGCTGTGCATCCTCGAATGCTGCCTCAGAACCGTGTTCAGTCCCTGTGTGCGGGACGCGATATTTGAGCACCATGCAGTTGACGCCGATCGCATTCAGCCAGTCGCACACCTCCGTGCCTTCGAGGTCGATGGCCAGAATGTTGTAACCGCCTCCGGGAAAGACCACCACAGCCGCACCCGTGTTCACTCCCTTGGGCGTGTAGAGCGTGAGTGTCGGCGTAGAAACATTACCAATGCGAACCACGGGCCTGCCAGCAACGAGGTTATTCTTTGCCGTTGTGGTGTCTGCCTCATGGGGCAGGTTGGCAACAGCACCGGGCGCAGCGCCAAGCCAAATCGGCAGGGTGAGATGGTCGGCCGACGGCGGCCAACCCGACTGCTGCGCATTGAGAATTACGGGAAAAGCTGCGACCACACCAATAAAAAGAAGGCATTTGTTCATGCTGAGAGCTCCCAATAATTACTTCGCCCCGATAATCGCAGCCGGGGGGACAAGAATGCAAATTGATGCATCGACTCGGCGCCTCGAGAGCCAATCGATCCTGTATTAATTTATACAGACGGTACGCCCACAACGTTGAGAAACTCATCTAGTCGCCGCATTCGGGCATTTGCAATGCGGGAGCAGCAGCGCATCAACGTTGGGAGTGAATCATGCTTGGAATCTTTCTGATCCTGTTGTTGATCCTCGCACTTACCGGCGCCGTACCCACATGGCCGTACAGCAAACGGTGGGGCTATTACCCAAGCGGGGGAATTGGAATCATCCTCGCGGTTGTTGTCGGCCTGCTATTAGTCGGCTGGATGTGAGCATCGCGCGCGCATCGGCTCTACTTCATATATTCCTTTAGCGGCTCCTTAATCCCCCGCCGCACCAGTTCGTCCCGCGAGCGCACCGGCTCCCAGCCCAATGTAGTCCTGGCCGCGGTGCAATCGAAAACCGCCCCTTGCGTGCGGCCTTCCCAATCGCGATAGGACGGAAACCGCCGCTCCTTGTGACCGACCGCAACCTTCACCACCCACTTCACCATGTCCCCCAGATAGAACCGCAAAATCGGCGTGGCCTGCCGCTGAATCTTTATCCCGCCCGCGCGATCCAGCTCGTCCAGATACTCCTCGGCGCTCAGGCACGGCTCGCCCACCAGGTTGAACGACCTGCCTTCAATCCCCGGCTTCTCCATCGCAGCAATCAAGCCTCGGGCCACGTCTTCCACCAGCACCAGCGCCAGCTTGTTCTTTCCCGTCCCCCACATCTGGCACACCGAGTCGTTCCACCACATGCCCACCCCCCAGTGGAACGGGCTCCCGCCGCGTCCGATCACCACTCCCGGCCGCACAATCACCACCGGCAATCCCTGCTCCCGATGCATCCGCATCAGGATCTCTTCTGAAGCCGCCTTGGCCCGCGCATACAAGATTCCTCCGCTCGATCTGCGGGTCGAGCGGCGTCGCTTCGGTAATCGTGCCCGCCCGCCCGCCCGCATAGTAGGAGTCGATCGTCCCCGTATAGATCAGCCGCTTCACTCCCGCTTCCAGCGCGCACTCGCCCACTCGCCGCGTCGCCTCAATCTCCAACGCCGTAGTCCGCCCAGCTCTTCACGTTGGCCCGCGCCAGGTGGAAGACGCACTCCACCCCCTCCATGGCCCGCAGCAAATCCTGGCCGTTTGCCAAATCCCCAATCCGGCAGTCCAGCTTCCTGACTTCCGCAGTTCCTCCGGAATCCCGGCGCGCTCCGAACCAACAGCCGCACCGTGTGGCCTGAAGCGATCAACTGCCGCACCAGTTCCTTGCCGATAAATCCCGTGCCGCCCAGCACAAGAATGTGCGGAGCCGCAGCCGTCTGAACCACCGTCGGCGCCGTCCACTCAACCAATTCTTCCGCCGGAAGATTCGCCAGTTCTCCAAGCTTCTCGCAAATCCGAATCACCTTCGCCCCGGTGCGCCCATCCACTCGCTCGTCAAGATTCAGAGGACCGTAAAAGGCATCCATGGCCCGTGCAATGCTCGCGCCGTAGGGACTGCCCCGCGCGCAAAGATGCATCTTCGAGAGCACATACTTCCACAAGTTCCGCCGAGCCTGCCGCTTCAGGCTTTTCGCCCGGCTCACAATCATTGCGTAACTCTCAAAGTCCGGATCGCAGGGCCGATGCTCGTCGAGCGTATAGGTATTGCGCTCAAAATCCACCGTCGCCGCGGCCAGCGAACCGCGCACATGAATCGTATATTCGGCAAACCCCGGAACAAACGAGAAGCGCAGCTCCACCGCCGTTTTGCCCTTGCAGGCATTCACCTGCCAGCGGCGATAAAACTTCCGCCCCGTAGGCAGCTCGATGGGATTCGACGCGCTGCGCCTCCATCTCTTCCGGCTCGCCCACCAGGTCCAGCATGTGCGCCACTAAATGCGACCCGGTTTCGATCAAAATATTGCGCGGATCGCGCAGCATCCAGGTATCGAACGGCCCATGCACCGCCTGCGGCAAAGCCTGTGCCAGGTGATCATCACATCGTCGATCCGTCCCAGCACTCCGCTGCGCAGATCGCGCCGCAATTGCTCGTAAGGCTCGGAAAAGAGAAAATTGTGTCCCACGCCCAGCCGCACTCCCCGCTCCGCGGCCAGCCGCACCAACGCCTCGCAATCGGCGGCGCGATCGCACATCGGCTTTTCCAGAAACACGTTCACGCCGGCCTCAAGCGCCGTGCGCGCCGCCGCAAAATGACGGTCGGGAGGCAACAGGACGTGCACCGCGTCAAGCTTTTCCGCGGCCAGCATCGCTTCCAGCGAACCATAAGCCTGCGCCACGCCAAACTTCCCAGCCAGCGCCTGCGCCCGCGCCAGCGCCTGATCGCACACCGCAACCAGTTCCACGTTCTGCCACCGAGCGAAGCCCCTGCGCGTGCCAGTCGGCAATATACCCCGCGCCCACAAGCCCACGCGGCGCTTAGCCCGGCGCTTCCCGCACTCCAGGAATCCGGATTCCCGTCTGCTCTGGTCGTCGCTCGTTGCTCGACGGTCCGTGTCATCTCGTTTCAGCATCTCCCTCTTGTATTCGATAATCGTCGTCGCCTGGCCGCGCATCTGCCGCCAATGGTACTCAAGCATTCCCTCGCAGCGCCGGAAACTTGGCAATCACCGTGAACCATGCATAGACAATCGCATCCCCGCTAGCCCAGCCGCGCTTTCTCCCGCGAAAATAAATGCGGACAAACTGCAGCGCATAAGCGCCCAGCAGCAAACAGCGACCACCCACGCGTAAAAGGCGCCAGCACCAGCGCAATCACCGGCAGCACCAGTCCCCAGAACCAGACCCGCCGGCAATCGCGCACAAAATACCGCTCTTCGCCCTTGCCGTGCAGCGCCGCAACCTGCGCATACGCATGCCCCGTGCGCCTGCTTCTGCGCCACCACTGGCTGAATCGCGTCATGGCCACATCGTGGCGCGCCATCGGCGCATCCAGCATCAGAATCTTCCAGCCCAGCCGCCGCACGCGTATGCAGAACTCATCGTCCTCGGCCGCGATCACATCAGGCCGGAAGCCGCCCGCCGCGCTGAAAACCTCGCGCCGGATCATGAATCTCCCGCCGGAGCGTCCGAATCTCCCCCGGCGTCTGCTCGCCATTCCAGGTCGCACAGCCTGTTATAGACGCTCGCCTCGGGATGAATCTCGCGCACATGCCCGCAGACAATGCCCACATCGTGCCGCGCATCGAGCGCCGCCGCTCCTCGCTCCAGCCAGCCCTCCACCAGTTCGCAGTCGCCATCCACAAACTGAACAAAGGCCACATCCGGCTCGTGCTTCCATCACGCAGGCAAAGCCCTCGTTCCGCGCCCGCGCCGCCGTGAAAGGCAGCGCCGCATCAAGCTCCACCACGCGGCAGCCCACCGACCGCGCATACTCCGCGCTCCCGTCCGTCAGAGCCCGAATCGACGTAGACCACCGTCCGTCGCGCCGCCAGTCGACCGCGCGCAGACAGCTCTTCAGCCGCTCGCCCTCATTGCGCCCAATGGCAACAATCGCGACATTCTGGCTGAGATCAGGATTCATGCGATCTCAATTCTAAGTCGCACGAGAAAGAATAGATACGCAAAGGCAGCGAGCATTATTGACAGCGCATCTCCGCAGCGTCGGGAGCAATCACGTTCCTTCTCACGCCACCGTCATCTCTCTCCCCTTTGCCTCGCGTCCCAGCATCGCCAACCCCGCCAGCGCCAGCGCCACCACCATCACGGTAACCGCCAGCACCGCCGGATAATTCCCCCAGCGCTCCGCCGCCAGCGCCTGCCCCTTGCCGTTCCACGAGGTAACCAGCCCGCCCAACTGGTAAGCAAGCCCCGGCGCAGTAGCCCGCACCGGCGCCGGCGACAGCTCAGTCAGATAGGCCGGCACCACGCCCCACGCTCCCTGCACCATGAACTGCATCAGCACCGCGCCCGACGCCCAGCGTCCACGCCGAATGCCCATACGCATACAGCGGAATCACCGGAATCGCCAGCAGCGCCGCGGTCACAATCGCCCGCTTGCGCCCCCATCTTTCCGAGAGCGCCCCAAACACAAACCCGCCCGCAATCGACCCAACCCATACAGCACGCCGATCAGTCCCGACCGTCTCCGGCGAAAGCTTCGCGTCAACCGCAAGAAACGTCGGATACACGTCCTGCGTCCCATGCGAGAAGCTCATGAATGCCGTCATCAGCAGCACCAGAAATAGAAACGTAGGCAGAAAAGCCAGCAAGCCGCGCCCACGTCCCAGCCTCGCCTGCCAGCAGCTCTCGCCTGCCCGCTCGCCGTCTCTTCTTTGCCCCCTCCAGCCACACCGGCGACTCGTCCACCCGCGCCTGCACATAAAACACCAGCAGAGCCGGCGCCGCGCCCAGAATGAACAGCCCCCGCCAGCCGATCCAATGAAAGAAAATTGCAAACGCCGCCGAGGCCAGAATCGACCCCATCGCGTAACCCTCCTGCAGAATGCCGGAAAGCGTCCGCGCCCCTCCTTCGGCAGCGTCTCAAAGGCCAGCGCCGCGCCCACGCCCCACTCCCCGCCCATGGCAATCCCAAACAGCGCCCGCAGCACCAGCAGCACCGTCAGCGAAGGCGCAAAGGCGCAGGCCAGCTCAATCACTGAAAAGCTCAGAATATTTACCATCAGCACCGGCCGCCGCCCATAGCGATCGGCCAGCATTCCAAACAGCACCGCGCCCACCGGCCGGAAGGCCTGGGTCATGAACACCGCTCCCAACACCGCCGAAGGCTTCGGTGTGAAACTCCCCTGCAATCGCCTTCACGCAGAAGATCAGCAGGAAAAAATCCAGCGATCCATCGTCCAGCCCAGAAAAGCAGCCACAAAAGTATGCCGCTGCGGGCCGGTCAGTTGTTGAAAGGGTGCAAGTACAGACATAGGCGGCAGAATACCAGACCGGATATCGAAGACTTTTTACCGCAACGAGCAAGTGCTTAGCGGCATCCAGAAAACAGGATTCAGTGTGAAGTGATCCAGCTTTCCCCGTTCCCGCGCATTTGCTCAGAGTTCGGCTCTCCCCCTAACCAACAGCAGACCCAGCGGTCCAGGTATTGAAAGGAATTTCTCTCGTGATGCGTTTGTCTCTGATAGCTAGCATATTGGCGTTCGCGGCGCACCTTGGCCCTGGCGCAATCTTCCACCTGGAATCGTCCGATCCGAACCACAGCGAGGTGGACTTCTCCATTCGGCATTTTGCAGTCTCCAACGTCCATGGTCGCTTTGGCAACGTGAATGCCACCCTCGTCTACGACGAGGCCGACGTCACCAGGTCCACGGTCAAGGCCACCATCGATGTCATACCGTAAACACCGGCGTCGCCGCCCGCGATGGCTGACCTAGCCAGCGAGAAATATTTGAAGTCGCCAAATTCCGCCACCGCCACCTTACCGGCACCTGGCGTGGCTAAAGAACGGCAGCAAGCTGATCCGTCTCAGGCGATTTGACCGTGCACCGGTCACGACGCCGCGTCGCCTCGATTGGAAGGCCCCAGCACGCCGGTCTAGGCATTGAAGGACCGCGAGGCTCGACTCCGGTTATCGAGCTGCTACCACCATCGCCGAAATGCCTTCGGTCACCTGAACCGGCGTTCCCGCGGCCATGATTGGCGACGACGTCGATCTCACCATCGAGCTGGAAATCGTCGAAAGCAGTAGTCGGCACCAATAAACGAGGGCGGCTTCAGCCGCCCTCGCTCTGAAATAGTATCTCGATGAAGCGCCCTTCCTACTCCTCGGCAACCAGCTTCTTGCGCCACCAGTACTTCATCCGCATCGGTCTGAATGATCTTGTTGTGCAGGCAATAGAGAGCCAGCTCAAGCCGGTCGCTGACGCCCAGCTTGTCGTAGATCTTGCGCAGATAATTCTTGATCACCTGCTCGGTGGTTCCCAGCTGGAAGGCGATCTCCTTGTTGCGCTTGCCCTGGGTGATGCAGGTGATGATGGCCATCTCCTTGGGCGAGAGCCGGGGCTGGGTGCGCGGGCTCACCAGCGCGGCGGCCTGGGCGCGATAGGCCTCGATCACCCAGTTCACCGACTGGTTGTCGATCCAGGTTTCGCCGGCGGCGATGCGGCGCACGCAGCGCACCAGCAGGTCGGGCGAGATGGAGCGGCGAGATGATGCCGCGCACGCCGCGCCGGTAGAGCTCCACGGTGTGGTTCTCGTCGGCCGCCACGGCCTGCACAATCAGCTTCACGTCGGGGGCGATGCGCGCAGCAGGTCGGGAATGACGTTGGCCGTGCCGGCCAGCAGGCTGCCCTCCAGCAGAACGATGTCGGTGGGATAGCGCTCGATGGCCGCGCGCAGATTCTCCAGTGAATCGGCCTGGGCCACGACGCGCAGATCGTCTTCCAGCGCGAAAACCTTGCGAATGCCGACGCGGTAAATCGCCTGCGAATCCGCAAGAATAATGCGGATCGTCCCCGGCTTGACCGGTAGCGTCAAGGATCTCGCCTTCGGACGAATCGTCCAAGAAATCCGTCCATAGAGGTGCTTGCCAGGCCTACTCCAGCGCCGTCACTGCTCGGCGAATTGATACTCGTCGATCGTGGCGGCAGCCAGATAGTTACTTTGGCTCTTTGAGCAGCGTACCACACGTCCCTGGCAATGAACCAGAACATCGTGGGGAGTACCCAGAACCGCACCCGGCATGCGCAGGGAAAATCGAATCTCCAGCCCCACTTCCAACCGGGCTGTCCAGCTCAAAAAGCACGCCGCTGGCGGAGACATTCCGGGTCAGCGCGGCAATCTCTCCGTTGCCGGTCGACAGCACCACCGGCAGCGCCAGCGGAAAACGCACCGCGCAACGCACTTCCTGTTGAGAGGCAACGGGCTCGTGCAGAGCAGTCGGCGGCGTTGGTCCAGGCTTCAATTCGTTCATGAGCGGGACCCCCCACGTACCAAAATTGGATCCTTTAAGTCACTTTAATCAAATTTCGCTTCCACCAACCAAATTTCCCACCCCGGCAGCGGCACTAAAGTTTTAAGAAATTGAACGGTCGTACCGTGCTGCAGCCTGGAATACCGCTCGAACCGCTAAATTTCTCTCCTCCATTCGCTTATATTGCTCATTTAAATAATCTTATGCTGATTTTGAAGCGCACTGCCTCATCCTGCCCGGTGGGGTTGAGAGTTGTCGAGCCGGGTTCCAAAGGATAAAAATTTGCAGTTCCTAAAAAATAATGAAGAAAAGGCGAAAACTGCCACTTTTGTTGTAGACCATTTACACCTTTAGGGTTAGGCTTATCCGTAGCTGTTCCAGACAGGAGAAGTACGTCATGAACGCGAGAGTTCGTTTAGTTGCTGTTATTGCCGTTTTTATTGCATGTTCTAGCTTTGTTATCGCCAGCACATATCCTGGCAGCCCATTCCCGACGCCGCCACCGCCGCCAAGCATGGTTGTCGCCAGCGCATATCCTGGCAGCCCATTCCCGACGCCGCCACCGCCGCCAAGCATGGTTGTAGCCAGCGCATATCCTGGCAGCCCATTCCCGACGCCGCCTCCGCCGCCGAGCATGGTTGCAGCCAGCGCATATCCTGGCAGCCCATTCCCGACGCCGCCACCGCCGCCGAGCATGGTTGTCGCCAGCGCATATCCTGGCAGCCCATTCCCAACGCCGCCTCCGCCGCCAAGCATGGCCATATAATCCGTCGCCGTCTGGCGGGCTGGATTGACTGCTACACTCAACTCAGCTCTTAGTTCTGTGTGTACGCAATCCCGGCGATGAGTCTGGACAACGCACTTTCGCTTGCTTATGTTGTGACCGAGGCAGCAGTTGTTGGGCTGCTCCTCTATCGGCGCGTCTGGAGAAGCCTACCGCTATTATGTGCGTACTGTGCCTGGGATCTCTTCAGCACCGCCGTGTTGTCGTATGTAATCCTCCGCTTCTTTCCGGCCCGTTATCTCACGGCATATTTAACCGCTATGATTGTGGATTCGGGCCTGGTATTCGGGGTGCTGATCGAGCTGGCCTGGTCCGTGTTCCGGCCGTTCCGGGCCTCTCTGCCGCGTGGCTTTTTGGCGATGGTTGCGGGATTGGTCATGGTGCTTGGCGCAGTAATTTGGCCCTTTGCAGTCATCCCAGGGTTCAGCTATCTACCGCCAGAGTGGCATCTTCTGATGCGGTTACAGCAAACTGTCTCGATTCTTCAAGTTTTATTCTTCCTGTTGCTGGTTGGATGCGGCCAGTTGCTTTCGATCGGCTGGCGAGATCGCGAGTTGCAAGTGGCCACCGGGCTTGGCTTCTTTTCCCTTGTCAGCCTTGGCGTGGCGATGTTGCATACACACCTCGCTGCGTGGTCGCTGTACGCTCACCTGAACCAGGTCGTAGTGGCCAGCTACGTCTGCTCCTTGATGTATTGGGTTTACAGTTTCGCGCAGAAAGAGGCCGTGCGTCGAGAATTCACTCCCCAAATGCAGAATCTCCTCCTGGCTGTCGCCGGAGCTGCAAGATCCACTCGCGTAGGACTGACGGACTCTATTGCCGCCAAATCGAGTAAATCGCGGGAACTTTGATGCTGGACAGCACGGACCACATAATTTTCCTGGCCTGCTTCCTCATGTAGACAGCTCTTCTCTCCATGCTTGCTCGCCAGCGCATCTATCGGACGCTTCCGGTCTTCACCCTCTATATGGGTTGGAATGTCTGCATTGATCTCGCTGGCGGAATCGTGTTGTTCCTCGGGCCTCAGAAGTATCTGTTGCTTTATCTGATTCAATTGACGATCGACGCAATCTATCAGTTCAGAATCCTGACGGAACTGGCCAGATCCGTCCGGCGTCACAATCGTGCCAGATCACCGGGGCCGCTTTTTCTTGCTCTGCTGTTCCCGATTGCCGCTGTCGTAATCTGGCAAACGGCCGCATGGACGGAGCCGGCATACTGCACGATCATGGGAAAAATCCTTGCCCATATGCAAGCCTACTCAATTCTGCGAGCCGGATTCGTCCTGGCGCTTGTCTTGTGGAGCA
Source organism: uncultured Acidobacteriaceae bacterium (assembly GCA_963779385.1). GTDB lineage: Bacteria > Acidobacteriota > Terriglobia > Terriglobales > Acidobacteriaceae > Telmatobacter. The sequence goes on along the minus strand of CAVZYE010000008.1, from coordinate 49,413 downwards.
CTTTGCTAGGCCCGCGCTGGCCTGGCCGTGAACTCTGCATCATCACCGGTTTCGGCTTTTACTCCATTGTCGCCTTGACCGTTTCCATTTTGCATGCCCATCAGACGGTAGGACCCATGTATCACTTGCTGGACCTGACTGTGAATGCAAGCTACATTTGTTCGCTCCTCTATTGGATTTATTCATTTGCTCCCAGAGTGCCGGAATCACGAACTTTACTCTTTACGAATGCATCGTTTGCGATGGATAGAAATCGAAGCCGCTAAGCTCATTCGCGTTGCTTATGCCGGAGCCCGCAACCGCCAACTGCGCGAGCAGGCCGACACGCATTCTCTAGTCTGATGTTGTTGGCAAGCATCCGGACAATTCGACTCGTTACTTTTGTACGCGTTCCATAATGCCCTTTTGTTCTACAACTAAAGTGGTATTTTCTCCACTTTTCCTCACACATCTCAGCAATATTCTGTTACAAGTTGAACGTACGGCAAAACTACGTTCAAGCTTCTGTAAGGCGCTTGTCGTTGGATGCCTGTACAAGGACTACCTATGTTTTTGTACCTGCTACAATTCGCGGCGATTGCAGGCGTTGCGTTCTACTTCGTTAAGTGGCGCAATGGAGTAAGACGTCGCAACGCACAAACATGGGATTCACTCTTGCTCCGGCTGCGCCCCGACTGGAGCGCTCACGAGTTGAGCGATCATTTCCTTTGGAAAGAAGGATTGAGCGCAACCCCTGAAGACGCATGGCAGCGCATGGATGGCCCCAAAGGCCTGTGGGTAATGTTCCAAAATGCCAAGGTGATGCTGGAGATGGCAGACTTTGCCACCAGGCACTGCAAGGATGTTGATCGCTTGTTGCTTGAAACCCTGCGCAGCGACGCCATGCAGATTCGTCTCTGCGTTCTCATGGCGCTGGGCCAATACGCTTTCTCGCAGGCCAGCGAAGGCGTCCGAGTGAATGCCTACCGTGCCGCTCAAATGTATACCGGCATGGCAGCCCGCATGACCCAGTTGCTGCAGGAGAACGCAGCCTTCGTCGTTCCCGATTTTGTAGCAGCCATGTAATTCTGCTTCCGCTTCCAAATAGAAACCCCGGCCGCGGCCGGGGTTTCTATTTGCTTCCATGCAGTCTATTCCCCAGGCGTGCAACAGAATCAACAGCATCGCAATGCCGTGCGCTATAATTGGCAACCGCAAACGTAAAGCCGTTGTCGGCCGTCGTCCAATAGCTTTGGAAGTACTCCATGCACCTCAAAGCCATCGACGGGAATCACAACTAAGGGGGCAAAAATGAAATACCGGGTATTGACCGTCAACAGGGAATTCGGCTGCGGGGGAGGCCGAATTGCTGAATCCATCGCCGGCTGGCTCGGATGGAAGTTGCTCGACCGCGATATCATCGACGCCATCGCCTACGAGGCCCACGTCAGCCCCAATGTCGTCCGCCATTACGATGAGCACGTCGACTCATGGCTTCGCCGCTTCAATCAGCAGGCCATGCGCTCCGCCGCTCTGGCCGCCGGCCTCGAACTCCGCGAAGATTCAGTATTCGATGCCGAGCAGACGGTAAAACTCACCCAGAAGATTGTCGAGCAAGCCTGGAAAGACGGCAATTGTGTCATCGTGGGCCGAGGCGCCCAGTGCATTCTCCAGCACAAGCCCGACGCCTATCATGCGTTCGTTTACGCTCCGTTGAAAGAGCGCATCCTCCGCTGCCGTGAGCGCCTGGAGAAGGGCGCAAACGTTGAGCAGCGCATTCGCACCGTAGATGAACAGCGCGCAAAATACCTGCAACAGTTTTTCGGCAAGAGCTGGTGCAATCTCCATCTCTACGACCTGATGATCAGCTCCCGAAAAGATGAAGACTCCACTGCCCGAGTCATCCTCTACGCCATGACCGGACAAACGGAAGAAGCAATGGAGCACAACGCATAGGAAATAAAAACTGCCGGTGCCCCACCCTCGCCGCGTCTTTGCTCTTGCGGCTCGGGTGGGGCAGCAAGGCAACAACCGCCGCTTGTCCCAATTCTCATACCGCAATCCTTGCCAGCATCCGCTCCCACTGGTCATCCAAGCCGTCAAAGGAGCACAATGGAGAGTTTGGGAAGAGGTCGCATCCGGTGTACTGGAGCACCTGCAAGGGGAAATTCATTCATGAACGGCACTCATGCCAAAGTTGTTGCATTCAACGGCAGCGCCCGCAAAGGCGGAAACACATCCATCCTGCTTCGATATGTCCTCAAGGAACTTGAGACGGAAGGCATCGAAACCGAACTGATTGAACTGAGCGGAGCCAAAATTCACGGTTGCCTGGCGTGCCGCAAATGCTCGGAAAACAAGAACCGCCGCTGTTCGCAAACCGGCGATATGGGAAACGCCTATATCGAAAAAATGGAGCAGGCCGACGGCATCCTGCTAGGCTCGCCCACCTATGTTGCCGACGTCTCTCCCGAAATCAAGGCCCTGATGGACCGCGCCTGTCTGGTTTCGAAGGCCAACGGCGGCCTTTTCCGCCGCAAAGTGGGCGCGGCCGTGGTAGCCGTGCGCCGCGCCGGAGCCATTCACGCCTTCGATACCCTGAACCACTTCTTCCTGATCGGCGAAATGATCGTACCCGGCTCGTCCTATTGGAACATCGGCATCGGCCGCGAGATCGGCGACGTCGAAAAGGACGAAGAGGGCATTCAAACCATGAAAACCCTCGGGCCAGAACATGGCCTGGCTGCTGAAGAAGATCAAAGCGTAGCAGGCGAGCAAAACAAGCCACACTACCCTCATGTGCCGGAAGAGATTATCCTGAATAGAGGAGCTGCCTTCAGCGGCTGCTCACGCCAGGGTGGCCGAGGCGGATAACTGTGACCTGCCCTGCCTGCCTCAGAGCGCCATTCCCGCGCCGCTGAGGGTTTCCGCCAAGCCGGAAGGACGCGCATTTGTGACCTTGCACGGCAGCTCGCAGATGAGCGCCCTCCCTTGAAAAAGGAGAAATCCATGGAAACAACCAAACCAGACAATTCAATCGCAAACGACGTTCTGCATCTAGGCAGTCAAAGCAAGCTTTCCCCCGAAGAAATCGCCAAGGCCATCGCACACCACAAGCGCCACCATAGCGGGGACCAGCCGCAGCAGGCCGCAGCCAAGGCCGGCGGAGGCAAGAAGGGTAAATCCGGGAAATAGCGCCGCTACTGCTTGGATAAACCGTGTCTTGAAAGAGCGCGGCGGGGAACCAGGAATCTATCTGCGGCAAGCGCGGGGTTTTCAGATCTCGTGCGCCGGGTGCCCAGGTCTCGATTTTGAGACCTGGGACTGACAGAGATTAAGCTACTTTTCCTCGCCCATCTGCATAGTCAAATACCGCTCGTAACCTAGCTCTGCGATCTGGTGCGTCTGGGCTTCCAGCCAATCCACGTGATCTTCCTCATCCTTGAGAAGCTGGACAAATAGATCGCGCGAGCCGTTGTCTTTCTCCTCCGTCGCGACGCGAACCGACTCGTTATACATGGCCACGGCATCGACCTCCAGCTTCAGATCGGCCTCGATCATGGCCTTGACGTTCCCGCCAATCGTAAGTTTCAGCGGCTCCATACTGGGCGTGGCATCTAAAAACAGAATGCGCTCCATCAGCGACTCGGCGTGCTTCATCTCCCCGATGGATTGCATTTTTATGTATTTGGCGAGACGGTCATATCCCCAGTTCTCGCACATTTCCGCGTGAAGAAAGTACTGGTTGATGGCGGTGAGCTCCTCGCGAAGCGCACGATTCAAGTGTTCGATGACCTTCGGGTTACCCTTCATGGCAGGATTTTACAGAACTGCAACCCGCTTGTAACCAAAAAAACAGGGTTAGGAATCTACCCTATGGGAGCGCCATTTGCCTCAAACGCCTGCTTTCGGCGATACTTAGATGTTGAGTCTTGTGTGGCTGGGCGCACACGCCTGGCCGTTGATTTGGCCCTGCGCAAAGCTCTCCGCCGCGGGCCGGAAAAGCCCCCAAGAATCGCAACAGAGCACCGGATTTTGAAAGGAACCGTATAACCGTGGTAATGATTCGTCTGGCGCGCGTTGGCGCCCCCAAGCAGCCCTACTATCGCATCGTGGTCATTGAAAAAGACCGCGCACGCAATGGCCGTTCAATCGAGGTTGTCGGCACTTATAACCCCCGCACGAGCCCGGCCACGGTCGACCTGAAGCGCGACCGCATCGACTACTGGCGCAGCCAGGGTGCTCAGTTCTCCACCATCGTCGCAAAGCTGGTGGATAAGACTCCTGTTCAGGCTCCCGGTGTGGAGCAGGTTCCCGCCGCAGCACCGGCCTCCGACTCCGTCGAAGCCTGATTCCGCTCTGCGCCCGCCCCCTCCTCATGGACCCATGAGCGTAGGCATCCGAGCCTGCGCTTTTTTCGGTTACTGACGGGGGTGGGTGTGTGCTGATACTATGCGCGCACCGACCCAAGACGCCGATTCTTGGCATATAATTCTTGGATTCATACGGTCAGAGGCAAGAGTATGACCCAAAACAATATGGTCGCAGTAGAAGAACTGGTTCGCGAGATCGCGCGAGCCCTGGTTGATGAACCGGATGCCGTCGACGTAGAGATCGTCGACCGCGACGAGAGTACCGCTCTCCGGCTTCGGGTTGCTCCCCAGGACGTGGGCAAAGTAATCGGCAAACAGGGGCGCACCGCACGCTCGGTACGCACCATCCTTGGCGCAGTCAGCACCAAGCTGCATCATCGCTATACGCTCGATATTCTGGAAGAGGACGACGACCTCTGAGATGGTTGCCGCTTTCGCCTCCATCCATTCCAGGAGGCCTGAATGACCGCGTCTGAACAGCCTGATCAAGCTGCCCAGTGGGTAGCATTGGCTCGCATCCGCCGGCCCCAGGGCCGTAAGGGCGAAGTCTTCGCAGATATCCTCACCGATTTCCCAGAGAAGTTCGCCGAGCGCCGACAGCTATGGCTGCTGTCCGACCCAGATTCACCTCGACCTAAATCTCCGCTCGCCCCTACCCCTCGCCAGGTCGAACTCATCGCCCACTGGCTCCATAAAGGCGGCATCGTCCTGCACTTTTCCGGCGTAGATTCCATCTCCGCCGCCGAAACCCTCGCCGGCCTCAACGTAGCCATTCCGCGCGCCGACCGGGCCCCGCTCGCCGAAGACGAAGTCTACATAGCCGACCTGGTAGGCTGCACCCTCTACGACGTAGCCAAATCTGACGCACCCGTCCTGGTAGGCCAAATCGAAGACGTAAACCGAACCGCCGGCCCCGTAGCCCTGCTAGCCGTCCGCAGCGCAACCTCAGCGGAAGAAATCTTGGTCCCCTTCGCCAAAACCTACCTCCGCACCATCGACCTCGCCGCCAAGCGAGTAGAAATGGCCCTCCCCGAAGGCCTGACCGACCTTAATGCTACAGGGAAATCCTGAGAACAAAATTTGATTGATTTGAAAGGTATGTGCTTCATCGAGGATCACATAAATAATCCGCGCCCCAACGCGCCGGAGGCGCAGAGTTAGTTAGCCCCGCGCTTCAGCGTGGGGAAAAAGGATTCCATAAGTTTTGTTACGGAGTCCCGTAGGGACGGCGCAAGGAAACTATCAATGCAGGAACCAATACCCGTACATAAACTCAATAAAACGAACTTGGGCTTTAGAACTTATCCGTAAATAGTGACGACTTTGATGCGTGCGACTGAATCTCTGATTTGCAAGCGATTGGTAGCGGCGATGATGAATTCAATATGGCTCAGATCAAGTCTTGGACGGTTTCAGATAATTTGTGGAGCAAGGTTGAGCCGCTGATCCCAGTACGCAAGCGGGAAGCAGGGCGAACGTATCAACGCAAGGCTGGAGCTGGACGCAAGCCGATGTCTTCTCGACAAGTTTTTTCGGCGATTGTTTACGTTCTGCGGACCGGCATTCAATGGAAAGCATTGCCCCGGGAGTTCGGTTCGGCTAGCGCAGTGCATCAGTACTTTCAGAACTGGCACAAGGCTGGCTTGTTCCAGAAGCTGTGGCAGGCTGGGCTGGCCGAGTATGACGGGATGCACGGCATAGCCTGGCAGTGGCAATCAGCCGATGGAGCCATGGGCAAAGCACCGCTAGCTACCGAATGTGTTGGTCGAAACCCGACCGACCGGGGGAAAAAAAGGACGCAAACGCAGTCTGTTGGTCGACGCCCGTGGACTCCCACTGTCGATCGCCGTCAGCGGCGCCAACCTCCACGACTCCAAGCTGCTGGATCGGACCCTGGCACAGGTCGTGGTCCAACGCCCTGAGGTTACAGGATGGAAAAACTACCAATATCTCTGTCTGGATGCCGGCTATGTCGGCTACCCAGTTAGCAAGATCGCCCGCAAGCACCAATACTATCCCCGCGTTAAATCACGCGCCGAAGAGCGGCTCATCAAGTACCGCTACCCGGACTCCAAACCGCGCCGATGGGTGGTGGAACGAACCCACTCCTGGCTCAACCGCTTCCGCAAGCTGCTGGTCAGCTTCGAAAAGACAGAGGCCAGCTACACGGCTCTGCTACAACTCGCCGCTGCTCTTATCTGCTGGAGACAAACTATTGTTATTTACGGATAAGTTCTTAGCCCCGGAAGGATCCGCACCAACCCCCTACTGAAACGCCAGCGGCCTCCAGGCTCCCCCATCTTTCATCGCCAACTGGATCGGCCGCGGCGGTCCTTTCGACGGCACCGTCACTTCGATCCATAGCTCCTGCCCCGCCTTGAGCGGCCCCGGAGCAGCCGCGGTCTGCGCAATATAGAAGTCCACCGGCTCATCCAGCCGCAGGTTCTCGCACGAGTCCCCCGGCCGTCCTTCCACCATCAGTTCATCCGGCCTTCCCATTTCCCTCCGGAATCCTGATCGCCAGCAGCTTGCCGCTCTCCACCTTGAGCTTTGCCGGAAACCGAACCGCTTGATCCGAATGAATCGTATAGGTCTTCCCCGTCTGCACGCCGTCCACATTCCTCGGCATCACGGCCTCCTTCGCTGAAGGAAGCGTGCTCTTGCAGCCGTCCACCACCAATTGCATACTCAGATAGCGTCCTCGCATCGGCAACTGCGGATCGTACATAGTGGCCCGCGTCCAAACCCGGGGGCAGCTCCACCGCTGATAAAGGTACTTGCCCGCAATTGTCGAAACAATCGCCAGTTGAACCACCAGCAACACCAGCGAAGTCACAGAGAGCGAAATCCTGCCCAGCTTCATTTGGCCTCCTCGGTCGCAGCGTCTTTATGCTCCATCCCGGCCAGCAGCCCGCGCCGCATCTTTTCGAGCGCCCATCCCCCGGCCAGGAAGAGAATGCCCAGCCCGATCAACCCCAGCGAGCGTCCCATGGCACCGTAAATGTCGCTGAAGTAAAACCACCCCACCGCAATCGCAAACCCCACAATACCCAGATTCACCAGCGCCTTACTGGCGTGGTGCACCCCCCACCAAACCAGAAAGACTGCAAACGCCGCAACCAGCGTGTGAGCAGCAAGGTTGGGCTCATTCCGGATATAGGTGTGGCGATAGATGCCATAGTTGTAGCTCTCTGTCCAGATGCGCTGGCACCAGGGCAGCACAATTGAGAAAGCGATCGCCGCCGTCGCCGGCACGCTGCTCCTGCGCATCCGGATAACTGAGAAGCAGAGCGGCAGCACGGCAATCACGGTCCAGCCCCACATCCGTGTTCCAAACGACAAATAAGTCTGGTCCCCCCACGAACTCCAGCCCCCCGCCAGATAGACAATCCCAGTAACCGCCGCAACGGCCGAGACAGCAAACAGAATCCCCTGCACCGCCTTATGCTTTGACCCCAGAAATACGGTCAAATAGAGAACCGCCCAAACCACCAGGAACCGTCCGATATAGACGTTCTCTCCAATGTGCCCTGCGGCGTAATAAGAAAACTCCGACAAGAATCCAGGCCGGAAACAGCAGCAGCGTTAGCGTCTGCTGCGCCTCATCCTGCAGCAGTACCCATCCGGCCAGCGCCGCGACGGCCCACAGCAATATCGCCGCCGGCCAGTGCTCCTCGAATATTGAAGATCTGCCCGACCAGCGCAATCGCCGCCCCGGTCGAAATCGTTCCCACCGCGTGCAGTGCCGTTGAAAGCCCGCGAAAATCCTTGCGCGCCCACGCCCCGCCCAGGTGGAAGACGGCCACCATTCCCATCACCAGCGCATACCGCGCGCCGGGCCCGAACTCGTCCCAGTGGGCCGAGACAAACAGCACCACCCCGCAGGCCAGCAGGATAGCCCCCAGAATCAGCGCCACCATCCCCTGCCAGCGCAACCCGGCGCGCCGGTCCGTCGTGGCGGATTCTCCCTCAAAGGCGCGAATGCGGTCAGCAGCCTCCGCATCCAGGACGCCGGCCGTTTGCCAGCGATTTAACAACGTATCAATGTCAGCCATAACTGTTGCCCAACATTACACCACATCCAGGCGGCCGTGCACTGTAGAAGATTTTCGAGGTCCGGCCACATTGCCAAATGTGCCAGCAAGAGCCGGAAACCTTGCTGCATGAATCGATAGACACCCATTTTTGCGCAGATTAGAATTCCCGCATTATGCGCAAAATATTCGTGATTCTTGGCCTGCTTGCCGTGGCAATTCTGCCCTCGTCCGTTGCCGCCCTCGATCAACCCTCCGAATACGCTACGCTGCTCGCCTCGCTCAAAGCGGGCAAAACCGACATCGACTACGCTCGCCTGCGCATCAGCTACATGGATTCTCCCGAATACAAGGCGGCCAAAGATACCTCCGATTCCGAGAAAGCCATGATCGCGGCTCTGAACAACAAGGACTATCCCGCGGCTCTCAAAATTGCCGAAATCGTGCTGAGCAGCGACTACGTGAATATGGATGCGCACTTTGTGGCCATGGTGGCGAACCGGGAGCTGGGCGCAAAAGATAAGTCGGAGTTCCACTATGCACGTTTTTCGCGGGCTGCTCAAATCGATCCTCGATTCGGGCGACGGCAAATCGACGGAGAAGGCCTGGGTGGTGATCAACGTCCACGAGGAATATGTGGTTCTGCGCGTCCTCGGCTTCAGCGTTTTCCCATCAACAGAGCTTGATGCATAAAGACGGCCACTCTTACGACGTCATGAAAGTGAAGAATGCCCAGGACGGAACGGAGCAGACCTTTTACTTCAACGTCGATATTCCGTTCAAGCACTACGGCTTCTAATAAGCATGGTGCGGGCTCTGGCCATTGCTCACGGCGGAAATGCTGCCGCAGCCGTATGATCGAATCGTATGCGCTTTGAGATCGTCACCATCTTTCCCGGCTTCTTTGCCGGCATCTTCGAGAATGGCATTCTCCGCCGCGCCCTTGCCGAAGGACTGGTCGAGATTGGCGTCCACGATCTGCGCAACTTTACCCACGACCGTCACCGCACCGTAGACGACCGCCCCTTTGGCGGCGGTGAAGGCATGGTCCTCAAGCCCGAGCCCCTGGCCGAAGCCCTCGCCTCGCTGGGCATCGAGCCCAAAGCTCAACGCGCGCAAGCGCAGTCTGCCCCACCGCAGGTGATCCTGCTCTCCGCCCAGGGCCGTCCCTTCACCCAGGCCGTAGCCCGCGAACTGGCCACTCTCGACCGCATAATCCTTCTCTGCGGCCGCTACGAAGGCGTAGACGAGCGCATCAACCAGCTCTACTGCGATATGGAGCTCTCCATCGGCGACTACGTCCTCAGCGGCGGCGAACTGGCCGCAGCCGTAGTGCTCGATGCAACCATGCGCCTCATCCCCGGCGTCCTCGGCAACGAATCCTCCGGCGAATTCGAAAGCTTCGGCGTTCCCGACTCCGAAATCACCACCGATACCGAAGGCGTTCCCCGCTCCCAGCACGGCGCCGGCGGCCTCCTGGACTACCCTCACTACACCCGCCCGGCAGAATTCGAGGGTCTCCGCGCCCCCGAAGTCCTCCTCAACGGCGACCACCACCAGATTCGCCTCTGGCGCCGCGAGCAGCAACTCCGCAAAACCCTCGTCAACCGCCCCGATCTCCTGGAGCACGCCGCCTTATCCAAAGAAGACCGCAAGCTCCTCGATTCCATCCGCCGGCAAGACACGCAGGAATAGAAAGGGCCGGGTAGCCAATTGCTTGGCTCCCGGCCCTGCATTTCCTGCTGATTGATAGTGAACGGAATTACAGCTCGCGGCCAAACTCTGTGCGCTTGCGAGAAGCGACCAAGGCCAAGCAGAGCATCCCTGTGGCGAGCAACAAAAGAGAATCAGGCTCCGGGGTCGCTGTGATCGACGGACCCGAAGAGCCCTCGTTATCGGTGATGCCGATGCCGGTTGAAGAACTCAACAAGCCCTCTCCGATCAACGCCTCTTCAAACTGATAGGTGGTGCTCGTGTTTGCCCAGAAGTTCACTTCCCACTCCTTGGGGTCGCTGGACGGGCCGACATAAAGCATGAGGCCATAGTAATCGAACTGGCCGCCACTGGTGTTCGGGCGCATTTTTGCCGGGGTAGTACAGATTGTCGTACCACCAAAGACCGTCCTCGGAGGTGAGGTAACTCTCATCGGTGCCGACGCCGGGGTAAAGGCTCACAACTCCGGAAACCCCATCTCCCGTATCCGAATAGGTGCCTGTGAAAGAGGTGACGATGTCGCCCCCGTTGGGGCCATAAGGAGTCGAAGTGGTGAAGATGCCGTCGAGGGTGACCGTGCCCGCCGGCCCGCTGGTCACGGGGCCAGAATACTTGAAGCTGAATGAATCGGCCGTCGCGGCCGGAGTGATTGCAAAAGCCACGGCCAATGCGAACAGCGCAAATACGAGTTTCTTGCTCATTGTCTTTCCTTCTCCTCGTTCCTTTTGTCCGAGCCGTCTGCGGCTCGGCGAGGCCTTCCTTAGAGAGTCATCGTTTTTGTGTCATCGAACGCCGATGAAATATGGCCAGCCGGCCGATGCGATGGTGAGAATTCTGGACCCAGACATTTTTCCTCAGAGCATCTCAGCAAAGCCCGGAAAGCTATCCAGTTACGGGGGTAGTTGCAACAATTTCTATAATCGGAGATGGGAATCGTGGGGCCAATCCCAACTTTGTGCCAGATTGGTGCACGGTCGTGCCAGACTGGCACACCGTTGGTAATAGTTACTTTATTCGGTGCTAACAAGGCGTCCTGTAAACATTCCCTTTGCTAAACACAGCCACTTTGCAAGAGTTCAGGGAGGACATTTACTCGGCGTTTACTAGCGGAACGGCTGCATCGGCGCAGGCTGTTCCTCTCCCACCTGCCCCACCTCAATCGCCGCCACGTAAAAATTTTCCCCACGCGTAGGGCATCCCGCTAACCGCCGCATCATGGCAATCTGCCCCACGTGCGTCAGAGCATCGGCCACCGGCCCCTGAAAAAGCCGCTCGACCGGCGCAAGAAGCGGCTCAGCGGAAGCCAGATAATCGTCGAAGGCACTGAGCGACGTAAAGAACCGCCGCTCTTCATCAGCCCACGAGAGCGGCGCGGAATTGTGCCAGCTCGGATTCCCTGTAGCCATGCTCAGCGCCCAGTCGAACAGGTCCCCCATGTGCGCCAGAATAGTCGCCGGCGGCCGCCCAGCCCCGTCAAACCCCGCAAAATTCTCCGGCGCGTTCTCTAGGGCCCGAGCCGCCCTGTAGGCCACAGTAGCCAGCGTATGCCGCAGCAATTCCCGTTTCTCATCCATACTGGAAAATATACCGCAGCCCTGGAATTAGGCACAAAAGCCCCTTCTCTGATAGTCTTGAAGTTCTGAGTCCAACCGCAGGAAAACACAATGTCCATTCATCCCGTAATGCAGCGCCTGGCCGATAAGCTCAAGCGCACCGACCTTCCAGAGATCGCTCCCGGCGATCAGATTCGCGTCCAGGTAAAGATCAAGGAAGGCGACAAAGAACGCCTCCAGGCCTTTGAAGGCCTGGTCATCGCCATCAACCGCGGCCCCCAGGGCACCTTTACCGTCCGCAAAATGAGTTTTGGCCAGGGTGTGGAGCGCATCTTCCCCTTCAACTCCACGGTCATTGACAAGATCGAAACGGTCCGCAGCTACCGCGTCCGCCGCGCCAAGCTCTTCTATCTCCGCTCGCTCCGCGGCAAAGCCGCCCGCCTCAAGGAAGTAGACCGCGTAACCGGCAAAGTCCGCGCCTAAGCCGAAAAGAATATTCGTCACCCAAACAACCCCGGCGCACAGTCGGGGTTGTTTTTTTGAACTCCCACAAAAGCGGGTGCCCCAGGTCTCGCCTTTGAGACCTGGGAAACCACAAAAGCCGGGTGCCCCATCCTTGCCACGTATTTGTTTTTGTGGCAAGGGTGGGATACCACAAATGCCAATCAGCCTTTGTTCGTTACCCTGACAAAAGCCCCGTGTCCCATCCCTGCGACTTTTTGCTTCTTGTATGGGTCGAGAAATCCACAACCCTCCAAAGGCAGCCAGTCTTCCTATACTTGATTCCATGACGGAAACCCACGTCTGCGGATTAAAGCTGGAAGAAGCCGCGCGCCGAAGCGGCGCCCTCCTGATCGCTGGCCTCGACGAAGTAGGCCGCGGCCCGCTCTTCGGCCCGGTAGTCGCCGCCGCAGTCATCTTCCCCAAAGGCTGCCGCCTGCAAGGCCTCACCGACTCAAAAAAACTCTCCGAAAAGCAGCGCAACAAACTCGACCCCAGGATCCGCCGGAAAGCCATAGCCTGGGCCATCGCCGCCGTCGATGCTGAAACCATCGACCGCATCAATATCCGCCAGGCCTCGTTGCTGGCCATGCGCCTAGCCGTCCAGCAGCTAGCCCTAACTCCCGACTACCTTCTCATCGACGGCCGCGACACCATCGACTGGCCCTGTCCTCAGCAGCCGGTAATCCACGGCGACGCAATCAGCCTCTCCATCGCCGCCGCCAGTGTCCTGGCCAAGGTCCACCGCGACCGCCTGCTCGTCGAGCTCGATCGCCAATTCCCCGGCTACGGCCTCGCCAGCCACAAAGGCTACTGCTCACCCCAGCACATCGAAGCCCTCGCCCGCCTCGGCCCCACCCCGCTCCACCGCAAGAGCTTCAACCCTGTAGCACAAGCATTTTTTCAATTCGATTGACGGATCAAAATGGGTGCCCCACCCTCGCCACGTTTTTGTTTTTGTGGCTAGGGTGGGATAGCTCCATCTATCTATAGCTTTTTATAAGTTTCTTCACTTTTTCACTTCTTCATAAACGGCCACTGCCCCAACCGCCGCGCCCGCATATAGATAAATCAGCGTCCCGGAAACGCCAATCCCCGCCGCCACCGCCAATCCCCCCAGCGCATGGCGCCGGTTGACCAGAATGAACACAAATCCCGCCATCGCCACCAGCGGCGGCAGCGGATAGAGCGGCATCCTGAACGGCCGCGCCAGCTCCGGCCTCTGCACCCGCAGCAGCATCACGCCCACCTGCTGCAAAAAGAACTGCAGCAGAATGCGCGTGATCACCAGCATCGTAATCACCTGCGCCAGCGAGAAAAAGCAGAAGCAGGTCGCCACCAGCCCCAGCGCCACCAGCGACCGGTGAGGAATCCCGTGCTTCGGATGCACCGCAGCCAGAAAGCGGAAATAATTGCCATCCCGCGCCGCCGCATACGGCACGCGCGAGTAGCCCAGCAGCAGCGAAAACACCGAAGCAAACGCCGTCCAGACAATCAGCGCCGCCATCAGCCGCCCGGCCACCGTTCCAAACGCCGCCTTGCGCAATGTCCGCCACCAGTTGCAGCCGCACCGTCTCCCCGGCAGCCACGTGCGCAGCCGCATCGCGCATCGAAGGCAGCGCCGCCAGATTCATCGCCACATAAAACGCCGCAACAAACAGCACCGACAGCAGAATCGCCCGCGGAATCGTCCGCTCCGGCCGCTTCACCTCGCCGCCCAGAAAACAAATGTTGTAGTAGCCCCAGTAGCAATAAGTGGTCAGCAGCGTAGCCTGCGCCAGCCCGCCCAGCGCCACGCCAAGCGGCAGCGCCGGCGAGGCCGGCATCTGCCAGCCGCCCGCGCCGCATGCGCAAACCCGGAAACAATCACCCCCGCAATCGCCGCCATCACCCCGGCAAACAGCACCCACGCCAGCCGCGTAATCGAGCTCAAATTGCGATAAAGCAGCGCCGTCACCAGCAGGCACGCGCCCGCCGCGGCAAAGTTCGCATAGTGCAGCGCCGGCAACGCGGCCACCGGCGCGTTCTCCAGCCCCGGCCAGAACCACGCCAGAAAACTCGAGAGCCCGATGCACCCCGAAGCAATCGCCAGCGGCGCGGAAAAGCTCAACTGCCAGACGTAGAGAAAGCTGAGCCAGTTTCCCGCGCCCTTCGGCCCGTAGATCTCGCGCAGAAACGCATACGACCCGCCGGCCCGCGGAAACGCCGCGCCCAGCTCCGCCCACACCAGCCCGTCGGCCACGGCGATCACCGCGCCCAGCACCCACGCCCACACGGACAGCCGGTAGCCCGCCGCCGCAATCACCAGCGGCAGCGTGATGAACGGCCCCACGCCGATCATCTCCAGCATGTTGAAGAGCACGGCCGAGCGCAGCCCGATGCGCCGCTCGAGTGTGCCGCTGCCGCCGGAAGTGGAAGAAGTGCAATGTCATCAAGCGCTGATTCGCTCCCCGGATTGTACACTGACGGCAAGTATGTTCTTCGCCGATAGAGTTCATCGATTCGCAGCCGGGACGGTCCTTGCGGCCCTGATCTTTGCAAGCGCTCTCCCCATCTGCCTGCTAGCGCAACAATCTGCGCCGCAACCCGTACCCGCTGCCTCGCCCTTCCAGCTCCCCGCGAGCGAGCCCAGCGCCATCGCCCTGCCCTTCGCCGAAGACCGCGGCGCCGCGGCCCTGGAGCAATCGCTCAAGCGCCTCTCCACCACCGCCAGCGTGATGATGATCGTCGCCCACCCCGACGACGAGGACGGCGCGCTGCTCACCTACTCTCTCGCGCGGCCTGGGCGTCGCGCTGCACCCTGCTCACCCTCACCCGCGGCGAAGGCGGCCAGAACGCCATGTCCGCCGACAGCGACGACGCGCTCGGCCTCATCCGCACCAACGAACTGCTCAAGGCCGACGAGTACTACGGCGCCAAGCAGCTCTGGGGCACCGAGGTCGACTTCGGCTTCTCCAAGACGCAAGAGGAAGTCCTTCGCCAACTGGGGCCACGACCGCGTCCTCTACGACGCCGTGCTCGCCGTCCGCCGCGAGCGCCCGCAGGTCATCGTCTCCACCTTCGTCGGCGGCATCACCGACGGCCACGGCCACCACCAGGTCTCCGGCGAAATCGCGCAGGAGGTCTTCAAAGCCGCCGCCGACCCCAACGTCTTTCCCGACCAACTCAAGCCCGTAAGAAGGCGGCCTCGGCCTTACAGTCTGGCAGCCGCTCGCCGTCTACTCCATGGTTCCCTTCGCGCCGGATCACAGAGGAAAAATGTTCGACTACGCCACCGGCAAATGGGCGCCGGCAAAATTCAAAAACTACGTCACCGGCGAGTGGTCCGACCGCGCGCCCTCGACCGATGTGACCATCCAGGTCGGCACGCGCGACCCATCCTTGGCCGCAGCTATGTGCAGATCGCGCGCGAAGGCTGGGGCGAGCAGAAGTCGCAAAACGGCGGCGCAAACCCAACCCTCAGCGGCCCGGCCACCACCAGCTATCACCTCTGGGCCGTTGCGCCCTACAGCAGCCGCAAAGCCCGGCACTAATCGCGACCAACAGCGACCTCTTCCACAACTCCAAGGTCGCCATCGATACCACCCTCGACGGCCTGCCCAATCTGGTCAAAGGCAGCGCGCCCAACTGGCTTGCCGCAAACCTTCGCAGCATCGATAACAGCATTCAAAACGCAGAGGCCGAACGCAAAAACCTCTCAGCCGTCAGCTTCGCGCATAAGCTCGCGCCCATCTACCGCCAGACCCTCGACCTCAGCGCAAAAGTCGCCGCCAGCAATCTCGACCCCCAATCCAAAGCCAACCTGCTCTTCGAACTCGACGCAAAGATCGACCGAATTTCAGTCCGCGCTCAAAGATCTGCTCGGCCTCGACCTCGTCGCCTTCACCACCAAAGCCGAAAGCGTCCAGAGCGGCGGCCCCAGAGGCGGCGGACCCGACGAAACCCCGCGCAGCGTAACTCCCGGCGAGGAGTTCCGCGTCCGCGTCCACACCGCGCAAGCCACAGCCGAAACCCGTCTCAACAGAGTCTGGCTTGAGAGCAGCAGCGGCGACCCATGGAAAAACGAGCAGATCACCGCCGCAATCGACCCCGCATGCCCCCACCGCCGACCCGATCTTCCAGGTCCATGCCGCTGAAAACGCCGAACCCACCCAGCCCTACTTCACCCGCCCCACCATCGAGCAGCCCTACTACGACCTCACCCAGCCGGAGTACCGCCTGCGCTCCTTCGCGCCCTGGCCGCTGGCCGCCTGGGCCGAGTTCACCTTTGACGGCCTGCCCATCCGCATCGGCCAGGTCGTGCAGACCATGCAGCGCGTCCTCGGCCCCGGCGGCATCTACGAGCCGCTGTCGTCACGCCCGCCATCGGCGTCCGCATCGAGCCCGAAGCCCGCATTCTTCCGCTCGACGGCTCCGCTCTGCCCGTCCGCGTCACCGTCCACGCCCAAGCCGCCGCCGAAGGCACAGTCGATCTCAACCTCCCCGCCGGATGGACCTCCAACCCAGCTGCAAGCGCCACTTCCATCTCGACAGCGCCGGCGACACCGAGCCATTCTCTTTTCCGTCTACGACGGCCGAGACGGCGGACAACATCGACGCCGTGTCCACGCCACATTCAGCGACCATACAGCAACGCAACTCCGCTACCTCCGCTGGCTCACGCTACCTACACAACCGGCTGGCAGAGCATCGGCTACCCCGGCCTGCGCCCCTATAACCTCTACAAGCCCGCCCAGTTGAAGACCCGCAAGATCGACGTGAAGCTCGCGCCGGGCCTGCGCATCGGCTACGTCATGGGCACCGGCGACCTGGTTCCCGACGCCATTGAAGCCCTGGGCGTCACGCCCACCTGCTCACCGCCGCCGAGCTCAGCCTCCGCCGACCTCTCCGCCTGGAACGTGATCGTCATCGGCATTCGCGCCTACTCCGCGCGCCCTGAACTAGCCGCCGCCCAGCCGCGGCTCGATGAATTTGTCCGCCGCGGCGGAACGCTGATCGTCCAGTACCAGAGCGGCAACTTCCCTGCTCCGTTTCCGCTCTCCATGGGCCGCTCTGCGGAGCGCGTCGTCGACGAGCAGGCCCCGGTCAAGCTGCTCGAGCCCGCCAATCCCCTGCTCACCTCGCCCAACGCCATCACCACCGCCGACTTTGACGGCTGGGTCGAGGAGCGCGGCCACTCCTTCCTCGATACCTGGGACCCTGCCTACACGGCGCTCACTGAGACCGCCGACCCCGGCCAGGACCCGCAGCGCGGCGGCCTGCTCGTCGCCCATCCCGGCAAAGGAACTTATATCTATGTTGCCTACGCGCTGTATCGCCAGTTCCCCGAGTTAGTCCCCGGAGCCTATCGACTGCTGGCCAACCTGCTCAGCGCCGGCAGAGCGGATTAAGTAACTAGACTAACTTCCACTCAAAAGATCGTTGCCTTCCACACGCCGCAATCGCACCCAAACCAATATATTTATTAAAGGAATATTAATTCGCCTGATACTTCACGCAATAACTCAAGATAGCTTTGTTAAAAATACGTGAATTAGTCATATATTCATCAAACTCTGCCAATCTGAAACACGGAACCAGCCAGGGAAAACTCCGCCTCTGCGTACTTTTTCCTGGCTCTTGTTGTTCCTTCCGCAACGCCGATAGCATCGCAACTTGGCTTTATGTTCAGGAATTTCGGATTGCGGGAGTTTAATGCATACGCCTGCGTGAGCAGGTGAGACCACAAACCAATTTGATTCGAGAGGAAGAGAGAGGCCCATGAAATTCAAATTCGCAACTGCAGCCGCGGCAATTCTGGCAGTCTGCCTGTTTGCCTCGTACGCCAGCGCCGGCCAGGATAAACCGGCCGTGAAGAAGCACACCGCAACCGCAAAAGAGAAAAAGCCAAAGCCACCCACAGTGGAAGAACAGATTCAGGGCCTGCGCCATGATTTGCAGGGCCAGATCAACGAACTCAAGACCGACCTGGCCACCAAGGACGCGGAGTTGAAGCAGGCAAAGCAAGCCGCTGCCGAAGCCCAGGCCGCCGCGGACAAGGCACAAGCCGCCGCATCGTCTTCCAACCAGGCCGTCACTGACAACGCAGCCGCTGTCTCAACGCTGCAGTCCACCGTCAACGACCTCAAGGGCAACGAGGCTTCGCTGGCCACCACCGTCTCCGACGAGACCGCCAAGATCAAGAAGGAAATCGCCAACCCCGATGCGCTCCACTACAAGGGCATCACCCTCTCGCCTGCGGGCAGCTTCCTGGCGGCTGAAACCGTGTGGCGCACGGCGGCCACCGGCGGCGGCCTCAACACCCCCTTCACCGGCGTTCCGCTGCAGAACTCCGACACTGCGAAGATGAGCGAGTTCCAGGGAACCGGCCGTCAGTCGCGCTTGGCCATCAAGGCCATCGGCAAGCTGCCAACATGACCATGACCGGCTACTACGAGATGGATTGGCTGGGCACCGGCATCACCTCCAACAACAACCAGAGCAACAGCTACGTGATGCGCCAGCGCCAACTGTGGGCGGATGCCAAGCTGACCAACGGCTGGGACTTCTCCGGCGGCCAGGGATGGTCGCTGGCGGCTGAAACCACCAAGGGCCTTACCCGCGGAACTGAAATTCTGCCGGCCACCATCGATCCCCAGTACGAAGCCGGCTTCGTCTGGACGCGGCAGTACAGCTTCCGCGTGTCAAAGGATTTCGGCAATAAGTGTCTTCGCCGGCATCTCGGCCGAAAACGCCGAGACCCTCAATCCGGCCGGCACCAACCTCACCCGTCACAACTATCCTCTTGGCACCGGCGGAAACGGCGGCGGCCTTTACAACTCCACCGCCAACTACTCCTTCAACATGGCGCCCGACTTCGTCGCCAAGATGGCCGCTCGAGCCGGGCTGGGGCCACTGGGAACTCTTCGGCATCAGCCGCTTCTTCCGTGACCGCATCTATCCCAATGCCGCTGCACCTCCACAAGCGCCAGCACACTGTACCTGGTGGATCACTTGCACCGGAATGCACTGGCGCGTACAACGACACGACGGTGGGCGGCGGCGTCGGCGGCGGCTTCCGCGGCCCGCTCTTCAACAAAAAGGTCACCATCGGCCTGAAGGGCCTGTGGGGCAAGGGCGTCGGCCGCTACGGCTCCTCCACCATTGCCGACGTGACCGTCCGTCCCAACGGCATGCTCGCTCCGCTGCACGGCTTCTCCGCTCTCAGCACCGTGGAATTGAATCCCACCAAGCGCCTGAACATCTACCTCAACTACGGCGGCGACTATATCAACCGCGAATACTGGGTTACAGTCGAGCCACAACTGCGGAAGGCTACGGCATCCCGCATGTTTACCAATGCTCCCGCATGTCCGGCTGCAATACCGAAGTGGCCCCCACCGGAAACAATGTGAGTACTCCCGCCGGACTTACCGCCGGTCAGGAATCCCAGCGCGCCAGCAACTGCAAGGCCAACAACAAGGACGTGCAGGAATTCACAGCCGGCTACTGGTACAACATCTATGCAGGCCCCAAGGGCCGTCTGCGCTACGGTCTCCAGTACAGCTTGATTCGCCGCGACCTCTGGTCCGGCCTCGGCAGCGCGACAGCTCCAAGTGTTCCCAATGGTCTGTGCGAATCCCGATGGCGGAGCCCATGGCGACGACAACATGGTCTTCACCTCCTTCCGCTACTACCTCCCATAACCCCAGCGAACCTCGGGTTCCGCAACCGCAGAAAGGGCAGCCCACACGGGCTGCCCTTTCTGCTTTTCAGGGGGAACTAGCTACTTCTTTCCGTTGTCTTTGAAGTTCAGCGCAACATAGTAGTACCTGTACGAGTGGCTGGTTGCCACATTCGTCAGAAACTCCCCCCCGCCGAAGTAGCCGACGCCGCCGCCCAGGTTGAAGTGCCTATTGAGTTCATACCAA
Source organism: uncultured Acidobacteriaceae bacterium (assembly GCA_963779385.1). Lineage (GTDB taxonomy): Bacteria > Acidobacteriota > Terriglobia > Terriglobales > Acidobacteriaceae > Telmatobacter. The sequence continues at coordinate 29,350 of CAVZYE010000008.1, read as the reverse complement.
GAGTAGCCATCGATTTCCGCGCCCAAATGGCGTCCGTGGTCGGTCTTGTTGGTCACGATCGCGCTGCCCGAAGTATTGTAGATCGAGTCCAGCGCATCGAGCCGCCCAAAAGTCCGCCCCTGCACAGTGAATGTGAGCCGCCGATGTGGCTCAATAGTGGTTCCCACGCGCACTGCCTCAATGTTCTGCCAGCCGAACAGGTCGGCGATTCCAAGGCGGTCGTGGGCTGTCGGGTAGATCGTGTCGAAAGTGGCGTGCGTTGCGTTCTGCTTCGGGTTGCTGTTGCCCGTGGCGTAGTCGTACTGGGTAAAGATGCGCGGCTTGGCCACCACGTCGAGGAACTGGTATGCCACGCCTGCCTGCGCCGCCGAGGCTCGAATCGGCTGCGGTCCCACCGTGCCGGTTTCGACGATGACCTCGCCCCCGTAATCGAACGCAGAGTGGGCCTGCGCCTTGAAGCGCAAACCAAGAGCTCTCTCGTTCTCCTTGCCGGTGGTCTTGGCCTCGGCGGGTTCCACAACCTCTGCCGGCTGCACGCGCCGCAGAAAGAACGGCTCAATATTCGAGTGCGGCACAAGAAAATCATCGATGCGGCCGTAGGCCCCGTAGATATTGTTGCCTTCCTGATGCGGGCCCACGCCATAGGCCTGCGGCGTCACAGCCGACGCGGCGAACAGCCCCAGGTGTTCGCGTTTCGCGTTCAGGTTCAGCACCGCCGCATCGTAGGAGCGGGCCTGGTTGCGCCACTCTGAGTCGGCGAGGATGGTGTTGTTGTAGTTGATCATCTGCCGGCCCAAGCGCAAGCTGAACCAGTGCTTGTCGGGCGCGCCGACCTCGACGTAAGCCAGCTTCAGATCCCAGCGAACCGTGCTCGGCGGGCCGAGCGGCGGGTTTTGGTAGCCCGCGCGCGCGTCCTGCACCTGCGCCGTAACTCGCAGCCAGCTGCGCGTATGCACATTTACCTGAAACCGGAAACGGTTCAATATGTAGGAGTCATCGACTCTCGCTTTGAAGCTTGAATTGTTATACGCCTCATACCGGAGCCGCTCTTCGGCCCGCAAATCGATCCAATTGGGCAGTTGTGAGTCAATGTAAGTCGCTGGAGCAAAGTCGTGAAAGTCATAGGGCGCCGGATTGCCGGTAGTACGCCAGGCCGCGCCGTTCAAGAAGCTCAACGGGTTCGAAGCCGGCCCGGTGATGTATACGCCATTGAATCCGGATGTCGCGTTTTGCGTGGTGATGTCGTCCTGCGCGGCCAGGGGCAGGCCAGCCGCTAGAGCAAACAGAAAAAACACAGCAGAGATAGATAGCGACAACCGGCGCAGTGAATCAGACAGAACAGCATAAAGAGCATTTTGCACTTTGGATTCACCTTTGAACTTGGAGGATTGCGAGTGTACCCGCTTTGTATCAGGGCACGACTTCACAGCTTGCGGAAAAAGTCGTTCATTTTTCGATTCCGAGTCGCACCGTTGAGTTTTTTCACTTCAAATCGGTTGTACTGCTGTTGATTTGCTCCTCTGGAGATCCGATTTTGCGGCCTCCAGAGACACCTATCCCCCGGACTTACTGCGCCGGAATCAGCTTCTGCATGCGCAGCAGGTTGTGCGCTGTGGCAACCAGGCTAAACAGCCAGTCGACTCGTGCCCTGCCGCGCAGTTTTACCTGCCGGACGGCCCGATCTTGCTTGGCCCAGCCGAACACCTTCTCCACCAGCTTCCGCTTCCTCTGGCTGATGGCAAATCCTTCGCTGTTGCGTTCTTCTCCGGTAAGCCAGTTGGGCCATTTCGGATTGGGCGCGTATTCGGCTACATGCGGCCTGATGCGGCGGGCGCGCAACTGACCAACAAACTGCTCCTCTTGATAACTCTTGTCGGCGCCCAGCGTGCTCACCACGGCGCGTTTCAGCTTGTCCACCATCACCAATGCAGCCTCCCGTTCCGCCGTCTTGCTGGACTGCGTCACCATCGCTGCTACCACCAGTCCGTTGCGGTTCTCCGTCAGCACATGGCCCAGGTAGCTGGGCACCGCTACCGCCGCCCCGCTCTTCTTATACAAACGCGCCTCCGGGTCGGTGGCTGACTCATGCGTGTCGCGCAGCAGCTTGCGGCCTCGCGTTCCCGTGCCCCGGCTGGGCGGATCGGGCTTCTCACGGAAGCTGCGACGGCTGGCCCAGGCCTGAATCAAAGTACCGTCCACGGTGAAATGCTCCTCGCTTAAAAGCTGATGCGCACGCGCCTGTTCCACCACCGCCAGCAACAACTGTTCGGCAACCTCGCCCTCAATCAGACGCTCGCGGTTCTTGGTAAATACCGTCACATCCCACACCGGGTCGTCGATGTTGAGTCCCACAAACCAGCGGAAAAGAAGGTTGTAGTCCAACTGCTCCATCAGTTGCCGCTCCGACCGCACCGAATACAGTACCTGCAATAACTGCGCCCGTATCAGCTTCTCCGGAGCAATCGACGGCCGCCCGCGCCGCGCGTACAGCTGTTGGAACTCGGAGTCCAACTCCCGCAATGCTGCATCGCTCATCTGCCGGATGGCACGTAATGGATGATCCTTCGGCACTCGCTGTTCAAGGCCGATGTAGCTGAATACCGCTTCCTGTTGCTCGTCATTTCCGCGCATGACTAATACATACCGTATCGCCCTGTGGAAACCATCGTGCCTTATCCGGTTCACCAGCCTTTTTTCCGCAACCTGTTCAGTCGTGCCGCAAACAGCCAAAATTTGACCGGGCTTTAGCCCCTGAAGAAAGGCTTCGTGATACTGATATGTGTTTGGAACAACAAAATCGCGTAAAAGCCGGCGGGCGCCAGCCAGATCAGAGACAACAACAAGCGATTCTGTTAAAGATGGCATGCATCGTTGGATGACCTAGCGTCCCCTTACAGTATTGGAGAATAAAATTCCTGTCAACTGCAATCACTATGAAGCCCTCATTCAAATATCACGATGCAAGATTGCCCTACGTCAACGAACTTCCCTCCCGCAACGTCTCCAGCACCAACCCCAGCGCAACCTTCCAATCCGGCATCCGCACTCCAAACGCCTCCTCCACTCGCCGGCACAACAATCGCGAGTTCGCCGGCCGCTTTGCCGGACGCGGAAACTCACTGGTCTTGATCGGAATCAGCTTCGGCGTCGCGCTCCCACTCCGCTCGCTCAAAAACTCCCTCGCAAATCCAAACCAGCTCGTCTCTCCCGCGCAAGTCAGGTTGTAGATTCCACTCCGCCCCTCTAACCCGCCCCCCGCAGGCGCAAGCACCTGCGCCAAGATATCGGCCGTAGCCTGCGCAATGCATTCGCTCGTAGTCGGCGATCCAATCTGGTCGTCCACAATCTGCAGTTCCGCCTTTTCCCTTGCCAGCCGCAGCATCGTCAACAAAAAATTATTTCCCCGCGCCCCGTAAACCCAGCTCGTCCGCAAAATCACAAAGTCGCCGCCTACCGCCTGGATCGCCCCATCGCCCGCCAGTTTCGAGCTGCCATAAACATTCAGCGGATGCGGCGCATCTCTCTCTACATACGACCCCTGCTTCGTCCCATCGAAGACGTAATCGGTCGAATAGTGCACCAAGACGCAACCCAGCCTTTTTGCTTCCTCGGCAAGCACGCCCGGCGCAGTGCCGTTGATCGCCATGGCCAGGTCTGTTTCACTTTCTGCCTTATCTACCGCCGTATAAGCAGCCGCATTCACCATCACTGACGGCGCAACTGCTCGCACCGTCTCGCGAATCGAATCGGCGCTACAGAAATCCACCTCCGGAAAATCAACCCCGATTACCTCGCCCACGCAAGCCAGTCGATGGCGCAACTCCCATCCCACCTGGCCCCCGCGTCCCAAAACCAATATCTTCAAATTCCTCATGCGAATCCTTCGTGTGAAAATCCATCTTCAGCACTTCCACCTGCCCCCGCTATGGATATAGCTTTGCCGGCACAATCTCCGGTTTCCTCTCTCCCGAGGTGACAATCAGCTTCTTCAACTCCTCACGCAGTTCTTCGGCCTCTTTCCGGTACTCTTTTCTTCCCGCAAGGTTCACCAGCTCTTGGGGATCGGCGCGCTGATCGTACATCTGGTACTCGCGATAACTCGCGCTCGCGGGCGCCGAAGTGTCGCCGCCCAAGTCCGCCACGCAATAAGTCCATTCCTTTGTACGGATCGCGCGCGCAGTCATCGATTCGCTTATCTGAATCAATTCCCGGTTCGGCCATTCTTCCCGAGCCTTGGCGTCGCGCAACAGCGGCATAAGGCTCCTGCCCTGCATCGACTTCGGCGCCGCCACGCCCGCCGCCTCCAGCAGGGTAGGCGCAAGATGCACCAGGCCCGCCAACTCCTCTATCTGCCGCGCCCCTTCAAAGCCGGGCCCGTAGATCAGCAGCGGAATGCGCAGCGAACTGTTATGCGCGCTGCGTTTGTACTCCTCGTTGCGCGTCATAAAGTGGCAGCCATGATCGCTCATGAAAACAAAAATTGTAGTCGCCGCGAGCTTCTCCTCTTCGAGAATCTGCCTCACTCGCCCCACCGACGCGTCGATGCTCTCGCACGCGCCATAATAGTCCGGCAGCTGCCGGTGCCAGTCGCCGGGAAAGCTGCGCAGGTCCGGCGGCACCAGGGCATTGATGAACCGCTCCGCCGATCCCCTTGGACCCACCATACGGCCCATGTCGTTCTGCTGGTGCGGCTCCAGTTGCGAAATCACCAGCAGAAACGGCTTCTCCTGCTTTTGTCGCAGAAACCTTTCCGCGCGACCGGTCAAAAAGTCCACGCGATACTGATCCTTGTAAGTAATCTCATTCCCGCCGCTGTCATAGAATGTCCCCTCATACGGATGCGACGTAAATTCCGGAATGTTGGAAGCTTCCCACAGATCGAGAAACCCTCCGCGCTGCTCCGGCCTTACGTATCCAATGCCGCCGCCCTCGGCCTCGCTGTCCGGAGCAAGGTGCCACTTGCCGATATAGTTCGTCGTGTAACCCGCCTTCCGCAATTCCGTGGCCAGCGTGGGCAGGTCTTGCCTTAGACCGATGCCGTTTCGCCACACGCCTGTCTCCGTGGCGTACCGGCCGGTTAGCGTCACGGCACGCGACGGAGCGCACAGCGGCTGGTTAGTCACGGCATGGGTAAAATTCGTTCCTTCCGCAGCCAGTGCATCCAGGTTGGGTGTGCGCGTGGAACTGTTCAACCCGTTCGTGCCCACAAAGTCCCACCGGAACTGGTCTGAGTGGTAAATAACGATGTTCGGCTTTGGCCGATCGGTCCCAGGCGCATCTTTCGCATCCCCACTCGGATTCAGACCATTGGGCAATGACGCCGCCACTCCGGCCTGTGCGGCTGCGGCAGCCGTGCCAAGCAGAAAATTGCGCCGGTTGACTTTTTTCATAATCTTCTCTGGGATCTCCACTCTCTTTGGGCCGTCTACTGGCTTGGCTCCATCTCAAATGCAACATGGTCAGTGTAGCGCCGCTCCTCCGCTGCATCCCAGCCGTTTCCTTGAAAATTACCAGCCTGTACAAAAATGAATAGCGTCCATCGCAGTTAGCCTCTGCGTTAAGAGAGCAAGATGAGGCACTTCCCTTCCCGGAATAGTCTTACTCCTACGATGGGTTCCAAAATAGCATCCGCATCGCGGTTTCCGGGCACAAGATGGCCGCATCGACTACAAATCTCCCTAGACTGACCTCAGACAACCCGAAAAAGCAGGTACGCATGGTGGTCAGAACGCAAAGCAGAGGTCTCACCGTGACCGGTCTGCACATAGGCCCATACAATGTCCGCCGTTACTTCCCCAGGCGCATCACCGTCATCGAGTTGCACCTCGATCATCTTCTGATTCAGTGCGAACTGTCGTCCGATTTCTGGCATGGACGGCCGGAGATATGCGACCCCAGGCTGTGCGCCTGGCTTGAAGCGAAGAACTTCCGTGGAAACTCCAACCGAACCCCTCTCCCCATGGCCATGATCCCCACCGGAAAAAATTCCTTTCGCCTGCAAACCATCTCCCTGGCCGCGCACTCCAGGCTAAAGCAACCTATCCAGTCAGCCCAAACTTCACTCCCCAAACCCACCCTGATCTCCGCAGCCTGAGTGCCAACGAACAAACCAGCCAACTCGCCAAGCGAGAATAACAATCACATCGCCCACAACCATGAACCCCGCCTTAAACATCCAAAGAAGATTCATTCCCTATTCCCTATTCCCTAGTCCCTAGTCCCTAGTCCCTTAGTCCCTGTTATTCTCAAATTGCCATGACCTTCAGCCAGCTTCAAAGAACCATCGAGCGCCACTTTGCCGCGGGACCCTCCGCCATCGGCGACGAATCAGCCATGACGGCTTTCTTTTCCCTGCGCTCCGCTCTCGAGACCGGTGAAGTACGCGCCGCCTCGCCGGACCCGGCCTCGCCCACTGGCTGGCGGGTCAACGCATGGGTCAAGCAGGGCATCCTGCTCGGTTTTCGTCTCGGCGTCCTTGAAGAACTGCCTTCAGGCGGCCTCTCCTTCGTCGACAAAAGCACTTACCCGGTCCGCCAATTCTCTTCCGGCGATGGCATACGCCTGGTTCCCGGAGGCTCTTCCATCCGCTCCGGCGCCTATCTTGCCCGAGGCGTGGTCTGTATGCCGCCCATGTACGTCAACGCCGGAGCATGGGTGGACGAGGGCACAATGGTCGACTCTCACGCCCTGGTCGGCTCCTGCGCCCAGATCGGCAAGCGCGTCCATTTGAGCGCCGCAGCCCAGATCGGCGGCGTCCTAGAACCCATCAACGCAAGCCCTGTAGTGATCGAAGATGACGTACTGGTCGGCGGCAACTCCGGCGTCTACGAGGGCACCATCGTCCGCAAGGGCGCGGTCTTGGCCGCCGGAACCATCCTCACCCGCGGCACTCCCCTCTTCGACCTGGTCAACGGTCAAATCCTCCGCGCCACAGCCGACCTGCCCCTCATCGTCCCTGAAAACGCCGTGGTAGTCCCAGGCTCCCGCGCCGTCACCAAAGGCAAAGGCCACGCCAACGCCGCTGAGTGGAACCTCTCGCTCTACGCCCCCGTCATCGTAAAATACCGCGACGACAAAACCGACCTTAGCACCACTCTCGAAGACCTGTTGCGCTAGAAAGTCAGCCGCGTCTCCGCAGAGTTGGCCGCCTTCACAATCAGCGTTCCTTTCGCTCGGCCTCCGACTTTCGAGCCCCGCCACTCCAATTCCAAATCCCTGCTCTCGTGAGGCATCAGCTCGAAGTCGTTATCGCTCAACTCACTCAAGTAGGGCTGAGAAACATCCCCCGGCCACTCCACTCTCAGGTGAACCAGGTGAGCATACCCACTCCGGTTCTCCAAGTGCATCCGGCAGCGAGCAACTGCCCCGTCCACCGCAATCGGACCCACTTCCGCAACCGTAACCTGAGTCTTCGGCTGTTCCTTGAGCGTCTGGAAGAGCGGTTTCTCATGCACATGCAGCAGTTCCCTTGTACGCTCGCTCCCCCCCTGCATCACAGCGGCCAGCATATCCGCAAACAAAACAAAATAAGCCCGCCCCCGCGGCTCGGCAATCAGGTACTCGTCAATGGGCAGCGCGGAGTAAGCGTCCGACGCCGGAGTAAATCCGGTAAACGCAACCGTCTTGCCCTCTCCATACTTACCCGTAACCAGCAGCGGCTCTCCCACAATCGATAGTTCCGTGCGCGACCCCGCCCGTGCAGTAACCCGGTTAAATCCAATCAGCCCATAACGGCGCAGCAGGTCCAAACCCTCGCGCGAAACTTCGCCGGCATCGCTCCCCGCAGCAATCTCGTGAATCGCATTCTCCGTCTGCAGCCCATCGTCCATGCCGTGTGCTCCATACTCAAGGTCAGCGCGCCCTGAAATCTCCACCGGCAAAACCTCATCCAGCGCGGTAGCTTCAACTAGAGCAGCGCGTCCCAGCCCTCCGTGAAAGCTTCCTTCGCCGCCCGTATGAATAAACCCCGTACCGGCCTTCACCGCCTCGCCCACCGCCTTTGCGGTCTCAGCTGGCAGCACCTTGGCCAACGTCTGAAAACTCCCCAGCCAGATCGCGTCATACTTAGCCCGCAGCGCCGCCCCATCCGCGAGCTCGCGCCCCATCGCGTCTAGAGAGTTCTCGTCGTACACATCCACATCCAGCCCCATCCCTCGCAGCATCGTGCCAATCGGCCCGGCAAACTTTTGCTGCGCAATCAGCAGCACGCGATGCGAGCCAGAGAACGCCGCCGGCACAACCTTGATGAACGAAGTCTCCTCCGCCGCCTGCCCCACTTCCCCGTCCATCGTCGCCCGCAAAACATAAACTCCCGGCGTCTGCGGCAAAGTCAAAGCAAACTCTCCGGCCACGCCCTTCCCATCCGCGCCAATCGTTACAGGAAAATCAGCCCCAGCCACTTTTTCGCCGCTCAGCGAAAGCAGCTCCGCATGAACCGTCCCGCGAATCTCCCGGTCCAGATCGTTGATCACCCACACAGGCGCCGACCACCGGCTCCCCGCCGTCTGCGATTCCAGCGCATCCTTGTATTCAAAGCTCAACGCCACCGGCGCCTGCGCCCGCTTCATATACCAGTAAGCAGTCTTGGGAACGCGATCGTAATCCACAATCGCGAAGCGAAATCCCGGATTCAGCTCCAAAAAATCCCACGAGCGAATGCCGTTGATCGGATCGTACTTCTTACGCCGGAAAGCCTCTGCCGCATACCGCAGCAAAAATGCCTGATAAAGCTGCGTGTCGCTCACCAGTTCCGCCGGCGATCTCGGATCGCGATCCACAAAATGCTCGGTGCGATAAAGCATGCTATACAAACCGGAACTCTCGTAGCTGGTCAAGTAAGCGTAGCCTGCCGTATCGATGGGCAAATTGAACCACCATGGCAAGCTCGCTTTCTCATCCCACTGCTGCGCAGGCGTCAGATACTTGCCCAGATTCTCATATTGAAGACATCGAGATGCCGCCGTACTCGGAAACAAACCCCGTCTTTGCGTCGAACATCTCCTGGTAGTCCCCCGTCTGCCCCGTCATTCCCGCCGCCGCATACCAGAAGTGCTGCTCGCCCAGGTCGCACAAGCTGGGATGAAAGATGCTGCCCGGCGCAAGCTCGCTCACAATCGACTTCATCTCCGCCATGAAGGTGTCATAGCCCTGCTGGTCCACCCCATTGCTCCACCCGCCGGCCTTTTCGTGCGCCTCCGCCAGCGGAGCCCACTCCACAACCGAAGGATGATTGCGCAGCGCCGTCACAATCTCTCTCACCTGCAACCCAGCCTGCTTCAGAAACGACTCCCGCAATGGGTTGCCCTGGTCCATCACCTGCTGCGGCCCATATTGCGGAAACGGAAGCTCCACCACCACCAGAATTCCCAGCCGGTCGCACAGCTCGTAAAACTCCGGCTTCTCCACCACCGTAAAATTCACCAGCAAATTGAAGTTCCCATCGCGAAACAGCCGCAAATCCCGCTCATAACTCTCCGCTGTCGGCGTCGACCGGTAAAAATCCGCAATCGGAAACCACGAAGCCTTCACAAACATCCTTCGCCCATTCAGCCGGTACGCCATATCCGCGTCGCGCGAAATGGTCCTAATCCCAAACACCACCGACCGCCGGTCGCTCCAATCACCCTCCGCAGCGTCAATCCCCGCCTCCAGCGAATACAAATTCTGCGCGCCCTTATCCCAACTCCACCACAGCCGCGCATCCGGCACGCGCACCTCTGTCTCCGCCTTGGTCTCGCCGGGCGCAGCATTCATCACCAGCGCAGGCAACTCCATCGTCGCCCCGCTAAAATTCTCCGGCCTTAGCTTCGAGCTTCACCGTCCGAGTGCGCGTCTCCTGCCCGGCATTTTTGAGCATCACCCCCACACGCAGCGTCGCGCTCCCGTCCGCAGAAATAGATTCCGTCTCCACATGCAGATCGCCAATCACCACCGTGCTCTCCGTACGCAGGTGAACGCTCCTCCAAATCCCCATCACAAACGTCGCATTCCCCTGCGCCGGCAGCGCGTCCCAGTGGATATCGATGTAGTAAGGCGCATCTTTCAGCCTCATCCCATCCGGGTCCGCCTCGCCTCCCAGGTTCCCGTCCAGATACTGGAGCAGACTGCCACCTTTAGGCGCCACCGGATGCGTCACCAGAACCGCAATCACGTTCTCCCCGCCATACCGCAGCACCCCGGCCACATCGAAAGAAAACGCCGTATAAGTCCCCTCATGCGTTCCCAGAAGTTGGCCATTCAGCCACACCGTCGTAAAGTAATCTGAACCGTCAAAGACCAGCCGGCTCACCGCACCCTCGGCCTTCGCTCCAGCTTTGAAGTGCTTTCGGTACCACCACTCCCTGCCGTTCACTCCAACCAGTTCTTTGCTCTCGTTAAACCGTTCCTCGCCCGTATAACCCAACTGCAACTGCGTATCCCCGGGAACCGTCACCGTGCGAAATCCGCTGTCGTCAAAGGTCACCGACTCAGCCCCAGCTTTCACACCGGCCCCAAAAACAAACGACCCCATCCGCCAATCGCCGCCGTTCAGCAACACATCCACCGCCGCGCCAGGCGCGCCCGCAGCACTCTTTCCGTGCCCACCCTGGAGCCCTTTCGCAGCCACTTCCGCGCCGATCCACAAAACCGCCGCAACCAGAATTCCTACGCCCCAATGCCGCATAATGCGTCCCTCTCTAAATTCCATTCCACTCCGCCTCTGCCCGTTCATCAATTGCCGTGAAATTCTCTCCGAAATAGCGGCAACTTCCACACCGTTCCCCAGCGTCGAACCTTTATACCACCGACCGCAAAGCACACAATTCCCCCTCCAATCCACATTCCTTATGCTCTCCCGCCGGTGTTACCATCAAACCTGACAGATGCAAACAAAAAAACTGAAAATCATCCCTCTCGGCGGACTCGGCGAGTTCGGCATGAACTGCCTCGCCCTCCGCTGGGAAGACGACATTATCGTCATCGACGCCGGCCTGATGTTCCCCGAGTCGGAGTTGCTCGGCGTCGATATCGTCGTCCCCGATATCACCTACCTGGTTGAAAACAAGGCGCACGTCCGCGCCATCATCCTCACCCACGGCCACGATGGACCACATCGGCGGCCTGCCCTGGATCCTCTCCGAGCTCAAGGTTCCCGTCTACGCCACCGAGTTCACCCTCGCCTACGTCGAGGGCAAGCTTGAAGAGCATCACCTGCTCGACGAAACCACCCTCATCGAGATCGTCCCCAAGGAAAAATTCACCATCGGCCCCTTCACCATCGAGCCCATCCGCGTCACCCACTCCCTGGTCGACTGCGTCGCCCTGGCCATTGAAACCCCCGTCGGCGTCGTCATCCATACCGGCGACTTCAAAATCGATCTCTCGCCCCTCGACGGCAACGCCTTCGACCTGCACACCTTCGCCGAATACGGCAAGCGCGGCGTCCTCGCCCTGCTTCAGGACTCGACCAATGTCGAGCGCTCCGGCTACACGCCCAGCGAGCGCGCCGTCATTCCCCGCCTCGACGAAATCTTTTCCCAAACCAAAAAGAAGCTCTTCTTCACCTGCTTCTCTTCCTCCATCTACCGCATCCGCATCGCCCTCGAGCTGGCCCGCAAGCATGGCCGCAAAGTCGCCATCGTCGGCCGCTCCATGATGGAGAGCACTGAGATCGCCCAGGACCTCGGCTACATCGACATCCCCCAGGGCCTGATCATCAATCCCGGCCAGATGCGCGACTATCCGCCCCGAGCAGTTGATGATCCTCATCAGCGGCACGCAAGGCGAACCCATGACCGCCCTCAGCCGCGCCGCCGTCGACAACCACAAGCACGCCCACATCGACGCCGGCGACACCGTCATCCTCAGCTCCCGCATCATCCCCGGCAACGAGAAAAGCATCTTCCGCGTCATCGACCACCTCTAGCCGCCGCGATGCCAACGTCATCTTCGACGACGGCTCCAACGGCCTCATCCACGTCAGCGGCCACGGCGCCAGGAAGAGCAGCGCCTGCTCATCAACCTGGTCCGCCCCAAATTCTTCATCCCCGTCCACGGCGACTACCGCAATCTCGCCGCACCACGCCAAGATCGCGCATGGAAACCGGCGCAGTCGAGCACGCCATCGTCATTGAAGACGGCGACGTTCTCGAACTCGACAAAAACGACGCCCGCAAAAAAGACAAAGTCACCGCCGGCCGCATCCTCATCGACTCCGGCTCCTCCATCGATGTAGTCGAAGACCTCGTCATCCGCGACCGCCGCATTCTCTCCGAAGACGGCATCGTCCTCGCCGTCCTGGCCATCAACAAGCGCACCGGCAAAGTCGAACAACAGCCAGAAGTCGTCATGCGCGGCTTTGGCGGCGCAGACATCACCGACCAGGCCCGCGAACTGGTCATCAAGACCCTCGACGGCCTGACCACCGAGCAAAAATCCGACTACGGCATGGTCAAAGAAAAAGTCCGCGTCGACCTGAAGCGCCTAATCCAGAAAACCACCGGCCGCCGCCCCATGATCATGCCCGTAATCCTCGAAATCTAGCGGCAGCAGTAGTCTTTCCCACAAATCCGGGTGCCCCACCCTCGCGGCGTCTTTGTTTTTGCCGCTAGGGTGGGATAGCTCCACCTATCTATCGCATTTTAAATTTCTAGTCCTTTATCGTAACAACACTCAATCACACTACAATTTGTCATCCTGAGCGAAGCGCAGCGAAATCGAAGGACCTGCGTCTGCTTTTTTATCGCAAGAGTGGAACAAATTAAATCAGCGTTTCCCTATGCCCCATCCCCATTGATTTCTGTTGGCAACTCGGACGCCACAACTTCGCATTGCGGTTCAGTTCCAATTCGTCTCTTGCTTCCCAGCCATAGGGCGATTGCTAAGCCAACCATCATTCCAAGCAAATGCGCATTGATCGGCCAGCAATGACGAAGGGGCGGGACAACATGCCTCATTTTAGAAATTGAAATTATAAAGGTGTCTATCCCGATCAATAATATTCCGAACACCCACAGAATTACCTTGAGGACCATCGACCAGGCTTTCCTCGGCAGTATCACAGAGAGAAGCAGGGCAACGAACGTTCCGGCCATAAGGCTATCGACGAACTTGAAGGCGACAATGGCTGATACAGGCGTAAGAATTCCGATATAACGGAACCCAAGCAGATCAAACACCACGTAGGAAAGGCCGATTAACCCGGCCAGGGTCAAGATTCGCCGTTGCCCCTCTAGAAATTTTCCTCCCGGCATTAGAGAACCTACTAAATACCATGAGCACACCAGAAACATTGCCGAAAGACTGATTTTCTTGCATGTGCTCATGCCCTTCCACTTGATGTGCAAAACGCTCTGAGCATAATCGTTCCCTTGATCCGCTGCCTTTTGGTACCAATAGACGGCCTCAGCGGAGTCTTGCGGCACCCCTCTGCCGTAGTAATACATGTTGCCGAGATTGTACTCAGCACTAGCGTAACCTTGGTTAACGGCTTTGTGGTACCAGCGGAGAGCTTCAGCGTAGTCCCGCGGCATTCCTTCTCCAACCTCATACCCGATGGCCAATTCGTTTTGACCTTTAGCATCGCCCTGGTCCGCGGCTTTGCGGTACCAGCGAAGTGCCTCAGCATAGTCCTGTAGAACGCCCCTGCCATATAGATACACATGGCCCAGTCCGTCCTCGCCGCCCGCATATCCCAGATCTGCGCTTTTGTGGTACCAGCGGAGAGCCTCGTCGTAGTCTCGCGGCACACCTTGGCCCTGCGAGTACATATATGCCAGTTGGGACTCAGCCTTCGCATCTCCCTGCTCGGCGCGCGCCCGGCAATCTCTAGCGGCCTCCGCAAGCCTGTGCTCACTGGAATTCGTGCTCCAAAGTTGCCAAGTGATTGCCGCCCCGCATAGCACTATCGCACACGCAAGAACTGCATAAGTCGTCCATCGTGATGTCATGTTGATTACTCACCGTGATTGTAACTCCCGGTGCCTCACGTAATGAATCCACCAAATCTCCCCACGCGCACTCCCCGATTCTGTAAAATCCCCATATGCGCCGCTTATTAATTTTCCTGATCCTAGCCGCAGCCCTTCTAGCCCCCGCAGCATCAGCGCAAACCACGCCGCCACAAACCACCCCCTCCTGCCCCTCCACCGCCACGCTAGACCAGCTCATCACCGCCCTCGACGCCGCGGTCAGCGGCCCGGCAAACAAAGACCGTACCTGTTTCCGCCAACTCTTTCTCCCCGGCGCCCGCCTGATCCCCATCCGCATCGCCGCCGACGGCACTGCAACCACACGCATCCTCACCGTAGACGGCTGGATTGAAGCGGTAAGCAAGCGCGGAAGCGACGTCTTTTACGAGCACCAAATCAAGGTCCGCACCGAATCCTGGGCCCACATTGCCCACCTCTGGAGCACCTACGAAACCCGCACCACCCCGGAAGGCAAGCCACTCGACCGGGGCATCAACAGCATTCAGGCGGTCTTCGATGGCCATCAGTGGCAAGTCATCGAAATCATCTGGCAAGCCGAGACCCCTGCCGCACCAGTCCCGGAGAGATATCTGCCATGAGCACCCTTACTGAAACTCTAGTTACCCTCGGAGCCATCCGAGCCGCCGCCGTCCGCATCGCTCCCATCGCAATAAAGACGCCGCTTATCCGCGCCCAATTCCCCAACCTCTCCGGCCACGGAACCAACAAGGAAATCTACCTCAAAGCCGAATCCCTCCAGCCCATCGGAGCCTTCAAGATGCGCGGCGCATCGAACAAAATTCTGCAACTGACACCAGAGGAGATTCGTCGCGGTGTCATTACCTACTCCAGCGGCAACCACGCGCAGGCCGTAGCCTACGCCGCCCGTGAAGTGGGCGCGAAAGCCGTCATCGTGATGCCCTCCAACGCCCCCGCCATCAAGCGCGCCGCCACTCTTTCCTACGGCGCAGAAATCGTCGACGTAGGTGTAGCCTCCAGTGAGCGCCTGGCCAAATCCGACGAGCTCGTCCGCAAGCACGGTTACGTCGTCATCCCTCCTTACGACGACGAGCAGATCATCGCGGGCCAGGCCACCTGCGGCCTTGAAATCGTCGAATCCCTTCCCGAAGTCGATCTTGTCCTTGCCCCCGTCAGTGGCGGCGGCCTGCTGAGCGGAGTCGCCGCAGCCGTCAAGCAGCTCCGCCCCAAGGCGCGAGTCTTCGGCGTAGAACCCGAGCTGGCCGGCGACACAGCCGAAAGCTTCCGCACCGGCTCCATCGTCACTTGGGGCCCGGAGCTAGTCAGCCGCACCATCGCAGACGGCCTCCGAACTCAATCCGTAGGCGTCCGCAACTTCGCCCACCTGCAAGCATTTGTTGAAGGCATCATCACCGTAACCGAAGCTGAAATCCGAGCCGCGATGCGAGCCATCGTAGCCGCCACGCGCCTTGTTCCCGAGCCCAGCGGAGCCGTATCCACTGCCGCCCTGCTCTTCCACGCCGCCCAGCTCCCGCCCTACAAAACAGCAGTTGCCGTAGTGAGCGGTGGCAACATAGACCCCGCCCTGCTGGCCCAGATCCTCACCGAATCTTGATCAGAAGTTATGCTTGGCAGTACCAGTAAGAGAAAAAACAGCAACGCAAAGAAAGTAGAATCGAGTGGGCAAGATCTTGTTTTCCGTAATTGTTCTATGTTTCGCCGCGCTTGGAATGTCCGTTGTCTATTGGTCTAATCATCTCTCTCTGCGTTATAACGCATGGACAACTTGCCTTCGTGAAAGACACCCACGCATCAACCCACCGCCAACTCCTCAAATGCGTGCATTGAACACAAAGATTATGACTTGGCTCTTTCGCTTTGTAGGCGTGTATACCATTTTGAGTTCAATGTTTCTGCTATCCACAGTTTGGAAGGCAATTTGATATAGGGCTAGCCTTTGTGCGTTTCTGAAAACACATCCTGGAGGGCGACGGAGGTTTCAATCTCTGCATAACGGGAGGAAAATACACGAGTGGGCTTAATCCCTGAGGTATCCTTTTCTAGTAGATTCAAACCAAATACTAGGGCCGTTCTCTTCCGGCCAACCCCGTATTGAACCACCAAAAATGGAGGCCAAGTGAATCCGGAAATTCAGTCCATCCTTCTCGGCATCGTGGAGGGCCTCACCGAATTCCTTCCCGTCAGCTCAACAGCCCACCTGCGCATCACCGAAGCTCTCATGCAGATCCCCCTCGACGACGCCTACTGGAAGATGTACACCATCGTCATTCAGCTGGGCGCCATTCTGGCCCTCCTGCTCCTCTTTCTCGGCCGCATCGTCGGTTTCCTGCGCACCTTTCCCAAGAGGCGAAAACGGCGACCGCAACCTGGCTCACCCATCCCATCTCCCTCACCTTCATCGCCTTCGCCTGTCACCTCGATCCCCGCCCTGCTGCTGCACAAGTGGAGCGAGAAAAATCTGGGCAGCCTCAAGGCCATCGCCCTCGCGCTGCTCATCGGCGGCATCGTCATGTGGATCATCGATGCCTGGGCCGCTCGCCGCGATGGCCATCACCGACCACGTCGAGGAGATGACGCTCCCCCAGGCCATCTGGATCGGCCTCTGCCAATCGCTCTCCGCCATCTTCCCCGGAACCTCGCGCTCCATGTCCACCATCGCCGCCGGCCAACTCGTCGGCATGATCGCGCCCCGCCGCCCTCGAATTCAGCTTCCTGCTCTCCATCCCCACCATGATCGCCGCCACTCTCTGGGACCTGCTCAAGGAGCTTCACCCCGGCCACGGCCAGGCCGCTCACGTGGTCATGACCTCCCAAAACTGGATCGTGCTCATCATCGGCTTTGTGGTCTCCTTCATCGTCGCCTATGGCGTAGTGGAGTGGTTCCTCATGTGGGTCCGCAAGCACGGCTTCGCCCTCTTCGCCATCTATCGCATTCTTCTAGGCTCCGCGCTCCTCTTCTACGGCGCCAAATACCTGGGCAGCTAGCCATAATGAAAGCGGTCGTCACAGATCTCGATCTTGAGACCTGGGAAACCTTAACAGTCAGATAATCGCAGATTGCAGACCATGCCCCAAAAATTGCGCCAGCGCAAATCCCCGATCAAGCACCCGCCAGAGGCACCAACCGCGAAGTCCGTTGCCAAATCCTTCGCAGCCAATAAGCCCTGGCAAATAGCCGCCGTTTGCGTCGTCCTTGCTGTGGTAACCGTCGTTGCCTATCGCGGCGTCCGCAACAACGATTTCGTTGACTACGACGATCACAACTATGTCGCGGAGAATTCTCATATCCAGCAGGGTTTGACCACCTCCTGCGTCGCATGGGCATTTACCACCTTCGACCTATCAAACTGGCACCCGCTCACCTGGATCTCTTATATGGTCGAATGGAGTCTATATGGCAATAGCCCTGCCGGCCACCATATCGCAAATGTGTGTTTGCACGCCGCTCAATGCAATCCTGCTTTTCCTGTTGATTATCTATATGACCGGTTATTTATGGCGCTCTGCAATTGCCGCCTTCCTCTTCGCTCTCCATCCCGCGCATGTTGAATCCGTAGCCTGGATCTCCGAACGCAAGGATGTTTTGTGCGCGTTTTTCTTTCTCGCCACACTGCTTGCCTATGCATGGTATGTCCGCAGGACATCCTGGAATCGGTACGCATGGGTCGTCTGCGGCTTTGCCTGCGCACTCATGTCGAAACCCATGGCCGTAACTCTTCCCTTCACCCTGCTCCTGCTCGATTATTGGCCGTTACGCAGAATCACGTTTGCCCCGGAAGCAAGCCCACTCTTGCTCTCTTCCTTTCTCAAGTTATGCCTCGAAAAGTGGCCGCTGTTCATGATGTCGGCGATCTCCAGCGTCATCACCTTTCTAGCGCAGCGCGCCGGCCACTCAGTGGCCGCGCTTCAATCCGTGCCCTTGTGGGAAAGATTCTCGAACGCGGCCATCAGTTACTGTCGTTATCTGCGCATCATGGTTTGGCCCGATCAGCTCAGGGCCTTTTACTACTACGATTTAAATCGCATCAGCATTATTGCAGTGGTGTCATCGGCCATTGCCCTCATTTTCGTAAGTGCCCTCTGCTGGCATTACCGGAAAGCAAGCCCCTATGGTCTCTTCGGCTGGCTATGGTTCCTGGGAACATTGGTGCCGGTAATCGGCATCGTGCAAGTTGGAGATCAAGCCATGGCCGAGCGTTACACTTATCTTCCCTTCATCGGCCTATTTATCGCCCTCGTCTGGCTGATCGGCGACGCCGTTACCAACTTCCCAAAGATCAAGTTAGTTGCTCAGTTGCTTGCCGTCGCGGTCCTTGCCGCCTGCGCAGTAAAAACCAATGCGCAGGTAAGGGTGTGGAAAGATACGGTGACACTTTTCACCCATGTGCTTCAGATCGACCCACGCGGTGAAATTCCTAATTCAAGCATGGGCGTCGCGTACGCAAGGATGGGAAGATTTACCGAAGCCCACAAATATTTCGAACGCGCGTTGGTTTATCAGCCTTACGGGCCTCTGACTCTTTCTTATTCCGCCTATAGCCTGATGGAAACCCACGATCCGCATAACCTGCCGCTTGCCGGGCAACGCCTCGAATTGTCATTGCGCATTGATCCCGAGGATCGCAACGCTTTAGCCGATATGGCGCTATGGCTTAATTTGATGGGCAGGCCAAAGGATGCGGAGACCTATGCCAGAAAAGCGCTCGCTTCACACCCTGACTATATCTCCGCGCGGCTCTATCTTGCCGATGCTCTTCTTGCCCAGGACAAACTTGACGAGGCGGCTCAGGAATACCGTCAGGTGATTGCTCTCGACGCGGAAAATTACAATGTCAATAACGATTTGGGCACTATCTACGACCGTCAGGGATTTAAGCGGGAAGCGCTGAAGGAATTCCGACTTTCTCTGGCCATCAAACCCGATCAGGCAGTGCCCCATTACAAAATAGGCAAGATATTTACGGAGATGAATCAGTTCCATGAAGCGGTAGAAGAGCTTACCCAGGCCGTGCAGCTCGATCCAGGGAGCGCGAATGCGCATAATGGCCTCGGCGTGGCCCTGTTTCAAATAAGGGATCGAGAAAAAGCAATCGAGCAATTCAAAGACGCACTGCGGATTGACCCAACCTTCGCAGAAGTAAAACAAAATCTCGAAATCGCACAATCCCAGATGAAAAACAAAAATCTTGCCAACGCAGCAAGATGAGGTGGGAGAAAAACTCTTGCCATACTCATCCGCCGTGGCGGAAGACTTCGGATTGCACGAATCCTATTCCCTAGTCCCTATTCCCTATTCCCTAGTCCCTAGTTCCTAGTTCCTATTCCCTAACCCCTAACCAGGGGGTCCACACCAAGGTTCCCCCCGCCCGTTTTTGCCCAAAATCCCCCCTCCAGCCGCCATAATAAAAGCTGCTCTGGGATTGTTCTTGCCGCTCCAACGGCTCGCTCGCGGCACATCCCGTGGCAGCCGAGCACGGGAGCGCCCTAGCCATGAAGCCCATTCGCATTGTTCTATCGCCCACGCGGCAGCCGTCCCCTGAACCTGTTTCTGGGGCTGGTGCTGCTGCTGGTCTCGCTCCTCCTGTTCCTCGCGCTGGCCACCTATCACCCCGCCGACCCCTCGCTGAACACCGCCACCGGCCTGCCCAGCGCACAACTGGATCGGCCTCTTCGGCGCCTGGCTCTCCGACCTGCTGCTGCAATCCCTCGGCATCACCGCCTTTTTCCTGCCCCTCTGGCTCGGCGGCATCGGCTGGACCTGGATGCATTCGCGCCCCGGCGGCTCGCCCGTGCTGCGCTGGATCGGCACCGTGCTGGCGCTCCTTTTTCTGCCCGCCGTCTTCGCCCTGCTGCCCTGGCACTGGCGCTGGCTCCATGTGCTCCCCGTCGAGGGCGTGGTCGGCCGCCTGATGGCCGGCCTGCTCGTCACGCTATCTGAACATCCAGGGCGCCTGGCTGGTGGCCGGCGTGCTTGGCCGCCGCCGGCCTCTACTTTGCCTCCGCCGTCAGCTTCTGGGCCATCAAAGAGAGCATCCAGGACCGCTGGCTGCACGCCGTCTCCTGCACGACCGCTGGCGCAACTGGCGCGAACAGCGCGCCGAACGCAGTGAAGAGACGCCGTGCCGAGCGCGAAGCCGCCGCCCACCCTGAAGGCGATCAGGATTTCATCTCCAGCATCGAGAACGAACAGTCCGTCCGCCACCACGGTTTCTTCGCCCGCATCTTCCGCCGCCGCGACACACCCCGACTCGACCCCTCGACGAATTCCCGCCTATCAGCGCGCCATCTCGATTCCGCCAGCGAAGAAATCCCCGTCGCCGTACCCGCCCAAAACAGCATCTGGGAGCGCGCCGCCGCACCACAGCCAACCCCATCCAACGTAGTCCCCATGCAGCCCAGACCGCAGCAACCCCAGCCGGGTGGCCCAGGTCTCGCATTTGAGACCTGGGATACCACAGCATCCGCACAAACCCGACCCGCCGAAGCTCCCCAACCCTTCGGTTCAGGTTCGAGCCCACTCCGCGCCCCCAGCCGATGCAATCGCCATCCACGACCGCGCCGACGCCGATCTCCGCACCGTCACCGTCGCGCCCAAAAACGTCAGCGGCTTCAAGCTCCCGCCCAGCACCCTGCTCAACCCCGGCGACGGCCCGCAGGCCGTCCGCGAAGACGAGCTGCGCGAAGAAGCCCGCGTCCTGGTCGAAAAATGCGCCGAGTTCGACGTCCGCGGCCAGGTCGTCCAGATCAACCCCGGCCCCATGGTCACCACCTACGAGTTCAAGCCCGAAGCCGGCGTCAAATACTCCCGCGTCACCGGCCTCGCCGACGACCTCTGCCTCGCCATGCGCGCCGAATCCATCCTCATCGAGCGCATGGCCGGCAAAAGCACCGTCGGCATCCAGGTGCCCAACCACGAGCGCGAAACCATCCACCTGCGCGACGTGCATCGAGTCGGAAGACTTCGCACAAAGCCAAATCGCGCCTCACCATCGCCATGGGCAAAGACATCAACGGCCGCATCGTCACCGCCGACCTGGCCGCCATGCCCCACGTGCTCATCGCCGGCTCCACGGGCTCCGGCAAATCCGTGGCCATCAACGCCATGATCATGAGCCTGCTCTACCGCACCACGCCCGCGCAGGTCCGCCTCATCCTCGTCGATCCCAAGCGCGTCGAGCTGGGCATGTACGAAGGCATTCCGCACCTCTTCACGCCCATCATCACCGAGCCCAAGCTGGCCGCCAACGCCCTGCGCAACGCCGTCCGCGAAATGGAGCGCCGCCTCAAGCTGCTCGCCTCGCGCAGCGTCCGCAACATCGACCAGTACAACAAGCTCTTCGAAGGCGCCATGCCCTCGCTCTTCGACGACGGCGAAGACGAGCGAGCCGCTGCCCTACATCGTCATCATCATCGACGAGCTCGCCGACCTGATGATGCTCGACCGCGCCAACGTCGAAGAGTCCATCACCCGCCTCGCGCAGATGGCCCGCGCCGTCGGCATTCATCTCATCCTGGCCACGCAGCGCCCCTGCGTCGACGTCATCACCGGCCTCATCAAGGCCAACATCCCCACCCGCATCAGCTTCCGCCTGGCCACCAAGGTCGATTCGCGCACCATCCTCGACACCAACGGCGCAGAGGCTCTGCTCGGCCGCGGCGACATGCTCTTCCTGCCGCCCGGAACCAGCCGCCTCATGCGCCTCCACGCGCCTCTGGTCACCGAAAAAGAAACCGCCGCGGTCGTCGACTTCTGGAAGGAGCAGGGCCAGGCCGAATACGTCGAGGGCTTCCTCGAATCGCCCAAAGACGAGCGCGCCAGCCGTCGACGGCTCCAACCCCGACCCCGACGAAAACGACCCCCTGTTCGACGACGCCGTCCGCCTGGTCTTCGAATTCGGCAAGGCCTCCACCTCGCTGCTCCAGCGCCGCCTGAGAATCGGCTACGGCCGCGCCGCCCATCTCATCGACCTGATGGAGCGCGACGGCTCTAGTTGGCCCCGCCGACGGCTCCCGCCCCCGCGAGCTCCTCAAAGCCCCCGGCTGGCTCCACGAAGTCGCCACCGCCAACGAGTAACTCCACGCACCGTCTTTCGTCCTCCCATCAACAAAGCCGGTTGCCCCAGGTCTCGCTTTTGAGATCTGGGGCAACCACAAAATTCAACAACCGGAAAACGGCCAAAGCCATCCATCCCACAAAAGCTCCGCGGCCCATCCTTCCGCGCCATTTGCGGAAGGGTGGGAAACCACAACGCCCCACCCCTCACCACTTCAGCGTCGCAAACATAGCCACCGCCGCCGCTCCCATAAAAACAAAAGCAGCCCACACCAGAACATTCGAGAGCATCCCGCTCCGATGTTCGCCCATGATCTTTTTATTCCGAGCAATCCGCGCGATAAGAAAAATCAACGGCACCGCAACCACTCCATTGATCACCGCCGTCACAACCAGCGCCTGGATAGGATTGATGCCGACAAAATTAATCATCAACCCGATCAGCGTCGCAATCGTAATCACGCCATAGAATCCATGCGCCCGCTTCAACTTCAGGTTCAGTCCCGCCTGCCAGTTAAACGCCTCGGACAGCGCATAGGATGCCGACCCTGAAAAAACCGGCACGGCCAGAAAACCCAGTCCGATAATCCCGATGGCAAAGATCAATTCCGCCAGAAACCCCGCATGCGGAAAGCGTATGCACCAGCGGCTCCAGCGCCTTGGCCGCCTGCGCCGCGCTTGTAATATGAGTGATCCCGTTCTGATGCAGCACCGTCGCGGCAACCACGATAATGCACCACGCCGCAATCTGCGACGAGAGCATGCCCATGAAATTATCGATTCGCAGCCGCCTCATAAACGGCTTGGTAAGCTTCGGCACTCCGTTGTGAATCATCCCTTTGCTCCGCTCTTCTTCCACCTCCTCTGAAGCTTCCCAAAAGAACATATAAGGCGAAATCGTCGTGCCGATCACGCCCGTGATGATAAAGAAAAACGCCGAGCTGAATTCGATGTGCGGAACAAATGTAGCCTTCAGAATCGTGCCCCATGGTTCATCGAACCAGAAACACGGTGATCACATAAGAAAAAAGAGTGACGCAAAGCCACTTCAAAATCCGTGCATAAGTCCGGTAAGACGTGAAGATCTCCAGGATCAGAATCAGCGCCGTAAAGAAAAGCACCAGCACGGTAAAATTGACCGGCACAATAAGCTGCGCCGCGGCGCCCATCGCCCCCAGGTCGGCTCCCAGGTTGATGGTGTTGGCCACCAGTATCAGCAGCAGCGTTCCATAAAGCACCTTCTTGCTATAGTGTTCCTTCACCACGGCGGCGATGCCTTTTCCGGTCACCGCGCCAATCCGCGCGCAAGCCTCCTGCACCGCCGTCAGCATGGGCAAGATAAGCAGCGCCGTCCACAGTTGCCCATACCCGAACTGCGCACCAGTCTGCGTATAAGTAGCAATCCCCGACGGGTCGTCATCCGCCGCGCCGGTAATAAGCCCCGGCCCCGCAATCTTCAGCAGTTCCCTGGTTTTCCATCCAAATTTCGCCATTCCAGCAGTATACCGGCAGCAATCTAATTTCCATGTTCAGTTTAACCACGCACCTCACCAACCAAATCAACCACAGGCTAGCCGACTCGCTGACTCGCCAATCCCAACCCCCTGCTTCCGCATCTACTCCTAAGGAGCCATTCACGATGAAGACTCTACTGGCCTACTGCCTCCTCGCCTGCATCGCCCTCGCAGCGCAGCAAATCCCCGCGCCCACCGAACTACCCGCCAGGCCATTCGTCATCAAGAACACATGGATCATCGGCGGCACAGGTAACTGGGACTACCTCACCATGGACCCGCAGTCCAGCCAGCTTTTCATCGCCCACGGCCGCGTCGTGCAAGTGGTCGACGCAGAAACCGGAACCCTCGCCGGCCAGGTCACCGGCCTCCGCGTCGCCCACTCCATCGCCCTCGACGACACCGGCGAGTTCGGCTTCGTCAGCGACGGCCCCGCCAACCAGGTGGACGTCTTTGACCGCCGCACCTTCAAAATCGTCGCCCGCATCCCCACCGGCCCCAATCCCCGCGCTCTGGTTTTCGAACCCCAGACCCGTCTGCTCTTCGCCGTCAGCTCCGACCCGCTGCTCTCAAAGCTCCGCCTCGTCTCGTCCCGCCAATCAGTCCGTCAAATCCTCCGTCACCGTCATCGATGCGCAAACGCGCGCCGTGATCGGCACCATTCTCCTCCCCGGCAAGCTAGGCTTCGCCGCTGCCAACGGCGACGGCCAACTCTTCTTCATCCTTCAGGACCGCGACGAAATCGCCTGGATCGATGCCACAGCCATCGAAGCCCGTCTCCACGGCGCTCCCAACACCGCCGAGCCCAACCAACCCCCCAAAACAAAATCCGGCTCCCACCTGACTATCGACTGGAGCGCCATCCACCATTCCTCCCAATCCACCGGCAACCACATCCGCTTTTTCCCTCTCGGCCCGGGTTGCCCCAATCCCCGCAGCCTCGCCGTCGATAGCGCCCACCTGCGCCTTTTCGTCGCCTGTAACAACCTGACCATGAAAGTTCTGAACGCCTCCAACGGCGATCTCATCACCTCCCTGCCCATCGGCTACGGCGTCGACGCCATCGGCTACGACCCCGACCGCGGCCTCATTTACACCGCCAACGGCGCCTCCTTGGGCAGCCTCACTGTCATCCATCAGGACATCACCGATACCTACGCGGTCGTCCAAACCCTGCCCACCCGCCAGTACGCCCACACTCTCGCCGTCAATCCCGCCAATGGCGATGTTTACCTGGTCACCGATTATCTAGTCGCACCCCTCGACAAGCCCGGCTCCCTCGGCACCCTCAGCATCCCGCCAGACCCAGGCAGCTTCCAGGTCTTGGTCATCTCTCATTAAGACTCCCCGCTGACGAACCCCGGTACCGCCCTGATAACCCTGGCCGATTCTCAACCCAATCCCGCCCCACAGTGGCACACTATATCCATGCTTGATTTCGGCAGCCAGCGGGATCTTCCCACCATCCTGCTCATTGACGACGACCCCATCAGCCGCGAAGTGATGGCCACCGTCCTCACCATGAGCGGTTACACCGTCTACACCGCTGAAGGCGGCACGTCGGCGCTCAAGCTGCTCGGCGACGGTACCTGCATCCCCGAAGTCATTCTCATGGACGCGCAAATGCCCGATCTGAGTGGAACCCATCTCATCGAGCAACTTCGCTCCCACAGCCACGCCCGTATCTTTGCCATCAGCGGCAGCAACCCGCCAGACGACGTAATCGCCGCAGCCGACGGATTCCTTCTCAAACCCTTCACCCCTGAAAACCTCGGCAAACTGCTCGAAAAGAAACGGCCTGCCCCACCCTCCTCGCGAACCTCCATCTCTGCCACCACCAGCGGCCCATCCTCGGCCAAACCATACTCGGCTCTCCCGGTAGTCGACCCGCAAATCCTCGCGCAGCTTCGCGAGATGATGTCCGAACCCGCCGTCCGCCAGATTTATGCCGCCATCGTCGCCGATCTCGCCCGGCGAATCACCCTTCTCGAGGCCGCAATCGTCAACAAAGACCTAACCGAAATCCGCCGCATCGGCCACGCCATCAAGGGCGGATGCGGCATGGCCGGCGCCCTGCAGGCCGCCCGCGTCGGCACGGAGCTCGAATCGCCAGTTAACCAACTGGATAACAGCCCCGCTCTGCTTCGAAAATTTGCGCACCGCCGCCGCCAGCCTGGAGCGTATGCTGGGAGATGAATTCCAGGCGTAAGGCAGAACCTTTCTGCGGAGGAAGCCGCTCAAGTGGAACGACCAATTCGAATTGTGGTAGCGGACGACCATCCGGTTGTCTGCATTGGCGTGCGCAACATGCTCTCTGAATCAGAGGGCTTTGAAGTCATCGGCGACGCCACCGATGGCGACGAAGCCATCACCCAGACCCTCGAGCTCGCAGCCGGACATTCTGCTGCTCGACGTGCAGATGCCGCGCCTGCCCGGCCTTGAAGCCATGCGCGCCATCATGACCGGCACGCCCACGGTCAAGATCATCCTGCTCACCTCCACCATCAGCACCCAGCAGATCATTGAGGCCCTGCACATCGGCGCCCGCGGCATCGTGCTCAAAGACGCCCTCGCCGACCACCTGCAAACCGCCATCAGCACCGTCTCCGGCGGCGACTACTGGATCGGCGGCAAGCGCGTCATCAACCTCGTCTCCGCCCTCCACGACCTCATGCAGCAGGCCCAGGTGCCGCAGCGCAAAACCTACGGCCTCACCCCCCGCGAGCTTGAAGTCGTCGGCGCCATCGTTGAGGGATGCAGCAATCGCGACATCGCCAAGCAGTTCAACCTCAGCGAAGAAACCGTCAAGCGCCACCTCTCCAACATCTTCGACAAGACCGGCGTCTCCACGCGGCTGGAATTGGCCCTCTTCGCCATTGCTCATCACCTCGTCGAGCCGCAGGAGCAGTGAATAAGACAGGGACTAGGGACTAGGGAATAGGGAATAGAAAACAGCGGTCAGAGATCAGGCAACCGAAAGACGGCCTGTTCACAGGTCCCGCACTTCTCACACAAGGAGGTTTGAAAATGGCCTTAGGAAAGCTTCCCCTTCTGCTGGCCGCAGCAGCGTTTTCTGTCATTGCCATCTCGCTGGCCGCCGGTTGCCAGGCCAACAAACCAACGGCCACTGCCGCGGTTCCCGCCATTCAACTCCAACCTTACACATCCCCCGATCAGAGCGCCTCCGCCGGCGTCCCCTCCGGCTGGAAGGTCACCAACGGCCAGCAGACCGTTATCCAGATGAGCGGCCCGCAAGGAGAAACCGTCGTCCTCGGCAATACCCTCGTTGCCCGCAACGGAGCCTTCAAGGCCGGCCAACGCGGCGCCAATGGAGTCGACATCTCCATGCCCTACGCCGCCCCGCTCACGCAAAAGCTGACCATGATCATCCAGCAGAACGCGGCTGCCGCCGGCAAGCCTGCGCCGCAGATCAACATCACCTCCGCCATTCCCATCCAGCTACCCGCGGCCCTTGGCCAGTGCGGCCGTTTCATCGCCGGCCTCGACGGCGCACAGGGGCAGATGAAGATCATGGGCGTTCTCTGCTCTCTACCGCTCGACTCCGGCGGCGCATACAAAAACATCATGCTCATGGCGCAGGCTCCTGCTGCCGTGGCGGCACAGTCCGCTCCCACCGCGCAGGCCGTCTTTGGGAGCTACCGGATTCCCGCCGCATGGCTCCAGAAAAAGCTCGGCCCCCACAACGCGCCCCCGCCTCCGCCAGCCAGGGCCGCAGCAATGATGAATAGCTCCACAATCCTGGGCGAAGCCGGCGCGGACAACAGCGCCAATTGCTTTGACCTGGCAGTCCTGCGCGAAACCCCAACCTACCAGCTCCCTAGAAGCTGCGGCGGCACCAAGCCTGATTAGGAGTCAATGGTCAGTTGTCAATATTCAGTCGCTTTGGATTTGCATCCATGCTGGCATTCAAAATCATGCAAAATCGTCTAGCTGTAGAACTGCGTATGGCTAAAATTGTTGTCCGGAAGGCGACTGGCATTCAGTCGAATTCCACCTTGGCCTGTGCTACGCTTTGACCATCTGTGGCCAATTTCGAAAAAGCGCCGGCAGAGGTCCAGGAGATCCTCTCCAAGCCGATTCAGCAGCTCGGCTTGAAGCTGGAAGGCTCTCCCCTTGAACGCTTCGTCCAGCAACTCTACAAAGAGCTGGATGCCAAGGGGCTCAACCGGTTCCGCCCCAAGTGCTACCTCACCGATGAGTGGGGCTGCCCGAACATGGAGCCGGTCATCGGAATTCCGTTCTATCTGGCCGATCCGAAACTGCAGCGCCTTGAATCGGAGATGAACGACATTGAAGACGCGCGGCAGATCATGATGTACATGCGCCACGAGGCCGGCCACGCTTTCAATTACGCCTACGCGCTCTACAAAACCGAGGAATGGCGCAACCTCTTCGGACCGTTCCGGCGGCCTTACCGGGAGAACTACAAACCGGTTCCGTTCTCGCGCCAGTTTGTGCGGCACATGGAGGGCTGGTACGCGCAAAAGCATCCCGACGAAGACTTCGCTGAGACGTTCGCGGTTTGGCTGACGCCTCGCTCCAACTGGCGGAAGCGGTACAAAGGCTGGGGCGCGATGAAGAAGCTGCTCTACATGGATCGCATCGGCCGCAAGCTCGGCGACGCCGACCCTGTGGTCGCGCACGGCGATACCGATATTACCGTCGACGAAATGGATGTGACGGTCGGCGAGTTCTATCAGCGCGCGCTCGATCAGCAGCTCACCCCCGGCGAGCTTCCTCTCGACACCGATCTGCGCGACATCTTCAACGTATCGAAGCGCCGCAGGAATAATGTTCGTCCCGCGGTCGATCTTCTTCGCGAGAACCGCAAGGTCCTCATCGATAAGGTGAATTACTGGACGGGCGTTCAACGTCCGCTGGTGAAGAAGCTGGTGGAAACCATTGAAGCAAAAGTCAGCGACCTTGGCTTGCGCGCCGACATAAAATGTGAAAGGGAGTATTTGACCGAAGTCTCCGTGTATGCGACCGCGCTGGCGATGAACTACATCGCTCGGGGCAAGTTCATTCTGCCCTGACTTGCGCGCTTCTGCGCAGCGCAGATGCGTACGATTGACCGGAAAAGCGCAGAGGCACCATGGCGAACCTCAAAGTAACGATCTTGCACGACGTCTGGGAAGAGGGCCCGCCGGAGCCTGAGCCGGAGCCGGTCAAGGCGCCGCGCGGCAAGAGTGGCAAACGTCCAAGGAAGAAAAAAGATCCGCTGCACGACCGCGAAGAGATCTTCGAGGCGCTGACAAAGCTCGGGCACGAACCTTCCTATCACGTTCTCGACGGCAAGAATCATCGCTGCTGGCGCTGGCAAAGTGCGGCGCCGACCTCGTCTTCAACCTCACGGAGTCCTACGCCGGCGACGACACGATGGACAAGAACATCGCCGCCTATCTGGAACTGCTGCACATTCCCTATACCGGCAGCGGCCCGCAGGCTCTCTACCTGGCCCAGGACAAGTCGATCGCAAAAAAGATTTTCGACTTTCACAAAATCAAGACGCCTGACTTCGCAACCTCCTACAAAGGCCGCACCGAACACTCGCACGACATCGAGTTTCCGCTGATCGTCAAACCGGTCTCCGAAGATGGATCCATCGGCATCGACAGCGGCTCCGTAGTCGATAGCGTGAAAGAGCTGATGGAGCGCATCGACTACATCCACGAGGAATTCGACAGCCCCGCGCTCATTGAGGAGTATATTGAAGGTCGCGAAATCTACGCTGCCATTCTTGGCAACGATAACGCGGAGGTGCTGCCGCTGATTGAACTCGACCTTTCCAAGCTAGCAATACGTGGAGCGAC
>CAVZYE010000007.1:0-12597 GCA_963779385.1 uncultured Acidobacteriaceae bacterium | reverse complement strand
GCACTGCACTCGACTCCATCGCCGCCGACCATGCATCCGATGCGGGCCAGGCCCTGTGCGCGACCACGCAACCGCTGAAGACATTCATCACTTTGTCGAACTAAAACTGGTAGAGCGCATCGGCTCTCTAGGCCTCAAGCTCCACACCGGCCGCAGCCGCAACGAGCAAATTGCCACCGACCTGCGCCTCTATGTGCGCACGCAAATCGCCCTTGTCATTGAATCGCTCGCCGCCTGGGCCAATGCGCTAGTCGAGCAAGCCCGCGCCGCCGACGATTCCGTGATGCCCAGCTACACCCACCTGCAGCGCGCCGAGCCCGTGCTGGTTGCGCACTGGCTGCTGGCCTACGTTGAAATGATCCTGCGCGATGCGGATCGCCTCAACGATTGCGCCGCGCGGCTCAACTTCTGCCCGCTCGGCTCCGGCGCAGTAGCCGGCGCAACGCTCGCCCTCGACCGCACCATCGCAGCGCGCGAGTTGGGTTTCACCGCGCCCACCGCCAACTCCATCGACGCCACCAGCGACCGCGATTTTATTCTGGAATATTTGCAAGCGCTCACCTTCGTCGGCCTGCATCTGAGCCGTTTTGCCGAAGAAATCACGCTCTTCGCCACCGCGGAGTTCGGCTTTGTCACGCTGCCCGAAGCCTTTTCCACCGGCTCCAGCGCCATGCCGCAGAAAAAGAATCCCGATCTCACTGAGCTGATCCGCGCCAAGGTCGGACGCATCCACGGCGCGGCCGAGGCCGTCACGCTGCAACTCAAAGGCCTGCCCTTGGCCTACAATAAAGACATGCAGGAGACCCAGGAGCCGGCCTTTGCGGTCGAGTTTCGTGCCGCAGATGCTCGCTCTCGTAGCGCGCTTTACCGCCGCTCTTCAATTCAATCGCGAGCGCATGAGCGAAGCGGCGCAGTCCGGCTATCTGAATGCCATGGCCGCGGCCACCTATCTCGTCCACAAGGGCGTTCCCTTCCGCACCGCGCACGAGAAGATCGGCAATGCCGTGCGCTTCGCCATTGAAAAAGGCGTCGAACTCGGCGATCTAACGCTCGACGAACTCCGCCAATTCGGCGAGGAGTTCGAGCGAAGATTTCTTCGCCGCCATCACGCTCAACGCCACGCTCGACTGCCACGACGTAATCGGCGGAACCGCGCGCGAGCGCGTCCACTGAAGCCCTGGCCGCCGCGTCAGAAAAAATCGCCGCCTCATCCAGCAGGAGGCCGCCCATGCTGGTGCGTAAGGCCCTGCTTCCGGACGCCACCAAAGTCTACGACCTGGTCAACTCGCTCTCCGGCGACGGCACGCTGCTCAAGCGCTCCTTCGCCGAGATCTGCGAAAACATCCGCGACTTCACCGTCGCCGAATCCGATGGCGGCGTTTTTCTCGGCTGCGGCGCGCTCCATCTTTACGGCCCGCATCTCGCCGAGGTGCGCTCCATCGTCGTCAAGCCCGAAGCCAAAGGCCAGGGCGCCGGCGGCCGCATCCTCAAAGCGCTCATCGAAGAAGCCGAAGAGCACGGCATCCAATCCGTCTGCCTCTTCACGCGCATCCCCGACTTCTTCTTCAAATACGGATTCCGCACCGTAGAAGACAAAGTCCGAGCTGCCCGACAAAATCTTCAAAGACTGCCAGAGCTGCCCGCGCCTGCATCGCTGCGACGAAGTGGCCATGGTCCGCGGCCGCATCCCTCGCATCTCCATCCTCGGCCCCCGCGAGGAAGCCCAGGAGTTAGTACGTATCTCCGGCTAACTCCAGCTATTGAGCACCACATAAGATAAGGAATGTCCACCCAAACGCGCCGGAGGCGCAGAGTTAGCTAGGCCCGCGCTTCAGCGTGGGGAAAAGGGATTCTACAAGTTGATTCGGAGTCCCGTAGGGACGGTGCGAGATAGCATATCTGTTGGAATCAATAACTCAGAACCGCCCGTTTTACATCTTTGCACTTTTTTCTGAGCAAAGGTAGGAAAGCATAAATCTCAATAGATAAATACTTGCTAACTCCGCTTAGCCAGCATAGCCGCCCCAACCGCAGCCTGCCCATAACTCAACCCACCATCCCCAGGGCTAACCTGCACGTGCTGAAACACCTCAAATCCCTCCTCCTCCAGCCCCTCCCGCAGTAACCGCGCCAGCCGCCGATTGTGCATGCACCCGCCGCTCAGCACAACCTGCCTGATTCCAGTTTTCCCGCATGCATTCCCCGCAGCCGCAATGAAAGCCTCCGCAACCGCAGAATGAAACCGCGCCGCAATCCGCGACTTCCTTATCCCATGCCGAAGATCGTCCACCAGTGCACGCCACATATTCCCGGTCTTCAATACTAGCGGCGCATCGCTCCCACGCTTTTCCCACTCCATAATTCCGGCGTGATAGTCGACTCGCCCCAGTTTGTCCGGCTCATCCCCAGCCATCCCTTCCAGCTCAATCGCCGCCTGCGCCTCGTAGTCCACCGTCCGCCGTCCCAGAACCAAAGCCGCCGCCGCATCAAAGATCCTTCCCAAACTCGAAGTCAGCGGCGCATTCACTCCGCGTTCCATCATCCGCTCCAGCACCCGCGCCTCCTGCTCCGTCGCGCCCACCAGCTCACGCACCTGCTTCGACTCAATATCAAACCCCGCAGCACGCAGCGCCGCAAACGCCATGCGCCACGGCTCCTTGATCGCCGCCTCGCCGCCCGGCATCGGCACATATTCCAGATGCGCGAACCGCTCAAATCCATCCAGCCGCGCGATCAGCACTTCCCCGCCCCAAATCCGCCCATCCGTCCCATAGCCGGTCCCATCCAGCGCCAGCCCGATCACCGGCCCACTCAGCCCATGCTCCGCCATGCATCCGGCCACATGCGCATGATGATGCTGCACCGCAATCAGTCTGCAGTCCACGCTCTCTCGCCCACTCCTTCGCCCATGCGGTCGACAGATAGCCCGGATGCAGATCGTGCACCACCGTCTTCGGCTCAATCTCAAAGGTGCGCATCAGGTGATCCAGCGACTCCCTGAAAAACTCCAGCCCCGTCAGATTTTCCAGATCGCCCAGATGCTGGCTCTGATAAACATGCCGTCCCCGCGCCAGCGCAAACACATTCTTCAAGTGCCCGCCCACGGCCAGCAGCGGCGGCGCTTCCAAATCAATCCAGGCGCCAACTCCACCCCCAGCGGCACAAATCCCCGCGCTCGCCGGATCAACTGCGGCGCACCATCCACCACCGCCAGCAACCGAATCGTCGCAGCGCTGCAAAATCTCGCGGTCGTGCATCAGGAACGCATCGGCAATCCCGCCCAGCCGCGCCCGCGCCTCGTCGTTATCAATCGCAATCGGCTCCTCGCTCAGATTGGCCGAAGTCATCACCAGCGCCCGCACCCGCTCATCAGCAAACAGCAAATGCTGCAGCGGCGCATAAGGCAGAAAAACTCCCAGCCACGGAATCCCCGGCGCAACCGCCTTCCGCAATCCCGCTGCCCTCTCGCTTCCGCGCCAGCACAATCGGCCGCGCAGACAGTCATCAGCAGCGCCTCTTCCTCAGCCGTCAGCTCACAAATCTGCCCGCGCCGCCTCCAAATCCCTCACCATCACCGCCAGCGGCTTTCCATAGCTGCGTTTGCGCTCTCTCAGCCGCATCACCGCCGCCTCATTCGTTGCATCCACGCTCAGATGAAATCCGCCCACCCCCTTGATCGCCACGATCTCGCCCGCCAGCAGCAACTCAATCGTCGTCTGCCACAGCCTCCTCTCCGTAGACAGATCAGAGTCCGTCCGTCCTGCACCAGCCAAACCCGCGGCCCGCAATCCCAGCAGGCATTCGGCTGCGCATGAAATCGCCGATTCAGCGGATCGTCGTACTCCGCCTGGCAAGCCGCGCACATCGTAAACTGCGCCATCGAAGTCTGCGGCCGGTCATAGGGAATCCGCCGGGTAATCGTGAACCGCGGCCCGCAGTTGGTGCAGTTCAAAAACGGATAGCGGTACCGCCGGTCCGCCGGGTCCATCAACTCCCGCAGGCAATCCGCGCAAGTCGCCGCATCCGCCGGAATCCCCGTGCTCACGCGGCCCATCACCTCGCTGGCAACAATCCGAAACTCCGCCTGCCCGGCAAGCTTCCCCAAGCGCCTCCATCTCCCGCACCGCCACCGCATCGATCCGCGCCAAAGCCGGAGCCTCCGCTCGCAGCCGGGCCAGAAACGCCTCCACCCGCTCCGCCGCCCCTTCAATCTCAATCGTCACCCCATCCGTATCGTTCCCGATAAACCCCGCCAGCCCCTCCTCCAGCGCCAGCCGGTAAACAAACGGACGAAACCCCACCCCCTGCACCACCCCGCGCACCCGCACTTCGCGCCGCACTCGTTTTGGATGAGTTTCTTCAGTCACAACCGAGCCTCACACCGGAGACCAGCATAGCGCATGTGGTCCCACAAATCCTTCTCTGCCTCAGCATCCATGCCCAACAGTACGTTTTCAATTGAACATCACAGGCCAGCACCGAAGAAGCATAATCTTGAAGTGAGTGCGAGCAGGATGCAGCATGAATGAATTCAGACGTTCAGGCACAGCGGGTTTGCTTCTGGCTGCATTGAGCCTGGTCTGCTCGCAACCGCTTCACTCCCAGCCCAGCAGCCCGACGAAGCCTCCATCATCCGCCGCATCGACGCCGCGGCCCAGGCCCGCTATGACAATGTTCTGGGATTTTCCCTCACCGAATCCTATGCCGTCTACCGGGGCAAAGACGAAACTCATCCCGTCGCTGAAATGAATGTGAAAACAACCTATAAGAAGGGCTTCGGCAAGAGCTACGTCATCCTTTCGCAGAGCGGCTCTGAGTTCATACAAAGGATTGGCTTGAATCCCCTGCTCGACAATGAAAAGACCATCAACATCCCTGGCAACGTGGAACACTCCTGGTTCACCTCCGCAAACTTCACCATGAAGCTCAAGCCCGGCGTCACACAGAAAATCGACGGGCGCGACTGCATTGCTCTGGCCGTAGTCCCGAAGGTCAAGGCCACTAATATGATCGACGGAACCCTTTGGGTCGATGAGCGCGATAATTCGATCGTCGAGATCGACGGCATTGCATCCAAAAGCCCTTCCGTCTTCGCCGGTGCCACCCACATGATGCGCCTTTACAGGAACATAGACGGCTACGCCATGGCCACCCACGCCCGCGCCGAATCGAGCAGCGCGCTCTTTGGACGCACCGTCGTCACCATCGATTACACCGATTACCAGCTCCAGCTCGCCCCCTCCAAATAGTAAAAGCTCCTGTGACCGCCGCCACTCAGCCTGCACCGCGTATGCGCTATACTGAATTTCGTGATACCGCTCTCGGGCGACTGGAAACTCGATGCCGCGCTGGGCTCCTGCCTGCTGCTGGGCCTGCGCCATGGCTTCGACTACGATCACCTTGCCGCCATCTCTGACATCACCGCCGTGCAGCGCAACTGGCGCAGCGGTTTGCGCCTCGGCATGACCTACGCCCTCGGCCACGCCTTCACCGTAGCTGTCCTCGGCATCGCCGTTCTTCAACTCAACCTCGGCCTGCCCCAGGGCCTTGACCACTGGAGCGAGCGCCTCATCGGACTCACTCTCATTGTGCTCGGCATCGGCGTCATCGCCGGAATCCTCCGCAAAGACGCCCACGGCCACTCCCACAGCCGCATTGAAAGCCGTCTGGCCATCGCCATCAACGCTCTTCTCTGGCTGGCCTGGAAGGCTCGCCGCTGTTTTAACCCTCAAGCGCCGCAACCCCGTCATTTTCAGTGGATCTACAACGGCAAATCAGTCTTCGTCATCGGCATCCTGCATGGCGTAGGCGCCGAAACCCCAAGCCAGTTGGCGCTCTTCTTCCTCACCGCCAACCTGGGCGGCACCTCGCGTGGAATGCTGGGGCTGGCAGCCTTCTGCCTTGGCCTCATCGCCATGAATGCCCTCATGACCGCCTCCATGGGCGGAGCCTTCCGCGCCTCCGGCCACCACCCCCGCTTCTACCACGCCATCGCCTGGACCGGCGCAGCCTACAGTTGCATCATCGGCGTCATATTCCTCTTCGGAATCTCCGACCATCTCCCGCCGCTAGGGTAAAAAAAAGGAATAGGGAGTAGGGAATAGGGAGTAGGGAATAGGGAATAGGGAATAGAAAACAGAGAATATAGATTTTTTTAAAACAGCCATTATCCACGCGAAATCAGTTAACTTACTAACTCGCCAATACCGCGAAGCGGTGTTAACTTGCCGCCTTTGTTCACAACAGTGGGTGCCCCACGTCAGCACGTAATGAAAACACATAACTCGTTGATTCCACAATTGCCCAAATAGCCAAGATAGCCCCAATGATTGTATGATTAGCACAAATTCTTCCGAGCGATTTGACTGGCATGACCCCATGCATAGGTGGCGCAGGTTGATAGCCAACCACTTGCTGAAGCATGTCTGGTCATTCTCGAACTGTTCGGCGCCGGTTAAACTGGTATCATGACCATCGGAATCTGAATGACTACCACATACATTGGTCCCGAAGAGTGAAAGCCATGATGTTCTTCGACTTGTGGATCGTGGGCGAGATAATTTTGGCTCTGCTCATGATTGCGGCGGGCGTATTCGGCTTCAAGAAAGCAAGGAAATTGCATCATCGATTCGCACGGTTTGGATTGCGGCTCGTAAGCATGCCTTTAGCTGGGGTGGGAACTGTCTTTGCTCTTTTGCTCATATCAATACTAATCTTTTCGAGGATGTGGGGATGCGAAAAAGATTCCGCCCCGATCTACTCGCCAAGTGGAGATTTGGCTGTTCGCGTCGAGAACACAGATGAGGGAGCACTGGGCGGAGAAACGTATGTAGTTCTCTATTGGGCGCACGGCATACGGATCGAGACCGTCTATTTTGGGCCGTGGGCTTCCGTTGAACCAAAGGACGTTCGTTGGGTAAGCGACTCGGAGCTTGCAATCCAGTACGCCTACACATTCAGCGGCGACGGCTACTACTGCAAAAGTTTGCGAAATGTAAGCGTCACTTGTTCGTTGAGGCGCACGAAAGAGTGAGTCTTTGACTTGCTGACGGCTATTCAGAGGTTACTTCGCAATAAACTCAATTGCCGCTGATGGCATAGCACAGAATTAGCAGAAAATTCTGAGGGTGACCCCAGTGCATTCGAGAAGTGGGTGCCCCGGGTCTTGCTTTTGAGTACTGGGATAGCACAACATTCAACATAGGGCTTTTCTATTCCCTATTCCCTACTCCCTAGCCCCTATTCCCTAATTGTGACCTCTCTCACTCTGAAGCAGTCTTAACCCCGTTCCACAGAGTGGAATAGCCTCCCACCACAGTGACAGGTGTCACGAATCGAACTAGCCCCCACCGCGTACAAATAAAATAGATAAAGGGCGGATCGTCACGACCCTGCCGCTCTCTATCGGGAGGAATCGTGCCAGTACCATTCACACCCCCGCCGCTGCCCAGCGACGACAAACGATGGAAGATCGTCAACGGCACCATGCGCAAGAATGGCTTTGCCCGTTACGCGCTTATTGAGACACTCCACACTGTGCAGTCCTCGTTCGGCTACCTTGACGACGACTCAATCCGCTTTGTAGCCAACTCCCTGCGCGTCCCCCTGAGCCAGGCCTACGGCGTGGTCACTTTCTACCACTATTTCAGCCTCAAGCCGCCCGGTAAGCACACCCTCACCATCTGCTCCGGCACAGCCTGCTACATCAAGGGCTCTGACAAGCTGGTAGACGCCGCAGCAAAGCGCCTCGGCATCGCCGCCGGACAAACCACCGGAGACGGAAAAATCAGCCTCATGACCGCCCGCTGCGTCGGCGCTTGCAGCCGCGCACCCGTGGTGCTCTGCGACGGCGAAGTGGCCGGTGAAATGGCCGGCGAACAGATGCTCGAGCAACTGGAAAGGTGGGCCGTCGAATGACAATCGAGGAACTCGATCAGATAGCGGTAAGCGTCCGCCAGGAAAACGCAAAATACGACTATGAAGTGAACGTTTGCATGGATCTGGCCTGCGCCAGCCAGGGCGCGGGACTGTTGCGCGATGAACTGGTCAAGGCAGCCGAGGCCTCCGGCAAAAAAGTCCTCGTTCGCCGCACCGGCTGCATGGGCCCCTGTTCCTCCGGCCCGCTGGTCCGCGTGGACCCTGAGGAAACTCACTATCATCATGTGGCCGCCAGCCACGCCGAAGCCATCGTAGCCGGCCTGGGCGGCAAACCCGTTCCTGAACTGCAATGCGACCTGAACGACCACTTCGACAGCCAGGTCCGCGTCGTGCTTGAGAACGCCGGCCACATCGATCCAGAGAAGATCGACGACTATATCTCCCGCGACGGTTATAAGGCATTGCTCACGGCGCTCATCGAGATGACGCCCAACGGCGTCATCCACCGCATCACCGAGAGCGGCCTGCGCGGTCGCGGCGGCGGAGGCTATCCCACCGGCCTCAAGTGGAGCACCGTGGCCAAGGCTACTGGTGACGTGAAGTACGTGGTCTGCAACGGCGACGAGGGCGACCCCGGCGCATTCATGGATCGCAGCGTCATGGAAGGCGACCCACATCGAGTCATCGAAGGCATGGCCATCGCCGCCTACGCGATCGGCGCCAGCAAGGGCTACATTTATGTCCGCGCCGAGTATCCGGTAGCCGTCGCCCGGCTCACCACCGCTCTGCGCGAAGCCCGTCGCCGCGGTCTGCTCGGCAACAACCTCTGCGGCACTCCCTTCAGCTTCGACGTGGAAATCCGCCTCGGCGCAGGCGCATTCGTCTGCGGCGAAGAAACTGCCTTAATCGCCTCCATTGAAGGCCGTCGCGGCACTCCCAAGCCTCGTCCCCCCTACCCGGCGGTCAGCGGTCTGTGGGGCAAGCCCACGCTGCTCAACAACGTCGAGACCTACGCCAACGTCGCCCCCATCGTCCGCAACGGCGGCAAGTGGTTTGCCAACATGGGTTCCGAGCGCAGCAAGGGCACCAAGGTCTTCGCACTCACCGGAAAAATCACCAACACCGGCCTGGTTGAAGTTCCCATGGGCATCAAGCTGCGCGAGATCATTGAGACCATCGGCGGCGGCGTACCCGGCGGCCACAAGTTCAAGGCGGTGCAAACCGGCGGCCCGTCCGGCGGCTGCATTCCGGCCGAGATGCTTGATCTCGGCGTCAGCTATGACGCCCTCATGAAGGTCGGCTCCATCATGGGATCCGGCGGCATGATCGTCATGGACGATACCTCCTGCATGGTCAACGTCGCCCGCTTCTTTATCGAGTTCTGCATGACCGAGTCCTGCGGCAAGTGCATTCCCTGCCGCGCCGGCACGGCCCAGATGTTCACCCTGCTCACCCGCATCTGTACCGGCGTGGGCACTATGGACGATCTGGCTCTGCTTGAAGATCTCTGCGTCACGGTCAAGGAAACCAGCCTCTGCGGCCTCGGCCAGACGGCACCCAACCCGGTTCTGAGCACGCTCAAGTACTTCCGGGACGAGTACCTCGAGCACATCGTGCACAAGCGCTGTCCGGCCGGCGTCTGCAACATTCAAGCTCCCGTGGAGGTGTTGGCATGAGCGCCGAAGTAGACGTCAAAACTCTGATCATCGACGAGCAGGAAGTCAGCGGCCTGCGCGGCCAGACCATCCTTGAAGTGGCGCGGGAGAACGACATTTATATTCCCACCCTCTGCCACATGGACGGCCTCAGCGAAGTGGGCGCCTGCCGCCTCTGCCTGGTTGAAATCAAGGGCAACAACAAGCTCCTTCCCGCCTGCGTGGCCACCATCTACGAAGGCATGGAGGTCAGCACGAATACTGAGCGGCTCCAGCAGCACCGCCGCACCATCCTCGAGCTGCTCTTCGCCGAGCGCAACCACGTCTGCGCGGTCTGCGTCGCCAACGGCCATTGCGAACTGCAATCCCTGGCCCAGCAGCAGGGCGTCACCCATGTGCGCCTGCCCTATCGCAACCCCGAACTCGGCGTCGACGCCTCGCATGAGCGCTTCACCGTCGATCACAACCGCTGCATCCTCTGCACCCGCTGCGTGAGGGTCTGCGCGGAGGTCGAAGGCGCACACATCTGGGATGTGATGGGCCGAGGCATCAACTCCGTCGTCATCACCGATCTGCACCAGGACTGGGGAAGCTCGGCTTGCACCCGCTGCGGCAAGTGCGTCCAGGTCTGCCCCACCGGAGCCCTCTTCGACAAAAGCAAGATCGGCTCCGATCATCCCAAGTATCCTGACTTTCTTAGCCTGCTGAATCAAATGAGGGAAGCCCAATGAGCAAACTAAAAGTGGCAACGGTCTGGCTGGACGGATGTTCGGGCTGTCACATGTCGTTCCTCGACATGGATGAACGGCTCATCGAGTTGGCGGAGCTTGTCGATGTGGTTTACAGCCCCCTCGTCGACGCCAAAGCATTCCCCGACGAGGTGGATATCGCGCTGGTCGAGGGAGCTGTAGCATCGGTCGACGACGAAAAGAAGATCCAGAAGGTTCGCGCCCACTCCAAAACCCTGGTCGCCATGGGCGACTGCGCAGTCACCGGCAACGTGCCATCCATGCGCAATCCCATCGGACCCGAAGCGATTCTCGATCGCGCCTACATTCAGAACGTCAGCCTGCAACCGCAGATACCCTGCGTCGTGGTTCCCAAGCTGCTGCGCATC
Source organism: uncultured Acidobacteriaceae bacterium (assembly GCA_963779385.1). Lineage (GTDB taxonomy): Bacteria > Acidobacteriota > Terriglobia > Terriglobales > Acidobacteriaceae > Telmatobacter. Next base: position 1,947 of record CAVZYE010000007.1, on the reverse strand, counting down.
GTCCGCCCCGTTCACGAGTTCGTGAAGGTCGACGTTTTTTTGCCCGGCTGTCCGCCCTCGGCCGACACATTTCACGCAGCGCTAGTCGCGCTGGCAACCGGTGCACCGCTGGATATTCCAGCCCTCACCCGCTTTGGAGCTTGATGCATTTTTCGCAAGTCTGTTTAGCGTCAGGACACGACCTGAAACGCTGTTTTGTATCAGGGCACGACCCGGCACCTTCTAGGCACCGTGCCAGATAGAACTGCTTTGTAACAGGGCATGACTTGAGTCGTGCCGAAAAGGACCGGAAAATACGGCGGGCTTTAGCCCCTGAGGTTCCTAGCTAACAAGTTACCGAATCCTCTTTGAAGCACGCCGAAAAGAAATAGGAGCCTGAGTCATGAGCCAGACCATCACCATTGATCCCGTTACCCGCCTGGAAGGGCACGGCAAGATCACCATCCAACTCAACGGCCAGGGCGAAGTCGAGGACGCGCACTTTCACGTAACCCAGGTGCGCGGTTTTGAGCGCTTTTCTCAAGGGCGTCCGTTCTATGAGATGCCCAGCCTCATGGCCCGCATCTGCGGCATCTGCCCTGTCTCCCACCTCATCGCCTCGGCCAAGGCCTGCGAAGCCATCATGTCGGTGCGCATTCCGCATACCGCCGCACAACTACGCCGCATGCTCAACCTGGCCCAAATGGTGCAATCTCATGCGCTGAGCTTCTTCCATCTCTCTTCGCCTGACCTGCTTCTGGGCATGGAGTCCGATCCCAAGGTGCGCAACATCTTCGGAGTCCTGGCCGCCAAGCCCGAACTGGGCCGCGCCGGCATCGGTTTGCGCCGCTTCGGCCAGCACATCATTGAACTGCTCGGTAGCAAGCGCATCCACACCGGATGGGTAGTCCCCGGCGGCGTCACCGAGCCGCTCTCTTCCGACCACCGCGACGAAATCCTGGCCATGCTGCCCGAGGCCTACTCCAACATCGCCCTGGCCCTCGGCGCCTACAAGCAGATCGCCTCCAGCTTCAAGCAGGAGATCAAAGTCTTCGCCAACTTCCCCTCCAACTACATGGGCCTCATCAACGAAGATGAATCCTTCGAGATCACCGACGGCGACCTCCGACTCATCGACCCCAGGGGCGCCATCCTCGAAGACGGCATCACCGCCAACCGCTTCACTGAAGTTATTGGCGAGGCCGTCGAGAACTATAGCTACACCAAATTCGTCTACTACAAACCGCTCGGCTATCCCGCGGGCAGCTATCGCGTAGGCCCGTTGGCGCGCCTCAACATCGTCAAATCCATGGGCACTCCGAAAGCCGAAAAGGAGCTGGCCGAATTCAAGCAACTGGCAAACGGCCCTGTCGAAGGCTCGTTCTACTACCATCACGCCCGTCTCGTTGAAGCTCTCCACGGCATTGAGAAGATCGAGCAGATTCTCGCCGACCCGCGCATCCTCGAAAAGCACGTCCGAGCCACCGCCGGCGTCAACCGTCTTGAAGGCGCAGGCCAGATCGAAGCCCCACGCGGCACTCTCAATCACCACTACAAAGTGGACGAGAACGGCAAAATGGTCTGGGCCAACCTGGTCGTAGCCACCGGCCACAACAACTACGCCATGAACCAGGGCGTTCTTCAGTCGGCCAAAGCCTACGTGAAGAACGGCAAGTTCACCGAGGGCGCTCTTAACCGCATAGAGGCCGTGATCCGCACCTTCGATCCCTGCCTAAGCTGCTCCACCCATGCCTTCGGCCAAATGCCGCTGGCCATGACGCTGGTCAACGCCGACGGCGAAGTAGTCGACCGCGTAGTACGTTAAACATGCAGCCTGAGAAAACAGCAGTACCGTGTCCCATCCTTTCTGTTTTTTCTGCGGAAGGGATGGGATACCACGGACCAGTGATTGATGAATGCCAATCCATCTCGAATCGACCAGCCTTGTAACAAGGGCACGACTTCACA
>CAVZYE010000006.1:0-194156 GCA_963779385.1 uncultured Acidobacteriaceae bacterium | reverse complement strand
CCATGGACGCAAGAAATAATACTGACAAGAAATGCACAACAATGTTAGAAGGCAACTTCATATACATCTTGAGAGAGCCCACATACTGCATTTCGCGTACTTGCATTTACCTTCACCTCTGAACCAAGATTCAACGGGAATTATATGCTTGCCCCTCTCACTCTGCTTATTCCACACGTAGTTCAAACACTGCGTGTTCTCTCCATTCCAAGGGCGATAAGTACATTATCTCCTAACCCTATTGAGCCCGATTCATTTTTTCAGCCGGACTGCGGTTGAGTTAGTGTAGGATTGACCAACGCTGTGATGAAGAGGGATTGAATGACACAGACTATTCCGGCGGATTCCTCTCTGAGACAGGATTGCGAAGCGGTTCGATGGAAGGGCCGCGATGCTGTTCGGCTGGCGAATGGAATTGTGGAATTGATTTCGCTCACGGGCGGCGGGCACCTGGCCGTGTTTCGATTCCTTGATGGGAACGACCGCTCCTCACAAAACGTCCTTTGGGAAGCGCCCTGGGCAACACTCGATCCGGGCCACGACTGGTCACCGCAGATGTCGCTGCTCTATGGCACTCCTGAAACGGGCAAATTTATTGCCGGATATACGGGACATGCGCTCTGCCTTGATTATTTTGGCGAACCCTCCACCGAAAAAGCTGCTGCAGGTCTTGGTATTCACGGCGAGGCGGCAATCTCGCAATGGAAAGTAGTTGGCTCCGCGGAACCACGGGGGGCGCAATGCCGGCTGGCCGTGAGTCTGCCTATCTCGCGGCTGAAATTTGAAAGAGAGATCCATTTAACGAATGGGCAAAGCGTCGCATATATTCAGGAGACTGTGAGCAACCAGCGAGACCATGGGCACAAGTTTGATTGGGTGCAGCACGTTACTTTTGGAAATCCGTTTGTAAGTGAAGGAGCGAGCACATTCGCCGTTTCCGCGCAGTCCGGAATGACTTCACCGTTCGGCTATGAAGGCAGCTCCTTGCTCCCGGATAATTGTTTCTTTCGCTGGCCATATGTGGAGCGCGGAGACGGCAAAAAGTCTGTCGATCTAAGGCTTCCGTTTACAAAGAAGGGAAAAAGCTATCTGGCTGGAGTGAGGCTCGATCCGGAACGTCCGAGAGAGTATCTGCTGGCCGTCAACTGGAAACTCCGCATCGGCGTGGGCTACTGTTTTCGACGGCGCGACTTTCCCTGGATGGCGATCTGGGAGGAGAACTTTACCCGGCAGTACGCGCCCTGGAATGGCAATACGCGGGCACGCGGAATGGAATTCGGCACAACGCCATTGCCTCTGGCGGCAATTGGAGGCCTTGCCGGCAAACGCTTTTCCAATACTCCCCGTGGGTGCAGCATCGCCGCACACAGCAAGAAAACCGCGCGCTACATCATGTTTCTCTTCGCGGTGCCAGGGAAATTGCGTCCCATTGAAAATGTTGTTCCTGTTGGCGATGCAATCCATTTCTATGATGCGAATGGAACTGCGTCCCTCATAGTGCCGGCCGACGGATGCGAAGAGTTTCTAGCTTAGAAGCCGCTTCATAGCCTGGTTTTGAAAGGGCGCGGCTTTAGCCCCTGAGGGAATGCCCCGCAGTCCGCCAGGCCGGTTATAAAACAAGTTCTAACTACTGTTGAATATTCCATCGGGAGACTAAGGAACCGCAGATATTTCAGTTCCAAATTGTGCTCTCTTCCGGGCCTGTTGATCAGGCAATCCCGCAGAATTATTTCGTTGACGCTCGACTCAAGGCTTTGGTAGATTGCAAGGATTATGCCACTGTATGAGTATCGAAAAAATGCTCTGAATTGCGTAAACATCTCCCCGGCCATCCAAAAAGAAATTGTTTGCGGAACGCGGCAGGTTGTGACTCGGATTCTTGCGCTCATCGAAGAACGGAAGCAAGCTGGAAAACCAGTTACGGTGGCTATCGATGGATGGTACGGCGTAGATTGGGCGGGAATGAAGGTGTGTCTGACCGACCTTGCAAACGCGAGCAGTTTGTCGATCGAGATTGAATCTACCGCGGGGCTCTATCTAGCGGAAGATGAAGTTGAGAAATATCGCCGGCCCTTCGTTACTGACGATCCGTCGTTTGGGCGAGTCAACGCCAAGGGCGTGCTCGAAGATATTCTGGACAGCCATAAAGTCGACGCATTGAAGGAGCGCCTTGCGGTTCCGGCGAATCGGATCGCGAAGGATGCGCTGGTCGTAGTCGGGCCGGGAGCAGCCGTCGCCGATTTGGAAGATCTCTATGATCTGCGCATCTATGCCGATTTCACAATGCAACCGTTGCTCTGGCAGATGTGGGATGGGAAGCTGGTGGCATTCGGAAGCGACAGTCCAGCCGCAAACTATACCTGGAAAAAATACTACTATTGCGATTTCTATCTGCTGCTGAGGCAGAAGAAAAAAGCGTTCGCACGCATGGACTACTATGTGGATGCTGTTGACCCGGCGGAATTCAAGCTGGTTTCAGCGGCTTCTTACAACATCATCATCGATGAACTGGTGAAGGCTCCCATCAAGCAAGTCAAGATTACGCAGCCCGGTCCCTGGGGATCTTACCGCTTCAAGGAGATCTACGATGAAATTCCAGGCCTGGAAAATATGGCGTGGAACGAGCTCGCAGGCATCGAATTAAGTATCCTTGTCGATGCGGGAGCCGCGGCGGCCCTCAACATTCCATGCCAGAACATTATGCAGCGCCCGGTGCAGATGGTTGGCGAGTATGTGCATCGGAATTTCCCTGATCTGCTTCCTCTTCAGGTATGGCTTGACGACGGATATTTCAAAGATCCCGTTCCCTATGAACGGGGCAGCATGCCGATTCACAATCATCCCGACACGGATTACGTGAAAAGGAATTTCAATGAACCCCTCGGCCGCTATGAAACTTACTACATTGTGGAAGCATACGAAGATGCAGGTACAATGATGGGATTTAAGGAATCGGCAAATCTGGAAGATTACGAACGCCTGTGCAGGGAGTCGGAAAACAAGAGAGTCTTTGACTGGCAGAAATTCGTGTATCGCTGGCCGACGAACGTGGGCGATCTTTTTTTGATACCGCCGGGCACGGAACACGGGCATGGCGGCAACCAGATGATCCTGGAAATGGATACCGGGCCGAGCGTGGCGGGCACAGAGTATTCATTTTTCACCTACGATTTTGCGCGCAACACCTGGGATGACAAGGCCAAGAGCATGACTGCGCCGCCCATGAGAATGCACATTGATCACTCGTTCAGGAATAACAAGTGGAGACGCGAAAAATATGTGCAGGAGCACCTGCGCGCCAAGCCTCTGGTCGTGAAGGGCGACGGCGACACGCGCATGGACCGCTTCACAACGATCAGCGAAATGCCCTTCGAGATAGAGCGGTTCGTCTTCAGCAAACCGATGGCGCACAGTACAGAAGGACGTTACCTGCAGATACCGACGCTCACCGTTGGCAAGACTGTGCTGATCCGCTCACTGAAGAACCCTGCCCTCGAAACCACAATTGAATTTCTCCAGGCCTGCCTGATTCCAGCCGGATTCGGGGATTACGAATTCGTCAGCGTGGATGAGTCCCAGTGCACAGTAGTGATGATCCGTCTGAAACAAGGGTGAGGCTTAGCGCTCGAAAGCGCGGCGGCATGAAGCGATCACCAGGTGCAGGCAATTGACAGCTGTTGGCGTTTCCGCCAGTACATCCATCATGGCAAAGCCATGGATCGTACCGAGAAAACGGACGGCCGTTACGGGAACCCCGGCATCGCCCAGCCTTCGGGCATAGGCCTCGCCCTCATCCCGGAGTACGTCGTATTCACTGGTTACAATTAGCGAAGGCGGCAGCTGCGATAACTGGGAGATCGCAGCCTTCAACGGAGACGCCAGAGGCTCCAGGCGTGCCGTTGCGTCGGGGGCATAGAGATTCCAGAACCACTTCATCGTTTCGCGGTCGAGATTGAATCCTTCTCCAAATGCTTCATAAGAAGGCGTGCTGAAGTCGCAATCCAGAACCGGATAGAGCAGTACCTGCAAGCGAAGGGCTGGTCCGCCGCGCTGCGCTGCCAGAATTGCGACGGCGGCCGCAAGGTTTCCACCGGAACTGTCGCCGGCGATGGCCAGCTTGGACGGGTCGATGCGGAGAGAAGCCGCATGCTCGTAAACATACCGTGTGGCCGCGTAACAATCTTCTACGGCCCGGGGATAACGGGCTTCGGGCGCGAGGGAATAAGACACAAAGACCACGACTGCGTTGAGCCCAATCGCGATCTCGCGCAACAATCTGGCATGGGTCGTCACGTCTCCCAACGCCCAGCCGCCGCCGTGGAAAAAGATCACAGCGGGGAGTGGTTCAGAGGTATGCCGGGGACGCACGATGCGCAACGAATATTCCTGGAGATCGATTTCCTGCGTCTCTACTGGATAACCGGAAATGTCCGCTGTCTGCATCTCGCGCATGAGGGCTCTGGCCTGTGCGATTGGGAATTCGTGCAACTGCAGACCGTTGCTTGCGCGAAGATCGCGGAGATAGTCGCGCGTTCGAGGATCGAGACCTGGTGGAAGCTCCAGGTTTTTTTCTTTGCCGCTCAAAATGGATTGTCCTTTCAGGCGTTGGACCGCACAAACGCCTTGATCGTGGCGCACTGCTTGCCTATTGACTGTCCGTGAGGGCGAATGGTGTATTCGCCGACCGCCGCAGGAACGATGAATGTTTCAGCGTAGTGAACGATAAATGGCTCGAAGGCTGAAGTCGGGCTTTCAACAATTGCCTCATCGCCTTCAACCAGATTCAAGACATTGACCGTGCCGTTGGTGTTGTGGGGGACGGGAGAGCTGAACCAATGACGCCTGGTCTCGATAAACTCGCGCTCGTGCAAGCCGGTGCGCTCTTCAGTCCAGCCGTGCCCTGACGATATGGGATCAATACGATCGACTAGGTTACTGTGCACCCAGGCGGTGGTGCGGTCCCACTGAATATTCGCTTCGCCATGGTCGATATGGATCGGCCGGGGCTCGCCGTCCAGTCCTACCCTGCCCCAATCCCAAAGCTTGAAGGTAAAAATGTATGGAGTGGCGCTGATTTCGAGCACCATACCGTTCTTCCCGGAGCAGTGGATGGTACCGGCGGGAATGAGGAAATGATCGTGTTTGCGCGCCGGCAAAATATTGACGTACCGCTCGGCAGGAAAGTTAAAGTCGCCCTCCTTTGCTTTGCGCAGATCATGCAAAAGTTCAGCGGGCTGGACAGAGTCGAGCAGTCCGAGATATACCGTCGCATCCCCGCCGGCGTCGAGTAAGTAGTAGCTCTCATCCTGGGTATAATGCATGCCGAATTTATCCTGGATATATTCGGTCAAGGGATGAACCTGAAGAGACAGATTGCCTCCGCCCATGGTGTCGAGAAAGTCGAATCGAATGGGGAACTCGGTTCCGAAGCGCGCATGGACGCTCTCTCCAAGCAGTTCATGTGGGTGCGCGAAGACCAGATCGATGGCCGGAATTTCCACCCGCGTGTCGCCGAAGCCGAGAAGCAGGCTGTTCTCTTCCGGTACACAGTCAAAACCCCAGGCATAATTCGGGCGGTCGCGCGGAAGATCACAGATATCTTCAATCCAGTGACCGCCCCACGGCCCGGGATCGAAATAAGGAACTACGCGGAAAGGTCTTTGCGACACGCTGCGCAGTGCGCGGCGAAAAATGTCGCCAGTGATCATCTTGGGGACTAAGGGGGCATTGGTATCGAGGAGAAAATCGAGCCGCGGCAACAGCGTCTTCTTCAAGCGGTCCGCGGCCCGCCACTCCACAAAAAATCCGCATTTATATTTAACGCCGATGGTGTCGTCTACATTGTCGAGACCCAGGTTTCCAATCTCTTTTTTTCGCCAGCGTTGCTGGATTTCCCAGCGCGCCATATCCGCATAGACGATTAATGCGGGACGGTCACAGAGGAGTGATGCTCCAACTCCAATGACGAGCATGCGCCTGGCGCGGTGGCTCGAAATCTGCCGGCGGGCTCTCTCCAGGCGGGCCGCATCGAAGTAATCCTGGATTGCAATGCCGTTCATGCGGCCGAAGACAGGGTCATTGCCGAGGTAGGGCGCAAGGACGGTGCGAATCTCATCCGGGTCTTTCAACAGTTCCGAAGTGCGGAGAACATCACAGGGCGCGAGAACTCTGCGCAGCGAGTTTTCAATGCGGTCTACAAATGCGCCCGGATAGCACTCCACGCAGATTACGCCTCCGGAATACGGCAGGCTGGCCAGCAGCGCGTTGCCGATCTCATCCCAGCCCCTGAGGCAATCCTTCTCGTCTCCTGCATGAATGGTTGGTAACTTATCGTAATTAGACGTTCGTGTCATGCATGTGCTCCGGAAAATCTTTGCCTACCGCGCAATTCAATGGGGGAATGCCGCTGGGGCGCTGATGTCAGAAGACGACGCCGGATTGCCTTCCGGAAGGAAATCTTAGGTGTGTTCCTCATGATCTTGATCCACAATACGTATACGTCGCGGCATGGAGCGTTGTCAATAAATTATGTGCGTTTTATCACCATTCGACCATCCGAATAAACCTTTTGTGCATTTTTAGTAGACAATAATGACCGAATTAGCTTGACAGCGTATATTCCCATCCCTATACTCAACCGCGTGGAAATATGTCCTGTGGCGGAAATAATTCAAGGAGGAGTGAAATGGCTGGTTTGTTTGAAAAAGCGCGCAGAGCGCACGATCTAACCTCAAGGCGCCTTGTCGCCATGCTGCTGTTCATCTGTTCGGTGTTTGCGCTGCCGGTTGCGGCTCAATTCGACACCGGCACGATTAATGGAACGGTCTCCGATCCAACGGGAGCCATCATCCCGCACAGCGCGGTAACAATTACCAACTCGGGAACGGGAATCCAGACGTCTATCTTTACTGACAGCAGCGGGAGTTTTTCTGCTTCCGCGTTGCCATTTGGGCACTACGTGGTTTCAGCCACCGCGACCAACTTCGGCAAGGCCACATCCCAGGATCTGGTATTGAATGTGGGCGCGATAGTGCGCGTTAACCTGACCCTGACAGTCGCGGCGGCCAATGTCTCCGTCGAGGTCACGGGCACAATCACGACAGTCGATACCTCTTCAAGCACTGCGGGCACCACTCTGGACTCCACTCAGGTGAGCAATCTACCCGTCAATGGCAGAGACGTGAGCTCATTTCTTGAAATCTCTCCGGGGTCCGTAGGCTCGACGTCATACTTCCAGGGCAGCGTGAACGGATTGGATAACATTTTTGCCGGATTGAATATCAGGCTCGACGGCCAATCATCGAGCCGCGGCGACGTGAACGGCTTTCTTGAGACCGAGGGCCAGGAAGCCGCGAAAATCACGCGCGCAAGCGTGGACAGCATCCAGGAGATCGACTTTGCCAACAGCGGCTACAGCGCCCAAAGCGGCTTCTCGCTGGGACCGCAGATGAACATCATCACCAAGTCCGGTACCAATAACTACCACGGCACGTTGTTTGAATTCCTCCGCAACGATGCTTTGGACGCCAGGGATTACTTTGCAACCGGGTCCGAAAGTTCCCCTGAAGCTCAACCAGTTCGGCGGCAACCTCGCCGGCCCCCTCTACAGATCGAAGCTCTTCTTTTTCGTGAACTACGAGGGAGACAGGACGCACCTGACGAACCCCGAGCCCCAATACGAGGTGGCGAGCGCCTATGTTCGCTCGCAGTTCGCCCCTTCGATGGCGCCCATCGCGGCGATGATGGCTCCCCTTCCCGCGGGCTGCGGGCTGGGTTCGACAACGGCAACTTGCGATTACGACACCGGTTACCCTGACAACGGGACGTACGACCTGGTCATCACGCCCACAAATTTTCCAGACATTCTTTCGGAAAATACCGGCTCGATCAGGCTCGATTATCACATCAGCGATAACGACAGCCTGATGTTCCGCTATAACATCAACGACTCTCTCACTACGTATACCTATGGCAACGCCCAGGGGCAGGTTTCACCCCAGGCGCTCAGAACGCAGTTGACAAAGATCGATGAAACCCACATCTTTAGCCCGACGCTGCTCAATGAATTCAGCGTGGCGTCCAACCGCTTCCATTCCAATACGGCGTCGGACACCGGCACTCCTTATTTTTCGATTTCGAGCTTCTTCGTTAATCTCGGTGCGTTGCCGGGAGCGCAGAGCTTCAACCAGAACAACGCGAATACGCAGTATGAATTATTTGACAACGTGACCAAAACGCTGAAAGCTCATACGCTGAGGGGCGGCGTGCAGATCCGTCTCAACCGGCTTAATACCTGGCTGCATCAGCTCGAATCTTACGATATTACAGCTTTGGCAGCCTGGAAACGAACTTCCCGTTCGCATTAACCCAGAATACGGAACCCCAGGGATCGATCGGCAACGATGATTCCAACTGGGATGTTTATGGGCAGGATGACTGGAAGGTGAACCACAACCTTACGGTCAACCTGGGCCTTCGCTATGACTACAACACCACCTGGAACGTAGCCCACGGCGACCAGCAGCAATTCATTTATGCGACACAGAGCTTCGGTCCGCTGGGGCAGAGCGCGTACAGCGCCTCAAGAATCGACGTTGCTCCCCGCATCGGCTTTGCCTACGACCCATTTGGCAAGGGGAAGACGGTCATTCACGGCTACGGCGGGCTGTTCTATATGCCCATGCAGCCCTCACCCAACACGCTGGCAGACAACGTGCCCGCGAATGCAACCATCTCCGACACCTTCTTCAATCTCACCATCTTCGGCGGCACAATCCCATCCATCTCTTATCCGACACTGAATCCGCCGCTTGCTGGCCAGTCAACGAGAACGTATATTATCTTCCCGACCAACCCGAAGGATCCGTATTCGACGAATTGGCTCTTCGGCATCCAGCAAGAAATTTTGCGAAGAATACGATCCTGACAGTCAATTACACCGGCAACAAGGTGCAGCATACGCAGGCCGGCGTAGCTTTTCAGGGAGTCAATCTCAATCCCTCCAATCCCAACACCAACGTAAACAGGATTCTCTCTCCCGGCTCGCCCTATCAGAACGAAAACTACCTGCCCAATGTTCTCTTTTCCAAATACAGCGCCCTGCAGGCGCAGTTGCGGAGGAACTACCAGCACCTCACCCTCGAAGCCAACTACACCTGGTCGCATGAAATCGACGACGAGGTCAACGTCTTCGCCGGATTCTCCGACCCGTTCAAGCCATCTCTCGACACTGGCAGCGGTGATTGGGATACGCGGCATAACTTCACCGTCAGCGCCCTCTACGACCTGCCCTTGCTGAAAGGCCACAGCCGGCTGGAGCAGGAAACGCTGGGCGGTTGGCAGTTATCCAGCATTATCCAGACCCGCACCGGCCTGGCGCAAAACGTCGAGGTCACCAACGGGTTCTTCGGCAATTACATGCGGCCCAATCGCAATGCAAGCGTGCCCTTGAAAGTCCCCAATGCCAGTTGGCCCAATTCGAGCTACAACATCGACGCATTTGCCCTCGAACCGGGATTCGACGGAGTGTGGGGCGATCCTACCACTCTGGGCGACATCGGCCGCAACTATATTCGCGGCCCGGGATTCTTCCAGTGGGACTTTTCCACGATGAAGAATTTTGTCATCACCGATAAGCTCAAGATGCAATTCCGAGCGGATATCTTCAATATCCTCAACCATCCCAACTTCTCCAACATAGATACCGGTATTTGCAGCGCCGGTATCCTATCCCAACGCCACGTCGGCGGACTGCACGCCCAACACACCCTATCAAGAAAGCAACGGTCAGTGGAAAGGATTCGGAGTTGCAAGCGCAACCATAGCCGGCGCCGACACAAACCAAATTGGCAATGGAACTGCGCGTCAAACGCAATTCTCTGTCAAGTTCCTGTTCTGAAGCGCGGCATCCCCAGCGCGGCCGGCTGCCACTATGCCGGCCGCGCTGAATTTCTTTCAACAGCTACTTCGGTACTTTTTGCCGTGGCGAAGCAAGCCATTTTCCTGGCAGATAGTGCTGTTCTTTCACTCTCTTTGAAGGCAAGGTATGCAGAGCAAGCAAACACGCGCATTGGTTCGATGGACGGCAATTTTGTTTTTGGCTTGTGTGTCTCTGCTGCCGGGATATGCCTTGGCGGGCAACAAACGTAGTTGCGTGCCATCGTTTCTGCTGAACCCGAACTGGCAGGGCGCCGATGCCGCGTATTCCATTCCACTGCCCGATGGGCGCGATGTTTGGATCTTTGGCGACACGCTCTTTGGAAAGAATCGAGCGCTTGGTTCCAACGGCGATCCGGTGATGGTTAGAAACAGTATTGGAATTTCATCCTGCGATAAGAGCGGCGCACCGACACTTCATTATGTGATTCGCCGCGATTCCAGCGGGCAGGCGAAGGACTTTTTTACCGCACAGCACGCCAATACCTGGTACTGGGCCCTGGATGGATTCTTTTACGACAAGAGCTTATGGGTCACTTTGCTGTGTGTCCGCAATCTGCCCAAGACCTCATCGATGTCCCTGGGGTTCGAGACCTGCGGAACCGACCTGGCAAAAGTGACGGGACTTGGCCGCGATGCACAAAGGTGGAAGGTACAGTACTTCCCGCTGGTCGCGGACGGAGCCAAAGCGTACCCCTCTGCCAGTGCAGTGATTGAAGGCGATTATGCCTACATCTTTGCCCTCTACGAAGCAGGCAGCAGGCCCGCCTTGCTGACCAGAATTCCTCTCAAAGGCTTGAACGATCCGCGACAGAATCTCGAATACCTGGCGGCAGACAACACTTGGCGAAAGGGATTCGACCCACACAATGCAAAGCATGTGATGGAGGCCGGAAGCACTGAAATGTCCGTTCGCTGGCATCCCGATCTGGGAAAATGGATTGCTATTCTCGTGGATCCTGCCGGCTTTTCAGACAAAGTGCTGTTGCGGGAATCGCCTTCCCTTACCGGCCCCTGGAACGATGGAGAGGTGATTTATCACATTCCTGAGTTGCAGCCGTCCTTCGCCGAATATGACCGTGATACGTTTTGCTACGCAGGCAAGGAGCACCCGGAGTTCGAGGATCCGGGATCGCTGGTTTTCACCTACGTTTGCAATACCCTGGATGTGAAGAAGTTGCCGAGCGAGACCTGGATTTACTTTCCCAAGGCCGTTCAGATGCCATGGCCAAAGCAATGATCGGCAAGAGCCGACTGCAGAATCGCCGACTGTATGGTATTTAACTCGAATTCGCTAACCAACCGCTCAGGGTTCAAATGTTTCCCAGAGACTTCCCTGCCAGGGAAGGCTCCGAAACCCACTGCATTCGAGCCGGATCCTGGGCGAACTGTTCATAGATGGGCAACGAGTCCGATACGCCAAGTTCAGGATAAGAGCGCGCGGACCGGCAGACCAGATCGGATCGGTGCATAGGAAGAATTCCGCTGCCACTCGATGCCATGATTCCGCAGCAGGGGAAACCAGGCCAAGCCGCGATGCGCGCGTACGCCATCATATACGAACCCATATTGCCGGTCGCACCAGGCGCCGAAGACCATCCTGGTTTCGGGTTGCTGTTGATGACGCGAGTGTGCCCACCCCGGCGGAATGACGATTTTGTCTCCTGGTTTGGCCACGATGGCAATGCAGCGCCCGGGCCGGTCAAGCGCCGTCTCCTGCGCATAGATGATGGCGTTGCCCTGCCAAATCTCGAAAAGTTCCGGAGTAGACCATCCACAGTGGGGAGCGATGGCATGCACATGTCCCTGGCTGCGAACCGGTTCATCGCCCAGCCTGCCTTTTTCATATGCCACTACCCCGAAAAGCAACATTCGCTGCCGCAGTGTCTCAGCATGTTCATTCCGCCCAACATCCATGGCGATGCAATAGACAGGATCGGGGCCGTTGCAGACGGAGACAGCAGGCTATAACGAATGGCATCCAGACTGCGCAGCTCCGGAAGCGGGCCGAAAACATCCCGGCCGTATTCAAATGCCAGCGGTCCGGCGCTAAGCTGCACCGCGAGTTGGGGATCGAACGGCATAGAAGGGGATTCAAAATCCGGCGCTTATCACGCCGGAATCACAACCGGACCTCCATTGCGATAAAGAACGCGCGCGCCAAAACCCTGGGTTTTGATGGTTGCGTAGTCATGGCCGGCGTCGCTTGGCCAGCACGCCCAGAAGAGCAATGGTTCTTCACCGGTATTGATGACGCGATGCGCATTGCAGCCGGCAATGTAGTGCAAACTGCCGGGAAACATTACTTCGGTTCTGGTGGCGCGATCTTCGTCCATGATCACCAGCACGCCTTTGCCGCTGATGACGCCGTAGTATTCGCCGCGATCGCGCTTCAGATGGTAGTGTCCGTGAGTCATGAAGTATTCATCGCCGACGCGCCCCGGCGCAATGGTCGTCGAGCCCCAGAAGAGCCCGCCCACGGTACCGGGAGGAACCGGCTCGGCCCACTGGACGCGGTAAACGACCGTGCTCTCATCCATCGAGCGCAACGCATTTTCATCGTGAAAGAGTCCGGCCATCTCGCTCAGCGTCTTTTTACTCTGCTGAACGGCAGCGCCACGCATGATGCCGGCCAGCCATTCGACCTTAACGTCCTGGGAAGCGAATTCTGCGCAAGCGCTCAATACCGGCCTCAGATTGCGCGGCCGGGCGACGGTGAAATTCGCAAAAACTTCCCATCGCCCGCCAAAGCGGCAATAATACATACTATACAGCCGTCTCTATGTTCAAGCGAACAAAGAAACATGATGGTATGCATGCGAGGCAATTGAGCGTGTCAAAGCGAAATTCATCCGTGACTTCTCAGGCTTTTGGAGGAAATGCTGCCGGCAGCGCGCTATCGGACAAGCAATCGTTACGACTCCAGACAATCCTTGAAATCCTCCAGGAAACAGGTTCTGTTTCTGTGGATGAATTGAGTTCCCGATTTGCAGTCTCGGTTGTCACCACCCGGCGGGACCTTGACGTTCTGGAAAAAGATGGGCGACTGCGCAGAACGCATGGCGGAGCTGTCTCCATCGAACCATTGTTTTACGAACCCTTCCGCGATGACCGCTCTTTCCAGGCACAGGTTGAGAAGTTCGCTGACGAAAAGCGCCGCATCGCCAGAGCTGCCGCGGCATTGGTCGGAGCCGGCGAGACCATTGCGCTTACTCCTGGCACTACAACCACTGAAGTGGTTCGATGTCTTCCCATTAATTGCAATATCACAGTGGTCACAAATACAGTCAATATCGCTATGGAACTGTCGAAGCGCAAAGACCTGAATGTCTTTGTCACCGGAGGCCATCTGCATGGGGACTGGTTTTCCCTGATTGGTCCCACGGCGATTGAGAGCTTGAAACAGATCATGGTTCATACACTCTTTATTGGCGCGGATGGCCTCGATCCGCAGTGGGGCGCCACCTGTTTCAGCTCCGATGAGGCTGATCTCAACTCGGCGCTGGTCAGTGTCTCGCGACGGAGAATTGCAGTAGTCGATCACAGCAAGTTTGCCGTGACCGGCGGCTGGCGAATTTGCCCGACAACAGATATTCATATGTTGATTACCGATAACGGCACAACAGATGAGACCGTGGCAGCGTTTGAGCGAAAGGGCGTACAGGTGCTGCGTGTTTGAAGCTGTCACCAAGGCAAAGCTAATTGATGACTTTCACAGCCGTTCATCACATCACCCTCTGAGCAGTCGTCGGCGAGGTTCTCAGAAACAAGCTGTAGCACAGGGAACGAACGGAGTTTGGCGCAAGGCGGATTGGCCCGCGCATAAGGATGTTCAAGAAGGATCCGGCAATATCCTGCAGACCCATCGTGCGCAGATACGCCTGGAAATGGATCTCCTCTTTCAGGTAGGCGAGACCTCCCCTGCGGTCCTGCATCCCGTTCCCACAGCGAACGTAGACCAGGATCTCATTCATGTTGTGCAGACGGTAACCAAGCGCCAACATTCTGGCCCACAGGTGGTAGTCCTGAAAGCAGCGGCAGGCTTCATAGTTGCCCGCGGCCACGACAGAGGCTTTGCGGAAAATGACAGTCACATGGTTCATCGGAGACCGGTACTTCGCAAAACGCCGCAAGGCCGAATCTGCCGCGGGCAAAAGCCGAATCGATTGCGGAGCCGAGCAGTCTTGTTCAAACTCCGCGATCGCGCTGCCAACCACATCCACCTCCCGGTTGCGTTCCAGAAAGTCCACCTGCTTCTGAAATCTCTCCGGCACGCAGATGTCGTCTGAATCCATACGCGCCACGTACTCTCCCCGGCACAGGTAAAGGCCGACACGCAACGCCGCACCCAGGCCTACATTGGCCGGCAAGGGCAGCGAGACGATAGGCAAGATATTTCTGAATGCCGCGATGGTTGCCTTCAGCGGCTCACCCAACGGGCCGTCTTCGACAATGACTACCTCATCGGCCGGCAGAGTCTGGGCCACAAGGCTGTCCAGGCACTGGCGCAAATTAACTGAAGATTCCTTGTGGTAAACCGACATCAACACCGATAGCTTCATTGGCATGGCACCATCTTTCCTGGGCTTGAGATTGCATAACTTGTGGATTGCAAAATGCTGGAATAGAGTTCCTGGTATTGACTCGACATCCTGCGGCCGGAAATCGTCTCCAGCGCGGACGGCGCCGGAAAGAATCTTTGTTGCCTGCGCTCATTTGGAATGCTGTCCAGAGCTGCACAGACAGCATCCGGATTTCCATCGCCAAAGATTTGCACCTGATCCGGAAAGCTCTGCTGAATGCGCCTGTGCGGAGGAATATCCGTTGCCAATACTCGAATTCCACTCGCGCAGCCCTCAAGCAGCGCCATCGGGAGTCCTTCCGAACTGGAAGCCGAGATGAGGATGTCGGCTGCCTGTAACAGCTCGCGAATATTTTTTCGCTTGCCAAGGAAGGCGATATTGGTTGCGGCGCCTGCCGCTTGCTCACACTCGGCTCTGAGCGGCCCACCACCGGCGAAAACCAGCATGCCGCGCCTGGATAACTCAGAGGCGCTAAATCCGCTCACAACATCGACCGGATTCTTGCGTCTGCTCAGCGATCCCGTATGCAGCACAATCACGGCTTCGGACGGCCACCCGAAATGCGCCCGAAGTGCCCGCATTTGATTCAAATCCCGAGGAGGACAATACTCGCCGAGGTCAACACCGTTTGGGATCGAGTCTGTCGCTATGCCCCATCGCAATGCCGTATCTGCAACGCTTTCGGAAACGGCAATCACATGATTGAAACGCTTGAGCGCCGCAAAGTGGCGGATTGCCACCAGTGCGCCGAGACGGCGCCCATAGGCAAACCCGTAGTCCTCAGGAAGATCGCAATGGAGCGTGGAAACGATGGGACATTCCAATCCCGCTTTCGCCGCCAGAACGTCTGCCCGAAGCCCATGGGTATGAATGAGGTCCGGCTGCACATCTGACACCAGTCTGCGCAACCCTCGCGCCCCGGACAAAAAGGCTCCGGCGCGCGATAGTTTCATCTGCCTGACAGGCACCCCAAGGGAGCGAAACTCGTCGATGAGGCTATCGGCCGGCTCAGGAGAAAGCGTAGCGATAACTGCCCGATACTGGAGCGGATCGAGATGGCGGATAAGACTCATCAACACGTTCATCGGCCCGCGACGAGCCAAAGTTGAAACAATCGACAGCACTGTGTGTGGCAACTCACTTCCTCCTCACGAAAGCAGGTGTTGCGGATATCATTCAGACAATGGAAGGCGTCAGAAGCTTTCCATTACGAAGTTGGTGGTCTTTGGTTGCCCGGACTATCCCAAGGATGATGAAAGCTAACACTCCCGTCCTGCTGTTATCCAGCGAGCCCAGCGTAACTCCGCTCAAAAATGTTGTTGCCAGTGCCAGGACGGCGAATTGATAGAGCGCTTGATTTTCTCCTGCGACTTGCCGCGCCAACCCAAACCCCAGCGGATAGAAGAGCAACAGGGCCGTAAGTCCGAAGAGTCCGTAACGGTGAAAGGTCAAAATATACTCACTGTCCACGAAATCAGGAAGTAGGGAGCGCGAGCCCACCCCGAAAAGAGGCTCGTGCGTCCATGTGTAATCGACGAGATACAGATTTTCCAACCGCGTTTCAATGCTGTCCTCATTCCTGGTGTCACCGCTGGCGAATGCCGTGATCATGCTTTGCGTAAACTCGGAGGCCTGGGGGCTGATCATGGGAAGCAGGACCACGGAAGAAGCGCCTGCTACGGTGATGAGAGACAGGCTCACGCGCAATCGCTTCATTGCGTCCTTGGCCGTCTTTTTTCCGAGCAAGGCCTGCAGGATCAACAGAAGCGGCATGCTGAAGAGCAGCATCCTGGTTGTGGTGATCAGGAGAATGAGAAAGAAGGTTACAACAAAAATCCTTCTTTTGCGGAGAGATTGAATCAATGGTCCGGCAAAGAGACATACGCAGGCAACATAGCCCAGGTCCGGCGGTGTATTGAACGTTGCATACGGCCTCGTCGCCATCATGTCCAGCAGCAGGTCCGGGGACTTTTCCGTGAAGAGCGAGAAGAATTGCACCACGAAGCCTCCCGGCGCGGTTCTCGCAAAGAACATTTCAATGCAGACGATTCCGAGCAGGATGAACGACGCAATCGACATCGTTCGAATAAATGTGCGTAGCGAGGTTGCCGGGTTGCAGTCCCGTACAAGCCAGTAAACGAGGAAGAACTTCAATGGACGCAGGCAGTCAAGATACTCCTTGGAGGTTATTTCAAGGCCATCAGGAGCGTTTAGCGTCGACAGGAGAATCGTTCCCACGACGAAAGCGGTATACAAAGTGACTCTGTCCAGCTTGGGGGTTGGCAGCCCTAAAAGCCATTTTGCTGCAAGGATTCCGCCCGCGCCGAATACCAGCAGATCGTCGATACGAAGCGGGATATGGCCTGGGAGTCTGACCGAGGGCGTAAATAACACCGCAAGCAGAAGGCACAGCAGCCATCCACGCCACCGGGCGGGTGTCTCTATCGCTGTCATCTCCGGCAGCCGTTGAGCAAGCGCGCCGGTCGGGATCGGGCATGGAGAGAGAGCGCTCACGCTGCCTTGCCTCCGCTCACGGCCAGCGGGCTCATGGCCAGATATACCCGGCGGGCGCGTAAAAAAATCGTAAATGCGGAAGGCAAGGCGATGCCCGCAGTGGCGGCCAAATAGCTGAGGGTGACGCCGGCATTGCCCCATCGAGCCGCCGTCAACGCGGCCAGTAGCAGCGTGAGCGAGGCGACAACAAGCGATTGCACTAGAAACGGCTCTCGCTTGAATGAGCGCAACAATATGGCCATGCTCTGCACTACGCAGTTGGCGCCGGCCGCCAGCACCAGTACCGCGAACAATTGCGGCGACACCATGCGCACGGCTAGCCGGGGCGCCACTGCCGGCAGCAGCGCGGCAACGCTGCAAGCGGCAAGCACAATCACGCCGAAGACGGCCATGGATTGGCCCAGGGTGCGCAGAAACATCCGGTCAAGCCCCTGGAACTCGCGCCGTGCGATCATGCGTCCGAAAGGCGTAGCCTTGGTCGAGATCCATGGCAGCACCAGGCTTGTCATGTAGCCCGTGATGCTGAGCGACATGCCCATCTGTCCTGCTTCTACTGGGCCACGCAGGGAAAAGATGATTGGAATCATGACCTGCATGGTGAAGTAGGAGCACATCCAACTAACGGCGATGCGCCACTGAAAGGGCCATATCTCGCGAGTCCAGTGGATGGCAGCTTCACGAATTGGATGGCGCAGCAATGCCGCCAGCAAATGGCGGTGCGTAGAGAGAAAGAAAAGTCCCGTGCCCACCTGGCCCGCAATCACCAGAGCCGGCGCGTAAAGCCCATGGTGCAACAGCAGGGCTGACCAGGCCAGCACAGAGGCGGCGGTGGACTGGCGCAGCCGCATCGCGGCCGCTGCGCGCACTTGCCCGCATCCCTCCAGAAAGGAGTAGAAGGGCATGCACCACAACCCCATGGCAGAAGCTATGACCGCGGTGAGCCACGGTCCCAGCCAGGCAACCTGAACCGGACCCGACGCCGCATGACGAGAGAAAAAAAATATCCCCAGCGGCGCGAGAAGCAGTCCCATTGCCGCCGCGGCCAACGTATACCAGCGCAAACTGAGTTGCAGCGCGGAAGCCAGACGCGCATGGGCGACGCGATCGCCAGTTACACTGCCGTCTGCCTTCACCTCCAGATGAATGCATTCGTGCGCGGCCAGCTGCTGAATCACAAAGGAGAAGCCCAACTCGAATACCATCTGCAGCGAGACCAGGCTGAGCAATGTGTAATAGTAACCCTGCTCGACGGGACTTAGGAATCGCACAATGAGCAGTACTGTCCCGGTGCTGCCCACGATGTTCACAATCCGCGCCAGAAAGGTATAGGCAACCGCACCATCCAGCCCCAAAGCCCTCCGCATTCTCATTGCCACACTCCCGCAGTCACCTGTTCGAGTGCGGCGGCCCATGAACCCATACGACGCCGGGTATGTTGTAAGATTGTCAGAACTTCGGCTGTCCAGGCCGTAAGCAATGCCAGCGGCAGAGCCGCGAACAGAGCTCCGAACACAACCCAGAGCCGGTAAGGTGTGGGCCGGTCTGGGACGACAGCCGGATCGACGATCTGTATCAGCGCACCCTGCCGCGCTTCATCCACGCGCGCCCCTTCATATTGGCGCGTCAACAAATCTTGAATGGTCTCGCGATACTTCACCTCTCGCATGGCGCGCGCATAGTCCAGACCTGCTTGCGTAAACGTTCCCTTGGGCGCGATCAGGTCGCCTGTGCCGCGATCGTTTGCCGCATCCATCGCGGATAACTGCCCCTCGATGCCGGCCAACTCCTGTTCGGCGCGTAACAGGTCCGGATTCTGATCGGCGGCAAACTCGCGCATGGCCCTGATCTCGACCTGCTTGGCAGCAAGCTGACCGCGCAAAACAGCAGCCGACGCAATCATGGCGCGGGCCTGGCCTTCGATCTCAATCACACCCGTACGCTGCTCGGTCTGTTTCATATCCTCTTCGGCATGCACCAGATCCTCGTGCGCGGCGCTTAACTGCCGCTCGAAGAACAGCCTTCGCTGCGACGCCTCGGTGATGGCAAGCTTAGCGGTGAATCGTTGGTATTCTTCAACCCACCCATTGGCAAGATCCGCTGCCCGGCGAGGATCTTGATCTGTTACCGAGAGTCGGATCAGGCCGTCCTTCAAGCCGCTGTCGAGCTTCGTTTTCCTTTCCCAATGTTTGCGCGTCGTGGATAAATATTTTCGGTGATAGAGCGCCTGCAGATGAAAGCGCTCGACAATCGCATCCTCCACCGTGCGGCTCTTGAGCAGCGCAACTTGCTGATCGTTCGGATTCTTGATGCTCATGCTGCCGGCCGCCGAGGCCATGGCTCCCAGGTTGCTCAGTTGCGCCATCATCGCCGATCCTGTTGACCCGCTCTGTTGAGGCGGCAACAAGACCACGGTGGCCGTGTAATGTTTGGGCAGCAACAACGCGACCGCACATGCCATCACAATAGTTGCAACCATCGTGATCCAGATCAGCCTTTTCCATTTCATTGCAATCCGCAGCAAAGGCGGCATGGAACCGTGGATTGCATTGGAAGTGAGAGTGACGGATTCGTATTCTGCTGTGGGCACGTAAACCTTCCTCATGGATGAATTCAATTGGTCGGGAGCGCAGTGTACATCCCATTGTGGACTTGATGCCCACTCCCAGCTTTGCTGTGGTGGCGACTGCAGTTGCCTGCCTTGACGCACAAGGCTCGCTTACCTGGAAATGAACTCCCCTGCGAGTTACTCGTGAAACTGAATCCAGAGTAGCGGCGCGAGAGAGGTGCGCAAATAGCGAATCCAAAAAACAGGGGGGGCAGTAAATCAATTATGGGAAGAGACTCATTAGACTGTTCAATTTCGGGACGTTGCTTCTCCAGTACTGCCTTTTCCACTTCAATACCCACAATGAATGGGGAAACAATAAGGCATCTATGAGAAACCCTTTATTTGCCCGTTCACGCTATCTTCGCGCCACTCTCCTCTGGATTGCCGTCGCGGGAGCACTTTGCTTTCGAACTTTCGCGTTATACGCGCAATGCCCTGGGGGAGCCAATCCGGATGCACTCGGCTGTCCTAATCTTCCAATTTCTCCCGGCGCAACCAAGGAACCATCCGCGCCTGTAAACATCAATGAGAGCGCACCAGTGGAATCGCCAAGAGCGGACGGTGTCACCGAGGCATCAGCCATCGGGAGTCTCAATGGCGGCGAAAGCCACACAGAAGGTAGTCTGGGCAATTCAAAGGGTCTTCACGGCGGCGTGCCCTCGCAGCCTGAGGCGCTCACCGAATTTCAGCGGTTTGTTGCCGCATCAACGGGTGAGACACTACCTGTTTACGGAGCTAGCCTTTTCAACACACCGCCGACATCGTTTGGCCCTCTCGATCAAGGGCCCGCACCAGGAAATCTGGTCGTCGGCACCAATGATGAGCTGCGAATCCGAATCTGGGGTCAGGTGAACTTCAGCGTTAATTTGCGGGTCAGCCGCGAAGGAGAAATTTACCTTCCCAAGATCGGTAACGTTCATGTTGCCGGACTGCCCTTTTCCGCCATCCCCGGCCATTTGCGCAATGCAATGGAACGGGTCTATCGCAACTTTGAGATCAGCGTGGACATGGGCGAAATCCATTCCATACAGATATATGTAACCGGTCGCGCACATCGGCCGGGAGAGTACACGGTCAGCGCGCTCAGTACGCTGGTGAATGCGGTATTCGCAAGCGGCGGGCCTTCCGCAGCTGGATCCATGCGCCACGTTCTGCTCAAGCGCAAGGGCAACGTGGTTACGGACTTCGATCTCTATGCGCTCCTGGTGAAGGGCGACAAGACCGGCGATGTCGAACTGCAGCCGGGTGACGTGCTTTACATTCCCGCTGCGGGGTCGCAGGTGGCGCTGCTGGGCAGCGTACGCCAGGCTGGCATCTACGAGCTGCGCGGCAAGGAGCCGATCGAACAACTGCTCGACGCGGCCGGAGGCAGAACGGCAATTGCCTACGGTTCGCGCTTGTCAGTGGAACGCATCGAAGACCACGCGCGCCGCCACGCCTTTGAGTTGGCAGCCGATGCGGCGGGTTTGGCGACACAGCTGGAAGACGGCGACATTGTTCGCATTGATCCCATCGTTTCCACTTATCGGGAGACAATCACCTTGCGCGGGTCGGTGGCCAACCCCGGACGCTTTCGCTGGCATGAAGGAATGCGGCTGAGCGAATTGATGCCAGACCGCGATGCACTGGTAACACGCGGCTACTGGTGGCGGCGGACCCAGTTGGGTTTGCCGGCGCCGGAGCTTGCTCCACCTGCTGAAAACGAAAAGGAGATTGAAAAGCCTGCGGCCGTGGTCAGTCCCGGAGCGCAAACAGATTGGAACTACGCCGTCATTGAGCGACTAAACCCGGTAGCTATGACCACCGCACTGATTCCTTTCAACCTGGGCAAGCTGGTGCTCGATCACGACTCGTCGCAGGACCTCGAACTGAAGCCGGGCGATGTGGTAACCATATTCTCCCAGGAGGATATCCATCCGCCTCTCGATGAGCAAACCAAGTATGTGCGCCTCGAGGGAGAATTCACGCATGGAGGCATCTACAGCGTCGGCGCCGGCGAGACATTGCGTTCGCTTGTTCACCGCGCCGGAGGGTTGACTGCCAATGCCTACCTCTATGGTGCTGAGTTTACTCGCAAGAGTACACAAGTGCTCGAGCAGAAGCGGTTAGATGAATACGTCGATCGAATCGCGCATCAAATGGAACGTAACTCGATCAACCAGGCAAGTGCCGTCACAAGTCCCATGCAACAGATGCAGGCATCATCTATCAACCACGATCTGATTGCGGGGCTTCGCCAGGTTCGTGCAACCGGAAGAGTGGTGCTGGAATTGGGACCGCAAAGCTCAGGCGAGAGTGCCTTGCCGGACCTTTCCCTTGAGGACGGCGACCGTCTGGTGGTGCCGAACATGCCCGCCACTGTCCAGGTCATTGGAGCTGTCTACAACCAGAACGCATTTCTTTATCACGGAAAAAACACGGTTGCCGACTATCTTCATTGGGCCGGCGGAACGAGCCGCGAGGCAGATTGCAGAAGAGCCTTCATTCTGCGTGCCAACGGAACGGTCACTCCTCGTGAGGCGGGCCAGTCGATCTTCGCCTCCTCGAGCTTTGACAAACTCCGTCTCTACCCAGGCGATTCGATCGTCGTGCCAGAAAAGAACGTACGGCCTTCGACTTTGAGCCAGATTTTAGGATGGAGCCAGTTCATCTCCGGCTACTCCATGGACGCACTGCTGGCCAACTCCCTCAAGTAGTAACTTACTCCGCTCCAACCAAACTGCTTGCCTTGCACGATCTTAATTCCGCAAGGTAAGCAGTTTGTTCTTTTGTAGTGAAAGAAGATTGCTCTTGACATGCAACCTGATTACGTCGCATAGGCTATTCATTAAAACTAACTCATCAATGTTCGATTACGGGACCTGTTCCATTTGGGTTCGATCCATCTTTCTATTTAGCCTGCCGCCCGCGTTGTCCACACAAATCAAAGCGAAGATTAGTTAATGACCGATGTTGCTAATTGCATGTAGAGCTTCCTTGGAAAGGCAGCATCAGGCCAGGCTTCTTTCGAGCAGCTTATTCATCAATACCCGGGTTACATCCGTCGAGGTTTGTGTCCATGCAACTGTCCAATCGAGCGATTGATCCGAACACTGTCGCTGAATCGCCTTCGCTCCTCCCTGTCTTGATGCAACCCATTTCAACCGCGCCTGCTCGGAAAGGGCTAATCGAGAACCCACCTGCAAGCACCTGGAGTTTGTCCCGCTCCAAGCGCCTGCTGGACATTTTGGTTTCTTCTCTTACCCTCGTAATTTTCGCTCTTCCGATGCTCGTGATCGCTCTCTTTGTGCGTCTTTCCTCGCATGGACCTTCACTCTTTGTGCAGAATCGCGTAGGCCGGAAAGGGCGTAGTTTGGCATTTACAAATTCCGCACTATGGCAATGGCTTCCGAAAAATGCTTCGGACCTTGGCTAACAAGAGACGGAGATCGACGCATTACTGGAGTAGGCCGCTGGCTGCGAAGGCTTAAACTCGATGAACTCCCACAGTTCTATAACATTCTATGCGGGGAGATGAGCCTGGTAGGTCCCAGGCCGAAGTTGCCGCAATACGCAGCCATCGTCAACATGCCCTATCGGCCCGGAATCACTGGTGCAGCAACGCTTGCCTTCCGCTATGAGGAGAAGTTATTGAGACATGTGCAACCGGACAATCTTGACCAGTTTTATCACCAGCGAATCAAACCTCTGAAGGCGCAGATCGATGCGCGCTATATGTGCCGGGCCACTTTCTGGTCCGACATGCGGGTAATTACGGGTACATTTCTGGCCTGTGTGGCTCCTGGTCGAATTGCGGCAACCAACGTCCGTGCCCTTTCAACTTTAGCCACCGGATCAAAAACATTTTTGGCGAGCGAAAGGTTTCCCGCAGATTAAATGTTCGTGGAGCACAACGAATATTTTGAGTTGGACTTTTCTGTCAGATGCAATCTGTCAAAGGCACGCTGCTAAACTGATTTGCACATTTTTTTATTCCCTTCCGATCAGAGGCCAATCTGCCTGCGCACGCTTTACTGTTGCTCTGTGGTCTGGATTGGATAGCATGCGCCCACTGTGCCATGATTATGTAAGCAGATCCTGAAAAAAGTCTGCATTACGGAGTCTTGAATAATGAGCAATTTTGAATGCGGAGAGCAGCTTCAACAGTTTGCAAGCGACAACTACGCGGGCATTTGTCCCGAGGCATGGCGGGCGACCGAGGCTGCCAATCTTGGTCACGCATCATCCTACGGAGACGACCCTTGGACTGCGGGAGCATCCGATGCATTTCGCGAACTCTTTGAGAAAGACTGCGAAATCTATTTTGTTTTCAACGGCACCGCGGCCAATTCGCTGGCATTGGCGTCTCTCTGCCAGTCATATCACGGAGTCATCTGTTGCGACTCATCGCATGTGGAGACTGACGAATGCGGCGCGCCGGAGTTTTTTCAAACGGATCAAAGCTGCTGGTCTCTCAAAGCGCAGACGGCAAACTGACGCCGGCGTCCATTCGAGAACTCGCGACCAAGCGTCAGGATATTCATTATCCCAAACCGCGCGTAGTCACCATCACACAATCAACTGAGTTAGGCACTGTTTATACGTTGGATGAGTTGCGCGCAATTTCAAAGGAATGCAAGTTGCATAATCTCTATCTGCACATGGATGGGGCCCGGTTTGCGAATGCCTGCGCAAGCCTCGGCTGCTCGCCGGCAGAAATTTCCTGGAAGAGCGGTATTGATGTTCTCTGCTTTGGCGGCACAAAGAATGGCCTGGCCGTAGGCGAAGCAGTTATCTTTTTCGATCGTAATCTTGCGGCTGACTTTGATTACCGATGCAAACAGGCCGGCCAGCTCGCTTCGAAGATGCGCTTCCTTGCTGCGCCGTGGGTGGGAATGCTCGAGAGTGGGGCATGGCTGCGCAATGCCGAGCATGCGAACAGTTGTGCAAAACACTTTGCTGCGCAAATCGCAGCTATCCCGGGTATACGGATTGCTGCTCCCGTTGAAGCCAACGCGGTATTCCTATCAGTTTCCGAAGAGATTCTCAGTTCTCTTCGAGCGCGCGGCTGGAAATTTTATACATTCATTGGTGGAGCAACCCGTTTCATGTTCTCATGGGATTCCGATTTCTCGCGCGTCGATACCCTCTGTCGCGATCTGAAAGAATGTGCAACTCAAGCGCTGGTAACACCCTGACGGCGGAGAACGCGTTTGTAACCCCTAGCCAATTCCTCCCAATGGCAAAGCTTCGGAGTTCCAGCGCGCTCAACATTGATCGGCAGCAGAGCTTTTCGCCGGCTCAACCTCGCGCAAAGCCAGGTGGTCGTACCAGGTGAATTTCAAAATAGCCGAGGTCACGAGAATTGCCGCCAGGGCAATGGCGGCACGCTGATATTCCTGAATCACGATATATAGAGGCAATGTCACCAGGCTTACCTGCCACAGGATACCAACCGCAATGTTGAACATATCCCGCGAAAAGTCACGGTTGCGTTTGAAGCTGGGATCTTCCGCCAGCACTTTCTTCAGGATCGGCCCCCAGAAGCCCCATGGACGGACGCGGCGATAAAAATCCTTCAGCACTTCTTCGTCGTCCTGTTTGGTGAGCAGCGTGCCAGCGAAGCAGCCGATCAACGAGACAATCAACGTCAACGGGAAAATGATTGAAACATTCAGATTGATGGAATATTGAGAGAGTAAATACTGCACAATCGGAACTTTGTCAATCACCACAGGCAGAGTCAGCGAAGATGTAATGCCAACGACCATCCCCCAAAAGTAGCCGAAGCCATTGAACCGCCACCAATACCATTTCAGAACGTTGGATGCGGTATAACCACCCCACAGGCCGGAGACGAGCCACAGCACAACCGAGTTTACCGACGTCACATACCATCCAATCGCCACGCCGATCACGACCACGGCCAGCGATGCCAGGTAACTAAGCCTTACATAAGTTTTCAGCGGTGCATTCGGATTGATGAAGCGCTTGTAAATGTCATTTACAAAATAAGGCGGCGCCGAGTTCACCGTGGCCGCAAAATTTGACATAAAAGCCGCGAGCATTCCGGCAATTAAAAATCCCAGCAACCCGACAGGAACGAATCGGCCAAGCGCCATGGGCAGCACCAGTTCGAAGTCCATATTCGGCCCCATGGCGCGGATGCTGTCACTGAAGAATGCAGCTGCCAGCACCGTGAGTCCGACAATAAGAAAGTAGCGCGGGAAGGTAAGCACAATATTTACCCAGGCACTCATCATCGAGGCCTCGCGCGGATTTTTTGCTGCCAGAATGCGCTGCATATCGTAGCTGGGAGCGGGGCCGGCCGCCGAGATCAGCACGCCCTTGAAAAGCAGCATGATGACGAAGAATCCGAAGAGCCCATAACCATCCTGAGCAATCTTGGCGTTGGCTGATGGAATCAGCGCTGACCAATCCAGGCTCAAATGCCAGCCGAAGAAGACGCTGTCCCACCCGGCGGGCACCACCTTGCGCAGCGTTTCAGGCGCCACTTTAATCATGGCGATAATGCCGACAGAAAACGATGCGATGGCCAAGTATGGCAAACTGCACCACCTCGGTAATCACGACGCTGATCATGCCGCCCTTGATGACGTAGATCGCCGTGATGGAGATCAGGACAAGCGCATACATATTCGGCGAAGGGTGCCACTGCTGGCTGGGTCAATGCCAGAAACGTCGGGTCAAGAAACGTAGCTGTAAACTTCCCGATGCCCTTGAATCCATAACTGAAGAATCCGAGTGTGCAGATCAACGCATAAACGATCACAATCACATGTGACAACTGCGCGCCTCGCCCGGTGCCGAACCGCGTCTTGAGCCACTCCGCGCCAGTCATCACATTTGAACGCCGCATCCACGCAGAGAGATAAACCATCAAGAATATCTGATTGAAGATCGGCCATAACCAGGGAATCCATACGCTCTTCAGGCCGTAGATGAACATCCAATAGACGAGCAGCATGGTGCCGCTGATATCAAACATGCCCGATGCGTTCGAAATACCGAGCATATACCAGGGCATTTTATTGCCCCCCAGAAAATATGCCTGCATGCTTTTGGAAGCGCTGCGCGAAACCCAATAGCCGATGAGCACCGTGCTCAGCAGATAGACCAGAATAATGGCGACATCGAGAACGTGAAGATGCATTTGAACCCTCAAGGCCGGCAGCGGCCGCCGGATGGTTACTCGTCGCCTTGGCAACCTGTAACAATGAAAATGCGCGTCGTGCAAGTATACAGCGTGATTGCCCGCGCTCTTTGTGGCGTGATTTACAATAGCTCTGCTTCCCAAAAACAGGAGTTTTGACACTGGTAAGTGAGAAACGTTTCTGCGACGTCTTTAGCCACCGACCTATTAAATTATGGCAAGCTGAAAAAGGCGTCCGGGTCCAAACTGGAACGCGAAGCAGGAATTACTAGAAAGAACCGGAGAAAACAGATGAATCAAGTCGCATTCAAAAAGAACATCAAGAGTTTATTCAAGCAACAAGAGAAGCTGCTTGCGCGCCGTAACCGCAAGGCGGCGGGCGGCAATGGCATTTATGACCGCTATGAGTATCCGGTTCTCACCGCCGCACATGCACCACTGATTTGGCGCTACGACTTTAATCCCAAAACGAATCCATATTTGATGGAGCGCATGTTCATCAACACCACCTTTAACGCCGGCGCAATTTTTCACGGGGGCAAATACCTGGTGGTCGCGCGCGTTGAAGGCGCCGATATCAAGTCGTTCTTCGCCGTCGCTGAGAGCCCCAACGGCATCGATAATTTTCATTTTTGGGACTATCCCGTCCTGATGCCCGAGACGAATAATCCGGATACCAATGTCTACGATATACGTCTGGTCAAACACGAAGACGGATGGATTTACGGCCTCTTCTGCACCGAACGCAAAAATCCCGGATGCGCCGGAGTGGGATACCTCATCGGCCGTTGCGCAATGCGGCATTGCCCGCACCAGGGATCTGAAGGCGTGGGAGCGCCTTGCCGATCTCAAATCCAAATCGGCGCAGCAGCGCAACGTGGTGCTGCATCCCGAGTTTGTCGATGGCAAGTACGCCTTTTACACGCGGCCGCAGGATAGTTTCATCCAGACCGGCAAAGGCGGCGGCATCGGCTGGGGACTTTCGTCCAGCATTGAAAAAGCCGTGGTCGGTGAGGAAATCATTATCGACAGCCGCAGATATCACACCATCCAGGAGGTCAAAAACGGCCAGGGCCCCGCGCCGATCAAGACCGAAAAAGGCTGGCTGCACATGGCACATGGGGTGCGCAATACGGCCGCCGGCTTGCGCTACGTCCTCTATCTCTTCCTCACCGAATTGGAACGGCCGTGGGTCATTACCCACAAACCGGCTGGTTACTTCATTGCTCCGCAAGGCGAAGAGCGCGTGGGCGACGTCTCCAATGTCGTCTTCAGCAACGGCTGGATCGAACGTAAGAATGGCGATGTTTATATTTACTATGCCTCATCGGATACGCGGCTGCACGTTGCCACCAGTACTGTCAGCAAGTTGCTGGACTATGTGATGAACACACCGGCCGATCCATGGCGCACCCACGCCTGCGCGGAACAGCGCTACGCTCTGATCGATAAGAATATTGTTGCTCTGAAGACGCTGAAAATTCGCGCCGGCAAGCGCACTCCGAAGAAATTGGCAGGCCGTGTAAAGGCGAAGAAGCGCTAGAAAG
Organism: uncultured Acidobacteriaceae bacterium; assembly: GCA_963779385.1. GTDB lineage: Bacteria > Acidobacteriota > Terriglobia > Terriglobales > Acidobacteriaceae > Telmatobacter. Next base: position 165,815 of record CAVZYE010000006.1, on the reverse strand, counting down.
TTGGTTTGACTGGACCTATTTCTGGTTCTGCTTCGCTTGCTTTTCGGCCTCGTCCTGCGCACGCAACTGTGCATCGATACCGTGTGTGGGATCACGGTGGAGAAATTTCCGCGAAACGTCCGGCCAGAACTCATCGAAGACGGCAGCGATGGTGCCTTCGGCGGTTACCAGCATCCCGTTGCCGAAAGTCTGGCCGATGCCGGAGTTGCTGGCGGGATAGTAAAGGTTTGAGATGGCGCCCGAGACAATGTTGCCTGCCACGTTGGAGTAGTTGGGCTCCCACTTGCCAGTATTGTCGTGTTTGCATATGAAGCTGGTTGCCGCGGAGTAAAGCAGCCGACGTTTGAAGGATCCATGGCCCATGCGGAAGAAGCGAGGGTCCTGGTGCAGGATGGAGGGCAAGATGCCATTGCCGATCATGGTGCCGTCGAATGCGTCGAGGTAAGCCGCGCCGGCCCGCTTTCCAAATCCTTCAGGGCCCCACCCGAATCCGGTATCTTCATCCTTGGCTTCTTTGAAGCCGGCACCCATTAACCCGCCGATAAAGGTCACCGGGTCGATAGCGGAGCGAAATGACAGCCGCATCTTCTGTCCTGAAGTCATGGAGACAGCATCACTGTGATAGGTGACATTGAATGCGGGCACAACTCCCGCGACGCGTTGCTTCTCCTCCTCCTTGATCTGTTCTTCTGCCTTCTCGTACTGCCTTTTCTTCGCATCGGGCTGCTGAGGGAGAGATTGAGAGCTCGAACTGTCCTGCGCATTGGTACTTTGGCCCGGCTGCTGAATGCTCTGGTCTTGCGGGTCAGTGGGTGCGTTTGTGGCAAGCGCGAATTGAGGCTGGGGAGTTTCAGGAAGTTCCGCGGCTGCGGTTACCCGCCGGCTCGATCCCGATTCCTGAGAAGGAAGTTGGAAGGGCATTGCCAGCAGGGCAGTGCTCACAAAAAATATCGCTGAGGTCGAACCGATATCTGAACGCATCCATTCCTTAAATGTGAAGTCGGGACACACCTTCCGGACGGTCTGATCTGCCGACTTTCTTAAGCCAGTGGAGTTAGTAGTGTAACGCATCGAATCGTTTAATTTGAGGTCGATTGTGAAGTTGCGAGTGACCGATGACCTGAAATCCAGGTAACTCCTTCCGAAGATAATATCGGCGAATGAAAACTGCTGGATCACTAGTGAGCGGCAGCATCGGCCTGGGCTGCGATCCGCGCTGCTTTTTCAGCTTGCTTGCGCTTGTAGTTTCGCGCCAAATCCGGCCAGAACTCGATGACTTCTGCGCCCACGATTCCTTCAACAGAGACGGTCACTCCATCCGTAATGGTGTCGGTGACTGTGCGTTGTGAAGGAGGGTAGTAGACCCTGGCAATGGCGGCGCCAATCAGGTTGCCAATTACGTTGGCATAATTCGGCCCCCATTTCCCATTGTCCCGCTTGCACCATCCCGTGCTCCCGGCCGCCCAAAGCATGCGGCTCATAGCAGAGCCGGTGCCTTTCTGGTAGAAACGTGGATCTTCATGCCACAGGGAGGGCAGCACCGCATTCCCGAAAAAATTACCTATAAAGTAATCGGTGTATGCGCCGCCCACTCGCTTGCCGTATCCTTGCAACCCCTGCCCCCAGGCCACGGGGCTGTCGTCGGCCTGGCCGATGCCGGCAACCACGGCCGCCAAGCCAAATGGCCACGGATCGAAGGAGCTCTTGAAGAAGAGCTGAAATTTCTGTCCCGGAGAGAGAGGAATCGCGTTTCGGTTCTGGGTGGTATTGAAAGCTGCCATCACGCCGGCAACCCTGTTATGTTCCTGTTGCTTCAATTGCTCTTGGGCAAGGTCGTGCTTGCTTTTTTCGGCAGCGGATTGCTGAGCGGGCGCTTGAGAACTGGAACTGCCCTGTGCAGCCGGGGTTTGGTCCGAAGTGGCCGCTGCGGGGATAGTATGCTGTGCCTGCTGCTGAACGGGTTGGCCTTGTGGAGCCGGCGGCTGTTGAGCCTGAGCAACCTCCAATTGGGACTGGGGCGCCTCAGGTAGCTCCGCGGCTGGAGCAACGACCGGGCCGGAGGGTGTCTCCTGCGAAAACACGGAAGAGGAAAGCACCAGCAAAAAAATGCCGGATAAAAATGTTGCCGGGATAAAACCAGAACTTAAACGCATTCATTCACCAGTTGTACAGTCGCCCTCCGTCAGCCTGTTCACCTGTATGGGTAAATCAGATTTAGGGGATATATCTAAGAGTAAATCATTTCGGGCATTTGCTGCCTTCCAGCACGCTGCCGGAGCACTATTTCTACGAGTTTACATAATACTCTTCTGGCAAGCTTGCACAATCCATGGCCGGTTAATATTCATTGGAGTTTCTCGGAGCTGTCCGCGGGTCTTCTCGGCAATTACACCGGTGCCCGTCACAATCGTGTTGTTCGTGGTGAGCCTCGCGCAACCGCCGGCCGGAATGCGATTTGCTTCTTTACGCCGCAAAATCAATAAATCCGCGCTGCGGATCGGTGGAAACCAGCTTCACCGTTACCTTGTCGCCAACGTCCAGGCCTTTGCCGCCCTGCACCAGCTTCCCATCCACGTGTGGATTGAGGGTGCGAACAAAGGTGCCGTAATTATTCACGCCGGTGACGATTGCGGGAAAGCTCTGGCCGATGCGTGGGCGCAGCACAACGGCTGCGATGCGCTTCTGTATCTCCCGCTCCACCTTTCGGGCGCCGTCTTCCATCAAGGTGCAATGAGCGGCAATCGAATTGAGCTGATCATCAGAGTACGGCTGAGGTCCATGAGCAAGAAATGCCTTCAAAATCCGCTGCGACACCATGTCGGGAAAGCGTCGATTGGGAGCGGTGGAGTGGGTGTAATCCTGCACGGCCAGGCCGAAGTGGCCCGGCGAAACTTCGTTGGGCTTCACCAGCACGTACTCACCGGGTCCCATCAATTTGATTACGGCCAGCGAAAGGTCAGGAAAATGGTCGGGATCCTTCCGCTTCTGGGCAAGGAGAAAATCGTTGAGAGCCTTCGAGTCCGGCTGGGCAGGCAGGGTCGTGCCCAGGCCCTCGGCCACTTCCACGATGCGGTCCCAGCGCTTGGGGGTGCGCACAATGCGTCGAATTGAGGCCACGCCATCCTTCTCGAAAGCGCGGGCAACGACGCCGTTGGCTGCCACCATGAACTCCTCAATGAGCGATGTGGCACGATTCTTCTGCAGGCGAACAATGTCTACCGCTTGACCATTCAACAGAATGGGCTGGGTCTCGATAGTCTCGAGATCGAGCGCTCCATGCTGAAAGCGGCCGCCCTCCATGCGCTGGGTCGCCGCATCCTGAAGCTTGAGCTGCGCGGCCAGATCGGCGCTTGCGGCAACTTTGGCCGGCGCGGGGCCAGTGCCTTCAAGCCAGGCTCCGACTGCGTTGTATGCCAACTGCGCCCGGTTGCACACCACCGCGCGATATGCCTTTCCATCGGATGCGGTACCCGCCTGGTCCACGGCGTACTCAACCACCATTGCTAAGCGCTTTTGATTCTCGTTCAGCGATGTAATGCCTTCTGATAGAACCGTCGGCAGCATGGGAAAGACCTTGACGCCTGTATATACCGAAGTCGTCTCACTGCTGGCGTGGCCATCGATCACTGTGCCCTTGGCGACACGCGCATCCACGTCGGCAATTGCGACGAGTACGCGGATGCGTCCGTCGGGCAACTGCTCGGCCCACTCAATCTGGTCCAGGTCTTTCGAGGTGTCGTTATCGATAGATGACCAAAGTAAATTGCTCAGGTCCTGAATGCCGGGAATGGTGGGCGCATCGGGATGAGCCTCAATAAAGGCTAGCTCGGCATCGGTTCCAGCAGGGAAATCCGGCTGGAAACCGTGCTCGATCATGGATGCGTGGGCTGCGGCAACTAGATTGAAGTGCACAGGCTGGCTGGAATGCATGAAGATTGCGCTCCTTGTATGCGAAAAGCCAGCCTATCACGTTCGGGTAGTAACGCGACCTGATGATTTTGTAATCGTACCTATGAACCTGGGTGCTCATTCTCGCTTTTGAGACCTGGAAACCACAAATCTGCGCGGTCGTGGTAGTAGTGAGCTGCGACTAAGGCGCGGCCAGAACATTTACGGTAAGGTAGACGCTCTGGCTGACCACGGTGTTGTCCACATATGCGGTAGCAGTGATCTTGAAGGTTGCCACGCCCAGGGGAGTGCCGCCCGTGGGAACAACAACTCCGCTGACGCTATTGCAGCCGATGCCCACGCCGCACAGACCCACCAGCAGCAGGAGCAGCACCAGGAAGCGCCGCGTGGAGCCGCTTGCCAAAATGCGTGCACGCCTACCGAACGGCAGCATGAAGAATCCGAGCATGGCCAGCGCCGTGCCGCCTGCCGCACGAGGCCAAATTGGCTTGCGATGATTCACCGATGCCGAAGGTCCTCCAGAGACGAAGGTCTGGACGATGAAGGTGACCGTGCCGGGTGGAACAATCTGCTGCGGAGTTGCGGTGCAGGTCATATCGTCCTGCGAGGGCACGGCGCAGATCACCTGAACTTCACCGCCGAATCCGCCCTGACCGCTGACGACAAACGATGCGCTGCCCGACTGGCCCTGCACAATATCGAGATTGGTAGGAGGATTCGAGGACGATGGAGTGATGGTGAAGTTCTCAACACCGAGGGTGAGAATATTCGAGGTTTCCGGGTCGTAGCCGGCGTCTCCCAGGTAAATAGCTGTGAGCTGGTCAAAGCCGCCGGGCAGCGTCTGCGTGGTAACGGACGCCGTGGAGAAATCGGTCAGTGGCACAGGAACCAGAGCCGCCTCTCCGATCACGGTGGTTCCGTCGTAGAAGATTACGTTGCCAGTGGGATTCTGCTCCGCGCCTGCCAGTGGTGGAGCATCCGGCGTCACCGTTGCGGTCAGGATCACCGCCATTCCTGGAAGGACAGGATTAAAGTTCGCGGTGAGGACCACGGTATCGGGCAGAATGGTGATCACGTTAATGTTCGTCTGGGAGTTGGCCGCGGTGTAATTTGCATCGCCCTGCATAGACGGCCTGCAGCGTATGAGTGGTCGCGGTAACCGGAACTGTGAACGTCGCCGTCGTGGCGCTGCCTACGGTTGTGACCGGCGACGTACCGAAGTCCACACCATTAATATTCAGCGTCACGGTGCCTGTGGGCGCGACAGCGCCGGCTGGCGGGCCGGACGTGGAAACTCCGAAGGTCACGGTAACAGTAATGTTTGTGCCCACCGTCGGAGTCAGGTTGGAAGGCGTAACCGTGAGTGTGGTGGTGCTTGGCGCCGTAGTGATAGTGATCGGATTTGAGTTAGTGGATGCGTAGGTGCCAGTTCATCGTAATACGATGCCGCGACGTTGTATGTGCCCGTGGAAGCAAAAACGCTGTCGAGGTTTACCATCCACGTGCCTGTTCCTGAGGCGTCAAGTGTTACCGTGGATGCCGAGGAAAGCGCCGCGGAGGTGGCCATGTTGAAGAAAGTAATGGTGCCGATGGGCGTAGGGCCCGCTTTCACCGGGTCCACTGTGGACGTTAACGTAACCTGGGCCGCCGGGTTGTAGGTCGAATTCAGCTGCACAGGCGTAATTCCTATGCTCACCGTGACCGCGGCGCCCGTCGCATCGGGAGTGGCCCAATTCTTCACCAGTTCCTGCGCGTTTACCGCGCCAAGTCCGGTAGCCAGATCGTAGCCTGTGCCTGCGGTATAGCCGATCAGCCCCATAGCTCCGCAACCGGGACTGCCCGCAACGCACTTCAGTTGCGCGCTTCCCTGCTGCACATCTTCAAAGATGCCGCTCCGCCTGCCGAGTGCATATAGGTTGGGCGTCAGGTTCCCCTGCGCGCCGTACTTCTGAGCCACCAGGCCCGCGACCCCGGCAAAGATGGCGGTTGCTGCGGAACTGCCTCCGCTGCGCACCAGGGAGCATCCGCTGGAAGCAGTTGACTCGCCTAAACAGAAGGCCAGCCCGTGATTCACGCCGGCATCGATGGCTGTGGGCAAAGCCACATCCGGCAGGAGCCGATTATGGCTTCCCGTCCCGTCAATCCCCTGCTGAGATTCTTTCGGTATCGGCTGCCAGATGGGCGCGGGATAGACCGTGCTGCTGCCGCCGCCGCCGGCATAGGCTGGATCCGTCGCGCTCAACGGGGACCATGCGGTCAATGCGGACATTCCCGCCGCCGGACCGCCCGCGCCAAATGCCACAACGCCTACTGCTGTGTTCCACGCGGTCGAAGCCAGCGCGTTCACGCCATACCCGCTGCTGACCGGTGCATCGCTACCCGCCAAATGGCAAGCAGAGGGGCCGCTGTCGCCGGCGGCGGCAATCACCGCAATGCCCTCCGCAGCCGCCTGCCTGTAGAGCGCGTTATAGAAAGCCTGGTGCGATTGGCTAAAGCCGCTTCGCATTCCGAATAACCCACGGCGATGGTGTGTGCCAGCGCCTGGTCGACGATGGCCGCCAGCGATAGATCCAATCCGTCGGTGGCTGAGGTGGAAGCCGCTGGAACCAGTATGATTTGCGCGCCGGGAGCGGCAGCACCGGCCCAGGAAGCTGCCAGCGTGGCCGCAGCCTGGTCGCTTGTGAGCTCCGGGGTCTGGGCCGTTTGGTGCAACCGTGATCGGGTTCGCGGGCAATTTGAAGGCCGAACGGAAGTCGGCAATGTCCTGGCTATTCACATTGCTGCGTGCCGCAATGGCGATCGATTCACCTATGCCGTTAACTCCGGCGGAATGCAACGCATCCAGATGCAGAATCTGCGCGGCCAGTTGCGGGGTCAGAGCCTCAGCGTGATTCGGCGAAGTTTCCGCCGCCAGTTCAGCCGCGGAGACCGCGATGGGCTGCGGCGTGGTCAAGGCGGGCGTGGAAATCGCTCCATCGAGCGAGACCAGTCCCTGCACTACCGGCGCAAGCGCGGCGGGAACAGAAATCCCTTGAACCAGCAAAGCGCGCGTTCCACTGGCCGTATTGATTGAACTGATTTGCGTCTGAAAGGCCGTTTCAACCTGGGCGACCGTTCCGGAAAATTCGATCCAGCCGCGGCCGGCCGGCAAGGCTGCGACCTCGAATCCCTGGCTCTCAAGCCAGGCAGAAACTGCGGCAACATCGGAGGCGGAGTTCGAGTAAGCGGCGGCGAAAGCATGCCGGGGTAAGCCACTGATGATAGTGAGGCGAAGAAGGATTTTCCAGGTTCCAAGTTCCGTGGCCAGCGCCTGCTGCTGGGCAGCCGAGGGCGAGAGCAGCAGCAGCATTCGCTCCAGCTTCATTCCTGCGGGCGCGGGGCCTTCAGCATTCAGGTTCGATTGGCGGACGCGACGAGGGTATCGCCACAGTTTCAGAACTGCGCCAATCGCCGGCCAGACGGGAGACTTGCGCCGGGACTTGAGCTGCGGCCACGCCTGAGCTGGCCAGGAGATAGTATTGCGAGCGGCAGACCGAGGCTTTTCTTGTTTGCCATGTTCCTCTTTGTGCACAAACCCGGAATGACCTTTACCTCGTTCCAGATAGGCGGAATTGGGTTACCCCATCCCCTTCATGGAACAGGTCTAACTTCCGGCCGCTGTTTGACAGAGGCTGGCGGGTTCGTAGCGCTTCGCCCCGATTGTATAGCGGTGGAGTGTATCTAGCACTAGATTATGCAGCGGCACCGGCACAGTTAGCCAGAAAGTAATGACTTCGGTAGTGTCTTCAGTTTGAAAGGTACAGGCATTAGAGCATTTCATTAGAACATTTCGCCTATAGGTACAGAGTGATTCTCCGCTGGCCTGAAGATTGCCGGTCCCGACAAGAATATGTAGCGCCGGCCTCCTGGCCGGCTGTAGCGTGGACTTCCCGGTCCACGCTAACTCTACGCCTTCAGGAGAACTGTTTTTACCCCCTGAAGAATTGTTTCTTTAAAACCAGCCCACTACCTACTGAATACCCAGATCGGCAAGCACCTTGGGCTTGGCTTCGTCCTGGGCAAGCAGGTTGTGGCAGGCCGCGCAGTCATTGGTGATGCTCGTCTTGCCGTCCTTGGTGGCGTGGTCACCATCGTGGCAGCGCCAGCAGCCCGGATAGCTCATGTGGCCGATGTGGTTGGGATGGGTTCCCCAGGTCACCTTCATCGATGGGAAACACATTCTGGCTGTAGAGAGTCACCAGTTCCTGTCCCGCGGACTTCACCAGGTCAGCCTTTGCCGGCAGCACCTCAGGATGCTGGCTGCGATAGAAGTCGGTCAAGCTGCGCGGGAATCTTCGCGCTCGCCTCGGCCTCGGAGGCATAAGTGGCCTTCAGCAGTTCCAGGCCCTCCTTGTGGACCCAGGGCAGTTCCGGGGAGATCGCTCCATCGGCCATGGCCCGGTTGATCGCGTCTTCCGCGGTCAGGAAGGTATGAGCCGCGCGGTTGTGGCAATCGATGCAATCCATCACTCGCCGCTCGCCCTGGGGAACGGCGCCGTTCAAGGCTGAGGCGGCAAATGTCGTCTCTGAACCGTCGGCATTCCGCCTCTGCACCCAGGGAATCGTGGTTCGCGTTGGATCGGTGGCGATGTACTCGATGTGGCCCAGGTGCACGCCGTGAATTCCCGTCAGATGCGAGAGCCCATCCAGCCCGCCCAGGTGCAGCACCACCACCGTCTGGGTCTCGGTGTTCTTTTCGTCGTCGGCAAAGCTCGACTTGACCAGCAGCTTTTCGCCCACAAACCGGGCCGGCGTGTGGCAGCCCTCGCAGATATAGCGGGCCGGGCGCAGATTCTGCACCGGCGATGGAATCGGCGTCGGGTAGCGATGAAATGTGACTTCAAGAAGCTGCTTGGTGCCGTTCACCTTGGCGCTGAAGTAGGCTTGGGCGCCGGAGCCGATGTGGCAGTCGACGCAGGCCACATGAGAGTGCGCGGAGATTTTGTAAGCCGTGTACTCCGGATGCATCACGTGGCACGACTGGCCGCAGAACTGGGGCGAATCCATGTATGCCGCGCCGCGATAGCTGGCAATGGATACCACCAGCAGGTTGACGATGGTGGCCACCAGCACGATGTCCAGGCCGTGGCGGAAGATGCGGTCGTTGAGATCGATCTTGGGAAATTCAGCCGGAATCTGACCGGCCTTCTGCAGCTTTCTGCGGCGGATAAACACGCCCACCGGAATCAGCAGCAAGCCGGCGATAAACAGAGCCGGCAGAATCAGGAAGAAGATGATGCCGAGATAGGGATTGTCGTTGGGCCGGCCGAGGATCTCCACCAGCCAATAGCCGATCATGGTTACGCCGGAGGCGGTGGTGATGGCTCCGCCGGCAAGGCTGATGGGGTTGTTGCCGAAGAACAGCGCCGGGCGGACCCAGTTTTCACGGAATTTTTGGAGCACTGACACTATCCCCCACTCAAGTTAGATTGCCCGCCCCGAAGGGCGGGCTGGCTATGCCGCTACTTCTTTAATGTGCGTATGAACGCAATAACGTTGTCGAGATCCGCGCCCGCGACTCCGGCGACCGGCTTCATCGTGCCCGTACCCGTCGTAACAGCACTCTTCAGTTGGGCGTCGCTCTTTGCCTGCACCGCGGCGCCGCCCAGAGGATTCGCCTTTGCCTTGGGCAGATTGCCTGAGCCGTCGGCGGCGTGGCACATCTGGCATTTGGCCTTGTAGACCGCCTGGCCAGCTGTTGCTGAGGCGGCTTGAGCCGATTGAACTGTGCAGGCCATTGAAAGCACCAAGGCCGGCAGCATCAGGGATCGAATTGTCTTTGTCATTGTGAGACTCCTTGAATTTTTTCGGTCAGATTGGTCTAAAAAGCACCGGCCGACTGTTTTTGTACCTACATACTTGAACCCCGGTTACTGGCAAGAGTCGTAAGTTTTGCAGCCCGGATGACAAACTATATCATCCCAAACTAAAGGGCGCAGCCCCTTGGATTCAGGAACTGCGCCGATGGTTAGAGGGCAATGCCCCGTTAAAACTCGTAATGCACTCCCAGGGTCATGTTATTGGCGTGGAAGTTCCGTGGCGCGGTGAACCCCTAAACCGGCGTGCCCGGGGACATCGCGGTATTCGGCACAGAACTGCAAGGTACAACCGGTACGTAGTGCGCCTAGGACGTTGGAATGCGTGGATGTTGTTGCAATACTGCGCACCGGAACGACCACCCTCGCCGTAACCGAAGTAGTTGTATTCGGCCTTTCCAGATGAATCCCTTGTGAATTGTCCATGCGGCATTCACAAAGGGAGTCTGGTACTTGGACACCAGCGAACCATTGACGTCGCGCGCATCGGTGAAGAACCGGCTGCCGCTCACAGAGCTGATGCGGTAGCCGATATCGGAGTGGAACTTGTTGACCGGGGACAACGCCAGCGCCGCCGATCACGTACTGTGTCGGAGCGTCCTGCGAAATCCTTGAGCCGGACCCGTATTCACGCCGATTCAGCGGGGCGACGACAGTGATGCGCTCGGGTTCCAGAGTGGTCTGGTGCAGGCGCAGGCACGTGTGGTGCCGCCCGGCATGTTGGTAGCTACACCCTCATAGCAGATGTTGGTTGCCGTGTACACGTCGCTGTAGGCGTAATTGAGATCGAACCCGTAGTGCTCGTTCGGCATCAGGTCCGCGCCCAAGCTCACGACCCGGCTGTGATCGACGTGATCCAGGGGCCCGGCAGCGTGACGGTGGCGTGCCCGTATTGTTCGTGTTGTTATGCCGTTCCAGGTCGTTATAGGCGCCTGAAATCGTCGCCCACGGCTTTGGCCTGTACAGGGTATGGACCCTGTAGTGCTGTGTTTGCCGCGGAGCAACGGGAGTGAAGACGTTGTCGTCGTAAAGCATCTCGACGGTTCCGTTCACATCCCAGTTGTTGGTGGGACGCAGGGCCACGTTGAAGATGCCGCCGTTTTCGTTGATGGTGACGGTTCCGCAAAAGGCTTGGCCGTCATCGGAATTAGGACATGTGGTGGGGACCGCTCCGCTGATAGAAGCGCCCTCGCCGATGACGTGCGTCGGTAGCGATAAGTGAGCGAGAGTGTAGCGCGAGCCGTTGCGTCCCAGGTCACCGTCGCATTATTGATCACGAACCTCTGGGCGAAGTAGCCGGACTGCGGCGTGCCGAACGTCTTGGCGCCCGTAGAAAGCGGCGAGCTAGGCGCGCTAACGCCGGTGGCAGCGTCGGCGTGCAGGTGGGCGTCGCGCCCGTCATCCACGCGCAGGAACTCAATGTGGAGTTGTTGATGGTCTTCGCGGTCCGTCGACGCGGGTCACAGTGCCGGGTCCCGCTCGTGAATTCGGCGGTTCCCGGCTGGTGAACGTTCGAGAAGCTCACCTGATCGGAGAGGCTGACGGTCTTGGTCGCCTGCCAGACGATGCCGTAATCGACTGCGATCACTTCCCGCTTGGCGTTCGCGTGGCCCGCATAGGCGAGTTCGCGCGACATCGTGCTCGCCTTGTCCAGGCCCTGGAAGTTCTCGTAGTAATTCGGCAAGTTCATGTTCGCGCTGGTGTAGCGGACGTTGCCGTTCATCGAGATGTTCTTGATGCTCGAGCTTTGCAGCCGGAAGATCTCCGTGGGGAAGATCTCGCGCGTCGGCTGTGAGCGGAAGTAGCTGCTGATGACGTTGCACGCCGGATCGATGATCGGCAAGCCGCCAGTGGGATTTGCATAAAGAATCGTAGTCGTAGCTGAGCATGCTGCTGCTGTTGCAGACGCCGCTGGGGGTAAATGCGCCCGTGGAGCTGCTGTAGCCATACGGATAAAAGTTTTGATAGCTCGCCAGCAGGGCGACCGGGGTTCCGTCCGCCTCCTGCACGGTAAAGTACTGGGGAGCCATGGTGAAGTAGGAGTTGCCCTTGTAGTGGTCGATCTGCTCCTCATAGGTCAGCTTGGTGCCCTGCATGGGCTTCCAATCGACCGCTCCCGTAAAATCGTCCGTGCTGTTGCGCTGGTATTCCTGAAGGATCACTTCGGATCCGGCCACCGAATTGCCGCTCGGGGTCAGGCTCGGACCCTGGAAGATGTTCTGCGAATACGCGAAGCGGAACGTCACCTTCGACAGCGGAAGCAAGGTCAGGTTGGTGTCCGTCATGCGGCGCACGGTGTTAAACATGAACGGCGATTGCATTCACCTGCGGCCATGCATACGGAGTCGTCGACCCGCTGATGGGAATCGAATACCCGCTGGGGATATTCGGGTTGCCGAGCAGATCGTAGTCGAAGTACTGGCGGTCGCGGCGGAACAGTCCCGAGAACTCGTAGAACTTGCCCTTGGAGAAGTCCAGCTTGGCGAAGTTGTTCGGATCGCCGCCGAAGCCGGCTGCCGATGGCGTTGAGAGTAATCGAGCAGACGGTCCCTTCTTGCCCGGCAGTGCGCGCATCTCAAAGGTCATGCCCTGCACGCGCGGCCCGGACTGCAAATTCACCAGCGTGTCGTACATGGCCCTGCTGCCCGTCATGCTGGCAATGCGCCCGCCTACATCCACGCTCTGATGGATCGAATACCCGTCCGGGAGCGGCCATCTGCGACTCCGGCGCCGGCAATGGAGCGGCTGGCGTCGGATTCTGGGCGGCCGCGATGCCTCCGGTCATGCAGCAAAATGGCGACTCCAATGCCCCCGGCGATGCGCTGGATCATCGCCAGAGAGGGCTGTTGATTGGAGAGCCGGAAAAAACGATCCTATGTTCTTCATAATGAAGCCTCACTTGAAAAAAACATCGCTTGCCTGACTCAAAACCTTGAAACACCGTAGCGTAACTCGGTGCGGAATCCGGGCCGCGCCGTCCGATGTTGCCGGATGGCGCGGCGCAGTTCCAAAACCGTTACCGGAGGAACGCCGGGTTCATGTTCGAACCATGAATGTAGGTGTGGCAGCTCGTGCACGGCACGCAGTCCGACGATGCGTTGCTGATCCCGTGCACCGTATCCGCAGCGACCGGGCTATGGCACTGGATGCACAAGCGTGTTGACACTCGGCATATTCAGCAGCCGAGCATTCTGCGAGCCGTGCGGCGTGTGGCACGCCAGGCAGCCTTCCGCCTTCACCGGCATGTGCTCAAACACGAACGGACCACGCTTATCCATGTGGCACTTGGTGCAGATCATGTTCTGATCGGCCGTGGACCTCAGATTGTTGTTGCCGAAGGTGCCGTGAACGTCATGGCAGTCGCTGCACTTGACCAGGCCTTCGTTCACCCGGTGGTGAAACGGCATATTGAACGCCGGCTTCATGTCGGTGTGGCACTGGAAGCAGAGTGTGGGCTGAGGAGCCTTGAGCAGGGCTTCCCTGTCGCCTTTGGCATGCACGCTGTGGCAACTGACGCAACTGACGCCGGCCTTGGCATGAGGTGAACGCATGAAGTTGGGATGCGCTCCGGCGTGGCAGCCCAGGCACTTGGCATCCACGTCCTTGGACGAGGCCTTGGCGGGATCGAAGATCTTGGTGATGTCCCCGCCGCCCTCCACGTGCTCGCTTGCCCGCCCCGTGGCAGTTCTCGCAGGTCACCCCGGCTGTCGCCGTGCATCACCGTCATCTTGGTGTGAGGGTTGGAGGCGAACCTCTTGGACTACCTCGTCGTGACAGGTCGCGCAGGTATCGCGCCCACATAATCGCCGGGCGCGGTGTCCTTGACCTGCGCCGTGGCCGGTTTGGCGCCCGCATCGGCCTTGGGCGCCTGAGCTCCGAGAGCAGTAGCGAACAGAAATACCTGCGCACAGCATCAACATCAAACAGACTCGCAGTCCCGGCCTCTTGCCCGGAGCCGCATCATTCTGCAATTGCGTAAAAGGCCAATCCCTATGCATGAAATACCACCTTCAATGACCTCGCTCTCACTACTGGAAGCAGTTGTGCCAATCTTCGGCTTGTGTGGAACATCACTTCATTCGATGAATGCTACCGTCATATTACATGCTTAACCTGTGACACGCATCACGCTCGTTGGGGAGAGCATCAATTGTATGAATTTCCTCACCGAAAGTGATCTAGACCCCTTCAATGAGCACACCTCAAATACAAATAGTGAGGAGAGCACTTGCCTAACAAATAAGCTTTAGTGCTTCTTGGAGTTAGATTGTCGAAACCGCGGGCTTACTCCCGTCACAGGAGATCAGGATTGTGGTCTTTCGGCTGTATAAGATTGCTCACTTTCCCTTCGAAAATCGATTCGCCGGATAGGCCGAGCAGGCGCGCTCCAGCCTCGACGGATTCGAAGAACTCATTGCTGCTCGACAGATGGCATGAATAGACGCATGAAAGGCGAATTCCTAAGGTCCTGATCTCGATCCGCATGGCAGAGTTTGCAGTCTCGGCAGGGCACTATAGACGTGAGGCCCATCACATCCATAGTGGTTGAAGCTCCGGCAAACTTTGAACAGACAAAAGTCACTTTTCCGGGAGTCCAGAGGATTTTCACCCTGCTCTAGCCCCTGTGGAGTTTCACAAGGCTCGGCAAGAGGCAGGGGTGAATCTGTCTGAAACGGTATCGGAAGGGGCAAGACCATGTTGGTTACAGGGATTTCAGCAGAAGTCCATACACGGAAAAAGCACGCCCGCACAGCCGGTTCCGGCGGGCTGCGCTGCCTGTGGCAATCGCCGTCCCGGCTGGTTCTGTTCTCTGGGCAGCGCCGTCCTGGCTGATCTTGAACTGGCCACCAGCACCATCTCTCTTCCCGCCCAGGCTTCGCTCTTCACCCAGGGTGAGGATGCCCGCTGTCTCTATCTCATCTGTGGCGGCTATCTCAAACTCACCGCTGGACGCCAGGAAGATCGCCAGATGATCGTTCGCGTCGCCGGACCCGGCTCCATGCTGGGCCTGTACGCGGTTCTCTCCCACGGCGTCTACGAGGTCTCTGCCGAGTCGTTGACCAGCGCCCAGCTCCGCCCAGTCGAGCGCGACCGGTTCCTCAGCTTCCTGCGCAGCCACAAGGAGGCGCAGATGCGCGCCGTCCAGTGCATCTGCCAGGAATACCGCTTCGCGCTGCAGGATGCCTGCCGCATCGCGCTGGCTGAGACCGTGGCCGCACGCCTGGGACGGCTGCTGCTCGAGCTGGCCCATCAGATCGGCGAACACATGGATGACGGCAGCTACCGCTTCCCGCTGCTGCTGACCCACGAGGAGATGGCCTCGATGACCTGCACCACGCGCGAAACCGTCACCCGCACCCTGGGCCAGTTCCGCAAGGAAAACTGGATCTCGATCAAGGACTCCATTGTCACCGTCAGCCAGCCGGAGCAGTTGCAAACGCTGCTCTAGCTGTTTAGTCCCTGGTCCCTAGTCCCTGGTCCCTATTTTGCCGCTCCCTTTCCGGCTGCTTCCGGAGTCCAAGGTTTATCATCTTCATAGCGCTATCATCCTGCTTGGGAGTTCATGGTGCGTATGACTCGATTTGTTTCTTGTATTTCTGCTTTTCTTCTGATTTGCTGCGTTGCCGCCGGACAGAATCCGCCCCCTGCTTCGGCGCAGCCCAACGTCACCACCGCCGAAAGCCCTGAGATTCGGGAGTTCCAGAAGATTGAGGATTCCTGGTCCGACTCCATCAACCAGCGCGACCAGTACGGTCTGGAGCTGGTTCTATCTCCATTGTTTGTGGATGTTTCCGCCTCAGGCGACATCACCACCCGCAATCAGCAGATCGCATTGCTGATTACCGGCGAAGACAAGACCATCCACCTCGAACAGCGGGTGATCACGGTGCGCATGCTGGGCGACATCGCCGTTGCCAACGGCACCTATACGTTGCACCGAAAGGTGAGTTCGTCCCAGTCGGAAGAAAAGGGCGTCTTCACCCACGTCTATGAGCGCGCGCACGGCACCTGGCTATGCATCAACTCCCAGCGCACCTCGCTGCGCGAAGACTCGAAATCCAAACAAAAGAAGCAATCCAACGCCGAGATGCCCTTCCACATTCCGCTGCTCTCAAAGTAGCGAGAAGAGCAACCCGGGAGTAATGGTCGAATGCATTCTGCCAAATGGAGTCTCGCAGTAGAGTTTCAAGGCAACAATCAACTGCTCTCGTGACCATCCTTCGCGCCTTGCCATTCTTTGCTTCCTCCCGGATACCGAAGTAATTCTACGCTTCATCTGGTCCACACCTGAGTCCAAAATCAGCGTAAATCATTGAGGGAGTAAGAGTAAGGGACTCGGGATGCAAATGAAGCTACACCAATATAAACTCACAGCTCACATACCTGTCGGGCTTCCTTGACGGGTTCCGGGTGAGGAATAGGAAATTGTGAGGTCATAAAAGTAATCTGCTTTGTATCAGGGCACGGCTTCAGCCGTGCCGCAGAGCGCGCAAGGAGGACTTGGGTTTTAGCCCCTGCGGAAAAAGTCGCCACGGAGGGAGCAGGGGCCTTCAGGCTCCTTAATGCGGCCGTAGCGGTAGGCCGGGGTTTCAACCCCGGCAATCAACGCCCCCAAATTGTTTTTTTGAAAATCAATCAGCGCGGCGAAGCCGCGCAAAAACTCGGTTCACCCGTCCCAATCTCCGATTAGGGAATTTATTCGTATTGTCAAATTAGGCAGTTTTGTTCTCCGATGGTTCAGCGGCGGTAACAGCAGCTATTAGCGGAACTGAACCAAAATCCACAATCTTCTGACAGAGCAGATCCAGACTAGTCGGAACTATTCCTGCAGCATGAACCTGTGCCAGCAAATGTCCTATATAAAGGACGTTCTTGTTTAGATCGCCTGCGTTACCGCACTCTGATGCAGCCAGGTTCCTAAAGTTATCGAACCTTAGTTGCGCCTGTGCGCCAAGGGAACTAACACACTCGCGTTTAAATGTGTCTGCAATGTCTCCCGGCCACGCTACGAATTGATCTTCAACGATAACGCCTGTGGGAAAGATATTGGTGTCATCGCCGCCAAACAAACGCAGTAATGCTTTATTGTCCCGTTCATGCAAAATGCGGTGATCAGGCCGCGTGATTTTGTCGCCGTCCGAATCAAATACAGCAATCATGGGGATTTTGAGCCCTTGGGCGATAATTGCAGGTCTGATCATTTCGCTTTTTCCATTTGCAGACACGATATGACATCCGCTCCGGCGGTACTGCTCCCATCGATTCGTGAGTAAAAGCCATGAGTGAATGTACGCGATGTCCTCTAGTCCTTCGACTAGAACAAGACGCTGCGTAAAAAATATTTCATTCAGCATAGGTTGCAATATCTGATAGACTTTAGCCTGTGCCGCTGATTCGGCCTTCATCGCTTCCCCAACGACTTCAGCATACCGTTTCGCAATCTCGGGATAGGAATAACTGCGAACTGTGCCGCTTCCGGAACTCGCATCCCGCCTGACCATGCGAACGCTCTCAAAATTCCTTCCTGAAACGAAATAGGGGCTGTGTGTCGAGACGATTATTTGAGCGTTGGCTTGAGAGAGCTTTTCAAAGACAGATGCCAAGTGCCGCTCTTGTGGAGGATGCTGATAAAGTTCTGGCTCCTCGCAGCCCAATATAAGCCGCGGTGCCTTAGCATCATCACTGTTGGCCAATTCCTGAAGTAATGCCAAAAGATATGAGCGCTGAAACCCGTGTCCGAATCGGACAAGATCGCCTTCGAATCCAGCTTCGATTGCTACTACTCCGGCAACTGGTTGATCAACCTTGACGGCCTTCGTAGCGTCCTGTTGCCACTCAACGCGGAGGCCAGCATCCGGATGAGCCCATTCAGCCATTCTCTTCGCGAGCGCACTTGATACATCGTCAAGAGCTGCCTGATTGTTATCGAGCATTTTTTGATATTGCTCACGTGCAGTCTGTAGCAATTTATCAACAGCCTCACCAAAGTTGATTTTTGCGCGCACGGTCCGTGCAAGAAGTTTCCCGAGTGCACCGTCCTTTTTCTCGGATTGCTCGTCACAAGCATCTTTCACAGCCGGAATGAATACCCATTGCAGATGTCTTTCAAGCCTATTTGCTCCCTTACTAACTCCGTAGAATTGATCGAGACTGCGAATCAACTCACAAGCTTCAGGTTTTTCTGCCTCGTATGATAGAAGTGTTGAAATCATTGCATCCTTCGTCTTTCCTGATTTCATCGCCCCAAGATCAGGAAGGTCCTTTTCAAGACCCTCAAAAATCGATTTCAGGTCAGCTACTTTGGCTCCGTCTCCCTCAGCCTTGAAGAACTCCTGGAACTTCGGCATGCCGAGCCGTTCGCCGTATTGCATTACTTCTGCACGGCCAGTCACGGAATTGAACGTCGCAACCGAAGAAATTACGAGTTTGTTTTGGCGGACATAACCCTTAAAGTCTTCGGCTGCCTCCGCACCGATATCCGTAAATGTAACTGTGATTTCAATTGGAGCGGAAACATCACCGCGAAAGAAATCCCGACTTGATAGAAAGCTAGTGTCCGTGGGTGCGTTCTCGATTTCCCGGAAGAATATGTTGAGAGCGAACAGTACGGTTGATTTTCCGGCGCCATTTGGGCCAACGAGGCAAGTGTAATCGTCAAAACGGACGATTGCGTCTTTAATGCAGCGCAGATTCTTGATTGAGACACTCTCGATTTTCACCTGTGTACTCCTTTCGCACTTTTGCCAAGAGATTGCACCGGTAAGGAAGTAGCTTAGCTCACTTCCGGCTAAGTGCTAAAAACGGAAGGGCTTAGAACAGCGGAAAATCCACCAATCAGACAAGTTTGTAAACCGCGAGGATTATACTCTTGTGACTGTGGGTGTGACAGGCGACCCGTGGTGTGGAATACCCCAATGCGTTTTGCAGAATATATCCCCGCATAAGCGCACAATCATTTCATAGCGCCTTGGGCGATCTTGGAGGAACCGAAAAGCGTGCGTAAATCGTTTGCTGTCTATATTTTGAAAATAACTTCTCTAGAATCAGGAATTTTACAAAATAGGTAGGGGGGAGTGGCCGTTCGTCACATCAGTGCAGCCGCCTCCTGCCCAACGGAACCAATTATAAAATCGCTGACCAGCTAACTTGCCAGCCGCCTGGCTCCCTGCAGTCGGATCGACACATGCACCAGGCTCAGCGCGGCCGGCGTAACGCCGGGAATGCGGCTGGCCTGGCCGATGGTGACGGGGCGCACCCGCTCCAGCGTCTCCCGCATCTCCCGCGAAAGCCCGCTGATGGCGCCGTACTCAATCCACTCCGGAATCGCCACGGCCTCGGCGGCCTTGAGCTTGTCGATCGATTTCTTCTGCTGCTCCAGGTAGCCGGCAAACTTGATCTCGGTCTCCACGGCGCGCGCCTCGTTGCGCAGAACAGCGGTTCCCACTTCAGCGTTCTGGCTGGGATTCGGGTTGATCGCGGCCAGCATATCCGCAAGCAGCGGCTCTTCGAGCCAAAGCCTCGCGCAGCGCCGCGAGCACCGGCTCGATGGTCACCTCGGGCCGCTTGAGCAGTTGCGCCCAGGTCAAGCCGGCGGTCGCCGTCAGCTCGCCGAAGCCCGCCGCGGCAAGCCGTTCGGCATCCACTTTGCCTGTAGTCAGCAGCCTGCTGAGCGCGGCCATCCTCGCCTGCTTCTGCTCGTACTCCGCCCAGGCCTCATCGCCGATCAGCCCCAGCCTGCGGCCGTACGGGGTCAGCCGCCGGTCGGCGTTGTCGATGCGCAGATGCAGCCGGAACTCGGCCCGCGAGGTGAACATGCGGTAGGGCTCGTTGGTCCCCTTCGAGATCAGGTCGTCGATCAGGATGCCGGTATAGCCTTCGCTCCGGTCCATGGTGAAAGGCGGCTCGCCCTTCAGCCACAGCGCCGCGTTGATGCCGGCCATGATGCCCTGGCAGGCAGCCTCTTCATAGCCGCTGGTCCCGTTGATCTGTCCCGGCGAGGTAAAGGCCCTCGCATGCTCTTCACGCGCAGGGTGCGGTCCAGCTCGGTCGCGTCCACGCTGTCGTATTCGATGGCGTAGCCGGGGCGCAGCATCTCCGCCTGTTCGAGGCCCGGAATCGAGCGCACGATCTGCCACTGCACCTCCATGGGCAGCGAGGTGGACATGCCGTTCACGTAGACCTCGTGCGTGTTCAGCCCCTCCGGCTCCAGAAAGAACTGGTGCTGCGTCTTGTCGGGAAACTTGACGATCTTGTCCTCGATCGACGGGCAATAGCGCGGCCCGATGCCCTCGATCTGCCCCGAATACATCGCCGAGCGATGCACATTTTCGCGAATGATGCGCAGCGTCTCCGGCGTGGTGAAGGCGATGTGGCAACTGATCTGCGGCTGCACGATCTTCTTGGTCCTGAAGCTGAAGGGCGTGGGGTCCGCGTCGCCCGGCTGCTCCTCGAAGGCCTCCCAGCGGATGGTGCGGCCGTCGAGCCGCGGCGGCGTCCCGGTCTTCAGCCGGCAGGTCCGCAAGCCCAGCGCGCGCAGCGCCTCGCCCAGCAGAACACGAGGCCGGCTCGCCGCTGCGGCCGGCCGGATAGCGCTCCTCGCCGCAGTGGATCAGCCCATTCAGAAACGTGCCGGTGGTGATGATGGTGGCCCCGGCCAGCAGTCTGCCGCCCGTCGCGCAGCTTCAGGCCCAGCACACGCCCGCCGAGGGCGGACTGTGGCCGTGGCAGTCCCTCAGTTCGCATCTGTCGAGCCCTGTCCCCAGTCCCCTGATCCCTGTCCTCGATCACCAGATCCACGACCTCCGCCTGGCGGATATGCAGCCCCGGCTGCGACTCCAGCACCTCGCGCATCTTCACGCGGTAGAGCTGCTTGTCGCACTGCGCCCGCGGACTCCACACCGCCGGCCCGCGCGAGGTATTCAGCAGCCGAAACTGAATGCCCACCGCATCGGCCACCTCGCCCATGATGCCGCCCAGCGCGTCCACCTCGCGCACCAGGTGCCCCTTGGCCACGCCGCCGATGGCCGGATTGCAGCTCATCTGCGCAATCAGGTCCAGGTTCATGGTGATCAGCGCGGTCTTCAGCCCCATGCGCGCCGCAGCCATCGCCGCCTCGCACCCGGCGTGCCCCGCGCCCACCACCACCACATCGTATTGTTCGGTAAATGCCATCCAATACTATTCTACGGAATCTGCCGGTGACGCGCAGATAACCGATCAATGCAGTGCTTACGCAGCCCGAAGTTTGAGGACAATGGCGGCGCCGCTGGGTTCCAGATTCACCGCCGAAGCGCGGCCATTATTGTCACGCAGGATGGAAGCGCAGAGGCTCAGTCCCAGGCCGGCGATCTCACCAGCAGCCTGGGAGGGAACGAAGGCGTCGAAGACGCGTCCGGGATCAAGAAAGCCCGGGCCGGAGTGGGCAATGAGAATCTGCACCAGGCTTCCCTCGCTGGTTGCTTCTAGACGGATGGACTTGGCCTGATTGGTTCCCTTGGCCGGAGCAAGTCCGGGAACAGAACTCGGATTGTCCACTGCTTCAACGCTAAACTGCAGGCATTGCAGCACGGCCTGACGCAACTGATGAGCATGGCACGTAACCCTGGGCAGCGCTGGAGCGATGCTCAATTGGAGTTCGATGGCGCGATGCAGAAACTCGGGGCGATGGAGTTCTTCCATATCGACCAGCAACTCAGCCACTGAGACCGTGGTCAACTGGTCGCTTTGAGGACGCGATACGCGTGACAGGCTATCAAGCGTTGACTTCATGCTGCGCGCCTCGGCCAAAATTGCATCCACGCCTTTCCGATCATGAGCGTCGAGCGAGGACGTCTCTTCCAGCAGCGAAGCATATCCCAGAATCACCGTCAGCGGGTTGTTCAACTGCTGGGTGACGTTGCCGGCCAACTGGCCAAGACCGGCAAACTTCTCCGAGTCGATGAGCTTTTCAAGCATCATGGTCTGGCTGCGCGTGGCTTGCAGGCGAGCGGTCAGCATCTCGATGGGCAGCAGGTCGTCGGCGCGCAGCGGGTCATCGGAATGACCGCAGATTTGCCGTTTGCCGGACGCATTCCGGCCAGCAGCAGCGCGCCATCGGTAGCCGAGCGGTCCGGTCATCGGCACGGCCAGAGCCGAGGTAAACCGCAGCCGCTTCAGGTCGTCGCCGGGACTGAGCCAGGGTGTGAGGTCGAAGCTGAGCGTCTGGCTGCGCTCAATGGCAGGCGGAGCAGTGCCGGGTGCAAGAAAATCTGCCACCGGAATTCGCGCAGCCAGTTCGTCAAGCGCCGCGCCGGTGGCCGTATCCAGCCCGGCAGACCCAGCCAGTCGATACCGCCCCATGCTTTCCAAAAGCAGAGCGGCCTGGGCGAATCGGCTATGCCCCACCACGGTCTGGCAGACCTCGTCGCCTTGGCGATCAAAGTCCTCCACCCGGCGCCGGGAGAGGTTGAGATTGGTATAGGCTTCCAGCTCCAGGCGCGCCCTGCGCTCGCGCTCCTGGGCAATCTTGTTCATCGCCAGTTCGTCTTCCAGCGCCAGCAGGATCATGCCCATCGCCGCGACCACACTGCTCATCACAACGATGGGAATCAACTTCAGGTCGAGGTTCGGATTGCCGGCAATGGAAGGGGATATTTCCAATGCTCGAAGCGACCACGCCGCAAACCCCAACACGCTCAAGACCACTCCCGGAGAAATGCGACGGAAAACGAATATCAGCAGCACAGCGGTCAATAGGTGGTTGGCGCACTCGACATAAATAAGCGCCCAGGCCGCTCCCTGTGTTGAACAAACCCAGAAAGCCAAGCCACCGAGCGCAATGCAGGCGGCAACTCCCAGCCAGGCCGGGATGCTCCCTTTGGCTGCGCCCCAGAAGCAAACCACGAGCAGCGATACCGCTCCTAGCAAGGGAAAGACAAAAAACAGCGGCCTCTGCGGCGATATTCCGTGGAAGACGCCGTAGAGCAGGGCCGAGTAGACCACCAGTGGAACTGTGTAGGGGATAACGTAGAGAACGTTGAATCGGCCTATCCGAAATTGCAAAGGAGAGAGCGAGCCCAGAAACAGGGCGGAACTAATCAGGGTTGAGGTCTGGCGGCAGCCGCCAGCCAGGGGTAATTCCCCGCGTAGAAATTCGACGGCCCAACAGCGTAGGGCATGACCATGGAGACGATGGCAAAAAGGAAACCAAGGAACCAGAGCAGGGTGCGCGCATCGCGGTAACGCAGATACAGATACTCGAAGGCGGGGAGCAGGAGCATGGTCAGGATGAGTGCGGGCGTGTGGTAATAGTCGGGCATGACAGCCGTAAACTTCCTCCCGTTCTCATCAAAGAAAATTGACCCGACTCTTTCGCACGCATGCACATTTATGTTTGGTGCGAAGACCAAGGCGCCCCAAGCCTAGATTTTGTAACCTTTCTTCTTACTTGTATATGCGCCTTCTGTTGTAGATCTACGGCCGATAATGAGAAGTTCGGATCGTGTAATCAAAGTACCAGAATGCTAAATCCATAGGGTATGGAGCCACTGAAAACAATGAGTGCGCACAGCAGGAAAAATTGCGATTAGCCGCCCATCAATAGAAAAGATACTTCCGCCAGCGGTCGTCGCCGCGGCCCAGCATGCGCATGATCTGGCGGCTGGTGTGCAGCGAGAAGGGGCGCGGGTCGCGCAGCAGAATCATGTCGTCGATCTCGTGCAGCATGCGGTTGCCTTTGCGGCGGTTGCAGTCGTGGCAGCAGGCCACCAGGTTCTCCCAGGTGGAGTTGCCGCCGCGCGAGCGGGGAATCACGTGGTCCAGCGTCAGATCGCTGGAGGGCAGCGCCTCGCCGCAATACTGGCAGGTGTTGCGGTCGCGCAGCAGGATATTTTTGCGCGAGAGGGCGCGCGTCTGGTAAGGGATGCGGCGGTACTCCAGCAGCCGGATCACCGAGGGCATGGCGATGCGGCTGCGCTGGGCGTGAAGCATCAGCCCGTGCTCCTCCTCGGTGCGCGCAATGCCCTTGAGCACCAGCACCAGAGCGCGGCGCGCGCCGCAGATATTGATCGGCTCATAGGAAGCGTTGAGCACCAGAACCGGCATCTGCAGCATGTGGCTGGGCTGCACCGTCGCCTGGTCTCCGCTATATGCCGCGGCCCTGGCGATGGACTTCTGCTTGCGTGCATGAATCATGGCTTTTCCCAGCGACATCTCTTTTCCCCTCGTCAAAAAGATGATTGGTCGTGCGATGAATAGAAGCTTGCTGGTTCAAAATCTGCGTCCGGCGATTTGCCGGACAGATCTGTTGAGTCCTCCGCGGCATCGATCAAGGAGCCGCGGCGGATCGGGTTGATGGTGCGTGCTCTGGCCAGCGTAGCCACCCACACTGAAGCTGCGCCGGCCCGAACCAGCGCCTGTGCCGCAGCGCGAGCCGTTGCGCCGGTGGTAAAAATGTCGTCGATCACCAGAACGTGCTTCATGTTGACTGCAGCCGGATCGGAGACCGTGAAGGCGCCGCGCACATTCAAGCGCCGCTGGCGGAAGGTGAGGCCGGCCTGGCTTTCGGTGGCGCGCAGCCGCATCAGCGTGCTCGAGGCCAGCGTGAGCCGCCACTCCGGATGCGACTTGCGCAAATATCCGAGCGCATGAACGGCCAGCGACCGGGCCTGGTTGAAGCCGCGCTCAGCAGTACTTTGACCGGTGCAGCGGCACGGGAACCACCAGCATCTCGGCCGGAGCGTCGTCAGCCAGTTGGGCGATTGCCTCAGCCAGCATCCGCCCAAGCCCGCGGGCCGCCGGATGCAGCCGGTCGTACTTGAGCGCGTGAATGGCCGCCTTCATGCGGTCCTGGTAAGGCCCGAAGGCCACCGCCCGCACAAACGGCGGCGGCGCCATGCGGCAGGCTCGGCAAAGCGCGGCGCTTGCTGAGCTTGAGTTCAGCAGAGGCGCGCCAAGGCCATCGCCGCAGCGCGCGCACACAGGTCCGCTCTGGGCGGGAAACTCCGTCCAGCAAACATCGCAAATTGGCACGGAGGAAAGATGCGGCAGAGGGGAGCCGCAGAGAGCACAGAAGGCGGGAAGAAGTGCACAACCCAATGAGTCCATGGGACTTCGAAGCACACGGGCCACCGCGCGCCACCGGGAAGTCTCCGATGGCGGAACGTCGAACGTCAGTGAACCGGAGTCCCTGCGGAAGACGCACCTCACTTTTAAGGAAGCACAGCTGTCTCTGACCTGCCTTGCCGACAGTATACCTGTAAGGGTTGGGAGTTTCCATCCCTGGGCTGAATCGTGGTGTTAGAAGACGCCGCCAGGTAAGCCTCGGCATGATGGTGCGTTTCTTCCTTCACACCGCACTCCGCCATCACGGCAGGCGAGAGCGTAATCACCGGGCATTGCGCGTGGGCCAATACTTTGTAAACCACGCCGTGGCGGGTGATGGCAGCGAATGCCGATGCACCGTGCGCTCCCAGCACGATGAGGTCGGCCATCTGCGCCTTGCACTGGTAGAGTAGTTCCTCTGTCGGATCGCCGGGCACCAGGATAGTTTGCACGGCGATCTTGCCCCGTAAGCTGGACGGAACGAGGGCCTAGCAGATCGGCTTCCAGCTCATCGAGGGTGTGGCCATCCAGCACCACACGGTCATGAGGGCGGAATTACATGCTGCAGAATCAAGCGCGCCTTGTGCTGGGCAGCCAGTTCCGCAGCAAAGCCGGCTACCAGATGGCTGGCCTCCTGGAGGCTTACGGCGCAGAGAATGTTACTTGTGGCATATTTGCGGTAAGCACCACCGACCACCTCTGGGCCCACGATGCAGACCGGCACTTTCGCGGTGCGCAGGACGGCCTCCGCCACCGAACCCACCAGAAGCTTTCCGATGGGGCCGGGTGAGTGGGTGCCCATGACGATACGGTCTACCTCCCGCTCGCGCAGTAAGGCGAGAATCTGGTCGGCCGGCAATCCAGGGCGCACTACCAGTTCGCAGGGAACGCCGGCGTACCGCACTCTCTGAACCAGCGGCTCAAGCTGCTCTTTTTCAGCGCGGGCAGCGGCGGCATAGTCGTAATAGCGGATGCCGCTAGTCTCCGATGCGGCTACTACCAGGGTGTCGTACGCATGAAAGATGATGAGATGGGCGCCAAACTCGACGGCTTGCGCAAGAGCGAAGGAGAAGGTCTTTTCGTTGGCGGGAATCTCGGAGGCGTAGAGGATGGTGGAGGGTTTGCTCCACCCTGGCTTGACAGCGTGTGCCATGGGAACCTCCTGGTGGTGCGGTAATAGTTTGGCAGGCACGGATTGCGATTGCGGTGCTTTAGGGCACATAAAGGGGTGATTTTAGTCACCTTAAAAGTTGTCATTTGCGCCCAGCATGCTGGATCTTGCCTATCAGGTGAGATTATGTGATCTCAATCACATCCAGTACCGCTTCTGGCTGCTTTCCTATATGGGAGTCGTAACGCTTCCCCGCCCCCGGATAGAGTTTCCGGGCTGGCCGCTGCGATTCAGCTGGAGGTTACATGGAACCGATGCATCATATTCCCGCTCGTGGGGGCTTGAACTTCGACGAAACGCCATTTTTGGCGATCTGGGAGGTTACGCAATCGTGCGACCTGGCCTGCAAACACTGCCGTGCGGCAGCCCAGCCGATCGCCCATCCCGATGAGCTGACGACGGCCGAGGGCAAGGCGCTGATCGACCAGATCGCCGCGATGCAGGTGCCGATTTTTGTTTTTACCGGCGGCGACCCGATGAAACGAAAGGACGTATTCGAGCTGATCCGCTACGCCGCCGGCAAAGGCGTGAAAGTGGCGCTGACGCCCAGTGCTACGCCGCTGCTGACGCGCGAGGCGATTTTCAAGCTGAAAGAGGCGGGGCTGGTGCGGCTGGGGATCTCGCTGGACGGGTCGACGCCTGAGATTCACGACGCCTTCCGCGGCCTTCCCGGCGCGTGGGCACGGACGATCCAGGCCATTGAATGGGCCAACGAAGCGGGGATTCCGATCCAGGTGCACACCACCATCAGCCGGCATAACGCACACGATCTGGACAATTTATGCGCTCTGTTTGAGAAGCTGGCCATCGTGATGTGGAATGTGTTTTTCCTGGTACCGGTGGGACGCGGGCAGTTGAGCGCCCTGCTCTCAGGCGAGGAGTTCGAGGAGGTCTTCGGCAAGATCTACGAACTGAGCCACCGGGTGAACTTTCAGATCAAGACCACGGAGGCGATGCACTACCGGCGCTACCTGCTGCAGCACAACCTGGAAGAACGGCGCATGGGTCACGGGCATCCGCAGGCGCCGAGCCATGGGAAAGACGCTGGTTATGAGGCAGGCGCGCCCACCACAGATGCGCAAACCCGCACTGCAAGTTGGGCGACTCGGAGAGTGAACGACGGCAAGGGGTTCCTGTTTGTTTCGCACGTGGGCAATGTGTACCCGAGCGGGTTCCTGCCGATCCATGCCGGCAACGTGAAAGAGACGCCGCTCCAGGAGATCTACCGTGACGCGCCTATTTTCAAATCGCTGCGGGATACGAGCAAGCTGGACGGCAAATGCGGGGCCTGCGAGTACAAGGAGATCTGCGGAGGGTCGCGGGCGCGGGCTTATGCCGTTACCGGCGATCCGCTGGCCGCAGAGCCGTGCTGCATCTATCAGCCGCGGAACTGGGACCCGCAATTGGAGAATGAGGCGCATGCTTTTGCGAAGAACTAGCTTCCGGCCCGGCATTCGGGGGATGGCAACTGAGAGCTAGGGATGAGCGAGCCGTGCATTTCACGCAACATATATGTTGAGAAAAGATTGAATCTTGTGATGTTGCAAGAGGCCGGAATGGAGAAGACAACTCCATGCTTGAAAAAGGTAAACATATAGGTTTACGTCTTCGGCTGAAATGATAACTTGTGAGTTGACAAAAACATTCAAAACCAGCGCACAAGCGGGTGTTTTTGTGCGTTTTTGGCGTCAACCTAAGATCATGCAGAGACGGATTGTTGACCCGGCCGACCCGCAGACCGCGGGGTTACGCGCGGTGGCGGCGGCGAGTGTGTATGGCGCGGCGCGGCGTAAAGGTCCACTGTCTGACGGGACCCGTGTCTACGTGGATGAATTGACCTTTAGGGTAGTAACCCACGCCACCAGCGTCGAGTGAAAGCGCAGCGTCCCGCAACTCCACCGCTGGAATGCCAGGAACCCGGAGATCGAGTGCATTCGCTTCGATATGCTGGGAGTGCTCCGCTGCATTGGTGGTTCCACCCGCGCGAAGCGCATCGTTTGTCTCCATTGTCCGGTAGCCGCAAAGGACCTCGATGATGCTGCTTGATCGATTCAGCTTCGCAAGTATCGTGTGGAGCAGGTCGAAGGTGCGGGGATCGTAGCTCTTGACCTCGTCGTTGTGGCTGTCGCGCAAAAATTCGCTGAGCTTGTCGAGAGCCTCGGGGATATACGTGTCACCCACCCTGTAAATGACGTCGATGATCTCGCCGCCCTGCCGCGCGAGCTTGAGCTCATACTTCTGGCCATCTTCAGGCAGGTCGCCGTCAGATATGGAACCCATCTCAGGCAAGGCAACATTCGAAAGCATGTGCCTCGTCGCGTGGAGATGAGAATGCCTATGGCGCCCGGTGTTGCGCGCGCCGGCCGCAGGACCGGCAACCACGAGCACGAAAAGAGCAGTGAGTGCGCAAAGATGACGGGCAGAAGCAAGGCGACGAATGGACGTGGCGAGATACAGCGGCATTACGGCGGGACTCCTGAGTTTTATTCGCAACTGCGGCCCACGGCACACCCCTCATGCAGGCTGTGAGGGGACCGATAAGCCCGACAGCGTGAAGTGGTTCGTTGCGACGCTACAGCTATTACCGATAATTCTACTGGAGCCTCAACCTTCGCGTCCAAGGACAGCTGACATGTCCCGATCGCGGGAATCGAATAAGCTTTCGAAACACCCCTGCAAAATAGTGCTCTGGCAAAAGCTAGTTCGAAGGTTTCGGGCCCATCACCGGCCGCCGGCAATTACTCTTTGAGTGTTGGCAACTTTCTAACCGCCAAATCGCTCACTGAAGAACCACTCACTGACGAACCACTCACGCCGGTTATTTCCCATAAGAGATTGGGTACGATTCAGTCTGCCTTGGTTGCACAATCGTTGCGCAGATTGACCTCTCGCATCAATCTCACCCATTCAGCGGTTGAGATTACCTGGCGAGACCGGTAGTGCTTGATGTAAACGTAGGCGTAGCCGAGCAGGATGACGATGCCTGCGCCGAAGATCGTCTGCTCCATCAAATAAACCTCACCAATGGGGGCGTGTTCTTGTCGTCCACCGAGCCATCAGTCAATCAACTTCAGAATATTGTGATCATACCGTGGGCGTTTTCGGTTAGATGTGACGTATCTCACTCGATTCGAACGATTCTTTGAATTGGGGAAATATTAGAGTACGTTTCATGAGTGGCCACCGTATCCGTGCGGTGTTCCCTCAGGGGCTAAAACCTCTTGTTTTTCATGGCCTTTTCGGCCCGACTGAACAGCTTGCGGAAAAAGTCGTTCATTTTTCGATTCCGAGTCGCACCGTTGAGTTTTTTCACTTCAAATCGGTTGTACTGCTGTTGATTTGCTCCTCTGGAGATCCGATTTTGCGGCCTCCAGAGACACCTATCCCCCGGACTTACTGCGCCGGAATCAGCTTCTGCATGCGCAGCAGGTTGTGCGCTGTGGCAACCAGGCTAAACAGCCAGTCGACTCGTGCCCTGCCGCGCAGTTTTACCTGCCGGACGGCCCGATCTTGCTTGGCCCAGCCGAACACCTTCTCCACCAGCTTCCGCTTCCTCTGGCTGATGGCAAATCCTTCGCTGTTGCGTTCTTCTCCGGTAAGCCAGTTGGGCCATTTCGGATTGGGCGCGTATTCGGCTACATGCGGCCTGATGCGGCGGGCGCGCAACTGACCAACAAACTGCTCCTCTTGATAACTCTTGTCGGCGCCCAGCGTGCTCACCACGGCGCGTTTCAGCTTGTCCACCATCACCAATGCAGCCTCCCGTTCCGCCGTCTTGCTGGACTGCGTCACCATCGCTGCTACCACCAGTCCGTTGCGGTTCTCCGTCAGCACATGGCCCAGGTAGCTGGGCACCGCTACCGCCGCCCCGCTCTTCTTATACAAACGCGCCTCCGGGTCGGTGGCTGACTCATGCGTGTCGCGCAGCAGCTTGCGGCCTCGCGTTCCCGTGCCCCGGCTGGGCGGATCGGGCTTCTCACGGAAGCTGCGACGGCTGGCCCAGGCCTGAATCAAAGTACCGTCCACGGTGAAATGCTCCTCGCTTAAAAGCTGATGCGCACGCGCCTGTTCCACCACCGCCAGCAACAACTGTTCGGCAACCTCGCCCTCAATCAGACGCTCGCGGTTCTTGGTAAATACCGTCACATCCCACACCGGGTCGTCGATGTTGAGTCCCACAAACCAGCGGAAAAGAAGGTTGTAGTCCAACTGCTCCATCAGTTGCCGCTCCGACCGCACCGAATACAGTACCTGCAATAACTGCGCCCGTATCAGCTTCTCCGGAGCAATCGACGGCCGCCCGCGCCGCGCGTACAGCTGTTGGAACTCGGAGTCCAACTCCCGCAATGCTGCATCGCTCATCTGCCGGATGGCACGTAATGGATGATCCTTCGGCACTCGCTGTTCAAGGCCGATGTAGCTGAATACCGCTTCCTGTTGCTCGTCATTTCCGCGCATGACTAATACATACCGTATCGCCCTGTGGAAACCATCGTGCCTTATCCGGTTCACCAGCCTTTTTTCCGCAACCTGTGAAGTCGTGCCCTTGTTACAAAGCGGATTTTTGAAACATGCTCCAAGGGAGCTCCCCAAAGTCTGAAAGGCGAGACCCGGCACGCTGCGGCCGTTTGGGATTTTGATATTCGGCTTGCTCATTCCAACGGCGCCGTGACTGCCTAAAGTCATCGAGACGGAATATCGTCACGGTGACTTCGTCACTTCCCTTCTATTCTGAAGCCACAAATTGGGCTCATCGCCGCTAACCGATTGATCTAGAAAGATGAACAAACCCCTCGACCGGCGAGCCTAATTTGGCAGGCCACATGCATAACAAGGTGTGGCGGCAGGCACTGGAAATACAGATAGCTTCTTCTCTTCCGCCAGTTCTTGAATTGGGGGCACGCTGTGGAGTTGTTCCGGTTGGATTATCTTTCTTGTCTTCTTACTGTCGTTGCGACGATCCTTGTCGGACGAAAAAAGTGGTCTGGGCTCGTGTTCTCGGGCGTCAACAGCATGGTCGTTTGCGTGATTGCTGTCCATACGTCACAGTATGGCTTCATCCCGGCCAACGTGTTTTGCATCTGCATCTATGCTTTCAATCTGAAGTCGTGGCTCAACAAGGGAGAACAGTCGCATTCCGACCAGACAGGTAAGTTTGCGCAGATGAAAACGCTGTGCCTGCGACCCCTGTGTTCGGATTCAATCCTTGGTCAAGCACTTGAGGTTAGTCGCGCCGATCAGTAGGCTACGGTCTTCGTCAGGTCTTAACAAGCTTCGAAGCTTCCCACCCTTGCGGCTTTTCTCTGACGCAAGAGTGGGATAGCAATGACCTTGGCGGGGGATTAAGATCGGTTCAAGGACTGGATTTACAGACGCCCGTACGACCATCACAATCCGGTAAATTTGAGACACTTAAGGCGATAGATAGCCCAACGAATCAAATAAATCCCAGAGCGGTGCGATAATTCCTGTTCAGTTTTGCCGATCATCATAAGCTTAGCCGTCAGCGCGCATCGCAGAGGATTGGGCCCTAGAATGAAGTGGCGACGAAAATTTCTCACCGCCAGTCAACGAACGATTGTGTTTTTTGTTGTCGTTCTTTCTATGCTTGCCGCTCTCTCCCTCTGGGAATTGAAGTTTCTAGACAGTGGCAGGGTATTCCTCGTCGGAGAAAATCTGTGGGCAAGCGCGCAGAGGCGCGCCACATTTTGCCTGCTCAGTTATTCAATTTCAGAATCCAGTGACGACCTTCAGTGCTTCCGATCTGAGATGGCGGTCCTTGTGGGCGATATGCAAGCTCGACGAGAACTGGACACCAAGCGGCAAACGTATTCCATTATCGCCGCTGGGCTGATACAGGGAAGAAACCGACCGGCAGACGTGCCAACCGCGATCGTCTTCTATAACATTGCTCCGTGGAATTCAGAAGTCGAGAAAGCCATTCAAATCTGGCGGGACAGCGACCAGTACACCTTACGCCTGATCGCTATTGCCGACGAATTGCAGCACGCCAGGAATGACACAGAAAAGAAGAGAGTAAGAGAAGAATTGCTCCAGATCGAAGATCCTCTCTCTCGAATGGAGCGGGACTTTGCTGAGCATCTGAACAATGGGATGCATTTTCTGGCTCTGTGCCTGTGTTTCGTCCAGGCAGTTTTCGCTCTCGCGTTAGTATTTCTGGCGATCATTGTCACCCGACGCATGATGGCAGTCCAGGCACGCGCAGATAAACAGGTTCGGGCCCTCGCGTTTTATGACTCGCTGACGGGCTTGCCGAATCGAACCCTTCTCCGCGAGCGCCTGGCGACGGCGCTTTCGGCGGCTCGCGATCGGGACAGAGAAGTCGCGGTGCTCTTTCTCGATCTAGATGAATTCAAGGTCATCAATGATTCTCTAGGCCACTCGGTCGGCGATCTGCTTCTCAAGGAGGTCGCCCGAAGATTGCAGGAGTTAATTCGCGATCAGGACACAGTTGCAAGGCTTGGCGGCGATGAATTCCTCGTTGTTCTCGCCAGTTTGGAACATGAATCCGACGCGAAGCAGATCGCTGAACGCATTCTTAAAGCAGTAGGAGCGAGTTTCGTACACGACGGTGTGCTTTTGAATGTGACTTGCAGCATCGGCGTCGGCCTGTTTCCGAAGCATGGAGACGATACTGAAACACTGATCAAGTTCGCTGATGCTGCAATGTACACCGCCAAAGAAGCCGGCAGGAATCGGATAAGGTTTTTCGAGGAGGAGATGAACGAGGTTGTCGTCCGGCGACTGAGCCTTGAAAACCGTCTGCGTTTAGCCTTGCAGCGGCAGGAATTCTACCTTGTGTATCAACCACAGATGAATATCAGCACTGGATGCATCACCGGGATTGAAGCTCTGCTCCGCTGGAATTACGCCGATTCGACCTCAATGCCAACCGACAAATTCATCCGGGCGTGCGAGAACAGCGGCCTAATCATTCCTATTGGCGAATGGGTGATGAAGACGGCATGCCAGCAGGCCCGGAAATGGCAGGAACAGGGGTTGCCTGCTCTTCCAATGGCGATCAACGTATCAGCGATACAGTTTCGTGAAGATGGCTTCTGCGATTTGATTAGACACGTGCTTCACCAGACGGGGCTCGCTCCTGAGTATCTGGAATTGGAGCTTACTGAAGGACTTCTGCTCTCAAACGAGGATGTCGTATTCGGGGTCCTCAAGGAAATCAGGTCAATGGGAGTCGACCTGACAATCGATGATTTTGGAACCGGATACTCGAGCCTGAGCTACCTGCGGCAGTTCCCCGTGACCAGTCTCAAAATCGACAAATCGTTCGTCAAAAACGTTACTGTGAATCACGACGACGCCTCGATCGTAACTGCCATCATCAGCCTGGCCAGGAGTCTTAGAACTTATCCGTAAATAACAATAGTTTGTCTCCAGCAGATAAGAGCAGCGGCGAGTTGTAGCAGAGCCGTGTAGCTGGCCTCTGTCTTTTCGAAGCTGACCAGCAGCTTGCGGAAGCGGTTGAGCCAGGAGTGGGTTCGTTCCACCACCCATCGGCGCGGTTTGGAGTCCGGGTAGCGGTACTTGATGAGC
Source organism: uncultured Acidobacteriaceae bacterium (assembly GCA_963779385.1). Lineage (GTDB taxonomy): Bacteria > Acidobacteriota > Terriglobia > Terriglobales > Acidobacteriaceae > Telmatobacter. The sequence goes on along the minus strand of CAVZYE010000006.1, from coordinate 132,224 downwards.
CGCTCTTCGGCGCGTGATTTAACGCGGGGATAGTATTGGTGCTTGCGGGCGATCTTGCTAACTGGGTAGCCGACATAGCCGGCATCCAGACAGAGATATTGGTAGTTTTTCCATCCTGTAACCTCAGGGCGTTGGACCACGACCTGTGCCAGGGTCCGATCCAGCAGCTTGGAGTCGTGGAGGTTGGCGCCGCTGACGGCGATCGACAGTGGGAGTCCACGGGCGTCGACCAACAGACTGCGTTTGCGTCCTTTTTTTCCCCCGGTCGGTCGGGTTTCGACCAACACATTCGGTAGCTAGCGGTGCTTTGCCCATGGCTCCATCGGCTGATTGCCACTGCCAGGCTATGCCGTGCATCCCGTCATACTCGGCCAGCCCAGCCTGCCACAGCTTCTGGAACAAGCCAGCCTTGTGCCAGTTCTGAAAGTACTGATGCACTGCGCTAGCCGAACCGAACTCCCGGGGCAATGCTTTCCATTGAATGCCGGTCCGCAGAACGTAAACAATCGCCGAAAAAACTTGTCGAGAAGACATCGGCTTGCGTCCAGCTCCAGCCTTGCGTTGATACGTTCGCCCTGCTTCCCGCTTGCGTACTGGGATCAGCGGCTCAACCTTGCTCCACAAATTATCTGAAACCGTCCAAGACTTGATCTGAGCCATATTGAATTCATCATCGCCGCTACCAATCGCTTGCAAATCAGAGATTCAGTCGCACGCATCAAAGTCGTCACTATTTACGGATAAGTTCTTAATCTGAAGGTGATTGCAGAAGGGGTTGAGACGGCAGAACAGCTTTCGTTCCTCCTTGATCAGCACTGCGACAGTTTCCAGGGGTACTATCTCAGCAAGCCTCTTTTGGCCGAAGAAGTCGTCCGAACCTTTCCTTCATTTCTGGTTTCACTGACTGCAGATCAGACATTCGGAGCACGCTGACTATCGAGCGCTTTTTCAGTTCCGCGAGTTTCCCGTTGACTATCCAATCATTGACTATCTGATAACCGGGCTTGCGTTACTTAAGTAGCTAAAACTTTAGTTTTTACTTCTGCATAAAAATTCGCTTGCCTGTGAACAAATTACAGCGTTAAGTTCCTCTCAAGAGAAACTTTGGGTGACTTGCCGACGGCCTGGGGCGCCGGGGTCAAAAAAAAGGAGCTTGATATGGTAACCAGTCGGTTCTTCTTCGGTTGGGTGATATCACGCCTTCACTCAAACGTGCTGAGTCTCTTCAGCCTCATCATCTTCCTCGCATTGATTGCGAGCGGCACTCAAGCATCAGCCGCAAAGGTGGCAACCCCGACCTTCAGCCCGGCGGCAGGTACTTATACCTCGACGCAGATGGTTTCCATCAGCGATTCGACCTCGGGCGCAACAATTTACTACACCACCAACGGAAGTACGCCGACGACAGCCTCAGCGGTTTATTCCAGTGCGATCACTGTGTCTGAGACGGAGACATTGAAGGCTATCGGCACACACAGCGGCGATACGAACAGTTCGGTGGGATCGGCGAAGTACACCATCAAGGTTGCTACGCCGACCTTCAGTCCGGGGGCGGGTACTTACACCGCGACACAAACAATTACGATCAGCGATGCGACATCGGGCGCGAACATCTACTACACCACCAACGGGTCCACGCCGACAACGGCATCGACACACTACACGTCGCCAGTGTCGGTTTCTGTTTCACAGACATTGAAGGCCCTAGCCACGCACACGGGCGATACGAACAGCGCAGTGGGCTCGGCGGTTTACACCATTCAAGTAGCCACGCCGACGTTCAGTCCGGGCGGCGGTGTTTATAGCTCGGGTCAGACTGTAACCATCAGCGATACAACTTCGGGCGCGAACATTTATTACACCACCAACGGAACAACGCCGACGACGGCATCGACGCACTACACTTCGCCGGTGAGCGTTTCGGTGAGCCAAACGCTGGAGGCGATCGCCACGCACAGCGGCGAAACCAACAGCGCGGTGGGTTCGGCGGTTTACACGATTGGCTCGGGCGGCACGCCGATCATGACGGTTCAACACAATAGCGGATCGAGCGAAGACAGCGATGCGCTGGCGGTTTCGTTTACCAGCAACGTAACCTCAGGAAACGTGATTCTGGTGGCGGAGAGTACATACGACGCGGAGACGCTCGCCTCGCCAACGGACACGATCGGCAACACCTTTACGCTGCTCGTGACTGCGGGCACTTCAGGAGACTCGGTGGTTGCTGTTTACGCTGCTACGAACAAAAGCTCCGGAGCTGACACCGTGACGTGCAACGACAACGACGCCAGTAACAATCTCCACTGCAACATCTACGAGGTGCAGGGAATTAACACAACGGTGGACAAAACTGGAAATAACACATTGACCAGCACATCGCAGACTGTCTCCACCTCGGCGGCAACTTCGAATGCCGTCGATTATGTGTTCGCTTTCTTCACCGACAACGCGAACGGAGCGAACATTACGGGGGGGCCGGGGTATGGAGACACCGAACTGTCGAACGACGGCGGTGACAGCGCTTTCTCAGAAGACTCGGTTGTGGTGGCGACGGGAGTACAGACAGCCACGGCGACGTCAAATCTATCTGACGCCGATGTGACCGTGATTGTGGCCCTGGAGACGACGGGGACGGCGACGGTTTCGACGCCGACCTTCAGCCCGTCGCCCGGGACATATATCTATGCGCAGTCGGTATCGATCAGCGACTGGACTTCCGGGTCGACGATCTACTACACCACAAACGGAACTACGCCGACGACTAACTCGACGAAGTATACCGCTCCGTTCAATGTGTCGGTAACGCAGACGGTGGAGGCACTTGCCGTAGCCAGCGGCTTTGCCAACAGCGCTGTAGCATCGGCGACGTATACCATCACGCCGCCCGCAGCCACACCTGGATTCAGCCCCGCGGCGGGTTCGTATTCCTCGGCGCAAAACGTGACGATCAGCGATGCGACCTCAGGCGCGACGATCTACTACACCACGAACGGCTACACACCGACAACAAACTCGAGCGTGTATAGTTCGGCGATCAATGTGTCGGTTTGGGAGACGCTGCAAGCCGTTGCCATAGCTTCAGGTTATTCGCTGAGCCCGGTGGGCGTGGCGACATACACCATCGGCAATGCGGAGGCGGCCGCGCCCAGCTTCAGTCCAGGGCCTGGAGATTATGACTCCGCGCAAACGGTAACTCTGAGCGACGGAACATCGGGCGCGACGATTTACTACACGACCAACGGAAGCACACCGACGACTAACTCGACCAGGTACACCGCTGCGATCAGTGTTACAGCGACGGAGACGATCGAGGCAATCGCGACGGCGAGCGGATATACCCAGAGCGGCGTGGCATCGGGGGTTTATACCATTAACACGGCGACGGGACGGTGCGATGGAATGTCGCTGGGCACATCCGTTGCGGGAACCGCAGATATGAACGGGTTTGTTCCGTTTCAAAACGCGACAAGCGGCCTGGTGTCACAATGGAACACCAACATTGCCAACGCAGCGGTTGATCCAAATAATGCCGCGATTCAAACTACGGCGGGGTTTGCCGGTGAATCAACGCACGTGAACTTTGGATCTTCGCCTGGAGACGGCGGCATTCCGTTCATGATTGTCGACTCCGGGACAACGCCCAAGGTAGCCCTCAACATCATCGACTATGCAAATAACAGCGATGTGGTTGTGGCGCCGTATCCGAACAACGTCCCGATCGAAGGCGATTTTGCCGACTGCTCGGGCTGGCCGGACACTTACCAATCGGATGCACATACAAACGTGCTTGACCGCAACACGTGCTGGGACTATGAAACCTTCAACACGAATCGCTGCAATGGGCTGTACGATGCCTCGGAAGAGACGATCTGGGATATGGCCAACGGCAACTATCGCCCTTGGGGCTGGACTTCGACGGATGCAGCCGGATTGTCGGTAATGGCCGGGCTGCTGAAGTACGACGAAGCGAATTCCGGAACCATCAAGCACGCGATTCGCTACACCATGCAGCAATCAAAGAACGATGCCAACGGCGGGTACTTCGTGGAGCCGGCAAGCCACGCCGCGGGCACTACCTATGGCGCACCGGTAGTGGAAGGGATGCGGATTCGGTTGAATTCGACGTTCAACATCTCCGGCTACTCGGCGATCAACCAGGCGATCCTGACCGCGTTCCAGCAATATGGATTGATCATGGCGGACAACGGCGGTTACTTGTATATTCAGGGCGCCACCGATTCGCGCTGGAACGACAGCGATTTGGTGAACCTGGCAGGTATCCCGTCGTCTGACTTCACCGTCGTGCAGATGACTCCATCCTATCCCGGCTACGATTCTGTGACGGCTCCAACGGGATCGGCGCCGACGATCAGCAGCTTCTCGGTATCGGATCAGACCGTGTCCGCGGGAACTCCGGTCACATTTACTTATAGCGTGAGCGGCGACTCCTACGACTACATCGACATGATCGGACCGGTGAAGGCCGGAGGCGGGAGCATAACGATCAGTCCCATCGCAACCCAAACCTATACGCTGTATTCAGTGAACCAGTATGGAGACAACGGAGTTGGAGAGGGATATGGCGTGACAACAAGCACTCCGATCACAGTTGTGGTTCCCGGCTCCGTGGTGGCAGCGCCGACGTTTACACCAGTGGCCGGGACGTATAGCGCGGCGACTGCAGTTACGTTTAACACGACAACGTATCCGTACGCGACGTTCTACTACACCACCGACGGATCGACACCGACGTATCCGCCGACGGGAACCACGATGGAATACCCGGTGATACCGCCCCCCATGTCGTCACAGGACACGGGAGCTTTGGCGGATATTACCGTCTCCACATCTTCGACGATCAAAGCTATTGCGGTAGCTCCGGGGTATTCGTCACCGAGTGCGGTTAGCTCGGCGGCTTACACCATCAACTAATTGCAACTTGAACGGAAGTAAATTTGAGAGAGCCTGGGCGAATGCCCGGGCTCTCTTTTTGCGGATTGCCGGTCACGTCGTTTTGGGAGGTTGGTTTTCGGTTGCCCGCATATTGACCGATGCAAACGGAAACAGTTTATTTAAGCGAATGTGGCAAGTTGGCTCCGCTTGCGCGGGGATAGCATGTTGGCAAGTTCACTTCTCTGGGAGCCGACAATGCCGTTTAAAAAGGCATTATGGTTTATTTCTGCTGAATCGCTCGTATTCGGTAGCGGAACTGCTTTAATGATGAGTGAGGCAAAAGGATGCGGGCGGCGATCATCGGCGGTGGAATTGCGGGACTGGCGGCTGCATTTGAGCTAGAGAAGGCTCGGGCGGCGGGCGCACGGGTGGGGTATACGCTGTTTGAGGCGCGGGAGCGGCTGGGCGGCTGTTTAGCATCAGAGATTGTGGGCGGGGCGGTGCTGGAGCGGGGACCTGATTCGTTCTTGAGCGAGAAGCCGGCGGCTGCGGAGTTGTGCCGCGAAGTGGGTTTGGGAGACGAGCTTATCGCTTCAAACGATGCGGCGCGCAAGACCTGGATTGTGGTGAACAACCGGCTGGTCGCTCTGCCGGATGGATTGATGTTCCTGGTGCCGACGAAGCTGATTCCGACGGCGCTGACACGGCTGTTCAGCTGGAAAACAAAGATGCGGATGGGGATGGAACTGATGCTGCCGCCACGGCCGAGCGGGCTGCCGGATGAGTCAGTGGCTTCGCTGGTGGAAAGGCACTTTGGGGTGGAGACGGTGGAGCGGCTGGCCGATCCTCTGCTGAGCGGGATTTTTGGCGGGGATGCGGCGCAACTGAGCGCGCGGACGGTGCTGCCGCGGCTGGTTGAGATGGAAAGCGAGTACGGTTCGCTGACGAAGGGGATGCTGGCGGCGCACCGGATGATGCGGGTCAGGGCGGCTGCCGGAAAGATAGCAAAGACCGGCGAAGGCGGCAATGCGAGGCCGGCTGTGCGTGGGGTTTTTTCGACGCTGCGGGGCGGAATGCAGCAGCTGATCGATGCGCTCACGGCGCGGCTCGATCCGACACGGGTGCGGTGTGCGACGCCGGTGATGGGCCTCGAGAAGGTGGAGGCGGGCTGGAAGGTAAACGCCGGAGGGACAGACGAATTTTACGATGCGGTGATTATGACTTCGCCTGCGTGGGTTGCTGGCGAGTTGCTGGGTAAGGTGGACGCAGCGCTGGGCGAGGAATTAAGCGCAATTCCCTACTCTTCTTCGATTACTGTGAACTTGATTTACGACAAGGCCAGGCTGGGACGGCTGCCGAAGGGATTCGGATTTCTGGTTCCGGCCGTCGAAGGGCGGGCGATGCTGGCTTGCACATTTGCTCACCGCAAGTTTTTGGGCAAGACGCCGGAACGCAAGGCGGTGCTGAGGGCTTTTCTCGGCGGAATGAGAAACGAGGCGCTGGTTGCTGAGACGGACGAGGCGCTGGTGCGGAAGGTGCGGAGGGAGCTGAGGGAGATTCTGGGAGTTTCAGCGGAGCCGGAGTTTACGCAGGTTTCGCGCTGGAGGCGGGCCATGGCACAGTATGCGGTGGGGCACCAGGAGCGGATGGAGAGGATTACGGCGCGCGTGGCGGAACTGCCGGGACTGCGACTGGCGGGCAACGCTTACGACGGAATTGGGATTCCGGACTGCATTCGGCTGGGACGGAAGGCTGCTAAGGAGCTGGCGGCACTGAGTGCGGATGAATAGTATTGAAGCCGTTGGGATGGGCTGACCATGGGGCTATTGGGTTCTGTACAAATAATGTCTTTGCGCCGTCCATATGGGACTCCGAAACGAACTTGTGGAATTCCATATCCCCACGCTAAAGCGCGGGGCTAACCAACTCTGCGCCTTGGCGCGTTCAAAGCAAATTATTCTAACAAACTCCCGATGTTCCAGAGAGCGCAAATAACATAATATGCCGCGGACTTTGGACGTGCCAGAGTGCGAGCAAATAACCTAAAATGCTGCGGAGGGTTTTTCGCCATGACTTCTGCTTTGAAATTGCGTCATCTCGTATTTGCGCTCCTGGTAGTTGCGGGAGCATTGTTGTTTACCGGCCGTGTTGTGGCCCAGGACGACCCGGCTCAAAAGATGCCCGCGGGGCTGACGGCTGCGTCGAGCACGGTGATCGAGCGGCTCGCTGGTTTAGAGACGCTGCCCGATGGGGAGTGGATGACGCATACGGGCGACCTGGCACACGGTGAAGCGCTGCATTTGGACGAGAGCTCGTGGCAGCCGATTGCCGTGGGGGATAAGGCCGGCAAAGATGCGGTTTGGTTTCGGCAGACATACCAGGTTCCGGCGACGCTGAATGGCTATGACCTGACGGGGACTCGGATCTGGTTCCAATTCGACACCAACGGCCGCGTCCCCCAGATTCTCTACTTCAACGGGCGGCGCGTGGCCATGGGCGACGATCTGGAACCGGTGGTTCTGTTTGACGATGCGCGGCCCGGCGATAAGGTGACGGTGGCCGTGAAGCTGCTGCATACGGTGGATACCAAGCGGTTTCATGGCGCTCGGCTGAAGATCGACTTCCCTGAGAATCGGCCCAATCCTGGGGACTTGCGGCAGGAGTTTTTGTCTGCGGCGCTGCTGGTGCCTTCGCTTGCACCGGGAGACGCAGGGAAGATGGATACGCTGAACGCGGCGATTCAGGCGGTTGATGTCGCGGCCCTCGACCACGCCAAATCGGACAGCTCGATTACGAAATCGGAGTCGCAGTTTGAATTCGACACATCGCTCAAGGCGGCTCGCGTACGGCTTGAAATGCTGAAGCCGCTGCTGGAGAAGGCGACATTTCACCTGACCGGCAATGCGCACATCGACGCTGCGTGGCTGTGGCCGTGGACGGAGACTGTGGACGTGGTGAAGCGGACTTTTGGAACTGCGCTGCAACTGATGTATGAGTATCCGGATTACACGTATACGCAGTCGGCTGCGGCTTATAACGAGTGGATGGCGCAGAAGTATCCGGAGATGAACGCGGAGATTGCGCGGCGCATCAAGGAGGGACGCTGGGAGATTGTAGGCGGCATGTGGGTTGAGCCGGACCTGAATATGCCGGACGGCGAGAGCCTGGTGCGGCAGTTGCTGGTGGGCAAGCGGTGGTACAAAGATGCCTACGGTGTGGACGTGAGGATCGGTTGGAATCCGGATTCGTTTGGGTATACGTGGCAGTTGCCGCAAATTTATAAGAAGAGCGGCGTGGACTACTTTGTTACGCAGAAGATGACTTGGAACGATACGAATCAATTGCCGTTCAAGCTGTTTTGGTGGGAGTCGCCGGATGGGTCGAAGGTGCTGACTTATTTTCCGCACGACTATGTAAACCTGGACATGAAGCCGGATCGGCTTTCGGAAAATTTGAAGGTGGCGCGCGAGCGCTCGCCGGGAATGCTGGAGATGATGGATCTCTACGGGATCGGCGATCACGGCGGCGGACCTACGCGGGCGATTCTCGACGAGGCTACACACTGGATGGGGCCGGGACACGTTACTCCGAAGTATGAGTTTGGCACGGCGCAGAGTTACTTCTCGTCGATTGAGAAGAAGATTGCGCCGGATAGTCCGACTTGGAATTATCAGTCGATTGCGAAGGGGTATACGGCGCCGGCGGCGGTTGCGGGAGAGGTGAGCATTCCTACGTGGGATACCGAGATGTATCTCGAATATCATCGCGGGGTTTACACGACGCAGGCGAATCACAAGCGGAATATGCGCGATTCTGAAGTGGAAGTGCTGGATGCGGAGAAATGGGCTTCGCTGGCGTGGCTGGATGGGCGCGAGTATCCGGGGAAGGAACTGACGGAAGATTGGAAGAAGGTGCTGTTTAATCAGTTCCACGATCTGGCGGCGGGGTCGGGAATCGGCATCATATATAAGGATGCGCAGAAGGATTATGACTGGGTGCGCTGGTCAACGAATGAAATTTCGACTGGGGCCGCGGACACGTTGGTCGCGAAGATCAATACATCAACTGCGAGCAAAGGCGGAGGGGCAGCTTCGCTTGTGGTGTTCAACCCACTGGGCTGGACGCGATCTGGAACGGTAATAGCGCATATCCCCGGATATCCGAGCGGTTTCACGCTCGATGATCCGAGCGCAGGGTTGCATGCCATCAGCTTCCGGTTGCTGGAAGTAGGGGCAAAAGGCTCAGATAACTACGCAGTCCCTGTCGAGAATATCCCTGCAGTCGGCTACAAGACCCTCCGCATTACCTCAGGGTGCAACGAGGCAGGTTGCCATGAGTTAAATGTCCGGATGATCATGAATGCAGACGACATGAAGCCGAATAACCACTCGCTCTGGTTGGATAACAATATGCTCCACGTCAAGGTGGACGAGGCCAGCGGATGCATCACAAGTATCGTAAACAAGAAATCCGGAGCCGAGTCCATCGCTCCCGGCGGATGCGGCAACCAGCTTCAGTTCTTCAAAGACACGCCTAAGGACTACGACGCCTGGAACATCGACCCCGGAACGCTCGACCACCAGTTAGACGTGCCTGCAAAAGCCGATTCGGTTGAGTCGATTGGTGGGGACTCTCCTGCCATTCGAGTCACTCGTACCTGGCAGAGTTCAAAATTCGTGCAGACCATCAACCTGAGCGGCGACCAAGTCGATATTGACAACGAGATTGATTGGCATGAGCGGCATGTGCTGCTGAAGGCGGCGTTTCCGCTGGCGGCTTCAGGGCCGTTTGCTACTTACGAGATTCCTTATGGGACTATCGAGCGGCCGACTACGCGGAATAACAGTTGGGAGAAGGCGCAGTTTGAGGTTCCGGCGATGCGCTGGGCTGATTTGGGCGACGGCAAGCATGGGCTGAGCGTGATCAATAACTCGAAGTATGGGTACGACGCGGTGGGGAATGTGCTGCGGCTTACGCTGCTGCGCTCGCCTGTCGATCCCGATCCCGAGGCAGACCAGGGGCATCACCACTTCCATTACGCGCTCTATCCTCATGCGGGAACTTGGAAGGATGCGCTCACTGTTCGGCATGGGTACGAGTACAACTATCCGCTGACGGCGGTGGTGACTACGGCTCATGCGGGTTCGCTGCCGGCGGAGCACTCGTTTGCTTCAGTGGGGCCGGAGAACGTGGTGCTGACGGCGGTGAAGAAGGCCGAGGATGCGAGTGGGCTGATTTTCCGCGCTTATGAGTGGGCGGGGAAAGAGACTACGGCGGAGTTTCATGTGCCGTCGGGTGCTACCGGAGCGACGGTGACCAATATGATGGAGACGCCGGAGGGTGGGGCGTTGACCGTTGCCGGAGATGTGGTGAAGGTCCCGATTCATCCGTATGAGATATTGACGATTCGGGTGGATTATCCAGGCGGCGGGACGAAAAAATAGGAATTGCTCGATTACGACCGAAGGGGCTCCGGAGACGGTGCCCCTTTTTATATTGCGGCGGTAAGGTAAGCGTTTTGAAGTGGCACGGGTAAAGTGGCTGCGGGTAGATTTGAACTTGCTAGTGGAATCAGCGGAAAATGCCTCCGGGGCTGAAGCCCACGTTTAACCTGTTGGCTTTATGCGGGGGTTGAATCCACCGCCTCCCTCCGGTTTGATTTTTTTGGTAGTCTGGAGCGGTAAGGAGCTTGCACAATGGATATTACTTCCCCCTACTTTGTGATTACGGCGATTGTGGTTGTGTTTGTAGCGGCGATTCTGTATGCCACCAGCAGCAAGGAAGACGGGCCGCAGACGCACTGATCCCCTAGAGCATCTTCCGAAATGGCATAGACGTGGATTTCACTGGTATCCCACCCATTTCCGCAAAGAGCGCGGAAATGGATGGCGCACGTGACTTTACAGTAAAGGCGGAAATGCTCTAGAGCCGATTTCCGGAACCATTGCTGGAGTGCGGACGTATAACAGGGAACGAGGGCAATTGGCATGATGAGGAAAACGACAATTCTGCTTGCGGAACTGGCGGTGGCAGCCGGGCTGACGGGATGCTGGGTGCATGTGGATAAAAACTCCAACGGCGCGGATAAGAACGTCCAGGTGGATACACCCTTTGGTGGGATTCATGTGAATACCAACCAGACGACGGCGTCGGACCTGGGATTGCCGGTGTATCCGGGCGCGGCGCAGAGGGCGGACGACGACAAGCATAAATCTGCCGATGTTCACCTGGGTTTTGGCGAGTGGGAGATGCGGGTGCGGGCGGTGAGCTATAGTACCTCAGACACCCAGGAGCAGGTGGCGGCTTTTTATAGAAAGGCTCTGGGCCGCTACGGCGACGTGATTACCTGCCAGGGCAATCAGCCGGTGGGGACGCCGACGAAGACGTCAGAAGGATTGACTTGTTCCGGCGACGGCTACAAGCGCACAGAAACAGAGACGAACGGGAAGACGTTAGCCGACAATGGGGGCGTTAAGGTGCAGATTGGCCACAGCACAAGCAGGGACTGCCTGGAACTGAAGGCGGGCTCGAAACGCCACCAGCACATTGTGGGCTTTGAGGAACCCGAGGCCGGCAAGACGCGCTTTGCCCTAGTGGCGCTGGATTTGCCCGCCGGGCTGGATAATAATCCCTCGAAGAGCGACTAGAGTGGTGTTTCTGAAGTGCGTGAATCGTGAAGAAAGCAAACGCTGGTCCTTCGACTCGCTGCGCTTGCTCAGGATGACAATCAAAACTGAGAGTTGCAGACAGATTCGAGGCCTACGGCGGCAACGGTCTGTCCTGCAACTGCGCGGATTCTGCTACACTGGTCGAAGCGCACTCAAGGGGAAAACGCGCCAGGCCGCGCCCCAGCGATACGCTCTGCAACCCAAGTTCGGGGAGTGGCTCAGCCTGGTAGAGCACCTGGTTCGGGACCAGGGGGTCGGAGGTTCAAATCCTCTCTCCCCGACCATTAAAATCAACAACTTACACTGATTTCTGGCCAAGCAAAACAGCCTGGGGTTCCCAAAAGGGTTCCCACTCTTTGCCAATTCCGCTGTCGGGGAGGCCCTTCAACGGAATGGCGTTTCCTTTCTCTTCATCTTCCTTCTCCGGTTCAGCGAAGACAGCTTCGACCACTCTGCTTACCGCCTCAACGCGTTCTTTCCACCACGTCTTCGAATAGACATCCAGCGTGATACTGCCCGAGCTTCCTGCGTGCCCCATGTTGTCACGGGCAACCTCTAGGCGTAGCCGTAGCGCCGCATGAGGCTGGCGTGCATGGTCCGGAAGCTCCGGAAGTCTATGGTCTCCGGCAGCCCGAGCTTTTCAGCCACGGACTTCACATGCCGGTGAAGCAGGTTATGCCGATCAAGCGCTTTGCCGGACCTATTGGCAAAGATAAGATCGTCTGGCTTGCGGAACTTCTTGTTCCTGGCCCACATTTGATGCACCGCCGCCAGAATGACGCCATGCTTATCGAACGGCACCTCTCGCTTGCCGGCTTCCGTCTTCACATCGTCGAACTCATTGTCGCAAACACGTTCGTACACGACAATGCGATCACGAAGGATGTCCTTCCACCGAAGCGCAAGAACTTCACCGGGGCGCATGGACGCGAAAACGATCAGTATAATCATCGACTTCGTCGGCTCCACCAGCGCCTCGATCATCCGGCGAATGTCCGCCGGTGAAAGAAGCACTGTCGGCTTTACCGCCCGCTTCCTCGGCAGCTTCACCCCAACCGCAGGATTCCGGTCAAGCATGCCCCAAGCCTTGCCCTCGTTCAGAGCGGCGCGGAACGTGCCATGTATCAGCCGGATCGACTTCCTACCTACCTTTGCAACTTATGGAGCAAAACCGGGGGATAGCGGGGACAACCTCCCAGGTATAGACCAACCTCGCCGCGGCCCCTGCGGCTACGCCTCCGAACTTGCCAGAATGACCTTCGTGATGCCGGTTGGCCGGTCGAGAAGATCATCCGACTTGGGACACGAGCCGCGTTGCAGGATGCTCATTCTGCGCTTCGCAAGGAAAACCAGTAATATCGCCGCCAGCAAAACATACAACGAACCGGACGCAGAGCAAACATCCCCAGGAGCTCATCGAACTGACGCAGCTCGGCCGGCTTGAATCGGACAGATTTGCAGCGCGGACATTGGCGCCGAATCCACAGTAGCTGCGGCACCCAACTGGGCCATACCCAATTCGCTTCGCTCATTTTGCCCGCTCCTTTCTGTGATGCCATCGCGCAAGTTAAAGAGCGCCTGTTTCTGCTGGGCTTGAATGCTCGTCCAGCCAGGAGAGCAGGCAACGAATGCTGCCCGTGGCCAGCGCGACACTAGAATCGGCTGCTCCGTAATACATGTAAATCGTGTCTCCATCCGTGCCGATGGTTTGCCCGCAGGGAAACACGACATCTTTCACATCTCCGCCGCGCTCGTACGATGCTTCCGGGCCGAACATCCAGGAATCTCCCCGTTGCAGGCAGATTTCCGGACGCTCCAGGTCAAAGAGCGCAAGGCCCAAGCGGTAGATGCTTCCCGATGCGGTCTGCCGAACTCCGTGATAGATGGTTAGCCATCCCTTGTCGGTTTCAATCGGCGGAGAAGTCAGGCCAACCTTGTTCGCATCCCACCATCCGCCCCGCCGCGCCGCCAGCATGACTTTGTGGCTGCCCCAATGCCTCAAATCCGGCGAGTAGGAGATCCACATGTGCGCGCCCAAGGTCGTGACCGGCCGATGAATGAGGGCCCAGCGGCCGCCAATCCTCCGAGGCAGCAAAGCCGCGTCCTTGTCCTCCGGCTGCATGATGACCCCAAAGCGCTCAAAGCTCCTGAAATCCTTAGTGAGCGCCAGTGATACTCCTGGACCTCCCCGCGAAAAAGAGGTGTAGGCCACTGCGAATTGCTCAAGCTCGGGGACGTAGGTGATGCGCGGGTCTTCAATGCCCCATATTTCCTCGGGATATTCCAAAGGGTCCGGTGTCAACGTCGGTTGAGGATCGATCTGCCAATTATCGACTCCGTTGGAGGAACGCGCGGCACAGAGGTGCGACAGGCCTGTCCGGTCTTCAACGCGGCACAGAAGCAAGGTTTCCCCGCCGGCCAACGACACAGCTCCGGCGTTGAAGACACTGTTGATCGGATACGGCCAGTGTTCTCTGCTGAGAATCGGATTGCCTGAATATCGCTTAAACAGCGGATGGTCGACACATGGCCCGGGGTGTAACTCGTCCTGGATGCTTGGCTCCCGCGATTCAATCAGCGGAATGGATGGATTCAAAGTGAGACGCTCGTTTCATCGTGCAGTTGGGCTGCGTTTGTGACTCTGGCAGCCTGCATTTCCAGCAGGGCCATGAGAAACGAAAGCGTCGATTCCGCCCCCTGGTTCTCGTTGATGCGGTCGGGATGCAGACCGTCTCTGCACCCACCGGTGGTTGCATCGTAGACCGGAAGTTGCAAATCGTTCTTGCCCAGAAACCAGGCAAATACTCGCCGGGCTTCTTCAAGCCATTGCCTCTCTTCCGTCAGCCTGTAGACCTCGAGGCAGGCCGAAACCGTCGCGCATGCCTCCACGGGCTGCTGATCGAAACGCGCCTTGTCACAGCCCTCTATGTAGAATCCGTTGGAACCAATGGGCACGAAGATCTCAGCATCGCCGCAATGCTGCTCGGCGACAAGCCACTTCAAAGAGTCCATGCCAACTTCGATCATCCTTTGATTGTCGCTCCGCCATCCAGCGAGAATAAGTGCCTGCGGCAGTCTGGCATTGGAGTAAGAAAGGCCCTTCTCAAACCAATGCCAGGTCTGGGAGTGAGTGCGCTCGTAAATGTCGAGAAGGCGATTGGCGAGCGTGTTGCGGACGCCTTGAATGGCTCTGTCACCGGGGAACCAGTCCAGATAGGCCTGCATGCCAAGGATGCAGTATGCCCAGGCTCGCGGACTGGTAAACGTCAGCGTTGCAGGGACCGCGGCCTCAAAGAGCCTCCCAGCCGCTCCTCTCAATCCTGCATCTTGCGAATGACCCAGGACTTTTCCCAGAGACCACAACGCGCGGCCATGACTGTCATCCGAGCCCACATCTTCAACCCATTTGCGGTCGTAACCAAGAAAGTTCCTGAACCTGCCCGTATCGGCATGAAAGGCGAGCCATAGAAAAGACAAGTAACGATGGGAGAGAGTTAGAAACTCCCGCCCGCCCGTTTGCGCCTGATTTTCATCCAGAAGGGTTGACACGATAAGCGCGCGCGCGTTGTCGTCGGTTGTATATCCTTCGCGCGTATTCGGTACGGAGAAAATAGCGTGCTGCAACATGCCCGTGTCGTCGGTCATGGTCGAGAGATGACTGGTGTTCAACTCCGGCAGTTGGTCCATCGGATCGATCAGGCCGAGAATAGCGTCGTCCTGCCGGGCGGCTCTGGGATGCAACGAGCGCTCGAAGCGTGCACGCTGAAAGCTGGCCATATAGGCTCGTGCCGTCTTCGGCCATGTGGTTTCACGAGAGTGCAGATAGGCGCGCTTGCGCATCGCATGGCGCTCCGCATCGTTTTCGAGCAATGCGATGACCGCCTCCGCTATGGCGCCGGGGTTCTCAAAAGGAACAATCACACCGCGCTTCTCCGCCAACAGCTCCTTGGCGTGCCAGTAGGGAGTGGAGATAATCGCCTTGCCCGCTCCCAGCGCAATGGCTAGCGTGCCCGAAACAACCTGTGCCTCGTGTTGGTAGGGCGTGATGTAAATATCCGCGGCGCCGACGTGCTCCACCAGTTCTTCAGCGCTCACAAAGCGATTGTTCATGATTAGCTGAGACGAAACGCCCAGCTGCTCAGCCAGTGCTTGCAGCCCTTCGCGGTAGCGTTCACCTTCGTGCTTGCGAATATGCGGATGGGTCACTCCGGAGACGATATAGACAACGTTCGGGTGCCGTGCCAGAATCGCGGGAAGCGCGCGAATGACGTTCCCAATGCCCTTGTTGGGAGAGAGCAGGCCGAAGGTGAGAAGAACCGACTTCCCTTCAGTGCCAAACTTGTCTTTGAAATAGTTGGGATCCATGAACGGCAGATCGGGCACGCCGTGTGGGATTACATCGATCTTTCCGCCCGGAACTGCATATACTTCGCGCAGCATTTGTGCAGCCAATTCGCTCATCACAACCATTCGATCGGAAAGCCGCGCAATCTCCTCCAGAACGCTCCGCTGATCTGCATCCGGCTCGCGAAGAACGGTATGCAGCGTGGTCACCAGCGGCATCTTCAGCCAGCGCAGCAAGGCCAGAATGTGACGGCCCGCGGCGCCTCCATAGATGCCATATTCATGTTGCAAACACACAAGATCGTTGCCATTGAAGTTGAGGAAGTCAGCGGCTCGCTCGTAGGATGATAAATCTTCCTGCTCAATCTCCAGTCGCACTTGTTGCGGGTATTCATAACTCGAATCAGGATCGTTGACGGGAATCGCAAACAGGCGGCCCTCTCCATATTCGCTTGCAAGCGCGGTGCATAAATCGGTGGTGAAGGTAGCAATGCCGCACTCTCTAGGCAGGTAATTTCCTATAAACGCAATGCGTGTTGGCAATGGCAGACTGCACGCCTTCAACGTGAGCGGTAACAAGGTTGCCGGAACGGAACTTCCGGCAACTTTCCCAGGATGTGGCATTTCAGTGAACGGCATTCTATCCTGCTTTCGCTTGCGCCACGTACACGCACACTGCAAAATTGCGCACCCAAGCAGGCAGCAAAGTGAATCTTTGCGTCGCTTTTATGGGTGACGCAGATGACAGCTCAAGTCATTCGGTTGCGTACTTGAACGGTGCTCGTCTGGAGCGAAGCTTAGAGTGCCGGAGGCGAGGAGGGGAAAACCGACTGCTGTGTTCATCATACACCCGCTTGAGTTTACGTCCTGACGGCACTCACCTGATGCTAATGGTAACGAGAGATCCAACTGATCCGGGGCGCCCGGCAAGGAATTCAAATTCATTCTCCGGGCGCCCACGGCATTCACAATTGGTTACTTGTTGTTGGAAGCGATCGACTGTGCCTTGGCGTCACGAACCGCATCGAGGAAGGCCTGCGTGGAGGCCGGCGCAGTAATCTCGCCGTGCAAAAGGGCACGGGCGGAGACGTTGGAGCCGTAGATTGCTTCAGTGGCGTCAGAGTCGTGACGAATCGAAGACCCTGCCAGCGAGATACCGGCAAAAAGGCCCTTGGCGCGCGAGTAGGTGAGGATTTCGGTATCCAGCTTCCAATCTGTATCGGCGGTGGCGTGACGGCCAACCGGTCCGGCTGCCGCGGAGGCGTCCGCTCCGATTTCAAACTTGCTGGATAGCAAGCGATTCATTCCATGGTCCTGAATGATGAGGACCAGATCCACGCCTTCGACGCCGATCTGCAATCCCCAGCTTCCGCCCGTGATGTCAAAGAACGCCGGAGCGCTCCAGCCGTTTGCGGTGCGACAAGTGGCAACACCCTTGCCATTTTCCGCGCCAAAGACAAAGCCGGCCTTGAGCATGTGGGGGACGACGGCGATGCACTTGGCATGGTCCAGTACTTCTTCCGGAATGCCTTTGTCCGGAGCTGACATGATTTCGTGGAGAACCCGGCCCGAATTGTCCAACCGGTCCTGTACGTTTTCACGAGTCGTGCCCGCCCAGGCGATGCTCGTCATACCGAGTATTGCCGCAAATGTCATAAGCTTCTTCATGAATCTCACCTTTTTCTACCTATGCGCAGCGTCAGTAACATTACGCGCGCTGAGGCGCATAAGGTACTTTTCACAATAGCGGTCATTCCCAGACGCAGTCTGAGCAATACCGCTCTAGGTAAGATAGGGCCAGTTGGCCGCAGGATCATCGGTTAACCTGTTCCAAATTGAACAGCATTGTAGGTGAATGAATGGGATGCTTATTCCAGATCCTTTACGGATGTTATTGACGGGGTGAGAGATGCCCGAAACAAAAGCAAGCCTCCTCATGGTTGACGAGAGGACGCAATGACCATTCTGCAAATAGCGCTTATCATGCTCGTTTTTCACAGGGCTTTGCGTGTTCCCAGGAACCTGGAAATGGACCGCATCCGCTCGCGTAGCAACTCACGATAGAGTTCACCCTCGGATGGCCCGGTTCCTCCAAACAGCAATTTATCACGTAAATATCCCTCAGGCGGATTGCTTATATCTTGTAC
This sequence comes from uncultured Acidobacteriaceae bacterium, assembly GCA_963779385.1. GTDB lineage: Bacteria > Acidobacteriota > Terriglobia > Terriglobales > Acidobacteriaceae > Telmatobacter. Next base: position 114,172 of record CAVZYE010000006.1, on the reverse strand, counting down.
ACTCCGCATGATCCAAACTGCTCAGACCATGATGAATTAAGACGCTAAGCTGAATAGCATTGAAGCAGTTTCACCTTTGATCAGGGTGCCAGACATCACTCAGGTTCCTCGATCGAACCAACAAGAGTTGAATCACGGAGATGTTATGAATAAGGACCAGGTCAAAGGTACTTTCGACGAAATAGTGGGAAGCGCAAAGAAAAAAGCTGGCGATTTGGCCGGCAATACTAACCTTCAGGTCAAAGGGATTGCTCAGCAGGTGAAGGGAAAGCTCGAAAATGCCTGGGGCGATGCAAAAGAAGCGGTCCATGAGACCAAAGAGACACCCGCGGTGGACCCCAAGCCACGCGCATAAATGAAACCGAATCGCCGCTGCGGACGGTGCAGGTTCGGGAGTCTAGCCCGCCTGAGCCGCTTCGTCATGCGACCCAAGTTCCTCCGCGGCATCAATTTTGTGCAGACTGCGGATTTTCCATATCCCAAAGGAGACGCAAGCCACCAGCAGGAGCAAGAAAACAGAGAGCAGCGGAGTCGACCATTTCTGAAGGCTTCGAGAAAACAAGCGGACGACACTGCGTCCATACATCACGCCGAGCCATGCAACGACGGAGTATCGCAGGCTGCGAGCCGCACCGAAAACGACGAGGAACCGCCTGCGCGATACGCCCAGCGCGCCAGAGGCAAGCGCGAACGGCAATAGCGGAATCGGTGGAGGCAGCAAAGCGGGAAGAAAAACCGCAAGAATACGGTGATGCTCCACCCATCCTACGACTCGCCCAAGAAGGCGCGCCGGTATATAGCGCTGCAGCGCCGCTTCGCCTCCTCGGCGGCCGACGTGCCAAGTGGTGTAACCGCCCAGGATACTGCCTACAACAGCACTGGGAACCAGCAGCCAAGGATCTCCGCTGTGCGCCACCAACCATAACAGCAGCAGGTCAGTGCTGCCAGGCAGGGGCAGAGGAATGACCGAGGAATCGACTACCGATACGGAGAACAGCCCCAGCACTCCCAGGTGCGTGAGCCAGTGCGGCACAAGAGGGGAATGTGTGCGTAGAGCCAGAAACTGAGCAGGCTTGGGGAAAGAAATCTTCATGTTGATTTTTCCTTAAGTTTGCTCCTGGATGCTTCAGTTTCAGAACAACGGGCCGCTTGATTCCGAGCGCCGGCATTGAAAGCCAGGAATGCTACATCGCGTGCTGTTCCACATTTGTGGACAGGAAAAATCGAGCTCAATAAAACCAGGGCGCTTCTGATTGCCAGCAAAGACACCTATCTCACCAGTTATTCCGAGGCATTACCCTTCCATGTTATGTACTGCTTGCCTTGCATAGACGCGCATCTTTGTTGCTGCTTCGGGAATCTACTTCGTCAATGACCAACACGGAACTGGGTGATAGTGCCCATGAGCCCAAAGACTTTCAGCAGCCAAATGACGACGACAATCACGACAACCGCATTCAGAATGCCTTTGATGGTTCCCTGCATCGGGATGTAGCGATTGACGAGCCACATCAAAACACCTGCAGCGATTAATATGAGGGCAACGTTGACTAGTGGCATAGTTTCTTCTCCAGACCGAATATTCAGCTGATTCATCAGCCTCAGCTTGATTTTGTGTTGCGCTAAATGCTCGTCTCTTACCTGGCTCTAAAGTCACCAGGGAGACCAATGACTCTTCTCTGTCGCTATTCTCCCCAATCGCCGCTCTCATATCTGTGCAAATTTGCACAGTGTTTGAATTCAGGAAAATAGAAGCGCTATTGCTGGCGGCTGAAAGCCAGGCAAGCGAAGATTAATTTGATCACCAACTTTGTTTCATTAGGCCCTCGAGCGGGTACGCAAACGACTCCCACCTCTTCCACCGGATAGTCGTTACCTCCCGGAAAAAGGGCATCCCCTATGTAAATCATGTCTATTAACCATTCCATCCACTTTGTCGATAACCGGCTCGGTCACATCGACCCATATATTAGTAAGACTTGGTTCCACAGGTAGGAAGCCGAGTGAAGACTTGCTTTCGGCAAGAGTTCCGTCGAGGTCGAATACTACGAGCTTCTTCAATTCTTTAACCTGCTGGATTGCTGAAATAGCTGTCCGCCCGTTAGAGTGGAAGCAGACTGCTACTTTCCCAAATCCTGTTGGGTCGCATGCGGATGACTGCGAGGAACCCACGCCAGATCTCCAGTCAAAACGTAAATAGCGAGCGCCGCAAACATAAAGACCGCGCCCACCCAGAAGCGCCAGTCGGTGTGCATGCGCCTCCAGTAAGGACCGGGATCGGGTTCGCCTTTATCGCCACTTATTCCTTCGTAGTTATGCTTATTCCCTGTCATTTCAGTCTCCCTGATGCATAAATTTGCGTTCATCGCAGCCCACAGTAGCGCTATGGGTCATTGTGGTTGTTGAGCCGCCGCTGCTGTCACTTGAACCGGCCCAAGAACGTCTTTCGTGGATGATATACCCGCCGGAGGAAGTTTTTCAGCAGGCATCGCGGTTCCTGCCGGATAAATAAGTATCTGAATTGAACCCCAATCTGCGTCCGTGCCCGGCTCTGTTTGCTTGCCTAAGCCAAAAGTTTTGAGCCGGCTATCGTCGAATCCGAAGTTATCGACAAGGTAGTTGCGCACCACCATGGCCCTGGCTTCGGTAAGCACCAGATTCATCTGGGTATCGCCTCGCGGGCCGCCTGAAACTACAATCACAGCGTATCCGAACTGGTTCTGTGCCAGATATTCGCCTCCTGGATCAAGGGACTTCTGGTCTTTCAATTTTGCCGAATCGCGAGCATCGAAAAGTTGTCTGACTGAATAGGTAAACGCCTTCAAAGGCATGCCCTGTGGGATGGCGCTAATTTGATTTGAAGTCAGATCGCCTGAATCCTCGTACCCACGTTTCTTGAAGTAACCCCTCAAGAGGAAGTTATGCTTCAGAGCTTCCATATTCTCCTGAAAATCGGTCACGCCGGTCTGCGCCTGAAGCACGGTGTCATGCAGGGCGCCGGTAGTCTGTGCCAGGTTGCTATAAAGCTCTTTGTCGTTGACCAACGCTCCCACGGTTCCCTGGCCGGAGTCGATCTTGGAACTTATCGAGTTCAAATGCGCTGTCGCCTCGGTCGTGTTCTCGACAGCTTGCTGGCTGCTATCCAGAATGCCGTTCGCCTTCTTGAGCATGTCTCCCATCTGCATAGGCGGTACGCTCTGGATAATATCTCCATTCTTAACATCTGCTTGCCCGGCAGATCCAAATGAAATCGCCATGAATTGATTGCCCAATACCCCTTCCGTTTCGATCGAGGCCACGGAGTCCTGCTTGATGATCTCGTGTGTCGTCTTATTCAGATCCATGACCACCGTGACCTTTTCGCCCGGCTTGTCAGGCAAAGTGATGCTATGCACCGTTCCGCTGTGAACGCCGCCCACCTGCACGTCAGCGCCATCGGTAAGGCCCGCGACATTGTCGAATTGCGCCTTCAGTTGATATGTGGAGCGAAACAGATACTCCTGGCTCCCAATGATGAAGACTCCGGCGGCAAGAATTGCCAGTGCTCCAACGATAAATATTCCCAGCCTTGCCACTCTCGACATAAATCCTCCTACGACTGCTTCAGAAATTCCATTACAAACTCGATGTTGCTTTCTTGAAGGTCCTCAAACTTACCCTCTATCACCACATCACCCTTGTTCAACAAGGCCAGATGATCGGCAATTGTCCTGGCACTGTGCAGGTCGTGCGTAACCACGATGGACGCCATCTCGCGCTCCCTCTGGAGTTTGAGAATCAACTCGTTAATTTCTCCAGAGCTGATCGGGTCCAGACCGGCCGTGGGCTCGTCGAGAAGCAGAATCTCCGGGTCCAGCGCAAGCGCGCGAGCAAGGCCGACGCGCTTTTGCATTCCGCCGGAGATGTCGGAAGGCATCTTATCGAGATCTCCTTCCATGCCCACCTCGGCCAGCAACTGCCGCACCCGGTCGCCGCGCTCCGATTTGGACATATCCCTCCGATGATGTTCGAGCGGGAACGCCACGTTTTCTTGGACTGTGAGCGAATCGTAGAGAGCCGCGTGCTGAAACAGGAAACCCATCTTCTTTCTGATTGCGCTCATCTGATCCATGGACAGACCGGCGAGGTCCTGACCTTGAATGCAAACCGATCCCGAGTCCGGCTTTTCAAGTCCGATAATCAACCGCAGCAACACGCTCTTACCCGTACCGCTGCGTCCGAGGACGGCCAGGGTTTCACCGCGGTCAACTTTCAGATTGATCCCATTGAAGACCCTGTTGCTTCCGAATGTCTTCAGCAAATTCTCGACGGCGACCACCGGCGCACTGCCGCTCTCCTCTGATCGGCTTTGCTTCATCGGAATGTCATGAGTTGTGGCCATTTTCATTTCACGAACCGTTCAGTCGACGGTTAAGGGTTAAGGAAAGAAAACCAGAATGAATTTCACCAGTACAACGTCGGACAGAATCACGAACAACGATGCCAGAACCACCGAGTTTGTAGCCGCTCGGCCAACGCCCTCGGCGCCTCCGCGGGTATTCATTCCCTGAAAGCATGCGATAAGCCCGATAATCAGTCCATATACAGAGGTCTTGAATGTCTGCGGCAGGAATGCATTGAAGGTCGCGCCATTGAAGCCGGCCTGAATGAACTGATGGAACGAGAGCGGCTCAACCAGTGTTTGAGCAAACCAGCCCATCAGCAGGCCGCATGCATCGGAGACCAGCGTCAGCAGCGGCAGCATCAGGATGCAGGCCAAAATTCGCGTCGCCGCCAACAGCCGGTAAGGATTGATCGCGGATGCCTCGATGGCGTCGATCTGTTCGGTCACTTTCATCGATGCCAGCTCCGCGCCAATGCCGGCACCCACACGCCCGCTCACCACCAAGCCGGTGATGATCGGACCCATGACCTGGAGAACCGAATAAACCAGAGTGGCGGGAAACAGCGATTTCGCGCCGAATCGGCTTAGACTGTAACGAGCTTCCAGCGAGATGATTACGCCGATGGCCGAGCCGGCCATAACGACCAATGGGAAAGATTTCGATCCCACCTCGTCGAGCTGCCGAACCAATTCGCGCCATTCATACGGAGGTGTTACTGCCGCGCGCAAAACCTGCCAGAAGAAAATGCCCAGATTGCCGAACCACTCGAAAGTATTGTTGACCAATCCGTAGGGAGAATTCAAAGCGTTCGTCACGGGTCCCGCACGCCGTCCCGGTGGCGGCGGGTTGATGCCTGCGACAGCGGTGTATCCGTTGCTCAATGGTTTGGCCCTGGCTCTGGCGAGCCGTGTGCATTGTTCAGGTGCATGCGATTCAGCAGGGAGTGGGGTCCACTGTATATGAACTCAAGCGCAACATTCCCGCCTGCATAAGCCAGCAGGCTGTAGTTGCCCGTTCGGAACGCATCCTTGGCGCCGTAGCGATTCGGGTACCAAGCATAGATAGCAGTAGCCGAACCTGCATAGGGCGCCACAAGTGCGGGAAGCGAAAAGACTCGGTGGCCATCATCACCGCGGCGCGCCGTCAAGGTGGAGATCAGGGCATGACTCAGCCGATGGAGCGCGCCTCCGCAATCACACCGGTAATACATGGCATCTTCCTTGAGGGCCTCTGACAGCGCGTAGCGCGTCGTTGTGCTTACTGCTGCGATTCCGTAGTCTGACCCGAAACGCTTTGCGTAACCCTCAGCTCCTTGATTCCACTCTGGCGGGGTATTGTAGTACTGGTTAATTCCCGCGCCGATTGCGGAAATGACGATGGGGTACGGTCCATATGCGTCGAAAAGGTAGTTTCTGATTTTGATTCTCTGCGTCGGATGCACGTATGTGCCAAAGCGTACTGGAATCTCATGACCGATTCGGAACTGGAAGATTGGAGACGCTAGGGCGCTTATCGGTGCTTACCGTCTCCCGTGGCTGTCCAAACTCTCTGGCTACCACTCGCTGACTCCGGCCCTCGACACGAACCGCACGCTTCATACGCCCGAATATCTCCACCTGGAACATACCCCCGGTGCTCCATGAACTACGCCATCGAGGCAACAGTTCATGAAAACAACATCCCCGGCGGTGGCAAACCTTTACTCCGCTACGGTGCACTGCTCACGCTGCGCATTGTGGCCCATTATCACATCGGCGCTCATAATCGGATTTCACCTTGGAAATCACTCAGCGACCGCTTTCACCAGGTCGGCCATCGTGGGCAAGAAGACGAAACGGACCAGGGCCGTGGGCTTTCTGGCTTCGTCAAGTATATTGATTTGCTTGGCCTTCCAGTCTGCCGGAGCCTTCTGCCCGGTGGCGAGATATTGCAGTGCCTGTTGACCCATGGCGGTTAGCAGCAAAAGCTGGTCCGCGCGAGGGGAGGCCTCGGCAAGGCGAGGTGAGGTGAGCATCTGTTGGCGTACGGTGGGGAGGGCGTCGGAGAGCCGCATGAACCACGTGGCTAGCGCAGTGCGATCCGCGGTGTCGCCGCTGGGGTCGGCAAGGAGACGCCTTACGGCGAGTTCAAACCAGTGCCGCGAGGGCGGGTCGGGGCGAACGGCATCGACGAAGCCGTCAAGCGCTGTGAGTTGATCGGTGTGCTGCGCACGCGCCCAATCCCCAAAGCTGTCCGGTTCAAGGACCGAAGCAAATGTACGGAGGGCCTCGATCTCTTCGCTCCCCGCGAGTTCGCGCAGGCCAGCGTCGTCTGACTCAAGATGGGTGAGGCCGAGGCTCTCCAGTTCAATGGCGGTCGGGATGAGGCGGCGATACATGTCGTCGACGTCACGCACGCTTTCAGGAGACCAGAAGCGCTCGGCGATCGCTGCGGTTCGGGGCCAGATCCGCGAAGCGATGGTGCGCGCGTAGATGTGCTCGCCCCACATGCAGACCTCGCCGCCGAGGATGAGCTTGCGCTCGGCGGTTGTTAGGTCGGAGGAAGATGGAAGGGGGTCAGCAAGGTAATGGATGCCCGCTGGTCGCATGCCGTCGAGATAGTAGGGAGCGGAGAGGACGCCTTCGTATCCCAGCTTCGCGCCCTTGAAGAGCGAAGCCTCACCGCGCCAAGACTGAACGACGACATCCTTCGGAAGGCCGGGGGTGAGAACCTCGTCCCAACCCATCATGTGCTTGTGCAAACGGTTGACGATCTTGAGTACGCGGGTGTTGAAGTAGGCTTGGAGAGCGTCGTTATCTTTCAGGTTATGAGCCTTCATGAAAGCGACAATGCGGGGATTCGTTTTCCAGTCGGGTGCCGGCGTCTCATCTCCGCCGATGTGGACATAGGTGTCTGGAAAGATTGTGGCCATTTCGGTAAGAAAGTGACCGATGAACTTATACGTCTCGTCGCGAGTGGGATCGATGGCGTATGGGCTGACACCGAACTCGCGACGGATCTCCTTGGGGATAGCTCCGCTGGACAGTTCGGGATAGGCGACGAGCCATGCAGTGCTGTGCCCGGGCATCTCGAACTCTGGCACGACGCGGATGCCACGAGCTCGGGCGTAGGCGACGATCTGCTTTGCGTCCTGCTGGGTATAAAAGAGTCCGTCGGAACCGTCGGCCGTGAGCTTGGGATAAATGCGGCTTTGTATTCGAAAACCCTGGTCCTCGGTGAGGTGCCAGTGGAAGACGTTGAGTTTGACGGCGGCCATGCCGTCGAGAGTGCGCTCGATGACGGCGACAGGCTCAAAGTGCCGCCCGCAGTCAATCATGAGGCCACGCCAGCGGAAGCGAGGCGTATCGTGAATGGTGACAGCGGGAATAACGTAGCCGCTGCCGCTCGGCTGCACGAGCTGGATGAGGGTTTCGAGACCGTGCATGGCTCCGACCTCGGTCACAGCATCGATTTCCGCCCCAGAGGGTGTGACGCTGAGCGAGTAGCTTTCGTCGTCGTCGAGGGATTGGACGGGTGCAGAGACCTGGGCAACCTTGACGACAAGGCGGGTTGTCCCGCCAACGCCGTGGCCAGCATGTCGCAGTCCGGCGGCCATCTCAATGCGCCGCACGGCGCGGTCGATCGCATCAGTAAGGCGAGCGTCGGAGATGCCTGGAACTTCGACGGCAAAAGTTGAATCGAGCACAAGCACGCCGGAGCCGACCGACATCTCCGCAGGTTGCGGCATCAGGTGATTCTGGAACTCGATTTGTGCTGCCGTCGGTATGCTACAGACGCCAATCGCGATTGCTGTCAGTACGCCAAGTTTCAATGTTGTCAAGGTGGTCACCTCATCATACAGAATTTATTATGCGGTCTGGACCGGTTACTTTATTTGTGGCTGGTCTTTGAGCGGAATCCACAATGCCTGGCCTGTCGTCCGTAGCGCAAGCAGTCTGTCCGCCTGCGGCTCGAAATGTACGAGGGAATTCCGCCCTTGCTTCAGCCAACTTCCTGTTGTGAATAGGGTAGCGAGTAGGCCGGGGTTCCAGCCTCGGCCGAGAATAACCCCGTTGATGAGGCAAAGCCTATATCGGATCGAAGTCGTGTCGGGCAAAATATCCTCCGCTGCGGGATGGGAGAAGAACTAAAGCTTTTGCAGCAGGATATCTCCATTCGCAGCTCCCTCAACCTTCCCCGACACCTGGACGGTTTCGGCCACGCCCGTAATATCGAGTATCAGCTCATTCGGCTTACCTCTGACTGGCTTGACGAAGTTTCGTTCTACGACGTCGTGCAGTTTGAGCTCGACGTTCTTGAGACCGGTGACAGTTCCCGTGCGTGGAACAAATCGGAGACGGTACTGCTTTGCAGCGTCAATTTTTGAGGTCAGGTCGATAGAGAAGGCGTTGTCGCGCCAACGGCCAACGGTGTTCGCCGCCCAGATTTGCGGAGCGGCATTCCAGTCGCTCGGAGGAGGAAAGCCCGTGTTGAAGATGGCTATGCTGCGGAAAACCGGTGTTCCCACGTTCTTGGTCGTCACAATACGCAGCGCATCCACAGTGATCGGAACGACGGGTTGAATGCGCTTGTGACCGATAGAGGTGCCCCTGCCGAGCGTGCGCCATGTCCCATCGGCGTGACCTTCGATGCGGTACTCCCGCACGCGCTCGCCTTTGGCAATGTCTTCCTGCAATATTACCGTGTCGATCTGCGTGAGGGCGCCGAGCTTCAATGTCACTTCGACCCCGTGTCCCGCAGTCGCGGCCAGCGGTTTCGCAAATCGCGTCTGAATATCCAGACCGAATGACTTGGCCGTGGCGCAGTCGGGCGCTGCAAGCAAGCCATCGCGGTTAGCAGGAATATTGAGCAGTAGCTGCGTGCCGCGTCCAACCGAGCGATAGTAGATCGACAAGAGTTGCTCGGGCGTCAGCACTTTATTCTCATTCTTCGTGCTCCAGAACCATTCAGGGCGCCGTATTGAGACATCTACCTCGTTCGGCAACCACACATCCCCATCGGGATCGCTGTTCAACGAAGTGGCCGTGCCTGTCTTCGCCTCAGCTCTATCGATGCCATTCCAGCAGGGGTTTGGCGCAAATCCATCCTCATTGCCGACCCAACGAATGGTCGCCGAGGGCCCCTGGAAAACCATCGCGTGAGGTTGATACTTCGCGAGCAGGTCGCTTACGGGAGTAGCTGTTGAACCATCGAACCACACCTCGACCAGCTCCCCGTAGCGAGAGAGAATCTCGGTCAGTTGTTCGCGATACATTGCGTCGTAGCGAGCCTGCAGCTCCGGCGTCTTGCAGATGCCGCCCGTTTTCGCGCCGAAGTGATCGTCGCGTGGACAGACATAGACTCCCAGCTTGAGCCCATATTTGCGGCAGGAGGCGCCGACGTCCGCCAGAACATCCCCATGGCCGCCTCGCCACGGCGTGTTGCGAATGCTGTAGTCTGTCGTTTTGGTTTGCCACATGCAGAAACTACCCTGATGCTTGGCCACGAAGACGATGTACTTGGCTCCGAAGCTGATCGCGGTCCGCGCCCATTGGTCCGTATCCAGGTTCTTTGGATTGATCTCAGACAATGGTGTGGTCAGGTTGTCTGATTTCGTGTCCTGCCAGGTATTTGGCGCGAAGTGCACGAACATGCCCAGCTCAAGATCCTGCCATGCAATCTGATCGGCGGTCGGGAGCGCGCGGGGCATGGATGCAATAGGTTCTCCCGATACAGCGCGGACAATCCCAGCCAGGGCGGTGGGTACTGTCCAACGCAAGGCCGATGCCATTCCAAGCTGTGCGGACCCGATAATCAATTCACGGCGCTTCATAGTTCAATGCCCCCTTAAAAAGAAAAGAGCCGCCCAATCATTGTAATGATAAGGCGGCTCACCTTTCGTCCATTTATCAATGAAAGACTGTCCAACATGGCAGGCCTCTTTGCGTTCGAACGGAGGTCAACCGAGACCTTCCTGTTATACCTTGAAAAGCTCAGTCCAGATGAATTTGAATCGCTATTCGAGCCTGTCCGGGATCTTGAGAGAAAAATGGGCGTCGAGCGATGGACTTTCTCCAGCCAAGGTGAAACTTTGGAGAATAAATCGTTGCTTGCCCATTCTCCTTACTATGAGGAATGGCGCCGGGCAGTGCAAGGGGTGTTCGATGAGGTTTCTAAACAAACTCATTTGCCAGCTGACAATGGCAAGCACCGGCTCATCCTGATCGTTCTTCCTCGATCCCTGCCCGTCAGGCCAGAGACCATTTGGAAAGAGTGGTCTGGGCAAGGCCGGCAATTGGCTCTTACTGCAATTGATTCCCCCGCTGCATCCTGCTCCGAAATTCTTCTTGGTGGAGATAGCGCAAGCCTTCTCAGCAGTGCTGCAAACATAGCGGGACACACTGCGGAAGATATGTGGATCTTGGATTCGGGCTCCACGCTAAGCAAAGCCTTGCCTGCAAATGGAACTCCGGAAGAAGGCAAACAGTCTTCGACATATCTAAGTTATTCGGAACTGGTCGTCTTCCGGGAAGCCTTCCGGGATCGGATGAATTGGATACAGAAGAATCTTGCCGATGCGGACAAAGTCATTGGAGAATTGCGCCAGACGGATGTAACTCCATGCTGCCCGGAGGCACTTAAGAGTCAGATTGCAACCCGTGAGTTTGTTAAAGACCTCTTTTTGAGCGGCAATGGTTCCGTCGTTTTTGGGAACGCATTTGTGCAATGGGCAGCCAACGAAGCTTTCCGCCGGGCTCGTCCGAGAATCTTGGTAGCTTCCTTCGGCATGCGAAATAAACCCAAACCTTTCACAAGTCTGGCAATCCTCGAGAACCAAGAACACACGACTCCCATACCGGATACTGCTGATCCGGATGGAAGCGCCGTCGATGCCCAAATCCTGGCCCGCTATATATGGTTAGCCGCATCTCGCTATGAGGAATATGGAGATGCGCTATGCCTCTGCATCGCCGACGCTCTGCCGGCAATTTATGCAATTGCTCCCGCGCAACACAATTTATACAAAGAACCGGAACCTATGACTGTTGAAAAGGTCCGCCAAATCGTCAAGGAATGGATTAGTTAAACGGGAAAATGCGTAAACGAACTTGGCGTTGCCCTGGATCTGTTTGCCGGCGGTCTTTGGAAGCTTCTGGGCCGTAGCCGTCAGAATCGCCAAAAACAAAACGACAGAGAGCCGAAAAGCATTTGTCCTAGAGCCTCGCGAAGAGAAGATTCCGCACCAGTATAAATCCATCGAATCCAACTCATGCGTTCCGGGCGGTTATCGCAGCACCGTGACGCGGTATAAGACGACTCCATGCGACAGGACAATAGCATTGATGGTGCCTCCTGTCTTCCCCATCTCGCCTGTCCACAGGTCGCGTGTGGAATAGCCGCGTTCATTCTCGGGGAGGCCCACGGCAGAAGCTTCTACGGAGACTTTTTCCGCCATCCCACCGGTGTTGAACAAACCGACGATCGCGGCTCCGTTCGTTTCCATCTTGGCGAACACCTGCTGGTTGCCTGTATTGACAACCCTTTTCGCAGCGGTCGAATCCTGGTCAACAGCGAGGACCGCGGTGTTGCTAAGGTACTTCTGCAGATCCAGTTGGTCGAGGTTCGTTAGATCGACGCCAAGGATGAGGGGCGCCGATCCAAGGGCCCACAGGCTGATCTGAGTCTGACGCTCAACCGGAGTAAGCCCGTTGTTGCTGCCATTCCCTACCTCGATGGAGTCATAGTCGTTAAACCTCCCCGAACCAGAGTAAGGCTGCCAATCGGCCACAAAGTTGAAGCGCTTGGCAATATCTTTCCAGCTTGTGAGCGGGTAGCCGCTGTTGCCCTTCTCGCATTTATAGCATTCGACGTCGGGTGCGAATTCCCATTGATCAGCGTACTTCATCAATGTCGGCGTGAGCGCCCGTGTAAAGCTCCCCTGCGTGACGTCAAGGACGATTGGCCGCCCGCTTTTCCGAATCGCATTCGACCATGCTTCAACGTCGGCGGCATTGCTATTACCCATGCCGTCGATTTTGATGTAATCGATGTCCCATCCGGCGAGCATCCCGACCCAGGAATTAATAAACTCCTGCGCTCCAGGCTTGCTGTAATCAATGCGCACCATCCCTTTGCAGTTGTAGTTGCTCTCCCTTATAGACGGTTCCGCGATCTGTGCGGCCTTGTACGGCGTGCCTTCAATCGAGGTGTTCTTACTTACTGCCTGACTCGAAATACCCGGTGTAACGTAGATTCCGAACTTCAGCCCCAGGCTGTGAATGTAGTCGGCGACTACCTTGATGCCATTTTCATCTCCTTGGGGTGGGAATCTCGATGGGTCTGTCACCCAGCGGCCATAAGAGTCGACGTTGGGACCCTGCGGGCCCGGACACTGGTACCAAAAGTCGTCGAGGTTTACGTAGGTGTAACCGATCTTTTGCAAGCCAGAGTCCTGCATGGCTCGTGCCTGAGCTTCGAGCTTGGCTGACGTCGGATCCTTGCGGAGGAAGCTCCAACTACTCCAGCCGAGAAGGGGTGCACGCTCGAGACCATTATTCTCTCCATTGGCGTTCCGCTGGCCGCCCACAGGGGCGGCTCCACTTGCCAACAGCATGATCACCAGCGCAGCCGTTAATGCATGAGTCAATTTCCTCATAAAATCACTCCTATTCTTAGTTAACCGCTTCAGACTTGGTGCGGAACACGATGTCTTCCTCGCTCAGTGAGGGCGAAAGGATCGAAGGTACAACCCCCTTGAAATAATATCCAATTTGCCTTGCGGTTGTTTGACGCGTTTTGCATGGAGTTGAAAATCGCTCAGAGCATCGAGAAGCTTCTTTTTTTCTGACAAGCGCCATGTATCACTGTCACAAGAACTTCTTGCTTGACAAACGGGCAAAATGGCAGTAAAACCATCCTGTTTTTTGATATCATTCGAAACCCATGCTGTTGAGTTGGAAAAGAGGGAAAAGCAGTTGGAACACCGCACTGTGTGCAGTGTACTTTCAATCGGATGGAGGGTAGTGCAAATGAAGCCAACCGAAAAGGGCATGAATATGAGGAGCCGAACCTGCAATCATTCACAATGCAATCCAGCTTATCTGTTCTCATCATTGCTAGTGCTCACCATGTGGGCAACGACTGCGCTTGCCCAGTACACGACCGCTCGGCTAAGCGGTACCGTCGAGGACAACGCCGGTGCGGCAGTCCCAGGAGCTACGGTAACGGTTGAGCAAGCTGGAACCAGCTATACGCAAACCGTCAAATCGGGGACCGACGGCGAATACCTGTTTCCCAGCCTCCCCGTCGGCAGTTATCAGCTGACGGTTGAAATGGCCGGATTCAGGACCTATGTGCAAAAGGGTATTAGTTTGGAGGTCGGACAGGCCGCCAGCCAGAGAGTTACCTTGACAGTGGGCGCGGTAACCCAGCAGGTCAGGGTGGAGGGGGATGTAGATCAAGTAACTACCGACGATGCGGCGATCACGCATGTTATCGACGAAAAGAGCATGGAAAGCATGCCGATGAATGGCCGCGAGGCGCAGCAATTGGTCTTTCTTGTCCCCGGCGCCATCGATGTCACATCGCAGAACTGTGGCGTTAATTGCGAAGGCGGCATTCTGCCCGGCGAGCAGTATGCCAAGGTCAACGGCGGAGGATCGAACGGCGTCTATTACTTATTGGATGGCGTCGATTACAACGATATGTATATCAACACCAATCTGCCCTTCCCAAGCCCTGACGCGCTGCAGGAATTCAATGTGCAAACCGATAACATGAGCGCCACCTACGGAAACGCTACCGGCGGAGTAGCGAATGTCTTGACCAAGTCCGGAACCGACCAGATTCATGGCGATGTTTTTGAGTACATTCGCAACTATGCGATGGATGCCAAAAACTACTTTGCCACCTCGCCGAATCCATTGAAGCAGAATCAGTTTGGCGGCACAATTGGCGGCCCGATTCTGAAGGATAGACTGTTTTATTTCGGGTCCTATCAAGGCACGCGCCAAAACACCGCCGTGAATGGCCAGATTGCCCAGGTGCCAACCCAGGATGAGCTCAACGGAGATTTCTCAATTCTTTGCCCGGGAGGTTTTGACCCACAGGGGATGTGTCCGCCGGCGAATGGCACGCAGCTGGTCAATCCGAGCTCGCAGTCGCCCTATCTCCTCAACGCCATTCCCACCGGCACCTTCGACTCAACGGCTCTTTATCTGATGAACCATATTCCTCTCCCCAACGACCCGGCTGACGGTCCCAACTATTTGAAGTACAACGGCGCTCCATTGATCCAGGATACCGACGAGTACCTAGCCAAGATCGACTACAACATTGGCAAGCATCATCTCAGCGCGCACTATTTCCAGCTGCGGTTCAACATTCCGATCATCATCCCGCCCGCCAGCAACATCCTTGAAGGCAACACAGAAGATCCGCAAAAACAGGGGCTGAAGAACGCCAGCGTCGTCGACATCTACACGATTTCGGCCAATGTTCTTCTCAATAGCTATTTTGGACTGACAAGGAAGTCCGGACTGACGGAATCGCCAGCGCCATTCAGTATCGCCACGGCGGGCGCGAATATTCCTCAGCCCACCAATTTTCCGGCAACGCTGAACGTCACTGTGGCCGGGGAGTTCACCATAGGCGAACAGCCTGCCCCGGGAACCTGGAATCATAGCGACATATCCGATCGTGAAATTGTCACCCTGATCAAGGGACCCCACGAACTCCAGATTGGGGGCGAATGGGAACACTTTAACCTTCCCATGGGAAATACATATCAAGCCGATGGCAACTACAGCTTTGGCGGCGATTTGAGCGGAAGCAATCTCTCCGACTTTCTGCTGGGCGCTGCGTCCGACTTTGTGCAGGCGGGCGGTTTGTATTTGAACTTCAGCGGCAACGACTGGAGTGCCTTCGTTCAGGAAAACTGGCACGCAACCAAGCGGCTCACCGTGAGTGCCGGTCTACGCTGGGACCCGTTCTTCCCCTACACGGACAGCGAGGGGAGAGTCGGATGTTTTGTGCCGGGAGCACAGTCGACACGTTATCCCAATGCGCCGCAAGACCTGATCTTCGGCGGCGGCGATCAGGACGCTGGATGTCCCGCATCCTCAATCTATAACAACTTGGGCAATCTCGGCCCGCGTGTGGGCTTTGCCTATCAACTGACGGCAGATGGCAAGACCAGCATCCGTGGTGGCGCAGGCTATTATTACCAGGCGCCCAACGGGGTGGCTTTTGAAGACGTCGTCGGTATTCCGCCCTTCGCTCCTATCGTGGATATTCCGAACACAAATTTCACCAACCCCTATACCGCCGCGGGCGTGACAGACCCCTTTCCCGCGTCGTTTGGCCCGATAAATCCAGGACCTGATGTCACGTTTCCTCAGGACATCGCCTTTACGCAGATCTTCGACAGGCATTTCAGGCTGCCTCAGATCCTGACGTACAACCTGACCCTAGAGCATGAGTTCGGCTCAAATTTGTTTGTGCGGATGGAGTACGCGGGCAATCACGGTGCTCACTTGGGCGGCACCGGCGATCAAGAGTCTGGACTGCTGCAACTGAATCCCTCAATTTACATTCCCGGACAGTCGACAGAAGACAATATTCAATCGCGCCTCGTCTACCCAAATTACGGGTTCATCGCTTCGATCAACTCAGGAGTGAACAGCAACTACAATTCCGGCCAGATTGAATTGGAAAAGCGCTTGAGTCATGGTTTCTTATTCCAAACGAACTATACGTGGTCGCATGCGTTGAACAATTACGGGCCCCCTGGACAGTTGGGGATATTTGGAGTCTACGGAATCAATACTTGCGGTTGCGGCCGCTCTCTTGACTATGGGCCTGACGCGGGTGATGATGCCGATGTCTTCAGATTGTTTGGCAATTATGCTCTCCCTCGCGTCCCCGTCAAGGGGATCGCGAATAGCGCGATCAACGGATGGAACCTGAGCTTTATCACGAACTGGCAGTCAGGGTTTCCGTTCACTGCATTTGCGGAGGACGACAACTCTTTCTCGGCGATGGGGAATGACCGGCCAGACATCACGGTGCCCAACATTAAGGATACGAGACTAAGTACGAAGCGCCCCCATTCCGCGCTGGTAAGCGAATGGTTCAACACGGCCGATTTTGAACCGAATGCAATCGGCACTTACGGCAACATCGGCAAGGACTCTCTTCGCGGACCAAGGCTCTTCACGACGGATTTGGCGCTCCTGAAGAACGGTAAAGCAGGCGCGCGCGCCAGCTATGAGTTCCGGGCTGAATTCTACAACGCCTTTAACAATGTCAACTTTGGCCAACCCGATGCGGGCCTCCAGGATGGCGCTGGTGTCTTCGGGGCAATCACTTCTGCCAACGATCCTCGCATTCTGCAGATGGCGCTGAAGCTCCGGTTCTAGCAACCTTTAGCGAATCAGTTTGCCGGGAAAACGCTACTCCTTCGGCTTACGCCGGAGACCGTCGACTAGATACGTAAGTTTTTCGAGCAACTCGGGCTGAGCATGACGTCGCGATCCTTGCAGCCGTTGCCTTCCTGGATATGAACCACGATCCGCCGGCTGTCGATGTCGCTGGCCTTCAAATGCGCTGCTTATGGATGGCGTGGTTTTCACGTGCAGAGGTTTTGAATGACCTATATCGATCCGACGAGCCAACCAGAATTTTCATTTTGCCCTCGGTTACAGACAGATATGCTCCCGGCTGCGACCTTATTTGCACCTGTCCCTTTTACTCATCCGAAGTCGCGGCGTTAAACTGATTTCAGAGAAGCCCACCATGAGATATATTCAGATCCCACGATCAGGCACGATTGCCGTGCTGGCATTGCTATTAACCATACACTCATATTGCCCGGCGCAATTTTCTGGCAGTGCGGTTTCGCCGCAGAGTGCGTTTTCAATTCCGCAGGTGCAATTGATTCAGCCGGACGAACTGAACCGCATGATGCAGACCGGGGGTGCAGCCAAACCATTGATCCTGCAAGTCGGCTCGCATGTTCTTTTTGCCGAGGCACACATTCAGGGAGCGGAGTACGCCGGTGCAGGTTCGCAAGCGGTCGGTCTCAACCAGTTGCAAAGCAGGGTCGCCTCGCTCTCCCACAAGACTTTTATCGTCTTGTACTGCGGTTGCTGTCCGTGGAATCGCTGTCCCAATCTTGGACCTGCGTATTGGCAGTTGAACAGCCTTGGTTTCACTCATGTGAAGGTTCTTTATCTGGCCAGCAACTTCGGAGCCGACTGGGTGAACAAAGGGTACCCGGTTGAGCAGGGCCGATAACCGGGCAATGCACTGCCAATCCAAAACAAGGCGGAGTACAGCAAAAACAGCTCCCTCCGCACTTGGCCGGCTTTTGTTGGCGGGTTCGTTCCTGAGCGTGTGCTTCGGAATCTACGGAACGCATACGGCCTTCGCGGCGGAGTCTTTGCTCCACAAGCATGCTCCTGAATTCGTTCGCGTAGACATAAACCATAAAAGTATCAATCTCAGTTCTTTCCGGGGCAAAGTGGTGTTGCTCAACTTCTGGGCCACCTGGTGCGCTCCTTGCCAGCTTGAGATGCCGCGCTTTGTTTCATGGCAAAGCCGATACGGTTCACGAGGGTTGCAGGTCATTGGCATCTCCATGGATGATGATCCGGCTCTGGTGCGCAAGCTCTGCGCAAAGCTGAGTGTGAATTACCCAGTCGCGATGGGAGATGAAAAGATCGGAGAACTCTACGGGGGTGTGCTCGGGCTTCCCGTAACCTATCTGATCGACACACACGGGGAAATTCGCGCTGCGTATCGAGGAGAGGTGGATCTGAAAACTATCGAGATGCAGATGAAGTTGCTCTTGCCTTAGCGTTGAGCGGCCGGACTCACTCATATGAAGCTCTAAAATCGCGTACCGCCATAACCACCAATAATCTTCCCCTTCGACTCCTCATGCAGGTGCAGGTGGCAACACCTACTTTACTTCTGCCGAAAAGTGCGCTGTTTTGGGGGGCGCCGTCAACTATTTTTGCCACATTCTGTAACGAATTGCGGGCTTGGGGACTTTATTCAAGTGAATGCACCCAAGGACACATCACCCCATGAATATCAGCCATTTTCGAGCCTTATGCATGGCTATCCTGTTTTGTGCAAGCGGCGTGGCATCCGTTGCGCAAGATCCGCTGACGCTGAGACAGGCCATTGATCAGGCGCTGGCGCACAATCCGGAGGCAGCGGCCGCCCGAGCAGACGGCCAGGAAGCCAAAGCTGCTGCAACCCAGGCCCGCACGCAACTGCTGCCGCAGATGAACTTCACTGAAGACATTTCCCGCGGAAATGACCCGGTCTTTGCCTTCGGGACAAGGCTCCGGCAGCGGCAGTTTACCGAAGCTAACTTTGCATTGAACGCCCTGAACAGTCCTCAACCAATCGGCAACTTTGCCACACGATTTTCCGGCACATGGACGGCATTCGACTCATTCAAGACGCAGAGGGAGATTCGTCGCGCCGATTTCTTGAAAGCAGGCGCTTCTTTATCCGCCAAGACGGTGGACCAGCAGATCGTCATGCAGGTTGTAGTGGCGTACCAGCAGGTACTCTACGCGCAGCGAGAGATCGATGTCGCACGGCATGAACAGGAGACTGCGACGGCACTATCGGCTTCAGTGGAAGAGCATGTGAAGGCCGGGCTTGCGGTGGAGTCAGACCGCATGTCGGCCCTGGTAAATGGATCTGCGCGCAAAGAGGAATTGATTGCTGCCCAGGGAGATCTGGAGTTGGCATGGGCTCAGTTGCGGGAAGCAATAGGAATCCCGGATCTCCAGGTACTCGAACTAAAGCTAATAGAGCCGCATGTATTTTCGGCGCTGCCGCTGGAGCAGGAGATAGCGACGGCAGAGAAGGCGCGGCCTGATCTGAAGTCGCTGGGAAAGGCACGGCAGGCGCAGGGCTTGGCCCTGGGCGCGGCAAAGTCGGATTTCGGCCCTCGCGTAAGCGCCTACGGAAACTGGGAAGAGGACCGGACTTCCCTGGCCGGCACGGGAGGCAATAATTGGGTGGCCGGGGTGCAGATCAGCGTGGATATTCTGCCTACGGGCAAACACGCCCAACTGGCTCGCGAAAGCGCGGCCAAGCAGCGCATCGACGCTCAACTGACTACCTCAGTGCAGCATGTGCGCCTGGAAGTAACCCAGGCGTATATTCACCGGCAAACAGCGGAACTTATGCTGGAAACGGCGCGAGCTGCGATGGACGAATCGGCCGAAAGTATTCGCATTGTGAAGAATCGTTATAACGCTGGGCTTGCCACCATCACCGATCTACTACGCGCCGAGGACGCCGGACGGCAGAGCCAGTCCACTTACTGGCATGCGGTATACGGAGATGCTCTGGCCTATGCCGAACTGCTTTACGCGACTGGGACGCTGACTCCCGATGCGGCGGAGGATTTGCAATGAAGATCGTTTTACAGGCAAGTTTGCTTGCGGTTTCCGCGGCGATGTTAGCCGGATGTCATAACGGCGAATCTGTCTCACCCGTTGCGGTGCAAACCATGCAGTCGCGGGTGGTCGAGAGCCGGCAGCAGCAGATTCCCCTGAACGTGCATTCCACGGGGACCGTTCATGCGCGGGAGACTGCTGTTGTGTCCGCGCAGGTGATGGGTCGTATCAGTCAAGTTATGGTACGCGAGGGAGACAGCGTGCGGGCAGGACAAACGCTGGTAGTGATCGACGATGCGGCACTGCGCGCCTCGGCTGATCAGGCCCAGGCGGCGGTGAAGGCAGCGCAACACCAACAGGCCGCCGCGCAATCGGATGCCAGTCTGGCGGCCAGCACACTGGCGCGCTATCAGCAACTGCAGGCCGAAAAGAGCGTAAGCCCACAGGAGATGGACGAGGTTACGCGGCGGTCGGAGGCAGCAACTGCGAGGCTTGATGCAGCGCATGCGCAAACCGAAGCAGCGCATGCCCAGGTAAGCGGTGCTCGAGCGATGCTGGGCTATACGCACCTGGTTGCGCCGTTTTCCGGAGTGGTGACGGCGCGGATGGCCGATCCGGGTTCGATGGCTATGCCGGGCATGCCGTTGCTTCAGATTGATCAGGCCGGAGCTCTGCAACTGGAAGCGACGGTGGATGAGTCGGCGATTGGAGCGATTCACAGGGGGATGACGGCGAAAATTGTTCTCGATGGCGCGTCATCTACGGAGATCGCGGGCACAGTGGCAGAGATTGTCCCCGCCGCCGATCCGGCCAGCCATAGCTTTCTGGTCAAAATCGAATTGCCTTCATCGAGCCAGTTACGCGCCGGCATCTATGGGACGGCGGAGTTTGCCAACGGCACGCGCCAGGCGATTCTCATTCCACGCTCCGCCGTTGTGCTCCGCGGTTCGCTGGTGTGCGTGTATGTTATCGACGGCCAAGGAATTGCGCAGCTTCGTTACGTCACACTTGGCGAACAACAAGGCAATCTCGTGGAAGTTTTGTCGGGCATCTCGCCGAGAGAAAAGCTTGTTGACGCACCCTCTGACCGTGACTTGGCCGGAAAACGCATTGAGGCGAAGCCATGAAGCAGGAACTTGGAATCGCCGGGAGCCTGGCGCGCACGTTTCTCAACTCCAAGCTGACGCCACTGATTGTCGTTGCGTCGCTGGCCATCGGGGTATTCGCGGTAGCCTTCATTCCCCGAGAGGAAGAGCCGCAGATCCTGGTCCCGATGCTGGACATCACAACCGCCATGCCGGGCGCGTCGCCGGCGGAGGTGGAAGAGCGAGTTACTCTCCCCATCGAGACGCTGGTGCATCAAATCTCCGGCGTTGAGTATGTGTACTCTACATCGAGTCCCGGACAAAGCCTGGTCATCGTGCGCTTTTTAGTGGGCACGCCGCAGGAAGATGCGCTGATCAAGGTCTATAGCAAGCTTTACTCGAATTTCGACCGCATCCCTGCAGGCATTTCGCAGCCGATCATCAAGGCCCGCTCCATCGACGATGTTCCCATCCTTGCCCTGACGCTGTGGGGCGAACATTACAACGGCTATCAGCTTCGCGCCATTGCGGATGAAGTGCAACACAACATCCAACAGGTTTCAGATGTGTCGGAAACAAGCATCATCGGCGGACTTCCGCGGACTATGCGCGTTCTGCTCAGCACCGAAAAGCTGAATGCCTACGGGATTTCGCCGGCGGCGATTGTCGCGCACCTGCAGGCTGCAAACGCCAGCACACAGGCCGGGAGCTTCTCAGAGAATAATCAGGAGATCCGCGTTGATGCAGGCAACCTGTTCACAAGCCGCGGAGATCTTGAATCTGTATTAGTCGCCGTCAATCATGGCCGTCCGGTGTATCTGCGCGACGTAGCTGACCGGATCATCGACGGCCCGGCCGAGCCAGCGAACTATGTGCTCTTCGGCACCACGAACGTGAGCGCAGCTTCACAGCAATCGCCCGGCCAATTTCCGGCGGTGACCATTACTGTATCCAAGCGCAAGGGCACCAACGCGACCGATATTTCCAATGCCGTCCTCAAGCGCGTGGGGCTGATGCAGGGCGTGACGATACCCAACGACGTGACCGTGACCACCACGAGAAATTACGGCGAAACAGCGAAGGCCAAATCCGATGAACTGCTTGAGCACCTGCTGCTGGCAACATTGTCCGTTACCCTGTTGATCGCAGTATTTCTGGGATGGAGAGAGTCCGGCGTTGTGCTGTTGGCGATACCGGTTACGCTGGCGCTCACACTGTCTGTTTTCTATTTTCTAGGCTACACAGTGAATCGCGTAACACTCTTTGCCCTTATCTTCTCGATCGGCATTCTCGTGGATGACGCCATTGTTGTGGTTGAGAATATGGTGAGGCATTTCCGGCTTCCCGAGAGCCACGGCCGGCCGATAAGCGAAGTTGCCGTTGAAGCGGTGGCCGAAGTCGGCAACCCCACAATTCTTGCCACATTCGCCGTAATCGCGGCCATTTTGCCAATGGCTTTTGTCCGTGGCCTGATGGGGCCGTACATGATGCCGATTCCAGTCGGCGCATCGGCGGCCATGCTTTTCTCGTTGCTCGTCGCGTTTGTGGTTTCTCCCTGGGCGGCGCTGCGGCTGCTCGGGAGGCATCTAGGCGAAGCTGAATCCCCGGCCCAGAAGAAAGATGGCTGGACGACGACGTTGTATCGCCGGGTGATGTCGCCGCTGATTCATTCGCGGCGGCATCGGTTCTACTTCTTCGCCGGAATCATCGCGCTGTTTCTGGCCGCCGCCGCACTGGTGCCGCTTGGACTCGTGCACGTCAAGATGCTGCCTTTCGACAATAAAAGCGAACTGCAGGTGATTGTGAATATGCCTGATGGCACGCCGCTTGAACAGACAGAGCGGGTAACACAGGCACTGGGCAGCGAGCTTGCACGTCAGGCGAATGTGCTGAACTACCAGATTTACACGGGCACGTCGGGACCTTACAACTTCAACGGCCTTGTGCGTCACTACTACATGCGCCACCAGCCAAATGAGGCCGATATTCAGGTGAATCTGCTGCCTGCCAATCAGCGCAGTGAGCAGAGCCATGCCATCGCCAAACGAATGCGTCCACTGCTGGTGGCTATCGGCAACGCTTATGGAGCTCGCATTCAGGTGAGCGAAGTGCCGCCAGGACCGCCCGTCGTACAAACTCTGGTGGCGGAGATTTATGGTCCCGAGATGGACGGGCAGATTCAAGTTGCGCGACAGATAAAGGCGATCTTTCAGCACACCGCCGGGGTTGTGGATACAGATTGGTATGTCGAAGATCCGCAACCCAGGCTGGTGATGCAAGTGGATGAGGTCAAGGCCGCAGAGCATGGTATCGCTGTCTCCGATGTGACCCATGCCTTGACGCTCGCACTCTCGGGCGATTCCGCCGGCTTGATCCATGACCGGTCTGCCCGAGAGCCCATCCCTGCAATTGTCGAATTCGACCGTTCGGATCGCTCCTCAGAGCAAAGCCTGGAGAGTATTCATCTGCCCGGATCGGACGGAGCGATGGTATCGCTGCGGGAGCTGGTGACAGTCCAGCACGAAACCATCGAGCCCAGCATCTATCACAAGAATCTCCGTCGCGTTGTCTATGTAACTGGCGACGTAGCCGGTGGAGAAGAAAGTCCGGTCTACGCCATCCTGAAGATGAACAAGGATCTCGACCATCTCACTCTTCCATCCGGCTACACACTGGCCAGGTATAACTCGGTGCAGCCGGATTCGACCGACCACTACTCGATGAAGTGGGACGGCGAATGGCACATCACGATCGAAGTTTTCCGAGACTTGGGGCTCGCCTTCGCTGCCGTGCTGGTTCTTATTTATGTGCTCGTAGTGGGGTGGTTCCGGTCGTTCATTGTGCCGCTGGTCATCATGGCGCCCATTCCGCTTACGCTGGTCGGCATTCTTCCGGCACACGCGATTCTGGGTGCATTCTTTACGGCAACCTCAATGATCGGCTTTATCGCCGGAGCCGGCATCATCGTGCGCAACTCGATAATCCTGGTGGACTTCATCGAACTACGGCGTCGCCAGGGAATGCCGCTTGACGAGGCCGTAATCGACGCCGGGGCGGTTCGTTTTCGTCCCATGTTGCTGACTGCGGCAGCGGTGGTCGTCGGAGCAAGCGTGATACTTTCGGATCCTATTTTTCAAGGACTCGCCTTGTCGCTGATCGCGGGAGAAGCGGCTTCGACATTTCTCTCCCGGCTTGCCGTTCCGGTTCTCTACTACATGGCCCACGCACGGCAAACTTCCGCTAACACATCTCAACCCAATACCGAACAAGGAGCTTCATTATGACAGTCGAACGTGCTGTGCGCCTGATGGCAGGCGTCATGATTTTGTTATCTCTCGCCCTTGCCCACTATTTCTCACTCTACTGGCTCTGGCTGACGGCGTTCGTCGGACTGAACCTGTTGCAGTCGGCGTTCACGAACTGGTGCCCCGCCATGACTATCTTTCGCGCCTTGGGTCTGAAAGATGCCAACTGCAGCACAACCGACTGAGGCGAATATGCGCGGCAGAAATCGAAGTGAGCACATCAAGGATGAAGTCTATCGCCAGATGTTCCGGCTCGAGGCGCATCGCCCAGGCGCGGAGATGGATCTTTCGATTGCATTGCTGCGCGCATGGATCGCTCTCGGCTCGGCATCGAGAAGCAACAAGGAGCAGCAGTGGCTGAAGCAGATCTGCCCGATCTGCCTGGTTATGATCGAGACCGCCCAGCAGACGGTAGAAACCAGCCGGTAAAG
Source organism: uncultured Acidobacteriaceae bacterium (assembly GCA_963779385.1). Lineage (GTDB taxonomy): Bacteria > Acidobacteriota > Terriglobia > Terriglobales > Acidobacteriaceae > Telmatobacter. Next base: position 89,559 of record CAVZYE010000006.1, on the reverse strand, counting down.
TGTCCAGTAATAGCGGCGTTCCGTTCCCGGTGGAACGGAACGCACAGGCTGTGCCCACATAGGCACAATCCAGATCCTAGTCATTTCCCGCAGAGAATATACTGATCATGTTCTTGAGAATCCCAGTCGATGCGACCCGAACTGATTCAAGCTGCCGCACTGTTGCGCCTCAATACTCCTGAAGCCGTTGAAGAGGCGATCGGTTTGCTACAGAATACGGTCTATTCCTTCAGCATGAAGGTCTGCGGGCATCCGGAAGATGCCGAAGATACCATGCAGGAGGTGCTCTTCCGTTCCTTCGGCCACCTGGCTAAAATTCAGGATCCGCAAGCTCTGTCGGTCTGGTTATACACCGTTACAAGAAATCGCTGTTGGCGTATGCGCCGCAAGAGTGCAAATGCTCCCCGGCCGAATTTCTCCCTGGATGAGTTGATGCCGGATGATGCCGAACTGGGGCGACTGTTGCAGGATGCAGCGGAAGGTCCCGAGGGCAACCTGCTCCATGCCGAGCAGCATTACCTGTTGCACCAGGCCGTCTTGCGTATACCAGCTCCATTGCGTATGGTTCTCGTGCTCCACGATATGGAGGAGCTGACGACCGAGCAGGTTGCACAGGTTTTAGATCTGCAGCCGGGGACGGTCAGGGTCCGGCTTCATCGGGCACGACTATATGTGCGCAAAGAGATGAGCCGGGTATTGAACGGCGCAAATACAGAGCCGAAAAGCGCCAAATCGACAAAGCCTCGGGCCAAACGGGCAACCGGCGTGCAACGCCCCGCTGAATGCCGGAAGCTATTTTCGAACCTCTCAGATTATCTGGATGGCAGAGTGGAACCCCGCACTTACGACCAGATGCGCAAGCATATTGAGGCGTGTCCGGCCTGCGTTGCGTTTCTCCGCGACTTGCGGGTTGCCATCGACCGTTGCCGATCAATGGAGGTTCCCTGCGATCCGGCCGTGGCGCCGCGTTTGCGCTCTATCCTTACCCAGGAATACCTCCGCATGCTGGGGAGGGCGGGCAGGAAATAATTTTTCGATACCTTGTAACGAATTGCCATATATATGTCTCTGTTCCAATGAAGGCGAGGGCCCCAATGGAAGTGAATATTTCACATCTTGATAATGTAAAGTTCAGCATTCAGTCGCGATCACACACAATTCTTTGTGACCAGCCGGTGGAGAATGAGGGCGAAGACTCCGGTATGACGCCTCCCGAGTTGATGCTCGCCTCGTTGGGCTCGTGCGCGGCATTTTATGCCGTCGAGTACTTGAGAACCCGCAGTCTTGCGCAGGGCGGCGTGGAGGTCCGAGTGAACGCCGACAAGCTTAAGCAGCCTGCTCGGCTTGGCAACTTCAGGATTCATGTCGTTTGCCCGGTTCCTCTGACGGAAGAGCAGACGGAGGGGCTGATGCGTTCTGTGAAACACTGCCTGATCCACAACACGTTGCTGTCACCGCCGGAGATTGTGTTCGAACTGACCGCGAAAAAGGCAGTCGTCCTACACGCATAGCGACATGAATGGTCAGCCGCGCCTGCGGGTGGCCGCCATAGATTGCAACGAACGACTGACCGAAGGGACTATTTAATACACGTGTCTAAGAATATCTTCTTCATAGGATTGATCCTTGCTGCAAGCGGCCTTGTTTCGCCTCCTTTTGCACTGGCCGGAGGCCTCGTCTATGGATTCGCCTTCGTTCATCCGTTTCACATCGAGGCAAGGAAGCTCTCCAAGCTACTGCTGCAGGCATCCGTGGTGGGTCTGGGTTTCGGCATGGATTTGCAGCAGGTACTCGAAGCCGGCCGCTCCGGTTTCATCTATACCGCAGCCAGCATTAGTTTTGCCTTGCTCCTGGGATGGGGTTTGGGAAAGCTTCTGCGAGTAAAGCAAAGAATCTCGTTTCTTATATCGACAGGTACCGCCATCTGTGGTGGCAGCGCCATTGCTGCTATTGCCCCAATTACCAGTGCGAGCCAGGAAGAGATTGCGGTATCTCTCGGGACCGTTTTTGTGCTGAACTCAGTCGCCTTGCTCACGTTTCCGGCAATTGGTTCTGCGCTGCACATGACGCAAACTCAGTTTGGCCTATGGTCTGCGCTCGCCATTCATGACATAAGTTCGGTAGCCGGCGCGACGGCTAAATACGGAGCGGTGGCTCTGGTTGTCGGCACCACCGTCAAACTGGCGCGTGCCCTATGGATAGTGCCGCTGTCGATTGCTACTGCAGTGGTGAAGAAAAGCAACGCCCGCATCCACTGGCCTTGGTTCATCCTTCTTTTCTGCCTGGCCGCTATAGCTAACACCTATGTTCATACTTTCCAGTCATCCTATCCGGTGCTCAGGCATCTTGGTGTCATTGGCTTGACAGTTACGCTCTACCTGATTGGAACCGGGCTCTCTATGAAGACACTACGCGAAGTTGGGGCTCGGCCGTTTTTACAAGGAATCGTTCTTTGGAGTTTCGTCGCGGCGGGATCGCTGGCGCTGATTCGCGGTGGCTGGATTCATCTTTAGAAATTCTTGCGCAAGGATGAGTCGCGACCGCTCAGAAAGAAGTCAGGACCCTCCGGGAGTTGATTGCCAGTAACGTTCATACTTCAAAACTTTCGGAATTGGTCACGTATGAACGCATCGCAGTTGTCTCTGGACAATTATCGGGAAACGCCACTGTCCTATGAAGGAATTTCGGTAATTGCAAAATCGCCGATGCCTGGCTCCCGCTTCCGAACCGGTTATGCAACTCCAGATTCAACTGAGGTATATACTGCAAAAGTGGTTCCCCAGCTGCCTCATTTTTGAGGCTTGGCTGCAGTGGAACGGGGTCGAAGGCAGCACCTTTCATCAGATTTTATAGCTAAGCAGCTGCATGGGCGGATCAGGCATGAACGACCCAAAAGAGCATAAGTACGAGCCGGAAGCGCCGACGCTTGTAGTCGAGAAAAGTGTTTCCGCCGCTCCTGCTTCAGGACAGAGCGACCCGGGAGCGCAGGTCTCCGCGGCGCCGGCACAGCCGTCCAGCGGATTTCCCGAAGCTCCAACCTATACGGACGGCGAGGCGCCAACCATGCTGCCCACGGCGCGCACAGGACCGTTCGATGCCGGCGCTTACTTTGCCTCCCGGAACACCGGTGCACCTCGCCGGAAATGCCGCGGCGGCCATGAGCAGCGGCTCTGCCCTGCGGCCGGGAACGGTTTTTGCGAACCGCTACGAAATCATCAAGATCCTGGGCGAAGGCGGCATGGGGGCGGTTTACAAAGCACGGGACCGGGAATTGGATCGAGACGTCGCGCTCAAAGTCATTCGGCCTGAGCTTGCCAACGATCCTCAAATCCTGCAGCGATTCAAGCAGGAGCTGATCCTTGCACGCCAGGTCACCGACCGCAACATCATCCGAATTTTCGATCTTGGGGAAGACGGCAGAACCAAGTTCATCACGATGGAGTATATCGAGGGCCAGAACCTCCATCAACTTCTGAGCCAGCGGGGAAAACTGGAAGCCGCGGAAGCCGTCGACATCATGGAACAGGTGGCCGCGGGACTGGCCGCTGCGCACCGCGAAGGAATCATCCACCGCGATCTGAAACCCGGCAATATCATGCGCGATGCGAACGGCCGGGTCGTGGTGATGGATTTCGGACTGGCCCGCACCGTAAGCGGCGAGGGAATGACCCAGACCGGCGCGATGATGGGCACGATCGAATACATGTCTCCGGAGCAAGCGCAGGGGAAAGAGCTCAAAGCCAGCTCTGATATTTTCACGCTCGGCCTGATCCTCTATGAGTTGCTGGCCGGGATCATGCCTTTCCATGCCGAGAGCGCAATCGCGAGCCTGGTCATGCGCACGCAACAGCGGGCCGTGCCCCTGACGGATGTCGATAAGAATATCCCGGGCTCATTGAGCAATATCGTCGCCAAATGTCTTGAGAAGGATCCGGCGAACCGTTACCAGAACGCGGCAGAACTGGATGCGGATCTTCGCGCGTGGCAAAGCAGCGGCGGGAAGAAGGTTTCCGCTTCATCGATGCGGCTGCGCATGAACCGCATGCGCGAGCTTCCCTGGACGCGCTATGCGATCACGGGCGTCCTGATTTTGGTGATCGCAGTCGGCATTGGCTGGTTCGTCGCCAGCAGGCAACAGGCCGCGAAGTCAGCGGCGCATGTCCCGGTCTCGGTGCTGGTTGGCGACTTCGAGAACCATACCGGCGATCCGGTTCTGGATAACACGCTTGGAGCCGATGCTCGGTCTGGCCCTGGAAGGCGCCAGCTTCATCAACGTCTATGGTCGCGAGGATGCGCGAAAGCTGGCCGGGAAGCTTCCGCAATCCCACGGACAAACTCGACGAGCAGACCGTGCGGCAGATCGCCACGAGCCAGGACATCAACGCGGTGATTACCGGCGAGATTGATTTGCGAGGGGACCAGTACGATATTACGGCGATTGCCATGGACGGCGTCAGCGGCAAGGTGCTGGCCAGATCGGAAGTCAGCGTCGCCAATAAAAACGATATTCTCAGCAGCCTGCCCAAGCTGGCGGTGCCGCTTCGTAAAGCTCTGGGCGACTCGACGCCGCCCTCGGTGCAGTTCAATGAGGTCAGCGGAGGCTTTACTGCAGCATCTTTAGAGGCCGTTCACCAGGATGCTCTCGGAGTCGATGAGCAGTTCGCAGGCAAATTCCAGGAGGCATTCGATTCGTTTCAGAAAGCCGCGCAACTGGATCCGAACTTTCCGCGCGCGTACACCGGCATGGGCGCCATGGCGCAGAATCTGGGCAGACCCGGGGACGCGTTGAACTACATGAAGCTGGCCATGCAGCACGAGAGCAACATGACCGATCGGGAGAAGCTTCGCGACCGGGGACTTTATTATCTGACCGCGGGTGACTGGCAGAATTGCGTCGAGGAATATAAGAAGCTCGTTACTGACTATCCTGCCGATCGTGTCGGCCAGAACAATCTTGCCAGCTGCTATGTACAGTTGCGCGACGCGCCGAAGGCGCTGGCGGCGGCGCAACATGCGGTGCAGATTGTTCCCAAAGGGGTGGGGCCGGCGGTGAACCTGGCATTTATCAGCGCTTTCGCCGGAGATTTTACCGCGAGCGATAAAGAGGCGCAGAACGCGCTCAAGATCAATCCCAAAGCCGCGCAGGGATACCTGGTGCTGGCCGAAGCGCAACTCGGCCAGGGGCAGACCGACAAAGCCGCCGCGACCTACCATCAGCTTGCAAGTTTTGGGCCGGTAGCTGCATCCACCGCGGCCGCTGGGCTCGCCGATCTTTCCGCGTATCAGGGGAAGTATGCCGATGCCGCGCGCATCCTCTCACAAGGAGCGGCTGGCGATGTGGCGGCGAAGATGGACGACAACGCAGCAAGAAAGTACGCGGCGCTGGGAAACATCGAGGCCATCGAGGGAAACCATTCGGCAGCGCTCTCTGACCTGGAGAAGGCGCTGGCGAAGAGCCAGTCGATCCAGATTGAGTTCCTGGCGGCCAGAAGCTATGTGGACCTGGGCGAGTTCGCGAAAGCGCAAAAGCTGGCGACGAGCCTGTCTGCGGCACTGTCGAGCGAGGCGCAGGCTTACGGCAAGACCGTTCAGGGGTTGATCGCCCTGAAGCGCAAAGACACCAATGAGGCCATCCGGCAGATCACTGCCGCGAATAACCTGCTGGACACCTGGATCGGCCACTACGATCTTGGACGGGCATATCTCGAAGCGGGAGCATTCACCGAGGCCGACTCGGAGTTCGATCAATGCATGAAACGGCGCGGCGAAGCCATCGAACTGTTTATGGATAACGTGCCGACGTATGCCTGGTTTCCGCCCGTGTATTACTACCAGGGACGCGTGCGGGAAGGATTGAAGAGCGAAGGGTTCGCGAACTCTTATAAGAGCTACCTCAGCATCCGCGGGCAGTCGACGGAAGATCCGCTGGCTACTGACATCCGGCGCCGCCTGGGGCGTTAATCCACCGCGGGATCGAAGGCTCCGCATCAACGCTGGCGTCCCATCCAGATCTCAATAAAGACAAGGCAAGAAGAGTGCCGGTGTTTACCGGCACTCGTGGTTCTCAGCCCCTGAGCCGCCGTTCCATGCTCGCGTGTCCCTTGCTGCCGAAACTCATACTCGTTGGAGTGAGGGTCGCCGGTAATCAGGTCGCGGGTACGGCCAGCGTGACCTGCGGCGCTGCCGCGTAGTTAGAGCTTCCTGCCTGATTGGCGATTACTGAGCATGTTCCCGTGCTGCCGGTCATGGTATAGGTTGCACCTGAATTGCTGCATGCTCCGGAACTGGTGAAGGTGACCGCGAGCCCGCTGGAGGCCGAGGCCGCAACCTTGAAGCTGGTCTTGTTGGCGGCGCTTGCCGGTGGGTTGGTGGTGAATGTGATGGTCTGCGAGGCCTGAGTCGCGGAAACGGTCTCCGTAACTTGCGGCGCTGCCGCGTAGTTAGAGTTGCCTGCCTGGTTGGCGATCACCGAGCAGGTTCCCGTGCCGCTGGTCATCGTATAGGTTGCACCTGAATGGCTGCATGCTCCGGAACTGCTGAATGTGACCGCGAGCCCGCTGGGGGCCGAGGCCGCCACCGCGAAGCTGCTCTTATAGGCGGCGCTCGCCGGAGGGCTGGTGGTGAATGTGATCGTCTGCGTGGCCTTGGTCGCGGTTACTGACTTTGTAACCTGCGGCGCTGCCGTGTAGTCAGGGTTGCCCGCCTGGTTGGCGATCACCGAGCAGGTTCCCGTTCCGCTGGTCATCGTGTAGGCTGCGCCCGAATTGCTGCACGCCCCGGAACTAGTGAAGGTCACCGCAAGCCCGCTCGAAGCGTTCGCCGCGACCGTGAAGCTCGTGCCGTAAGTGGCCGACGCCGAAGGGCTGGTGGTGAATGTGATGGTCTGCGTGGCTTTAGTCGCGGTTACTGACTTAGTAACCTGCGGCGCTGCCGTGTAGTCAGGGTTGCCCGCCTGGTTGGCGATGACTGAGCACGTTCCCGTGGCGCTAGTCATCGTGTACGTTGCGCCCGAATTGCTGCACGCCCCGGAACTAGTGAAGGTTACCGCGAGCCCGCTTGAAGCTTTCGCCGCCACCGTGAAGCTCGCATTGTAGGCGGCGCTCGCCGGTGGGTTGGTGGTGAATGTGATTGTCTGCGTGGCCGTAGTCGCATTTGCGGACTTTGTAACCTGGGCTGCCGCCGCATAGGTAGAGTTGCCTGCCTGATTGGCGATCACCGAGCACGTTCCCGTGGCGCCGGTCATGGTGTAGATTGCGCCCGAATTGCTGCACGCCCCGGAACTCGTGAAGGTTACCGGGAGCCCGCTGGAAGCTTTCGCCGCCACCGTGAAGCTCGCGTTGTAGGCGGCGCTTGCCGGTGGGTTGGTGGTGAAGGTGATTGTCTGCGGATCCAGAACGGTGGCGCTCAGGGCGACCGGCTGTGGACTGCCCGGTGCATTGTCCATGATCTCCAGGGTCGCAGTTTGCGGTGTGCTGTAGTACGCACCCGCGATGAAGGAGACCGTAATCGTGCAGGATTTCCCGGCGGCTAACGGCAACAGACAGTAATTGGCCACAACAAACTCGTCAGATTTCCCTGTCTGCAGAAGAGAAAGGAGAGGCGTGCTGATTGTGGAAGCCGCGCCTCCGGTGTTGCTCACCGTCACGGTCTCAGTCGTGGTGCTCCCCAGAGCTACCGGGCCGAAGTTGACACTCAACGGAGACACGGTGATCACTGGTCCGGCCGGCTGTATGGTCAACGTACCGGGCACGAAAAGGAAGGAATAATTCGCTGCGGCCAACGTGCCCGTCGCTACCGTGATCGGATAGCTGCCGGCAATGCTTGTTACGGTTGCAGTCGTGGAGAGCACTGGTGTACCGGTCACCACCGAGGTCGGATCACTATTCACAAAACCGCTGAGACTGTAGGTCAACGCGGGGATTGATTGGCCATAGGTAATCGTTGGGCTGGCTGCCGACACTTTGATAACCGCGGGGAGCACGGAGAACGACTGCGTCACCGAGGCAGCACTATATGTGCTGTTTCCCGGCGCCATCGCGGTGATCGTGCACAAGCCTACTCCGGTTGTGGCGCCGCCGGTTGTGCATGGCCCCGAAGCCGAGAATGTGACTGTCAGCCCAGAAGAGGCAGTCGCGCTCAGCGAGAAAGTGCTGCCATACTGTACATTCGGCAACGGCGGAAGGGTGATGGTTTGCGACTGGATGTTGGAACCTTGAGGCAGGATCGAGAATGTGCCTGACGCGGGATCGGCCGCGTTGTAAGAGTTCGAGCCTGCCTGCGCCGCGGTTATGGTGCAGCTTCCCGTGCTGGTCAGCGTGACGCTGGCCGAGGAAATACCCGTCGTCGGGTCGATCGACTGGCTGCCGATCGAGCAGTTTCCGGAAGCGCTGAAGCTGACCTCTAGAAATTCGCCGAGGTTGTTGGTCTCGGCAGTCGCGTAAACCGAAAGCGGCGAACTTGAGAGCACAACTGAACTTGGCAAGGAATCAAGGACGATGGTCTGGTTATTCTTTAACATCGCTGGCGGCGAGGGTGGACTTTGCCGTTGGTTTCCATTTGAGTCCGGAACGAGGATGGTCGCGATCGTGTAAACGACCGTCGTTGAGGTCAGATCGGGATTTGTGTCGGTAAATGTTGTCGCCGGCGGATTTCCATTCACGCCGCTGACGCTGCCAATCAAAATCGGGGTTGCTCCATCGGAACTGCGATAGACGCTGTAAGTAGCAACCACGCCGAAAGCCGGCGCAGTCCAATTGACCACGACCTCCTGCCCCGTGGAGATTGGCGTCGGAGTTTCGCTGGGTGATACCGGTGGACGAACGATACGAGTTGGCGGTGTCGTAATCCAACTCGTTGGTGGATGCGCCGCCGCTGCCGAGCGCGACGATACCTCCGCTGCCCAGCGCGATGGTGCCGCCGCTGCCCAGGGCTACGGTGCCTCCACTGCCCAGTGCGACGATGCCACCGCTACCCAGGCCGACGACGCCACCGCTGCCCAGGGCTACAGTGCCACCGCTGCCCAGCGCCACGATACCGCCGCTGCCCAGTGCAATGGTGCCGGCGCCGCTGAGAGTGAAGTTGCCGCCGCTGCCCAGGGCAATGGTGCCGCCGCTGCCCAGTGTGACGGAGCCGCCGCTGCTCAGTGTGACGGAACCGCCGCTGCTCAGCACAATGGTGCCGCCGCTGCTCAGTGTGACGGTGCCGCCGCTGCCCAGGGCTACGATGCCGCCACTACCCAGCGCGACCGTTCCGCCACTGCTCAGCGTGGCCGTTCCACCACTGCTGATGGTGGCACTGCCGCCGCTGCCGAGGGCGACGATGCCACCGCTGCCCAGCGCGACGGTTCCGCCGCTGCCCAGCGCAACAGTGCCTCCGCTGCTGAGTGCAATGGTGCCGCTGCCGCTCAGTGTGAAGTTGCCGCCGCTGCCCAACGCAATGATGCCGCCGCTGCTCAGCGCAACAGTGCCGCCGGCGCTCAGCGTTACGTTGCCGCCGCTGCCCAAGGCAACGATCCCGCCGCTGCCGAGGGCAATGATGCCGCCGCTGCCGAGTGCGAAGGTGCCGCCGCTGCCCAGCGCTACTATGCCGCCGCTGCTGAGCGTGACGGTCCCGCCGCTATCGGGAAGTGTGTAGCTGCCGCCGGCGGGAATCGTTACCGAGCCGCCGCTGCCCAGAGCAATGATGCCGCCGCTGCTCAGCGTGACGGTGCCGCCGCTGCTCAACGCTACGGAGCCGCCGCTGCCCAGAGCGATGGTGCCTGCACTGCTCAGCGTGACGGTGCCGCCGCTGCTCAGAGCAACCGTGCCGCCGCTGCCCAGGGCGATGGTGCCGCCGCTCGCGGGCAGCGTCACGGTGCCCCCGTTGTTGAGCGTCACGCTTCCGCCGCTTCCCAGGGCGATGGTGCCGGCGCTGCTCAGGGTCACGTTTCCGCCACTGCCGAGGGCTACCGTGCCTCCGCTTCCCAGGCCACGGTGCCGCCGGCGCCCAGAGTCACGCATCCGCCCGGGGCGATGTTCAACGGCGCTGTCGAGTAAGCGAAGGAAAGCACGCTCGCCAGGGATGCGAACTCACCGCCGGTGGCGCCTACCTGACGCAGGTCGATGTTGGCCACGTCGTTGTATCCGCGCAACTGCGTATACGGCACGCCATCGATGTACTGCACGCCACCGACATTCGTAATGCTATCGAAGGTGATGTTCTGCCCAGTCGACCACGCGTCCGCCACTGGGATGGGTGAAACCGACGCATCAATGCGATACCCCGTATCGCCGGTGAGCGGAGTGCCGTCGCAATGCCACGAGGCAGCGCTCTCCCCAGTTACCGGGGTTGCGTGGACGTGTACCAGGCCGAAGTCGGGAACGTGGCGGGATTGCTGGAGCCGTCCGGTAAGCTGAGTCACCGAACCCAGCGAGCCGGGGAGCAATGTGGTTAGCGCCTGGTCAGAGTAAGCAACGGACGAATTCGGTCCCACCCCGTCCAGTTGGAACAGATAGTTCATGGTGCTCTGGAAATTCGGCTTGCAATTGGCTTCGTAGGTGGGGATGTAACTTCCGGCCGTGTCGTAGTAGCGCCCGCCGTGTGTCAATCCGAGCGTATGGCCGATCTCATGGTAAGTGGTGCCGGCGATGACGTTGGCGCGCGTGGCCATGTTCTGGTTCGGAGCCGTCTCCCAAAGGCCAAGGGTCACGGCTGAATCCTGCCCGCCCAGATCGGAATAGCCGGAGATGCTGGTCACCGTGCCGGAAGTCAGGCCGATTTCGGGTTCAGGCAACGTGCTGTTGGGATAGGTCCAGTTGGGAACGCCGGGAGTGGACAAAATGATGGTCTGCGAGTCGGGACATGACGAGGTGTTGTAGATGCCGTTGAGACTCGGGTTTCCTTGTACGCCAGAGATGGTGAAGCGGCTGGGGCAATAGTTGATGGTGCCCGATGGGCCCCGGTCGGCGGTGACGAGGGTCGTCGAGCCGCCGGAAACCACGATCGACGTCAAGGTTCCATAGGGCGTATTCCAGGCGGGTACGGCCAGTGAATGACCGAACAGCAGGTAGTGATAGCTATCCTTCTGCCCGTACGGGAAACGAGCCGTGCAATCGCCGCCCGCGGCACAGGAAGCAAAATTGCGCGGCCAGACTTTGGAGATCTCCAGGCTGTTCTTCCAGTCGATCACTCCCGGCTGGCCGGGGAACTCGCATAGCTGCGGCGGAGTGGAGGTCGGGTTATCCGTGCAGGTGCTTTCGGGCACTGCGTTGCCAATTTCGAGATGGAGCACGATTCCAGGGCCAAATGGGGGCGGGGTGGCGAACGCCTGTTTGATGATCGCCAGCGGGTCGTTACCCTGGGCGTCCGGTGCGGGGAACAGGTTTTCCTGGCTGGGATCGCACGCGCCGTTTGCGAGCACGGCGCCGCACATGTAATCGAGTTGAACAAAGAGGTCCTGTTCGCCGTGGCGAGCGCCCGGCAGCGGCACCCACGATTGGGTCTTCACGTCGTAATAACCCGGCTGCCCCGCAAAGAAATCGCCCGACGCGGGGCCAGACTTCCAGGCGTCCAGAATTCCGTCATTATCGCTATTGGTCACGGGCGTGGAGAAAATCACCGCGCCGTAAGCGTTGCCGGCGTTGATCGGCACGCTGAACTGGCTGGCGTGGGCCGCCGGCGAGACGGTACTGAAGGTGTTGTTCCAGGTTCCGCCCGAGTAGGAGAGAATCGTATTTTCTCCCGCGCCCGATCCGCCCAGCGCGTCATAAAATCCCTGCACGTTTTGGGTCGTCGAGACAGTTGGAATCGCCGAGCCGTCGTAAATCACGATGGCCTTGAGCGGGAAGCTCGGCGACAGGACGCGATAGATAACCACCAGGCTCGCGCCCTCGGTGACTGGAAGTCCGCTTCCTCCGCTGTCAGGCAACGATACCTTGAAGGCGCCGGAGCCCGAAGCGCACGCCGTTCGTCCCTGGGAAGTAGGTATTCACGTCGGCGCGGTAGACGCGCAGCGTCCCGGTCAACGCGCCGTCGGTAAAGGGCATGTCGCTTCCGATCTGCTGGCCGGTGATGGGAAAGCCATTGAAGGTTCCGGTGTTGCCGGAGGGCGACGGCGTATTCTCCAGCGTTTCCCAATACAGGAAACCATCGATAATGTCGGCTCCGTCGGGAACACCCTGACTGACCCCTGGGTTAGTCGTGCTATCGGGAATGTTGATAGTTCCGGTGGCCATGCCGCCAATGCCTGTGCCGCGCAGAGTAACGCCCGCGGCCGCGTAGTCGCCTGTAACGAAGTAATTGTTCATCAGCGAGAGCGGGTTGGGAGCCGGCGTCGGCACGACGCCTACCGAGGTGGCCAGCGCGACCGCCGATCCCGGAGTTACCTGCGATCCGGCCGCCGGGCTTTCGCCGATCACACTGCCGGAAGGCTCGCTGTCGCTGTACTGGGTGGTGACCGCTCCCAGCGTCAGGCCCGCGCTGGTCAGGGCCGTCGTCGCCGCCGATTGCGTCATTCCCACCACGTTGGGGACCACGCTGATGGGCTGGCCGTTGATGCTGCTGATGCCGCTGAGGTTGACTGCCTGCACGACTACCGAAGAAGCAAGGTTCATCGTGTTGTCGCTGAAAATCGCCGCACCCGTGAGATAGCCGGTGGTTTGCGGCGTGAAGATGAAGCCTTCGAAACAGGATGCGCCCGCGGACAACGAGAATCCGCTGCCACAAGTGGAGTTTGTGGCCTGTGCGAAGTTCGTGCCCAGGGTCAAGGCCACCGAGCCCGTCAGTGGCTGGTTGCCGACGTTTTGAACGGAGACCGACCTGCGGGCTATCCGTGCTCGTGCTGTTGACGGCTGTCAAGGCAAAGTTCAACGATGGCGGTAGAGAGCGATTCACCTCAAACACTTGCCCGGAGCCCTGATCTCCGATGTAGACATCGCCCGTTGCATCTACCGTCACGCCGCTGGGGTAATTCAGTCCGGTGCCCACCGTGGACTGGACGCCTGTGGGCGTAACCTCCACCACTCGGCTATTCGGGGCGTCAGCGATGAAAACGTCGCCGGCTGCATCGACCGCCACATCGTACGGTTGACTCAGTCCGGTGGTCGGTACTGTGGTTTGGACGCCGCTTGGCGTAACCTCCACCACACGGTTGTTGCTGCCACCATCCGCGACGAAGACATCGCCCGCCGCATCCACCGCCACGCCCCACGGTTGACTCAGACCGGTAACTGGCACCGTCGTCTGGACGCCACTGGGCGTAATCTTCACCACCCGATTGTTGTTTTGGTCCCCGATGAAGACATCGCCCGCTCCATCAAGCGCGATACCGATCGGGTAATTCAGTCCGCTACCCACTGTGGTCTGGACGCCACTGGGAGTGACCTCCACTGCATACGGGAGGTTGAGGTCCACGATGAAGACATCGCCCGCTCCATCCACCGCCACGCCGATGGGGGCAGTCAGACCGGTCGCAGGTACCGTGGTCTGGACGCCGCCGGGTGTGATCTTAACCACCTTGCCGGCGACGTAATCCGCGACAAAGAGATCGCCCGCTCCATCAAGCGCCAGACCGACGTTGTAATGCAGACCGCGGATGGGCTCCGTGGTCTGCGTGCCCGGACCAAACGCAGCCACTGGTGCCTGGCCAATGCCGTAGATCGGTGCGGTCGCCAGCAGGTTGCCGTCGTTGTCGAAGAGATTCACCGCGCCCATGCGCAATCCCGGCGCGAGCGGAGTGAAGTTGACGTTCACTGTGCAGGAATTGCCCGCGGAGATAGCGCCGGTGCAGGTGCTGCCGCTCGCCAGCGCGAAGTCGAGGCCGGTGACTCCCTGGGTGAGGACCTCAATCGCGCCAATCGTCGTGCTCGCCGTGATGTTGAAGGTCACTGCAAAAGAACTGTTGCACGGCGCGGGCGAGGTTTGCCCTGTGGCGCAGACGTTGACGCTGCCAAAGGATTGCTGCGAAAAACTCGCGGAGACATTCATCGCCGAGGTCATTGAGACAGTGCATGTCGTGATCGTCCCGGAGCATGCGCCGCCCCATCCCAGGAATGTCGAGGTCCAGCAGCCGGACTCGCCGATAGCGTCACACTGGAGCCGCTCAAATAACTTCCCGAACAAGATCCCGTGGTGCTTCCGTTCGAATAGTTGCAGGTGATCTGAGAATGTCTGTCACCGAGCCTGGCGCCCGAACCGGCCATTGTCACCGTCAGCGTGTAGGTGGTGGGCACCACCGCCATGCCAGTGCCGTTGAGGGCGACCGATTGAGAAGAAAGTGGATTATTCAGGGCGTTATCGGAAAATTGAGCAAAACCCTGAATCGGGCCGCTGCTCTGCGGGATCGAAGTTGATGCTCAGATTGCAGGCCGCGCCCGGCATGAGCGAGAAGTTGCCGGCGCAATCGGCCGGTGTGCCGGGGCCGGGAACCTGAGAGAAGTCAGAAGTATCGGTCAGGACCAACCCCGGGCTGATCGCGTTCAGCGGCTGGTTGCCGATGTTCTGAAACAGGATGGATTCAGGACTGTCGCCGCTTATGTTGTCCACAGTCGACGCAGAGAAGTTCAAGGACAGGAAATCTCTGCAGGACTGCATCCACCCTGTTGATGCCGTAGTCGGCAATAAAGACATTGCCCTGGCCATCCACCGCTGCGTCAAACGGTTGGAACCCGCTGCCCAATGAGACTTGCGACCTGCTGGCCAATGTGAGTTGGCAGCTGCTGCTGGTGCACCCGGCCGGAACCTCCACGACCGCATTGAGTGCCGGCATCCGTTACGATCACATCGCCCGCCGCGTCCACCGCGACGCTTTCCGGCTGAGACCATCCGCTGCCTACGGTGATCTGGCAGGCACTGCTGGCGCAACCGGCCGGAACCTCGACGACTGCCGGAATCCCGGGATCTGCAACGAATAGGTCGCCCGCCGCATCGAGGGTCAAGCCAGCCGGTTGAGACCATCCGCTGCCCACTGTGAAGCGGCAACCAATGCTGGTGCAGCCGGCCGGAATCTTCACGACCCCAAGGGGATTGTCAGCAATGAAAAGATCGCCGATCCCATCCACAGCCACGCCAACCGGGCTGGGATGAGGGGCGGGGTTGTAGACCACACTTTGGCAGGCACTGCTGGTGCAACCTGCTGGGACTTCCACGACCTCATCCAAGCCGCTGTCGGCGATGAAGAGATCGCCCGCTCCGTCCACCGCCAGGCCCCGCGGAGAACTGAGTCCGGTGCCCACGGTCTGAACGCCGCTGCCGTTTCCTGCAACTTCCACCACTCGGCCGTCGCCGGTGTCGGCAACGAAGATATCGCCCGCCGCATCAACCGCTACGCCCTTTGGCCCGCTCAAACTGTATGGCCCAGTGCCTTGTACGAAAGACGTGAGAGGGCTAAAGGCAACCGCCGGTCCCTGGCCGATTCCGTAGATCTCCTGCGTTGCCAGCAGGTTGCCGCTGTTATCGAGGAGTTTCACCGCTCCCAGGCGCAATCCGGGCGCGATCGGAGCGAACGTGACATTAACCGTGCAGGAATTGCCCGCGGAGATGGTGCCGGTACAGGTGTTGCCGCTGCCCAACTGAAAATCGAGGCCGGCGATGCCCTGCGTGACCACCTGGACGGAGCCGATGGTCGCATTCGACGCCATGGTGAAGCTCACCGGAATCGTGCTGCTGCAAGGCGCCGGTGTGCTCTGCCCCTGCGGGCAGACGTTGGCGTTGCCGTAGTTGTGCGGCGTGAAACTGAAACCCAGCAGCGACTGTTGCTCCCAGTCCGCGCCGGTTCCGGCAGTGAAGCCGAGATAAGCAGTCCCATTGTTCAGATTGATGTACTTCGTGATGTTGAACGGCCCCGAGAAAACAGGTACGGACCCTGCAACGGGGGTATGACTCCCTGAGTTGAACACCGGATCAAGGTAAACATACAGGTAATTCGCCGGCGAGTCGTTAGCACCGTTGTAAACGATTACGATCTGATGCGGGTTGCCGTCCGCTAGGGTGACCGCGCTGCCGGTCGCGGAACTCCTCGGATTCGAAGCGAGAGCGCCTGTGCCGTCGAGCGTGATCAGGCATTTGGTCGGCTCGGGTGGATTTCCCGAATAATGGGCTGGCGAGTTGGCAATCGGATTGCCGCCACTGTCAAGGCCGCAGCTCTGCAGAGCGAGGTGGTTATCGCCATAGGGCGGGCTCAGATTAGGGTCTAGTGGATCCCACGAGTTCTGGTACGTATCCATTTCCAGGGCGACGCTATTGTCGATGCCGCCATAGCCGATGCAGCCGCCGCCGCCTTGGCCAACGACGGTAAAGCCCGAGCCGGTCTCAAAGCAACCTGAAAGGGGGTCCGTTTTTCCACCGGATGCATTTTGAATCACGAACGCGAGACCATCGGCAGTGGAACCGGAAGTCGGCGAAGGCTTGAGCGTTACGGCATACCAGACGGTAAAGCCCCCCGCGACATTCTGCGGGATCGAGTACCACATGCTCGAGTCCCTGGTTTCCCGCCGCCTCGGTAATCTGCATCGCGTAATTCGTGCTGCCCGTGTCTCCGTCGGTGCCCGCGTCGGGATCGATGAGCGGGGGGTAGAAATCCTGGATGAAGCTGAGACCGTCTCCCAGGTAATTGAAACAGAAAAGGACGCCGTTTGCGGCGGGGCCGCCCGCAATCGAGCTGCAGGCGGTTGATGATTGGCCAGGCGTGGCTTGAGGAGCGTTGAAGTCGTAATAGGTGAGCTGTTGCGCCAGGCTCCGCTGCTGGGAAAGACCTGCGAAAGCCACGGCACACAGAGCCGCGATCAGCAGTTGCTGGATTCCTGCGAAACGCACATTGCACGCCGAACCTGGAAACTTCTTCGTCATATTGTCAGATCTCCTAAGGAACGGACCTATCGTTGAATAGGCTGTGGAGACCCTTGAAGCACAGATTGCCGCGAAGTGGATCAGCACCGGCTGAGCCATTGGATTTTGAGCGAAAACACAGGGGAAGTTCGCAGTTCAGTGAGGATCTCCGTTTTGCACCGGGCAAGCGCCCCAGCCGCTCGGCACAGTACTCTCAATCGCAGAGAAAACAGGCAAACTGCCATTCAGGGAATGGCGTAAATTCCGGGCTGTCGATGTCGCATAGACGGGCCCAGATAGACCGGCACCAGGGGAAGAGCCGTCTTCAGGGCCAATGAGTGTACAGTTAATGAAGACCGAGGCAATTGTCAAGGATTTATCTTGCAAAAAGCCAGGCTGCGAGAATGATCGGGTCTGTCCAGTTGACCTTGGGTGACGACCGGACAGTGAGAGGAACTCGCGCGCAGCGGCGAATTCTGACCTATCTCAAGTGGTTGCTTGGTATCACTCTGGCCAGGTGTTGCGCACATTACCATCTGTTTCGGGCTTGGCATGCTTAGGGCAACCAATCAGGCAATAAAGGGTTCCCACAGTGGGGACCTCAATCGAAAATGACTGATAGCGATCTATAAGAATCAGAAGAACATATGCGATTAAAGCACCACGATTACGATTCATAAGTTATTAATTCTAAAGGACGTAGCCGGCCATCCCATCGAGCATGATTGCGGCATCGGTTACGGTGCGCGCCAGAGGCCCGGCGGCGTCCTGCGAAAACGAAACGAGGATGGCACCGGCGCGGCTGACGAGCTCCCGCGCAAGACGAATGCCGACCGGGCTATTGGCGGAAGCCGGCGAGCGAATTGAGTCCACCGTGTCCGAGCCAGTGCCAACAGTCACGAAGTTGGCCGCCAAGGCCGCCCCGGTGCCACCGGAGGAACCGCCCAGGGCCCGCGACAGCTCATAGGGGTTTTTGTCTGGCCTCTGCGACCCGAAAAGAGCATTGGCGACGAGTGGCCTGTGATACAGATGCAGGGTCGCTGGATTCGCTCTGCTCACCGATACAGGGATAAACCGAGCTTTCTCACAACAAACGATCCGATTACAAAGGCAAGCAACCACAATGTCCCGAAGGCTACAAACCATCCTCCGCGTTTAAGGAAAATGCCGCCTCCAGCTAGCATCGTGACCATGAAAAAGAGCACATCTGCACCTGTCCCGAGAGCTATCGCTACACCGCAGAAGACCAGGATAGGTCTGGTGAAGAACAACATGTTCAACCCTCCTTGCGAATCGGTCAGATTTTATACCTGGCGCTTCCTAGCCAATTTACATCGGCTGCGCTAGTTCCGGATTGCCGCCAAGTCGTCAGTTGCTTGCCAGTAAAGAAGTGCAGTGAACCTGGGCGGAGTTGTTGCTTATAGCGCGACTCGATTTTATTGGGTATACTGCCGAGTCATCCACAAACGGGTCTGGCCTCTCTTTATGTCCGAACGACGCTGCTGCAATTCTTGCGAAATTATTGCAAGAATTGTTGCCGCGCTCGTTCTAACGTTGTTAGTTTTGGTCTCTTCTGTACGAAAGGATTCAAGAATGGAATTTCTTGGTCTGTTGGCCATTGGATTGCTGATTGGCATCCCTGTAGTAGCTATTTCCGCTCTGGTTCGCACCGGTACGCTGCGCCGACTTCTGGATAAAACTTCTTGGGATATCTGGGACAAGATCTCAGAACTGAGGGAGGAAATCTCCGATCTTCGTCATGAGCTTGCACGAGTCAGTCAGCGGCTTGATGGGCAGAGCATGGCTTCCCCGTCTGTGCCCGCAGTAAAGACGCATCCGCAGGCGCCCGCTCCGGAGCCGTCCCCCGAGCCCGTCAAGGCAACCAGGCCCGAAACGCCTCCTGCCTTTTCCATTCCTCTTCCAGAGGCTGCCATCCCGCGGTCTCTTGATTCGCAAGCCGCGCATGCTTCCAGTTCGCAGGTCTTTCTAAAGCAGAGCGCTCCGAGTCCCGCACCATCACGGCCGGATTCGGGCCCGCCCAAACCCACCTCCAGGTCGGACGCTCCGTACGTACCAACACCCGAATCCGTGCTCTCATCCAAGGCCGAAACGAGGACGGTTGCAATTCCCACTCAGCCACACGGCTACGCCCAGCCACCAAAGCCTTCTGGTGAACAGCAACCAACACACACTCGGGCACGGACCGACGATCTTCGTTTCACATCGTTCGAAGACGCGCCCCCTCGCAAAAGCTTTGCCGAATGGCTTCGATCCACGCTTCCACTGGAAGAAGTGTTGGGCATGAATCTCTTCGCCAAGATCGGCATCGTTCTACTCGTCCTGGGATTTGCATTGCTGGGCAGGGTGGCGTTGATTTCCATGGGGCCAGGGGCAAGAGTGGCGATGATCTACGCTGCCGCGGCCGCCTTGCTGGGGGGTGGAATATGGCTTGAACGAAAAGAACGCTACCGGCTGGTCGGGCGCACCGGAATCGGAGGCGGATGGGCGCTGCTCTTCTTCACTACCTATGCTATGCATCATGTTGATGCCATGATGGTCATGAATTCCAACACTCTCAACTGCGTATTACTTCTGGGAGTGGCAATGGCCATGGTGGCGCACACCTTGCGCTACCAATCGCAATTGGTTACCGGGCTCGCCTTCCTGCTGGCCTTTTCCACGGTCGCCATCAGCCAGGACAGTGTGTACGCGCTGGTCGCAGGCGTGATTCTTGCCGCGGGCATCGTCACGATTGCCCTGCGCATGAAATGGTACAAACTGGAAGTCTTCGGCATCCTGGCCAGTTATGTCAATCATTTCTATTGGCTCTACCAGTTGTACCCCGATGGCGTGACGGGTCACGCGTTCCCGCAGTTCTGGCCGAGCGCCATCATCCTGGTCTTCTATTGGGCGATCTTCCGTTTCTCCTATGTGGTGCGCGGCATCCGGACACCACGCGACGAAGCCGTCTCGACCATCGCCGCCCTGCTCAACACCATGCTCCTGCTGGCGGTGATGAAGTTTCAGTCCACGCGGCCAGAGCTCGCGTTTTATGCGCTGCTCGGATTGGGTGCGCTGGAGTTCTTCTGCGGGCAACTTTCTGCCACGCGCCGCCGCCGTCCGGCATTCATTTTGCTCACCGTGATCGGAACCTTGCTGATCTTTGCCGCGGTACCCTTCAAGTTCAGCGGCAATAACATTGCCCTGTTCTGGATGATTGCCGCTGAGGCATTGCTAATTACCGGAATTGTGCAAGCGGAAGTTCTTTTTCGCCGTCTTGGTCTGCTGGCGGGAATCGTTACCGGGCTGCTGGTTATCTATGAGGCGGGTAGCATCATCGAGTTCCGGCAGACGTCGCAGTCACCGCGCGTCCAGGACGGCATCCTGTTATTCGTTTGCAGCGCCCTGTTTTATTTGAACGCGCACTTCATGCGCCGCAGATGGAAGCATCTTTTTACGGCGCTCGATGGCAGTCTCATCACCACGCAAAGTTATATCGGAGGCGTCACGGCTTTTCTTGGCGTGTGGTGTGCCTTTGCCGGGGACTGGACCGCTCTCGGCTGGGCTGCGCTTTTGTTAGGCGCCGCTTTGGGCAAGCGATATCTTGATGACAAGCATCTCATGGCGCAGGCGTGGGTGCTGGTGGCCGTAGTGTGGCTGCAGGCAGTAAAAGTGAACCTGCACTACACCGTCCAGTTCCCTCAGCATGCCGCCGGCCGTCTCATCACCCTGCCGATTCTCACGCTCATCTTTTATCTGGTTGCCTGGGCGCTCTCCAGCGTCGATGATCTGCGAGTGGTTCTGCGAACGGCCGCGCTATGGGCAGGGTCATCGCTGCTGGTACTCCTGGCCTATTTCGATGTGGCGCAGCCATGGGTTGCGCTGACCTGGGTTGGATTTGCGGTTGCCCTGTGCCTTATTGGGCGGCGAATCAAGCTCGGCGACCTCACTTATCAGGAACATGTGCTTGCGATCGCGGTTGCCGCCCAGTTGACGGCCGTCAACCTCGACGCACTGAACGCGCTCGAACGCTATCTGCCGCTCGCCGGGTGCGCGGTTGCATTCTACGCGGTTTCGCGCTTCTGCACGCTGAGTGATGCTCCATATAAGCGGATCGCTGCATGGGCGCATACTTGGATGGCAACCGCGCTGCTGGCTGCGCTGGCCTGGCACGAGTCGCCACAACCGTGGCTGGCAGTGATCTGGGCGCTGTTTGCACTCACTCTTGCTGTCATTGACCGCGTCTTTGTAGTTGAAGAGCTTCCCTACCAGGCGCACGTTTTGGCCATGCTTGCCGTAGCGCAGGCGGTCACCCTTAATCTCTTCACCCAGGAAACGTGGCGAGGGGTCGATTTAAGGCTCATCACTGTTTCGATACTTGTTGCGGTACTTTACTCACTGGCACGCTGGATACGGATGCCGGCGGCGCTTGATGACTTGCAGGCACGCCATGTGTACACCTGGGCCGCCTCCGGCCTTGCCGCATGGATGCTTTGGGCTGAGTTGCAACCGGTTGCCGTGGCAGTCGGGCTGGCCGTCTTCGGGCTGCTGCTCTTTGAGTTTGGCGAATATTCACAACAAAGGCAGATTCGGTTGCAGGGCTATGCCGCACTGTCTGCCTCCTTCGGGCGTATCTTCTTTGTGAATCTCACTGCCGCATCCCTGCCTAACGAAATCCTCAGCCCACGCATCTACACTGTCGCTCCCCTGGCACTGATCTACATCTATGTTTGGTGGCGATTGCAATCCAACCAGAAGATTGAGGCGATGGGCCGATGGAAAGCGAGCGATATTCTCGCCTACTTTGGCGCCGGAAGCGTTGCTTCGCTGCTCTATTACCAGACGGCAGCGGAGTGGATCGTGGTTGCCTGGGCGATTCTTGCTGTGGTGCTTATGATCGCATCGCTTCTGCTCGACAAGGAGGTCTTTCTTGAACAGGCGGCGTTGCTTGTCGTCGGCCTTGTTGGGCGCGGCCTGGCCCACAACATCTTCGGCGGCAGTTACTTTGCCGCCGACGGCTGGCGTGGCAACTTTCTGGTGCTTTCGCTCGCAGCCGCTCTCTTGCTCAGCGCGTTGCCGGTCGCCTTTCATTTGCGCCAACGTTATGCTTCATGCTCGGGCCGATCACTGCGTACCTTCGCCTTGAAGTATCCGGAACAGTTCCTCTTCTTTGCGCCGGTGGTGCTGGTCTCCTTCATGATTGCTGTCAAGATGAACCCTGGAATGGTCACATTGTCATGGGGCATCGAGGGATTGATGGTCATCCTCCTCGGGCTGATCGCAAGCCAGCGCAGCTATCGCATCACCGGGTTGTTTCTCCTTCTTCTGTGCGTGGGAAAGATTGTCTGTCTGGATGCCTGGCACCTGGTCGATCGCGACCGCTACATCACATTCATTGTTCTTGGGGCGGCGTTGCTTCTGGTCTCGATGCTCTATGGAAAATACCGGGACGTTGTACGGAGGCTGCTATGAAGCGCCTTCAAGCATTAGTTGCAGTGTTGGCGATCGCCGGAGGCTCTCTATATCTGACGCAGCGCAGAAAGAGCCAGGACGAGGTCAGCGCCAACGCCGCGCTGGACGCAGCGGCAGATTTGCAGCGCGATCTGACGCGTATGCCCATGCAACTGACGCGCCTACCGGATAAAGAGGAGACGCGCATCGGCGATGAGCTTGCAGCCAGATATGTATCCTTCGACCCACCACAAACCTCCGCGGCGCAAGAGTTGGAGCGCTACGTGAGCCAGGTAGGGGAACGAGTGGCCGCGCACACCAGGCGCAGGCTCAATTACCGCTTTCATCTCATCGCCGATCCCGATTTTATCAATGCCTTCGCTTTACCGGGCGGCCATGTCTTCATTGGCATGGGTCTTATAGGCCAGATGACAAGCGAGGATGAACTGGCCTTCGTGCTCGGTCATGAACTGGAGCACATCGACCACTATCACGCCGCAGAACGGGTGCAGATTGAAGCGCGGCTCAGAAACCTGAACTTGGATGTGGTGGCGGCAATTGCGCAGATTCCCATGTCCTTGTGGCAGGCTGGCTACAGCAAGGAGCAGGAGTTCGAAGCCGACCGTGAGGGCCTGCGGCTCAGCGTTGTGGCGGGTTACTCCCCCCAGGGAGCGGTGAAGATGCTTGCTCGCCTCGCCGATTTGCACCGCGAGTACGTGGTCCATGCCGGTACGCCGGTTGGTGAACTAAGTCAGGTTGCCATCGAGGGGCTGACAGGGTACTTCCGCTCGCACCCACTTCCATCGGAACGTATTGCGCAGGCAAATGAAGTCATTGCCCAGGATCATTTGAATGCGGATGAACCTCTTCGGCCATTTAAGATTCCCGATGCATGATCGATATGGCATCCATACCCAAAGCTCCGAGTGAGTTTCCATTGCAGTAGACAAGGCTCCGGCCTGTGGCCAGCACAAGCCTCTCTATCAGACCCAACGCATGTGAGAAATGCGAGTTTCGAAACGTTGGTCGCCTACCCGTCAGTTGCTTTCCGGTGAACAGAATCGAGACGGGAAGGACAACTTTGTCGGGCGGACGATTAGCAGCGCACCCGGCGGGGGCAGAATTGGGTGGCTTCATTCAGTTGCGCCCAGCATCACAAACGCCCAGTGCAAAAGGGCTTCAAAAACTTGGCCCGCAGTTGGCTTACTTCCAGGAACAGCAAACGCTGATGCAAGGTAATCCAAAGGGTACAGTCAATGAACCATTGATACCGAGCATAATTCTCGTGATTCTGTATGTTTTGGAGGTGAAGCAGTCTGACCTGCCTGGTAAGTCGTACCAGAGCGAGGATTAGTGTAACGCAGCGGTGAAGGGCCCAGTCTTTGTACCGGTTGCCCCGCTACTCGATGTTTAGAACGCTGTGTAGGTGTAATTGGCGTATTGCCAGGCTCCATTGATTTGCCAATAGAGCCTGGTGTAGATCTTTCCGCCGTTGCTTTGCAATCCGTGTGCGGTCACGCTGGTGGCCGCACATGGACCGAGTTCTAAAGGTTGCTAAAGCCTACGTGATCGTGAGGGTGACTGTCCCCGAACTCGTCACTTGGTGAGTCTGAGTCAGAGAACCTCCTCCCCCGCAACCGGTACAAGCAACCGCTGCCCCAACCAGCAGAATCAATCCCAGGAAGGCATTGGCCCAGACGCCTCGCGCCGCCAATTTTCTCCTCAAAAGCACCAGCGGAAGAAGGAGAATAGGCAGGAAAATGAAGCCGGATGCAGCACCGGGTTCAGTTAAGGTAAAGACCGCTGTAATCTGGTAGGTTCCCGCCGGTGTGGTCGCCGATGTTGCGATGTTCAGCAAACCGAGGGCTGATTGGTAGCTGCAAGTTGCTCCAGCCGGAAGATTCAGACATTGTACGGAGACAATCGTAGTACCGGAAGGCGGCACGGCCGCATAGCCAGCCGTCGAGCCAGGAGCCACGGTATATGTCCCAGTGGTGATTTGTGCGGTTCCGGATGCGGCAGAATCCACTTCGAACTGGAATGCGTTGGAAGTACCTCCGCCCGGCGCAGGAGATTGCACCGTCACGGCGGTGATTCCCGCAGAGGCTACGTTCGCCGCCGTGACCTGAGCCGTAAGTTCTGTTGCGCTAACGTAGGTTGTGGCGAGAGCGGAAGAGCCCCAGTACACGGTCGAGCTTGGAATATATCCCGATCCGTTAACCGTCAGTGTGAAAGCTGCACCGCCTGCGCTCGCAATCGCCGGCGAAAGGTTGCTGACAACCGGCGCCGGATTGTTGATGGTGTAAGCGGCGCTTGCCACGGTACTGCTGTTTGCGCCGTTGTCCGCGGACAGTGCCTGGATCAACATGGATGCGGGCACTGGAATCGGGCTGGAGTAGATCATTGAGTTGGTTGTGGGTGCGCTTCCATCGGTTGTGTAATAGACAGTTGCGCCCACGGTTGCATCGCTGATGGTGACCGACTGCGATGTAAGATAGGTGCCTGCTGCGGGACTGAATGTGGGAGTATCAACCGTTCCGCCGATGGCCGCGCCGGTAAACGAGATCACCTGCTGCGAGATCGAAGCGTTCAGGTTGTTATCGATCAGAGTGGCCGTTTCGTTCAGTATGCCTGCGTTGATTGGATCCAGGAGGTAAGCCACACTGCAGGAGCTGCCCGTAGTCAGGGTTTGCGGGTTATTCGCCGTAACTGTGCACGTCCCGGTCGATTGCAACGGGTAGTCCGGCGGCGAACTCAAGCTGCTCAGCGTCAGGGACTGATTGCCGATGTTGGCCAAAGTGAGCCACTGCGGTGCGCTGTTCGTTCCCTCGTTGGTATACGGGAAATTCAGGGGCGCAGCGAGAGTGCTTACCTTCTCAATCATGTTGTCGCCGTTGCCAATATTCTGGCCATCGGCGATGTAGATATTTCCCGCACCATCTACTTCAACGCCTTCGATGAGGCCTAGTGACGCGGTGAGAGAGGATTGGACGGCTGAGGTCGGAACAATGGCGCCGCCTCCGGCTACCACTGCCAGCTGCCCGGCCAGGTTGAGCTGCTCCACTTCGCTGTTGAGAATGTCAGCGATGTAGAGGTTACCCGCTCCATCAACCGCGAGTTCTCCTGGAGCGTTGAACGCAACGCTGGGGGCCGGTTGCGGAGTGGTGGACGGAGTGGATCCGCCACCGCCGGCAACGGTGATGATGTTCCCTGCGGCATTCACCTGCTCGATCAAATTGATGTTCTGGTCGGAGATGTAGAGGTTGCCGGACGCATCGACCACCATGCCGGTGGGTCCATTCAAGTAAACGCTGGTGGCTGGCTGCGGAGTCGTGAAGGGTCCGCCAGGACCGCCGCCGCCCGGACCGCCGCTCCCTGCGACTACCACGATATTGCCGTCAGGAGTTACCTTCTCAACCAAATTGTTGAAGAAGTCGGAGATATAGAGGTTTCCGGCTGCGTCAGTGGTAAGGCTGTTTACGGCCTGGATGGCTACGCTGAGCGCGGACTGCGGAGTGGTGGTTGCCGTCAGGCTTGAGTTGGGGTTGCCTGCGACGATTACGATCTCCCCGGTAGCTGCAGAAATTTCCTCGACCACGCCGGGGTAAGGACTGTCATAGGTGCCTGCGTCGTTAACCGCGATATTCGCGTCCGCAACGAAAACATTGCCCGCTCCATCGACCGCAATGGCGATCGGACATGTGGCCGAGCCAAGCGCCGGAATAGGCGTCGTGCTCGGCAGTACCGCGCCGGCAGCGAAGGTATAGTTGCCGGCGATGGTCACAATCTGGTTGGTCAGGAAATTTACCTTGTACGCAAGGCAATTGATATTGTCTGCGATGTACATATTTCCCGACCAATCGATAGCCAGGGCGGAGAAATTATTTGAGACGCTGAGGGCCGCGGTCGTGACCGATTGCGGAGTTGCGGTTACACCGTAGACGCCACCGCCGATGGACATATTCAATGCGCCCGGCGATATGGCTACCTCAGGTCCAAGACCGATTCCGGTCAGACCAGCGGTTCCAACTACGTCGCCTGCGTTGTTGATGGTCAACATTCCCGTGCGGAGTCCGGGATATTGCGGACTGAAGCTCACAGGCACGGTGCAGACAGTGCCCGATGGATTGACGCTGCCACCAAGACTGCAACCAGTGACGGTGCCAATTGTGAACTCCGCCACGCCGTTTTGCGACATGGGCACGGTGATGCCGCTGATGGCGCTAGCCGACTGCAGGGTTACTTGAACATTCTGCGGGGCCGAAGTCGATCCGACAGCCGTGGTGGGCAAAGTGGCAAATGCGCCGCCCGCTACCGCAGAGGAGTAAGAGAACAGATCAGCCGAAGTGGGCTCGCTGCTATAGGGTGGGGTGGTTACGGTAATGTCTACCGTGCCGCCGCCAGCCGGCGATGTGGCTGTGATCTGGGTTGCGGAGTTGACAGTGAAGGTGGCCGGATTGCCGCCGAAATTGACCGCTGACGCTCCGGTGAAGTCCGTTCCAGTGATGATTACCTGTGTTCCGCCCGCGGGTGGGCCCGTAACCGGACTGATGGCGGTTACTGTTACGGGCGAAAGGTAATTGAACTGGTCAGCGCCGGTGATGGCGCTGGTTCCATCAGCCGTAACTACCGTCACATCGATCACACCGCCGCTCATCGACACGCCTGGGGGCACAGTTGCCGCAATGTCCGCGCTCGAAAGAGCGATAAAGTTGATGGCCGGTTTGGCGCCAAAATAAACCGCTACGACATTGGTAAAGCCCGTCCCGTTGATGGTCACGCCATAACCACCCGCAATCAACCCGTTGGGCGGAACAATCCCGCTTACCGTCGGCGGCGGCTCATAATGTATAAGTCGGAGGGATTGGTGGCGCTGGTTCCCTGCGCGGTAGTCACCGTGACCTGGACGACGCCTACGCCAGGCGGCACTGTGCACGTAAGGGCGTTGGGCGAGCGCGACTTGGACGTTGGTGCACGGCGTGTCGCCGAACATTACTGTCGCGCCTGCGGCGAAATACGTTCCCGCGATAGAGACGGTGTTTCCGCCCACTTCTAAGCCTTGGTTCGGGCTGAATCCTGTCACCGTTACCGGTGAGGTAATAGGTGATACTGATGCTTGCTGTTGGACAAGCTCTGCCGCCCGGTCCGAAGACCTGGACCTCGACCGTACCGGTAAGTGGAACTAGCGCGGGCGTTACTGCAGTAATGCTGGGTCGCAGAATTGACGTAATAGCTGGCCACCTCCACGCCGCCGAATTCCACCTCAGTGGCGCCGGTGAAGTCTGTTCCATGTGATCACCACTGAGGTCCCGCCGGAATTCAGACCGCCGGAGGGGTTCCAGGCCGGTAATTGTGGGAGCCGTTGGCCGGCGCAAAACCAAGCTCCTGCGCCATCTGCATTCGCGCAGATTCATATACGCTGGGATCGCCGACCATAAGCCAGGGCAGCCGCTCGTAGTTGGCGCAATCCGCCTGAAGAAGCGGCGCCGGTCGGCCCGTTGGGCAATCCATCAGGAAGGCCGCCAGCTCGGGGAGTTGATGGATTGGGATCGGTGCAGTTGCCGGTATAAGCAGCGGATACCGGTAAGAGGCCCATGGCATACCAGGATCCATCCACGTCTTCCCAGTTCATCGCCCCCCATGACGCCATGCCATCGGAGCCGATGGAATTGGCGATAGCCATAGCCGCCGCCCTGCCGCTCTGTTTGCCCAGAAGATACAGGTACTCATAATCCTCATAGCCACGGCGCATCTCCTCCATGCGTATCGAGGCTACGGGGCCGCTGATACCGTTGCATACGGTGTAACCGCTTGACGTGCAGCTCGTGTTTACTGCCGGGTTGGCCGTCAGAACCGCCTCGCCCACAGGATTCGCTGTGTAATAGCAGCCGACTTCATTCCCTGGATAAAAAACGACTCCCTCGTCTCCGTCGGACGCTGTGACGAATGGAGACGGAGCGCCACCGGCGCATCGCTGGGCGATGCACCGCCTTCGTAGCCGCTCCACCAGTCGCCCACCCAGATCCAAATGCCGCCCGGAGCCGGCGGGGGATTGGGATTGCCAACGCTCGGTACCGTCACATCCAGTTCGTACTTGTAGGCGATCCAGTAATTCACCCGCGGGCCCACACCGTTCGCGCCGGGGCCTACGCCGCCGTCAAACGGATCGCTCCCACGTAGGTCCACCTCTCGATGGGCGCGGGCGCGGTTGAGAGGGCAGGAACGCCCTGGGTCAGATCCAAAGTGTACTGATATCCCGTACCCATAGTGAGGGGGGTTGGGGGCGCAGTCCAGCCATAGTTCAGGGCCGGCCCCGGCTGGCCGGGCATAAAGAGCGACGCGTTCGGGGTCCAGTCGGCCACCCATGAGTTGGTGTAACCCGGGGTGGAGTTCGCCGCTCCGGGATAAGAAAGATTGATGTGGTCCGCGCAGACCAAATCGTGAAATACGGGTTGTCGCCCTGCTCCTGGCAGTGCGGCGCATCCGTCAGAAATGTGCGCACCGGAAAGGTCGAAGGATCCCAGGTCGCGGACAACGCCGAATTAGAAGAATTGATGGCTGCGTTGAAGGCCGAAATGATCTCATATATCCGCTCATCGCCGCCGATGTCTTTGGAGTGATAAAAGTTGTAGGCTTCGTCAAAGGTATAGGAGATTAGCTCCGGTACGCCCCAGCCCTTCGATAGGTGGTTGGCGGCAAAATGCTGCGAGATCTGGGACGCATAATTATTAACCAATTGCAACATGCCATGCCGGCGGAACGGAGGCGCCTCCGTTTTGTTCCGTCCACTGCCAGCCACAGCAATGCCACGCACCACCGCCGCCATCGACAGCGGCGAATCAAAGGTCCGCATATTCGTTCCGTCAGAGAACAGCCCGCCCGGCGTCAGAGCCGGTCCTACGTACGCGTCATAAGCCGTCCAATCGATGGAGCTTGTGGTACCGTCGGTCGTAAAGCTGGTGCACCCTTGCGACCCCGACGGTCATAGCAGCCGCTGTTTGCGGGACCATCGACATCGATTTGCACATCTATGTCGTAGTTGTGGCCCATCACCAGGTACTTTTGGTAAAGCGCCTGCTCCTGGGCATCTCCGGGTCCACCGTAGGGCACACCCTCGGCCTTATCAAAATTTCCTCTGTAAAACGGCAGCCACGTCTTGAGCATGTCGGCATACTTGGGTTCACTGAACCGGCGTCAAATGTCGGCAGGTTCCCGTTCCACACAGTAAGGGTCATCGGAATCGCCATGGCTCCAACCCCGTCGCCGGTTAACGTGACAGTTCCCGTATAGGCACCCGCCGTCTGGTTGGCCGGAATGGAGACATTTACCCACACTGCCTGGGTCGTTCCCGCTGCACATTGAAGGGAGTCGCTACCGCGGGATTTCCGGCATCGTAAGGATCGTAAAAAGGAATCAGTGGATCGGGCATCTCCCGGTGGCCTGTAGACCCATAGGGTTATTTGGCCCCGGCGATTGTAGGGAACATAGCCTTCCAGGTAGCGGGTGACAGCGGAACTTCCTGTGTTGTCTGAGGTAATGGTCGCCCCAGGACCGTTGAGAGGAGAGACAGTCAGCTTGACAGAGCCGAGTGCGGAGTTCGCGCCCACGCCCGCTGAGACATAAACCTGGAAGGAAACTGTTTCGCGTCCCGCCCCGGCGATTGCAATCACCGGCGTGCCGGCGGCATGGACATGACCATTTGGTATTCAACTCGGCAGCGCCTGCGGATGCTGCTCAAATCCCCATGGATTGTAAGCGCCATCGTCACGCATTGATGGGAATCGTTGGCTGATTCGTCGTCGGGCTATTATTTAACATCACTTCGTCGCTGCCGTCACTGGCCCAGATGTTAGGTGTTGAGGCGGTCCAATTCTGGGCTGCGCAGGCTTGACCTGATGCCGGCATACTGCCCACAATCAGCAGCGATAGCACGGCCAACGTCACGAACATCGATAATCCAAACTTCGAAATCAGCTTTCCGTTCCAGTTCATGTTCTTCCCTTTCGTAGATAAAGACAGTTGCATTCGCCCGAGATTCCAAGGAAACACCTCTCGGAGTAGTGCCCGCAATGTGGGCGCATAGCTGCACTGCAGATGTCATTTCTGAAGATCGAACGAATATTAGACCGCGTTATTAGAAATTGTCAAGAAAAAGATTGAGAAAATTCTCTCACTTCTTTTCCCTTTTTTGGTCGGTACCTGGGGGAGATGCCAAGTAGTCGGTCAAGTCTAAGAATGTTGACAATAAGCCACTATTTATCAATCATTTACGCGGACGATGAGACGGATTGCAGTTTTTGAGATAAAAAATGGCTTCGTAAGAAGCTGCAATTCTCTCCAATTCTCCGTCGGCTTGGCGAGTTTAGCCGGGCTCTTGGCCTCATGAATTTACACAAGATTTTGAGAATTCTCGATTCTATCGAAGATTATCGTAAGAAAATTTACACAATTTACTCTACAGCAACATATATAAATGCGCTCAATGCATCTTGTTTCGAGAAAACGTTCAAGTTATGGTCTGGATAAATTCGCACATATCAGGAATGGCCTGCGTTTCTATAAGTCGCAGCGACCAGGGCCGGGTGCTCGGCAATCGCAACGCGCCGAACGCGGATTCGTGGCTGACATCCATGATAGTTCCACAGACTTTACTCTGCGCTCTCCGCCGGCAGCTCCCGTATTTTCATGTAGACTCCATTGGTCCACCCAAACCCTATTACATTCTCTTTATATCCCGCGGTCACATGAACCTCGGCATCTCGAAGCATTTTAAGACGAGCTGATCTGGTCATTGTCGAAGAGCATCCAACCATGCGGCAAGGAAGTTGAGCAGATCAGTTGGCGGGCGAAGCCATAAATGTGCTGCGCTAGGCACCCATTGACGCCGGACCAACACCCCTAGCCCTCTGTCACCGAGTGCTTCAAAGGCATCTTCGTCGGTTGTATCATCTCCGAGATACGCAATAGGCGAATCAGATTGCAATTCGGTCAACACTTGCAGAACTGCATCCCCCTTGTTACGCCCGGCCCGCAATTCCAGTCCACCGTCGAACCGCAACAGTTGCATGCCTCGAACATCTGCAAACGGGCTGAACAATTCCAGGCAGTGATTTTGGACTGCATGGTTCGATCGTGCATGGATGCCGCGCCAATGCAATGCAATCGCATTCCATTTTTCTTCGACTCTGACTCCAAGTTTTATCGGCGTCGAGTGAATTGTATTCCGTGCCGCAACCAGTGCTTGCCTCTGCTCAGGAGTCAATTCATCCTGTTCAAGACGCCCGCTGGGGTAAAGCCTCTCGGCGCCATGCACGCCAAATATCTCGAGGGGCTTGCGCAGCGCAAGTTGCGGCACCACATCCGCAGCCGGCCTGCCTGTTACGATAACGATCCTAGTGCGGCCTTCGTCCTGGATTTTTTGCAGCAATCTGCGCACTCCAGTCCACGGCTGCACTTTGGTTGGATCGATACGAAAGGGCGCCAGTGTTCCGTCATAGTCCAGCAGCAATGCGCTCTCAGGCGAATCAGCTACTGATTGCAAGAATTCTTCTTCATTCAACTTGACAGAAAAGTTGGGGTCGAGCAAAACAGGTTCCATCATTGTTGCCATAGCACATTCCTCCTTCCCGCAACCATCGAGACTACGACGTTCACAAATCAATGCGGCGGCGCAACATTTGCGCTTCTCGATGTCCTTATGCGAGCTTGCGTTGCGTACGATTCATCACGACAGCCATGATCTCGTCCTCGATTCGCACAGCACATAGATCAGTAAGAATATTGGATGCCCAACGGTAGACATTATGTTCCCTTACCTGTCGCCTCATGCGCTCCATCCTCAGCCGCCGCTCATTTGGACTCATTTCGAGCCCTGTGCGAATGGCTTCAGAGACCTGCACGCTATCGTAGGGATTGACGATAAGAGCATCCGTCAGTTCCTGAGCGGCGCCGGTGAAGTTGCTCAGCACCAGCACACCATCACAGTCCTTGCGGGCAGCGATATATTCCTTTGCAACCAGATTCATTCCGTCATGCAGTGAAGTCACCAGGCATAGATCGGCAGCCTGGTAATAACCCACGATCTCACGGTGGTTGCATTGACGCTGAATCAAAATCACCGGCTTCCAGCGCGAGGTTTGAAAGCGCTGGTTGATGCGCTCAACAGTTTCTTCAACCTGAACACCTAGTTGTTCGTAAGCCGGAATGCTTCGTACGGCTGGGGGAGGCAATTTGCACGAATACGATTTGTTCCTGATACCAGGAGTGCTCTTGCAACAGCAACTCGTAAGCGAGCAGGCGCTCCACGATTCCCTTGGTGTAGTCCATGCGATCTACGCCGAGCAGTAGTTGCTTGCCTTCGATGCCAAGTTCGCGACGCAACTCACTCGTTCCGGCAGTCGGTGGATTCCAGGACACATTGCTTCGCTCCTCATCACCCAATGAATGGCTGACGCCATTTGCCTTTCCATTCGCTTCTGTGGCTTTTCCGGTTCTCAGAGAATTGGCCGAGTCAGACTCATTTTCATCCCAGGCAACGCTGATGGGATAGGGACGCACGGCGGAATGGTGCCCCTTCCGCCGAATGCTGAAGTGTTCGCGATCCGTTCTTGCCTCTAATACACGATCAACTGTATCGAGGAAGTTATTGCAATGAGACTGAAGGTGAAAGCCGATAACATCGGCGGATACAAGCCCATCCACTAACTCGGCTTGCCAGGGACAAATGGAGAATACTTCAGCATTGGGCCACGGAATATGCCAGAAGATGGCTACGCGCGCGTCGGGCCTGGCGCATTTGATGATTTTCGGCAAAAGAGCGAAGTGATAGTCCTGAACAAAAACTACCGGATGCTCGGTGCCGCGCATTTCCTCAATGAGGACCTCGCCGAATTTTTTGTTTACGCTTTGATAATAGGCCCAATCGCTCGCACGGAAGTTGGGCCGCGTGTGCGCAATGTGGCAGAGCGGCCACAAGCCCTCGTTTGAGAAACCTTCATAGTAGCCCGCTTCTTCCTCGGGACTGAGCCAAACCCTGCGCAAGGTATAGCGCATATCATCGGGGGGCACGCGCAGTCGATCGTGCTCATCAACATTTGCGGTGTCTTCATTGCCGCTGCCATGAGCGATCCAGGTTCCGTCGCAAGCCTGCAGAATCGGTTCAATTGCCGTGACCAGCCCGCTTGGCGGCACGATACATTCGGTCGTTCCTCCGCGGCGAACATGCATATACGGCTCACGATTTGAAACGACAAAGATTTTTCCATTTCCCAAACGCTGGCGCACATGCACAGCCAACCGGCCGGCCGTCCACACATGCTCAGCAGCGTCGCGAAGTCGAGCTTCAGTTTCAGCCGCTTCTCGCGCACGGGTCAGATTTTCCGTAAGAAAGTTGACCTCTTTTGCCAGCGGGAGGAGATAACCGAATATGTTTGCGCCATCCTCGACGCCGGCTTCGCCATGCCGCAAGCGGCGCAGCCACTCGGCGGCACGAGTGAGCGGCTGCAGCAGGAACCAGCGAACCATAGCCAGCGTCACTACAACGACCAAAACAACCAATGCCGCGATGCGCAGAAAGCTTCTTTGCCAAACTTCGTTTCCATCGGTGCGAATATAGTCCGCGTCAACCAGCATCAGCAACGCGCCTGCAGTTTGCCCTCCACTATGCAGCGGTATTACATCTTCGTACCATAGCCTGCTTGAAGAACCGGCGCTCGCTTGATGAGGCCCTCTTTTGCCAGAACCCGCAACGCCGCGTTGGGTATCCTCCTGCACTTTGACGAAAGTACTCGATTCCTTGCCTGCAGTTAGAACTTTATTCAGAATTGTCGGGTGCATATCCTTCATTGAGAGCAAATTGCCGGCGGATGCAAGAAGCTGACCATTATTGTTAAAGACCGCGATGCTTGGTTGATCAGGATGCTGGCGCAAACGTTCGAGTATTGCGGGCCATTCTTCTCTAGGAGCCGACAGGAATTGCTGTTCGATCTGCGTTTGAAGGCTGGTGCCGAACCACTGGGTCCTGCGTGAAAGTTCGCTGCGCAGGGTGTGTCTGCGGGCCAGTACGTCAAAGTATGTGGACGCCACGGAGATCAGCGTGATTCCAAACAGCAGGGTCGCAACCAGCCGCAGACGAAAGAATTTCATTTTTCTTCTCCTTCAAGGAGTGACGCTGACTTTCGTCCTGCTGAACTACCAGCGCAGATAACTCTACAGGAGATTTGATTTACGAAATCCGAGATCGATTCAAGCGCAGCGCAGGCACGACACGGAAGCTGCCCCCCCCAGAGACACAGGTACGCTTATGCTTACGATGAGTGCTGCATGCGACATTCCAAACTGGAAGCTCAAGTAAGCCAAGGAGATACAGATACCCTCTTAAGAGGTGACTGGCCTATGCTGTGAAAAATTTACATTACGGAGTGTAAAAAAGTTTTCGATATAGGGCCACGATAAATAAAGGGGCTGTCCTAGATAACCGCTGAAAAAGGCGGTGTACTAGGATGGTCAACATGCGCAAGAGTCGGCTGGATAGCGAGCATCAGAAGCGCCTGATGGAGCACTTCGTTGCAGGCACTACAGCTCGTACCGCGGCATCGCTCACAGGAGTGAACAAGAATACAGCCTGCTATTACTTTCAACGTTTGCGCAAGATCATTTATCAGGCCACCGAGGATACTTCTCCACTGGCTGGTGAGATCGAAGTGGATGAGAGTTATTTTGGTGGCATTCGCAAGGGCAAGCGAGGCCGTGGCGCAGCGGGCAAAGTGCCGGTTTTTGGCCTGTTAAAGCGTGGCGGCAAGGTTTACACGAAGGTGATTCCAGACACGAAAGGCGCAACACTCAAGGCCATCATGGAGGACAGAATCGTGCCCGATAGTATTGTTTATTCGGACACCTATCGCTCTTACAATGTGCTCGATGTTTCAGCCTTCAAGCACTACCGCATCAACCACTCAAAGCTGTTCGCAGATCGTAAGAATCACATCAATGGAATCGAGAATTTCTGGAACCAGGCGAAGCGACATATGCGCCGATTTAACGGGGTATCCAAGGCCACTTTTCCGCTCTTTTTGAAGGAGTGCGAGTGGCGTTTCAACAACCCAAACCCCAAAATGCAATTATCCCTGTTGAATCAATGGGTTAAATCCTACATGCGATAGTTATCTAGGACAGCCCCTAAATAAATATAGGAACGACGCCGGCTCCTCAAGCTCCAGCTTCGCCTCATTTGCCCTGGCGTTAGACTCAAGATAGTCATTTTAAAGAGAATATGCACGCACACGCGCTCTTACATGATAGATATTGATTAGTGAAGCGAGAGCGAACTTCACCCTGTTGGGAATAGCGCAGAATACGAGCCATGTCAAAAACGTCTACAAGCAACTCCGTCAAAGTTTTGATCGTTGAAGACGAGCCTCATGCGCTGATGGGGCTTGCGGAGTTGATCTCCGGATGGGGATATCGAACCGAGACGGCGCGGGACGGCATCGAGGGTTGGGAGAAGGCGATAGCCTGGAACCCGGCCATCTTGGTAACGGACCTGAAGATGCCGCGGCTCGACGGAATTGGCTTGCTGACCAAACTGGCAGAGGATAGCTCAGGCATCAACACAAATATGGCGGTGGTTGTGCTCACGGCAATGGGTTCGATTGAACTGGCCGTAGACGCGATGAAGCTGGGCGCATACGATTTTCTGCAAAAGCCCGTGGACGCGACGCGCCTGCGTACCATCCTGGCCAATGCTACACGACAGCGAGAAACTGAGATCGAGTTGGAAGTTGCGCGCAGAAGATTGCGCGAGACTGGCGTCCTGGGATCGTTGGTGGGCAGTTCCCCGCAGATGCGGGAGATATTCGCGCTCATTGAACAGATTGCGCCCTCCAATGTATCGGTGCTGATTACCGGCGAGAGCGGGACCGGCAAGGAACTGGTGGCGCGCACCTTACACGATCTGAGCCCACGCAAGGCGAAGCCATTTGTAGCGGTAAATTGCGCGGCCATTCCTGAAACGTTGATTGAGAGTGAGATCTTCGGCCACGAGAAAGGCTCATTCACCGGCGCTGAAGAAAGGCGAATGGGATGCTTCGAACTGGCTACAGGAGGCACTTTGCTGCTGGATGAAGTGGCCGAGATGCCTGTGGCCACACAGGCCAAGCTGCTGCGTGTGCTGGAAGAGCGCAAGCTTCGCCGATTGGGTGCGCGTACCGAGCTGGATATTGACGTGCGCGTACTGGCGGCCACCAACCACGAACCTGAAACGGCTGTTGCCCAGGGAAACCTGCGCGCAGATCTTCACTACCGGCTCAACGTCTTCCATATTCCGATGCCGCCATTGCGCGAGCATCTCGAGGACATTCCGGCAATGATCGAAGCCATGCTGGCGGAGATGAATCAGAAGCACGGCCGCAGCGTTTCCGGCGTGGCCCAGTCGATGCTGGACCGGATGATGGCCTATGACTGGCCGGGTAACGCACGCGAGTTGCGTAATACCGTCGAGCGGGCAGTGATCCTTTGTCCGGATGGCGCACCGCTCGATGCAGGCCACCTTCCGCCGGGTTTTGGCAAAGGGCAGATTCAAGCCACACAGGCATTCGATGCGAGCATGGTTCCAATTCGCGTTGGAACTACCGTGGAAGAGGCCGAGCGGCAATTGATCATGCGCACTCTCGAGGCAACAGGACAGAACAAGACACGCGCCGCGGAGATTCTAAGCGTGAGCCTCAAGACACTGCACAACAAGCTCAAGCTGTATAGTCAAATCCCAGCCGACAGGCAAAGTTGAACCATGCGCCTGAAGACCAAACTCGTTTTAGCCATCACCGGCCTGGTTTTTCTTATTTCCGGATTGCTCTCGCTGGTATATGTTGATCGGCTTCTGCACTCGGCTGTGCAGCAGACCTACGACACCGACCGGATGATAGCCAACCAGATACTGTTTGCGCTGCGCTACGCACTGGAGGCCGGACTCAAGGACCAAACGGTCGATCCAGACAATCCGGCGCAACTGCGCGATCTCGAGGCCGAGGCTGTCCGCAAAAATGCTCGACTGCAGGCGGTGATCGAATCGGTCAATCGTTATTCACTCACCGTCTACGACATTAATATCGGCGACAGCCGGTCGAGCACGCTGCTTAGCACCAATCCCGACAACGAAGACCAGCCAATGCCCGTCCGCCCGAACTTGAGCCAGCTTCTGGACGCCAGCCCGATTCACTTGATGAGGGTGGTGCTCGGTCCGCCGCGCGTGTTTGACGTGGTTGTGCCACTGGAACGAAACGGCAAGCTTTTTATCACCGTCAACGTTGGAGTGCGCACCACGTTTCTGCGTGCTGTCTATGAGCCAACGATGGTGGAGTCGCTTACGCTGATGGGCTTTGTGCTGGGAACGGGCCTGCTGGTGGCTTTTCTCCTAGGCAATATTGCACTGCGGCCGATGGAGCAGATCAGCCGGCAGCTCGACTACCTGACTGCAGCCGGCGAGACGGCTGGCGACGAAGATAAGGCGAACAGCCAGGATATGTCGGCGCGCGTTTCCACCAAGATTGAGCGCATCGGCCAGCGCATCCGCAATGTGGAAGAGGTCTTCTCGGCTTTGAAGGGAAATCTCGATCGGATTCTCGGCAACTTGCAGGATGGAATCCTGCTTTTTACCGGCGACGGGCGCGCCGTGCTGGTCTCTGAGGCGGCGCGGCGGTTTTTGTCCCACGAGAGGGACGGGATTCTGGGCATGCATGCGGGAGAGATTTTTGATCGCACTACCGTGCTTGGCCAGACACTTGGGGAGGCCTACGAGGCCGGTGTCCCTTTGGTACAGAAAGAGATCCGCACTGAGACCGGCAGACGAATTCAGGCGTCGTTGGATTTTATTCACGACGATGAAAACCGCCTGGGGCTGGGCACGCTGGTCACCCTGCACGATGTGGAATCAGCCGAAGAGATCGAGTCGGAACTTGAGCTCTCGCGCCGCATGGCTGCCATTGGCCGGCTCACCGCCGGAGTGGGCCACGAGGTAAAAAATCCCATCAACGCGATTGTTGTGCATATGGAGCTGCTCAAGAGCAAGTTGACCGGCGCCAGCGCTCCTGCCGTTCGTCATCTTGAGGTCATCGACGCGGAGATTCACCGCCTTGATCGAGTGGTGCAGATGCTGGTGGACTTCTCCCGGCCCGTAGAACTCAAACTGCGCGAGCAGGATCTGCGCTCGGTGATCGGCGACATGCTGGAGTTGGCCGCGGTGGAGTTTTCTACGCGCAAAGTGACCCTGGTCAGCCGCATGCCCGCAATACCGCTATTGGTCAACATCGACGCCGACCTCCTGAAACAAGCGGTGCTGAACGTGATTCAAAATGGCGCCCAGGCCATGCCGGAGGGTGGCCAGTTGGAAGTTGTTCTGGAGGAGGAACGGAAATCCGGGTGGAAGACTGCCGTCCTGCGCATTGCCGATCAGGGTCCCGGAATTCCCGACGAAATCCGGGAGAAAATCTTCGATCTCTATTTCTCCACCAGGAAGGGTGGGAGCGGCATCGGCCTGGCCATGACTTACCGCATTCTCCAGTTGCACCACGGCAGCGTTGAAGTAGAATCGAAGGCAGACCGTGGCGCGGTTTTCCTGCTCCGGATTCCACTCGCTGCCGCGGAATGGGGTCGCCGGAATCTTCCTCCGGCCAGCGTTTCAAACTAGAAAAGGTTGAATCGGATGAGGTCGCCTGCCAGAAGTGTCGCGTGGCTGCTGCCGATGTTTCTCACGGCGTGCATTCACATAACCGGGCACAAGCCCGTTCCGGCTCTTCCCCCACCCATTCACTAACGCCCAAATCACATTAGACACCACGCCTATCGAGCTTCCGGAGTCGGAGTTGATGCTTCCGACCATGCCGCTCATCTCCGACCTCTCCGTGCTGCCGGAGGAGACGCTCAAAGCCGCCCATCAGGCACAGAAGGCCGGCCGGCGATACTCCAGCAGAATCCGCGTCGAAGCACCGGCGTGAGCGCGATCGGCGAGCTTTCGTCAGGGGATCTTCCTGACGAGTGGCGCGAAACAGCGGACTCGATCGCGGCTACCGAGAGCGGGCTTAATGAGTATTCACCATACGCTGAGCTCTGGGCAGCGTAAGACAGCCGCCCAAATCAGACGGTTCCTCAAGGAGGCCAAGCAGGCGCTGGATTCAGGCGACGTGGATGGAGCGCAAACGCTGGTCGCCAAGGCCAAGGTGCTGCTCGATGAAATTGCCCGTTAGGATTTCTGCAAGAACGAAATTTGATTCCCCGGATTTGACAATGGGATCCAGGTCAGAGAGATTTCCCCTCAAGCCTTTCCTTACCCGGTAGAAAATACACGGTCTCCGGAAAAACTACATAGCCAAGAGATCTTCAAGACCGCCAAGGCCCGCTACCGCATGTGGATTTTGTCTTATAAACCTAACGATCTAAACCATCTAACTATTTCAGGCGAAGAGCAAAGTGTTTGGCCCGATTGTTGCTTATGCATAGGGCATGAGATATCAATCTACGACCTCAGCCCCGTTCTCAGGCAAGCTGGCAGTCCTCCTGCTGGCATTTGCAGTCGGAATCCCCGCGCTGGCACAAGACTCGCAGTCAACCGGCGACACACAGAACATGCCGCCCTCGGCGACGGCACAACAGCAGCCTTCCGGCCCGCCAACGGCCACCGTACCGCAGCCGAAGGAGGGATTCTGGGGACACATGAATCCATGGGCCAGCAAGAAGTGGGCAAAGCGGCAGACCGATCCCATCAATGATCGGCTCAGCGAACTGGATGATGTGAACGCGAAAAATGCCAGGGACATCCAGGATGTGGATCGAAGGTCCCAGGCCGGCATTCGCCGGGCGCAGTCCGGCGCCGACGCGGCCAACGAACTTGCCAACACTGCAGGCGCACAAGCTCAGCAGGCCAACTCTACGGCGCAAGGTGCGGCCGGCCATGTTGACCAATTGAACACCACGGTGAACGGCATCGACCAGTACCACCCGATCACTGAAGCCGAAATCAAATTTCGCAGCGGACAGCCAGTGCTTTCGGCTGTGGCTCGCAAGCAACTCGATGACCTGGCAGCCAGCATTGCCGGACAGCAAGGCTACATTCTGGAGATGGAGGCGCATTCTCCGCTTGCCGGCGGCGCCGGAATCCAGAGATCAGAGCGGCTGGCCGAAGCGGTCAAGCGCTACATGGTCGTTGAACATCAGATCCCCGTCTACCGTTTGCACGCGGTGGCTCTCGGAAATGCACGCGGCGATGCCGATGAAGGCTCGAGGCCGGTGCAAATCAGCAGCGTCCATATTCGGTTGATGGAAAACAGTTTGGCGGCCAAGGGAGCAGCATCACCCCAGAGTGCTGATTCCCAAAGCGGAATGGAGCAGCCCTAAGAGCTCGCCCCCTCCCCAGGGGTATTTCTGCTCTGACAGCCGCACGCCGTGGGCCGCCAATCATCTCTCGTAACACGCGAGAGGACCCATACAGCTTGGCCCCCGTTCTTCACGGGGGCCTATTTTTGTGCCGACTCAAACTTTGTGCCGATTCAAACCTGGCCGAGAGATCTTCAATGGACTCGACCTCTGGGGCATTTCGCCTGTAGGTATAGATTAACTCTCTGCTGGTCTGAAGATTACCGGTCCCCACAAGAACTGGTAGCTCCCCACAAGAACTGGTAGCGCCGGCCTCCTGGCCGGCTGTGCCGTGGACCTCCCGGTCCGCGCTCACTCTAAGCCTCCTGGAGAACTGCTCGAAGATTGAGCTGCTTTCAAATTCCTGCTGAATACATTCCGGTATGCAGTTCGTTGGTAATTTCTCGAATGTAAAGACCAGAACGGCCGCTTTATCAGGGATCACTGCACCGTGCTGGAACTCGGGCCTCATGGTCGAGATTAGAAGGGTTCCAAACCAGCAATATCCTGTGGAAAGTCAACCCACATTTTTCTTTCGATAGTTTGCGGATAATTACTCTCTCCAGTCGCACAATCGAAATGGAGAGACTTTTGAAATGCACTCCAGAGACTGCTCCCGGCCTATGCCGGACTTCCGGCCGGTTTGTACCATTTGAATGTGCCCACCCCCCGGGGGTCCACTTCACCTCTTGTTCGCCATTTTTTGATCGTAGGTTATTGATTATAAAAGATGGGGCTGTCCTAGATAACTATCGCATGTAGGATTTAACCCATTGATTCAACAGGGATAATTGCATTTTGGGGTTTGGGTTGTTGAAACGCCACTCGCACTCCTTCAAAAAGAGCGGAAAAGTGGCCTTGGATACCCC
Source organism: uncultured Acidobacteriaceae bacterium (assembly GCA_963779385.1). Lineage (GTDB taxonomy): Bacteria > Acidobacteriota > Terriglobia > Terriglobales > Acidobacteriaceae > Telmatobacter. The sequence continues at coordinate 48,037 of CAVZYE010000006.1, read as the reverse complement.
GTTAAATCGGCGCATATGTCGCTTCGCCTGGTTCCAGAAATTCTCGATTCCATTGATGTGATTCTTACGATCTGCGAACAGCTTTGAGTGGTTGATGCGGTAGTGCTTGAAGGCTGAAACATCGAGCACATTGTAAGAGCGATAGGTGTCCGAATAAACAATACTATCGGGCACGATTCTGTCCTCCATGATGGCCTTGAGTGTTGCGCCTTTCGTGTCTGGAATCACCTTCGTGTAAACCTTGCCGCCACGCTTTAACAGGCCAAAAACCGGCACTTTGCCCGCTGCGCCACGGCCTCGCTTGCCCTTGCGAATGCCACCAAAATAACTCTCATCCACTTCGATCTCACCAGCCAGTGGAGAAGTATCCTCGGTGGCCTGATAAATGATCTTGCGCAAACGTTGAAAGTAATAGCAGGCTGTATTCTTGTTCACTCCTGTGAGCGATGCCGCGGTACGAGCTGTAGTGCCTGCAACGAAGTGCTCCATCAGGCGCTTCTGATGCTCGCTATCCAGCCGACTCTTGCGCATGTTGACCATCCTAGTACACCGCCTTTTTCAGCGGTTATCTAGGACAGCCCCTAAAAGATAATTAACCGAAATCCACGCGCAAGAAATGCGCCAAAAACGCTTGATTTTGGCCCATTTTCCGCAGCTTTGAGCAAAAAATCGCTCCATTCGGCACCTTTGAGTCCACTTGCAAGCTGGGCTCGAGCGGTTCGCAGGCCATAGCCGGCAGTACGGATGGCTAAGCATGAAGCACCAGGCGCAGAGGTGGACTGAATCATGATGCTACAGACCAAATGCGATCCTGTCCTGCGCGTTTGCTCTTTGTAGCGGGCAACTGAATCATTTATCTCGCTGACCTTTTCAGAGCTATGTTTGAATCCGCTTTCCCGCACGGGAAGCCATATCGTGAACGGCCTGACGCCATCGCCATCAGGGCTGATCCTAATTGCGGATCGGCCCTGTTTGTGAAATCTATGCAGATATATTCAGGCACGCGGAGTGCGTCCAAACGATAGCTCAACCTATACTCTGGCGAACTGATCAGCCAGGACAGCCTTCAGACGCGGTTTGTGCACCTGAATTCGGCCCTTGTAATCAATCAGGCCAAGGTTGCGGAACCGGTTCATAAAGTAGCTCACGCGAGGCCGGGTGGTGCCGATCATCTCCGCCAGAGTCTCGTGTGTGATCGGGGGGATGAGGGTTTGTGTTTCATCAGACTTCCCGGATTCCGCCATCCTAAGCAGGGTGCGCGCCAGGCGTTTTTCGCTTGTATTGAAGATCTGATCGACAAGGTCGGTCTGGGTGCGGATTTCGCGGGTCACCAAAAACGACAGAAATTGGTCGCAGAAAGCAGGCTCCAGATGCATAAAGCGGATCAGCTCCTCCTTCTGGATCTTTAATGCGGTGCAGGTATTCACTGCCATGGCTGTCGCCATGCGCAGTCCAGGGTCCTCCGTCAGCGAGTCCTCACCGAAAAAGTCGCCCGGGCCGAGGAGCACAATCGTGGCCTGCTTGCCGCTCGCAGATACTACACTAAGCTTTGCCCGGCCTTCCTTCAGGAAAAAGATGGAATCCGCCGGATCATCCTGGGTAAAAAAGGTCTGCTCTGGTTGCAGTTCAACAATCTTTCGACCGGGACCCACACTCGTTAGAAAGGCGCTGGGGTCAAACGCATGGTTGTGCTTCTCGCTCATCAACATATACCCTCCTTGTGGGCGCTCTGCTCAACATGAATTGTTCTTGCCTTGGGGAAATTACCGTGTGGCTTATTCATTTGACTGAATTGATTGAAGATCACGGCGGCATGTGGGCCATGCCGCCGCAGTTAATACTGTTGGAGCCAAGAACTTACAGTGCAGCTAGTGCACTGAACATGCTCAAGCATTCGCAATCAGTTGCTACCTTGCGGCATCGTAGCCATTTCTTTTGCTTCATCTGATCGATTTGACAGCAACTGCACCTCAACGCGCCTGTTCTGCCTTCTTCCTTCGGCAGTTGTGTTCGGAGCCACTTCCTTGTCCTTGCCGATGCCGATCAGATAAAACCGATGGGCTGCAATCTGATATTTTGACGCGAGGTACTGCACCACAGCATCCGCCCGCCGCTGACTCAGCTCATAGTTGTATTGGGCCGAGCCGATGGAATCCGTCCCGCCGGTCACTTCAAGGATGTAGCTCTTGGCCGAGCCAATCTGTGCTGCAAAACTATCCAATTGATCGCGGTCGTCTTTAGTCAACACCGCCTTATCAAACCCGAAGTTCACGGTAACGGTGTTCAGCGATGTGTAGTTGTCAAGGCCTTTCACCACGCTATCGAGCGAATCTGCCCGATGCACGGCGTCGTTCGCTGCGGTTTCAGCCACGCCGGCACTGTTGCTCGCATTCTGCGCATTCTGTTGGGCGCTGTCTGCCGAGCCTTGCGCATGGTTGATGCCCGCTTGTGAGCGCTCATCCACATCGTGAATCTGCCGGTTGTTTTGAGCCGTCTGCGCATCCAGTTGGTCGGTATGTTCCACAAGCGGCGCTGTCTGGTTACGCACATAGTTCTTGGTTGCGCACCCTGTTATGACTGCCAGCGTAAATGCAGCCGCTAGCCCAATGACACCGATCCGGTAGTTACTCATTGATTTCTCCCCTTTCAGTTTGGCATTCCTAAGTAATTGCTTACGGAGCCACTGCATTCAAGCACGGTTTCGGCTGGCTTTCTGTCCATGACCGCGGCAAGACTCAAGAGTCCGTATCTATTTCCGCAAGCACACTGATTTGCATCGTTGCCAATCAGGCCACACTCGCAGAGATAACAGAGAGACATGGGCACGTGGACGGTGGTAATGGTCATTTGGATTCCTCCATTCCCTCACTTTCAGAAGGGCAAACAATTTTTCGCCGGCCACCAGGCGTTATCCACACAACGGTAAGGAGCATCTTGGGGGCCAAATATCGAAATGAACATAAATCCCTGAAGGATATACCGTTTATAGCCAACGAATCATTTCTTCTCTTGGAGATCGGCCGTGTATTTTTTACGTAGCTCGGAAAGGATTGCTCGGTTCTTTTCTTAAGGCGGATGGGTCATGGAGTTGGTACAAGAACTATCGGTCAGAAACTTCGTGCAGAGTATCGTGCAATGCCAACGGCGGATCTCATCGTTCCTCGATCGTCAGAGTAATGTTGGCGGCGTGCGAGATTAAGAGATTGCGCCCGAGGCTTCGGTCAGTGTTACTTTATTTCGATTCGCGCTTTTTACAACGGCATTGCCTAAGGAGCTAAACCTCTGGATATTTTTAGCAATTTGCGGCACGATTGAAGTCGTGCCCTTTCAGAGCACCGACATATTCATTTTTTAGTTGGGAAATTGGCAAGCCAGTTCTGCCAGGTCCAGACATGTGCGGCAATAGACCTGCCAGATGCGAACTCCAGCCTAGCGGAAAACTCCCAGCAACCAACAGATAAGCAGGATCAACAGAATGGTGCCGAGACCTATGCCTCCGCCGCCCGCGTATCCCCAACGGTTGTAGCCGTAATATCCGCCTCCGCCGCCGAAGATCAGCACCAGAACAATGATTAGAATGATCAGTCCCATCTCACTTTTCCTTTATTCAGCAGATTGGAGTTTCCCGCTTCTCAATTCATCATGCTGTGCAATTTGAGACACAGCAAATCTCGGCACTGGAAAAAGGGAACGAGCAAGTGGCTCAAGTTGATTCATGAAAGCGGAAACTGCCTTTTTGGGGGCCAAGTGCCGCGAGTTAGCCCCGACTCACGCGGAAGCGGGGTTAGCAAGTTAGCAGGTTAGCCACGGCTTTGCTGGAGATAGCCTTACGACACCACAGATCGGCGACGATGTGGAATACCCGATGCCTTCTCCGATTCTCAGTGCATTCCGCCGGCAGAAGCCTCACCGGGCTTGTTTTTGCTGAGCAGGAAAGCGAGTGCGACCAAGCAGACGGACATCCATGAGAGTTCCATGTAAACGTCCTGGTAGCCCTGAATCTGGGCCTGGCGGTTGAGCTGGTTGTAGATGTAGGCCATGGCCAGACTCTTGCTGTTAGGAGAACCGAAGTGGCTGCCGAAGAAGCCTGCGAAGGCTTCTGTTTGCTGTTGAAAGGCGATGGAGGCGGAGGTCATGGCGCCTTGCAGGTGCTGCTCATGCCAGGTGGCGCGGTTGGTGACCTGGGCGTTAGTGATAGCGATCAGGAGGCTGCCGCCGATGTTGCGGGCGAAGTTGATGAGGCCTGCGACCTGGTTGCTCTGTTCCCTGGGCAGGCCGACATAGGCGGCGTTGGTGATGGAGATAAAGCAGAAGGGGATGGGAAACATCTGGATGACACGAAGCCATGAAGCGGCGGAAAAGCTCATGTCGAGCGTGATGGCGTGGGCGGCAAAGCGGAAGGTGAAGACAAAAAGAGTGAAGCCGATCATCGCTAGCCAGCGGGCGGCAACTTTGCCCGTAGCGAAGCCGGCAATGGGCATCATGACCAGCACCGCGATGCCGCCTGCGGTGAGCGCCATGCCGGCGGTAGTGGCGTTGTAACCGAGCAGTTGCTGCAGAAACTGTGGCTGGAGAACGGTGTTGGCGTTGAGCACGCCGCCGACCAGTGCCATGAGGAAGCAACAAATTGCGAAATTTTTGAAGCGGAATAGCTTGAGGTTGATGAGCGGATTTTTGCGGCGCCACTCCCAGAGAACGAGGCCGATCATGCCGGCGACAAATAGAAATGCGAACGTGCGAATGAAGTCGGAGGAAAACCAGTCGTTTTCCTCGCCCTTGTCGAGCATGATCTGCAGGCCGCCCATGGCGATAACCAAAAAGCTGAGGCCGAGATAGTCCATGTTGCGCAGCCTGGAGAAGTCGCCTTTGATCCACGGCGGATCGTCGACCAGCCGGTTGACCAGAATGAAGGCCAGAATGCCGACTGGGATATTGATGAAGAATATCCAGCGCCAGGAATAGTTGTCGGTAATCCAGCCGCCCAGGGTGGGGCCGATGGAGGGAGCGAGGACGGCGACGATGCCGTAGAGAGCAAAGGCCTGGCCGCGCTTCTGCGGTTCGAAGGAGTCAGCCATGATGGCCTGGGCCATGGGCTGCATTCCTCCGCCGCCGAAGCCCTGAATGATGCGGCAAATTAGAAGGATGGGCAGCGATGGAGCTGAGCCGCAGAGGAAACTGGCAATAGTAAAGACAGTAATGCAGAAGACGAAGAAGTTGCGGCGGCCCATGACGCTGGAGGCCCAGCCGCCGAGGGGAAGGACGATGGCGTTGGCTACGAGGTAGCTGGTGAGGACCCAGGTTCCCTCGTCGGTGCTGGCGCCGAGTGAGCCGGCGATGTGGGGCAGAGCCACGTTGGCGATGGAAGTGTCGAGCACCTCCATGAAAGCCGCCAGTGCAACGGTCATGGCGATAAGCCAGGGATTGACGCGGGGTTTCCAGTGCGCGGACACGGTAGATTGCGGATTGTCGAGAGTTGTTCCGGCGCCGGCACGGGCCGACGATGCGGGATCGTGCTCAGGCAAAAGTTTTCTCCTCTACCGGGTCTTATTTTCCGCTGGCGGGGAAGTTCAGTGATCCGCTGGGGGAGTGCTCTATCAAATATAGATCGCATTGATCGGCGCACTATTCGATAGATTCATTTCGGCTGAGCAAGGGTTCATGAATTGAGGGCGCTGAAGGGTTTCGGATTGCGGAAAGGAAAAGCAAGATAAGCTAGGGGAGGATATGCAATCTTTTCCCCCAAAGCCGCCAAGACGCGGCATGGAGGCATTTGCCTCTCGCGACTTCAGGCGGTACCAACTGGCGCGCGCGGCGGTCATTCTTGGCGCCGAAGCGCAGTCGGTTGCGGTGGCGTGGCAGGTTTATTCCATCACGCACCGGGCGCTGGACCTGGGCTATACCGGGCTGGCGCTGTTTTTGCCCGGATTGCTATTTATGCTGCCTGCAGGGCATGTGGCCGATCGCTTCGACCGGCGGCAGGTGATTTTGGTCTGCTATGGTCTCCAGGTGTTGTGCACCACGGGGCTGCTGCTGCTGACTCTCTCCGGCTGGCGAAGCGTTTACCCGATTTATGCGGTGCTGTTCTGCGTCGGGACGGGACGCGCGTTTTCAGGTCCGGCAAGTTCTGCACTGATTCCGCATCTGGTTCCGGAGAAGCACTTTGTGAATGCCGTGACCTGGGGTGGGGCCATCTTTGAATTTGCAAACATCGTGGGACCGGCGATGGGCGGGCTGCTCTTCACCATGCCACTGGCATCTTTTTTGCGCGATATGGCGTTGCAGGGGGCGGGAATTGTTTATCTATTCACCCTGGTCACGTTGGTCTGGTTTCTGACGCTGGTCCTCAGCCTGCACGTGAGGCCAGGCCGAATGGAGCATCGGGCCGCTTCGATCAAGGTGGTGCTGGCCGGGTTCCAATACATGCGCCATTCGTCACTGCTACTGGGGGCAACAACGCTGGATTTGTTTGTGGTACTGCTGGGCGGCGCCACGGCGCTGATGCCGATCTTTGCCCACGACATTCTGCAGCAGGGACCGCGCGGACTCGGGCTGCTGCGTGCAGCTCCTGCGGCTGGCGCGTTGATTATGTCGCTGCTGATAGCGCGGTTTCCACTCCGCAGACGCGCCGGGCTGCGCATGTTCGTCAGCGTAGCGCTCTATGGGGTGGCCACGGTGATCTTCGGACTTTCGCGAAGTTTGTGGCTTTCACTGGGGGCGCTGGCGCTAGCCGGGGCTGCCGATATGATCAGCGTGGTCATCCGCGCATCGCTGCTGCAACTAGGTACGCCACCTGAGATGCGAGGGCGGGTGAGCGCGGTGAACGCTCTATTTGTCGGCGCTTCAAACGAGTTGGGAGAGTTTGAGAGCGGGTTGACGGCGCAGTGGTGGGGTGCGGTGCGCGCTACCGTTGCGGGAGGAGTGGGCGCGCTGGCTGTGGCGGGGATTTGGGCGGCGGTGTTTCCCGGCTTGCGACAGGCAGATGAATTGAGCTCCAAGGCTTTGCGGCCAAAGGGTGAGCAGATGGGAAGTGCGGGCAATTGGTAGGCTCGTGGTTTTGTGGTTTCCCACCCTTGCGACAGAAAAAAGTCGCAAGGATGGGGCACGGAGCTTTTGTGGAGAAATTAGCAGAATGAAGAAGCTACTTCTGCGCTGTTAGTGTTGACTTCGGTGACGGCGGATTGACCTGGGAGTTGAGGTAGTCGGTCAGATCGTCGATGTCCTCTTTGGTGCCTACCATCGGCGGCATGAAGCGGTGATAGGGCGAGTCGGGCTTGTTCTCGTGGAGCATGGTGATGAAGTTGCCGATGTTGGCGCGGTCGCGGCCGGCGAGTAATTGTGCAAGAGGCCGATAGCCATTGAGCGTGTGGCAGGAGCCGCACTCGCCGCGGAAGATGGCTTCGCCGCGGGAGTAGCTGGATGCCGATCCCTTCCATACCCACATCGAATGAGCCAGATACCCTTCCGAGTTGATGCGGCCGACGTAGGGCACGCGGACGCCGTTCGAGTACATCCAGCGGCCGATGACGTAGGGCTTGCGCAGCATCTCGCGGGAGTATTCGCCGGAGCCGGTGGCGATGAGCGCAAGAAGCAACACGGCCATGGCGTGGGAGAGATTGAAGTCCACGGATTGCGATAGGCGAGAAAGTAGGCGACGCCGACGATGGTGGCCGAAGTGACGATGATGATCAGGGCGATGCGGGTGACGGCGGAGAAGGTGCCGGAGTTGATGGTGTCGATGCCCAGAGTGAGCAGGGCGCGTTGCGATGCAGGAACCATCCAGAGGTACCAGACCATGAGGAAGGGCATGGCGACGAAGGAGGGGACGAGCCACTTGCAGCTCCACTTGACCAGGCTGGTTTTGAGCTCGGGATGCTTGTCGCCGTCGATGCGGCTGGCGGTGATGAGCGCCCAGATGCCGGCCAGCGAGCGCAGACGCAGATGCGCAGGAAGAGGCTGGGCCAGTAAGTGGGATTGAAGAAGGCGTACCAGAACTTGCTGGCCTCATGGCCGGTTCCGGCGACGGAGAGCCAGGTATCGCCGGGGGTGAGCATGAAGGTGAGAATGCCGTTGATGATGATCAGGGTGCAGATGGATGCGCCGGCATAAACCCAGCCCACTTTCAGATGGAGCTTGGGATCGATGCGGTTCCAGGTGTAGTAATAAACGGCGACGGTGGTGAGCTCGACGAGGAAGAAGACCCACTCCATAGCCCAGCCGAAGACGAAGTTGTGAATCAGCGTGCTGGTGGCCTCGGGATGAGTGAGGCCGATGGCGAACCAGATGCCGACGCCGCTGACCGTGCCGAAGACGGCAGTGAGGATGAGGAAGAACTTTGAGTAGCACGCAAGCTGACTGAGCCAGTCGGAGCGAAGTTGGCCTTCCGGCATACGTGTGGCCTTGCGCTCGGCGATGGGGAGATAGAAGCCGCCGCCTACGGCGAACAGTGCGATCATCATGTGGAAGATGGCAATGATGCCAATCACCCAACCCGAGCCGAGATATGGAATGTTCCAGAATGGATAGTTCATCGTTGCTCTTCCTTTACCGAATGGTCCAGTATCCGATGACAGTTGTGGCCAGCAAAGCAATCACTGCCAGCAGGCCGAAGTAGTGGGCGGCGCGAGCGCGCTGGCCCGATTCCTCTTTTGTGTCGTAGAAAGGAATCAGAATCCATAGCACGATGCCGAGGGTGAAAAGCAGAATGCCGGCGATTTCGCCGGGCTCGCCTTGCAGCCACTTCACCATGCCCAACAGCTTGAGCATCTCGAAGGGGCTCATGAAATACCACTCGGGATGAATGCCCATGGGCGCGGGGGCTAGCGAATCGTATTGCTTGCCGAGGACCCAGGGAAAGACCGAGGCCAGCAGGGCAAGAATGTTGAGCGAGATGAGCCACATGGCCAGATCCTTGCGCAGGAAGTTGGGCATGAAGGGCATGCTCTTGCGTTCGGCGGCGGGCTTGGCTTCTTCGCAGGGAGGCACGGCGTTGCCGTGGCGCTGGACTAGCCAAAGATGAAAGCCGAGCAGCGGTAGGAAGATTGCGGGCAGCACGACGACGTGCAGGGCAAAGAAGCGCTGCACTGTGAATTCGCTCACATCCGGTCCGCCGCGCAGCATGTTGGCGATCGCCTCGCCGACATAAGGAATGGCCATGGGAATCTGCAGGCCGACCTTGGTGGCGAAGTAGCTTAGCTCGTCCATGGGCAGCAGGTAGCCGGAGAAGCCGAAGACCGAGGCGATGCCGAGCAGAGCCATGCCGCTGAGCCAGCCGAACTCGCGCGGCTTGCGGTAGGCCTTCATGAAATAGACCGAGAACATGTGCACCAGGATGGCGAAGATCATCAGGTTGGCAGCCCATGCGTGAGCCGAACGGATGAGCCAGCCGAAGTGCATGACGAAGGTGATCTGGCGGACGGACTCGAAGGCTTCGGCTCCGGGGCGGTAGTAGACCAGCAGCAACACGCCGGTGAAGCACTGGACGAGAAAGAGGAAGAGCGAGATGCCGCCCCAGTAGTACCAGAAGGATTGGGAGTGGACGGGGACGGTCTTGTGGCGCGCGAAGGCGGCCAGCTCGCTGAGCCCCAGGCGCTCGTCGGTCCATTGATAAATGGTCTTTGCGGTCATGCCTTTAATCCTTTCAGTCGACGCCAAAGCAAAACACGGTCTGAGCATAAGAACCACTAAGTGCGTATTCGCCGGGAGGTAAAGGTCCGGTCGTTATCTTAAGAGATGAAATTCCATAGCGACCAAATGTTACAGGTAAGGCACCTAGGGCGGGGTCATTATTCATGGTTGCGCTGCCCGGGGAGGCGTGTCCAACCATGACGACAAGCTCACGATTTTTCTTCTTTATGTTTAGCTTGCGGAGGAAATAGAACGTGCTTGGGTCGACAGCCGAAGGAGCAAACTGGGACCGTACTACAAAATCAAGAGGCTCATCGGAGCGAAACCTTACTGGAGACTTTGTGCCGGATAACTCCCACGATGCCTTCATGTTCATGACGATGAAGCCACCCGCCTTCCCTTGGATGGTTGCGGTTTGGCGTTCCAGCGGAACCAGTTTACCTGCGTCAAGTCGAAAAAATACATTTGCGAACTCTGGTTCTGATGGTGTTTCTTGCGCCATGCCAACGAGGGAACAGAGTGCGACCACCACAAATGTTGTTAGAAACTTCATTTTTGAACCTTTCTTTTATGCTTTGAGCGTTGCGCTATGCGCGCGAAACATCCACGCCGGTTTCGGAGACGGCAACTTTGAAGAGCCTGAGCGGTTTGGGCGGCGGGCCGCTTACATTGGCGCCGGTGTAGGCGTTGTAAACGCCGCCGTGGCAGGCACAATGGACGCGATCAGCCTGGGGCTCGTATTGCACCGTGCAGCCCAGGTGGGTGCAGACTGCGGTTAGGGCAATCCAACGGCCGTCCTGATGGTGGATGAGCATGGCCGGAGCGGAGCCAAACTTGAACATCAGCACCGAGCCAAGGGGCTGTTTTTGTGCATCCTTGAGCGTAACCTCGGTGACGGCGGTGGCTTCCATCGCCATCTCCGCGGGCGATGCCAGGTAGCGGTAGATGGGATAGGCGAGTGCAGCGGTATAGGCGATGCCTGCCGCGCCCGCCGCAGCCATGAAGAAGCGGCGCGTGGTTTTGTCGTTGGTTTCTTCGACGGGTTTCAAGAGAATTGCCGATTCGCTCATAAGGTCGCTGCGGCCTCCATGTCTTTCTTGGCGCGCGCCATTACAGACACGAGCCAGCCAATCACACCCAGGCCCGCGACAAAGAGGACCAGGAAGAGCAAGACGACGCTCCAGTTGGTGACGACCACGCGATTCCAAACGTCGTAGCCTTTGCTTAGCAGGGTGAGGTCGCGGACGCCGTCGCGGTAGATGGTGAACATGATTTCAGTCAGCACGGCGACGAGAACGGCGGCCCACGCGAGCCAGCCGGCGGCGATTTTGCCCAATCCGGCGACTGCGCCGAGAAGAACTGCAACCGCAACCAGGGCCAGCCATCCGTAGCCGGCGAAACCAGCAAATTTGTAGAGGGGATGAGTGGCGAGACCGGCTCTCACTACCTCCGGCTGCACGTGAGCTGCCCACAGGCCGGCAGCGAGATAAACGATGCCGAAGACGGCGGCGACCTTGCCACCGACTCCTGCAACAAAACGCTTTTCATCGGCGGTGAAGGTGCTGCGTGCTGCGAGATAGATCATCCAGAGACCACCGATGAAGAGGCCGCCAGCCATCATCAGGAGCCAGCGCGGCTCAACGGTGGGATCGCCGGCGGGGAGGAATCTGCCTGCGGCGGAAGCGGAGTACATTTGGCGCCAGACTTCGGGGCGCAGCATCAGCGTCATATTGGTGGAGAGCAAACGGGCGATGCTCCCGGCCAGCAGCCAGGCAATGATACCTACCCACCAGGCGGAGCGCCCTGCCTCAAGCCGGGCGGAGAATCGATAGAGAAGCCAGTAGGTGAGCATGAGCAGGCCGATGATTGAGATCCAGTAAAGGCCGATCAGCACGCTGCTGGTATAGAGAGCGCGACCGTAAAGCACCTGGGCGAACAGAAGTGGGGGCACGGCGAGGTTGATGACGAAGGTCATGACCACCGTGAGCCTTCGCGCCAGCGCCCTCGCAGTGACCATGGAGGCCGGCGAGCGGCGGAAGAGACTGAGCAGGACAGCAAGCAGCAGCCCGCCCACAAGCATTTCCACGGCAACAAAGTGCAGAGCCAGAGTAACGATATGGAGCAGTTTGAGCAGCCATATCGGGGCCGGCAAAGGTATGGGATCGACTGCGGGAAAAGCGGGATTGAGTTGCATGATGCCCTTTGAATCCTTCCGGATTGTCTCCGAGTGTAGATAGGGGCCAGACGGCGGGATGTGATGATGCTCACGATTGTGGAAAGGGTATTCTGGCGCGCGATGAGAGCGGAATTTAAAAAATACTGGAACGGCCGGGCGGTTGATCCGACTATAAAACAAGGCCTTTTTATGGTTGGCGGATGAGACTTAGAAATTAATGCGGCCGGAGAGTTCGAGGCTACGAGGGCCGGCGCCTTCGGCGGTTTGCAGGGCTGTGATGGAGCCGAAGCCGGAAGAGTCTACCTGCATATTTGGCGGCTCGTAGTTGCGGTGGTTGAAGACGTTGGCTGCTTCAACGCCGAACTGAATTCTGCTCTGCCGGTAAAGGGCAAAGTCTTTCATCAGGGAGAGAGAAAAGTTGGCCGTGCCGGGGCCGACGACGCCGCCGACGGGAGCGTTGCCAAAACGGCCGATGCCGATGCCGCCGGATTCGAGATTGAGATAGGGAAATGCAGCGGGATTCAGCCATTGCGCGGTGGTGCGATGGGCGGCGTAGAGCGATACGTTTTTCAACTGATCGGGGCGTGTCTGACCGATTGTAGTGAGAATGTTGGTGTTGGCAGGGTCGACGGTATCCTCATACGGCGTCAGGAATGGACCGCTCTGCAAAATGGTGACGCCGCCGATTTGCCAGCCGCTGGCCAAGCGGTCGATGGCAGTGCCGGAACTGAGCCAACGCTGACCGTGGCCGAAAGGCAGGTCGTAAAGATAAGTGGCCAGGAAGCGGTGGGCACGGTCGTAGATGACGTTGCCGTAGTCGTGGCCGGGATTAAAGCGGTCAGTGAGAAAGCTGCCTCCGGAGACGGCGAAGGCAGTGGGCGTGGCGCCGCCGGCGTTGGAGAGGTCGCGCGTGAAAGTGTAACTGGCGTCGAAGGTGAGCGACTTGCCGCTGTGGCGGGAGACTTCGACGATGCCGCTTGAGTAGTTGCTGAAGGCGGCATTCACGACGCTCTGGATGATGGCCCAGCAGGGATAGGGACGGTGATCGGAAATGAGCGTTCCGTCGTCGGAGATGCAGGCACCGGAGGCCGGAGGAGCGGGATCGGTCGAGTTATAGCCGATGGAGTTGGCGGGAACCTGGTTGAGGTCAACCATGGCCTCGAGGTTCTGGCCGTGGCTGCCGGTGTAAGAGAGACGCAGTCCGATGCTGTGGCCCAGGTCGCGCTCGAAGGTCAGATTCCACTGCTGTACGGAGGGATCTTTGTAGTGGATGGGGAAAGCGTAGTCGAAGTCGGCGGTTCCTGTGGAACTGCCGGCAGCGGTGTTGAAGGGATTGGGGAAAGAAAGCAGGGGGGTCATGCCGTCGGTTGCGTATTCCTGGTTGTAAGTGGCGAGGAAGCTCGAATGGACGGCCCAGCCAGAGACCAACGAGAAGCCGAGCGGGGTTTCAATGAAGCGTCCCCAGCCGCCGCGGAGAACGGTCTTCTCGTTCCCGAATAGTCGCCAGGCAAATCCGAGACGAGGACCCCAGTCGGTCTTGTCGGTATAGCGCAAATTTTGAGGAATGCCGGCTTGCGCGGCGGTGAGGATGGGAGTGGGTGCGATAGCGTTTTCTAGTGCTGTGGACGCGAAGGACTCGGCGTAAGCATTGGGGACCACAACCGCGCCTGGAACGGTTGAACCGGTGGTACCGGGGCCGTCATAGCTGGGATCAAATGCGGCGCTGTTGGAGTGAATATCGTGAATAGGCGGATGCAGTTCATAACGCATGCCTAGATTTATCGTGAGGCTGGGAAAGACCTTCCAATCGTCCTGGGTAAAGACGGCGTAGGAATAGCCGAGGCCGTTCATGGTTGGATTATTGGTGGAGCTTACCTCGGTATAGTCCGGATAGCCAAGGAGAAATGCAGTATACGGATCGCCAATGATCATGCCTACGTCGGAGGAGCCGTCGAAAACATACCAGCCGGACCGATAGTTGCCGTAGACGTTATCGTCGCGGTCAGTGAGGCGCTTGAAGTCGGCGCCGAATTTGAAGGAATGTTTACCCTGCGTCCAACTGAGGTTATCTAGAGCCTGAACGGTCTGGCTACGCTGTGTGCCGGGGTTGCCCGCACCAGTGGACATAAAACCGTTGATGAGCACTTGCGGAGCTTCAGACCAGCTGAGATCCGGCTGAGGGACGGTCAGTCCGGTTTCAGTGAGCAGCGTTGAGGTGGAGTAGCTTTGCGTCTCGGATGTGTGCTGGGCGTTGAAACCTGCCCGAAACTCATTGAGCAGCTTGGGGGAAAAGATGTAGTTGTGGGCGAAGGTGAGGCCCTCATCAATCTCCGGTGTGTTGTAGCCGCCCTGCAAAGTGCTACCCGCCTCAGCGCAATAGGTGAAGGTGCAGATGGGCAAAGGCGCGGTGATGACCTGTCGATTTTTGTAGGAGAAGCGGGCGAAGAGCGATTGCTTGCTGGAGAGGACCTTATCGAGGCGGACATCGCCCTGGTTGGCGGAGATGGGCGAGGGAAAGTTGATCTGGTAGTTATTGGCATAGATGCCGGGCACACCATAGTTGGGTACGGGCATCAGGTAGTGGAGCAGGTTGGCGGAGATGGTGCTGACCGGAACCGCAGAAGTATTGGAAATGGGTGATCCATCCGGATTGTAGACGGCTGCGACTCCCTGATCGGCGAGATAGGCGGTGAGGTTGCCGTTGCGCATATCGGTGGAGGGAACGCTGAGCAGCAGGGGCGTCTGGCGGGGCAGTCGCAGGGCTTCAAAGCTGACGAAAAAGAAAACCGGATTTTCGGTCTGATAGAGATCGGAAACTTTCAGCGGGCCGCCCAGCGTGCCACCGAAGTCGTTCATCTCAATCTTCGGCTTGGAGAGCGCGAATGCGTTGTTGGAGTTCAGCGCCGTGTTTTCAAGGTACTCAAAAACTCCGCCATGGTAGTGGTTGGTCCCCGCTTTGGAGACGGTGGTAATGTCTGCAACACCGTTGAATTCGGCGTTGTTGTTGGACTCCGAGACGCGAATCTCCTCGATGGAGTTGAAGGAGGGGAACATTTCGTTCACCGGACCGGAGTACTCGACGCCGACCGAGGAAATTCCGTCGATGGTGACGCTGAGCAGCGCCGCCGTGGTCCCCATGACAGCCAGGTTGCCGCTATCGTCAGTCTGCACGCCGGCCTCGGTGGTGAGCGTGGAGATGGGGCTGGTGGATCCGATGGAGCGGGAGTAAATGGCGACGGGAAGATCGACGAGTTCATCGCCGAGCTTGGTTACAGCCAGATTGGAGACGTCGGTGGTGATAACGGGTGAAGGATCGTCAAGGACGATGACGGTCTGAGACTCTGAGCCCGGCTTCAGGGTTGCATCCATCCGCCGCGTGTCACGCGCCGTGAGCAATATCCCAGGCTGTGATTCCTTTTCAAAGCCCGTCGCCAAAAAGGTGAGCGTATAGACTCCAACATCGATGTTCTTGAAGACGTAATCTCCATTGGCGTCGGTCACCATGGCTCGCGTGGCCGTGGTGCCGTTATTGACCAACGTTACCTGCACGCCAGGCATGAGCGCGCCACCGGAGTCGCGCACTGTGCCGAGGATCGTGCCGAAGGTCGATTGGGCCGTTAACCGGCCGCCGGCAAACGCAAGCAGACAAGAGATTAGGAGCAACCGCAGAGCAACCCGGCGGAGCAAACTGACCCGGGAACAAAGAGCACGCATTAGGGCGCCTTTCAATGGAAATTCACGCGAGAAGCGCTGTTTGTTCGCCTGTAATTTGGTATCCATTTAAATGTAGCAACTGTGGCCGGTCTGGGACGGCTATTTTTGAAAAAAATGCGCGCGTCAGGGACAGTCCGCAAATGTGGAAAACAGGGCATTTTTATTTGGCTGTTCAAGGCCCAGAATTACTCAAGAAAACAGTGATTCCAGCGCGTGTTCTTTTGTTCGAGCCGGTGGACACCCTTGGACACCAGCGCATTTTGGTTTGGCCCGCGCTGGGCGGGGCTTGCGCGTCTAGTGGGAATGTTTCATACTGTTTATTGAAACAGGGGTGCTCCACGGAGTGGGGCTGAGAAATACCCTCGAACCCGATCCGGATAATACCGGCGTGGGAAGCTTTCGAAGCCAAACGGCCTTCTTCCTCGAATCGCAGCGTGAGTTCTCTTGTTTCATGTACTCGGAAACAAGGGGAGTCCATGCTCGATTTTTCAGAGTCTACGGCCAGCAATCCACCTCAATCATTCACGGCATGCGACTCTCTACTGCACGTGCTAATGCTGGCCTGCTGCCTGATTGTTTCCACGGGCTCATTCGCACAGAGCGCTTCGCAGGCAGAAACGGCTCAAGCGTCCGCAAGTTCTCCGCCGGTGGCAGCCACAGCGAATTCCGCCGCATCCTCACAGCAGGTACCACGCGTAAGCACCACCGTCGTAGTCCGCGGCGACGTGAAGGACGATTATCTGCCCGACACTTTGACGGTGGGAACGCTCGATGGCGGGTCGCTGATGGATACGCCGCTTTCAGCCACCGTGATGACACGCGACCTGATGAACGACCAGGTCTCGCGGCTGCTCTCTGACGTGGTGAAGAACGATGCGTCGATCGGAGACGATTACGTGCCCGTGGGCTATTACGGTGTCTACATGATTCGCGGATTTCCCATCGATCTGGCCACCGGACTCGAGGTGAATGGCATGACCGTCACCGGAGAGCAGGACGTGCCGCTCGAAAATAAGCAGAGCGTCGAATCTCTCAAGGGCATTGCGGGAGTGGAGAGTGGAGTGGCCAATGCGGGCGGGCTGATCGACTACGTGACCAAGCGGCCGGCGATGGTGAAGGCCGTCGATCTGTCTACCGATCAGCGCGGAACTGCTTACGGAGCCGTCGACTTGGGGAGGTTTTTTGGCAGCCGGAAGCAGGTGGGCGCGCGCGTGAATCTGGCCGGCGAAAGAATTGTGACTTATATGAACGATACGAATGGCTGGCGCGCGATGGGCGCGGGCGCGGCTGACTGGAAGATTAATTCGAATGCGATATTGAAGGGCGACTTCGAATATCAGCACAAGACAGAGCGCGACGGGAGCGGCTATCAGTTGCTTGGCGGCACGACGGTACCGGACATCAACAAAATTTACCGGTCGACGATGCTGGGCGATCAACCGTGGGGTCCGCCCGATACGTTCGACACATTCAATACCGGCGCGCGGTTGGATTACAATTTGCCGCGAAACTGGGCGGTCTTTGCCGCGGCCAGCTACAGCCATTCGCTTATACAGGATAATGTGATTTATGCATACGGCTGCTACTACGAGACGGAGTGCAATTCCGGTTCCGCTCCATATCCATGGTTCTTTGCTCCTGATGGGACCTATGACATCTACGACTACCGCGATCCAGGCGAACTGCGCATTGATGCCGAAGCAGAGGCAATGATCGCCGGGCATTTGAGAACCGGTGCTATCACGCAGGATTTGGCTTTCGGGGGAGAGCTGTTCCTGCGCAGCGTGCAGCAACCTGGATTTTTTACCGTTGCAAACCCGTATTCGCTCGACGACATCGTGCAAGATGGCGCGGTTTATACCTACGTAGGTTCAGAAAATATCTACCAGCCAATCACACCGGTTCTTATCGAGAGTCCGCTCGAATCCGCCGGACCGCGAAGATTGTGGGAAGACAGCCACCAGGCGGCCGCCGTCCTGCAGGACCGGATTCATCTTCCGGGACGCATTCAATTGATTGCCGGAGGCCGGTATGATTCCCTGCGAGACCATAATTATTCCGCCTACGCATCGTGTGCCGATTTTTCCGTTTCAGGCGCCTGCACGCCCCAACTCACTGACAAGTCCGTTTGGCTGCCCCAATACGCGGCCACTTTCAACCCCGTGAAAAATTTTGCGCTCTATGGCAATTACGGCGTGCTGCTTTCGCTGGGTCCGCAAGCGCCGTTCTGGACCGATAATGGAAGCCAGTTTCTTGCGCCATTTTTCACGCGCCAAGTCGAGATTGGCGCGAAGTACGAACCGGGCCAACGCATTCTACTAACCACTGCCTTCTTTCACATGCGCGCGCCGTTTTTCTATCCCAAAACGATCGCAGGCCCCGATAGTTTTTGTCTCAGCGGAAGCGTGGGCGATCAATGTTTTGAATCCGAGGGCCGCGAGGCTCACGATGGCGTGGAGTTGAACGCTGAAGGCAAAGCCACGAACTGGCTGCGGCTCACTGCATCGGCGACGGCCATGAATGCCATCTCCGACCACGCGGGTACCCCAGTTGACGACTCGAAGCAAGTGATCAACGTGCCGCATCTGCACGCAACTCTGTTTGCGGACCTGACGGTGCCGCGCATTCGCGGATTGCACGTGCTGCCTGGCTGGAGTTATACAGGCCGCAAGGAAGCGACGCGCGACGACCTGGTGAGCGTGCCCAGTTATAACCTTTTCAACCTGGGAGCGCGCTACACGCCGGGCGGCGATCAGGGCCGAGTTATTTTCAGAATCTATGCGAACAACATCGCAGATAAACACTACTGGAGCGATACCGGCGCGAGTTACGGAGATACGTTTATCTGGCTGGGTGCGCCTGCTACGGTGAGGCTCTCAGCGCATTATACTTTTTAGATTTGCCGGTTTGAGTGAGGGGTGATTTTGTGATGGACGCAACAGGCAAAGCGCACGGAATGGACGGCACATTGGTGGAACCCGACTGGGCTCCGTTGACTCTTGCCGAAGTGCGCCTGTTGCTTGATCAGTTCCCTGGCTTTAGCGAGCCGATCGAGATTTTGACAGTGAGCCCGCGACCGCTCTCGGCGGCCAGCGTTGTGGCTTCTGCAGGTGGGAAAGTCTTCATCAAGCGCCATCATCGCAAGGTGCGCGATCGAGAGGGATTGCTCGAGGAACATCGATTCCTGAATTATTTGACCGGCGCTGGAGCGCAGGTGCCGCGAGTGATTGCAGCCGTGTCTGGCGAGACTACGATCGAAATGGGCGAGTGGACGTATGAGGTGCATAATGCGTCTCCGGGCGTGGACCTTTATGAGGATGCTATCTCATGGACCCCGTTTCGAACTGCGGCACATGCGTACTCCGCGGGTCAGGCGCTGGCACGACTGCATCTTGCATCGCAGGGGTACGCCGCGCCACGCCGGAAGCCTCGCCCGCTGGTAGCCAGTTTCACTATCTTTGCTGCGGTGAACCCCGCGGAAGAGCTGGAACGCTATCTGGACGCGCATTCGGCATTGGCTGCGAATGCGGTCGTGCGCGAACACTGCAAACAGGCGCTCAAGCTGCTTGCGCCGTTTCATGCAGAGCTGCTTCCGTTGCTGCCGGCACTCGAGCCATTGTGGACGCACAACGATTTGCACGCTTCGAATCTGTTTTGGAGCAATGTTGGCGACGACGCGCGGGCCACCGCGATCATCGATTTTGGTTTGGCGGATCGCACCAATGCAGTGCACGACCTGGCCAACGCGATCGAACGCAACATTGTGGAGTGGCTTGTGCTGGTTGAGGACCCGGCACATCTTGAGAATGTGCCCCTGCACTTGGATCATCTGCATGCATTGCTTCAAGGCTATGAGTCAGTGCGCCCGCTTTCGTTCGAAGAGGCCGCGGCGCTCGCGCCTATGACGGCACTGTGCCATGCGGAGTTTGCACTGAGTGAGACAGATTATTTTTTGGCCGTGCTGCATTCGCCCCAGAAAGCGTTCATGGCTAGCGACGGCTGGCTGGTGGGACATGCGCGTTGGTTTTTGGACGCCGGCGGCAGAAAGTTGCTGGATGCGATTGGTCAATGGGTGAATGCGCGCCATCGGCTCCCTGAGGGGATTCGGCAACTATGAGCTGGGTTGCAATCGCGAGTTACTTCTCAGCGAATTGGCTGGAGATCGCGGGCACCGTGACCACGGTGCTGGGCATCTGGCTCACCACGCGCCGGCTTCTCATCTGCTGGCCGGTGGTTTTGTCCGCGGACGTAATCTACCTGATTGTCTTTTATCGCACGCGTTTGTTTTCCGATGCGCTGCTACAGGTTTTCTTTGTAGTCTTCACGCTTTACGGCTGGTGGCACTGGTGGCGCGGCGTGCGCGCGGAGGGAGAAGTGCGCGTGGTCCCATTGAGCGCTCGGGGCTGGCTTGCGGGGCTGGCTGCGGGAGCCGTTGGCGCTGTACTGCTGGGTGGGTTGATGGTGCGCATCGGCGCAGCGCTTCCCCACCTGGACGCTGCGCTCACCAGTTATAGCCTGGTGGCCAGCTGGTGGCAGGCGCGTAAACACACGGCCAACTGGTGGATTTGGATTGTAGTGGACGTAGCCTACGTCGGCGAATATCTTTACAAGGACTTGAGGCCCACAGCCGCTCTCTATGCCGGACTGGTTGGTCTAGCGGTGCTTGGGTTGCGTGATTGGCTGCGCGCAGCCTCCCAAGTCTCAGAATCGAGACCCGGGGCACCCGAAGTCTTAAGCTAGATTGCAGCCTGCACTACGTTGTGAAGCGGCTCGCCGTTCATATAGCGGCGCAATTCATCAGCCGCTGTATGCAGCGAGCGGGGCGCAAACTGCGGGCTCGATCCGGCTACGTGAGGGGTAATCAGCAGGTTGGGACAGCTCCACAATGGATGGCCTTCCGGCAACGGTTCGGGCTCGGTGACGTCTAATGCGGCGCGAATACGGCCTGAATGAAGAGCCTCGACCAGCGCATCCGTATCCACAATCGGGCCACGCGCGGCATTGACAAGTAAGGCGCCCTGCCGCATCAGTCCAAACTGTGGCGGGCCGATCAGCTTGTTAGACTCGGCTGTAAAGGGCAAGATCAGAATCACGATCTCTGCTCGCGGCAGCAGACTGTCCAGCTCAGCGACGGCATGGACCTCGGGTTCGCTGCGCGCACTGCGGGCCACGCGAACCATCTCCACGCGAAACGGCGCGAGCATGCGCTCGATCTCCTTGCCGATGGCGCCGTAACCTACCAGGAGAACCGTCTTGCCGGTCAGTTCCTCCAGCATTACGGGCGGATAGAGCGGACGTTTGTCTCCGGTGATCGCAGCGTAGCGCGCGCTGGCTTCGAAACGGCGCTTCCACTGGCCGGTGCCTTGAATATCGAGATAAAACGGAAAGTACTTCAACATGGCCAGGATTGCGCTAAGGGTCCACTCCGCGGTGGAGATGTTGTGCGAGCCATGAGCGTTACAGATGGTAACGTGCGGTCCCACTTTGCCGGGAATCCACTCCGTCCCGGCCATGAGAGAGAGAACGAGACGCACGCCACGCAGATGCGGCCAGATTTTTATCGCTTTTGCAGGGTAAGGATCTGGTATCCAGACGTCAATGTTAACGTCGTGGTCCAATCCATCGGGCAGCGGTACAAGCTCGATTGCGTGAGGAAAATCGCTCAACAGTTCAGCAGCCAATACAGCAGGGTATCCGACTCGCAGCATGAGACTCCTGGGCCCAAATTATGCGGGCGCTTCAATCCTATGCTACACGCGGACCGATGCTCCCGCCGCAGAGGATAAACTCAGTATTTGTTGTGGAAAAATTTAGAGTTCACATCCGGCCAGAACTCCTTCATAAGATCCGAAAATCCATCCAGCCCCACCTGTGCAACCCAGCGTTGCCCGGTCTTGGTCCAGGATCGTTCTGGGCTGGGATAATAGAAAATCGAAATACCGGCGGCCGCACCATTGCCTACAATCTCAGAGAAATTCGGAGCCACTCCCCCGCTATCAGTACGGGTGATGAAGAGCCGCGAAACCGAATAACCGGTGCGCTTGAAAAATCCGCCGTGGCCCAGCGTGTAGTAACGCGGGTCTTCCCTTGTGGCGACGGGGAAAAAATATTCGGTCATCAGATTTCCGTCTACTGTGTCGGCAAGATTGTGCCAATAGTAGCGGGCATAGGCAGGAAATCCAGAGTCAAATTCAGGATAAGAACCTTCAGCCTGCGCGACTCCGGCCAGAATACCCACATAAACAAAATCTGAATAATCGAAGCTGTCTTCCGCCATGAGCTTGAACTTTGCATTTGCAGAAAGCGGTGGCAATTTCTGGTCAACGCTAACGGAGCGGAAGTTGGGAATGATCCACAGGATTCGCCGGGTCTGCTGGCCTTCCTCACTTTGAGGCGCTGAGGCCAGGTTTGCGGGCGCTGTTTGGCTTTGCTGTGCGGGATATGGCGCGTCTGGCAATGCGGAACCGGACCTCGCAGATGGATCCGACTGCGCAGATATATTGGAAGTGAACGTCCCTGCGATCAATAAGGGGAGGAAGAAAAGCGAAGGTCGGATCATGCGCAAATTTTGCTCCCATGGATATTATCCGTTCCAGTAATAAGAACCATATTTGAATAGAATAGCGCGTCGATAATAATAAGACGCTCAAATGAAGGAATAGGTGCAGCTAATTTAGTCTCAGACAAGCATTTTCGCCTGGCGGGAGATTATTCTCTCTGAAAGAGCGTGAGATGGGTCACTGCCGAATTGATCGGATTCTGTGATCCTAAATCTTGATGAAAACCCTGGAGTACTGATTTCATCGATGCGTCTGAAGGCAAACAAAACGTGGTCCCAGCATCAGCTTGCAGTCAGGCTGCGCGTGGAACAGAAGGAGAAATCAGGACTTCTCTCCTGGGAACACCAGCGGCTGTTGATCCACGCTGCCAAGACTGCGCTGGCTGCAGCGTTATGCTGGTGGCTGGCGCTGCGCTTCGGGCTGCACGATGGCTACTGGGGCGCGATCAGCGCCATTATCGTGCTGCAATCGAATTTCGGCTCCACGGTAAACGCATCGCGCGACCGCATACTGGGAACGGTGATCGGTGCTCTGCTTGGTTTTTCGTTTTCCTTTTATGGCGTGCTTCCGTGGAACTACGTCCTGGCCGTGCTTGCGGCGGTCATCATCTGCGGATTGCTGGGCCTCCACAGCAGCTCCCGGCTGGCAGGCGTCACCATTACTATCATCATGCTCGTCGAAAAAACCGGGCCGCGCTGGAGCCTGGCGCTGGAACGCGTGGTCGAAGTTTTGCTGGGAATCGTTGTGGCTCTGGCCGTGACAACTCTGGTCCTACCCGACCGCGCGCACCTGCGGCTGCGGGACGGACTGGCACAGGAGTTTCTGGTGCTGGGGGCTTTTTTCGAGGCTATTCTCGAGGGATTTCGCGGCGCGCCTCCTGAGAATCTTCCCACGCTGCGCGACGATGCGCTGGCTATGCTGCGGAGCAACAACCAACTGCTTGAGGCCGCACGAAATGAGCCCTCAGGCGGACCGGGTCGGCGAGAAGGTTTGAGTATGCTCTCGCAATTTGGCCGCTCGCTTTTCGACGCGTTGGTGGCGCTGGAATTCTCAGTCAAAGACAGCCATCACGATCGATTTGCGCAACAATTGGAACCGTCTCTTGGTCAATTGGCTGAGGACATTCGCACCGGTTTCCACCATGTGGCCAGTTGCATTGACGAATGGCGATTCAACGTGCCGCCACGGATCAATCTCGAGGAGGATATTGCCCAGCTCGAAACACGAATGACCGAGGCGCGGCCCAAGGGAATCCGGTTCTCGCAGTCCGATATATTGCGCGCCTATGCCGTGCAACTTCATTTGAAACAGATAGCGAGACTGCTAAGAGCATCGCGGGTTGAGACCAGCCGCGCAATCGGCGAGAAGCAGGAGTAACCGCGCGAAGTTTCGCGACGAGAATCACACTGTGAGTAGTTCAGTGTATACAGCCATGCCCACCACGGCGTCGGCGCCCAGAGCGTCCAGAGCGTCCACTTCCTGCCGGCTGCGAATGCCTCCTGCCACAATGAGCTGCCGCTCGGTTAGTTTGCGTAAGCGCGCAGCGGCCTCAATGGGAAAGCCCTGCATCAGTCCCTCGCCGTCCACATGCGTATAGAGAAATGCTGCGGTGTAGGCTTCGAGCTGCGGAATCGCTTCGTCGGGCGTGAGCGCGACTTGCGCCTTCCAACCCTTCACGGCGATTTTGCCGTTCTTGGTATCGATACCGGCTACCACTTGATCAACTCCCACACTTGCAGCCAACGCAGCAGCAAACTCTGAATTGACTGCACCCTCCGCAGAGAAGAGCGCCGATCCAATAATCACTCGCTTGGCGCCTGCGTCAAGCACCTGGCGTGCGCGCTCGATGGAGTGGATGCCGCCACCGGCCTGAACCGGGAGCCGCTTGGCAATTTGCGCGACTACAGCGGAGTTGTCGCCCTGGCGCATTGCTGCGTCGAGGTCAATCAACTGCACTAACGGAAAGCGAGAAAACTTCTCGATCCAGTATTCAAAATCGTCGAAAGCGAGCCGGAGTTTTTCGCCCTGCATAAGCTGAACGATTCGGCCGCCCAGCAGATCAATGGATGGAATCAGCATGGAAGCCTCACTGAGACGCCGGCTTTGGCTAGCTCCTCTTTGAGCGAACGGGCACTCGAAACGCCAAAGTGAAAGATGCTGGCGGCGAGCGCAGCATCGGCCTTACCTCGCCCAAAGACTTCAACAAAATGATCGACGGTTCCCGCGCCTCCCGAGGCGATTACCGGAATGCCGACTGCCTCGCTGACGGCCGCTGTTAGTTCGCAATCGAAGCCGGTGCGCATTCCATCGGAGTTCATGGAGGTAAGCAGGATCTCGCCTGCGCCGCGATCCTCAGCCTCACGCGCCCACTCGACGACGCGGCGGCCAGCCTGTTTTCTGCCGCCCTGCACAAAGACCTGCGCATCGCGGACGGGATCAGCGGCTTTGGGGTCGCGGCGGGCATCGATGGCGACGACGACGGCTTGTGCGCCAAAGCTGCGGCCGATCGCATCGATCAAAGTTGGGTCGGCAAGAGCAGCAGAGTTCACGCTCACCTTGTCCGCGCCCGCTTCAAAGACCTGAGCCGCATCGTCTGCCGTTCGAATGCCGCCGCCCACGCAAAAGGGGACAAACAATTCACGTGCCGTTCGGCGCACTGTATCGAGCAGGGTCTGCCGGCCTTCGTGCGTCGCTGTAATATCGAGGAGCACGATCTCGTCGGCGCCTTCGCGGGCATGACGCGCGGCCTGCGTAGCCGGATCACCGGCATCGATAAGGTCGACGAATTGCACACCTTTGACGACTCGGCCACCATGCACATCGAGGCAGGCGATGATTCGCTTGGTGATCATTACTTCCCTTCCCAAGATAGAAAATTGCCGAGAATCTTCAGTCCGGTTGCGCCGGACTTTTCGGGGTGAAACTGCACTCCCATTACATTGGCCCGCTCTACAGCTGATGCGAAGGGCTCAATGTAGTGAGTAATGGCTGCGGTATCGGCAGTTACTGGAGCTTTGTAGGAATGAGTGAAGTAGACAAACTCACCCGCCTCTACGCCAGCCAGCAAGCGAGAGTTTTTGCGCACTTCGAGCGAATTCCAGCCAACATGGGGAACTTTTTCCTTGCATTCGGCAAAGTGCGTGCACGACTCGGCAAAGTGCGCGAGGCCTAGTTGATTGGGTGCTTCAGTTGAGCCCGCGTAGAGCCACTGCATTCCAACGCAAATGCCAAGGAAGGGGACCCCCCGTGCAATCGCCGCGCGAATGGCTGGCGTGAGGCCGGTCGCGTCAAGGCGCTCGGTGGCTGCGAAGTGGCCTACGCCTGGCAGCACGATGCGCTCCGCGGATTCAACGAGGGACAGGTCGCCATCAGTGACAACGGGTTCTGCACCCAGGTGGCGCAACGCCTTGAGCACCGAGGTCAGATTGCCCGCTTTGTAATCGATGACCGTTACGTGCATCAGAGCAACCCCTTCGTCGAGGGCAGCATTTCGCCGAGTTGCTTGTCTTTTGAGCAGGCTACGCGGAGAGCGCGTGCAAATGCTTTGAAGATCGCTTCGATCTTGTGATGGTTTGAGCGGCCGTACATGGTTTTGACGTGAACGTTGGCGCGAGCGCCACGGGCAAAACCCTCGAAGAAATCAGTGACCAGTTCGGTTTGAAGGTCGCCAACCAGGCGCGTGCGCACTTTGGTCTCGACCGCGAAGGCTGCGCGACCGCTCAAATCCACGGCGGCTATCGCAAGGGTTTCGTCCATGGGCATGAGGAAGTAACCGGCGCGCAGGATGCCGCGCTTGTCGCCGAGGGCGCGGTCGAAAGCCTCGCCCAGCGCGATGCCAACGTCTTCGACGGTGTGGTGCTGGTCAACATCCAGATCGCCGTCGCACTTGAGTTCAAGATCGAAGGCGCCGTGGCGGGTGAGTAGCTCAAGCATGTGATCGAAGAAGCGGATGCCGGTGGAAATTTTGTATTGACCGCAGCCTTCAATGGTGAGCTGAATAAAGATGCGCGTCTCCGCAGTGTCGCGCTCAACGATGGAAGTGCGCGCTTTCGATTTCGTTGCGGATTTTGCTATTTTGCCGGTGGTCATTGCGCTGTCCCTCCAATTTTCAAAACTGTGACAGCTTCATTAAGAGCCGTAATTGCCTGCCCCATCTGCTCCCGCGTTCCGATGGTGATACGCACCCGGCCATCGCAACCTGGATCGCTGGAGCGGTCGCGGACCAGAACGCCGGCGGCACGCATCCGTCGCACAAATTCCCCATGCTGTGGGCCGATCTCAACCAGGATAAAGTTCGCGCGGCTGGGCCAGCGGCATACCGCGGCCTTGTCGAGAGCAGCTTCAAATTCCTTCCGCGCCTGGAGCACTTCACCCACGTACCAGTCGAGATAAGTTTTGTCTTCGAGCGCGGGCGGCAGACAAGCCAGGGCCAGCGAGTTCACGCTGTAGGGCGATAACACGCGGCGAATCCAACGCATCACCTCCGCTGGGCCGGCCAGCAATCCAAGGCGCAAGCCGGCCAGGCCGTAGGCCTTGGAGAAGGTTCTGGCAATAATCAAATTGGGGACGGTTCCTACGAGATCGATCATTGTTTCGCCGTAGAAGTGGAAGTAGGCTTCGTCGACAAGAAGCACTGCGTGGGGCGCGCGGCTTGCGATTTCGATGAGTTGCTCACGCGTGGCAACTGAGCCTGAAGGGCTGTTGGGATTGGCGATGGCGATGATTTTTGTGCGCGGTGTGACGGCGGCAAAGAGACGCTCATAGGGAAATTTGAGATCGTCCGCGGCTAGTACTGTGATCACCCGTGCATCGGTGGCCGATGCGTAGACTTCATACATCGTATACGTGGGCACAGGTAACAACAGCTCATCGCCGGCTTCGAGGAAGGTTTCGAAGAGAACGTGAATGGCTTCGTCTACGCCGTTGGTAAGGGATAGCTGTTCAGCGGCAAGGCCTAAATATCTTGCAACGATAGCCTCGACTGGCTGGCGCTCGGGGTAACGGGTGAGATCGCCGGTGGTGATGCGGGCGAGAGCTTCGCGGACTTTAGGAGAACAGGCAAGCGTGTTCTCGTTGAAGTCCAGGCGCAGAGCATCGCGGCTGCCGAGGGGAGGGTGATACTCCATCATTGCCTGCACGCGGGCGCGCGGGGCCACCTGCGGTGGGGCTGGCGTTGGGGTTGAGGTTGAACCCATCAAGGATGCCTGTATTTCCGCTGTCCGTTCAGTCACGAGACCTCCTGTTAAAGCGCGTGCGAATCGATTCGGCGTGGCCAGCGAGGCCCTCAGCTTCAGCCAGCAAAACTGCTGGGGGCCCGAGTGAGCGGATCGCCTGCGCTGAGTACTCCTGCACCGTGATGAGTTTGACGAAGTCGTTTACGCTGAGCCCGCCCCGCACTCGCGCCATACCGCCTGTCGGCAGCGTGTGATTGGGTCCGGAAATATAGTCACCCATGGGTTGTGCGGACCAGCGGCCAACAAAAACTGAGCCAGCGTTCTGAACCCATGAGAGATCGCTGGGCGCGTCGACGGTGAGGTGCTCGGCGGCAAGGCGATTGGTGATCTGGCGTGCTTCGTCGACGGTGGAAGCGATGATCACCAGGCCGTTGTGATCGAGAGCCTGGCGCGCGATTGTATTGTTGCGGCTGCGCAGCTTTACCTCGGCGATTACGTCTTTGGCCAAATCGGAGCGCGTGGTGATAAAGATGGCCAGTGCTTCCGGATCATGCTCAGCTTGCGCAACGAGGTCGGACGCGATATCGGCTGCATTGCCGCGTTCGCTCGTCACTAAAATTTCGGTGGGTCCAGCGAGCATATCGATCGCGCAATCGAAGGCTACCAGGCGCTTGGCGGCAGTGACGTAGAGATTGCCCGGGCCGACGATTTTGTCTACGCGCTGAATGCTTTCAGTTCCATATGCCAGTGCGGCGACAGCGTGCGCACCGCCGAGGCGATAGAACTCAGTAATGCTGAGCAGGTGCGCTACTGCAAGCGTCTCAGGCGCGGGTTTGGGTGAGACGACTACGATGCGCTCGACGCCAGCGACCTGCGCGGGAATGGCCGTCATAAGCAGCGTGGAAGGCAGCGGATGGCGTCCGCTAGGAACGTAGCAACCTACCGAGCCGAGCGGGCGAACTAACTGGCCGGTGGTGAGGCCTGCGATGGGAGACGCGCTCCACGAGACCGGCAATTGACGCTTGGCAAAGACACGGATTTGCTTGGCGGCGGCGGATAAGGCTTGGCGGAGCGCGGGGTCGATTGCCTCGAAGGCTCCGGCCATCTCTTTCTTTGTTATGCGAAGAGAGGCTGCGTCCTGCAAGCCATCGAATTGCGCCGCATAGCGAAGGAGTTCGCGGTCGCCCTTTTTGCGCACATCGGAGACGATGCGCTTGACGGCGGGCAGCACAGAATCGAGAGCCGCACCGCCGCGCTGTTCGAGGGCGGCGAGGACCTCCGCCGATTGCTTCGCGCCTCGTCCTTTTGTCCGGATTAACTTCATTGTCGGTCTCCGGTTTAAAGCACAACTTTGTTCAGCGGGTATTCCACGATGCCGGTTGCCTTAGCTGCTTTCAGGCGCGGAATCACGTCGCGGGCGACACCCTCATCGACGATTGTGTTGACCGCAACCCACTCAGAGTTGCTTAACTGGGAGATGGTGGGCGAATTCAATGCGGGCAGCACCGCGAGTACTGCTTCAAGATCGTCGCGCTTGACGTTGAGCATGAGGCCCACTTGCGATTGCGCATCGATTGCGCCGCGCAGCATGAGGGCGATCTGGCGAGATCTTTTCGCGCTTCCACGCGTCAGATAGAGTTTGTTTGCCGGCGATGAGATGGGTCTCGCTCTCCATCACCGTATCGATGATTTTGAGGCGGTTGGCCTTGAGGGAGCTGCCGGTTTCAGTGATCTCGATGATGGCGTCGGCGAGCGTGGGCGGCTTTACTTCCGTTGCGCCCCAACTGAACTCGACCTTTACGTTCACGCCCTTCTGAGCGAAGTAACGCTTGCTGACTTCGACGAGTTCGGTGGCGACGATCTTGCCTTCAAGATCTTCGGCCTTCTCAAAGCCGCTGCCCTCGGGAACGGCCAGCACCCAGCGCACCTTGCGGCGGCTCTGCTTGGCATAGGTGAGCGTGGTGACGCTGGTGACGTCGAGGCCGCTCTCGACAACCCAATCGATGCCGGTGAGTCCCGCATCGAGTACGCCGTGATCGACGTAGCGGGCCATCTCCTGCGCGCGAATCAGCATGCATTCGATCTCGCTGTCGTCGATGGATGGGAAAGTAGGAGCGGCCGTCGGCGTAGATGTTCCAGCCGGCGCGCTTGAAGAGGGCAATGGTCGCATCCTGCAGACTGCCTTTGGGGATGCCGAGTCTCAGTTTGTTAGCCACGGGTTTCCTCTTTCTCGCTGGACGAGCCTACGGGCAGCGGTTTGGTGAAGCAACTGACTGTGCCTTCGTGGCAGACCAACCCGTCACCTTCAACCACGACGCGAAACAGCAGCGTGTCGTTGTCGCAATCGGTGGAGGCGGAGACGACGCGCAGGCGATTGCCGCTGGTCTCGCCTTTCATCCACAGTTTTTGGCGGGTGCGGCTCCAGAAGGTCACGAAGCCGGTTTCCAGCGTTTTGGCATAGCTGATGGGATTGAGAAATCCCAGCATCAGAACTTCGCCTGTCTGCGCATCCTGCACAATGCCGGGCGCGAGGCCATCCATTTTTTCGAAGTCGATTGTTGTTGTCATTTTTCCTGATCCTGATTGAGATTTTGGCATGAAAAAGCCCGCTGGCGTCGGTCGCCGGCGGGCTTCAGGTGTCTTTTGATCTCTCTGGCCGTTTAGTTCAGGCCATGGCAGTCCGCCGGCATGGATTGTCCCATGATGGTGATGATACCCGTGATGGCGGTAGCTCCGCATCTCTATTGAAAGTAAAGGCTAATACCCCACAGTGTCAAATGACTTCCTCGTAGGGGTGAAATCACTTCCAGTTGAATCAAGCGCCGGTCAAGATGCGATGAACGATCTCGACGTTCTCTTTCATTTCGTCCTTATGCCTTGGGTACATGCCTACATAGATGGCGTCGATGGGCTTGATGCTTGAAAACGCGGTGCGGAAAGCCTGCTCAATGGCGTTGTCGGCGACGCGCCCGGCTGCTAGAATCTTGAACGCAAAGCAAGGCTTTGCTGTTTGCCGGATGGCCTTGTACATACGCGCGGGATCGCTCTGCACGTAGGTTTCGCCGGACATTTCCATCAGTTCGCCGTTGAGAACCTGCCTCCATTCGGCTTCAGTGCGCGTGATCTGGTAGACGCAACCGGAGTAGAAATCGACGTCCCAGCCTTTTTCTTCAACGAATTCAATCACCTTGGGATTGTGCGTACCCACGCCGACCATGACGCCCAGATCGCGGGCGCGCTTGCTCCACTCCCTGACAACGGTGTCCATCTTTCCAGTGTGGAAGGCTTCATCGACAACCATGCCATGCCTTTGCAGCGCCAGCGGCCTAATAGTCTGAACCAGCGAGAGAGTGCCCGCGGGGTCGAGATTTCCATCCCCGGCGATCACGTACATCTTGCCGCCCTCGGCTATGAACCGCGCCCAGTCATCGGCGGCGCGTTTCGCACTGTCGGGCTCGGAGCCATTCTGGCTGTAGTTGTAGGCATTGATGCCGTAGGAGTTTGCCCGGTGCATGACTGCGCAGACTTCATCCTGCGTGTACCAGGTGGTCATGTCTTTACTGAGATTGGTGCTGAAATGAGAGAATCCACAAAACTGGTTGTGGCCCAGAACCATGCGGCTGATTTCGACATTGCCGAATTTGATTTTGGGAACCTGAATTTCCGCGGGCGCAACGGCGCTCTCCTTTCCCTTGGAACCTGCGGCCTGCTCCGCTGTGAGTGTTGCTGCACCGCTCATCATGCCGACCGCGAGGGCCGCGCTGGTCTGGATAAACTCTCTACGCGTATTGGACATAAAATGCCTTCTTTCGATTCCTGTCGATAATTTGCAAATCAAGCACCGATCAAAACCTTATGCACGATCTCGGCGTTCTCTTTCACTTCATCCTTATTTCTGGGGTACATGCCGACAAAAACACCGTCGTTCGGCTTGATGCTTGAGAACGCGGTGCGGAATGCCTTCTCCACGCTGTCGTCGGCGATGCGCCCGGCGGCAAGAATTTTGAAGGCGAAGCAGGTTTTGGTTGTTTGCCGCATCACCTTGTACATGCGCGCCGGATCGCTCTGCAAATAGACTTCGCGGGGCATTTCGAGTAACTGGCCGTTGAGAACCTGCCTTAACTCTTCTTCAGTTCGAGTGCGGTTGTAGACGCAGCCGGCATAGAAATCGACGTCCCAGCCTTGCTCTTCCACCAGTTCGATCACCTCCGGCTTGTGCGTGCCCACGCCGACGAGCACGCCCAGGTCGCGGACGCGCTTGCACCACTCGCGGACGGTGTCCATAGTGCGTTCCTTGAAGGCTATATCGACGACCTCGCCCTGCCGGTGCATGGCCAGCGGCTTGTGATCCTTATAAAGCGCGGTGGCATCGTCGGGGGCACAGACCTGAACGATCAGGTTCATCTTGCCGCCCTCGGCCTCGAACCGCGCCAGATCAGCTGGGGCGCGTTTTGCGTTGACGTAGTTGAGCGCATTGATCCCGAAGGCATTTGCGCGGTGCATCACCTCGCAGACTTTATCCTGCGTGTACCAATCTTTCATCGCGTTGCTGAAATTGCTGTTGTAGTGTGCCCAGCCGTAGAGCGGGTTTACGCCGAGAACCAGGCGGCCGATCTCGGCATTACCGAACTTCATCGTTGGAACCTGAACCTCCGACGACGCGGCGGTCGGCGTTTCGGTGGGCTGGGTTTGAGACTGTGTTTCGGCGGCCAGATTTGTCGCCGCACTTCCCACGATGCCGAGCGCGAGGGCCGCGCTCGATTGCAGAAATTCCCGACGAGTATTGGACATAATGACACCGCCTTTCGATGGCCAGCCAGCGCACGCCAACTTTGCGCACTGCATTCAAGACGAGCCATTGTAGCGCCAGCTTCAAAGGAGTCTATGTGATAAGGAACACAACAATCTGAACCTTCACTTGCGGAGTTAGAGGTCGAATTTGGGAACTGATTCAGCCCGCTTGCCGAAGACACCGAAAGAGGCGGAGAATGGAGCCTTGCGAACAAGAACCAGATCTGCGGCAATTGCATTGGCTATCTTCTGTGCGTCCCTGACTGGGATGGCGCAGAACCAGGACCGCGACCCCTACAAGCCATCCGCAACCTCCGCAAAAGCACCGCCGCCGGAGTTGCGCATCGATATAAACCACGCCACTGCCGATGAATTGCTGAAGGTCCCGGGCATGACGCAGAGTTGGGCGGGACGCATTGTTCGCTTCCGGCCTTATCGCGCCAAGACAGACCTGGTCGAGAAGGGCGTGGTGACCAGCGAGGTCTACGACCGCATCAAGGATTACGTGATCGCGCACAGGGATAAGCAATGATTGGGGTCTAACCCAGGTCTCAAAATCGGGCCCTAGGGCACCCGCATTGAATTCCCATACCCTATGCTTCGTATGGCTCTCGATTTCTTGACTTGACACGCTCCAGCAACCTGCTCACGATCACATAGAGTACGGGGATGAAGAAGAGGTTAAGCACCGTGGAGAGCAGCATGCCGCCTACGATCGTGGTTCCCACGGAGCGGCGACCCAGGGCACCCGCACCGGTGGCGAAGACCAGCGGGAGAACTCCGAGGATAAAGGCAAACGAAGTCATGAGAATGGGGCGCAGGCGCAGCTCACCGGCTTCGATGGCCGCCTCCACAATACTCCGGTCCTTGCGGCGTAACTGCTCGGCAAACTCGACAATTAGAATCGAGTTTTTTGCCGAGAGGCCTATGAGCATGACCAGGCCTATCTGGCAGTAGACGTCGTTGGCATACCCACGAGCGGCGATCAGACCGAGAGCTCCCAGCACCGCCATGGGCACGGCGAGAAGAATGATGAAGGGCAGCGCGAAGCTTTCGTATTGCGCTGAGAGGGTGAGATAGACGACCAGAATTCCCAGGCCGAAGATGATGAGCGCCTTGCCGCTGGATTCGAGTTCGTCCAGCGTTAATCCCGTCCACTGATAAGCCATGCCGGGCATCATTTGTTCTTTGGCCAAAGCTTCCATCGCCGCCAGTCCCTGGCCGGAGCTGTATCCCGGAGCGGGAGAGCCGTCAATCTCTACCGCGCGGAAGAGATTGTAGTGGGTAATCACCGGCGCGCCAGAACTTTCAGCGACGGTGGTCAGATTGTCCAGCGGAACCATTTGGCCAGAATCCGAGCGCACGTAAAAATTATGCAGGTCTTTGGCGGTCATGCGGAAGGGCTGATCGGCCTGCACAAAGACGCGATAGGTGCGGTTGTTGTAGTCGAAGTCGTTGATGTATTCCGAACCCATAAAGACGCTGAGCGTAGTGGTGATCTGCGAGAGCGGTACGTTCATGGCCTTGGCTTTTTCGCGATCGATGGTCACCAGCATCTGTGGGTCGTTGGCTGAAAATGAAGTAAACAGGCCGGTCAGATCCTTGCGTGCGGTGCTGGCGTTCACAATGTTGTGGGCCACGCGGTCCAGGTCGCTGAGCGTGTTGCTTCCCTGGTCCTGGAGCATGAACTGAAAACCGCCGAAGCTGCCCACGCCCTCGACCGCCGGGGGCTCGAAGACGGCCACCAA
Source organism: uncultured Acidobacteriaceae bacterium (assembly GCA_963779385.1). Classification (GTDB taxonomy): domain Bacteria; phylum Acidobacteriota; class Terriglobia; order Terriglobales; family Acidobacteriaceae; genus Telmatobacter. The sequence continues at coordinate 14,250 of CAVZYE010000006.1, read as the reverse complement.
CCCACCATCGGGCGCGAACATCAGGCTCTGCAGCTTGGGCGAGAGGTCGGCCACGATATCCGCCGCGGTGTGGCCTTTGCCTCGCCGTTGATCGGAAGGTTTGGTCGAAACAAACATGATGCCCGCGTTGGAAGCGCTGCCGGCCAGGCTGAAGCCCACCACCGAGAACGCACCACCAACATCAGGGTTCTGGGCGATGATGTACTGTGCCTTGTCTGCCAGCGCCGTGGTATAGGCCAGCGAGGAACCCGGCGGCGCCTGTACGACGACCATCAGATAGCCCTGGTCTTCCTGGGGGATGAATCCGGTGGGGACATGCCGATACATCCACACCGCAGTGCCCAGCCCGGCAAAGAAGACAATGAGCAGCAAGTAGCGCAATTGCAGTGCAACATGAATGGATTTTGCGTAGACGAGTGCCAGCCAGCTTACTGCAGCGTCCGCACCGTGAATGAACGCGGCAAAGGCGTGTGACAGTGGAGCGACGTGCAGAAAGTCCAACTGTTTGGGACGTGCTTCTTCGCCGCGCAGCAGCATGGCCGAGAGCGCCGGCGATAACGTGAGCGCGTTGAAGGCTGAGATGGCGATGGAAAACGCAATGGTCAGCGAAAACTGCCGGTAGAGAATGCCGGTGGTGCCAGGGAAGAACGAGACCGGCACGAAGACCGCGATGAGCACCAGCGACGTGGCAATAACGGCGCTGGTGACTTCTCCCATGGCTCGCGATGTGGCCTCGAGGGGATCGGAGTGCTCCATGGCGATGTGGCGCTGCACGTTCTCAATAACCACAATGGCATCGTCCACCACCAGTCCTGTGGCCAGCGTGATGCCGAAGAGTGTGAGCGTGTTTACAGAGAAGCCGAAGATCTTGATGAAAGCGAAGGTCCCGATCAACGAAACAGGAATGGTGACAGCGGGAATGATGGTAGCGCGCCAGTCAAGCAGGAATAGAAAGATGACCGTGATAACGATGAAGATCGCGATGCCGAGTGTTTGAAGCACTTCGCGGATGGAGTCGCCGACCACGGTGGTGGAGTCGAAGGCGATGGCGTATTCAAGGCCCGGAGGAAAGCTCTTGGAAAGCTCCTGCAAAACCGCCTTGGCCTTGCGGTCCACATCCAGTGCGTTGGCGTTGGAAAGCTGAATGACGCCGATGCCGTTTGCTTCGTGGCCCATGTACTTGAGTGCAGTACTGTAATCCTCCGAGCCCACTTCGGAGTGGCCAACGTCCTTAAGCAGCACGAGGCCGTTGGGAGAGTTCTTGACGATAATGTTGTCGAATTCGGAAGGACTGGTGAGCCTGCCCACCACGCGCACAGGTATCTGGAATGCCTGTTTCTGATCTGAGGGAGGCTGACCAAGCTGGCCGGCCGGAATCTCGACATTCTGCTCCACCAGCGCGTTGACCACATCGGTGGCCGTCAAGTTGCGCGCCGCCAGGCGCACCGGGTCGAGCCAAACACGCATGGCGTACTTGCGCTCGGCAAAGATCATCACGTCGCCCACGCCGGGCACCCGCTTGATGGCATCTTTCACGTAGACGTCGATGTAGTTGGAGATGAACTCGGGCGAGTAGCGTCCGTCGCGCGTAAAAAAACCTGCACCGAGGACCCAGTTGTAACTGGTTTTGGTGATGGTGATGCCGGTTGCATTGACTGCGGCGGGCAGACGGCCCTGCACGCTGGCCACGCGGTTCTGCACGTCCACGGCCGCGATATCGAGGTCATAGCCCGTCTTGAAGGTAACAGTGATTTGAGTGGTTCCGCTGTTGGTGCTGGAGGAATTAATGTAGCGCATCCCCTCGACGCCGTTGATCGATTCTTCGAGCGGAATAGTGACAGCCTTCTCGACCGTATCTGCGTTGGCTCCGACGTAGTTGCAGGTCACCGCAACCACCGGAGGCGCCAGATCGGGGTACATGGAGACTGGAAGATTGGGGATGCACACGGCTCCGGCGAGAATAATCAGCAGCGCGCACACCGTGGCAAAAACCGGCCGGCGGATGAAGAAATCGACAAACAAGAGGTGCCTTCCTTTTTCGCTTGTACTTTAGGCGCCCGGCAGCGGCATAACCGGCATACCGTTGACCAGAAATTGGGTGCTGGAAACGATCACCTTATCGCCCGCATTCAGTCCTGAGGAAATGGAATAGGAGTTGCCGACCGTATCGCCCAACGTGACCGGCGTCTGGTGAGCCACAAAGTGCCCATTCTGCTGCTGCGCCACATAGACGAAGGTCTGCCCGCCCTGGCGAGTGACGGCCAGCACCGGAATCACAGCCATCTGCTTCGTGCTCCAGATGACCCGCGCCTTCACCATTTGCGCTGTGCGCAGAAGCTCCGGCGCGGAATGTACCGGGGCCTTCACCAGGATTCCCTGCAGCGTGGTATCCACTTCGGGCGATAGGAAATCGATCTTGGTTTTCTCCAGCAGCTTGCCGCTGTTATCCATCAGCTCCACATCCAACCCCTGCTTCACCTGGGTGGAGCGCTCGGTAGGAACGTAGATATAGGTTTCAAGATTCTTGTTTTCATCCACTGTAGTCAGCACGCTGGGCGGGGAATTGAGGGGCGCCACAAAGTCGCCCTCATGCACAGGAACGTCGCCCACCACTCCGTCAAAGGGCGCACGGATGGTGTAGTAGGCCAGCTGCGCCTCCTGCGACTTACGCGTGTCCACTGCGCCCTCGTAGTCCGCCTTGGTGTTGGCAAATGCCTGCTGCGCCTGCTCGTAGGCGTCACGGCTGGTGATGCCGGCCGCAAAGAGCTTGCGCTGCCGCTCGATCTCGGAAACGTTGTAGTCGTAGAGGGCCTTTTTCTGGCGTTCGGTGGCGCGGGCCGCTTCAACAGCGGCAACCTGAAGTCGCGGGTCAATCTCAAACATCACCTGGCCCGTCTTCACGTGGTCCCCGGACCTGACGCGAATATGGATCAGAGTTCCCTGCACCTGCGGCTCCAGAGTGGCCGAACGGCGTGACTTGATAGTGGCCACATACTCACTGCTCTGCGCTACCGGGGAGAGCGACACGGTCACCGTCTGCACCGGCATGGCCTGCATACCGGGATCAGCAGGCGCAGCAGGCTTCTTCTGGCAGCCGATAGCAGCAAGCCCCATCAAAGCAAGACAGCTTACTCCATGGATGCGCTTCAAAGCGTTCTTTCTCACTCAATCGTTCCTCTATTCCGATTATTTCAGCCCATTGCCCCGAGGTGGGTTTCAGGATAACGCCGGACGGGTTGTGATTCCGGATTGCGGGATTGTTCCGTTCAACGCATCCAGAATCTTGCGGTTGCCCCTACTAGAGTAGTACGCATCCAGCGGACGGGAAGTTCGCCACTTCAATTTCGATTATTTGACGCTTGGAACTGGCCCATCGACGGAAAAAGTGAGCGCCGGGCGCTCACTTGGCGCAATTTTTGACACTGCCCTCCCAAGTTGGTAGCCTTCATAAGGGCGCATGCGGCAATTTCCAGCGGCACACGGCCCACATCAAGCGTCCCCGTCGTCTAGCCCGGCCTAGGACACCGCCCTTTCACGGCGATAACACGGGTTCAAATCCCGTCGGGGACGCCAAATAGAATCAACTATTTAAAGGAGTTTTCATCTTACACCGGTTTCCCCTGGTGACGCTGCGGTTACGATAATACGCCAACCTGTTTGCCGTTGAACTCATGCACGGCATCGAGCATGGCGACAATATTTTCGACCGGCGTTGCCGCCTGGACATTGTGAATCGCATCAAAGACGAATCCCCCACCCGGCGCGAAGACCTCGCACCTGCGCAATACCTGTTCCGTTACCTCTGAGGCTGTTCCAAAGGGCAGGACGCGCTGCGTATCGACTCCGCCGCCCCAGAAAACGATCTGGTCGCCGAAGTTTGCTTTCAACTGCTCGGGCTCCATGCCCGTTGCGGAACATTGCACGGGATTGAGAATGTCGAAGCCGGCATCGATCAACGAAGGAATGAACTTTGAAACTGCGCCGCAAGAATGCTTGAAAGTCTTCCACGGTGTGTGAGAGTGAATCCAGTTGTTGATTTGCTTGTAGTAGGGACAGTACAGGTCGCGGAAGGTCTTCACGGAACAGAAGGCCGAGGTCTGCGTGCCGAAATCCGTGCCGCAGACGAACACAGCCTGCACGCTGTCGCCAACCGTGGCATAGATGCGCTCAAGATTTTTGATGGCAATCTCGCATTCATACTCATAGACTTTGTGGATATAATCCTGCCGGCTGACGGTGGAGACATACCATTCCGTAACGTCACGAATCCCTTTAGGATGCTTGAGAAACGGCGCCGGAACGAGCGCAATATCGCCGAACGCGCTGCCTCCAAATGTTGCAATCACGCCACGGCCCGTTGCGGATGCTTCCTGGGTTGAGCGCACGATATGGTCGAGATCTGCCTGCGAGATGGGGCCGAACTCCTCCATGTTGTCTTCAGGATTCAGCTTCTCTTCGTCGATGGGTTCCTGGCGGACAATGCAATCGAAGAAATAACCGCCGTGCGGCATGCGGCCGCTGGGCGGGGCCGTCTTGTCGCCCAGAGGGTAGATCAAAGTGTCGCCGTTTGCATCGGTCGTAATATTGAAATCTCCCGGAACCAGCACTTCAAGCCCATTGAATCGCCAGCTCTTCCATTTATCCGCCGGGAAGCCGAACATGGTGCCTCGTGGATAGACGCCTTCCACATCCAGCCCCATCGCATTTTTCAGATCTTCGTCCACCATCCCGAGCATCTGGAACGGCTCATGAACGCGCACGGGGCGCTTCTCAAGACCGTAGTGGTCGCGAAGGGCGGCTACGCAACTGACGTGCATGCCCGTGACGGAAGTACCGCTGAAGTCAATAGGGATACGGTCGGGTTGTTTGTGGTTGAGCGCATCCACGAACCGCTCACGGCTTTTATTCGTTTTCATTGTATTTGTCATTTTCGTTTCCTTTACCCTCTGATACGAATGCGGCACCTTTACTCATTTTCTTCCATTGAACTCATGCACGGCATCAATCATGGCGACGATATTTTCAACCGGCGTCCGCGCCTGGACGTTGTGAATCGAGTTAAAGACAAATCCGCCTCCCGGAGCGAAGACCTCGCACCTGCGCAGGACTTGTTCCCGAACTTCAGCAGGCGTTCTGAAGGGCAATACGTCTTGCGTATCCACTCCGCCGCCCCAGAAGACAAGTTGATCGCCAAAGTTCGCCTTCAACTGCTCGGGCTCCATTCCAGTCGCGGAGCATTGCACGGGATTGAGAATGTCGAACCCGGCTTCAATCATGGACGGCAGGAACTTTGAAACTGCGCCGCAGGAATGCTTGAAGGTCTTCCAGGTTGTGTGCGCATGAATCCAGTCGTTGATCTGTTTGTAGTAAGGGAAGTATAGATTGCGAAAGGTCCTCACAGAACAGAAGGCGGAGGTCTGCGTTCCGAAGTCCGTTCCGCAGATATAGACTGCCTGAACGTTGTTGCCTATGACGGCATGGACCCTCTCAAGATTCTGGAGAGCGACCTCGCACTGGCGCTCAAAGACCTTGTGAACGTAGTCCTGGCGGCTGCTGGTAGAGACGTACCATTCCGTAATATCGCGAATTCCCTTGGGATGCTTGAGAGCCGGAGCTGGGACGATCGCGATATCGCCGAATGCGGTCCCGCCAATGTTGGCAACCACGCCGCGGCCTGTCGCGCACGCCTCCTCAGTGGCGCGAACCAGTGAGTCGATATCTTCCTGCGAGATGAGGCTGAACTCTTCCATGTTGTCTTCGGGATTCAGCTTTTCCTCGACGATTGGTTCCTGGCGGACAATGGCGTCGAAAAAATAACCGCCGCTCGGCATGCGTCCGCTGGGCGGAACGCTGGTATCGCCCTGCGGATAGACCAGCGTATCGCCATTCTCATCAACCGTGGTATTGAAGTCTCCGGGAACCAGCACTTCAAGACCGTTGAGTTCCCAGGTCTTCCAGCGCTCGGCCGGAACTCCCCACTTGGTGGTGCGGCGAAAGACTCCGACCACATCAATGCCCATCGCATCCAGCAGGTCTTCATCCATTCGCCCCAGCATTTGGGCAGTCTCGACAACGCGCACCAGACGCTTCTCAAGTCCGTAGTAATCGCGCAGGGCCGCCACGCAACTGACGTGTACGCCGGTGACGTTGGTTCCACCAAAGTCGACTGGGATCGCGTCCGGCTGTTTGTGGCTGAGCACGGCAGCGAGCCGCTCGCGTTTTTCCCCGTTTTTCATCTCAGTTGCCATCATTTCACTCCTCGCGCTGCGGGCCGTCTCACCCAGCTATCTGGCCAACAACTCTCTCGTTCGCATCGCGGTTGTGCTCCAACCATTTTCTCCCATTAAACTCGTGTACGGCATCGATCATGGCGACGATGTTCTTCCGAGGCGTTTCAGCCTGTATGTTATGGATGGAGCTGAAGACAAAACCACCGCCCGGAGCGAAGATTTCACACCGCCGCAGGGCCTGTTCGCGGATTTCCGCCGGGGTCCCGAAGGGCAGCGTCCGCTGTGTATCTACTCCTCCGCCCCAGAAGACGATCTGGTCGCCAAACTCCGCTTTCAACCGTGCGGGTTCCATTCCCGTAGCCGAGCACTGCACCGGATTCAAAATGTCGAATCCGGCCTCGATCATTGAAGGAATAAACTTTGAGACAGCTCCGCAGGAGTGCTTCATAGTCTTCCATGTGGTGTGCGCGTGAATCCAGTCACAGATCCTCTCGTAGTAAGGAAAGTACAGGTTGCGGAAGGTTTTCACGGAGCAAAACGCTGAGGTTTGTGTGCCGAAATCGGTGCCGCAAAGATAACATACGTCCACCCTTTCGCCCACTACGGCGTGAATGCGCTCAAGATTCCGGATGGCGATCTCACACTGACCCTCAAAGATTTTATGAACGTAATCCTGGCGGCTGCTGGTGGAAACATACCATTCTGTAATATCCCGTATGCCCTTGGGATGCTTCAGGCCAGGCGCGGGAACAGCTCCGATGTCGCCGAAGGCGGTGCCGCCGAAGCTCGCGACTACGCCCTGTCCCTTTGCCGCCGCAGTTACAGCCGCACACGCAAAGTAATCGAGATCTTCCTGCGTAACCGCGCCGAACTCTTCCAGATTGTCCTCTGGATTCAGCCTCTCTTCATTGAGTGGCTCCTGGCGAACGATGCAATCGAAGAAATGGCCTCCCTTTGGCATCCGGCCGCTGGGCGGAACCGAGGTGTCGCCCTGGGGATAAATCAATAGATCGCCATTGGTATCTACCGTTACATTGAAATCCTCTGGAACCAGCACCTCCAGCCCGTTGAAACTCCAGAGTTTCCACTTGTCTCTCGTAAGGTCGAAATTGGTTTTTCGCGCTGGGATGCCGGTCACATCGATTCCCATTGCCTCAATCAGGTCGTCATCGAGCATCCCCAGCATTTGGTAAGGTTCGTGGATGCGAACCGGCCGCCTCTCCAACCCGTAATAATCCCGCAAGGCCGCCACGCAACTGGAGTGAATGCCCGTGCAGCCTGTGGCGTCGAAGTCGATCGGAATGCGGTCCGGCAGTTTGTGGTTAAGTGTGGCTGCGAGCCGTTCATGGCTCTTCCTATTTCCCGATCGAATTTCATTGTGCTCAGACATAACTCTGAGCTCCCGGAAAGGTCATGCAGCTCACAAACTCATCCTGAAAACCAGGATCGGAGGCAAGGCTTATGTGCTCCACTTCAGGCAGAAACGGTTCACTGTCCGACAACAGCAAAATCTTTGCTCCGCGCAATGCCGTATTGCCCGCCGCGCGAATGCGCTCCCTGGGCATCTCCAGCAACCCCACGCCGAGGGCGCTGTCGATCTGAACGTAGTTTCCAAAGGCGCCCGCGAGGTAGATGCTCTCGATATCGCTGAAGTCAGTGCCCAGTTGCTTGAGCAGCAGTCTGAATCCTGAAGCGATGGCCGACTTGGCCAGTTGCAGTTCGCGAACATCGGACTGGTAGAGAACGACTGGATTCCGCACTGGAAAGATTTTCGTTCCGTCGGCAATACGTCCTGACGATAGAATTGCACCGCTTTCGAGCCCGGCCGCCACGGCATCCACCAGGCCGCTGCCGCAAATGCCACGGGCTTCCACGTCGCCAATCACGGTAGAGTGCATTTGGCCATTCTGGAGCGCAACGCGGGAAATCGCACCTGTGGCTGCGCGCATTCCCATGTGGATGGAACCTGCTTCGAAGGCCGGTCCCGCAGCCGTAGATGCGCAGACAATTCCACGACGATTGCCAATGGCGATTTCGCCGTTGGTGCCCAGGTCGATCAATGCTATCCGCGCCTCAGCGGCGGGCATGCCGACGGCGTGAATTCCAGTCAGAATATCCGAACCCACAAAACCGCCCAGGCAGCGCAGAAAACGAATGTGACACGACGATGGGAGGGGCCAGCCGAGTTCTTGAGCAGAGAAGCATTGCTCACCAAGATTGGGCGAATGAAAGGGCGCGTGCGAAAGCGGCTCAACGTCAAGACCCGCAAACAGATGATGCATCACTGTGTTGCCAACCACTACGACCTCGGCAATTTCGTTCTCGCGACCGCCGGCAAGTTTGACGATCATCCGTCCCAGCGCGATGCGAACCACCGAGTGAAGATCATTGCCTTGCAGGGCCGCGCGGACTCGGCTCATCACGTCGGAACCGAATGATGACTGTGGATTGAGATCGGTCTCAACCGAGAGAACATTGCCCGTGGCCAGGTCGATCATCTGCGCGGCGATAGTGGTGGTGCCTAAATCAATAGCAACTCCGAGGCCGGACTTTCCTGCCCCGGTAAGCCCGGAGTTATCCGTGAGAACATCCATGTGCCATTGGCCGCACTCCAGAACCAGCGGCATCTCTGCGCGAGCCTGGCAGGCAAGCCGCCATCCGGCATCGAGTTCAGCCTCAGTGAAAAAGGAACGATCCTGATCCGTAACCTGAAGCGATCCGGCCAGCACACGGACCCGGCAGCCGCCGCAGAGACCGGTTCCTCCGCAGGGAGATTCCAGGCCGGATTGCGGAAGCAGGGTTGCGAGCGATGAGCCTCGGGGCGCTTCCACTGCCACCGACAAGGGCTCCAGTTGAATCCGCACTGTTTCCGTGCTCATAGGGCATCCATAATGGAGTCGCCCAGGGTGCAGCGAACGGTAGCACCGGGGGGCACAACCAGAAAGTCGGCCGCATTCCAGTCTCCATTCACCAGACGCTCCAGCAGGCTGAGCGAGCCCTCAATCTCTTCAAAGGTCCATTTCTCTTTTGCCGCTTCGTCCAGCGCTTGTTTACGGAAGGCTTCTTCAGGGCCGACTCCAGTTGAAATGTACGTCAGCCCGGAATAGTGACTGCGGAATGCGCCGAACTGTTCGTAAAGAAATGTTCCGTTATCTTCGCCATATTGGGCAATGAATTCTTCAAGGCTGTGCCGTTCCCCAATCTTGTTGTCTTTGGAGGGAAAAGCCGGTACAAGAGTCTGGCCAGGCTTCTGATACTCGATCCAGCCTGGAGAGCGATAGTAGACGCCGGGATGGTCCTCGAAATAAGACTGATAAAGCGTGGCGACTGCCCATCAGCAATCCGATGCAGTCGTGCGCGCGCGGAAGGACGAGTTGCGTTTTTCCCGCGCGCAGGCCTTCGGTTCCCCGTCCGCATAAAGCGTAACCTAAGAGGATTGCGTCAAAGCCGGCGCCGTCAACGGCATCGATCCGCTCCTGGATATGCGGGCGCATTTCGACGCCCAGATCGTGCAGGCCCATCTCCAAAATCTCTGAATCGATGGAGTGAGGCGAACGGGCAATAACGTCGTCTATCTCACGCGTGAAAACTTCGCAGCCGATCATCTTAAGGCGCATAGCGTTACCTTACGTAATCTCCGGAACAATCACCCAAACAGCTACAGGAAAGAGCCAGAGCTAGCTAGAGTCCATAACTTGCACGATCATAGAAGCTTCCATATTGTGTCTCCAGATTGTGCATCAGCGCTTCTTCTTTCTCGGGAAGCTCTTCAAATGCATCCTCAATCCGCGTGAGCCACTGCTGCTCCTTGCGCGTTAGAGTAAGTCGTTTCTGAGCAATGCCATCCTTCAAAATCTCAACGGCGGCGCGGCCCGCGGCAATGGTCCGATGATAGGGAGTGTCCGCGCCGACGATCGCGGTTGCGATTTTGATAGTGGCCTCCGGTGACAGCACCGCTGCCTGCGGGCTCAGCCACTGGTCGGATTCGGTCATCCAGTTTCTCATTTGCAGCGCGCCGCCGGCGCTCGCGGAAGCGATATTCATCAACCGGCAGTCATAGGCAAGCAGTTCCGTAAACACTTCGGGAGCGTTGCCAGAGAGCAGGCGCACGTTCTGCACCGACTCATTGCTCCACAGGTCGCACATCGCGGCGGAGATGTTGCCCATGGGGCTGAAGTGCGCGCAACTGGCCGACTTTCCTTCCATGGCAATGGGATAACCGGTGATTGCCTTCATGACCGGACCCTCGTAGGCGCAGTCCTTCGATGGGCCAACAGCACCCTGCTCAAACGCGGCCAAGCTGCGCACGGCGCTCATGGCTCGCACCACAGCCGCCAGTACTTCAGGAAGCATTTTCTGGTGGGCGAGTTGCATCGCGGTATTGGCAAATCCGCAGGCTGAGTCGCCGCCGGGAACCACGCCGGGATGGGCTACGCATATTTCGTTGATCTCGCGCCAGAGCCAGGACATATCTCGTGGCGCAAGCACCCCCAGGGCAAAAACAATGCCGGGGAAATCTCCATACATCAGAGCCTGGTCGTGAACTTCCTTGCCGCCGACCGACTCAACAGAGAGGATGTCAGCGCCAGCCTCTGCGCAAAGCACAAACGATCTCTTGAGGCTTTCCCACCCCGGTCCGGTTCTCAACTGGGGCGGCTTCATCTGATCGCGCATATCCGTGGGAGTGACGCGCAGCGCGCAAGCCAGATGATGTTTTTCGTGGGTTTCCGTCATGCGCCGCTTCAGCAGAGCCGTGAGTTCAGCGCCCCACTCGGGCCGCTCGGTCATGGCCGGCAGAAGCTCGAACTCCAGCACGATTCCAGGCGTGGAAAGCGCTACCGCACGGCGCAGGATTTGCTCCGCCATTTGATCGTAGTGAGCAACTACTTCGGCCCACGTGCCGTCTTCAATATTCATCGGCGGCAGGGTGAAGTTGACCTCGGGGAAAACCTGGCCGCCGCCAATCGTCAATCCAAGTCCACACTGAAGAGGGTACTTGCTAACGCCATATAGCAATTGATCCCGGCTGGAGATCGCAAGTGAGGAATAGTTCCGGTTTGTCTGCTCAATCATCGTTGCACGCTCCTGAAATGTGGCTCTTCACCACGCCAACGGCAGCCGGTGGTCTTACATATCCGGACTTCTTTATAACTTCATCGACGATTCGCTTCGTAGAGGATTAGACGGCAACTGCTCCAAACATCATCGCGTCCACTTTTTTTCTGATCGTCTCCTGCGCTTCTGGCACAAACAAAACGTCGCACTCCGAACCTACTATATAAGGATGGCCGCAGGCCTTCATCTTCACTACCAGTTCCTCGGTGCGGCGAACAACTTCTTCCACCGGCATTGCGCCATCGGAATAGAAAGTCTTGGAAGGAAGGTTGCCGTAAAGAACCACGTCCTTGGGCATGAGACGAGCATCTTCCCATAGCTTGCGCGAGCAGCCCAGGCTGAGGATCACGGGATGAAGGCGGTGGGCAAAGGCTTCTACCATCGGATCGATGAGTTCGCCGCAGTCGTGGAAGATCAGATCGCAACCGGCCTCCTCGAGCGCGACTTTCAATCGCACGTTCGGGCCCATCACCAGGCGCTCAAAGAGATTCGATCCCGCCTTGATCTGGCGGGGAGAGATGAAGGCAATTGATGCCGTGGGTTCGCAGATCATGATGGCTTTGGCGCCGTTACGAATCTGGCTGCGAACGGATCTTAGAACCGCAGCCTCAGATATGCGCAGGCATTGCCAAAGCAGCTTGACATCGCTAGAAGAACCGTTTCTCGCGGCCGGAAGGCAGCACCAAAGCTCGTGTCCTGCCCTCGCCGTACCGCTTCATCATCATCCCCATCGTTCAGTTCATTCTCGACCTTTCAAAAGAGCATCCCGATCGCACCATCATCGTGGTGATTCCTGAGCTTGTGGAAGACCGATGGTATGAGTACTTCCTTCACAATCAGCGTGGCCGACTTTTGGAATGGATTCTACTCGCTCGTGGAAATGAACGTATCTTTACGGTGAGTGCACCCTGGTACGTGGGAGGACGAGGCTAATTCCGCGCCCCGTGGAATTCGTGCGAAGTTAGTGAGAGGCGAAAAAAATTTTTTTTTTATAAAAGAGATAGGTTCGGCCGACTGTCTATGCAGTATCACGAGGTCGCGATTGAAAGGGTTCCGATCTCCCGGTACGCTTGTACGCTCATGCTGGACATATCGTTAGCAATGACTGAACCGATGTGCGCTACCTCCACGAGAGCCCCAACCTCAAATCCGGCATCAAAAATAAGGTGACCATGAAAACCTGGACACCCCGCAAGAGCCAAGCAGTATCGCGAACGTTGCCTTCGATGATGACCGATCTAACGCTCGCGTCTTGGGAGACGTTCGCACACCGCATGCTCCTGATTTCCAGCAATCAATGTTCTCCCGCCGATCCAACTGATGGTTACTGAGAAAGCGGCAGCAGCTATGTCCACGGGACTTACGCTGATGTCCAGCTTCGGACAAATATCAATGGCCTCGCTGATGGCCCCATGGGCTCCAAGGTGCTACCGCCAACGCAAAGCGGCTGCGGAAGAAGTAGGGAATAGGCTGTGGGTTCAACTTGCCCCAATGTATTGGTAAGTGGATTTCCGGCGGTGGGGAATGCTTGTGCTGCCAAGGCCCTCATGTTTCGCTTTCCACATTACGAATGAAGGACTGCCCTCACCGACGCGGCTACGTCGGTCTCCTGATCCAGTTTGTCGTAGAGAGCGGCGTTCACAGGTGGGTAGCGCAAACCAACGTGGCATAAGTGAAATGCAATATGGACGCCAGCGACTGGAATGAAATGAAGCAGCCACACTTCCGGAGTCGCCTGTCTTCACCAAACGCTGCTGCAAGCTTATCAGTGTCGTGCTCCACGAGTAGTTGATAGGCGGCGACACTCAAGCCGTAGGTTTAGTGGACTTTCCGACTCTTCGGCGAGTCTCTCGGCAAAATTGAGTGCGTTCATGGAGTGTTCCAGCGCCTGTTTGCTAAGCTCGTGAGCGGTTAGGTGATCTCCTTTGCGTGTGCTGCGGCTGCGGCTTCATGGGCGTGGGCGGCAAGGTTGTGTAGCTCTGCGGCTCTATCGTGTGTGCTCTGTGGCATGGCGGTCTCCTCTACAGGAAGTATCCTCGAGCCCCACCATACTTAATCTGTCAAACTTGTTCACTTGGACGGCTCTGTCGCGGGTATTGATCCGCCCCAAACAGGCTGAGTTACAAGGTTCTATTCCAGCACCCCTACTTCATTGGCGTTTTTGCCCCAGAATTTCTGGTTCGCGCGGGGTCAATTGCCTACGGGATATGGACCAGAAGCGACCTGATGGCGCCGCCGTCTCTTCCGTAGGTTCGGATTACAGCAACCGCGGACGATGTTGTCCATGAACTGTTGCGTCTGTCCTGGATAGAAGGCCGAGGGGATGCTTGGAACACTTGCCTCGGAGCGCGCGAGAATGAGAATTTGGGAGCTAATGCCAACTCTGATTATCTGTTGTAAAGTCGAATTCGCCGATGAGGGCAGGATACCCAGAGAGTCTGGCAGGTAGAGCACTTCTGTCCACTCTGCAAGAAATCGTCAAGGGCGATTCCCGCAACTTTCCCTCGCGCTTGGGTTTCTGCCGGTGTGCATGGAGGTAAGGACGATGATGAAGAAGGCATGGTCGCCGTTGTGGCGCTGATGTTGGCGGCGGTGCTGGCCGCACCTCCCAAAGCAAATGCGCAGATGGTGTTCCGGGGGGGCATCGGCCCCGTCTTTGTCGGCAATGCACCCGTCGTAGTGGCTCCCGCACCACCAGTTTTGGTTGCCCCCGCGCCTTACATGGCATACGGTCCCGGCTATGTATATCCGCCTGTGGCCTATCCGGGAATGTCTTCGTGGGTGTGGGCTACGGGAGACCGTATGCCTACCGATACGGCGAACGGCGTGGATACGGATCGCGGCGTTAAGACAAACATAAGGGTTGGAGCCCCTCAGTCGGATCAACTGGGGGCTTTGTTTGTGT
>CAVZYE010000005.1:0-327429 GCA_963779385.1 uncultured Acidobacteriaceae bacterium | reverse complement strand
TGCGTTGAGCTTTGCATCGCCTCTAACCTAAAAGTAATAGTCGTAGCGCACCCAGCGCGCCAGCACTCGATTCACCGCGTTCTGTAGTCGCGCTTTCACCGGGCTCATTCAGGCGCCTGCTTCGATATGGACCATCACAAGAGAGCGGAATGGGACGATCCGGGTACGAGGGTCTCCAACCCATATGCGGCCGCACCGGCCAGAGCAGCTCGAATCACAATCACGTGAATCGGCATCTTCCCCATCAATTCAGTAAACCGTCCTTTGCGTGTGAACGCATGCATAAAACGCTGGCTCTCGAGTGCCGGCAGCGCGTGTGTGGCGACGCCACCGGCGAGGTAAACACCGCCTGTCGCGAGTACTTTGAGCGCAAGATTGCCAGCCTCATCTCCAAGAATCGAAGTAAAAATGTCGAGAGCAGCGGTGCAAAGAGCGCTGGGATTGGCAGGATCGAGTCCGAACTGGAGGATGATCCGCGACGGGTCGCTTGCAGCGGCAATGGCTTCGGCGACCTCGCGAGTTTCCTTCGCATCACCGCTGGTGCGAAGATAATCATAGATGTGTGGAATCCCAATGCCGGAACAAACATGCTCATAACTCACATGATCGAAGCGTTTGAGCATGAATGCCAAGAAGCCAAGCTGTGTTTCATCACTCGGTGCATAGCTGGTATGGCCGCCTTCGGAGGCATGGGCAATGTAACGGGATCCCTCCCAGGTAAGGAACGCTTCGCCCAGTCCAGTCCCCGGCGCGATCACGCCGATGGTGCCCTTCGGGACTGGCACTCCGGCATTGATTGTGTGCACGTCGTCTGTCCGCAGGCTCGGGATAGAAAATGCGATTGCCTCGAGATCGTTTATCAGATGGACGGAATCAAGTTTGAGTTCCTTTGAGAGCGTCGACTCGTCAATTACCCACGGTAAATTGGTAATTTTCGCGCGGCCGTCCATCACTGGTCCAGCGACGGCAAAGCAGGCTTGGTCGACCGACAGCTTGACATTCGTCAGAAACTCCCTGGCAATAGCCGTCAGGCTACCATAATCGGAGCTATGCACCTCTGCCTTGGCTACCGGCGCGTAGGGCCCGACCTCTCTGGAGTAAACCGCCACAAGTGTTTTGGTACCGCCAACGTCGCCAGCCAGTAACATTACGCCTCCTAAGCTCCGGCAGTCGTCATTTCCCAACTTGCTTCCGAAGGACAAGCCTGCAATTCACATGTCCACTTCCATAGTCAGAAATCTGCTTTGCATCACTTCGAGCGGTGCTTGTGGTTCGCCGCCATTTGGTTCCATTCATTGCCAGTGAGCTGGTTGTAATCGGCGTAGACATCTGATGCGAAATTAATTGGAATTCCATTTTCAAATCACGGGCTCGCAGAAAAGATAACGCTTCGAAACTTGAGGTGTCTGTTCAAAAAGAAACACGCAGACTACATTACTCTTGACCCGTTTTAGCTGAACATTCAACCCCGGCGACCCCGGTCCGCCCTGCAAAACTGCCCGCTCGGAACCTTCATCTCATTCATCTATTCCGCAGACCTCTGCGAGACGGAGGATTCCTACTACGAGGAGATAGCCACTGATCTCGTCCATGCCGAAGCGATCATCCTCATCGGACATGCAACGGGTAAGAGCAGCGCGGTCAACCGTCTCGGGATGATGGGCCTTCAAATACTCGCCGAAGAAGCGGCAGATCTTTCCGCGATGACCGAACCGGAGATCGAGGAGATTGCGAATAGGCGCATTCAGTCCGCAACGGCTATCTCCGCCTGATGACTGGTTGGCGCCTGCGCGTAGAAGAGTATATTGGTCGGATGCGTCTCCAGGATGGTGCTTCTATAAGCACAACTCCACCACGCCTCTGATCAATGCGCTTGGCTGACCCGAGATTCACTGGCCGCGCTGGCTCGCCGAAGCGCGCGTATGAGTGTAGAAGCTTGCGCCACCACTGCCGAGTGCTGCGCAAAGGTTTTCTGCCACCAGTTGTCGAATCCGTCCGCGGCGGGATCCAGATTCGGATGAGACTGTCGGCCGTTCAGCCTATTGCGCGCAGGAAAAGGTCGATCGCATCGTGGGTTCAACTGTTGGTACGAATTCATTCCGTCTTATTCCTTCCCTTAATAATTGAGCAGGATCAGGCTGATGCAGGTAAGAGCGTCGTCGTCGGTGCTCTTACTCGTCACGTGCTCTTGCTTAGGCTTGGCCGGTCGGAAGGCGTTCTCTCCTGGAGCCATCAGGCGGCATTGAAAGTCTGCACCGATTTCCGGAGCCTTCCCACGCGGTTAAGGTGATCCTCCCATCGGGGACGGCTGAGCATCTGTTCAATTTGATACAGTCATTGGCGCTTCACAGATAGACAATCACACTGGCCCCCCGTGGCCCTCTATGTGGAGGGCCACGGCGTGTTCAGAGCAGGATGCTTTTTGCAAAAAGGGAGTGTGAACTGATCCGTATGGCTCGCCTTGACAGTAATTCGGCAACATATCTTGTAGGCGGCGGCATCGCTTCTCTTGCTGCTGCAGTATTCCTCATTCGTGACGGAGATGTGCGAGGGCACACAATCACAATCCTGGAGGAGTCCTCACGGATCGGCGGCAGCCTTGATGCGGCTGGAAACGCAACTGACGGCTACGTGATGCGCGGCGGGCGCATGATCGAAAGCAAATACCTTTGCACCTACGATCTGCTTTCATCGATTCCAACTCTCGATGGGACCAGAACCGTAACGAAGGAGATATTTGACTGGAACGAGACGATGAAAACCGGCTCCAAAGCCCGCTTGTTTCGGAACGGCCACAGAGTAGACACTCCGAGTTTTGGTTTGGGCGAGAAGGACATTCTCGACCTCGAGCGTCTGGCGATCGAACCGGAGCAGTTCCTTGGACGGTCTACGATCTCGGACCAGTTCGCCCCGGGGTTCTTTGAGACGGACTTCTGGCACATGTGGTGTACCACCTTCGCCTTTCAGCCCTGGCATAGCGCGGTCGAGTTCAAACGCTACCTAGTGCGTTTTACTCACATGGTTTCCGGTTTCAATACGCTTACCGGCATTATGCGTACCGTATACAACCAGTACGATTCGATAGTTCGTCCGCTTCACAAATGGCTTGAAGAGCGCGGCGTGAATTTCATGCTCAAGACAACTGTGACCGATCTTGCATTTGCGCATAAAAAAGACGGTTTCACTGTCGAGAAGATTATCGTCAAAGAGGGTGGGGCCGTCAGGGAAATTGGCGTTACAGAGCAGGACAGAGTCATAGTAACTCTTGGGTCGATGACCGAGGGTTCGAGTCTAGGTTCAATGGACTCGGCTGCCGCTCTTCTGGGGAAAACCGAAGGCGGTTCCTGGGCTCTTTGGGAAAGGATTGCGGCCGGACGGGCAAAGCTCGGAAATCCTTCGAACTTTGCCGATCACGTTGAGCAATCGAAGTGGCTTTCGTTCACTACCACGCTGCATGATCCTGCATTCTTCAATCTCATCCGCGATCTTACGGGCAACGTCCCCGGAGAAGGTGGACTTATTACCTTTCCCGAGTCCAGTTGGCTGGCGTCTATCGTGTTGCCCCACCAGCCCCATTTCATCGGACAGTCAGAGGGGGTACAGGTTTTCTGGGGTTACGGACTATTCGTCGATGTGCCAGGTAATTTCGTGAAGAAACCCATGTCGGCATGTACAGGACGTGAAATCATGACGGAGATCATCGGCCATTTGCGCCTTCAGGAGCATGGCGACAAGATTCTCGATGCCTGCACCTGCATTCCTTGCATGATGCCCTTTATCACCAGCCAGTTCCTTCCTCGAAGCCAAGGGCGATCGTCCCCAGGTCACCCCGGAAGGTTTCAGGAACCTGGCCTTCGTCGGGCAGTATTGCGAACTTCCAGACGATGTGGTGTTCACAGTCGAGTACTCCATTCGCTCTGCGCAGACGGCGGTCTACTCATTGCTTGGCCTGGACCGAAAGGTGCCGCCCGTATACAAGGGCCAATTCAATCCCCGCGTTTTGCTGGAGGCTTTTCTTGCCTTGCACGAAGTTGGCACCTAGGTCGGGCATCTCAGCGGGAGCCGAGTCTGGCAATGTCAACTCCCGCCGTAGGACCGAGAGACTGGGGCCATAAGTAAGGGGACTGCTCTTGCTCCTTTGGAAGTCGTTTCTGATCGCCTTCAGTGTGCTCTTGCCGCTGATCAATCCGCTTGGGTCGGCTCTCGTGTTTCTTGGACTCGCCGGCGAAGCGCCGCCAGCCGTCTATCGGTCTCTGGCGCGCAAGATCGCAATCAATAACATTATCTTTCTGGCTGTCATTGAACTTGTTGGCGCGGCCATTCTCAACTTCTTCGGAATCTCTTTGCCTATTGTCCAACTCTCCGGCGGTATTGTGATAGCGGCGATGGGATGGTCTGTATTGAACGAGAGGGATGCACGCGCGATTGTCAAGAACAAAGAGGAGGAGAGTGAGGTACGAGCAGAAACACGTACACGGTACCTCGAGCAGGCAACATTTTATCCGTTCACATTTCCCGTCACTTCTGGTCCTGGAACGCTTGTTGCGCTTCTGACGCTCACCGCTCACATCTCGAATCGCGATATTTCGAGAGATGTTCTGGCCCATGTTGGCGTATTTCTTGCAGTGGTCGTTCTCAGTGTGCTCGTCTATTTTTGTTACGCGTATGCTCCAAAGATCACCAAGGTCATTCCTCCGTCTACTGCGCATGGCATTCTTCGGGTCGTTGCGTTCATTTTGCTCTGCATCGGGGTGCAAATCGCATGGAACGGACTCGCGGTCTTGATAGCCGCGGTTCTCAGACCTTGAAGACAAACAGAATGAGCAGAAGGGAGCAGATGAAT
Organism: uncultured Acidobacteriaceae bacterium; assembly: GCA_963779385.1. GTDB lineage: Bacteria > Acidobacteriota > Terriglobia > Terriglobales > Acidobacteriaceae > Telmatobacter. Next base: position 322,586 of record CAVZYE010000005.1, on the reverse strand, counting down.
CGTCCGGCGAATAGTTCAATCGCAGAGTCGATCATTGCAGGCCAATTGCATCCAACCTGCGCACTTCGCATGTTTCATGGAATTTCATGTTTCCCATCTTCCATCCGTCGGAAGCATCCAAAGTAGTAGAACGCTTTTCCGGAAGGATTTACCCTCATGATTTCTCTGTTAGACCCCATTCAGATCGGCGAGATCCACCTGCCGAACCGGGTTATTATGGCTCCGCTTACTCGCTTGCGTGGCACGCCGGAGCACATTCCGACGCAACTCATGGCCGATTACTATACTCAGCGTGCCGGCGCAGGCCTGATCGTCTCCGAAGGCATCCCGGTTGTACCGCAAGGCGTTGGCTACGCGAATGTGCCGGGGATCTGGTTGCCGCAGCAAATCGAAGCCTGGAAATTCGTGACAAAGGCAGTGCACCAGGCAGGGGGCCGCATTTTTGCACAGCTCTGGCATGTGGGCCGCATCTCAGACCCACGCTTTCTGGAGGGCAAACTGCCGGTCGCTCCCAGCGCGATCCGGCCTGCCGGCCACGTGAGCCTGGTGCGTCCAGTGACTGAATATGTAACGCCGCGCGCACTTGAGACGTCCGAAATCCCGGGTATCATCGGGGCCTTCCGCAAGGGAGCAGAGAACGCAATGTTGGCTGGCTTTGACGGTGTGGAGATTCATGGTGCCAATGGCTACCTGCTCGATCAGTTCTTACAAGACGGAACCAATCATCGCACCGACGAATACGGCGGATCGATTGAAAACCGCGCCAGACTGATGCTTGAAGTGGCCGATGCGGTGGTCTCGGTTTGGGGTGCCAAGCGAGTGGGCATGCATTTGGCGCCGCGCGGCGATTCTCAGGATATGCATGATTCAAACCCGCCGGAAACATTCGGCTATGTGGCGCGTGAGTTAGGCAAACGCGGGCTAGGCTTTCTGCTTGCGCGTGAGTACTTCGGACCTGACCGATTAGGTCCGCAACTCAAGAAGCAATTCGGCGGCGTGTACATTGCGAACGAAAAATACACGCTGGCACAAGCAAATCGGGTCATTCAGGATGGCGAGGCAGATGCAGTAGCCTTCGGCCAACTCTTTATTGCCAACCCCGATCTGCCGGCTAGGTTTGCGAGCCATGCACCGCTCAATGTGCCGGATCCAAGCACTTTCTTTACGTCGGGCCCAAACGGCTATACCGACTACCCGACGCTAAGTGTGTAGCTAAGGAAGCGCCCCAATCGCTGGCGGGATTCTCGCTTAGCTAAAACTGCCGAGGCAGGTTTCCAGGGGAGTGGATCTGGAAACGAGCTTCGCCCCGTCCTCGACTTGTGGTCAAGGGCACTAGTGCGCCGGGATGAAATCCCAAGCTGGATGTTGTCTGAAGCCCCGAGTTCCTCCACGATCAGGTAGTGAGAACCGGGACTTGGCTGAAAAAACTTGGTCCAGAATTTGGTCCAACTGTGTGCCGAAAAGGCTCCGAAAACGTCCTTCGGCTCCCCTCTACTCCATTGAAAACAAAGGTACTCCACGGTTTAGTACTCGCCTGTTAACCGAAGGGTTGTAGGTTCGAGTCCTACCTGAGGAGCCAATTTGTGTCCAGGCTCATCTACACGCATCTGGTCGACCTAATAAAATCATTAAGTTACAAAATAGCCTGACCAACCCCATCCACACCAATCCAGCCGAAACCAGATAAAAAGCGGGCATCCGTGTGGGCATCGCAGACACGGGTGACGAGGTTTCGAATGGCTGGAGCCAGACTGAAAGACGTCCAGTTCAAGAAAGCAAAACCGTCCAGCAAACCTTACAAGCTCTTCGATTGCGGAGGCATGTTTTGAGCTCGCGACTGGCCTGGAATTTCTTCACTGCCGTAGTTCAGCAGCTTGAATTCTTCAGCAGAATGTCCGCGCAATGTCCCACGGAACCAGGATTGGAGTTGCAGGAAAAATTACCTCCTGTTCCACCTGGAGTGAGGTCGACGCTGGTCACGGCCGCACAAGGCAGCATGCCGGGGGAGTTCCATTTGAAGTTCATGACGTGAAGCGACTCCTTTGATCCAGAAATTAAGTAATGTTGAATACTGGCGGCATGAATCGGTGAACTTTATTCTGGAGAAAAGCCTGTCGAGTTACCTCAGTTTGCCGTGACCGCCGCTGACGACGGATGGGCGTGAAGTCACTGCGGTCGAAGAGTGGCTTCTCGTGGACGTATGAAACCGGTGGCGGCAAAGGGGGCCTGGATCCGATTTGCGCCCGCCTTGAGAGGCCAAATCTTGTTGCCCGAGACGAAGCTGCCTGTAAGCTTGCCAGGCAGAGTGATGGTTGCGTTCAGGGCTTCGCGTTGGCGGTGATACTCCACCTCGATAGTGCCTTCGGGATGTGGATAAGTGGCTGCGAGCGAAGGCAGGTTGCCCAGGTGAGGAGCGATCCGGACCGTGGCAAAGCCGGGGCTGGCCGGCTCGATGCCTGCTACCAGCGTTAGCAGGTCGTATATGGGATGCGAGGTCCATGCGTGGGAGTCGGAGCGGGTGTTGCCGGGAATCTCAGGCCAGGTGCTGAAGTGCAGAGGCAGCAACTTCCGCCAGGGTCGAGGGAGCTTAGATATTCATCTGCCATGCCGGCATGTTCGAGGGCGCGCGCCAGGTAGAAGCGGAAATAGTACGAGCCGCTCAGAATGCCGTCGGGGCGAATATCGCCTGGAGCGATGGCCAGCATCTGGCGCAGGACAGCTTGCTGCTGGTCTTTGGGCACGGCGTCGTAGAGGACGGCCAGGATGTTGCCTTGCTGGCTAAACTTTTTCTGGTCCGGATTGTCGGCGAACAGGCCGCGTTCGCTGTTCCAGCATTTGCCGGCGAGGCCCGAGCGCACATGTGCAGCGCGGTCCTGGTAGCGGGCGGCGAGTACCGGGTCGCCAAGGGCCTTTTCGAGATCGGCGGCATCGTTCAGCGCGCCGAGGTACTGAAGCGTCGTTACGCAGGATTCGCCATTTGCGTCGTAGGTGGGGATGGTTCCTGAAGGGACCCAGTCAATGAAGCTCCACCAGGGCAGCTTGTGGAGCAGGCCGTCGGGCTGTTCGTGCGTGGCGAACCAGGCCAGAATTGTGCGTGATCCAGGGAGAAAGCCGCGCGCCGTCTCCGGATCGGGCCGGTACATCCAGTAGTCGTGCACCATGCCGATCCAGAGCAGAGAGAACGGAGGAATGAACTGAGGCATCGAGCTGGGGTACCGGCTGCGGGTAATCCCATTAGCGGTGCGGGAGTTGTCGAAGGCTTCCAGGGCTTGCCGGGCGAGCCGGTCGTCGCCCGTCACAGCATACGAGATGAGGGCCTGGACGCGGGTGTCGCCCACATATTGGAGTTGCTCGTAGTAAGGGGTGTCCATGTAGGTTTCATGGGCGTCGAGGCGTGCGGTGCGCCAACTGATCTCCCAGATTTTGGCGAGTTCCGGATCGGGGGATTGGAAGGTGGCGCGTTCCTTGAACGGGTAAGCGGTGAAGTTGGCAGTCAGGGACTCCAACTGGAGCGGCTCGGCCGCGGTCTCAATGTCGAGGTCCAGATAGCGCCATGTGCGCCACCATAACGGCTCAAAAGAGCGATGTGCGCCGCCATCGGGGAGGAATCTATCAGTAAGGCCGCGGGCTGCACGGTCGCCCACTTCGTCGCGGTCGCCCTTGTGCAGGTCCTTGTCGAAGAGGGCTTCGGCGTAGGTGAGTGTGATGCGCGCGTCCTTGCCGCCGGAAACGATAAGCAGCGGATAGGCGGTGGTGAGCATCTGGCGATCGAGCAACAGGTGGACGTGCGCGGCGGCAGGGACAGTGACCGCGCTGGAAGGAAAGCTGCCAAGGCCTGGGAGGTCAGTGCGGACAGCCTTGCCGGGACTGGTAGGCAGGTACTCCATCGCAGGGAGAGAATCCGGAACCAGGCCCCATGTATTGTTTCTGTCGGCGTCGGCAGAGTAAGCCTTGTTGTCCGTTGGGCCTATCCATTCGCGGATGGGCGAGGCTGCAGGAAGCCAGGATGCGCCGGCGGCTGTGGGATTATTCCACGCCCAGTCGTAAAGCGCGGCGTTGATTTCTTCTCCGGGACCGGAGAGCATCTGGATTGAAAAGTCGCTGGCGAGGCGCGGCACCGGGCGCTGACCGGCCTCCTGTTCCACCAGCCAGCCCCCGGGAGTGCTGATGGAAGAATTATCGGAGGCTTCACTTTCCAGCAGAAAGGCGGTGCGGTCGCTCATCTGCGCGGTGGGCGCGTAGACGCCGAAGTTCCAGACCGTTGCCGTAATGAGGTTCTCGCCCGGTTGGAGCAGCGGCGCCAGATCAAACCTCTCGTAGCGCCAATGGCCGAGGTCGCCGCGGGCAGGGCCGTCGCCCACCCGATGGCCGTTCACAAACAGAATGAAGCGGTTGTCGGCGCTGATGCGGACCGGGTAGCTGGCGGGAACGGCAGCCAGCGAGAGTGTGCGACGGAAGTGCAGCACAAGGGGATCGTGCAAAGATGCGGTTGGATGGGTGATCCACGACGCCTTCCATTCGCGGTGGGGCGGATCAGGCTGAAGATTGTTCTGGGCATTGAGGGCGAGGGCTGTCAGGACGAGGACGAAAAAAGTGAAAACTCGACGCATGGGTTTAGGCCTTCCGATTTCCAACTTACCGCTTAGCGGGAAATGAGAACCAATGGAGGATACAGATCAATTTCGCTGCGGGTAAGAGATCAATCTGCATACACAAAGGTTCGTCACGCAAATTCAACAGGCGCATCCGCGGATGGGAGCCCTAATTCTTTAAGTAGATCCGTCCCGGTTTCATCACGTCTCCCCAGCCGAGAACTTCCCCGTCGGGGAGATCGAAGTTGGTTCCGGGGATGCGACCGGTTTGGATCAGCGTTCCCAATTGGAAGTACACCGCGTCCATATCGGAATGCCATCCAGGATAATGGCCAAATCCGCCGTCAGCATTTTGGCAGCCAAGCGCCCAGTTGGCGGCTTTGTCGATTGCGGCACGGCATGGCTCGGAATTTCTTCCAATTTGGCGCAGAACAAAGACGGCATCGAAGCAGGAATGCACATCCCATCTTTGATCCTCTTTCAATTGCCATCCTCCATCGGGTCGCTGATCCCGAAGTACGCGCTGCACAATTGCATCGCCCTTCGGCGTTGGCTGGCCAATCAGCCGATAAAAATGGACCATGTGGAAGGTAGCGGCCACATGGTCTTGCAGATAACCATCCGCGGCCTGGTTTTCGGTCATGTGGCGCTCAAGCGCGAGCCGGTATTCGCTTGGAAAATCCGTGTCCAGGGCAGCATAGAACAGAGGAAAGAAACTTGTGGTGTACCAGGGTAGTTTCGAAAAAGCCTGGTCAACAAAGAATCGATCCATCACTTTTTGAGGATTGACTCTCGGCTTCTCTCCCAGGGCGCGTAAGCTGACGACTCCTTGCACGGTGTTGTAAAGAACTGCGAGGTCGGACTTAGGATCCATTTTGCCGTCATGATTAACAAAAACACCGTCCGGCTGCTGGTGGCGCTGGATAAACTCCGCCGACTTTTTCTTGTGCTTAAGTGGCCAGTTGACTTGCCTGGCCAGGATTGCGGCGTAGGCAACGGCTGCCAGATCACTCATGGAGGTATCGGCAAAGCCTGAGTAGGCTGGGTCTGGCGACGGAGAATATCCTCCATCTTCCCGCAAACATTGTTCGATGAACCTGAAAGTTGTGTCCTTGATGTGTTGTCCATCGAGGCCGGAAGGCAGCGAAGTATCGCCGTCGATTCCAATTGCACCCAGAGCAGACGCCGTCCTGATTTGACCTCCTACAGCCGCCAGCAGCGTCCATCGCAAAACATCACGCCTTGAGATTGCATTTTTCATGTCGCCGCTCCAGGCAAAGATTTCTATATTTAAGTCTATTTCCGTGAGTTGAATTGCTTATCGACCAATTTCGCAAAATATCTTGCGCGCCCGGTCCAGTTGTAATTCCTGCATTCAATGCACCCGCCGGGACGTAATGGCGATTTCGCCATCACGTCCCGTTTCTTGCGTCGCGGGCCACTTATTGTACGGTGAGAGAGACAGTGCCCGACTCCGTGATCGCTCCTGACGTGCCAATCACGGTGATGGTGTAAGTTCCCTCCGTCGTGCCGGGAGTCTCCGGAGTAACGAAGGTGTTCGTGCTGCAGGCGGAGATGCCGCCACCTGCCAAGGCTAACAGCAGCATCAGTATTCCGAGCATAGTCCGCCAGGAACGCCGCCGAGCCGGGATACCGAAGAGCAGAAGGCAGGCTAGAGTCGCGCCACCGGCCGTGTACCAGGAACCAGGGCCCTTGCTGATGGTGGTCGGTGAAATGGGCGCAGTGGTTGTGATGGTGAGAGTTGTTGTTCCGGCAGTTGTTCCGGAAATGCTCACCGGGTTGGTCGTAAAGCTCAGAGTGGGCAGTTGCACGGCTCCGGTGGGGCTGTTGGTAATCGTGGCGATGAACTGCACGTTGCCAGTAAAGCCGCCGCTGGGCGTAATTGTTATGGTCGAGGTGTTTCCACTAGTTGCCCCTGGCGCCAGAGTGACTTCCGAACCGCCAATGCTGAAGTCTTGCGGGACAAACGCCGTCACGGTAACGGTGGCCGTGCCGGATGCGGGAGTATAGACCGATGTGTTCGCCGGATTGTAGCTGACGGTCAGCGCGTCACTGCCGACAGCCAGTGCGCCCGCGATGATGTTGATGGTTGCGTTGCCGTTGACGAGAGTTGCAGCCGTTGAGGTGTAGCCGCCGCCGCTCAGGATGACGGTACCGCCGGGCGTGCCGCTGGTACCGCTGACAGCAATCGTCACGGCTAGATCCTGCGACGTGGTGATGCTCAATGCGGCTGGAGTCGCTGTCACGGTTGGTGTGGTTCTAACCGTAGGCGGCTTGTACTCCCACAGATCGTTGAGGTCGCCTTGATTGCCGACAGAGTCGTAGCCCAGTCCCCCGAAGAGCCAAAGATTACCGTAGAAGTCGGTTACGCTCCATCCGGCCTCGCGGGCTCCAGGCGTGCTTCCGACGGTAGCTGTGCCCAGTGTGTTGTACGAGCCTGCCAGGTCTGGGGTGCTGCTCCCGCCCATTAATATCCATTCACCCGCACCGCCGTTCAATGAAGGTGTAAACTCCCACAGGTCGTTGACAAATGTTGTACTGCCGATATTTCCGCCCGAAGAGCCAGAGATTGCCGCTGCTGTCGGTCCAGCTCTCCGTGTTATCGCGTGATCCGGGAACGTTGGTGGGGGCGGCCACGCCCAGAGGTGCCGTACACGCCGGTGGCGCCGGTCGCATTGCTTCCGCTGACCCAGGTCCATAGACCCGTGGAAGGAGTGAACTCCCAGAGATCGTTATAAACGGCGTTAGTGTTGGCGTTCTCGCCGCCAAAGACCCAGAAGTTATTGTTGCCGTCAATCCAGGCGCTCATGCTATCCCGGCCTGGGGGAACGTTGGGAGTTCCGGCATCGGGCACTCCCTGCGTGCCGTAGCTGCCGGGCGACTGGTAACCGCCATTCTGGTTGCTGCCGCTCACCCAGGTCCACACGCCTCGTGGAAGGAGTGAACTCCCAAAGATCGTTCATATCGCCCCAATTGCCGACGGAATCGATGCCATACCCGCCAAAGAGCCAGAAGTTGCCGTTGCTGTCGGTGGCTGAAACCGGGTTGCCGCGGTATCCGGGCCAGTTTGCGGCATTTGCCACACCCTGCGTGCCGTACACCCCGCTCGTGCCCGTGAAGCTTCCGCCCACTATGGCCCATTCGTTTTTGGTCGGACTGTACTCCCACATGTCGGTACCTTTGGATCCCCAGCCTCCAAAAAGCCAGAAATTGCCGCTGAGATCGGTCCAGTTCGCGCCCATCTCGTTAGCCTCAGGAATGTTCGGAGCAGCAAAACAACCTAGCCCGCAGTCCACCTCGGTGCCACCGGCTAAGTTGCTTCCACCCACCCAGGTCCACATGCCCGTAGACGGAGTGAACTCCCAGAAGTCGTTGAGAAAGCCGCTATTGCCCGCGGAGTCGTAACCGCCTCCTCCGAAGAGCCATATATTGCCGCCATTGTCTGCCCACATATAAGGCGATTCGCGGCCTCCGGGATAGATTGCATTGCTTGCAGGTGGTCCCGGCTGCGCGGGGTACACTCCGTTCTGGCCGACGCCCGCGGATGGGACCGTGCTGCTTCCGCCCATCCAGGTCCAATCGAATTCGCCATTCGGCCCGGTCAGGTAAAGCGCCACCGTTACCGGCGCAGAGATACCCGTGGCGCCATAGTAAATCGGAGAACTCGTGGAGTCGGGGGTGTAGGTGGCCCACAGCGTGTTGGGGCCGAATGCCAGCGTCCCCCCGGGGATGTTAATTGTTGCACTGCCATTCGTCAGGGCTGTCGCCCCGGAGTTGTAACTTCCGCTCGTCAGTGTCACCGAGCCGGTGGGCTGGATACCGGTTCCGCTGACGGTAACCGTCACCGAAAGAGACGCAGTCGGCGCGACGTTCAGTGAGGACGGCGTCACCGTCACTGTGGGCGCAAGCAAATTGCCTATGCCAGCGGCCGAATTCAGCAGAATGGCCGCGCAATTGCCTCCTCCCACCCCGTTGAACGTGGGACATGGCGGAAGGTCGACATATTGCACAGCCTGATACGTGATCTGGCCGGTAGGGACCCCACTTGCGGGAACGACGCCCTCGTTCGGATCTGGATCGTTGACAGCCATGTAATACGTCCCACCCAGGCCGATCAGGCCGGTGTCATTGGCGGTTGGATTCACCATGACTAACCCGTTTTGGAAGGTGCGCTGATAATAGGTATTGCCGCTCCCGGATGTCATCTGGAATGCGGAGATTGCGGAGACTGTTGTGCTGGTGGCGCCTACGGTGCTGGGCAGCGCCTGCGTAGGCGCTCCAATGGGGATGTTATACTCCGGCCACCATTGCACCGGCCCCGCCGCGTTCATGTTCATGTAAGTGTAGTTTCCCTTCACCAGCAGATAGCTTGCAGTGTCAAAGAGGCGCTCGTAGCCTGCGTGGTGGTAAGGGACGGGATAGTTCTGATAGATCATGATCTTGTTGAGATTGGTTAGCATGATCGCGCGGCTCATCTGCAACGCCCAGTCGGATGGCGCCAGGAAGTTCTCGTTGCCGTATTCCGCGAAATCTTCGATCATCACGCCGTCGACATTTGTGTAGTCGGTGATGTCGCGATTCACAATCCAGCTTCCTACATTGGGTATCCATAGGTAATTGCCATTGAAAGCATTGGGATTCGAATATTTGGGACTGCCAATGGGATTGCCCATGAGATAGTCGGTATAGTTGTGCATGTTCGCCGACCAAGTGTTTTCAAAGACGCTGTCGATGATCGGCAAGGCCGGGTTCCAGTCTCCCCATTGATTGGGAACGCTGAAACTATCAGCGAAGACGCCATCGTCGTTATTATCCTGGAGCTCCTGGAGCACCAGCCCGCTGTAGTAAGCTGGCCAGCCCGTGGAGGACAAGTCGCCGATGTTCATAAGGTAATGCTGCTCACTGCATTCGTATACCCACGGTGACCCGCTATATGTGTACGGAGTTCCTGGGGTTGGATCATTTGCGATTGGTGCATTCACGCCGGCATACCACGAGGACTCCTCCGGTGATCCCCCAGGCCAGGGCGTAGTCAGGGTTGGTGGGTTGGCGGTATTGTCTGACCAGGGCCACTCTATGCCCCAGTTGCCCGAGGATGTGTCGATAATCTGCACGGGGTTGGTTGCTGTCGGGTTTCCGTTCGAGTCACAAACTCCGTAGCCCAGCATCTCCGACAAGCGATAGTGCAGGATCAGGAAGTTTGAGTTGTATCCGCGTAAGGTAGCTGCATCCGCGGCTGTTTGCTTCTGCCCGCCAGTGAAATTATTGGCAAAAAAACTAATCTGAGCACCGGTTAGCCCGTCCAGACTGATTTGGTCGCTGTAAGTGTAGATGCCGTTCGTCGTGACGGGAAAGCATCGATTACTAGCGACTGAATTTGCATTTTGTGGACAAATCTGCGCCATGAGGTTGACGCCGCAGAACGCCACCAGGGCAATCGCGGCCAACGCTATGAATTTGATCTGCAATGATAGCCGACACTCTCGTATCGGATTGATTCTGCCCAGCTTACTTGACCGCATATCCATTCTCCTCACTTCCAATTCAAATTTCACTACCGGTATTCGTTTTTGACATACCAGGAGTCCACGAGTTCGTTTCGATTATCTTGCATACATAAACGTTTTAGTAGCGCATGTCAAGCAAGAATACAAATTAATCGCGTGTCAAATCGCACACGTCTAAACTCGCAAATCGTGCGGGCCGATGGCGGCGTAGAACATGGCGCCTCCGCCAGTTTATACATAGAATTCAGCGACATACAGCCCCTAGCTGACCATTTGGAACACGATAGCGCGCTTCGCAAAGACTTTCGCATCTCGGCTCGAGTCCCTGCTGCTTTCTTTGCGACGCCGTTTTCATCCCCAAAATTATTTGGAATATTTTGCTTGACATGCACTACTAAAACGTTTATGTATAGTCCAAATAAGCTCGCGGCAGAAGACTATGTTGTTTTCGGAACGGTCCGATGCTGTTCAAGGTTGCGTTCATAATGAATCAAGCGTGCTTTAGAGGCAAATGGAATGTTGTTGACGCGGGGGATTCGCTATGAAACCGTTTCCTGAGATCAGGTTGACAGCCGCGCTGCCAGTACTGCTTGTCACTAAGCTCCTGCTGTTGCATCCCCCTTTTTTGGGACAGGCGACCACCGGAAGCGTAACTGGCATCGCTGCCGATTCAACTGGCGCGCTCAGTCCTAACGCCGAGGTCCAGATTGCCAATCTGGGTACTCATAACATTTACACGTTCAGAACAGGTCAAGACGCAAATTGAGGAGGAGTACCGATGATTCGCAGATATCCCGGACAATCACTGACGCTGGCAATGCTCGTTGCCTTCGTCTTTTGTCTCACTGGTCATGCCCAGATAGCCAACGGCACGATCCGCGGGACCGTCACCGACAGCAAGGGCGCAGTGCTCCAGAACGCGACTGTCGTTCTGGTCAACCAGGGAACCGCAGAGCAGACCACTCAGGCAACCAACAAGGACGGTTACTACACCTTTACCGCTCTTAGTCCGACGGATTACACCGTCAAAGTTACGGCTCCGGGGTTCGACGCGTGGGAGGTGAAACTCACGCTGCGGGTTGCGCAGGAAGCGGTCATCGACGCTAAGTTGATGCCGGGCAAGGTGCAGGAGGTGGTTACCGTATCCGATGCCACGCCGCTCGTCGACGCGGCGGACGGGACCGTATCCGACGTCAAAGAAACTACGCGCATCGAAACGATCCCCGTAATAGACAGCAACTTTCTAAGTATTGTGGCTTTCACTCCCGGCGTGGTTGCGAACAGCTATGGCGGGCAGGGAGCAGGCTATACGCGCGTCAACGGCATCCCCGGCGGCTCGATGACCTTCGAGGTGGACGGCGAGTCCGCCAACGACAGGATGACCAACGATTTGCAGATCACACCGCAGGCTTTGCAAACCATTCAGGAACTGAAAGTCACCACCTCCAACGGCGGAGCGGAATATGCGACGCCGGGCGTGGTGGAGGTGGTCACCAAGAGCGGCACCAACCAGTTCCACGGCCAAGCGGACGAGATCATATCAGGACGGCGGGTTTGAGGCCTGGCAGTACAACTCATATTACCCAGGCGCTCATCATCCTCATAACGTCTTCAACAATTTTGGCGGCCAGTTGGGCGGTCCCGTGCTGCTTCCAAAGCTCTACAACGGCAAGAACAAGACCTTCTTCTACTTCGATGTGGAGAAGAAAATTAATCACAAAATTAAGCCGGATCAGGAACTGGTCTACCAGACGAACTGGGAACAGGGAGATTTCTCCGACCTGTTAGATTCGACAGGCACGAGAAATATTACGATCTACGACCCCATGAGCGGCGTTTACAATCCGGCTACGGGTTATGTTAACCGCACCCAGTTTGCGGGGAACAAAATTACGTCGGGCATCAGCCCGATTGCCGCGAAGATCATGTCGTTCATGCCCGCGCCCAATGTGAATGTAAACACCGCCGGCCAGATTGACCCCGCGCAATTCAACTATGGATTCGACTGGATCAACCCGAATGCACACTACACAGACAACGAGTTGCGGTACACCATAAAAATTGACCAGCTCATCGGTAAGAATCTGCTCTCTGCCCGGTATACGAACATCAGCGATAACATACTCACTCCGGATGAAGGCGGAAGTCAAGGAGCACTCCTCACCCCAAATGTAGGGATCAGATCCGGACACAATGGAGTTCTCTCCTACACCTCGCCGATCGGTGGGCACATGGTCAACGAAGCTCGCGTGGGCATACAGATGTTCAATAACTATTCTGGCCCGGAGCCTGGAATCTGGCCGCCACTTTCGCAGCTCGGGACTGGGCTCTCCGGTGGGGTGCTGCCCTCATATCCGGGCCTTGTCGGATTGCCTGCCTTTTACCCCGCTGATCCAAACAATTTCTTCAACTTTTCCACGATTCAGGATCAAAATCCAACCTGGGCACCCAATCAGGACATCACTCTCGGCGATAACTACTCCTGGATTCGCGGGAGACACGAGATGAAATTCGGATTTCAGGTGACCAACACCAGGGTGACTTCGGCGCAGTTTAACAGCCCCGGCGGAGACTATTTCTTCGACGGCGCCTTTACCGCTCTCGAGACAGCCGGATCGTCCACAAACCCCGGCGCTGCAAACCCTGCCGGTTACACAGCGTATACAGGCTCCAGCCTGGCCGATTTTTTGCTCGGCGACGTTGACGTAACCCAATACAATCAACAACCCGTCTTCCATACCCACCAGACGGACTACGCCGGCTACGCGACGGACAATTTCAAGGTGAGCCCTCGTCTTACCCTCAACCTTGGCGTGCGCTGGGAGTATTGGAGCCCGTATGAAGACGCGGGCGGCCTGTCGGCTGATGTGGACTTCAATCACAATGCAGCCTGCGTCATCCCCGCAGCCCTCGGCGGAGGTAGCTGCGTTTCCGCGGGGACACCAGGGTATCCGACGTGGTTCCAACAGACGTCACCCATTGTGATGATCCCCGATTCCGGGGCGGCTCAACACCAGACTCTCAATGCGGAAGGCCTTCTGGCCGACGAGGCAGCCGGCCTGCCGGTTGAAACTGCCTCCCAGGCCGGTGTTTCGAGCTCGTTGTGGAACATGCCGAAAAACAATTGGGCGCCGCGGCTCGGTTTTGCCTATCAACTCAACGACAAGACCGTCATTCGCGGAGGATACGGCATGTACTACTGGACAATGCCGCTGGCGCAGTATCACTCGAACACGCGTCTCAACGATCCATGGGCAACCATTGTCTTCCCCGCAACCGACCCCAGCATGGGCGAAGGTTACGGTCCTCCTGACGGCAACTGGGCGCCGGAGATCGGGTTCCCGTTTGCTCCCATCAATCCCGCCTACACCACAGCAGGGTGGCAAAACCAGTGCGACTGCACTACGCTTCCGTCGAATTATGTAAACCCGCGCCAATTGGGTCTTGACTTCGTCACGCCGGCCTTGACCAACATCACCAATAGCAGTGGCTGGAGTGTGGAAGCCTGGGATCCAAACTACAAGGCACAGCGGGCGCAGGAGTGGAACCTGACCGCGGAACGCGTCTTACCCGGCAATTTTGCCGCAAGCGTGAGCTACGTAGGCAACCATGGTGGCCGCTTGCCCGACTACGATCCCATCAACGCGAGTCTTCCGCGTTCGCTCCAGCCTTCAACTCTGACCCCGACTTCGGGGCTCCCGTACCCGATCTACTCCGTCGGGAATGAAGACTCAATGGATGAGTTCAGATTTGTCGGCTATTCCAACCACAACGAGGGAAGGGCTGAAATCAAGCACACATTCAGAGGCTCCTTCATTCTGCAAAGTTACTTCACCTATGGAAGGTCGCTCGGCACTTCGGAAGGAACGGCCAATTCCTCTAGCGGGCTTGAGTTGCAGCCGGCGACTCTGACTAACAACGCTCCGCTGGTTCAAAGGTTGAGGGCCATCTATGCTCCGGACTCGTACATTCCTGAGAAGACCTTCGTCGTCAACGGTCACTATGAACTTCCGTTTGGCAAGGACAAGCCCTTCCTTGCTAATTCCAACACAGCGGTCAATGAAGTGGTGAGCGGCTGGAACGTTTCGGCCTTCTATATGTGGCACAGCGGGTTGTTCTTCTCGCCGTACTACAGCCCCAATCCCGGGATTAACAACAGCGGTAACAACCTTACCTTATCGCCAAACGCGCTCCATCCGGGCGGCATTCTGCCCAAGAGCCAGCGCACGCGGGAGATGTGGTTCGATTACAGCATCTGGGATCCCTCTGGAGGCGGGAATTGCGGAACACCTGTAGGCGCAACCGCATACGCTGGGCAAACATACCTGTGCCGCGACAACGCGGCCGTTGATCCTAACAACTATGGCCGGGACACGCTGAATGGCATACCTAGGAACTACATGACCGGTCCCGGCTTCTCGAATTTGGACGGAACCCTCTACAAGGTGACGCCCATCGGCGGACACATGAAGCTCGATCTAGAGATGCAGGTGTTCAACGTACTCAACCATACCAACCTCGGCCTGCCGAACCAGGCAGGACAAATCAACGGCACGGTAGGCACTCCTCCAAATTACCCGACTGCGGGGCGCTTTGTGCAATTCCTAGGCAAGCTCGAATTCTGAGCTTGTCTTGACTAACATATTCAACATGTCTGGGGCCGGTGCGGCGAGCAGCCGCATCGGCCTTAGTCGCCAAGGGACATACCTCCCGGCTTGAAGTAAGGTTCTGGTTCTGCAGCACAAGCGCCTTACATGTGCATTAGCTCGTCATCACCTCCAGTTCTACAGGTCATTTGATTCGGTCGCGCTGGCCGGGAACTGTGCAAGCGGCTCCCAAAGAGCCTTGGCGAAAGGCAGAAGAATATGAAATTCCTCACGGTTGTAGCTGTGCTCGGATGTTTCTGCTCAAGTGGGCTGTCACAGACGGTTTCCCCTCTGTTAGCACGTGGATACACTGTGATTCCCCAGCCGCAAAAGGTATCTCTGAATGCAGGAGACATTTCATTCGGAGATGGTTGGCAACTTCGTCTTGACTCCAGTGTCCCCTCGAACGATGTGGCAGTGGAAGCACTGCGCGAAGGACTCTCGCAGAGATTTCACATAACGTTGGACGCGCATGGAAGCTCCTCGGGTGTGCTATCGCTGCATGTTGCCGCAGGTAGCGTGCCGATAGGCGATGCGCAAGACATCGATAGGAGCGCACTGGAGGAACAGGCATACCGGATCGATCTGCATCAAGGGGCAGTTGCCATTACCGCCAATGCGCCAACTGGGCTCTTCTACGGAGTGGATACTCTCATTCAGTTATTGCGCCCGAAGATGGGAACGCTGTGGCTACCGGAAGGAACGATCGAAGATTGGCCCGACCTTCAACTTCGCCATATCTACTGGGACGATGCCCATCATCTGGAGAAGATGGATGAACTCAAGCGGGCTATGAAGCAAGCCGCCTTTTACAAGATCAATGGACTTGTTATCAAATTGGAAGGACATTTTCAATATAAGAGCGCACCAGCAGTCGTCGAGCCTTACGCGCTCAGCCCGGCGCAGTTACAGGAACTTACCGATTACGGATTGCGCTATCATATCGAACTGATACCCTATCTCGACGGACCGGCTCACATCGCCTTCATCCTCAAGCATCCGGAATATGCCAAATTGCGCGAATTTCCAGACAGCAATTACGAGATTTGCGCCACCAATCCGGATTCCTACAAACTGCTGGAGGGCATGTACCAGGATCTGCTGGATGCCAATCGTGGCGTAAAGCATTTCTTCCTTTCGACCGACGAACCGTATTATCTCGGGTTGGCGCATAATTCCCAATGTAATGAAACCGATATGGAAAAAACCCTGGGTTCTCAAGGGAGGATATTTGCTTATTTCGTGAATCAGGCCGGACAGTATCTGCATGATCGTGGGAGGACAGTCATCATCTGGGGCGAGTTCCCCATGAAGCCGAGCGACCTTAAAGCGCTGCCGCCCTATGTGGTGAACGGAGAGGTATATGGGCCGGAGTTCGACCGGGAATTCCATCGTCTCGGAATCAAGCAGATGATCTTTACCTCAACCGAAGGCGAAGAAAAGTGGTTTCCGGATTACTTTTTAATACCGCAAGCGGGCCTCCTTCATCCGCTCGTGAAGGATGGACCAGATCCGGATAACACCACCCCCAGGGTGAATGACGTAATGAATACAATCTCCTTTAATTCTTCCCGAGTGAATACAAGCCTGATTGGAGATATCGATTGTGGCTGGGCCGATATGGGACTTCACCCTGAGACCTTCTGGTTGGGATATGTTGCCGGAGCCGCAGCGGGTTGGCATCCGGGAACAAGTCCTGAAGAACTTATGAACACTTTTTATCCATTGTTCTACGGACCGGACGTAGTTAGCATGAGCAGCGCTTACCGGATGATGAGCTATCAGGCACAGTCATGGTCGGATTCATGGGACACGGCGCCGTCGAATGCCCGTAAGCCAATCTGGGGAGGACCTTACGAAATCTATAAGACACCTCTGCCCGCCAATGATCAGACGCTTCCGATGCCCCCCGCGCCTTCACCCGATCTCAGCTACCATTCGGAATGGTCCGTTCAGAGCGCAAAACGGATTCAACTCGCGGCGGATGGATTGCGCGAAAACGAGAATCTCGAGGCGCTGCTCGAGGAGAACATGGAGCGGTCTCAGTTTAACCGCTATAATCTCCAAGTCTATTTCTCCATCGCCAATCTATATCGGCAGAATCTCGATATGATTTCCGGAATCCATGACATGGATCTCGATCTGGCCGCTGCCGATCAGGCCAAGGCCCTCAAGCCGGAGACTGCTCTCAAAGATGTTGACCAGGCGCTTGATATTGCAACCGCCATCTGGAAGGAGCGTAACGAAGCTCTGCAAAGCGCCATCGTAACCTGGGACGTTAGCTGGTTACCCCGTGTTGCCGAGGCTAATGGCCGCAAATTCCTGCACGAACTGGATGACGTGAAGGACCACCTGCCTGACCGTACCGTTGATATGAGCTATCTTGTGTATCGCGAAAAATTGCTTCCCTTCGGAACCTGGGTAAACTCGATCGCTGCGGCAAGGAACCAGTTTGCCGCCGCCCACAATCTTGCGGCACGGACATATCAGCTTTCGTGGGACGATCTGAGCCCGTCTCCACTCTTCGCCAAATAGAGCATTCAAACAATTCGAGCAAGTGAATCGATGCGGAACAAAAAGGGGAAGAAGAATTGAAAGTGCGATTTATTATCAATCTCACCGTCGCGTTGTTCTTATGTTCATCCTATGCCGTGGCGGCTGAAGGGCCGGCGGCTGGCGCTACGGTGAGCGTCTCCGAGGGCACTCTCGTGATTCCGACCTATGAACCCGCGGGCCGGGAGCTGGAGCCGCCTTTGTTTCCGGCTTCCACGGTAAGGGGTCTATATCCATTTCCGTCCTATTTGACGCTGACGCAGAATGATCGTCCCAAGCCGAAGACCTATCGAACAATTGTTCTAGAAAACGAATACCTGAAGCTCACTTATCTTCCCGAGTTGGGCGGCCGTTTTTTTTCTCTATACGACAAGATTCTCAAGAAAGAGGTTTTTTACCGGAATGACGTCATCAAGCCCACCATGTTCAATTCCCGGAATGATTGGCCGATATCGGGCATTGAAATCACCGGTCCTTTCGATTCCCACATGCTTACGCTTCATGGGGAGCCATTCTGGTCTAACACCATCGTGCGGCATCCCGACGGCAGCGTTTCCCTGGTGCTGAGCGAATCGGACCCCGTCTATCACATGAAGGTGAATCTGTCGGCGACCCTCTATCCGGGCCTGGCGGCCATGCAGATCAGCGTGTTTTGCTACAACGGGAACGATAGCCAGATGCCGCAGATGATCTGGACGAATGGCGACCTGGCGTCCTCGGAGAAGGCGCGCTTTATTTACCCCATGACGCGAACCGTCGGCCATACGTCGGGATTGGTCTCCGACTGGCCGATTTACAACGGAATTGATTTCAGCTGGGACCGGAACAACAAGCACATGCTGGGCGTCTTCGGCATCGATACCTACGATAACTTCGCGGGCGTCTACAAGTTCGACCAGGATTTTGGAGTCTTCCGCTATGCCGACCGGCGCGTCGTACAGGGCATGAAGCTATGGTCGATGGGTTACGGTGAAGTCGGCGATCAGATGAGAGATCAATATACCGATCACGCCGGTTACTGCATGGAGGTGCAAAGCGGCCGGCATGTCTGGGACGGCCACTACGAGTGGGTAGAGCCCCACAAGGTGGAAAATTGGAGCGAGTGGTGGATTCCCGTGGCCGGCATTGGCGGTTTGACCACCATGACGCGCGACGTGGCGCTGAACCTGACCGCCCAGCCCGATCCGGCCGGAGCGAACTCAGAGGTCAAGCTGGCCCTGTCACCCGCTCGCGTTTTTCGTGGAGCGAAGCTGGTTGTTACCGCCAGACATGGCGAACTGCTGAACACCGTCATCGATCTGGTCCCCGGAGCACCGATCTCAAAGACGATCTCTGGAATCAAGACCGATGCGGATGAGCTTAAGGGGCTTACTGTTCGCATAACCGACGCATCGGGCCAGGATGTGATGAACTATCTCCGCCCAGACGAAAACCCGGGACGCAAAGAGTACAACCCCTTTGTCAAGGCACTGGAAAATCCGGAGAAAGCGCCGCAACAGATGAGCGTCGAGGAGTTAGTGCAGGCGGCTGAGTTCAAGCTCAAAGAATTGGACCCAGACGCGATGCAGGATTTTGTCGACCGTGCGTTGAAGCTCGACCCCGGATACTCTCGTGCGCACCTTCTGCTCGGCGTCAATCACTATAACGAAGGCCGCTACAAAGAAGCGGTAGACGAGTTGTCGAAGGCCACGGAACGCGAACCGTATCTGGATGAAGGCTGGTACTATCTGGCCGTCAGCCAGTTGGCTTTGGGCGACAGCCGAAGCGCAGAGCGCAACCTTTACTACGTCGAGCCGGCGAGCGCCTATTTTGGCGAGCGCGAATATCAGCTGGGGAAATTGGCGTTTCTAGGAGATAAGCTCCAGGAAGCCGCAGAGCACCTCGATCGCGCCATCATGGCGAACGCTTACGATCTGAATGCGCGGACGCTGTACGCTCTTACGTTGCGCTGCCAGGGGAAGAAAGAAGAAGAGGCGCGGCAATTGGCCGAGTTATTGCGCATCGATCCCGCCGATCGCCTTGCCTATGCTGAGCGATATTTTCTAAACGGCGACGCGGATGCGAAGCGCGAATTACTCCGTCTGATGGGCGAGCAGAGCCAGGAGGCCATCGACGTGGCCATTTTCTATGGCGGTGTTCACCGCTGGCGCGAAGCGGCCGAGATATTGCGCATGGTGGAGCAGAACAACCGCGATCCATGGGGCACATCACCTCTTTTCTATTACACGCTGGCGTACTATCTGAAGCAGTCGGGCGAAGCTGCGCCGGCGGCTGAGCATCTGAAGAAAGCCCAGGCCGCAGCAGGGACTTTCGATCGCTTTCCGTATCGCCGGGAGAGCGAAGCGCCATTGTCGGAAGCGGTTAAGGCGGATGCGAATGATGTGGTTGCGCGATTCAACCTTGGATGTCTGCTCTACTTCCTCGACCGCCCGGACGAGGCGATCGCGCAATGGCAGGCCACGATCGCGATTGATCCCAATAACTTCAGTGCGCGGCGCGAGCTGGGCCTGGCTTACGCGGCTCAAGGAAAGACAGATGAGGCGGCTTTGCAGCTTGAGAAGGCGGTTGAGCTCAGACCGGACCACGTTCGCACTTTCAATGATTTAAGTTCCATCTATGCAAGAGCAGGAAAATTCGACGACCAGATCACCTTGATCAACAAGGCCCTCCAGCGTACTCCGGAGGATGACGACCTGATCATGGCCCTGCTCAACGCATATCTGATCAAAGGCAGCTATGACGATGCAGATCGAATCGTGAAAACGCACAAGTTCGCTCCCCGGCATCGTTCCACGGGTCTTCGCGATGAATATCGCAGCCTTCGTTATGGGATGGGCACTGCCGCTTTTAATAATGGCGACTACACTCAGGCGCTCTCTCTCTTCCAGTCCGTGCTCAAGCCGCCGGCCTCGCTTAACCTGGACACCTTCGAGTTCCAGAACGCACCCAGGGCCTATTACTATATCGGGCGCACGTTGGATGCATTGGGGCGCAAGGATGAAGCCGCCGCGGCGTATCGGCAGAGTACGGCCGGAATAGAACTTCTCACCGGCGACCGGGATAGTTGGAATGGCGAGAACTTCTTCATGGTCCTCTCCCTGGAAAAACTGGGCCAGGCGGACAAAGCCAACGCATTGATTCCGCACTTTGAGGGTTTCGCCAGAACGGAGATGGACTACGCCAGCCCTACACTTCGGGGCAGGGCCCGCTACCTGCTGGCGCTAATTGAAAAAAACGCTGGGCACGACGACCAGGCTCGCAGGTTTATGAACGACGCGCTTCAGTCCTTCCCGGATTATCTCCCGCCGCGCTACGAATTGCGCGGCGACGAAATCGATCCAGTCGCGACCGGAAGCAAGCACTAAGTAGGAGAGGAAGCATCAAAATGTTGAAATTAGCATTCAAACTGGTTCTGTTGTTGCTCGCGTCCGGATCCTGCGGTTGGGCATCTGACCTCGCCGTGCTTTCCGAGTATCACCGCCCCGATCCCTTCGGAGGCATTGTGGCGAGTGATCAACCTGGAGCGAGCTGGGACCATGTGATCAGGCTATCGGCGGCGCGGGGGGGATATGTTTCTTTCCAGTTGGTTTTCAAATCGGACAATCCATGCAACAACTGCAAGCTCTCGATCGAATCATCGCAGCCGGTGGATGTGTACCGCGAGTGGTTTCATCTCAACACTCCCGACAAGCACTATTATCCCGACGCGCTGGTCCCGGTGCATCTTCCTTACAGCTTCCAAATGCCCGATCCAGAGAATGGGATTCAGGGACAAAAAGCGCGCGCATTCTGGGTGGATGTCTGGATTGCTCCTAACACCAAGCCTGGCGTTTACCATGGCCAGGCGCGGCTAATGGATGGCGCAGCTGGCCAGAAAGTGCGATTCACCATCTCCGTATTTCCCGCGGTCATACCGGCGCGGGATGTGATCGACGTGGACGCCAATTCCTACGGCATCGGATGGTTGCGCGAGCAGTATCCCAAGGCGCTGGCCGGCTCGGGCCGCGCGCAAGAAGACGAACTCTTCCGGTTGATCCAGGCCTACCATCGGATCTTTTACGAAAATCGAGGCACGTTTCACCAATTGGGCTACGCTCATAACGGGCATGTAGATCCTGATTTCGTGCCGGAGTTGGATGGCACGGGCACGCAGAAACATGTTGTCAGTTGGGACAAATTCGACCGGTTGTTCGGGCCGCTATTGGATGGTTCCGCCTTCGCCCGCACCCGGCGCGGACCGGCGCCTATCCCGTTCATGTACCTGCCGATCAATCCAGAGTGGCCCGCGAATTACTTGTGGTGGGGAGAACCGGGCTATCAAGCGGAGTTCACCAATGTTGTGAGCGAGATGGAGCATCATTTCCGCGAGAGAAACTGGACGAATACGAAATTCGAGATGTTCTTCAACCAGAAAAAGCGCTACAAGGGATTTGAATGGGATGGCGATGAGGAGAGATTTCCATCGGACTATAGCTACCTCCAGACCTACCACGATCTGCTGATGAAATCGCTGCCGGCGGACACTCCGGTTCATTTCGTGTTGCGCGCGGACGTGAGCTGGACCATGAAGCAGCAGATGCACGATCTGAAAGACGCCATCAATATGTGGTGCGCGGCCGGGGGGATGTTTGTCTGGGCCGCGGACGAACTGCCGGCGCTGAGGCAGCACGGCGATACGGTTTGGAACTATGGGGGAACAACGTCGGTCCAGGATGTTTCGACATCCATTGCGGACGATCCGCTGCGGACGTGGATTCTGGGCGTGGACGGTTTTACGCGCTGGTTGGCAATCGACCCCGGCCCCAAACCGTTTGAGGCGCTTTCCGATGGCGGTACGGAGACGCTGGTCTATTCCGGAGAGCGTTTCGGTCTTGAAGAACCAATCCCCAGCATTCGATTGAAATTGCAGCGGAATGCTGTTCAGGATCTCGACCTGCTGGAAATGGAAGCCAGGCGCGGCTCTCGGGACGCGATCAAGGCGCAAGTGGTGCGTTTGTTTGACAACACGGAACTCGCCCAATGGAGCCATTCGCCTTCGCCGCCCCCTGCGGGCCGGGTCTTGGATTGGAACAACACCGACATCGGCGATGCGCTGAAGCCATATGATGCGCAGTTTCCAACACCGCAACCGGATGCGTGGCAGCGTGTGCACGACTTTACCATGGAGCATGCAGGAGGTTTGCAATGAAGAGAATCGTTTCGCTTTTTCTAGGCCTTCAACTGGCCGCTTTTTCAGCTCAGGCGGCCGTCCCCGTTGACCCGGCGACTGAAGCCGGTGTCGCCGCGCGGCAGCGGGAGCTAAACGAGATTGCACGCATCTCCACCATTATGATCGACGGCGATGTTTGTCAGCACATCGTGACCGAGCGCGCGCTGGCGCACATGCTGCATAGCGATCCCCGCGACGAATGGCAGGCCGGCGATAACTACGACGTGAATAATGAAGCGTTTATCCAAACAAAAAAAACTCTCATACGACTGGCCATGCTGGCGCCTTATCCCGTGAATGTAAATCTATGGATGCCGGTGCCCACCACTCATGACATCCAACTCGTCATTGAAAACAAAAATAACCTGAGCCAGTACTGGACGTTTGGAGACTTGCGGCAAGCCATGGCGCCGGAGATGGAAGAGGTTTTGAAAACCGGCAAGCCAGCAACCATTCAAAAGACGCCGGGGATGCTCTCCGTGCTGGCGCCTGTACGCAACAGCCTGGGCGAAATCGTTGGCCTGGTGGAAGTGGTGAGCAGCACGCTTCCTCCTCCTGCAACGAACTTCTAACGAGGAAACGACGCGCGGCTGCGCTATTCCTCGAGCTTGATCTCCGGCGTGCTGTTGCCCCCGTGTGCAAAGAACAGGCGGCTGCCATCCGTTACGGGAATGAAGCCATCAGGTCAAGTTCAGTTACCTGTCTGCGGCAGCGGCCAGATCGGTCTCAACCTCGCGTGCGCCCAAGTGTTCGAACCAGGTGAACTTCAGAATTGCGGACGTTCCCAGAATGACAGCGAGGGTGATGGCGGCGCGCCGGAACTCCTTGATCACGATGTAGAGCGGCAGCGCCACCAGTGCAATCTGCCACACGATGCCGACGACGATATTGAACATGTCGCGCGGGAAGTCCTTGTTGCGCTTGAAGCCGGGGTCTTCGGCCAGAACCTTCTTCAGCACGGGCCCCCAGAAGCCCCATGGCCGCACGCGGCGGTAGAAGTCCTTCAGCACTTCGTCTTCGTCCGGCTTGGTGAGCAGCGTGCCGAGAAGGCAGCCGATCAACGAGATGACCAGCACCAGCGGGAAGATGATCGAGACTTCCAGATTGATGGAATACCTGGCAAGCAAGCTCTGCACCGCCGGCACGTTTTTCAGCAGATCCGGCCACGCCAGTACCAGCGCGGATACGATGCCGGTGACCATGCCCCAGAAGTAGCCGTAGCCGTTGAAGCGCCACCAGTACCACTTCAGGACGTTGGAGGCGGTGTAGCCGCCCCACAGTCCGGAGACGATCCACAGCACGACGGAGTTCACCGAGGTGACATTCCAGCCGATGAGGACGCCGATCACCACCACGGCAAAGGAGCTGATGTAGCTAAGGCGAACATAGGTCTTGGGCGGTGCGTCGGGGTTAATATAGCGCTTGTAGATGTCGTTGACGAAGTACGGCGGCGCGGCGTTCACCGTGGCCGCAAAGTTCGACATGAAGGCCGCCAGCAGACCGGCGATCAGGAAGCCCAACAAGCCGACGGGAACAAATCGGCCGAGCGCGATGGGCAGCACCAGCTCGAAGTCCATGTTGGGGCCCATGGCGCGGATGTTGTCGGTGAAGAAAGCCGCGGCCAGCACGGTAAGTCCGATGATGAGAAAATAGCGCGGGAAGGTGAGCACGATGTTCACCCAGGCGCTCATCATCGAGGCTTCGCGCGGAGTCTTCGAGGAGAGCACGCGCTGCATATCGTAGTTAGGCGCCGGCCCGGCCGCGGAGATCAGCACGCCCTTGAAGAACAGCATCATGACGAAGAAGCCGAAGAGGCCATAGCCGTCCTGGGCAATCTTGCTGCTGGCCGCGGGAAGCAGCGTGGACCAATCCAGGCCCAAATGCCAGCCGAAGAAGACGTTGTCCCAGCCGGCGGGCACCATCCGGTGCAGCGTATCCGGCGCCACCTTCATCATGGCGATGATGCCCACGGCAAACGAGGCGATGGACAAGAATGCAGAACTGCACCACCTCGGTAATGACCACGCTGATCATGCCGCCCTTGATGACATAAATCGCCGTGATGGCGATCAGGATCAGGGCGTACTGATTGGGCGACAGATGCCAGGGAAGAAACGTGGCGGCAAACTTGCCGATGCCTTTGAAGCCGTAGCTGAAGAATCCGATGATGCTGACGAAAGCGTAGATGACCACGATGAGGTGCGACAACTGCGCGCCTCGTCCGGTGCCGAAGCGCGTCTTGATCCACTCCGCGCCGGTCATCACCTTGGAGCGCCGCAGCCATGCGGAAAGATAGACCATCAGGAAGATCTGGTTGAAGGTCGGCCACAGCCAGGGAATCCACACGCTCTTCAGGCCGTAGATGAACATCCAGTAGACCAGCAGCATGGTGCCGCTGATGTCGAACATTCCCGATGCGTTGGAGATGCCCAGCACGTACCAGGGCATCTTGTTGCCGCCCAGGAAATAGTCCTGCATGTTTTGCGAAGCGCGGTGCGAAACCCAGTAGCCGATGAGCACCGTGCTCAACAGATAGGCCACGATGATGACGATATCCAGAACGTGAAGATGCATATGAACTCTCGTTTCTAACGTAGTTCGCCCGCCTTGGCAAACGATCGCCGTATACACGCGGCCGATTGCCCTATTTCTCTCGCGCAGATACCTTTTCACATTCACGCTGGGTCGCGCAAGTCTGCCCATCCTCTTTAATAAATTAATTTAATAAGCCACGAAATGCCCTAGAAAAACGTTTGATTAGATTTTCGCCAGGGGCTATACTGGCAGCACGGTTTCTTCCGAGGGAGCACGCATCATGAAGTTTGGGCATTTTGACGATCTAAACCGCGAGTATGTGATCACGCAACCCGATACGCCCTTGCCGTGGATCAACTACCTGGGCTGCCAGGCATATTTCGGAATCATTTCCAATACCGCCGGAGGCTACTCGTTCTATCGCGACGCCCGCCTGCGCCGGCTCACCCGCTACCGGTACAACAATGTGCCCATGGATTTCGGCGGGCGCTACATCTATCTGCGCGACGACGAATCGAAAGAGTTCTGGTCTCCCTCCTGGCAGCCCACGCGCCACGATCTCAAGGACTACTCCTGCCGCCACGGCATGGGCTACACCGTCATCGGATCGAACTACAGCGGCATCGAGGCGCACACCCGCTACTTCGTCCCGCTCGACGAAAACCTGGAAATCTGGCAGCTCACGGTCACCAACCAGCGCGCGACCAAGGCGTCACATCTCCGCCTTCGCCAGCATCGAGTTCTGCCTGTGGGATGCCCAGGACGACGCCACCAACTTCCAGCGCAACTTCAACATCGGCCAGGTGGAAGTGGAAGACGGCGTGATCTATCACAAGACCGAGTACCGCGAGCGCCGCAACCACTTTGCCTACTTCGCCTGCTCGCGAGCCCGGCGCTGGCTTCGACACTCAGCGCGAGGCCTTTCTGGGCCGCTACCGCGGCTGGGACAAGCCCGCCGCCGTGGAAGCCGGCCAGCTCACCAACTCCATCGCCCACGGCTGGTCGCCCATCGGCGCGCATCAGGTCAAGCTCGACCTGGCGCCCGGAGAGACGCGGCAGATCGTCTTCGTGCTCGGCTACCATGAGAATCCCGTCGACCAGAAGTTCGATCCTCCCGGCTCGCAGACCATCAACAAGAAGCTGGTCAAGCCGGTCATCGCCAAGTATCTCGACCCCGCGAAGGCCGATGCGGCCTTCGAGCGGCTGCGCCAGTACTGGGAGAGCCTGCTCGGCATCTTCCAGGTCAATACGCCCGACATCCACACCAACCGCATGGTCAATATCTGGAACGCCTATCAGTGCATGGCCACCTTCAACATGTCGCGCTCGGCGTCGTTCTATGAGTCGGGCATCGGCCGCGGCCTCGGCTTCCGCGACTCCAACCAGGACCTGCTGGGCTTTGTGCACATGGCGCCGGCGCGCGCCCGCGAGCGCATCCTCGACCTGGCCGCCACGCAACTGCCGACCGGCGGCGCCTATCACCAGTACCAGCCGCTCACCAAGCGCGGCAACAACGACATCGGCGGCGGCTTCAACGACGATCCGCACTGGCTCATCATCGGCGTCTCGGCCTATCTGAAGGAGACCGGCGACTGGAGCATTCTGGACGAGCCGGTCCATTACGACAACGAGCCCGGCTCGGAGCAGCCGCTCTACGAGCACCTGCAGCGCAGCTTCCACTACACCCTGGAGCGGCTTGGGCCGCACGGCCTGCCGCTGATCGGCCGCGCCGACTGGAACGACTGCCTCAACCTGAACTGCTTCTCCGACACGCCCGGCCAGAGCTTCCAGACCACCACCAACAAGGACGGCAAAGTGGCCGAGTCGGTCTTCATCGCCGGCCTGTTTGTCCATGCCGGCCGCGAACTGGCCGCCATCGCCAGCCGTCGCGGCCTTGACGCCGAGGCCGCCACATATCTCGCCGAAGTCGCCAAGATGGAGCAGGTCATCCTCCAGCACGGCTGGGACGGCGAGTGGTTCCTGCGCGCCTACGACGACTTTGGCGCCAAGATCGGCTCCAAGGAGTGCGAGGAAGGCAAGATCTTCATCGAGTCCAACGGCTACTGCGCGCTGGCCGGCATCGGCCTGGAAGACGGCAAAGCCGCCAAGGCGCTGGCCGCCACGCGCGAGCATCTGGCCACCAAACACGGCATCGTTGTGCAGCAGCCGGCTTACTCCAGGTACTACCTCAACCTCGGCGAAATCTCCTCCTACCCGCCGGGATACAAGGAGAACGCCGGCATCTTCTGCCACGTCAATCCCTGGGTCATGATCGGCGAGACGCGGCTGGGCCACGGCGACCAGGCGCACGACTACTACAGCCGCATCAACCCTTCGGCGCGCGAGGAGATCAGCGACCTGCATCGCTGCGAGCCGTATGTCTACGCGCAGATGATCGCGGGCAAGGACGCGCCCACCTTCGGCGAAGCCAAGAACTCCTGGCTCACCGGCACGGCGGCGTGGAATTACTACGCCATCGTGCAGTGGATTCTGGGCGTGCGCACCACGCTCGACGGCCTTGAGATTGCTCCGGTGATTCCCAAGAGCTGGCCGGGCTTCACCGCTACCCGCACCTTTCGCGGAGTGGTCTACAAAATCACCATCGAGCGGAAAGGCGAGGGCAATTCGATCGCTCTAACTGTGGACGGCGTGCCCATCGAAGGGAATATCGTACCTCCTCCCGCGGACGGACGAAAGGAAGTTTCGATCAAGGGGATTCTTACCTAGTGACTTCAGCGCTGATCGGGGCCAGCTGCGTGGAACAGATTAAACAAAATATCGAGGCGCTTGCCAACCACAGTTTCACGGGAGAAGAACTTGCCGCATAGACGCGATTATGAGTCAGCCTGTCTGATTGGCCGCTGCATCATTGAACCTCAACCCGTATCCCGCTCATCAGGAGGTGCCTCCGTGCAAGGCCTGCGCCAGAAGGTAGAAACTGAGTTGCTTATCGACATCCTGCCCTTCTGGATCAACAACACGATCGATGACCAGTATGGCGGTTTCCATGGTCAGGTTGCCAATGACCTGACCACAAACCCGCACGCCCCCAAGGGGCTGATTCTCAACGCGCGCATCCTGTGGACTTTTTCGAAGGCCTTCAGCGTCTATCGCAACCCGGCCTATCTGGCCACCGCACGGCGCGCCTACGATTACCTTACGCGATATTTCTGGGACCGGGAGTTTGGTGGCGTCTATTGGATGCTCGATTTTGAGGGCCACCCCATCGACACCAGAAAATGCATCTATGGGCAAGCATTCACCGTTTACGCGCTGGCCGAGTTTTTGCACGCCAGCCGGCGATCCTGAGGCACTCGCCATGGCCTTGCGCCTGGTGGAGAAGATCGAATCCACATGCCACGATGAAATGCACGGTGGTTACTTCGAAACCTATGAGCGCGACTGGAAGCCGGCCGTAGACCAGCGCCTGAGCGATGTGGATCTGGACGAAAAGAAGTCCATGAACACGCACATCCATCTTTTAGAGGCCTACGCAGCGCTGCTGCACTTTCACGAGGATGAGACCGTTCGCCTGCGGCTCGGTGAACTTATCAAAATCTTTCTCGATCACATCATCGATTCCAACACACATCATTTCATCTTGTTTTTCGACGAAGAGTGGCGTCTCGCGGTCCGACAAAGATATCCTTTGGCCACGACATAGAGGGAAGCTGGCTACTCTGCAAAGCTGCAGCTATCCTTGGCGACCCGGCGGTTATGGCGCGAGTGCATGAGGCGGCGGTGAAGATGGCGCAGGCCGTTCTCGAGCAGGGACTCGACAGCGACGGCGGTCTGCTTTACGAAGCCCAACCTGCAGGCATCATCAACACTGATAAGCATTGGTGGCCGCAAGCCGAGGCGGTGGTCGGCTTCCTTAACGCCTACCAGCTTACGGGCCAACGGCGATTCCTGGAAGCTGCGGAAAGAAGCTGGGCGTTCATCGAGAAATACATCATCGATAGCGAGCATGGCGAATGGTTCTCAATGGTGTCGCAGTCCGGCGTGCCCGCCATGGAACTCTACAAAGTCGACACGTGGAAGTGCCCTTACCATAACGGACGAGCCTGCTTTGAGGTGATGGAGCGGTTAGATGCCGGGCAAGCTTCTCAAAAAGCGCCGGCGGCTAGGCAGATCACGGGAATGGCGGCATCGGCAACAGCGCTGGCTAGCCACAGTAATCCTCCTATTGAATCGCAAAAGTGATACAACTGGAGTGTATGCCCAAACAAGTTAAATCAGGGATCGTTCCGGCACCCGGGCAACCCATTGGCCTGCGCACGCTGGGCGAGTATCTAAACCTGTCACCAGCCACCATCTCGCTGGTGCTGAACAACGCTCCCGGCGTGCGCTCGATTCCGCAGGAGACCCGTGACCGGGTGAAGGAGGCGGCAGCCAGATTCGACTACCGGCCCAGCTTTTATGCGCGGTCGCTGCGCAAGCGGCAGATCCTTTTCGGTGGGCGTGCTGGTGCCGGAATTGAACGACAGCTATGCCACACAGGTGCTGGCCGGCGTGGAGGAGTTCCTCATAGAGGAAGGGCTACTTCTACCTGACCGCCAGCCATCGGCGCAAAGCCCGACCTGATCGAGGAGTACCCGAGCCTGCTGATGGACCGCTCTGTGGAAGGATTCATCCTGATCGACACGGTGCTGGAGCACAGCATGAAGCTGCCGGTGGTGGCGGTGGCCGGGCATCGCAAGATCGAGGGCGTCACCAATGTCGTGCTGGATCAACGGCGGGCGGCGGAGTTGACGTTGCGGCATCTTTACAATTGGGGCACCGCAAGATCGCCTTCATGCGCGGCGGCAGCCACAGCTCCGACGCCGACGACCGCTGGGAGTGTCTGATGGCCGTGGCGCGGGAGTTGAAGCTGGAGGTTCCGCCCGAGTTGACCGTGCAATTGAAGGTGCTGGTCTCCACGCCGGAGCTGGGATATGGTCCGGCCGAGCGAGTTGCTCGCCGGCGGCGCTCCATTTCACCGCCCTGGTCTGCTTTGACGATGTGGCCGCTATCGGTGCGATCCGGGCCTTTATGGACCATGGCCTGCGCGTGCCGGAAGACATCTCAGTGGTGGGCTTCGACGATATCCAGAGCGCGTCGTACCACAACCCCAGCCTGACCACCATTCGCCAGCCGCTGAATCAAATGGGTCTGGCGGCCGCGCGCATCCTGTTGCAGCGGATTCGCGGGGAGGCAACCTTTCCGGATTCGGTGCCGATCCTGCCGGAATTGGTGATTCGCGAGTCGACCTGTCCGCCCAGTCCCCAGCGCACCCGCCGGAAGCAGAGCTAAAGGCGTTTAAGGGCAGCAGAATTTGCGCGGTTGAAGCCTATAAAAAAACCTCTGGTATACACCCGAAGGGCAAACGAGGTACCCTTCCCGGTCATGAGGAAATCAGAATGCCTCTCTACTCAATCGTCTTTGCCTTTGGGCATAGAATTCCTGCTCACTCTGCTCCAGAGTTGCGTCCTGACCGCCTTCGCACAGGCGCCCGTGCAGGACTTCGAGACCGCCGAAGAGGTTGCTCAAGATCGAAGGTGTACTTGAGCGCATTCCGGTCTCGCGCTCGCAACTCTACGACGTGATCTCCGCAGGGAAGTTCTCCAAGCAGATTCATCCCGGTGGCGGGGAAGGCGCGTTTTGGGTGGAGTCAGAAATTGACGAGTGGATTCAATCGCAGATAGACGCCGAACGCAGGGCGGCATGAGCGTCCGCAAGGACGCTCAAAAGTGGGCATAATTGTGGGCATTTATGGAGGGCTTCTTTAGCTAAGCATTGATAATAAAGGCAAATAGAGTCCTACCTGAGGAGCCAAATAAACTTAACAAAGCAATTTATTTATCCCGGAGCAGAACTCGGCGGCTCCGGTTTTTTTGTGCTCACTTTCCGCAAAATGTCCGGGCTTTAAAATCGGCAGTCATTTTTGCTTGCCGAATCGGAAGCGGCATCTATTGCAGTTCGGCATTGTTTGGCCCCCGTTTGCCTCACCTTGCGTGGTAAACATCAAACCATCGCATCAGCCCACAGGTGTGAAAATCCTGCGTCATCGCCATCCTCGATCTGCGCAGATTCCTATACTGTCAACATGGTATATTTCACTATATGTTTTTGCATGACGATAAGAGCGAGCGTGCCAATCAAGAATTAGATTGTATTGTTCGTGAAGCCACATTGGGCGATTTTGAAGCCATATGTCAGGTCAAGCAGCGCAATGGACTCGAGCCCGGAAGTTACTCCCATTGGTCGCGCCTTTGGAATGAAAACCCATTTCGCTCCGAACTTCAGGTTCCAGTGGGATGGGTACTCGAGAACAAGACTCAAGGCATAGTTGGCACATTCAGTAACATTCTCCGCATGTACATCTTTAACAACGAGCCGGTCCGCGCAGCCATCCCCAGCACCTGGGCGGTTGATCGGCCTTTCAGATTCGCTGCCAGTTATCCAGCCGCGGAGTTTCTGGCGCAAAAGAACATAGATTTGTTTATTACTAACACTGCCTCTCCGCGAACTGAAGCCAGGCTGAAGGAACTGGGATGCGTTGAGATTCCTGGGCCGTCCTGCGCGCAAATGCTTTTCTGGGTTACTAACTATGCGAGATTTGCCGGGGCTTTTCTGCGCAAGGTGAAACTCCCCGATGTTACAGGCGTCAAGCACGCCGCTGGATTGGCTCTTTACCTGCGGGACTTGATCCATTGGCCCCAGAGGCGATTTCAGAGAATGGAGGTTTATCTACTGCCTGGTTTCGATGAGCGATTCGATGCGCTGTGGGACGTGCTTCGCCGGCGTCCGAATCGCCTCATGGC
The DNA here is from genome assembly GCA_963779385.1 of uncultured Acidobacteriaceae bacterium. Classification (GTDB taxonomy): domain Bacteria; phylum Acidobacteriota; class Terriglobia; order Terriglobales; family Acidobacteriaceae; genus Telmatobacter. The sequence goes on along the minus strand of CAVZYE010000005.1, from coordinate 290,720 downwards.
GGTGCGCAACCGCGAGGCGCTCAACTGGCAATTCCGCCCCGCGCTCGAATCCGGTGACTTGTGTATCTTCGGAGTTATGGAAGGCGATCGCCTTGCAGGCTATCTGATTATGAGAAAGTACGATCACGAGCAGTATGGGCTCCGCCGCTTCAGAGTAGTGGATATTCAAGTAATGAGCGACGAATCGAATACCGTACTATCACTTATGTCTGCAGCGTTGGATCATGCGGCGCGCTCCGATGCGGACGTAGTAGAGGCAATGGGGTTTAATAAGCCAAAGCATGATCTGTTGGAGCGGCTGAATCCGCATCACCGCACTCTGCCTTCCTACCCCTATCTCTATAAAGTGAGCACAGATTCTCCAATGCTTGAGAATGCGCTTCGAGAAGCCGATGCCTGGGATCCCTCACCATTCGATGGAGATGCCGCCCTATGAAAATCAAAAGCCCGCAGGCTTCGTCGTTTTAGTTGTTGAAGATTACTCCGCCTCAACTCAGACTTTAGTTTTATTTCACTCAAGGAATGCGCGTAACAATTCCTCCGGCAATCAACCATCGCGATAGGATGATTAGTGCCAGGGTGGAGACGGTCGCGTTCCGCCGCTGCGAACATACTCTACAATCTCCACAAGGTAACGCGCCAATGGAGGCCCTTCGATAGCTGAGGACCACTCCCGGATGCGCATGCGGGATTCCTTGGTGCGCTTCCCGCCCGCTATCCATCCACGCAATACCATCTGTAGGTCTCTCACTGAGCCCATTTTGAATGTTGAGCCGCGCCATGGCTCGCGCAACAATTCTGCCGCGCCGCAATTGTCGCTGCATACAACAGGGACACCGCACATAAGGGATTCGTTCACCACCGCGCCCCAGCCGTCATATCTGCTGGGCAGCAGGAGCAAGTCTGTGCGCCCAAGCAGGTTGCCAATTGTCCTGTTATTGACAGCCTCATGGAATCGTATCCGGCTGCCAACGCCACTCTCATCCGCTGTCCTTTTACAGCGCTTCAAATCTGGTCCATTTCCGACTGCGTCAAACTGCCAGTCTTGATCCGGGAGTCCCGCCAACGCTCGGATCGCAGTTATGACATCTTTCCTGCGAATGAATTGCCCGAGATACAAAACTCGAAATGCTCCAGTCTCGCTACATTCGCTAGCGTATTCCAATGCCGGCGCTGGTCTTTCCGTCACATAAATCAATGGGAAAATGCGGGAGGGATCGTATCCAACAGACTCATACCATCGAGCCCCAACCTGTCCCACAACGACAAGAAAGTCAACCTTATCTTCAATCGAATATCTATCTACGAAATACTTGGCTCGTCGGACCATCCCCAGGATACCCCGGTTGTCCACAGTCTCTGACATAAGTCCAATCATCGCCCCGGTCCTTGCCAGGCGAGGAAGAACTCTTCTGTTGAGTGAACCGCGCTTCTCTATAGCAACCATATGAACTGTATCTTTATCGCAATCCTGACCAATAAGTTGCTCAATCTCCGTATCCTGCGGTTCGATCACCACGCGTGCTGGTGAGCAGTCTGGCGTGTTCCACCCGATTGCCTTGCGCGCATCTGCCAATTGGTGTTCTGCCACCACGGTCACAGTCTGATCCTGTATCGTCGCAAGGGCGCGCAACGCTTCAGAGATGTGAGGGCTGACTATGCTTAGCCAAAATGTCCACTTCATTTGATTAAAGCTCCGGATTATATCCCGACATGGAGCCACTGACAGCGAGGAACACAAGCATCACCCATACGAGTCCTCCCATGCTGCCGAATGAAAAGAACACCATCTCACCGAAGTTTACCCCGAGAACTGCGATAAACAACCCCGCATCCTCAGCAGAGCTCCTTCTGGCGGATCGATACATGGAAAACAGGAACGGGATAATAAAGAGCGACCCTACTACGCCAATCTGCGCTATCGTTGCAAGAGGAAGAAAGCCCTGCTCAATCGGAGCTGAAAGCGGTATACCCCACAGTTGCGCACTGTTTGGATCCAAATAGCTTTCTGAACCAGGGTTCACGCCAAACCCATATCCGAGCAGTGGATGCTCTGCAATAACATCAAGATCTCCGGTGATCTGCGCACCCCGAGTTCCTGTACTCAAGGCTGCAATCCGTTCTTCCGTGCTGGTAAAGGACTCCATATTCCCCTTGCGTATAAATAAGGCTGCACTTTCCCTTAAGTTAGGGAAAAGCATAAGTGCTAGCACTGTCCCAGTGATGACCATAACAATTGAGAATACAGAGACAAACCGAATTCGGCTGCTCTTTCCACCCTTGACAAATACTTCGGTGATATATACAACTCCACCTAATAAAATGGCGACAAGCGCTGTTCTGCACCTCGTAAAGTAAATCATTGACCACTGAGCCAACCCGCATATAATCAATTCGCGTCGCAGGTCTGGCAGTTTGAATGCTACGACAAATGAGGCAGCTCCCGTCAAGACTAGAAAGACGCCCAGGCCCTGTGGATGGTAGAAAATTCCATTAAAATATGCGCCGCCAAGTTGGGCCCAGCCAATATCGAGCGGCAATAGTGGAATTGAAAGAATAACAACGGCAGTTCCCATCTCAGAGACAAAGAGCAGCATTTCTGCATTTTGGTCAGAAGTCAACATAGCCAGTCGTATGACGCACAAAAGACCAAGAGAGAAACTAATCGCTTTAAAGGTAGAAATTGAAGGAATTGCGCTCACAAATAGTGAATTGAGCACCAGCGCGCCTGTCAGCAGGCCCCAATAATTCATTAGGCGGCCATATAACTTTGTAGGACGGCCTTCGGCCACCAGGCTGCACGCGCAAGCCGCAAGGAGCAATATCCACTTCGGGCCAGCTACTAAAAGGCCTCCGCCCATCACTTTGTTTGACGTTAATGTGATGAATGTTACTGTAGCGCCTGCGACCAGACTCTTGAACGTGCTTGCCGGACGACCAAACACCATTACTAAAAGTATGCCCAGTGCAATCGTTTGACCAAAGGACGGGATACATGCAATTGCAAACAGAAACATTAACGCTCCCACTTCCCTTACCATCGAGCGGACAGTTGGAGTTGTTGGCTGCATCTCACCTCAAGGAACGAAATCAACATATGTGGCTATACGAAAACTTATGCGTGCTGGCTGTATTTTATCAAGTTCAGCGCCATTCCATCCACCAGCGTTCGGATGTCGTCACGCCTATGACTAAGTGTGAACGACCAGCCTTGTGCCAGCGCCTATAGCATAACTCCCAGCGGGTATATCACGGGCAACAACGCTGCCTGCGCAGATAACGGCACGCCGCCCGATCCTAACTCCCCGCAAAATCAGGGATCCGGCACCAATCCAGACGCCGTCTTCGATAACAATCGGTTTTGAAAATCCGGGGCCTGCGGCTCTTGGGCCCGTAGGCGCAAACTCATGGTCTCCCGTGATGATACTCACGCGCGGACCAATATCGCAATTGCTGCCGATGCTGATTGAAGCATCTCCACCACCGATAAGCGACTGATGCCCAATGGCGGTGTCGGCGCCTATTGCCAAATACCCGGATGTCACTATCTTGACGGAAGAGCACAGTCGCGCAGTGGAATGAATATCTACTCCGCTAATGGACAGCAGCTTGGCTTTCAACCGGAAGAAGCGTGTGGGCGGGAGAACCCCAATGATCAATTGAGTTAGCCATAGAAGCGGTGGCTTGCATCGTTTTGTCATTGCCGGTTGTCTCCAAAGCGTAGGGCAGTTTTGATTATAGCCGGATGGGATTAGCGCGGCGAATGGGTTACAGAACTGGCCATTATTGCTGCCAGGACTGCACCTCCCGAATGATGGGTGGCATGGTCCCAAGCGGACGAGGGGCCGCAGCGTGTGAAGCCGGACTTGGGTTGATTACCAGCTCACAAGGAGAGCGCGCGATTCAATTTGCACTCAAGTTTTTCTGCTGGCGGCCTGCCTGCCAATCTCACGCTCATCATAACGCAGTAAAAGGATGAAACCTGAGAGCGAGCTGCTGTGTCAGCACCCGCATTGGGACTACCACAGCTATCCTTCCATTTGCATCAGAATTCGTGATGATCGTCGAGCAGGGTGGCGATCGTCTCCGCTGTAGCATCGGCCTGCGCCGCGGTGTCCGATGAGTTGGCCGCCTCGGTCTGGGCGCGCAATCTGGCCACGGTCAGCCAATTGTCCTTGTGTGGCTGGTCAGCGATCCACGGCGGCAACGGCATGTAAAGATGCCTGCTCAGCGCCACGGCATAGCCCTCATAAAGGGCGCGCATATCGCGCAGCCTTTCGTAGGAGAGTCCGTCGCGGCATACGCTTACGCCGCTTTGGCAGAGCAGATTGTAGAGCTTTTCATAACGCTCGCAGGAGAGCCGGTCGGGAGCATCGTTGATTGGAGTCAGCGAGAAGATCTGCGACAGGTCGACCATGGCGTGGCGCGCCATGGCAAAGGTCAACTGGGCCTGGCGCGCCTCGTGTCCCCGCACACCGGCAATCAGCAGCGCCGATGTATCCAGCACCGCCGTCAGGGCGCTGATCCAGCTTTGGTTGGTGTGCTGCGAACGGAAGTAGCAGAGCAGCGGATAAGAGATGTGGCTCTCCAGCAGTTCCGCCGACCAGCGTTCCCACTCCACCAGCAGCAGCGAGAGCGCGCTGTCACCGCCCTCATAGGAATGGCGGCGCAGCAGTTCCGCGGCCGTTGGCGGAGATCCGGCCCGCGCATCCAGCAACGAGATGCTCACCTCGCGACGCGAAAACGCGCCGTAGAGAACCGGGAAATACCCCATCACGACGGCCAGAAAACCCAGCCCGGTGCCCGACTCCAGAATGATGAGCTCGCGCGCCCAACCACTATGCGGCGTCACGTCTCCCAGGCCAAGCGTAAAGATCGTGGTCCCGCTCACGTAGAGATCGGATCGAAAGCCCGGCCCCTGTGTGGGATCGTTGAAGGGGCTGCCCAGGGCATAAAAAATCAGCGCAAAACCCAGTACCATTCCGGCCGCCCAAACCATGAGGAGAAAAATCAGCGACAGAGGTCCGTAGTAGCTGAAGGCCGTTTCTCGTCTGCGGAGATGGCGAATTCGCTTGGCGAAAAATCTCCATGGCATCCAGGTGGCAATATAGAACATGCGGGTGAGCCGAAAGCGGCCCGTGGCGCGGCGTGGCAAAATGATGGTCTGGAAGGCATCGAACAGCACGGCAATCAAGCAAAGAATGCCGGCGATCAAAGTGAAAATCCGCATCGATCCTCCTCGGTTGGAACCTGCGACCGATTTCTTGCAAATGCCAATCCGCAGTATTCTTGTTGGATTGGCAATCAAGGGCTAACCATGAACGATCTTGGAAAAATGCTTCTTGGTCTCGGACTCCTGCTCGCCGCTATCGGAGCAGTCTTGCTGCTAGCGGAACACATCGGCCTGCCCATGGGACGTCTGCCGGGGGACTTTGCCTACAAAGGCAAGAGCTTTTCAGTTTACTTTCCTCTTGGCACGTGCATCCTGATCAGCGTCGTGCTGTCGGCTGTCTTGTATCTGTTCTCGCACTTCCGCCATTAATCCGGCAGCCGAACGTCCAAGAAATCCCTCATTCCTTCGACATTTCGTCCGGCACTGCGCGCCAGCGATATCGTGGCATGATCGTGACTGAGGGCATTCAATTACTTCTTGAGACTATGCATTTTCGTTGCGTGCTCAATCGCGTCGCTGAGGGATTCGTAGTCGTACGTTCCGTCGTGGCGCTGACCGTTGATGAAGAACGTCGGAGTTCCATTCACGCCACTGCGCACCCCTCCCGTAAAGTCGGCCCGTACGCGGGCACGATAAATCTGTTCTGAGAGGGCGGTTTGCAAGTCCAATGGGGAGAGGTCAAGCGCCTCGGTCAATTCCAGGAAGAGGGCATTGCCCAAATTCTGCTGATTTTCAAAGAGCTGGTCGTGCATCTCCCAGTACTTGCCATGCGCCCCGGCAAACTCCGCAACTTCAGCCGCCGATTCCGCCCACGGATGCATCTGGCTGAGAGGGAAGTTGCGGAAGACAAAACAGAGCCGTTCCCCGAATTGCTTCTGAAGTCTCTTGACGATTGGATACGCCATTCGGCAGTGCGGACATTGATAATCGCCGTACTCGACCAGGCTGAATTCTGCCGCAAGGGCTCCTTGAATGTGGTCGTTCTCTGCGACTGCAACAAAAAGCTTGCTCATGGATTCCTCCTATTTGGGAAGATTTTCAAGAGCTTGCAAGATACCATCGGCCCCGGGATTGATGGCGATCGGCGAGCAGTAACTCCAGGCGATCACGCCGTTCCGGTCAATCACAAAAAGAGCCCGCTCGGTGACACCGTCCCCAGCCCGGTAGACTCCGTAAGACTTGGCTACCGCGCCCTTTGGTTCAAAGTCCGCCGCCAGCGGGAAGTGAAGGTGCCGGTCAAGGGCGAAAGCCTCATGGCACCAGACGCCATCGACCGATACTCCGATCAACTCCGCTCCAAACTTCTGAAACTCGGGCAGAACTTCGTTGTAAAGAGCCATCTGGTCACCGCAGACCGGGCTCCAGTCAGCGGGATAGAATGCAAGAATGACTGGCTTTCCCCGTAACTCATTCAGGGATAGTTTCTGGTCAGGCGTAACGTTTAGAGTGAAATCCGGCGCCGGAGTTCCGGCCGGCAATAGGTTAGCCATGGAATACCTCAGATATAAGATACGAGAAAATCGATGAAGTTCCAAATGTGAGGCGCGGTTCAACAATGGTGAGACAAGCTGCATGGGATATGTCTTTTGGGATAGTTCAAGATACGGTAGAGCACATCGAGATGGAGTGAATAGAGTAAACAGTTCATTACCGCTCTATCCGTATTGCTCTGTGTCGTGACTGAAACGTTCGCAGCGGCGCAGAATCCAACCCTGCGGACACAAATTACCCAGCACGAGCAGAAGCTTGGCCAGGCGCGCGCGACGAACAGCAAGAGAGACGAAGTAATTGAGCTGAATACTCTCGGCTCTTTATACCGGCAGGCAGGTGAGACGCAAAAATCGCTTGACGACCTGAACCAGGCATTGCAGATTGAACAAGCTGCCGGCACTCGCGGCTCAATAGCGCTGACGCAGAACCTGATCGGCCGGGTCTATACGGATCTGGGGCAGGAACAGAAGGCGATGGATCTGTTCAACCAGATTCTGCCTGTTTGGCGCGAATTGGGCAATCGTCAGGGCGAAGCTGCCACTCTGAACAATATGGGCAGAGTTTATAACGACCTGGGGCAGCGGGAGAAGGCGCTGGATGTTCTCAACCAGGCGTTGCCTATATGGCGTGAAGTTCATAATCGCAACGGCGAGGCAAGTACTCTCGACAATCTTGGAGCAGCGTACTCCGATATGGGGCAGGGGCTAAAAGCACTGGATTTTTTTAACCAGGCATTGCCGGTGTGGCGCGAAACCGGAGAGCGCAGCGGCGAGGCATTGACCCTGAATAATATGGCCAAGGCATACGCAGATTTGGGTAAGAAGCAGAAGTCGCTGGAATCCTACAAGCAAGCGCTCGTCATCTGGCGCGAAACCGGCAACCGTCAGGGAGAGGCAAGCACGTTGAACTATATGGGCAGAGTCTATTCCGATCTGGGGCAGAAACAGCAGGCGCTGGACAATTACAACCAGGCCTTGCCCATTTGGCGTGAGGTAGGAAACCGCAGCGGCGAGGCGCTGGCGCTCAATGACATTGGCAGAATCAATGAAGAAATTGACAAGAAAAAGGAAGCACTGGATTTCTACAACCAGGCATTGCCCATCTGGCGTGAAGCAGGGAATCGTCGCGGCGAAGCTGCGACGCTCAACAATATAGGTAGGGACGAATTGGATTTGGGAGACAAAGACAAGGCTCTGGAAACGAACTATCAGGCTTTGCTAATCTGGCGCGAAGTGCGAGGACCATCGCGGCGAAGCTTTCGCCCTGAGCAGCATCAGCAAGGTTTATCACGCTCTGGGTCAGCCGCAGTACGCGTTTCCAAATTCACTCGCCGCACTATATTTAGCCAAAGATGCGGGAGATCCCGATATTGAAGGCGGCATTGAAACAGCGCTGATGATCGGCTTCCGCGACGAGCATCGTCCCGAAGAAGCAATCCTATTCGGTACTGAGGCGGTCAACTCTTACCAGCAAATTCGTAAGGAAATCTCCGATCTGGATAAGGATCTGCAAGCGGTATTTGCGCAATCGAAATCTTACACCTATCGCCAGTTGGCGGAGTTGCTGGTGGAGGCCGACCGTCTGGGCGAAGCCGAACAAGTTCTCGATCTCCTCAAGGAACAGGAGTTGAAAGATATTGTGCATGGCGCGGCACAGGGCGGCAAAGCCAAAATTGAACCGCTGAATCTGACCGCTGCGCAGCAGAAGGCACAGAGCGAGTTGGACGTTCCGGAGAAGAAGGCGCTGGATCTCGAAAACCTCAGTCTTGAATATGCCGCATTGCTGGCCAAAACGTCGCGCACCTCTGCGGAAGACGCGCACATGAAGACACTGGGCGCAACCATTCAGCAAGGAATCGCACAGATCTTTTCCTACTTCAAAAACACCGTCGATCCGGAGCTGAAACAGAAGCCCGGCGCCGATAAAGAGAACGGCACCCCAATCGGCGAAGACTCAACGCAAAGCTATCTGCAGAGCACGCTGGTTAAACTGGGACCGCGTGTGATGGGCATCCGTCTGCTGCTGGGCGAGAACCATGCCTACGCAATTGTGGTCACTGCTAACACACGAAAGAAATACCAGCTGAAGGCCACCTCGGCAGATTTGCGCAGCAAAGCGTTTGAGGTTCTTGAAGCACTGGACTCGCGCTCGACCGACCCCAGGCCGCATCTCGAAGAACTATATGGAATGATCGTGGCTCCTATTGAAGATGAGTTGAAACCGCTGGAAGCAGCATCCGCTGGACAAAGCGGTGTGCCTACGCTGCTGTGGTCTTTGGACGATGCTTTGCGCTACCTGCCGATGGCCGCGCTCTACGACGGCCATCAATATATGTTGGAGCGCTTCAACAACGTTCTCTTCACTCCAGAAAGTTACGGCCATATGACGGATTCGCCGCTGACGAACGGGACCAGCCCCAGCGTGCTGGCCATGGGACTATCCCGGAGTTATGGCGGTCTGCCTGCGCTGCCCGGCGTAATGCCGGAGTTGGATGCCGTGGTCCACGATCCCGCCGCGCCTGAATCGCATGGCCCCATGGAGGGCAAGTTGTTGCCCAACGATCAATTCACGCTGGCTGCGTTGAAGACCGAGCTTGGACCCGGCAAGAGTTTCCCAGTGGTGCATATTGCCAGCCATTTTGTGGTGGAAACGGGCAAAGGAGAGGAGCCATACCTGATGATGGGCGGAGAAGACGCCGGAGATGCGAAGGGGTATGAGTGGAATCTCTCTGATATGGAAAATTCCACGGTATCCTTTCACGGAACCCACCTTCTTACCCTCTCGGCATGCAGCACGGCCAAAGACTACAAATCCAGGGACGGACTGGAGATGGACAGCCTGGGCATGGTCGCTCAGCAAAAGGATGCGGAAGCGGTACTGGCAACGATGTGGGACGTGAATGACGCCAGCACCAGCCGGCTGATGAGCGACTTCTACGCACGATGGGTGAAGCATCCCGCCGACGGCAAAGCGGAGGCATTGCGCCAGGCGCAGTTGGCGCTCCTGCGCGGGACTGCCGCGGCGCCGAATGGAACCGGCGAACGAGGTTTTCAAACCCGTCAGGATACAACGGCTGCGGCGCACCAGGCTGGTTATTCGCACCCGTTTTACTGGGCGCCCTTTGTCTTGATTGGAAATTACCAGTAGCTATTTCAACCTAACGCTTGGGCAAATTGAATCATCTCCAAAAATATCCACCGCAGTCCTCTTGATTTAGACTTATTTGTTCAAATGAAAAGAGGGCGGATCATGCGGCTAACTAACAAAAACATATTTGGACTGCTGGCAATGGCAACCATGCTTGCGGGGCTCGCGGCCAGCGCACAGCAAGCCAGCCAGAAATCGCCAGCCGCGCCGGATCTTGATTTCCCCACAGTCCTCTACGGCGCATCCTACTACCACGAGTACATGCCCTACGAGCGGCTAGACAAAGACGTTGCCCTGATGCATGATGCCGGCCTGAACGTGGTTCGCATGGGCGAATCCACCTGGAGCCTGTGGGAGCCCGAAGACGGCCAATTCGATTACGCGTGGATGGACCGTGTGGTCGATGCGATGGGCAAGGCCGGCATCAAGGTCATTCTCGGCACGCCCACTTATTCCATTCCCGCATGGATGGCCCACCAGCATCCCGAGATCCTGGCGGTTTACGCTGACGGCCACAAAAACTCCTACGGCATGCGACAGAATATGGATACCGATTCGCCCGCCTATCGCTTCTATGCCGAGCGCCTCATCCGCCATATCGTCTCTCATTACAAAGACAATCCCACAGTTATCGGCTGGCAGCTCGACAATGAAACAGGCAGCTACGACGCCGCCAATCCCGACGTCTTTATCGGTTTCCAGCATTATCTTGAAAAAAAGTTTGTGACTCCCGAAGCTCTCAGCAAGGCCTGGTTCCTCAACTACTGGGGAGAAAACCTGCACACCTGGGAAGACCTTCCCACCCGCGACGGCGCCCAGAGCACCGGCTACAAACTCGAATGGACCCGCTGGAGCCAGATGCGCGTCACTGATTTTCTCCACTGGCAAGCAGCACTGGTTCGCGAATGCGCATCGCCCCGCCAGTTTGTCACCACCGACTACGGCGGCATGATGCATCCGGACGTCAACGAAGAGGCCAGTCGCTACCGCCCTCGATATTCCCGCCGTCAACGTCTACCACGGCACGCAGGATCATTTTGACGGCTCAGCCCAGTCCATCCAGGAAGACTTTACCCGCTCTCTCAAGCACTCCAACTTCCTCATCACTGAAACCAACGCCCAGACCACTGACTGGAGCTCGTCCTTCCAGTTTCCGCCCTACGACGGGCAACTCCGCGAGGATGTTTATACCCATCTATCCAACGGCGCTAACATGGTTGAGTATTGGCATTGGGCCTCCATTGCCGCCAACCAGGAGACTTACTGGAAGGGCGTGCTCTCTCATGATCTGGAACCCAACCGCGCTTATGCTGAAGTTAGCCGCACCGCCCACGAGTTACAAAAGATTGGTTCCCACCTAACCGGCCTGCAGATTCATAACCAGGTAGCCATTCTCTGGAGCCGTGACTCGCTGCAACGCCATCAGCTTCATGCCCTTCACTGCTTCAGGAAGACAATGGAGCTGGCGCACCGCCCTTGGCCAGACTACGATTCGCTGGTCCAGCAGATTCACCACTCCCTCTACGACCTCAACATCGGCTCCGATTTCGTCTTTCCCACCACCCAGGATTTCTCCGCCTACAAACTGCTCATCGTTCCCGCGCTCTACATCGCCGACGACGCACTGCTCCAGCGCATCTCCGATTACGTCAAAAATGGCGGCCACGTCGTGATGACTTTCAAGAGCGGATTCGCCAATGAAAATTCCGCCGTCCGCTGGGTGCGCGCTCCCGGCCCCTTGCGTGAAGCCGCCGGCTTCAGCTACCAGGAATTTTCAAATCTCGAGCACCCGCTGGCACTCAAAGGCGATCCCTTCCACGTGGGAGCTGAAAACGCTAATCAGGTCTCGTATTGGGCAGAATTCCTCATTCCCGAGCACGCCAAAGCCATCGCATACTATGACCATCCATTCTTCGGAAAATGGCCGGCCATCACTGAAAACGAGTTCGGCGCAGGAACCCTGCTCTACGAAGGAACCTATCTCTCTGACCAGCTTCAAACCGCCGTGCTGCGCGCAGCCCTTGATAAGCTCAGCCTCACTGGCACAGACCAGCAGCTCCCCGCAGGAGTTCACGTGCAGCATGGAGTCAACCGCTTTGGCAGGCGTCTGCACTACTACTTCAACTACGGGAGCGCGGAGGTAAAACTCAACTACTCTTACGGGGCCGGAAAAAATCTTCTCGATGGAGAATCGGTTGGACAAATCTGTTTCCTTAACGCTGGCCCCGTGGGATCTGGCAATCATCGAAGAAAAATAAAACAAGGGGCTGTCCTAGATAACCGCTGAAAAAGGCGGTGTACTAGGATGGTCAACATGCGCAAGAGTCGGCTGGATAGCGAGCATCAGAAGCGCCTGATGGAGCACTTCGTTGCAGGCACTACAGCTCGTACCGCGGCATCGCTCACAGGAGTGAACAAGAATACAGCCTGCTATTACTTTCAACGTTTGCGCAAGATCATTTATCAGGCCACCGAGGATACTTCTCCACTGGCTGGTGAGATCGAAGTGGATGAGAGTTATTTTGGTGGCATTCGCAAGGGCAAGCGAGGCCGTGGCGCAGCGGGCAAAGTGCCGGTTTTTGGCCTGTTAAAGCGTGGCGGCAAGGTTTACACGAAGGTGATTCCAGACACGAAAGGCGCAACACTCAAGGCCATCATGGAGGACAGAATCGTGCCCGATAGTATTGTTTATTCGGACACCTATCGCTCTTACAATGTGCTCGATGTTTCAGCCTTCAAGCACTACCGCATCAACCACTCAAAGCTGTTCGCAGATCGTAAGAATCACATCAATGGAATCGAGAATTTCTGGAACCAGGCGAAGCGACATATGCGCCGATTTAACGGGGTATCCAAGGCCACTTTTCCGCTCTTTTTGAAGGAGTGCGAGTGGCGTTTCAACAACCCAAACCCCAAAATGCAATTATCCCTGTTGAATCAATGGGTTAAATCCTACATGCGATAGTTATCTAGGACAGCCCCTAAAACAATGGTGCGATTTTATACACAGGGGAAGACCAATATTTTCGTGGCTGGACTGCGGGATAAATGATTACCATTTCCCTTGAGGTCCTGATCGACTTCGGTAGACGGCATCTGTACTTAAGCAATCTGATATCAGCGACATATAGCATACATCGCAATAGATAGACAATGTATCGATCCCCAAATAGTAATCAGTCGATCAGTCAATCGCACCCATCGGTAATCGATTTTTCTCATTAGAGAATCTTGACAATTCTCAGAAATCAAGGGTAGTATTCGTTCCGACTTACAACTAAACAATTTATCCATCGCTAATAGAGAACCCAAGAGGAGTCCTGTGTCAGCCAGCAAGTCCTTGTCCGCTTTTGCCCCAGCCTGCGCTCGTCTCGCATTCAAAGCGCTCTGTGCATTTGCTTTTGTCTTCCTCTTCTTGTTCGCTTCGTCCGCGTTGAGCGAGTCGATCCTGACGGTTCAACACAATAACGGATACAACGCAAGCGCTACTTCGGTTGCGGTTGCGTTTAGCAGCAACGTCACGTCTGGGAACCTGATCCTGGTGGCCGAGAGCTCATCCGACGGAGTGTCGCTTGAAACGCCAACGGACACGCTGGGCAATCCCTTTGTTCAGCTCGTGACCAAGGGCACTTCTGGGCAATCGGTGGCCGCTGTCTACGCTGCCACAGCCAACGCCTCCGGAGCCGATACGGTGACCTGCGGCATCAGTGCCGCAAACAACATCCACTGCCATATCTACGAGCTCCAGGGTGTAACGGCAACAATTGACGAGACGGGAAATTCTTCGCAGACCAGCACGTCGCTTTCCGTGTCCACCACCTCGGCTACCACGAATGCCGTCGATTACGTTTTCGCTTACTTCAGCGACAACAATAACGAATCGTTCTATACGGCGGGGCCGGGCTTTGGAAATACCGAAGCGTCGGAGGATGCAGCAGCCCTGGGCGGCGACAGCGCCTTCTCAGAAGATGCGGTCGTACTCGCGACGGGAATTCAGACGGCGACGGCGACGTCAAGTCTTGCCGACACCTATGTAAACGTGATTGTGGCCTTGGTGACATCTGGGACGCCGCTGGCAGCCACGCCTGTCTTCAGCCCCTCGGGCGGAAGCTTCATCGCGGGACAGTCGGTATCGATCAGCGATGCCACACCAGGCGCAAGCATCTACTACACCACCGACGGAACCACACCGACGACCGATTCGGCGGCTTACGCCGGTGCGATCACTGTCCCTGCCTCGGAGACGTTGGAAGCTCTCGCCACGGCGCCCAGTTTTTCGCAAAGCTTAGTGGGTTCGGCGACGTTTACCATCGGCGCGTTTAGCGGGCCGATCGAGACGGTTCAACACAACAGCGGAGGCAACCCGTCCGCCACTTCGGTTGCGGTTTCGTACCACACCAACATAACCTCCGGAAACCTGCTCCTGGTGGCCGAGAGCTCATACGACGGAGTGACGTTCCTGGCGCCGACTGACACGCTGGGCAATACCTTTACTCAGCTGGCGCTCGATGCGAGCGGTGCAGGGGGCTCGGGCGCAGCGATCTACGGCGCCACCGCCAACGCCTCCGGAGCCGATACCGTGACCTGCCATATCAGCGCCACGAACAATATTCACTGCCATATTTACGAGGTCGAGGGCGTAAAGGCAACAGTAGACAAAACGGGAACGTCTGCTGTCAGCGGCACGGCGCTGACCGTATCCACCGCAGGCGCAACCTCGAATAACGTCGATTACCTTTTCGCTTTCTTCACCAACAACGGGAGCGAATCGAACTATACGCCGGGGACTGGGTGGGGAGATACCGAAACGTCGAATAATACCAGCGGTGACAGCGCCTACTCAGAAGACGAGGTAGTACTCACGACGGGAATTCAGACGGCGACGGCGACGGCAAGTGCCTCGAACAGCTATGACAATTTAATTGTGGCCCTGCAAACGTCGGGGACGCCGGCTATACCCACTCCGGCCATTAACCCATCGGGTGGGACCTATATCTCGGTGCAGACGGTGAATATCTCCGATTCGTACCCCAGCGCCGTGATCTACTTCACTACCGACGGAACTACGCCCGCGACCAGTTCGCCGGTGTATACCAGTGCGCTCACTGTCTCTACCACGCAGACTTTGCAAGCCATCGCGGTGGGTGCCGGCTATGCGAACAGCCAGACGGCAGTGGCGGTTTATAACATCAACCTGCCGACAGACACGCCAACCTTCAGCCCTGTGGCTGGGACGTATGGCTCGGCGCAGTCGGTCACCATCAGCGACGGGACTCCTGGCGCTACGATCTACTACACCACCAATGGATTCACACCCAGCACCAGTTCGGCCGTCTATAGCGCGCCCATCACAGTGGCGTCCTGGGAGACGGTAGAGGCCATTGCCATAGCCCCCGGCGATTCGCAGAGCCTGGTGGGTGTGGCGCCTTACACCATCGGTAATCCAGCGGCAGCCGCGCCATCATTCAGCCCAGGGGCCGGAACGTATGGCTCTACGCAGACGGTGACCCTCAGCGACGCGACCGCAGGCGCCACCATCTACTACACCGTAGATGGATCCGCGCCGACGACAGGTTCGGCGGTGTACATCAGTCCGATCACCGTTTTCGCCTCTGAGACGGTGAATGCCATCGCCATAGCCGGCGGCTATGCGCAGAGCGGCGTGGGAGTGGCGGCTTACACCATCACCAATACTGCTGGATCCTGCGCAGACATGTCGGTTGGCAGGTCAGTAGACGGCACCGCGAATATGAACGGATTTGTTCCGTTCCAAAACGCCACAAACGGTCTGGTGTCTATGTGGAATACCAACATCGCCAACGCTGCGGTTGATCCAAACAATGCGTCGATTCAAACTACGCCAGGGTATTCCGGATTGAATACGCACATCAATTTTGGGTCTTCACCCGGCGACGGCGGCATTCCATTCATGATCATTGACTCTGGCCAGACCCCTTCCGTGCCAATCAATGTCATTGACTACGCCAGTGAGGGCGATGTGGTTGTAGCGCCATATCCCAACAACGTTCCCATTGAAGGCAATGAAGCCGACTGCACGGGCTGGCCGGATAATTACCCGGTCTATAACGATTCCCATACCAACGTGATTGACCGCAACGGGTGCTGGGACTATGAGACTTACTACACCAATCACTGCAATGGGCTTTACAACGCCGCGGGAGAAGCGATCTGGGATCTGCAAAACGGCAACCAGCGGCCCTGGGGCTGGACTTCGACCGATGCCGGAGGATTGTCGGTCATGGCCGGGCTGATGAAATACGACGAAGCCGCTTCCGGGCACATCAACCACGCCGTCCGCTATACCATGCAGCAAGCAAAGAACGACGTCAACAATGGCTATTTCGTGGAACCGGCCTCTCATGCCGCCGGTGGTAGTTTTAGCGCGCCAACCCCGGAGGGAATGCGGGTTCGATTGAAAGCGAGCTTCAACATCTCCGGCTTCTCCGCCATCAACCAGACCATTCTGACCGCGCTGCAGCAGTACGGCATGATCATGGCCGACAACGGCGGCTACTTCTTTATCCAGGGCGCCACCGATCCGCGATGGAACGACGCCGATTTGACCCACTTGGCCGGTATATCGTCTTCGAATTTTGAAGTCATTGCAACCACTCCCGCATACCCCGGTTGGGATTCTGTGACAGCGCCTACCGGAACCTCACCGGTGATTAACAGCTTTACCGCATCCCCTCAAACCGTATCCGCCGGGTCTCCCGTTACATTCAATTACAGCGTTTCCGGTGACTCCTACGATTACATTGACATGATCGGACCGGTCAGGCTTACGCAAAACGGCGGCGGCCCGGGCGTGAATACCGGAAGTGTGACGATTTACCCCACGGCAACCCAGACCTATACGTTGTACTCGGTAAACCAGTATGGAAACAACGGATCAGGAGCAGGATATGGCGTGACGCCAAGCACTCCGATCACGATTGAAGTGCCCGGCTCCGTTGTAGCTCCGCCCACCTTCACCCCGCCGCCAGGCCCGTATGTTTCGGCAAAGACAGTTACATTTAATACCACAACCTATCCGTTCGCGTCGTTCTACTACACCACCGACGGATCTACGCCCACTTATCCAATCTCCGGCACCACGATAGAGTACCCGCAAATTCCTCAGCCAATGTCTCCGCAGAGTCAGGGACATGTGGAGTCCATTACTGTAGCCGCCAATGAGACGATTAATGCCATCGCCGTAGTCGAGGGCTATTCGTCTCCCAGCGCTGTCAGCACAGGCGTATACCTGATTGGCCCGATAACTGCCACGCCTACCTTCAGCCCTGTACCCGGAAGCTTCGGTAGCACCCAGACGGTAACCATCAGCGATACAACCGCAGGCAACACCATCTACTACACCACCGACGGATCTACGCCCTCCACCGGTTCGACGGTCTACTCCGCTCCCCTTACCGTTTCCTCAACAGAGACTTTACAGGCCATCGCAGCGTCGGCCGGCAACAACAATAGCGTGGTAGCAACGGGGATATACACCATTGGAGGCACGGCGGCAACGCCCACCTTCGCTCCTGTAGCCGGAACCTATGCCGGGAACCAGAATGTAAGCATCAACGATACATCCACAGGCTCATCCATCTACTACACCGTTACGGCAGGGACAACCGGAACGACGCCGACCAGCAACTCGACGCACTACTCCGGCGCCTTTACTGTTTCCACGACGAGTGTGGTGGAAGCGATCGCTACGGGCGGCGGCTACACAAGCAGCGCGCCCGGCACGGCGACTTACACCATTACGGCGGCAGCACCAGGTTTCAGTCCTTCAAGTGGCAACTTTGCCTCGGCCCAGACGGTAACCATCACTGATGCATCCGCCGGCGCAACTATCTACTACACCTTGACTGCTGGATCGATCGGGACCACGCCGACCACAAGTTCGTCGGTTTACTCCAGCCCGATTCCAGTTCCAACGAACAGCGTAGTGGAAGCCATCGCTGCGGGCGGCGGATACGCCCCCAGCGTGGTCTCAGCGGCGACATACAACATCGCGGCAGCCGTACCCACCTTCAGTCCTGTAGCCGGAAACTACCTGAATCCTCAAACGGTATCCATCAGCGATACAACCTCTGGCGCGGTCATCTACTACACCACTGACGGAAGCACGCCGACTACCGGCTCGACGGTCTACTCCGCTGCGATTAGTGTTTCCGCTTCACAGACATTGAAGGCCATTGCAACGGCCCCCGGCGACTCCACCAGCGCCGCGGCTTCGGCTCCGTACGTTATTGGCGTAGCTGTGCCCACATTGAGCCCGGCGGGCGGAAGCTACACGTCCATCCAGGTGGTAACCATCAGCGATACAAGCCCCGGTGCGTTAATCTACTACACCACCAACGGAACCACGCCCAATAGCACCAGTTCGACGCTCTACTCCGGACCGATCACAGTTGCCGCGCCAATGACCATCACGGCCCTCGGCACCGAAGCCGGTTACAACCAGAGCGCGACCACATCAGCCACCTACACCTACACCACTCCGACGCCCGCTGCAATTTACGTGCAGCAGTGCACCGGTTACCAGCAGTACGGCAATTCAGTCTCCTGCACGTTCACGAGTCCGTCAACGGCCGGGGATACGATCCTGATTTCTGCTATTCAAACCACATCAGGCGACACTATCACTTCTGTCACTTCCAACATCGGCACACCCACGCTGGTCACATCCAACAGCGGCAGCGGCAACACCTTGTACGCCTATGCCCTCACCAATATTGGCTCGGGAACCTACACCATCACGGCGAATGCAAGCTCTGGCACTTCCAGGATGTGGCTCGCCGCGGACGAGTTTACCGACGTGCCCACCTCGCCCATCGACGTCAGCGCCAACGGGTATAACCCGGGCAACTACGTATCGTCTGTCGTTTCAGGCAACTTCAATACCACACAGGGTTCTGACATGCTGTGGGCGGTGTGCTTCGCCAACGCCTACATGAATGCTGGCAATGCACCCATTCCATGGACTTTGCTGCCTCAGGACACATTGGGTTCCGGCGGAAATATGACCCTTGAAGACGGCGTGGCCGGCGCCGCCGGTACGTATTACGGCCAGTGCACCAGCGGCGGCGTTCCGGGGCCACAGATCGTTACCGTTGCTCTTCTCGGAACTCCACCGGCAGCATCAGCGCCGGTCTTCAGTCCCGCGGCTGGAACCTACACTTCGCCTCAGTCGGTCACCATCAGCTCCACGGTGCCTTCGGCGTCCTACTACTACACCACCGACGGAACCACGCCGACCACCAGCTCCAATCTCTACTCCGGCCCGGTTTCCGTTGCCTCCTCACAAACATTGAAAGCCATCACCGTGGCCGCCGCCTACAGCAACAGCGCGGCCAACTCTGCGGCATACACCATCAACCTGCCCCCGGCGGCCACGCCAGGCTTCAGCCCAGCGGCCGGAAACTACGCGACCAGCCAGACGGTCACCATCAGCGATTCAGCCACAAGCCCATCGATCTACTACACCACCGACGGGACCACGCCCACCACCGGCTCCACGCTCTATACCGCTCCGATTACCGTTTCCGCAACCACTGAGACAGTGCAGGCGGTAGCAATTGCTCCCGGATTCGCAGTCAGCGCGACCGCAACAGCGGTTTATACCATCGGAAATCCCGTGGCAACGCCAGTACTTAGTCCCGGAACCGGAACCTATACCACCATCCAGACGGTATCCATCAGCGATTCGACCCCCAGCTCGACCATCTACTACACGACCAACGGGTCCACGCCGACCACCACATCGCCCGTCTACTCCGGCGCCATCACCGTTTCCGCGACCGAGACAATCAATGCAATTGCCACTGCCAGCGGTTACGTCCAGAGCAACCTGGCATCGGCGATTTACACCATCAACCTGCCCACGGCAGTCACACCCTTCTTCAGCCCCTACGCCGGTACCTACGCTGCGGCGCAGTCGGTAGTCATCGCCACCACAACGCCGTCGGCATCCATCTACTACACCACCAATGGCACTGCGCCGACCACTGGCTCGACACTTTATTCTTCTGCGGTTTCTGTTTCAACGACGTCAACTCTGGAAGCGATTGCCGTAGCCACCGGCTACAACAACAGCGCGGTAGGCTCGTCTGCGTACACCATTTCCGCTAGTGGAGGATCAGCCCCGACCTTCGCGCAGTCGTGCAACAATTACATTAACTACACCGGAGCAATATCGTGCACACTCTCCAGTGTTGGGGCAGGGCATGCGTTAGTGATTGGCATCGATGCAACAAGCCCCTATCTCTCGTCCGTTACATATAGAATTGGATCCGGAAGTAATGTAACCATTCCGATGGCTGTGGTTTCCAATACAGCCTATGGCGCCTTGTACGGCTATGTTCTGCCCAACGCCACGGCGGGAAACTATACAATTACCGCCAATTTCAGTCCCGCCACCGTGAAGGTCGGACTACTTGTTACCGAGTATTCCAACATAAATATCTCTCCGGTAGACACCAGCGCATCGGGGTCGAGCGCGTCTTACGGCAGTTATGCAAAAACAACCAACTTCACCACGGTAGGCGCAAATGAATTGCTGTGGGCGATGTGCTATGGACCGGGCGGGACAACATTGGGTGTTGGCAACGCGCCAATTACCTGGACTGCGCGGACAACCGATGGGTCAAGCCCGTCAGGTTCGGGAGTTACCATCTTCGCTGAAGACGGTCCGACCACCACCGCTGGAACTTATTATGGGGATTGTTCCGATGCCGCCTCACAAACGAATATCATTGCCATGGCGCTCATTGGAGCCAGCACGCCGACCGTGGCCACGCCCACCTTCAGCCCCGGAAGCGAAACCTACACCTCGGCCCAGACCGTAACCATCAGCGATACAACCGCCGGCGCATCGGTCTACTACACCACCGACGGGACCGTGCCGTCCTCTTCTACATCGACGCTCTATACCACTCCGATTACGGTTTCCGCCAATGAGACGCTGGAAGCGAAAGCTTATCTTACCGGCGACACTGCCAGCCCGGTCGGATATGCGACTTACATCATTAACCTGACGGCGGCCGCCACGCCCGTCTTCAGCCCCGCGGCCGGAAGTTTCACAACGGTGCAGACAGTAACCATCAGCGATTCGACCACAGGCAACACGATCTACTACACCACCAACGGCACCATGCCGACCACCGGCTCCTCGGTCTACTCCACTCCCATCACTGTCTCCACTACACAGACGCTGGAAGCGATAGCGGTCGCCACGGGTTACAGCAACAGCGCGGCACAAACGGGGGTCTACTCTATCGTCCTGCCTGCGACTACGCCCGTCTTCAGTCCTGTTGGAGGAAGCTACAGTACGGTCCAGGTAGTCACTATCAGCGATTCAACCCCAAGCTCGACCATCTACTACACCATCAATGGGACCACCCCGACGACCGCCTCGCCGGTCTACAGCGGTCCTATAACTGTTCCCGCGCCGGAGACGCTTGAGGCGGTTGCCATCGCCAGCGGCTACCGCCTGAGCTCAACCGGATCGGCGGCATATTCCTATCCCGCCCCATCAGGCGGCGCGTCCTACGTGCAGCAGTGCAGCAACTACTCGCCCTCAGGCGCCAGTGGCGGGCATGCCACATGTACGCTTACTGGAGTGACTGCGGGCGATACTTTAGTAATTGGAGTACAGAATTCAGCTGCGACAATTAATTCATTCACATCCTCAACCACCGCGCAGCCGACGCTTGAAATTTCCAACCTTGCCGACACGAACGCCAGCTTGTATCTGTCCGCGGCCATTCTGCCGAATGCCCCTTCAGGAAGCATCACTATCACAGCCAGCAACGCAAGCACTTACACTGCAATTTGGCTCTCGGTAACCGAATATACAAACGTAGCTGCCTCACCGTACGACACTTCTGCTGATAAAGTGCTGAGCGGCGGCTACGGCGGCGCCAGTATAGCCACACCAAGCTTTACCACAGCAGCCTCTGGGGACATGCTATGGACGATGTGTGCTGGCTTAGGAGGTGGATACGCCAACTTCTTTGCCGGCACTATACCAATTACATGGACTGCGGTGAATAGTAACGGTTCGCCGGTGACCACCTTCGTGGAAGACGGTTCAGCCGGCGCCGCGGGAAGTTACACCGGGCAGTGCCAATCCAATGCCACTTCGCCGAACGGCGGTGGCGTCGATGACGCGGCTATCATGACCCTTGCCCTCAAGGCATCTGGCGCGACTGCGACAACGCCCGTCTTCAGCCCCGTGGCCGGAAGCTACACTCAGGCCCAGTCGGTAACCATCAGCACCAGCACGCCGTCTGCAACCATCTACTACACGACGGACGGGGCGACGCCGACCACCGCCTCGACGACCTACACCATTCCCATCAGTGTTGCCGCATGGGAAACTGTGAAGGCCATCGCTGTTTCCACCGGATATGCGAATAGCCCTGTCGGCTCGGCTGCATACTCGATTGGTGTTGCCACGCCTGCATTAAGTCCTGCAGGTGGGACCTACACTTCCATCCAGACGGTAACCATCAGCGATGCAACCGGTGGCGCAACAATCTACTACACCACCAATGGGACGACGCCGACCACCAGCTCGCCGATCTATTCCACTCCAATCACCGTTTCCATGTCGCAGACGCTGGAAGCGCTGGGCGTTTTGTCCGGCTCCGCCAATAGCGCGGTAGCGCCGGCAGCCTACGTCATTAACCTGACGGCGGCCATGCCTGCCTTCAGTCCAGCGGCCGGGACCTTCAATTCGGCTCAGACGGTAACCATCAGCGATGCAACCGGCGGCGCAACCATCTACTACACCACTAACGGTTTCACGCCGACCACCAGCTCGCCGACTTACTCCGCTCCCATCAGTGTTTCCGCTACGGAGACACTGGAAGCGCTCGCTACATACGCCGGCGACGCAAACAGCGCGGTCGCGTCGGCGATATACAACCTGCAAGTGGCCACTCCCGCATTCAGCCCCGCGGCCGGGAGCTACTCGACCGATCAGTCGGTAACCATCAGCGATTCCACGGGTGGCGCAACGATCTACTACACCACCAACGGCTCCACGCCCACGACAGGCTCGGCCATCTACTCCGGTCCAGTTCCTGTTACTACGGCCCAGACACTTGAGGCGATCGGCGTACTCACCGGCTATTCCAACAGCACAACCGCATCGGCGGCCTACACCTTCCCGCCGCCAACCTCCAGCCCGTCCTACGTGCAGCAGTGCACAGGCATCCAGACTTATGGCACCGCTGATTCGTGCACGCTGACCGGCGTAACGGCAGGAGATGCGATAGTGGTTGGCGTCTATACAAGCAATGCTCTTGTATCTGTTACCTCCTCAACCACCGCGCAACCCGTGAGTGTGGTTTCCAACACCGGCGCGGGCAATTTGTATGCCTATCTTCTTCCGAATACGGCTTCAGGCAGCATCACCATAACCGCCAATCAAACCAGCAGCGCAAAGATGTGGCTAACAGTGACCGAGTATGCCAATGTAGCCGCTTCTCCGATAGATGCAGGTGCTTCCGGGTCAAATACTGTCTACGGAAATAATGTATCCTCAACCAGCTACACCACGACAGCAGCATCGGACATGCTGTGGTCACTGTGCTATGGCCCGGGTGGGGGCACGATGACTGCAGGCACTACGCCGATAGCCTGGACAGCGCTTGCGTTAGCCCCGCAAGGAAGCCCTGATTATTACGCCGATATCTTCGTGGAAGACGGCGTGGCAGGCGCCGCGGGAACGTACTTCGGACAGTGCAACAACGTAGGCGCATCGTCGGCAAATATCGTATCCCTTGCGCTATTGAGTGCGGGATCTCCCGCGGCAGCAACGCCCACCTTCAGCCCAGCGGCTGGAAGCTACGAACTGCCCCAGACGGTGACCATCAGCACCACAACGCCGTCGTCAACCATCTACTACACGACCGACGGCACGATCCCGACCACCAACTCGCCGGCCTACTCTTCTCCGATCAGTGTTGCGGCTTACGAGACGGTGGAAGCAATTTCCGTATCCGCCGGCTACTCCAATAGCGCGGTTGGATCAGCTGCATACTCCATCGGCGTTGCCATGCCGGCCTTCAGCCTTGTGAGCGGAAGCTACACCGGAGCCCAATCGGTAACCATCAGCGATGCAACCGGCGGCGCCGCAATCTACTACACAACCAATGGGGCCGCGCCAACCACTAACTCGACTCTATACTCAGGCGCGATCAGCGTTTCCACGTCAGAGACGCTGGAGGCGATCGGCGCGGAAGCCGGTTACTCCAGCAGCGCGGTAGCATCGGCAGCCTTCGCCATCCAGGCGGTCGCACCTAGCTTCAGTCCTGCGGCCGGCACATACACCACCATCCAGACTGTCACTATCAGCACCACCACACCGTCGGCAACCATTTACTACACCACCGACGGAAATACGCCGACGACGAACTCGACTGTTTACAGCAGCGCAATTGCAGTTTCCACTACGGAGACATTGAGCGCAATCGCAGCGGCTACAGGCGACACCGCCAGCGCAGTCGGATCGGCGCTCTACACCATCAATCTGCCGACGGCATCCACGCCCAGCTTCAGCCCCGCAGCCGGAACCTACACTGGGACCCAATCGGTAACCATCAGCGATGCAACGGCCAACTCGACCATCTACTACACCACCAACGGGCCGACGCCGACAACCCCTCGACGCAATACTCCGCTGCGATCAGTGTTTCAGCGAATGAAACGCTGGAAGCGATCGCAACGGCCTATAACTACCTCACCAGCGCGACCGGCTCGGCGGCTTATACCATCGTCGCCAGCCACGCCCGCCTTCAGCCCTGCAGCCGGAAGCTACTATGGCAGCCAGACGGTAACCATCAGCGATGCAACCGCGGGCGCGAGCATCTACTACACCACCAACGGCAACCACGCCGACCACTAACTCGGCGACTTACACCGCTCCGCTAGCCATTACCGCGACCGAGACGGTCGAGGCGATCGCCGCATCAAGCGGTGCGCCGGCGAGCTCGGTCGCATCGCGCAATCTACACCATCGCGACGCCGGCTGCGCTCACCGTGCCCACGCCGGATACCTCAACACCACTATCTGGCACCAGCGTAGCCTTCGCATGGACGGCGGGCAACACCGCGACTCACTTCGAGTTCTACGTGGGCACGACCGGCGTAGGCTCGAGTAACCTGTATAACTCGGGCAACGTAACGGCTACTACCGAGACGGTGACCGGTCTGCCCAACAACGGGGAGGCGCTCTACGCCCGGCTCTATTATCTGATCAACGGGGCCTGGCGCTCTACCGACTACACTTACGTGGCCAACGGCGCGCCGACGCAGGCCGTGCTTACCACGCCCGCGCCGAATACCTCCACGCCGCTTGCCGGGCACCAGCGTAGCCTTTGCATGGTCGCCCGGCAACCTGGCCACGCACTTTGAGTTCTTGGTAGGCACCACCGGCGCTGGCTCGAGCAACCTGTATAACTCCGGCAACGTGACGGCAACCACCGAGACGGTCAGCGGCCTGCCCAGCAACGGTGAGACGGTGAATGTGCGGCTCTACTCGCTGATTAACGGAGCGTGGCAATCGACCGACTACACTTACGTGGCCTCGGGCTCGCCAATAGCAGCCGCGCTCACCACGCCGGCACCAAACACAACCACTC
Source organism: uncultured Acidobacteriaceae bacterium (assembly GCA_963779385.1). Taxonomy (GTDB): domain Bacteria; phylum Acidobacteriota; class Terriglobia; order Terriglobales; family Acidobacteriaceae; genus Telmatobacter. The sequence goes on along the minus strand of CAVZYE010000005.1, from coordinate 265,241 downwards.
CGTTATCGGGCACCAGCGTAGCCTTTTCGTGGACGCCGGGCAACGTGGCCACGCACTTCGAGTTCTACGTCGGCACCACCGGCGTCGGCTCGAGCAACTTGTATAACTCGGGCAACGTAACGGCTACCACCGAGACGGTGAGCGATTTGCCGACCAACGACTCGACGGTCTATGTGCGGCTCTACTCGCTGATCAACGGAGCCTGGCAGTCGACCGACTACACTTACATATCGACGGGCACGGCGACGCAGGCCGTGCTCACCACACCCGCGCCGAACACCACCACGCCGCTGTCGGGAACGAGCGTAACCTTCTCGTGGAACCCCGGCAACAGCGCTACGCACTTTGAGTTCTACGTTGGCAGCACCGGCGTGGGCTCGAACAATCTGTATAGCTCGGGCAATGTAACGGCAACCACCGAGACGGTAAGCGATCTGCCCAGCAACGGCCAGACGGTATACGTCCGGCTCTACTCGCTGCTGAATGGAGCCTGGCAATATACCGACTACACCTACGTGGCCAACGGCGCGCCGGTAGCGGCCTCGCTCACCGCGCCCGTGCCGAACACCTCTACGCCGCTCAGCGGCACCAGCGTTACCTTCTCATGGACGCCGGGCAACCTGGCCACGCACTTCGAGTTCTACGCGGGCACGACCGGCGTCGGCTCGAGCAACCTGTATAACTCGGGTAATGTAACGGCCACCAGCGAGACGGTGAGCAATCTGCCGAGCAACGGCGAAACGCTTTATGTTCGTCTTTACTCGCTGATCAACGGCGCATGGCAATATACCGACTACACCTACGTGGCCAACGGCGCGCCGGTAGCGGCCGCTCTCACCGCGCCTACGCCGAACACACCCGCCCCGCTCAGCGGTACCAGCGTTGCCTTCTCGTGGACGCCGGGCAACATCGCGACACACTTCGAGTTCTATGCCGGCACCACCGGCGCAGGCTCGAGCAACCTTTATAACTCTGGCAACGTAACGGCCACATCGGAGACCGTAAGCGATCTGCCCAGCAACGGCGAAACGGTCTACGTCCGTCTCTACTCGCTGATCAACGGAGCCTGGCAATATACCGACTACACTTACGTGGCCTCGGGCGCGCCGACACAAGCCGCGCTGACCGAGCCTCCGCTGAACAGCCAGTTTACCAGCACCACGGAAACCTTCACCTGGAGTCCCGGTAACACCGCTACGCACTTCATACTTTATCTGGGCACCAGCGCAGGCTCGAGCAACCTGTACAACTCAGGCAATGTGACGGCCACGACAGAGACGGTAAGTGGGCTACCAAGCAACGGCGAAACTGTCTACGCAAGACTCTATTCGCTCATCAACGGGGCCTGGCAATATGCCAGCTACACCTACACGGCCTTTTAGCCATAGATTAAAGAAGCAGCAGACAATAGCTTAGAAGCAATTAGAAGCAGCAAACATCGCACCGTTCACACCAGGCAAACGCCGGGACTGAACGGTGCGATTTTGTTTATAGTCTTTACACGCCAGGGTGGCAATCCGCTGTCGAATAAAGCAAATCATTATGGTCGAACCTGCATGATGATTCGAAAGAGACAAGCGTTCGTGCTCACTCCAGTCGAATATTCCCGCATGAGTCGCCTTCGAAGTTATGAACAAGGAAATGCTGTGCGCAGATGAGATCTCGTGTGAAATCCAATATGGTCAATATTCGTCATATGTTCGCTCCATTAACTCATGCGAACCGATAAGGTAGCCATATGCACAAAAGTCTTGACCATATAACCAAAAACGGGATACTATTTTGTTCATGTTGATTTCCGGTACTTGTGCCGCCTCGAAAAGGAACTGCGCAAAATTACCCGCGCAAAGGGTCTGAAGCAGCTCCGGGAATCCCAGCAAAGGATTTCAAGGAAAGAAATTTGCAGTCAGGAAGCGTGCAATCCGGTTTCGACGCGCATCGTGCACCGTTCTCATCTGTTGGTCGGCATATCCGAAGGTCACCCTGTTATCTCTGCATAGAGTTGATCTCATTCACCTCATGCCGAGACCACACAGCATCACACTCTACGAAAAAGCGAGGCCCCATGAATACGAATTTTCTCAGACTGGTTTTTGGATGTGTGCTCACGATGTTGGTGGGCATATCCATTGCAATCGGACAGACTGTAACTGGGTCGATCACCGGTGTAGTAACAGACCAAAGTGGCGCTTTCATTTCCGGCGCTCACGTTACCGCCCACAACCTCGATACGGGTGTAAATACTCCCACCGACACCAATTCGACCGGACTCTACCACATCTTATTTTTGCCCATCGGACATTACCAAGTCACTGTTCAGGCAAACGGATTCAATACTGAGACCCTCCCTCCCTTTGTTCTTGAGGTCTTGCAGACCGCGAACTTCAATATCAAGCTGACGGTGGGGAGTTCTGCGACGACCGTGAACGTCTCAGCCGCTTCGCCCATCCTGGACACCAGCGACACCACACTGGCCAGCACATTTACCGCCAATACGATTCAGAATTTCCCCTTGAACGGCCAGGATTTCTCCGCCGTGACCTTGTATATGCCTGGCGCGGTGACCACCTACGGAACCTCTGGCCAGACGAGCTTCGAACGCAGCACTTATAACTCTGACACGCCCAACTTCAATGGCAATCGTGCCCAGGCGAACAACTACACGCTTGAAGGCATCGACATGAACGAAACCTATAACAACCTGATCTCCTACAGCCCGGCTCCGGCAGCTCTCGAGGAGATCAAGGTGATTACCGCGGACTCACCCACCGACTTCGGTAACGTAAATGGCGCCGGCGTGGTTAGCGTGCTCAAGAGCGGAACCAACCAGTTCCACGGCTCGGCTTACGGCTTCGTGCAGGATTGGCGGTTTGACGCGAACTCCTACGCGCATGGCTATGAAAACCTTCCAACCAGCCCGTATTCATTTAGCCAGTTCGGGGGCACCGTCGGCGGTCCCATCCTGCATAACAAATTATTCTTCTTCGGCGATTACCTGGGAGCGCGCTGGCACGTCGGAGGGTTGAACACCGCAAGCGTAATTCCGGACGCCATGCAGCACGGCGATTTCTCGGTTCTGCTTACCGCGCCGACAACTCCTATTCAGCTCTACGACCCTCTGAACCCAGTCACCCCTTTTGCTCCTTATGGCGGCAATGTGGGCGTTCCGATTGTCAATCCGGTTGCCAAATTTCTCTTTGCTAATCCGCAGTTCTACCCGGATTGCGGCGGCGATAATCCTGTCACTCCCGTCGGCGGCAAGTGCGTCCCCCCCACGGATGGAATCGGGGCCAACAATTATGAGGCCCTAAATCCCAGTTATAAAGGCAACAACCAGGGCGATGTAAAAATTGAATATGACCCGCGCGCGGCGGATAAATTCACGGGGTTCTATTCGGTTTCCCACGCCTATGACGGATCAGTCGCGGTTTTGGCCATCAGCTTTCCGGGAGTCAATCTGTACCCCACGTGGATTACGGGCGCAAACTGGGTACATACATTTTCGCCGTCCTTAGTGAATTCGGCGCGAATCGGATTTACGCGGACGGACTGGAATCAGGGATTTCCCGTCGATACAACTGGCCAATTTGGAACTTCCGGTAATGCCAAGGTTGGAATCAGCTTCCCCAACCAGAGGTTTAACGGCTTCACCAACCAGGGTTTTAACGCCAACATCAGCGACGTGGGAACGACGGCTTACAATGGCGGCGTTATCGACAACACCTACAGCTACGTTGACAACCTGACCTGGCAGCGTGGCCGGCACTTCCTTAGCGCGGGCATGGATGCGCGCCGCTACCAGAACAACTACCCCACAGGAAACAACGATGGCTATCTGGGTTCGCTGAACTATACCGGCAATTTCACCTCGAACGGCAACGGCTCCGGCGGTTACGGTCCGGCGGATTTTGTGCTCGACCGCGTACAGTCCGGGGGGGTAACCCTATCCAGTGTCAACGTTGGACAACGCCAATGGCGTGTTGCAGGTTTTGCCCAGGACAACTACAAAATCCGCGCCAACCTCACGTTGATCTTCGGTATCCGCTACGAATTCGACGAACCCTGGATCGAAGAGCAGAACAGAACGGGAAACATCAACCTGGCCACGGGGCAGATTATGTACGCGGATCACATTCCCGCAGCCGCCTTGAATCCAGCTAACGGCCTAACGGAAGCAGGCATCTGTCCCACCAGAGCCTGCTATCAGCCGAATTACCGGCAATGGATGCCGCACGTAGGGTTTGCGTATCAATTCACCGATCGCGCAGTCGTCCGCGGCGGTTACGGCGCCACCAGCTTCTTTGAAGGCAACTCGTTCAATCAGCGCCTGACGGCCATTGCGCCCTTCCTCCAAGCAGCGGGCTTCTCGGTACCCTCCCCGACGGACGTCCCATTTTCGGTGATCCAACCCAATACCGCCGAGGAGGGCTTCACCGGCGCTGTTGTTCAGTACAGCAGTTCCAACTTTGGCTACACCGCGTATCCGCAGAACATCCAGCCCGCGTATGTGCAGGAGTATAACCTCACAGTCGAATACGCGCTCACCCGTACGGCTTCACTGCAAGCGGGATACGTTGGAGAGTCGGGCCAGCACATTGAAGATTACGGCAACGTCAACCAGTTGACCGTCAATGCTGATCAGACCTCGGCCCCGTTCTACAACAGTCCATATATTGGTGCGTCCGGCGTTGACTTCGGGCTGGGCTTAGGAGGCAACGGCGGACTCCTAATTACCGAGTCGCGCGCCAAGATGAACTACAACGCGCTGCAGGCGACCTTTCGTCAGCGCCTCGATCATGGCCTGGAGTATACCGTCAACTATACATACGGCAAGGCCATGACCAACAGCCTGGGCAATTACTCCTTGAACGTAAGCGGCTATGGCAGTGCCGGAGCTTTCGAGAACTACTACGACAGTGGCGCCAGCAACGGACCGGCCGGCTACGACATCAAGCACAACCTCTCCGGTACCGCTGTCTACGCGCTCCCCTTTGGGCGCGGCAAAGAGTATTTCTCCTCGGTCAACCGCGCTTTGGATGAGGTCATCGGCGGATGGAAACTCTCCACCGCTATCGTCGCCTACTCCGGCTTCCCGCAGACCATTTTGGGCGGATCAAGCAACTCCAACAGCTACGGACCCAACCGCGTCAACCAGTACCGCAAACTGAAGGTCGTAGGCCGCACCAATCAGAATTGGTTCGGCACTGACCCTTCGGCGACTCCGTGTCTCACTGCGGGAGTCGACAATGGCGTTTGCGCATTCGGTGTCCCTGCCAACGACGTCTTTGGCACCTCTCACAACGGCGCCGTACGAGGCCCTGGTTACCTCAACGACGATTTGTCGGCGTTCAAGGATTTCCGCATCATCGGCGATCAGACCATTGGTTTCCGCTTCGACGCCTTCAACGCATTCAATATCGTCAGTTACGGCAATCCGGATATAGGAATCACCGATTCGCTCTTTGGTAATGTTTCTCTTCAGGGCCCTCGATCTCAGGAGCGCCACCTACAGTTCTCTTTGAAGTACAACTTCTAGCCGGCGGACGGTCTGCCGCGATTTGTCGCGGCAGACCATATCGCGGCTTTTGCTCACCCACGGGTCCTCGCCTGAAGGCCCAATCTTCAGCGGGGGCCCGGACTTTTGGGAACGGGATACCGTCATTATGGATCTTGAAGTCTGCGTTGATTCGGTTGAGTCTGCGATCGCTGCCGAGCGCGGAGGTGCGCAACGCGTTGAACTCTGCTCCGATCTGCTGGAAGGAGGAATCACCCCTGGCGCGGGATTGATCGCTTCGGTTCGTCGCCGGACTACCATCGGCCTGTACATTATGATTCGTCCTCGAGGCGGGGACTTTTGTTATACCGATCTCGAGTTTGAGGTGATGCGCGAGGAGATCGCCCATGCACGCCAGCTTGGAGCGGACGGCATAACCGTCGGACTTTTGGACCAGCAAGGGCGCGTCGATGTGGCGCGCACACACGAGTTGGTAGACCTTGCACGTCCTCTGCCCATCACCTTTCACCGCGCCATCGATATGACGCCGGATTTGCTCGCGGCGATGGAAGATGTTATTGCCACAGGTGCATGCCGCATCCTCACATCGGGCGGTGCTCCGAACGTAACCCGCGGCATCAACGAACTTGCCGGAATGATGCGGGCAGCCAAGGGGCGCATTGCCATCATGCCCGGCGGAGGCATCACGCCCGCCACAATTACTGCAGTAGCTCAGGCGACCGGAGCCACAGAGTTCCATTCGAGCGCCCGGACCGCGTTTCCCAGCCCGGTTAGTTTTCGCAAGCAGGATATGGCCATGGGCGATCTCCGCAACCGCGAATATCGGCGATACACAGTGCGCGAAGCGAGCGTGCGCGCGCTGGTGAATGCTCTTGAGCGCCTGAACCACAAGCGGCCAGTAAAGGAACTAGCTTGAGGCGCGGTTTCCGCATGCATCAGTGAGCGGATGAATCCATGCGGACCCATGTAAAATGCTGAGAGAAGCAAGGATATAGTTCAACAAACATATGTCGATAAAGACCGATCAACGCGCCAAGAGCATCCTCCAGGTTTTGCTGCGCCACGGCAATATTGCTGTGGATGAATTAGCCGAGGAGCTTGGTGCTTCGGCGGCCAGCGTGCGCCGCGACCTCACACGGCTTGAGCAGCGTGGGCTGGTGCATCGAACCCACGGCGGTGCGAAGCTTGCCGGACAGACGCAGTACGTGCCCTTCCGTTTTGACTCCTCCTTCCAGGAACGTGAAGGGCGCTTCACCGAAGAGAAACGGCGCATTGGGTTGGCGGCCGCGGAGCTGATCCGCGAGCATGAAACCATTGGGTTGACAGCTGGAACCACAACAACTCAGGTGGCGCGCTGCATCCGTCATCGCAGCGGCATTCACGTCATCACCAATGCAGTGAACATCGGCATGGAACTGAATACCCAGGTTGCCTTGAACGTGACCCTAACCGGAGGAACGATGCGCTGGGCGGGCGCGTTCTCGCTCACCGGCCCGGCTGCGATGGACACGTTGAGCGGAGTGTTCCTTGACAAAGCTATCATCGGCGCCTGCGGCGTAGATGTTCAGAACGGCGCGACGATCATTGAGCCGGATGAAGGCGCGGTCTTTCGCGCCATGGTCCGCCAGGCCAAGCAGGTGATTATAGTAGCCGATTCAAGCAAGATCGCCATGGTAAGTCCTGTGCTAATCTGCCCGGTCACCGACATCGACATTCTGGTGACCGATTCAGGAATTGCGCCGGAAGCCCTCGCCGGATTCAAAGCTAACGGCGTACAGGTGATTTCTGTTTGAAACAGGCAGAACGGTGAAGTTCCTCGGGTATTGATTGGAGAATCATGACCAAACGACTCCTCCCTTTGCTTTACGTTGCTCTTGCATTTGTGTCCCGTGTTCAGGCAGCGCCGGTAGCACTCTTTTACCTGACCAGCAACCCTGACTCTGTTCGTTCGTTTCTGGCGCATTCTTCGCAAATCGATTTGCTGGTCCCGACCTGGTATCAGGTGGACGAGAACGGGTTAGTTACCGGCGCTCCCAACCTCACCGTGCTCAATCGAGCGCAGGACGAAAAACTGCCCGTCATGCCGATCGTTGCTCTCTTCAACAAGAAGAGCTTCCACATGCTGGCCTCAAATCCAGCCGCCCAGGTCCGCATGAATGAGGCGATGATCCGCGAGTCAAAACTTCATGGCTACACCGGCTTTCAGCTTGACCTTGAAAACATCGATTGGACCGACCGCGATCTATTGACGGAGTTGGTGAAAACTTCAGCGGAAGTTCTGCACAAAGCCGGCCTGCAGCTGACCATCGCCACGGTGCCCAATGCTCCCGGTTACCCCGGCGCCGGCGGCTTTGCCAAGTGGATTTACACCGATTGGCGCGGCGCGTACGATATTGCAGCCATCGCGAAATATGTCGATCTGGTCTGCCTGATGACCTACGATCAACATACCCGTTGGACCGTACCGGGACCGGTCGCCGGTTGGGACTGGACCGTCGAGAATCTCAACTATGCACTCAAGGTTGTTCCCAAAGAAAAGCTCTCCCTCGGCATCCCGCTCTACGGCTACCACTGGTACACCGGCGCACCCATCAAGGAGAACGAATCCAGCAGCGAGAAGCCTAATCCATCGGCTGACTATATCGGCACTCCCAACGCACTGCAGCTCGCCGAAGCCTACAGCGGAAAGATTCAATGGGACGCCGAAGAACACAGCGCCTGGTTCTACTTCTACCGCGACCAGATGCGTGAATGGATCTTTTTTACAGATCTGCACACCTTCCAAGACCGGTACGAACTCGTCCAGAGAAATGGCCTGCAGGGATTCTGTTCCTGGGTTCTGGGAGAAGAAGATCCCGCGATCTGGAGGTTTCTTCCCCAGCGTATTCCGGCGAGGCACTAACGAAGCTCTAAATAAGTCAAAGCAAGCTTCGTGCAATCGGAGAGTTAGCGATGAACATTCTTAATCGATTTTTCGCTGCCAGTCTCGCTTTCTTTCTATGCGCGCACGCATCCCCCGCTCAAAGCTTTTCCGACGTCAAACCAGCGCCGCAGCAGATTGCGTGGCAGGATCTCGAGTTCGGTGTCATCATCCATTTCTCCACCAACACCTTCCTCGACCGCGAATGGGGCGACGGTACAGCCGACGCTGCAGTCTTCAACCCTACTCAATTCGATCCCGATCAGTGGATGAAGGCTATTCGCGACTCCGGCGCAAAATACGTTGTGCTCGTTGCCAAGCATCACGACGGTTTCTGCCTGTGGCCCACTGAACAAACCGATTACAGCATCAAGTCCAGCCCTTGGAAGGACGGCAGAGGCGATGTCGTCGGCGAGGTAGCACGCTCCGCGCACAAATATGGACTCAAATTTGGAATTTATCTTTCTCCCTGGGACCGTCACGAACCCAAATACAAAAACTCCGCTGCCTATGACGTCTACTACCAGGCCGAGCTGTCAGAGCTTGCATCAAATTACGGCGACTTGGTTGAATTCTGGCTCGACGGTGCGGGTAGCGCAGGCCACGTTTATAACTTTGCAAAGATCATTGAAACTCTGCGAACTTACCAGCCCAACACGGTAGTCTTTGCAGACACCGGACTGTTTGAATATGGCGATGCTCGCTGGGTTGGCAATGAAAACGGTCGTGTCCCATATGAAAACTGGAACGTCATCGATCGCCACGGCTATTTGCGCTGGCGTCCAGTTGAGGCCGATACTCCATTGCGTAACGGACACTGGTTCTGGCATCCAAACGATGAAGCTTCGCTGAAGAGCCTCGACGAACTGCTCACCACTTACGAAGAAACCGTGGGCCGCGGCGCCCAGTTGATGCTGGGCCTTGCTCCCGACCGACGCGGGCTTCTGCCCGAAAGTGACGTCGCCCGCCTTGAAGAGCTTGGCGAAGCCCTGCGCAGTCGCTACGCTCACAATCTCGCACTAACGCACACGCCTGCGACGTCTGAGGTCTCAGCCGCCCTCGACGGCAACCCAGACACTTTCTGGACCGCTCCCGCAGGCTCCCATCACTCAAGCCTTGAAGTCAACTTGGCCGCGTCTATCACCTTCAATCGCGCACTGACCATGGAGTGGCTCAATGACGGCCAACGAATCCAGAAGTACTCTATTGATGTTTGGACCGGTAAAGCCTGGAAGACTGTCGCCGCAGCCCAGGCCATCGGTCATAAAAAGATCGACATATTTTCACCTGTCACCGCCAGCCACGTCCGCCTCAACATCCTCTCCAGCTCGGATGCCGCAGCCATCCGAGAATTCCAGCTCTACAATGTGGTGCAAAACAAAGAGACTAAGTAGAAGTTAATGGCCGCATCTGGCAACGAATTGGGTACTCAGGTTACAGGTGTGCGCATGGAGTCGAGGGCTGCGGTGAGGTCTTTGGCCAGGGACTGCTGGGCTTCTTCGCTGAGCTTGGCGCCGTGGCTGGTGAGGTAGAAGACGTCGATAGCGGTTTCGCCTTCGGTGTCGATGAGCGCTACCTTGATGTTGCACTGGTGGGTGCTGAGAGTAAGAGCGATCTGGCGGAGCAGACCGGGGACGTCCTGGGCGACGACCTGAAGCAGCGTGGAGTGGGTGGAGGACTCGGAATCGAACTGGAGGCGGGTGGCGACTTCAACCTTGAGGTTGGCGGGGCGGTTCATGTGGCGGCGGGCTTCAAGCAACTGCTCGACTGAAACCTCTTGCGCAACCACGTCGTGGATATTGGCGAGGAAGCGGTCCTTTTCGCTGGGGTTGAGTTCCAGGGTGTGGAAGACGTCAGTGAAGTGGAAGCTGTCGACGATGACGCCGGCCTCGTTGGAGAAGGCGCCGGCCTTGACGATGTTCATGCCCCAGGCGGCCAGGGCGCCGGCTACGTCGGCAAAGAGGCGGGTGCGGTCGCGGGTGATGACGGTGAGGTCGAAGAGCTGGCGGTTGGGACGCAGATCGAGCTGGACGTTGTCCTGGTCGAGGTTGAGAGCCATCTGGAAGTGATTGCGGATCTGCTCGGGAAGGCGGGTTTGCAGGTAGCGCTGGGGCAGGCCTTCAAGGAATTGCCCTAGCGCGTCGTACTGCGGCGGCGGGCACCATGGAGCGGAGGCGGTTGAGCAGGGTGGGGTCGATGGCGGCGCGGTAGCGGACCTCGTCGACGGAGCGGTCCATGAAGTTGGCGGTGGACATGTAGAACTGCCAGAGGTTTTCGGCCTTCCAGGGAGTGAGGGCTTCGGGGTTGACGGCCTTGATGTCGGCGTAGGTCATGAGGGTGAGCATCTTGAGGAGCTGCGGGACTGCCGATTTTGTCGGCGAAGCCGCGCACGTTTTCAAGGTCGAAGATGTCGCGGCGCAGCGCGGTCGACATTTCCAGATGGAGGCGGATGAGCTTGAGGATGGACTCGCGCTCCTCGGAGTCGAAGTCGAGGCGGGCGAGGAAGGCGTCGGCCAGCTCGACGCTCTGGCCGGCATGTTCGCCGGTGCGGCGGCCTTTGCCGGTGTCGTGAAGCAGCAGGGCGAGCAGGAAGAGGTCGAGGCGGTCGATCTCCGGCAACAGCTGGGCCAGGCGCTGTTCGTAGTCGTGGGCGGGCTGGCGCAGGCCGTGGACGTTGTCGATGGTGAGGAAGGTGTGCTCGTCGACGGTGTAGCGGTGATAGCTGTCGCGAATGACCAGGGCGTCGATGCCGTGGAACTCGGGAATCAGCATTTCAAGAACGCCGAGGGCGTGCATGGTGCGCAGAGCATGGGCGGCGTGGGGGCCGAGCAGGACTTCGCGCAGGGCGTTCCACAGATAAGGGCCTTCGGGGATGTGAATGGCGAGAGCGGGCAGAGCGTCGGTGATGCGGTCTTCGGCGGCTTGGGAAAGCGTGTAGCCATGCGTGGCCATCAGCGAAAAGATGCGCAGGATGGCGCCGGTGTCGTTGAACTGCGCGCCGGGAGCGATGTCGATGCGGCCCTGGTCGAGGAGGAAGTCGGTGCCGGCGATGGGGGTGCGGCGGCGGCGGAACTGGCGATAGAAGCTGACCGGGGCGGGCAGATGCTCCATCAGCAGAGCGGCGCGGCGATAGATGATGCGGGCGTGGCGATAGTAGGTCCGCATCCAGTAAGCGGGATCGGCGGTGCCGCGGGTTTCAAGGCCGATGGAGTTGGCGGCGGCTTCGTCCTGGGATTGCCAGTCGAGGGTATTGTCGTCGCGGCCGTGGCGGAAGTGAAGAAAACAGCGGGCGGCGGCGAGGAAGTCGAAGGCGGCTTCGGCGTCGCCGCGGGCGCTCTGGAAGACGCCGCCGCGCTGGCGGGGCCACTCCTTGGTTTCCTTGAGGTGGAAGAGCAGGGCGAACCAGACGGCGAGGTGGTAGTCGCGCAGGCCGCCGGGACAATCCTTGAGATTGGGTTCGAGGTGAAAGATGGTGTTGCCGAACTTGGCGTGGCGGGCGCGGGCCATCTCGCCCAGCTTCTGGGTGATGGTGTTCCACTCGCTCAGGACGAGGCCGGGAAGAACGGTCTGGTGGAGTTGCTGGTAGAGCGGGAACTGGCCGGCGAGGAAGCGGCGGTCGAGGGTGGCCAGGGTGAATTCGAGATTGTCGGGATCGAAGCGGCCGGCTTCCTTGACGGTGCGGGAACTGGGGCTGGCGCGCAGGCCGATGTCCCACATGCCCTGGATGATGGCGCGGACGGCTTCAACGGATTGCTCTTCGGTCTTTTCGTCGGCAAAGGCGAAGAGCACGTCGATATCGGAGTAAGGGAAGAGATCTTTGCGCCCGTAGCCGCCGAGGGCGAGCAGGGAGATGTTCTGCGCGGGCTGGCCGGCGAAGGCGCGACGCCACATTTCGATGAGGATGCGGTCGACGACGGCGGAGCGGCGGCGGATGGCGGCGGTGCCGTCGCCGGTGCGCTCGCAGGTCTGGCGGACGAGCGCCATCTCCCGCAGATACTGCTCCCGAAGATCGTCAACCGCCAAAGCGACTGGATTCATGAGTGTTGGTGTGTGGCTCGCCGAAGCAAGAAAGGATTGTTAACAGCATAAGCGAAAATGGTGCGGATGGTGAATATTTGTGTTCGGGGCAGCTCAGGTTGTGGAGTGATTGAAGGCCGGCGCAATACTTTTTTGCACATTCCATTCGATTTGCCGGTCCTGAGAATTCCGCTAACCAAAGACTACAAAACCCCGTCTAAACACATCAGTAAGATCAATTGTCTCTGCAAGAGTGCATCACGGAGACGTAAGCAACTTCAATTCAAAAAGGAGTTTCTTCGCATGAAACGTGAAGCCACTATATCCCTGTCAATTGCGGTGCTCTCTCTCTCCCTTTTCATTCCCAAAATAACCCAAGCCAAAAGCATGAACGATTCGCCATCCTCAGCGAGCGCGACTACCCAATCTTTCGCAATGCAAGAGGCCAGACTGATGGTGCCTGCGGAAGTTACGCTGTCGGACAGTCTCGATGCCAGAAAAATGCAGCCGGGACAACAGTTTCGGGCCAAATTATATGATACGATCCGCCTTAAAAACGGGCCTGAGCTGCCACATGACACTCTTCTCATAGGGACGATCAACACCGACCAAACGAAGGTGAATGGAACGTCAAAGCTGGCGTTGCGCTTCACCCAGGCGAAGCTGAAGGACGGCAGGGTTGTGCCGATCAAAGCAACCATTGTGCAAGTTTTGCCGCCTGCCGAAGAATATGGATACACGTATGACCGCCAAGACCCGAATACGTTTGGCGATCATGTTTGGCAATTTGATCAGCTCGACGCTTTATCGGGTGTGGATCTTCACAGTCAAATTGCAAACAGCAATTCGGGAGTATTCATAGCGACCAGAAAGAACGACGTGAAGTTGCCTGCAGGAACTGAGATTGAATTGTCGATTACCGCCGCTCAAAAAAGCGGCCAACAGAACGCGAATGGGGCCAGCAGCATAAACTGACAGCGCTCTGCGCACCCGACTTCACCGGCGCCGGCAGCGGACACACCCAGAAAGGTGAAGCTCTGTTGTCGGCCCGGATGAAGACTGATTTATCCCTCCGCAGAAGGGCGAGAATGGTGGATTATTGGCGGAGAACGGCAGAAATCAAGCGTTTTTGGCGTGTTTTTGGCAGACCGTTTTTAGGTAATTATCATTTATAATCAATCACTTAGGCTATAAAAAAGGCGAACAGGAGGGGAATATAGACCCCCCAGGGGGTGGGGGTCAGTCGGTGGATTTTGGCGGCGCGGGCTGAGTACGGATGCCGGAGGCAACCTGAGCGGCGTAGAGGAGACGGGCTCCGGCAGGGCCAGAGATCGCTTCGAGGAGCATGCCATAGGTGACGCAGGCGACGAAATTGCGGGTGTTTTCGCTGCCGGAGGGTAGGGGAATGGCGGTGCGGAAGGCCCTGTCGGCAATCTCCAATGCACTGGAATGATCTTTGCCCTGTCTTTTTGCCCGTTTGAAAGCGCGCATATAGGCTTCAATGCAGTGGTCGAGACTGGGGTTTTCGGGGTCAGGAGTGGCGTTTGCTTCAGTGGTTGGGGCGGATGAGGCTTGGGTGGTTTCGGTCATACGAGTTCTCCCTTTCGGCTGGATTTTGGCCGTTTTCTATATTGTGCGGGAAGGGAGGGTAATTATATGCAAAATGCGGGTGGAGAGTTATGGACATCCCATTCTTCCGCGAAAAGACTGCGGAAGAATGGGATGTCCTGCCGATCTTTGAACACTAGCCTACATTGCGGGACCAATCCAAATTTGTAACCGCTGCCGGTTGTGGCGCATTAGATCCGTTACCCAGTGAGCGGCTCAGAACCCGCGTCGGGTGCTGGGTTGAGAGCGACTGTGCTTGTGGTGTCCGCGATTATGGTGAGAAACATCGCCTTCGTCACCAACAAGCAACTTCCGAATAGGCTCTCTGATTAGTTCAGAGCGCTTTCGCTAGTGAACTGCAGCGGTTTCTGAAGCGGGCTTCAGACGCACACGTATGTAGATGCTGGCTCCCCACGGGTGTTCTCCATAGATATTCGTGAGTGTGTTACGTGCGGGAATTTCGCCCGTACTGTACGCCGTTCCATTCGCGCCAATTCCAAAATCCGCCCCGTGCCAGGAACCAATCTTTCTCGTATATCCCGCTGTATAAGCTGAGATATCGAACCAACGCGGTAGCGTGGATTCGAGCGCTGGTTCATCGGCGAAGAGTTCATCGCGCTGCGACCATTCAAAGCGCCCGGTCAAGAGAGTTCTGTGCGCGATTGGCATCACGCCCTCGGCGGTAATCGCGTTCACCGAGTAATGGCCAGCAGTCTTGTAGTCGCGACCCCAGATTAGGCTTGCCGAGCGCTCGCCTGAGGCGTACTCCAACGACGCAGTGGTGCGTTCCTCATCGCCCGGGCTGATTGCTTCAGGATGGTGAATCCTCCCCGTCGAGATTTGCGCCTGCCAATTTTGCGCCGGAAGCCAGGTGAGGCGCGAAGTCCAAGAATCCATCGGACCGAATTCGAGGTTCCAACGATTCTCGCCCGGCTCGTGCCCATAAAACCCACCTGCCTCAATGTGGACACTATGCCAAGCAACTTCTGCTGTCGCAACATTGTCTGAAATATGCGTGGAATCCTCATAGTGATGGCCGAGCGTGGCTTGAGGTAGTTCTGCTGCCGACGCACGGTGAGGATATGCCGTCGGCCCGAGAGCGGGATCGCCGACCGACGCGTAATAAAGATTGAGCACGGCCCTACCTACGGGTTGTGCATACTGCGCCCCGATTTCCATGAAGAGATTGTGCGGATGCTGCCCATCAATGATTGGCTGGCCGTAGGCTGTTTCTCCTATCTGAAATAACTCCGGGTAGCGGCGGTCTGTGATCGTTGCCGGTTCCAGGCTCAGCATTGTCCTCAGCATGACGGCGCCGCTAAGAAGCGAATGCTGCGCACTGAGCATGCCCCAGTTGGTCGAATACAGTTTGTCTCCTCCGCGCTCCAAGGCACCCGGTGGGGTATTTACATGGCTTTGTTGCACATCTACTACGAATGCCTGTGCCATCCACGAAAGCTGCCAGGTACCGCTGTGAGTCATCACCATGGGCATAGCCCATCCGCGCGGCTGCATACTAGTTCCCGATGACTCTTCCATCAGCAATGCCGACGAAGCATCCATTGGCATTTTCATCCCCGGCATGTCCAATTGCATGCTTGACCGATTGGGTGCCTGTGCATGTTGCTCCTGCCTTTCGCGCGACTGCGGAACCGGTATCTGCATCTGCGCGACAGCAGTGGCAGGAATTATTGCAATCAAAATAATGACGATTACAATCAGGCAAAGCGGGCACATAGATAGAGTTTGTCAGAATTCGCCGGCAAATGCGAGGGAGATTAATTTTGCCGTTTTCCCAAGTAAAGTACGGATCGTGGGCGAGTAACCGGTTATGCGGAATTTACTACGTTGTTGACAGTGCAGTCGCTCCCACAGACCCGCTCATTGGGTGATGCACCCAACGTGCCGATGAAGTTCCGCAGGTTCGTATTCATAAACGCCGATGCCGCCAATTGGGATTCTCAATTGATACGGCGTCGCCCATTCGCTCAGGTAGATTTCGAGGGCGCATTGAGGGCTGAACCGGCTTTTGCTATCAGGGGCGCTTGCGTCAAGTTGGTCGAGCGGGATGGAAGGGATTCGCCGCGTTCCTATGGGACGCGAATATCGGGTTGGGGCGCGGTCCCCGGATTGCATCCGGGGCTATTTTCATATCCTCCCTCCGGGAGGAGCCTGAGGTCTTGTTTATCAGTGCGGCGAGGATGAAAAGCAACCGCAGGTCCTTCGACTCCGGTCGCGACGGCGACCTCCGCTCAGGATGACAGATATATGGGAGAGGCATCCCAGGTCTCAAAATCGAGACCTGTGCTACCCGCCCGCCGCGGATGCGCCGACCGACGACTCGAGAAAGCGACGCCTGGAAATTGTTATCACTTGCCTACCGGGGCCGCCTTCTTGTGCTCCGCGAAGGTGTGCGCTTGATGACAGCTCACACACGTCTTGCCTTTCATGAATGGATCAGACTTCAGTTGTGCCACCTGATCGGTGTGACAGGTGTCGCATGTGCTTAACGCCGGCGTGCCCGCGAAGTCCAGTCCGGATGTTGTCTCGCCATGGCACAAAGTGCATTCGATGCCGTTGGCAGCATGCGGGCTGGCTTTCCATTGGTCATACACCGCCTTGTGGCAGTTGGAACAGGTATACCCGGCTGGAATCAGCCGATGGAAGATATGCTTGGCTTGATCCTGCTGAGCAATGGCAGGTTGGAAGGCAGCAGCCAAAACGAGAAAAGCGAGCAGGGCAGAACTGAACAAACACGCGCGAAAACCATTCATGGGCAGATCTCCTGTGTAGGATGTCACAGTGTGGAACCGGCGATGGCCGCCGTCAGTGATTCTAATCACATCTCACCGTAATGCGATCCGCGCACTGGCCACGAGGTCTGTTGCCAAAGGAATGGTCACAATCTTCGCTTTTTACCGCTGGCTGCCGCTGCGGTCGTGCAGATTCGCGCGCGCCGCGGCGACCTCCGCTCAGGATGACAGGTATATAGGAGTTGAGGCATCCCAGGTCTCTAAATCGAGACCTGGGCCACCCGACTGAGACAAAAGCAGGTTCTTCGACTGCGCCGCGCTTCGCTCAGGATGACAGATCAATCGGCTAGAGGGCGGTTTCGCCGCGTTCGTCGTTGCGGATGCGGATGGCTTCGTCGATGCGGCTGACGAAGATCTTTCCGTCGCCGATGCGGCCGGTGCGGGCGGCGCCTTCGATGGCCTCGATGGCTTTGTCCTTCAGTTCGTCGAGAACGACCATCTCGATTTTGACTTTGGGCAGGAGATCGACCGTGTATTCACGGCCGCGATAGAACTCGGTGTGGCCCTTTTGGCGGCCGTGGCCGCGGGCCTCGAGAATGGTCATTCCTTCAATGCCTGCTTCGAGCAGCGCATCCTTGACTGCGTCCAGCTTGGAGGGCTGGAGAATCGCTTCGATCTTGAGCATACAAACGCCTCGTTTGACAGCCTAACAGGCGGGGATACCGGTTGGGCAGTGCCCCGGCTAAAGTTTTTGATGAACCCGGGTTACGAGTTCAGGTCGTAGCCTTCCTCTCCGTGCTGGGAAAGGTCGAGGCCGGCGGATTCGTGCTCGGTCGAGACGCGCAGGCCGATGATTTTGTCGACGACGAAGAGCAGGACGAGCGTGCCGACGATGGAGATTCCCCAGGCAATGGCGATGCCGGCGGACTGGTTGAGCAATTGGCCCCAGTGGCCGTCGATTGCGCCGGAGGGGAGCGGATTGCCGGTGGCGTCTTTGAAGATGGGGTTGATGGCGCTGGCGGCGAAGACGCCGGTGAGCAGCGCGCCGATGGTTCCACCGGCTCCATGCACGCCAAAGGCGTCAAGGGAGTCGTCGTAGCCGAGGCGGCTCTTGACCTCAAAGACCATGAAGGAGCAGAAGACGCCGGCGATGAGGCCGATGAGAAGTGCGGCAAAGGGCTGGACGAAGCCGGAGGCCGGGGTGATGGCGACCAGGCCGGCGACCGCGCCGGAGATGGCGCCGAGGGCGGTGGGCTTGCCGTTGTGAATCCACTCGGCGATGGTCCAGCCGATGGCGGCGGCGGCGGCGGCGAAGTGGGTGTTGACGAAGGCGGAGGTGGCCAGAGGGCTGGCGGCCAGGGCGCTGCCGGCGTTGAAGCCGAACCAGCCCACCCACAGCAGGCAGGCGCCGATGAAGCTGAGCACCATGGAGTGGGGCGGGAAGGCGGTGTGGGGATAGCCGATGCGCTTGCCGAGGTAGATGCAGGTGACCAGGGCGGAGACGCCGCTGGTGACGTGGACGACGGTGCCGCCGGCGAAGTCGAGGCTGGGGATGAGGTGGCCGGTGGCGTTGAGCAAGCCGCCCACGCCCCAGACCATGTGGGCCATGGGGCAGTAGACGAAGCAGGGACCAGAGCGAGAGAAAGACGGCCATGGCGCTGAACTTCATGCGTTCGGCGAAGGCGCCGGTGATGAGCGCCGGGGTGATGATGGCGAACATGAGCTGGTAGATCATGAAGGTCTGCTCGGGAATGGTGGCGGCGTAGTCGGTGTTGGGCGTGAGACCTACGCCGCGGAGGAAGAGGTGCTCGAAGCCGCCGATGAAGGCGTTGCCGTGGCCGAAGGCCAGCGAGTAGCCGAGACGGCCCAGAGGATGGTGACCAGGCCCATCATGGCGAAGCTTTGCATCATGGTGCCGAGGATGTTCTTTTTGCGCACCAGGCCGCCGTAGAAGAGGGCCAGGCCGGGGCCGGTCATGAGCAGGACCAGGGCGGCGGAGACCAGCATCCAGGCGTTGTCACCGGCGGACTGGGCATTCTGGATGGATTGCTGGAGGGCGGCGATCTGAGCCTGGGTAACGGGGGCTTGTGCTGCCGGGGTTGCGGTCTGTGCCAAAGCTGGGAGACCCAGGCAGGCAAGTAGGAAGATCAGTTGCAATGCGCGACGGCACATGGAATTCCACTCCTGAGTGAAGGATGACAGTGGTTTAGCCCCTTTTATACGGTTCTCTCGAAAAAGAATATGGGTTCAGGTATAAGGAACCCATCAAAATTTTAAAAAGAGTGAGTCAGGACGGCGGAAAAGACGACAACGGCTATGGACATTTGATTGTTTTTGGACTATCGGCAGTTCTTCCGAAGGCGCAGAGTGAGCGTGGACCGGGAGGTCCTACGCTACAGCCGGCCAGTGAGGCCGGCGCTACCTATTCTTGCCGGGACCGGTACATGTCCAGGCATTGCTCGTCTTTATCGATCACGCAGTATAGTAGAAGCATGGCGGCTACGGCGGAGCGGGATCGGTATCTATTCGGAGCGCTGGACAGCAGCGCGCAAAATCGCGCCAAGGTGAAGGAAGTGAACTACGGCTATGAAGCGCCGGAGGGCATCATCCTGACTTCGATGGACTTTGCCGTGAACTGGGTACGGAAGAGCTCCATCTGGCCCATGACTTTCGGGCTGGCCTGCTGCGCCATCGAGATGATGTCGATGGGCGCGTCGCGGTTCGATATTGCGCGCTTCGGCGCCGAGGTCTTCCGGCCCTCGCCGCGGCAGTCGGATCTGATGATCGTTGCCGGACGGGTTTCGCAGAAAATGGCCCCCGTCATTCGGCGGCTCTACGACCAGATGCCGGAGCCGAAATGGGTGATCTCGATGGGCGCCTGCGCTACTTCCGGCGGGGTTTTCAACAACTATGCGCTGGTGCAGGGGGTCAACCAGGTGATTCCCGTGGACGTTTATGTTCCCGGATGCCCGCCGCGGCCCGAGCAACTGATTTATGCCATTACGCTTTTGCAGGAGAAGATCCAGCGAGAGCCGCGCAGCCTGGTGAAGACGCTGAATATGGCGTGATGGTTGGATTGGGGCGCGGACCTCGATCCCCGTTACCTTGGTAACGATTCGCCAACCTTAGTCATCTTTTCCCGCCTGCTGGCTCTACTAAGCCGCGATGAAACCTGCACGACAAAAATAGCGGAAACTTCCTATTCCGCATTGAATCAGATGCATAGCCCGTCCGGGCCGTGACCCTTCACGGAGCCGAGTAAGTCAGAGTTCGAAATCGTGCGCGCAAACTACCCTTTCTAATAGTCATGGGTCGTTGAATTGGGCGTATGCCATGGCAGGTGCGGTACTGGCACCTGTTGCCGTGACAGCCCAGGATACGATCACGCCGGCCGTCGGCCTCTTTTCATTTGCTGGCCAGCTTTTCCGCACATTTTGAGGCAATGGCTGACGGACTGAAAAAAGAAAAAAAAGTGCTCTTTCCGAATCGTCCTATGATACGTTTAATTTTGAAGTATGAATGAAGTACGGCCCGTAACCATATTCCCTTAGCCATGTTAGGAGCGGAGTCAGTACGAGCCGAAAACTGTGGTCGCATACTTTCCTTTCCATTGGTCAACAGCTTGATTGCGGAGGATAAGCGCATGAACGTTCGTGTTTTGAAGTCAATGAGTTGGATTATCGTGTTGGCAATTGGGGCAATGGCGCCCGTTGCTCTTTCAGCCCAGGATTCGGCCACTCCGGCCGTCAAATCATCAGCAAAGTTTTCGCCTTCTCCGTCCAAATGGGACATCTTCCTGGGGTACAGCTATCTTGCGCCTTACGGCACGGTGCAAACACCAGTGAACGGCGGAACCTTGCCGATAAACTTCGTGGCGGTCAACCGGGGTGCAATCGGAAGTCTTGCCTACTACTTCAATAACCATTTCGGGTTGGAGGTCCAGGGCGATGCGCACGTGATGGACTTACCGCCTTGCACTCCTTACCCAACTGTGGCCGTAACGCCTCCAACTGGAGGAGGAGATAGTCTGCGGGCGCTCGGCGCGAGGCCCCAGCAAGTGAACCCGGGGTGCGACTATGCGGCAACGCCGTCGGCGAATGATTTCTACGGTTATTCGGGGGGCCTGATCTACCGCTGGCCGTTCAGGGCATCGTACGCCAACCAGAATGGAAGATTCACTCCCTTCGTGCATGCTCTGGCAGGCATCGAAGAGGTTATCGGGCCACTGCAGCAGCCGAAAACCTGGGGTTGGGCGGTAACGGGCGGCGGCGGGCTGGACTGGGAGTCGGGGTGGTTTAACAATCATTTGGCCATTCGAATCTTCCAGGCGGACTATCAGTACATGGATGAGGGTTACGGACCCGATGATGGCGGCAGCGTTGGCGTCAACGCACTGCGCATGAGCGCCGGCCTGGTCCTCCATGTCGGCAGCCTCGCGCCTCCTCCACCGGTGACACTGGCCTGCTCGGCTAACCCGACCTGGGTCTATCCGGGCGATCCGATCACGGTAACAGCTACGGCCGGCAGCCTGAACCCCAAGGAGACCGTGGTTTATGCATGGTCCGGCAACGGCGTGACGGGCAACGGAACCACGGCAACCGTGGCCACCGGCTCGCTTGCACCTGGCTCCTACGATGTGAAGGCTACCGTGACGGAAGGCAAGGGCGACAGGCCCTACGAGGTGGCCACTTGCACGGCCAGCTTTACGGTGAAGGGCTTCGAGCCGCCGACCATCAGTTGCTCGGCTAGCCCCAGCACCATCAAGCCGGGCGACACGAGCACCATTACCGCAGTTGGCCAGAGCCCGCAAAATCGTCCACTGACCTACAGCTACTCGACTGAAACGGGCACGGTGACCGGTACTGGGACAACGGCGACGTTCAATTCAACGGGCGCTGCGGTCGGCGCGGCAACCATCAACTGCAACGTGGCCGACGACAAGGGCGGCACCGCAGCGGCAACCACAACAGTGACTATCGCTGCACCGTATGTGGCGCCTGTTCCGCACACCCAGGCTCTCTGCGTGATTACTTTCGAGAAGGACCCCAAGCGTCCGGACCGCGTAGACAACGACGCCAAGGCATGCCTGGACGAAGTGGCCCTGGACCTGCAGAAACAGACGGATGCTGCGGTTGTGGTAGTGGGCGATTCGACTGCGGCGGAAAAGACCCCGAAGAAAGGCAAACGCGCCAAGGCCGAGAACGACGCTGCACAGCGTGCTGTCAACACCAAGGACTACCTGATAACCGAGAAGGGCATTGATGCCTCGCGCATCACGGTCAAGACCGGAACCGCGGATGCTCAGGAAGTGCAAAACTACCTGGTGCCGGCCGGAGCCGATTTTGCAACCGAAGTGCCGGGAACCACCGCTGTGGATGAGAGCGTCGTGAAGCCGCAGACCCGCAAGGCCTTGCCGACACGGCCCGAACCCAAGAAGAAAGCGGCGAAACAATAAAAATACTCACCCGGGCCGCTACAACTTAAGTAGCAGGATGGGCCCGAGTGAAAGCGATTGTACAGTAGTTTCATGCAGTTAAGAGAGGCTGACCAGTGTGACGGTCAGCCTCTCTTTTTTGCCTATTGTCAGCGACGAGATTAGAATCTGCTCCTATGAATAGCTTGCGGGTTACCCACATCTTCTCCCATCGGCACATTAGCATCACGCCATTTCTATTCATGATGCTGTTATTGCTCGCCGGACTGAAAGTTCAGGCGCAGACCTCCTGGAGCGCTCTGGGTCCAGCGGGCGGCGATGCGCGCGCGTTTGCCGCGGAACCGGGGCAGACAAATCACATTTATCTCGGCACCACCAACAGCTGGATCTACGAGTCGACCGATCGAGGCTCAAGCTGGCACCGGCTCTCGAAGATCGATCCCCTCGACGACCTGGTTCTGGACCACATCATTGTGGACCCCACCAATCACTCGGTTCTGTATGTTGCGGCGTGGGAAGTGAGCCAGACCAACGGCGGATTATGGATCAGCCGGGATGCGGGTAAGAGTTGGAAAGAAGTTATGGGCATGCATGGGCAGTCGATTCGGGCCTTGGCGCAGGCGGCTACCGACGCGAAGATGCTGATCGCCGGAACTCGCGACGGCGTATTCCGCAGCACCGATGCAGGCCTGACGTGGACGCTGATCAGTCCGCCGGGAAACAACGAAATGCGTGATATTGAATCGGTGGCGATCAATCCCCAGAACACCAATATTCTGTATGCCGGCACATGGCATTTGCCGTGGAAGTCGGAGGATGGCGGCAAAAACTGGCGCAACATCAAACAGGGACTGATTGTGGACTCCGACGTGTTTTCAATCATCCTCGACCCGGTCGATCCGAATGTTACTTTTCTGAGCGCCTGCAGCGGAATCTACAAGAGTGAAAACGCAGGCGAGCTGTTCCACAAAATTCAAGGGATTCCCATGACGGCGCGCAGAACGCGCAAACTGCTGCAGGACCCGGTGAATCGCCAGGTGGTTTATGCCGGAACCACCGAGGGGCTCTACAAGACAGTGGATGGCGGCAAGACTTTCCAGCGCATGACCGGGCCGGATGTGATTGTGAACGATGTGTATGTCGATCCGAGCGACACGGAGCATGTTCTGCTGGCCACCGATCGCAGTGGAGTCCTCTACAGCCGCGACGGGGCGAAGAGTTTCATTGCTACGAATGACGGATTTTCAGGACGAAAAGTGGAGGCACTGCTGGTGGACGGCGCCAATCCCGCGCGGCTGTTTGCCGGGGTTGCAAACGACAAGAGTTACGGCGGCGTTTTTGCATCCAGCGATGGCGGCACAAGCTGGGAGCATGTGGGGGCGGGCCTGAACGAGGGGGACGTCTTTGCACTGGCGCAGGCAGCGGACGGAACTATTCTGGCCGGGACCAATCGCGGCATCTTCGCTTTGAGCGCGAGGCAGGGAGCGGCGAGCTTTGCCGGCGCGAGTTGGCAGCCGAGGAACAATATCCAGAACTCGGTGCTCAAGGTCACAGAGACTGCAACAGACACGAAGATCACGAAGACTGTAAACGGCAAGAAGGTCACGTTGATCAAAAAAGGCAAGGGAGTCGAGACAAAGAAGCTGGTAAAGGATAAGCCTCGTGAACTGGAAGGACGCGTTTACGCGCTGGACTTGTCGGGGGATATCTGGCTTGCCTCAACCAGCAGCGGACTGCTCACCAGCCGGGACCACGGAGCCAGCTGGCAAGGTGGACTGGTGATGGGCTCAAGCGAATACATCACGGCTGCCGCGCATGGAACGACGATGGCGGCTGCTCGGCGGGGCGGGGTGGTTGTTTCCACCGATGCCGGCCAGTCCTGGATGCCTTCTCAGCTTCCGACCGGCCTGACGCGCATTTACCGGGCCACGTTCTCAGCGGATGGAACCTTGTGGTTGGGCACGCGCGAAGGGGTTTATTTTACTCGCGACGAAGGCAAGACCTGGGAGTGGTTTGAGCGGCTCCCATTCCGCAACGTGAACGATCTTTACTACAATGCTCAGCACGACAGGTTGGTGGCGAGTTCCCGCAACAGCGACTTTATCTACGTCATCGATCCGAATAAGCTGACCTGGAAGTGGCGCGTGATTGGCGGATACCGGATTCAGCTGATTCGTGCGGCGGGAGACCGGCTGCTGGGAGCCTCTCTCTATGATGGGGTCGTGGTGGAATCCCAGGCCGCTGGGGTGCAAACCAGTCAGAGGTGAGGGAGCAGGGACTAGGGACCTGGATACTAGAGGAACGGAAGACTCGATTTCTGTATCATTAGAATATGCAGAGTGAGATGGCAGCTTCGCCTCGAAATCGAGTTTTTCCGGGCCATGCTTTTCAAAGTCATGACCCACGGCTTGAGCCCATTGCGGCTAAGGTCCTTGCACGGGAGCGTTTGGACTTCAACGACGGGCTGGTGCTTTACGGCTCGCCGGACGTGCTCGCAGTGGGGTGGCTGGCCAACCACGTACGCGAACGTCTGCACGGCGACGTGACCTACTTCAACGTCAATCGCCACATCAATCCGACCAACGTGTGCGTGGCAGCCTGCAAGCTTTGCGCCTTCGGCCGCAAGAAAGGCGATCCGGCTGGTTATACCATGGCTCTCGAAGAGGCGTGGGAGACGGCTGCGCAGGGATATTCGGAGGCGGTTACCGAGTTCCACATCGTCGGAGGGCTGCATCCCGATCTGCCGCTCGAATATTTTCTCGATCTGGTGCGCGGGCTCAAGAAGCGGTTTCCAAAGGTGCACATCAAGGCCTTTACCATGGTGGAAGTGGCATACCTGGCGAGGCGTGCCAAGCTGAGCATCGAGCAGACGCTCATCAAGCTGCGCGATGCGGGCGTGGACTCGATGCCGGGAGGCGGCGCGGAAATCTTTGCGGACCGGGTGCGGTCGATCATCTGCGACCACAAGATTGACGGCGATGAGTGGCTGGAGACGGCCAGGCTGGCGCACAAGCTGGGCTTCAGGTCGAATGCCACGATGTTATACGGGCACATTGAGAACGACGAGGACCGCGTGGATCACCTGCTCAAGCTGCGCGCACTGCAGGATGAGACCGCGGGATTCCAGACTTTCATTCCGCTGGCTTTTCACCCGGAAAACACGGCGCTCGACCACTTGCCTGTAACGACGGGATTGACCGATATTCGACAGATCGCGGTGAGCCGGCTGCTGCTGGATAATTTTGCGCACATCAAGGCCTACTGGCAGATGATGACGGCGAAGATTGCGCAGATCTCACTTCGATTTGGCGCCGATGATTTGGACGGCACGGTGATCGAGGAGAAGATTTACCACGATGCCGGCGCCACTACGCCGCAGGGCATGACCCGCAAGGAGCTCTGCCGGTTAATCACTGAAGCGGGGCGGGTTCCGGTGGAGCGGGATACGCTGTACCATGCAGTGACGCGCACCGAGGATAGTTTTATAGTTGCTGTATAAAGGAAGTTAGAAAGGATCGAGCGCGATGGATGCTTTCGGGCGAGCTGTTCTGTTTGGACTCTTGTGGGGTTTTCTGTGGGGCATCGGTTGCTCGCTGGCAATTCTCTACTCGATCTACCTGGGTGGATACCGCAGGGCGATCAAGGATTCTCTCAAGCCGGAAAAGCCGAAGCGGTACACAGAGGTGATGGAAAAAGTACTGGCTCGCAAGGCAAAGGCGCAACGCCGCTCGCTGAAAGGTGAGCCGAGCTAGGAAGCACCGATCAGGTTAGTCTACCTTCGCCGGCATTCCCTCAGGGGCTAAAGCCCACTTTTGCTTTATCGCATTTGCGGCACGGCGTTAGTCGTGCCCTTTCAAAAACTGCGACTTAATTAGAGCAGCTTTAAGGCCGCACCACTGCGCCGTTTTTCATCACGAAACTAACGTGCTCCACCGCTTTAATATCTTCAAGCGGATTGCCGGGAACGGCAATTACGTCAGCGAAGAAACCGGGCTTGATTTGGCCGATCTGGTCTTCCCAGCCGAGCAGCCTTGCGCCCTCAATCATGTCGGCCTGCAAGACGGCCAGCGGCTTCATGCCGTAGCGGACCATTAGCTCCAGTTCGACGGCCTGCATGCCGTGCGGGAAGGGACCTACGTCAGAGCCCACGGCAAAGGGAATGCCGGCGGCGATCTGGCGCTTGAATTCCTGAATCTTGTAGTCGAGCAGGAGAGCCTCACTTGCGGCCTCGGTTGACGATGTGCGGTTGTGGGCGAAGTAATCGAAAATGGCGAAGGTGGGCACGGCGGGAATGTGCTTTTCGCGCATCAGGCGCATAGTTTCGTCGCTGAGCTGGGTGGCGTGGTCGATGGACGCGACGCTGGCCTGGGCGGCGTAAAGCGTGCCCGGCTCGCCCATGGCGTGAACGGCTACGCGCGTGCCCAGGCGGCGGGCTTCGTCAACGGCGGCGGCCAGTTGCGCCTCAGTGTATTGGTAGGGTGTGTGTAGCACGCCGTCGATCATTCTGTCAGGGCCGGTCTCGTAGATTTTTACGAAGCTCGATCCCTGCTTGTGCTGGGCGCGGATGACTTCAACGAGCTGGTCGGCGGAGTTGGCGTAGTCAGCGTTGGAGAGCACTTGCTGGGCAGGGTTGAAGCCGATTGCGTCTTCGTGGCCGCCGAGAATGTCGATGGCGTTGCCGCTGATGCGCAGACGCGGGCCGGGAATAATGCCATGATCGATGGCGTCGCGGATTGCGGTGTCGGCTGAACCTGCGCCTTCGGTGCCCATATCGCGCTCGGCTGTGTAGCCAGCCAGCAGATCGGCTTTTGCGGCCTGGGCGGCAAGGATGGTGCGCCAAGGGACCGATTCCTCCACCGTTTGCAGGTCTTCGGCGCCGGGATGCAGGAAGAGATGGACGTGGGCGTCGATCAGGCCTGGGAGCAGAGTGGTGTCGCCGAGGTCGATGATTTTGGCGCCCTGGGGATGGTCAACCGAGGAGCCGACGGCGCGAATGCGATCTCCCTCGACCAGAATTTCGCCGGGCTGGAGGAGGGTACCGGCATCCACCTGGAGCAAGCGCGCGGCGTGGAGGACGATGGGCGTTGAGGCCGGCTGTGCGTAAACAGCGGCGGCCACGAGGGCGATTGATGCAGATACGAAATAGAAACGAACGCACTCAAACAATCTTGCCATGGGTAAACTATGCCCCATCCCGTTCGGCTTGTCGAGACTTGCGCGCAGTTTTCGATGAGCAGCAGTACAAGGAGCTTGCAGGTCATTTATCATTGCCAGCATGTCAAGAAAGCTTCGCTGGGGGGTACTCAGCACCGCCAATATCGGTCTCAGGAAAGTGATTCCGGGCATGCAGTTGGGTGAAAATATCAGCGTGGATGCCATCGCATCGCGCAATCTGGCCCGGGCAAAAGACGCGGCAACCGCGCTCGGCATTCCCACTGCCTACGGGTCGTATGAAGAACTTCTCGCGGACCCGAAGATTGACGCGATTTACAATCCGCTTCCTAACCAGCTTCACGTTCCCTGGACCATCAAGGCGGCTGAGGCCGGCAAGCATGTTCTCTGCGAGAAGCCGCTCAGCCTGACCGTGGCGGAAGCCGAATCTCTGCTTGCCGTTCGCGCCCGCACCGGAGTCAAGATCGGCGAAGCCTTCATGGTGAATTGCCATCCTCAATGGATACGGCTGCGCGAATTGCTCAAAGAAAATCGAATCGGCGAATTGCGCTCCATCGTGGGCTTCTTCAGCTACTTCAGCCTGGACACGACCAACTTTCGCGCCCACGTGGAGTTCGGCGGAGGAGGCCTGATGGATATTGGCTGCTACCTCATCCACGCATCGCGCCATGCGTTCGGGCAGGAGCCCAAGCGCGTGGTTGGCCTTATCGATCGCGATCCGCAGATGCAGATCGACCGCCTCACCTCGGCGATTCTCGATTTTCCCAATGGCCAATGCATCTTCACTTGCAGCACGCAACTGGTTCCTTACCAGCGTGTTCATTTTATCGGCACGCGCGGGCGCATCGAGATTGAGATTCCCTTCAATGCTCCTCCCGACCGGCCCACTCGCCTCTTCATCGATATGAGCGGCGATGTTTTTGGCGGCGGAATCACAACGGAAATCTTCCCCGTCTGCGATCAGTACACGCAGCAGGGCGACGCTTTTTCGAAAGCAGTTCTTGACGATACAGAGGTTCCCGTTCCAGTCGAGGATTCGATTAAGAACATGGCCGTCATCGAAGCCATCTTTAACTCCGCCGGCTCCGGCAAATGGGTGGGCCTTTGATCGATGGAATTGGTCGAAGCTCGGGAATTTGAAAGACAGGTTTTCTTGTATCAGGCGCGATAGGATTAAGCCTGGCGGCGGCAGATGGCACAAATGGCAATCCTCGTCTTATTCGTCCACCTGGCATGGATTGCGCTGATAATTTTTGGCGCAATTTGGACGAGGGGCCGGCCGGTGTTGAGCGCGCTGCACATTCTGGCGCTGCTGTGGGGGATAGTGGTAGAAATCAGCCCATGGCCATGCCCGCTTACGCTGGCTGAGCAGTACTTTGAATCCGGGGCGGGCCCGACTGCTTATCATGGCAGCTTTCTGCTCCATTATCTGGACGCGATTGTGTACCCCAACGTTCCCGATTGGGTGGTAACGAGCGCGGGCGTCGCCGTGTGCGGATTGAATCTCGGTATTTATGGCTGGCGATTCCGGAAGGCCCTGCTCCATCGGCGCAGTATGGGATGATCACCGGCGAATAGGACTATGTGCCTTGTTGATTCCTGCTTTACTCCAAAAACGTGTGCACGAATTTATTGTTGGAGTGGACCAGGTTGTGGATGGAGCCGTCGAAGATGAGGCGGCCATCATCGAGCATCAGGTAGGTAGTTTTCGGATCGGTTACGCCCGCGGGGAGCGCGATCATGCCGCCTCGCTCGGGGTCGAATCGGTGAGTGCTGAGGGTGAACGCGTCCTGCAGGCGGTGCGTGACCAGGATGGAAGGCGTGTGGTAGACGTCGCGCTGTTTCATTACCAGCTCGATGATGGTGGTAGAAGTGACGGGGTCCAGGCCACCGGTGGGCGAGTCGTAGAGCACCAACTCGGGCCGACGGATGAGGGCGCGGGCGATGGCCACGCGGCGCTTCATGCCGCCCGACAGGCTGGATGGGAAGTAGCTGAAAGTTTCTTCAAGTTCGACAAAGCGCAGGGCGTTGCGAACACGCTCATCGATTTCATCGTCGGGGACTTGCTCCTGGATCAGCTGGTAGGCAACGTTGTCGCGGACGGTGAGCGAATCAAAGAGCGCGCCTTCCTGGAAGACCATGCCGGTGCGGATGCGCAGGGGGAATTGCATCTCTTCAGGCATGGCGGAAATTTCTTCTCCGAAGAGCAGGATGCTGCCCCGGCTGGGGCGTAGCAGGCCGTTGATGAGCTTGAGCAAAACGCTCTTGCCCACACCGGCCGGACCGAGGAGGATGCGCGTCTCTCCCGGCGCAACGGTGAAGCTTACGTCTTCAAGCACCGGCGGGCCGTCGAAGGCGATGGAGACATTGCGAAAAACCACAACGGGGTCCGTCGCCGGAGCCGGGTCTTGACCGGAGCGGATGGCTGCCAGGGTCTCGCTCATAGCGGGGGCATGAGGGCAAGCAGCACCCTGGTCAGGATGAAGTCCACGAGAATGATCATCACGGAAGAATTCACGACGGCTGAAATGGTGGCGCGGCCTACGCCCTCGGTTCCGCCCGTGGTTCTCATTCCATAGAAGCAGCCGATGGAGGCGATGATGTAGCCGGAGAAGAGAGGCTTGATCAGTCCCTGCACGACATCGGGATAGCGGAGAGCCTCCCAGGCTTTGGAGAAGTACTGCGTGCCGTCCTGATGGTTGAGGAAGACGGTAACGAAGCCGCCGCCGAGAATGCCAAATGCGTCAGCGACGATGGTGAGGAAAAAGAGCATTGAGATGCAGGCGAAGATGCGCGGGGTAACCAGCTTGCGCATGGGATCGACGCCCAGGGCGCGCATGGCATCGATCTGCTCGGTAACGACCATGGAGCCGAGTTCGCTGGCAATCGAAGAGGCGTTGCGGCCGGAGACCATGACGCCGGTGAGCACCGGGCCCAGTTCGCGGACCATGGTGAGCGAGACGAATTGGCCGGTGACAGCGGTGGCTCCGAAGGCTGCCAGGGTGGCTGCCGATTGCAGGGCCAGCACGCCGCCGGTGAAGAAGCCAGAGAGCAGGACGATGGAAATCGAACCGACGCCGATGATGTCGGACTGCATGAGGAAGTCCGTCCAGTAGCGGGGCTTGCTCCAGAGGTTCATGAAAGCGCGCCAGGCGAACAGGGAGTAATCCTGCACGGTGAGCACGAGTTGCTTGGCGGTTCTATCGAGTGTGCCGGCCACCATAAGGATTACCTGCTTGCGGGATGATGGGGTTTTAGCTCTCATCGACAGGATAGCGTAGGTGGGAGCGGAGGGGTAGCGAATAATCGGCTGGTTTGAAGATCGCTGGAATCGCTGTTGTTGCGCAATGGAACGCGGCGCCGATACCATGTTCAAGGACTGTCCGTCCGAACGCATGGGTTTGTCTGTATTCGCCGGGCGGGGAAGAAATGTGGAGGGATGGTGATGCCGGATGGAAGCGGAACAAGCAGGCGCAGTTTTCTTAAGATTGGGGGCGCGGCTGCGGTTATATCTTCGCTGGAGCCGGCTGCGGGGGCGGTTAAAAGCTCGCTATCCGGCGCTCAAAATGAAACGCAGGCTTCGGTTAAGTCGCAGCAAACGTCGGGCTGCGATCTGCTGGCGGATCTGGTGAATCCGCTTCAGGGTACCGATTCCACTTCACTCTTTTCGCGCGGCAATACGTTGCCGATCACTGCGGTTCCTTTCGCAATGGCGCACTGGGCGCTCCAATCGAGCAATCGCAATGCGTGGTTTTTTCAGCCGCGCGATCAACGACTCGAAGGCATACGATGCACTCACCAATTGAGCGTGTGGCTTGGCGATTATGGCGATGCGACCTTTATGCCCTTCAGCGGAGATCCGTCTCCGGAGGCGTTTGTGCGCGCATCGAGCTACCGGCCGGAAGAACTGATGATTTCACCTTATTTCCTCAAGCTGCGCCTGACCCGTTATCGCTGCTTTCTTGAGTTGGCGCCTACGGAGCGGTGCTCGGTGATGCGTTTTACTTTTCAGGATTTGGGTCAGGATTCGGGTGAGACGGGGGTGATGATCGACCTTCCGGGTGAGGATGCCGAGACGCACTGCGATAAGGCGAGTGGAACGATTACCGCGCTGACCAGGGCTAACAGCGGCGGGATTCCGGCGGGATTTGCCGCATATTATGTGGTTCGAACCGATGCACGGATCAGCGGGTTCGAGGTGAAGGAGTTGAAAGACCGGCGGGTTGCGGTGGTGCGTTTCGCCGTGCAGGCGGAGAAGCCGGTTACGCTGCGGGTTGGTACTTCATTTATCTCTTTCGAGCAGGCTGCGCGCAACCTGGATGGGGAAGTGGGAGAAAAGCCGTTTGAGCAGGTGAAACGCGAGGCCGGCGCGGCGTGGGAAGAGGCGCTGGGGCGGATTCGCATTCAGGGTGGAAGCGAGACGCAGAGGAAGATTTTCTATTCGGGACTCTATCGGGCTTTGCTCTTTCCGCGCATTTGGCATGAGCGGGATGCGGAGGGGAATTTTATCCATTGGAGCGCTTTCAGCGGCAAAGTCGAGCCGGGGGTAATGTACGCGGACCACGGATACTGGGATGTTTATCGCGCGTGGTATCCGATGATGGCGCTGGTTTTTCCGGATCGGCTGGGAGAGATTCTCGATGCATGGGTAAATGCTTATAAGGAGGGCGGGTGGTTTCCGCAGTTTCCTTGTCCGGGGTATCGCAACTGCATGACGGGAAGTCCGCTGGATTTTGTCTTTGGCGATGCGGTGGCCAAGGGCATCACAGGCTTCGATTTGCAGGCGGCGTTTGCGGGGTTGAAGAAGCATGCTACGCAGCCGGTGAAGCCGGGGCTGGGTTACGGACGGCCAGCGGTGGCGGAGTACGAGAGGCTGGGATTTATTCCGTGCGATGTGGCCGGGGATGGAGTGGCGGAGACGCTTGACTCGGCTTATGGGGATTTCTGCATTGCGCAGGTGGCGCGGGCGGCGGGGATGCTGGAGGACGCGGCGGCATTTGAAAAGCGATCGCGGAACTGGCGGAAGATTTACGACGAGAAGACACGGTTTTTGCGCGGCAGGCTGGCGGACGGACCGTGGCTGGAGCCGTTCGATCCGCATGCGTGGGGCGGGGCTTATGTGGAAGGCTCGGCGTGGCAATATCGTTTTTCAGTGCCGTACGATACGGATGGGCTGATGGAGGCTATGGGCGGACGGACGGCGTTCCTTGGGTATTTGGATGAGATGCTCAGCCAGCCGCCGATTTTCAATGTGGGCAGTTACAAGGGCGAGATTCATGAGATGTCGGAGATGGCGGCGGTGGATTTCGGGCAGTATGCGCATTCAAATCAGCCGGTGCATCATGTGCTTTATTTATTCACCGTTGCGGGGCGGCGGGATCGGACGCAGTATTGGGCGCATCGGGTGCTGAATGAGCTTTATAGCGTGGACGACTTTCCGGGGGATGAGGATACGGGGTCGATGGGCGCGTGGTATGTGCTGAGCGCACTGGGGATTTTTTCAATGTGTCCGGGTAAGCCGGAGTGGGTGCTGGGCGCGCCGCTCTTCGAGCAGGCGGAGATTCGGTTGCCGGATGGGCGGGAGATTCTCATTGAGGCGCACGGTGGGAAACCGGGGGCGTTTTTGAATCGAGTTACGCTGAACGGCGTGGAGGTGAATGGGCCGTCGGTGCTGCATTCGGAGCTGGTGAAGGGTGGGCGGTTGGTGTTTACGGCTACTTAGAGTTTATTTGTGTGACGGGGTGGTGGAGAGTTGTGGTATCCCACCCTTCCGCGATGAAGCCGCGGAAATATGGGGTACCAGCCGGATTGTCAGGGTCTTGTACTATCCCAGGTGCCCAAAGGCGAGGCACCTGGGGCACCCACTTCAGTTTGTGTTCCTTCTAATCCCGGCGAAAAGGCTGCGTAAGGATGGGGCACGGGGCTTTTGTTGTTACATAGATAATGTTTTTGCGCCGTCCCTACGGGACTCCGAAATTAACTTGTTGAATCCTTTCCCCACGCTGAAGCGCGGGGCTGACAAACTCTGCGCCTACGGCGCGTTTGTCAGAACATCGCAGTTATATCCATGTAATTCTCAATATCTATAATGTTCTCAATTCAGTGAAGAGCACGAGCGCGGGCGTGGACGCCCGCACTACAGCCGGTCAGGAGACCGGCGCTACGCCCTTCTACTCTCTGCCTTTTTTGCGGATCTCTATGGTTAGGCGCTTGATTTTCTGGTTGAGGGTGGAGAGGGGGATGCGGAATTGCTCGGCGGCTTCGGTTTGGTTGCCGTTGCAGCGCTCGAGTTTTTCTACGATGATGCGGCGCTCGATGTCTTCGAGAATGTCAAAGAGCGAGGCGTTGGGGTTGTGCTGGAGGAGGGCGTCCTGGAAGCTGCGGCCGGTGATGTGGCCGGGGAGCAGGTCGGAGCCGATGATGGGACCGGAAGAGAGCACGACGCCGCGCTCGATGGCGTTTTCAAGCTCGCGCACATTGCCGGGCCACTCGTAATCGACCAGGGCGCGGAGAGCATCGGCAGAGAGCTTCCGCGGGGCTAAGTCGTTCTCTTTGGCGTAGAACTCGAGGAAGTGCTGGGTGAGGAGGGGAATGTCTTCACGACGGGCGCGCAGGGGGGGCAGGTCGACAGTAATGACGTTGAGCCGGTAGAAGAGATCTTCGCGGAAGCGGCCCTCGCGCACCTCAGTGCGCAGATCGACATTGGTGGCGGCGATGATGCGCACGTCGACCTGAATCTCCTGGACGCCGCCGAGGTGCATGAAGCGGCGGTCCTGCAGGACGCGCAGGATCTTGGATTGGGTATCCATGCCCATGGTGGCGATTTCGTCGAGGAAGAGCGTGCCGCCGTTGGCTACTTCGAAGAGGCCCTTCTTGGCGGCAATGGCGGAGGTGAACGCGCCTTTGACGTGGCCGAAGAGCGTGGACTCAAGCAACTCCGAGGGCATGGCGCCGGTATTGATGGGGACAAAGGGCTTGTCTTTGCGCGGCGAGTTGGCGTGGAGGGCCTTAGCGATTAGCTCCTTGCCGGTTCCACTTTCGCCTTGAATGAGGACCGTTGAGCGGCTGGGGGCAACCTGGCCCACCAGGTCGAAGATCTTCAGCATGGATTCGCTTTTGCCCACGATATTGGCGAAATTGTAGCGCTCCTTGAGCGCGCGTTTGAGTTGGAGGTTTTCTTCTTCAGCGCGATGGCGAGCAACGGCGGAGCGGATGTCGGCCAGCAGCTTCTCGTTGTCCCAGGGTTTCTGGATGAAGTTCTCAGCACCGGCGCGAACGGCTTCGACGATGTTGTCCACAGTGCCGTAGGCGGTGATCATGATGACGGGCAGCTGGGGCTGGCG
This sequence comes from uncultured Acidobacteriaceae bacterium, assembly GCA_963779385.1. Lineage (GTDB taxonomy): Bacteria > Acidobacteriota > Terriglobia > Terriglobales > Acidobacteriaceae > Telmatobacter. Next base: position 230,479 of record CAVZYE010000005.1, on the reverse strand, counting down.
CTCCTTGATTTGCGGCAGCAGCTCGAGACCGCTCTGGCCGGGGAGGGCGAGGTCGAGGAGTACCAGGTCAAAACTCTCCTGGTCAAGAACGCGCAGTCCCTCTTCTCCGTCGGCGGCCGTTCTGATCGCGTAACCCTCCAGCGTGAGCAGCACTTCAAGCGATTCGCGGATGCCGGCCTCGTCGTCGATCACCAGTATGCCGGCGGCAAGGCCGGAGTCGGATGAGTTTCCGTTTGCGGCGGACGCGGAGACGGGCTGGTTCACAGGCTGTTCAACTTCAGGCATGTACTGATTTCCTTAGAAAGGGGAATTCGAGATGAAAAGTAGTGCCGGCGCCAATGGAGCTTTCGGCGTGAATCTTGCCGGCGTGTTCCTGGATGATGCCGTAGGAAACGGCGAGGCCGAGGCCAACGCCACGGCGGTCGCCGGGTTTGGGTGCGGTTTTGGTGGTGAAAAAAGGATCATAGATGCGCTTGAGGTGCTCGGGAGCGATGCCGGAGCCGGAGTCGGCTACCAGCGCGGTTACGAAGCCTGAGTGCCCATTCAGCAGCGTGGCTACGCGCAGGCTGCCGCCGCCTGACATGGCTTCCTTGGCATTCAGGAGCAGATTGAGAAAGACCTGCTGGAGCTTGCCGGGATTTCCGTTGATGAGAGGAAGGTCTTCGGCGAGATCGAGGTCGACGGCGATCTGCGCGGTCTTGAACTGGTGCTCGAGCAGGGAGAGCGTATCGCGAATGACCTGGTTGAGGTTGGTTTCACGAAACGCAGTCGTGGAGGTGCGGGAGAAGTTCAGGAGGCCGTTGGCGATCTCAGAGGCGCGGAAAGTCTGCTGGGTGATTTTTTCGAGAATCGGGCTCAGGCGCTCGTCACCTTTTAGTTGCTTGGTAAGCATCTGCGCATAGGAGGAGATGACCGCCAGAGGGGTATTGATTTCATGCGCCACGCCCGCGGCCAGGAGGCCGATGGAGCTGAGCTTGTCAGCCTGGGTGAGCTGAGCTTCAAGGGAGACGCGCTCGGTGATGTCGTCGACCAGAATGATGCGACCCACGGAAACGAAATTGCGCGAGAGCAGGGGAGCGATGGCGATGTTGACAGTTCTCTGCTCGCCGGCGCGGGTGGTGAGAGGGAACTTGTAAAGGTGATGCACGCCTGGCTCGTTGCGGAAGCCTTCCAGCGCCTCAATGAACTCAGGGGGAAAGACGTTCTGGAGCGGCTGGCCGATGGCCTCAGCGCGGCTGAGGGCATACATGGCTTCCATCTGCGCGTTCCAGCTTTCGATGCGGTCGTCGAGGGCGAGGGCCAGGATGCCAACGTTGGTGGATTCGACGATGTTTTCGTTGAACTCCTTGAGGCGCTCGAACTCGCCGATCTTGGCTTCAAGGCGGGCGTAGAGGCTGGCGTTCTGGAGGGCAATGCCGATATAGCTGGCGAGCGACTCGAGCAACTCGACGTCTTCACTGGAGAGGAAGTCACCGCCGATGGTGCGGCCAAGGCCTATGACGGCGATGGTGCGCAGGTCGGCCTGGCCGAAGGGAGTGGAATCGCTGGCTGGCATCTGGCCGGCGGCTACGCGGCAGGGGAGATAGTAGTTGAGGTCAAGCAGGGCGGCGGCGCGCTGCTCGTCGCGGGGCAGGTGCAGGGCGGCCTGGGCGTTCTCAAGGAAGATGTGGGAGTGGGCATTGGCCTGGTCGAAGTTAAGGAAGCCCAGGGCGAGGCGATCCTGGGCGGTACGAGCTTCCGGGGGCAGTCCGTGGGATGCGGCCAAGCGCAGACGGCCGGAATCGTCCACCATAAAAACCGCCACGCGGGCCACCAGAAGGGTACGCGGCAACCGCTCGACGATGGATTCAAGCAGGGCCTGAAGATCGGTTTCAGAACTGAGACCGTGACCGAATTCGACGAGCGCCTTGCGGTAGTCGTAGCGATGGCGGTCAAAGGCACGGTCGACCCAGCCCTGAATTCTGCGCTTGAGGGGTTCGAAGACGGCGGCCGCGGCAACGACGGAGATGACCAATCCCCACTCACGCACGGCGTCGGGCAAGCGGGTGTGGACCACCAGGGCGACCAGGGCGATGATGCCGAAGTAGGCGCCAAGCAGCAGGCCCGTGGCCAGCGTGTAGGCCACGCCACGCTTGAAGATCAGGTCAGTGTCCATCAGCCGGTAGCGGACGATTGCCCAACTGAAGGTGAGGGGCAGAAAGATGATGGAGAAGCCAGCCAGATTGGTGAGCCAGCTATAAGGCTGCCAGTCGAGGAGATAGGGAATAGCGTAAAAGAGCGTAAACGGAACGATGGCCAGCAAAGTGCCGCGGTTGAGCCACTTCAACTGCTGGCGCAGGAGAGGCGTGTCAGCGCGGCTGTAACTGCGCAGGAAGAGAGCGGCCGCCAGAATGTAAAAGACCGCATCGTAAGCGGTGCCTGTCTGGTTGAGGCGGTGGAGCAAGAGGCCGGTGGCTTGGCGGGTTTCAGCGGCCCATATCCAGAGGGCAAGGAGACCTGCGCCCGGTGCATAGACCAGGGGAAGAAGCAAGCGGCGGCGAATGTTCTTGAGATGTTCTTCAGGGAAGCTGAGAGCAAAATGCAGGAAGAGCGCCGGCTGCAATGACTCAGCCAGTACATTGCACCAGAAGACGGTCCAGTCCAGCGTACCGAAGCTGCCGGTGTATTTGAGCGCGTAGAGAGCAAACGAAACCAGGCAGAAGAGGTAGAAGTGGGTGGCGCGGGGAGCTGTCCAGCGGCGGAAAAGAACGTAGATTCCGATGGCCAGGTAGATGAGGCCGATGACGCGCAACCCCATCGCCAGGCTGCGGTCAAGAGGCTCAGGAATGACGACCACGGGCCTTTCCAGCGGAATGCCGTCGCGGGTGATTTGGTAGCCGGCCTTGCCGTAGATCTGGGTGCGGTAAAGAACACGCTCCAGGTCGGATACTCGAGTGATGGTGGCGTAGTTGGCCTTGGGAAGCAATTGCTTCGCTTCCATGCCTGCCTGGTCGGTACGCTTGGGAGACTCCTCAGGCAGCGGCTGTACTCCGGGAAGCAATTCATCTGTGTCTGCGCGCTGGGCGGGGTTGTCGGGCAGTACCTGGGCACCGGTGAGCAAGTCATGAGCCTGAATGCCTGCGCGCTGGCCGGGACTGTCGGGCAATACCTTGTCCGCTTCAAGCCCACCGGATGCCTCGCGCCACCAAACCCCGTCGACGGGCTGCTGATAATGGCGCTCCTCCACAAGATTCAGTGCCGCCAACAGGAAGAGCCCGACCGTGGCTACGGCCAGCAGCGTCGCCTGCAAACGGTTGAAAAGGCTTGTTTCCATAGGGGAGGACCCTGGACTATTCAATTTTATTGCACGTAGATTGCCATGCGGCCAATATGAACGAGCCGCCGCGGGCTAAATCGACAATCTGTTGAGAATACGCAAGATAGTGACTTCACGTTCCCGAAAATGTCAACCGGGATTGGGGAAGTTTTTCGTAAAAAATGCAGAAAACGGTAGGCCGTCTACATCGTAAGGGATCGGACTATGGAAATCAATAGTCCTTAGAGAGGGGGAGGTTAAAAACAGGATTTCAGATGAAATGCCTGGAATGTAACGGGAAGTTCCAGAGAACCGTGATGAGAGTTGAGTGAGGTTTGTTGCTTTCAGAATTGGCCGTAGGAGGCTTTGGGGCCGTGCTTGCGGAGGTAGTGGTGTTCGGAAACGTAGTCTGGAATGCCGGAATCAGAGGCTCCGAGGAGGACGCTGCGGAAGGCCATGCGGGCAATGTACTCCAGAACGTCGGCATGCTCGACGGCTTCAGCGGTGGTTCTTCCCCAAACAAAGGGGGCGTGGCCGGCTACCAAAACTCCGGGAACGGCAAGGGGGTCAAGGCCCTGAGAACGGAAGAGCCGAATAATAACCGCGCCGGTTGAGCGGACGTAGTCCTCGGCGACCTCTTCGGCAGTGAGAACTTCGGTTACAGGAACCGGGCCGTGGAAGTAGTCGGCGTGGGTGGTTCCGAGGCAGGGAATGGAGCGGCCTGCCTGCGCCCAGGAGGTGGCGAACTCGGAGTGGGTGTGGACGATGCCGCCGATCTGGGGGAATGCGCGATAGAGGGCCGTGTGGGTATCGAGGTCACTAGAGGGGCGCAGAGAGCCTCCGACGATTTTGCCGTCAAGATTGGCGATCACAAGATCTGCGGGTGTGAGCTTGGCGTAGTCAACGCCGCTGGGTTTGATGACGACCAGGGGCTCGGCGCCGGTGCGGTCGATTCCGCTGGCGTTGCCGAAGGTGTGGGGAGCGAGGCCGCGGCGGGCGATCTCCTGATTGGCGTCGAGGACTTGCTGGCGGAGATGAGGAAGCAGCATAGCGTTTCCCTGGTTCAAGGACGATTTCCTCTTGCTACGGACGGGGTGGGGCACCTGGGTCGTTGTGATCGGGGCCGTGACGGCCAAGCCTGCGGGCGCCATTATCTTCGGCCGGCTCGTCGTTGGGGTCGGGATCTTCTTCGGCAGCGTTGGGAGCGGGCGGAGCGGGATTGGCGGCGGCGGCCTGCGTGGTTGTGGAGCCATTGCGGCTGGTGAGCACGATCTGCCTCGGTGTTCCCTCGCCCTGGTCCCCGATCATGAGTACGTTATAGCCGGTCCCGTCGAGGAGTTGAGAGAGCACCTCGCGCGCTTTTCCGGGACCGTAGGCGCCAAAGATTCGCTGGTCGGCTCCCAAACCCTCCACCTTTGCCCCGGTGGCGGCGGAAACATCATCCAGGATCTGCTTCAGGCTGGAGTTTTGCGCGGTGATGAGGAGGCCGTGGCTGTCCCACGTGACGGAGGCATCGGCCGGCCTCTCGTTGGCAGGCCAGTGAGGAGGTTGGGGTGTAGGAGGCGTTTGAACAGGGGCTGGCGTTATTGGGGCCTTCGTCGCAAGCGACTTTTCTTTGGCGGGCTGCTTGCGCCGGTTAGCCTGCTTGCGCACCGGTTTGTTTGCGGCGGGTTTTGAAGACGTGTGCGCGGTGGTCTTTGAATTCGCCGCTGATTGGGGCTTGGTGGCTGCGGAGGCCGGAGTTTTTGCAGTCGCTGGTGCGGCGGGTTTTAAAGCAACTAGGGCCGTGGTCTTTGTCTTCGTAGCTGTTTGAGGATTGGCAGCTGCGGGTGCCAGGGTCTTTGAAGCCGTGGGCGCTGCGGGTGCTAGGTGTACACCGGCTGCAGCGGGCTTTGAAGGCGACTGTGGGGCGGTAGCTTGGGCTCCCAATTGAACTGCCAACAGGGCCGTAGTTGCAGCCAGAACCAGGAGAGGGGTTGGAGCGCGCAGGAGACGCGATCTCCGCGGGGGTTGGCACGGCGCGGGCTGTGATTCGAACAGGATCATCTTACGCATGAGAATTGGTTCTCCCTGCCCGGTACCGGCATGGGACAGCGGCAATCCGCTGCCGCTCTACTGTACTAGACTATCAGTGGCCCGTGGACGCTCAAAATGAGTTCTATCGGGACGGAGAGGAACTGCCGTTGATGCGCCTCCAAATCTTATGTGTCGCGGCGGCTTTGCTGGTTTTGCCGGCGGCGAGCCGGGCCGCGAGTTGCACCGCGCAGGCTGAACTGTTGCAGCAGGATCGCGATGCGCTGGTGGCTGCCGGGGGAAGGCTGTCAGAGGCCCTGGTGCAGCAGGATGATGCGACGCTGCTGGACGCGCTGCTGCCTGCGGAGAAGGGCGAATGGGCGGGGATTCGCGATGCGGTGGAAGATGCTGTACCGCTGGTGAAGGGCGGACAGGTGCAGCTCAGGAATTTGTATTTGCTGGATGCGACCAGTCTTGCCGAGGCTGCCGATACGCAGTTTTTCTGCAGCAATAAGGACGGTTCGCTGACAGTGACCATCGGTATGCACGCGCTGCCGCCGGGACGCTACGGGGTAGTGCTGGCCGATGCGGCAGGGGCTCCGCTTGGCGGGCAATGGGTATTGATGCTGGCCTGGGACGGCGGCGGGAGCGGGGTTGCGCCGGGGTGGAAGCTGGCCGGGCTGAGCGTGCGGCAGGGAACCTTCGACGGGCATGACGGCGTTTGGTACTGGGCGCGGGCCCGCGAGCTGACCAAGGCAGACCAGCCGTGGAGTGCATGGTACAGCTACGATGCGGCGCGCTATCTGCAGGTGCCGGTGGATTTTATCTCTTCGACGAATCTGGAAAAACTGGCGGACGAACAGACGCGGATCAAGGATTCGCCGCAGAATGCATTTCCTTATACGCTTCACGACGGACCGCGCACATGGAAGATTGACTCGGTGCGCCTGGACGCTTCACTACGCGAACCGGATTTAGGCGTTACCTACGAATCGACGGGAGTGACCGATCCTGCCGCTGTACGTACGGAAGCGACGGCGGTGATGAGCGCGCTGCTGAAGGCGCGGCCCGGGCTGAGGGAGAACTTTCATGGGTTGTGGGCCTACGCAGTGAAGGATGGGAAACGGACGCCGGTAATGGAGCTTCCGATGGGGCAAATACCATAAAGACAGGGAATAGGGAACAGGGAATAGGGAATAGGGAAGAGGGACTAGGGATCAGGGAATAGGTGCCCCGCGCGTTCTTTGGTCGGACTCAAACGTTTTGGAGGAATGATCGATGCGATTGGCTAAATTTATTTCTCTAATAATTTTGACAGTTTTGCCATTTGCGGCTGTATCTCAGACAGAGGTATATCGCAACAGTGATTTCGGTTACGAGGTTCCCATACCGCGTGGCCTCTACCTATTTAGCCCTCGCGAAATGAACGGAATCGATCACGGCCGCCAACTATTTTTCAAGCCGACCAAGGTCGAGGATTGCAACAATGGAGGATGCGCTCGGTATATTGAATTTGACGCGTATTTCAACACTACCGAGGATACGGCCAAGCTGCATGACTTTCTGAAAGAAGAGTGCACAGTATTTGGTGGGAAGAAATGTCTCCAACCTCCCGAGGATTTGAAAATTGAAGGATTAGCTTGCGAGTCGGCAAGAGCAAAACTCCCCGGCGGCAAGATCGAGATGATTGTAGTAACTCAGGCGGGTAAACCCGTTTCAGATTTCGATGCTTCCGTTCCCTCTATTAATTATTCGGTTGTTTTACTTACGACCAAGAAGCATTTGGAAGAAGATATGTGATTCTTCCGCCTCATTCTGAAAACAATTCGAATTTCTCCTTCAGATTGAGTAAACAAGTTTGAGGGTAAAATTTTTCCAGATTCTGAAAGTTGCATTTAGTAAAAGAATTACGGTGGCGATGATTAATTTGTAGTTGGCAAGTGGGCTGAGTTGCGTGAAGAGTTGTGACTTCAAGTGGAGCCTGAGGAGGTCGGGAGACTGATGAAGAAGTTTGCGGGAATCATGATGGTGGGCGCATTGATTGTTGCGTTTTGCGTAATCGATCAACCGGCGCTTGGCGCACAGGAGCAGGCAGCGGTGAGTGCGGAGAAAAGCCCCCAGCTTCCGCCGGGGCTGGACACGGGTTTCATGGATACGACGGCCGACCCCTGCGTGAATTTCGCGCAGTATGCGTGCGGGAATTTCTCCAAGCTGTATCCAATCCCGGCGGATATGCCTGGATATGGACCGTTCTACATCATGTACGAACATACGGAATTTGCGCTGCACTCGCTGCTCGAGAAGGTGGAGGCCGATGATCCCGCGCGCACGCCGAACGAGCAGAAGATCGGCGATTACTACGCGACCTGCATGAACAAGGATGCGGTTCAGGCAGCCGGGCTGAAACCGCTGCAGGCGGATCTCGACCGCATCGCGGCTCTCAAGAGCAAGAGCGAATTGACCGCGCTGCTGGCCCACTATCAGTTGATCAACGTGAATGCGTTCCTCAGTTACGGCGAGCAGCAGGATTTTAAGGACGCGCGCAAACAGATTGCCGATGTGGACCAGGGCGGGCTGGGATTGCCGGAGCGCGATTACTATCTGCGCACCGGAGACGGCGGAGAGAAGACTCAGGCAGCAGTATGTGGAGCACATTACGAATATGCTGAAGCTGCTGGGCGAGACGGATGCCGCAGCGGCCAGCGACGCGCAAGAAGATCATGGAGCTGGAGACCGCGCTGGCGAAGGTTTCGATGGATATCACCTCGCGGCGCGATCCGAAGAATGTCTACCATCCCATGCCGGTGACGCAGTTGGTCGAGCTGACCCCGGTGATTGCGTGGCCGGACTTCTTCGATGCTACCGGTGCGCCTCGCCATCAGCGAATTGAACGTGGCGAATCCGGATTTTTTCAAGGGAATGAACGCGGTGATTCAATCCACCGACCTGGAGACGATCAAGACCTATCTGCGCTGGCAATTGATCAACAGGTATACCGGCCTATGCGCTGCCCACGGCGTATGGACGAAGAGCAATTCGATTTTTATGGCCGCAAGCTGAGCGGCCAGCCGCAGCAGCAGGACCGCTGGAAGCGGTGCGTGCAGGCCACCGATGGCGCGTCTGGGCGAGGCGCTGGGCGAAGTCTATGTAAAGGCATACTTCCCCGCGGAGAGCAAGCAGAAGACGGTGCAGATGGTCCATGACATTGAAGACGCGATGGACAGGAACATTGGCACGCTGACCTGGATGAGCGAGGAGACCAAGGCCAAGGCCAGGGAGAAGCTGCACATGGTTGCGGACAAGATCGCGTATCCGGATCACTGGCGGGACTACTCGACGTTGAAGGTGGTGCGCGGCGATGCGTTGGGCAATGCGATGCGGGCAGCGGAGTTTGAGAACCGCAGGCAGCTGGCGAAGATCGGCAAGCCGGTGGATCGCGGAGAGTGGGAGATGTCGCCGCCGACCATCAATGCGTACTACAACCCGAGCATGAACGACATCAATTTCCCGGCAGGAATTCTGCAGTCTCCGTTTTTCGATCCGAACCGCGACCGACGCTGGAGAATTACGGCCATATCGGCTCGATCGTGGGCCACGAACTGACGCATGGTTTCGACGATCAGGGACGGCAGTTTGACGGCAACGGAAATCTTGCGGACTGGTGGACGGCGGAGGACGGCAAGAAATTTGACGCCATGACGGACTGCGAAGTGAAGGAATACGGCGGTTTCACGGCGATCGACGATGTGAAGCTAAACGGCAAGCTGACGCTGGGCGAGAACACGGCGGACAATGGCGGATTGCGCCTTGCGTATATGGCGATGCTGGCGGATGCAAAGCGCAAGGGCATCGACTTGAACGCAAAGGATGCGAACGGATTTACGGCTGCACAGCAGTTTTTCATAGCGTACGGCCAGAATTGGTGCGGAGGGCCGCGACCCGAAGCGGAACGATTGCAGGTGCAGACCGATCCGCACTCGCCGGAGGAGTTTCGCATCAAGGGCGTGGTGCAGAATATGCCGGAATTTTGGAAGGCATTCGGATGCAAGACGGGGCAGCCGATGATGCCGGCGAATGCTTGCCACGTTTGGTAACGGAAGCGCAAACCCTGGATGAACGGGAAGGAACGAGGGAATTGACGGCAATGATCGATCTGCGTTCGGATACAGTGACGCGGCCAACGCTGGAGATGCGGGCCGCGATGGCGGCGGCTGAGGTGGGAGACGACGTTTATGGCGAGGACCCCACGGTGAACCTGCTGGAGCGGCGCGCGGCGGAGGTCTTCGGACGCGAGGCGGCGCTGTTTGTGCCCTCGGGGACCATGGGCAACCAGATTGCGATTCGGCTGAATACCCAGCCGGGACAGGAGGTGGTTGCCGAATCGCGGGCGCACATTCTGGACTGGGAAATGGCTACCACGGCGGTTTTTTCCGGCTGCCTGGTACGGGCCGTGCCGGCAGAGCGAGGCATTTTGACCTGGAAGCACATTGAACCGGTGCTTCAGGCGCGCGGGGCGTTTCGCGCTGCTACGGGGCTGATCGAAATGGAGAATACCGCCAATCTTGCCGGTGGGACGGTGACGCCGCTTCCGGTTATGGAAGAGATTTGGGAGAAAGCAAAGGAGCGCAAGTTGCCGGTGCATCTGGATGGAGCGCGCATCTTTAACGCGACGACGGCGCTGGGCGTGGATGTGAAGACACTGACGCGCGGCTTCGATACGGTGATGTTCTGTTTGTCGAAGGGACTGGGAGCACCGGTGGGGTCGATGCTGGTGGGTTCGGCGGAACTGATGGAGCGGGCGCGGATTTATCGCAAGGCGCTGGGCGGCGGAATGCGGCAGGTGGGCGTACTGGCGGCGGCGGGATTGATTGCGCTCGAAAAAGGACCGGCGCGGTTGCATGAGGATCACGCCAATGCCCGGCTGCTGGCGGAGGCGCTTTCAAATATTGAACGCGTGGCTATTGATCTTGATTCGGTTGAGACTAATATCGTGGTCTTCAGAGTGACGGGTGGTGTGAGCGCGAAAGGCGTGGAGGCGCGGCTCAAGGAGCGCGGGATTTTGATCAGCGCATTTGGGGCGGATGCGATTCGGCTGGTTACCCATCTCGACGTGGACCGCGGTGCCTGTGTTAAGGCTGCGCAGGCGCTGGCTGAAGAGATTGAGGCGGCTTGATTGATGCAGCTGTAGTACGGTAACGAATATTTAGAACTTATCCGTAAATAACAATAGTTTGTCTCCAGCAGATAAGAGCAGCGGCGAGTTGTAGCAGAGCCGTGTAGCTGGCCTCTGTCTTTTCGAAGCTGACCAGCAGCTTGCGGAAGCGGTTGAGCCAGGAGTGGGTTCGTTCCACCACCCATCGGCGCGGTTTGGAGTCCGGGTAGCGGTACTTGATGAGCCGCTCTTCGGCGCGTGATTTAACGCGGGGATAGTATTGGTGCTTGCGGGCGATCTTGCTAACTGGGTAGCCGACATAGCCGGCATCCAGACAGAGATATTGGTAGTTTTTCCATCCTGTAACCTCAGGGCGTTGGACCACGACCTGTGCCAGGGTCCGATCCAGCAGCTTGGAGTCGTGGAGGTTGGCGCCGCTGACGGCGATCGACAGTGGGAGTCCACGGGCGTCGACCAACAGACTGCGTTTGCGTCCTTTTTTTCCCCCGGTCGGTCGGGTTTCGACCAACACATTCGGTAGCTAGCGGTGCTTTGCCCATGGCTCCATCGGCTGATTGCCACTGCCAGGCTATGCCGTGCATCCCGTCATACTCGGCCAGCCCAGCCTGCCACAGCTTCTGGAACAAGCCAGCCTTGTGCCAGTTCTGAAAGTACTGATGCACTGCGCTAGCCGAACCGAACTCCCGGGGCAATGCTTTCCATTGAATGCCGGTCCGCAGAACGTAAACAATCGCCGAAAAAACTTGTCGAGAAGACATCGGCTTGCGTCCAGCTCCAGCCTTGCGTTGATACGTTCGCCCTGCTTCCCGCTTGCGTACTGGGATCAGCGGCTCAACCTTGCTCCACAAATTATCTGAAACCGTCCAAGACTTGATCTGAGCCATATTGAATTCATCATCGCCGCTACCAATCGCTTGCAAATCAGAGATTCAGTCGCACGCATCAAAGTCGTCACTATTTACGGATAAGTTCTTAGGCTTGTGGTATCACACCCATTTCGCACAAAACGCGAAATGGATGGGGCACCCAGTAAAAAAGGCGGCTTGGAAATGTCAGTACGTGGAATTCCAATGAATGAAAGTCAAATTGATCGACGCATAGACTTTCTGATTAGAGAAGCGAACTCAGAAGACTCAATCCGAGATCAAGCCATTACATACGCTTTTCGGGTTATTACGAATTATTTTTCAGTAAAGTGTGACGCTCGGTCGAGGAAACTTAGTTTGAATTGCCCCTACCGAAGCAAAAAAGCTCATAATCTGTTTCTACTTCTAAATGACGAAGAGGGATGGCTTGATAAGGTAACGAATGAGCATCAATACCCAATCAAACGCGCATGGGAGCGGATGATAAAGGAACGCGGCAAACTTACTGTGCGACGTGTTAAAAATCATCTTAAAAAATGGCCTGTAGTTGTTGTCACCAAAGATGAAAATAAATTGCTCAGGGACGACCCCGATAAGGAGCCACATCAGCGTTATCAGGATGCTGAAATCGAAGTCCTCGAAAAAACCGAATCAGGCGGCTGGCAGCCGCGAAGATCACCAAACCAAATTTCAGACTGATCCACTACCGGTTTTTTAGTAATCTGTCGGAGTGTTGAGTCTTTTCCCACCCTAGCCGGAAAAGCAAAAACCCGGCGAGGGTGGGGCACCCTGGTTCTCATAGACAAAGTTCAGGCTGGGTTTAGAATTTCGCTGCGCTCCTTAAAGTCTGCAAAGACGAAGCCATCTCTGTTTACTACTTCTCCGGGTTCGAGGATTACCGGGGCCGAGAACATTGGGCCGGCGTAGGCGCAGGTGTGAAATTCGCCTTGTTCGGCGCAGGGATCGATCTCAGGCGGCAGATCGTCGAGGAATGCGGCGTCGAAGTCGCGGCCGGCAAAGGAGCCTGGCAATTGTTTTGTATCTACGCAAACTACTTTTGCGCGCAGGCCACCGGCTATCATCTCGCAGGCCAGGGATGAGGTTGGAATCTGCCATAAAGGGAACAGGGGTTCAAGGCCGGTTGGCTGCAGTTGCTTTTCGCGATAGGCGCGGACGTCGGCAAGGTATAAATCTCCAAAGGCTACCGCATTGATGTGCTCACGGACGGCGCGGTCGCAGACTTCGGCCATTCGCTGCTCGTAGATTTCATTGGAGCAGGGCCAGGGAAGAGGCACAACCCATAGTGGCAATCGAGCGGCCGCGGCCTGCGCTTCAAGCACGGAGAGGCGGGTGCCGTGCATGGCTACGCGCTGGAATTCGGTGTTCAGGGTGGTGAGCAGACCGACCAGCTCAATATCGGGTTGCCGGCGCAGGACATGGAGCGCCCAGGCACTGTCTTTGCCGCTGCTCCAGGACAATAAAACTCGTTTCATTCTGCAATGATACCTTCGATCGAGTGTAGCTGTACGTGGATGTGCGCGGCGGGTGTGTCTTCAATTGAACACAACTTTTTTGCCGGTTGCAGGTTAAATAAAATTGTTGGCCGAAACTGTTGCTGTTTCGGAACCACAATCATCCCCAGGAGGAATCGAAGCATTATGAAGAAGATTGCGCTTGCACTGTTGTTTGCTTTGACTATGCTCCCTGGCGCCTCTTTCGCGCAGGTTGCGATTCGCGTAGGTCCCCCACCTGACGTAGTTGAAGATCGCGGCGTGGCGCCGGAGCCCGGATTTGTGTGGATTGACGGCTACCAGCGCTGGGACGGCGACCACTATGTCTGGGTTCACGGCCGCTGGGAGCGCCCGCCCCATCCGCACGCGCGCTGGGTTAGGCACCATTGGGTTCATCGCCATGGGGAATGGGTACTGGTTGAGGGGCACTGGCGGTAAATGATTTGTGGACGAGAAAGCGGGGTGCAAGCCCCGCTTTCTTTGTTGGTTGATCAATTCAGAGCATTAATAGTTGAGTTTTGTGGTATCCCACCCTAGCGACAAAAACAAAAACGTCGCGAGGGTGGGGCACCCGCAATTTTATTTGGGGCCGTTTGCGGTACGACTGAACAGGTTGCGGAAAAAAGGCTGGTGAACCGGATAAGGCACGGTGGTTTCCACAGGGCGATACGGTATGTATTAGTCATGCGCGGAAATGACGAGCAACAGGAAGCGGTATTCAGCTACATCGGCCTTGAACAGCGAGTGCCGAAGGATCATCCATTACGTGCCATCCGGCAGATGAGCGATGCAGCATTGCGGGAGTTGGACTCCGAGTTCCAACAGCTGTACGCGCGGCGCGGGCGGCCGTCGATTGCTCCGGAGAAGCTGATACGGGCGCAGTTATTGCAGGTACTGTATTCGGTGCGGTCGGAGCGGCAACTGATGGAGCAGTTGGACTACAACCTTCTTTTCCGCTGGTTTGTGGGACTCAACATCGACGACCCGGTGTGGGATGTGACGGTATTTACCAAGAACCGCGAGCGTCTGATTGAGGGCGAGGTTGCCGAACAGTTGTTGCTGGCGGTGGTGGAACAGGCGCGTGCGCATCAGCTTTTAAGCGAGGAGCATTTCACCGTGGACGGTACTTTGATTCAGGCCTGGGCCAGCCGTCGCAGCTTCCGTGAGAAGCCCGATCCGCCCAGCCGGGGCACGGGAACGCGAGGCCGCAAGCTGCTGCGCGACACGCATGAGTCAGCCACCGACCCGGAGGCGCGTTTGTATAAGAAGAGCGGGGCGGCGGTAGCGGTGCCCAGCTACCTGGGCCATGTGCTGACGGAGAACCGCAACGGACTGGTGGTAGCAGCGATGGTGACGCAGTCCAGCAAGACGGCGGAACGGGAGGCTGCATTGGTGATGGTGGACAAGCTGAAACGCGCCGTGGTGAGCACGCTGGGCGCCGACAAGAGTTATCAAGAGGAGCAGTTTGTTGGTCAGTTGCGCGCCCGCCGCATCAGGCCGCATGTAGCCGAATACGCGCCCAATCCGAAATGGCCCAACTGGCTTACCGGAGAAGAACGCAACAGCGAAGGATTTGCCATCAGCCAGAGGAAGCGGAAGCTGGTGGAGAAGGTGTTCGGCTGGGCCAAGCAAGATCGGGCCGTCCGGCAGGTAAAACTGCGCGGCAGGGCACGAGTCGACTGGCTGTTTAGCCTGGTTGCCACAGCGCACAACCTGCTGCGCATGCAGAAGCTGATTCCGGCGCAGTAAGTCCGGGGGATAGGTGTCTCTGGAGGCCGCAAAATCGGATCTCCAGAGGAGCAAATCAACAGCAGTACAACCGATTTGAAGTGAAAAAACTCAACGGTGCGACTCGGAATCGAAAAATGAACGACTTTTTCCGCAAGCTGTAAAGTCGTGCCTTGACACAATACTCGTTTTTGAAACGAGGTCTAGCTGATTTCGATTACGTCGGTTGCGGCGGCTGCGGCGGCTTCTGCCTGTTCCATCAGTTTTTGGGCTACAGCATAGAATTCGGCTGCCTGCGGGCTCTTGGGTCCGGCCAGGGCGACGGGCAGGCCGCGGTCGCCGCCTTCGCGGATGGCGGGCACCAGCTCGATGGCTCCCAGGAAGGGAATGTTGAACTGCTGCGCGGTGCGCTCGGCTCCGCCTCGGGAAAAAATGTCGATCTCCTGGTGGCAGTGCGGGCAGGTGAAGTGGCTCATGTTTTCGACGATGCCGAGCACTTCGACGTTGACCTGGGCAAACATCTCCAGGGCCTTGCGCGCGTCTTGAAGACTGACGTCGCTGGGCGTGGAGATGACCACGGCGCCGGTGAGAGGAACGGTCTGGACCAGCGAGATGACCACGTCGCCGGTGCCGGGAGGCAGATCGACGATGAGGTAGTCGAGTTCGCCCCACTCGACCTGCTGCAGGAACTGGCGGATGATCTGGTGGAGCATGGGGCCGCGCATGACCAGAGGCTTGTCGCCGGGCGAGATGTAGCCGATGGAGATGGTTTTGATGCCGTGGGTGAGGTTGGGCTCGATGCGATTGTCCGTGGCCGACCTTGGGCTGCTGGGTTGAGCCCATCATCAGCGGAACATTGGGGCCGTAGATGTCGGCGTCGAGCAGGCCTACGCGGTGACCGAGCTTGGAGAGCGCAATGGCGAGGTTGACGGCGACGGTGGTTTTGCCCACTCCGCCCTTGCCGGAACCGATGGCGACGATTTTAGAGACGCCGGGCAATGCTACGGGGGAAGGCATGGCTGGTGAATGGGCCATAGTGATTTGTTGCTCCTTTTTAAAACATTGATGGTTGAGTTTCGTGGTATCCCACCCATTTCACAAAAACGCGAAATGGATGGGGCACCTGCTGTTTATTCACTTACCGGCATTCCTTCGGTTGAAGTGGTGCCATTTCAAGATATTTCGCTTACTGTCTGAAGCCGGCCGCGTCATCCTGTGCGGCGGTGGTCAACTTGGCTTCTTTGCGGCGCGCTGACTCTCGTTCGCGGTGCTCGCGGCGGCGCAATGCATCCTCGTAGCGGCGAATTTCATCAGGAGTTTCAGGGAGCAGCGGGGGAACCTTTTGGCGCTGGCCTTGATTGTCGATGGCTACAAAGACCAGGTAGGCGCTGGCGACGTGAACCACCGTGCCGGTACGCGTGTTTTCCGCCCACACCTTTACGCCCACTTCCATGGAGGTGGAAAAGGCGCGGTTGACGCTGGACTTGAGGGTGAGCAGATCGCCCAGGTGCACGGGGCGGATGAAGTCGATGTGGTCCATGGCGGCGGTGACGATGTTGGTGCGCGAGTGGCGATAGGCGGCCATGGCGCCGGTAAGATCGATGAAATGCATCAGCCGTCCGCCGAGCAGATTGCCCAGGGTGTTGGTGTCGTTGGGCAGGATGATCTCAGTCATCTCCGACTGAGTGCTGGCTACTGTGCGCGGACTCTGGTTGTTCTGGGAGGAACTCATTCTGCGCTGACTCCATTCGTTGTGCTGCCGCCCGCGGTTCGCTTGCCGCCCGGTACAATGGAGTTGGCGACTGAAGAGCGGATTGGAGAGGTACCTCATGGCGAGGTCTCCATATCCAGTTTCGGCAATCGCAGCCAAATGTGCAAATCCACCACGGACTTCCTCGAGAAAAAGGAGGCCGCAGATGAGCAAAATGGACAAATTAACAGGACTGAAAGAGATTCTGACGCTAGACCCGAAGAGCAGCCTTGCGCGCTACGGGTTGGCCATGGAGCTGGCCGGCCGCGGCGAGACAGACGCGGCGCTGCGTGAATTCGATACGCTGCTGGCCAACGATCCGGACTATACAGCGGGCTACTTTATGTCTGCGCAGACGCTTTCAACGGCGGGGCGAAACGCCGAGGCCATCGAGCGGCTGAAGGCCGGGATCGCCTGCGCGGCCCGCAGCGGCAACCACCATGCACTGAGCGAGATGCAGGCCATGCTTGACGTGCTGAGCGCTTAGCTTTTCTTCGGCTTCCAGGTTCTCGATGGTCTCTTCGTTGACTGGATTCGCGCCTGTTGCGGATTTACTTAATACTTTTCTTATTGATCCGGCATCTATACTTACGCTATGGCGAAGTATTCGATCGTCGTGCCGTTTCATAACGAAGAGGAGAATGTTACCGCTTTATATGCGCGCCTGAAGCAGGTGATGGAACAGGTGGGCGACAGTTTTGAGCTGGTGCTGGTGGAGGATGGGTCAAGCGACCGCACGTATAAGCTGCTGGAAGAGATTGCCGCGGTGGACAGCCGGGTGCTGGTGGTGAAGCTGCGCCGGAATTTCGGCCAGACTTCGGCGCTGGCGGCGGGATTCGATCACGCTTCGGGCGAGTTTATTCTGGCCATGGATGGCGACCTGCAGCACGATCCCAACGATATTCCCAGCTTTCTTGAGAAACTCGAAGAAGGCTACGACGTGGTCTCCGGCTGGCGCAAGGAGCGCATCGACAGCTTATTGATGCGGCGGATTCCCTCGCGCTGCGCAAACTGGCTGATGGCCATGATCTCGGGCGTGGACATTCACGACTTCGGCACCACCTTCAAGGCTTATCGGCGCGAGGTGATCCAGAATATTCCGCTTTACGGCGAGATGCACCGCTTTATTCCGGCGCTGGCCAGCTGGTATGGCGCGTCGATCTGCGAGATTCCCATCCGGAACATGAACCGCGAGCGGGGCAAGAGCCACTATGGCATTGGGCGCACTTTCAGCGTCTTCTTCGACCTGATGACGATTCGATTTCTGCTCAAGTACATGAGCCGGCCGCTGCATTTTTTCGGCGGCTTCGGCGCGCTGGGCATTCTGGTGGGCAGTACGATCTCGGCGGTATTGCTGGGGCTGAAGATTCTGAACCCGCATCAGAGTTTGATGGAGCTGCACGGACCGATGTTTGTGATTGGCGCGGTGCTGATTGTCGCCGGCATTCAGATGGTGGCCATTGGTTTGCTGGGCGAGCTGCAGGTGCGGCACTTCCACGCCAGCCAGCAGCACGCGCCGTACGCCGTCGACCGCATTGTGCGCCTGATTTCCGCTGAAGAGCAGAGCATGCTGTCGGAAGGGCGGGAGGAAAGGTTTTAAAGGCAGGGACTAGGGACTTAGGGAATAGGGCATAGGGAATGGGAATAGGGAATAGGGAATAGAAAAAGCTTCGTCTGGATTCGTCTGGGCGGGGCTTGATTTTTTTGGCGCTGGATTTGGATTGCATTGAAACTTGCAGAAAACGGGTCTCAAGGTTCATTCTTACCGTGAGATGAAAGCCATCCAGATTCACCAAACAGGCGGGCCTGAAGTTCTTGAGCTGGCCGAGTTGCCCATCCCGCAGCCGGGACCGGGGCAGGTGTTGATCCGCATTGAGGCTATCGGGGTCAACTTCATCGAAATTTATTTTCGCAAGGGCGTCTACAAGGCGGCGCTGCCGATGACGCCGGGCAGCGAAGCGGCGGGCACGGTGGAGGAGCTGGGTCCGGGCGTGACGGGATTTGCCGCCGGAGACGTGGTGGCCTCAGCCGAGCGTGCTGGGCAGCTACGCCGAATATGCGCTGGTTCCTGCGACGCAACTGGTGAAGGTGCCCGCGGGGCTGAGCATGGAGCAGGCCGCCGCGGCGATGCTGCAGGGAATGACGGCGCATTATCTTTCCCACTCCACTTTTCCGCTGAAGGCCGGAGATACGGCGCTGGTGCATGCAGGAGCCGGCGGCGTGGGGCTGCTGCTGACGCAGATGGCGGTGCGGCTGGGCGCGAAGGTGATTACCACGGTTTCAACGCCGGCCAAGGCGGAGCTGTCGCGCGAGGCCGGCGCCGCGCATGTGATTCTTTACACCGAGCAGGAATTTGAGGCGGAGGTCAAGCGGCTGACCGGCGGCAAGGGCGTGGACGTGGTTTACGACTCGGTGGGCAAGACTACCTTTGAGGGGAGCCTGAACTGCCTGCGTCCGCGCGGGATGCTGGCGCTGTTTGGCGCATCCAGCGGGCCGGTGCCGCCGTTTGACCTGATCCAGCTCAGCAGCAAGGGGTCGCTGTTTATCACGCGGCCTACGATGTGGCACTACATTGCCACGCGGGCGGAACTGGAGTGGAGGGCCGGAGATGTGCTGGGTTGGGCGGCCAAGGGCGAACTCAAGTTGCGGACTGAGCATATTTATCCGCTGGCTGAGGCCGCGCAGGCGCAGACGGATCTGGAAGCTCGCAAGACTACGGGGAAGATTTTGCTGGAGCCGTGAAAAAGCAGGGACTAGGGACTAGGGAATAGGGAATAGGGAATCGGAATAGGGAATGGGTGAATAGGGAATAGGGAATCGGGAATAGCTGGTATACCAGGTCTCGATTGAGATAGGGAATACTACAGACACTGAGTCGCCTGATTTTCGGGAACAAAATCATGAGCAAAATTTCCATTGACGCTGACGATCGCGTGTTTGTGCTGACTGGGGCGGGGATCAGCGCGGAGAGCGGGTTGCCTACCTTTCGCGCATCGGACGGGTTGTGGGCGGGGCACCGCGTCGAGGATGTCTGCACGCCGGAGGCGTGGGTGCGGAATCCGGGGCTGGTGTGGGAGTTTTATTCCGGGCGGCGGGCGGATGGGGCAAAGGCTCAGCCGAATCCGGCGCACGTTGCGCTGGCGGAGCTGGAAGCGCGGCTGGGCGAGCGGTTCTTTTTGTGCACGCAGAATGTGGACGATCTGCACGAGCGGGCCGGGTCGGTGCGGCTGGTGCATATGCACGGCGAGCTGGCCAAGTCGCGCTGCGAGCGGGAGTGCGGGCGGCCGCCGGTCGAGGATCGTGCGATCTATCGAAGCCTGGACGAGGTGGGCCGCTGCGCCTGCGGAGGACGGCTGCGGCCGCACATCGTTTTCTTCGGCGAGATTCCGCTGGAGATGGATCGCATTCAGGAAGAGATTGGCAAGGCTACGCTGATGGTGGTGGTGGGCACTTCAGGATCGGTTTATCCGGCGGCGAACTTTGTGCACTGGGCGCGGCAGAACGGGGCGCGCACGGTTTATATCGGACCGGAGCAGCCGCTGAATGCCGCGGCGTTTACGCATGTGGTTGAGGGCAAGGCCGGGGTGGTGCTGCCGGGGTTGTTTGGGGTGGAGCGGGGTTAGCGGGGCTAGCGGGGTTGGCAAATGCCGAGTTAGCGAGTTGGCAACTTCATGCGCTCAGGAAAATGTACCTATTCCCTGGTAAGTTCTGGAGACTGCTGGGCCTTTTCTGCCTCGTCTTCGCGGTCTCGCTTGGCTCGCTTGGGGACTTCAATCAAATCCTGATCATGGGCGGTGCGATGGATTTCGGACTGTGCCGGGCGCAAGGTCTTTGGCGTGGTTTGCATGGGTGTTTCTCCTTATTTCGAAGTGGCGTGTACGCTGTGTCTTTCCGCAGCTAGTTACTTTTGAATTACGATTCGGTTACTACTGGATAGGGGGTAGGGGGTGCATCAGGGGTATAAACCGGGCACATCCCTAACAGTTCAACGGGACTTGATGAACTCTTTGCGGCGGAAGCGGAGGCCGGTCCAGTCTTCGTCGATGGCGATGGAGCGCACGGTATCAAATCCGGCTTTTTTCAGCGCGGCCCAGCCTGTGTCGCGGTTGAAATCGCATTTGTATTTTTTTGACGTGCCCTTGGGATAAGCGAACCAGACGATTGCGTCGCCTTTGGCTTTGGCGGCAATTTGCGGGGCGAGAGCGTCGACTTCGGTCTGGCGGGTGACGAAGGCGACGGAGAAGCGGATTTCGGGGAGGGACTCGAGATGACGGTGAATGGTGATTGCGGGCAGGCGCGAGAGTTCGCGGTTGAAGCTCTCCGGTGCGTTCAGGATGAGGATCTCCTGGTGATCTTTGAGGTTGAGTTTTTCGAAGAGTGTGGCCATGGATTCTTATATTAATCGGATTGGGGAAATAATCTGCAAACCACCTGTGGTGGGGCAGACGGCGCTTCCGCCATGGGGGTGTTGGAGTTCCACCGCTTCGCCGGAAAACGGCGAACGGGTGGGGTACCGAACCTCATGCGCAGCGGCTAAAAGTGGAAGCGGTAGCGGAGTTCGGCAGAGATCGTTCTTGGGTCGTTGCAGTGGAAGCCGCCGATGGTTACGGAGTTATCCTGCAAGACTCGGTGATTGGTTACGTTGAGTGCCGTGACGGAGAGCTTCAAGCGCTCGCCGAACTTGTGGCCGGCGGAGGCGTCGAAGGTGGTGTGGACGGGCAGGTATGGGCCGTTGTAGGGGCCTTTGTTTGCACCGGCAAGGCCGTTGGAGAAGCCGGAGCCGTAGTAGACGTTGGTTGAGAACCAGGAGTGCAGCGGCAGGTTGGCTGTGAAGCCGGTGTTGAGGGTGTTGCGCTGGTCGTGGTCGAGGGCGATGTAGTTGGGGCCGAGATCGCAGGCGGGATCGGTGGGAATGCTGCAGACAAAACCGCCGATGATGTTGCCGCGCTGCTGGGCGATTTGATTGGAGTAGGTCAGGTGGAATTGGCCGGCGTGAGCCAGCTCGGGCGAGCGCAGGGTCATCTCCCAGGCGCGGACCAGAGCTCCATCGACGGCGATGGGGAAGTACATATTTGATTCGCCGAGGTTGGAGTGATCGAGAAAATTGTTGACGCGATTCTTGAAGGTATCCACGTCGAGCGACCAGCCCTTGTACGGAATGTGAATGCCGAACTGGTGCTCTTCGTCGCGCTCCGAGGGCAGGGGCGTGAAGGCATTTTCGCCGGTGGGCAGGCTGCCGGCGTAGTTGAGGACGGAACTGGAGACGGTGAGCAAAGGCGCGGGCTGGAAGAAGTGGCCGTAAAAGCCGCGCAGGACCCAGCGGAGGCGGGGAATTTCGACGGTTGCGCCGATGCGGGGATAGGTTGCGGACTCGTCGTACCCGCCGTTGTAGATGGAGAAGCGTTCGCCGCCGAGCAGGGTGATGTATTGGCCCAGGCGCAGGTGGTCGGCGAGATAAAACTCGACCAGAGCGGCGGCGGCGGTGGCTGGAGTATTGGGATAAGAGGCTCCGGGTGGAGTGTTGACCTCGACGCCGAAGAGGTCGTTTTCTGCCTGATAGAAGGAATAGAAGCCGGCGGAGAAGCTGTTCGGGCCCAGCGTCCACGTGGGCATCGCCCTGGCCGCCAACATAGTTTGAGGTCTGATGCCAGGTGGTGGAAACGGGATGGTCGGTGGGGAGCGAGTCGTAGTCTGCCTGGTTGAAGTGGTAGAAGGGCGCGAAGGAAAACAGCGCTTTGGGCGAGAGGGTGTGGACCCAGTTGGCGATGACGAAGGAATCGCGCTCGGTCTGGGCGTCGCGCAGGCCGTAGGAGCAGTAGTAGCCGGAGGTAGCATTCGTAGTCGTTGGGGTTGGGGTCGTAGGGAACGTCGAAGTAGTCCTGGCGGTATTGCGCGTTGAGGCGGAGCTGATCTTTGGGCGTCTGGTTGCGAATCAGGGAGAGAAGGCCGCTTTCGGAGTTGGTGGCGTCGTGATAGATGGCGGCGACCGGCGTGGCCAGGCCGTAGTTGGAGCGGGAGCCGGCGAGGCTTGCGTACCAGGCGGTCTTGCTGGAGTGGTCGCCGAGCGAGAGCTGGGCTTCGCCGGTGCAGAGGTTGCCGCCGGAGAGCAGCAACTCGCCTTCGCGGTTGCGCTCGAAGCCGTTGCGGGGCAGCACGTTGAAGACGCCGTAGGTGCGGTCGCCCACATCGGCGGCGTAGCTGCCGCGCTGGGTTTCGAGTGCGTCGATGTCCTTGGGATCGATCTGCGGGCCGACGTTGGAGGCGATCTTGGTGTTGGGAATCGCGATGCCGTCGATCAGCCAACTGGTCTGGTGGCCGCCGCGCATGTGCAGCATGTCGTGAGTCATGTAGGCGCCGGGGACGTAGTCGGTAATCATCTCCATGCCGATGGTGCGGTCGGCGCCGGGAGTCTGGTCGATGTCGGCGCGGGTGATGAGAGTGGTGGGGGTTACGGAATCGGATGCGGAGAGGGAGACGCCTAGACCCTCGACCTGAATGCTTTGAACGGCTGGGGCGAGCTGGAGCGGAATGTGCAAGACGGGGTTGGTGCCCGAGGCTACGGTGAGCGGCTGCGTGACGGTGGCGAAGCCGGGGGCGGCGACGGTGAGACGGTAGACGCCGATGGGCGCCTGGGGCAATTCGAATGTGCCCTCGGTGCCGGTTGCGGCGCGCAGGGTGAAGGCGGAATCGGCGGCTTGAAGGGTGACCTCTGCGCCGGCGATGGGACGGTGCTGGGGATCGTGGACGACGCCGTGCACGGTGGCGAAGACGGTGGCGAGCGCGGGGATGGAGGCGGCCAGGAATAAAGCTGACGGCAAGAGAAAAGAGGCGACGCATGAATTGACCTCCGAGAATGTGAGGCGCGTGCAGGCAGAACTATGGTCGGGAAGCTGGGCGCGCGATACCTGACGGGATTTGGGATCGTTGAAAGGCGGAGACGGTCCCAGAGAGACGAATCTTCTCAAGGCGATCAGTCCTACCGGCCTGTCTCCGTCACGGACAGGATTCATCCTTTGTTCCTGAGGGGAAGACAGAACAGCGCCTTCAACGGGGATTTCTAGGCGAGAATTGTGGACGGAGGTCCGCGGCCGGCGCGGGTGCGGATCGGGCTCAGGCGGGCAGCGGCGCGGCCTGAGGCGGGCGAGTGAGACATGCGCGAGCAGAACCGGCAGGCTGACCGGCGATGCGGCCAGCGCGGGAATCACCGATGGGAGTAGGGCTGCGCCGCCGGGGTACAAGGGGCAGTTGCGGGAGCGGTGAGGATGGGCTTGCCGGATGCGGCCTGGGCCATCATGCGCCATGCGCGGACATGGCGCAGTGATGTGCTCCGTGACGGCGGCAGCAGGGCGGCAGGCGCGACTCGTCGCTGGCAGGGAGGATGGCCGCCAGCGGCCCCAGCCAGAAGTACAGAATCAGGAAGATGGAGAGCGCGCGCCGCATCTGGAATTCATCTTACAGGACGATCGGATTCTGAAACGAGCATCGGGTGATCGATGCGGCGCGGTCAGGTATCATCGGGTATCAAGTAATTTCCAATGCTTAATTAAGAGGAAATGCCGGTGTCCGAAGTGCATGGTTCAGTATCGCCGCAACAGCATTCCAGCGAGGCGGCACGGGGAGCGCGCGCGAAGCAACCGTTGCGCATTGCGCTCTTTGGCTTTGGGACGGTGGGCAGTTCGGTGGCGCGGATTCTGGTCGAGTCAAAGCCGCAGGGGCTGGAGCTGACCCATATTTTCAATCGCGGCGTGGCGCGCAAGCAGGTGGATTGGGTTCCGTCGAGCGTGGTGTGGAGCGAGGATGCCGACGCTGTGCTGGCCTCCGATGTGGATGTGGTGGTGGAGCTGGCCGGGCGGGCTCGATCCGGCGGGCGGCTGGGTGCGCAAGCGCTCGAAGCCGGCAAGAGCGTGGTGACGGCCAACAAGAAGCTGATTGCTTACCAGGGCGTGGAGCTGGAGCGGCTGGCCGCGGCCAAAGGCGGGCATCTGAAGTATGGCGCGGCGGTGGCCGGCGGGATTCCGGTGATTCCGGGGCTGGAACAGGGACTGGCCGGGGATCGCATCGAGCGCATTGAAGGCATTTTGAACGGCACCTGCAACTTCATTCTGAGCAAGATGGAGGAGGGCGCGGAGTATGCGACGGTGCTGGCCGAGGCGCAGGCCAAGGGCTATGCCGAGGCCGATCCCACCGAGGATGTGGGCGGATTTGACGCGCGGGCCAAGCTGGCGATTCTGATGCGGCTGGCGCTGCGCGTGGAGGTGGACCCGGAGGAGATTGTGCCGCAGCCGATCACCGCGATTACGGCCGTGGACTTCAGCTATGCGCGGGACCTGGGCTGCACCATCCGGCAGGTGGCGCGGGCCGAACGGAGCGACGGCAGAGGTTGCGGCGACGGTGGGACCGATGCTGGTGGATCTGCATTCGCCGCTGGCCTGGTCGCGGGGCACGGAGAACATGGTGATCCTCACCGGCCACTACGGCGGCGATGTGGTGTTTTCAGGCCATGGCGCCGGCGGGCATCCCACGGCGGTGGCCGTGGTCAGCGATCTGCTGGCGCTGGCGCACGGGTCGCGGCGGGTCAAGCTTCCGGCGGATGCCGGCGCAGGTGAGCGCGGAGTTTGAGGTTCCGCATTACATCCGCTTCCTGGTCAACGACCGGCCGGGGATTGTTGCCGAGATTACCGGGGCGCTGGCCAAAGAGCGCATCAATATTCGCGCCATCGTGCAGAAGCCGGGCTATCCGCAGCACGCGCTGCCGTTTGTGGTTACCGTGGAGCCGTGCAAGTCTTCGGCGCTCAAGCGGGCGCTGGCGGGCATTCGCGACAGGGACTATCTGCTGGAAGAGCCGCTGGATTTGCAGATGCTGGAGTAGGGGAGAGCAGGGACTAAGGAATAGGGAATATGGAATATGGAATATGGAATAGGGAATAGGGAATAGGGAATAGGGTTCGTTCATTCCCGGGTCTCGGAAGCGAGACTTGGAGCAACCGCCTTGATCACATTTATTTACTGCTTTTAGCCGTCACTGGGCCGGTGGACTCGCGGACTATTAGTTCCGGGGCCATGACGATCTTGGATGGGAACTCCTTATCGCGATTGGCGATGCGGTCGAGAAGCACTTGCGCGCCGCGCTTGCCCATCTCGGCGAGGGGCTGGCGGACGGTGGTTAACGAGGGCGTGGAGTAGGCGGCGGACTGTATGTCGTCGAAGCCTACCACGGAGACGTCCCCCGGGACCGAGAGCCCCGCGTCTTTGAGAGCGCGGATGGCGCCGATGGCGGCAATGTCATTGAAGCAGAAGATGGCGGTGAAGTCGCGGGTCTTTTTGAGCAGCGCCTGCATGGGTTTGTAGCCGATCTCGGGAGCCATGGGGTGGTAGCCGGTCTTCATCGACCACCCGGCGGAATCGATGCGGATGACGAGCGAGGGGTCAAGCTTGATGCTCATCTTCGCAAGCTACCTGCTGGATGGTCTCCCAGCGAATCTCTGAATCGGGGATGGCGTGGGGGCCGCGCATGAAGGCGATGCGGCGATGGCCCAGCTCATAGAGGTGGGTGAGCGCCTGCTCGACGGCGAGATGGTGATCGAGCACGATATTGGTTACGTTTTCAGCCGCGCTGTGGGCCGAGATGGCTACCACCGGGACCGGCACGGCAATGTGGTCTGCCGGGGTGTTCAGCAGCAGAAAACCGTCTACGGAGCGCTCCACCAGCATGCGCGGGTACTGCTCGATCAACTCCTGTTTCCAGTCGTGGCAGGCGGTGAAGTAGAAGTAGTGGGCGCTGGTCAACTCCTCAACCACGCCGCTCATCACGCGGGTAAAGTAGCCCTCGCTTAGGTCCGGCGCCAGCACGCCGACGCTCATTGAGCGGCTTTGCCGCAGGGAGCGGGCGAAGTAATTGGGGCGGTAGTTGAGCTGCTTGGCCGCCTCTATCACCCGGTTGCGGGTCTCCTGAGGGATGGAGCGGGCGGAGGGTGAGTTGTTCAGAACCAGGGAGACAGTGGTCTGGGACAGCTCGAGATGCTCGGCGAGCATTCTCAGGTTGACGGGGCCTGATGGCGGCGACTTTTTTCCCTTTGCCATGTTGGAGTTGTAACACGTTTGCTTCTATAGGCGAAATAGCGATTCGCGTTTGATATATCGATTTTTCTGGTATGGCCATGAAATGGCGTGGGATTATGCATGAATGCTTCTGCTTTGTTGAAATGGCTGCGGAAGGCGGCACGGCCGGAGCCGAGAGCCCTTTCAAAGCATTGATGGTTGAGTTTCGTGGTATCCCACCCATTTCACAAAATCGTGAAATGGGTGGGGCACCCGCAGTTTGTTCATTTGCAGGCTTTTTCTTTGGCTAGAGTTGGGGCGCCAAAAGACCGAATTACTGCCGCGGAGCGTGGATCTGGTTTACTCCTGGCTTGAGAGGCCACCAATCCTTGCCTTCATAGACGAAGCTGCCGGTTAGCGTGCCGGGCAGGGTGATGGTTGCGTCAGTCCGTCGCCCTGGCGGTGATATTCCACCTCGATCATGCCCTGGGGATGGGGATAGCTTGCCTTGAGCGAGGTCAGGTTGCCCAGGTGGGGAGCGATGCGGACTGTGGCGAAGCCGGGGCTGGCGGGTTCAATGCCGGCTACCAGCGTGAGCAGGTCGTAGATGGGGTGCGCGCTCCAGGCGTGGGAGTCGGAGCGGGTGCTGCCGGGAGTCTCAGGCCAGGTGCTGAAGTGGAGGGCCAGCATCTTGCGCCAGGGGTCGATGGAGTTGAGGTATTCGTCCGCCATGCCGGCGTGCTCCAGGGCGCGGGCGAGATAAAAGCGGAAGTAGTAGGAGGCGCTGAGAACGCCGTTGGGGGTGGTGCCGGGCTCGATGGCCAGCATCCGGCGCAGCACTTCCTTCTGATGGTCTTTGGGGATGACGTCGTAAAGGACGGCGAGAATGTTGGCCTGCTGGCTGAAGTTTTTTTGATCGGGATTGTCGGCGATCAGGCCGCGGGAGTCGTTCCAGCATTTGCCGTAGATTCCTGAGCGCACGTGGGCGGCGCGGTCCTGGTAGCGGGCGGCGAGATGCGGGTCGCCGAGGCCTTTCTCCAGATCGGCGGCGTCGTTCAGCGCGCCCAGGTATTCGAGCGTGGTCACGCAGGATTCGCCGTTGGCGTCGTAGGTGGGAATTTCGCCTTTGGTGACCCAGTCGATGAAGCTCCACCAGGGAAGCTTGTCGAGCAGGCCGTCGGGTTGCTCGTGGGTTGCGAACCAGTCGAGGACGGTGCGGGTTCCGGGGAGCGAGGAGCGCGCGGGTTGGGGATCGGGGCGGTAGAGCCAGTAGTCGTGGACCATGCCGATCCAGAGCAGGGAGAAGGTGGGAATGTTTTGCGCCAGCGAACTGGGATAGCGGCTGTGGGTGATGCCCTCTGGAGATGCGCGACTGGTCGAAGGCTTCAATGGCCTGGCGGGCCAGGCGGTCGTCGCCGGTTACGGCATAGGAGATGAGGGCCTGGATGCGGGTATCGCCTACATACTGGAGCTGCTCGTAGTAGGGCGTGTCCATGTAGGTTTCGTGGGCATCGAGGCGCGCGGTGCGCCAACTGATCTCCCAGATCTTGTCGAGGTCGGGGTCGGGAGACTGGAAGGTGGCGCAGCTCTTCAAACGGATAGGCGGTGAAGTTGGCGGTGAGCGATTCCAATTGCAGCGGCTCGCCGGCGGTTTGAATATCGAGGTCGAGATAGCGCCAGGTGCGCCACCAGAGCGGCTCGAAGGAGCGATGCTGGCCGCCGTCGGGAAGGAAGCTGTCGATCAGGCCAAGGGCCTGGCGATCGCCCACTTCGTCGCGGTCGCCTTTGTGCCGGTCCTTGTCGTAGAGGGCCTCGGAGTAGGTGAGCTTGATGTTTGCGCCCTTGCCGCCGGAGACGGTGAGGAGCGGATAGGCGGTGGTGAGGGTCTTGCGGTCGAGAAGGATATGGACGTGGCTGCCGGCGGGGACGGCGACAGGGGCGGCTGGAAAGCTGTTGAGAGCGGGAATGCCGGTGCGGACGGTTTCGCCGGCGCTGGTGGGCTCGGACTCCATGTGCGGAAGCCGGTCAGGGACGAGGCCCCAGGGATTGTCGGCTTCGACGTCGGATGAATGTGCACGATTGGTGCTGAAATAAAGGCTTTCGCGCATGGGCGATGCGGCGGGGACCCAGGACGATGCAGCGATGCTGAAGGGGCGTTCCACGCCCAGTCGTAGTGCGCGGCATCGATCTCTTCGCCGGGACCGGAGGCCATGTAGACATGCATATCGATCAGCGAACGATCGAGGGGGCCTTGGCCCTGTTCCTGTTCAACCTGCCAGCCTTCGGGGGTGCTGATGGAGCTGTCTCCGGTGGCTTCGCTCTCCAGCAGAAAGGCGGTGCGGTCAGTAATCTGCGCAATGGGCGCGTAGACGCCGAAGTTCCAGACCGTCGCAGTGATCAGGTTTTCACCTGGCTGGAGCAGCGGGGCGAGATCGAAGCGCTCATAGCGCCAGTGGGCCAGGTCGCCGCGGGCCGGGCCGTCGCCTGCGCGATGGCCGTTCACGTACAGAATGAATCGGTTGTCGGCGCTGACGCGAACCGGATAGGTGGCCGGGACGGTTGCCAGCGTGAGCGTGCGGCGGAAGTGGAGCACCACAGGCTCCCGCAACGGGGCAGTGGGATGCGTGACCCAGGAGGCCTTCCACTCGCGGTGGGGCGGGTCAGGCTGGAGATTGTTTTGGGCGTCGACGGCGAGGGTGGCAAGGAGGATAGCAAAAAAGCGTAATAATTGAGCGCATGATCAAGGCCTTCTGGGTTCCAGCTTACCAGCTTAACGGAAATTGAAAACCAATGGAGGAAAGATTTCAATTTCGTTTTGAGGGTGAGAATCGAGACGGTGGAGAGTGGCAAATGTAGCCGGCTCGGCGCAGCTGAGCGGTGCGGGCGCAGGCCCGGGGTTAAAGCCCG
Organism: uncultured Acidobacteriaceae bacterium; assembly: GCA_963779385.1. GTDB lineage: Bacteria > Acidobacteriota > Terriglobia > Terriglobales > Acidobacteriaceae > Telmatobacter. The sequence continues at coordinate 201,198 of CAVZYE010000005.1, read as the reverse complement.
CGAAATTTCTCTGCTGAATTCAGGTCCTGAAGGCCCCTGCTTCCTCCGTTCTACTTGGGCCCCTCCAGGCCAATCCGCGAAGCGCTTTAACCTATCCCAGGATAGGGAAGGGGGATTATTCCTGCTGTATGCGCTTGATTTTGCTCCCTTGTAACCTCCTATTCATATTTGCCGGTTAGCCTGTTTGAAGTGAACGCCAACGTGCCAGATATTCGCATCTCCCACGAGCAACTTCAGCCTGAAGCAGATCCTCCTGACGGTAAACGTCCAGCGGCGCCGGCTCCGGTTTCGGCGATTCGCTCCTTTCTTCTGTCGCGCGGAAATTCGGCATTTGCCGACCGCGGTTTTCATTGGCTGATGGTGCTTTGCGCGCTGAGTATCTTTGGCATTGTGGCCCTGATTGCGTACGCAACTCGTAGTTGCGCTCTGAGTTGGCATGGAACAAAATCGGCCTGGATTTTTTCTACAAGGCGTTTATCGATCCGGATACCAAACTGCCGCTGTACTGGGATCCGGTGAACGGGCATTTCAGTGCGCTGCCGTTTATCTACGGCACGCTGGTTTCATCGTTTCTGGCGCTGCTGATGGCGGTTCCGCTGGCCATCGGCGTGGCCGTGTTCCTCACCGAAATGTGTCCCCAGGCGCTGCGCGGTCCGCTGGCGTTCATGACCGAGCTGCTGGCCGCCATTCCCAGCGTGATCTATGGATTGTGGGCGGTCTTTGTGCTGGTGCCGCTGCTAAGGGAACACGTGAATCCATTGCTGATACAGCTACTGGGCTGGACGGGATTATTCAACGACGATAACCCCACCGGCCTGGGATTTCTGGCCGCTGGCGTGATTCTGGCAGTGATGATTTTGCCCATCATCTCTTCGCTCACGCGGGAAGTGATGACGGCGGTGCCGCATTCACAACGGGAAGCGGCGCTGGCGCTGGGCGCCACGCGCTGGGAGATGATCCGCATGGGCGTGCTGCGCAATGCGCGCATCGGAATTGTGGGCGCAATCATGCTGGGCCTTGGGCGCGCACTGGGAGAGACCATGGCAGTGACCATGGTGATCGGCAATACGCCGGAGATTGCACCGCTCGCTGCTTTCCAATGGAGCTTCGATGGCGTCAGTGATTGCCAATGAATTCACAGAAGCAGTCGGCGACGTGCATCTGAGCGCGCTGATGGAGATCGGGTTGGCGCTGTTTATCGTTACGATCATCGTCAATGCCCTGGCCCAATTGCTGGTATGGGCGGTCACGCGGGGAACTCCTGCGCGAGCGAACTAAGATGAGCACGGAACAGGGCGAAGGCTCGCCGTTGAGAGAAAAAAGGACGAGTTGGGAGATTAAAGGGTGCCAAGCGAACGCAAACTAAGGGCGAGAATAAGAACGCTGACCGATGGCTTGGCCACAGGATTGGCGATCCTGTCTACTGTTCTGGTGATCATTCCACTGGTGGCAATTTTCGCTTATCTTGTTTTGAAGGGCGCCAGCTCTCTGAACATCGACTTTTTCATCCGATCTCCCAAACCACCGGGCGAATTGGGCGGAGGCATGGCCAACTCCATCCTTGGCTCAGGGATTCTGCTTGGGATAGCAAGTCTGATCGGCGTTCCAATGGGCATTGGCGGCGGCATCTTTCTGGCTGAGTTTGGACGCGGAACGAAGCTGGCCAATGCGGTGCGCTTTACGGCCGATGTGTTGAACGGCGTCCCGTCAATTGTGATGGGCCTTGCAATTTACTCGCTGATCGTGGTTCGGCAAGGGCACTTTTCGGCCCTGTCAGGTGGAGTGGCGCTGGGCATCATGATGATTCCCACCGTCTGCCGCACGACTGAAGAGATGCTGCTGATGGTGCCGCATGCGGTGCGCGAGGCGGCCCTGGCGCTGGGCGTGCCCAACTGGCGGTCGGTGCTGTCGATTACCGTGAAAACGGCCTCGCCGGGCATCATCACCGGCTGTATGCTGGCCTTTGCGCGAGTGGCGGGAGAAACCGCGCCACTGATGTTTACAGCGCTGGGCAATCAGTTCTGGAGTGCGAACCTGAACGAGCCGATTGCCGCACTGCCCCTGCAGATCTATGCTTATGCGATCTCACCCTACGACGATTGGCACCGCCTGGCATGGGCGGGGGCGCTGGTGTTGATTGTTCTGATTGTCGCCGCGGTTTCGCTGGTGCGTTTTGTGACCAGCCGCGGCGTTTTGAAAGGGGCAAGCTAAGTGGGCATTGGCATCGAGGTAGTCAACCTGAACGCGTGGTACGGAACCAATCACACGCTGCAGGACATCAACCTGAATATACCGGCCAATCATGCCACAGCGCTGATCGGTCCTTCAGGGCTGCGGCAAGAGCACCTTTGTGCGCTGCCTGAACCGCATGCACGAGACCAATCCCATTGCGCGGGTCACGGGTAAGGTCATGTTCGGCGACCTGGACATCTATGAGGATTGCAAGCCGGTGGAGATCAGGCGCCGCGTGGGCATGGTCTTCCAGCGGCCCAATCCATTTCCCACCATGTCCATTTACGACAATGTTTGCGCGGGGCTCAAGCTGAACGGCTACACGCAACCGGCGGGCTCTGGAAGAGATTGTGGAAAAGTCGCTGAGGAATTCGGCGCTGTGGGACGAGGTGAAGGACGACCTGAAGAAGAAATCGGGCGCCAGCCTCAGCGGCGGACAGCAGCAGCGCTTGTGCATTGCACGCGCGCTGGCAGTGGACCCCGAGGTGCTGCTGATGGATGAGCCGGCCTCGGCCCTGGACCCGGTTTCCACATCAAAGATCGAAGACCTTATCTTTCAATTGAAATCGCAGTACACTATTGTGATTGTGACTCACAACATGCAGCAGGCGGCTCGCGTGGCTGAGAATACGGGCTTCTTCTTGAACGGGCGGATGGTGGAGTTCGATTCAACGCACAAAATCTTCACCAATCCCAGCGACAAACGCACCGAGGATTACATTACAGGCAGGTTTGGATGACGCGCATACGCTTTCAACAAAGTTTGGACGAACTGAAAGAGCAACTGCTGGTGATGGCGGGACTGGCCGAGCAGGCTATCCAGAGATCCATCGAAGCCTATCGCGTGCGCGACCTTTCGATCTGCGACCTGGTAAGCCGCAGCGAGATGGCCATCAACCGGCTGGAGCGCGATATCGACCAGGCGGCTCTTGACCTGCTGGCGATGGAACAACCCATGGCCATCGATTTACGTTTTATTTTGGCCGTGATCAAGATCAACGCCGACCTGGAACGGGTGGGCGACGCAGCCAAGGCGATCAGCGACCGGGTGCGGAACATGGATCAGATGGCCGTGGTCGAGCTGCCGGTGGATATACCGAGGATGGCGACGCTGGCAGCAGAGATGGTGCGCAAGTGCCTGCAGGCATTTATTGAGGGAGATGCAGCGCTGGCGCGCTCGATCCTGGCCATGGATGACGCCGTGGATGCGATGAATAAGGCGGCCTACAAGGCGCTGACCAAGGTGATGGAAGAGCAGAGCCACCTGGCTCCGCAGGCGCTTAATGCGCTGATGATCAGCCGCAACCTGGAGCGGGTGGCCGATCACGCTACGAATATTGCCGAGGACGTGATCTTCTGGGTGGAGGGCGCGGATGTGCGGCACCACAAGAGCGTGACTGGCGGGCGTGATCCGGATGCAGGGCTGAAGGTTGAGCCGGCGCCGCAGGCGTAAGTTACTCGATTATCGTTGCGCTATTTCCTAAGCGAGAGCAGATATCCCGAAATTGTAGAGTGAGCGTGGACCGGGAGGTCCACGCTACAGCCGGCCAGGAGGCCGGCGCTACCTATTCTTGCCGGGTCCGGTAATCTTCAAACCGCAGAGAATCACTCTAAACCTATAGGCGAAATGTTCTGATTTTTCTGCTGATTTTTCTACTGAATGCGGGAGCCAGAGCGGTTTATAACTCCCACCAATCCAGCGAAAGCATGCGCGGGTAATAGAGAGCGGCGCGGATGGGGGCGTTTGCGCCGTGCAGGCTGCACAGGATTGCGGCGTAGGCTTCGAGTTGGGGCGCGAAGATTTTTCTTAGTTGAGGGAGAGCCGTGAACGGGTCGGCGTTGTCTGGGTGCGCGGTCTTGTAATCGACGATCCACCAGCAGTCTTCGCCTTCCACTTGAGGCGTGGGGCCGGCGCGGAAGATGCGGTCTACGCGGACTGTGCTCAAGCTGCCGGCGACGACTCCGGCCCAACGGACCTCGCTCTGGGCGTCGGTGTGGGGCGAGAGAATCCATTGGCCGATGGGGTCACGGGAGGCGCTGAGTGCTGACTCAAGCGCCTGGGCGCCGATGCGGACGGACTGCGGCTGCTCTACCCCTGAGGCGCGCACCTGGGCGGCGATGCGGGGTTCGAAGCGCCTGAGGGCGGCGCGCGCCGGTTCCCACTCGAGCGAGTTGCGCAGGCGGGCAAGCTCTTCCAGTAATGTGTGGACGGCGATACCGAATGTGCGGGAGAGTTTGCCGCCCTCGTGGCGGGGGTAGAGAGTACATTCCCGGGTCTCAAAAGCGACACCCGGAGCACCCTGAATCCTGCTTTCCCAGGTCTCAAAAGCGAGACCTGGGCCACCCGCCGGACCTGGGCCACCCGGAGTTTTGTGGTCTCCCACCCTTTCCGCCGGAAAACGCGGAAAGGATGGGGCACCCTCTGACTCGGGGGATCTGAGTTGATAATCCGGCGGGAGACGGCGGAGCAGATTCGGCCTGGCGGGGGTGGGCATTACGAGGAGATTGCTCTCGCTGGCGGCGGCAATGGAATCGATCACCTGGTCTTCGCCGGCTACTGATTTTTCTCTGGCAGCTTTCCATTCTTCGAAACGACTACGAACCTCATCTTCAAGTGCGGGCCACGCTGTTGCTAGCAGACTGTTTTTTGCGGGGTCACCCAGGCTGAACTGACCATCGCTGTCGATTTTGTAAGCAGGGCGGGCGAAAAGGTGCAGTTCCTCGCGGGCGCGGGTCGCGGCAACGTAGAGAATGCGCCGGTCTTCCTGCGACTCGCGCTGGCGATAGATGCGATCGACCCACTTCTTGGCTTCGCCTGGATCTTTGCTTCTGGGCTGGAAGGGAGCGATGAGGAACTCAGTAATGTTTTCTTCTTCGTCGGGTTGAGCAAGGCCGCGTTCAAGCCAGGAGAGCATTTCGCGCTTGCCGCCTTTTGTTACGGCTTGCAGGTCGGGGACGATGACCACCTCAAACTCCAGGCCTTTTGATTTGTGGATGGTCATCAACTGGACCCCGGCATCGCTGTTGGCCTCGGGATCGGGCAATGCGGTGAGCCTGTCGAGAGCGGCTTCGAGTGCTGGGCCGGGAAGATCCTGCTCGCCCGCGGGCAAGAGGTCAAGGCAGCTCCACAAGAGATCGATGTTGGCGCGCGCGGAGGCGTCGACACATGCTGACCCGCCCAGCCGCAGCCAGAGCTGCTCGAGCCAGGTTCCCGTGGAGGCGGCTGGCTGGGCGGCACGCAAAGCGGGGAATGAGCGCCACATTTTGAGGACTCGGCCGGCGGCGCGTTGGCCGTCTTCGCTGAGGAGCGGGAGGCGCTCGACGAGCAGTTCCGGAATGGGGCGGGCGAGAAGTTCGGGATCGTCGGCGCTGGTGAGCCGGTAAAGATCGTCGAGCGCAAGTCCGCACCACGGCGCGCGCAAAACTCCAAGCCAAGCCACTCGGTCCTGGGGATTGATCAAGGCGCGCGCGAGGCTGAGGGCATCGAGAACTTCGGGGCGGTCTTTCAGTTTTTCAAGCTCGACGGCGCGAAAAGGAATTGAGGCTTCATGCAAGGCCTCCGCGATGGGCAGGAGCGACTTGCGCGCACGGGCCAGGACTGCGACTCGGAATTTGCCGCCCTGTGATTTTGCTTCGCCGATGCGCGCTGCGTGGCTGTGGATCAGATTTACAATCTCTTCGATCTGCGCGGATTGAGATGCTTCTCTTTGTTTTGTAATTTCCGGGTCTGATGATTTTCCACGCAGTGCTTGCGGCTGAAAATCAAGATGCAAATTGAATCCCGGCGAGGGAGTGGGTAACTCCGTGCGTGCGGGCTCGGCGGAAGAGAAGGTTACTTCGCTGCCATCGTCGATGGTGAAAACCTGGGCAAAGGTCTCGTTGAGGCGGTTGACGAGCGGCGGTATGGTGCGGAAATTTGCCGTGAGAGAGGCGAAGTCGAAGAGGAGCGGCTCGCTGTTGGGTATTTCGAGGCCGAAAGACTTTACGCGCGGGAAGAGTTCCGCGTCCGCTTCACGAAAGAAGTAGATGGACTGCATGGGGTCGCCGACCACGAAGCAGGTGCGGCTGGTTGGCTCAGACCACGCAGCGATGAGGCTCGAAAGCAACTCGTGCTGGCGGCGGCTTGTGTCCTGGAATTCGTCGACCAGCAAGTGACGGATGCCGTCTGCCACCCCCAGGGCCGCATCGGTGGGGAAGCCGTCTTCGCCTCTGAGCACGCGACGTGCAATCTGCGCGACTTCGTTGTAATCCACCGTTCCGGATTCTGCAAACACCACCTGCAGTTGGCCTACTGCATGGCGCAGCAGGATGAAACAGGCCTGCACAATCTGCCAATCTTCCTCGGTATAGCGGGCGGGGGGCAGAGCTGTGACGGTGGCAAGTGCAGGCTCGAAGCTGGGATTTTGCCCCAGGGCCGCAATTAACCCAAAGAGTCGCGCCTTTTCTTGCTTACGGTCGGACGGGAAGCCAAGGCGTTTATCTACAGCTTTGCGGAAGAAGCCTTCGTTGGTTAGGAGCAGTTTGGCCAGGCATAGATAGGCATCGCGCGCCGCTGCAAGATCGTCACTACCGGCGAATGGACCGGAGGGGAACTCGGCGAGTTCAGCAAGCTCGCGATGCTTCTCGCCTTTGAGCTGCGTGCAGGCAAACCGTGCCAGTGACAAAATTTCTTCGCGCGCGCCTGGGACTTGACAAAGCATTCCCTCAAGCACTGCCAGCGCTTGACTCAGAGCCTGAACAAAGGGCTTTTCAAGAGCGACTCTGAGGGCATTCCAATCGGGATCGCGTGCCAGGACAAATTCGTGCATCCAGCGTTCGCGTTTGCTGAGCATCTCAACCAGCAGGGTTTCCACGTCTTGCCAGTTGTTGTCGCGCCACTCGAGCAGTAAGGCAATTGCTCCGCTCAGCATGGGATCGGAATTGTCAATCTGCTCAAGGCTGCGGCGGGCTGCGCGGCGATAAAGCTCATCGGGCTGTTCGGCTATATCGAGGCCGCCGCCCAGACCAGAGAGCAGAGGCTGCTGCATGGCCAGGTCGCGGCAGAACGAGTCGATGGTTCTGATGCGCAGTTGTGCCGGGAGTTCGAGCAGGTTCCAGCCCAGCGCCTGTGAACGCTCCAGGGCTCGGCTGGCAAGCGGTTCGGGGTTCGGCGCACGGAGTTTTTCGAGAATCCGGTTGCGCATTTCTGCGGCGGCGGCGTTAGTGAAGGTGATGGCTACCACCTGGCTGGGGTCATCGACCTCGGAGAGAAGACGGAGGAATCGATCTGCCAGCAAGGTGGTCTTGCCCGAGCCGGCCGGGGCCTGCACCAGGATGGAGCGCGAGGGATCGAGGGCGAGATCGCGCTGCGATTGATCGGGAGGCGCTGGTTTGGTCAGGCTACTCATCGCTCTCCTCCTCGTTATCGTCCTCGTCTTCGAGCAGAGCTCGCGAATCCTGAATGCGGCAGAGCGTTTGCAGGCCGCAGCGCTCGCAGGTTTTGGGGTACTCGCGCGGATCTACCTCGGCGCGGCCGGCGAGAAAATCTTTGGCTAATTGCTCTATGTACTGACGCCAGTCGATCAGGCTCTCGGCCAGGGAATCGTTCCTGACCAGGTTGTTCATGGTGGAGAGATCGGCCTTCAGCGTTGCCCTGGCGTCGCCGACGAGTCCGGCAATACATTGCTCTCCCGGCCGGACCTTGGCAAAGACCAGTCCGCCGAGTACTTCGTCTTGCTCAACGGCGAAACTTGCGTAGAGCGGCAGTTGCACATCGTCGGGACGGGGCAGCTCCCAGGATTTAGGCGAGACGTCGCCGGATTTGTAGTCGATGACCAGCAGGGAATCGTCGCGGAGCCGGTCTATGCGGTCAAGGCGCAGGTCAAAGATGAGGCCAGCGATTTGAACGGTGCTGTCGACCTCAGTTTTTGTGTCTCCGAATTCGATTCGAGTGGCTTCATAGTCGAGCCATTGGGTCACGAGCAAAACCAGGCGTTGATTCTCAAGTTCCAAATAGCGGCGGGGCATGCGGTCTGCCAAGCTTGCTGGAATCTCCTCCTGCATCGCGCGCCTGACGTGGTTTGCGACAAATGATTCTGCGTCCTTGATTGCTCGCAACTCAATGAGAGAACGAATGCCGTCAGGTGGACCTGCCCAAACGGAGTGAAGTACCGCATGAAGTAGGTTTCCGCGTTGCGATGGAGTAAGTCCGGCCTGGGCCGGCTCCCAGCATTGGGCGGCTAGGCGTGTGGTCGCAAAGGCTTTGAAGGGGCATTGAGACTGAGAGGTGAGAACGCTGGAGCCGCCCTGAACTTTGGCCGCCGTGGCGACGAAAGGAATCTGGCTCCGATCTTCAAATAGCACCGTGAGCGGCAACGGGTTGTGCGGGGCGACCAACTCCGGAGGCAGCGGTTGCGCGGGGCCGGCTACCTTCGTGATTAGCTGCGACGGTCTGACTTCAACACCTTCGCTCTGGCGCGCATAGCTAAAGTGGACCTCCGCCGCGGATCGAACCAATCTGGCCGTAATGGATTCGGCGAGGTCCCAATCAAGTTGAGTGGTGGCGTGAGGCATTTTGGCTTCGCGCTGCGCCTCGGGCGGGAGCAGCGGATGAGTCGAGCCGCCGGCCGGCCATGCGTCCTCGTCCGCGCCGAGGAACCAGACAGCGTCGGCGGTGAGGCCTGCAGACTCCGCCGGGCCGGCAATCTGTATGGGCGCATCGCGGGATTCGGGGGCAAAGAGGGTTTCGTCCAGGGAGCGGGCCAAGACGGAGAGGAATTCGGACCAGGGGACGCGAGTGCCGTCGAATCCCAGAGAGCCGCAGGCTTCCAGAATCTGCTGCCAGCGGCGGTCGGCTTGGAATTCGGCGCTAGACAAAGGCCGTTCACCCGGCCAGGCGGCGGTTTCAAGTAATCGCGGGGTGAGTTCGGCCCATTCGAGAGGGCTTTGCAGGCTGCGCGAAGACTCCGCCAGGAGGCGTTGGGCCTGGTGCATGCGGGAGGCCCAGGCGGGCGGTAACTTCTGCCTTGGCGTTGATTCAATAAAGCTGTTCAGAGTCCAACTGGGCTGCTCCAGTCCTTTGCGGCGGAGCGTGCGCATGTGTGCTTGCAGTGTGGAATTTTCATTGAGGCTTGCGGCGGCGTGGCCGGTGGAGAGCAGCCAGTCGAGTTCGTGCTCGGCTAGCGGGGCGGAGAGCCAACGCAACAGGAGATGAGCGCTCCGGGGAAGCGCGATTCGGCTTAGCGGCACTCCGAGCGAGAACTCGAAAAGCGAATCTGCGGCGGGGCCGGTGTGCTTGAGAAAGGCACGTTCAATTTCGCCTCGGCGGCCGTTTGCGTTCTGAGTAACCACCAGCAGACGGACGCTCGGGTTTGCGTCAAGTTGGCGGCTGCACCAGAGAGCGCAGGCGGTGAGTTCGGCCCGGGCGTCTGGGGTTTCGTGGAAATGGATTTGGCCGGCGGGCTCGTTGAGGGTGGCCTGCTGCCACCTGCCCCAGGCGTCAAAGAGGGCGCGCTGGACGGGCAGAACGCGGTCAAAGCCGGCGAGAAGAAGGGGTGGGCGTTGGGTTTGTTCAGCTGGCTGATTCTCTAGCAGCTTGATCAGTTCGAGCGGCAGGCGGGCGGGGCTGAACAGGTTGCGGGTGCGGCAGATTTCGTCGAAGGCCGTGAGCCAGTTGCTGAAGGCAGCCGCATCCTGCTGCCAGCCGCTGCGCGCATTTTCACGCAGGAATCGCGGGGCATATGCACACAGCAATTCGTGAGCTTCCATGGCCAGCGTGGCCAGGCGATAGCGCGGGCTTTCGAGCACCGTGGCCATCTGCCGGTCCACACCGGCTAACTCCGCCCATATTGACTGCTCCTGCAGAGGGTTCAGCAGCAGGCGGCCGTCAAACGATCGCTTTTCCCATTCCGCCTGGGCAAAGCTCTTCCAGTCCAGAATATTTGGCACGGGCCAGGCTGTGAGCCCTTCGGCGCGCCGGGCTCGATGGAATGCGAATGCAAGGGCGCGGGAGGCACGATCACTGGCGGTAATGACCAGTCCGCCGTTTCGCAACCATGCGTCAATCTCAGCATGCGATCCGGGATCAGTTTTCGTGCGCGCCCCCATTCCTGCGTTATACGCCGCGAGGTGGGGCGAGTGCCAATTTGGATCAATCCGATGGGTGTGTTCACTCATCAGATATGTACCCGCGGCGGTGCTGTTTCACCGCCTCGAGGGGTAAAGTGCTGATGATAAAGTGAGGTATGAGCGTGAGCGGACGTTGGGCCCATCCTTCTGTTACTTATTGCGCGGCGGTGTTGATGGGACTTTTCCTCGTGGCCACGCCTCCGCTCGTGGCCGAGCAGCCTGGAGCGCCGGAGAGCGCTGGGCAATTCGATCACGATAACAGCCGACCCGCATTGCCTTGCATGCCTTCCTCGCTGGGCTCACCGTTCATTCAGGTGGACAGTTGGGTTTATCCGGCGATGCTGCGGCTCTACTCACTGGGATTTGTGGATACCGTCTACCTTGGCATCCGCCCATGGACCCGTGCCAGCGTGGACCACATGCTCGAAGAAGCCGGCGCTCGCATTGAAGATGCGGATGACGGGCCGGCAACAGACGAGGCGCAGGGAATTTATGACGCGCTGATGCGTAAGATGCTCAACGATATGCAGGGCCCGTGCCTGAGGCATGAGGGCAACTCGCGCGTCGAGAGTGTTTACGAAGTGGCGCGCTCAATCAACGGCACGCCTCTGCGTGACAGCTATCATCTCGGCTCCACAGTCATCAACGATTACGGGCGTCCTTACCAGAGTGGCTTTAATAATTACGCAGGCGCCAGTGGTTACGCCGCAGTCGGACGATTTCTATTCTATGCGCGCGGCGAGTTCCAGGAGGCTCCTTCTGGCCCGGGCTACTCCACTGCGCTGGCACAGGAACTCGCGGTAATTGACGGTACAACCGATTACTTCAGTAACTCCGGGCCGGCTGCCCCGCTTCCACTTAGCTACCAGACCACCATTCCTGTCGGGCCGATCTCCTCCATTACGCAAGGACGAGTGATGGAGGCCTACGTCTCTGCACAGGTGCTCAATCACGTAATTTCGTTCGGCAAGCAGGATGAGTGGCTTGGACCGGCCCAGGGCGGTGCCTTTGCCTATTCCAACAACGCCGAGGACATCTATGCCTTTCACATCAACCGCATTGAGCCGCTGCACGTTCCGGGGCTCTCCCGCTTCACCGGCCCTTTTCGCTATGAGTTTTTGATCGGCCCTCTTCGGGGCCACGTCTATCCCATCGACCCATGGGTCCATGTGGAGAAGATCAGCTTCCGTCCTACGGAGAACCTCGAATTCGGTTTCGAGCGCACTATCATCTGGGGCGGCAAAGATCACGAGCCGGTCAACATCCATACGTTTTTGAAGGGGTTCTTCAGCTTAACGGCGCCTACACCAGCGGTAAAGTTCAGCACTGATGATCCCGGCGCCCGCTTTGGCACATTCGACTTCAGCTACCGCCTTCCCCGTCTCCGCAACTGGCTCACGCTCTATCTTGACTCGTTGGTGCACGACGATATCTCTCCCATTGACAATCCCCACGGCTCTTCGTGGCGACCCGGTCTTTATCTCTCCCATGTGCCTGGCATTCCTAAGTTGGATATACGTGTGGAAGCCGCCTCCACAGATCCACCTGTCTATAAAAGCATTGGAGGAGACTACATGTACTATGAGACCGTTCAGAGGCAGGGCTATACCAACCAGGGCCAGATTTTCGGCGACTGGATTGGGCGCGAGGGCAAGGGCGGCCAAGGATGGATCACTTATCATTTGAGCGGCAATGAGTGGCTCCAGGTGGGCGTGCGCAGCCAAAAGGCGGCCAAGGACTTTATTCCCGGCGGAAATACACTGAACGATATAAACTTCCAGGTGGTGAAACGCATAGCCAAGGAGTTCGAGATCAACGGCAGCTTTGCCCACGAGCGCTGGCAGGCCCCGATTTATCCCACGGGTACCCCCGTGTATCCTGCAAGCCTGCAGACCGTAAACACTACCACGATCCAGCTTACGTGGTTTCCGGAACGAAAGGTTAGTTTCTAAGGGAATGAACCAAACATTATCTAAGCAGGAGAGTGAAGAACTAAAGATGCCGTCGCCAGAGCAGCGAGAAAAGCTGGCCCTGGTGATCCCCACACTCTGTGAAGAGGAAAGTATAGGTGGCCTGCTCGCCCACGTTCGTTCCGTCCTCGATCCGCTGAATCTTCCCTACGAGATTCTGGTTGTGGACGATGACAGCACGGATGGGACCGGTGCAGTGGTTTCGGGCATCGCTCGTGAAGACAAGCGCGTGCGACTGCTGGTGCGCAAGGGACAGCGAGGTCTCTCCGGCGCAATCCTTTATGGATGGAAGAACACGGATGCTGAGATTGTGGGAGTGATGGACGCCGACCTACAGCATCCTCCGGAGCTGCTGCCGCAACTGCTTGCCGCCATCCATAACGGGAGCGATATTGCCATCGGCAGCCGCTATATTCCCGGCGGAGGCGTGGGCGGTTGGAACCCGGTTCGCAGGCTGCTTTCCACTGCGGCGGTGTGGGCTACATGGCCCATTCAGCGGGCAGGCGTCCGCGCTCATGACCCGATGACCGGATTTTTCCTGGTTCGCCGCGCGTGTATCGACGGCATTGACTTTCAGCCCAGCGGCTTCAAATTGTTGCTGGAGATTCTGGTGCGCGGCCGGCTGCGCTCGATTGCAGAGGTTCCCCTAGCCTTCGGCAGCCGCCATAGCGGGTCAAGCAAAGCCAATTTCAAGGTAGGTTGGGATTATGCGAAGCTGCTGGCACGGCTCTATGCCACAAGGTTCAGCTTAGGGCGTAGAACCTGATTTGGGTCTGAGTCCATAAGGTAGTTTGCAACTTCCGAGTCGCCGACATCCATGTTAGTCATTTGTCAAGAGAAGACACGAGGCCTTAGGGCGCGCTCTGGAGAGCGCGCATTGCGCGAATCAGGATCGTCTTCTGCGCATGAGTGCCTCACGGCTGGTGGCCCCTGCATTCCAGCAGGACCGGACATCCATTTGCTGCCTCGGGCTCGAAAGAGCCTTTGCAGATGATTGAGTTTGTGTTCTCTGCCAGTCTCGAAACAATTCGAAGAGAGCCTCCGGAGGATAACCTCCTTCGCTCAGTCGCCAACTTGCGAGACCTGGCAGCCTGCGCTTCGATAGATCCCGATGTTTTTGTTCTTTCCTTATCAGGAAAGGTTTTTACGCTGCCTCGGTCGGCATCAATTCTCCTGCAGGCACGAAATCCTGCTGCCTGCGCTCGACCGCCATCATGTAGCAGACCATCTTCCTCGCCACTGCAAGTGTCGCCCGGTTGGGATTGCCTCTCTGCAACTCGCGCTCTCGGATCATCGCCAGTTCCGGTGACTCTCTCGGCGCCAGCTTGGCCGCCTCGATCAACACTCTCTGGATGTGCTTGTTGCGCTGTTTCGATAGCGGCATGCGCATCACCTTGTCGGCTGAACTCTTCTCATCGGCGCACAGGCCGCAGTAACTGATGGCCTGCTTGTTGGAACTGAACCGCGTGTAATCGCCGATCTCCAGCGCCCAGGTCAGGGCCGTGATCGAACCGACTCCTGGCACGGTGCGCAACCGCCGCAGCCGCTCCCTGAGCAGCGGGTCTCGCTCCAGTGAGCTGATCAGGTCGTACTCCAGCTTCCCGGAGCGGCGGATCATTCCGCGGCTCAGATTCAGCAGCGGCCGTACAGCTTCGCTGATATCTTCGTTCGTAGACATCAGTTCGCCGAAATAGCCCACCTTGTGCAGCCGCTGCTTGTTGTAGCTCACCCCGGTCTCCATCAACAGGCCGGAAACCCGGTTCTTCATCTGCACCATCTGCTTCACCACCAGGTTGCGGTACCGCAGGACTCGGCGTCTGTCGCGGATCTCGGTGGAAGCCATGTGGCACTCGGGCAGGAAGTCACAGCGCAGGCAGTCGGCAATCTTGCCGGCATCGATCTTGTCGTTCTTCTTCTTGGCTGCTGCGATCGCTCGCAACATCAGAGGATGCGCCACCTTCACCTTCTCGGCGTGGGGAAGCAGATGATCGTAGATCCAGCCGGTGAAGATCGTCGCTTCCATGGCGATCATCCGAGGTTGCGGTAAAGTCTTGATCCAGGCATCCAACTCGCGCCGGGTCGATCCGATCTTGCCTTCCCGGTGCACATGACCAGCCGCATCCTTCACGCAGTAGCTGATCGTCTTCTTGTGAACGTCAAGTCCGATGTAGTACATATCGTCTCTGAGGAGCCTCCGAGGTAGTTCTCTGAATCAGCTTCGATGCTGAGTTCAGCTTTTCGCAACACCTCGTGCTCCTCCTTGACTAAACATTCAAACAATCCATCCACGACGCAAAGCAAACCACATGATGAGATAATATTTCAGCTGAGTAGTGGAGCCTGGGAGGACATCTGAACAGCCGCTCGAATACCGATGAATATCTGAGCGCTTGGGCAGAATATAACCAACGCTTGTATGCCGCTTGGATCGCGACTATTCTCTTGGTCTTTTGCTACCTAGTAACCTGCGTCGCCTCGAATAGTCGGCCACAAACCTGGGTCCTGATCACCTCGTTCATGTCCTACGCAATTCTCTATCTACGATACGTCCGATGGCGCTGCCCCAGATGTCAGGTGCTTGAGCGCATCACAGGCCAGAAGATCGAAGGCTCACTCCAATATGAAGGATTTTCAAGCCCCAAGTCTGCCGCACTTCACTCTTGGATCGACCTACCTTTCGCACGCCTACTGATATTCGCGTTGCATTGCAGATGAGCCGCAAGATCAAGACGCGCCCAAAGCGAGAGCAGCAACTCCGGCCTCTCCAGCGATTCGCCGGGCCGCTTGTGATTCTGGCAGCAGCGGGGCTGGCTGTGTGGCCCTTGGTAAAGATGGGCCCTTCGTGCGGACCCGATTTTTACTTCCACTTCGTCTCATGGATCGAAGCGCAACGAAGCATCCTTGAAGGCATCCTATATCCGCACTGGGCCAGTGGGCCGAACTTCGGTGCCGGCGAACCGCGGTTTGTGTTTTATCCCCCGCTGACCTGGATGACCGGCGCATATCTGGGGCTCATCGTTCCCTGGCGCGCTGTTTCGGTTGTTCTGGTTTATCTCTTGTTGGCAGCCACCGGGTTGGCCAATCGGGCCCTCGCCCGACAGATGCTTGCAGACGGCCCCGCAACTTTGGCCGGATGCGCATCCATCTTCATCGGCAACATGCTGGTCGATGGGTACCTGCGCGGCGACTACGGTGAGCTTGCCGGCGGCTTCTGGATTCCGATGCTGTTGCTGTTTCAGCTGCACCGGAGTACGCCGTCGGCGACCCTGCTGCAGCGCTCGCTCGCTCGCGTCGTACCCTTGTCCCTTGTGGTGGCCGGCATTTGGCTGACAAATGGGCCGCTCGGTATTATGGCGAGCTACCTGCTGATCGCAACTGCTGTTGTTTCGGCAGCACTTGCGAAATCGTGGGCACCGATGGCGCGCGCGGCCCTCTCCGCCATACTTGGCGGCGCGCTCGCAGCCTTATATCTATTGCCCGCGATCTGGGAGCGAGGCTGGGCCAACTTTGGAGCTGCAGTGAGCGACCGGGAGTACGTCATAGAGAATGGGTGGCTCTTTGGCCATCACGCCGATCCAGGTTGGGTCCGTTATGACACGTCACTGGACATTCACTCGTGGGTTGCCGTCGCCATGTTTGGCATCAGCGCAGCCGCAGTGGGGCTTGCGTGGAAGCGCGGCAAGCTGACCGCTGAGCGCGCGTGGTGGATTCCGCTCGCTCTCATCCCCGTTGCCGTCCTGCTGATGCAGGTTCGGCTCTCCGAGCCGCTTTGGAACTGGCTGCCAGCTCTGCGTTATCTGCAGTTCCCGTGGCGATGGCTGGTTGTGATGAATGCTCCGCTTGCAGTCTTTTTCGCAGCGGCGATTTGGGTCAATTCGCTGCGCGGCAGGATTACGATTGCGGCCACATGCGCGCTCCTGTTCTTCGTCATTACCGGCTCCACGTTGGGCATCTGTTTTCAGGATTGCAACAATCTGGTTGCCGCGATTCCGCACGTGGAGCAGACCGAAGGAATTCGTGGCAAACCCGAATACGCACCGCCAGGCATTCGGCACGCGCTCCTCGAGCGCGATGTGGCGGGCAATTGCGAAGTGAGCAGCCCTATAGATTTGCCCGGCGAGCCGGACCGCGACATGAATTCAGCTCAAAACGGCAGCGCCTGCATGCGGCGGGAAATTCGTGCAGATGGAGAACCTGCCGGAGCACAAGATCTTCATGGGAACCGCGGATCATGCGGGCTACCTGATTCTGCGTTTGCGGAGTTATCCCGCGTGGCGACATTACCGTAAACAGCCAAGCCGCCGTCGCAACGCGCGAAGAGGGATACGGGCTGATGGCCGTTCCGATTCCGCAGGGGACGGACATGGTGGCAGTGGACTGGGCAACGACGCCCGACGTTTGGCTGGGTCGAATTATCAGCGTGCTTGCGCTCGCCTTGCTCACAGCCCTCTGCGTCGTTGAATGTAAGCTCGGTTGGCACAGTCATCTCTGAGCCCATACTCTCAGTCGGCTATGCTTTCAGGATGAACAATGCGGCACAGCGCGAAGCAGGAGATTTATTCAATGGCGTACCAGGTCCATCGCCCTAGTATTCGCAACTCTGCGTATCGCAATTGTGCGTGTCGCAGGTGCGCGACATTTTGGATTCCGGTCTTATTATCGGCCGTCCCCGTGGTCAAATCGAGCGCCCGGCAATAATTTTGTGGGTTACGGGCGAAGGACCGCCAAACCGGAAACTAATCTACTACCGCATCAGAGCGCTGGCAAAATCATCCGCAGCAGCAGAAACGCGCCTACGCCCGCAAAAAACACCAGCGCCATGCGGATGCCGGGTTCGCGGTTTACTTCGGGCACCAGATCGGTGGCGGCGACGTAGAGTGCAACGCCGGCTGAGATGGGCAATCCATAGGGCAGCCAGGTGGGAATCAGTTCGATCACCAGCACTCCGGCCAGAGTAGCCGCAGCCAGACCGACGGCTGAGTAAAGCGCGACGGTCCGGCTGCGTCCGCTGGCCAGCATCACACTGGCCATGGTGAAACCTTCAGGGGCTTTGTGCAGAACGATGGCCAAAAAGATGAGCCATCCCAGCCAGCTTGAAACCAAAAAACCGGAGCCGATGGCCACGCCGTCAAACATCGCGTGCAGGCTCAAACCGGCCAGTACCGAGTTGCCCGTATGCTGGCTGACGAACTCGTCGGCGTGCGTCTCCTCGCCGAAATGGAAGTGGGCGTTGATGGTGTGTTCCAGCAGATGTACCACGCAGTAACCGACCATGATCAGGACCGGCCCTAGACGCGGGCTGAGTCGCAGGCTCTCGGGAGTCATCTCCAGGAGAGCCGTGGCCATCAGGAAGCCGGCGCCGAGGGCCACGAAGTAGCGCAGGTACCGCTCCACGCCCTTGGCATGCACCAGCACCAGGCCGCCGGCTACGTCGGCAAGCGCCGCAATGGTGCCTAGAATGAGGGAGAGTTTCAGCATTTGTTCTTATATTACATTTGCAGATGGGACATGCGCCCGGGCTTCAGGTCATACATCCCGTGAATCTAGAGGATAATTTGCTGCTTATAGCGCCCGCCGACCGATTCAACATTCAACTGCTGCTGTCGTATCTGGACCACGTTTAGAAATGTTAATCGTTGATGGATACGGCCAAGACATCATTCGCCTTCGACTAGATTTCATGCGATTGCCTGTAGATCCAGCCCGGTTTTCTGAAGGCAGCCTATTGGTGGTAACATGCAAATAAATCAGGCTGAAAAGGGCGTTTCCTAATCGATACGGGTGAGGAACGAATAGATGGCAAGGCGAAACGAGCGGGAGGCGGAGAAGGGTTGCGCTGGAAATCGACTCAATTCATCGAAGATTTCGGCAGAACCGCGTGCGAATGCGCTGATCGCAGGACTCTTTGTGTTGTTCCCGCCGATCTTTTTCTACACAGTTCTATTTCGGAGAGCATTGAATATTCCGATTTTCGATGAATACGATGCGTTACTCAATTTTCTGAACGAGTTAGTGCAACTGAAGACAATATCAGCGAGGACGTCGTACTTTCTAGCTTCGCAGCATTGCGAGTTTAAGCTTTTTTTCATGCACGGGCTGGGTTGTCTGCAATACTATCTCAGCGGACATATCGACTTCAGGCTGCTATCAGCAATCGGCAATGGATTCGTTCTTCTGCTGGCCATCCTACTCTGGAAGATGTTTCTGCCGCACAGAGATTTTGCCTCGCGTCTGGCATTATTCATTCCGGTCTCGTGGCTGATCTTCCAGTTTCAGTATTTCGAGTGCCTCAACTGGGCCATCGGCGGACTTCAGCACGTTGCTGGCCTGGTGTTCTCGCTGGGCGCAATCTGCCTGCTTGTGCGCGGAGAACGATGGGCCTATTACAACGCGGCGGCCTTTTTCATTCTGGCAGTTTCTTCAGACGGCGCCGGGCTTCTTCTCGTTCCGATCGGACTGCTGATTCTGGCTTTAGGACGTCATTACCGGCGCGCCGCTGGCTGGCTTGTGATTTCCGCCGCATGTATCTTCGCCTATGCATATCGTTACAATGTGATGCAGTCCGGGGCTCACGCCCACCGGTCCATCTTTTCGGTTGCAATGGGATTCAGGCCCGACTATGTGATAGCTTTCATGGGTTGCGCAGCCAGTTATCCCTTCGGTTTCAAAGCCGGAGGGCTTCTGCTCGGAAGCCTGCTGTGCATTTTTTTTGCCTATATGACTTGGCGAGGATATATTCGCAAGAATCCGACGGTGGCCTGCTGCGTTCTGTTTCTTTTGTTTTCTTCGTTGGGCGCCGCCGGTCTTCGGTCGGACTTCGGTGCTTCGCACCTTCCCTCCCGATATACGCTTTATTCCGTGCTATTCCTGGCCTTCGCATGGTTTGCAATCGCTGAGGATTTCCTCCAAGATAGCCGCGTGTCTCTTTTGGACAATGGGATCTTTCTCGGTGCGGTGTTTACAACTATCTTATTCTCGCTATCGATGGACTTCATCGGATTCAGTTTGATGGGGGCACGCGACCGCGAACTGGTCAAAGCAATGGCTGAATTCGAACATCCGACCCTCACGGAGTCTTCGCCTTCACCTTCCCCCCCGGTTTCAGCGTCGCTGCCGGGTGAGGAACCGAATCCATGGAACCTCCATGCCCGGGCGGTCATGATTCAGTCGATCAAGCTGGGGATATACCGGCCGCCGCCACTTTAGTACGTGCGCACTTACTGACAGATACTGACTTATAAGTTCCCCCCACCCGTCCAAGAAGCGGCCCATGCTTACCCGCTGTGTCGGATGTGCATCACATCACCATCGTGCACCACGTATTCTTTGCCTTCCAAGCGTAGAGTTCCTTTGGCTCGCGCTGCCGCTTCTGAACCCGCATCGAGCAGATTATCCCAACGAATTGTTTCAGCGCGAATGAAGTGATGCTCAAGATCAGTGTGGATTGCACCTGCGGCTTGCGGGGCCTTTGAGCCAACCGGCACGGTCCAGGCGCGGCATTCATCCTCGCCGGCGGTGAAAAAGCTGATGAGTCCCTGCAACTCGTAGCTCTTGCGGATGAGCCGCACCAGACCGCTCTCGTGCAGTCCGTAGCTGGACAGAAACTCCGCTGCCTCCTCGTCGTCCATCTCCGCCAGTTCGGCTTCGACCTTGCCGCAGATGGCTGTGGCTCCGGCGTTAGGGCGCAGTGCGGCCTCATCGAGGTTGAAGCGGCTTACCGCCGATTCCAGATCGTTGCCCAGGGTTGTGCTCTCGCCGATATTGAGCGCGTAGAGAATCGGTTTCTGCGACAGGAACATGAAGCCACGGATGAGCTTTTTTTCTTCGGCCGTCATCTCCAGCTCGCGCAACGGCCGCTCTTTTTCGAGCGCCACTTTCGACCGCAGCAGCAAAGCCTGTTCGTGCTCCAGATCATTGGTGCGCCCTTTCTTGAGATCTTTTTCCAGGCGCTCCAGCCGTTTTTCCACCTGAGCTAAATCACTGATCATCAGATCGAATTCGACGTTCTTGATATCGCGCAGTGGATCGATGGGGCCTACGTGGGGAATCGAATCCTCCTCGAAAGCGCGCAGCACATGAATCAATGCGTCCACATTGCGCAGGCTGGTCAGGAAGGCGGTCTCTTTCAGTGCCTCCTGCCCGATGGCAGCCACGTCAACAAATTCAACCGATGCATAGGTGGTTTTCTTCGGCGAGTAGAGCGCCGAGAGTTTGTCCAGCCGCTCGTCGGGTACGCGCGCCACGCCGATGTGCTCCTGGCGCGAGTGGCCGCGATCCTCAAGTTTGGCTTTGGTAAGAATCTTGAACAGCGAAGTTTTGCCCACCTGCGGCAGGCCGATAATGCCAGTTTTCATATTCGTTCCATGAGAGCTCCCGCACGGTGAATTGCGCGCTTCAGAGCCTCTTCGATGATACAGGAACAGAGATCAGGGGTCAGAGAACAGAGATCAGGGGCACGGTTATGGATCATTGGACCTTACTTGCCAACTGGCTCATAGCGCAGGATTACGTAGCCGTTGCTTAAGGGCCGTGCTTCAAGCAGCTTCATCTTTGTCCGGCTCAGATCGCGGCCGAAAAGTATTGCACCGCGCCCCAGCACCAGCGGAGCCAAAGCCAGGCGAACCTCATCGAAGAGACCGGCTTCAAGTAGTGCCGCGCACAATTTGCCGCTGCCATAGACGAAGATGTCTCCTTTGACCTGTTTTTTCAGTTGTCGAACCGCGTCTACCGGGTCGTCTTTAACCAGTTTTGTGTTTGCCCAATCGGCACGTTCCATTGTTTGTGAAAAAACAGTTTTCGGCAGGTTGTTCATGAACTCCGCTACTGCGCCCTTGGCGGCCTCCCAGTAGGCCGCCATTCCCTCATAGGTGACGCGCCCAAAGAGCAGCATGCCGGTCGAGCGCAACTGCTCGATTGCGAAAGCCTCGAGCTCATCGTCAAACGTGGATTGCATCCAATCCAATTCCCAGCTCTTTGCGCCTTCAAAGAATCCGTCCAGCGTGATCATGTTCCACTGAATCAGTTTGCTCATTTGAATTCCCCGTGAAGGAACTGTTTGGTGCTTTATTCAAAAACCCATTCTCGCGAATCATTGATCCCCTCCTGCCAGGCGGATGTGGTTGCAATGACCAATGGGCCCATAATCGATGGTCAGCTCCGTGCCGTCTTCCCACTCTACCAAAACATATTTGGTTCCATCTTTTGCTGTGTAGGGAGTGGAATAGTGATCTCCATAGAGGGCCTTCTGTTGCTCCAGCGTGGATCCAAGTTGCAGGCCGCGACCCGTGGTTCCAATTGCTCCACTGGACGCATCGCCCCACACATCGACGTAATCTACCTTCGACTCTGAGATTGTGTGTTGCGCATCGAGATAGTAAAAAAAAGTGGCAACGCTCATGCGTAGCCCCGGCCACTCCCATTTATAAAACCGGGTTCCACCGGCTCCGTCGGGCACCACCGCATCTTCCCTCGAAGTTGGTGGGCCGTATAACTTGATGACTTCGTCAATGCTCATGCCAGTAGCATGAATTCCAACTCGAATTGCGGACAAAGTTTGCTCGGGCTTGCCGGTGGCCGGCAGGTCTTTGTTCTGAATTCCTGCCTGCACCGGGCCAGCGGTAATGAAAAAAAGCGTCGCTGGTACAACTGTGAGAAGAATGCGTCTGAGTTCGGCGCCTGTCGGGCTTCTCTTATGAGATGGTTGCACGTCTTTCCTCCACTGGCTCGCGGATTGTGGCCATTCGTTCCCCAGAGCGTGTTTCAAAAATGACTCGATAGAAGCTTGTGCTAATTTCTCAGGGGCTAAAGCCCGTTGTTTTGGCAGCCTTTTCGGCACGACTAAACAGCTTGCGGAAAAAGTCGTTCATTTTTCGATTCCGAGTCGCACCGTTGAGTTTTTTCACTTCAAATCGGTTGTACTGCTGTTGATTTGCTCCTCTGGAGATCCGATTTTGCGGCCTCCAGAGACACCTATCCCCCGGACTTACTGCGCCGGAATCAGCTTCTGCATGCGCAGCAGGTTGTGCGCTGTGGCAACCAGGCTAAACAGCCAGTCGACTCGTGCCCTGCCGCGCAGTTTTACCTGCCGGACGGCCCGATCTTGCTTGGCCCAGCCGAACACCTTCTCCACCAGCTTCCGCTTCCTCTGGCTGATGGCAAATCCTTCGCTGTTGCGTTCTTCTCCGGTAAGCCAGTTGGGCCATTTCGGATTGGGCGCGTATTCGGCTACATGCGGCCTGATGCGGCGGCCGCGCAACTGACCAACAAACTGCTCCTCTTGATAACTCTTGTCGGCGCCCAGCGTGCTCACCACGGCGCGTTTCAGCTTGTCCACCATCACCAATGCAGCCTCCCGTTCCGCCGTCTTGCTGGACTGCGTCACCATCGCCTCCACCACCAGCCCGTTGCGGTTCTCCGTCAGCACATGGCCCAGGTAGCTGGGCACCGCTGCCGCCGCCCCGCTCTTCTTATACAAACGCGCCTCCGGGTCGGTGGCTGACTCATGCGTGTCGCGCAGCAGCTTGCGGCCTCGCGTTCCCGTGCCCCGGCTGGGCGGATCGGGCTTCTCACGGAAGCTGCGACGGCTGGCCCAGGCCTGAATCGAAGTACCGTCCACGGTGAAATGCTCCTCGCTTAAAAGCTGATGCGCACGCGCCTGTTCCACCACCGCCAGTAACAACTGTTCGGCAACCTCGCCCTCAATCAGACGCTCGCGGTTCTTGGTAAATACCGTCACATCCCACACCGGGTCGTCGATGTTGAGTCCCACAAACCAGCGGAAAAGAAGGTTGTAGTCCAACTGCTCCATCAGTTGCCGCTCCGACCGCACCGAATACAGTACCTGCAATAACTGCGCCCGTATCAGCTTCTCCGGAGCAATCGACGGCCGCCCGCGCCGCGCGTACAGCTGTTGGAACTCGGAGTCCAACTCCCGCAATGCTGCATCGCTCATCTGCCGGATGGCACGTAATGGATGATCCTTCGGCACTCGCTGTTCAAGGCCGATGTAGCTGAATACCGCTTCCTGTTGCTCGTCATTTCCGCGCATGACTAATACATACCGTATCGCCCTGTGGAAACCATCGTGCCTTATCCGGTTCACCAGCCTTTTTTCCGCAACCTGTTCAGTCGTGCCCTGACGCAAGGCTGCTTTTTGAAACAAGCCCTAGTTTTTCGCGGTCTCAGCCTTGGCCACCAGCACCACCGTTGCCAATCCAAAGAGCAGAATCATCCCCTCCACGTTTTCGCTGCGGTGGTGCAGCCTGTTGAAGTCGATGCGGTTGGGGTTGGTCAAGTCCGCCGCATCAATCGTGCCGCCCGCGGCGATGCGGTCGCGCTCCATGGCGGGAATGATCCCGAACTGCGAGTAAAGTGTGAAGGCCGCCATCAGGAGGATAAGGGCCATCGGCGCCAGAACTGTTCGCGGTTTATACATGCCCCGCGCCGCGGCCAGCGCCAGCAAAGCTAACGCCACCATCCCTGAAACCAGCCCCATTCCGTGCAAAATTCTCAGCAACTGTCCCACTATCGTCCCAGCCGTATGCGTATCCGGTTGCAGCGTCCCGAAAGTGATGGCAGCCACGATGGGAAAGAATATCTCAGCGCCCAGCCAGACGATGAGCGCGAGATAAATGAGGGTGCGGAGAAGAGTCTTCATTAGGGAAGGATACAAGGGAATAGGGAATAGGGAATAGGGAATAGAAAAAGAAATGCGAGGATCTGACCATCCCCGCATTTCCTTGCTTCTGTTTGTTTGCGTTTGAGCTGACTTGCTGAGCCGCTGATCGCTGGTTCGCTATTTTTTGTTCAGCGCGCGCTTCAGCACTGTTTCGAGGGCCGCCTTTACCTGGGCATAGTCCTCGGGGCTGATGGCGCCGTGGATCTTCTCGCTCTCTACGGCAAACAGCTCTTCCTTCAAAACATTCAGGAGGGCAGAGCTCTTAGCTTCTGGTGAAGCGAAGGCTTGTGCGGTTCCAGCGCCAGCAACATAGGCCAGGCCGGACGCCGGCTTGCGCAGCAGGAATGCCGCGGCAACGACCAGTAAAAGTCCCAGACCGCCGAGAATCCAGCCCTTGTACTTGCTCAGCGGGTCGGGCGTGTTGATGGGGTTGCCGATGCCGCCGCCGGGCTGCGAGCCGGGGCCTGCTTCCTGCCCGCCGTTTCCGCTGTCCTGCGCTCCCATGCCGGATTGCTGACCGGCGCCCGCGCCCTGGTCCTCACGAGGCATCGATCCGACGCCGGAGATGGTGAACTCCAGCGTCTTGCCCGGCTCTACATTGCGAGTCAAGAGAGTTTGCACGCCGGGATCTCCTGGCGCGGGCTTGAAAGCCGCACCCGAGCCCGGCGTGAAGGTCATGCTCTTGGGCAGCAGCACGGCAAAGTTATCGGCCGGCAGCGCGAGTTGGGGTTTCTTGAAGGTGAACTTGCCGCTGCCGTACGGCAGATGATAGACGAGCTGGAAGAGCGTATCTTTTTCGCCGTTATCGGGCTGGATGGGGAAGTTGAATGCGTAATGTCCTTTTGCTCCAACTGGGTCAAGATTGATGGAAGTGGGAAGGCCGCTGGGACGCTGCGCTTCCGCGCCGTCTATCGTCGCCTCGGCGGGCATGACGATTTCAAAGGAGCGCGCGCTCCACTGGGTGACGGGCGGGGAACTGGTGTTGTGAACGAAGTAGCGCTCGGTCACCTGGAGTTGACCGTTCGCGGCCTCGACCTCCATCACATCGGCCTCGATGGAGACATTCTGCACCTTGGCAGCAACGTCGTAGACCATGATGTTTCCAGTTCCGCTGCCCTGGGGCGCGGCGATAAAGTAGCCTGCGCCCTGGTGCATGGCCCGCACGAGGTATGGGCCGCTGCCGGGTTCGTTGATCGAATAGTGCCCATTGCCGTCGGTGGTTGCGTGAGCAGCCGTCCGCATGCCGGCCTGCACGTCGACCAGTTCCACGGTATCGCCCACGGCGGGCTTGCCGGTGGTCTTGTTGGTTACCGTGCCGGAGACTGTGGCGGCCTGCGCCAGAGTGCCGACGAGGAGCAGGCTCAAGGCTAGAGTGCGAAGAACAAATTGAGTTGTTTTCATGGTCGTGAGGGAATCCTTCTTGTCGTAAAGCACGATTAAGGGTGTGCACCGCGCGCCCGTTTTCAGGCTTGCTGCAAATATTCGATTTCGGCCAGCAATTGCGCCGTTTCGTTTTCGAGTTGGGCGCGCTGGGCCACGAAATCCTCTTCAGGATACTTGCCGGCGCGGTATTCGAAGTTCAGATCGCGCAGGTTTTCATAGAGCTGTTCCTTGCGCTCCAGTAGATAGTCCAGACGAGTTTTTTCGCGCTGGCTGGCGAAGACGTTCTCCGGCCAGAAGGTATAAACCACCAGCACCAATGCCAGAATCAAACCGGCGAATTCTCCTTGCAGGGTAGTCATTGCTCAATAACCTCCTTCGCTGCCGGTCTCTCGGCGAATCTTTTCTTTGAGCGCATCGGTCGCTGGATCGGATATCTGGGTTGCGGCCTGTTGTTTGCCGACCGAAACGTTTGCCCAGCGCCGAACCAGCAAAATGGTGCCTAGCAGCGCCGCTGCAAACACAGCGAAGGGAGCGATCCAGGCCACCAGGTTGAATCCCTCGGTGGTGGGAGCTGCCAGCACAGTGGCGCCGTACTTGGCTGCGAATGAATCCAGGATTTCCTTGTCACTTTTGCCGGCGGCGATGCCAGCGCTGAGCTCTGCGAGTTCGCGCCCGCTTTCAGGACAGCCTACGTGGTTGCACTCACCCAGAATCTCAGCGCAGCCGCAGGTGCACATGAGGCGGTGGTTCAGGTTGAGGTAGCGCGAGCCGGCATCGGTTGCGCCCAACGAGAAGCAGACGATTGTGGCCAGAAAGATTGCCTGTACCGCTCTCACACAAATTGAAAAAGACCGGAAGCACTTCATAGGCTGCTTCCCTTCAGCGCCGGCTCAGCGGGAACTGCGCGTGCAGGCACGCGTAATGCGGCTGTCGCCGGGCTCAGACTGGGAACCAGAGCCACAAACGTGCCGAAAACCAGTACCACTAAACCTGCCCAGATCCAGCCGACCAGCGGATTGAGGAATGCCTTGATAATGGGCTGGCCAGTATCGGGGTTGGTGCCTTCATAGACCACATACAAATCCCAGCTGGGAGTGGAGTGAATAGCGACCATGGTTTGCGGTTGCTGACTGGCCAGATAGACTCGCTTTTCAGGGGCCATCTGAAACTGCAATTTGCCGCCCTTGTACACATTCAGCATCGCGTACTCGGAGTTGAAGTTCAGATTGGAGTCCTGCGTGGCGCCTACCTGCTCCAGCGTGTAGGGACCGATGCTCATCTTGTCGTGCAAGCCCATTTCACTTTCTATGTTGCGATTGAAGGCTGCTCCAGCCAATCCTATGACGATAATCACCACGCCGATGTGGATGATGTAACCGCCGTAGCGGCGGGTATTGCGGCGCGTCAGCAGCCAGACGCTTACAAGCAGATTCTTTCCGCTTTGTTTGGAGATGACCGCAGCTCCGCGCAGAAACTCGCTCAGGATCGCGGTGAACACCGCTGCGGACAATGCAAAGGCTACCAGTGCGTAAAAGTTGCCCTGATCGATTGCGCCGTCCTTCCACGGGCGCACACCTACGGCCAGGCAGACGATCACCATAACCCACAGCGCAATCACCGGCAGCACGAAGTTGCGCTTGATGCTCTTGAGGGACGCAGCACGCCACGGCAGCAGCGGTCCCACGCCGGTAAGAAACAATAGGAACAGTCCGATAGGTATGGCCACTGCGTTATAGAACGGGGCGCCCACCGTCACCTTGCTGCCTTCAACGTACTCCGAGATGATGGGGAAGAGCGTGCCCCACAGAATGACGAAGCAGGCCGTGAGCAGGACCAGGTTGTTGAAGAGGAAGCTTGATTCGCGGCTCACCAGCGACTCAACCTGGTGGTCGCTCTTTAGATGGCTGCGCTGCACGATATAGGTGAAGATGCAGACTGCAAGCACGATCCCCATGAAGACCACAAACCATGTGCCGATGGAAGACTGCGCGAAGGCATGCACCGAGCTGACCAGCCCGGCGCGAGTGAGCAGAGTGCCGAGCAGCGTGAGCAGGAAGGTGCTGAAGATGAGCCAGACATTCCAGCTCTTCATCATGCCCTTTTTCTCCTGCATCATTACGGAGTGGAGAAAGGCGGTTCCGGTGAGCCAGGGCATGAAGCTGGCGTTTTCGACCGGGTCCCAACCCCAGTAGCCGCCCCAGCCCAGCACGGCGTAGGCCCAGTGCATGCCGAGGAAGATGCCGCAGGTAAGAAACAGCCAGGTCACCATGGTCCACAGACGCGTGATCTTGATCCACTTTTCGCCGGGGTAGCGCATCATTAATGCGCCTAAAGCGAAGGCGAAGGGAACTGAGAAACCTACATAGCCGAGGTAAAGCATGGGCGGATGAATGACCATCTCCGGGTACTGCAGAAGCGGGTTCAGGCCGTTGCCGTCGTCGGGGATGGCGCCTCTGTATAGGGCGAAGGGGGGAGCGGCGAAGGTCAGGACCAACAAAAAGAAGACTTGAATTGCTGCCAGAATTGCGCCGGCGTAGGCGTATAGCTTTACGTCCTGCTTGTGAGTGAGGCGGAGAACAAAACCGTAGGCTCCGAGCAGCCATGCCCACAAGAGCAGCGAGCCCTCCTGGCCGGACCAGAGAGCGGAAAACTTGTAGGCGGCGGGGAGGGCGCGGTTGGAGTGCTCCATGATGTAGGTGATGGAAAAGTCATTGGTGAAGACCGACCAGACGAGGGCGAAAGCGGCTGCGGTGACGGCTACAAAACCGGCGATTCCAGCCCGGCGCGCGGTATCAGCCAGCCGCTCAGGCGAGATGGGCGCCGGTTGCCCGGTGGCGATCCAGCGCAGGGCGAGCGCTCCGGCCAGCAGATTGTAAGCAGCCAGCGCTAAAGCTATTAGAAGAGCGAAACTACCAAACGCTGCCATTTAGACTCCACGATGATTTTCGCACGCGAACCGGGAGCCAGATGGCCTCCCAACAAGGGTATTCTCAAACCATGATAGTCGGTTTATGTGTGATCTGGCTCACACTGCGCGCAGAATACGGGAGAGCAATTGAGACATTTCGTTCATCCTTTACCTCAGGGGCTAAAGCCCTAAATTGATTTAATGGGCTTTATACCGGGGATGAATCCCCGGCCTACCGCCCGAACTAGTTTTTCCGCAAGCAAAGAAGTCATGCTCTGATACAAAGCAAGCTCTTGCAGCACGCTCTATCCGAAGAGAAACTCTTTTTCGCGCAGGTCCTTGATGCTGTCGCGGAGTTTGGCGGCTTTCTCGAACTCGAACTTCTTGGCCGACTCGCGCATCTCTGTTTCGAGGCGGGCGATGTAGGCGTCGAGGTCGGCTTGCGATTTGAAGTCCGGCAGGCCCTCGGTTTCCTGCTCCTCAACTTCGCCATATTCGGCTTTCAGGATCTGGGCCAGGCCCATATCCATCGTGTTGATGATCGACTGTGGAGTAATGCCATGCTCTTCGTTGTAGGCGCGCTGAATGGTGCGACGGCGGTTGGTCTCGCCGATGGCGCGCTGCATGGAGTCGGTGATTTTGTCGGCGTATAGAATGGCGCGGCCCTCGAGATGGCGCGAGGCGCGGCCCATGGTCTGAATCAGGGAGCCAGCCGAGCGCAGAAAGCCTTCCTTGTCAGCGTCGAGAATGGCTACCAGTGAAACTTCAGGCAAGTCAAGGCCTTCGCGCAGAAGGTTGATGCCGATCAGGACGTCGTATTCACCTTTGCGCAGGCCTGCCAGAAGCTTTACGCGCTCAAGTGTCTCGATTTCAGAGTGCATGTAACGGCAACGGACGCCTACTTCGGTGTAGTAGCCGGCGAGGTCTTCAGCCATTCGCTTGGTGAGGGTGGTTACAAGGACGCGCTCGTTGCGATTGGCGCGGTCTCTGATTTCGGCGAGCAGGTCGTCGATTTGGCCTTTGACGGGGCGAATTTCTACTTCGGGATCGACCAGGCCGGTGGGGCGGATGACCTGCTCGACGACCACTCCGGCGGAGCGGGTTAGCTCATAGGGGCCGGGGGTGGCGGAGACGTAGATGGTTTGGTGAATGCGGTTCTCAAACTCCTCGAACTTCAGCGGGCGATTGTCCATGGCCGAGGGCAGGCGGAAGCCGTAGTCGACAAGATTTTGCTTGCGGCTGCGGTCGCCGTGCCACATACCGTGCACCTGGGGAATGGTGGCGTGGCTCTCGTCGACAAAGAGAAGAAAGTCGCGGGGGAAGTAGTCGAGCAGAGTGGGCGGAGGCTCGCCGGGCAGACGGCCGGAGAAGTGGCGCGAGTAGTTCTCGATGCCGTGGCAGTAGCCCATGGACTTGATCATCTCGAGATCGAAGCGGGTGCGCTGGTGAACGCGCTGCGCCTCGACCATGCGGCCCTCGGATTCCAGTTGCGGAACCCAGTCGTTCAGCTCCGCAACGATTGAGTCGATCGCCTCGGCCTTGCGCTGCGGCTGCACTACGTAATGGCTCTTGGGATAGATGGGCAGGCGCGAAAACTTTTGTTTGACGGTGCCGAAGAGGGGGTCTATTTGAGAGAGCGATTCGATCTCGTCGCCGAAGAGCTCAATGCGGTAAGCGGTTTCGTCGTATGTGGGGAAGACTTCGATCACGTCGCCGCGCACGCGGAAGGTGCCGCGTCGGAAGTCAGTATCGTTGCGCTCGTAGAGGATCTCGACCAGGCGCTGCGTAATATCTTTGCGGCTGATGCGTTGGCCTTTTTCAAGCAGCAACAGCATGCCGTAGTAAGCCTCGGGCGAGCCCAGGCCGTAGATGCAACTGACCGAGCTGACGATGATGGAGTCGCGGCGCTCGAAGAGCGAGCGGGTTGCCGAAAGGCGCAGTTTGTCCAGCTCCTCGTTGACGGTGGCTTCCTTCTCGATATAAAGGTCGCCGGCGGGAATGTAGGCCTCGGGTTGGTAGTAGTCGTAATAGCTGACGAAGTATTCGACCGCGTTCGAGGGGAAGAACTGCTTGAACTCGTGATAAAGCTGGGCCGCGAGGGTCTTGTTATGGGCCAGGATCAGAGCAGGACGGTTGGACTGCTCGATGATCTTGGCCATGGTGAAGGTTTTGCCGGAGCCGGTGACGCCGAGCAGTACCTGGTGGCGTTCGCCCGCGGCGAGGCCCTCCATCAACTCCGCGATAGCACGCGGCTGATCGCCCCTCGGCTTGTAGGTGGTCACCAGTTGAAAGTCCATGCGAAGGATTATACCTTAATAGGCGAAGAATGAGCGAAGAAACGATTGAGGATTGACCTGGATTGGCACTGTGACCAAGGCGGCATTTCAATGGTCTGCCTTGGTCTCCGGCTCTCATTGGGACTTAGTCGAGCGTTTGTTCACCGGAAAGTTCTTATTTCACACTCCTTGCGGCTGGTGCTAGGATGGCAGCAATTATGCCAGACCAATGGAAATCTATCACAGGCCTCGTCGAGCTGGAGCAACATGTATCCACTGAACTGCCTGAGCCTCCGATTGAGAATCTTGCGGACCCGCCCGTCAAGAGTAATGGGTCTTTTGCGGGAGGCCTTCTGATCGGCATTGGCGCTGCCATTCTGGGGCTTGTAATCACCTTTTTCTTTGACCTCTTCACTGAATTCGGTCTTATTTGCTACCTCGCCCCGGCAGTGGGATGGCTGATAGGTAAAGCCATTAGGAAAGGATCGCGAGGCGCGGGCGGATTGCGTTATCAAATAGCAGCCATTATTCTGACCTACTTCGCTACAGCCCTGCCCACAACTTCTTATTACTTCTTTTTCGCGGAACAAAAGATTGCGCAACAGGCGCACATGTGGTTGGCCCCCGGCTGGGAGAGATTATATGCAAGATGCGCTATTTCAGGATCTTTGTCGCCGTTTCTTTCTGTACAACGTGGGGTTATCGACATAATCGGATTGGCAATTCTCTTCGCAGGCCTGTACGTCACGTACAGAATGACCGCTGGCGGGCACCGACTCCCGTAGGTCTCGCTTTGAGACTTGGGAATCAGGCTATTTGCCCGTTATGAAAGTTCTGCCAGAACATAGCCAAGGCTTCGCACGTCTTATTCCCCCAAACAAGAATGCCAGTGTTCCATCAGGCGTCAGGGACTAAGGGCTAAGGGAAAGCATTGCGCGCATATTGGCGGTTACATTGCAATTCGCTGTATCTATAGATTGATGAATGAGCGGATTTTGTGGGGGCATAAGTTGACTGATTTCGGCTATGAAGTACTTGAAGGGAAAATGACTGGTTATAAGTTCACTATTATGAGCTGAAGGTGTATTTATAGGTTGACTAAAGGTTGAAAAACCAGTGCAAAACGATGCGTTTTAGAGTGCTATTGGTGTGTTTTTGAGCGTTTTTGATGGTCCTTAAAAGACGAATGGCGGCGAGTTTTGGAACCTGGCATTTCGACCCAGTTCGTCTGAAATGCGCCTGATCCCCTGCTCCTGTTGTACACTTCCCTAGATGAAACCCGCCGTCTTCTGCACCCTCGTTCTTCTCGCCTCTGCCTTCATTGTCGCTGCCCAGGAAGCCAAACCCAAACCCGAAGACACTGAAATCTGGAAGCCGGTCCCGGCCGTCGTCACGCCCGGCGACACCTGCGGCGCGCCGCCCTCAGACGCCATCATCCTCTTCGACGGCAAGAACGAAGACGAATGGGTCTCCGCGCAGGACCACACGCCGGCACGCTGGACCGTCGCCAACGGGCTGCTCACCGTCGCCAAAGGCACCGGCAACATCGAAACCCGGCGCACCTTCAAGAACTACCAGCTTCACGTCGAGTGGCGCGTTCCCGCCGACATCACCGGCTCCGGCCAGGGCCGCGGCAACTGCGGCGTCTTCCTCGCCTCCACCGGCCCCGGCGACGACGGCTACGAGCTCCAGGTCCTCGACCCCTGGAACAACCCCACCTACGTCAACGGCATGGCCGGCAGCCTCTACAAGCAGGCCATTCCCCTCGTCAATCCCGGCCGCAAGCCCGGCGAGTGGCAGACCTACGACGTGGTCTGGACCGCCCCCATCTTCAACGACGACGGCTCCCTGAAAACGCCCGCCTACGCTACCGTCTTCTTCAACGGCGTCCTGGTCCAGAACCACTTCGAGCTCAAGGGCCAGACCCTCTACATCGGCCAGCCCTTCTACAAGAAGTACGACCGCGCGCCCATCAAGCTCCAGGCCCATGGCGACAAGAGCGCGCCGCTCAGCTTCCGCAACATCTGGGTCCGCGAACTACCCTGAAGACATCGATCAATGGGCCTCGGCAATCGGTGGCTTGGGTTGGTATGGGGGCTGCAACTCCCGCCTACCTCCGTACCATTGATACACCGTGAAAATAAGGACAAAAGCAAACGCGGGTCCTTCGACTACGGTCGCCTCGCCACCCCAGCGACAAAGACCAGTCGCTGAGGACCCCGGACTGCGGCGATCTTCGCTCAGGATGACAGATTAATGGAGTGCTGTGGTTTCCCAGGTCCCAAAATCGAGACCTGGGGCACCCGGTTCGTTGACTTGGAAACAAGGGCCCCCGGTCAGCATGTGTAATGTGCTGCCCGCAATTACCAACCCGTTTGACTCATTCGCTTTAGGATTGCTGCGCTGTAGTGATTCATTCGTTCGGGTTTTCGCTTTAGGGGAGCGGGGAGAATGGCGGCTAGACGCGCGGATTGTTCGCGGCTGACGCTGCGGGCAGGGGTTTTGTCGTAGTAGCGGCAGGCTGAGTCCGCGCCGTAAATTCCTGGGCCCCATTCGACTACGTTGAGATAAAGCTCCAGGATGCGCTGCTTGCCGAGGGCGAATTCTGCTACCGGCACCAATGAGGCCTCAGCACCCTTGCGGAGGATGGAGCGGCTGGTTCCGAAGAACAGGTTCTTGACCAGTTGCTGCGTAAGGGTGGAGGCACCGCGGGTGCGTTCGCCTTCCATATCTTCCTGGGCGTCGATCTGGATTGCGCGCCAATCGAAACCATGATGCTGGTAGAAGTGCCCGTCTTCAGCGGCGATGACTGCGTGCTGGAGGTTGGGGGAGATTTGGCTGAGGGGTATGAATTTGTAGTGCTCCTGGTAGGGCTTGTTGTGAATCCAGGCCTGAAGACGGCGTTCGACGTGAACGGCGGTAGTGGGCGGGTCGACCCATTTTGCGGCTACCAGCGTGAGTGCGGCAAGGGACCAGAGAATTATTGCGGTGAGTATAAGAATGCGAATGACGGAGCGGAAGGTATGTTTACGAAGCGGAGGCCTGGGAGGTGGGCTTGGATTTGTGGTCACTCTTTGAGAATAAGGCCTGGGACGTTGAAGAGATTTTGTTGAGGGTCACGTCGATATGATGTGGTGTGGTTTCCCAGGTCTCAAAATCGAGATCTCCATCCCGCGGACGAAGACCTGCCCGTGGGGACCCGGACCTGGGGCACCCGCTTTTGTGGAACAAGCGCGCACAATCTTATACCTGTTTCCAGGGGTTGAGAGCGGCAATCGTACTGGCCTATTCCGGCCGCAACTGCACGCTGAAAGTTGCATGGCAACGCAGCTTGGGATTGAACTCGACCATCTCCCCCAATTCGTCCTTGGTGATGTGGATATACGTCGGCTTCTTCAGAGACTCGGGGAGATTCGTAATCCTCAATTGTCCGTCAGAACCTGTATAGGCTTCGAGGTCGAGCCTTTTCGCGCCTAGCGGGCCGTACTGGATACGCGTGGTCATTTTTGCAGCAAAGATTGGTTTGGAGTCGGGTCCGGTGACCGTAATCAGGGCAGAGCAGGGTCCAAGATCCGCCGATACTTCACTAGATGAAAATGCTTTTGCAGTGCTTTGCGAACTTGCGGGGCGGGGACAATATGCCAGAGGACATAACAAAATCAGGATGAATACATTGAGATTACGCATGGTTTCAAGTATATTGCAGGTCGCACGAGAGGAGCTGTGAGCTATTCCAGCAGATTTAGCAAAACATGGACGCGGTGCAAGAAAGGCGTTCAGGTTGGGCACGGCATCGAGGTTTTGTAGTATCCCACCCATTCGCAAAGAGCGCGAACGGATGGGGCACCCGCTTTTATTACGTGCTCGGAGATTTTGTTATTGCAGGCTGGCCATCAGGCCGTCTAACGCGGACTTTGGGGGGCGCGTTACTGACTCGGGGAGGGTGGACAGGGGCTCGTCTACTACGTTGAGAAGGTCGATGAAGGTGGGCTTCTCAGTGTTGATGTAGAAGACGCCGGTGAGGATTTCGTTGTTGTCGTGCGCTTCCATCAGGGTGCGCACGGCGTTGGGCTTGTCGGTGGGGTCGTAGTCCTCGTGGAGCTTGCGCAGGCGGAGGTTGGAGCCGTCGTGCATCTCCACTTCGTAGACCTCGCCGGAGCCGTAATCGACTTCGATGTCGTCGAAGCTGGCTACAAAGTCGATTTCGTTGATGGGCTCGTCGTTGTCCTGCATGAATTTGTAGCTCTTGGTCGATCCCTCGTGGTCGTTGAAGGTGACGCAGGGGCTGATGACGTCGAGCATGACCGTGCCCTTGTGGGCGATGGCGGCCTTGAGCATGGAGAGGAGCTGGCGCTTGTCGCCGGAGAAGGAACGGCCGACAAAGGTGGCGCCAAGCTGGATGGCCAGGGCGCAGGTGTCGATGGCGGGGAGATCGTTGATGACGCCGGTCTTGAGCTTGGAGCCGAGGTCGGCGGTGGCCGAGAACTGGCCCTTGGTGAGGCCATAGACGCCGTTGTCCTCGATGATGTAGATCATGGGCAGATTGCGGCGCAGCAGGTGGACGAACTGGCCCATGCCGATGGAGGCGGTGTCGCCGTCGCCGGAGACGCCGATGGTGGTCATGGTGTGGTTGGCGAGGATGGCGCCGGTGGAGACCGAGGGCATGCGGCCGTGGACGCTGTTGAAGGCGTGTGGCGCGGTTCATGAAGTAGGCGGGGCTCTTGGAGGAGCAGCCGATGCCGCTCATCTTCATGACGCGCTCGGGCTCGACGCCCATCTCCCACATGGCGTCGATGATGCGCTCGGAGATGGCGTTGTGGCCGCAGCCGGCGCAGAGAGTGGATTTGCTGCCGCGGTATTCAAGAACCGGAAGGCCGATGTGATTCACTTTGGGGGCTGGAGTAGCGGTTGCCATTAGAGGACCTCCTTGGCGGCAAACTCTTCAGTGATGGAGCGGGCATCGATAGGCAGTCCGTTGTAGTGGAGGATGCTGCGCAGCTTGACCACCTGGTCGGCGGGCAGGTCGAGCTTGAGCAGGCTGGCCAACTGGGCGTCGCGATTCTGCTCGACGACGTAGACGCGCTCGTGCGAGGCGACAAAGTCGTGAATCTCGTGCGCGAAGGGATAGGCGCGGATGCGCATGTAGTCGACGTCGAGCGAGTATTCCTTTTTAATCTGGTCGAGACTTTCGCGGAGGGCAAAATCGGTGCTGCCGAAGGCGAGGAAGCCGATCTTGGAGGTGCCGTCTTTCACAGCGATTGGAGCGGGAACGAGTTTGCGCGCATTCTCAAATTTGCGTGACAGGCGCTCCATCACCTCGACATATTCGTCTGGCTTTTCAGTGTAGCCGGCGGCGTCGTTGTGACCGGAGCCACGGGTGAAGTAAGCCGCTTTGGGGTGGCGGGTTCCAGGGAGCGTGCGCCAGCCGATGGCGTCGCCGTCCACGTCGCGATAGCGGGCAAAGCTGCCCAGGCGCTGGAGATCCTCGGCGGTCAGCACCTTGCCTCGGTCCTGCGGGGTGGTGGGATAGTCGAATGGCTCCGACATCCAGTTGTTCATGCCCAGGTCAAGATCGCTGAGCACAAAGACCGGGGTTTGCAGGCGCTCGGCCAGGTCGAAGGCGGCGTAGGCCAGCTCGAAACACTCCTTCACATTGCCGGGCAGCAGCACAATATGCCTGGTATCGCCGTGGGAGAGAAAGGCCACGCTGAGCAGATCAGACTGCTGGGTGCGCGTGGGCATGCCTGTGGACGGGCCGGTGCGCTGCACATCGAAGATGACGCCGGGAATTTCGGAGTAGTAGCCGAGGCCGGCAAATTCGGCCATCAGAGAGATGCCCGGCCCGGATGTGGAGGTCATAGAACGCGCCCCGGCCCAGCCGGCGCCAAGCACCATTCCGATGGCGGCCAGTTCGTCTTCAGCCTGGACGACAGCAAAGGTCGCCTTGCCATCCGGCGTAACGCGGAATTTTTTGAGCAGGTCGGCGGTCGCTTCAATCAACGAAGTGGACGGCGTAATGGGATACCACGCCACCACTGTGACCCCGGCAAAGACCGCGCCCATGCCGGCCGCCGCATTGCCGTCGATGATGATCTTTCCCGCGGTGCGGTCCATGCGCTCGATAAAGTAGGGGTCCTGCTTGGTGAATTTTTCGACCGCGTAGTCGCGCCCGGCTTTGACCGCGCCGAAGTTGAGATCGAAGACTTTCTGCTTTTTGGCGAACTGCTTGCGCAGGCTGTGCTCCACCACTTCCAGGTCGATGGAGAGCAAGTGGGCAACTACGCCTACGTAAACCATGTTCTTTACCAGCTTGCGCAGCTTGGCTTCAGGGCAGATGGATGCCGTGATCTTGTCCAGCGGCACGGGGTAGAAGACGATGTCGTCGCGATACTGCTTGAGGTTGAGGTTCTCCTCATAGATGGCCACGCCGCCGGGGGGCAGCGCCAGCGTATCCTCGCGTGCAGTATCGGGATTGAGTGCGACCAGGACTTCGGCGTCGCGCTTGCGGGCAACGTAGCCGTCTTTGCTGGCGCGGATGGTGTACCAGGTGGGAAGGCCGGCGATGTTCGAGGGGAAGAGGTTCTTTCCGCTGACCGGAACGCCCATGCCGAAGATGCTCTTCAGGAGCACACTATTGGCAGATTGCGAGCCGGAGCCGTTCACCGTTGCCACGTTAATGCTGAAATCGTTGATTACACGTGCTTTCGTGCTAAT
Organism: uncultured Acidobacteriaceae bacterium; assembly: GCA_963779385.1. Classification (GTDB taxonomy): domain Bacteria; phylum Acidobacteriota; class Terriglobia; order Terriglobales; family Acidobacteriaceae; genus Telmatobacter. The sequence goes on along the minus strand of CAVZYE010000005.1, from coordinate 163,932 downwards.
TGCGCCCTGTTCTTGACTCAGGGCGAGGTCGCCTGTCGCCATGTGGCGGAATCCCTTCCGAGGAGTTCTGGAAAGTGTCTATTTCCTTCTCAAATGTGATTATAGTCACTTTCTGTATTTGTCGCTGCCGGTTGTGTGCGGGGCGGTACCCATTTAGTTTCCTTTTCGGGACGGCTCGGCAGAAAAATTCGACAAGTCGGCACTCATTTACAATCGCAACAAACCATGAGTAACCTCCGTCGATGATGACCAACAGCAAAAAGCAAATCCCTGTCCCAGCCGCCAACAATGGTTTCTCGCTCATCTCAGACGAGAAATTGCTGGCGATCTACGCCGCGATGCTCAAGTGCCGCATGATTGAGGATCGTGCGCGCGTCCTGCTTAATATGAATAACCTGAGCGGCAATGCCGGCGCGGGACAAGAGGCAATTGCCGCCGCTGTGGGGATCGACCTGCTGCCCGAAGATACCGTAAGGGTGCTTCCAGGCGATCTCATCCATCTTTTCATCAAAGGATTGCCGCTGAAGAAGCTGTTTCGGCAACCGTTGAATGCGAGTCGACCCGGCCTTAAACCTCGCCGAACAGCTGAAACGGGCCACCAGGGATGCCGTCGCGTTCAAGGCAAATAAAGACCATAAGATAGCAGTTGTTTTCTGCAAGTAGTGAATCCATTCATCACGAATCGTGGCTAGAGGCTTTGAAGTTTGCAGGCGCGCAGAGACTACCGATTTTCTTCGTCTCTCAATGCACGAATCGGGGGGCGAGACCCGACAACCGGAGCAACGGAGGTGGTGGCAGGCTGAAGGCAAAGTCCTATGGTTTTCCCGCCATTGCTGTGGAAGGCAATGATGCGGTCGCTGTTTATCGCGTGGCCTGCGAGGCCATTGCGCATGCACGCAAGGGAGACGGGCCTACGCTGATCGAATGCCAATGCTGGCAGGAAGGCGACCCTCTGCTGAAAATGGAGAAGTACCTCGACCGGAAGGGCCTGTTCAGCGAGAAATTCAGGCGGCAGGTGGAGAGCGGGTTTATTGCGAAGTTGGACACAGCGGTTGGAATGGGCTTGAAAAAATGAAGACTGACGAATTATATAGGCGTGCGAATCGGCAATTTTGGTTTGCGGATCATCGGCATCAAAATTGTCGCTATTTGATACATTCTGTTGTGGATAAGCATCGTTATCACATCGATCTGTGATGTTAGGCACATCCGAATGTTTGCTCTGGAGTTCAATGTTCCCACGGACACTCTTTGGGGAGAACTCAGTGCGGAGAACGTGGCTCCGGAAAGCGCCACGTTTATTTTCATCGGGTTGCGAAGCGTCAACGAGCGAATGCTTTTTTTCTTTTTATTTCCTCCCCCGGGATAGGGTCCAGAAGCCAGCGGCTCGATGCCTGAGGTTCTCAAGCTGCAGCGAGAACCGGGCCGGACTGCGACCGGTTCGGGCATCAAAGGGGGAATCATGCAGAGTGCCGTCCATGAGGTCCTGAGTTCGAATGAGAGACTGCTGATCGACCAGGCGATCGCCGCGCACCAGAATCGCCCCGGAGCGTTGCTGGGAATTCTGGAGGCGGTGCAATCGGCGAATGCACATAAATATTTATCGATGGAATCGCTGCGCTATATCGCGGAGGAGACCGGTGTGCCCGCGGCCAGAATTTATAGCGCCGCTACGTTTTATGCGCTGTTCAATCTCGATCCGCAAGGCGACAACGTGATCTGCGTTTGCCGCGGGACGGCATGCCACACGCGGGGTTCACGCGATTTGCTGGAGAAGCTTTGCCTCGACCTGGGGTTGAGCGAGCATGAGGCAGGCGATACCACCGAGGCCGACAAGCTGGCGCTGACCACGCCCGACCAGAGGTTCACGGTTCGCACCGTGGCCTGCTTTGGGCAGTGCGCGCTGGCGCCGGTGGTGGAGGTGAATCACCACATTCTGAGCCACGTGAACGAGCGCACGCTGCAGCGGGAAGTGAAGGCATTGTCGCCGGGGAGGAAATGATGCAGCGAATTCTGGATATTGGCGCGTTCAATGCGGTGCGCGAGTCAGGGCTTGCGAAGCTGATGCCGGCGGTTCCGCGGCTGACGGTGGGCATGGGAACCTGCGGCCGCGGCAACGGCGCCGAAGAGGTTTATCACGCACTGAATGAGGGGATCCAGCGGAACGGGCTGGATGTGCTGCTGACCGGAGTGGGCTGCCTGGGGTCGTGCTTTCAGGAGCCGCTGGTTAGCGTGCGGCTGCCGGGCAATCCGCTGGTGGTGCTGCACCATGTGCATGCCAACGATGCGGGAAGGATTCTGGAGAGCCTGTCGACTGGGATGCTGCCCGCCGACCTGATTTATTGCAAGGTGGAGGAATGGGATCACATTACCGCGCATCTGAAATACGGGCAGGGTTATCCGGATATTCCGGCGTGGAACACGATTCCGTTTTTCAAGGGGCAAAAGAGGATTGTGCTTCGCAATTGCGGGCTGATCAATCCTGGAGATATTGAGGAATACATTGCGGTCGGCGGGTACCAGGCGCTTTATAAAGTGCTGATCGATGGGCGGCCGGATGCGGTGATCGAGCAGATCAAGGCGGCCAGGCTGCGCGGACGCGGCGGCGCGGGATTCCTGACCGGCAACAAGTGGGATTTTCTGGCCAAGGCCAAGGCGGAGACAAAGTACATTATCTGCAACGCGGATGAGGGCGATCCCGGCGCGTATATGAATCGCAACGAGATCGAGGGCGATCCGCACTCGCTGCTGGAAGGGATGATCATTGGCGCTTACGTGATGGGCGCTACGGAAGGGATTGTTTATGTGCGCGCGGAGTACCCGCTGGCGGTGCGGCGGCTGACCAAGGCAATCGAGCAGGCGCGGGCTTATGGATTGCTGGGCACCGATATTCTGGGGCGCGGATTCAACTTCAATATCGATCTGGTGCAGGGCGCGGGGGCATTTGTTTGCGGCGAGGAGACGGCGCTGATTGCATCGCTCGAAGGCTTTGCCGGGAGGCCGCATCCTCGGCCGCCGTTTCCCGCGCAGAAGGGTCTGTGGGGCAAGCCGACCAACATTAATAACGTGGAGACCTGGTGCAACATTGCTCCCATCGTTACGCGCGGTCCGGCGTGGTTTGCCGAGACGGGCAGCGTGAAGAGCCCGGGGACGAAGGTGTTTTCGCTGGTGGGCAAGGTGAAGAACACGGGCCTGGTGGAGATGCCGCTGGGCACTCCGCTGAAGAGCTTTATTTACGACATTGGTGAAGGCACCGGGTCAGGGCGGCGCGTAAAGGCGGTGCAGACCGGCGGGCCGTCGGGCGGGTGCATTCCCGTGGAGATGCTGGATACGCCGGTGGATTACGAGAGCCTGACGCAGATTGGTTCCATCATGGGCTCCGGCGGCATGGTGGTGATGGACGAAGACAACTGCATGGTGGATGTGGCGCGGTACTTTGTCGAGTTCACTCATTCCGAGTCCTGCGGCAAGTGCGTGCCTTGCAGGGTGGGGCTGAACAAGGCGCTGCGCATTTTGAATTCGATTACCGAAGGCAACGGGAACCGGGAGCATTTGGCTCTTCTTGACGAGCTGGGGCGGATGATCCGCGAATGCTCGCTTTGCGGGCTGGGACAGTCGGCGCCGAATCCGGTGCTCACCACTATCCGCCACTTCCGCGAGGAATATGAAGACCATATTGTTGCGCATCGCTGCCGCGCCGGAGTGTGCCAGGAGCTGGCGCTTTCACCGTGCGAAAACAGTTGCCCGCTGCGGATGAATATTCCGCGCTTCCTGGAGCTTTATCAGGAGGGGCGAGTGGAAGATGCATTCGAGTCTGTGATTCTGGATAATCCGCTGCCGGCATCGACGGGGCGCGTGTGCCAGCATCCTTGCGATAATCGATGCCGCCGCCAATCGTTCGATGAAGTGGTGAACATGCGCGAGGTGCATCGCTCCATTGCGGATCAGATTTATCGATTCTGATCTTTTTGAGCCGATGCTCAAGCGGATTGTGGCGCGGCGGCTTCCAGCCGACGGGTCACAGGGTAGCCGTGGCCGGATCCGGACCGACCGGGTTGACGGCTGCATTCTACCTGGCCATGCTGGGGCACGACGTAACAATTTTCGAAGAGCGCGACGAAGCGGGCGGAATGCTGCGCTATGCCATTCCCGAGTATCGGCTGCCGAAATCAATGCTGCGGCGGGAGCTGGATTTGATTGAGGGAGTGGGCGTGAAGATGGAGTTCGGCGTCAGAGTGGGAATCGATCTACCGCTGAACGAACTGGCGACTCGCTTCGATGCGGTCTTTCTTTCCATTGGAACCTGGAAGGAATCGTGGCTCTATCTTCCCGGAACGGAGTTGAAGGGGGTGCATCCGGCGCTGCCGTTCCTGGAGTCGGTGGCCAAAAGGGAAAAGGTGGAGATGGGCTCGCGCGTGACGGTGATCGGCGGCGGCAATGCGGCGATCGATTCGGCGCGGACGATGCTGCGGATGGGAGCGCAGGTCACCATTCTCTATCGCCGCGAGCGCAAGGATATGCCGGCTATCGACGAGGAGATTCAGGCGGCCGAGGATGAGGGCGTGCGTTTTGTCTTTCTGGCCGCGCCGCATCGCATTGTTGGCGACGCGGAAGGAAATGTGAAGGCCATTGAGATTGTGAAGACGCGGCTGGGCGAATATGACAAATCCGGACGCAGAAGGCCGATTCGCAACCGATGAGGTGCAGCGCTTCGAGTGCGACAGCGTGATTCTCGCGGTGGGCGAGACGTTCGATCAGGATTTCTGCCGCGCCTCGGGACTGGAACTGAAAGAAGAGGGAACGATCGTTGTGGATCGATTCTCTTTGGAGACCAGCCGCCCGAATTTCTATGCGGGCGGAGACGTGATCACCGGCGCATCGAACGTATCCAATGCGATGGGCGGAGGCAAGCAGGCGGCGCGGAAGATCGACGAGCGATTGATGGGCGAGAGCCGCTGGGAACGGCTCTTTCCGGATTTCGAATACAGCCGCCAGACGCCGGGAGAGCCGAGCCTCAGCCGCCGTCACGAGGCCCATGCCGTGGACGCGAAGATTCGCGTTCGCTCGGAGCAGGAGGTGATTCCGAGTCTCAGCTCCGGAAGAGGCGCTTGAGGAATGCCGCCGCTGCCTGCGCTGCGATTTGAGAATCACCGCCAGCGCAACCTGAGACCCATGAGAGTGAGAAAGGAGCGTCGCGTTGACCAACAAAACGATTTCAGTTCGCATCGATGGGGAACTGGTGACCGCGCAGGAAGGACAGACGATTCTGGAGGCGGCGCGCGCCAACGGGAAGCAGATTCCGACGCTCTGCTATTTGAAGGGGCTGAGCGCGGTGGGCGCCTGCCGGGTGTGCATGGTGGAGCTTGCGGGTACTGACCGCCTGCTGCCGGCCTGCACCACGCCGATGCAGGAGGGAATGTCGATCAAGACTGCTTCGGCGAAACTGACGCTCTACCGGCAGATGGCGGTCGAGCTGCTGCTGGTGGAGCGCAACCACATTTGCTCGGCGTGCGTTTCGAACAGCCATTGCGAGCTTCAAGCGATGGCGCAATCGCTGGGCATTACGCACGTGCGCTACTCCTATAACAATCCTCGCCTGCCCGTGGATATGACCCACAGCCGCTTTGTGCTGGATCACAATCGCTGCATTCTGTGCACGCGCTGCGTGAGGGTTTGCGCGGAGCTGGAGGGAGCGAATGTGTGGGAGGTTGCTTCGCGCGGAATTTATGCGCGGATCGTGAGCGACCTGAGGGATGATTGGGGGCAGGCGGGGAACTGCACCGGCTGCGGCAAATGCGTGCAGGCATGCCCGACAGGCGCGCTCGCAGAAAAGGGACTATCGGTGCAGGAAATGGCGAAGCAATGCGATGCTGTCAGCCGTCTCGCCATGCAAAGAGAGAATCACGGCAACGGTTCGCATCCGGGTTGAAGATCGTAGCCTCTTACACGCCCGCGCTTAGAGCAGATTCTCATTCATCACCAGTGCGACAGCACTGCGCAGGCGCGCCCTGTTGCCTTCCTGTGCGGGCCGAAGACCAGGCGCCTTGATCGATGGATTGCGGCGCATCTCCGCTTCAATCCGCGGGCCCGCGTACTGCCACAGTGTGGTTATGTCGCCAACGACCACGATCTCGCTGGGCGCGAGAGCTGATGCGATCATCTGCATTCCGCGGCCGAGCGCGATGCACATTTTATCGATGGACTGTTTGGCAGCCGCGTCTCCTTCTTCAGCCAATTTGAGAAGAGACTCGAACGACGCGGAAGGCCTACCCGCGATCTCAGCGTAATAACGCATTCCGGCCCGATTGGAGGCTACGGTCTCCCAGCAACCTCTGCTTCCACACGAGCAAGGCAATCCATTCGGATCCACCTGCACATGCCCGAACTCACCGGCAAAGCCGCCTTCGCCGCGAAGGATTCTACCGTTTGCAAAAATCCCTGTGCCCAGTCCTTCAGAGACATTTACGACGACCAGATCGTGCATTCCGTCACTCAAGCCAAACCAGATTTCAGACAATGCGCAGGCGTTGGCCACGTTATCTGCAATGACAGGCAAACCGGTAGCTTCTTCCACGCGAGACTTGATGCGACCGATGGGCCAGTTGATGTTGGGCGCGAAGATGGGTTTATCCAGGTTGGACTTATCGAGCTGAAGGTCAAGACGGCCGGGCAGGCTCATGCCGATGCCGTCGAAAGACCGGCCGCTGTGATCGGCAATCATCTTTTCGATCGCCTTCACAATTGCGCCGATTACCTGTTGCGGATTCTCGGGGAGAGCTGATCAGTCTTTGCTCAAGAATATTTCCGCCCAGGTCCGTAACGGCCATTGTGGTTTGCGCGGGGTGAATATCCAATGCAAGCACGCCGCGCTGGCTGTTCAGATTGAGAAAGGTTGGCCTACGGCCGCGCGGAAGCCTGCCAAGCGATCCCTCGACGATCCATTTTTCGGCGAGCAACTCCTCGACGATGAGCGAGACGGTGCTTCGTTGCAGTCCCGAGACGCGCGCGAGATCTGCGCGTGAGATGGGCTGGCGGGTGCGAATCTGGTTGAAAATAAGGTTGCGATTGATCTGCCGCGGGATTTTGTTTGAAGCGCTCAGATTGTTCGTGAAGGATAAACGCGGGGTGGGCATTTCGGCACTTTCCATCTGCGATACTGCCCCAGGAAGCGAGTGAATCGAGACCTGGGGCAGTTCGCTATTGATACAGCAAACTACCAGTCAACCTAAACGGTGTAAGTTGAGGACGAAACCCGGCCACCGCGGCCCGTCCAGTTGGTGTGGAAGAATTCGCCGCGCGGCTTGTCGATGCGCTCGTAGGTGTGCGCGCCGAAGTAGTCGCGCTGCGCCTGCAGCAGATTGGCGGGCAGGCGCTCGGTGCGGTAGCCGTCAAAGAACGCCAGGGCGGTGGAGAACGCCGGGGTGGGCACGCCGAGTTCAACGGCGTGGATCAGAGCCTTGCGCCACGAGGCCTGGTACTGATTGAGCGCTGAAGAGAAGAAGCTGTCGAGCAGCAGATTATCGATGTGCTGGATTCTTGTCGAAGGCCTCTTTGATCTTGCCCAGGAAGCGGCTGCGAATGATGCATCCGCCGCGCCACATCAGCGCGATGCCGCCCATGTTCAGGTTCCAGCCATTCTCTTTGGCGGCGGCCCTGAGCAGCATGTAACCCTGCGCGTAGGAGATGATCTTGGAGCAGTAAAGCGCGCGGCGCACATCTTCAATAAATGCGGCGCGGTCGCCGACGGCGGGCTTGGCGCGCGGCCCTTCAAGAATCTTCGAGGCTTCGACGCGCTCCTCCTTGAGCGCCGAGAGGCAGCGCGCAAAGACCGACTCGCCGATGAGAGTTACCGGCTGGCCGAGATCGAGCGCGCTGAAGACGGTCCACTTGCCCGTGCCTTTCTGGCCGGCGGTGTCGAGAATCTTATCGACGAGCGGCTTGCCGTCGTCGTCCTTCTTGGCGAAGATATGGCTGGAAATCTCGATCAGATAACTGTCCAGCTCGCCCTTGTTCCAGTCGGCGAAGACTTCGTGCAGCTCATCGGCGGTGAGGCCAAGGCCGCGCTGCAGCAGATCGTAGGCTTCGCAGATCAACTGCATGTCGCCGTACTCGATGCCGTTGTGGACCATCTTGACGAAGTGGCCGGCGCCGTCTTCGCCCACCCAGTCGCAGCAGGGCGTTCCGTCTTCGACCTTGGCGGCGATGGACTGGAAGAATTGCCTTCACGTGCGGCCATGCGGCGGGATTGCCGCCGGGCATGATGGAGGGGCCGAAGCGCGCGCCTTCTTCGCCGCCGGAGACGCCGGTGCCGATGAAGAGGATTCCTTTGGCGGCCAGATCTTTGGTGCGGCGGTTGGAGTCGGTAAACAGCGAGTTACCGCCGTCGATGATGATGTCGCCCGCCTCAAGGTACGGCAGCACGTGGTCGATCATCTGGTCGACGGTGTCGCCGGCTTTGACCATCAGCATGACGCGGCGCGGCCGCTTGAGCAGGCCGGCCAACTCTTCGATGGAGTGGGCGCCGACAACCTGGGTGCCCTTGGCTTCGTTGGCGAGGAAGTCGTCCACCTTGGAAACGGTGCGGTTGAAGACGGCAACTTTGAAGCCGTGGTCGTTCATGTTGAGGACAAGATTCTGTCCCATGACGGCGAGGCCGATGAGGCCGATATCACATGATGCTTCTGGCATACATTCTCCTGAATCTCTTCGAGTTAGTTACTGCAAAATCAATTTCGCGCCCATCATTATTGGCAGCTTGCGTTGCGGGCATTGGGAAACGCAAGAAAGGTAATGCTCGCGGGCGCAAAGGTGATTGTTCCCGCATGCGTAGCCGTTCCTTTCAGTTCGGGAAGGGCATCGCCGGGGCCTAGCTTGAGTTCACTTCCGTTCAAGAAAACCACTCTGTCCGTCAGCTCACGAGCGGTGAGATTGTAGCGCTCCGACGCGGTGGGAAGCTTGAATGGATTGCGCGTCAGTCTTGCTGGTATTGAGCGCCAGCAGTGCGACGCCGCCGGGGTGATTGCGCAGGCAATGCGCAAAGAGATGCAAGGTTGGTGCGGGTGAGGGGCCGGGATCGAGGACGGTGGTTCCCATCAGCTTGCGCCAGATGTAGGCCGACCAATAGTTGGGGCGCGGGGTGTAAGTCTTCGTGTCGAGTAAGAGCGTAGTCGCTGGCGGCAAGCGTGTTATGCATAGTTACCTGAACGCCGCGTTTGGCCAGGGTTCCCAGCTGATTGAGATAGCGGAAGCTATCCAGATAAGTCGAGGCCCAGCGGTCGCCTCCGCAGGCTGCCTGCGCTGTTTCAGTGAGCCAAAGAGGTTTGCCGGGCTCAAAACGGTCGCGGAGATTGCTGTAAAACTCCTCAACAATTCCGGTCTTTCCGAGCCATCGTTCCGACAGCGCCGCATCCAGAGTGGTATTTGCATCCCCGCCGTAGGCCGCGCACCGGCTGGAAGCCGCTCCATAAAAGTGATAGGAGAATGCATCGAAGACCGGGCCGGTCGCCTTCATCAAGTCAACGGTTGGGAGTGCGGGGATTGCCGCCACTGTAGCCGGAGTAGCTTCTCCTGAGCCGCCGGGACCGAGGAACAACATGTCGGGCAAATACTGCTTTTGAAAGGCGTGGAAGACTGCGATATCGCGGCCAAAGTCTGCCGCGCTGTAATCCTTGGGCGCGCCGCCGCCGTCCATGGCAATGTTTGGCTCATTCATAAATTCAGCCGCAGCAATGTTGCCGCCGACGGATTTGGTATAGGCAACCCACTGCTGCGCAAGATTCGGGGTCCACACGCCGGCGGCGTCGCGGGTTCCAGCGACTGATGGCGAAGGAAGTTACGATCTTCGCATCGACGGCTTGCGAGAAGTCGATCACGCCCTTCCATTCCTGGCGCGTGAGCACGCCGTTGAATCCTTTGGGCGGAGTGGGCGGCGCTGGATCGTCGGAGTTTTGAAAGTAAGTGGTATTTGCCCAGGTGCCGCTGATGCGCACGTATGCAGGGCCCAGGGCTGCGGCCAGTTTGCGCAGACGGGGATTGGTCAGATCGATGGGCGGCCGGTATTGAAAGCGGGATTGATCCTCGTCGGCGGACTTGTCTGACGGCGCTTCCTTAGTTGTTGACTGAGTCGCATCTCCTGGCTGGTCATATGGCTTCCAGAATCTGCCGCCTGTAACTTCGACCATTTCGATGTTATAGGACTGAAAGCGCTCATCGATCGTGCCGACGCGCGGCATGGTCGCGGGAGAGACTTTGACAGCAGTCGCGCCTTCTTGACCCGCAACACGCATTGTTACTCCGGGCAAGATCAAAGCTGCGCTTGCGATGAGCGTGAAATATTTTCTTCTATTCATACCGGCAATCCTCGTCATAGTTTGTTTATTGCGCCCATATGTCAATGTTACCCGGAGTTATTGGTTGATGCCGCACTCGTGCCGTCCCTCAAAGCACGAGTGCCTATGGTTGCGCACGCGTCGCGATGATCCTGCTTGATGCCTACACGCCGCTGAATGCGGAAAAGCCGCCATCGACTGGGATTACCACGCCGGTTACAAACTCTGAAGCAGGCGAAAGCAGCCAAAGAACGCAGCCAAACAGATCTCTTGATTCGCCCAGGCGGCCCATGGGCGTGTGCCCGATGATTGTCTTGCCGCGCGGGGTCCATTCGCCGGTCTCTTTGTCGGTCATCAAAAAGCGGTTCTGATTGGTGAGGAAGAAACCGGGGGCGATGGCGTTGACGCGAATCTTCGGTGTGTATTCCTGAGCCATGTGCACAGCCAGCCACTGAGTGAAGTTGCTGACCGCTGCTTTTGCCGCCGAGTAGGCGGGAATGCGGGTGAGCGGACGGAAGCTGTTCATCGAGGAAATATTCAGTATCACGCCGTAGCCTTGCTCCACCATCACCTTGCCGAATGCCTGCGAGGGCAGAATCGTTCCCAGCACATTCAATTCGAAGACCCAGCGAATGGCGTCGGCGGGAAGATCAAAAAACTTCAAGTCGGCGCTGGTTGTGGCCTGGGGCTTATTGCCTCCCGCGCCGTTGATCAGGCAATCGAGCTTGCCGAAATGGCTCACGACTTCGTGAGCTGTCTGGCCGATGCTTTCGCGATCAAGCACATCGCACTTGAAAAACGTGAGTTGCTTGCCGCGCTCGCCAAAACCATCGATCAGCGCCTTGCCGGCTTCAGCATTCACGTCGAGGATGGCGACCTTTGCGCCGCATCCGGCCAGTGCGTGGGCAATTTCGCCGCCCAGAACTCCGGCGCCGCCGGTAATGGCCACGGTCTTCCCCGTGAAGTCGTACATCTTCGTCAGTTCCGCCAAATCGAAGGAGAGATTATTTGCTTTCTCCTGCTTCTGTCCACTTGCAACGGCTGCTTCTTTTATCCAATTTGCACCTCTTTTTCAATTTCGTCAGTTAATCTTATTCATTCGACCTGCACTTAAAGCCGGCTGCGGTGCGCCCACAGCCCCAATCCTGGATTGGCGATGAAGAAAATCTCTTCGCCGTCGACCTTGTTTTGCCCGTGGCTGAGCTTGGCGGGATCGTAGCGCTTGAGCATGGTTGCCAGATCGCCATATTCAAAGCCGACGCCCTCAATCTCTTTCTTGGTGAGGTGGCCGGGGCACCAGGTGATTTTGAAGCGGCCTTCGGACGAGCCGTGAATCAGGTGCGCGGCGGCGCTCAGATCGTTGGCCAGATCGGCATTGGCTTCGACCGCCTTGAGCGTTGCCGGAGTGCCGCGGTAGCCGTATTTGCGGATCAAGACGTCGATGGTCTTGTCTTCGCCGAATTCCTTTACGCCCGGAGCGAGGATGATCAGCTCCGCGCCGTCGGCCAGAGCCATGCGGGTGCGATAGATGGCCTTGTTGCCGAGCCAGGTGGAGTGAAACTCCTGCGGATCGAGATAGACGACGGCCTTCTTGATCGGCTCGTCGAGCATCTCGAAGTTGACCTTGAGGCTCAGTTCGGCGGCCAGGGTAAAGCACTCGATGTCATCGCCGATGAAGAGGCCGCGCACGGCCAGCCCGCCGTCTGCTCCGCGTCCGACCACGGTCAGCACGTAGACGATGGGCAGATTGCCAAGGAAATGATCGGAGGCGTAGTTGAGCACGTTGCGCACGGGATTGATCGGCGCGGCCCATGATGCGCTCCATTCCGTAGACGGCGCCCAGATAGTGGCTGCGGTTGATGCCTTCGCGGCCGCCCGTGCCCACCAGAATGTTCTTGGTGTAGTTGGCCATGCCGATGACTTCATGGGGCACGACCTGGCCGATGGAAAGAATCAGGTCGAAGCCGCCCTGCGAGATGAGCTTGTTGACCTGCGCCGGCCAGGCATAATTCAGCTTGCCTTCCGACTGCTCGCGGATAAACTCGGCGGGAACTTCGCCGAGGGTCTCGATATCGGTGCGCCAGTTATGAACGCGGAAGAGATCCTGCGGCACATCGCCGAACATGTGCGCGATCTGGTCGGGGCGCATGGCGGTATGGGTGCCGAGAGCGGGAAGAACCGCCTTGAGCCGGTCGCCATAGTACTGCCATGCATAACGAGTCAGCTCGCCGGCGCGGGAGTGTTCGCGGCTCTGGTCGGGCGGCACGGCCAGCACTTTGTTGCGGGGGCCGAGCTTGGCCAGGCTTTCCGCCAGCAGGTCGTTCAACTGCTGCGGAGAGAGATCGGTATCGACGCTTCCAACTGCGCAATAGAGACTCATGCGGCTAACTCCACTTTCTTCAGTCCGGGAGCAAGCAGGACGATGATAAGAAATGCGATAAGGTAGGCGCTGGCGGCAATGGCGAAGAGACTTGCGTAACTGTGCGTGAATTGCAGAATGTAGCCGGTACAGTTCATAAACAGCGCGCCGCCGGCCGCTCCGGCCATGCCGCCGATGCCGGTGACAGAGCCCACGGCGCTGCGCGGAAACATATCCGAGGCGGTGGTGAAGAGATTGGCCGACCAGCCCTGATGCGCCGCGGCGCCAGGCTGAGCAGCCCGATAGCGACCCACTCGGAGCTGAGATAGTTGACCAGGAAAACGGGAACGACCAGGCAGGCGCAGAGTAGCATGGCCGCCAGTCGCGCGCGGGTAGTCGTGAGCCCGAAGCGGAGGAAAGGAGCGGGCAGCCAGCCTCCGGCGATGCTGCCGACGGTCGAGGCGCTGTAGACGATGATGAGCGGCAAGTCCAAGATGGGAAAGATCCAGATGGAATTTTGTGCTGAAATATGAAGGCAGACAGAAAAGAAAGAACCACCAGATGGGATCGGTGAGGAATTTGGGCAGTAAATGCCCAGGTCTGGCGGTGACCGAGCAATTTGCGTCCAGGGTACGGATGGGCCCATCTCCTCGGCTGCTTCCTGGTAGATGTGGCGCAGTTCGGCGCCGGTGAGCGTGGGGTGGTCGGCGGGCTTGCGGTATTTGCTGAACCACAGCAGAATCCACGTTGCGCTGAAGACGCCGGTGACCAGAAAGGCCGCGTGCCAGCCGTAGTAGATGGTCACCCAGGGCACGATGATGGGCGCCAGGATGGCGCCGAGGTTTGCGCCGGAGTTGAAGATGCCGGTAGCCAGCGAGCGCTCGCTCTGCGGGAACCACTCGGCCTTGGTCTTGATGGCGGCGGGAAAGTTGCCCGATTCGCCCAGGCCCAGCGTGAAGCGCGCAATGCCGAACTCAAGCACGGAGTTGGCCAGCGCGTGGCCCATGGCCGAGAGGCTCCAGACGGCCATGATGACCATGTAGCCGATGCGCGTGCCAACCTTGTCGACGAAGCGCCCCGCGACCAGCAGGCCGAGTGCATAGGCGACCATAAAGAGGCGCAGTGATGTGGCCGTAGCCCACTTCGGTCATGCCGATGCCGTGCTCGGTAATCGGTTTCATAAGAGTGGGCTTGAGGAGGGCAAGGACCTGGCGGTCCATGTAGTTGATGGAGGTGGCGGCGAAGAGCATGGCGCAGATGGTCCAGCGCACGTGCCCGATCCGTGCGCCGATCGATGACGAGTCCTCTGTCCTGCGTATCCAGATTCCGCTGCTTGCCGCCATTCATGGCTCCTTATAACTTGTATGCCTTCTTCACCAGCCCGTAGGCCAGGTCGTGCGCCACTTCAAATGCTTCGTCTTCGTCCAGCCGGTGTTCGGCTGACCAGCCTGGCCAGGAATGCGCAGTCCATGCGCCGCGCCACATCGTGCCGCGCGGGAATGGAGAGAAAGGCGCGGGTGTCGTCGTTGAAGCCCACCGTATTGTAGAAGCCCGCCGTCTCGGTGGCCTGCTCGCGGAAACGCATCATGCCCTCGGGACTGTCATGGAACCACCACGGGGGCCCGAGGCGCAGGCAGGGATAGTGCCCGGCCAGCGGAGCCAGCTCGCGGCTGTAAGTTGATTCGTCCAGCGTGAAAAGAATGATGGTCAGCTTGGTCTCGTTGCCGAAGCGGTCGAGCAAGGGGCGCAGCGCGTCCACGTAGTTGGTGGGCCGGGGAATATCCGCGCCCATGTCGCGGCCATAGCGCTCATAGATTTTGCGATTGTGGTTGCGCACGCTGCCCGGATGAATCTGCATCACCAGGCCGTCTTCCAGGCTCATCGCGGCCATCTCGGTGAGCATCTGCGCGCGGAAGAGCTCCTGCTGCGCAGCGGTCGGCCTTGCCGGCGAGACTATGCGGCGAAAGAGCTCCGCGGCTTCGGAGGCGGGAAGATCGGCGGTCTGCGCGGTGGGATGGCCGTGGTCGGTGGCCGTGCAGCCGAGCGCGTTGAAGCGAGCGCGCGCCTTGCGCAGCGCATTCAGATAGCCGGTCCAGGTGGTGGTGTCTTCGCCGGTCTGCTCGCCCAGCTGTGTGATGTTCGCTGGCAAATCCGTCAAACTCCGGATCGACGACCGGATCGGGACGGAAGGTGGGCAGAATCCGCGCCTTCCAGCCGGAGTCGCGAATGGCCTGGTGATCGGCCAGCGAGTCGAGGGGAGAATCGGTGGTGGCCAGCACTTCAAGATTGAAGCGCTCGTAGAGCGCGCGGGGCAGGAACTCCGGCGTGCTGCAGTTTTTCGGAGATGGTGTCGAAGTAAAGGTCGGCGGTCTTTGCTGAGAGCCGCTCCTCCAGTCCAAAGAGTTCCTGAAAAGCGAAATCCAGCCACATGCGCGTGGGCGTTCCGCGAAACAGATAGTAGTGGCTGGCGAAGATGCGCCAGACCTTGCGCGGATCCTTCAGCTCCGGCTGGCCGATCTCCAGGTCGTCCAGCGAGACGCCCTGGCTGTAGAGCATGCGGAAGACATAGTGATCGGGCTGCACGAACAGCGTTGCCGGGTCGGGAAAGGGCTCGTTCCTTGCGAACCAGGCCGCCTGCGTATGCCCGTGCGGGCTGACGATGGGCAGGGCGCGAACGTGCGCGTAGAGAGCTCTGGCTATCTTTCGCGTGCCTCTTCGGCGGGAAATAAACGGTCTTCGTGGATCAGCATAACTCGATCCTGCTCTTTCGCATTACTCGTGGCTACGATATCCCATGCCCGCCAAAACGCCCCGCATATATGCGAAGCTGCTTATGACTCCAGGCATCGGATCTTCTTCATTCATCTCATACTCAAGGTCGACAAATCCCTTGTAATTGGTCGCAATGAGAGCCTCAAAAATTTCGCGCACCGGCATGATGCCGTCTCCCACGGCTTACCTGAAGCTCCTTGGCTTCAAAATTCGTCAAATCTTTCATATGCATGTTGAACAGCCGCGGGCCAACGGTCGTGAATCGCTTGAACGACATCAGTGCCTGCGCGGGCAGCGTGGCCTATGTCCATGCAGCATCCCATGCGCGGGTCCATATTCTTCTACCGCCTTCAGCACATCGAGCGGCGAGGGCCACAACTTATCCTCGGGTCCGTGGTTGTGGATGGCGATTCTTATGTCGTACTCCTTCACGAATTTCTCAATGCGGGGAAGGATTGCGGGAGCCGCGCCGCCGGCGACTATCACT
Source organism: uncultured Acidobacteriaceae bacterium (assembly GCA_963779385.1). Taxonomy (GTDB): domain Bacteria; phylum Acidobacteriota; class Terriglobia; order Terriglobales; family Acidobacteriaceae; genus Telmatobacter. Next base: position 147,986 of record CAVZYE010000005.1, on the reverse strand, counting down.
CGAATCCCGGCTCGCTTGCAGTACTCAAACTTGCCGCGCATATCGTCATCGTCGTCTTTGAGGAAGCCGATGGTTCCGGCAGCGTGGAGTTGAATGCCGGCCGCGGCATAGTCCTCCAGGGCTTTCAGCTCTTCCTGCGGATCGGAAGGGAAGATGGTCTTTGACATTTTTGGCGTTCAGAGCAGTGAGGTTGAGCTGCTTCATGAATCCGATCAACTGTGCGCGGGTGAAATTGCGGAAAGTGTAACTGGCCAGTCCCAGGTGAATCGGCGATGGTTTGCCTGAAGCAGGTGCAGTTTGAGCGAAGGAGGGAACAGCTGTAGAAGCTGCGCACGCGGCCGTAACGAGCGCGCCTGATTGAATAAAATTGCGGCGTGAATAGGTTTGTTTCATAAGCGATCTTTTCCTCGGGTGCTCCTGGCCGCAGTGCCTGCAGATCAGGATGCACCGGGCGCCTAGAGATGCGGCGCCCAGCCTTTCTCGTATTCGCCGTCCCCACATCTTCATTGCTTCCGCATCGTGCTGAATCTTTCCGTCCGCAGGATCGATCTGAAGTTCGCGGTTTACTTCCCAGGAAATATTTGAGAGTTGCAGCATGGTGACGGCGATGTTGCCGACGGAGACGGGAGAGTGGAGCTTTTCGCCATTGCGGATTGCGGCGATGAAGTTTGCAAAGTGATGATCCGTCATGGAGTCGCTGCCGACCAGGTCGGAAGATACTTGCTTCTGCGCGGCCTTCATCTCAGAGATTTTTTCGCCCTTGAGATCGTAGACTTCGTAGCCGCCCGGCTCCAGAAGGATCGAACCTGTGGTCCCCATGATGACCGCACCGCGGTCGCGATTGTAATACTTCATCCCCTGGCAGCACTTGCCTTCCCAGGAGATCATCTTGTCGTCGTATTCAAAGTTGGTGACCAGAGTGTCATAAAACTGCCAATCGTCTTTGAAGTGGTATCTTCCGCCCGACGGACGAGATGCGTGTTCGGATAGTCGACTCCGAGCGCCCAGCGGCAGACATCCACCTCATGCGTGCCGTTGTTCAGGGTCTCGCCGGTGCCCCAGATCTTGAACCAATGCCAGTTATAAGGATGAATATTGTCTTTATAGGGCCTGCGCGGCGCCGGTCCCTGCCAGAGATCCCAATCGAGTTGCGGCGGAACCGGACTTCCTTGCCGATGCCGATCGACTTTCTGGTGTTGCTGTACCAGGCTTTGGCGAAGTAAGGCCTGCCGATCAGGCCATTGTGAATCTTGTCGATAGCTTCAATGTAAGTGGGGTCGGAACGCCGCTGGTTGCCCATCTGCACCAGCTTGCCGTATTTTTGCTGCGCCTCAACCAGCAACGCGCCTTCGGCAGGATTGTGGCTGCATGGCTTTTCAACATAGACGTGCTTGCCGGCCTGCACGCCGGCGATGGCCATGGGAGCGTGCCAGTGGTCGGGCGTGGCGATGGTGATGGCGTCCACTTCCTTTGACTGCAGGATGTTGCGAAAATCCTTGTCGGCGGTGGGAGCGTAACCCAGCTCTACCTTCGCCTTTTCAGCGAACTTTTTCAGCACATCGCCGTCCACATCGCAAACATGCGAGATGCGGGCCGCATCCTTGTTCGCCTGCAGGCCGAGAGATGCGCATAGCCGCGCGAATGGAGGCCGATCACGGCAAAGTTGAGGCGATCGTTGGAGCCCAGAATCTGGCCATAGCTCTTGGCGGTGGATTGAATAGCAAGGCCCGCCGCGCCTACTGCAAGAGTATCGAGAAATTCACGTCGAGTAACCAATTTGTATCTCCATTTAAACCAGCCAAGTGTGCTAGCGAGTTAGTTGCTGAGTTAGTGACGAAATCTTCTGCAGGGCTAAAGAGTCCCGGAGTCTTTAAGGGCCTGTTTCATGCCTGCCCAGCTGATGCGGCTGGATTGCTCCGGCGTACCGCCGCCATGCCAGTGGGTCTCAAGACTGACGGCATCGTGAAAACCGGCCTGCTTGAGCGCGCGGAACTGCGCCGTCCAGTCGATGATTCCTTTATCGACCGGAGACAACTCGACCTTGCCATCGGCGTTTTTGGCGGCGTTCTTCACATGGCAATGGTGAATGCGGTCTTTTGGCAGAAGCTTCCAGGCGGTGGGGAATGCATCGAGTTCGCCTCGCATCACGGCATTGCATGGATCCCAGTTGAGCGCGAAATGCGGCGACGGAACGGCGCTCAAGGTTCGCGCAGCTTCGCGGCCAGTGGCCGTATTGCAGGCCATCTCGTTTTCAAGCACCAGCAGAATGTCTTGCTTGCCGGCAGATCTCAGCAGCGGAGCGCAGTTTCTCATCGATGGCCGCGCGATAGGGCGCAACGTCGTCGAGGCGCCAAAAGTCGAAGCAGCGAACCTTGTCAGTGTTGAACTGTTTGGCTCGGGCGATGGCGCGTTCAAGAATTTCGTCCTGCTGCTTGAAAGCGATATGGACGCGCCGTGCATATCGCCGGTGGTGCTGAACTTCGAGCGGGGCGCATCGGGCCAGTCGGTTTTGAAGAGGGGGCTGGCGATATCGGTTACCCGCAGGTTGTACTTGGCTAGAATCTTTTGCGCCTCGGCGATCTGGACATCGCTGAGGTCCATGGTGTTCTTATCCCACATGGAGCGAAGCTCGATCCAGCTCAGGCCGAAGTCGTGCGAGATGACGTAACAGACGTGGTCAAAGTCCTGCGAGATCTCATCGTTGATGACGGCGATTTTGAATGGGGATTTCGGCGTCTTGGCCATGCCGAGGGATGAGCTGGCGGCAAAGGCTGCGGCAGTCATACCCGCACCCCGGAGAAAACTACGTCTTGAACAGGCTTCCATGTTGCTCCTTTCGTTTGCGCACAAGCAGCGGCCGATTGGACCGGCGCAATCATGATAAAGGGCCGGTGCGCGTTGGCGTGCGGCGAGCCGGAAGTGAGGTTGCAGCCGGCGGAGAGGGGGCCAATCTTTTGAGGGATATAGAAGGCGGAGGCGGCCGCAAGGACGGGGCCGGATTTTCCGCCTGGTATCACCTTGAAGCCTCCGGGCTGAGCAAGAATCCCAGCCGCGAACGATATTTTGTTCTAATAACGAACAAATTTAAATCCGGTCACGATGGCTTGTCAAGTTGAACGCCCCGAGTCCGCTGAATTTGGCATAGAACAGTGAGCGTTTCAGCGAACGGGAGCTTGATTCCTGAGGCTTTATTTTGTTGCGCTTTGCGGTTTTTCGTATTGCAGCCGGGCTTGAGCGAGCGCGAGATTTTGCCGGGCATCGGCGTAGGCCGGATCGATGCGCACCGCTTCACCGAAATGCTTGGCTGCTTCTTGATAGCTGCCCAGTTGAAAAAGGGCTACGCCGAGATCGTTTTGCGCATGCGAGTCGTTTGAGTTATACAGCAGCGCCTGGGTCAGTTCCTCCGCCGCTTGGGGGTACTGGCGCGCCAATTCGAGGATACGGCCGATTTTGGCGTGAGGGGTTGCCTGATCGGGCTTGATGGCGAGGGAAAGCCGGAATTCCTCCAGAGCTTCCCGGTGGAACCCCTCTCCGTCAAGAGTATTCGCCAGATTGCTGTGTGCAATGTAGTTGTACGGCTCCATGGCAATCACCTGGTGATACTGATCGACGGCTTCAGACAGTTTTCTTTGTGCCTGGAGAGCGTCGCCAAGATAAAGCCGCACCCTGACGTAATCGGGATGCGTGGCAAGCACCCGTCTGCTATACAACTCTCCATCCTTCGGATCGCCCATCAAATTCGACCATTCCGCCATGGCTAAGAGGGTATCGATATCGTCGGGGGCAAGACTCATGAGGCGATCGAGACGCTGCTTGGCCAGAGGCAGATTGCGCGGGTCATTGGTCTGCATCAGGCAGGCGGCTGAATAGCCTAGAGTGACGGTCCAGTCAGGACTGTATGCCAGTGAGCGCTCAAAATATTGTTCCGCCCCGGTGAGATTGCCCTGCCGCAGGTATGCCGCGCCCAAAATGGAAGTGGGAAATTCACCGCGCGGGTCAATGTCAAGAACGTGGCTGAAAAGCGTAACCGTATCTTTCCACATTTTTACCTGCGCATAGGTTTTTGCTGCGCAGGCCGCGATGATCAGGACCACAATCAGTTGCGCCGCGAGGCGGATCTTTGGGGAGTTGGCGACGGCATCGCCAGCCAGCCAGACCAGGGCGACGAAAAGGCCGATGAAGGGAATATAGGTGTAGCGCTCGGCCATGGACTGAACGCCGACTTGCATGATGCCGATGACCGGCACAAGCGTTCCCAGGAACCACAGCCAGCCGACGAGGCAGTAGGGTTTGCTCTTGCGGAGAAGCCAGCAGACGGTTGTTAAGAGGATGAGCGCAAGGGCCGATAACATCGCCGCCAAAATATTGATGTGATGGAAATCGTAAAAATAGTAGGCTCTTAGATGATCGGGCCAGAACAGGATCCGCAAGTAGCGCCAGTAGCTGATGACCGCGTTCGAGAATCTCTCCCATACGGAGAGGAATTGAAACTCGATGACCGCGCCGCCGGCTCGCTGGGCACAGAAGGTAATAACGCAGGAGATGGCCGACATCATAAAGAGCGGCCATTTTTCAAGGCATAACTTCCAAAATGAAGAGAACCACCGCGCGCGTTTTTCCGTGGAGAACGTGATTCGGCGCAGGGGCCACAAGTCAAGCAACAGCAGGGTGAAGGGAAGCGTGACCGCCATCGGTTTCGACATGAGAGCGAAGGCAAAGCCACAGGCTACCCATGCGAAGCGTTTCCATGAAGGCTTACGGACATACCGCGCGTACGCCAGTGCTGTAGCGTACCAGAAAAGCGCGCAGAGCAGATCCTTGCGTTCAGCAATCCAGGCAACGGATTCAACATGAGCTGGATGTAGCGCAAAGAGGAATGCGACGCTTGCGGATCGCCAAATTGCACCGGTCATGTACAAGAGCAGGAGGAAAAGCAGGATTGAATTGGCGGCGTGCAAACAGACGTTGGTTTCGTGAGGGCCGACGGGACTTCTGCCGTAGAGGCTCCAGTCCACCATGTGGCTCATCCACGTGATCGGGTGCCAGTTGGAAGCGTAGTTGGAACTGAACGCCCACGCGGCGCTCTCAAAGTTCAAACCGTGCTGCACATGCGGATTCTCAAGAACATAGAGATCGTCGTCGTAGATCAAGAAACTGTTTTGCCGCACTCCCTGGTAGGCGAAGAGGGTCATCACGGCAAGAACAAGGCACACCGCGGCAATCTGCCACGGCTTGCCGGTTGCGGGAGCAAGGGGAACGGTTGTGGCGGCCGGCGTTTCCGGTGTGTGCTTGAGCCGGGATTTGCGCTGTCGAGATTTCTTCGCCATGATGGGTGAGCCTGCGACCATTTTAACCAGTGGATTTCCGTTTTGCTTTGCGGCTCGGAACGAATTGAAGATCCGCGGCCAGGGGGCAGCTTGGGCAGTGGGCGGTTCTGCCGCAGTGCGCTTTTCCCACGGCGACGGTGAGGGCGTGAAACTCGTTGAAAAGTTGCGCTTGTTTGGCTGGAGGATCGGCGGCGAAGGTGAGGCGAGTGAGTTTGGCCAGGGCCTCATAGCCTTTGGGGCCGGGCTGAGGCTTGAGAAGCTGGTGGCGGCGGACGATGCGGCGGAGATACTCGTCGGCTACGGGGACGGGATGGTGGAGGGCGTAGAGCAGAATGGCGTCGGCGGTCTCCGGGCCAACGCCGGGCAAGGCCAGCAGGCGGCGGCGCAGGGTGGGCGTGGGGCTGGCTGCGAGCACTTCGAGCGAGCCGGCAAACTCCTCGTCGAGCATGGCTACAAATGCTTTGAGCGCAGGGGCTTTGCGGGTGTGGAAGCCGGAGGGGCGGATGAGTTGCTGCAACTTGGTGAGCTGATGGAGCGCAGGCCGTCGATGGTCAGCGCTCCTGCCTGGCGCAGATTGGCGAGGGAACGCTCGACGGATTTCCAGGCGGTGTTCTGGGTGAGGTAGGCGCCGAGGATCACTTCAAAGGCGGTCTCGGCCGGCCACCAGTGCTGGGGGCCGTAGGCCTCGGCCAGTTGGTCGTGCATCCCGCGCAGCCGCTCAGCTGAGCGGGGCCGGCGAAGAGCCTTCACTGGAGGGAATCCTCGGTGGGCGGGGATTGGAGTTGAATCTTCCACTCGAGGACGCGGGCGCGGGCGGCGGCGGCTTCAGCCTGGGGCACGTGGCCGGCGGCTTGCAGGCAGATGGAGAGAGCGGTGTGGGCCAGGGGATCGGATGGGGTTAGGGCAGTGAGCGCCAGGGCTGCGCCGATGGCCTGGTTGAGCTGGCCAGAGTCGCGGAGGGCGCGAACGAGACCGTGGTGGGCCTCAATATTTTCTTCGTCGGCGGCGATGGCGGCGCGAAAGGACTGCGCAGCTTCAGCGGGATTGCCTGCGGCGAGCAGGTCAAGACCATGCTGGGAGAGCGCTTCGGCGGTGGAGGCTTTGGTCTCGGTCACGGCTGACTTTAGGATATAGGTTGAGAGCGAATGAGGGTTGATTCAGTTCTTCTGGAATTCAGATGTGAGTCCCACCCTAGCCGCAAAAACAAAAACGCGGCGAGGATGGGGCACCCGATCGATTATTTGAATATCCCTGCACGGAGGCAATTGTGAAAAGTCACACGGAGTACCTGGTATTTGAAACTCGCAAGCGGCGGGAGATGGTGCATATCACCGATGAGGTGGAAGAGATTGTGCGGCGCAGCGGGGTGAAGGACGGGCTGTGCTTTGTTTCGCCGATGCACATTACGGCGGCCGTCTATGTGAACGACCAGGAGAGCGGGCTGATCGAGGATATCGGCAAATGGCTGGAGGAACTGGCGCCGGCGCGGCCCGATTACAAGCACCACCGGACCGGGCGAGGACAATGGGGACGCGCATCTGAAGTCGCTGCTGCTGCACCACGAGACCACGCTGCCGGTGACCAACGGTCGGCTGGACCTGGGGACGTGGCAGCGGGTCTTCTATGCGGAGTTCGACGGGCAGCGGAGGAAGCGGGTGATTGTGAAGGTGCTGGGGGTGGAGTAGGGAATAGGGACTAAGGGACTAGGGAACAGGGAACGGAAAATCAGCGAGTTTATTCACTAATCCCCGCTAAGTCTGCTCAGTCGTCGTCGGTGATCTTGCGCCATGGGCCGGTGGAGTGAGGCGCGACAGAGCGCGGAGAGATCGATTTTGGTGCGGGGCAGCACGACCAGATCGACGCGGCGGTTTTCAGCGCGGCCCTCGGCGGTGTCGTTGCTGGCCACGGGGTGGAACTCGGCGTAGCCGGCGGCCGAGATAGCGCTCCGGGGGCATGGCCTTCAGGTCGAGGAAGAGGCGGGCGATGCGCGTGGCGCGGGCCGAGGAGAGCTCCCAGTTGGAGTCGAATTCCGCGGTGTGGATGGGAACGTTGTCGGTGTGGCCCTCGATGCGCAGGTCGTAGGGAGTGCGGCCCAGCGAAGCTGGCGATCTGGCGCAGCGTGGGCAGCGTTTCGGGCTTGGGAGTGGCCGAGCCGGAGTTGAAGAAGCCGGCCTCGCGCAGGCTGATGACCAGCCCGTCGCGGCCCATCTGGATGGAGACGGTGTGCGTGGCGACCTGGTTGGAGAGCGTCTGCTCCAGTTCGCGGCGAATGTGGTCCAGGTCGTCCTTGACCCTGGCGGGCGACAGCACATCCTCTCCCATCACGATGTTCATGGGGATGGCCGGCTGCTCGGTGCCGTTGGCGGTCGCTGGCTGTGCTGCCGGCCGACGCGCGGCGTCGGGAAAGATGCCCAGAGAGCGGAAGGCCGCGTCGATGGACAGCGGTCACCTGCATCTGCTTCTTCTGATCGGCCTTGGCGAAGGCGTAAAGAACGACGAAGAAAGCGAAGAGCAGGGTGATGAAGTCGGCATAGGAGACCAGCCAGCGATCGCGGCTGATGTTGCTCTTGCGCCGTTCCGCAAGCCGCTCATGCCGCGCGCTCCTTCTTTTCCTGGCCGGCATCGTCGAGGAAGCCGGCCAGCTTGACTTCGAGCATGCGCGGGTTCATGCCTTCGAGAATGGAGATGACGCCTTCCAGCATCATCTCGCGGCGCTGGTGTTCGTCGCGCATGCGGATGCGCATCTTGCCGGCGAAGGGCAGAAAGAAGAGATTGGCGATGCCCACGCCGTAGATGGTGGCGACGAAGGCGACGGCGATGCCGCGGCCCACCTCCTGAATATTGTCGAGATGCTGCATGACCTGAATCAGTCCCAGCACCGCGCCCAGAATGCCGATGGTGGGCGAAAATCCGCCGGCCGATTCGAAGACCGCGGGGAGCCGCTCCTCGTTCTCCGCGGTGCAGTCGAGGCTGACGCGCATGATCTTGCGCAGCTCGGTGGGCTCGGTGCCATCGACGGCCAGCATGAGCGCCTGCTTGAGAAATGGATCCTGGATGGTTTTCAGATCGCTGTCCAGCGAGACGACGCCGTTGCGGCGGGCCTTGTTGGCGAAGGCGACCAGCAGGCGGAGGAGCTGGTCGTTCTGCTTGCGGGGCGCGGAAAAGACGTGCGCCAGGCTGCGAAATGCGGCCAGCACGGTGGGCAGCGGAAACTGGAGCAGCACCGCGCCCATGGTGCCGCCAAAGACGATCAGGGCCGCGGTGGGCTGCAGGATCTGGCCCAGGTTGCCGCCCTCGATCAGCAACCCGGCCACGATGCCGAGCGATGGCCAGCATAGACTCCGCCAATGCTCGCCCTTATCCATGAACTTGGCCTCTTCATGAAAGCTCCTCCGCAGAAAGAGACGAGGGTTTCGATGCCTTAATGGTTCAGGCGGTCTGGCCTCGACGCGGAGGCAGTGCTGCCGTGTTGGGCTGGCCGGAAACGTCCAGGCTGGTGAGGGAGACAACGCGCTGCAGTTCGCCAAGGATAGGCAGCCGCCGGGCCACCGAGGCCAACAGGCGCGCGCGGTAGGCGAGCACGCGCTCCATCACCTCGCCGCATCTCTCGCGCACAATCAGCTTTTCTCCGTTGATCAGGGTCAGCATGGTGTCCGGAGAGGCCTCGGCGGTCTTGATCAGGTCGCTGTTCAGCACCATCGGAGCGCCGTTGAGCCGGGTAAGTTCGATCATCGCCGTGAAACTCCTTCGTCAGAGTTATCGGCGGGACGCGGAAAGGTTAAGAAATTAAAATGGAAGTAACGTAAGTGTCCGTGAGTGGGACACAAATGCGGGGAAATAAAGTCCGTGAATGCCGCGCCGAAGAAGGGGCCAGATGCGGCGGTAACCGAACCGGAAGCAGCGACCCAGGGTAAGCAAAAAATATGGGAGCACTTCCGGGGAGGGCCGCAAATCCACGCATCCAAAAGGAGAACCCCATGTCCCTGGGTGTCTTGAATAACCTCTCCGCCGTCTACGCGGAGAACAACCTGAACAACACCAACAACAGCCTGAACACCGTGCTGCAGCAGTTGTCTTCCGGTTCGAAGATCAACTCCGGCGCCGACGACGCAGCCGGTCTTTCGCTGGTGAACGGCCTGCAGGCCAACCAGCAGGCACTCACCCAGTCGGAAACCAACGCCACCGAAGGCGTGGGCCTTCTGCAGGTGGCCGATGGCGCTCTCTCGCAAGTGACAAGCCTGCTCAACCGGGCCGTGACGCTGGCTACCGAAGCCTCGAACGGCACCCTCAACTCCTCGCAGGATACGGCGGCCAACCAGGAGTACCAGTCGATCCTGTCGGAAATCTCGAACATCGGCTCGACGACCACCTACAACGACGCAGGCGGTCTTCGGCTCCAACACCAACATCTACACCGGCGACTCTCCACCGCGGGCTCGTCGATCGACGATCTGAACATCCGCACGCTGTCCTCGTCCAACGTGGGCGACACCGGCGGCGTGATGGCCTACAGCAACGGCGCCAACAACACGTTCATCGACCTGTCGAATGGCGCCGGAAGCCCAGGCGCGATTGCCACGGTCAACGATGGCTTTAACAGCGCCACCACCAAGCTCACCGTCAACTATATGGCGACGGGGGCGGGTGGCGCTGCTATTCAGGAGTCACAGGTAATCAGTGTTGGCAACGGTACCAACTACGCCGACACAGCCCAGGGACTGATTAACGCCATCAACGGCGCCGGTTTAGGCTTGACTGCCAGCTTCACCACGGCCACCCAGGCTGGAACTCAGGCTGTAGCTGCGGCGGGCGGCGCGGGTCACAGCACCGACACCGGCATTGAGATCAATGGTCCGGGTGCGGGCGTGGGTAACGGCGCCACACCGGGTGCTGTAGGCGCCTTGGCTATCGTAGGTGGGAGCGCAGCTTCACAAACCGATACTCTGTCCGGAACTCTCAGCCTCAAGAACGCAGCCGGCGCGAACATCACCCTTACGCTCGGCCAGGACGGCACCGACAGCACGCTCGCCGAACTCGCTACGACGCTCACCGCCGACGGGTTCACAGTGGCCACTACCAACAACGGTACCACTCACGCTGGCTTGACGATTACGACGCAAAACAGCGTTCAATCGGCAATCACGGGATCTTCTCTTACTGACACAGCATCCGGCACGCTTACCTACACCGCCGCCGCCGGGGGATACTACACCACCGGCGTCCAAAACAACCTCACCTACGGAGCTAATGGCGGAATTGCCGACGTCGCCACCGGACAGACGGCTGACGCAACGGCCACCGCGGACACAAACAGTGCGGGCGGCACGGCCACGATCAGCTACTCCGACCTGGCCGGCCAGTCGCTGAGCACAACCGATCTGTCCAACCAGACCGATGCCGCAGGCGGCGCTGACCTCGCTCAACGCGGCCATCACCGACGTGTCGGCGCAGGACGGCTACATCGGCGCGCAGATCAACACGCTGAACGCCGTCAGCCAGGTGCTCAGCACGCAGCAGGAGAACGTGAAATCGGCGCAGAACGCGGTGCAGGCCACCGACTATGCTTCGGCAACGTCGAATATGTCGAAGTACGAAATCCTGAGCCAGACCGGCATCGCGGCGCTGGCGCAGGCCAACAGCGTGCAGCAGGAAGTGACCAAGCTGCTGCAATAGCAAAAACTTCCGCTTCGTCGGATCGGTAACCCAAGAAGGGCGTCCTCACGGGCGCTCTTCTTTGCGTGAGCGGTTGAAGCCGCGAAAGGCCGGTGGGTTAAATTAGCGCGGCTAATGCAGTAAGTCTTAAAGCCGATAGAGAGTATGCACGCGAGGAGTTGGACCGCATTTTCATTGGAGATGTCGAAGGCTATTCATGAGTTCACTTTAATGTGGTCCGACCGCGGGTGGTTCTCGGGCTGCACGAAGTCTTGGCGGAGGGAGCGATGGGCACGGTAGGACTGAATTTCGGAGCAGCGACCAGCGGAACCGGCTTCAACGTAAGTTCGACGGTGGCCGAGATCGTGGGCAATCTTCAGAATGTGGAGAAGCCATGGAATTCGCAGCTGACCACGTTGCAGAGCCAGGACAAGGCGATCTCCAGCCTGGGGACGCTGTTCTCGAGTCTTTCAAATGACATGAGTTCGCTGACGGATGCCGATGGCATCCTGGCGGAGAAGACGGGTTCAAGCTCTGACACCAATGTGCTGACGCTGACGTCGGCAGACTCTTCGGCGGGCGCGGGAACGCACACGGTGGAGGTGGGGAATCTGGCGACGACCTCGAGCGGTTACCTGGCGCAGATCGCCAACGCCGACGACCCATTGAGCGGATCGATCACGCTGCAGGCAGGCAACGGAACGCAGTTGACCATCACGCTGGACTCGTCAAACAATACGCTGGCTGGGCTGGCCGCGACGATCAACTCAGCCGATATAGGCATCAATGCCAGCGTTCTGACGGATTCCTCGGGCTCGATGCTGAGCCTGGTATCGGCTACCTCGGGCGCTGCGGGAGACATCACCGTAAATTCGAGTACGAATACGCTGGTGGCCACCGATACCGCAGTCCTGAGCTACACTGCCGCGACAAACGGCGAGAGCGGTACGCTGACGGCGCTGGCCAATACAACCGATACGCTCAACGGCTCGCTCTCGATCAAGGTGGGAACAGGCACGGCACAAACCATCGTGGTGGGCGCGGAGCCGAGCGGCGGACCTGCGCCGAATACGATTTACACGGGCTCTGCGAGTGGCTGGAACACGCTCACCGGGCTGGAGACGGCGATCAACACTGCCAGCCTGGGAGTGACGGCATCGATTGTGACCAGCAGCAGCGGGGCGCAAAGTCTGTCGCTGAGGTCCAATCCCTCCGCGGATCTGACCGTGAACTCAAGCATCAATGACATCACCGGCACGACGCCATTGACTTATACCAGCCCGGTGAGCGGCGCGGACGCCAATATTACGGTGGACGGCGTGAACCTGACCTCCGCATCGAATACCGTCGCCAATCTGATTCCCGGCGTGACCTTTCAGTTGCTGGCGCCCAGCGCGAATGGGGAGCAGGTGCAGGTAGTCATCGGCAACGACAATAACGATGTGGAGAGCACGGTCAACCAGATTGTGAGCGACTATAACTCGCTGATCAGCGCCATGAACACGCAGGAGGGTGACGACAGTTCGGGCATCGCCGAGCCGCTCTTCGGTTCTCCCACGCTCACTCTGCTGCAGCAGCAATTATTGAGCGGCCTGAATTGGCAGAATCCGAACGGCGCGCTTACCCCGATTTCGGCCAACGCCAATACGACCCTAGCGGGCTCGATCTCGATTCAGGTTGGCAGCGGCACGGCGCAGAGCGTCTCCATCGCCTCGGGCAGCACGATCTCCGATATGGCCAACGCCATCAACCTTGCCAAAATCGGGGTTACGGCCGGCGTGGTGACCAGCAACGGACAGTCATGCCTTGACGCTGACTTCGGGAACCGAGGGCTCCCGCGGCGCATTGACCGTAAACTCCAGCATCGTTGCCACCAGCGATACGCCGTTGACTTACATGGGCTCGGATGCCAGTGTCACGCAGAACTCATCCGGCGCTCTGACCGAAATTCCCAACGAAAACGATGCGCTCTCCGGCTCGATCTCCATCCAGGTGGGCAACGGCGCAGCGCAAACCATCATCGTGCCGCCCAATTCCGCCACTTCTCCAAGCAACAATCTCTCCGGCCTTGCCGACGCCATTAACGCGGCCAACATCGGGGTTACGGCATCGGTGGTTCAGAACGGCAATGGGTCGTGGAGCCTGTCGCTCGAGTCCGAAACGGCGGGTTCAGCCGGCAATCTGACGGTGACCTCGAACGTTCTCGACGCTACCAATACCAGCAACGCGACTCTGAGCTACACCAACTCGTCGGACGTCAACAGCCTGACCAGCCTGGGCATCAGCGTCAACAATGACGGGTCGATTTCCCTTGACACCGCCTCGCTGGATTCGATGCTGAACTCGGATTACAGCGGCGTGGTCGGCTTCTTCCAGAACGCGAATAGCTGGGGCATGAGCTTCTCCAACATGCTGACCAACGCCGGCACCAGTTCGCCGACGGGCATTCTGGCGCTTGCCTCAAAATCCGACAGCAACATCGAATCCACGTTGAATGCGGACATTTCAAAAGAAAACAGCTTGATTTCGGCACAGCAGATAAGCCTGACAGCGGAGCTGAACAGCGCTAACGAGATCATGCAGGAACTGCCTTCGCAGTTGGAAGGTGTCAACGAACTTTATTCGGCCATTACCGGCTATAACCAAAACACAGGCGGCTAAGGAGATTTTTCCCTATGGGAAGTTATCAGGAACATGCACTGGCCAGCGCTTCGGCGGTGGACCTTGTGGTTGCGCTTTATGACGGGATTCTCCGTTTTCTTTACGCGGCCGCTGCGGCTGTGGAGCGCGGTGACCCAGCCGCGCGCAGGACCGCCGTGAAGCGCGCCCTGGATATCATCATTCATCTGCAGGCGCGGCTGCGGATGGATGTGGGCGGACGGCCCGCGCAGGTGCTCAGCGAGTTTTATGCGTCGATTTTCGCGCAGATTTTGCAAGCCTCGCAGTCGGCGTCGCTGCAAAAAGTTCGAGGATGCCATTGAATGTGTTCGCAATGTGCGCGATGCGTGGCGCCAAGTGGCGAAGGACCCCGCGGTCAATCCCGCTCCGCTGCAGATGAGCGCGATTTCATCCACGCGCAGGCAGGCGGGCAGCGAGGAATACGATACAGAGGCGGGCACAGACTCGCATTGGAACGCGTAAATGCAGGGGTTAGGAATTAGGGGATAGGGGTTAGGCAAAGAAACATCGTCGTCCGTCCTTTTCGCATCCATTTGCGAAACGGTGAGCAAACCACGTGAGATCGAAGTTCGTGCTATCCCGCCCATGCGCCCGACCGCCCCACGGACGAAGACCTGTCCGCGGGGACCCCGGCAAGTCGCATGGATGGGGCACGGAGCTTTGGTCGATGATGCAATGGCGAATGGAATCGGCTAGTGACTATTCCCTGTTCCCTAATCCCTAATCCCTAACCCCTGTGCTTATCATCCGGCTACGGTTAACTCTTCTTCCAGTTGCTGCTTTTGATAGAGGCTGGCATAGTAGCCGTCGAGGGCCACCAGCTCTTCGTGGCGGCCCAACTCCACGATTCTGCCGTGGTCGAGGACGGCGATCTGGTCGGCATCGCGCACGGTTGAGACGCGGTGAGAGATCAGGATGGTGGTGGAACTCGTCGTGTAATTCCGCAAACCGCCCAGGATGCGTTCCTCAGTGTAGGTATCCACTGAGGCCAATGCGTCGTCAAGGATGAGGATGGAAGGGCGACGCAGAAGTGCACGGGCGATGGCGGCGCGCTGTTTTTGCCCGCCGGAGAGCGTGACGCCGCGTTCGCCCACCATGGTCTCAAAGCCTTGCGGAAACTCTTCGAACTCCAGGCGAATATGGGCGGCCTCGGCTGCTTCAAGCAGTTCTTCCGCGGCTGGCGTTAGGCGCGCCGAAGGCCAGGTTTCCCCGGATAGTTTCGCTGAAGAGGAAGGTTTCCTGGGGGACCATGCCGATGTTGTGGCGCAGCACTGCCAGAGGATAGTCGCGCACCGGGCGGCCGTCGATGAGCAGCGAGCCTTCGGGCGCTTCATACATTCTTGAAATCAAATTAACCAGCGTGGTTTTGCCTGATCCGGTGGGGCCGACGATGGCCATGCTTGTGCCGGCTGGAATGTGCAGTGAGATATCGCGCAGAACCGGTGTATCGCCGTAACTGAAATTCAGATTGCGAAACTCGATATCGCCTTGAAGCACTGTATCCGGCGAAATGGACTTGTCGGCGGAGCGGTCGTCGATGGCGGGCTCGGCCTTGAGCAGTTCGTCGATGCGCTTGACGGAGGCGGTGCCGCGCTGGAATAGATTCACCACCCAGCCCACGGCGATGATGGGCCAGATGAGCAGAATCATATAGGTGTTGAACTCCACAAACTGGCCGACCGTGATGCGATTTGCGATGACCAGGTGGCCGCCGGCCAGCAGGGTAATGACCATGGAGATGCCGAGGATGAACTCGAGCGAAGGCCATAGCATGCCCATGAGTTGAACCAGGCGCAGGGAGCGGGCGATGTATTGGCGATTGAGCTTTTCAAAGAGGCCGATCTGGGATTCTTCGCGGGCGAAGGCGCGGATGAGCCGGACGCCGGAGTAGTTTTCCTGGGCCTGCGAAGAGATCTCAGAGAAGCTGGCCTGGATGCGCTCGAAGCGGTCGTGAATTCTGTGGCCGAGATATTGGACCAGGATGCTGGCCAGCGGCATGGGCGCAAGAGCCACAAGGGTGAGCCAGGGGCTGATGTGCAGCAGGAAGTACAGGGCGAATACGGTGAAGAAGACCGTGTTGGCGCTGTACATGAGGGCCGGGCCCAGCAGCATGCGGACGGCATTCAGGTCGTTGGTCATGCGGGCCATCACGTCGCCGGTGCGATAGCGATGATAGAAGCCCGTATCCTGCTTTTCGAGATGGCGGAAGAGATCGTTGCGTACGTCGAATTCGATCTCGCGGGAGATGCCGATGAGAATCCAGCGCTGGGAGTAGAGAAAAATGCCCTTGGTGAGCGAGATGGCGACCAGAAGGCCGGCGAAGAGGAGAATCATCTTATGATCGGCCTGGTGGTTTTGCAGTTTGTCGACGGCCCACCCGAGGACCCTGGGAAACTGGACGGCAGCCGCATTGGTGGCAATGCAGGAGAGCGTGCCCCACAGGTATCCCCAGCGGTAGCGGCGCATGTAACTCGAGAGCGGGGCCAGATCCCTGAACATGTTTTTATTGTACGGGGCTGGGCGAGCGGAGTGAATTGACTAGCGGGAAGACCGGTCTATGTGGGAGTTCTTAGCAGCAGGTAGCCGCCGGTGAGCCCGAAGAGGACGTCTGGGGACCATGCGGCCAGCGCGGCAGGCAGATAGTTCACGTTGCCCATGGCTCCAAAGAGTCCGTCCACCACGAAATAAGTGAGCGCCACGGCGATGGCCACGGCAATACCGGTGAGCGAGCCGCGGCGGCCCATGGAGAGCGCAAAGGGAATGGCCAGAACCGCCATGACGATGGCGATGAGCGGGTAGGCGAGCTTGTGCCACAGCGCGACCCTCAGGCGCTTGGTATCAAATCCGCTCTGGCTCAGGTCGCCGATGTAGCTTTCAAGCTGGCCGAAGTTCATCTCCTGCGATTGCAGGCTTTCCTTCTTGAAGTGGCTGGGATCTTCGTGAATCTCAGCGAACGAGGTTTGTTTGAACTCGCGATACTCGGTGACGTTGGCGCCCCCGATGTCGCGTTGCCAGCCATTCAGGAAGCGCCAAGAACCGATTGCGGGATCCCAGACGGCGCGAGAGGCAAAGATGCGCCGCGAGAGCGCGAAGGTGGAGGGATCGAACTCGAAGATGGAGAGATTGGCGAACTCGTCGTGGTCGGGATCGAAGAACTGGTAGTAAAAGATGCGGCCGGGCTCACCGGGGCGCGGCTGGCCGAAGATCCAATTGTTTTCAGGGTGCAGCACGGTCTGCGGCGGAAGGCCCTTGATGATGTTGCGGATCGCCTCAGCTTTGCGGTTGGCCTGGGGCAGATAGTACTCGTCGAACACAAAGAGAGTTACGGCGAGGATGGCGGAGATGGAAAAGATGGGGATCACCAGCCGGTAGAGGCTGATGCCGGAGGCTTTCATGGCGATGAGTTCGCTGTTGCGGTTGAGCACGCCGAAGGTTACCAGCACGGCGATCAGCACCGCCAGCGGCGAGATCTGGTAGAGCATGCTGGGCGTGAGGTTGACCAGATAGGCTCCCACAGTCGTCATGTGAATGTGATTGCGGAGTATGTCGCCCACCAGGTCAAAGAATGTGAAGATCAGCATGAGCATCACAAAGCCGGCCAGCACCAGGAAGAAGGTGCCGAGAAATTCGCGGACTACATATTCATCCAGTATGCGCGGAAAGACGTTCCGTGCCTTGGTACGCTGAAGGCGCGGTTGCAGCCGCTCAAGAAAGCCGGCGCGTGGAATGCCGTTGTGTTTCGGCGGCGCATCCGACTCGGGTTTTGGAGAACGTGCGGCCCAGCTGGTGATGGTGTAAAGGATGCTGCCGCCGCTGGCCATTTGCCACAACAGAAAGATGCCGGCCCCGGCGAAGAGCAGGTTGGCCATCCACACCCCGAGGAAGACGGAGAGTTTGCCCTGGCGCGCCATGGCGATGCCAGTGTAGGAGAGGATGTAGTAGAAGGAGACGAGCAGAATGGTAAAGACGAAGCCGGAACTCTTTCCGCCCCGTCGCGAGGCGACGCCCAGCGGAACGCCCACCAGCATCAGCACCATGCATGCCGCGGGATAAGCGAAACGGTTGTGCAATTCGATCAGGAATCGTTTGGGGTCGGGACCGCGGGTGCGTTCGAGCAGGGCGCCCAGGGGCAGGGCGTAGATGACCGTGTCCAGCCGCCCCAGGTGGAATTCTCCCTGCTGGCCCAGGGCCAGCGGCTTATCGGTGGTAGAAAAGGTGGAGATGTTGTACTGCTGCGGCTGGCCCGCAACTGTCTCGTGCTGCGATCCGTCGCGCAAGCGCATCAGCAAATCCTGGCTGGTGTCGTTGACCACGGTGGCGGAGGCGGCAGTGGTGATTTGCGGGTTGGAGGGATCGGATACATCGGCCATGAAGACCTGTCGCCAGTTGGCCGCGCCCGCGCCGGCGCGCACGTCCTGCACATAGAGGACGAAGTTTTTGAAATCCTCATAGAAGACGCGAGGCTGAATCTCGTAGGAGGCTTGCGAGGTTTCCAACTCCTGCTGCATATCGAGGATGGCCTGGTTGGCGCGCGGAGCTACGTAAATTGAGTTCACCAGTCCCACCAGCGTTCCTGTGACGGCGACGATGGAGGCGACGCGCACAAAGTAGCCGATGCCCAGGCCGGAGGCGCGCATGGCGATGATCTCGCTGTCTGCGGCCAGGCGGCTCAGACCCAGCAACACGCCCACAAGCACGCCCATGGGAATGGTCACCTTGAAGGTGTTAGGCAGCGTGAGAAGAAAAATCTCCATCACGTTGCTGAAGGTGGAGCTGTTGCGGACCACCATCTCCAGGATGTGGGGAAGGTCGCGCATGAAGAGGATGAAGGTGAACAGAGCGCACCCGATGACCGTGTGGGAGAGGATCTCGCCGAGGATGTAGCGGGTAAGGATGCGCACAGACAGGCTCTAAGGTTAGTTTAGCGTGACTGGCCGCCAGCGGCGCAGACGAAGACTGTTGGCGAGCACGCAGACGGAGCTGAAGGCCATGGCGGCGGCGGCCAGCCAGGGAGTGAGCAGAATGTGGAAGCTGGGGTAAAGCAGGCCGGCGGCAAGGGGAATTCCGAGCAGGTTGTAGCCGACGGCCCAGGCCAGGTTCTGGCGCATCACGCGCAGGGTTTGGCGGGCCAGGTCGAGTGCGGCGGGGATTGCTGAGGGTTGCGCGCGAAGGAGCAGAACGTCTCCGGCCTCCTGGGCCAAGTCGGCGCCGGTGCCCATGGCGATGCCGGCGTCGGCTTGTGCCAGTGCGGCTGCGTCGTTGATGCCGTCCCCGACCATTGCTACGCGCAGGCCGTCGGCTTGCAAGGCGCGAATGCGGGCCAGTTTGCCGGCCGGATCGAGGCCGGCTTCAACCTCGGTGATTCCGGCTTGTTGCGCGATGGGTTTGGCGGCGGCGGCTGAGTCGCCGGTGAGCATCAGCACGCGCAGCCCGGCGCGGCGCAATGCGGCGATGGCTCCGGCTGCATCGGGACGCAGTTCGTCGCGAGCATCGAAGTAACCGGCTGGCATGTTATCCAGAGCCATCCACAGCCGGGTTACTCCGGGCTCTGGTGGGGGAATGCCGCCGGGAAGCGGGATGCCGAATTCGTGGAAGAGCGCTTCATTGCCGAGCAGGCAATCGTGGCCTTCGACTTTGGCGGTGAGGCCGCGGCCGGGGAGAATCTGCGCGTCCTCCGCGGGGGGCCAAACCAAATTCCGCGCACGTGCTGCGTCGATGATTGCGTGGGCCAGCGGATGGTTCGATCGCTCCTCGGCTGCAGCGGCCATGCGCAGCAGATCGTCTTCCTCGTGGCCGGCGAGGGGATGAACTCCATCCAGCACCGGTCTGCCTACGGTGATAGTTCCGGTCTTGTCGAGAACGATTGCATCCAGGTGGGCCAGGCGTTCCAGAGCTTCTCCGCCTTTATAAAGAATCCCCGCCTGCGCTCCGCGGCCCACTGCAACTGTGAGAGCGGCGGGTACAGCCAGACCCATGGCGCAGGGGCAGGCGATCACCAGCACGGCAACGGTGTTCGCCAGTGCCAACGGAAGCGAATGCGAGGCGATGAGCCAAACCGTAAAGGTAATGGCCGCCAACGCCAGCACGATGGGCACAAAGATCGCGCTGGCGCGGTCGGCCAGCCGCTCCATGGGCGCTCGCGAGGACTGCGCCTGCTGGACCATGCGCGTGATCTGCGCCAGTACCGTGGCCTCGCCCAGCGACTCAGCACGGCAGGTGACTGCACCGTCGTAGTTGAGCGAGCCGGCTAGCACGCGGCTGCCGAGCTCACGCGGCAGCGGAGTGGGTTCGCCGGTGAGCATCGACTCGTCTACCGTGGTGCGGCCTTCAAGAATCGTTGCGTCCACCGGGAAACGCTCGCCGGGAAGAACCAGAACGCTGTCGCCTGGCTGAATCTCTTCGAGAGGAACAACGGAGATTGTGCCGTCGCAAACGAGGCGGGCGGTGACGGGGCGCAGGCGGGAGAGGGAATCGAGCGCCGCCAGTGCGCGGCGTTTGGCTCGGGCTTCAAGGAACTTACCCAGCAGAAGAAATCCGAGAATGAGCAGGACCGCATCAAAATAAACCTGACGGCCGGCCGCGGGCCAGATGGTCGAGTAAGCGGAATAGAGCAGGGCCACGCCCGTTCCCAAGACTCACCAGGGTATTCATGTTGGTGTTTCCGTGGCGGAGTGCTCGGACGGCGCTCCAGTAAATGCCGCGTCCGGCCCAGACCACGATAACCGTTGTGAGAACCAGCAGAGACCAGCGCAAAGGCTCCGGCGGAAGAGCATAGAGCCAGGGAAAAACGCGCATGAGCGTGTGGTCCAATGCGCCCATTTCGGTTCCCAGAGGCATGGCCAGCAGCATCGCGGCAGCTCCGGCGATGAGTGTGACCGCAGCTTTCCGACCAATGCCGGTTGCGTCGCCATTCTTGGCGGCTGGCGAAGAAGACGTATCGGGACGGGGAAGAACCGCGTCGTAGCCGGCCGCGCGAATGGAGGCGAGCAGCGCTTCAGGCGCGGCGACAGCAGGATTGAAGACCACAATGGCGCGATTGGCCATCAAATCGACGCGCGCGGATTCCACTCCGGGGGTTGAACGCAGCGCTTCTTCCACATGATGCTGGCAGGAGGCGCAAGTCATGCCCAGAACCGGGAGGGTGAGCGATTCTGTCTGAGTGGTGGGCACTTCAGGTTTCCAGTCGCGCGGAGTAGCCCGCCCTGGCAAGAGCGGCAACGGCAAGATCGACGGGCGCAGGAGCGAGAGTGGTGCGCAGCCGCGCCGCCCCCAGTCGCACCTCTTCCACCTGCATCCCTTCAGCGGAGGCCAGAGCCTGGGTAACGCGGCGGATGCAGGAGCCGCAGTGCATTCCATCGATTTGCAGCGTGAACTCCGACATTTTTTTGGTCTCCTGTTTGTATTTGATGATAGCTCTTCGCAAACGGTGCGGCGAGGGCGGCCGGAGACTGTTCATTGTGATTCTTGCTTTGCAGTTCCTTCGACTCGCTGTGCTCGCTCAGGGTGGGGCGTGGATATTTGTGCGAAAGTTAGATACGAGCGCTCTCACTCGAGAGGTTTGGTTTTTGCGTGGAGGAGTATGCAACGAGAGTTTCCTGAGGCGCCGCTGGTGGGAGTCGGCGCGGTGATTGTGGAGCAGGGCCGGGTGCTGCTGGTGCGGCGCGGAACGGAGCCGATGCTGGGCCAATGGACGCTTCCCGGTGGACTGCTGGAGGTGGGCGAGTCGCTGCTGGCCGGGGTGGTCCGCGAGGTGTGGGAAGAGACTGGACTGACGGTTGAGCCGATTGAATTGATTGAGCTACTCGACCGCATTCAGAGGGAGGGCGAGCGCGTTCGCTACCATTACGTGATCGCCGACTACCTTTGCCGCGTAGTTGGCGGCCAGCTACAAGCAGCCTCTGATGCGGATGCTGCGCGCTGGGTGGAGCGGGCAGAGTGGAACAGTCATAGCGCACTGAAGATCGATCCGGTAACCGTCCGGGTGATTGAAAACGGCTGGCAAAGAGCCCTGAAGTTGAAGGTGTGAGAGGAAACATGAAGGGCAGGAAGCGACTTTGGTTTATTTATGGTGCGCTGGCACTGTTGTTGGCGACGGGGATTGGATTCTGGGCGCGTCCGGTTAGCTACTTCAATGGGATGATGTATTTACGGGCGTTTCTTCGAGGAGTAGAGAGCAGAACGTTAACGGTTGATGGCTATCATATTCATTACAATGTGGTTGGACCGAAAGATGGACCGGTGGTGGTGCTGGTGCATGGGCTGGGCGGGCGAGCTGAAGACTGGCGAAATCTGGCGCCTCAACTTGCGAAGGCGGGCTATCGCGTCTATATGCCGGATTTGCCCGGGTATGGGCGCAGCGAAAGGCCAGCAGACTTTTCCTATTCGGTGAGCGATGAAGCCGCAGTGGTGGTGAGTTTTATGGATGCGCTGGGCTTGAAACAGGTGGACCTGGGCGGCTGGTCAATGGGCGGCTGGATCGTGCAGATCGTTGCCAGCGAGCATCCTGAAAGGGTCAGGCGGCTGATCTTGTTTGACTCGGCGGGTCTTTTCGAGAAACCCAAATGGGATACGCGGCTCTTCACGCCTCAGACGCCCGCGGAACTGGACCAGCTGGAAGCACTGCTGATGCCCCATCCGCACCGGATTCCGGGCTTCGTTGCGCGAGATGTTCTGAGCGTTTCACGGCAGCACGCATGGGTGATCCACCGGGCGATGGATTCCATGCTTACCGGCCGCGACGCTACCGACAGCCATTTGCCGCAGTTGAAGATGCCGGTGCTGATTGAGTGGGGCGCTGAGGACCGCATCACGCCGTTGAGCCAGGGTGAGAAGATTCACCGGCTGATCCCGCAGTCTGAACTGCAGGTCATTCAGGGATGCGGCCATCTCGCGCCCGTGCAGTGCGATGCCGAGATCGCGCCCAACGTGGTGGAGTTTGAAAAGAAGTAAACTCTCAAATTTGAGGCGCTAAGACAAGCGGCTAATGGTCAACATGATTTGGATGCACTGGTTGAGGTTTTGGTTCTGAAGAGGATTGTGTGCCAACCTTCAGGTTGACGTCGGATTTGGGGTCGCATGTGGGGCTTTTCCAGCGATAGTCGGTTTGAGTATCGGAATGAGTGACTCCGCTTTTGAACGAATCCATGGTGAAGGAACCCTGACCGACCATGTGCGTCATTCCATCGAATACCAGAGTGACTTTACCTTTCATCTGAAAGTTATTCATGGTGCAGCTCATGTTGTAAGTTATGCCGGTGTACATGGCGGAATAGTTGGTAATCCTGCAGGAGTGGTTGCGCTCCAGAGTCTTCATCCAGGTTGCATCATTCAGGCAGTAGGAAAGAACCACGGGCGGCTGGCCCTGCGCGGTGCTGGGTGCGGTGACTATCCACTCGCCGGGAGTCAAAAGAAACTTCTGCTGAGCTGGGGGTGCCGTGGTTTGTTGCGCTGATGATATCGCTGTTGCAATAAGAACGATCAAGCCCAGAAATGCCCATTTGAAGTAAGCCATCATGATCTTTTTCCCCCGAGGTGATTATAATCCCGCCCCTGTGTGCGTTAGCGCTTCTGCTTCGTCCAGTCCTCGGCGGCCAGTCCATTCAGGTCCCAGACGATTTGGCCGTCGCGCACCGTCAACTCGCAAATCAGTTTTCTGTCCGCGTTCAGGCGTGCTCCGGAACTGTCCACAAATCCGAAATGGCCATGCTCCAGTCGAAGCACCGCAATATCCGCGTCCGATCCAACGCTGAGCGTTCCCAGTTCAGGATGCTTTATCTCTTTCGCAGGATTGGAGGTTGAATCGCGAATAACATCTTGAAGTGAAATGCCCATATTCAGGAACTTCGACATCAGGTTGAGCATATCCTTCATGCCGCTGTTCATGCTGCCAATGTGCAGATCGGTCGAGATCGAATCGGGAACCCATCCCTGCTGAATGGCCGGCACTGCCTGGCTAAACTGAAAGCTTCCACCTCCGTGGCCCACATCAAAAATCACGCCCCGCTTGCGAGCCTCAAACAGATACGGCAGCACCTTGCCCTGGGCATCCAGAATCGGCACCATATCGCGGTACATGTGGGTTGAAATATCGCCGGGACGAATCTTGCTGGTCACCAGTTGTTGATACGGCCGCTCCGGGAGGAAGGAGCCGAAGTCCACCATCACAGGAATATCGGCCAGCGTGCCGGCCTCGACCGCTCGCTCCACAGCTGTCCAATCCGGCGCAAAGTAGTGGGCCGTCTTGATGCCCACAATCACGCCGGGATATTTTTTTGCCATCGCCGCGGCAGCGATGGGATCCATTTCATCGAGGTTCTGCTCAAATTTGGGCCCGCGCATGCCCGCTCCCACGATATTCAGGAACGCCAGCACGCGGGTCTTTGAGCGATCGATCACATGCGCCTTGAAGTCCTCAAAGTTTTTCCACCCTGAGCAGCCTGCATCGGCGACCGTTGTCACTCCGGCGCGGAAGGTAAATCCATCCGGATAAACGCTGTTATCGCCCGCGTAGGAGCCGGCTTCACCCGTCCCCGCATAGACGTGAACGTGAATATCTACGAGCCCGGGGGTCACATAGAGGCCGGTGACATCGATGGTTTTGACGGCGAGGGCCGGATCAACGTGAGCGGCCACAGCAACGATGTGATGATGATCGACGGCCACATCCATCACACTGTCGATGTGGTTGGCTGGATCGATGACGTGACCGCCCCGCAACAGAAGGTCATATTTCTTCTGCGCCTGCGTGGGAGTGCAGGCCATCGCCATCATTGCAATTGCGAAGAGGAAACGCTTCATGAACAGAGCCTTTCGGTCTAACCGTTCCGACCGGCGCACTAGACGCCGATAACCGCGCAGAGTTCCTTGACGGCAGCGGCGCTCTTTTTGAGAGCGGCGTCTTCTTCGGGAGTGAGCTTGATCTCGATGATTTTTTCAAGACCGGCAGCGCCCAGCTTGCAGGGAACGCCGATGTAGAAGCCGTCGATACCGTACTCGCCTTCGAGATAGGCGGCGCAGGGAAGAATCTTTTTCTTGTCCTTGAGAATGGCTTCGGCCATCTCTGTTGCGGCGGCGGAGGGCGCGTAGTATGCGCTGCCGGTTTTGAGATGCTTGACGATCTCCGCGCCGCCGTCGCGAGTGCGCTGCACAATGGCTTCAAGGCGATCGGGAGCGATGAGCTCGGTGATGGGAATTCCGGCGACGGTGGAGTAGCGCGGGAGCGGGACCATGGTATCGCCATGGCCGCCAAGAACGAATGCGGTTACGTTTTCAACGCTGACGTTGAGTTCGTCGGCGATGAAGGTGCGGAAGCGCGCCGAGTCCAGCACGCCGGCCATGCCGATAACGCGCTCGCGATTGAAGCCCGCCTGGCGGTAGGCGGCCTGGGCCATGGCGTCCAGCGGGTTGGAGACGATGATGAGAATCGACTCAGGCGATTGCGCCACCACTTTTTCCACCACGTCCGACATGATTTTGAAGTTGGTATGGAGCAGGTCGTCGCGGCTCATGCCGGGCTTGCGGGGAATGCCGGCGGTGATGACGACGATATCGGAGTGGGCCGTGGCTGCGTAGTCGTTGGCGCCGGTGACGCTGACGTCGCGCTTTTCGATGGGCATGGATTCGAGCAGGTCGAGCGCCTTGCCCTGAGGGATGCCTTCTACCACGTCGACCAAAACCACATCGGCCAGTTCCTTGGCCGCAATCCAATGGGCTGTGGTTGCGCCCACGTTGCCGGCGCCGATGATGCTAACTTTCTTACGCATTTGCAAGTTCTCCTCTGAGACCAAATGTTAAAGGTACTTTGAAAGCATTCCTCAGGGGCTAAAGCCCCGTTGCTTTGAATTGAATTTTTCGGCACGACTGAAGTCGTGCCCTGTTACAAAACTTTGCGGCCGTTGCGGCACGATAAAAGCCGTGCCATGCTTACAAAACATTGCGCCATTTCGACACGATAAAAGCTGTGCCCTGATACAGAACTTTGAGGCCATTTCCACACGATTAAAGCCGTGCCCTGATTACAAAGCCCTTTGAAGTTCGTGCCTTCCCACCCATCCGACAAAAAGCGTCGGATGGATGGGGCACCCAATTCTGTGCTGTTTCCAAACCGACCACTGACCACTAAACACTGAACACTCTCATTACATATTGCCGATGATGCGGGTGGCGAATTCGCTGGTGCCGACCTTTGTGGCGC
Source organism: uncultured Acidobacteriaceae bacterium (assembly GCA_963779385.1). Classification (GTDB taxonomy): domain Bacteria; phylum Acidobacteriota; class Terriglobia; order Terriglobales; family Acidobacteriaceae; genus Telmatobacter. The sequence continues at coordinate 122,135 of CAVZYE010000005.1, read as the reverse complement.
CGGGAAGTTGGCGCTCGAAGTCGTAGGTGACGAATTTCTGCTGGATTGTTTTCTCCATTGCGCTCTCAATGAGCTTTGCGGCTTCTTTCCAGCCGATGAAGTCGAGCAGCATGACGCCGGACAGGATCAACGAGCCGGGATTGATCATGTCTTTGTCGGCGTACTTCGGCGCGGTGCCGTGCGTGGCTTCGAAGACGGCGTAGCCATCGCCGATGTTTGCGCCGGGGGCGATGCCCAGGCCGCCCACTTGCGCGGCGGCTGCGTCGGAGATGTAATCGCCGTTGAGGTTGGTGGTGGCGAGGACCGAGTAGTCCGCGGGGCGGATGACGATCTGCTGGAAGATGGAGTCGGCGATGCGGTCGTTGACGAGGATCTTCGATTTCCACGCACCGTTGCCGTGGGTTTTGCCGATGGAATCGAGGACGGCTTTGATTTCAGCGTAAACGGAGTCGCGGAACGCTTGCGAGGCGAACTCGAGGCCGGGCTCGATGAGTGCGGCGTTCTGCTCAATGGTGATTCCGGGGTTGGTTTCGACGTTGCCCAGAATCCAGCTTTCGCGCTCGGTGACGGTCTGATCGCGGAACTCCTGCTGGGCGACCTCGTAACCCCACTCGCGGAATGCGCCCTCGGTAAACTTCTGGATGTTGCCCTTGTGGACCAGGGTGACTGTTTTGCGGCCGCTCTCCATCGCAAATTTAATAGCGGCGCGGACCAGGCGCTTGGTGCCGAAGATGGAAATGGGCTTGATACCTACGCCGGAGTCGGAGCGCACTTTTTTCTTGCTGTCTTTGAGCAGGTCGTTGTTGAGGAAGTCGATGAGGCGCGCAGCGTCTGCGCTGCCCTGTTTGAACTCGATGCCGGCGTAGACGTCTTCAGTGTTTTCGCGGTAGATGACGATGTCGAGCTGCTCGGGATGCTTCACCGGGCTGGGGACGCCCTGGTAGTACTTGACCGGGCGGACGCAAGCGTAGAGATCGAGGATCTGGCGCAGGGCCACGTTGAGGGAGCGGATGCCGCCGCCGATGGGCGTGGTGAGCGGTCCTTTGATGGAGACGCGGAGATCGCGCGCCGCGGCTACCGAGTCGTCAGGTAGCCAGCTGTTAAACCGGCGGAAGGCTTTTTCGCCGGCGAAGATTTCAAACCATTGAATCGCGCGCTTGCCGCCGTAGGCTTTCGCGACCGCACCGTCAAAGACCCGCTGTGCGGCCTTCCAGATGTCGCGGCCGGTGCCGTCGCCCTCGATGAAGGGAACGATGGGGTTGTCGGGGACTTGAAACTGGCCGTTTTTGTAGTCGATGGGCTGGCCGCTCTGCGGCAATTCGAGGCCGTTGTAGGTGGTTTGCATTGGCTTTACGGTCTTCCTTCCCTGCGTTGCTTCAAGGTAGAGGCTACCATCCGCAAATCGGGGGTGGCAATGGCGGGCGGGGCGAAGCCTGAAATCAAGAGATTTAATCACAACAATCTGTTCGTAACCTGTCAAAATGCGATAGACTCATGCGGGTACGTTTTTTAAACCACACGATTTTTCGAACTCATGGAGGATACATAGAAATTGGGAAAAGGCATGGTGCCGAAAAAGATCTTCTTCACCAAGGGTGTAGGCAAGCACAAGGAGCGTTTGACCTCCTTTGAGTTGGCGCTTAGGGATGCGGGGATCGCCTCGCAGAATCTGGTGCGCGTTTCTTCCATTTTTCCGCCGCTGTGCAAGGTGATTACGCGCAAGGAAGGGCAGAAATACCTGAATGACGGCGAGGTGGTTTTTTCGGTCATTGCGGAGAACTCCACGCGCGAGCCGCACCGGCTCATCGTTTCAAGCATCGGCGTGGCAATTCCGGCGGACCGCAACGCATACGGCTACCTGAGCGAGCACCACAGCTTTGGCGAGACCGAGGATCAGGCTGGGGAATATGCCGAGGAACTGGCCGCGGAGATGCTGGCAACCACGCTGGACGTGGAATTCGATCCGGATACGAGCTGGGACGAGAAAAAGGAGATTTATCGCATCTCCAACAAGATCGTTCGCACCAGCAATATAACGCAGTCGGCGGTGGGCGACAAGCGCGGCAAGTGGACCACTACGATTGCCGCCGCCGTCCTGATTCTGGAAGAGTAGGGTTTTGGATTTTTCGATAAGCTGAGGCCAATTCCGCATGGCGGGGTTGGCCTTGCTGCATGATTGCGCAGGATTGTTTACATCGGATTTTATCTGTACCACAAAAGTTGGGTGCCCCAGGTCTCGATTTTGAGACTTGGGGAAGCACAACTCTCAACCGGCCTTGTTGATGAGAGGGAAAACCTTCAGCCGATGGGGAATGCACGCAAATATACAGTGGGCCTTGTGCAGATGCGCATGGGCGCGGACCCGGAGGTGAACTTCGCCTCGGCGGCGGAGCACATTCGTGAGGCGGCGCGGATGGGCGCGAATATCGTTTGCCTGCCGGAGCTTTTCAAGACGCAGTACTTTTGCCAGCGCGAGGAGCTCGCGCTCTTTGACCTTTCGGAGGAGATTCCCGGCCCGTCCACAGCGCGGCTGGCGGAGGTGGCGCGTGAGGCGAAGGTTGCCATTGTCGCTTCGCTTTTTGAGCGCCGCGCGGCGGGACTTTATCACAATACTGCGGTTACGCTGAATGCCGATGGGGCCATTGCCGGCGTCTACCGCAAGATGCATATTCCGGACGATCCTCTTTACTACGAGAAATATTATTTCGCGCCGGGGGATTTGGGATTTCAGTCTGTGGATACAGCCTTTGGCCGTGTGGGCACGCTGGTTTGCTGGGATCAGTGGTATCCCGAGGGCGCGCGGATCACCGCATTGCAAGGGGCTGAGGTGCTGTTTTATCCCACGGCAATCGGCTGGCACCCGGCGGAGAAAGAAGAATTCGGCGCGGCGCAATACGATGCCTGGCAGACCATTCAGCGGGCACACGCTATTGCCAACGGCGTTTATGTGGCCGGGGCGAATCGGGTAGGCGTGGAGCATGGCGATGTGCTCGGCAATCGCGCGCAGGGGCCGGGGCTGGAGTTCTGGGGCGGCAGCTTTCTGGCTGACCCTTTTGGACGCGTGATCGCCAAGGCCTCGCACGATGCGGAGGAGATTCTGCTAGGCGAGATCGACCTGGGGTTGATTGAAGAGACGCGGCGCAACTGGCCGTTTCTACGCGACCGGCGCATCGATGCGTACGCGGGCATCACCCAACGCTATCTTGATCCCGTGAACACATGGGTGAAAGACGGAGATTCCGAGCAGCCATGACCGAATCTCTCGCGCCCGCAGCAACGCCGCGAGCATTGGGTTACCGCATGCCCGCCGAGTGGGAGCGCCACGAGGCTACCTGGCTGGCGTGGCCGCACAATCCTGAAGATTGGCCGGGCAAGTTTCAGGTCATTCCGTGGGTCTATGCGGAGATCGTGCGGTTGCTTGCCGCGCGCGAGCGAGTACAAATCCTGGTTGAGGATGCGAAGGCGCAGAGGCGCGTGGACGGTATTCTGGAGCGCGCTGGAGCGAATCTCGACCGCGTGAGCTTTCATCTCTGGCCTACAAACCGCAGTTGGACACGCGATTCAGGTCCGATCTTCGTACGCAACGCTGCGGGTCAGGTGGGCCTCATCAACTGGCGCTTCAATGCGTGGGCCAAGTATTCCAACTGGCAGCTCGACGATAAGGTGCCTGGGCGCGTGGCTAAGTTGCTTGGGTTGCCGGAGTGGAAGCCAACCGTTGAGGTGGCCGACGGCTTATTGCGCGCCGTGGTGCTTGAGGGCGGTGCAATCGACACCAACGGCGCGGGAGTTCTGCTGGCCACTGAGGAGTGCCTGCTGAGCGAGGTGCAGCAGCGGAATCCAGGTGTGAGCCGAGAGGAAATGGAACAGGTGTTTCACGATTTTCTGGGTATGGAGCAGGTGATCTGGCTGGGCGCGGGAATTGTAGGCGATGATACGCATGGGCATGTGGACGATATTTCGCGGTTTGTTGGGCCGGCGACGATTGCGACCTGCGTTGAGCCGAACAAGGATGATCCGAACCATGCGCCACTGGCTGAGAACCTGAAGCGGTTGAAGGCGGCGCAGGCTCGCGATGGGAAGCAGTTCACAGTGGTGGAGCTGCCGATGCCGCGGCCGGTGGTTTTCGATGGTCAAAGACTGCCGGCCAGTTATGCAAATTTTTATATTGCCAATGATCTGGTGCTGGTGCCGACTTTTCACGATCCCAACGACCGCGTGGCGCTGAATACATTGGCGAAGGTTTTTCCGGGGTATGAGGTGATTGGGATTCATTCTGTGGACCTGGTGTGGGGATTGGGGACACTACACTGCATGACTCAGCAACAGCCGGCAGGTGAAGCATGAACTCGGATATCGAAGCCATGCGAACCGCGTTGGCAGAAGCCCGCTTAGCTGCGGAGGCTGGTGAAGTGCCGATAGGCGCGGTGGTAGCGCGCGAGGGGGCGATTGTGGCGCGCGGGCAGAATCGTGTGCTACGCGATCTGGACCCGACGGCGCACTCGGAGATTGTTGCCTTGCGCGCGGCTGCCGCTGCGTTGGGCAACTATCGGCTCGATGGATGCACTCTGTATGTAACGCTGGAGCCGTGCGCGATGTGCGCGGGGGCGATGATTCATGCGCGGCTTGATCGGCTGGTTTTTGCTGCCGCCGATCCGAAGGCGGGTGCGGCGGGATCCGCGCTTGCGGTGCTGAATCATCCGCAACTCAATCACCAGATGGAAGTGGAGCGGGGAATTCTTGGTGATGAAGCGGCTGAGTTGCTGAGGAGCTTTTTTCGCGAACGGCGATGAGGAGCAGGTCTGCCAACTTAATTTGCTGATTGCTGCTGGCGAATGTGTTCGGCGCGGACGTCGTTGGCCGTGAATAGACTGAAAAACGGAGCGCCCTGAGCGGCGGCTTCAACGGCGGGGCGGCCGTTCGCTTCTTCACGTTCGACGATGCAGACCACGGCGGCGACGATCATTCCGGCTTCGCGGGCAGCTTCGATTGCATGGATAGTCGAGGCGCCAGTGGTGCAGACGTCGTCTACGATCACTACTCGGGCGCCGGGACTGTTGAAGCCTTCAATGCGGCGGCCGGTGCCGTGAGCCTTTTCCGCTTTGCGAACCAGGAAGCCATTGATGAGTGGAGCGGCAGGATTGGAGATCGCGCGCCAGGCGCTGGCGGTGGCCACGTTGGAGACGATAGGGTCGGCGCCCAGGGTGAGTCCGCCGACGGCTGCCGCATCAATGCCTTTCTCTTCGAGAAGCTCAAGAATTGCGTGCCCGGTGAGGCGTCCGCCTACGGCGTGGAGCGTGGTGGTGCGGCAGTCGACATAGTAGTCGCTCGTTGCCCCGGAAGAGAGCTTGAACTGGCCGAGCCGGAAGCTCAGGCGGGCAAGAAGGAAGAGAAGTTGCTGGGCGTGGGTGGTCATCGGTTCTGATTGTAACGGGTCGTGAGTCATTTCTGTGCTTACGGTTTTTCTTACTGGACCGGTTCTGAAATCTTCGGGGCTTCTGGAATTGCCGCGCCGTCCGTTCGTGGATCGGATGCTCCAAAGTTGACTTTTGTCGCACTATCGCGCATGACGGCTTGTCCGCGCCCCATCGCCGATGAGTACTCTTTGCGCACTTGCAGCAGGTGGCCCATCTTTTTCAGCGCATCGATAGATTCCGGCGTAACGCGCGACTCGATCAGGATATTGCAGCCGAGCTTTGCGTCGACGGTGAAGCGCGGCTCTTCTAATGCGGCCTGAATGTTCATCTTGTAATCCGCGATATTGGAGACGAATTGCGCGTGGGCCAGCGGCTGATTCATTCCGCCCATGATTCCGAAACCGATGTGCTGATCTCCTCGCTCCATAAAGGCCGGAATGATGGTGTGAAAGGGGCGCTTGTGCCCGGCGAGGGCGTTGGGCGATTTGCTGTCATGCGAGAAAAGCCCGCCGCGATTCTGAAGCGCGAAACCCATTCCCTGCACGGTTATCTTGGATCCGAAGGAATTGTAGTTGCTCTGAATGATGGAGAGAATATTTCCCTCACGGTCGATGACTGAAAAATAAGTCGTATCGCTTCCAGAGAGCGCGCCGGGAGCAACGTTGCAATTTGCCTTTGCCGGATCGATCAGGGCGGCTCGCTGCGCGGCATATTGTTTTGAGAGCAGCTTCTTCACGGGAATTTCTCCGAAGCGCGGATCGCCGTCGTAGGCCTTCACGTCAGCGTAGGCCAGCTTCATGGCTTCGATTCTGGTATGCAATTCAGCCGCGCTGTGAGGGCCATCGGCGGCGGGCTTGAACTGCTCCATGATATTCAACATCTCGAGCGCAGCCATGCCGTCGCCGTTGGGCGGGAGTTCATAGACGGTCCAGTCGCGATAGGTGGTCGAGATCGGCTCGACCCACTCCGCCGAATACTCGGCCAGGTCTTCGGCGGTCATTGTTCCTTCGAATGCATCGGAGGTCTTGAGAATCGCCTGTGCGATAGTTCCCCTGTAGATGGCCGACTCGCCTTCGTTGGCAATCAGGGTCAGCGCCTTGGCAATATCGGGATTGCGAAAGATCTCGCCTGTCTCAGGCGCTTTATCACCGGGCAGAAAGACTCGCCTGCTTTCGCGGGTCTTCATCATCGCATCCTCAGTGCCCTTCCAGTAGCTGTGAATCAATTCAGGCACCGGATAGCCGTTCTGCGCGTAGAAGATTGCCGGTTGAAAGAGGTCGCGCCAGGGCAGCCTGCCGAACCGATCGTGAAGCTTCGTCCATCCGTCCACCACGCCGGGCACGGTGACGGAATCGATGCCGGATTGCGGCATTTCGGTGATGCCCTTGGCTTTCAGATGCCCGATGGTCAAAGCTTTGGGCGCCCAGCCACTGGCGTTCAGACCGTAGAGCTTGCCGGTCTTGGCGTCCCAGTAGATTGCAAAGAGGTCACCGCCGATTCCGTTGGTCATGGGTTCGGCTACTCCCAGCACGGCATTGGCTGCAATGCCCGCGTCGATGGCAGAGCCGCCTTCTTCCAGTACGCGCGCGCCCGCCTGCGAAGCCTGCACGTAGCTGGTTGCGACGATTCCATATTGCGTGGAAACCACGGACCGCCCGTAGGAGCGATCCTGCGCCGGCAGGCAAACTGCGGCGGCGGCAAAAGCGATAAATGCGAGTGCTCTCCAAGGTGCGATCATTCGCAAATTTCTCCAGTCTGAATCGGATCGTGCATTGCCCGAGCTCATTTCTTGTCGAGATGCTGAAAACCGCTTGTTCCCCAGAGCATAAGAGAGAAGAGCAGAAAGTTATAACAGGTGTGGACCATTACGCTCGCTGAAAGGGAGCGTGTGGTGAGCCGTATCCAGCAGAGAACCAGGCTGACGCAGGCAAGCAATAGGAGGGGCCCCAGGGAGTAGCCGGTCTGCTCGGCATGCATCCATGCGAAGGGAATGCTGGTGAGGATGGAGGCAGCAATCATGGCGGGCATAGACCACTGCGGATGGCCGTTCTCCCCGAGCGGGGGCGGGTGGGTGTGGTTGATTTGCTCGCCGGTCCAATCCCAGGCTGTGCAAAGAGAGGGCAGCAGGAAGCCGCGAAAAAAAATCTCCTCAAAAAATGGCGCAAAGGTGACGCCGAAGGCAAAGAGCAACCATGCCTCCGTTGAGGTCCGGAAGAACTTTTCGATGGGCGCATTGGCCGGGCCGGGCATCAGCATTCCGTCGGCCAAGGCAAGCACGAAGCAGGCCAAGGCTGCGCTAAAGAGCTTTTTGCGCAGGTGCAAGGCTGTCTTGGCATTCCATTGCAGGCCGGCAAAGAAGCTTTTGTGCCAAATGAGGGGAAAAATCATAAGGCTGGCGGCAAAGGGAATGAGGTAGAGAACCACCATATTGCCCAGCGTGTAATGAATGTCATTCGTGGCTTTTTCAGGCGTCGTGATTCCATAGAGATGAAAGTGTAGGGCGGCTTCAGTGAGGAGAATGGAGCACACCATGCCCAAACAGGTCAGCACGCTAACGATCAGGAGATCGCCGAGATGAGGAATGCGCGCAGGGGGCGGGGGTGCAGGCTGATACCAGGATTGGAAGAGGGGAAGATCGGCGGGAGGACCATCTTCGGGATGAGCGAGGTCTTGAACGGTATTTGGAATTTGGTCTTGTACAGGTGAAGAAAGTTGTTCTGTCGCTGCGGATGGTTCTGGGCGCGTTGAAACTGGTTCAGAATTGAAGGGATCTTGCTCAGGGAACGTGCTCATGCGATGCCTGTCTTCTTCATTCGAGGGCCCGAAGACTTTGTAATTGTCTCCGTTCGAACGGAACTTTTGGATTTTGCGCGCGTAGCAGCAAGGTCTTCTTCGGCGGGAGTGTTTCGCCGGGCGCGCTTAGGTTTTACTGGAGCAGGCTGCTTGTCTTCGATCTTTTCTTCCGAGGACCCAGGAACGGACGAGTCGCCGGGTACGAAATCTGCATCAAGGTTCACGGGCGCAAGTTTGCCGTTGGTGGAGGCGTAATAGCGAGTGAGAAACTGGCCAGTGTAAGAGCCGGGAGTGGCGGCAATTTTTTGCGGCCTTCCTTCACCCACAATGCGGCCGCCGTCTTCGCCGCCTTCGGGCCCGAGGTCGAGAATCCAATCGGCGTTGCGGATCACGTCGAGGTTGTGCTCGATGATGATAACGGAGTTGCCCAGATCGACAAGGCGATGGAGAACCTCAAGCAGCTTGCGCACGTCGTCAAAGTGGAGGCCGGTCGTCGGCTCGTCGAGCAGATAAAGAGTCCGACCAGTCTGGCGCTTGCTCAGTTCGCGGGCCAATTTCATGCGTTGCGCTTCGCCGCCGGATAGTGTGGTTGCGCTCTGGCCCAGGTGCACGTAGCCCAGGCCCACGTCGACCAAAGTTTGCAGCTTCTGGCGCACTTGCGGCACGTCGGTTAGCACCGGCAGCGCATCTTCAATGGTGAGGTCGAGAATGTCGGCGATGGAGTGGCCGTGGAATTTTACGGCCAGGGTCTCTTGGTTGTAGCGGCGTCCGTTGCAAACTTCGCACTGCACGTAAACGTCGGGCATGAAGCTCATTTCAATGCGGCGTTGTCCATCACCCTGGCAGGCCTCGCAGCGGCCGCCGGTCACGTTAAAGCTGAAACGGCCTGCCTTATAGCCGCGTTCGCGAGACTCGGGCAGCATGGCAAAGAGGTCGCGGATGGGCGAGAAAACCTGCGTATAGGTTGCCGGATTGGAGCGCGGAGTGCGGCCGATGGGAGACTGGTCGATGCGGATCACTTTATCGAGTTGCTCTGCGCCGGTCAGTGCGTCGTGTGCGCCGGGATCCTCGCGTGAGCCGTAGATGCTCTTCGCAAGCGAGCGGTAAAGAATGTCGTTGATGAGCGTGCTTTTTCCGCTGCCGCTGACGCCGGTGACCACGGTCATGACGCCGAGCGGGATTCGGATGGTGACGTCCTGCAGGTTGTGCTCGCGGGCTCCGGTGACGGTGAGCCACTTGCCGGTGAGTGGGCGCGGGCGGGTGCGCTGCAGCATTGTGGCTTCGCCGGAGAGATAACGGCCGGTGAGCGACTCGGGGCAGGCCATGATCTCGGCCGGTGTGCCCTCGGCGACCACCTGTCCGCCCAAACGGCCTGCGCCGGGGCCGAGGTCGAGAACGTAATCGGCGTGGCGAATGGTCTCTTCGTCATGCTCAACGACCAGAACGGTATTGCCCAGGTCGCGCAATTTTTCGAGAGCTTGAATCAGGCGGTTATTGTCGCGCTGGTGAAGGCCGATGGAAGGCTCGTCCAAAACGTAGAGCACGCCGCGGAGCCGCGAACCGATCTGCGTGGCCAGACGAATGCGTTGGCCTTCGCCGCCGGAGAGCGTGGCTGCATTGCGGTCCAGTGAGAGATAGTTGAGGCCGACGGCGCAAAGGAATTCGAGGCGCTCCACAATCTCGCGGCGGATGCGATCGGCAACCAGCGACTCGCGCTCAGTGAATTTCAAATTGATGGCCGCGGAGAGAGCTCGGTTGAGGGGCAGGGCAGTGAAGTCCGCAATGGAGAGCCCGCCGATTTTGACTGCGAGCGATTCAGCGCGCAAACGCTTGCCGCGGCAGACAGGGCAGGGCGTGGCGGACATGAAGGTCATCATGTACTCGCGATAGCCGTCGCTGCGGGCTTCTTCAATGGAGTCGCGGAGGAATGCGAGAACGCCATGGAAGCCGGTACGCGGGGCTTCACCCTTGGGAGGGCCGTAGACCAGGAGGTGCTGCTGGCGTGGAGGCAGATCTTCGAATGGAATCGAGAGGTCGATATCGTAGCGGTCGGCGGCGAGGTGGATGAGCTTGAGCAGGTATTGTGAGGAGGAACCGGGTCCGAGCGCACCGTCGAGCAGCGGCTTCGACCAGTCGGTAATGACCTTAGCGGGGTCGAGATCGTAGAGCGAGCCCAGGCCGTGGCACTCGGTGCAGGCGCCGAAGGTGGAGTTGAAGCTGAAGCTGCGCGGCTCGAGCTTGGGCACGTCGAGGCCACAGTCGGGACAGGCCATACTGGAAGAGAACAACTGTTCGAGACGATCTGGGACTCCAGATACGGCTACCAGCGCCAGTCCATTTGCCATTTGCAGCGCCTTGGCGACGGCCTGGTCGAGGCGTTTTTCAACCGAAGGCTTCCCGGGGGCGAGTGGAGGCGCGCCCGGCGCCGGCGGCTTTAAAAGAATGCGATCGATGACGGCTTCAATGGCGTGGTTTTTACGCCGATCGAGAATGATGGGCTCAGATAAATCGCGCAACTCGCCGTCGACGCGGGCGCGAAAACCCTGCTGGTCAATCTGGTCGAGCAGGTCTTTGAACTCGCCTTTTCGGCCGCGCACGATGGGAGCCATGATGGTGACGCGTTCTCCCTTGCCGAGTTCAACAATGCGCTGCACAATCTGGTCCGCGGTTTGGCGGCTGATGGGCCGTCCGCAATTGGGACAGTGGGGCGTGCCGATCGAGGCATAGAGCAGGCGCAGGTAATCGTATATTTCCGTGATAGTGCCGACTGTGGAGCGCGGACTGCGGCTGGTGGTCTTCTGCTCGATTGAGATTGCGGGGCTGAGGCCTTCAATGGAATCCACATCGGGCCGTTCAATCTGGTCGAGGAATTGGCGAGCGTAAGCGGAGAGAGTTTCCACGTAGCGGCGCTGACCCTCGGCATAAATCGTGTCGAATGCAAGCGAGCTCTTGCCCGATCCGGAAAGTCCGGTGACCACAGTAAGCGTGTTGCGGGGAATGCGTACACTGATGTCGCGCAGATTGTGCTGCCGTGCCCCGCGCACCGAGATGTGAGTGATAGGCATGATGAGCATCAAATATTTAGAATCAACGATTTGCAATCAACAGCGGTTGGCTGAAAATGTCTTGAACGCGATGAGCTGGGCATTGCCACCACCGAACTGTATACCACATCTATGATACATTCCATCCTCGTGTGGCAGGTAGAGGGGCGACAGCACGGCGGGGTGTCGAATCTGGGCGAAAAGTTCGTTAATTTGCCCGGTTAGCTGAGTGCAAAACCTTCCCCCGGTAACTATTTGACGCACGCTCGCTGCAGTCGGAACTACAGAATATTCTGTTATTTAAGGAGTAATATCCCTATTGGTAATCAATTAAGGTCCTTCACGCTTATTGGTAATCAATTATCTATCTTAGTGAATCTTGACAGACCACCACTAAGCAGAGTAACTTTTCATCGCTACCCAATCAATTGATCTGGCCGTTGCTGAAAGCTAAGCTCAGAGGAGAATCATGATGTTTATTCGGTCTATATCTGTGCCCGTTGGCTCCCGTATTCCGAGAAAATTAATTCTCTCCAGCATCTGTTTCGTCCTCATCTTCTTTGCGGCTTTTGTCTCGGCGCAGGTTGTCATTACACCCAACGTGTCCGTATACCCATTCCAGGTTCTGCCCGGTTCGACCCGGCAGATCAATGTGCAGATCACTGGTGGGACATTGAATACCGTGAACTGGAGTGTGCTCTCCACTACAGGAGGAGCAAGCGCGACCTTTACCACGCCTGCTGCGAGCGATGCGTCTTCAGTCAGCGCCGGACTGGCAACTGTACAGGTCAATATCGGTTCAACGGCCGGTAACTGCTCTATCACCGGCTCCATGGGATCGTATGTCATCAGCTCCCCGGCGACAGTAACGATTCAGGCGCAATCGGTGGACAATCCAAGCCAGACGGCAAAGTTCCTCTTCAATGTATGCGCTAAGACAACAAAAGTGATTGTGGCGCCCGCCTATCAGCAGGCCTACAAAGGGCAACACCGCATGCTCCAGTCGTGGGTAATTGGCGATACCGACGAAACGGGAACGTGGAGCATCATCTCGCAGCCTTCCAACGGCAATGGAATCCTGACCGACACGACCTACCGCGATGCCGATTTTGTGGCCACTGTAACTGGCCGTTACACACTCCAGTACAACAGTAACAGCAATTCTTTGGAAACTGCTACTGCGATTGTGTATGTATCTCCCAATGCCATGCCGAGTTATGCCTTCACGTCCACGCCTAACCAGACTGAACCCCGTGAATGCTATCCCGATCCGGCTCTATCAGGCGGGCACTATGAAGTAGGCGCGGGCAAGGCCTTCACCACGGTCTCCTCTGTGCCGGCGATTACTTCCTGGACGCCTGGAACCATCATGCGCATCTGGAATACCGATACGACAGGGAGCAATCCTTCCACTTACCACGAGTATTTCCAGATCAAAAATACTGGAACGCCGACGCAGCCGGTAATTGTTTGCGGTGTGCCGGACGTGCTGGGAAATCTTCCCATTCTTGACGGCAGCAATTCTGTAGGTCAGTCCGACATCTCCACTGGCGCTGCGGCGGGATATGGAATCATGTCCGTCTGGGCCGGACCGCCGACTCCATACGGCTATTGGCAGGACGGTTCCTCGGGGCCGTCCTACCTGAGTATTACCGGGCTCCATCTGCGCAATGGAGGTCCACTTTATAGCTACACTCCACCGGGAGGCAGCGCTGAAATCCCATGGGTAGGCGGCGCTTCCTGCGTCAATTTGCGTTCAGGGTCCTACATTGACATAGGCGGCAATGACATGGATACCTGCACCAACGGTCTCTTCACAGCTGAAAACGCAAACAGCGCATGGGTGAATATTACACAGGAAGTAACTGTGACCGGTAATCATATACACGGCTCGGGACTGGCAAATAGCGCAACTTACCACCAGGTTTATTTTCAGTCTTATTACGGAGTCTTCCAGGGAAACCTGGTGAATAACTACCTCAGCACGGCATCAGGCTCTGATGTTAAATGGCGCGGCGTAGAGGGAATATTCCGTTATAACTACATTGGTACAGGAGCGGCTAGAGACTTCGACCTGGTTGAGAATCAGGACGCTTATCAGTATGTAACTTTCGAGGGGTACCTGGGCGCCCCTGGCGACACCAATTGCGTTGATTCATTCTGGTGCGAGCCCAGCGGAGGACAGACCGACCAGGCGGGGGCGAACATCATCGCCGCCTATCAGGAGTCAGAACAGAAAGACTTTATATACGGGAATGAAATATTCCCTTCAGGTATCGATCAGATTCACTATGCCGCGGACAATGTTGGCGGAATGTCGGATCGTAATGGGACCCTTTATTTTTACAACAACACTATGCCCGGCGCGGCGATTGTCTTCGATACCGGAGAGAACGGCGACGGGATGAATCCCATCTACCAGCAGCGAGTGGATGCGCGGAACAATATGTTCTGGGCGATTAACCTGACGGGAACTGGTTCCGCAGTGGCGTTGGATCACTATCAGACCCTCATCCTGGATGCCACCACTAATCTGTTTGAAAACGGTTCCATGTCCATTACTACGCCGATCGTAGGAGGAAGTTACAGCGGCGGCTCGGCAAACGGATGGCAAATTGGGTGCGATGCCACTTGTCTGTGGCCGCTATCCTCGCCGATTAACACGCACATCTATGGGCTTAACAGTTCCAATTTCCTGCTTGCTCCGCCTACGCCGTTCAACACTACTACGTTGGTTCCCACAGCCGGCTCGGTGGCTATCGGTGCAGGCACGGCGTTAACTGGAATACCGGCTCATTTGCCGGTGCGCTGGCAATATTCCATCGCAACCAGTTCGCTGCTGGCGCGCGCGGACGCCCTTACGATTGGCGCGACGGATGAAGGCGGAGCCACGCCTCTTGCAACGACGCCCATCTTCAGCCCTGGCAGCGGCAATTATCTATCTGCACAGACGGTAACGATCAGCACCAGGACACCGTCGGCAAATATCTACTACACCACCGACGGAACTACGCCGACATATCCTATTACTGGCACAACAGAGGTATACTCTGGCCCGATTACTGTCAACGGGCAGGAAACGGTACAGGCGATTGCCACATCCAGCGGGTATCTTGAGAGCGCTGTTGGAACAGCGACTTACACGGTCGGCATCACAGCTACGCCTACGTTCAGCCCAGGGTCCGGTACTTACACGACCGACCAAACGGTAACCATCAGCGATGTAACATCTGGCGCAACAATCTACTATTCGACAAACGGAATCGCGCCAACGACCGCATCGGCGGTTTACTCCGGACCCATCGCAGTTTCTAATCCAGAGACGGTTCAGGCGATTGCCACGGCCAGTGGCTATACAGCTAGCGCGGTTGGATCTGCAGCCTACACTTTTTCCGTTATTAGGTCCGCGCCAGTCTACGCGCAGCAATGCAGCGGTTACCAGCAGTACGGCCAGACTGTAACATGCACGCTTACTGGAGTAGGTGCAGGCCATGTGCTATTGATATCTGTCTATTCAGGAACGACATTATCCTCAGTTACAGCAACTGCAGGTTCACCGGCGAGTGTAACTTCCATCAGCGGTTTGTATGCCTATATTCTTTCCAATACCGCGTCGGGAAGCATTACAATTACGGCCACTGCAACCACCAGTATAGCCAGAATGTGGCTTGGCGTTGATGAATATTCCAACGTACCTCCCTCGCCGTTGGACTCGAGTGCAGTCGGAGACTGCTCGGGTTACTGCACGAGTGAATCCACAAGTAGTTTGACCACGACATTTGCGACGGACATGCTATGGACAGTGTGCTTTGGTGAAGATGGATTTACCATCGGCACCGCGCCAATTACATGGACCGCGCTGCCGGCCACCGTGGCGGGCTCTGGCGGCGTACTCTTCCTTGAAGACGGCCTGGCTGGCAACGCGGGATCGTATACCGGGCAATGCAATGGCGACAACTCGACTCCGGATATCATTACCGTTGCCCTCCTGGGAGCCGGCCCAGTCGCGGTAGCGCCATCCTTCAGTCCTGCCGCCGGAACCTACTCTACAACCCAGACTGTAACTATCAGCACCACGACGCCGGAATCGACAATCTACTACACCACCGACGGAACCACACCGACTTATCCAGTTACCGGCACAACCCAGTCATATTCCAATCCGATAAGTGTTCCCACATCACAGACAATCAATGCGATAGCCACGTCAACTGGCTACAGTAATAGCACTGTCAGATCGGCTGCATATGCTATTGGAACTCCGGCGGCTACGCCTACGTTCAACCCCGTAGCTGGAACCTATACTACGATCCAGACAGTGACCATCAGCGATACCACCCCAGGCGCGGTGATCTATTACACTACCAACGGGACTACGCCAACAACCGGTTCGGCAAGTTATTCAGCTGCGGTAACTGTTTCTGCGAACGAGACGCTGGAGGCGGTTGCCACGGTCAACGGCTACACACAAAGCGCGGTTGGGTCGGCTGCATACACCATCAATCAGCCACAAGCATCCGCACCAATATTTAACCCTATAGCTGGGACCTACACATCAATTCAGACAGTAACCATCAGCGATGCTACCCCTGGCGCGGCGATTTACTACACAACCAACGGGACGACGCCGACAACAAGTTCGGCACGTTACTCCGGTGCGATTACCGTCTCCGCGTCGGAGACGCTGGAGGCGATTGCTATGGCCAACGGCTACGGCACAGGTTCGCCTGGCTCGGCTGCTTACACTGTAAACATTCCCAGTGATGCAACTCCATCCTTCGTGCAGCAGTGCAGCCAATACACAGCCGGTAACGGATATAACAATACCGCGGCCTGCACGCTCTCGGGAGTGAAGGCAGGGGATGCGCTAGTGATTGGCGTCTGGTCAGCTGATTCGACAATGAATTACGTCTCATCTTCAACCCCCCCTCAGCCGGTGAATGAAATTCCGAGCTACGCGGGCGCCGGCGGCAACAACAACGGCTACATGTACGCCTATATTCTGCCTGATACTCCCGCGGGAAGCATTACCATTACAGCCAACGAAACAGGCTACTACGATGCCGTCTTTGTTTCTGTAATCGAGTTTACCAATGCCAACACCTCGCCATACGACGCCAGCGGCACGGGTTATCTTCGTCAATATGGTGCCTACGATCTACCCTCTAGTAACTACACCACTTCAGCAGCAAATGACATGTTGTGGTCAATGTGTTCTGGTCTGACAGGAGCCGGGTTTACTGTTGGTACTGCCGAGTCATCGGTAGCCTGGACTGCGGGTGGAACTAATACAACACCAGGTGACCTTTTCTGGCAATACGGTGCGGCGGGCGCAGCGGGTACTTATTATGGGGATTGCGAGAAAGGTGGCAACGGTTATAACACGGATATCATCTCGCTGGCCATCAAGGGGGCCAGCACACCGACTGCCGCTACACCCTCCCTCAGCCCCGCAGCTGGGACTTACACTACGATCCAGACAGTAAGCATTAGCGATACTACACCCGGCGCGGTGATTTACTACACTACGGACGGAAGCACAGCGACAACCGGCTCAGCACAGTACTCTGGCGCGATCACAGTTGCATCAACAGAGACCCTTCAGGCCATTGCTACGGCCAGCGGTTACGAAACCAGCACGATCGCATCGGCGGCCTACACAATCAATTTGCAGCCGGCATCCACTCCGAGCTTTAGCCCAGCAGCCGGAACCTACGGCACGGCGCAGTCAGTATCGATCAGCGATGCAACGGCTAACTCTACCATCTACTACACCACTAACGGATCTACACCGACAACCGCATCACCGCGATACACCGCAGCGATAAGTGTTGCTGCGAATGAAACAATTGAGGCAATAGCGACAGCCAACGGCTATTCGATCAGCGGCACTGGCTCGGCGGCTTACGGAATCGCCGCGACAGCCCCCACATTCAGCCCCGTAGCTGGAACTTACACGAGCATCCAGACCATTACCATCAGGGATGCAGCCGCAGGCTCAGCGATCTACTACACCACCAATGGGTCGACGCCGACTACCGGCTCGACGGCTTATACAGGCCCGATTATCGTTTCCGCGACAGAGACGCTCGCGGCGATAGCTGCGGTCAGCGGTTCACCCTCGAGCACGGTGACATCGGCTTTCTATACCATTCAGACGGCGGCTGCGCTCACTGCTCCAACGCCAAACACATCCACGCCGCTCACTGGTACCAGCATTACGTTCTCGTGGATGCCGGGGAACACTGCCACGCACTTCGAGTTCTGGGCAGGTACCGCAGGGCCGGGTTCGACCAACCTGTATAACTCGGGCAATGTGACAGCTACCAGCGAGACAGTGAGCGATTTGCCCAGCACTGGAGAGACGGTATACGCGAGGCTTTTGTGGTTGATTGGCGGAAGCTGGCGTGAAGCTGACTACAGGTATGTGGCCAATGGTTCGCCGACGCAAGCTCGACTCTCCACGCCCACTCCAGACACTTCCACACCATTGACAGGCACCAGCGTGGCCTTCTCGTGGACGCCAAGCAACATTGTCACCCATTACGAATTCTACGTTGGTACCGGCGTGGGCTCGAGCAACCTTTATAACTCTGGGAACGTGACAGCCACTACCGAAACCGTAAGCGATCTGCCCAGCAATGGAGAGACTCTATATGCCCGCCTCTATACACTGATCAACGGAGCCTGGCAATATACCGACTACACCTACAAGGCAACGGGTTCGCCGATAGCTGCTGCACTCACTGTTCCCGGACCCAATACCTCGACGCCGCTCACGGGTACAAGTGTGGTCTTTGCTTGGAGTCCGGGTAACCTTGCCACGCACTTTGAGCTCTACGCAGGCACAACTGGAGTGGGTTCGAGTAACTTATATAACTCGTGGAATGTTACAGTTACCAGCGAGACGGTAAGCAATTTGCCCAGCAATGGAGAGAAAGTATATGTGCGCCTTTATTCACTGATTAACGGAGCCTGGCAGGGAAACGACTATACCTACACAGCATTTGGCTCGCCAACGCCGGCCCAACTTACTACACCTGCACCAAACACCTCTACGCCTCTGTCCGGTACTAGCGTGGCCTTCGCGTGGAACCCTGGCAACCTGGCCACACATTTTGAATTGTGGATGGGGAACACAGGGGTTGGCTCGAGCAACCTGTATAACTCGGGGAATGTGACAGCCACGAGCGAGATCGTGAGCGATCTACCCAGCAACGGTCAAACGGTATTCACGCGGCTTTATTGGCTGATCAATGGAGCCTGGCAAGAAGCTGATTACACCTACAAGGCATACGGGTCGCCCACGCCGGCAGCACTCACAACGCCGTCTCCAAGTACGCAATTAACAAGTACCAGCGCGACCTTTGCATGGACGGCCGGCAACACCGCTACGAACTTCGAACTCTACTTGGGTACCAGCGTGGGCGCAAGCAATCTTTATAACTCCGGGAATATTACGGCCACGTCAGAAGCCGTGAATAGTCTACCTAGCAATGGCGAAACGATTTATGCGCGTCTTTATTGGTTGATCAATGGAGCTTGGCAATATGCCGACTACACTTACACGGCATTCTAGCCATGGATTCAAGCAGGTCGAGGGCGTTTCATTCGAAAGGCGATCATTGTAGACTGATAACAGGCACCATTTCAGCTTTGCAGGCGGACATTTTCGAGATGCCGTCCCTGCGCAGATTCATCCTGTGCGGCTGGCGATGATTGAACCTCCTGCCGTGAATGAGACGTACATTTTTTGAAAGAGTACTTCACATTGTTATGCCTGCCATCCATTCCACAGAGACGATTGCAGAGGACGGCGCAAAAGCCAGGAGCCGCTACAACCGGTTTCTGATGCTGGTGGCCGGACTGGGCGGCCTGCTGTATGGAATCGATATAGGCATCATCGGCGGCGCATTACCTTATCTTGAGGCGACCTCCGGCCTCACCGCTTCGCAGCTTTCGATCATTGTTGCGGCTGTTCTGCTGGGCAGCGTCGTTTCCACTTTGTTTGCGGGAATTCTTGTCGACTGGCTGGGACGCAAACCGGTGATGATCCTGAGCGGCGCATCGTTCATCGTGAGCATTCCGATGATTGCCCTTTCGCACGGCTATGAACCTTTATTTTGGGGACGGCTGTTGCAAGGAGTCAGCGGCGGACTGGTGGGAGTGGTGATTCCGCTGTACCTGGCGGAGTGCCTTTCGGCATCGAATCGAGGCAAAGGAACCGGCTTCTTCCAGTGGCTGCTCACACTGGGCTACGTCGCCGCGGCGCTGGCCGGAATCTACTTCAGTTACCGCGTAGCCGCTGTTGCCACGGCCGCCGGCGCCGCAACCATTTTTGCCTTCAAGGACGAGGCATGGCGGAGCATCTTTTGGGCCTCACTTCCGCCTGGATTGCTGTTCCTATTTGGCAGCCTGTTTGTCAGCGAGTCTCCACGTTGGCTCTTCAAGAAAGGGAAGAAGGAATTGGCTTATGCGGCGCTGCTTCGTTCCCGAAGTGCGGAACAGGCCGATCTTGAATTGAACGAGATGGAAGCAGCGGCGCAGGCCTCAGAGGCCAAGAAAACTTCCCGGCAGATAGCAGGGCAGAAGATCAAGGATTCTCTTTTGCGCCGGAAATATGTTATTCCATTTCTGCTGGCCTGCATTATTCTTTTCTGCAATACGGCTACCGGTGTGAATTCGATCCTGGGCTATAACACCAGCATTCTGCTGCAAGGCGGACTTTCCGATGTGCAGGCGCACTGGGGTTATGTGATTTTTACGGTCGTGAATTTCGGCATGACCATGGTGGGGATGACGCTGGTCGATCGCAAGGGGCGCAAGTTCTTGCTGGTTCTGGGCACCAGCGGAATTATCGTCTCACTGGTTGCTGTCGGGATGGTGTTTCTTGGAACGGAAAAAAAGAGCGTGGATTGCCGCAGCCAGGTGCAGGCCATGGTAGGACCGAGCCAGGAGCTGACCTTGCGGTTCGATCCGGCTGAGGCAAGCAGGCTGCTGGCGGCGGAAGGGTATACGGGAAGCGATATCGGCAGCGATCGCGCATCGCTCGCCGTAATTTACTCCTACGGAGATTTCACGGCCTCAACGACCTATGTGCGCTCCGACGACTCGGGATCTGTACCGCTGAAGATGACGCGCGCAAGCTGCATTCCTGCCAACCGCGTTGCGGCATTTTTCAAAAATCCGCTTGGCGATTTGGACGCGGCCCAGAGAGCGCCACTGAAGATCGAGAAGGCATTGGTTGGTCGAGTTCCGAATGCCAGCCACGGCTGGCTGGTCGCGTTCTGGCTTTATGTATTCAGGGCATTTTTTGCGCTTGGTCCGGGCGTGTGCGTCTGGCTCGCTCTTTCAGAGCTGATGCCGGCGCGCATTCGTTCCAATGGAATGAGCATTGCGCTGACGATCAATCAGTTGGTATCCACGACGCTGGCGGCGATTTTTCTTCCCTTCGTCGGCAGCTATGGATACTCTTCTATCTTCTTTCTCTTTGCCGGCCTCACGGTGATTTACTTTTTCGTCGCGGCGTTCTGGCTGCCGGAGACCAAAGGCCTGACGCTCGAAGAGATTGAAGCTCATTTTGAAGGGAAGACGGTCGGGGCTTGATGATTTTATCTTGCGCAAAAAAATGAGGAACCCGCATGATGCAGATTCCTCGTTTGATTTGAGAGGCCAGTGTCTCTAGGCTACTCCGTATTCCTTTGCGTTAACCGGCGATGAGATCAGCGCCGGACGGTCGGCCACATGAGTTTTCAGCAGCTCGATCTCATCCATTGCGCCGACCAGAGGAAGCGCCACCTGCCCTCCCAATGCGGCTGAGCGGACGAGGCCCATCATGATCTCGAAACCCGCGTAGGCGCTCGCGAAATTGCAGGAGTGGACCTTGCTGTCATCATCGAGCCAATCGGCCATTTCCTGCACGTAAGGGGGCATATCGAGGTCGTAGTTCATGTTGCCAGGACCCGAAGATGCTCCGTCTTTGGTGACCGCGCGCCAGCCGCCGCCAGTGATGACTTCAGCGTAGCCATCCGTACCCTGTGCGCCGATGCGGCATTTGCGCCACCAGGCTTCGGCTTCCGGAATATCCGGCGCCCCGGCCCCGCACTCGTAAACGCCTCGCACGCCGTTGGCGAACTGGACGAACCCGGCGATGTAATCCGGCGAAGGATGATTGTCAGTCAGCTTGCCTCGACCGGCTGCCTGCGCCATCACCCACTGGGCCGGAGCCTCAGCGTTGTACCAGCGCGTGTAGTCGATCAGATGCGAGAGCATGTGCGTCATCCAGCCTGTGGACGTGCCGTAGACCGTATGCACGCGGCCCAGTGCGCCGCTGGCCACGATCTCCTTGACCTTGCGATAGTGCTCTCCGTAGCGGTGCTGATGGCTCACCACGGCCTTCACCTTGGCCGCATCGAGCATGCGCTTCACTTCGAAGCCTTCCTTCGTGGTCAGCGCCACCGGCTTCTCAAAAGCGATCAGCCGCGCTCCGCCTTCGATTCCCGCCTTGATCATGGGGGTGCGAAGGTTGGGGAGGGTACAGAAGCAGAAGATGTCGGGCTTGACCCTCGCGCATAACTCGCGCGCGTCCGTGCCCTTGGCGGCGCCGAACTTGGCCGCTGCCGCATCCAGACGAGTGGGGTCGATATCGCAGACTCCCGCTACCTCAAAGCGGTCGTTGGCCTGGAAAGCCAGGGCATGATGCATGCCCCGCTTTCCCATGCCTACAACCACAACCCGGTACTTCTTGCTCACTTAGTCCTCCCGTCCCACTCGAGGACCTTGGCGATGGTGTAGTCCACTTCCTCGGCGGTCAGCTCGGGGAACATCGGCAGCGAGATGCAGGCGGCCGCGTTGTATTCCGAGTTGGCGACCGATCCGACGATGCGGGCTGGGCGCCCCCAGGGATATCCCTCTTGCTTGTGGATCGCGATGTCGTAGTGGCACTTGGCGTCAATGCCTTCGTCGTGCAGGAACTTGAGGAACGAGTCGCGGTACGCCGGGTTCTTGGTCTCGACCACATAGAGGTGATAGACGTGACGGTAGCCGGGGGTCTCGTAGGGCAGCGTCAGGTTCTTCACGCCGGACAGGCCCTTGGTGTAACGGGCTGCCCATGCGCGGCGCTGGTCGCTCCACTCGTTGATATGCTTCAGCTTGGCGCTGAGAATGCCGGCTTGCAGGTCGTCGAGGCGGCTGTTGTAGCCGATGCTGTGGCAGGAGCGCTTTTCCGATCCGTGGTTGCGCAGCTTGCGCACAATGCGGTCGACCTCGGAGTTGTTGGTGACGATGGCTCCGCCGTCGCCAAAGCATCCCAGGTTCTTCTGGATGATGAAGCTGGTGGCGACCGCATCGCTCAATTCGCCAACCTTGAAGCCGTCGCCGGCGGACGCGATGCCCTGGGCGTTGTCTTCAATCACAAACAGCTTGTGCTTGTCGGCGATCTTCTTGATGGCCTTCATGTCGGCGCATTGCCCGTAGAGGTGGACGGGAATAATGGCCTTGGTCTTGCGGCGTAATGGCCGCTTCAATCTTGGTGGGGTCAATGCACTTCGTCTTCGGGTCACAATCGACAAAGACGGGGGTCGCCCGGCGCAGCCAGATCGCTTCAGCGGTGGCGAAAAAGGTGTTGGTGTGGGTAATGACTTCGTCGCCTTCGCCGATGCCGAGAGCTTCAAGCGCCAGCCAAATGGCATCCGTTCCGTTGCCTACGCCGATGGCATACTTGGTGCCGTGGAACGCCGCCAACTCCTGCTCAAACCGCTTGCCATACCGGTCCCATCACGTACTGGCCGCTCTCCAAAACAGTCCTTGATTTCGGCGTCGATTTCCGCCTTAATATTGTGGTACTGTCTCGTGTGGCCGTAGAAAGCCACGCTCAATTTCTGGTCCAGCATGTAGGAATCTCCTTGTTTTGGTGGGCTTATGATTGCTTATCCACAAGTATACGATATTTGTTCGAAGTTTCGCAGACGTACAGACCGCTCCGGGCAGTGCTCCGCTGCGACTTTTCCGGAGTAAATAGCACGATCGCCAGACTTTATAAGCCGACGCTTCAGCAGCTCGAACGAGCCGATGTGCTACCTTTCCACCACAGCTTTCGATAAATTTCTGGGCCGGTCCACGTCCACGCCGTGCTCCAGCGCCATGAAGTAGGCAAACAGTTGCAAAGGCACCACTTCGGCAATCGGCAGCAGGTATTCGGTTGCCGGTTGCACCTCTACGCAATCGCTCACCAGGTGCGGCACTTTCTTGTCACCGGCATTGGCAAGGGCAATCACCCTGGCTCCCTGCGCCTTCAGGTCGCGCAGCAGTTGCAGCGTGGTTTCATAGCGCAGCACCGATCCTTCCAGGGCGCGGTCCACTGTGGCCATCACCACCAGCGGCAACTGGTCGCTGACCAGCGCATTGGGCCCGTGCTTCAGCTCGCCCGCAGGATAGCCCTCGGCAGGAACGTACGAGGCTTCCTTCATCTTCAAGGCTCCCTCGCGCGCAATGGCGTAGTGAATTCCGCGGCCCAGAAAGAGGAAAGTCGAGGCGGATTTGTATTTGGCGGCCAGCTCGGCCATCTGCTGCCGCCAGCCGTCGAGCTGCTCTTCAATGCTTGCGGGCAGCGCCAGCAGCCGCTCAATGTTCGCCGCGATCTCCGGGCCATCGGACCGTCCCAGCCGCCGCGCCTCATACAGACCCAGCAGAAACAGCGCGGCCAACTGGCAGGTGAAGCTCTTGGTGGCTGGAATCGCCTTTTCCACTCCGGCGCCCAGTGGCATGGAGACGTCGGCCTCGTGCGCCATGGTGGAGTCAGTCACGTTGGTAATGGCCAGCGTCTTTTCCCCGCGCCGTCGCGCCTCGCGCAGCACCGCCAGCGTATCGGAGGTCTCGCCGGATTGCGAGAGCACCAGTACGCTGGGATGGCGATGATCCTTGCTGCGGCGGGTGCTGTATTCGCTGGCGTACTCCACGTCGACGGCCAGTCCGCACAGGTCTTCAAGCAGGATCTCCCCGGCCACGCCGGCGTGCCGGCTGGAGCCTGAGGCCGCAATCAGAACCTCGCCCTCCGGCGTGGTCCAGCGCGCCAGCTTGCTGGTTACCTCTGGCTTCAGTTTCTTGTCCGCCAGATAAAGCGCAACGGTGCGCCGAAGCGCCTCAGGCTGCTCGTAGATCTCGCGCAACATCTCGTGTGCAAAGGTCTGCATTTGTTCTGTCCTTACCTTATTCTCTCATTGGCAGAAATCTGAGCCTGTTCGATTTTCAGGTCTTCAAGCGACCGAATGTCGGCCGATCATTTCCATCCCGCGCGAACTTTTTTGCTGATACGGACAAACTCATTTCGCTTTCGCCCCGCAAGCCGCCGAATAAACTTTCAGCACGCTCTGGATATGATGGCGAATGATCGCAGTTGCCGAGTTCTCAATGCTGCCGTCGCGGACGGCTACATACTCATCCGGCAGGTACTGGCTCAGCAGCGCCAACGGCAGCGGGCCGCTCAAATTGTGCAGCAGCCGGTCAACTTCCTCTTGAATCGGCGGTTGCGGCCAGTAGTAGCGGCAGCGGTCGCTCAGGCTATAGGCGCGCGCAAACTTCTGTTGCGCTTCGTCGCCGTGATAATACGGTTTCCAGTTTGCCGGGTTGCGCAGCATCTCGGCCTCCAGCACCTCGCGCACCCGCGACGCCGCTTGCTTGTGCTCCGGCAACTCGCTCTCAATAAATCCAAGCGCAAAAACAGCTTCCCGATAAGCGAAGGTCAGCCATGGTCCCACCTTCAAAATGGCGAAGTGATCTTTGACCAGCCGGGCCAGGCTCAGCGGCGTCTGGTAATCGGTGGAGTGAGCTTCAAAGACCAGTTCGGGGCTGGCCGGCAATCCCTTCACCAGGTGCTCGGCCTTCTGCGGGTCGTATTCAAAGATGGAGGTATCGCCAAACTCCACTCCCGGCTGCACCACCATCCCGATCACGTTCTCCCAAGCCGATTCCAGATCCTGCGCCTTGAAGGCCGACTTGAAAGCATCCAGCGACTCATTGAGATCCTTGAGCGTGGTGGGCAGCGGCGCCTCGCCTTCAGCCACTTCTCCGCCGGGCACCGGAACCTCGGTTCCAATTACATACAGCGGCCGCGGCGAACCCTTGGGCAGCGAAACAAAACTCTCCTCCGCAACCTTGCACAGCTCGGCGGTGCGCTCGGCAATCGTTGCCACGGGCAGCACGGTGGGATCGCCGCCACAGGCCATGCTCGCGTCGAGGTGAAATTTTTGGTAGCCGGCCTGCACGCATTGCGCGGTAAGTTCGCGGGCGTTGGCCATCGCCGTTGCGGCAGGCTCTTTGCGCCAGTAATACGGCCCCATGTGGTCCGATCCCAGCAGCACCCGCGACGCGGGCAGCCCCAGCTTCTCCGCGGCGCCGCGAATTTCGGCGGCAAACATGGCGGGCGTGCTTCCCGTATACCCGCCGAACTGGTTCACCTGGCTGGAGGTGGATTCCACGTGCAGCACCATTCCGTCGGCCAGCGACTGGCGAATGGAGGCATCGAGCACCGCCGGATGCGCTGAGCAAACGGCGTAAGTTCCGGCCGTCTTGCCCTGCCGGTTGCGCCGGACCACGCTGCGCAAATACTTACTGGGCTTGGAGGCAACGGATAAATGAGAAGGGGAGAATTTTGTCGTCATATCGCATCATTATATGCGTTTGACGTTGATTCTATTCAGCGGACGGGCTGACAGCCTGACTCAAAATTCAAACAAGGAAGCCGAGGATAGAAAAATCAACATCTTGAATTCGGGAACACAATTACGAATCCAATCGCCAGACATAATGAGAAGTTATTAAATGTAGGAGGCAGTTTCTATTCAAATTGAAAGCAGGATCTTGATCAGGCACACGAGGACGGGGAATATCAAGCACATTCGCGAAAGCGACGAGCCCTTCGAGCACAGGTTCTAAAGCGCACTATACCTGTGAAGTCACGACAGCCACATTCGGCTGAGCGATTCCTGGCGCGGTCAAAACAACCGACGGACGTGCGGAACGCAACCATCCCGCCGAAAGCCACTTCTGCGGAATCCGGAACTCGGACCAGCCGCAGTCCAGGCAAACCCGGACATCGGGAGAAGGATTCATGGGTGGATGACTCAGAGTGCGGGGGCCATTCCGATATAGCCGGATCTCCGCCGGAATAATCGATATTGAATCAGACTCACACTTAGGGCAGACCATAAAAGACACCTCATAGACGAGCAGAGGAACTTCACAGTGCAACAAGAAATACAATCAACCGGGAAAGTCCAATGTAACCCTGTGAGCCACATTTCCACAATGAAATTTGTATGAACTAACGACACAGATTAAGCAATTTAAAGAATCGTTTTGATCCCATAAAAATAGTTTTAACCGGTCTAGGCCTGTGAGTATGGCAGCCCGCCAGAATCTAATCTGGCAGGTTTTGTCCTATATTTACGCTTTATCGAACAAAGCTCTCGATCCATCCTTGGAGCAGTGCAGGGAAGCATCCCAGCACCACCACAGCGGCGGCAATCCCCACCAGCACAGCCATCGTAACGGGATGAGCTTTAATGTGCGTATCGTCCACGCCCTGCATCACATAAGCGCGCTTCAGCACCTGGAGATAGTAGTAGAGCGAGACCGCGCTCAGCGCCACCGCCAGCGCCACCAGCCCAAACGGAACTGGTCCGGCGGAAACCCCCAGCACTGCGGCAAAGAGATTGAACTTGGCCCAGAAGCCGACCAGCGGCGGAATCCCCGCCAGCGACAGAAACAGCACCATCAGCACGCCGGCGAGCACCGGATTGCGCTTGTGCAGGCCAAGGAATGCATCCATTTTGTCTGAACCCGTAGCCCGCTCCACCACCCCCACCACTCCAAATGCGCCAATGATGGTCAGGCCGTAGGTGAGGATGTAATAAAGCACAGCCTTCTGACATTCAATTACGGGGTATATGGTTTCGAAGGTGCTCGGCTCATTGCCAGTGTACATTTTGTAAACTGACACACCCAACAAGATATAACCCGCATGAGCGATGGCCGAATACGCTAGCAATCTTCGCGCACTCACCTGCACCAGAGCCGCAAGATTGCCAACTACCATTGAGGCAGCCGCAACCATCAGGAGAACGGCGGCCAACGGAAGCCACGTCTGGTCAGAATGAATCAATATTTTATCGGCCTGGCTTTTCTCCAAGCCGAACGATCCGTGATACGTCATCCAAGTCAGCATGATCGTGAGTAATAAAGTAAAACTCGCGATTTTTGAGACGGATGCAATGAAGGCCGCGGCAGGAGTTGGCGCGCCTTCATATGTATCTGGAGCCCAAAGATGGAATGGGACGGCGGCTATTTTGAAACCCAATCCGGCAACTACCAAAATCCACGCCACATAAAACATTGGGCTTGGCCCCGAATCTGCAATGGTGATTTGAATCTCCGAGAGGTTCGTGCTGCCGGTCAGTCCATAGAAGTAGCTGAATCCGAAAAGCAGAAACGCCGCCGACATTCCTCCAAATAGGTAGTACTTAAGCGCAGCCTCTGCGCTGTTGGCTGAACTTTTCGCGAAGGCGGTCAGAATATAGAGACCCAGGCTCAACAACTCCAGCCCAATGAAGATCACTAGTAAATCCTGTGCTCCAGCAATCAATAACCCGCCCGTTGCCGCCATCAGCACCACGGCTACAAACTCGCCCACATGCCTGGTGAAATCCGAATCAATCAGCAACAAAAGCGTCAACGCCGTCAGGACAAGAATTCCGGTCTGCGCAACCTTTACGTAGGTACCTGTGACGAGCAGTCCAGAGCCAAAGCTGCCCGCCAGTCCAGAGCCAAAGCTATCCGCGAATATGGTATGCCAATCGTTTTCCTGCAGCTGCAACGCCCACAGCGCCGCCCCGCAGCCAGTCACTCCCAGTAAAGCCGCCACGGCCAGCCGCATCTTTAGCGAAGCCTTGCGCAAGAATCCGAGATCGACAATCAGCACCAGCAGCGCCGCTACTTCCAGGGCCGTCTCCGGCAGCGTCACGCGAAAGAGGTCTGCGTAGTTCATTGTCCCCCTCCCGCAAGCAGCGCCTTCACTGCAGGTTCAATCGTATCCAGCAGAATTCGCGGATAGAGTCCCACCGCAAGGCTCACCCCGGTCAGCAGCGCCACGCCGGTAACCTCTGGCCAGGTGATAGCGGCGAATGGATGCGCCTGCTCCTGCTCCAGCTCGTGCGCGGCCGGCAGTGCATCGCTGAAGAAGGCCTTCTGCATCGCCCGCCACGTATACGCCACGCCCACCACAATTCCCACGCCCGCCGCGACAACCCACCACGGCTGCACCTTCCACGCCCCCACCAGCACCTGCAGTTCAGCCACAAACCCTGAGAACCCGGGTAGCCCCATTGAAGCCATTCCTGCAATCACAAAAGCCCACGCTGCAAAAGGCAATCGCTTGGAAAGGTGCATCGGCTCCAGTTCCGCGAACTGCCGCGTATGCGTGCGGTCGTAGACGATGCGCCCTACAATGGCGAAGAGCAGGCCGGCAATGATGCCGTGCGAAAACATCTGCATTACCGCGCCGGTCACACCGATCTGGTTCAGCGTCATCAGCCCGAGCAGCACGAACCCCATGTGACTCACGCTCGAGTACCCGATCACAAATTTGAAGTCGGTCTGCACCAGCGCCACCAGCGCCCCATACACAATGCCTACCACCGCCAGCACCGCAAAGACGTCGCGCCACGATCCGACGCCGATGATGGAAAATCCCCACGGATCGAGGCCGTGCGGAAAGAGCCCCATTCCCACGCGCAGGCAACCGTAAGCGCCCAGCTTCATCACCACCCCGGCCAACAGCATGGAAGCCGCCGTCGGCGCTGCAACGTGGCCGGTTGGCGCCCAGGTATGAAAGGGCCACATGCCGGCCAGAATCGCAAACCCCGTAAAGACCAGTGGGAAGCACCACATCTGGAAGCTCACCGGCAGTCCCGCGTGTGCCAGAGCAATCAGTCCTGTCGAGTGGCTGCCCGCCGTCGCATAAGCCGCCAGCAACCCGACGAGCACCATCGCCGAGCCCGCAAACGAGTAGAGCGCCAGCTTCATGGCCGCGTACTCCCGCCGCGTGGAGCCCCAAATTGCGATCAGGAAATATTTGGGAATAATCGCGATCTCGTAGAAGACGAAAAGCAGGAAGAGATCGAAGCTGAGAAAAACCCCGTAAACTCCGCCGATCAGCGCCAGGAAAAACGCAAAAAACTCATTCGTGCGCAGTTCGACGTTCCAACTGAACAAGACCCCGGCCACGGCAGCGAAGCCAGTCAGCAGTACAAGCACGCGGCTGATGCCATCGACGGCCAGCAGGAAGTGAATTCCCATCGACGGCACCCAGGGCAGATCGACAATCACCACGCGGGCGCCTTGGTTTGGGCCCATCCCTGCCACAAACCCCTGCACCGCCAACGCCAGCCCAGCTGCAGTCACAGCCAGCGCCAGCCAGCGCGCCAGGGCCGGCCGCTCCCTGGGCACGAGCGCCAGCATCAGCGCTCCGGCAAACGAGAGATAGATTGTCCACGCCAACATCTAGAATCTCCAGTGAGCCAGCAGGTATTGAACCGTTGGGTCCACGCTCGCCACAATCATCTGATAAGGAAGAATACCGACGAGCAGCATCAGCCCAATCACCGGCGCCATTGCCAGCTTCTCTCCGTGGTGCAGGTCAGGGAAGCCCACGCAATGCTCCGGCACAGGCCCCCAGAACACTTTTTGAATTACGGTCAAGATCACCGCAGCGGTCACTAGCAGTCCGAGAACCGAAATCGTCGCCGCCATCCACGCCAGCGGAAAGACTCCGCGGAAGATTAGAAACTCGCCGGGAAACCCATTCAGCCCCGGCAACCCCAGCGACGAAAAAAGCGCAATTCCCATCAGCCCGGCCAGCACCGGCGCGGGCTTCCTCAGCCCGCCAAAGTCGTCGATGCCGCGATGCCCGCCAGTTCGCATTTGCAGCATCGCCACAAACCAGAACAGCGCAGCCGCTGTCACCCCGTGGTTGAACATCTGCAGAATCACGCCGTTCAACGCGGCGGACTGGCTAGCCAGAACACCGGCGTCTCCCGCCGCAACCGGAACCGCCAACGCGAAGATGCCCAGGAGGCAATAGCCGAGGTGATTCACGCTCATATACGCAAACACCCGCTTCAGATCCTTCTGCGCCACAGCCGCCCACGCGCCCATCACTACGGTGGCCACGGCCAGCACCAGCAGCGGCGTGCGAATCCTGGCAATCTGCGCGCCGAAGAGCGGAATCGCAATCCGCAGCAATCCATAAACGCCCATCTTCGACATCGCGCCGGTCAGCAGCATGGTCACTGGCGAAGGTGCTTCAGCATAAGCAGCGGGTAGCCAGGTGTGGAAGGGAACCATCGGCACCTTCACTGCAAACCCGGCCAGCACTCCGATCGCCAGCCACAGCGTTACCGGTCCCAGATGCGCCGTAATCATCTGGTCCAATTCGCCTGTTGAAGCCAGAAGCGTCAGGTGCGGAAAATCCATACTTCCGGTCGCAACAAAGATCGCCAAAAACGCCACCAGCAGCGCAGCCGAGCCGGCCATTGTATAGATGAAAAATTGTGTCGCCGCCGGCCCTCGCCGCGTTCCGCCCCAAAGCTTGATGAGGAAGAACGCGGGGATCAAACTCAGCTCCCAAAACAGAAACCAGTGAAAGAAGTTCAGTGCCGTGAACGATCCGAAGAGCCCGGCCTCCAGCACCAGCACCAGTCCGAAGTAGAGCCCCGGTTGGTGATGCACGCGATGCGCCGCATCCACCGACATGAGAGTGACGATTGCGGAAAGCACCAGCATCAGCGCGCCCAGCCCGTCCACGCCCAGGTGGTACTCGATGCCCAGCGACGGCGCCCACGCGTGCTGTTCGATGAATCCGTAGCCGCCGAAAACAGCGAACTTGCTCCACTCGGTCCACACAATCAGCGCCAGCGCCACGCTGCAAATCGTAGTCGCAAGCGCTACCGCCCGCGCATGCTTGCCTGAGCAAAGCGCAATCGCCGCCCCCACGAGGGGCAGCACGGTCAACAGCGTCAATATCGGGAATCCGTTCATGCCCGGCTGCTCCAGATCAGAATCGCCGCCAACGCGGCCACGGCCAGCGCAAGAATCCTCAGGTAGGTCTGCACGCGCCCCGTCTGCACTCGCGAGAGCAATCCACCGCCCGAGGCCAGTTCCTCGCAGCCTTTGTCGAAGCCGCCGTCTACCCAGTTGTTATCCAGCAGCCGGTTAAACTGCGCCCATCCGCGGAATACCCCCGCAACCCCGGCCACAGCTCCGCCCCAAACCCGGCGGTCCAGCCAGTCCGCAACCCGCGCCCACCACGCATAGAACGCAATCACCGTCACTCCGTAGAGCTCATCCACGTAGAGCCGGTCGCGCAGCCAGCCCCAAGGCACCGGCGCAGCCTGCTCCAGCACATCCGGTTGCTCCGGCTTCGGCGCCCGTCCGCCGTAAAGTATCCAACCCAAACCGAGTCCCAGAAAAACCACCAGAGTCGAGGCTCCCATCAGCGCCATCAGCCCAGGCTCGGCAAATCCATGCCAGTTGAATCCCACGGTACGGTTTTCGAGGAACGCACGGAACCACGGCCACGCCGGCGTTCCAATTAATCCCAGTCCCATAGCGAAACCCGCCAGAATCACCAGCGGCAGCGTCATCACCGCCGGGCTCTCGTCGGCAGGCTTGCTGCCACGCCAGTAGCCAAAGAAAACGTAGGCCACCTGCCGCGTCATATAAAACGCGGTCAACAGCGCGCCAAAGACCAGCAGGTACAACGGAGTTTTTGCGACAGACCAATGCAGTGCTGCCTCTAAAATTCCGTCCTTGCTCCAGAATCCTGAAAAGAACAGCGGAAACCCGCACAGCGCCAGCATGCCCACACCATAAGTTGCAAAGGTCAGCGGCATATCTGCCCGCAGTCCGCCCATCTTTCGAATATCCTGCTCGCCGTGGCAGCCGTGAATCACAGACCCCGCGCCCAGGAAGAGCAGCGCCTTGAAGAATGCATGCGTAATCAGGTGGAACATTCCCACCGCTACGCCGCCCATCCCCAAGCCGGCCATCATGTATCCCAATTGCGAGATCGTCGAGTAGGCAAGAATCCGTTTGATATCGTTCTGCGCCACGGCGATCAGCGCCGCAAATACCGCCGTCGCAGCGCCCACCCAGGTCACCACCGTCAACGCCGCCGCCGTTCCGCCTGTAAGCGCTCCGGCCTGCATCAGCGGATAAACCCGCGCAATCAGGTAAACGCCTGCAGCCACCATGGTTGCCGCGTGAATCAATGCAGAGACCGGCGTTGGCCCTTCCATCGCATCCGGCAGCCACACGTGCAGCGGTAACTGACCGCTCTTGCCTGCCGCTCCGCAAAAAATCAAGAGCCCAATCGCGCCCGCCGCAGTCAATCCCAGCGCCGCAGGTTGCACCAACAATCCAGCCAGAGCTCCAGCCTCCAGCGAACCAGCCCCGCCGTTATAAAACAGCAGTGTTCCCGTCTGCGAAAACAACCACACGATTCCCAGCAGAAAGAAAATATCGCCGACGCGCGTAGTGATGAATGCTTTTTTCGCTGCAGCCGCGGCCGCCGGCTTCTGATACCAGAACCCAATCAATAAGTAAGAAGTAAGTCCCACAATCTCCCAGCACATGAACAGGAGCAAGAGCGAGTTGGCAATCACCACTCCCAGCATTGCACCCGCAAACAGACTCATGAAGCAGAAGAAACGAGTGAAGTTCTCGTCGTGCTCCATATACCCGATGGAGTAAATAAAAATCAGCAACCCCACCAGCGAGACCATCACCAGCATCACGGCTGAAAGCGGATCAAGCACCCAGCCCAGGTCCACATGCGCAGTGCCAGCCTGAATCCAGGTGAAGTTGACTGTCTCGCGCACGGCAGCGCGATGCGCCCACCCGGCCAGCACGTGCCCAAGTGCAATCAATGAGAGCAGCAGCGAAAAACTAAGTGAACCAATGGAAAGCGCAGCGGAAATCCTGCGTTGCGGGTGCTTGAGCAGCGCCATTATGCCAGACGCCACCATCGGCACGGCGGGAATCAGCCACAGCAACCCGGTGATCGGCGATGCGGTCAACTGCGGAGTGAATGAAATTGCTTCTTCGATCAACCGTTCACCCTCTCATCCTGTTCATCGCGTCCAGGTCCGTCGTATGCGCATGGCGATGGAGATGGATCACCAGCCCCAGTCCCACCGCGGCCTCCGCCGCCGCCACGGCAATCGAAAAAATTGCAAACATCATTCCCGTCAGCGCCTCGGGATGCGGCCCGTAGCGCCAGAATGCAATCAGATTCAGATTGGCCGCGTTCAGCATCAGCTCAATTCCGATCAGAACCAGGATCGCGTTGCGCCGCGTCAGCGCACCGGCCAGGCCGATTGAAAACAGCAGTGCGGCTACGAGAAGAAATCCCGCCAGCGGAGTCACTTTGCCCTCTCTTTCTCGTGCATGGCGATAATCACCGCGCCAATCATTGCCGCCGTCAGCAGAAGCGCCACAATCTCCAGCGGCAGCACGTAGCGGCTCATCAGTGCATTGCCAATATCGAGCACCGTCACCGAAGGCGTTGCCGCTGGCCCGCGCGGAACAACGCGAATGCTCCAGATCACCGCCCAGCCCAGCATGGCAAAAACTCCAGCCGCAATCACCAGCCCCGCCAGCGCATGCCTGCTGTAAACGCTGCCTTTTGGCGTCTCCGATCCCTTGGTCAGCAGAATCGCAAAGACCACCAGAATCGCCACCGCGCCGATATAAACCAGAATCTGCGCAAACCCGGCGAACTGCGCATCCAGATCAAGGAACAACAGAGCCTGCCCGGCAAAGGCCACTGTCAGCGCCAGCGCGCAGTGCACCGTGTTCTTCAACAGCACCGCCGCCAACCCGCCCAGCAGCGTCAGCGCAGCAATCAGATAAAACGCAAAGCTCATCGCAACTTACTCCGCATAGCGGTAAATCCTCGGCCCAAATTGCCCACGCCGCATTCCCGACCAGCCCATCCCAACGTAAGCCAGCAGCACAACGGCCGAACACACCACCCACCGCTCCCATCCGTCTCCGAAAAATCTCCAAGCCGCGGCCACCAACAGATTCACAAGCGTCAGCGGAAGCACAAACTTCCAGGCAAAATTCATTAGCTGGTCCTGCCGCAGCCGCGGTAGCGTTCCGCGCAGCCAGATGAACACAAAGATCGAAAGCATCAATTTCGAGAAAAACCAGATCCACGACGGCACCCAACCCAGAGCCTGGAGCGGAGCGGACCATCCACCCAGAAACAGCGTCGTCCCCAGCCCGGAGATGGAAAACATGGCCAGGTACTCGCCCAGAAAAAACAATGCAAATTTGAAACCCGAGTATTCCGTATGATATCCCGCCACCAGCTCCGACTCGCCTTCAGGCAAATCGAAGGGCGAGCGATTGGTCTCCGCCGTAGCCGCGATGGCATACATTACAAACCCGGCAAGTCCCCACGGCGTAAAAATGTACCAGTGCGGCAAGCCCCAAGTGTACTGGTTCTGCGCCGCCACAATTTTGGTCAGCGAGAGTGAGCCGGTAATCATCACCACGGCCACGCTCGACATCAGCAGAGGCACCTCGTAGCTGATCATCTGCGCAACTGCCCGCATGGCTCCCAACAGGGAATATTTGTTTCTGCTTGACCATCCCGCCATGAAGACCGAAAGCTCTGTTGACGCCCCGATGGCGAAGAAGAACAGCAGGCCCGCGTCCACGTCCACCAGCACCATGTTGCGCCCCATAGGCAGCACTGCAAAGCCCATGAAGACGGCCACAACCAGCAGCAGTGGAGCCAGAAAGTGCACCGCAGCATCAGCGCTCACCGGAACAATATCTTCCTTGGTCAGCGACTTGATTCCATCGGCCACCGGCTGCAGTATTCCCAGCCAGCCCACGCGGTTCGGACCAATGCGATTTTGTATGCGTGCCAGGCCCTTGCGCTCGAAGACCGTGGTCAGAGCAAATAGCGCGGGAAATAAACACACGATGGCCACCACGCTCAGCACAACGCATGCCGCCGGCCGCCACGAGCCAGGCAAAAAGCTCACCAGCCACTGTTCGAGCAAAACGAAAATCTGATCCAGTCTTTCCGTCATCGGCTACCGTCTCCAGCCGGTCTTGCCGGAATCTCCGCGCCCTTCACGGCCGAGGCAATGGCCGCCGTGGTTGTCTTTGCTTCAGCCTTGGCCTTGCCCTCTGCCAGCCGAGCGTCCACAGCCTGAGCCTCTGTTGGATGAATCCGGTGGTAATACTCGTTCGACTTGGCCAGCTGTTCACGGTCGAAGAGCAATCCGCCGAAGCGATCCGTCGTGCTCAGCTCAAACTCGGTATCCATCTTGATGGCTTCAAACGGGCAAACCTCCACGCAAATCTGGCAGCTCATGCACACCGAAATATCGATATCGAAGCGGGCCGGATAAAACTGCGGCTTGCCAACATAATCCGGCTTCTTATCTGTGCTCTTCGCGATATAAATGCACTTCGGCGGGCACTCTTTCTCGCAGATCTGGCAGGCCACGCAGCGCATCCCCGCCTGCCAGTCATCGCCGTCGTAAACAAGGAAGGGAAAATCGCGCGTCGCCTCGATAGGCGCAATCCGCTGCTCCGGATACTGCACTGTCGTCAGCCGCTCTTTGGAGACAAAGCTGCCGGCAAAATTCCGCGCCGTCTCCGCCAGTCCCTTCAGTATGCCTTCACCTAGCAATCAATCCTCCATACAGTGGGCAGTGAACAGTGAACAGTGAACAGTGGTCACTGCGGATTCTGTCCACTGTTCACTAACCACTATCTATCCACTTCTCCCAGCACAATATCCGCGCTGCCAAAAATCAGCACCACGTCGGCCACGTTCTGTCCCAACGACATGTCTTCAAGAATGGTCAGGTTGATCAAACTTGGCGGCCGCACCCGGTAGCGATACGGATTCGGTCCTCCGTCGCTGATCAGATAAAAGCCAAGCTCTCCCTTGGGCGCTTCAATCCGTCCGTAGGCCTCGCCCAGCTTGGGACGAAAGCCGCGAATCTTCGCTTTGGAATCCATCACCGGGCCGGCGGGAATTTCTTTGAGAGCCTGCTCCAGAATTTTGATCGACTCCCGAATCTCCAGCAGCCGGATCATGAAGCGGTCGTAAACGTCCCAATGGTCGCCGAGTGGCACACGGAACGGGAAGCGGTTATAAATCCCGTACGAGTCCACCTTGCGAATGTCGTAGTTCACGCCCGAGGCCCGCAGCATCGGCCCCGTCACTCCGGCGTTCACCGCCAGTTCCGGCTTCAGAATCCCGATTCCCTGGCAGCGCGCCATCAAAATCTCATTGCCTGTGAGCAGCTCGTTCAAACTCATCGACAAATTGCGGCAATCCCGCAACCACGTTGCGCGTTTCTGCCAGCCATGCCGCCGAGGCATCCACGCGGCAGCCTCCGAAGCGCATATAGTTGCACATCATCCGCGCGCCGGTCAGCGCTTCAAAGAGATCGAGAATATTCTCCCGCGCCTTGAAGGCATACATCAGCGGCGTACCGCTGGCCCCCATCTCCTGAATCAAAAACCCGATCGACGAAGCGTGATTCACAATTCGTGTCAGCTCGCCCAGAATCACGCGCAGGTATTCGGCGCGCTCGGGAACGTCCTGCCCGGTGAGCTTCTCCACCGCCAACGCATAGGCCCAGTTGTTGGTCAGCGAACAGATATAATCCAGCCGGTCGGTGAAGGGCATTGAGCCCAGGTAGTTCATCCCTTCGGCCAGCTTCTCGTGGTTGCGGTGCAGGTAGCCGAAAACCGGCTTCAGCCGGATTACCCTCTCCCCGTCCAGCGCCACATCCATGCGGAAGACTCCGTGCGTCGATGGATGATGCGGCCCCATGGCCACTTCAAGAAGCTCCCCATCGCCGTCCGGCTTCATCGCCGGCGGCCGGTTCCAACCCTCCGGCTTGTTCTTCTCCTGAATGAATGCGCCTAAAGTCATTGCCCGGTTGCCCCGCCTTCCTGGTTTGCAACCGCAGCCCGGCGCGCCGCCGCCCTGGCCAACACCTCGTCGTGTGCAGTCGGCTCATATTCAAAGTCGTCCGGGTCCACGTAATCCCGCCGCATGGGGTGATCCTTGAATCCCTCCCACATCAGCAGCCGCCGCAGATCAGGATGCCCTTTGAAGACAATTCCGAAGAGGTCGAAGATCTCCCGCTCCTGAAACTCCGCCGACCGCCAAACGGAAGTCAGCGACGGAAGCTCCACCTGATCGGTCCGGTTTACCGTCCGCATCCGAATTACCACAGGTCCGTGCTTCTTCGTCACCGAGTACAGGTGATACACAGCCTCCAGGCAGCCCGGTTCAACGCGCTTGCGCGTCTCCTCCACCGTCTCTTCATTGGTTTGCTCCACGCCGTCCACGGTCTTTGTAACCGGCCGCGTCACCTTCACTTTTTCCGTAGCTTCCTTATCCGGCCAGTCCACGCCGGTCGCATTGGAGAGGTAATCGAGCGCCAGATCCTCATCGTCGCGCAGAAACTTCGCCACTGCGACCGCATGGCCAGGGTCAAGACGCAGCGAGTATTGCCCGCTGGGGCTGGGGTTGGGCACAATCTCCACCCCAGAGCCCGGCAGGGCCGCATCGATCATCATCTTGATTCCTTCAACCGTCATCATCCCCTATTCCCTATTCCCTGTACTTATCGGCACTGGCCAGACGCCCTTATTGGACGAAGGCTCCAGATCGTGCTCACCAAACTCCGGCACAGGAAACTCGCCCTGCGCCTTCGCATCCAGAAACCGCGGACGGTCCTCCCCGGTCAAAGGCTGCTCATCAATCTTCTTCTGCAAAGTCATAAATGCCTGCAGCAGAGCCTCAGGCCGTGGAGGGCAACCGGGAATATGCACGTCGACTGGAATATACCGGTCGATCCCTTTCAGGACGTTGTACCCCTGCTTGAACGGCCCGCCGGAAATCGCGCAGGCCCCCATCGCAATCACATACTTCGGCTCCGCCATCTGGTTATAGAGCCGCACCACCTGCGGCGCCATCTTCTTGGTCACCGTTCCGGAGATGATCATCAGGTCAGCCTGCCGCGGCGACGGCCTGAAGACCTCCGCCCCGAAGCGCGCCATATCGTAGCGCGCCATGGTGGTTGCAATCATCTCGATTGCGCAGCAAGCGAGGCCAAACTGCATGGGCCAGATCGAACTCCGCCGCCCCCAGTTGTAGAGCTCCTCGATGGTCGTAACGAAGACCCCCTGCTTTCCGAGTTCGATCTTCAATCCTTCTTCAACCATGGTCGCTACGCTCCAGTTGTCAGTGATCAGTTGTCAGTTGTCAGTTTCAAAACAGTTGTTTGGGTGCCCCAGGTCTCGATTTTGAGACCTGGGAAACTGACAACTGACCACTGACAACTGTCGTCATATCCACGTCAGCACACCCTTCGCCCAGGCCCACGTCAGCCCCTCGACCAGCATCAGCACAAAGACCAGCATGGCGATGCAAGCCGCCACACCCAGGCCGGTAAACGCCACCGCAAACGGCAGCAGAAACACCGCTTCCACGTCAAAGATCAGAAAAATAATGGCATAGAGGTAGTAGGCGGAGCGGAACTGCATCCAGGCATCGCCCTTTGAAACCAGCCCGCACTCGTAGATTGCGTTCTTTACCGCGTTCGGCTTGGGGGGCGAAAAGGCCTTTCCCCACAGCCAGGCTAGCGCCAATGGGGCCAGCCCAAAGCCCATCGCCGCTACGAAAAGAACTGTTAATGAGAAATAAGGATTTGAGGCCATTTGGGAAAGTGATCCCTCTCCATCAAATTATCAGTTTTAGGCTATTCCTGGCCAAGTTGATGATTGCCTCAGCCTTATTTTCTGCGAGCAAAAACGGATGCGCCGGTGCAGACACTCCCATGGCACGTCCGTTCGGTTTCCATGACTATTGATTTAGATTGATTCGGTTGACCAACTGATGCCTGCCAGTTGTTCTGAAACGCTCCACAGCCTGCTTGCCAATTCCTGATTGCGCGCGCGCGGGGAAACAAAAGCCTGTGCAGGCGGGCCGGTGAACTCAAAGAATTTCCCGGGGCCATAAAAACCACCCGGAACGGCGTCTTCTGAGTTCGCGGCAAACAATGCGGGCAGAGCGCCTTGAGCGGCGGAATGGTACACGCCTGTCCCCAGCACGCGCCACAGCCGGGAAAGAAATTTGCTTTCATCCAGAATGTTGGCGACCAGTTCTGTTTGCAGAAACCCTGGATGCACAGCGCAGCTCAACAAGCCCCAACCATGCGCATCGCTCCTTCTCTGCAACTCAAGCGCGAACAGAATCATTGCCAGTTTTGATTGGAAATATGCCGCCCACGGCTTGTATTTGCGTTTACCCTGCAGGTCGTCAAAGCGTATGACTCCAAACCGGTAAACCAGGCTGCTTACCTGCACCGTCCTGGGCTGCGAACTGCGGCAAAGCAACGGCAGCATCAGCCCGGTGAGGGCAAAGTGTCCCAGATAATTGGCAGCGAATTGCATCTCAAAACCATGTGCTGAAACACGCCGTTCAGGCAGCGCAATCAATGTCGCTGCGTTGATGAGCAAGTCGAGCGCGCGGCCTTCTCGAGCCAGTCGGCACGCAAATGCTGAAACAGAGTTCAGATTTGCCACGTCAAGCCACTCAAACCGAACCAGCGCATGGGGAGCAAGCAGGCGAATTTTCCTCACCGCCTCGCGTCCCTCTTGCTCGTTTTCGTCGGCAATGATTACATCGAGGCATTCCTTCGCCAGGGCCAGGGCGATCTCATATCCCAGCCCGTTGGCGGCGCCGGTTACCACAGCCAGCCTTCCCGCCTGAGGCGGAATCTTGTTTGCTGGCCAATCCTGAACGAGGAAGTTCGTTTGACTGTCCAAATCGTATCCTTTTTGATTTCTTGCGTACTTAATGACTGACTACTCACTCATTCACAAAGCAAAAAAACTATTTGCCGCCCAGGCCTCTCCAAAGCGCCTTGAACCCCAGGTCCTTGCAGACCTCCGCCCATTCGGGGTGGGCGGTAATGAACTCCAGCGTAACCTCCACCTGCGCACGCATCAGAAGCACGAGGAGCTCCGGAGGAGCATTGCGAAGCTCGTTGCCACCAACCACATCGCGCACCGCCTTCAGCGCTTCAATATTTGCAAGTGTGGGTATTTCTTTTTCCCTGAACAGCCTTCCGGGGGATCGCAACTGGACCCGGACATCATGGTCCTCCGGATGAGCCGCTCCATACTCCATGGATTTGTCCCAGAGGTACCTCATCCGTGTACGCGCGTCCGCCTTATGCGGAAAGTCGTACATATTACGGCTAAATCCTTGCCTCAACTCGAGATAGAGCTCATGCATCAGCTCTTCCTTGGTCTTGAAGTAGGTAAACAGGGTGCCCTCGGCGACGCCTGCGGCCTTAGAAATGGCCGATGTCGGCGATGCTGCGACGCCACGCTCAACAAAAACCCGAAACGCCGCATCAAGAATCGCCTGGCGTTTTTGCTCGCTTCTTGGCCTCGACATAAGCCTCACAATGAATAGGTTCAGATGAGTGCGTAGTCACTCATTAATATGATAAAGGAATCTTACTTGGGGTGCAAGTCTTTTCTGCATTATTTTTCAGATTAAAACCGGGGTGTTGTCGACCCCCGCCGTTCCAAATAACCGCCTGTACCGCTCCACTTCGGCAACCTCGCCCAGTGCCTTCGAGTAATTGTCTGAAAGCTTCACCGCCGGCCTGCCCTCCACGTCGGTGAGCTTGCAAACCAGGCTCACCGGATTGAAGCCCTCATCTCCCAGCGGATTGCAATTGCGAAAATCGTTGGTCAAAAACGTGCCCCAGCCCCCGCTGAAACGAATACGCCGCCCCGGTTTCCATTTGCGCTCATCCACGAAGTCGCTGGCCCGCTCGAAATCCCCCGGAGTCGCCCCGTTCAACAGTGTCCCGCCAAAGTAGGCATGCAGGCCGAGAATCTCCTGCACATCGAGCGCGTCGGACGCAATCAGCCGCTTCTGGCACGGGTCGCGCCCCCGCCGCTCAAGCCAGGCGATATATTCGTCGCCGGCCACAAAGGGATCCTTGCTGTCGATGCGCTGGCCCGTCCAGTCCGCTACCCACTCCGGCGCATGCTCCAGAAATTGCGTGGTCCCAAACGTATCCGGCAGCAGGATCAGCAACTCGCCCTGGTAAGTCTGCTGCCATAACTCGAGCAGGCGGTACTGCGCAGAGCGCAACTCCTCCTCGTTCGAGGCCATTGCCGCCAGCGCCATCGGCAGCTCGTGCCCATTCGTGCCGATGGCCTCCAGATCGTGCTTATAAGCCAGGTAAGTATTCGAGCTGCCCGCAAAACTCGCGCCCAGCACATCGCTCATGGCTTTGACCACGTACTCATGCCACAGAAAGCTGTGCCGCCGCCGCGTCCCAAAGTCGCTTACGTTCAGCCGTGGAACTCCGCGCAGCCGCTCCATCTTCTCCCACAGCCGGGTCTTGGCCCGCGCATACAAAATATCCAGCTCGAACTCGCTCAACCGCTTCAAACTGGCGCGCGTCTTCAGCTCGTCGATGACGGAGAGCGCATAAATCTCCCACATAGTCGTCTCGGCCCAAAGACCGTTGAAGCTCAGCGAAATTTGCCCATCGCGAACCGAAAGCTCGTAATCGGAGAGCCGGAAGTCCCGCTCCAGCCACTCAAGAAACGCCGGCTCAAAGATGCCGCGCTTTCCATAGAACGTATTACCCGCCAGCCAGATCAACTCCGACTTATGAAAGCGCAAATTTCTGGTGGCCTCCAGTTGTTCCCGCAACTGAACCACGTTA
Organism: uncultured Acidobacteriaceae bacterium; assembly: GCA_963779385.1. Lineage (GTDB taxonomy): Bacteria > Acidobacteriota > Terriglobia > Terriglobales > Acidobacteriaceae > Telmatobacter. Next base: position 80,018 of record CAVZYE010000005.1, on the reverse strand, counting down.
ACGATCTCGGCAAGCCGCACCGAAGGCGTGCGATTGATCAGCGTAAACGAAGCATGGACGGCGGGAAAGCTGCTTCCAGATAAACTGCAGCATCAGCAGCTTATAGAAATCCGTATCGAGCAGGGAACGCGTAATCGGATCGAGTTCCCAGTTATGATCGTGCGCGCGCCTGGCGAGGTTAACAATCACAATAATCTAACTCTAACTGATTGCTTACCTTCCTTGCGCAAACTCTGCTGACTCGCTAACTTGCCGCCTCACTCTCAATTGTCGCCGCATGCCGATTCCGCACCTCATCGGGCACCGCAGGCATAGCCCCCACCTGCGAAGCCACCCACGCGCCCCATCGATTGCCAGCCTCGTTCAGCGCAGCCAGGTCTGCCCCGCGAAGCATATAGTGCGTCAGTGCCGCCGTAAACGCATCGCCCGAGCCGATCGTATCGGCCACCTTCACCCGAATTCCAGGGTGCTCGTGCCACTCCTCCCGTGTTACCAGCACGCTCCCGTTGCCTCCGCGCGTCACGGCCACCATTCCCAGCGATGGAAACTCGTCCAGCAGCCGTTCCGCATCCAGACGCAAAATCTCCTCAGCCGTTCCTTCGCTGACCGGCATCCCCATCAACCCCAGCACCAGCGGCACCTCGGAGTCGTTCATCTTCACCACCGTGGCCAGCTCCAGCGACTCCTGAATCACTTCGCCGGAGTAAAACGGCGGTCGCAGATTGACGTCGAAGACCCGAATGCAAGCCGACGAACTCTGCGCCACCAGCGTTTGAATTGTCTGCCGCGACTCCAGGCAGCGCTGCGCCAGCGACCCAAAACAAAGCGCATCCGCCCGCTCGGCTAATTGCACCCACTCGTCCGTAAGCTCAAGAAAGTCCCATGCCGCGGGCTGGTGAATGGTGTAGCGCGGCTGCCCGCCCTCAAAGTAGACGGTCACGCGCCCCGTTTCGTGCGCCGGGTCCACCTGCAGCACGCTCGCATCCACCGGCAGCGGGTCCAGCCTGTCCACAGCCGTCCGCCCCGGATCGTCGCGCCCAATGCGGCTCAGTAGAGCGGCATGGTTGCCCAGTTGCCCCGCCATCACGGCGAAGTTAGCCGGTGCACCGCCCAGCCGTGGCCCATCCGGCAACACATCCCACAACAGCTCGCCCAATCCCAAAACCAGACGCGGTTCTTTCATGGCCGTGCTCCGCCAGCCGCCCGTATACTCATCGGCCCAACTCCCTGCGGAGTGAGGCCACGGCTGCCTAGCAAACAGCTTTCTCCCTCGAAGCCTCGTTCGTCAACATATTCCGTATGAAAATTGCGCTTCTCGCATCCGCGACCTCGCGAACCGCAATCGCTGGACCATTTATTCCCTATTCTCTACTCCAGTTTTTTCTCCTACCCATCGCCAAACCGAGCAATCTTCCCAATTCGATGATGCATACTCCCCGTCAGGCTGGTTGGCCAGAATCCGGTGGTCCGCAATCGCATCCGCCCGCGACCGGTTCACCTGCCCTTTGAACAGCCTCACAAACCCGGCCTGCCGCTCCAGCACCTTTTCCTGCTCATTGTTCGCATACAAAACATCCAGTTGCCCCGGCCGTCCCGCAAAGCTCTTCGCCAGCGAAACGAGCAGACGCCGCATCACCTGCGCATTGAAAGGATTGAAGAGAAAGGCGACGCATGGCCCTGCCGGAAACTCAAATTCCACTGCATCCTGGCAAACCACGCGCATCGGCGCCAGAATCTTCCCCGCCTTCCGCCACAGAGCCGCGTTTTTCCGCGCAATCTGCGCCAGCGTGAGATTCAACTCCACTCCCAGCACCGAGCGGAACCGATACTCTGAGGCCAATAGAATCGCCCGCCCCATCCCCGCGCCCAGGTCGACAAACGTAAATTCATCGATGGGCGCGATCGGCCGGATTCTCCGCCAGCGCACAATGAGCCCCTGCATCACCGACGGAGCAACTGCGAAGTAAGCCGTGCTATGCCGGTCGTTCCGGTGGCCGCTCTTCAGGTGCCGCCCGGCAATCAGCCCGCTGGTCCTGGTTCCAAGCTCCAGGTCGAAGGGATGCCGCATAAACCCATCCCCCACCTTGAGCCCCGGCAACAGCCGCTCGCGCTTCGCCGCTTTCATCGTACTTTTCTGTTTCTCTTTCTCATCTTTCACGGTTTGAACCTTAGCACAATCCGGCGAGGCACTGGGCGCCCCAAATCTCGATTCTGAGAACTGGAAGAGCAACAGCACGGCATGCGGAATATGATGGACCATATGAAAATCTCAGCGCAATCCTATCCATTCGCAGCCTTTGCCTTGCTCCTCGTCCTGGTCGCCGCTTGCCAGCCGGCTTTCTCTCAAGCCTCGGCAGTTTCCCAGCCGGGCCTGGCGCCAACGCCGCCGATGGGCTGGGCAAGCTGGAATCGCTTCTTCTGCGACTACAACGATCAGACGATCCGCGATCAGGCAGACGCGCTGGTCTCGAGCGGAATGCGCGATCTGGGTTACCGCTACGTGCTGATTCAGGAGTGCCTCACTCTGGGACGCAACGCGGACGGCTCGTTGATCGTGGACCCCAAGCGGTTTCCGCAGGGAATGAAAGCGCTGGTCGATTATGTTCACTCGCGCGGGCTGAAGGCCGGCACCTATACCGATATCGGCGTCAACACCTGCGCCGGCAAGCCCTATCAGGGCAGCTATCAATACGAAGATCAGGATGCTGCAACCTTTGCCGCATGGGGCATGGATTTTATTGAGATGGATTACTGCAACCGTCCCACGGGCGTGACTGGTCGCTCAGTTTATGAACGCATGGCCGCGGCAATCCGGAAGACGGGCCGTCCGATGGTCTTCTATATCTGCTCCCAGGGCAGCGAGAGGCCGTGGACCTGGGCGCAGGGCAAAGCTCAGTTATGGAGGACAGATGACGATATCAGTGGGGTGAAAAACCACGTGGATTGGGCCAGCATGGTGAAGAATTTCGAGTCGAACGCCGCCCACACGGCCTTCAACGCTCCCAACAGCTGGAACGATCCCGACATGATCGAAGTGGGCAACCAGGGACTGACCCCTGAGGAGGCGCAGAGCCATTTTTCCATGTGGGTGATCTCCGCCGCACCGCTGTGGGCAGGCAACGACCTCGCCACCATGAGCGATGCGGATCGCGCCATCTATACCAATACCGAGGCCATCGCAATCGATCAGGACCTGCTGGGTGCTGGAGCCGAGAAGGTAAAGGATTACGGCCATGGTATCGAAGTTTGGATGAAACCGCTGGGCAGCATCGGTAGCGGCGTGGATGCCGTGATGCTGCTCAATTTGAATGCCGCGCCTGCAGATGCCTCCGTTCAATGGAGCGATCTGGGGTTGAGCGGCAAAGTAGCCGTGCGCGATCTCTGGGTGCACAAGGAACTGGGTACATTTTCGAACGGTTATACGACGCGACTTCCCGCCCACGGTTCTGTTTTGTTAAAGGTCAGCGGAGAATATGACTGGACGAGAGGAGCAACCTACGAAGCCGAGTGGCCGGGGAACATCCGTGGAGGGAATGCGGATCTGATTGTTTGCCCTGATTGCAGCCGAGGCTATGCGATTTCATTGCGCGGCTCCGACCCAGGCTACTCAGTAAGCACTCTTACATTTACGCACATTGGCGTTCCACAATCCGGCAAATATTGGATAACCGTCAATTACGTCAACAGCATCTATGAAGACAAGACCGTGCAAATGCGGGTAAACGATGGTCAGACGGTGGATTTCAAACTGCTAAGGTCCGGTTATGGGTTCGCGAGGGTTCAGGTAGATCTGAAGAAGGGCGATAACTCCATCGAGTTCCGTTACGCAGGAAATGACAGCGTAGATATCGACCGGCTCGCGGTTAGCCAGTAATCCGAATTCCCACGTTAGCTGGAATAGTCGGCATTGATGTGGATGTACTCGACGGTTAGGTCCGTAGTCCAAAAGACGCATGAGCCTGAGCCCTGGTGGAGTTGGATGCTGATGGAAAACTCACGCTGCGCAACATAGTCGTGCGCGGCGGCCTCGTCGAACTCCGCGGCGCGCCCACCATCGCGGCAGACAGGCAGCTCGCCAAAACTGATGTCAATGCGGTCTGGATCGACCTGTGCGCCGGAGTAGCCTACGGCTGCGATAAGCCGTCCCCAGTTGGGATCGCTCCCCGCCCAGGCTGTCTTGACCAGTGGTGAGTGCGCAATGGCTTTGGCTACCGTGAACGCATCGGCGTCGGTTGCCGCTCCCTCAATGTGCAACTCCACCACATGGCTGATGCCCTCGCCGTCGGCGACGATCTGCCGGGCCAGCGAGGTGCAGACCTGGGTTAGCGCGGCGGCAAATTCGGCATTATCTGCGCCGACGATTGCTCCGCTGGCGCCGGAAGCCATCAGCAGCACAGTGTCGTTGGTGGAAGTATCGCCGTCCACCGAGATGCGGTTGAAGCTGACTTCAACGGCCTTGCGCAGGTAGCCATCGAGAATGGCCGGCTCGACGGCGGCATCGGTGAGGACGTAGACCAGCATGGTGGCGTGGGGAACGAGCTGCGGGAAAATCATCCCTGCGCCCTTGCCGAACGCGGCGATGCGAACTTCCTTTCCGCCGATCGCAATGCGTGCGAAGGCCGTTTTCTCCACCGTATCGGTGGTGAGGATGGCCTGCGCAGCCTGGTGAAAATGATCGGAATCCGCGCCGATGGACTTGGCCAGACCGGGAAGAACCGCGACGATCTTTTCCGCCGGAAGCGGAACGCCGATGATGCCGGTGGAAGAAGGAAAAACCTGCTCCGACGGGCAGGCGAAAATCTCCGCGCAAGCGGTGCAGGTAGCGCGCGCCGCGTCCAGCCCGGCCTGGCCAGCGGCGCAGTTGGCGTTGCCGGCATTGATGGCCGCTACGCGAACCTTGCCGCCGGTGGCGCGCAGGTGCTCCTTGTCCACAATCAAAGGCGCGGCGGTAACGCGGTTGGCGGTGAAGACGGCGGCGGCGCTGGCCGGCGCATCGGCCACGATGAGGGCAAAGTCGGTGCGGCCGCTCTTCTTGAGCCCCGCTTTTGCGGCGCCAAAGCGAAAGCCGAGAGGGAGAAAAAATTGGGATGAGTCGCTCATATCTCGATTGTCAATCAACCCATTTAATCTAACAGGTGAGGGGTGAGATGACCGAAAGCGGATCGAACGCGGCGGAGGCGGCGGAGAAAAGCGAGTTTCTTGAATTGCGCGCAGTGAATGTGGCGCGCGGCGATCGGGTGGTGCTGCACGACGTGAACCTGCACATTCGCGCCGGGGAGCATGTGGCCATTCTGGGGCCGAATGGATGCGGCAAGTCGACGCTGATCCTGGCCATGACCTGCCAGATTTATCCCATCGTGCAGCCGGAGATGGTGGTGCGCATCTTTGGGCGCGAGCGCTGGGACCTGACCGAGTTGCGCAGGCACTTTGGAGTGGTGGGCGCGGAGTTGCCGGGCGAGCGAACCGCCGTGACCACTGGCCTTGATGCGGTGATTGCGGGCTTCTTTTCGGCCTCCACGCTTTGGCCCAATCTCCATGTGACGGCAGAGATGCGCGAGCGCGCCGTCGAAGCACTTGAACGGATGGAGGCGCAAGATCTGTCCGGCCGTAGGGTGGGCGAAATGTCGGCCGGAGAAAAGCGCCGCATTCTCATCGCGCGTGCGCTGGTGCATCGTCCCCGGCAACTGCTTCTCGACGAGCCCTCCAATGCGCTCGATCTTGCGGCGCAACGGGAGCTGCGCGAGACGCTGCGCAGGCTGGCTCAGGAGGGAACCGGGCTGGTGCTGGTCACTCATCACCTGGGCGATATTCTGCCGGAGATCGAGCGAGTGATCCTGATGCGCGAGCGGCCGGATCGTAGGCGACGGCCCGCGGGAAGAGCTGCTGACTGAAGCGAGGCTGAGCGAACTGTTCCGCACGCCGGTGCGCATCGGGCGCGATGAGGAGTGGCTGCATAGCTGGTGAAAAACAGGGAATAGGGACTAAGGGACTTTGGACTAGGAATTCTTTCGGAATCCAGCTTTGTGTCAGGGCACGGCTTCACAGGTTGCGGAAAAACTCGATTTGGAGGGAGGCGGGGGTTTTAACCCCCGCATAAAGCCAACAGAATCAATGAGGGCTTTAGAACTTATCCGTAAATAACAATAGTTTGTCTCCAGCAGATAAGAGCAGCGGCGAGTTGTAGCAGAGCCGTGTAGCTGGCCTCTGTCTTTTCGAAGCTGACCAGCAGCTTGCGGAAGCGGTTGAGCCAGGAGTGGGTTCGTTCCACCACCCATCGGCGCGGTTTGGAGTCCGGGTAGCGGTACTTGATGCAGCCGCTCTTCGGCGCGTGATTTAACGCGGGGATAGTATTAGTGCTTGCGGGCGATCTTGCTAACTGGGTAGCCGACATAGCCGGCATCCAGACAGAGATATTGGTAGTTTTTCCATCCTGTAACCTCAGGGCGTTGGACCACGACCTCTGCCAGGGTCCGATCCAGCAGCTTGGAGTCGTGGAGGTTGGCGCCGCTGACGGCGATCGACAGTGGGAGTCCACGGGCGTCGACCAACAGACTGCGTTTGCGTCCTTTTTTTCCCCGGTCGGTCGGGTTTCGACCAACACATTCGGTAGCTAGCGGTGCTTTTCCCATGGCTCCATCGGCTGATTGCCACTGCCAGGCTATGCCGTGCATCCCGTCATACTCGGCCAGCCCAGCCTGCCACAGCTTCTGGAACAAGCCAGCCTTGTGCCAGTTCTGAAAGTACTGATGCACTGCGCTAGCCGAACCGAACTCCCGGGGCAATGCTTTCCATTGAATGCCGGTCCGCAGAACGTAAACAATCGCCGAAAAAACTTGTCGAGAAGACATCGGCTTGCGTCCAGCTCCAGCCTTGCGTTGATACTTCGCCCTCTTCCCGCTTGCGTACTGGGATCAGCGGCTCAACCTTGCTCCACAAATTATCTGAAACCGTCCAAGACTTGATCTGAGCCATATTGAATTCATCTTCGCCGCTACCAATCGCTTGCAAATCAGAGATTCAGTCGCACGCATCAAAGTCGTCACTATTTACGGATAAGTTCTTAGCCACGGAGGAATGTTTTCGCCAATTTAACTCGAAATTCCGAGTTTTTCCGCAACCTCTTCAGTCGTGCCGTAACAGGACTCTAATATCTGGGGCTTTAGCCCCTGAGCAACAGCAAGACTGCAAACATATTTGGTACTCATCAAAAGCCCCACTTGACGCGCTCCCGCCGGCAGGTTAATTTAGCGGTACACGGGAAAGGAGGTTGATCCAGCTGATGAAGAGTGATTATTCCAGTTGTTCGTTACGTGAGGTGACTGAGGCCTGAGGCCCTTGCGCCCCAGCCCCAGATAAGACCCGGCGGAGGGTAGTTCCGCCAACGGCTCTGGCACTCGCGAAAGCGCGAAGGCCTCCAGTCCAATCCCAACAGTTCACCGGCAGCGGCCTGGGCGTTATGCTCAGGCCGTTGTTGCGTCTGCGGCGAGTTATGCTGGGTGGGTAGAGCACCGGCGGCGCGCCCGCGGGAGGAACGATGAACCGGGAATGGCACGAGCAGCATAAGATGCCGAGCGGGGCGACGGTGGAACAACGGTTTGAGTGGCATTTGAACCACACAAAAAACTGCGCATGCAGACCGATCCCTCAGGGATTGCTGGCAAAGCTGACCGGGACCGAAAAACGGCGGGTTGCGGAGACTTCCACCCAGCGGACTGGCGCACGGTCCACTGCGGTAAACTGACAGCCGTGCGGGTCTTTGGAATCGATTGCGGAACGGAAGTAACCGGCTTTGGCGTCGTGGAGTCCGACGATACCGGGCGGGAGCCGCGGCTGGTGCTGAAAGCGATGGGAGCGATCCGTCTGAAGAAGACGCTCACCACTCGCAGCGCCTGGAGCAGGTTTTCCGCGAACTGACCGCGGAGATGGAACGCTGGAAGCCGGATGCGGTGGCCATCGAAGAGGTTTTCTACTCGGTCAACGCCAAATCGGCGCTGAAGCTGGGCCAGGTGCGGGGCGTGGCTCTGCTGGCGGCGGCCAGGCAGGGGCTGCCGGTGGCCGAGTATGCGCCGCTCAAGATCAAATCCAGCGTGGTGGGCTACGGGCTGGCGAAAAAAGAACAGGTCCAGTTCATGGTGGCGCGGCTGCTGGACTGGCCGAACTGCCGCAGCCGGCCGATGCCGCCGATGCGCTGGCCATCGCCATCTGCCACATTCATACCGCGCAGACGCTTACGCTGCAAGGGCTGGGAATTGAAAAGCAGGGGCCGGGCGGGACCAGGGACTAAGGGAGAATAAATCCATTGCCAGCATGGTTTTGATGTGACTTTTCCGAGCGCCAGGGTGTCCTAAAGAGTGTATTCATTACAGCATCGGCAATTTGCGTTCAGTGCCGGGCGTAATGGAAAGGCGGAACGCTATGAGTCGCGTTCAGAATCGCGGTGGGTTGGTTGGAATGAGTTTGAGCGTTGGAGTTCTGTGGCTGGCGCTCTAAGCATCGGAGCTTTTTCGCCACCGTTTTTGCACGCCGATAATGCGGCCTTGACGGCGCGGGGGCTGCGGCTGAGCAGCGTGGATGGGCAGGTGCGGCTCTTGTTCAAGAAGCAGGTGATTGCCGATCAGGCAGTGCCGAATATGCCGCTTTTTGAGGGCACCGAAGTGGTGACCGGAGATGATGGCCGTGCGGAGGTTCAGTTTGAAGACGGCAGCGTGGCGCGGCTCTCGCCGAATAGTTCCTTTGCACTGATGGTTCTGCGCGGGCAGGGCAGCGCCGGCGATGCGGAGATCAAGCTGGAAAGCGGACTGGGCTACTTTGAATTGCAGGGCTCAGGCCAGGCCGGGTTGATTCGCATTCGATTCGGCGACAGCGTGGTGACGGCGAGCAGTCCAACCGTAGTGCGCATCAACCTCGATAATCCTCCGGGTATGCTTGCAGTTTTCTCTGGCAATGCACATGTGGAGCGCGGAAGCGCGCTTGCTCTGGACCTGCACGGCGGCGAGAGCGTAACAATGAGCAGCACCGACACCAGCCGCTATGAGCTGGCTGAATCTATCGAGCCGGATTCCTGGGATGCTTGGAACTCTGATCGTGACCAGGACCTGTCGTCCGCGGCCGCCACGCGGACGGGCGCGGAGAATGGCTTCGAGGACAGCGGCAATCCCGCCTGGAATGACCTAGACGCAAACGGAAGCTGGTATAACGTGCCGGACCAGGGAGTTATCTGGTCGCCCGATGATGCCTCAAACCCCGACTGGGATCCCTATGGAAACGGGTACTGGCTTACCACACCGCTGTTTGGTTCTACCTGGGTTTCGAGCTACGGGTGGGGCTATCTGCCCTACCACTGCGGAACGTGGAACTACTACGACAAATTCGGCTGGGGCTGGGCTCCGGGGGCGGGCGGCGGCTCACCCTGGTGGAGGAATGGCCATTATGGCGGTCCCAATATCGGCACTAGCTTTGCCGGCTATCATCCGCCGCAGCCTTCGCGCCGGCGCACATACGATGGCCAGGATGCGGCAAATGGCGGGGCAACGATGGGGCTGGTTGCGGTGAACCGGCGTCCGATCAGCGGCCCTGGCGCACTGCCCGCGCGCGACAGGGCCACTCCGGTTGTGATTGCCGGGCATAAGGTGCAGCCTTTGCACCCGGAGAACACTCGGCAGCAGTACGACGGCGTGGGATCGGCGTTCGTCACCCACACGCCGTCGGGCTACATCATCACAAATCAGGGACCGAGAACGTCAACAGGGCCTGGTTACAGCGGCGGGCCGGGTAATAGCAGCGGGTCGAGCCACGGCGGTGGGTCAGGATATGGCGGCAGCAGGCCGACGAGGTCGCCTGCACCGAGGAGTTCCGAAAGCGGAAGCAGTCGACGAGTCCGCCCGCACCGAGGAGTTCCGGCGGCGGAGGCAGCCCGCATTCGTCAGCACCAGTGAGCCATAGTTCTTCAGGCGGCGGATATTCCGGCGGCGGGTATTCCGTCGGTGGCGGCGGATACCACGGAGGTGGTGCGAGTCAAGCGGCGGCGGTGGAACTCACCGCTAATAGGCCGACGTTGAGGAAGGAGAGGCGCTTCATCCGTCGAAGCAGCCCATTCTTCGTTCAAGCTGTGCCAGAGCGCCGCGAATGCTTCCACCGGCAGAGCTTCAGCGCGGGCCGTGGGTCGATTCCTGCATTTGCCAGCGCGGCGTCACTGCTGCGGGCGCAATCGCCCGCCGCGCGAAGATTGTTGGCCAGCGTCTTGCGCTTTTGTGCGAATGCCTTGCGGACGAAGCGCAGAAAGCTCTCCTCTTCCACGCCCAGTTCAGCGAAGCGCGGCGCAAACCGCCAGCGGAAGACCGTCGAATGCACATCGGGCGGCGGCGAGAAGGATTCCGGCGGCAGCGTGAAGAGATTCTGCGCCGGCCCGTAGATCTGCACGGTGACCGAGAGCAGGCCGTAGTCGCGCGAGCCGGGCCGGCCGGTGACGCGATCGGCCACCTCGCGCTGCACCATGAGCACGGCGCGGTCCAGCGCGGCGTGGCTGGCGGCCAGCTTGAGCAGAATCTGCGAGGTGATGCCGTAGGGCAGGTTGCCCACCACAGCCAGCCGCTCGCCCGCAGCCGCTGAGGCCGCCGCAAAGTCGAAGTCGAGCACGTCCTGCTCGATGACGGTGACGCGCTCCGCTGGAAACTGCGTGCGCAGATGAGCGGCCAGTTCGCGGTCCAGCTCGACGGCCAGCACGTGGGCGGCGCGGGCGGCCAGCGCGCCGGTGATGGCGCCGGCGCCGGGGCCGATCTCGACCACCGTGCGGCCGGTGAGATCGCCCAGCGAGGCCGCGATGCGCTCGACGGCCTGCGCATCGATGAGGAAGTTCTGGCCGAGCTTGGGTTTGGCGGGCATGGGCTATCTTGATGGTAGAGGATCGACGCCAGCCTCATCCATGTTTTAAAGCAGAGCGTAGTAGACTGCCCTTTGAGCCGCGAGTTAGACCCCTTCTCCCCGACTAATGCGCGTCATAAAGGAGATTTCTTCTTGCACATAGTCTTTGCCGCCTCGGAGTGCGTTCCGTTTGCCAAGACCGGCGGGCTGGCCGATGCTGTGGGCGCGCTGCCGCCGGAGCTGGTCAAGCTGGGCCACGAGGTTACGGTTTACCTGCCGCTCTACGCGGGCCGTGCAGCCCCACCTACCCGATGGCGAATTGAACTACGCGGTTCGGTCCATCACCATTCCCTTTCGAGCACTACAACCGCTTCGCGGGCATTGTGGACGGCGGCAAGCGCAACGGAGTGCAGTACTACTTTGTCGATTGCCCGGAGCTCTTTGACCGGCCGGGGCTTTATGGCACCAAGGCCGGCGACTATCCCGACAACTGGGAGCGCTTCGGGCTGTTTTGCCGCGCGGTGATGGAGGCGACCAAGCAGCTGGGCGTTCCGCAGGTCTTCCATGTGCACGACTGGCAGGCGGCGCTGATTCCCGTTTACCTGCGCACGGTCTACAACTCCGACCCGGTGCTGAGCCGCGCCGGCGTGGTGCTGACCATTCACAACGCCGGCTACCAGGGCGCGTTTCCGCCGGCCACCACCGAGCGCCTCTTGTTCCCATGGGAGATCTTCACCATGGACAAGGTGGAGCAGTTCGATAACTTCAACTTCCTCAAGGGCGGCATGGTCTACTCCGACATTCTGACCACGGTGAGCCGCAAATATGCCGAGGAGATTCAGACGCCGGAGTTCGGCGAAAAGCTGGACGGCGTGCTGCGCGAGCGCGCGGCGGACCTGCGCGGGATTCTGAACGGCGTGGACTATGCGCAGTGGAACCCGGCGACGGACAAATACCTGGCGGCGCACTACACGCCGGAGAATCTGAGCGGCAAGCAGGCCTGCCGCGCCGATCTGCTGCATGCCTTCGGATTGGAGAAAGTGGAGGATTCGACGCCGGTCATCGGCATCGTCTCGCGGTTTGCCGCGCAAAAGGGCTTTGACCTGGTGGCGCAGATCGCCGGCAGGCTGACGGAGCGGGATGTGGCCGTGGTGGCGCTGGGCTCGGGCGAGCCGGAGTATGAGAAGTTCTTCCGCGACTGGGCCTGCCGCAATCCAGGGCAGGTGGCCGTCGAGATCGGCTACGACGAAGCGCTGGCCCACAAGATCGAAGCCGGCGCCGATATCTTTCTCATGCCCTCGCGCTATGAGCCCTGCGGCCTGAACCAGATGTACTCGCTCAAGTACGGCACCGTGCCCGTGGTGCGCGCCACCGGCGGCCTCGACGATACGATCGAGGAGTGGAACCCGAAGCTGGGAACCGGAACGGGTTTCAAGTTTGAAGGCTTGAGCTGCCGAAGCTCTGCTGGCGGCAATCGACCGCGCGCTGGCGGCGTTCCAGGACAAGAATGGCTGGACGAAGCTGATGCGCAACGGCATGGCGCAGCATTATGGTTGGGCCGGTCCGGCGAAGAAGTATGCCGCCGTTTATGACGAAGTGGTCCGGCGAAGAGCTTAGCGGCCGCCTTGCAGCGGAGAGAGAGTTCGCATGGCCTTACGCGACTCGCGCGGTTTCGCACGTATTGGTCCAAGAGGCGGGCTTTTTGATGCAAAAACAAACGAAAAACGCACAAAATTGAACAATATTTGACATGTTTTATTTCACACATTATTTAATAGAATCAATCATTTATCTCACAAAAAAGGCGAACAGGTGGAGTAGGGACCCCCGGGGGGGGGGTGGGCACACTCAAGGGTACGGACCGGTCACATCCCTGACATTTTGAATCGGGGTAGCGAGCCTTCCTTTTACCACTCGATTTGTTTCGGCGCACGACATTGGCACTGACACAACCCTCTATTTGAGATTGTGCACTAGGGGAAGGTAATTATCTGCAAATGGAGTCAGGCGGCGCGGGGAGTGAGGAACAGGGCAAACGGCAAAACCCAATATGAAACTTGAATTCGAATTGATCGTTTATCAGGTAGTGAAGAACCCTGTATACCCATAAACTAAAACACAGAGCTTGCATTAATAACCCATTATAGGTTATTTTGACTCTCAGGGGGAAATCGTGCCGCGACAGACTGCCTTCAAATTAGACGACCGAACTTTCGACGTGACCCCTTATCTTAGGGTCGATGCTAAGTTGAAACCCTCATACGTTACATCGTTAGGTGCTCTTTTTTCTGCTGACTGTCTGAAATTGCTTCCCCAGATCAGAGACGGGGTTGTCGATACGATTTTTGCCGATCCGCCGTTCAACATCGGAAAGGAATACGGCAATAGCTACGACGATCATAGGCCGGACGATTATTACATTCAGTGGTGCAAAGATTGGATCAAAGAGTGCGTTAGGACACTCAAGCCAGGCGGCGCATTCTTTCTGTACAATTTGCCGAAGTGGAACATCCTCCTTGGTTCTTACCTTGCCGAACTGGGCATGGAGTTCAGACATTGGATTGCGATCGAGATCTCCGCATGCTTGCCCATTCCAGGACGACTTCATCCCAGCCACTACAGTTTGCTCTATTACACCAAAGGAAGGCCCAAGACTTTTCGGCGAGTTCGGACCCCAATTCAGGTCTGTCGCCACTGCGGAGGAGAGATTAAGGACTACGGCGGCCATCGAGACGCCATGAATCCCGAAGGTGTCAACCTTAAAGACGTGTGGACAGACATTCCGCCCGTGCGCCATTGGAAATTCAAATCCAAAGGCCGTAGGGCCAATGCACTTTCAACTAAGCTTCTTGATCGTGTCGTTGAAATGTCCACTGTGCCTGGAGAATTAGTACTAGATCCTTTCGGCGGCAGTGGGACTACGTTTGCCGTTTGCGAGAAGAAGGGTCGGGAATGGATAGGGTCTGAGATTGACTACGGCCAAGAGATCATCGACAGGCTAGAAAGTGGCGAGATATTTCAGCACAAGAACGACGATAGAGTCAGCGCTTAGCGCGTCCGTCTGTTCCCTTCGGAATGATCTGTACATCCTTGCTCTCTGCGTCTTGTTCAACCACGACGATTTCGAGAATGCCCTCTTTGCAGGGGACTGACTTCCATAACTTCAGATAAGGTTCGAGTTCACGATAATTGCCAATACGGTCAGTGAGGTAGAGATACAGGTTCCTCGAAGGAACGACTAGCACCCCGGCCGCAATCAACCCATCGGCTACAAGCATCGTGAGCTTGTTCATCGATCGATGACTGGATGAGATGTTGCCGGTTTCCCATTCACAGACGATAAATCCTTCGGGGCCGGAAATGACTGCGTCGAAATCTCCGAGGCGCTGATCGAGAATGTTCTTAGCTTTGCCTTCGATCGTCCATTTGAGGCGCTTCAGTTCCTTGATGAATTCGTTCTTGACCGGCTTTACCCCGTTGCCCATCCTGACAGGATTGATCGTGAATTTGCCGGTGTTGGGAGGCCAGTCACATTTCTTCACGGCTTTGTGGATTGCCGATTGCGTCTTAGCCCAGTGAGCCGACCTCGCATAAGCTCCGCAACTCAGCACTGTTTCGACGTGGACGATCTTCATTGCGTCTCTCGGTAGAACTTTTCGATCAGAATTACTGGATCGACATTGAGCGCCCTCGCTACCTCGCCAAATTCGATAACGTCAAGTCGGCGTTCGCCACGCTCATACTTCGAAACGAAGGATTGGGGACGATCCAGAAGTTCGGACAATTCTGCCTGCGTTAGCCCGGCAGTTTTGCGGACTCGGACGAGCATTTCACGGAATTTCTTATGAGCACCGTTATCCATCGGGTTTGATCGCTGGGAGTGAGTGTAAAACCCAATATCGGATAATCCCAAAACGGGTTTTTCTAGTAATGCGGAGTCAAAACGTCTATTGGATCGATTTTTTGTCGAAATGGCGATTTATTCAGGACGCCGGTTGGGTTTCATGAAAATGCCGCCAGATGGTTTCGGCGGTTTTGCGGGGGACTACGGCGGCGAGCGATTCGGCGGTGGCTTGCTGCACGTCGCGCAGGCTGCCGAAGTGGGTGAGCAGGCGCTGGCGGGTTTGCGGGCCTACGCCGGGGATGTTCAGCAGCTCGGAGTCGCGGTCGCGCATGGCGCGGCGCTGGCGATGATAGCCGACGGCGAAGCGGTGGCTCTCGTCGCGGATGAGCTGGATGAGATGCAGCACCGGCGAGCGGCGGTCGAGGACGATGGGCTCGTCTTCGTTGCCGTAGAGGTAGATGACCTCTTCGCGCTTGGCGATGGAGGCGAGCGGCTGGGTGGTGAGGCCGAGGGATTCGAGGGCCTCGGCGGCGGCGTGGAGCTGGCCGAGGCCGCCGTCGATGAGGATGAGCGAGGGGAGGGTGGTTGGTTCTTTGGAGAGTTATTTCCCTCAGGGGCTAAAGCCCTCGAATCTTTTGGATCGTCAACGTACGGGCTAAAGTCGTACCCTTCAACGAACGGATGGTTGGGATTCGTGCTCTCCCACCCTTTCCGCAGAAGAACGCGGAAAGGATGGGGCACCCGACTTGTTGTTTCTTGAGTATCTGATTCCTTCCCGGCAGAGTTGCCGTTTTGATCGAGCAGGCGGCGGTAGCGGCGGTGACCACTTCGCGCATGGAGGCGAAGTCGTCGACGCCGAGCGACGGTCATGACTTTGAATTTGCGATAGAGCTGCTTGTTCATCTTGCCGTCTTCCCAGACGACCAGCGAGGCTACGGTTTCCGCGCCCTGGATGTGGGAGATGTCGAAGCACTCGATGCGGCGGGGCAGCTCGGGGAGCATGAGCGCGTCGGCGAGGGCTTCCTGAATGGCTTTGCGCGAGGGCTCGAGGACGCGGAAGCGCTGGTGTAAGACTGCTTGGCGTTCTGGCCGGCGAGATCGACGAGGGAGCGCTTTTCTCCGCGCTGGGGGACGGCGATTTCGATGCGATGGCCGGTGCGCTCGGTGAGCAGGGCGGCGAGGGTTTCGCGGTCGTCGAAATCGACGGGGACGAGGATGGTGCGCGGGACGTAGTGCTGGTCGATGTAGAGCTGCTTGAGCAGGGCGGAGAAGACCGGGCCGGCGTGGAAGGGCGCTTCATTGCTGAGGGTCGGGTTTCCCTCAGTCGCTAAAGGCTGGGACCTGGCTTCGATCCGCTGAATCTGTGACCTGCTCGGCTCCGAATCGGTCGATCTGGCTTCGAGCAGCTCGGGCAGATCCTCCCAGAAGAATTCGCGGCGGTCGACGATTTTGCCGGCGCGGACGTGGAAGAGATTGACGGCCAGGGAGCCGGCTTCGAAGTGATAGCCGAAGACGTCGGCGTCGTCGTCCTGCTCGGCGGTGGCGATGCGCTGCTTTTCCTGGAGCTGATGGACGGTGGAGAGCTGGTCGCGCAGGCGGGCGGCGGCTTCGAACTGCTCGGCTTCGGCGGCGGCCATCATGCGCGCGGTGAGCGTGCGCTCCAGTTCGGCGTGCTCGGCCTTCAAGGAAAAGCTGCGCGTCGCGGACGGCGTTGGCGTAGATCTCCGGCGTGGTGAGGCCTTCAACGCAGGGGCCGAGGCAGCGGTGAATGTAGTACTGCAGGCAGGCGCGGGGATGGTAGCGGGAGAGATCGACCTTGCAACTGGGAATGAGAAAGCTGCGATGGATGAGCTCGACGATGCGGTAGGCCAGGTTGCCGGGAAAGTAGGGGCCGTAGTAGGCGGCGCCGTCCTTGCGCAGGCGGCGGGTGACGAAGACTTTGGGGAAGCGGTCGGCGAGGGTGAGCTTGACGTAGGGGTAGGTCTTGTCGTCGCGCAGCAGGATGTTGAAGCGGGGCTTGCGCTGCTTGATGAGGTTGTTTTCAAGGGCCAGGGCCTCGTGCTCGTTGGCGACGAGGATGTAGTCGAGATCGACGGCCTCGCGCATCAGCGAGCCGGTTTTGGCGTTGGCCTGGGCGGCTTCAAGAAGATAGGAGCGCACGCGCGAGCGCAGGTTCTTGGCCTTGCCGACGTAGATGACCTCGCCCTCGGCGTTTTTGTAGAGGTAGACGCCGGGCTGGGTGGGGAGGGTGCGGATTTTCTCGTAGAGGTCCATGGGAAGAGGCCTGCTCTTAGGATAAGGGAACGGGGGCTAAAGGACTGAGGGACTGAGGGACTAGGGACCAGGGACTAGCAAACCGTTCGAGGCGATGGTGGCGGGCTATGGTCAATGGACCACTGATCACTGAAAACTGACCAATGAAAACTGGAAAGGTCCGCGGCCGGGTGGGAATGGTGAGCTCGCTGGGATTCGAACCCAGGACCCACGCCTTAAAAGGGCGTTGCTCTACCTGCTGAGCTACGAGCTCGTTCAAGGCCGCTCTTTCAAAGCTAACACAGGGAGCGTTTTGCCGCTTCCGCGCTTCTTTGCGTCGCATCCGGCGGCATGATTCAGGCCGTCAAAGCCGGGGTAGCCTGAGCAGCCAAATTGCTGTATTCCAGATTTTCTGATCCGCGGAATGAAGACTAATTATTTTGACCGCGCTGAACCGTATCCCACCTCAATACTCGCTGCTGATGCACTATGGTAACTGGCGCTTCCATGAAACAGATTACCTAAGTTGCAATGTATCGTATGACAATGAAAATGAAGCGATTTACCCTTCTGAATCACAAGAAAGTGGTAGGAAGGTAACTGTTCAAGTGTTATTGTTCTGACAACAGCAATGCGGCTAGGATTCGGCATAAGAGATATTGCGTCTGCGGGCGGCGAGAACCGCCATGGTGTGGTTTTTGGATTAAGCAGCGGAGAGTGAAGTCTCAGGCAGGGATTCTGGCAGCGGTCAGTCAAAGGGTGACAGAAACAGACGGCCAAGGGTGGCGGATGACAGATCGCAATACACAGGGTGAGCAATACGAAACGCCGGAAGATGTGGCGACCCTTTATTCCTGGGCCAATCTGCATGGCGCCAAGTACCGGGATTTCTCGGCCTCGCGCGCGCAGACTCGGGAGAAGGCAAGGCAGCGTGTGCAGGATGCCATTGATGCGGATCGACGCCGGGCCCGTGAAGAGGTTGAGGCGGCAGCGGCGGCTGAAGCGGCACGCGCGACTGAATCGGCTCGTGCAGCTGAGGCGGCTCGTGCGGCAGAGGCGGAGCGCGTGGCGGAGATTGCCAGGCAAACCGTGCAGCGTCAACAGGAGTTAGCTTTAAAGCAAGCCGCACAGTTGGCTGCCCAGCAACTAGCCGCTCAACTGGCCGCGCAGCAAGCAACACAACAAGCTGCGCAACAGGCAGCGTGGCAGGCTGAGCTCGCCGCACAGCGGGCCGCGCAACAAGCCGCGGATCAGGCCGCGCAAAGGGCCGCACAGAAGGCCGCACAGGAAGCCGAGCAGCAGCGCACCTGGCAGCAGCAACAGGATCGTTTCTCCACCCCTCCCGCTCAAGCTCCCACGCCTGCATCCGTGCCTGCTTCCAGGCCGTTTTATCCGCCCCAGCCGCAGCCGTTTGACTACCCGGGCAATATCCCCTCTCCTGCGTCGCGTCCGGCAGCGAGCCAGCCGCAGTACGCTCCCATCTATGACGACAGTCGCACGCCGTCCAGCTTTCCCTGGGGTCAACCCGAATCGCGCGAGACCGGCGTCCGTCCGGCATGGCTGTCGGCAGAACGCCGTGCGGATAACCCCAGCCCTCCCGCGCCCAATGCTCCTTTGCGACAGGTTCCTGAAGATACGCTTCAGGGATCGCGCGACCGCATGGCCTCGCGCTGGTTTGCATTGAGAAGTGTCTTCGATGGAGTCCAGGCGCCCGCTGAAGCGGCTCCTGCTCCGGCGCCCGCACGCACTCCGGCAATGGCCGTTTTTTCGCTGGCTGGCGGAGTGGGCAAGACCAGCCTGGTGGCCACACTGGGCCGCGCGCTTTCTTCCCGCGGCGAGCGGGTGCTGCTCATCGATACCGCGGCCTTCGGTTTGCTGCCTTTTTATTTTGGTGCTCGCGATCAACGTCCCGGCCAGTTGAGAACTTTCAGCCCTCCGGGCTCGAGCGGCGACACGCCCATTCAAATGGTGGCCATTGATCCTGATTCCCTCGCTCCCGATGCTGCTGGGCAGGAGCCTCTCACCGCCGAGATCGGCAAGTACTCGCGGGGCATCAGTCGCGTGATCGTCGATCTGGCTACCGCTTCAGGCGCAACCACCCGCAGGATAATGCGTCTTTCTCCCCTGATTCTGGTGCCGATCATTCCTGACATGAACTCTGTGGTCAGCGTCAGCTCCATTGACGCCTTTTTCCAGCACAACGGCACTCCCGGTATGAAGTCGGCGTTGCCTTACTACGTGCTCAACCAATTCGATTCTTCTCTTCCGCTGCATCTTGACGTACGCGAGGTGATGCGCGAGCAGTTGGGCGACCGCCTGCTTCCGTTTTCAATTCGCCGCGCTCCCGCCGTCAGTGAAGCTTTGGCCGAGGGCATGACGGTGATGGATTATGCGCCCAACTCAAGCGTGGCCGAGGATTTCGGCAGCCTTGCGGGGTGGGTGAAAGGCCTTTCTGCTCCCGCGAACTCAACCTATCGCGGCGTACGCTGGAGTGAGCGATGACGGCAACGGGCCTTTGGCAAGATATAGGCGCCGGCGAAAATGTTTTTACCAGGTTTCTCCGCCTGCTGTTCCTGCTTGCCGCGGCGATAATCTTCTATTTTCTTGCTGTGCTGCCTCTTTCCTGGCCGCAGCAGGCAGTTCTGGGCCTGATTACCCTGGTGATCTCGCTGGCAATGGCGCGGGCCTCAGACTCCTACCTCATCACGCTCTGCCTGATGATGATGTCGCTGTTCTGCACTTTTCGTTACGGATTCTGGCGCATTACGCAGGTGATGCGGTTCTTTGAGGATCCGGCCAATCACTGGGGAGCACTGGACGCGTTCTTCATCTTCGCCCTGCTGTTCGCTGAGGTTTACGCGTTCGTCATCCTCTTCCTGGGATACTTTCAAACCATCTGGCCGCTGCGGCGCGCTCCGGTGGCGCTGCCCGACTCGCCCGATGAATGGCCGCATATCGACGTCCTGATTCCCACCTACAACGAGCCGCTGGAAATGGTCCGGTACACTGCGCTGGGCGCGCTCAACATGGACTGGCCCGCCGACAAGTTGCACGTCTACATCCTCGACGACGGCAGGCGTCCGGAGTTTGAGCAGTTCGCCTTTGAGGCCGATATCGGCTACAAGGTCCGGCCTGACAATAAGCATGCCAAGGCGGGCAACATCAACACGGCGCTGAAGAGCATGAAATCGCCCTACGTGGCAATCTTCGATTGCGACCATGTGCCCACGCGCAGCTTTTTGCAGATGACCATGGGCTGGATGCTGCGCGATCCTAAACTGGCCATGCTGCAGACGCCCCACCATTTCTATTCGCCCGATCCGTTTGAGCGCAACCTGGGACAGTTCCGCGTCACGCCCAACGAGGGCGAGCTGTTTTATGGAATCGTGCAGGACGGGAATGACTTCTGGAACGCAACTTATTTCTGCGGCTCCTGCGCCGTGCTTCGCCGCAAAGCTCTAGACGATATCGGCGGAATCGCAGTGGAGACCGTCACCGAGGATGCGCACACTTCGCTGCGCATGCAGATGAACGGCTGGGGCACGGCCTACATCAACATTCCCCAGGCGGCAGGCCTGGCCACGGAGCGGCTCTCGGCACACGTGGGCCAGCGCATTCGCTGGGCCAGGGGCATGGTGCAGATTCTGCGCACGGAGAATCCGCTATTCGCGCCGGGCCTCAAGTTTCCCCAGCGGCTGTGCTACTTCAACGCCATGGCGCATTTTCTTTACGCGGTTCCGCGGCTCATCTTCCTTAGCGCGCCCTTGATCTATCTGCTGCTGAACCACACCAATATTCCCGGCTATTGGGCCGCCATCCTGGCCTACGCCTTGCCACACCTCACGCTTTCAAACCTCACCAACTCGCGCATTCAGGGCGAGCACCGGCACTCCTTCTGGAATGAGATCTATGAGACCGTGCTCTCGCCTTACATTTTGCTGCCCACCATGATGGCTCTCATCAGTCCCAAGCTGGGCAAGTTCAACGTGACCGCCAAGGGCGGCGTAGTCCGGCAGACCTTCTTTGACGCCAGGATCGCGCAACCGTTCATGATCATGCTGGTGCTCAACCTGGCGGGGCTGCTGTTCGCCATTCCACGCTTCTTCATCTGGGATCGCGACCGTCCGGGCACGGTGCTGATGAACGTGCTCTGGTGTGCCTTTAATGTGGTTATTGTGGGCGTTTGCATCGCCGTCGCGCGCGAGATGAGGCAGTTGCGCACCAGCGTCCGCATCAATGTTGTGTCGCCGGTGACGGTCCGTCTGTCGGACGGAAGGCCGACCCCCGCAGATGCCTATGGCAACCTCACCTCGGCCGAGACCAGGCTGCCGGAGGTACGCCCCATCAGCGGTGAAACCATCGATATGTCGTTGGGAGGCATCCAGCATCCGGTTCGCCGAAGAGGTGGATTTGATGCCGGAGTCGCGGGTGATGCTTGCATTTCCGCATCCCGCTCCGGCCACAGAACTTCCCGCCGCCGTGGTCTCCTCTGAAGGTACGGTGCTGCGGGTGCGCTTTGATGAATTAACGATTGCGGAACAGGAAGTGTTAACCATGGTGCTATATTCCCGAGCGGACTCCTGGCTGGGCTGGGGCGAGTCCCGCGAAAGCGATAACGTATTGCGCAGCCTCGGGCGCATCTTCAAGATCTCCTTCCACGGCCTGATTTCGGCCTTCCGGATGATGTCCGGCAGGAAGCAAGCAAGGGCTGCCAAACCCAGACCTCTTTCAATAGCCGGTTCCCCGGGAATCATCGCGCTGGCTGCCGTTTTGTTCGGCGGCGCGATGAGCCTCCACGGGCAGGCTCAGGGATTTGCCGGCGCGCTGGTCTCCGGCACTCCCGACAAGAACGCTCCCGTTCCACCGGGACAGTTCCACGACTCGTTCACGCTGAACGACGCCGGGTCGCCGCAGATCGAGTTGCACGGCATCGACAGCAGGCACGAAATTTACTTCACGCTGCCGCAGACCCACGTGGTCCGCAACGCCAAAATTCACATCTACTACGCTTTCTCTCCCAGCTTGTTGCCGCAGCTCAGCCACCTGAAGCTGATGATGAATGGAACGCTATTTGCCACCGTTCAGCCAACGCCGGGGCAGTTGGGAGGATCTGACAGCAAGGATGCGGAGGGAGAGTTCATCATTCCCGCCGATCTGCTGGTGCACAACAACACGCTCACCATCGAGTTCATCGGGCACTACACCATGATCTGCGAGGATCCCGCCAACACTACGCTTTGGGCCCGCGTTCACCGCACCACTTATTTGGATATTCATGGCGATTTGCTCCCGTTGGCTGACGATGTAAAGCAGTTGCCCATGCCGTTCCTTGACCCGGCCGTCATTCAACCGCTGAGCATCCCCATCGTCTTTGCCTCCGCGCCGTCGTATAAAGCCATTCAGGCCGCCGGCGTGGTCACAAGCTACTTCGGCATGATCTCTGAGAACAGGCCGGTGCGTTTTCCGGTTCAATTCGGACCCATTCCGCAGGGCAACGTAATCGTCATCTCTGATAGCATCGGCAATTTGCCGCCGGGACTGAATCTACCCGACATTAACTCGCCTACCGTGGCCATGCGCACCAACCCCGCCGATCCCTACGGCAAGATACTGATCGTGGCCGGAGCCGACTCGGACCAGGTGCTGCTGGCGGCCCAGGCCGTGGCACTGCACAGCGATATGCTCGCCGGGGCGCAGGCCAGCATTGACAGCCTCCGCCTGCCCAGCAAGCAGCAGCCCGATGCGGCGCCGCGCTGGGCTAGAACCGACCAGCACATCGCGTTATGGGATTACGCCACCGCAGAACAGTTGCAGGGCGACGGCACCGCCCCGTTAAGCGTTTATTTCCGCATCCCGCCGGATCTCTATTACAACGCCAGCAAACCCAACGCGGTTCTGCGGATGGTTTATCGTTACAATTCCATTCCCATAGGCCCCATCTCCAGCGCGCAGATGCGCATCAACAACGCATTCCTGGGTTCCATTCCGCTTGTTCCTGGCCAGGAAGCATCGAAGAGAATGCAAGTGGATGAGCCGGTTCCGGTGGTGAATCTGCGCCCGTTCTCCAACTCGCTCTCCTTCGATTTCACCTTCCAGTTGCTCAAGAAGGGCGGCTGCCAGGACACAACGCCCATTAACATGCAAGCCTCCGTACTGCGCGATAGCTACCTTGACCTCAGCGGCTATCCGCACTACGCGCCCATGCCCAACCTGGAGCTCTTTTCGAACGCGGGCTTCCCGTTCACGCGCGTTGCAGATCTAAGCGAAACCACGGTCGTGCTGCCACCCACACCGACCGAGGCGGAGATTGAAGCCTTTGTTACGCTGATGGGCCACTTCAGCCGCCAGACCGGCTTCCCGGCTCTGCGCGTTACCGTGGCCGGTCCGGAGGCCGCGCAGCCGGGCGCAAAAAGCGACTTTCTCATCATCGGTGCAGGTGACGATCAGCCCGTCTTTGACAAGCTCTCCAGCCGTCTTCTCGTTGCCATGCATAGCGGCCAAATCCAGGTGCACGACACGCAGGGCTTTTTCATAAAGCCGCTACATCACGCCTGGTGGAAGCTCGAATCCAACGATCACACCGAATCCGGCGACCTGACCGCCGTCGGCCAGCCTGACGTAGTCATCGAGGAAATCAAGTCTCCCTTCGATCCGGGAGGCAACCGCAGCATTGTGTCCATTCACCTCAAGGACGCAAGCGTCTTTACGCCGTTTATGGACACGTTTATGAAGGTGCAGCAGTCCAGCGATATCTCCGGCTCGGTTGCGGTTCTGCATGGAACACAGTTTCAGTCGTTCCGCATCGGCTCTGAGGTCTATCATGTAGGCGTGTTGCCGTGGTGGACGCTGGTGAGCCTGTGGATCGCTGAATATCCCTGGCTGATCGCAGTCGTAGTCGTCATTCTGGCATTTTTGCTTGCCATCTGGACAAGGCAATGGTTGCGCAACAAAGCCAGGGCCCGCTTGAAGATGATTGAAGAATAGAGAGTTCCTCGAGCGGTTCTTTTCGGCTGCAACCTTTTCGTCAGCCGCCTGTATCCCTTGTTGGAGACTTGCGCAATGAGCCTTCGGAAATCCACGCTGGCGAAGCGTTGGTGGCTGATTGGATTTCTCTTGCTGCTTTCAACTACCGGAGGCTGCAAGCAGGGCCCGTGGACGCTGTGGAATTCCTATTCAGCCAGCTTCATCGATGTCCAGGGCCGGGTGATCGATCCCCAGGGCGCCGACCGCACCACCTCTGAAGGCCAGGCCTATGCGATGTTCTTTTCGCTGGCCGCCAACGACCGCGCCACCTTCGACCGCCTGCTGAAGTGGACCCAAGAGAATCTTGCCGGCAGCGATCTCCAAACCCACTTGCCGGCCTGGCTGTGGGGTAGGAACAAAGACGGCGAGTGGAAGACGATCGATCCCAACTCCGCCGCCGATGCCGACGTCTGGATGGCCTACGCGCTCATCGAGGCCGGCCGTCTGTGGAAGTCCGACTACTATACCCGCGTTGGCCGCCAGATGATGGTCTTGATCGCCAAGAACGAAGTGGCGGACCTGCCTGGCTTTGGCCCCATGCTTTTGCCGGCGTCCGTAGGCTTCCAGCACGACCGCTTCTGGACGCTGAATCCAAGCTATATGCCGCTGTTCATCTTTGAGCGGATGGCCGCTGTTGACCCGGCAGGCCCGTGGGGACTGATTGCCCTGGGCATTCCCGTCATGCTGGAGCAGAGCGCGCGCCACGGATACGCCATGGATTGGGTGGATTACATGCCCGGCGACGGTTTTTATCCCGCCACTGAGATGCATCCCGGGAACAAGGAATCCGATGCTCCCGGCGGCAGCTACGACGCTATTCGCGTTTATCTCTGGGCAGGCATGCTCGATGGCGGCGGCAAGACTCGCGCCCGCATGCTCGACGCCGTTCCTGCCATGCGCGTCTACCTTGCCGACCATGATGCCCCCCCTGAAAAGGTAAGTGACCAGGGCATTCCATTGGAGCAAGATGGACCTATAGGATTTTCGGCGGCCGTGCTGCCTTACCTGAGGGCCTTCCCTGACTTGGAAGGCTCAGCGCAAAGCAGACAATCCGCATGAGTGTGCAGAGAAACCCGTCTACGGGTTTGTATGGTAAGGACTTGGCATATTACGATCAGAATCTCGCCCTATTTGCCACCGGTTTTCTTGACGGCAGATTCCGGTTTGGACCGGAGGGGGAACTGAAAGTAGAATGGAAGCGCTGATGAGGCAAGGCTGCGGAGGCTTTCAGAAAGAGTTGGCATTGTTGCGGGCTGCCTGATGCTGGCGCTCCAGGTGGGGCTTGCCCAAAACAAGACCGCCGGCGCCGGCTCGGCCAATGCCACGCGCGCCGTTTTGGTGCAGAAAGCCCATGCTCTGGAGTCGCGCGGACGGCCCGATATGGCCATCCAGATCTGGCAGCAGATTCTTCTCTCCGATACCCAAAAACACTGAGGCCCTGGCCGGCCTGGCCAGAGATTACAAGCTCACTGGCGCAGCCGAAAATCCGAGCGAGGCGCTGGACCGTCTGCGCTCCATCAACCCCAACGATCCCAATATCGCCAAAATTGAAGCAATGGCCAGCGTGCGCTCGCAGAGCGAAGCGCTCAATCAGGCAGGCGATCTGGCCCGCGCGGGCAAACTCGACGAGGCCATGCGCATCTACCGCCAGCTCTATGGCGATCATCCGCCCGATGGCGATATCGCGCTGGCCTATTACCAGACTCTCGCCGGTACCGCCGGCGGCAAGGAAGCGGCCGTTGCCGGCATGCGAGCTCAGGTAGAGCGCAATCCCGGCGATCCGCGCTATCCCATCGCTCTGGGCACCATCCTCACCTACGATGCCAGAACCCGCGCCGAAGGCATTCGCATTCTCAAGCAGCATTCCCAGGATCCCGACGCACAGGCCGCCCTGCGCCAGGCGCTGGTTTGGGATTCGGCAAACCCGGCTTCGGCCGAGGAACTGCGCCAATACCTCAAGGAGCATCCCCAGGACACCGAGACTCAACGGCCGCCTGAAAGAAGACGAACGCAAGCTGGCGCAGATGAAAAGCGGCATCGCGCGCACGCCGGAAGAGAAAGCCGCCTTTGCCGCCCTGAACGCGCACCGGCTTGACGAGGCGCAGAGCCGCTTCACCGCGCTGCTCGATCGGGATCCGAAGCAACGGCCGTCTGGCGGCCGGCATGGGATTCCTGCGCATGCAGCAGAAGAACTTCGGCGGCGCCATCAGCTACCTTACGCAGGCCGAGCAGAACGGCTACAAGACCCGCGTCGTCGAGGAGGGGCTGACCACTTCGCGCTTCTGGTACACCATGGGCGAAGCCACGCAGGCCTTCGACGAAAATAAGCTCGATATGGCCGGAACCAAATTTCGCAGCGCTCTCGACATTCGCCCTCGCAGCCCTGAAGCTCTCAACGGTCTGGCCGGATTGCTGACCAAGCAACAGCATTACTCGGCAGCCGCGGCAATCTACGAGCAGTTGATCAAGGTTCAGCCGGGCTCCTCTGACGCCTGGCGCGGCCTCTTCCTGGCCTATGCGCGCGAAGACCAGAACCAGAAAGCGCTCGCCGTCTCCGCTCGCTTCCCCGCGGCGGTCAAGGCCGCACTTTCAAAAGATCCGGAGTACCTGCGCACGCTGGCCACCATCTATCATGCCCAGAACCGCAATGCCGATGCCCAGCGCGTGCTTGCCCAGGCTTTGACGCTGCCGTTCCCCGATAACGGCGCAACCCTCAAGACCGATACCAAGCTCCAGTACGCCGGCCTTCTCATGGATGCCAAGCGTTACGATCAGGCCGCAGTGCTCTACGTTCAGGTGCTCACCGCCGATATGAGCAACCTTCCCGCATGGATAGGCCTGGTCAGCGCGCATCATCAATTGGGCCAGGACAGCCAGGCCATCGCCGACGTGCAGAAGATGCCGCCGGCCACCTACGAGGCCGCGCTCGCCGATCCCGGTTTTCTCTCCATGCTGGGCGCAATCTATCAGCAGGCCAACCAGTTTGAGGTCGCCCAGGGAATGCTCGAGCGCTCTGAAAAGCTCGCAGATCGCCGCCGGCGGCCATCCCAGCGTTGCCTTGCAGTTGCAGTTGGCGGCCATCTATCTCCAGCGCAACTATCCCACCCAGGCCTACGAAATTTACCAGCAGGTGCTGACGGCGCACCCTGACCGCGTCGACGCATGGAAGGGACTGATTGATACCCTGCAGGCCACCAATCGCAACTCTGAGGCAATCCAGCAAATCCAACTCATTCCAGCATCGGTGCGCAAGCAGTTGGATGCGGAAATTGACTTCCTGCAGACCGAAGCCAGCCTCTACGCCGCCGCTGGCGATACTCCCAGAGCCGTCGATTATATGGCCCGCGTGGAAGCTCACTACGCCAAGACTGAAGACGCTGCCACCCCCAGATATCGACGTTCAGAACGCCTGGCTGCTCTTCAATACCAAAAACGACCGCGCCCTTTATCCGGCGCTGATGCGACTGGGAGGCCGCAAGGACCTGACTGTTGCGCAGCGGGAGACAGTTCAGGACATATGGGCAAACTGGAGCGTACGCCGCGCGGAAATGGCGATGGATAACGGCAACGTCACGCGTGCGGTGGATATTTTGGATGCCGCCAACCAGGCCTTCCCTGACAATCTCACCGTTCGCAAGGCGGTTGCCGGTGGGCTCATCAAGGTCGGCCGGTACAAGGAATCGCTCGCCCTTTTCAAGACCATCCCCATGCAGGACGCAACCGCTGGCGACTTCCAGGGCGCAGTCGATGCGGCTCTCGCGGCCAATGACAGAACTCATGCCGAGGCGTGGCTTGCGCCAGGCGCTCGAACGCTATCCCCGCGACCCCGCCATTCTTTCCCTCGCCGCTCGCTTTGAGCAGGCTCGTGGAGACAATCAGCGTGCAGCCGACTACTATCGCGCCGCGCTGGCCGTCATGCCGCTGGCCTCGCCCACTGACAGGCTGGCCCACGCGCTCGTTTATCCCGAGCAGGACACGAAGGCCCATCGCGCCGTAACCGCGGCTGACCTGCAGCAACTGCTCGATCCCGACTATGAGCCGTTTTCAAAGACCACCAGGCTGCCGCCCTTGCCCGCCTACGGCCAGGATCCTTACAACGGCTCAGCTCCCGTTGTACTTACTCCAAAGAAGTCCGATCCGCAGCCGCCCCCGCAATCCTCTACGCAAGACGCGCCCTGGGTTAATGCGCCCACCCGCGAGAATCAGCCGCCCGATTCCAATCCTGCTATCGTAACCATCCCTGCCGCGCAGGCCGCCCCGCCCCAGAACTTTTTTCAGCAGAGCGAACGGTACATTGAGGTTCCAGGCTCAAATGATCCGGAATACCCGCAGCTCAGGCTGCTCAATGCTTCCAGCGAGTCGAGTTTCGAGACGGCTCAGACCACTGAACAGCCCATCATCCCGCTCTCTGCCAACGCTCCTCACTCCATGGCCTCCGATGCCTGGAAGGGTCTGGTCTTCTCATTGATGGCCGGCGGCGGCAACCAGGATGCACTTCAGGAAATCCAAAAGATGCCGGCCGATGTGCGCAAGCAACTCGAAGCCGACCCCGACTTCGTGCAGGGCGAGGCGAATCTCTACGCCGCCCTCGGCAATGCTCCCTTAGCCCTCGAATATATGGCCCGCACGGAAGACTTCTATCTCCTGCGCAGGACCATGCCGCCTGCCGGCCTTGAGATTCAGCACGCATGGCTGCTCTACAACGTGAAGGATGACCACGCGCTCTATCCGGTCCTGCTGCGTCTTGATTCCCGCCGCGACGTCACCGCCGATCAGCGCACGCAAATTGATACTCTTTGGGCCAACTGGGCTGTACGCCGGGCGTTTGCCGCCATGGATAGCGGCCACCTGCTGCGCGGCATTGAAATTCTGCAGGCCGCATCCGCGCAATACCCTGATGACCTGGGCGTTCGCCGCGCGGTTGCCGGCGCATATTCCAAGACCGGCCGTTCCAAGGATGCGCTCACTCTCTTCAAGACCATCCCCATGGAGAACGCAAGCTCAGGCGACTACCAGGGAGCTATCGGGGCGGCTCTCGCGGCCGCCGATTTGGCCCAGGCTGAAACCTGGATCCGTCAGGCGCTCGGGCTCTATCCCAGCGACCCGCAGATTCTGGCGCTTGCCGCCCGCTTTGAGCAGGCGCGGGGAAACAATCAGCGCGCCACCGACTTCTGGCGCGCCGCCCTTGCAGCCATGCCTCCGGATTCTGCCGTCCAAAGCCTGGAAACCGGCCTGGTATATCCCCCGGAGTCCTACCATGCCCCAGTGCAGGGCGACCTGAAGCGCCTTCTCGATCCACACAACGACCCGACCGCGCACACCACCAAGGAACCGCCTCTGCCCTCCTATCCCCTCACGTATTCCGCGCCTGGCGCAGTTCCGCCACAGAGCCAGTGGGTTGATACTCCCTCGGCCAATCCGCTTCCCATGCCTTCGGCCACGTCTTACACATCTCCAGCCGCTCAGCCCGCTGCGCCGGTCACGGACTCACCGGCTCCGGCCACTCAGCTCAGCGCGCCCGCGCCAGCACCCGCCGCGCCCATCTACGTTCCGCAGAGCTTGACGCAGCAGACCGCCGTTCGTCCATCCAGTGTCTTTATCCTGCAGAGTCGCCACGGAAGATGCGGTCATCCAGCTGCACGACGCAATCAGGGCCCAGCCAGGAATCCGGCGATTCCCGCACGGTTCCGGGAGTGCGCATCACATCCCAGCCCATGAACAGCCTGGCCGCGCAGGCGCAGGCTCTCTTTGCCGAACAGACAGACAGCCAGCTCACACAGGGTTCAGCAACGGCCATCCACTCACTGCCCAACATTTCGCCTGCCTCTTTGAGCGCGCTTCCCGACAGCAAGAGCCAATATTCCATGGCGCAATACACGCCTTCGGCCCAGGAAGCTGCCACAGGCGCTTATTCCGTACCCAAGCCGCAGGTCGCGCAGCAGCAGCCCGCCGCGCAGAAACCTTCTCCGCACGCCGCCAAGCCGTCGCCCAAACGGCAGCCAGGCCTCAAGCAGACAAAGCGCACAAAGAAGAAGAACGAGTCAACTCCCACGCTGGGCGGGCAAGCCGCTCCTACCGCTCCAACCCGACCCTCGACCACGTACCGGCTGGGCAGGAATCTCCCCAGCAGGTGCAAGCTCCCGTTGAGGTTCCAGCCGAGCCGGAGCCGGCCACCACCGGAGCCGGGCTTACTGATCAGGAACTGATGCAGCGCAATTTGCCGCCGCTACGCGGGCCGTGGATTCGCATCCAGCGCGAGGCACAGCCCCTGAGCCCCCGTGAAGAGGCGGAGATGCAGTTGCGCTCCATTGAGAGCGGATACAGCGGCTGGCTGGGTGCAGCCGGCATCGTCAACTACCGCGCCGGAACTCCGGGATACGATCAGCTGGCCAATCTCGAGGCTCCCTTTGAGGCCTCCGCGCCGCTTGGCTATAATGCCCGCGTCGCTTTAGTCGTCAAGCCCGTCTTCCTTGATTCCGGGCAGGCCAACGGCAATGCAGTTCTCACCGTCTCGGCGGGCACAGTGCCAGGCGTTCCACTGACGTTGATCACCATCCCGGAACCCATCGGAAGCATGATTCCCATTACCACCACGCCCGCGCAGCAGAACGCCGCCGGACTTGCCGGCGAGTTACAGTTGATCTTTCCGCATCTGGCGTTGGCAGGCGGATACACGCCTTACGGTTTCCTGGTGGCCACCTTTACCGGCCGTGCGCAGTGGAGACCGGGAAACGGCCCATTCACTTTCAATTTTGTTCGCGACTCGATCAAGGATTCGCAGCTCTCCTACGCCGGACTGCGCGACCCCGCCGGGAACACACCGGGCAATCAAGGACCGATATGGGGTGGCGTGATTGCCAACTCGGGCAATATCCAAATCGCGAAAGGCAGCGGAGAGTCGGGAATCTACATGGGCGTTGGAGGCCAGTACATCACCGGCTATAACGTCGAAAACAATATCCGCGTCGACGGTTTGGGAGGCGGGTATTGGCGCCTGAAGACCGTGCCCGAGTACGGCAACCTGAGCATCGGCGCCAACTTCTTCGCCATGCACTACTCGCACAACAACGACGCCTTCACTTACGGCATGGGCGGTTACTTCAGTCCCCAGGCATACTTCCTGGCCAACATTCCCGTCACCTGGACCGGCCACTATCTCACGCGCTGGCACTATAACGTTGTGGCTAGCCTGGGCGTGCAGGCCTTCCAGGAGAACACGACGCCCCTGTACCCGCTTTGAGAACTCACCAGTTTATGCGCCTCCTGGCGGTACCTCGTATGCCTTCCTGGCCCTGCCAGCCTTGACCAGCGTTGGCCCCAACTACGATCTTCGCGCCCAGACGGCCTACCAGATCAACTCACACTGGTTCGCCGGAGGATTCGTCAGCGCCAACAACACCCGCAATTTTGCGTCAACCTCCGCCGGATTTTATGTGCGCTTCCTCTTCCGCGAGCAACCGTCCACGGTAGCCGGTCCCACAGGCCTGTTCCCCGTCTTCCCGCCCAACGACGGCCTGCGCCCATTCACAGTGCCATAACAGGCCGCAAAAAGGCTGCGGGAACAGGGTGCAAAAAGGCTCCGGAAAAACTCAATTCGGAGGAGAGGGGGGCGTAACCCCCGCATAAAGTCAACAGAAATAATGTCGCGGCTTTAGCCCCGGACGTATGCTTTTCTTCCCGATCACTTTTACTTTTAAGGTTGGGGATATCCGGCTCAAGCCCGTCGCAGCGGCCTGTTCATAGGCACCACCTGCACGGTCACATCGCGAACCTCCGACAAAAACCGGTTCAGCACTGATCCATGCAGAAAAATATCCCACCGCGAGCGCACCGACTGACCAAAGACCACGTGCGAGATGCTCTCCTGCTGCGCAAAGCGAATCAGCGCGTCGGAGACGTTATTGTCGGTCAGCGTAACCACCTTCGCGCCCAGGTCCCGGGCCATGCGCTGGTACTCTTCCAGGCGGTGGAAGGCCTCGGGATCGCCGTGGCCTTTGTCATCTTTGGGACGAATCACGTAAACGGCATACCAGTTCGAGGCCAACCGCCCAGCCACGCGCGCGCCCACGCGAATCAGCCGCTCCGTCCCCGGCCGCGTGCTCAGGCACACCATCACCTTCTCCGGAATCGGCGCCTGTTCGAGCCCGCGAGTGCGGCGATACTCTGAGGCGCGGTTGCTCACCTGCTCTGCAGTGGTACGCAGGGCCAGCTCGCGCAGCATATTCAAGTTGCCGGTGCGGAAAAAGTTGGCCAGCGACTGCTCCACCTTCTCCGGTGCGTAAATCTTTCCCTGGCGCAGGCGCCCCCGCAGCTCGTCCACCGTCACGTCCACGTTCACCACTTCGTCGGCGCGCTTCAGAAAATTGTCCGGCACGGTCTCGCGGATGGTCGTGTTGGCCGAGCGGCTGACGGCGTCGTTCAGCGTCTCCAGGTGCTGAATATTCACCGCCGTCATCACGTTGATGCCGGCGTCCAGCAGCTCCAGAACATCTTCATAGCGCTTCTTGTTCTTGCTGCCGGGAACATTCGTGTGGGCCAGCTCATCCACCACCACGGTGTTGGGATGCCGGGCCAGGATGGCGTCCACGTCCATCTCTTTCAGCGTGACGCCGCGGTAGGGAATCTCACGCTGGGGAATGACCTCCAGGTCGCGGATGCGGGCCTCAGTCTCCTTGCGACCGTGGCTCTCCACCAAGCCGATCACTACGTCCACGTCCTGCTGGTGGCGCATATTGTAGGCGTCGTTCAGCATGTGGTAGGTCTTGCCCACGCCCGGCGCCGCGCCGATATAGACGCGCAGCTTGGCGGGTTCCTGAGCTTTTTCGAGGACGATCTCAGCCATGCTCAGCCCACCTCGACTGGATGGCGGTCTGCCTCAACCGCCGCCACGGGAAGAGTAAAACGGAAGGTGGTTCCGTGGCCCAGCCGGCTCTCCACGGCAATCTGTCCGCCCAGCGACTCCACCAGCCGCCGCGCCAGCGCCAGCCCCAGCCCGGAGCCGCTCTCTGAGAATGCATTGAAGCGGTCGAAGATGGTGCTCAGCCGCTCCGCCTCGATGCCGCGCCCGGTATCGCGCACGGTGAACTGGACAAAATTCTTGATCTCTTCGGCTGCCAGCAGAATCTCGCCCTCCTCCGGCGTATAGCGAATTGCATTCGACAGCAGGTTATTGAGGATCGAATTCAGCGCCCTGCGGTCGGCCTTCACCACGGATAGATCGGCATAGGCGCGTATCTCCACGCGGATGTGCTTGTGCGCCGCCTCGTCGCAATAGCGGTCGCGGGCCTCGCCCAGAGCCTGCAGCGGACGCAGCCGCTCAAATTTGAATTCGCGCTTGCCGGTATCCAGCTCGGCCACTTCGATCAGATCGCCCATCAGATCGTCCAGCTTCTCCGCCTCGTGGCTTGCCGCGGCCACCAGCTCCACCTGCAGCGGCTGCAAATCCCCGCCAAAGCCCTGGCCCAGGGAATAAAGCCCGCGCCGCAACTGCAGCAGCGGATCGCGCAGCTTGCGGCTGGCTACGGTGATGAATTGCGTCTTGAAGCGGTCAGTATCCTGCAGCGTGGTCACGTCTTCGAGAGTGGTCACCGTGCCCAGCAGCCGCCCTTCGGAGTCGCGCATCGGCGTGGTCCTCAATCTGTAACTGCGCTCCTGTTTGCCGATGCGCATCGGCAGCATTGCCGCTTCGTCCTCCGCGGCCACCGCCTTCTGCATTTGCACCGCGTCGCGGATAGCGCTAAGAATCTTGTCTCCTCCCGGCGTATTGGTCAGCGCCATTCGGTCGCCAGCGGCCTCGCCCAGAATCTCCTCCGCAGCCTGGTTCACCTTCAGGATGTGGCCCTTGCCGTCAGTTACGATGATGGGTTCAAAGATCGATTGCAGCACCGCGTCGGAGAGTTGAAACTCCATCTGCCGCCGCCCGGCCTCTGAATCGCGCAGTTCCCGCAGCCTCACCGCCAGTCGGTTCAACTCCACGGCAATCTTGCCAAAGTCGTCGCGGCTTCGCCACTCCACCCGGTGCTCCAGGTTGCCCTGCGCAATGCGGTGTGCATCGCGGGCCAGCATGCGGATAGGCCGCAGCACAAAGTAGACCGTCCCCAATTCAATCAGCAGCGCTGCACCCACAAAGGCCCATGCCAACAGCGACTGTCCCGCCGCCTCCAGGGCGCGGTGCGTCACCGCCACCAGCCCCACCGTCAGGCCGGCAAGCAACACACAACCGAGTATCAACCGCTGCGAGAGGTTCAGCATGGTGCAATCACCGTACAGATAAAGGGTAACTCATCCATTTTACGGAATTTGGCAGACCGAGAGTGTACTGTTGTGCCATTTGCAGTCCAGTCCCGCAGGCGGCGGATAATTGACCAGAGCCCAGTCCACTCCAAACTCCGCCTTCAGGCGCTCGAAATCCGCAAGTTCAAAGCTGCTCCAGCCCTCCCGCGCTACAACCTGCTGCTTCCACTTCCACGCCAGCGTCGGCTGCTTGGTCACTGTGGATGTGTCCTTGTTGGAGTCGGCCATCATGCCGCGTTCGGCCAGCGCCCTGAAGCCGTGGCAGTCCTCGCCGGGTGAGTTTGTGTAATCCGGATCCAGGGCAAAGTAGGCATCTTCAGGAGTGTTTTGTCTGATCCAGTCGAAGGCCTGGAGCCAGGGGGTGGCTGAGGTCACGTTAGGCAGTTCAATGTGCGGGCTGGATGCAAACAGTTGCCGTTGCGCCACGAACATTCCTCCATTGGCGACCAGCAGAAAGATCGCCCATCGCCATATGCGAGCTTTCAGCACATACCGGCCCAGAGTTGCGCCGCCAATCAGCGCCAGAAAAACATAAACCAGATGCAGATAGCGCATCGGCTCCAGGGTGGTCATGCCCATGGGCGCCGCCGGACTCAGAATGACCAGGGCTATCGCGAACTGAAAGACGCTGTAGATGAGAACCGCGGTCGCAATGCGGCAGAGGTTGGTCTCGCCGCGCTTGTCGGCCGCGCGCGCCACCAGCCAGAACAGCAGCAGAGGCCCGACCGCTCCCAGCCATTCGTACCACTCCCACTCGTAGAGGAGAAACATATGTCGGGTCCGCACCGCTTCCAACCAGGGCGCGGACGGTTTGCCGAAGACCCATCCGAAGGGAATGGATGCGGCCGTCGGTTCGGCTCCTTTCCACCCCCAAAACGAACCAAGCCGCGCCCACAGCGGATCGCAGAGAACCATCGCCAGCACGCAACAGAAACTGATGCCCATAGCCCCCATCAGCGGGTGCAGCAGGAATGCCACCGCAAGCAGCGGCACGGCCTGCCAGCGTTTGCCGGACATCATTCGCGCAACCGCAAACAGGATCAGCGCCGTTGCCAGATTGCGCGGGTGCAGATGCTGATCCATCAGGTAGAGCCCCGTCCCAGAGACCGGGAGCGTCAGCATGGCCGCAACCATGGCGACTCCGGCCCACCGCGCAGAGGCCTCTTCAAAGAGCTTTCCCACAATGCTCCAGCAGGACCAGATCATCAGGAAGAGACAGACCAATTGCCAAAGCAATTCCGCCCAGGCCACCGTCATTCCAGTTGCCAAAACAAAACGCGCCATCCACACGGCAAAAACACTGGTGCGCATCTGAAGCTGGAAAAAATCAGCGTCGTGAGGGAAAAGTGCCGGATGGACGTCCGCCTTGACGGCCGCGAGATACAGGCTGTCATCCTCCACGCCGGGGTGGTAGCCCATCACCAGAAAACCAAGCGCGGTAAGAAGCAGAAGAGGTAAAAAGACGCGCAGGAACTTGGCCGTCCGCAAAAGAATTCTTCCTTCCCAGTTCCGCCAGAATAGCACCGCGACGGAGGACCGGTTTCCGTGCGACGGTTCACCACAGACACTTCTTCGCATCCGGCGTTAAACTACCACTTCAATTGTCATGAGGAGCAAACCCATGCGCTGGAACCGAAGAGATTTTCTTCGCACTGCTACAATCGCGGCCGTCGCAGCACGAATGCCTATGCTTTGTGCCCTTTCAGGCGACGCTAGCCGGCTGAACTGGTTTCGGCAAGCCAAGTTCGGCATGTTCATCCACTGGGGTCCTTACTCGGTGGCGGGTGTTGAAGCATCCTGGCCCATCATGACGCCAAATGGTGACATCACTGAGGCCGAGTACCGCGCACTGCCCGCCCGCTTCAACCCCACGCAATTCGATCCTCACGCCTGGATCGCACTGGCCCGCTCCGCCGGTCAACGCTATATGGTCTTCACCACCAAGCACCACGATGGCTTTTGCATGTTCGATTCCGAGTACACGAGCTACAAGATCACCCGCACGCCCTATGGCAGGGACATCGTGCGCCAGCTCTCCGATGCCTGCCACGCCGATGCCATGCCGTTGGGCTTTTACTATTCGCCTCCAGATATGAACCACCCCGCCTACCGCGATACGACCAAACTTTCCTCTACTAACTACCGCGGTGAGCCGGAACGGCCGGAGTGGCCGCTTTATCTGGAATACATGCGCCTGCAACTCGATGAATTGCTCACTCACTACGGTCCGGTAGCCGAATTGTGGTTTGACGCCGCTGACTCTCATGCCCAGCAGCGCTACGATGGCCAGCGATTCGTCGATCAGGTCCACCGCCTGCAACCGGCCACGCTGATCAACAATCGCATTGGAGTACCGGGCGACTTCGTCACTCCCGAGCAGTTCATTCCCAAAGCGATCCCGGTCAAAGGAGTTCGGCTCGACAGTCCCAATCACAAAGAAGCCGACAAGCTGGCCATCACCGTGCCGCGCCCCGAAGATTTTCAGCCCTGGGAGTCGTGCATGACCATCAACGACACCTGGGCATACCGGTCCAAGGACCGCGATTTCAAGAGCTCTGATGCTCTGATTCGTGCGCTGATCGAGATCATCAGCCGCAGCGGCAACCTGTTGCTCGACGTAGGCCCGCAGCCCGACGGTCAAATCCAGCCTGAATTTGTGGAACGCCTTGAAGCGGTAGGCCGTTGGACAAAGCTCAACGCGGCGGCTATCTACGGCAGCAGCTACGGCCCCATCCAGGGCCAGCCTTCATACCGCGTCACCGCGCGCACCGCAAGCATCTTCATCTTTGTCATGGACGAGGCGGCGACAGAATTGATCATCCCCCATCTCGACTGGCCGGTGAGCCGTGTAAGGCTAGTTGCCACCGGCAAGCCTCTGGCCTTCCACATGAGCGGCAAAGAAATCAGGATTCCGCTGAACAAAGCTCTATGGGAGCAGGGAATTCCGGTGCTCGAGTTACGCTAACGCCAGTTGCCACTTTTAGAAAAGCCGCCGATGATTTACCTCGCATCACCCAACACCGGACTCACGCTGATCAGATCCGTCCGTTCCGCTCCAGCTTGCTTGATGCGTGCCAGTGCATAGACAGTGCCGTCTTTGCCGACAGCGATTGAATTGACGTCGGCCGGACGCCCCCCGTCCTCATAGAAAATCGCACCATGATCGATGTAATGAGACGTAGGAATGTCATAAGTGACCAGGTGCAGATCCTCTTCGCCCATCGCTTCGCCTTTGGCCGTACTGCCTTTACCCGCGAGCCTTTTTCCCTCGAAGTAAATCGGGCCGCCGGTCAAGTAATACAAAGTATGCCCGTCAGGCCCGAGTGTAAAGCCCAGATATCCGTAGCTGAACTGATCAAACATTCCGCTGCTTTTCGACGGTTCAGAAGTGATGCGGTCCAAAACCTCAACCCTCTCTCGAATCGGGTCGAAGCTGAACAGGTAACCTGAGTTGCCGTGCACTCCATAAAATTTGTCATCGGCCGGGTTCCAAACAATCTGCCGCCAGTTATAAGCCATGTTACCCGGCACTGTGAAGTCATAAACTCCGAAGTAGTCCTTCTTCATGTTATCGCCCGCGATTGTTTCCACGGCGTCCTGTTCGTAGCGATAACGATGGATCGCACCGTCGCCAGTGGTGAAATAAGCCGATCCGTCCCGCGGATCGATCCCGATGGCGCGGCAGATCGTCCGGTAATTTGGTCCCGTTCCAGCCTCACCTTGCTTGAAGAACGAGCCCAACTCCTTCAGATCACGCTTGGCAAGATCGAATCGATAGAATGTTCCCGTCGGCCAGGTCAGGAAATAAATGCGCCCGCGGACCGTATCCATATTCATCGCAATAATGCCTTCACCGCGCGGGGCCACGGCCAGGCTCTCGAACTTACCGGATGCAATCTCGAAACTCAACAGGTGGCCGCCGGGATAGCGCCCATAGCCGGCCGGAGGTATGCCCATCTCCTCCTTCCCGCTGATCGTGCTGTAATAACCGAGGTGCGTGGCAAAGTAGAGTTTTCCGTTGGATTCAACGAACCTGACGTGGCTCTTTCCCTGCGAAACAACCTTCAGCCCTTTCTCGCCACTCGCCTCCGTCAGATCGCCTAAATGACTTATCTTCTTCACTGCTGGATCGAATGAGAACATTTGTGCGGCGACGTTATAAGGCTCCGCGCTGAGAACGTAATAGATGGTTCCGTCACTTCCCGTACTTATCGCGTTGTAAGTATCGTGAGCAAGCGCGAACCCTGAGTGATACGTCTTGGCAATCAGCTTCTTGTGCTGCTCCGCACCCGTTTGCGCGGCGCAAAGGCAGCTAGTGGCAGAGCAGAGCGCGATAGTTAAGAATGTCTTCGAGTTCATGATTATGCCAGTTCCTTCCGGTGTGCCCAGACCTTTTCAAATGCCTTTGCATACTGCTCGTTGATTTCGCCAGCTTCCTCGCAGAAGATAGGCAGGAAGATGTGCCCGTGATTCACCTGGTCAGTACCGGGCATGGCCGCCGGAATTGTCGGCAAATGATGCCACCATTTCGCTTCAGAGTAAATCGCAAAAGTGTGCTGCCCCGGATAATTCCAAAATGTTGCGTGCACTCCTTCCGCCTGCAGCGCTTTGATTAGAGTCTCGCGAGTGAAGCCGGCCTTGTTCTCATCGAACATCAGCATGTTCCCGTTATAGTAAATGCGCTTCTGGTCCGCACGGAGCCTCGGTTCGCTGAGCCCGGGCAGTTGCAGCAAATGCTGATTCAAATGTTGAATATTGGAGGCAATCTTTTCGTTCTGTTGGTCGAGGCCTCGCAACTGCAGACGCCCCAGCGCTGCGGCGAATGGGTGCATGCGGTATTTCTGACCGAAACCGGTACCCGCATAGCGGCGCACCGGGCTGTCAGGCGCAAATTTTATCGGATCTTCATAATGACCGAAAGCCGCGGCGCGTTCAAAGTACTCGCGCGTCTGGTACATTCCCACACCGCCCTCCACCGTCGGCATGGGCTTGCTGGCCTGGAAGCTGTAAATACTCATCACGCCCAGTGTGCCCATCTTTTTGCCTTGCATTGATGCGCCATGCGCGTGGGCCGCATCTTCAAGCACGATGAGCCCTTTCTCCTTTGCCCAGTCGGCGATGAGGTCCATCTCGCAGGGCAAACCCCAGGAGTGCATGGCCACCAGCGCGCGAGTCGCCGGCGTGAGTTTGCGTTTCGCATCCTCAAGATCGAAACAGGCAGTCCGGGGATCGATATCGATAAATATCGGAACATAGCCGAAGAATCGCATCGTCAGGCAAGTCGCGAAAAAGGTATAGGACGGCACCATAATCTCGCTGCCCGGCGGCAGATCGAGCGCGAAATACATACTGGTGAGCGCGCTGGTTCCATTCATATGCGCCTTAACGAAAGGCGACCTGGTGTACTCTTTCCACTCCCGCTCAAACAGGGGCAGCTCAGCATAAAACTGATTGTTGTCGATCAGATCGTGAAGCGCTTTCTTTTCCGCATCTCCATAGCGCGGCCAACGTGTCAGCGCGGCCTCCTGAGTCGCGGGCACAGTTACCGTTTTGGGGCCGCCGGACAGGGCCAAAGCCTCCTTGCCCCCCTGCGCAAGTGCACCGTTGGCAGCGGCCATTCCAGCCAGCGCGATGCTGCCCGCCTGCACAAACGATCTGCGCGTCATCCCCAACGAATCCGCCACATTCATATTTGTCATAACCGAATTCTCCTAAGCTCTGAATACTTCCTGAATCGCTTTCTTGACGGCTATTTCCGTTCCGGGGCCGGAGTTGGATGCGCTCGGTTCGTAACCTCCCTCGGTCCATGCGCGATCGGTGCAAAGATAGCCGGGGCTAAGATCACCATACCCGGCAACAGCAACAAACTCATCATTCCGCAAGCCCTGTGCGTATCTCTGGAATTCAAGCATAGGCTCACCGGGCAAATGAAGTATGCGAACTCCGCCGACGCTCAGCAAAATTGCGCTAAACGGCTCTTTCCGATTGGCGAATGCCAGCCGAAGCGCAGCCAGGTAAACATCACCAGGCTTGGAAGAATGCGCAGCGGCAAATCGTGCAAGTGCATCAACGTCCTTAATTGGCAGAACGGCAGGGCGGGGAAGTGCGATGATCTCCGTTCGCAACTCAACCTTTCCCGTGGGTTTGAAGCGGGTAGCAGCGCTCGCGGCACGCATCCCCTGTTCAAGCCGTTGCGCTAACTCGCTTCTGGACGCAGGCCCAGTATTGTACTTGCCCACGGTCACGTCCCCGGCGCATCCGGTGAAATAAATTTGCGGCACGCCCTCGCTTTTCTCCATTGCATCGCGCGCGTCGCCGACGATATCGCTCGAAACGCGTCCGTCTCCGTACGAAGTCTGCGGGTGCGTGGCGTAGTAATAAAGGCGGACCAGCGTTCTTCCCGCCGAAGCGAAGGCAATCGTCTTAATCATGGGATCAATCGATCCTTCAGGAAGCGCCGCCATCGCAGGATCCTTGCCGTCGCTGCTGAAGCGAATGATCAGCTTTCCATCCGGCATTAGAATGCGCCGAGCTGAAGCCACGCGATCGACGCGAGCCTCCCCGGTGCCAATCTGGTCGAACGGCTGCAAATGCGAAACGGCCTCGCGCGCAGACTGCGAAAGCCGGTTCATCGCACGGCCGAGGAATGCATCGCTCACCCGAGGCGTCGGTGTGGGCAACTGGGCCAGCAGAGCATAAGCATCGCCGTCAGCATAAGGCGCAGTGTGCTGATGGATCGTCTGTACCAGAACTCGATCTATGCTTGTGCCGGCGGCCTCAGCGATGGTGCTTGAAAACAATTTGTGCGTCGAGTTCGACAGAGCGCACCAGTCAACCGCACACAATATATATCGAGCGCCAGCCGACTCGATGATTACGCCTTTTGCCCACAACGGGCTCTCGATTCTTGTGGCGGGTATGGCAGGGAAGAGCGGTTCGCCCAGCTCTGGAGTCACATCGGAACGAAATGCGCTGATTTTATTTCTGTACTTTTCCGCACCGGCGTACAAAGGGCTGAACACTGCCGGAGCAAGCGCAGCCGTCATGCCCAAAAATTTGCGTCGAGTAACATTTCCCGCCAGACCAAAACGTACTTCTCGTTTATCTAGTATTAATTTCTTCATAGACGGAGGAGTGTACAAGTGGCGATCCAAGCTCGTCAATCGAACTGTCCGATACTGAGCCGGTCTACCTCGCCCTGGGATGAGTGCGATCGTAAACCTGCGTTAACTGCGCGGTAGTCAGTTGCGTATACCGCTGCGTCGTCGAGAGCCGCTCGTGGCCGAGCAGTTCCTGAATAGCGCGCAGATCCGCGCCCTCTTCCAGCAGATGTGTTCCGAAGGCATGCCGAAGCGTATGCGGATGCACATCCGCCGAAAATCCGCGCTGAACAGCGATACGCTTGACGATGCGGCCCACGCTGCGCGTCGTCAAACGCGCTTCGCCGCCCGGCTTGCCCAATCCGCGCAGGTGCAGATTGACGAACAGCGCCGAAGTTTTGAATTCCTTGGCTTTACCGGCTGCCGCCAACAGAGCCGAGCGCTCCGCAAGATAAGCCCGCAGCGCCTGGGCTGCCGCATCACCCAGCGGAACGTAGCGCTGCT
Organism: uncultured Acidobacteriaceae bacterium; assembly: GCA_963779385.1. Classification (GTDB taxonomy): domain Bacteria; phylum Acidobacteriota; class Terriglobia; order Terriglobales; family Acidobacteriaceae; genus Telmatobacter. Next base: position 38,141 of record CAVZYE010000005.1, on the reverse strand, counting down.
TCTGTCCCTTGCCGCGCACCAGCACCGCTTCGTTGGTCCAGTAAATATCGTTCAGATTCAGCCCCGTCAACTCCGCGTTGCGGATGCCGCAGCCGTAGAGCATCTCCAGAATTGCCGCATCGCGCGCCGGCCAGCTCGCCGCAGCGTCTTTGCACGACGCATCCTCCATGGAATCGATCAGGCGGTTCATCTGCTCAATGGAAGGCACACGCGGCAAATGCTTTGGCAGCTTCGGAGTGGAAACCAGCGAGGCCGCATTCTGCTCCACCAGGCCGGTGCGCGCCAGCCACTTGAACCAACTGCGAATGGCCGCCAGCGCCCGCGCCGCTGAAGCCTTCGAGAGCCCACGATCGTAGAGCGTGCCTAAATAGGCGCGGATATCGGTGTGCTCAATGTGGTCAACGCCCTGACCTTCTTTATGTTTGGTGATGAAAGCGGTAAACCCGCGCAATTCCCGCTGATAGGCCCGCAATGTGTGCGGAGATGCGCCGCGCTCATTGGCCAGTACGCGGAGATAGCCGGCGACCAGCGAATCGAGCGGCGAACCAGTCTGCGGTCGCGCTCATCCCATCTCCTTCTTCGTGAGTGCGCGTGGCACCAGCCGCAAACCACCATGCGGCTCAGGGCGCGCATTCATTTCAGTCTCACGCCGCGCCGCCCGTGGATGGTGCTCGCGATGCACGGCCTTCAGCCGGCCCAGCGCCAAGTGCGTATAAACCTGCGTCGTAGAGATATCGGCGTGGCCAAGCATCAATTGCACGCTGCGCAGGTCGGCGCCATGCTCCACCATATGCGTTGCGCAACTGTGCCGCAGCCGATGCGGGCTTGCGTCGCCATTCGCCGTCTTCACCACCTGCCAAACCCATTGCCTCGTCAGCGGCATACCGCGCAGGGAAAGAAACAGCCTCGTCGCATCCTGCCGCACACTGGCCTTTCTCACCGAACTGATGCGCGCAAGGTGCGGCCTGCCCTGGCGCAGATACTCCTCCAAAGACTCGATTGCGGAGCGCCCCAGCGGCACAATCCGTTCCTTATCTCCTTTGCCGCGAACCTGCACACGCCCCGCGTCAAGCGCCAGGTCGCCGGTCGAGAGTGCCGTCACCTCCGATACTCGCAACCCGCCCGCGTACAGCAGCTCCAGAATCGCTCGGTCACGCAGCGCCGTGGCCCGTGCCTGCGGATGTTCGGCGGCCATTCCAGCCCGCTCCAGCATCTCCGTCACCTCCGGCTCGGCCAGCGATTTGGGCAGCACCTTCCACGCTTTCGGCGATTCAATGTTCACGGTTGGATCGTGATGGATGCGCCGGTCCAGCAGCAGCCACTTGTAAAATCCCCGCAGGCAGCTCAGCTTGCGCGCCACCGACCGCGAATCAATGCCGTGGTTGCGCAGATGTTCAAGGAATGCGGAAACGTCCGCTTGAATCGCCAACGAGAGCACGCTGTTGCGGCCCTCCATGAACTCGGCAAAGGTATTCAAATCGCTGTTGTAAGCCTCGCAGGTCAGCGGGCGCAACCCCTTTTCCACGCGCAGATACGCCTGGTAATCCTTCAGCAGCGTTAGATTGCGCAGGTTGTCCACACTCCGATTATCGGCGTCAAAAGGTTGATTCCAGCGCACCCCGGCGTCGCTGCGAACCTCGTTCATCAAGGAACCAAGTTCATAACCCCACCCGGAATAGATCGTGCAAAATGAATTAGCTCATAGGCCTACGGAAATATTCGCTGAACCTTCACGTGCAAAAACAGCGCCGTTAGGCGAAAATAGAATTGGAAGAATTTCGAGTTGGATTGAGGAATGCTTGACGCCTACGCAGTTGGAATCTCCCAAGTGGACCGCCCAGGAGTTTGAGCGGCTGGTCCTCGAGTGCAAACCCAAGGTCGCGGTCTTCGATTGTGACGGAACATTGTGGAGCGGCGACGCGGGTCTCGGCTTCATGATCTGGTCGATGGAGCAGGGCCTGGTTTCACGCTCCACCAGCGACTGGATCGATACCCGCCATCGCGCCTATCAGCAGGGCCACGTCAGCGAACTGGAGATTTGCGGCGAGATGGTGCAGATCTATGCCGGCCTGCGCGAACAGGAGTTGCGCGCCGCCGCTGCACGCTATGTGAGTGAGTTTGTGCGCGAGCGGTTTTTCCCTGAGATGCTTTCGCTTGTCGCGGCGCTGCGCCAGGCCGGCGTCGAGATTTGGGCCGTCAGCTCGACCAACAAATGGGTGGTCGCCGAGGGCGTTCGCGATTTCGGCATTCCGGAAGACCGCGTTCTGGCCGCCGAGGTTCGCGTTGCCCACGGCATCATCACCAGCGAGATCGTCGACGTGCCCACCGACGAGGGCAAGGCCACTACGCTGCGGCGCATCGGCCTCAACCACCCCGACGCGGCCTTCGGCAACTCCATCCACGACCTGGCCATGCTTGAAATCGCCCGCTGCCCATTCCCGGTTAATCCTTCCCCGGCGCTGCTTCAGGCCGCTGCCAGGAACGGCTGGGGCTACTTCCGGCCTCAATCTGCCGAAGGCATCGCTGCGGCTGTTGCCGGGGAATAGTCCCGGCAATCTTTGTTCAAAACTCGAACCCGTTTACTGCGATTAAACTAGGACCGTGGAAGAGAACCAGCCGGAACTCGAATGCACGGCCCGCCGGTCCCGCCCTGCGCTTTGTGGCGGCGGCACTTATCGTGCGTGACGGCGAAGTCCTCATCGGCCAGCGCCGTCCCGATCAGCCCATGGCCCTGCTGTGGGAGTTTCCCGGCGGCAAGATCGAAGCCGGCGAGAGCCCCGAGCAGGCGCTGGCCCGCGAACTGGACGAAGAACTCGGCATCAAGGCCACCATCGGCCCCCGCGTCACCCGCGTCCGCCACAACTATCGCCACGGCGGCGCCGTCGATCTGCAGTTCTTCGCCGTCCACGAGTTCACCGGCGAAATCGACAACCACATCTACCATCAGTTCCGCTGGGTCCGCCTCGAAGACCTGACCGGCTACGAGTTTCTGGCCGCCGACCGCGGCCTCATCCAGGACCTGGCCGCCGGCAAGCTCCTCTAAGAGACCCGGTTCAGCGTAACCGGGAACGAAAAATATGAAGCGGGAAAGCTGCGAGCTAGTGCCCCGGCATCATCCCCCACAGCATCACCAGCGTCATGCCGATCACGATGATGCTGGTGCCCCAGGCAATCACATTCCACAGCCGCGAGTTCTTGTGCTCGCCCATCAGGTCCTGCGCGATTGATCAGCATCAGCATCAGAATGATGACCACCGGCAGCAGAACGCCGTTCAGCACCTGCGAAAGAATGGCCACGTTGATCAGTTGCGCGTCCGGCAGCAGCAGCACGGTCAGCGCGCCGCCCGCGATCAGCAGCGTATAGAGCCAGTAGAAGAACGGCGCTTCCTTGAAGCTCTTGTCCACGCCCGACTCGACCCCCAGCCCCTCGCAGACCGTGTAGGCCGTCGAGAGCGGCAGAATCGAAGCGGCGAAGAGCGAGGCGTTGAAGAGCCCGAAGGCGAAGAGGATGAAGGCGTAGTCGCCGGCCAGCGGGCGCATCGCTTCGGCCGCGTCCGCGGCCACCTGGATGGCGCCCATGCCGTGCACGTAGAGCGTGGCCGCGCAGGCCACGATGATGAACCAGGCCACAATGTCGGTGAAGAGGCTGCCGACGATCACGTCCAGCCGCGAGGCCGCGTAGTCCTTCACGCGAATGCCCTTCTCCACAATCGACGATTGCAGATAGAACTGCATCCACGGCGCGATGGTGGTGCCCACCACGCCGATGGCCATGTACATATAGGCCTTGTCGCTCCACACCGATCTGGCCGGCAACTTGCACCGTGGCCAGCAGCGCATCGTGCCAGCTCGGCTGCGAGAGCACGCCGGCAAAGATGTAGGCGATGTAGACCACCGAGGCGACGAGGAAGATCTTTTCCGTGCTCTTGTAACTGCCCCGCACCACCATGTACCAGACCAGCACCGCGCAAAACGGCACGGAGATGAACTTGGTGACGTGAAACAGGTGCATGCGAGCCGGCGATGCCGATGAACTCGGTGACCACGTTGGTGTAGTTGACCACCACCAGCAGCACCATCAGCACAAAGGTGAGCCGCAGGCCGAACTCCTCGCGGATCAGGTCGCTCAGGCCCTTGCCGGTGACCACGCCCATGCGGGCGCACATCTCCTGCACCACGATCAGCGCGATGGTGATGGGAATGCATGGTCCACAGCAGCGTGTAGCCGTACTGCGCGCCGGCCTGGGAGTAAGTGAGGATGCCGCCGGAGTCGTTATCGACGTTGGCGGTAATGAATCCGGGGCCGAGAACGGCCAGAAACAGCAGTATCCGGATTCGCCAACGCTTCCACATGCGCGCGGGTTCCTATGGTGGGATTCATTTCGAAGTTTCCTCACTGACCATAACAGGCCGAGCCGTGGCAGCGCGAAACCGGCAGCCGGCGCCATTCCGAAAGAATCGTTCGAAGCGGGTTGACATCGCATGATTATCTTGGTACATTGGTACACATGTAACAGGAGGGACCATGCCGCAGGAACAGCAAAATCGTGAACCCGTCGTCGTCGAGCGCGTCCAGACCGGCGTGCGGATGGAAAAACGCTTGTTGAAGGTGCTCAAAGCCGTTGCCGAGCAGAAGGACATGACCCTCGGCGACCTGCTGGAAGGAATCGTCCTGCACGCCTTCGAGGGCAAGCTCGTTCCCTTCTCCGCGCAAACGCTGAAGGAGATCGAGCAGTTCAAGTCCCTCTACGGCATGACGCTGAAGAGCCGCGACAGCCACAACCTGAAGGAGCGGAAGCGCTGAAAGCCGTTCGTCAACCGCTGATCGACAAGCCGCGTACTCGCAAACTGCAGCACGAGTTCTCATCTTGTCCACTGCCCGGTATGCGCCTCGCTGCCGCTCTATCTTGACACGGCTAACCGTCGCGCGAGACTACAACACTCTTTCATCCAACTTCATACGGAAGGATTCTCCGAATGCATCCGATCAGGCACCAATGAATGCTCTGCCCGCACGCCGCAAACTGCTGGGCGCCATGGTCTCCGCCGCCGCACTTCTCGGCCTGAACGCCGCTGGAGCCGCGGCCGAGCCCCGCTGCCGGCGCTCTCACTGAACCGGAGCCATGCGGAGCCGGATGATCTCTTTGCGCTGGCCCGTCTGCGCAACTACAAAACCCGCCGTTCCTCCAGTTGGGACCGCACCGGCGGCAACGACGACTGCGGTTCCCGTGGAGCCGGGCGCAACGGCAACGCTGCTTGATATCACAGGCGCCGGCGTGGTCACGCATCTCTGGTTCACCATCAACTCACAGGACCCCATGCACCTGAAGAATCTGGTCCTGCGCGCCTGGTGGGACGGCGAAGCTACGCCCTCCGTCGAAGTCCCCATCGGCGACTTCTTCGGCCTGGGCCTGGGCGAATATTACACTTACCAGTCGGCGCTGCTGGCCGTGGCGCCCATCAAGGCGCTCAACGCCTACTTCCAGATGCCGTTTGCAACCTCCGCCCGCATCACGCTGACCAACGAGGGCAAGGTCCGCACCGACAGCCTCTACTTCGCCGTGGACTACGTGACCCTGGCCAGCCTGCCCGGCAACCTGGGCCGCTTTCACGCGCAGTACCGCCAGGCCGCGCCCTGCAAGGGCTGGACCGACGACTGGACCAACGAATACGAGCCCCGGTCAGCGACCGCAAAAACCTGAACGGCGAAGGGAATTACGTCTTTCTCGAAGCCAGGGCAAAGGACATTTTGTGGGAGTCACCCACGCCGTCGAGCAGAACCAGGACGGCAATGGTTCGGCGAGGGCGACGACATGATCTTCATCGATGGCGACATGCTGCCCACCATCAACGGCACCGGAACCGAGGACTACTACAACGGCGCGTGGGACTTTGGCGGCCAGGCCTTCGACTACATGCACAACGGCGCGCCTTACATTGTGGACGCGGAGCGATCTGGGCGGCCGCTGGTGCCTCTACCGCTGGCACATTGAGAGCCCCATCACCTTTGAGAAGTCGATCCGCGTGACCATCGAGCACGGCCACGCCAACCACCGCGTCAGACAATTTCTATTCGACTGCCTACTGGTACCAGACCGAGCCGCACGCGGCATTCCCGCGCTGCCCGCGCCCGCCGATCGCGTTCCGAGGATCTTCGCTGTAGGCAGCGGCCAGGGAGCCTTGCCCGTGCCGAAGAGCTAACGAAATCTCAGAAGTTCGCGTGCAATCAAAAAAGGGCACGGCAAAAGCCGTGCCCTTTTTATTTGTGACGCATCAATGCGAGCTTAGCTCCTGAGGAAAATCCTTCCGATTCACCCTCGAACCGTAATCTTTTCAGGCGGTGCAGCGTAACGGGCCTTGCTTGAATCTCTTGCTGAGCGGCCACCCTGCTCAGCAGCGATGCAACCACGTCCGCCGCGCTGTAACTGTCCTGCCCCGGCGCCAGAAACTGCGCCACTGTATTCAGATCGTCGCCGATGGTCACCAGCGCCGGCTCCACAACATCGTTCTTGCGCCTCTGCGCATGGCCCACGTTGGCCAGCAGCGCATTGCACAGGCATTTTCTTCCCACCGTCTCCTCCACCTTGCCGCCTTTGGCGACGTAGTTGGCCACCGGCTCGGCGGCGCAGCGGTATCCGATCTTGCCGTCCGGCGCGTTGTAAGGTTCTCTCAGATAGCCCAGATCGCAGATGCGTGTTCGCGCCGCGGCCACGTCAGGATCGGAATACGAGCCTTCCAGCAGCGCAACCTTGAAGGGAAATCCCGTCGGCGAGGCCAGCGGATCGGTAAATACCTCGCCCGAGCCGGTGGCCGCCTGGGCCATCAGCGTACTTCTTCAGGTCGGCGCGCAGGCCGGATTCCCGGCTGAACGCAAACGCCGTCCCCACCTGCACGCCCGCCGCGCCCTGGTCCAGCGCCTCGCGCACTTTCTCCGGGCTTCCATAGCCGCCCGCCAGCCAGAAGGGAACGCCCAGCGCGCGCAGTTCCGCAATATTCACCTGGTCCCGCTCGCCGTAGACCGGTTCTCCGTCTGCGTTGAGCTGCAGCTTGCCGCGAGGGGGCGCATTGTGCCCGCCCGCCGTGGGGCTTTCAATCACCAGCCCGTCCACGCGGCCGCGTGGCGCGGCGCAGCATGGTGGTAGCCAGCGTATTCGAGGAGACGATGGCCAGAAACCTTGGCCGGTGAAGCAGCGGCAGCGGACCCTCCACGTAGTCGGCGGGATCGAAGTGCATCTGCGTATCCTGGCTCGACGCCGCGCCCGTCACGCTCAGCTTGTACTCGGCCGCATGGTGGGCCGCCAGCAGGTCCAGCACGCCGGGAATGTGCAGCGGAATCCCCGCGCCCATCAGCACATAGCCCACGCCGGCCAGCATCGCTCCGTAGATCGAAGCCAGATGCGGCATCTGCACCTTCTCAAGAAAATTGATTCCCACCGGATTCTTGTGGCCTTCGCGCGCCAGAAATACCTCGACGAAGTTGCTCACCATGCACAGCTCGATCGCCTTGCGGACGTCCTTGCGCTGGTGCACCGGCGTCAGCGGATAGGGCGCGTCGCTAGGCTTGCCGCCGGGAACAAAATACTCCTGCCAGATGCGCCGGGCCATCTCGGGAAAGGGAAATGCATCCAGTCCGCGGCGCATATGACCGCCCTGGTCGCCATCGGCAAGCCGGCGCACAAACAGCGAATCGAGCGCCGTGCCGGAGACCACGCCAAGCTGGCCGAGTTTTGAGACCGCATTGGCCAGGCGCCAGTTCGATACGCCCACGCCCATGCCGCCCTGAATAATTTTAGGAAACTGGATCATTCTGGAATTCTTTCACAAATCGGCAATATTGCGGTGATTATCTATCACATTAGTACCAATAGCCGGAATGGAACTGAGCAATATTGCACACATTACTGAAACTTGAGAATCGCTCGCCCCCTGTTTGCATACACTTACAGCCTTTCGCGCCGAAAAAAGAAGGAAAGCCCGGCCCAGGCGGCTAGTAACCCCTTTCGAAAGCCTCTTTCACGCCTGGATAAAAGGCCAAGTAGCAAACGATCAGTAAATTCCATGCAATGCTGATAAGAACAGCCAGCTTGAATTGAGCCGACATGGGAGGAAAGTTGATAGCTACTGAACTTCGGATGATCAAATCGAGCATAAGAAAACGCACAGTGGTGATCAGGGAATAAGATGCCCAGAATATGGCTGCCCAGCGCCACTTGGCTGACAGCGTCCACAGCTTGAATGCCAGGAGCCCGCATAGAACGGCGACAAACAGAAAAAGTATCGGAAGCGCTTGAACATAGTGTCCCTGCGCTTCGCCGGATAAATACGGAGAGGGCCTGAAGATTCGTGGAAGCATGCTTAACCCAAGCGAAGGGTGCGCGGTAAGAAAGCTTGCCACTCCCGATTCCGGATCGCCCCAGGGAACGAGGGCAAGAAGCAAAGCACAGATCGCCTTGATGAACATATAAACGGCGACGATTGAAATCATGATTGGGCGTCCGCTGGATGTCCGCTCTACCACCGGCCGGTACTGGGCGGGAATATCAACGTGCGTAATCCCATGCATCCGTGGCGGCCTGGAACCGTTCTCTTGATCCGGCATACTTTTTTGCTCCTTCTCTTCGTCCTGCATCGTCCTGCCAGAGACTGGCAGACGCAGGACAAGTTGAAATTCACAATGCAAAGTTGTTTACCGATTTCAAGGAAGTGTAGCACAGAAGTATTGCAGTAAATATCAGAACTGGCAGAACAGAATCTTTGCTGTAAACATCACAGTTTTTCGCGAAGGAAACTGATCACGTGATCGGCCTGCACCTCGCCCACCATGCGGCCCTGTGCATCCACCACAGGCAGCGCGTGCAAATTGTATTTGTCGAAGAGCTCGGCCAGATCGCCCTGGTTGGTATCGGCGGGGCAGGAGAGGACGCGCGGCTCGGCCAGCACGCCGAGCCGCGTCTCCGGCAGCGCCATCACCAGCCGGGCCAGCGAAATGGCCCCGCGCAGCATCTCTTTTCGTCCAGCAGGTAAATCTCGGTCACGCTCTCCGGATCGCCGTCAAAGTTGCGCAGCGCCTGCACCGCCTGGGCCACCGTCGCATCCGTTCCCAGATGGATAAAGTCGCGTGGTCATTGCGCCGGCAGCCGAGTCCTCGTCGAACTCCAGCAGCTCCTCCACCTCCTGCCGCTCCTCCGGCTCCATCTCTTCAAGAATTGCGTCGGACTGCTCTTCTGAAAGCTCGGCCAGCAGGTCGGCTGCGGCGCCGGGGTCCATCTCCTCCACAATGTCGGCAATCTTTTCTTCGTCCAGCTTTTCGAGAAGCGCCTTCTGCAGCTTGGGCTCAACTTCTTCCAGCGTTTCCGCGGCCACGTCTTCATCCAGCGAGGTAAAGACTGCCTCGCGCTCGGCCGGCGCCAGGTCTTCAAGAATGTCGGCCAGGTCGGAGGGGTGCATCTCCGCCAGCCGCTCGTACTCGATGCGCAGCTTCACCCGCCGCGCCGGGTCCACCTCGATCACGTCCACAAACTGCCAGGGAATGCCGTGCGCGGTGAGCTTGCGCGAGATGCTCTCCAGCGTGGCGCGCGGCAGCAGACCTTTGAAGACCCGGCGAAAGGCCCCGCGCAGCCCCACTTCGACCTCGGCCACGCGCAGCAGGTGAGCCGCGCCCTGCCCCAGCCACTCCAGGTCCACATCGTTCACCCGCACCACCTTGCGGCCGTGAATATCGATGATCTGCCGGTCCACCAGGTCCTGCTGCAGGTAGAGATAGTTGCCCTCATCCTTGAGCGGAACCAGAGCGCCTGAGGACCGCAGCTCCAGCGTGCCCGCCGGCGTCTCCATCACGTCTTGCGAGGGCACAATGCACAGTCCGGCGCGGGTCTTCAGCACCAGCCCGGCCACCTTGCCCGCATCCGGGCCCGTGGCCACGGCAACATCCTTCAGCCGCCCGCGCAGATGCCCCTGCGCATCGGTCACCGGGGTGCCGAGCAGCGCCGTCAAGCTGACCCGGGCTGTGGTTCTAGGCTGCATGAGGTGAGTGTATTACTTCCACGTGGCTTTCGGCCTGTGGATGCCGGGTGGGAAACCGATAACCACAACAGTCCCCCTTTCCAATCACCGGCGTTTCCTGCTTGACACAATCCCTCCCAGCCATGAAACTCCAGCTAAGGTTGTTAAAAACAGGATGGGCGAAAAGGCCCACCTCGTTGCGGAAGAGGCGGACTCGAAGCCGGTGAGCGGACCCAAGGCAGGACGAATGAACTGGACATTGAGTTCTACCATGGAGAGCGTGGGGACGATTGAGGCCGCCGCTGAAAAACTGGCTATGGAGGCCGGTCTCGACGAGGAAGAGTGTTTTCACGTCACCATGGCGGTGCGCGAGGCCGCCGTTAACGCTGTGATGCACGGCAACGAGTACAACCCCAACAAGCACCTCTCCGTCAGTTTTGAGAACAACGGCGATTCGCTGGTGTTTGTCATCGCCGACCAGGGCAAAGATCTCGATCCGGATACGCTCCCAGACCCCCTGGCCCCGGAAAATCTTTTGCGCGGCACCGGCCGCGGCATCTTTCTTATCCGTTCTTTCATGGATGAGGTACACTTTCGACAACTGCATCCCGGGACCGAGTTGACCCTGGTCAAGCATCTGGCTCCGGCGGGCGAAAAACTTTAGCTTGCGGCGTTTGATTCGCCAGCTTCAAAACAGAGTTCCGGCAATGCAGGCGGGTTGAGACCTCTCCTCTCGGGCTTCCGGCACGTACTATAATCGCAATACCAACTAAGGAGGATTTTCCGTGGCACTTACTATTGCTTCCCGCGAAGTGGACGGCGTCACCGTTCTGGACCTCAACGGGCGGATCACCCTGGGCGAAGGCAGCGTGCAGGTGCGCGATGCCATTCGCGATCTGATCGGCAAAGGCCAGAAGCGCATCCTGCTCGACCTGGGAGAAGTGAACTATATCGATAGTTCCGGACTGGGCGAGCTGGTGAGCGCCTACACCACCGTCAAGAACCAGGGCGCCGCGCTCAAGCTGCTCAAGCTGACCAGGAAGGTTCACGACCTGCTCCAGTTGACCAAGCTCTACACCGTCTTCGACATCTACGATGACGAGGCCAGCGCCATCGCCTCCTTCAAGTAGATCGCTCAAACAAGCAGATTCTCCGGGCCGTGCTCAAACCGAATTCACAAGAGAGGCCATCCCGCCAAGCGGGATGGCCTCTTTTGCCTTCAAAACTCAATCTGTCATCCTGAGCGACCGTAGCGAAGCGAAGGGAGTCGAAGGACCTGCAGTTGCTTTTCGTTTTCACCGTTCAACTCAGGTAAACAGCAAAACTAGAACTTCACCGAAGGCACAGTCCGAGCCGCTGGGCTTGCCGTAAAGTAAGCGTCATTCTGCTTGAACCCCGCCATCCCCGCCCAGATATTATTCGGAAACTGCAGGATGAACGTGTTGTAATCCTGAATCGCGTCGTTATACCGTTTGCGCGCCACGCCGATGCGGTTCTCAGTCCCTGACAGCTCGTCCTGCAGCCGCATGAACTGCTCGCTCGATCGCAACTGCGGATAATTCTCCGTCAGCAGCAGCAAGCGCCCAATCGCCCCATCCAGCTGGCCATTGGCGGCAATCTTCGCCGCCGGCCCCTGCGCATTCAGCATCCCCGCCCGCGCATTGGCGATATCGCCAAAGACGGTGCTTTCTTCCTTGGTAAAGCCCTTCACGGTCTCCACCAGGTTGGGAATCAGGTCGGCGCGCCGCTCCATTTGCACATCCACCTCTGACCACATGGCCTTCACGTTCTGATCCTTGGCCACCATCTGGTTCCTGGCGCTCACGTAGCTGCTGAAAACCATCAGCACCACCAGCACCAGAACGCCCACCACTCCCAGCACAATCCAAAGTCCCTTGCTCATACTGTTTTTTCTCCTCCGGCCCGCCGCGGCGGACCCCTTTCGTCAAATCAAGCTTCAAGCTTATCAATGAATCGGTCCCCATCTCAGCTCTTCCGCGTGGAACCAGCGTCCGCCGACCGGCCAGAAACTACCTACCAGCTCCCCCAGCTCCACCGCCACCAAAGCCCCTCCGCCAAATCCGCCAAACCCACCACCGCCCCCACCGCCGCCAAATCCGCCTCCGCCTCCAAATCCACCGCCCCCGCCCCGCCCCAGTTCCGTCCGTTAAAAATACTGGAGAAAAGCCCAAAGCCCAGCAGCATTCTGAAAATAGAAGACCCGCCAAAGAAGATCAGCACGAAGAGCAACAAGATCAGCTTGCCGAGCACCGCGCTGTGGTGCATCTGGTTCACAGGCTGGCTGGCCGGCATCGGCTCATCCGTCAGCGTCATTTTCGCATCGGCGGCAATCACCTGCGCCATCTCGTCCACGGCCGTGTTACCGCACTGTCATAATCGCTGGCCCGCAGATAGGGAACCATCTCCCGCCCAATATCGCCCACCTTGCCGTCGGGCAAAATCCCTTCCAGCCCGTAGCCCACATCGATCCGGTATTTGTGGTCGTCCACGGCCAGCAGCACCAGCGCGCCGCGGTCCGACCCCTTGCGCCCCATCTTCCACTTGTCTTCAAGCTGGTTGGCATAATCCGCCGCATCGTCCCCATCCAGGTTATGGACGGTAACAATCGCAATCTGCGCATTGGCCTGGGAGTGGTCCAGTTGCGCGCAGAGGCTATCCAGCCGCGCAATCGCCTCCGGCGAAAGCACGTGGGCATAATCGCTTACATAATCAGTGGGTTTAGGCAGGTCCTGCACCCGCTCGGCCAGGGCAGCCGTCCAGGAAAACCCCACCAGTGCGGCCAGAAGCAGCCCGAAAACCGTCGAATGTGCGCGGTCGAAAGCCTTTCATCGCTCTCTATTGTACGCGGACGCCGCAGCAAAAGTTCCCTAAGGAGCTTCTCTGAATAGGTCGGATGCTTTCCCAAGCGGACACGACTTTACAGAGAGCGGAAAAAGCTCAACTACGGGGCCTTGTAACAAGGGCACGGCTTTAGCCCGGCCGATAAGGTCGGCAGAATGTGTTGGGCTTTAGCCCCTGAGCCTACCGCAGCACCACCACAACGCAGCGGTGGGGCGGAATGGTCACCGTGAGCGGCAACTTCCCCTTCCGGTCCACCTCGAAAGGCGCGGCGATCTCAACCTCGCGTCCGTCGGCGCCCTCGAGGGTCACCTTCGCCGTCTCCGGCTGGTCGCCGTAGTTGACCACCACCATAGCCTTCGCCGTAGCAGCGTAGTTCTCAAAGACCGAATAGCGTACGTCCTTGTCACCCTCAATTGACCCGCCCATAGTGTCTTTGAAGCGGCCGTCAAAGAACACATCGCGATATTGCTTGCGGATGCGGATCAGCTCGGCGACATAGCGCGAGAGCGGGCGCTGAGCGGCTCATCGAGCGAATCGTTGTAGTGCCGCGGCGCCAGGCCCATACCATGCCGTAGCGCATGCCGTTGTTCATGGGGTTGAAGTCACCCGGGCTTTCGCCAAAGATGGTCGGCTTCCATTCGGGGAAGGTATAACGCATAGCCGTGGAAGTCATGTCGATGCTGCCCATGCGCATATAGGAGACGTCCACATAGGGGAGCGCGCGATCGATCCAGATCTCCGAAGCCAGCGAGAAATCGGGATTGATCTGCCGCCCCTTCTCAAGCAGTTCTTTGAACGTGTCCAGCACCCCTCCGATGAGCGACTTGTCCGGCGAAATCGGAAGCGCGGGATTGAAGTCCAGCGCATCGATGACGCAGGTTTTATCCAGTTGGAAGCCATCGGCGCCATCGCGGATCATCTCCATATACTGATCCATCAGAAACTTCCTGAACTCAGGATGAGCCGGGCTGACCAGGGTCATATTGGAGCGCGCCAGGCCCATGCGAGCGCTGATGGTGCCCTCGCCCCAGCCCATCAGATGCAAATCCGGCGCCCATCGCCCTTCCACGGCATAACGGTGATAACTCGGATTTGTAAGAGGGCTGTGGCCGTGTCCGCCACCTGAATATTGGCAAATAGCAGCGGATGAACGCCCATTGCGCGGATCTCCTTGAGCGCGCTGCGGAATTCCTCTGGCGTGCCGAGCGCGGATTGGGCCGGTACTGCGGATAGCCGCGATCGATGCCGCCCATATCCCAGCCCAGAATTCGAATGTGGTCACGCCGTACTTTTTGGCATCGGCCGCCAGCCGGGGCAAATCCGCTGAAGCGGTGGACAATCACGTCCTCGGGATTGGAGAGGATTGACAGATTGCCAGGCCATCTCTTCGCGCAGCCAGTCGGGCGTGCGCTCGACGGTGAAGTGCCGATCGAACCACTTGCGGTAAATTCCGCTGGCAGCGTGCCAATCGCCCTCGTGCACCTGCAAGCGCCACCGGGCCTGCGCGAAAGACCCCTTTGCTGACGTAGGGCATGTCGAGCCAGCCCATGGTCAGGCCGATCGGCTCGCCTTCCGGCACTTCATCGGTTCCCGGCCAGTTGTCCCCCACCACGGCGCTCTTGGTGAAGGGCCGCATTTCAAAGTAGAGCGCCGGAGAGCCGCGTCTCCGGATCCTGGTTGGCGTAGTAGTAGCCCAATCCGGCTTTGAGGTTGTAAACGTCCATCCAACCCATCGGCATGGCTCAGGGATAGGTAAAGCCAGCCGCGTCGTAACGGATTCCGAGATTGCCGCCGCCATAGCCTCCGGCGCTGAAAGATGTGGAAGAGCGCCGGCGCCATGTTCGAGATAGCTGCCGGTGGACCAGCGACTGCGTATCCAGCCGGTCGCCGATTCCCTTCAGCCCGCCCAGAATGCCGTAATATACCTCTGCCAACGGCCGATCGGTGGGGTTATCCACCTTGATGGAGAACTGAATCTGAGAGCCGACAGCGCGAATTTCGTATCGCACCTTGACCGGCAATTCTTCGCCCTCTCTGCGCAGCGAATCGTAGCTGCAGACCACACCATCGGTGGTGGTTTCGATGCGGCTTACCTTCTGTTCGCGGCTATTGAAATAGGCGGCTTCGTATCCGGGCCTGGGCAGCAAAAGGCGAAAGTTCTCGCCCAGGCGGGGTTCGGCGATGATCTGGAGAGCCGGCGACTTCCAATCCAGCCCCACCAGGTCGCCGGACTCCGCGTTTAACCGCAGCGTCGCATTCGGAGTTTCAACCGTTCGTATCGCGGCGGGGGGCGTCTGCGCCGGTGCCGGCAAAGCAAGCGCCAAACAAAACCAGAACAATCTATTCATGGGAATTCTCATTCGTCGCGTCTTTCTGTCATTCCGAGCGTTCGGCTGCATGCATCCAATCTGTCATCTTTCCACATTGCGCTGCGGCTGTTCAAATCTCGCGCAGGCGCATACCGGTGCAGCTTCAATGCGAATACCGGCGCCTCATCAATTTTGAGAACAGTGAACCAGCAATCCCCTCCGCCCCAGCCGATACACTGGGAATGAAATGACTCAAGACCAGTCTCCAGCCCCACCCCCCGTCGCCCGCAAGCGGCACACTGAAACCCTTATGCATGGCGTAGTCCTCACCGACGACTACGCCTGGCTCCGCGACAAGCAGAACCCCGAAGTCACCGCCTATCTTGAAGCCGAAAACGCCCACGCCGAAGCCTGGATGGCCCCGCTCGCCGCCCTCCGCGAAGACCTTTACAAGGAGATGCTCTCCCACATCAAGCAGACCGACGTCTCCGTCCCCTTTCGCGACGGCGACTGGTGGTACTTCACCCGCACCGAAGAAGGCCAGCAGTACGCAATCCACTGCCGCAAAGCCGCAACAGATCGCATAACACCCAGTGACTGTCATCCTGAGCGAGGTCGCGGCGGCGACCGAGTCGAAGGACCTGCTTTTAGCTTTTTAGACGACACTCCCGAACAAGTAATCCTCGACGGCAACCAGTTAGCCCAGGGCCACGCCTTCTTCGCCATCGGCGCGACCGACATCACCGACGACGGCCGTTGGCTGGCCTACACCACTGACACAACCGGCTTCCGCCAATACACCCTGCACATCAAAGACCTCGAAACCGGCGAAACCCTCCCCGGCGAAGTCGAGCGCGTCGGCTCCGTAGTCTGGGCTGCCGACAATCGCACTCTGTTTTATACCGTCGAAGACGAAGAGCAGAAGCGCCAGTACCAGCTATGGCGCCACCAGCGCGGCACTCCGCACTCTGGAGACGTTCTGGTCTACCAGGACGACGACGAGCGCTTCAACCTCGGCGCAGGCCGCACCCGCGACGGCCAATTCATCGTCCTGGAATCCGCCAGCCACATCACCACCGAGTCCCAGGTGCTTCCCGCCGCCGACCCCGAAGCCGCATTCACCCTCATCGCTCCTCGCCAGGACGATCACGAGTACTCCATCGACCACCGCAATGGCCTGTGGTTCATCCGCGCCAACGACCGCGGCCGCAACTTCCGCCTGGTCACAGCCCCCGTATCCACGCCGGGCCGCGAACACTGGACCGAGCTCATTCCCCATCGCGACTCCATAATGCTTGAAGACGTAGACCTCTTCGCCAACTTCTTCGTAGCCTGCGAGCGCGAAGACGGCCTGCCCCGCCTGCGTATCCACCGCTTCACCGGCGACGGCCCCGAAGCCACGCCCGCTGGCGAAATCGTCATTCCCCGAGCCGGCCTACAGCGCCCACCCCCACATCAACCGCATCTTTGACACACCCACCTTCCGCTACGCCTACCAATCTCTCGTCACGCCCAGTTCGGTCTACGAGTACGACGTGGCCACCGGCGCCTCCACGCTTCTCAAGCAGTTTGAGATCCCCGGCGGCTTCGACCGCACCCTCTACGCCAGCGAGCGCATCCACGCCACCGCCCCTGACGGCGTAAAAGTTCCCATCTCCCTCGTCTATCGCAAAGACAAACGCCAGCCGGGCAGCAACCCCCTCTACGTTTACGGCTACGGCTCCTACGGATACTCACTCCCTCTCAGCTTCAGCGGCAACCGCCTCAGCCTTCTCGATCGCGGCGTAGTCATGGCCTACGCCCACATCCGCGGCGGCGGCGACCTGGGCGAGCCCTGGCACGACGCCGGAAAAATGCTTCTCAAGCGCAACACCTTCACTGACTTCATCGCCGCCGTCGAGCACCTCACCACTTCCGGCTACGGCGACCCCAATCGCGTAGCCATCGAAGGCGGCTCAGCCGGCGGACTGCTCATGGGCGCCGTCACAAACATGCGTCCCGATCTCTTCCGCGCCGTCCTCTCCCACGTCCCCTTCGTCGACGTAATGAACACCATGCTCGACGCCACCCTCCCTCTCACCGTTCCCGAGTACGAGGAGTGGGGAAACCCCAACGAAGAGACTTACTTCAAAACCATGCTGAGTTACTCGCCCTATGACAACCTGAAGGCCGCGAGTTATCCCGCCATGCTGGTAAAAACATCGCTCCACGACAGCCAGGTCATGTACTGGGAACCCGCCAAGTACGTAGCCAAACTCCGCACCCTCAAAACCGATTCGAACCCGCTGCTGCTGCTAACCAACATGCAAGCCGGCCACGGCGGCGCCAGCGGCCGCTACGACTACCTGAAAGAGATCGCCTTCGACTACGCTTTCCTGCTCCGCATACTCGGAGTTGTATAATGGACGCATTCTGCTGTATACGAGGTAAGTTTATGCGGAATTTTACTGTAATTGCAATGTTCGCGTTGATGGTCACAGGCTTTTCCAGTGGGCAGCAAGCCACTCAAGCAACGACAAACTCGCAGGCAGATGCGCAGCCTGCGCCGGTGAAGGTGTATGCCGTTGGTCCTGATGTAACGGCCCCGGAGCTTCAGCCACTCAATTTGTCCTTGTTATCTACCGAGAAGTGCAGGAATAAGTTAGACGGCAAGGTGGTGCTCTCGCTGCTTGTGGATGCTACAGGCAAGCCACGCAATCTCATGTTTCTCAAGCCGCTCGGGAATGATCTGGACAAGTACGCGCTCGAAATTGTAGACGCGGATCGGTTCAACCCAGGAATCCACGATGGCGCTCCAGTGGTTGTCGGTCAGACTGTGGAAGTAAATATCCATGCCTGTGTTGAACAGACAAATGAAGACGTAATCAAGAAGACCTATCGATTGCGCCTGAGATCTCAGCCTGAGCAAAAGTTCGGAGATCTCGCACAGGCGCCGAAGAAATCCGTACTCACCTCAGACGAAATATCTAGGCGAAATTCAGCTATAACGGTAATCCTGTCAATCCCGTCAGAGATGGAATTAGCCCTCCAGTTCCTCTAATTAGTCCGGAAGCGGAGTTCTCCGATGATGCTCGGCGCGCAAAATATCAGGGTACGTGTTTGATTTCATTAACTGTCGATCGCAACGGCTTGCCGCAAAACCTCCGCGTGGTTAAGCCCCTGGACTATGGTTTGACTGAGCAATCCATTGAGGCCGTTAAGAGATACCGATTCAAACCTGCAATGAAGAACGGCGAGCCGGTCCCGGTCGAGGTCAATATTGAGGTGAGTTTCCACATAGGATGAGGAATCAATTCTGAGCAGTACCGAAAAAACAAGTCGCGCAAAGCCAGCCAACATTTTAGGCACAGATGAATCGCGCGTGTTCAGCGGTTCATCCCACGCATGGCGCGCGCTGCGTCATCGCAACTTCCGCCTCTTCTTCGGCGGCCAGACCATCTCGCTGGTCGGCACCTGGATGACGCGCATCGCCACCAGTTGGCTGGTCTACCGGCTCACCGGATCGGCGCTGCTGCTGGGCACGGTCAGCTTTGCCGGCCAGATTCCCACTTTTCTCTTTGCGCCCTTCGCCGGCGTTTGGATTGACCGCGCCGACCGCCGCAAAGTGCTGGTGTGGACGCAGACGCTCTCCATGGTTCAGTCGCTGGCGCTGGCCGCCCTCACTCTCTCGCACACTGATCACCATCCCGCTGTTGCTGGCCTTCAGCGTGATGCAGGGCATCATCAATGCATTCGATATGCCCGGCCGCCAGTCCTTCATGGTGCAGATGGTCGAAGACAAGCGCGACCTGGGCAACGCCATCGCCATCAACTCCTCCATGGTGAATGTGGCCCGCCTCATCGGCCCGTCGCTGGCCGGCATGCTGATCGCGGTCTCAAGCGAAGGCTGGTGCTTCCTCATCGACGGCATCAGCTACCTTGCCGTCATCGCCTCGCTGCTGATGATGCGTGTGCATGTGCCGCCGGTGCGACGGCGGGTTACCTCAATGCTCACCGAATTGAAGGCCGGCTGGACCTATGTCTCCGAATTCGTGCCCATCCGCACCATCCTGCTGCTGTTTGCCGTCGTCAGCCTGATGGGCATGCCGTTTGTGGTGCTGATGCCCATCTTTGCGGCCAGGGTGCTGCACGGCGGCCCGCATACGCTAGGCTTCCTGATGGGCGCAATGGGCGTGGGCGCGCTCGTCTCGGCGCTCTCGCTGGCGGCGCGCAAGAGCGTGCGCGGGTTGATCCGCATGATTCCCATCGCCGCCGCCGTCTTCGGCCTGGGCCTGATCGGCTTCGGGTTTTCGCGCGTCTTCTGGCTCTCGATGATCATGGTGCTGGTGGCCGGCATGGGCATGATGCAGGGCATGGCCGCCAGCAACACCGTCATCCAGACCCTCGTCAGCTGAAGACAAGCGCGGCCGCGTGATGAGCTACTACACCATGGCCTTCATGGGCATGGCGCCCTTCGGCAGCCTGCTGGCCGGGACCATGGCGCACGCCATCGGCGCTCCCTTGACGGTGATCGTCAACGGAGCCGCCGTTCTGCTGGGCGCGGCATGGTTCGTAACGCGTCTGCCGGCGATGCGGCGCGTGATTCGGCCCATCTACAGAGAGATGGGAATTCTGCCCGCACAGGAGGGAATTCAGACGTGAGCGAATTCAAGCTTGACCCAAAGCGCACTGCCGTCGTGGTCATCGATCTGCAAAAGGGAATTGCCGCAATGCCCGGAGGCGCGCCGCACTCGAAGCCCGCGGTAATCGCCAACTGCGCGCGCCTGCTCTCCGCGGCCCGAGCAGCGGGAGCGCAGCCTGTCCTGGTGCATGTGGGCGGCTCGTCGGATGGAGCTGATCGACTGAAAACTCCCACCGACCAGCCAATGCGGACCACCGGAAACCTGCCGCCGGATTGGAGTGAGTTCATCCCCGAACTCGACCGCCAGCCTGGCGATGTGGTGATTCTCAAGCGCCAGTGGGGCGCATTTTACGGCACGGACCTCAACCTGCAACTGCGCCGCCGCGGGCTGACGACGATTGTGATCTGCGGCATCGCCACCGAATTTGGCGTGGAGAGCACGGCGCGCGATGCCTACGAGCACGGCTACGAAATGATCTTCGCGGAGGATGCCATGACCGGCCAAACCGCGGAGAGCCATGCGAACTCCGTGGAGCGCATCTTTCCCCGCCTGGGGCGTGTGCGCTCCACCGATGAGATTATCGCGGCCCTAGCTTAACTTGGTGCTTCCGCAAAGATGCACGGTGATGCCGAGATCCGCAAGCATGGCGGCCTTGGTCGCAAGAGCCTTGTCGGCCACCTCGGCTGAGGGCGCATACGCAACGTTGACGTGGTTGGCGCGGTGGCGGGCCATGAATTGATTCTGGCTGACGCCGTGGAAGACCGCATTCACGATGGGCCATTGATAGGTAGTCTGCTTCCAGCGGCGCTCCGTCTCCGCCGCAGGCAGAGTAACCACTGTGCCTCGCCCCAGGTCGGCATGCAGCGCGCCGCCCTCAACGAATACGCGGCTCCAGACGATCTCGCCCGGCTTGCCGACGCCCTTCAGCGATCCGCCGCCGAGAGGGAAATACATAGCCGGCTGGCGCTCGCTGCTGGCCCCGGCATAGCCGCCGACAAAATGATTGGCCGGCGCGGCGCCGGAGATTTGCAGCAGCCACACAAATGCATCGAGCCCGTCGCCCTTGTAGTGCTCGCCCCAGCGAACGTCGTGCAGCGTCGTCGATGGATCAAGCCCCAGCGCACTCCAGCAGCGATTGGTAATCAGCGCATCCACGCCGGCGCATTCGTCCACTTCGTTGAAATGCACCACCGGCCCGCCCGCGTAGAGTTCCTCTTTTCCGCCCTCGGCAAAGACCGGCGGCCGCTCGGCATTGTTCAGCAGCCCCTCGGCCAGGTCCGATGCCGGCACCATATCTTTCAAGCCCTGCTGATACTGAATGCCGATTGCGTCGCAGCCGAAGTCGTGCGCAATCCGGACCGCGGCGATATACATCTTGCATTGCTCGAGCACCTGCTCCAGAGTCAGTTCGGTAGCAGGGTCCTTGCCGAAGTCGAACTTCACTCCCTTGGCCACCAGCCATTTGTAAACGGCCTCCGCCTCGGCCTGGCTCACCGTCCGCATCTTCGCCACCAGCGCGGACTGGCTCAGCCGCTCCTTGAAGATCCCCGCCGGATTCAGCATTTCGTCGTCGATGATGGCGTTATACATTCCCATGCAGCCTTCATCGAAGATGCCCATGATTGCCTTGCGACGTTTCAGATCGCCGGCCAGCGCAGCGCCCAGCTTCGAGCTTTCGGCGGGCAGTTTGCTCGCGGTCCAGGCGCGTGAACATGCGACAAATCGTGGGTGATTTTTCCGTCGCGCAGCCATTCCGTCAGTGCGGCGAGAAAATAATCGTCGGTGAAATCCTTGCTCCAGATGGAGGAGAACTTTTTGCCGGCCTTGACCAGCGATCCGTTCAGGTTGAGCAGGCCCACCAATCCCGGCCATTGCCCCGACCAGTTTGCCACCGTCAGAATCGGCCCCTTGTGGCTGCGCAGCCCCGGCAGCACATGATGCGTGTATTGCCACGCGGCCGTCGCAAACACCAGCCTGGCCTCGGGATGAATGTTCATGAAAACGTCCATCCCCATGCGCTGCGATGAAATGAAGCCGTGCTTTTCCTTCTGGTTGTAAGCATGGGCGCGGACCAGCTTGATGCCCTTTTGCGCAAAGGCCGCGGTCAGCTTCTCTTCCATTTCCTTCTGCGCGGGCCAGCACTCCTGGTTGGCCGACAGCCGCAGATCTCCGCTGGTAATCAGCAGCACTTCATTTGCCGCCGGCTTCACTGCCTCATTTTTCCGCTCTTCCATTTCGACCCTCTCATTGCGATGCTTTTCGATCTGCCGGAGAGAAATAAACAATTTCCCCCATGCGGATTTTTGCAGCCTGTTCAGCCGCGTCCTTCATTCAAAGTCGCGTCCCTGTGCTCAAAAGTCCGCTTGATGGTCCTATTTTCCGGTAAATCTTGCACCGAGAGCATAGAGCTTGGTCTTGGCCTGGGCGGCTTCAGGAGTCTGCGGATGGCGCTGGATGAGCAGGCGCAGCTCGTGAATGCCGGCATCCTTCTTGCCCTCCTGCAGCAGGGCCAATCCTTTGCGCAGTTGCGCGGCCGGGGCTTTGGCGCTGCCGGGGAAGCCTTCCAGCACCGCGTTGTAGCTCTTGATCGCATCGGCATAATTCTTCTGGCGGTAGGCGATCTCTCCCAGGTAGAACTTGGCGTTGCCGGCCAGATCGTCGAGCGGATAGTAGTGCAGCACGTCCTGAAACTCGCCTGCAGCCACGTCGTACCGCGCAGCGTTGTAGTCGCGCACGCCGGCCTGAAAGGTCTCTTTCAGCGGCGGCGCCTGACGGTGGTCGTTGCGGCAGTCGCAGGCGCAGCCGCTGCGGCGGATGCATCGCCAGTCGGCGGTGGGGCAGTCGGTTCCGCGCCTGGCGGGGTCACGGGAGCCACACCGGCGGGCGGAGTCTGGAGGTTCTGCAACTGCGTCTGCATATCCTGGATCGATTTATCCAGCTTGGCGATGCGCGACTTCAACTCGTCCACCGAGTCGTTCAGCGACTGCACCTGGCCGGAGACGGTGTCCAGCTTGCCGTTGCCGTTCTCGCTCTGCGCGTCGATCTTCTGCTGCGAGGGCATTCACGGCAGCCGTCATCTGGTTGGCGGTGTCCGCGCTCTGCTCCACCAGGTGCTGCAGCACGCCAAAGCGGGTGTCCATCGTGGACTGGAGCCGCTGCACATGTCCAGCAGTTGCTGCACCTGCGTTTGCAGTTCGATGATCTCTTTCGAGGCGGCATGCGCGGGAACGGGCATGGACACAAGAACCATGGCAAACATTGCCGCGCCGAGAAAGCGATTGCGAAGTGTGTGGGTTTTCAACATATTTCACCAGTGAAATTTGAGAGTCGGAGATGAGGGATCAAAGGCCGCTTCGGCTTGCGTGCCTTCGAGGTATCCCAGGTCTCGAGCTCGAGACCTGGGATGCCCGTTCTTGCTTTTCTACTCGAGCGATTCGTTACCGGTCCAGCGAGAAGCCGCCGCGGCGGTTCTGCTGCCAGCACGCCTCGGTCGATTCGGTGCAGAAGGGCTTTTCCTTGCCGTAGCTGACGACGCGGATGCGGTTGGCGGCGACTCCGGCCGTGACCAGAGCATTCTTGGCGGCGTCGGCGCGGTTCTGGCCCAGCGCCAGGTTGTACTCGTTGGAGCCGCGCTCGTCGCAGTAGCCGCCGATGACGATCTTCACGTCAGGATGGCTCACCAGGTAAGAGGCGTCCCGCGAGAGCGTGGCCTGCGCATCGGCGCGAATATCGTAGGTGTCGTAGTCGAAGAAGATGTCCTGCACGTTGGCCTTGAACTCTTCTTCCGCGCTCATGGTATTGGTGGGCACAACCACGGCCGGCGGCGCATTGACAGTGACGCGCGCCGTGGCCTCAGCCGAGCCGCCCGCGCCGCGGGCCACCAGGTGATAGGTGGTCGACTACGTCGGAGTCACGGTCTTTACGCCCGAGGTAGGCACATCGCCGATGCCGTCGATGGAGAGCGCTGGTGGCGTCGGTCGTCTGCCAGGTGAGTTGAACCTGGTCGCCGGCCGTGACCACGCTGGGAGTAGCCGTGATTTGCGCGGTGGGTGCAGCGATGGCCGCTGGTGCCGCAGCTTCCGGCGGTGGAAGCTGCTTCTTCTTGCAACCTGCAACGGCTACAAGGGCAACAAGCAGAACAGCGGGTACGAGCAAACGATAGGTGCTACGATTCATGTGGAACTCCTTCCCCAAAATAAAAAGTGTTTCCCGGCCCATACGGCAGGCGAGGGATGTGTTAGCAACCATTAGTATTATAGTTCATCCGAACCGGAGCCTCCGCCGCCGAGCGCGTGCGTCGCCGGCATTTTTTGCTGCTGGTTCTAATTTGGACCGCCCTGTCTTGTGCTAGCTTCCGGCTTACTTCCAGCTCCAGTTGGGCATGTAATTGTTGCCCGTGCTGGGTCAGCTGATGCTGCTCGGTGCCGTCGGCCAGCATGGACCAGATCTGCGTGTGGCCGCCGATGGCGCGCTCGAAGACGATGTGCCGCCCATCCGGCGCCCACGAGGGAAAATCGTTGCTGCCCGATTCGTGGGTCACCTGCAGCCAGCGCTTGCTGGCGATGTCCATCACGTAGATGTCCTGCCCGCCGGGGTCGCCGGGACCGTACTTGCGATTCCAGCTGAAGGTCAGAAACTGCCCGTTGGGCGACCACGAGGGCGAAATCGCATAGCCGCCGTCGGTCATGCGCTGCACATTGGCGCCGTCCTGCGTCCATGGTGTAAATCTGCGGCAGCCCGGTGCGCCCGCTCACCCACGCAATCTGCGCGTTGGTGCGCGGATTCCAGGTGGGCGAAACGTCCGGCCCGCGCGAAGCTGGTCACGCCGGTGCAGATTGGCCCCGCTTGCATCCGCAACCCAAATCTCCGGATCGCCCGAGCGCGAAGACGAGAAGGCGATCTTGGCGCCGTCCGCCGACCAGGCCGGAGACTGATTGCTCCCGCCTGCCGTGCCCGCGGAAAAGCTCACCAGCCGGTTCAAGATCCAGCGAGTACATGCGGACGGCCCACCCCGAGTTGCCCAGCGAAGCAAAGGCCAGGCGCGAATTGTCCGGCGAAACGCGCGGCGAGAGCGAGATGCTGCCCAGGTGGGTGATCTGGTGCTGGTTCTGCCCGTCGTAGTCCATCGCCCAAATCTCTTTGGTTCCGGTGCGCGAGCTGACGAAGTAGATCTTGGTTTCGGCAATGCCGTTGATGCCGCCGCCCAAGCCGCAAGATGATCTCATCGGCAAACCGGTGCGCAATGCGTGCGCGCCAAATCCGGGCTGGCCTCTTCGTTGTACTGCTTGCCCAGCACCTGGGGGCTGGCGGTGTTGCGCGTGTCGTCGAGCCAGCCGTAGACAGTCAGCCGCCCGTTGGCCGCCGAGAGCGCGCCGAAGGCCACCATGGCCGCATTGGCCGGTGCGGCGGACCACTGCGCCAGGTTAATCTCCTGCGGCGAGCCCGGCGTCTCCTGCGGCGCCATGCTCTTCGAGACCAGGTCGAAGATGCCCGCATTGGCCAGGTCGCTGTAGAGTGTGGCGTCGAAGACCGTCTTCAACGCCGGGTTCTGGGGATCGTTGCCCAGCGGCTTGAAATCCGCCGCGGCAATGCGGATGCGGTCATTGCCCAGGTTGGTGCCGGTGTGCACCCAATCCTGCGCAGACAATCGTGCCGGCAGCAAAACAAATCAGAATCAAAAGAGAGAGAGGCAAAAGCCGGGAATAATGTCTTCATGCGATGAGCAATCCTTCCTGGTGAAAAAGGGTAAGCGGCGTTCTTGAAGAATCTTTATGCGCCGCGGATCAAACACATCAATACGAACAATCGTAAGTAACGTCAAGCCATTGGTCGTTGGAGCCGGCCGGCAAAGCCCCAAATGTATCCACTCGCTGCGTAGCCCGCACGCAAGACAGGTCTAGCGTCGGGCTGCCGCTGGAATTGTTGATCTTGAAATTGGACGGAACGCCCTGGCGGCTCACCTTGAAGTATACCTGCGCCGTTGCTCCTTTCGGCGTGCGCGGGTCCACCTCGGCGCGATACCAGTTCTGATCCACCTTGCGTTTGATGATGTCCACGTACCAGCCAAAGCGGCTGCCGAAGTCGCCATTTGCCACGCTCACCGGCGCCGTTGTCCGCCCTGCGCCAGCGCCGAGCGCGGCATTGACGCTACCCGCCTGCTCGCCATACTGGGCGCGATTGTCCTTCGGCACTTGCTGGTTCTTCTGCGTCTTGGGCGCGGTTTTCTGCTGCGGCTTCACCTGCTTGCCCGAAATCGCAATCGCCTTCTCATCCATCGCCTGCTTTTGCTTTGGGAGTGGGCTCGGCGGGCGCCTGGCTGGGAGTTTCGGTGGTCAGCACATTTTCATTCACGCTGATCGGCAGGCAAGGGCAGGGCATTCGAAACCAGGCTCACCTGATCGCTCCGCCGCTCCCGGATTGCCCCACACCATGTGATGGAAGAAGCCGCCGATGATCCCGTAGAGCAGAAGCGATCCGAACAGAACCACGTGCAGCACAAGCGATCCCGCGGCCGGCGCGGCCAGCGGATCCGGCGCCAGCGCCCGCTCCAGTTGCTCCAGATCTTCCAGCAGACTGATCATGCTGTTGCTCGTGTCTTTGCCTATCTTCAGCCTTAATTCCCAGTTCCCAGCCAAGCCCTTCGTATCCAGCGGCTGCGTCACAATCGAAATGTTGGTGATCCCCGCCTGCTTCACCGCGTCCATCACGCTGGCGAACGCTCCAAAGGGCACCCGCTCGTCGGCGCGCAGATAAATCACCTGTTTTGACGGATCGATTCCGGTCTGGTGCAGCTTCTGCGCCAACTCGTGAATATTCACCGGCTGATCGCCCAGAAAAACCTGCTGATCGCGGTCGATCGTCACCACCATCCGCTGCTCGGTAATCTCCTTCACCGTGCGCGTCTTGGGCACGGCCACTTCAATCCCCGACTGCAACACCGGCGCGGTGATCATGAAGATCACCAGCAGCACCAGCACCACGTCCACCAGCGGCGTGATGTTGATCTCCGCCAGCGACGTTCGTGTCTGACCATTGCTCGTGGTGAAGGCCACGCTTAATCCTCCCGCTGAATCTCGCCAAGTCCGCCCGGCGCAGCCGTCCGCGTTTGGCCGTTGCTACTTGTAAAGGCCATGTTCCGCCTCACGAGTTGCTTCGGGCCCGGGTGCGACCGGGCGCTGCGGCAGGCCGCTCCGCACCGGAATCTCTTCCAGCGAATTCAGCAGTTCGCGGCAAAGTCGTCCACCGCCGCCGCAAATACCCTGATGCGCGCCGTGAAACTGGTTGTAAGCAATCAGCGCCGGCACGGCCACAAACAGCCCGGCAGCCGTGGTAATCAGCGCCTCGTGAAATGCCCGGCGCAACCGCCCGCAGCGTAGCCGCCCCAGCCGTTCCCAGCCCGTGAAAGGCGTCCATGATGCCCATCACCGTGCCGAAGAGCCCCACAAACGGGCTGATCGACGCAATCGTCGCCAGCCAGGTCATGCGCCGCTCCAGAGTGCTGATCGCCTCGCTCGCCGCCGTCTGCGCCGAGCGCTCCAGCGGCGCCAGGTTGCGCGGCGGTCCCGATCCGCCCGTCTGCCGCTTATAGGTCTCGTAAACCTCTTCAAAGACCTGCGCCAGCGGGCTGGGCTTGTACTCTGCGGTCATCGCCGCAATCTCCTGCAGCCGCGTCGCCTTGCGGAAGGCGCGCACAAACTTCCGGCTCTCCTTGGTCGCCTTGCTTGAAAGTCGACATCTTGCCCAGAATCACGCGTCCAGGAGTAAAGGCTGGCCACCAGCAGCAGCACCAGCACGGCCATCGCAATCGGGCCGCTGTTGCTGATCATCTCCGCCAATTTCGCCGGAACCCTGCGTCAAAGGAGAGCCGGCAGGAGTCGCGCCGCTGTCAGCCTGCAAGACATGAGCAAGTAAGCGGTAAGAATCGGCATTCACCTCACTATTAACGGTATCAGACGGGCTAGCCGTTCCAAGTTATCGATCTGGTGCGCTCTAAGCCTTTGAACCTGCATCAATAAGGCCGCGAAGCCCGCCGTTCATGCTATGCTGCGCTCGGATTCTGGTTGCGAATTTTCGCAGCCTCGGAATCACAAAGACTCTGAGCGTCAAGAAAACGGGAAACACAGAAGCGGATGCCCCATCCATCGCGCTTTTTGCGATGGGTGGGATAGCACAACATTCGAACAACCTGTTCTTCTCATTAAGAGGTTCGTTAACAATGCTCGTCGAACTGCGCGCTGAAAACTACGCCGTCATCGATCACGCCATCGCCGTCTTCGGCCCCGGCCTCAACCTGCTCACCGGCGAAACCGGCGCGGGCAAATCCATCCTCGTCGATGCGCTGGCCCTGCTCATGGGCGGCAAATCCTCCGCAGAAGTCGTCCGCCACGGCGCCGACAAGGCCGTCGTCGCCTGCGTCTTCGAGTCCACGCCCAACGCCGAAACCATCCTCGAAGAAAACGGCATCGACTCCGCCGGCAACGATGTCATCCTCCGCCGCGAAATCCTCTCCACCGGCAAAGGCCGCGTCTTCGTCAACAACCAGCCCGCCACCGTCGCCGTCCTCCGGCAGCTCGCCCCCGAGCTGGCCCTCGTCCACGCCCAGACCGAGATCCCTCTCCAGCTTCGACCAGGCCCAGCAGCGCATCCTCCTCGACCGCTTCGGCGGCATCTCGACAGACGCCGTCGCCGAAGCCCACTGCCCGCTGGCGCACGGCGGCCGACAAACTCGACGACCTCCTCCAAGGCGAGCAGGACCGTCTCCGCATGGTCGATCTGTGGAGCTATCAGCACAAGGAGATCGATTCCGCCCATCTCGATTCCCGGCGAAGACGAAGCCCTCGAAACCGAAAAGCGCGTCCTGGCCAACGCTGAAAAACTCTACGCCGCCGCCATGGGAGCCTTCGACCAGCTTTACGAAGGCGGAGCCAGCGCCGAGGCCGCCCTCCGCGCCGCCCTGCGCAACGTCGAAGAACTTGCCCGCTACGACGGCCGCTTCACTGAAGCCGCCCAGCAGCTTGCCTCCGCCCGCGCCACTCTCGGCGATGTCGCCTCCAGCCTCCGCGACTACGCCGAGGGCATCAACGCCACCCCCGAGCGCCTCGCCGAGATCGAAGACCGCCTCGCCCTCCTCGACCGCCTCAAGCGCAAATACGGCCACGCCATCGCTGAGGTCATCGCTTTTGGCGAAGAGGTAGCCCGCAAGCTCGCCGAAGTAGAAGACCGCGACGAAATCCTGAAAGTCCTGCGCAAAGATCTCGCTGAAGCCGCCTCCGCCTACCGCACCGCCGCCTCGGCCCTCACCGCCGAGCGCAAAGCTGCCGCAACCAAGCTCGCCAAGTTAGCCGAAGCCCAGATCAACTCCCTCGCCATGAAGGTCCGCTTCGAAATCGACGTCGTGGCTGAGGATTCTGAATTCCACTGGGCCGCCACCGGCTGGGACCAGGTCGAATACCGCATCTCCACCAACCCCGGCGAACCCCTCAAACCCCTTCACGAAATCGCCTCCGGCGGCGAAATGTCCCGCGTCATGCTGGCCCTCAAAGTCAGCGTGGAAGAGAGCGCCGCAAAGCCAAAAAAGAAAAACCCCACCCCTCGCACCCTGGTCTTCGACGAGATCGATATCGGCATCGGCGGCCGCGCCGCAGAAGCCGTCGGCCAAAAGCTCAAATCCCTGAGCCGCGGCCAGCAGGTCCTCTGCGTGACCCACCTGCCGCAGATCGCCGCATTCGCCGACCAGCATCTTGTCGTAGAAAAGCGCGAATCCGAAGGCCGCACCAAGACCCAGATCCGCACCCTCGACGACGCCGCCCGCACCCACGAAGTAGCCCGCATGTTAAGCGGCGCCAAAGTCACCGAAACCAGCCTCCAGCACGCCGCGCAGATGATCGCCGCAAGCCGGTGAAAGCTACTTCGCGGGATTCTTCGTCACTCAGAGCCGATTGATGCTCCCGTTCAGGCCTTTTGCCCGAGCTGTCTCAGTGAGCGCGGCCGTGCCCATCGCGCACTTCATTGCCTTTGAAGTTGTTTATGTGATCCACGTGTTTGTCCGGGTCCGCTTTGTCGCCACGGCTCGGAGCAGGCCCTTTGTAGCCGTGCGCAGTATCGAAGTGGTTGTTCACATGGCCGTGGAAGCCTTTAGGACCATGAAACCACGGGCCCGCGCCGATGAAGACGCCGCCCACAAACCATTCCGGCCCGTAGTAGCCATACGGGGCGCAAGCGTACGGCGGGTAATCGTAGTATCCGTACGGACAATCGGGAGCGACTCCGATATCGACGGCCACCTGGGCTGTTGATTTCGAGACTCCCGCCGTTAAGCAAATGCCGGCGATAGTAGCGACAACAAAATATTTGAATGTGCTCATAAATCCTCCTTGTTGATTTAAGTCAGCGCAATGCTTACCGTTCGGCTGCGCGTTCCACTCGGCGGAACGCAAAAAGCCACGATGCCAATTACCGACCCAACAGCGGAGTTGAACACGGGCCCCGGTGGGTTACGTATCGCTCAAAGCCTGTCAAAAACTTGAGATGATATTGAGAATGAAAAGTTCCGGCAGCGTGTTCACTTTTATACAGTCGCTTTCCGTTAGCCCTATAATCCATCTCGGGGGAAGAACATCATGAAACCGAACCTGCCCAAGTACATCTCTGCCGTCGCTTTAGCGCTCTTCGCGCTGGCAACCTTGTCCGCAGCCCACGCCCAGCAACTTTCCCAGAAACTCCAAAACGCCGTAGGCCGCTGGCAGATCGTCAACAGTGACGGCACACTCGGATGGAAAGGCCGAAACCTACTTGGTAAACGGCAAGCTCTTCGGCAAGGTAACCGAAGTCCGTCCCGGCCGCAGTCCCAAAGACGTCTGCGATAAATGTCCCGGCGAGTACAAAAACCAGCCCATCCTCAACATGGTCTTCATGCGCAATTTCCATCCCGATGGCGACGACTGGGTTGATGGCACCGTAGTAGACCCGGAGAACGGCAAAGAATACAAAGGGAAAATCTGGGCCATCGGAAACGACAAGCTTGGCATGCGCGGCTTCGTAGGCATTTCCCTCTTTGGCCGCACCGAGACCTGGACAAGGCTCCCATAGTCCCTGTCCTTTGATCTCTGTAAATTGGTATACTTGTTATGTGACCCCTACTGTGCTCGATTCCATCTCGAACGGTCCCCACGTCGAGACTTCCCCCAGTCAGAAAAGGGTGTTGTTACTCAAGCCGCGCGGCTTTTGCGCTGGCGTGGTGCGCGCGATTGATATAGTGAAAATCGCACTCGACACCTTTGGCGCTCCCATCTACGTTCGTCGTGAGATCGTCCACAACCGCTATGTAGTCAATGAGTTGGCTGAAAAAGGCGCAATCTTCGTTCATGAAATCGACGACGTCCCCGACGGCCAGCGCGTCATCTACTCCGCCCATGGCGTCTCGCCCGCAGTTCGAGAGTTGAGCAAAGGCCGCGGCCTCAGGGTCATTGACGCGACCTGCCCGCTGGTCACCAAGGTCCATATCGAGGCGGTCAAATTCGCCAGGCAGGGTTACTCATTGGTACTCATCGGCCACCGCGACCATGATGAAATCGAGGGCACTCTCGGCGAGGCCCCGGAAGCAACCCAGGTGGTTTCAAACGTTCAGGAGGCTGCGGCTCTCGAGGTGCCCGATCCTGACCGCGTTGCCTATCTCACCCAGACCACCCTCAGTCTCGACGAAGCGCGCGACATCATTCACGCTCTCAAGCTCAAGTTTCCAAATATTGTGGGCCCCCACTCGCAGGATATTTGCTACGCCACCGAAAACCGCCAGGTTGCCGTCCGCAACGTAGCCCACAATGCCGAACTGGTTCTGGTCGTCGGTTCCACTAACAGTTCCAACTCCAACCGCCTGGTCGAAGTTTCTCGCAATCTGGGCACCATCGGCTACCTGATTGACAACTCCCAGGCAATCGACCCAGAGTGGCTCAAGGGCGTTACGAATGTTGCAGTTACAGCCGGAGCATCGGCTCCTGAAGTGCTGGTCGAAGACGTGGTAAATTACCTGCGACAAAACGGTTTTTCGAACGTCGAAGAGGTTGAAGTGATGCCCGAGAATGTTCGCTTCGGCCTGCCTCCTGAGATCGTGCAGGCCATAGGCAGCGTAGGCGGAACAGAGTCCGTCCCAGTGCGGTGAAAAAACTGGAACAGGGGCTAAGACTAGGGAACGGATCTTGTTGCATATTCTGGGTTTTGAAAGGGCACGACTTCAATCTTGCTGATTGGAAATAGAACTGATTGCATAATCAGGGTTTTGAAAGGGCACGACTTCAATCGCGCCGATGAGGACCAGAAAAAATCGTGGGCTTTAGCCCCTGAGGGGTACACTGGTCAGCAATTATGCAACCCGAATCTTCTGAACATGAAACAGCGAGCAGTTACTGAGGCATTTCAAACCGCATGAGTCCAGAGCAGGCGAAGACCCAATCCGTGGCAACCCGATTTACGGCCCCCAGATTCGGCAGGTTGGACGCGGACCTGGCCGATGTGGAGTCCTCCATCGTCCGCTCGCGCGAGTACCTTCTCTCCCGCCAGCATCCTGACGGCTACTGGAGCGGAGAACTGGAAGCCGACTCGATGCTCGAGGCCGACTACATCTTTCTCCACACACTTTTGGAGAGCGGCGATCCGGGCCGCCTCAAGCGCGCATTCACTGAGATGATGCGCTACCAGAACGAGGACGGCGGTTGGAGCATTTATCCCGGTGGGCCGGGCAATATTTCGCTCTCCGTCAAGTGCTACTTCGCATGCAAGCTGATGGGTATTGCCGCTGACGACCCGCGGCTCACGAAGTGCCGCGCGTGGATTCTCGCCCACGGTGGAGTGGTGGCTTGCAACACCTTCACCAAAATGTATCTCTGCGCGCTGGGCCAGTACGACTACGACGCCGTCCCCGCCATTCCCCCGGAGATCGTTCTCTTTCCCAACTGGTTTTACTTCAATATCTACGAGATATCTTCCTGGTCGCGTTCGATCATTGTGCCGCTGGCCATCATCTACGCCAAAAAGCCGTACAAGAAGATTCCCCCTGAGCAGGGCATCGATGAGCTCTTCGTCGGCGGCCGTGCCAACTCGATCATGCGCCTGCGCATGGATCGAAAATATCCTCTCTCATGGCGGAATTTCTTCCTCATCCTCGATCGCATCACGCATTGGGCTGAAGCCGTTCACATCCGCCCCTTGCGCACTCTCGCCCTCAAGCGCGCTGAAAAGTGGTTGCTGGATCGCCTGGAGTTGACCGACGGCTTGGGCGCCATTTATCCCGCCATGCTCAACGCCATCATCGCTTTGCGCTGCCTGGGTTACTCTGAGGACGATCCCCAGGTGATTCGCGCCCGCGACGAGTTTGAGAAGCTGGGCATCGAGGAGCCGGCCAACGCGAATGTTCCCGAGGCGACCTTCCGCATGCGTCCCTGCGTCTCCCCGGTCTGGGATACAGCGCAGGCAGTCTTTGCCCTCGGTGAGGCAGGCGTCGAGCGCAACGATCCCCGCTTGCTCAAGGCCGTGGACTGGATGCTGGCCAAGGAAGTCCGCCACAAAGGCGACTGGGCCGTCAAGGTGCCTAAAACCGAGCCCGGCGGCTGGTACTTCGAGTTCAACAACGAGTTCTATCCCGATACCGACGATACCGGCCAGGTGCTCCTGGCGCTGGGCAAGGTGGACAATCCCCGCGAAGGCTACCAGCACAACGTGGAGCAGCGCGCCGTCGAATGGGTCATGGCCATGCAGTGTAAGAACGGCGGCTGGGGCAGCTTTGACAAAGACAACACCAAGATGATCTTCCAGTACATTCCCTTCGCCGATCACAACGCCATGCTCGATCCGCCGACGGTCGACATTACCGGAAGAATCCTGGAGATGCTGGCCAGCTACGGCTACACGCGCTCCGACAAACGCGTCGAAAAGGCCATTCAGTTCGTCTTCCGCGAGCAGGAGCAGGACGGAAGCTGGTTCGGCCGCTGGGGCGTCAACTATCTCTACGGAACTTTCCTCGCACTGCGCGGCCTTGAGGCCATCGGCATTGACAATCACGAGCCGCAAATCCAGCAGGCCGCCGAGTGGATTCGCATGGTGCAGAACCCTGATGGCGGCTGGGGCGAAACCTGCGGCTGCTACGACGATCCCAACACCCGCGGAGTAGGACCGAGCACCCCCTCGCAAACTGCCTGGGCTCTGCTTGGGCTTCTCGCCGCCGGCGACGACCGCTCCGATTCCATTGCAAAAGGTGTGCGCTGGCTGCTCACCCGCCAGCAGCCCGACGGCAGTTGGGACGAGAGCACCGGCTCCGGCGTTGCGCGGCAGGCTCTGTACACTGGAACGGGCTTCCCCAGAGTCTTTTACCTGTCTTACGAAATGTACCGCCAATATTTCCCGCTGCTGGCCCTGAACGGTTACCGGCGGGCCATGAGCCGTGTGGCTTGAAACCGTCGCGTTATGGCCGTCGTTTCAGATTTTGAAAGCGCACGACTTCAAAGGCCGTGAAGAAATGAAGTCTTGTATCAGGGCACGACTTTAGTCGTGCCAGGAACGCAGAAGAAAAGCGTGGGGCTTTAGCCCCTGAGGAAAAACAATTTATGGCTGTTCCGATCTCACAGATGTGGACCGTTGCCACCTATGTACTGAAGAAGCGCCTCACCGGCAACAAGCGCTATCCACTGGTGCTTATGCTTGAGCCGCTCTTCCGCTGCAACCTGGCCTGCGCCGGCTGCGGCAAGGTGCAATATCCGCCCCACATACTCAAGAAGCAGCTCTCGCCAGAAGAATGTTTCCGTGCGGTCGATGAATGCGGCGCGCCCATGGTCTCCCTCCCCGGCGGTGAGCCGCTGCTGCATCCGCAGATTGTGGAGATCGTCAACGGTTTGGTCGCGCGCAAGAAGTACGTCTATCTCTGCACCAACGCGCTAGAACTCAAGCGCCGCCTGCCGGAGTTCACGCCGTCGAAGTACCTCACCTTCTCAGTCCATCTCGACGGCCAGCGCGAGCATCATGATTTCTCCGTCTGCCGCGAGGGCGGCTATGACCTGGCCGTCGAAGGCATCAAAGAGGCCGTCAAGCGCGGCTTCCGTGTCACCACCAACGCCACATTCTTCGATGGCACCGACCCCTCAAGCGTCCGCGCCTTCTTTGACGAAGTCATGGATATGGGCGTCGAGGGCATCGTTCTTTCGCCCGGCTACAGCTATGACAAAGCCCCCGACCAGAACCGCTTTCTGGGCCGCGCGCGCGTCCGTCGTCTATTCCGCGCCATTTTGTCGAACCGCAAGCCGACGTGGAAATTCAATATGTCGCCGCTCTTTCTTGAATTCCTGATGGGCGACCGCAAGTACGAGTGCACGCCCTGGGGCTCGCCCGCCTACAACATCTTCGGCTGGCAGCGTCCCTGTTACCTGCTTCAGGAGGGTTACACAGAAACCTTCAAGGAGCTGCTCGAGACCACCAAATGGGAAGAGTACGGCGTGGCCAGCGGCAATCCCAAGTGCGCCAACTGCATGGTGAGTTGCGGTTATGAGCCCTCGGCAGTGATAGAAGGCTTCGGGTCACTGAGTGGATTCTGGGGCATGATTCGCGGCACGTTCAGCACCTATCGCGACGAGCACGCGCTAAAGCTACTCAACGAGCCCATGCCCCACGGCCGTGTTCCCTTGGTCCAGATCGTCGAGCCAGCGCATACTCTCGAAGAAACCAGCGTATAGCCGATGGATCACTAATGCTCCGTGCCCCATCCATTCGCCTTCTTTCTGGCGAATGGGTGGGAAACCACAAAACCCAATAAGTTTTCTTGAGGTAATCAACGCATGACCGCCGAAGTCCAGAAGTACACATTAGAGCAGGTGGAAGCACTGGAACTTGCTCCGGGCACGGAGCACCAGCAACTGGAAGGCTGGGTCCCCACTCTGGCCAGCGACGAAGACCTCCGCCAGGCACTCGACAAAGCCCTCGACTATCGCGGCGACATTACGCTGACTCTAAAAAACGGCGAGCGCATTGAAGCCTTTATCTTCAATTGCCAAACCGGCCCCACGCTGGCCGAATCATTTTTGCAGTACTACACTCCCAGCTCCCCTGAGAAGCGCAAGGTAAGCTACGCCGATATCGCCCGCGTGGAATTCACCGGCAAAGACCGCGCCGCCGGCAAGCACTGGGAAGACTGGGTCAAAGCCTAGAACGAAAAGAAAGCCGCCGGCGAAAAGAACATAGCGCTGGTTCCGGATGTGCTGGAATAGCTGAGGAGTGATCAGTGATCAGTTCGTCAGTTGTGCATCATTCCTTTCTGAATCCTGAACTTCAGCGTTCTATACTTTGTATGCAGTGGATTACACCAATCCGCCAGGAACTGACCACTGACAACTGATCGCTGACAACTTCTATGAAAGTCTTTCTCACCGGCGCAACCGGGTTTGTAGGCCATCATGTGGCCAAAGCCCTTGCCGCCCAGGGCGCTCAGCTCCGCCTCCTGGTCCGCAAAACCAGCAAGCTCTCAAACCTCGAAGGCATCGACGGCGAAACCCACCTGGGCGACCTCGCTCAACCCGAGTCCATCCGTCCCGCTCTCGCCGGTTGCGACGCCGTGGTCCACGTAGCCGCCGACTACCGCCTCTGGATTCCCGATCCCGATGCAATGTACCGCGCCAACGTCGACGGCACCCGCGATCTGCTACGCATGGCCCGCGAAGCCGGCGTGCCGCGCTTCGTCTACACCTCCAGCGTAGCCACCATGCACTTCCGCACCGACGGCATCGTCATCAACGAAGATACGCCAGTCAAGCTCAAGGATATGGTGGGCCACTACAAGCGCTCCAAGTTTCTCGCCGAGCAGCAGGCCATCGCCGCCGCTGAAGACGGCCAGCAGGTCATCATTCTCAACCCCACCACCCCCATCGGCCCCAACGACTCCAAGCCCACGCCCACGGGCCGCATCTTCGTCGACTTTCTCAATCGGCAAATTTCCCGCCTACGTCGATACCGGCCTCAACCTCGTCGACGTCTCTGAAGTCGCCCGCACTCATTTGACCGCGCTCACCCAGGGCCAGCCCGGCCGCCGCTACATTCTCGGCGGCGAAAACCTCACCCTCAAGCAGATCCTCGACAAAATGTCGGCCATCACCGGCATCCCCTCGCCCACGGTAAAGATTCCGTTCCCCGTAGCCGCCACCTACGCATTTTTCGAGGAGTGGATCACCGGCCGCATGCGTGGCCGCGAGCCGAGAGCCACGCTTGAAGAAGTCCGCATGGGCCGCAAAAAAATGTATGCCTCCAGCGCACGCGCGCAGCAGGAGCTAGGCTTCCGCATCCTCCCCATCTACCCCGCCATGCGCGCCGCCATCGAGTGGTTCCGCGCCAACGGCTACGCGCCGTAGAGATAACCATCTTATAGTTGTGTTTCGTGTCATTGCATAGTGTTTTGTATCAGGGCACGACTTCAGTCGTGCCGCAACGCAGCATAATGAAGATAGGCTTTAGCCCCTGAGGGATCCATGGCCAGAGTCGCCATCATCGCCGCCTTGCCTGGAGAACTGAAGCCGCTGGTCCGCGGCTGGCAGCATCAGCGCTCAAACGGCGTGAATCTATGGCGCTGGAAATTCGACCAAGGCGAGTGGATTGCAGCCTGCGCAGGAGCAGGTGTGGGTGCGGCTACACGAGCCTTTGCTGAAGTCGAAAAGGATAGGGCTTTCGATTTGGTAATTTCTGTTGGCTGGGCTGGCGCGCTGTCCCCAGCGTTGGATACTGGACGAGTATATGGACCTTCAGGTGTGATCGATGCGCGAACCGGAGAGCGGTTCCGGGTCGCAATTTGGAACCTTGAGCGGTGGCTGGTGACCAGTCCAATCGTCGCCGATGAAGCAGAAAAGCAACGTCTTGCGGCCGCATACAGCGCCGACTTGGTGGACATGGAAGCCGCCGGAGTGGCGAGGCTTGCCCTTATGCGCGGCATTCCCTTTTATTGTTTCAAAGGAATCAGCGATGGTTTTAAAGATGAACTTCCTGATTTCAATCGTTTTATTACGGCGAATGGGCAATTTCAAGTTGGCCGGTTCGCGGTTTTCAGCATCTTCAGACCGTGGCAGTGGCCCGCACTTATTCGGATGGGCGAAAATAGTAAAAAGGCTGCCTTGGGCATAGCTGAGTCCCTGTTGGATTTTCTTGATGAACGAGGTTACATCAGAAGGCGTAATGGCTATCCAAACTTCTCCGGCTGAAAACCGGCTCGAAACAAAAATTCCTTCCACGATGCGCGCCGCCATCTATCGTGGCGTGAACCAGATCAGCGTCGAAACCGTTCCCGTCCCCGAAATCGGGCCCGGAGAACTGCTGGTCAAGATCGCTC
>CAVZYE010000004.1:0-290364 GCA_963779385.1 uncultured Acidobacteriaceae bacterium | reverse complement strand
GAAGTCGTGCCCTTTCAAAAACCCAACTAAAAAGCAACCGCAGGTCCTTCGACTCCGCTTCGCTCCGCTCAGGATGACAAAACATTGGGGTGAAACGAGCATTACGTGCTCTGAAAGCTTGCTGTGTTTGCCAGGCCGCCGAGGAGCAGGAGCAACAGGGCTTTCTGCGCGTGGAGGCGGTTTTCGGCCTGGTCGAAGGCTATGGACTGCGGGCCGTCGAGGACCGCGTCGGTGACTTCGGCGTTGCGG
Source organism: uncultured Acidobacteriaceae bacterium (assembly GCA_963779385.1). Taxonomy (GTDB): domain Bacteria; phylum Acidobacteriota; class Terriglobia; order Terriglobales; family Acidobacteriaceae; genus Telmatobacter. The sequence goes on along the minus strand of CAVZYE010000004.1, from coordinate 290,115 downwards.
CGCGCGGGCAGACAGTGCATGAAGACCGCGCGCGGCGAGGCTTTGGCCATCAGGGCTTCGTTGACCTGATAGGGGCGGAAGATGGGCTCGCGCTTGGTGGATTCGTGCTCGAAGCCCATGCTGACGCAGACGTCGGTGTAGATGGCGTCGGCTCCTTCGACGGCAGCCTGTGGGTCCTGTATGAGGCGGACTTCGCAGCCGTTGTACGCTGCAATCTCGCGCGCCTTGGTGACGATTTCGATGTCCGGCGAGTATCCGCGCGGCGTGGCCACGGTGACGTTGGTTCCCAACTGCGCGCCGGTGAGCATGAGCGAGTGGCAAACGTTATTGCCGTCGCCGACGTAGGTGAAGTTGAGTCCGGTGGCGGAACCGAAATGCTCTTCGAGGGTCATAAAGTCGGCCAGAGCCTGACAGGGGTGCTCGAAGTCGGAGAGCGCGTTGATGACCGGGACTCGTGAGTTGGCGGCCATCTCAGTGATGGTGTCGTGAGCGTAGGTGCGCAGGACGATTACGTCGACCCAGCGCTCGACGTTTCGAGCCACGTCGGCGATGGACTCGCGCTCGCCCAGGGGGGAGTTGGTCTGATCGACGAAGATGGCGTTGCCGCCCATGGTGTTGATGCCGGCCTCGAAGGCCAGGCGCGTGCGCAGGCTGGCTTTCTCAAACATAAGCACCATCTGCTTGAAGTCGAGGGCATGGCGGTACTCGCCGGGATTGCGCTTGACCTCGTGGCCGAGCTTGAGGATGGCGCGCACCTCGGCCGAGGAGAGATCGGCGATGGAGCACATGTCTTCACCGTTTAACCGAGCGGCAGCGGCGAGAACATCGGGGTCCTTGTGGACCGGAAGCGCCGACGGGTGTTCGAGAGTTGCCCTGCTAACCATGGATTTGTCCTCCCTGGGTGGTTGCGGCGGAGTGAGCTGCGCTTACGGCGCCCGCATGTTCAATGAAAATTTCGTCGAGCGCGGCGATAGCGGTGTCGACGTCAGCGCGCTCCAGAATGTATGGCGGCAAGAAGCGCAGAACCGTTTCGCTGGTGCAGTTGATGAGGATACGGCGCTTGAGCATCTCGGCTACCGCGAGCTTTGCCAGATCAGCCGAATCGAGTTCGGCGGCGAGCATCAGGCCGCGGCCGCGTACGTCGATGATTGCGCTGTGACGCTTGGCGAGCGAGCGCAGTTGGGATTGGAAGTAGTCGCCGACTTCGGTTACGTGGGCGAGGAGATTTTCCCGTTCGATGTGGTCGATGACGGCGATGGCGATGGCGCAGGCGAGCGGGCCTCCGGCAAAGGTGGAACCGTGCATGCCGGGATGGAAGGCGCGCGCTACTTCTTCAGTGCAGAGCGTTGCACCGAGAGGTAGGCCGCCGGCAAGGGGCTTGGCCAGAGTGGTGATGTCCGGCTGAATGCCGTAGTGCTGATAGGCGCACCACTTGCCGGTGCGACCCATGCCGGCCTGGATTTCATCGACGATGAGCAGCGCGCCGGTGGAAGTGGCGAGGGCGCGGGCTTCGGCGAAAAATTCCTGGTCGAGCGGACGAATGCCGCCTTCGCCCTGGATGGCTTCGACGAGAATGGCACAGACCTCGGTGGAGAATTTGGCGCGCAGGTCGGCTAGGTCGTTGAAGCGGACAAATTCCACGCCGGGAACGACGGGAGCGAAAGGCTCACGGTACTTCTCCTTATAGGTGGTGGAGACGGCGCCGAAGGTGCGGCCATGGAAGCTCTGCTCGAGGGCGAGAAACTTTGTGCCGAGTGTAACGCCTTCACTGCGCTTGAGGCCGGCGTAGGCGCGGGCCAGCTTCATGGCGCACTCCCAGGCCTCGGTGCCGGTGTTCGAAAAGAAGGCGCGGTCGAGGCCGGTCTGCTCGGTGAGTCGCAGGGCTAGCTCCGCCTGGCCCTCGTGGAAGTAGAGATTCGAGGTGTGGATCAGCGCGCGGCTTTGGCGGGCGATGGCTTCGACGACGACCGGGTGATTGTAGCCGAGGGCGTTGACGCCGATGCCGCTGAGCAGGTCAAGGTACTTCGTACCGTTCTCGTCGATGATGTGCACGCCTTCGCCCGTCACAAAGAGGATGGGGTTGCGGTCGTAGGTGGGAATGAGCAGCCGGGCCTCAGCGGCGCGAATTTGATCGAGTTTGTTCAATTCTGTTTCTCCACGTGAACAAGATGGTCTTCGTTCTGTCTCTTCATTTCCTCGCTTACATTCAGTGTGAATCGGTGAAACATTTGGCGAGTTGGCCGCTTCGCGGTTGGCAAGTTAGCGAGTTGGTCTGTTCATTTCGATTGCGAATTTTCGCTCCTAGTCTTGGATACTTCTCAGGCGACCATTACTTCGGTGCCTTGGGCTACGCGGGAGCTGCACAGGTCTGGCAATGAACTTGCAGCCTCCGCGGGCAAAATTCTTACGCGTTTTACGCCGTTCAAAAGAGCTTCACGGCAGGCGCTGAGCTTGGGCAACATGCCGCCGGAGATTACGGCGCTTTTGGCCATCTCGGCGATCTGGTCGATGCTCAGCCATCGGAGGACCGCTCCGTTTGCGCCTTTGACGCCGGGGACGTCGGTGAGGAAGACGAGAGCGTCGGCGCGGCAGGCGACGGCGCAGGCTGCGGCCATTTCGTCGGCGTTGATGTTGTAGTACTCGCCATCAAAGCCGAGAGCGATGGAAGAGATGACGGGAACGCCGTTCAACTGCCAGATGGATTCGATCCAGCGCGGATCGCTCGATGCGATCTCGCCGACAAAGCCGAGGTCAGGAGCGGTGCGCTTTTTGCGGGCACGGAAGAGCAGGCCGTCGCCGCCGGTGAGACCGACAGCGGGCAGTCCCAGCGCGCCGAGCGCCGCCACCAGGCCTTTGTTCACTTTGCCGCCGAGAACCATGAGCGCAATATCGCGGGTTTCGGCATCGGTGACGCGCAGGCCATTGATGAACTCACTTTGCTTGCCCAGGGCTTTGAGCATGCGGGTCAACTGCACACCGCCGCCGTGGACTACGGCTACCTGGTTGCCGTCGCGGACAAGATCGGCGATGGCGCGCATAGAGCCATCGAGCAGCGACGGAGTCTCAAGGCCGGCTCCTCCTAATTTGACGACGAACCTCATTGAAGGCCCTCCGTGGCGAATTTCATTCAAGACCTTCCGATTCTGGCCAGCCGAGCATTACGTTCAGGTTTTGCACGGCCTGACCGGAGGCGCCTTTCAATAAGTTATCCAAACAACTGACGATGACCGCGCGGCGGCCGTCGGCGGCAAGCTGGAAGCCGATATCGGCATAGTTGGTGCGCACCGAGTAATGAATCTGCGGAAGAGTTTTATCGTACAGCCGGACCATCGGACTGCCGGCAAAAAATTCGCGATAAACACGGGCGATGCTTTCCGCCGTCTGCGTCTTGAGAAAGCGAACGTAGATGGTGGAAAGGATGCCGCGCGGAATGGGCAGCAGATGAGGAGTAAAAATCATCTGGCTCGAATCGATGCCGATCTGCTCAAGCAACTCGCCGGTGTGGCGATGGGTGAAGATGCCGTAAGCAGAGAGATTGTCGGCCGCATACATGAAATGGGTTTTTGCGGTGGGCGACTTGCCCGCGCCGCTGACGCCGCTTTTGGAGTCGGCGACGATGCCGTTGGTGAGGTCAAGCAGCCCCGCGGCCACCAGCGGCTTGAGGGGTAGGATGATGGAGGTTGCGTAACAGCCGGGATTGGCGACCAGGCGCGCTGTGGCGATCTGGGCACGGTGCAGCTCAGGCAGGCCATAGACAGACTCAGCCTGTGTCGCGGCTGCGAGGTCGGTGCCTTCATCAGAGAAGGCGTAGATGGCGCGGTTGGCGTCTTGAGTGAGTCTCCATGCACCGCTCAGATCGATAACACGGAGACCACGCGATAGAGCCTCCGGGACCCACTCGCGGGACTGCTCGTGTGGAGTGGCGAGGAAGAGGATTTCTACGCCGCGGCTGGTGAGCAGCTCCCAGGAAAAAGGCTCCTGCTTGAGATTGCCGTTGCCGTCGCTATTGGCGAGTTCAGGGTGAATTTCGGAGAGAGGAACTCCGCCGCGCGCCGCATCTTTTTCGTCGACGCGGCCGGCAAAGACGGGGGGCTTGCCCTTGAGGCGGGGATGATGAAGCAGCAGCCGGGCTAGTTCGGCGCCGGCGTACCCGGTAACTCCCACTACGGCCGTTTGGATAGATTTCGTCATGATTCGAGCATCGTCCTTAATCTTGCTTCCACTTCACCTGCCCGGCGTGGGTCAGGGCAGATCACCAATACGGTATCGTCGCCGGCTACGGTTCCAACTACTTCCGGCCATTCTTCATAATCGAGGGCGGCGGCCACGGGCTGAGCTCCGCCCGTCACCGTGCTCATGACTACCTGATTCATTGCCTGCCGCACGCGCAGGCCAAAGCTCTCTATGACCTCAGCTACGGAAGGCGGGCTGTCGTCTTCAACCGCCGTGGCCGAGCCGTTGGTTCCATTGCGATGTGGCAGGGAATAACCACCTGGACCCTTGGAAAGGCGCAACTCGTGAATATCACGGGAGAGCGTGGCCTGGGTTACCGCGAAACCGCGGCGGCGCAGCTTGCGGCGCAACTCGTCTTGGTTGGTGACGGCGGAGCTGGCGAGCAGGTCGCGAATCGCATTGTGTCTTTGAATCTTCATCGCAGTTGGTTGAGCGTTCGATTATCGTTCGCGGACAAGTTCGAAAGCGCGGCTCGCAGTTCGGCGGCCGCGCATGAATAAATATACAACAGAAGTGCATAAGTATGCAAGACGAGCCGGGAAATTATCTCAAAATATATTTGCAGCTACGATTTGCGCCTTCGCCCTCCCACAGCATGGCCTTGCGCTGATACACTCTCGTGTGGCAGCGTTGCGAATTTTACGCGTACCCTAATTTCAATCCGATGAAAAATAACGATTCCATTTTCACCCTCAATGATCTGTTTTGCCGTGTAGCCGCGGCAAACAACCCGCGCGCCGTGCTCTGGCAGGACGAGTTCGGGCAATGGCAACCTATTTCTTCCGACCAGATTTACCAGCGCGTGAGGGCTCTGGCCAAGGCATTTCTGGGCTGGGGCGTGCAAAAGGGCGACCGCATCGCCTTGATAGCCGAGAACCGCTGGGAGTGGGCCGTTACTGATTTTGCCGCGCTGGCTATCGGGGCCGTGGACGTGCCCATCTATCCCACGCTGACCGGTGAACAGATAGCCGCGGAACTAGACGACGCCGGTTGCCGTATTGCGGTGGTTTCCACTCGCCTGCAGTTTGACAAGCTGAACGCTGTACGCGACAAGACAAAAATCGAGCGGATTTTGATGATGGATCCAGCACCGCCGGAAGGAGCGATTGCTTTCAACTTTGAGGCGATTGAGGGAGCCGACGCCAGGGGGAGCGAGCGCGATCCGATTTTCGACGCGCTGGTGCGGGCCGCCGAGCCCAAGGACATGGCCACGCTGATTTATACCTCCGGCACCACGGGCACTCCCAAGGGAGTGGTTCTAACGCACGGCAATATTGCCGCGAACATCAACTACGCGCCTGAAGATTTCGTCTTCGGCCCCACCGACGCATTGATTTCATTTCTGCCTTTGTCGCACGTTACTGCCCGGGCACTGGACTACATTATGTATTCGTTCGGGGTTCAGGTGGCCTATTGCTCGCAATTCGACAAACTGCCCCAGGCGATGCGCGAGATCAAGCCCACGGTGTTTGTGGGAGTGCCGCGGGTCTTCGAGAAAATTCGCCAGGAGGTAGAGCGCCGCGCCGCACTTTCGCCGGTGAAGAAGCAGCTGTTTGCATGGGCGATAGGGGTGGGAGCGGAGCATATCGACACGGTTTATGATGGCCGCAAGCCCAAGTCGCTGAAATGGAAGCTGGCCGACAAGCTGGTTTATTCCAAGGTGCGCGAAGCCTTCGGCGGGAGGGTGAGGATCTTTGTGCCTGGCGGCGCGCCGCTGGGAATCGATACCGCCAAATGGTTTGCTTCGGCGGGAATGGCTCTCTGGGAGGGATATGGCCTGACTGAGACATCGCCGGTGATCGCGCTGAACTCGCCACTGCGCCATCGCATGGGCGCCGCAGGCAGGATCTTGTCGAACGTGAAGGTGAAGCTGGCCGAAGACGGAGAGGTGCTGGTGAAAGGGCCGTCGGTGTTTGGCGGCTACTGGCACAAGCCTGAGGCGACTGCGGAGTGTTTCGATGAGGAAGGATGGTTCCGCACCGGTGACATCGGGCATCTGGACGCGGATGGTTTTCTTTTTATCACCGACCGCAAGAAGGAGTTGCTGAAGACTTCAGGCGGAAAGATGGTGGCGCCGCAGCCGATCGAGAACAAGCTAAAGGTCAATGTGCTGGTGGCGCAGGCGGCGCTGATCGGCGACCGGCACAAGTTCATCTCCGCACTGATCTCGCCTAATTTTGCGGCGCTGGAGGATTGGGCCAAGCGCCACGGCATCCAGGCCAAATATCGCGCCGAACTGGTGGCCGACAGGCGCGTGATTGCGCTCTACGGAGAGATTGTGCGGGAGGTGAACGCAAGCCTGGCCAACTTTGAGACGCTGAAGCGGTTCAGGGTGGTGGCCGAGGAGTGGTCCATCGAGACGGGCGAGCTGACGCCTTCAATGAAGCTGAAACGGCGGGTGATTACGGCGCAATACGAGGATGTGATCGCCGAAATTTACGCTGACGAGGCAACCTCGCGAAGCGATTAGAGCAGGGCGGCTCGAATCAATTCAGCTCTCGACTGCGGATCTCTCGCGCCGCGCGGATCATGGCAAGATAACTGTCTACGGGAACATAGTGGGGAATGGAGTTTCCCGATCCCAGCGCGAATCCTTTGGACTGCCGGCGGTATTCAGTCCCTCGCATAAGCACTTCCTCGTAGACTGTCTTCGGATCATTGCGGCAGAGCAGGTCAACGTCGATGCCTCCAAAGAGGCCGATGCGATCGTTGTAGCGCTCGATCCACTGCGCGAATGGAGCGATCTGGTCCTCGTTGGAATGCTTGGCATCGATGCCTGCGGCGATGATCTCCTCCATGACAGAGAAGATTTTTCCGCAACTGTGCAACAGGAAGGGCTTGCCCGCGCCGTGAACCAGGGCGATCATCCGGCGATATTGCGGAAGGATGTGTTCGATGATGGTGCCTGGAGCCAGAAGCGTGGAACTCTTGAAGCCCAGATCGTCTCCCATCCGGCAAACCGCAAATAGATCTCCGAAGCGGTCGAGCAGCCGGCTCCACAGGGTCACCATCAGGTCGCCGATTTTCAGGAAAAGATCTGAAAACAGTTCCGGATCGTCCTGCTGTAACTTGCATAGATATTCAAAGCCCACCAGGTCCTCGCTGATTTCGAAGATGCCGTAGCCGCAACCGCCCAGCGCCTTCATGCCGCTCGGCATGACGGACGACAGGGCTTCCAAATGGGGCTCCCACTTGTTCCAGAAGATTTCAGGAAGTTTGCTAAAAGGGTACCTTTCAAAGTCATCGCGGTTCTGGATGGGCCCTGAACGGCCTCCTAAAATTGCTCCATGGTCGGGAAGGATGGGGCAGATCTGGGCTTCAAAGCTGACGGTATCGTAGGTCATGTTCTTCCAGAATTGACAGACCTTTGCGTAGTGGCCGGAAAGATCGGAGATGCTTTCATTCTGTAGGCTCATATCGACGCCCAGAACCGTGGCCATGATACTTTCGTCGATTGCATGCTCGTAGATGGGAAGCCGGCGGGGCTTCTTATTGGTAGCGGCATCCACGATGATGCGGTAATCCGGCTCAAACGTCATCAAAAAACCTCGTTAAAGCGCACTTCCGCGACGATTAACAATAGCGCGGGTGGGGCGGGTGATTACGGCTCAATATTCGGAGGCGATTGTCGAATTATATGCCGTCGAAGCAGCCTCACGAGGCGAATGGGCGAGGCCAGAGTGCCGCCGAGGAGGTCGCGCTTGCTCCATAATTCTTTTAGGCCGCGGAAGAAGGGTGCGCCCCATGCGCCTACGGACAGCAGGCTGCCGAAGAGGATGACGGCGTCAATGCTCAGGCGGCCGGAGCTGGACCAGTAGGCATTGGGGTCAAGGCTCAACCACATTGCGAACTCATCGAGGGTGAGCGCTGCGCCCACGCCGTAGCTGACGGACATGAGCCGACTAAAGAAGATAGAGAGCGGGGTGTGATTACGCCCCAGGTCAAGAAGCCAGCCGTAGCCCACCAGCAGAAGGATGAGGATTCCCCAGACCAGGTGGTGAATGTGTTCGCCATGCACCATCACCCACTGAAAGTGGCCTTCATGATTCACGATGCGGTGGACCAGAAGGCGCACGCCGGCAAAGGTGAGGAGGAAGGAAACCGAGGCGATAAACATGCGGCGGCGCGGGCGGTCGGGGATGGTGGCGCGCACCAGGAAGCCCAGGCGGGTCAACTGCAACAGAACCAGCAAAACGGCAACAACCAGGCTGGCAAAGGCCAGCAATATCAGTGCTCCACGACCGGGCATACCTTATTGTGAACCACTTCGGCGCGCTTCCTAAATAGGAAATGCAGCCTAGTCAAAAATCCATGATTGTGACCACGGTCGCGATTTCGCTTTGCACCGGCAAGATACACTGGATAAAGGCGTCAAGAGCGGCAATTTTTTCGGTCTGGACGTACACATCAAGGAATTATTTCCGGCCCGGCTTGATTGCCGCGCCTTTGAGAAGGAGATTTTTACGATGCGAGTTGCTTTATTGACCGGCGGCGGCGATTGCCCCGGACTGAATGCTGTGATCTACGCGGCAGTGAAGAAGGGCATCAACCACTACGGAGATGAATTTATCGGCTTTTTGAATGGCTGGCGCGGTGTGCTGGACAACAATTGGATCCCCCTCACGCTCGAAAGCACTGACGGGATTCAGTTGAAGGGCGGAACGATTCTTCACTCCTCGCGGACCAATGTGAAGAAAGTTCCGGGCGGCATTGATAAGGTTCAGGAGGTTCTGAAGGCCAACGGGATCGACGCGCTGATCGCACTGGGCGGCGACGACACTCAATCGGTGACCCTCTACCTAAGCGAGCATGGCGTGCCGAGCGTGGGCGTTCCCAAAACCATCGACAACGACATCAACGGTACCGATCAGACCTTCGGCTTTGACACGGCGGTCTCCATCGCCACCGAGGCAGTTGATCGCATTCGCACCACAGCCGACTCGCATAATCGCGTGATCGTAATTGAGGTGATGGGGCGCGATGCAGGCTGGATTGCTTATGCGGCCGGAGTGGCCGGTGGCGCTGACGTAATCCTGGTTCCCGAGCAGGACGTGAACATCGACCATGTGGCGGCGCTACTGAAGCACAACTACGATCACGGCAAGCACTATGGCCTCGTGGTGGTGGCCGAGGGCTGCCACTTGCCCGAAGTGGGACAAGTGATCGACGAAGCAGCCAATCTGGACGCCTTCGGCCATGCTCGTCTGGCCGGCGTCGGCGAAGAGCTGGCCGACATGATCGAGAAGAAGACCGGCTATGAGACCCGCTCAGTCAACCTGGGTCATACGCAGCGCGGCGGCGTTCCTACTGCTTACGACCGGGTGCTCGGGCAGCGCTACGGGTTGCACGCCATCGATATGGTGCACGAGAAGAAGTGGGGGCGGATCGCGGTGCTGAAGGGCCTTGACATTACCGACATCACCATCAAAGAAGCGATTGCCACCAACCGGCGGCTGGATCAGCGATTCTTTGACGTGATTGCCGATCTGGAAGCTAAGGTCTAAACGGCAGACTGATATTCGGAAAGCGAAAAGCCATCTTCGTTGCGAGGATGGCTTTTTTGCGTTTGGGATGTAGGATGGTGCGGCTGAAATTGCGTTAGAGTTGGGTTGTGAACTATCGTCTCTACACTGCTGAAGATTTCGCGCAGCTTTATGCGATTGAGGAGATCTGTTTTCAGCCGCCGTTTCGATTCGGGCGCTGGTATATGCGACGGCTGGTGAACGACTCCGATGCGGCAACCTGGATTGCGGAGGAGGATGGGCGGATGGCGGGCTTTGGCATTGTTGAATGGACTCGGAAGAGGGGTGGGTTGATTGCTTATATACAAACACTTGAGGTTGCTCCGGAGCGGCGTGGGAGCGGCGTTGGCGGGGAGTTGCTGATGCGGATGGAAGGCTCGGCGCGGGATGCGGGCGCTCGGGTAATTGGGCTGCATGTGGATGAGGCGAACGGCGACGCGATCCGGCTTTACACTGCGCGCGGGTACGCTTGCGAGGGCAGGAGCGAGGATTACTACGCGAAAGGGCGAGCAGGGTTGATGTTTGCTAAGGCGCTTGGGGTTGAGCAGGCGCAGGTAATTGTTGATTAGCTTTATTCACGCATCTGGCATTCCATCCGGGGCTAATGCCCGCATTCATTGGGCGGTATAGTGCAGGGGTTAAAACCACCGCCTCCTCTCCGTATGATCTTTCGGCACGGCTAAAGCCGTGGTTTGATACAAAGCGGGTTGCGACGATTCCTACTGCGGTTTATCGAAGGGCTGTTTTTCTGTGATGCGGGGCCGGTCTTCGGCTTGCAGCTCTTTGGAGACCTGCTCGACTTCGCGGAAGACGCGGAGCAGATTGCCGCCGAGAATCTTGCGGCAGTCTTCGGCGGAGTAGCCGCGCGCCATCAGCGCCGCGGTGATCTTGGGCAGGTCGGCGGGCGAGTCGATGCCCTCGGGCAGCTGGCCGCTGACGCCGTCGAAGTCCGAGCCCAGGCCCACGTGGTCGATGCCGGCGACCTTGGCGATGTGGTCGATGTGGTCGATGAGCACGGAGAGCGGCGGGCGCGGAATGCGGTCGGCGAACTGGCGCTGCAGCTTTGTCGATCTCGGCGTAGGTGACTTCTTTGCCCTCGGCTTTGGCTTTGTCTTTGAGCTCCTGCACGGCCTTTTCATCTTCCGGCTCGAGGGCTTTCTGCGCGTCGCGATAGGCCTGCGAGAGGAAGCCGGAGTAGAAGTTGACCTGGACGACGCCGCCCTTGGAGTCGGGACCGCCGGAGCGGGCCACGGCGCGCAGCATGTCGTCGGTCATGTTGCGCGGAGCGTCGCAGAGGGCGCGCGCCGAGGAGTGCGAGGCGATGACCGGCGCGCGGCTGATGACCAGGGTGCGATAGAAGGTGCGGTCGGAGACGTGGGAGATATCGACCATCATGCCCAGCCGGTTCATCTCGTAGACCACGTCTTTGCCGAACTCGGTCAGGCCCTCTTTGGTGTGCGGGACGGACGCGTCGTCGATGTCGCCGGAGCTGTCGGCCCAGCCGTTGGAGTTGGACCAGGTGAGGGTCATGTAGCGCACGCCGAGCGCGTAGTACTGGCGCAGCAGGGCGATGCGAATCCTCGATGGAGTGGCCGCCCTCGATGCCCATCAGCGCGGCCAGCTTGTGATCGCGATGGGCCTGCTCGATGCCTCTCGGGCGTGGCGACGAACTCATCTGATCGGGGTGTCTGGCGACCTGCTGCTTGACGGAGTCGATCAGCTCCAGGGTGCGGCGGGCGTACTGGCCCTTGTAGAGCGTGGGCTCGACCCAGATGGAGAAGAACTCGGCGCCGAGATTGCCCTTGCTGGATGGAATCGAGGTTGAGGTTGCCGCCGTCGAGCGGGTCGGCGAGGTCGAAGTGCTCATCGACGAAAGCGCTGCGGGGTGTCGGCGTGGGTATCGATGACGATGGCGGACTGGTGAACGGCGGCGGGGTTTGGGGATTTTGATTTCATGGGGGATGGTAGGGTTTGACGGGGTTTGGGCGAACAGCAGCACTGGGAGGGCGAGAAGCAGGAGAAGGAAAAGAATGCGGTTTCGCATAGGCCTGGGATGAGTTTATACCTTCGGACGAGGGCGATTTCAAAAAGGATGAGTGCGGATTGACGCGCGGTGTTTTTTCCTGTTGCACGGCGGTTATGTAGACTGAATGCATCATCCACTTTGTCTTTCTCCCCAAGCCGGTGTGGAAATGCCGAGAAACAGGGCCTGCGAGGTGATATGGGATCGACTCCGTCTGCAGACAGTGGCAAAGGACCAATGCCGGACAACAAGCCTGCATCTATTTTGTCGGTGGTTTTGATCGGCGCTGGGGTATTGGTGCTGATCTTGGGCGTGGCGTATCTGCTTAAGACCAATCCGGCAACCGGGAGGTGGTCGCAGAGCTACGACCCCACGGGGCATTGGTGGCTATCGACGTTGATTGCGGCGCTGCCGGTGCTGGTGCTGCTGGGGGCGATGGCGGGTTTGCGGCTGAAGGCGCACGTTGCGGCGGTGCTGGGGCTGGGAACGGCGCTAGCGGTGGCGATTGCGGTCTTTCATATGCCGGTGCGGCTGGCGCTGACTTCGGCCGCTTATGGAGCTGGGTATGGAGTGTTTCCCATCTGCTGGATTATTTTGCCGGTGATCTTTCTATATCAGTTGACGGTGAAGACGGGGCATTTCGAGACGCTGCAGCAGAGCCTGGCGAACATTACCGATGACAGCCGTTTGCAACTGCTGCTGATTGCGTTTGCCCTGGGGGCGCTGTTTGAGGGGACGGCGGGGTTTGGCACTCCGGTGGCGGTGTGCGGTGCGATTCTGATCAGTCTTGGGTTCAGGCCGGTGGAGGCGGCGGGGCTGGCGCTGATTGCCGATACCGCTCCGGTGGCTTTCGGCGGGCTGGGGATTCCGATTGTGGCGCTGCATGGGGTGACCGGACTGGATGTGCTGACGCTTTCAAAGGTGATCGCGATTGTACTGACGCCGTTTTGCTTTCTAGTGCCGTTCTGGCTGATCTGGGTTTATGCGGGATTCAAGGCGATGGTGGAGGTTTGGCCGGCGATTCTGGTAGCGGGGCTGACCTTCTCTCTGACACAGTTGCTGATGGCTACCTACACGGGGCCTGGGCTGGTGGATATTGTGGCGGCGATGGCGACGATTGTTGCGCTGATTGTCTTCCTGCGATTCTGGAAGCCGAAACGAGTAATTAACGCAAAGCGCGAGGTGGTGAGCGGGGAAGCGCGAGTGCGCTTTGAGCATGGGGCGGCTACTACTTTCAAGGCGTGGATGCCGTGGCTGGTTCTGAGTGTGATGGTGTTTGTGTGGGGGATACCACGGCTTGCGCAGTGGGCGGATGCGACGACCACGGTGAAGATCACTGTAGCTGGATTGCACAACGCGGTGGAGAGGATTCCGCCGGTGGTTGCCAAGCCGACGGCTGAGGCTGCGATCTTCAACCTGAACTGGCTGACGACGACAGGGACGGCGATTCTGGTTGCGGCGGTGCTGGCGGGTTTGCTGATGGGGCTGGGGCCGAGGGAACTGGCTGTGGCATTTGTGAAGACGGTGTTCAGCATCCGATTTGCCGTGATGACGATTGCGGCGATGCTGGCGCTGGGATTTGTTACGCGCTATTGCGGGCTGGATGCGACTTTGGGCCTGGCGTTTGCGCGGACGGGGGCGCTGTATCCGTTTTTTGGCACGCTGATTGGATGGGTGGGGACGGCTAGCACGGGGTCGGATACTTCATCCAATGTGCTGTTCGGCAGTTTGCAACAGATGACAGCGCGGCAGATCGGAGTTTCGCCGGTGCTGATGTGCTCGGCTAACTCGGCAGGTGGAGTGATGGGGAAGATGATCGCTGCGCCGAGTATTGTGGTGGCGAGCACGGCTACTCAGAGCTATGGGCAAGAGGGGACGATTTTGCGCTACGTTTTTCTGCACAGTTTGGCACTGGCTTCGCTGGTGGGAGTGTTTGTTTATCTGATGGCTTATGTGGAGCCGTTTACGCGGCTGGTGGTGAGGTAGCGAGTTATCGCCCGCTGCACGGGCGTTGGCAAGTTCGCAAGTTAGCGGGTTAGCTCCTCGACTGTCGAGATCAATGCTTTGATATTTTCTGTGGGCGCGTCGGGGGGCATTCCTCCGGCGCAGGAAACAATCAGGCGGGAGCGGTCATCGAGTGGGCCCAGCATTTCCTTTACTGAACGGATTACATCGGCAGGGGTTCCTGCGGCCAGCACGTCGCGGGGAGGGATGTTGCCCATCAATGCGATGCGGTTGCCAGTCCAGGACTTCATCTCCGCGATGGTGTGCTGAATGCCGAAGTTGAGCAGATTGATTCCCGCGTCTGCAAGCATGGGCGCACTGGCCTTCGAGGGCGAATCGTTGTGGAAGAGCTTCACCGTCACATCGGCGCTGAAGATGCGTTGCATATAAGGCAAGCCGAAGGTCTCGAAGTCGCGGCGGCTCACGAAGCCAACAATGTCGTCGAGCAGGAGGATGCCGTCGATGGAGGGGAATGCTTGGCGCTGAACCGCGATCCAGTCAACGAGAAAATCCGTAATGATTGAGAGCAGGCGATGCATTTGCTCGGGAGCTGTCTTGAGTGCCTCAAGGAACTCCGGCGTGCCCATCAGGAAGGAGGCGATGTTGAGCGGGCCACGCTCGACGGCGAAACGGATTTTGTGGCCGGCTGCTTCGATCTCCGGCCGCAGGTGCTGGAGGCGCTTGATAACCAGCGGGGGCAGCCCGTGCTTGCGCGGATCGGGCGTTTCGAGGCGGTCAACGTCTGAGGGTGAGAGCAGCACTTTTTTGGCGAAGGGGAACTCATTTTCGCCCCAGATGGAGACGGATCCAAAGGCAGAGGGCGCAGTGCACATCCCGTATTCCGACCAGAAGCCGGGCAGGCAGATCGTTTCCGGAAAGGCGCGAATGGCCTTGAGATTGTCGTCGAAGAAAATGCGTTCGCTGGTGTAGTAATCCATAATTGTGTGGCCTGCCCAATTGGGGAGCCAGGCACAATCGACGATGAAGGCTGTGGGGAGCGGGCGGAGGGTTTCTCCACGGATTACCGAGACAAGCGTTTGCCATTGCTGATCGTTCATTGGGATCAGTTTAGTTCACGATAACTGCCGCGATAAAGGGACAGAATTGGTGGGCAATGCCGCAGGTGTGGAGATCTGGTTTGCCCCCAGCATTTTTCTTGAAGCGGCTATTCCTTCAGGAAATCGTTCCAGGAGTCGCGCTTTTCCTGCCATGTCTGGTCGAGGATGAAGACGTCTGCGGCCTTGTGCCACTGCGCGAGTTGCTCGGGGCCGCGATCGTTCATGGCAACCTTGTAAGCTCCCGGTCCGCCGTCGCCTTTGGCAGTGGCCATAACGGTGGCGTCGAAGGTGATTCCTTTGTCTGTAATGACCAATACTTTTTGGCCGACTTCGTACATGGGCTTCCTCCTTTCTTGAATCTGTATGGGAGTCTAGCGCATTCTGTCCTGTTTTTCCTCGAACGGACGCACTTTTCTTATCCTTACCCCCCCCACCTATTTCTGGAAATAAGTGCCTTAATATCAATGGGTTAGAGGTGGTGATCCGCTGTAAGCGTCTGATTCCAGGCGAGTTATTGCCAGATTATAGACAGGAAAGGAGTTACGGGGCTTTTTGAGGCCGGTTGGTTTCAGCCAATGTGCGGGGAGCATTTTTCGCGCTTCCCCCCTACAAAGTATTGTGCGCGAAGAGGGTTTAATAATCTGCAAATTGCGGGGCGGATTATTGAGATTTCATCACGTCCCTACAGGACGGGGTGGGTTTTTGGTGGACCGAAACCCAGGGTTTCACCCTGGGCTATTTTCATTTTCTCCCTGACGGGACAAGGAAAACCCGAGGGCCGGTGGTTGGGTTTTGTGGTTTCCCAGGTCCCAAAAGCGGGACCTGGGGCACCCGGCGTCATGGATGGGGCACCTAGCAGGATTCCGGCCGGCTTTTGCACGGACTGATGGGGCGGATTGACGACTAGAATCAAGGGTAGCTATGGCTGAATTTACGCATTTGCATTTGCATACGGAGTATTCGCTGCTGGATGGGGCTTGTGACGTTACCAAGCTGGTGGACCGGGTGGCGACGCTGGGGCAGAGGTCTGTCGCTATGACGGACCACGGAAATATTTATGGGGCGGTGCACTTTTTTAATGCTGCCAAGGATCGCGGGGTCAAGCCGATTCTGGGGTGCGAGCTTTATATCTGCAAACATGAGGATCACCGGGCGCCGGGCGAGGGGGACGAGAACAATCATCTGCTGGTGCTGGCGGAGAACGAGGAAGGGTATAGGAACCTGATTCGGATTACTTCGGAGGCTTCGCTGCATGGGTTCTATCGCAAGCCTCGGGTGAGCAAGAAATATCTGGCGGAACATGCGGAGGGGTTGATTGGATTTTCAGGGTGCCTGAGCGGGGAGCTTTGCGAGGAGTTGATGGCGGGGAACTACGAGAAGGCTCGCGGCGTGGCGGCGCAGTATGAGGATATTTTTGGCAAGGGGAATTTTTTCCTGGAGATTCAGGACCAGGGGCTGGCGGACGAGAAACGGATTCATGAGGCGCTGTTCCGGCTGGAAAAGGAATTGGCGATTCCGATGGTGGCTACCAACGACTCGCATTATCTGTGGGGGGAGGATTCGCCATGCACACGACGTGATGCTCTGCGTGCAGACGGGCGCGAAGATTCACGACAAGGAGCGATTCCGGTTCGATAGCGACCAGTTTTTTGTGAAGGGCGCGGACGAGATGGCGCGGCTGTTCAAGGATTCGCCTTCGGTGCTGGAGCGGACGATGGAAATTGCCGAGCGGTGCAATCTGACGCTGCAACCGGTGGACAATCCGTTTCCGGAGTTTGCGGTGCCGGAGGGACACACCATCGACAGCTACTTCGAGGAGGTTTGCCGGGCGGGATTCAAGAAGCGGATGGAGACGGCGGTTCGGCAACTGGAGTTGCGCGGAGTGCTGCGAGCGAAAGCCGATCAGTACCAGGCGCGGCTGGAGCATGAAATCAGAATTATCAAGCAGATGACTTATGCGGGGTACTTTCTGATTGTGTGGGACTTCATTAAATATGCGCGGGACCATGGGATTCCGGTGGGACCGGGACGTGGGTCGGCAGCGGGGTCGCTGGTGGCGTATGCGATGGAGATTACGAACATCGATCCACTACAGAACACGCTGCTGTTTGAGCGGTTTCTGAATCCGGAGCGGGTTTCGATGCCTGATATCGACGTGGACTTCTGCATGAACCGGCGTGGCGAGGTGATCGACTACGTAACGCGGAAGTATGGACGCGAGCAGGTGGCGCAGATTATCACGTTCAATACCATGGCGGCGAAGGCGGCGATTAAGGATTGCGGGCGGGCGCTGGATATGCCGTATGGGGACGTGGACCGAATTGCGAAGCTGGTTCCGGCGACGGTGGGAATGACGCTGGATAAGGCGATGGAAGAAGTGCCGGAGTTGCAGAAGCTCTACGACAGCGACCAGGTGATTCGCGAGCTGCTGGATACGGCGAAAAAGCTGGAGGGGCTGGTGCGCGGGGCCGGGGTGCATGCGTCGGCGGTGGTGATTGCGCCGCGGGCGCTGACTGAGCTGGTTCCGGTGGCCAGGACCAAGAACGACGAAATTGTGACCGCTTACGACATGACGGCGGTGGAGAAGATGGGCCTGCTGAAGATGGACTTTCTGGGGCTGACGACTCTGACGGTGATTGACGATTGCCTGAAGCTGATCGAAGTGAGCCGCGGGGAGAAGCTGGACATTGAGACGATTCCGCCGGCTGATGAGGAGACTTTCAAGAAGGTTTTTCATTCCGCGCTGACTTCAGGGGTTTTCCAGTTTGAGTCAAGCGGGATGCGAGACATTCTACGGCGGTATAAGCCGGACAGTGTGGAGGATCTGACGGCGTTGAATGCGCTGTACCGGCCGGGACCGATGAGCATGATCGACGACTTTATCGAGCGCAAGTGGGGACGGCGCAAGGTGGAGTACATGCTGCCGGAGATCGAAGAGATCTTGAAGGGAACGTTCGGGGTAATCGTCTACCAGGAACAGGTGATGCAGATTGCCAACGTGCTGGCGAGCTACAGCATGGGCGAGGCGGACGTGTTGCGGCGGGCGATGGGCAAGAAAAAGGCCGAGGAGATGGCCGCGCAGCGGGAACGGTTTATGGAAGGCGCGGCGGCGCTGGGGCATGGGAAGGGGATTGCCGGAGAAGTTTTTGACCACATGGAGAAGTTTGCCGGGTATGGATTTAACAAGTCGCACTCGGCGGCCTATGCGCTGCTGGCCTACCAGACGGCTTATTTGAAGACGCATTACCCGGTGGAGTTTATGGCGGCGCTGCTGACGAGCGAAACATCGAAGCCGGACAGCGTGGTGAAGTATATCGGCGAGTGCAGGGAGATTGGGATTCGCGTGGAGCCGCCGGATGTGCAGATTTCCGGGGCGCAGTTTACGCCACACATTACAGCGGATGGACAGGCGATTCGGTTTGGGCTGGCGGCGGTGAAGAATGTGGGCGGGAACGCGATCGAGTCGATCTTGAAGGCGCGGACGGAGGCGGGCGGGAGTTTCAAGAGCTTCTGGGAATTTTGTGAGAAGGTCGATTTGCGGGTGATGAATAAGCGGGTGATCGAGTCCCTGATCAAATCGGGAGCGCTGGATTCGCTGGGCGGGCGCGGGCAGCTGATGGCGGCGGTGGATAAGGCGATGGAGCGGGCGCAGAAGGCGCAGAGGGATGCGGCGCAGGGACAGACGGGACTGTTTGGGCTCTTTGACGAAGGGCCGAAAGCGGGACGCGGTGCGGACGATCTGCCAAAGGTGGCGGAGTGGGAAGAGAGCGTGCGGCTGGCCAATGAAAAAGAGGTGCTGGGGTTCTTTGTCTCAGGGCATCCGCTGGACAAGTATGCGGATAAGCTGAGGAATTTGACGGGAGTGATTCCAGTGGCCGAGGCTCTGGAACGCAAGGCGCCGGAGAGGCGCTGGGGCGCACAGACCGATCCGGCGGACGAGGTGCAGGTGGCGGGGATGATTCTGGGGCTGAGGGTGCAGAAGAGCAAACGGGACCAGAAGCTTTATGCGCAGGCGGGGCTCGAGGATGCGTCAGGGAAGATTGAGCTGATTTGCTTTTCGCGGGATTATGAGCGGCTGAGCGGGGCGCTGAAGATTGAGGCGCCGGTGTTGGTGCGCGGGGTTCTGATGGGGGATGAGGATGCGGCGCCGAAGATTGCGGTGAGCTCGATTGTGGCGCTCGAAGAGGTGCAAGTGAAGCTGCCGGGGACGGTGAGGATTCGCGTGAACCTGGAACGGGCGACGGAGGAGATGTTGGCTGAGCTGAAGAGTGCGGCGGATGCGGCTCCGGGACCGGGGAAGGTGATGCTGCACTTGGAAAAGAAGGGCGAGTATGCGGTGCTGCTGGAGCCGGAGGGGATGAGCGTGGCGGCGGATCGGGATTGGGTGGAGCGGGTGGAAGAGCTGGTGGGCAAGGGGACGGTGCAGGCGCTGGGGTAGGAGAATGGGGCTGTGCGGCGATAGGAAGCTGCCTGATCTATCTGGGATAGAAACAGGCTTTCACGTATATAGCTAATTGGCCGATACAAACGGAAACAGTTTGTTGGAACAAAATGCAGCGAGTTGGCCCCGCTCACGCGGGGATGGCAAGTTGGCAGGTTAGCGGCGACATTGATGGAGGCAGTTTTATTGCTCCGCGGTTTCACTGGCTCGCAATTCTGAACAGTTTGGTGCTTCAGGCCTTGCGGCGCTTCTTTTTTGCAGACTTTTTGTTGGCTTTTTTGGCGGCGGATTTGCGGCGGCGGACTTCTTTGGGCGAGTACATGGTGCCGCGACAGGTTTTTGCGCCACAGTTGCAGGTGGCATTGTCGTCACCGCCATCGTAGAGGCAGTAGTCGTAGGTGATCTCTTCGCCGGCGGCGATTTTGCGGATGGACTTGATCCAGATGCGGTCGTTCTCTTCGGTGGTTTCGCAGTTGGGGTCGCAGCTGTGATTGATGAACATGGCCATGGAGTGACCGTCGATGACGATCTTGCCGTTCCCAAGTCCAAAGAGGTAGGTGATGGACGAGTTTTCGTAGTTCTTGTCAGCCTGTTGCTTGGTGAGACGGGGGCCTGTGTATTCGACTACGCGGACGCCCTTGCGAATGGGGGTGGTGGTATAGCAGCCGGCGGCGTGGATGGAGGAAGAACGGATGATAAGGGCCATAAGAATGTGCGATGCTTTCCTTTAGTGTACAGATTGATTGCGCCGCATGGGCGGCAATTAAAATGAAGAGGGGTGGGGCGAGAGGAAGATGAGACGGGGCCATCTGATTGCGCTGGTCTTTGCGGGCTGCCTGTTGGCGGCGACGCGGCTCACTGCGCAGGCGCCAGGGGGTGGGCAGAGCACGCCTGCCGCCGATGGCCAGAAGCCGGCTGCAGCACCGCCGCAGTCGGAGGCGAATCCGTTTCCCACGGATACCAGCAATGTTCCGGTGCTGCCCACGAAGAGAGAGTTCATTCCGAACGACGATAGCTACGGTGGGCCGGAGAACGGATCGGATGCACGGAGATTTCCGCTTCCGGGTGAGGACCAGGATCCGGTTCGCAGTCCCGACGATGCTGCTCCGGCGGCTGACAATGGAGCGGACCAGACGTGGAGCTCCAGCATATCGGGGATAGACAGGCTGCTGCCAAGGCCGGAGGACGATCAGACAGGAAAGAGGAAAAAGAAAGATACAGAGATAGAGGCCGAACATAAGGAGACCTCATCCGAAGACATCAGTGTGGGGAAGTACTACATGGACAACAAGGATTGGAAGGGGGCATTATCGCGCTTTCAGTCTGCCTTGGTGTTGGATCCAGAGGAGCCGGAGATTTATTGGGGTTTGGCGGAGTGCGAGCGCCATCTGGGCGATTTTGCGGATGCGCGGGCCAATTATCAGAAGGTTATCGACTACGATCCGGGGAGCAGGCACGCCAAGGATGCAACCAAGGCGCTGAAGGAGCCGGAGATTGCGAATGCCAAAAAACCTGCGGACGCGCAGGCGGGGAAGTAGGCGGTCTCTTCCGGGCCGTTTGTCCCTATATAAATAATGCCTTTGCGCCGTCCCTACGGGACTCCTTTAGGAAACTTTTGGAATCTCTATTCCCCACGCTGAAGCGCGGGGCTAACTAACTCTAAGCCTCCGGCGCGTTTGTGCCGGCTAATGATTTGTGTCGGCTATCGATTACGTCGCGGTATGTCTGGTGTAAATCCGGACCTACCGCACGGGCACGTTTTGCAGCGGCCAACGAATGCTATGCTTCGTCGAGCTTGCGGGCCAGGACGAGGCGCATCAGCTTGCCGTGATCGAGCCAGATGAGCGAGCAGTCCTCGCAGGAGTCGATGACTACGTGGCCGGGGCCGGCGTAGAAATGGGCGTCCATGGGACGATTGCAACCGGGGCATCCGATTTTGCGGCGCAAATCCATGCTTTCGGCTGTGGGTTCAACGAGGGCCGTGCCTGACGCCGGCTCCAATTCATCGACGAGAGTCTCAAAGGCCGGCATGGGAATCAGCATGCCGCTGCACTTTGTGCAATAGACGATGGGGACCTTGGCGAGGGCAGCCTTAACGAGTGGAGCATTGCAGACCGGGCAGGCCTGTCCGGCAGGTTCGCCGAGGACACGCACACCGTCCTCGTTCTTTTCCGGGAAAAAGACGCTCTGGCAGTAGTCACACTTGAAGCTGTCCTCACCGGCTTTGAGGCGCATGGAGGCTCCGCAGGAGGGGCAGTTCATTGTGGCCTTCCCACATTCCGCGCAGAATTTTGCGTCTTGAGGGATGGATTTGCCGCACTCGATGCAGAACTTTGTGCCCGCTGAGACTGCGGCTTGAACCGGGGCAGCGGTTGCGGGCGGGACAGCGGTTACCGGCTTGAGAGCGTTGGAGAGAACTTGCGCTACGGCGGCGCCAGCGCCGAGACCCATGCCCATTCCGGCTGCGCCGCTGGTGTTAGCGGCGGAGAGGTCGAGCGACTCGGCCGCCGAGTAGAGCGTATAGCGGCCGAGATCTCCCACCATGTTCATGCCGATGCGCTGATCGAGGACCTTTTGCAGTTCTTCGGGCAGGGAGACGTTTTCGACGACGAACTGGTCCAGCGCGAGGCCGAGCGCAGCGAAGGCCGGCTTCATCTGGCTCGACGATCTTATCGCCGAGAACGCCCTGATTGGCGGCCATGTCGAGGAAGGAAAGATCGCTGGCGGCAAAGATTTCGGTCATGCGGGCGATGATGGTGTCGCGCAACTGGCCTTCGAGGTCGGTGGCGAAGTAACTGTCGCGGGTGCCGCTGATCTGGTTGAAGAAGACGCGCGGATCGGCGATGCGATAGGAGTAGATGCCGTAGCAGCGGAGGCGAACGGCGCCGAACTCCTTGTCGCGGATGGTGATGGGCGTGGCCGTGCCCCATTTCTGGTCGATCTGCAGGCGGGTGGAGAAGAAGTAGACCTCGGACTTGAAGGGGGATTCAAACGCCTTGTCCCAGTTCATCAGATCGGTTAGCAGGGGAAGATTGCGGGTATTGAGGGTGTGCAGGCCGGGGCCGAAGACGTCGGCGATTTTGCCTTCGTTGACGAAGGCGGCCATTTGCGATTCGCTCACGGTGAGCTGGCCGCCGTTTTCTATCTCCATATCGAGCATGGGATAGCGATAGGCGAGGATTCCGTTTTCCGGCTCGTTCCACTCGATGACCTTGATGAATTGCTTGCCAAGAAACTGGCTGAGACTCATGCGACTTTCTCCTGCGGGTGAGTTTAGCATGCGTTGTTTTCACTACGTATAACACGAAAGCGGCGGATGGGTTGGGGGGTTAGAAGCCGGACCAATGGAGATAGGCTGCGATGATGGGTTGGCCCCCAAGGCTGCTGACGATGCCACCTATGCAGAGGAAGGTGCCTAAAGGGAGCTTGGTCAGGGACCAGCTTTCGGATTGGGTTTTTGATTTCGGGATTGTTAGGAGGACAAGGGCGGCTATCACTCCGAGAACTACGCCGATAGCGAAGGCGAGGAGAGCGCCGGGCAGGCCTAGCCATGCAGCTAGCAGGGCCATCAACTTGGCGTCGCCGAGGCCGATGCCTTCGCGGCGGCGGACTAGCCAGTAGAGCCAGCGGATGAGAAGGATCAGGCCGGCGGCGGCGAGGATGCCGAACACTAAATAGATCGCTGGATATGCATACGTCATTCTAATATCGGCGCGATGATAATTGTGAACCATCAATACGCAACTCAGTATTAGACCCACCAGAGCTCCCGGCAGGGTGATCAGATTAGGGAGCCAGAAGTTTTCTGCATCGAGGACTGCCAGTGCCGCCATTAGCCAATAGAAGAGCATCTTTCCGATTGCATCTGCTAAGGCGAAATAGAAGTCTGTGATGTCGAGGCTTGGATCAAGGAACAGTGGCAGGGAACGCCAGGCGGTAAGTGCCCAGAGTATTCCAATAGCCAACTCGACCAGTGGATAGCGCCAGCCGATCTGAGTACGGCAGTTGCGGCAGCGGCCGCGGAGGGCTAGCCAGCTTATTAGTGGGATGTTTTCCCACCAGGAGAGCGTGTGGTCGCAGTGACGGCAGTGGGAGCGGGGGTGGACCGCGCTCTCGCCTTCGGGCCAGCGGCTCAGGCAGACGTTGAGGAAGCTGCCGAAGGCGAGGCCGAAAAGGCCCGCGAAGATTGTTCCCAGAATTCGAATCATGATCCGAGGTTGAGTATACGGCTCCGTAGCGATTAGCGGATTGAGTATTGTGGGATCCCACCCATTCCGCAGAAAAGAGCGGAATGGATGGGGCACGGAGATTTGTGGCAGTCCCACCTTAGGCACAAAGACGCGCCGAAGGGGGCACCCGGTGGTTCGAGATTTGTGGAATCCCAGGTCTCAGAAGCGAGGCCTCCACCCCACGGACTAAGACCTGTCCGTGGGGACCCCGGACCTGGGCCACCCGGGGTGAGGCACCCGGTACTGCCTGGCTGGGAAGGTAAACTGGTCACAATGGGACTTCCGCCTGAACGCTCCAACGCACAGGCTTCCGCGGCGCAGAGTGAGACCGATGCTGCGCGGGCGGCGGCGTTGTTTGAGCAGTCGGTAAAGATTATGACGCGGTTGCGGGCTCCGGATGGGTGCCCATGGGACCGTGAACAATCCTTCGATTCGATCCGCAAATATACGCTTGAGGAGACCTATGAGGTCTTCGATGCGATCGAGCGTCGGGATTGGCCGCATCTCAAGGACGAGTTGGGCGATCTGCTGCTGCAGGTGTTGTTTTATGCGGAGATGGCGGCGAACGATGGGCATTTCACGATTGCCGAGGTGCTGGATAACCTGAACCGGAAGCTGGTGCGGCGGCATCCGCATGTGTTTGGCGATGAAGCTTCACGGGCAGCGGGGAATCGGGCGGATGTGGACGCGGCCGGGACTTCGGCAGAGGTGCTGCGGAATTGGGATCAGATCAAGGCTGCGGAGGCATTGCACGCGGCAGACGCGGCATTCGATGCAGCAGATGCGCCTTCGGCGCAAAGGCTTCCAGGTTCTCGACTAGATGGGGTGCAGCGGGCGATGCCGGCGCTGGCCGAGGCTGCGAAGTTGGGGGCCAAGGCGCAGAAGGCGGGGTTTGACTGGCCGAGCTGGAGGGACTTGCTGCCCAAGCTGGCGGAGGAGACGACGGAGCTGGAGGCTGAGGCTGCTTCGGATGATCCGGGACGGAAGCCGGCTGTGGAGGCGGAGTTGGGCGATTTGCTGTTTACCGTGGTGAATTTGGGACGGCATTTGGGCGTGGACTCGGAGATGGCGCTGCGGGGATGCAATTTGCGGTTTCGGGAGCGGTTCAGGGAGATGGAAGTTGCGGCGGCGAGGCCGTTGGAGGAGCTTTCTCCTGTGGAGTTGGAGGAGCTTTGGGCGGGGGCGAAGAGGAAACTGGCGGAGCGAGTTCTGGAAGATGAAGGAGTGTGAGTGTGAGTGTGATTTGCGAAGAACGTCCCTCAGGGGCTAAAGCCCGCTTTCATTTTGCGCACCTCTCGGCACGACTGAACAGCTTGCGGAAAAAGTCGTTCATTTTTCGATTCCGAGTCGCACCGTTGAGTTTTTTCACTTCAAATCGGTTGTACTGCTGTTGATTTGCTCCTCTGGAGATCCGATTTTGCGGCCTCCAGAGACACCTATCCCCCGGACTTACTGCGCCGGAATCAGCTTCTGCATGCGCAGCAGGTTGTGCGCTGTGGCAACCAGGCTAAACAGCCAGTCGACTCGTGCCCTGCCGCGCAGTTTTACCTGCCGGACGGCCCGATCTTGCTTGGCCCAGCCGAACACCTTCTCCACCAGCTTCCGCTTCCTCTGGCTGATGGCAAATCCTTCGCTGTTGCGTTCTTCTCCGGTAAGCCAGTTGGGCCATTTCGGATTGGGCGCGTATTCGGCTACATGCGGCCTGATGCGGCGGGCGCGCAACTGACCAACAAACTGCTCCTCTTGATAACTCTTGTCGGCGCCCAGCGTGCTCACCACGGCGCGTTTCAGCTTGTCCACCATCACCAATGCAGCCTCCCGTTCCGCCGTCTTGCTGGACTGCGTCACCATCGCTGCTACCACCAGTCCGTTGCGGTTCTCCGTCAGCACATGGCCCAGGTAGCTGGGCACCGCTACCGCCGCCCCGCTCTTCTTATACAAACGCGCCTCCGGGTCGGTGGCTGACTCATGCGTGTCGCGCAGCAGCTTGCGGCCTCGCGTTCCCGTGCCCCGGCTGGGCGGATCGGGCTTCTCCCGGAAGCTGCGACGGCTGGCCCAGGCCTGAATCAAAGTACCGTCCACGGTGAAATGCTCCTCGCTTAAAAGCTGATGCGCACGCGCCTGTTCCACCACCGCCAGCAACAACTGTTCGGCAACCTCGCCCTCAATCAGACGCTCGCGGTTCTTGGTAAATACCGTCACATCCCACACCGGGTCGTCGATGTTGAGTCCCACAAACCAGCGGAAAAGAAGGTTGTAGTCCAACTGCTCCATCAGTTGCCGCTCCGACCGCACCGAATACAGTACCTGCAATAACTGCGCCCGTATCAGCTTCTCCGGAGCAATCGACGGCCGCCCGCGCCGCGCGTACAGCTGTTGGAACTCGGAGTCCAACTCCCGCAATGCTGCATCGCTCATCTGCCGGATGGCACGTAATGGATGATCCTTCGGCACTCGCTGTTCAAGGCCGATGTAGCTGAATACCGCTTCCTGTTGCTCGTCATTTCCGCGCATGACTAATACATACCGTATCGCCCTGTGGAAACCATCGTGCCTTATCCGGTTCACCAGCCTTTTTTCCGCAACCTGTGAAGTCGTGCCCTGACACAGTACATCTTTCCGGGGCTAAAGCCGACGTTTTTGTTGACGGCTTATTGCGGGGGTTGAAACCCCCGCCTCCCTCCGTAGTGTCCACGACTTCATTTGCCATTGGAGTGCGGGCATGATTGAGATTCGCGCGTTGCGAGGGGCTTGAGGAACTGGGGGCTTGCGTTCGGCTTCAGATTGAGACCTGGGGTTACGATGAGAGCGACGTGGTTCCGCGCAAGGCTTTTCTGGTGGCGCAGAAGATCGGCGGGCAGGTGATTGGGGCCTTCGATTCGGCGATCTCCGGCGGAGGGGCGGAGAGTGGGGCGGAATCGCTGGTTGGGTTTGCTTTTTCTTTGCCGGGAGTGAAGAGCGGACAAGGCGAGCCGCGGGCTTATCTGCATTCGCATATGCTGGCGGTGAAAGAGGGGTACCGGAATCATGGGCTTGGTACGCAACTCAAGCTGGAGCAACGGCGTGAGGCGCTTTCGCGAGGGATCCGGCTGATGGAATGGACCTTCGATCCGCTGGAGATCAAAAACGCTTTTCTCAATATCCACAGGCTGGGAGCGGTGGTTCGCGAGTACCGGGTTAATTTCTATGGTTTATCCTCTTCTCGGTTGCAGGGCGGGCTGCCTACGGACCGCTTGCTGGCGGAGTGGCGGCTCGATTCGTCGAGGGTTAGACAATTTAATGGAGGGTCGCCCTGGCAACCGAGCATCCTATTGAGGAACGTATACTGGTTCCTGCTTCGATTTACGAATGGAAGGCAAGCGAAGCGGGGCGGGGACGAGCGCTCGCCGTTCAGATGGAGAACCGCCGGAAGTTTCAAGAGGCATTTTCTAAAGGGTTGGCCGTACTCGGCTTCGACCGGGATGCGGAAGGAAATGGAATCTTCGAATTGGGCCCCCTCACCTAAGCGATGATGAAGTGATCTCCGGAAGGACACTAAAAAACTTATGAGAATTGATGCAATTTTCTTGCGCGAACTGCACATGCCCCTGGTGCGTCCCTTTGAAACCAGCTTTGGCATCACCCGCAAGCGGAGGATTCTGCTGGCCGAGATTCTGTCAGAGGGACTGACCGGGTGGGGGGAGTGCACGGCGGGCGAGCGGCCGTTCTTCTCAGCAGAATCGACCGACAGCGCCTGGGCTGTGATTGTGAATGAGCTGGGGCCGATGCTGGCTGCCGAATCGCCTGAGCATGGCGGGGATTGCCCTGGAATTTTCCGCCAGGTGCGGGGCAACCGCATGGCCAAGGCGACGCTGGAAAATGCGATTTGGGATCTGGAGGCGCAGCGGCTGGGGATTTCGCTCTCGAACCTGCTGGGCGGAGTGCGGGAGACGATTCCGTGCGGGGTTTCGCTGGGGATTCAGCCCTCGATTCCCGAACTGATGGCGGTGATCGAAAAGGAACTGGCAGCCGGCTACCAGCGCATCAAGCTGAAGTGCAAGCCGGGCTGGGATATGGAGGTCTTTGAGCGGGTGCGGCACAAGTGGCCGGATATCATGCTGAGTTGCGACGCCAACTCGGCATACAGGCTGCGGGACGCCGACCACCTGCTGGAGTTTGACGAGTTTGACCTGCTGATGATCGAACAGCCGCTATGGCATGACGATTTCTATTACCATTCGATGCTGCAAAAGCGGCTGCAAACGCCCATCTGCCTGGATGAATCGATCCATAACCGGAGGGATGCGCTGGCGGCGACTGAGATGGAGTCGTGCCGGATTATCAATATCAAACTGGGGCGCGTGGGCGGGTTCTCAGAGGCGATTGCGGTGCATAACGCGGCGCAGGAGCGCGGGATTCCGGTGTGGTGCGGGGGATGCTGGAGAGCGGCGTGGGACGGTCGCACAATATTGCGCTGTCGACGCTAGAGAACTTCAGCTTGCCCGGCGATGTTTCGGCTTCGAAGCGCTATTGGAAAGAGGACATTATCGAGCCGGAGGTTACGGTGACTCCGCAGGGCGAGATTGAAGTTCTGGATACGCCAGGGCGGGGATACGAGGTGCGCACGGACCTGGTGGAGCGGCTGACGGTGCGCAAGGAGACGATCCGAGCGTTGGAGATGGTGCGGTAGAGCTCAGCCTTTGTGCTTTCCCCAGTTGAAGTGGCGGCCGATGATTCCTTTTATGATCCAATGATCGGTGGCGGCGGTGGGGCCTATGCCTACGCCGAAGTTGATCTCCCAATCTGGCGAGACGTTGAGGTCGATGGCAGGGAAGAGCTGCTGCTGCTGATTGTGCAGACTGGCGATATTGGTGATGCTGCCGTAATCGGCGTAGTACTCGAGGCCGCCAGTGATTTTCTTCGTAAAGTCGTAGCTGATTTTGGCGGCGGGCGAGAAGCCTATGCCTAGATTGACGTCGGGGCCGTGCCAGGTGCGCTCAAGAGCGGGGTTGACGGCAAAGTACCAGCGGCCGGTGGTTTTATCGACGATGGGGCGAATCTCCCAGGTCCAGGTATCGGGCGAGAAGAGCGCGCGCTGGTAGCCGATCTCAGTGGAGAGGCTGACGCCGACCGGCCAGCGCCACTTTTCCGGCACGCGGACGCGGGGACGGATGTGGTCGCCGACCCACTGGACGCCAAGGCCGCTCTGCTCGCTGGTGAATATATAAAAACCTACTTCGGACCAGTCGTTGATTCCCTGGGTGATTTCAATGGTTTCGTGTTCGGCGTGGTTTGTGGCCGCGATGCCGCCTATGGCTCGGATGGCCGTCGGCGGTGAAGTTGGAGTGGAGTTCGACCATGGTGCTGCGGGGAGCAACGGTTTCGACGCCATAGACCTGAATCTCATAGTTGCCCTGGGCGCGGGCTATAGCTGCGCAGAGAAGAATGAGTGCGAGGCAAATGGACTTCAAGGGTGCTCCTTTTATGCATAGCGAAAGAGAGTCGTGAAGCCGGAATCAATTTAGTCCTGCTGATGGCAATGGAAGAGGGAGTTGCCGAGATTGTTGGCGACAAGGTCGGCTTCTACTTTGGTTCCCGCTTCAACAATTACCACATCTTTGCGAACGCAGCGCAACGAGGTTTTTGCCCCTTATTTCATTTCACACCTTGACACTAATGCATCGCCTGACAAACGTCGAGCGGAAAACCGGGGTTGTTCGAGAGTGGAATTCATCGTGCAGAGTCAGTTCCAACATTCAACTGGGTCGACGAGCGAGTTGTGAATCTGCCGTCACCCCGGGATCATCCAATAGACGGAATAGAACCTATAGGAGAAGCCTAAGAGAATGACAGAATCGGCGATAAAATTGAAGTGGCGGGCTAAATCAACGACCGCCATAGCAGCATGAACCGTTCCCCAGAGCTCAAAAAGCTCGGCGATTTCACAACTACACTTCGCGTGCTGGCCATCTCGATGATGGCTATTGTCATCGGCCTGATTGGCGCGTATGTGGCACTGGCGCTGTTGCGCCTGATCGGTTTTTTTACGAATCTTTTTTATTACCAGCGGATTAGCGGTGCACTGGTTTCGCCTGCGGGCAATCACCTGGGCTGGTGGGCTGTGCTGGTGCCCGTCGCCGGCGGACTGGTGATCGGTTTCATGGCGCGCTTCGGCTCTGAACGCATTCGCGGGCACGGCATACCGGAGGCTATCGAATCAATTTTGATCAGCGGCAGCAAGGTGCAACCACGGCTGGCCATTCTCAAACCGCTGTCGGCGGCGCTGTCCATTGGAACCGGAGGGCCTTTCGGCGCGGAAGGCCCCATCATCATGACCGGCGGTGCCATTGGGTCGATGATCGCACAGTTCTTTCATCTGACCAGTGCGGAGCGGAAGACCCTGCTGGTGGCTGGAGCGGCGGCAGGGATGTCCGCGACATTTGCTGCGCCGCTGGCGGCGATTCTGCTTGCCGTCGAACTGCTGCTGTTTGAGTGGAAGCCGCGCAGTTTCATTCCGGTGGCGCTGGCCAGCGCCACGGCGGGCGCCGCTCGGCGATACATTATCGGTCTCGGTCCGCTGTTTCCCACGCCGCCGCACGCTGTATTCATCGGATCGGGCGCCTTGATGGGCTGCATCGTCTGCGGCTTACTCGCAGGCGCGCTTTCAGCATTGCTTACCGGCGCTGTGTACGCGGCCGAGGACGCCTTCGCAAAGCTGCCCATTCATTGGATGTGGTGGCCAGCCATCGGAGGCCTGGTGATCGGGCTGGGGGGTATAATCTTCCCGCAGGCCCTGGGGGTCGGCTACGACACTATCGGCTCGCTCCTGCAGGGTAATGGGACCATCGGGCTGCTGCTGGGCGTCTTGCTGGTGAAATCCACCATATGGGCCGTATCGCTGGGATCGGGCACATCGGGCGGCGTTCTGGCCCCGCTGCTGATGATGGGCGGCGCGTTGGGTGGGCTCGAAGCGTTGTTTCTTCCTGCTTCTGGAGCGGGTTTCTGGCCACTGGTCAGCATGGCGGCGATCCTCGGCGGCACCATGCGCTCACCGCTCACGGGAATTGTATTTGCATTAGAGCTGACGCATGACGTGAACATGATTCTGCCACTGTTGGTTGCCGCCGTTATCGCACATGGCTTTACTGTGCTGGTGTTAAAGCGTTCAATTCTCACCGAGAAGGTGGCGCGCCGCGGCTTCCATCTCAGCCGCGAATATAGCGTGGATCCGCTGGAGGTGCTGTTTGTCCGCGAGGTGATGCGCACCAGGCTCATCGCCTTTAATGGAAACGATACGATCAACCAGGCGCGAAGTATGGTGAAGGATGGCCATTCCGCTCGGGGCCAGCACCTATACCCCGTGATCGACACCGAACACCGACTGAGCGGGGTGATCACTCGCAAGGATCTTACCACTCACAATGGCGAACGAACCCTGATGTCGGAGGTTGCGCGCGGCAGCCCTCAAGTGGCATTTGCGGACGAGCCGCTGCGTACCGTCGTCGATCGCATGGCGGAAACGGGTTACACGCGGATGCCCGTCGTGGACAACAGCGAAAATCGCAAGATAGTGGGAATGGTTTCACTCGAAGATCTGCTGCGGGCGCGCTCTCGAAACCTTGCCGAGGAGCGCAGCCGCGAGCGCATTCTGCGCATCCGACTGCCGTTTCGCGGCGGCAAAGGATCGGCTGAGGAGGCCAAGTAAGAGTTATGACGCGCGAATCGATCCAGCGTGATGCTGGATGAGAAATTCCTTCAACGCAACGGCATTGTTATGTTCAGGATCATGAGAGCTGTAGACGAGTGTGACGGTGCCGTGACGCGCGGCTTCGGTCAACGGAAGCCAGGAAGCTGGATTCTTTTCGAGCTCGGTGAAGTATCGCTTCCGGAACTCATTCCACCGCGTCGGATCGTGGTTGAACCATTTACGCAAATCGGTGCTGGGACCTACATCTTTCAGCCATGCTTTGATTTCCAGGGAAGACTTTTTTATGCCCCTAGGCCATAACCGCTCAACGAGAAATCGCGCCCCATCCGTGCTGCTGGAACTCTCGTAAACACGCTTGAGCTGAATCATTCAAAAATCCTCCAGCGATCACTCGGATTTTATTTGAATAAGCAGCAATTTCAAAGGAGACTTTGCGCAGATTCCATGGGGCAGCATGGGGGGCATATAAACGAATGATCCCGGTTGGGCGCTGACCTTGTCGTCTCCCAATTGGACTTCGGCTTCGCCCTCCAAAAAGTACAGAATGGCCGGGGTTGGCGCAGAATGTGCGGAGAGTTCCTCACCCTTCGAGAATCCAAACAGGGTAATGTTCACCTTGTCGTCCTTGTGCAGAACGCGGCTCAGGATTCCCATTTCCGGCAGTGCGAACTCTTCTTTCAGGTTGGCGAGAAATGTATAGTTCATAGAATTTTCCTTCGTAGAACACACATAGGCGAATCTGTTGTATGCGGCGCTTTCAAAAGGGGCGAGTAACCCTGTCGAAAGCGCCGCCGTGTTTCTTAGTCCGCGGCGCGCAGCCCGGTCTCAACCCCGCCAGCTTCTTCACTGCAGTAGGAATGTCCCGTCAGCAGCCCGAGGACAAACCATGCAAACAGAGCCGCTCCGATGGCAAACAGAATATCGCCGGGGACACGCATCCAGCGCAGTGTGTTCATCAAGCCGGATTGCATGAACTCGGCGGAACGCGCATACCATGTTCCTTGTTGTATCGATGCCCAGGCCTGCAGCAGTCCCACCGGCAACATGCTGAAGATGACCATGCAGACCAGCCCGAGATTGAGCAGCCAGAAGGATGCTCTCAATGCCCCCTGCTTCCACGGCCGGCCAGGAATTAATGC
Organism: uncultured Acidobacteriaceae bacterium; assembly: GCA_963779385.1. Taxonomy (GTDB): domain Bacteria; phylum Acidobacteriota; class Terriglobia; order Terriglobales; family Acidobacteriaceae; genus Telmatobacter. The sequence continues at coordinate 257,779 of CAVZYE010000004.1, read as the reverse complement.
CCGCAAACAGAAGAGCGTGAGGCCCAGCCCCAGCATTCCGTATACGCCGAAAAGAGCCGTGTGGCCGTGTACCGGGGTGGTGTTGAGTCCCTGCATATAGTAAAGAGCGATGGGGGGATTGATGAGGAACCCAAACAGCCCTGCTCCCACCAGGTTCCAGAATGCGACTGCGACGAAGAAATAAATCGGCCACTTGTAGTTGGCGATCCACGGAGCCTTCTTCATAGGCTGCGCCAGGCGAAGGTTTTCCCATGCTTCATAGCCGACCAGCGTGAGCGGCACAACTTCAAAAGCGCTGAAGATTGCACCGAGCGCGATCACCGCCGCCGTGGCGCCCGCAAAGTAGAGGTGGTGGAAGGTGCCGATGATTCCGCCGGAAAGAAAGATCGTGGTCGAAAACAAGGCCGCCCTGGTTGCGGAGCGAATCTCAATCAGCTTCAGGCGCGTAAACAAGAAGGCAATCACGACGGTTGCAAATACTTCAAAGAAACCTTCAACCCAAAGATGAACTACCCACCAGCGCCAGTACTCAGCCGTAACAAGATGGCTGCGCTGTCCGTACATGAGGCCCGCGGCATAGAAGAGTGGAATCGCGATGCTGGAGATGAGAAAGAGCGTTAGCAGTGACCGGTCTTCACTCTTGCGAACGAGCGCGGGCTTGAGAGCCGCAATCATCAACACAAGCCAGAGAACCAATCCGACTAAAAGCAGAATTTGCCAGAACCTGCCCAGGTCAACATACTCATAACCCTGACTGCCGAACCAGAACCACATGTTGCCAAGACGTTGCTGGATTCCCAGCCATTCGCCCGCAAGCGAGCCGCCGACCACGAGAATCAGCGCGCCGAAGAGTACGTTTACACCGAGCCGCTGGAACCTGGGTTCGTGCCCGCTGACGGCTGGGCCGACATAGAGGCCGGTTGCCAACCATGAAGTGGCAATCCAAAAGATGGCCAGTTGCAAATGCCAGGTACGGGTGACCGCGTATGGCAAGTAGCGATCCAGAGGGAAGCCATAGAAACCGTCGCCCTCAACTCCGTAGTGCGCGGTCAGCATGCCCATCAGAATCTGCACGCCCCACAGAATGACCACTACAAAGAAATATTTCATAGTGGCACGCTGCGACGGAGTGGGCTGAACTGCCAGGAATGGATCTTTCTCAGGATATGGGCCGTGAACGTAGCTTTTCTCCTGGGAAGCGTACCACCATACCATGCCGCCGATACCGGCCAGCAGACCCACGATACTGAGGATGCTCCAGAGTAAGGCTCCAGATGTAGGACCATTGGCAACCAACGGCTCATGCGGCCAATTGTTGGCGTATGTCGTTGTCGATCCGGGACGATCGGTGCTGGCGGCCCAGGAGGTCCACCAGAAGAATGCGGCAAGCTGGTGCTGCTTTGATAAGTTAGTCAACGCACCGTGCGGAATGGCGTACTCTGCGCGGCCGGTGGCAAAGACATCGGCATAATAGGCAGCGAGCTGGTCAAAGGCGGCAGCGCGATCGGCATCAATGGTGACGCGATTGCGTGCGGCATCGTAAGTGTTGGTTCGCATGTCACGAATGAGGCGAGCTTTGAAGATTGCCTGCTGATCGAGATTGAGGGCGGCAAAGTTGGGTGCACCTGCGCGAACGGCCCAGGTGTTGAGCAAAAGTTCCGACTCACGGTGCAACCAATCGGCGCTCCAATCCGGCGCAATATAGGCGCCGTGGCCCCACACTGTGCCGATCTCCTGGCCGCCAATGGATTGCCACACACCCTGGCCATCGGTGATGGTGCTGCCGGTGAAGAGAAGCTGCCCGTCCGCGTTGTAGACATCGGGAAGAGGCGGAGCTGCACTGATCATGTTCCGTCCAACTCCACCGAGCACGGCAAACGATCCGATGATGACGATAGACAAAGCCAGCCAATACCGTTTATAAGCCATTATTTCTCCTTGATTGAAGAGTTTGCGTCGCTTGTTCCGAGAGCGGAATGGGTTTGACGCGTGAAATAAAGCCGATATCGACGACAGACAAGGTAATCGCAATGGTTATGCATATTCGTCTGCGGAGAAACGCTGTACGGCCAGGGTAGTGAACTGGACGAGGATAACGCAGGGACTTAAGTCACAGATGGTCAATTTTGATCGAATTTCAAATGCGGCAAAAAAACGAAATGACAAACTCCAAATTGTGGCTTCCATTGGAGTGTAACGTGTTTGCCTTGACCATCCGCCGCGGATGCGGAAAAACTTGTCTTATGTCAAACCGGAGCGACGATACAATGACATTAGTCGTTCCAGTCCGTGCAAGCCAACCATCGACATGCGGCGGAATGGCAATGTAAGATTGGTACCGCCTCCCCCCACCCAGGCGCAGTGGATTTTGAGAGGAGAGTATCCATGACCGCTGAATTGATCCACCGGCTGCACTTTGCCTTTACTATCACTTTCCATTATCTATTTCCCCAACTCACCATGGGCCTTGCACTTCTGATTGTGGTGCTGAAGTCTTATGCACTCAAAACTGGTAGCGAGGAGTGGGATCGCGCGGCTCGTTTTTGGGGACGCATCTTCGGCATCAACTTCGTCTTCGGAGTGGTCACCGGCATCCCGATGGAGTTCGAATTTGGCACCAACTGGGCGCGCTTCTCTCAGCTTTCCGGCGGCGTCATAGGCCAGCCCCTTGCCATGGAGGGGGTCTTCAGCTTTTTTTTGGAGTCGGCCTTTCTGGGACTTTTTCTCTACGGCGAGAAGCGAATATCCAAACTTATGCATTGGTTCTCGGCAGTGATGGTCTTTGTAGGATCGTGGATTTCAGGCTACTTCATTATTGTCACTGACGCCTGGATGCAGCATCCTGTGGCTTATGATCGCCTGCCCAACGGCCAGTTTGAAGTGCTCAGCTTCTGGCAACTGCTTCTCAATCCCTGGGCGTTGCTGCAATACGCACACAATATGACCGGCGCAGTCATCACCGGCTGCTTCGTCATGAGTGCCGTGGGCGCTTTTTATCTGCTGGAGGGGCGGCTGGAGAACTACGGCCGCATCTTTCTCAAGGTCGGCGTTATTGCTGGCGTCATCGCTTCGATCGCGATCATCTTTCCCACCGGCGATCTGCACGGCAAGTATGTTGCGCGCAACCAGCCGGCCGCCATCGCCGCCATGGAGGGTCTGTTCCAAACCGAGTCTGGCGCTGGCATGGTGCTCATCGGCCAGCCTAACGAGGAGACCGGACTGATTGATAATCCCATCGTCATCAACAATGCGCTGAGCTTTCTGATCTATGGCACTACCAAGGCCGAAGTTAAAGGCCTCAATCAGATTCCTCGCGACCAGTGGCCCACCGCACTGCCTCTGCTCTTCTATGCCTACCACATCATGGCCGGCCTGGGAACCTGGTTCGCGCTGCTCATGATCGTCTCAGCGCTGCTGCTTTGGCGCAAACGGCTTTATAAGACGCGCTGGGTTCTGTGGGCACTGCTGCTCAGCTTTCCGCTGCCTTACATTGCCAACACTGCCGGATGGATGACCGCCGAACTCGGCCGCCAGCCCTGGCTTATCTACGGTCTGATGCGCACCAGCGAGGGCTACTCGAACACCGTTTCGGCCAGCAACGGACTCTTCACGCTGATCGGCTTTATGGGCCTCTACGCATTGCTGGGTCTTCTATTCACCGTTCTCATCTACCGCGAGATCAGCTGCGGCCCGGAACCGAAAGCGCATTTCCGCCGGAGCGGCTCACGCCGATTGAATATCTCAGCACTGCGCTTGACGGCCTGAGGAGAAAGGAAGTTCGCCATGATGGGTTTTATCTGGTTCTGGCTGGTTGCCGTGATGATCGTGGGCTACGTGGTGCTGGACGGCTTCGACTCTGGGCGTGGGTGTGCTTCACCTTTTCCTGGTGCGCACAGAAGCCGAGCGCCGCGCCACGCTGGGAAGCATTGGCCCGGTGTGGGACGGCAACGAAGTTTGGCTGCTGGCCGGCGGCGGAACGCTTTACTTCGCCTTTCCGCTTCTGTACGCCTCAGCGTTCAGTGGGTTCTATCTGCCGCTGATGATTGTGCTCTGGCTGCTCGTCCTGCGCGGCGTAAGCCTGGAACTGCGCAATCACATCGACGTAGGGGTTTGGCGCGCACTGCTGGATGGCGTCTTTGGACGTTGCAAGCGCGTCTGCTCGCTGTCTTTTTCGGAGCAGCGCTGGCCAATGTTCTGCGCGGCGTTCCTCTGCAGGCCGACGGCTACTTCTTTCTGCCCTTGTGGACGAATTGGCAGCCTGGCATTCATCCCGGAATTCTGGACTGGTACACAGTGATTGGCGGCGTGCTGGCGCTGGTGGCGCTCACGCTTCATGGCGCCCTCTGGCTCACGATCAAGACTTCAGGAGAACTGGCTCAGCGTGCGCGGCGCATCGTTGACCCGCTCTGGCTTGTGCTTGCTTCTCTCACCATCATCAGCCTCGTCGCCACGATCACCGTGCGTCCCGCCGGATTGAACAACTACTTCAATTACCCATTTACCTTCGTCATTCCGGCAGGGGTGGCCGCTTCGCATGGCCGGCATCTGGATTTTGAATTGCAAGGGCCAACCTGTCAAAGCCTTCCTCGCTTCCTGCCTCTATCTGTTCTTTATGCTGGCCGGCGCCTGTTGGAGCCTTTATCCCACACTTCTGCCCGCTTCAACCGGCTCCGACCGCGACATCACTCTCGCCAGGGCAATCTCTGGCCCGCACACCCTAGCTGTGGGTCTGGTCTGGTGGAGCTTCGGCATGGTGCTGGCGGTCGGCTACGTGGTTTTCGTGTACAGCAAGTTTCGAGGAAAAGTTGATCTCCGCACTTGAAAGCACTGAGGGTAAAGAACAACTGACTTGAACCATTCAAGGCCGGTGTGACACCAGGATCACGCCGAGTTCGATTACACCGGTACTTCGAGAGATCCCTTTTCCTGCGTCTGCAGGCGCTCCTCGACGATTTCGCAAATCGTGTGAAGCAGCAGTTTGTGACCCTCCTGGATGCGGGCTGCGGAGGGGTTCCGAACTATCAACTCAATATCGGCAATGCCGGTGCAGCGGCCGCCGTCTCGACCGAGAAAGACGATGGAAACGACGCCGGCTTTTTTTGCGGCAATCAAGGCTCGTCGCACGTTTTCGCTCTGGCCGCTGGTCGTAAACGCACACAATACGTCGTCCTTTTTGCCGAAACATTCAATCTGTCGAGCAAAGAGATCGTCAAACGCATAATCGTTTCCGATGGCTGTAATATCTCCGGCGTGCGCGGCCAGTGAGATTGCCGGATAGGGCTTGCGATCGCGATTGAACCGGCAGACAAACTCCGTGGTCATGTGAGAAGCATCCGCCGCGCTACCGCCATTTCCACAGGCCAGCAGTTTATTTCCAGCCAGAAGCGCGGTTGCAATTGCATCGGCTGCTCTCGCCACTTCCGCGTCCATGCCGGCAAGTGTCCCCAGCATCTGCTGCGCGGACTGAATGTTATCAACGAGGTGTGAACTCATTCGGCCTCCTGCTCTCGATGGAAGTTACCGATGTCGTCGGCGATTCCGTCCTTGTTGGATGTGAAAGACCGAGTATAACCGGTCGCGCGCAGCAACGGGGGAATGGTCCCAGGTTGACTCTCGCTGAGCGCGTGCCCTCCTTGACCATATTGAGAAAGCTTGGAGCAAACTCGTGAATGCGATAGTTCAACCTATGCGGCAGAGCTCCGCGCCGGCTTCCGCGCCGGGGAGGTCGAATCTAAGTCTCTGATTTAACACTAGATCGATACTGCGGCGCAGGATGATGAGACTTATATTGTCCCGACGATATTTCTTATTGAGGATTAAAAGAATTGAGCAACCTTCTTGCACGTTCTGTTATCAAAGAATAGGGGTACGATTTCCCGAATCCGCTTGCGATTGGAGTTGCGGCTGGTTCTTCGAGTAGACTTCAATTCAGGTTCGTGTGAATGTGAATGATCAGACCACAAATCGGCCGTCCAATCGCTGGGTGACCCTTGCGGTCCTGGGCCTGGCATTTTCGGTTTTTGTGTGGGGCTTACAGTACAAACTTTCTCTTTATAGTCCATCTCAGGTTGCCTCTCATCAGATTCCAATGGCCAAGATTTTGTCAAAGGATGAGCAATCCAGAGAAACTGAAAGTCCGCTGGTGGTTCGCACGAAAGCCCTGGGCAGCGTTCTATTCGCAACGACTTCCTCCATTTTCTTTATTCTGCTGCTTACACTCTGCATTTTCAACCTAACAATATCCCTTCCAGTAGTGCAGCGCGCAAATCGGTCGCGGCAGCTAAGTCGGGCCATTTTGAGCACCGTCTTCGTTCGCCCCCCTCCCGCTCTCGTCTAGCTTTTCTCGTGCTGAAAAGACTGATGCATCCGATGCCGATAGAGATTAATCGTCGGATGCCGCGTTGCATGCTCTCCTTCGGAGAGCATGCCGTGGCGCACTGAACCCAGTAAGCGAAAAAATCCATTCAGAGGTGCATTCGAGATATGCGAAAGCGAACCTCCTATATCGTTGCAGCAGGCATAGCGTTGCTTGCTGTTGTAGGGATCCTTGCGTACAGCTTCAAAAATCACCACTCCGGCGCAAGCGCAACGGAGATTCCGTCAGCGCAGGTGGCTGCAGCAGAACGAGGAAACATTGCGCACACTTTAAGTCTTGCCGGGCAGTTTCAGCCCTACCAGGTGGTGGATGTTCATCCCAAGGTAACCGGCTTTATGGTCAAGATCAACGTGGATATAGGCGATAAAGTGCGCAAGGGCGAAACACTCGCGGTACTCGAAGTTCCGGAGTTGAATGCACAGTTGCAGGGCACTGTATTTGAGATGCAGCGGGCCAAAGACGATTTGCTTCGCGCGCAACACGAGATCAAGCGTGCGGAGGCCGTTCATGCGGCGCTGCACGCGGACTATACCCGGCTGCTTGAAGCATCAAAGGCGCAGCCGGGCCTGATTGCGCAACAGGAACTGGACGATGCGCAGAGCAAGGATCTCTCCTCGGAGGCGCAGATAGATGCGGCCACAGCCGCAGCGGCCGCGGCGCAGCAGCATGCGGAGGTTGCGCGCACGGACAACGACCGTGTGCAGGCGATCAAGAACTACACCAACGTGGTGGCGCCGCTGGATGGAGTGATCGTGTGGCGCTATGCCGATACGGGCGCGCTGATCCAAAGCGGCACCAACTCAAACGAGCAAGATATTCCGATCGTCCGGCTCTCTCAGAGCGGCCTGTTGCGGCTGCGGATGCCTATCCCGGAAAACGATGTGCAGTATGTGCATATCGGGGACCCGATGCAGATTCGCGTGGACGCTATTGGCCGCTCCTTCACCGGCAAGATCGTGCGCTTTACCCGTGATGTGGAATTTTGAGACCCGGACCATGGAGACCGAAATCGATGTGGAGAATCAGGATCTCTCCATCTCCCCAGGCATGTATGCCAATACTCAAATGCAGCTCGAGCACGTGGAAAATGTGACGACCATTCCGGTTGAGGCGCTGGTGCTCAAGGGAAACCAGGAAGCGGTCTATTTGCTGGACCCCGGACAATCGCATTCATATCCGCAACGTTGAGGTGGGGATGCGTGGATCGAAGCTCGCAGAAATCAAAAGCGGACTGGAGCCTGGTGACCGGGTGATTCTGGGCGGCCAGGAGAAGTACAGCGAAGGCGAACAAGTGTCTCCGATTCTCACTTCGGGGCCTTCCTCTGATGTGATGCGCGATGCGGGAGGCGTAATCGACATGAAAGCGGAGGAAGAGAACAACGGAGATGCAAAGTAATGCCCAAATTTGCTCTTTCATATCCGTTTTTTATTCTTATGCTGTGCCTGATGGTGGCCCTGGTTGGAGTGGTAACCGTGGTTCGCATGCCGGTTGATTTATTCCCCAGGATCGATATGCCTGTCGTGGTGGTGGCGACGTTCTACAACGGCATGCCTCCGCAGCAGATTGAAGCCGACATTACGAATACCTTTGAACGCTTTTTTACGCTGGGCGCCAATATCGACCACAGTGAATCGCGTTCGCTGACGGGCGTGAGCCTGATCAAGATTTACTTCAAGCCGGGCACCGATCCGAATGCCGCGCTGAGCAATATTGCCAACCTTGCCATGGCCGACCTGCGCCGCCTGCCGCCGGGCACGTTGCCTCCAGTTGTACTGGGCATGGATGCTTCAACACAGCCGGTATGCCTGGTGACATTGAAGGGACAGGGACTGAACGAAACCAACCTGAAGGATCTGGCTCAGTTCCAGGTGCGCAATCAGATTTCGAATGTCCAGGGTGCATCGGTTCCGCAGCCCTATGGGGGCACCTACCGCCAGATTCAGGTCTACGTGGACCCGCAGAAGATGGAGGCGCGCAACCTCAGCCTCAACGACGTCGTGCAATCTGTCAACAGCTCCAACCTGATTTTGCCGGCCGGCGATGTGCGCATCGGCTCAAAGGACTTCAATATTTATGCCAACAGCCAGTTTCCCGACGCGAACTCGATGAATGAGATGCCGCTCAAGTCGGTAGGAAACGCTTCAGTATTGGTGGCAGACATCGGCAAGGCGGAGGACTCTGGTGCGCTGCAATACAACATCGTCCGCATTGATGGACAGCGTTCCGTTTATGTGCCGATCTTCAAACAGGGCGGCGACAGCAACACCATCACCATTGTCAACGGCATGAAGGCCGCCATCAAGCATCTGGTCGACATTCCCGCCTCGCTGAAGACGGCGGTGGTCTTCGACCAGTCGGTCTTTGTGAAGCTGGCCATCAAGAACCTGGTCAAGGAAGCGAGCATCGGCCTGGTTCTCACCGGGATCATGATCCTGGTGTTTCTCGGCAGCCCCCGCGCGACCTTTGCGGTTCTTCTATCGATCCCGCTTTCGGCGCTGGTTTGCCTGCTGCTTACCAATGCCATGGGCGGTTCCATCAACACCATGATTCTGGGCGGCCTGGCGCTTGCGTTCTCGCGACTGATCGACGATTCAGTCGTAGTGCTGGAAAATATCTTCCGCTACATGGAGATGGGACATCCGCCGCGTGATGCTGCGGAAAAAGGAGGCATGGAAGTTTCACTTGCCGTGCTTGCGGCCACCTCGACTACCTCCATTGTCTTTTTTCCGGTAAGCTTTCTCTCCGGCATCAGTAAATATATCTTTACCCCGCTGGCGCTCGGCGTCGTGCTCTCGATCTTTGCTTCCTACTTCTTCGCCATGACAGTGGTGCCGCTCTACTGCGCCAACTTTATCCAGTTGCGAGATGAGGCAGAAATCGCAGACCTGAAACCAAACCTCTTCGCCCGCTTCGAGCGCAAGTTCAATGAGAAGTTCCAGCACATGCTCACGTGGTATGAAGGCCTCGCCAAACGAGCAATGAGGCGCCCGGGCTGGACGGCGGCTGCAATTCTTGGCGGCGTGGCGTTGACGCTGCTCGGGCTATTCCCGTTCCTTGGACGCGCCTACTTCCCGCGCACAGATCCCGGCCAGTTCGTCATTGATGTTCGCATGCCAAGCGGCACGCGTTTGGAAGTAAGCAACGATTACATCGCCAAAGTCGAAGATGTAATTCGCAGCGTGGTTAAACCGTCCGATCTCGACATGATCGTCTCCAATATCGGCGTCTACCCCGACCTCTCCGCTATTTACACCACCAACGCCTCGATGAATACTGCGTTCGTGCAGACCAGCCTGAAAGAAGAGCATAGCATCGGCAGCTACGAATATATGCGGCGCGTGCGCGAGAAGCTCTCACGCGAAATGCCAGAACTGACCGTTTACTACCAGGCGGGCGGTCTGGTGGATAGCGTGATTAACCAGGGACTGCCCGCTCCCATCGATATACAAATCGGCTCCAACGATATAGATGGAGCCTACGCGCTTGCGACCAATTTGGCGCAAAAGATCAAGACCATGCCCAACGTAAGCGGCGTCTATATCCCGCAGGACATCGACTACCCCGGTATCGCGTTGAACATCGACCGCGAGAAGGCCAATCTGATTGGACTCTCCGCAAAGGACGTGGTGCAGAACGTGATCACCGCCATGACTTCTGACGGCATGGTGGCGCCCAGTTACTGGATCGATCCGAAGAGCGGCAACAACTATATGGTCACGGTTCAGTATGCAAATAACCTGATCAACAACATGTCAATGCAAGACCTGGCGAATATTCCTCTACGCGGTGTTTCCCAAACTGGAAACAACCCAATGCAGGATGCGCAAGATGCCGCCGGGCAACTGCGTGAACCCAAGCGCGGTGATCACACTGCTGGATATACACCGCTGAGTTCGGTATCGGAAGTCAAGCAAATCACAACGCCGACCGAAGTGGATCATTACCAGATTCGACGGGTGATCGACATCTATGTATCAACCAAGACTGAGGCGCTACAGCGGGTGGGTCGAAGCATTAGTAATCTCTTGGCGAATACCCGAACCGACAAAAACACAGTGCTGAATTTGCGTGGAGCTGTCGTCAGTATGAACAAATCCTTCAAGGAATTCGGAATTGGAATTCTCGTTGCGATTCTGATGGTGTACCTAATCCTGATGGCGCAGTTTCGTTCCTTCATCGATCCATTCATTATCCTCATGGCGATTCCGCCCGGCTTGGCGGGGGTTGCAATGATCCTTCTGGTCACAGGAAGCACTCTGAACATCATGTCCTTGATGGGCGTGATCATGATGACCGGCATCGTGGTCTCAAACAGCATTCTTATCGTCGAGTTTGCCGGCGTCCTGCATAAGCAGGGGCTTCCGGTATTGGAAGCCGTCGTGCAGTCTTGCAAGGTTCGACTTCGCCCGATTTTGATGACGTCGCTGGCAACCTTGTTGGGCATGATTCCAATGGCACTTGGGATGGAGGCCGGCAGCGAGCAATATGCCCCGCTGGCGCGAGCTGTCATCGGTGGCCTGGGAGTTTCGGTAGTCGTAACCGTCTTTTTGGTTCCGGCTGTTTACCTGATCATTCACGGCATGCATGAGTCTAAACCAGCGCTTGTGGGGGAAAGCATAGAAGATGACCAATCATGAGAAAGAACGGTATTTCCGCTCAATTCCACTTCTATCTCTTGCGGGGGGATGCTCTGCCTTCCTGAGCAGGCTGAAGGAGACAGAAGCGTTGAAGGGACGAATAACGGTGCTGGAAGATGCTGCCAACGACGCAGGGATGTGTGTAAACGACAGTATGTTGCGGATCGATAGGACAGAGAATTCAGATAACGGGGGGGGCGGTAATGTCTAAGTTTGCTCTCAAGAATCCGTTTTTTATCCTCATGCTATGCCTGATGGTTTCGCTTGTGGGTATTGTCAACACTGTCCGTATGCCCGTTGATCTATTCCCCAAAATCGATATGCCTGTTGTGGTGGTGGCGACGTTTTACAACGGTATGCCGCCGGAGCAGATTGAAGCCGATATTACAAATACTTTTGAACGTTTTTTCACGCTGGGCGCCAATATTGACCACAGTGAATCGCGCTCGCTGACGGGCGTCAGCCTGATCAAAATCTACTTCAAACCAGGGACCGATCCAAACTCGGCACTCAGCAATATTGCGAATCTCGCCATGGCCGACCTCCGCCGCCTACCGCCAGGCACGTTGCCTCCGGTTGTGCTGGGCATGGATGCATCGACACAGCCGGTTTGTTTGGTGACATTGAAGGGTCAGGGACTGAACGAGACAAGCCTGAAAGACATTGCACAGTTCCAGGTACGTAATCAAATTTCAAATGTGCAGGGCGCTTCGGTTCCGCAACCGTATGGTGGCACCTACCGCCAGATTCAGGTCTATGTGAACCCACTGAAGATGGAGGCGCGCAACCTCAGCCTCAACGACGTCGTCAAGTCGGTCAACAGTCTCAAACCTGATTTTGCCTGCTGGCGACGTTCGGGTAGGTTCGAAGGATTTCAACATCTACGCGAACAGCCAGTTTCCGGATGCGAATTCGATGAATTCGATGCCGCTCAAATCAGTGGGAAATGCTTCTGTTTTGGTGGCTGACATCGGCAAGGCAGTAGACTCCGGCGCCCTCCAGTACAACATCGTTCGCATCGACGGACAGCGCTCCGTCTACGTGCCGGTCTTCAAGCAAGGCGGCGACAGCAACACCATCACCATCGTCAACGGAATGAAGGCCGCCATCAAGCATCTGGTCGACATTCCGCATCGCTCAAGACCGCGGTCGTCTTCGACCAGTCCGTCTTTGTCAAACTGGCAATCAGCAATGTTACCAGGGAAGCGATCATCGGGCTGGTGCTGACCGCGATGATGATCCTGATTTTCCTGGGCAGCCCGCGCGCCACCATTGCCGTGCTGCTGTCGGTTCCGCTCTCGATGGTGGTCTGCCTGCTGATCACCAATTACATGGGCGGCTCAATCAACACCATGATTCTGGGCGGCCTGGCGCTGGTTTTCTCCCGGCTCATCGATAACGGCGTGATCGTGCTGGAAAATATCTTCCGCCACATGGAGTTGGGAGAATCGCCGCCAGTCGCCGCGGAGAAGGGTGGAACTGAGGTCTCGATGGCGGTGCTGGCCGCCACCTTCACCACCGCCATCGTGTTTTTCCCGGTCACGTTTTTCAACGGCATCAGCAAGTACATCTTTACTCCGTTGGCGCTGGGCGTGGTGCTGTCGATCTTCGCATCGTATTTTTTCGCCATGACGGTGGTGCCGCTCTTCTGCGCCAAATTCATCCGTCTGAGAGACGAAGATTCGCTATCCCGAAGGCCGGCGGGAGCATTTCCTTACCCGCTTCGACAGATGTTCAACGCAAAGTTCCAGCGCATGCTGAAGTGGTATGAAGGCCTTGCCATGCGCGCGATGCGGCAGCCTGCGTTTACCGCCGCAGCAATCCTGGGCGGCGTGGCGCTGACACTTCTGATTTTCTTCCCGTTTCTGGGACGCGCCTACTTCCCGCGCACCGACCCCGGGCAATTCGTCATCGACGTCCGCATGCCCAGCGGCACGCGGCTGGAAGTAAGCAACGATTACATCGCCAAGGTCGAGGATATTATTCGCAGCGTGGTCAAACCGTCCGATCTGGACATGATCGTCTCCAACATCGGCGTCTATCCCGACCTCTCCGCCATCTACACCACCAACGCCTCCATGGATACGGCGTTTGTGCAGACCAGCCTGAAGGAGGACCACAGCATCGGCAGCTATGAATATATGCAGCGCGTGCGCGAGAAGCTCTCGCGCGAAATGCCGGAGCTGACCACTTACTTCCAGGCAGGCGGCCTGGTGGATGGCGTCATCAACCAGGGCCTGCCGGCTCCCATCGATATTCAGATCGGCTCCAACGATATGAATGGAGCTTACGCGCTGGCCAAAAACCTGGCGCAGAAGATCAAGACGATACCCAATGTGAGCGGCGTTTACATTCCGCAGGATCTTGACTACCCAGGCATCGCATTGAACATCGATCGCGAAAAGGCCAGCCTCATCGGCCTTTCTGCCAAGGACGTGGTGGACAACGTGATTACCGCCATGACCTCCGACGGCATGGTCGCTCCCAGTTACTGGATCGATCCCAAGAGCGGCAACAACTACATGGTTACGGTCCAATACGCGAACCGCTTTCATCAACAACATGTCGATGGAGGATTTCGAGAACATTCCTCTGCGCGGCGTTCAACCGGCCGGATACAGCCCCATGCAGGAGGCTCACGGCGCCGGCCCTCAATCGCATGAGTCTTTGGAGGGAGACCACACTGCCGGATATACGCCCCTGAGCTCGGTTGCGGACATTCAGTTGATCAATACTCCGACGGAGGTGGATCACTATCAGATCCGGCGCGTGATCGACATCTATGTCTCCACCAAAACCGAGGCGCTGCAGAAGGTGGGGGGAGCGATCAACAAGCTGGTGGCGAACACAAAGACTGACAAGAATACGGTGCTGAAGGTGCGCGGCGCAGTGGTCAGCATGAACCGGTCGTTCCTGGAGTTTGGCCTGGGGCTCATCATGTCGGTGCTGATGGTCTACCTGATTCTGATGACCCAGTTCACCTCCTTCATCGATCCATTCATCATCCTCATGGCGATTCCGCCCGGACTGGCGGGAGTTGTAATCATCCTGTTCGTGACTGGCAGCACGCTGAACATCATGTCCTTGATGGGCGTGATCATGATGACCGGCATCGTGGTCTCGAACAGCATTCTCATCGTCGAATTTGCCGGGGTTCTGCATAAGCAGGGACAGCCGATATTGGAAGCCGTTGTGCAATCATGCAAAATTCGCCTGCGTCCAATTTTGATGACCTCGCTGGCAACCCTCCTGGGCATGATTCCGATGGCGCTCGGAATTGAAGCCGGCAGCGAGCAATATGCGCCACTGGCGCGTGCGGTCATTGGCGGCCTTGCGGTTTCGGTGGTGGCAACCGTCTTTCTGGTGCCGGCGGTCTACCTCATGATTCACGGAAGACGCGAAGAGCATCCCGCACCTGCGGAGGAGGTATAGAGAATGGCTAGTCAATCAGTTACCCGTTACCTGGATTCGAAACTCCTGGTTTCACTTGCAATGGCATGTTCCAGTTCTTTATTTGGGCAGGCCACAACTTCCAAATCGTCAGTTGCCGGATGCTCCGCAGATTTCGCTCGCGATTCTTGCGCAGCAAAGCGCGACTCCGATGCCGAATGGAATGAGCCAGGCCGCAGCGTCTCCGGCAGAGCAGCGTCCGCACTGAGACCGCGCCTGACGCAGGCGGACGCTGAAAAGCTGGCCATCAAGAACAACCCAAGAGTCAGCGTTGCCCGCCTTCTGGCGCAGGCCCAGCATCAGGTTGTTCGTGAAACGAGAGCAGCCGAATTGCCGACCGGCGTTGCCAACCTGACCGCCGAGGATGCGGAAAATGCCAGTCGCATCTCTGCAGGCTCGCTCACCGCTTCGCGCCTCTTTGAGCATGCGGGAGCCGGTGGCGGATTTACCCAGCTGATTACGGACTTTGGAAAAACCAGCAATCTCGTGGCGTCGTCAAAGCTCCAGGAAAAGGCGCAGAATGCAAATGCTCTCGCAACAACCGAAGATATCGTCCTGGTGACCGATCAGGCATTCTTCAACGCTCTTCAGGCTCAGGCGCTGCTCAAAGTCGCGGAACAAAACGTCAGCACCCGTCAGACGACCGACACACAAGTCAGCGAAATGACGAAGAACAAGCTCAAATCAACGCTCGATTTGAGCTTTGCCAACGTCAACTTATCGCAGGCAAAGCTACTATTGCTCGATGCCGAAAACAACGTTGACTCGACCATGGCTGCATTGGACGCGGTGCTTGGTCTCGATCACTTGATTGCTTATGACCTGGTCGATGACGATCAAGCATTGCAGGCGCCTCCGTCAGATGCCGATCAGCTACTGCAGCTCGCACTCCAGCAACGCCCGGACCTGCAAGCGCTGAACTATAGCCAACAGGCAGCGGTCAAATTCAGCCATGCGCAGCGCGACCAGATGTTGCCGACTATAAGTGCAGCGGGAACTGCCGGCAGCGTACCCATCAGGCCCGCAGAGTATTACACATCGAATTGGTGGGGCGGCATTGGCGCCAACATGAATATTCCGATCTTCAATGGCTTTCTTTTCTCGGCACAGGCAAAGGAAGCTTCCATCCGCGCTCAGGCGGCTTCAGAAGAGACCCGCGATCTTCGCGACCGGATTGCAAGGGATGTTCGTACCGCGTGGTTGGCAGCAAATACCGCCTATCAACGCGTCACTGTTACGGAGGAGCTGCTTAAGGAAGCAAACCTGGCGCTGTTACTCGCACAAACTCGTTATCAATTGGGACTGAGTTCGATTGTGGAACTGAGCCAGGCGCAGTTCCAGCAGACCGATGCCGCAATCGGCAACACCGACGCGCAATATCAATACAAGCTCTCGCTTGCCAGTCTCAACTACCAGATCGGAGCAACTCCATGATAGAAAACTTCAAATTGAAAGTGTTCCGCGTGGTGGCGGATACTCTGAATTACCGCAAGGCAGCGGACGAGCTTCATCTTACGCAGCCTGCTGTAACTGCTCAGATCAGATCTTTGGAAGAAAGTCTCGGAATCGCCCTTTTCGATCGCATTGGCCGCGAAACAAACCTTACTCTGGCCGGAGCAACGCTCTTGCCATACGTAAGACGGATGGAAACGATTGCCAACGACGCTATTGCCGCGCTCACCCCTTTCGGTGGGCTAGAGGGAGTGGAGCTTCGTATCGGCGCATCCCACACCATAGCTGTCCATCTGCTACCAAAGTTTCTCGATCCTATATTGCGTGAATGGCCCAAGCTCCGAATTCATGTGCTGAGTGGCAGCACGAGTGAAGTGTTACAAACTCTGATTGATCATCAGACCAGTATTGCCTTGATTGAGGCTCCCGCTCATCGCCCGGATCTGAAGATTGAAGTGATTGGAAAAGATGAACTGGTTCTCATTGTCAGGCCGGATCATCGCTGGACTAAGAAGTCGTTGGTCAGAGCTGCTGAGCTGGTGCAGGAACCAATATTGCTCCGCGAAGTAGGGTCCGGGATGCGTCATTTTGTGGAAGAATATCTGGAGCGGAACGGTGTGCTGCGGCAGCAACTGCGCACCTGCATCGACATAAACTCGACCGAAGGAATCATTTCCGCGGTGGAGGCTGGTCTTGGAATTGGGTTTGCTCCTTTTATGGCCATTGAAAAGCCGCTAAAACTGGGAAGCGTCAAAGCGATTCAACTTGAAAACGGTCCGATCAAGCGCGAACTTAGTATTGTGCTTCCAAATGGGCCTGATCCGAAAGGGCCAGCCGGCCAACTGTTAGAGATCCTTCGCGAGTTTGGCGCGCGCAGCCAGCACATCATCAGCGAGCATTCTAATGGACGATGAGTTTGGAAATGCGGCTGCGATGAGATATGTGCGAACAGAAATAAATGAGAGGGCAGGGAGATAGCCGAGATGCCAATCATAGGCGATAGACCGGACTTAACCATTGATGCCGTTATTTACGCGACCGACTTCTCTGCCGGCTCCCAGAATGCAGGTGCTTATGCGTCGCGAATCGCCGCCTATTTCTCCGCCAGGTTGCTGGTTGCTCATGCTTTCACGATTTCCCAGGCTGCCATGGAGGTTGAATCAGGCAAGATCCTGGTGAGTGAGCAGAGAAAAGACTTGAAGTCTTTGTTATCAAGAACCGCATCGCTTCTGGCATCGGAGGCAGTCGAGGCTTTCCCCATTTTGCTGGAGGGCGACCCGAAATCTGTTCTTCCGGAACTGGCCGAGGAGCATGCGCCCTCCATGATCGTATTGGGAACGCATGGTGGAGGGCGGCTGGAACGTGGCGTCATTGGTTCCGTCGCTGAGCAGATTCTTCGATCAACGCGCTGGCCGTCGCTTACAGTCGGCCCGCAGGTTCGGCCCGTCTCAGCGGCAACTTTTCCCTTTCAAAGGATACTCTTTGCCACCGACTTCACTGCTGCGGCCGCTCAAGCAGCAGCGTTTGCAGTTTTAGTTGCAGAGACGCTCGGCGCCAAAATTGATGTTCTCAATGTAATTCAAGATGACGCCATGTTATATCCAGATCGCTTACACGATCTCAGAAGCCGTTTTTTCAGCGTCCTTGATGGCCTTGTGCCTCAACAGGCCAGAGAGTTCTGCGATCCGAGAACGTATGTGGCAGTCGGCAGCGCACACGATAAAATTCTTGAACACATTCGAGAGCGATCTATAGATCTGTTGGTGCTCGGTATCCGGAAAACATCCCATCTCAGCATGGAAATGAGAACATCAGGGGCATTTCGGATCATCGTAGATGCGGAATGTCCGGTCCTGACGATTAGAAGGTAAGAGACAGGCAGGAGCCGATTTGAGAAGCAGCTTCACATTCCGTCCTTGCCGGGAAGGGTGGGGCGTCGTAGATATTGATTGATCCGAATGCGAGGTGGAGTGCACATCCTATGAAAAATTCGGGCAGGCAGATTGAGATTATAGGCGCACCTTTGGATCTCGGCCAGCTGCGCCGAGGCGTCGATATGGGCCCCTCCGCCCTGCGCGTAGCGGGGCTGGCTACGAAACTTGAAGCGCTCGGCTACACCGTGACAGATCGCGGCAATGTGGCGGTTCCGGTGGCCGAGATCGCAGATCGCGGTGACAACCGGGCCCGCTTTCTCAACGCGATTGCCAAGAGCGATGAACTCGTCGCGGGATACGTGAGCGAGGCGCTCAAACGTCATGCAACACCGATCGTGGTCGGCGGGGACCATTCCGTCGCCGCGGGCACGGTTGCAGGAGTGGCCCAGCACTTTCGCGCCCAGGAGCAGGCAATCGGCCTGATCTGGATCGACGCCCACTCCGACATTAATACTCCTCAGACGTCCGATTCCGGAAACGTGCACGGCATGCCATTGGCAGCGGTCCTGGGAATGGGTCCTGAGGCATTAAGCAATCTGCTGGGTTGGTCACCGAAGGTGCTTGCGCAGCACGCGGCCCTGGTCGGAATTCGAGATGTGGATCCTGGCGAGCGCGAAAACATTCGCCGCACGGGCGTGACGGCCTTTACGATGCGGGACATCGACGAGCTCGGCATGCGTGCAGTGATGGAGAAAGCTATCCAAATTGCCGGCGCCGGGACTGCGGGCTATCACGTGTCGTTGGATATGGATTGGGTTGATCCCGAAGAGGCCCCGGGAGTGGGAACTCCCGTTCCGGGCGGTGCCACCTATCGTGAGGCGCACCTGGCAATGGAGATTCTCGCCGATCACGGTGGCATTCTCAGTTTCGAACTGGTCGAAGTGAATCCGATTCTCGACGAGCGGAACCGCACTGCAAATCTTGCCACGGAACTCATCTGCTCGGCATTTGGGAAGAAGATATTGTAGGACCTCTTTGACCTGAAACTGTTGCAGACGGATGGACAAAATGCTAAGATCGTGACCTAACTGTGGCCTTCCCCCTATGCCCAGAAATTGTGCCTCCAATCTCGAGATGAGCAGACGCCGCCGTGGCGCGCATCCTATGTGCACCATTGAGGTGCCGCCCAGCCAAGCCCGGCCCGGGCTTTTTGGCGACTAGCTCCGCCGCCACTCCAGGAAAGCCGCGCTCCAGCGTATCGCGTCCCTCACCGCCCCAAGGCGGTGGGCGATGCTCCGACCGCAAAAAAGCATTCTTTCAATGCTGCGCCCGAGGAGGATTCCCCATGATCTCCACGCATTCCGTCAACGCTGAGAAAGTAACGATTAGTTCGCAGTTCGGTCCCAGGCTGGTTACCTCACTGCCTGGCCCGTTTGCCCAGAAGATGATTGAAGCGGATAAGCGCCTGATCTCTCCCAGCTACACCCGCGGCTATCCCCTGGCCGTGAAGCGCGGTCGACGGGCCTGGATTGAAGATGTCGATGGCAACTTGTTTCTCGACTTCACCGCGGGAATCGCTGTCAACTCCACTGGTCACTGTCATCCCGAGGTCGTGAAGGCTATTCAGAACCAGTGTGCCGAGTTGATTCACATGTCCGGCACCGATTTTTATTATGAGCAAATGCCCGCGCTTGCGGAACGTCTATCGGCTATCGCTCCCATGCCCGGTCCACATCGTGTCTATTACGGGAACTCTGGTGCGGAAGCGGTTGAATGCGCACTGAAGCTTGCCCGCTACCACACCGGACGGCAGCAGATCATCAGCTTCTACGGCAGCTTTCATGGACGCACGATGGGAGCACTTTCGCTTACCGGCTCAAAGATTCAGCAGAAGCGCGGCTTCGCTCCGTTTGTGCCCGGCGTTACCCACATCCAATATCCGAACGCCTATCGCGGGTGCAACGCCGCGCTACCGACCGAGGAGGCACTTGGGCTTGCATGTGCCCGTTACGTCGAAGAGACGTTGTTCAAAACCACGCTGCCGCCGGAGTCGGTTGCCGCAATCATTCTGGAGCCGATTCAGGGTGAAGGCGGGTACATTGTCGCACCGGACATCTTCCTCGAGGAGATCCGTCGCATCTGTGACCGGCACGGCATCTTGCTGATTGCCGATGAGGTTCAGTCGGGGGCCGGGAGAACCGGAAAATGGTGGGCGATTGAGCACTCCGGCGTGCAGCCCGACATCGTTTGCATCGCCAAGGGCATTGCATCCGGAATGCCGCTCGGGGTGTGCATGGCGCGCGCAGAGGTGATGGATTGGGTGCCTGGTTCGCACGCCAGTACGTTTGGCGGCAATCCAATCTCAATCGCCGCGGCTCTGGCCACTATCGACATCCTCGAACGCGAAGGCTTGCAGAACGCCGTCGCCGTAGGCGCCACGATACTCACGCGCCTCAAGACATGGCTGGAGAAGTATCCGAACGTGGGTGACGCTCGCGGCCGCGGACTGATGCTTGCGATCGAACTGGTAGAGGACAAAGAAACGCGGAATCCTGTCCCGGCCTTGCGCGACCGGATCGTAGACCTCGCTTTTCAACATGGTCTGCTCTTGCTTGGCTGCGGCGAGTCCAGCATCCGGCTCTGTCCGTCATTGCTTATCTGCGAGGATGAAGCAAAAATTGCCCTTGACATTCTCGAAGAGTGTATTCAACTTGGGACAGCCGATAGCCGATGAATCCGTACCCCGTCATACATCCCACTACCTGAGGGCGATCTTATGACAACAAACACCGTTACTTCGATTCAACAAGAAGCACTCTTGCTTCTGGAGGAGCTTGGGGTCCAGGTTGGGACCTCTGACGACCTTTCCGTCCACACTCCGATCACTGGAGAAGTGATCGCCCGGATTCGACAAGCCAATTCCGACGAAGCCGCCGCGGCGATCAAGACGGCGCACCAGGCCCATCTGGAGTGGCGCATGGTTCCGGCTCCCAAACGTGGAGAACTTGTCAGGATCTTCGGAGAAGAATTGCGCGCTAATCTCCCTGCCTTGGGACGATTGGTGACGCTGGAGACGGGAAAGATTCTTTCCGAGGGTCGCGGCGAAGTGCAGGAGATGATCGACATCTGTGGCTTTGCCACGGGACTATCGCGGCAGCTTTCAAGGCCTTACCCTTCCATCCGAGCGAGCCGCACATCGGATGATGGAAACCTGGCATCCACTCGGGGTTGTGGGCGTCATTTCCGCTTTCAACTTTCCCGTTGCTGTCTGGGCATGGAATGCCGCGCTGGCCCTGGTATGCGGCAATGCGATGGTCTGGAAACCGTCATCGAAGACACCGCTTACTGCATTAGCGACGCAATCAATCTTTCAGCGGGCGGCAGCCAGGTTTGGCGGAATTCCAGCTGGGTTGTCCGCGCTCCTGATTGGTAGCGGAACTCTTGGCGAGCAGATTGTGGACAATCCGCTTGTCGCGCTTGTCTCTGCTACGGGCTCAACCGCAATGGGGCGCAAAGTGGCGCCCCGCCTTGCAAGCCGCTTCGCCCGCGCTATCCTCGAACTTGGCGGCAACAATGCTGCGATTGTCTGTCCCACTGCCGACCTCGATCTCACGCTCCGCGCCATCGCCTTTTCTGCAATGGGCACGGCGGGCCAGCGATGCACGACTCTTCGTCGCCTCATCGTCCACGAAGCGATTTATGACATGCTTATGCCAAAACTTAAAAAGGTCTACGCATCTGTAGTCGTGGGCGACCCACGCGACGCCGGTACGCTCGTGGGCCCGCTGATTGATAAGCAGGCCTATGTCGCAATGCAGAGCGCACTCGATGAGGCACGAAGTGGAGGAGCAATCGTGATGGGCGGCGAGCGTGTGCTTGAGGATGGGGCACCCGGGGCTTTCTTTGTCAGGCCGGCACTTGTTGAAATTTCCTCCGAGGCCGCCGTGGTCAAGCGTGAAACATTTGCACCCATTCTTTACGTGATGACATACAGCGATTTCAGTGACGCACTTCGAATTCACAATGACGTGCCGCAGGGCCTGTCATCTTCAATCTTCACCAACGATTTTCGTGAAGCCGAACTCTTCCTGTCCGCTGCCGGTTCCGATTGCGGCATCGCCAACGTCAATATCGGTACTTCCGGGGCCGAGATCGGCGGAGCATTCGGGGGAGAAAAAGAGACGGGTGGCGGCCGGGAGTCTGGTTCCGATGCGTGGAAGCAGTACATGCGCCGCGCCACCAACACCATCAACTATGGAACAGAGCTCCCATTGGCGCAGGGAGTCCACTTCGATATCGAGCCGCAACCAATTGATTCAGCATGCTTGAATTCCACAGGCATTCGAGAAAGGTAAGTCAGGAGATCAGATGGCATTCAAGTTCCAGGGAGTTGATTTCATCGAGTTCGATTCTTTGCTCTCGGAGAACGAACGGATGGTGCGCGACACTACCCGCTCATTTATCGAGGACAACGTCATACCCATTATCGAGGAGTGCAACCGTGCCGGCCGCTTTCCGCGGGAGTTGGTCAAACCCATGGGCGAGATGGGCTTCTACGGTGCGACCATCGACGGCTACGGCTGCCCCGGAATCAGCAACGTCGAGTACGGCTTGCTTATGCAGGAATTGGAGCGCGGCGACTCCGGCATCCGCAGTTTTGTCAGCGTGCAGTCGGCCCTCGTGATGTATCCGATCTTGACCTTCGGCTCGGACGAGCAGAAAAACTTCTGGCTGCCAAAACTGGCAACCGGAGAGAAGATCGGCTGCTTTGCACTCACCGAGCCGGACTTCGGTTCCAATCCCGCAGGCATGCGCACCCGTGCCCGGAAAGACGGCGACAGCTACCGCCTCAGCGGCGAAAAGATGTGGATTACATCGGGTTCGATTGCCGATGTCGCCGTCGTATGGGCCAAGCTCGACGATGAGAACGGAAACATTCGCGGCTTTCTCGTCGAAACCGACCGCCCCGGATTTGCAGCAAACGATATTCACGGCAAGTGGTCCTTGCGCACATCCGTCAGCTCGGGGATATCGCTCGCGGATGTGTGCATCCCGGCACACAACATTCTCCCCCTATCGAGCGGGCTGAAATCACCACTGATGTGCCTCTCGCAGGCGCGCTATGGAATCAGTTGGGGAGCGATCGGTGCGGCTATGTCCTGCTATGACACCGCACTTCAGTACGCCAAACAGCGCAAGCAGTTTCGCGGCGAGCCGATCGCCTCGCATCAACTGGTCCAGGACAAACTGGCATGGATGATCACCGAGATTACCAAGGCGCAGTTGCTTTGCCTGCAGGTTGCCCGCCTGAAAGACACGGGCAAAGCTCAGTTTCAGCATATCTCCATGACCAAACGGAATAGCGTGTGGATGGCGCTGGAATGCGCCCGCATGTCGAGGGACATTCTGGGCGCGGCCGGAATCACCGATGACTATCCGATCATGCGCCACATGATGAATCTGGAAAGTGTGAAGACCTACGAAGGGACCCATGATATTCACGGGCTCATCCTCGGGCAGAGCGTCACCGGGATTCCTGCATTTTGATACTTCAGTGTTGCGCGGCTGCTTCGTTCCCGCCAGCAGGGTGACTGGGATCTTGTGCCCTGCCATTATGCTGGCGACCCAGTGTGCTCCCGGAACCTGCGGTGTTTGTCGTGGTTATTTCTTCCCGCGAAATCATGACGCGAGGCTCGCACCAGTTTGATTCTGGATCATTCGATCCAAGGTCATAATATTCAGGATGAATTGGCGAATGGGGTGGTAATTGTCCTGGCGGCCGCTGTGAGGCTGAAACGTCATTCGCCGGTCGGCAAAGAGCATGTAGCCTGCAGGGTAGCCGCGGTCCTTTTGCCAGAACTTCTCTTTGACAATCCCATAGGCCATTGCAAAGTAGTCTGCCGCCCAATCGGCTCGGGTTTGCTCGAACACGTTCAATGTTGCAACCATTGCTTCGCTCTGGCACCAGAGGCACTTCAAGTATTCGTACTCGCCGACGAAATTAAATTTCAATGTGGTTCCCGGCGGTGTCTCTACGGGCCATTGATAAGTAGGGTGATCCACGTTAATCCACTGAGAGAGCCCTCCGTATATGTGATCCCAACCGGCATCGAGATGGTGCCTGATGCGCTCGGCGCAGGTATTCCATAGCGCCTTATCGTAGCGGCGATTCGCTTCGTGCATCACCATCCACAGGGCCTCGACGCAATGGCCGAAGCGCGACTTCTCCGCCTCCTCGGGCGGCCTCGTGAAGTCGAAATACAGCATCTCGGTATTCAGGCCAATGTCGGGGTTGTAATGCCGATTCATGATGGCGTCCACGGAGGTTGCCGCAATCGCCGCAATTTCCGGGTCGTTCTCATGCTGGAGCATTTGGGTGGCGAGGGTGAGGTTCAGAAACCACAAACCCTGAGGCCGCACTGCGCGCTTGCTTCCCCACAGGTAGGGAAAATCCGCACCCAGGTATCGGAATGCGGGGCTATTAAAATCCCGGAACAGCTTCTTAAGAAGGGCAACCGCGGCTTGATGAGACTGCTCGTCTCCGCTGGCTATCGAGTATTCGTGAAGCCCCTCGGCCAGGTGGTACATGCCTTCGGTATCGCCGCTGAAGGGACGCAGGACGTGCCCTTCTCGCGATAACTCCTCCGCCCACCAGCCATCTGACTGGAGCGCATGCTTGAATACAAATTCTTTAGTTTTTCTTGCTACTTCAAGAAACTCGGGCGCCCTTCCAAAGTGGTTATATAAGTAGCTGTAAATCCAGATGGCGCGCCCGAGAAACCAAAGGCTCTTGCGTGTATCGAGCAACGTGCCGTCGTAATCGAGGCTGCACATGATGCCGCCGTACTTATGGTCGATTCCATGTTCGGCCCAAAAGGGCAGAATCACTTTAAATAACTGGTCATGGAGCTCCTGGCGCAGCTCTACCAGGCTCTTGCCGGCCAACTGTAACCGTGATGCCGGTTCCCTTGGCGATTCAGTTGCGCTTTGAGCGCTTCCGGAAGTAGGAAGCGCCAGGTGCAGTGCAGCTGCTCCGGTCAACCCAAGAAACGAACGTCGCTTCATCTTCTTTGCACTCTCTCTCACCTATGAGAAGCAGCATTGTGTGGACTTCATACGCCAATCGCAAGGTTATCAGGGTTGAATGTGCACGGCTGCTGCGTGGTCAGGAGCCAGGGTCAGGTGAAAGACTACCCGATTGCTCTTGTGCTCGATCAACACTGTGTTCCCTGAGACGATGTCTTTCCCCTGCAGTTTCGTTTGTCCGGGCCATGGCATTTCGGCGGTAATGGTCGAGGTTTCGTGCCCCCAATTCAACACATAAACTAGGCGCTCATCGGCGCGGCCGCGAGTGTGCACCACAGCTTCAACGGGTGCGACGTCGACTTGTGGGGTAATTTGGATGGGCGCTGCGACGCCGGCGGATTGCCAGACGGAACGAAGCAGCGCGGCAGCACCAGGATCATGGTTTTCAAGCAGCGGAATGCCGAGTGAGAAGCCGAGAAGGATGGTCTGCCCTTTTCCGGTACGACGTGTGACCACTGCGGGCGTGCCGGTTCCTGCAAAGACCGCTGCGACGTTTCCTTCACTCCCCGGCTCGAGTTGCAGGTCTTCACGAAACACGCGACCCATGAGGTGGCTCGGTAGGCTCACATCGTTCATTAAGGTTCCACGTGTCGTGGCTTTGATGTCCCACAGTGTGTAGGCGGCCACCATGTCGTGACGCCGCGCGCCGAACAGTTTTGCCATTCCAAGGCCTGGATTCACCTGATAGCCGCGGTCAAGTTCGTCGATGATACCGAAGCGCGCGTCGGCGAGGACGGTGCCACCGTTGGTCACGTAGGTTTCGATTGCGTCGGCCACATTCTTCCTGAGGCAAAAATAGCCTGGGAAGATGACGAGTTTGTATGGCTTGAGGCTCTCGGCCGTCAGCTCACGTCCATCGAGAATATTGATGCGTACCTGATCATTCCACAGTGCATGGTAAATTCCGATCAGGTTTCGAGCGTAGTACGAACCCCAATCGCCGCCTTGTGCCTTGGCCTTCAGGTCACCAGCGACGTCGTAAACCACGGCCACCTGCGCGGGTACCGGTTTGCTGTCGAGGAAAAGGTCCGGATCAGAATTCAGCGCCCGCGCGGCATCGCCCGCCGCCACGGCGCGGCCTGTCAGGCTGCCATCTGCCGCTGCCAGCCCCCTGCCGAAGCCCTGCCACTCGTCCATGTGAGGACGCCACTGCCAGAAGTACATCGCCTTTGCGTCATGCGCCGCCATCTGCCACGCGAGGAGATGAATGCGATTGTAGTTAAAAATGGCACCCGGCTCGTCGCCATAGCGAGTGAAGCCGGTCTGCGGAGCCGTCTGTACTTCCGGCATCACGAAGGGCTTGCCCGCCGCAGCCGCCGCATCGTGGGCTGAAGTCAGCTCCAGGCTGGTGGTCCAGGGAGTGTCCCACAGAGCCTTATCCTTGGCCAACAGGACGGGGTCGCTTTCGGCGCTGCGCGCAGGAATATCGGGATAGTACGAGAGTCCATATTGATCGACGATCTTCGCCATGGCCCAATCATCCTGTCCGTAGATATTCACTTCGGTCTGGAGCGTAGTGCTGCCTACGTCATGGGTCCGAGTAGGATGAACGGGGTCAATGGATTTCACCAGATCGTTGATATGCTGAAGCACGTGCGCGGATGCATACCAGTAAAACAGCGGACGGTCGAAGTTGGCGTATTGCTGATTGAGGAGAGGATCGTTCCATTGGGCGTACCAGGCCGCGGCGCTTCCATATTTGTTCAATCCCCACTGCTTGAACCAAAGGTCAAACGAAGGAGCGTCGGTGAAAGTTTTGCTATCCCCCTGCGGCGTCGTTGCCGATAACGAGAATCCCTCCATGTGCGGTTCATCCCAGATGTTGTAGGCAATCACCGAGGGAGAGTCCTTGAAATGCTGGACGGTAAGGATGGAGTAGTCATCGATCAGGCGCATGACGTCAGGGTCGGAATAGGGGAGCTGCGCCTCTCGTCCCACTTCGTCAATGGTGGGAGAAAACTTGTCCGGCCATTTTGCCGCGGCGTAGTCCGGAAGCAGTCCGCTCCAAAAGACCGTGGGCATGACACGCAGGCCCAGGCGTTCAGCGGTCTTCATAATGAGATCAGTCTGGGAGAAGTCCGGCTTTGGATCGCCATAGGCGAGCTGAAAGGAGGGGCAGATTTCGATCGAGTTGATGCCAGTGGCGGAGATCGTTTCAAGGTCGCGAACGATCTGTTCGTTGCTCGTAGAAGGCAGGAAAATGTAAACAGTGCCAACCTCGAATATCTGCTGTCCAGCGCGAGCACCTGTGGCGAATGCGAGATGTAAAATGATGATGGCTGCAAAGAATTGTTTCATGAACTCTTCCTCCCAAATCTACAAACCTGTTTCGTGTTCAGTGAATGGTCACTGCTGACGTGATCATTTTCGGACGGCGGTGCGGCTGGCGCTGCGGCGATCATGATCTTCCTATGTTAATACCGGATGCTCTCGTCGCCAGCACATTCCAGCGCGCAGGTGCTGGCAGTGGTGGCCAGGTAGGTTGAAAGTTCAGAGTTTTGCTGGCGAACATCGCAAGCCCTGGCCTGCGGCGACGCCGAGACGAGCCCTCTTGACTGTACGCAATTGTGGATGAGATCATACGGGCGCTCGCAGGCTGGGCAAAGATTGTGGCTAGAAGCGATCGGTAGTGCAATTGGATCCGTGGCATACTCGCATAGATTCATGAGTGCCGCGGAAAGTTATGAGTCTTGTTTTTCTGCATAGATAGAAAGAAGAGGATCCCATCAAGTGAAACGCCGCGAATTTATCAGGACAGCAATTGCCACTGGGGCTGTTATTTCCAGTCATGAGTTGAAGGGCTTTGGCGCGGAACTTCTGCTTCAGAACCCGGGGAATGTATCTGCCTCGCATGCGATTCCAACTCTGGACGAGCTGGCAGGCAGTTGGACTGCCGCGAACATGATCGAGCTGACGCCGGCGCTGGCAAACTTCCACGCCAGCCTTGAAGCCTCTCGCAATGTACTTGGGGTAGAAAACTTTACCGTGCCTCCGCTCTCCCAGGGAGGAGAGTTCGCTGCCCTGTTCCTGGATGGAGCGTACATCCCGGCCAAGGAGTTCCGATGGTTCCCCTATCAGATTCAACGAAGAGGAACGCAGCAGGGGCTGAAGATTCTTACCACGCTGCGCATGCCGTTTGAACAGGCCGGGGTCCTTTTCTCTATAGAAATTGAGAATACATCGGCGAAGCCGGTTCGCTCAACGCTCGCCATGAATCTCCAAGCCTCGATTCGCCGCTACGATGTCACATGGGAATGGGAGACGCTTCGTCCGGAAGATAAGGACAAGGCAGACTTTCAGACTGGGTCAATACAACTGGGCAACGACCAGGTCTTGTATACAAAGGATGCTAAAAGTGAAAGTGCAACCGGATTTATCTTCTTCCCTCTCCCAAACAAGTTGTCGCAATCAGCTGGGAGCGCGGAGTGGACGTTGAGCCTGAAGCCCGGCGAACGGTTTTCTCTTAAGGGCGTTATGGCTGCCGGACAAAACATCGATTCCATCGCCGCTCAGGTTGTGCAATGGAAGGCCGGCTTCACTGCTATCTGGGAGCAGGCGCAGGCGCTCTGGCAGAAGCGGTACCTAGATGTCTTTGATCCTCATAACGAGCACTTCTCGGGTAATTTACCCACGCTTGTTACTTCTGACACGGCAATCCGAAAGATGTATTATGGCAGCGTCCTGAGTCTCCTCTGCCTGGAGAGAACGAATTTTGGACCGAAGTATCCCCGCGTCTTTGTCACTGCTTCTCCCCATTGGGCGACGAGTCTTATGTACTTTTGGGATACAAGCCTTTTCGCAACCGTCTGGGCGCTGCTTGACCCGGTCGCGATGAAAGAGCAGTTGAAGTTGTTTTTAGGCCGCAATATTCACTCCGGCTATGCAATCGATTTTCTTACCATGAAGATCGTAGGGCCATGGTACTCGGCCAACGATTACTCAGTGTTCCGGCTGGTCACCACTTATATCTCGGTAAGCGGCGATCAGAAGTTTCTTGATGAAGTTATACAAGGAGACAAACGGGTTATCGACTATTTGGATGAGATTGCGCTTTACTGGCGTACCCTCACCAAGCCGTCCATCCTTCTGGCTAACTACGGCGATGCATCGAATCTGCTCGAGACGGTTCCGACATATGTGAACTGCGCGCCTGCCATGAACGCGGCAAACGTGTGGATGATGAGGTTATTGGCCAAAATCAGAAGCATACGTGGAGAAGCGGATCGAGCGCGGGATCTCAACCAGCTCGCCGATCAATTGGCAGCCGCGGTCCTCACTTTGTATGTTGACGGCAATGGATTCTGGGCCTGCCAATTGACGGACGGCAAGAAAGTTGAAGTGCGCCACTGCATCGATTTCTTCACCACGATCGCTTCCATGAAGGACGATCTCGGACCGCGCAGAATTGAGGAGATGCTCGCGTTTGTCGATCGGGAGTTATGGACACCTCACTGGTTACGAGCTCTTTCCGTACTCGATCAAGCGGCCGGCTTATCTACCCGGGCAGATCATGGATACACGGGCTCTTACGATGCGTGGCCGGCTCTAACTGTCGAAGCAACATTTATTGTCGGGCGGAAACAAGAAGCGCTTGAGCACCTGCGCAGCCTGGCTCCCGCAACCAAGGAGGGACCGTTCGGGCAGTCTCACTATGTAGAGACCGAACAATATCCCGTTCGCAAAGCTTTGTCTTACGGGCAGGATTATTTCGCCAGTGCGTCCGGATCATTTGCCGAGGTGATCTTGCGTACGGTCTTTGGCTTTGCACCTGCGGCGGGTGAAGAGTGGGCACCCGTTCCTGCTGTGGTGCCGGGATTTGAAGGACGACTTAGCAATCTTCGTTATGGAGGCAAGCTCGTAACGGCCTCCATCCGCAAAGCGAATTTAGAGTAAATGAGTCAGGAACACCATGCTCATAGCCTGCATCCTCTACGCAAGCGCGCGTTTGAGTTGTCGCGCAACCCAAACGAGAAAGAACTATCCACACGCAATTCGCCCGGCTTGGCTATTACGGTGGCAGGCAACGGCATCAGCGTGTTTACAAATCCGCTTTCGCCTGTTGAGGCGCTCTGCTGTCCGCACAATGCCGGTACGGCCAGAACAAGTGAAAGAGCAGCTATGATATGCATGTATCTTTGCGCCAGACCGGGGCAGTTGTGTCTCCCCGCTTGGACCGACATATCGGACATTATCAACTCCTGTGTTTTCTCGATCTAAATAAGTGTCGGCATACAGCAGAGTATGCGCAACCTCTCGCTATCATTAGTACATACCCAGGTAATTCCGGTCGAATTGCTCACAGCGATTGCTCCTCTGCCCGATCTAGTGTGGATGCATCCGCTCTTCAGCAGCAGCGGTAGCAGGCTGATCAGGCAGAACAGCAAACAACTGCAGATTGATGTAAGATTCTCCGGTCATGCCGAATATGCATTGTTTATACCAAAAGAGCTGGTGCTTTCATCGCAAACGGAACAGGGGAATATCACCCCTGTATCGGGGAATTTCATTTCCCCGATACAGGAATTCGAATCCCTATTTAGGATCGATCATTGGCCGTTGTGCGTGGCAACAGTGGCATGACTCGAAGGCGGCCAAAGCACTGGAATCAAATGCTCTCTCTTCGTGATCTCTATCGAGTTAGCCGGCTCTGAATCTGGCGCGCACTGCGGGGGGATTCGCCGATCCCCTCCCACGCCAGCCGGGCCGGTTATTGCACGTCACTCACCTTGCCGTTTTTGAAGGTGACCTTCATACCGTTGTAGTCGTAGATAACCTTGGGCCCCAGGTTTGCCACGCTTGTTGGCGCGCCCATAGCCGCCTTCACTTGTTCAAAGGTCTGGCCTCGTTCAACGGACGCGGGCGCGGCCGGAGGCGCTGTTGGAGTCACCGCGGCAGCGCCGCCGGGACCTTTACTATCCTGTGAGGCATCGGCGTTAACATCCTTCACTGCCTGATCAGCCTGTTGGTCCTGTTGCTGCAGATCGGCCGCGTCCTTCGGATCGGGCGGAGGCGCAATCTGGGCATATTCGGGCTCAGTCGGCTTGACCTGAGCAGAAGGCGGAGCCGTCGGCAACCCATCCTTGCCCTGCTTGTCCTGCAGATCCTTGAGACCCTGGTCGATGGTCTCGCGCATATGGTTCTGCATCTCCTGCAAGTCGGTCAACTGCACCTGAACAGTGAGGGATATCGGCACTCCGGAAGGCCTTTGCTGGACAGAACCACCAGATTCGCAGTGGTTGCGTCTGAAGGAGGCGCAGTCCTCATTTGCAGTGTGTCGCCGTCGCTGACCACGCATTCCTGCCCGGTTGTATCCGTCACGTCCAGGTTGCCCCCAGCCACGAATACATGCGGACGGCCGTCGCTCAACAGGCGCGCAATCCCGCTGGAGCCGGGGTCCACATCCTGCTGCTGGGCGTTTTGCTGCGCCTCGGAGTTTTCCAGCGCCAACTGGTTTTTCACTTCGTCGGCGACCAACTGCTTCACCTCGGGGGTAAGCACCGGCTGCCCGCCAGCTTCGGCGGGAGCAGTACCGTCGGCCTCGCCTGCTTCCTGATTCGCCGCGTATGCGGCCTGCAAATCCTGCGAGATGATATAGTCGGTCAACCAAAACGCGGCCGAGGGGTACACCGGATACGGCTGGAAATAGTAGCCGAAGTGTCCATACCAGGGATTGCCTGCCCATCCCCATCCGAATGCGATCGGCGCAGCCCACGGATTGTACGCCCATCCGTAAAAGCCAGGGGCAAAGTAGAAGCCCGGAGCATAAACGCTCAGAGACAGCCCGCGGTAGCCATAGCCGCGATAGTACCGGTTATATTCATGGCCATGGTAGTAGTAAGACCGCCGGCCAAAATCGTGGCCGTGGTAATGATAGCCACGCTCCACATATCCGCGGCGGCCCCGCTCAGAAACCATGCGGCTGCCGTCATGGCGCTCGGTCGAGACTCTGCGCCCGCCGCCCAGGTTGTTATGAACATCCATTCCCCGCTTTGGGTCATGCACGTCGCTCACCTTGCCGTTGGACCGGGTAGTTACGGCGCTGCCGCCCTTTGTGATGTGCGTGTTGCTTCCCTTGGGCGCAACTCCACCGGTCGCCGTGTGGCCGAAGCTGGTGGTGTGCGTACCGGTTGTAGTGGTATGCGAACCGGTTGTGGTGGTATGCGAACCGGTCGTAGTGGTGTGCGAACCAGTTGTGGTAGTGGTGCGCTTGCCGCCGCCGGCGGTTGGTCCGTGCGTTCCCCCGCCCCTTGCGCTCCCGCCGCCCTTTGGAGACGACATGTGCGAAGTGGCTTTGCTGTGCGTAGCAGGTGCCCTGGGTGGTGGTGATGGTTTGTTTGTGGCACCTGCGCTGGCAATGCCGCACAACCACAGGAGTAAGGCAAGAATCGTTGCTGCGGAGACATTTCCTTTGACCCTCAAAAAACTTGACTTCGTCATCGCATCCTCTTTCCTTTGCCAAATCCGCGCTCGACTCCGGATGCGCGAATTCTCTATTTAACGTTGCTGACTTTTCCGTTGGTGAAGGTCACCTTCATATCCCTGTAGAGCAAGATTGCTAAATATCGCCGCCAAAGCAGCAACTCCGAATGCGCATAACCTCTGCACTTGAGTCATATCGCATTTCCAATTCCGGGGTTGCGGGGAATCCTTGTCAGACCCCAAAAAAATAAATCAAGGCTCTGGGGTTGTCAAGCTAATCATGCGAAAGACCTGGAAAGTCGCGTCAATTCCTGAAGGGTACGGGCTTTGGTCTGGACATAAGTGCAATAGAATCGACGAACCTTCAAGCCCAGAGAAGTGCTTTTGAGCCAGGTCCCGGATTTTCTGCAGGTTGGTTCTCCTCGGGTTTTTGTTGGAAGGTTAAGTGCGCTGGCAACGCGCATCGTATCCGGACTTAGGGAGGAGTTGCCGATTCGAATATTCCAGGAGGATTCTACGGTGCTGTTATTTGTGGTCAAGAATCCCGACAATATATCGGGCGGAGGCGGCAGGCTGTGGGTCAAGTCGGGCAAGGACGCGACGGTTTCGCACTGATACCGGCGCGCGGCCGGCACGATTCGCAATCCCCATCAGGAAAAATGAGGGATGGCGGCGTGGGGGATATCGTTGACCAGCAGATCCTCATAGGCGAGGGTCACGTACTCGCACCTTTTTCCGGTGAAGCTTGGCGCCTGCCGGACATCGACGATGGCGGCGTTGACCAGTTCGATGGTGTGATACGGGACTGGCTTCCCGCCAGATTTCGGCTTGGGGAAATGAAGTTTCACGGTTGTAAACGCCTCGTTTGTGCACAAAGCCTGCAGCAGCTTGGGCGAAGCCGAATCGACCTCTCTTGTGATCGTTATCGGTGTGTGCCTGCGTTTGCCTGTGGAAAGCCCGGACTGAGGGTCGATCGGCACCGTAACACTATAGTTGAATCCGTGACATTCCACGCCCTTCGAGTAATCCAAGTCGCCCTCTTTCTTTGTGCTGGGACCTTTGATCGTGCCTTGTTTGGTCCCCGTCATGGTCAACAGGAATTTGCCAACTGCCATCGCGATCCTCCTTTTGAATTCCCACCACTCTCGACGATAGGGGCGACTCATGAGGCGGACTGTACCATGACAAATACAAAAGGGGCAAGCAATATGAGTATGCTCAGCGGGGACCGCGGATCGTGACCCCAGAAAAGAAATGGCAATAATATACTTGACAGACAGTAGATTAGATACTACATTGGTTCTATGAAGCCTCCAAAGACTCTCCAGCAGGCCATTCAATTCTTCACCGATTACGAGAATTGCCGCCAGTTCATGCTTGCGATCCGCTGGGATGACGGGCAGGTTCGCTGCCCCCAGTGTGACTCGGTAAAGGTCTCCTACATCGAGAGCGAGCGCGTGTATCGCTGCCATGGGAATCACCCCAAAAAGAAATTCTCGCTCAAGGTTGGCACTGTGATGGAAGACTCACCCATCGGCCTCGACAAGTGGCTCCCAGTGATGTGGATGATGGTGAACTGCAAGAATGGCATTAGCAGCTACGAGGTTGCGCGGTCCATTGGCGTCACCCAGAAATCCGCGTGGTTCATGCTGCATCGCATTCGCACTTCACTCAAAGATAATTCACTTCCCAAGATCGACGGCGATGGCGGACCCATCGAAGTGGACGAAACTTTTATCGGCGGCAAATACCAGAACATGCACCGCTCTCGGCGCGTGGGCTTAGGGAACGGTCTCAAGGCGGATCGGGGCAAGGCTGTCGTGATGGGGATGCTGGAGCGGGACGTTCGCAGGGTGCGCGCCAAGGTGATTCCAGACGTGACCCGCGAGACCTTGCAGAACGAAATCCTCAATCAGATCGAGCGCAAATCCACTGTCTACACCGATGCGGCGACCGGCTATGACCGGCTAAAAACCAAAGACTTCGTTCATGAGACTGTAAACCACATGCAGGAATATGTTCGCGGCGAAGTCCACACTCAAGGGATTGAGAATTTCTGGAGTCTGTTAAAACGTGGGCTCAAAGGCACCTACGTCGCTGTCGAGCCCTTCCACCTTGATCGCTATATCGATGAGCAGATTTTCCGCTATAACAACCGCGCCACTCGGGACAATCCCTTGAATGACGCTGACAGGTTTGTGCTGGCTGTATCGCAGATCGTAGGCAAGCGGATTACCTACGCAGAGTTGACTGGCAAGGTGGGAGAAACGTCCTTCTAACCAGCCCGTTTGGATGATGCGCCAGAGACGCGGGAAGAGGAAGCCTTAGCAATCCGCCTGGCTTCCTTTTCGGCGTCCAACTGAGCTTTGATTTGGGAATGCGGCACACGTACCACGCGCCGCGCGAAATCTTTGAAGCGGTCGAAATCACCCGTCTCATTCTTGCCGGAAGTCGTCGGGAGATTCGCCACAGCTCACCCTCAGAAATGAGGGTATACCTGTGGTGTGTCGCAGTCAATTCGAAGTGAGTGACCTCACCCGAATCATTCACGGTGGTCCAAGAGGGCATCGGCTGATGGCGCTGATTTTCAAGTTCGATGAGAGTTACGACAACGGGAAAACCGTGATGCTTGTCGGCGGCTGGCTCATGGAAGAAAGCCAATGGAAGCGACTAGAGAACGCTTGGGATACATGCATAAAAGCAACGAATCAGGCACACCGCCCAGATCAGCAGATTGCGCGTTTTCACGCAACCAACTTGAACGGATTTAAGGAAGAATTCAATAATTGGGATAAACCGATGAGCGAGGCACTGACCTCAAAGCTCGTTGCGATTCTCAAGGAACGCCCCTCTATGTTCGTGGCAGCAGCAGTCAACATGCAGGATATGGTCCAAATCTTTCCGTTGACCGCTGGCACGATGCTCGAATCCGCATTGGGCTTGTGCGTTAAGCAGGTGATGATAAGTCTCGGGCATGTAGTAAGAAAGAATTTCGCACGAGACAAATTGGCGATGGTCCTTGAATCGGGGAGTATGGACGATTATGCAAACACCGCCTTTAAGCAGATGATCGCGGATAAGAAATTCAAAGACAAGAATTTATTTAGCTCGCTCTCATTTATGCCAAGCAAAGTTGCAGGGCTTCAGGCCGCCGACCTTATCGCCTACGAGTCAATGAAGAGAATTCTTTCGCTGAACGTCAAAACAGACGCGAAATTACGCTGGGCGCTTCGACAGTTGCTAGGCAACAAACACCTCGGAGAATCAGCGTATATTGCACGCAAGGCGCTGTTGGCACTAAGGGGATCTGCATGACAGGAGTGCCCAAAGAATCGCCCGAGATAGCAGCGCCGCGCGTTGTGGCCAGCTTCTTCACGGAATATCTTCCGGGCGTCGAAAAAGAATTTGAGCTTCTGGTGAGAGCTGGCGAAGGCCCGCTGAAAATCAGCCTGTTTGATTTCCAAATGGAAACTCTAATCTTCGGCCTTCACTGCCTTGATCGTGCCGTCTTCCCCCTTCATGGCGAGAATTATCGTGCTGATTTCATGGATTGCGCTCTCGCTGCTGCAAGCGAATTCTTTAGCGCCGCGCTCCCAGATGACGCCAGAAATCGCTTTCTCGATTCCTTCCAAAATCACTACAACACCCGGCAACGTGAGTTTGGGGAAATGAAACTCCTGCCCGCCAGCGACAAAGCGCTCGCTGGCGTTTTGTCCTGGGAATACGCCAAGCGTCTCTGTCTCAACGCTGGAGTGCATGACACGGCGGTGGTTTTGGTGATGTTCGAGGGAGCAAAGGACATTTTTACGATGATGAACAGGGTAGCTCAGACGCTATGAATGTTTCGGACTGGCGTTATCATTTCCGCTGCCCGTGCGGGATGCGAATTCATCTCCCGCGTCAAAGCCCTCTAGGAATATTTGCAAATCGACAAAGTCAACCCACGGGCGAATGGCCAATAATCTTTCTATGCCTTGAGTGCGGGCGTCAGTCCGCAATATCTCCCGAGAGCCTTCCGGGCGGTCCGTACTTACACCAAACCCAACGTCCAAGGCAATGCCTTTGGAGGATTGACTGCAAATGTGGCCGCAACAACTGCGAATCGAAGCGGCGCATATATGTGTTTTATTCAGAAATCGCCCAGCCAGAAGAAGTGATCGATACCGTAGTCGCCACATGGCAGAACGCAACCTGCGGAGGAGGCCACGAGATGCAGCCTGACGAGACGAATGCGACGGCTGAGCCGCTGCCTGATTGAGGAACAGTTGCGTCATGGGCAAACCTCAAGTATTCTGAATTTACCCAAAGCAAATCAGTTCAACTACAGAGGCCCCCCGCGAAGGGGCCTTTCCATTTGCGCTTATCGTAGCCCTGTCACGGCAATCTTATTATAGTGTCGGCCAAGTATATTATTGCCAAAGAAATCCCGGTCCGGGGGGCCTGCCCCCGTCAATGATCGCAAGCCCACCCCGCGGTTCGATTGGGATTACCGGCAAGAGAGTTCGAAGAGATCAAGCGGGCAGAGCGAGGAGAAGGATGCAGGTGATGTTGTCCTGGCCGCCGCGCTGCTTGGCCATGTCGATCAGACTGGCGCAGGCAGTCTCGAAGGGCGAGGCGCGCGAGAATTGCGGCGATTTCATCCTGGACGAAGTAGCGGGTGAGGCCGTCCGTGGCCAAAAGCACGGCCGATGCCGGGCTTGAGATCGACCGAGAAGAAGTCGGGCTGAACCTCGGCGGCCACGCCGACCGCGCGGGTAATGACGGACTCCATGCCCTGCAGGTCAGCGTTCTGCGCGTTCTCGATGGTCAGCGTGCCGTTGCGGATGAGTTCGTTGATATAAGAATGATCGACGGTGAGTTGCACGCACTGGCCGTCCTGGATGATATAGGCGCGGCTGTCGCCGACGTTGCCGAGGATGAGCTTGTCCCCGTCGAGCGCGGCGGCAACGGCGGTGGTTCCCATTCCTTTGTTTTCGGGGATTTGCGCGTTCTCCCAAACATCCTGATTTGCGGCTGTTGATGGCATGCAGAAGCCTGGTGCTGACGGGGAGCTCCGAGGCAGCAGATGCGGCAAAGCTGTTCACGATGGCTGCCACCGCATGGGCGCTGGCGACTTCGCCACTGGCCATGCCTCCCATGCCGTCGCAGACGACATAGATGCCAAGCGTTTCGTCGTAACCGAAGGCGTCTTCGTTGTTGGTTCGGACGCAGCCCACATCGCTGAGTGCCGAGACGGCGATTCGAAGGCGCGAGGCCGCTGGTTCAGCCAACTGCCTGGAGGGCGTGTCGGAGCGCGAAGGCTCGTTTGTGAATTCTTCGGTCATGGTCTCCGCTCGATTCGGGCAAATGTTAGCGAGCTACATTCGAAACACAGTGGAATGCTTTCATGAATTCCGGATTCAGCAAACTCGCTCCGGGGCCTGAGGCGTCGAACAGGACGACCTCGGGGGCTTGATTGTTGAAACTGAAGAAGAACTTCAGGCGGTTGGGAGAGACTTGCGGAGCGGCGAAGCCAAAGTGGAAGACCGACCATGGGCCGGTCATGGGCGGCGCGGTGTTCTTTTTGGTGGCGAGGGTGATGCTGCTCGACGGTTGAGAAACCCAATGGAATGTCGCTGTTTGACCGCCCTGATTTGATTTTCTTGCCATCGATGTTGAGGACCGCATCGGAAACGCCGGCCGACTTGACCTCATTGAGGGTGAAGTCGAGCGAAGGCTGGTTTCCGCCGGCGGAAAAGAGGGTGGAAGAGATCTTCTGGGCGCTGGAGAGAAAAGCCAGGAACGAGGGGTTGATGCGAACCGTGGAGCCAGGGGCAGGTACGTACTGAGAGCCCTGCTGGACCACGAGCGCGCGCAGGGATGAGCTGAACTGGGCAAAAGATCCGGATCCTGGCGCGAAGACCTGGGCGACCTCGTCGGTGGAAGCCTCCGTGGGAGACTGGGGGTTGAAGGGGAACTTGGCAAGCACGGGCGCGATCTGGGCGCAGAAGGCCTTGGCTCCGCCGCCGGCGGCGTTGGCAGGCGCCTGGGCAGCCAGGTTCTTGGCGGACTGGATGGGGGCTTCGAGGAGAGCGAAGCTGGTTTTATCCATGCTGCCGGAGGGGTCTGGGAGAAAGCTATTGCGGAGGTTTTCGGCGGATTGTTCGGCGGTAACGGCTGCCTGGATCACGGGCGCGGCGGCGGCGGGGTCGTTGGCGTTGGTGGCGTTGAGGGTCAGATTTTTAACGGCTGCTTCGATGGCCTGCAGGGACTGGATGTAGGCCTGATTGGAAGGGGCAAGGAAGCGGTTGTCGGGATTGGAAGGTGGAACGACGGACTGGGGCGCCTGGAAGGCGGACGAGATTTCCGGCGCGGCAACGCCGGTGTGGAGAGAAATGAGGGAGAAAAGCTCGAGCAGGGCGGAGGTATTGGAGTCCAGCGCGCTGAGCTTGTTGCCGGCGTCGGCAAAGTTCCTGAAGGGAATGAATTGCGCCTTGGTGAGGTAGGTTCGCCAGGTTTGGATGTAGTCGGCGATGTAGGCCTTTTTCAACTGGTCGGAGAGGGCGGCGCGGTCGATGGGGGGCCCGGACGAGGGGCCGAGAACCCATTCTTCTCCGCGGAAGTAAGGGTCAGGATGCAGGATTGCGTCCTGCATGAAGGCGAAGCCATCCTTGCTGAAGGCGCCTTGCACGGAATAGTTGTCGAAGATGTATTGCGCGGAGCCGGGGAATTTGCCGTTGAAGTCGAAGGCCGGGAACTTGTGGTTGGCGGCGGCGAGCATGCTTT
The DNA here is from genome assembly GCA_963779385.1 of uncultured Acidobacteriaceae bacterium. Classification (GTDB taxonomy): domain Bacteria; phylum Acidobacteriota; class Terriglobia; order Terriglobales; family Acidobacteriaceae; genus Telmatobacter. The sequence goes on along the minus strand of CAVZYE010000004.1, from coordinate 218,719 downwards.
GGTAGACGTGCTGGAATCCCTGGAAGCCATTGAGGTAGAAGCGGGCATGAGCGACAACGATGTCGTTGCTGTCGCCGCCGGCATTGGCCATGCAGGAGGATGCCTCGGGGAGCAGGCTGGCATAGAACTCGAACTGAGTTTGGGCGAGATGGGAGAGGCCGGGATCGGGTGTTGCGTTGCCGGCCCATTCTGCGAGAAGGGCAGCGGGAAGAAAATCGATCGTGTCCTGCGCGGAATCGGGGTCGGGGTTGGAGACAGTGATCAGGTAGGCCTTCAGTGGCCTGTAGGTTGCGCTGTAGTCGGCATCGGGGGCCGGAGTTGCGGGCACGGCGCGGAGCTTGGTGAGAATGTCCTCCTGCGTCGGAGCCAGCAGAAGACTGCGGAATCTGTTCGAGTAGGCCTGGCAGGCAACCGGGTAGAGAGCATCGCCACGGTATAGGCCCATGCGAGCCATGAGGGGCGGGCCGTCTTTGCGATAGCGCCCGAGTTCATCCAGGACAGCTCTGAGCTTGTCGAGGGTTTCCAGGTCGCCCTGCGAAGCGAACCCTCCTGAGGCGACTGGGGAAACGGGTGTGGCCGCGGCTGCAGCTACGCGCTGTTCGAGAGCGCGATTCTTGAAGAACGAGATGGTCGTGAGTAACAGCAGGAGCAGAATGACCGCGCTGGCGGCTGCCAGCAGCGCGCGCTTGAGAAAGCTGGTCCTGGTGCTTGCGCGGCTGGTCTCAAGGGCCGACTTGTCGGCGAGAAGAATCTTCGAGAACAAGTGCGGAAGAAAGACCCACTGCGGAACCTTGCGTGTGCCGCCTCGCCTGGTTTGCGGGGCCGGCTGCTGCTGCTGGGCGGCGGCGAGGGAAAAGATGCGGGTTGCTCCGGCGTTGATGGGAGCGGCGGCTTGCGGTTGGGCAGGACCGACTTCGAGAATGTCCTCGACCAGGTGGGCGCGCATGCCGGCGAAGAAGAAATCCGCGCATGAACGGGTTGACGCCGATTTGGCTGGGACGCGCAACCTCGGCGAGGAAGGAGACGATGCCCGCGCGCAGCTTGCGCAGGTCGCGGGGAAATTCATAGGCTCGGGCCAGCTCCTGGAGTTCGCCGCCGCGGGAGAGAATGTCGAGACGGAACTCGGAGAGGGCGTAGAGAAGCTGGTCAAATCGAGCGCCGATCAGGGCCGTGGCCTGCTCCGTATAGAGGCCGGAGCCGGAAGAAAGGGAAGAGAGCAGAGACCCGATGGGGAGCTTGACTTCCTCTTCCGAGAGCCGGCTGACGTAGTCGGCAAAGGGAGCGATGTTATCCAGTTTGGTGAAGAGCACGTAGATGGGGAGCGAGATGCCCAGTGTCTGGGAGAGCTGGCGGAGGCGCTCGTTCAGGGTTTGAGCCAGCGCGCGAATCTGCTCGGAAGTATTGGGGGCCAGGATGCGTTCGATGCTGACGCAGACCACCACGGACCGCGCGGGGAGGCGGCTGTCTTTGGAGAAGACCGAGCCGAGCCGGGCGGGGATGGTGGCTTTGATGAGTCTCAACCAGAGAGCGGGTTGACGCAGGAGCGCCCCTCCGGCTTCAACCAGGACGCAGTTGCCGGCCAGCCAGAGATTGGCGAGTTGGGTGGGAACGATGAGTCCGTCCCGATAGACGTTTCCCGCGAGCAACTCGGGATCGAGGCCGGACTGGAGCACGGTTTGGGTCTTGGCGGAGTTTTCATCTCCAATGACGTAGATGAGCGGCATGGATGCCAGGGATTTGGCGCCGGCGCGGCCGGCTTGGCGAACCCTGGCATCCGCATCGCGGAGCAGAGCGTTCAGATTGACGGCGTCGGGCGTGTCGGGCCCGCCTGTTTGCGCGGAGGCGCTGCTCAGCTTATGCAGATACCAAAGAACGAAGACTGTGGCCAAAGCGCCCAGCAGACCAAGAATGACGCAAAAGAGCACGAGCTTTGTGCCTTCAAAGTGCAGCGCAAATGCCCCCACAATGACCAGGGCCAGATAGAGAACAAAGATCAGTATCCCAATCAGGACGCGTTTCATAGGGATACTCTCCGGAAGACTGGTTGCGCCGGTGAAAGGCCAGAGTAGTGGGAGATTGCTCCGCTGCTCCGCGCGCTCGCGGGCATCGACTGGCCGAGGACCAGCACGTATCCGATATAGGCCAGAAGGGTGAAGACAGCGAGGAGGATGGCAGTGCAGCGCCAGGTGGCGGACCCAGGGATCGCGCTTGGGCGGCGGCGGGGCAGCCGGTGTTTCTGCGCGGGCGAAAGAGCGCATAGGCACCGCGGATACGGGTGATCTTTTCGCGGATGCGATGGAGAATGGAATGAATCTCCGAGGCGTCTCCGAATGCGAAGCGGCCGCGATAGCCCAGCAGAAGGCAAAGAGCATGCAGTTCCAGCACATCGGCAACCTCGGCGGATTCGGGGCGATTGAGCAGTTCGGTGACGTTGCGAAAGAAGTATTCGCCGGCGAAGTGTCCGCCGAACATCTCTTCCTGCAGCGGACGCCGCGCCCAATCGGCGAAGGTAGGGTCCTTGGAATTCAGGACGCTTTCATCGAGAAATCCGATCATGGCGTAGATCGCCATCTTCGAGGCTTCGTCGCTGTAACCCATCGCAGAGGCGTCTTTTACCGCCGCGGAAATCATCTTGCGCAGAGTGGCGCGGAAGGCTTCGGCGTTTTCAACGCGCTGCACGAAAAACCGGGTGCGCAGGATGACGGTGAAAACTTCCTGGAAGGCCAGGGCCAGATTATTGGTCTTCATCATCTCTTGAGGAGCAGAAGCTGGGGAAGAAGTCATTCGGATGTCTCCATGATGATGGTGAGTTCGAAGGTTGCGTCGCCGAGATCGCCGGGCAAATAGACTCCGACCTGTTTGGTCTGGAGAATATGCTGCCAGCAGGCGCCGCTGAGGGAGATGGAGAAGTAGTGCATGTCCGCCTGGGCGTGGAGCGCGGCGGGCGGGACCGGAAGGTGCATGAGCTCCAGGCCGGGAAGAGCGCGCTGGACAAGCTTGGCGACACCCTCGGCAGAGCAGACCTTGACCAGCACCGGCGTCTGGCGCAGGAGCAGCGAATCGGCGATCGAGGAGCGGATGCCCAAGACCCATCGCGAACGCCGCAGGCAGCGCTCGTCTTTTACCTCTGCCGTATAGATGTAACTGTCCGTCTTGCGGAACTGGAGAGTGACGGTGTTGGATGGGGCCACAATCTCCAGGTAGCGCCGGATCAGAGCATCCAACTCTCTGAAAGTAGAAGTCAGGTCGCGATGCCGGTAGGGCGGAATCTCATCCCGGGTGGCCTCGAGGGAAAACGTGCTGAGGGCGCCGGCCAGGCGGGCGAGATCACGGTAGACCTCCTCCGGGTGGCTGCGGCGGTCCTGCAGATGATAGCGCAATGCGGGAAGCGTCGAACAGAGCGCGTGAAGGAACCAGTAGTTGGCGACGTCGAGAGCGGATGTGCCCAGTTCAAAGCGATCGGAGCCGAGCCTCATATTACGGGTGGAAGTGATTTTTTCATCGATGGCCTGGGCCAGCCGGTGGAGGAGCAGGACCAGGCCCTCGCACGCGCTGATGCGCAGGCAGGGCGGAATAAAGTCGGGGTCGCAGGCAAATCCCCCCTTGCCGTCGCGGAAAATGCGGGCGATGGGAAAGGAGACTGTGTCGGCTGGAGAGCTGAGCCGGGCTCATGAGGACGAGATTCTTGCGGGCAAAGGAGACGCTGCTCTCTCCCTGGCCAACGGAATCGTCCCGGAGCGTGCGCTGAACGGCGCTGTACCGTGGCGCTGGCGCCTCCCTCCAGGTCGCAGTCGAGGCCTTGATCCAAACGCGGCGGGATGGCGAGGTGAAGGATGATTTCACTGTCGGTGGATGCGAACAGACCGCTCAGTTGCGCCGGCTCAGGAACCGAGTCGCAGTCGGGCAGATCGAAGATGAGGCCGTCGGGCAGGATGCCGGATGCGAAGCTGAGGATGGCGAGGCCGTTTCGGAGGGCCTCTGTATCGAGGGAAAAATGGAGGAATCCCCATGGATCCTGGCGCAGATTTGAACTGAGGAACCAGAGTGTGTCTTCGAAATAACGGCTCTGCGTCTGGAAGTGGTGGGGACCGAGATGCATTCCTTCCGACCAGACGACCCGCGACAGGAACTTCATAGTATGGAGACCACCATGTGAGAGAGTTTGGGATCAGATTCGTGTCCAGATTGGTGCAATGCGAATCTCCAGTGACTGCGTCTTTAGCTTCATCGAAGGTACATGCCGCCTACCCGGGGGATACAGGAGCATTCAGCGATGAGTCTATTCGTCCGGTATGGTAGGGCGCAATCGCATTCTACTCAAAATCTTTTTGGATAAATAGGCAAATCGAAAGCAACGAATGATTTATGCTACCTGCATCGCACCGGAGGTCTGATTGTATGGACAAACCGACGACTCCAGCTGGACCAAAAGCGCCAAATTCTCCATCGCCGGAGGATTCCGGTTCTGAACAAGACTTAGGGGCAACGGGCGTTTTTGGGGTGGTGAAGGCGCCCGAACCGGTGGAAGGGTTGGCGGCGGACTCTGGAGCGGAGCCTGACGCCCAGGGCAATAGGGCTCCAGAGGCCGCAAAACCACAGCCAGTGCCCCAGCCAGTGCCGGCGCCGAAGGCCCTCGCGGAGCCGGTTGTACACAGGGTGGTGTTCGGTGGTGGCGCCGCGGAGAGCTCGCCGGAGTTGCTCGACCGGATGCGGATGGCGTCCGCGGGAAGAGCGCCCATCGCGGAGAAACCGTCTGCCTCTGAGACAGGCGGCAAGGGCGGCGCAGGATTCACAGAGCTGTTGCGCACGCTGGGAAGCGATGCCCCCGTACCGGCTGGTGCGCCAGCGCCGGAGACGCCGCGCCCAGCACAGGACTCCGGGTTTACGTCTTTGTTCCGAGCGCAGAGTTCCCAAGAGGCGGGAGCGACTCGAGCTGAAGAATCCACGAAGCCGACGCAGCCTGGTTTCCGATCCATTTCAGAAGAGTCAAGGAGTGCCCCCGCGGCTCCGGCGCCAAGTGGATTTACAGAATTGTTGCGAGCAACGCCAGAAGGCCGCAAATCTGGCGGCCCTCAGGCCCAGGCTCCGGACCCGGGTGAAGCGCCAGTTGCCGGCAGAGCGGGTGGGGCGATTCCGTCCTCAGTTGAGAACAAGCCGGGAACGTTCACGCAGTTGTTCAGTAGCTTCGGCGACGTAGGGACAAGTCCGCCGGCTCCGCCGCCGATGGACCGGGGAACAGAGGATTCCTCTCGGGGGAGCGCAGGTTCTTTCACGCGGATGCTTTCGCTTGAACCGCAATCTACTCCCGCAGAGCCGGCCTATCGCGAAGAGCGCAAGCCTTCAGCGGGAAGCCTCGATTATGATCTGACTCCGCAAACGGCGAGGCCTGCGGAGGCGAGCCGCGATCCATTTTCTTCCTCGCCGCAGCCGGTCCAAAGCACGCCGCCACCGGACGGAGCCGGCATTACACGCCTGATTCAAATGCTGGATGATCCTTCCAAGACGCCAGCGCCGCGCGCAGAAGTTGCGCCCGTTAGCCCGCCAGGGGGAGCAGAACCAGGGGTCTGGACGCAGACCTTCGCCGCACTGGCTACTCCCAATGAGCCTTCCGCGCCGACGGCAAAGGCGCCGGAATTGGCTCCGCAGGAGGCGCCGCCAGGTGCAACAGGGTATCCAGTTTCGCGCGAAGCCAGTTTCCCAGCCGGACTGAACGAGCCCGCGGTGCCTGCTCCGCCGGCAGGTCCCGGGGCGTCCGGACCAAGTGAGTTTACCCGGATTCTCGATGCTTCCAGGCTGCGGGAGCAGGCAATGCGAAGTGCCCCTGGCGCGGAGAACCTGAGCCCGCCGCCGCCCCAGAACTTTGCTTCCGCTCCCCCACCTGCCCAGATCCCGAACTATCCGGTTTCAGTTCCTTCTCCCGTGAGAGAGGTGCAAGGGATGGGAGGAATGCCTCATCCGGGCGTATATCCTCCTCCGCAGCCACAGTTGCCCGGTTACCCGATGAACTATGGACCACACGCTGGAGCGATTCCCACACCGGGTGGGGGCATGCCGCAGCCGCCGGGAATGTATGTTCCGGTGCCACCGATGCCCATTGCTCCACAGGCCCCGCCGGTGAAGGCAGCTGAACCGGGGACGGGAAAAACGCAGCAGTATCTGCTTGTGATGGGTGTTGTGATTATCGTTTTGCTGGTGGCGCTGTTGGTAACGGTCATCTTCCTGATGAAGCATTAAAGAGAACAGGCTCTGGAAAGTATCCCAGTTCGTGCGGCCTTGCAGATGTGTAATGCTTTTACAGGCACAAAGAGCATCACGCCGGCTGCGCGAGCAGGATGATGAGCTCCATTTGCGGGTTGAGGAGTTCAGCCGGCGCGTAGACGGCGAAGTTGCGGGCACGCTGGACGGATTCCCAGGCGGGCCCGCCCTGCTCGATGGCGAAGTATTGGTGGCGCAGTTTGACCGGGATGGAGCGGGGCGGTGTGGCAACGTGCTGCAGGCGCAATCCGGGCAGGGCGTTGCGAATGAGGGTTTCGAGCTGGGTTGCGGAGCAGGCCTTCAGGAGTTTTGGGGTGCGATCGATCAGCTCCGCGTCGCGAATATCGGCCGAAATGGCGAGGTAGAAGCGGGAGCCCTCGAAGTAAGCATCCTTGTCGATCGAGGTTGCGTAGATGGTATCCCGGACCATTTTGAGCGGGAGCGCGACGAAGTTGCTGGGGATCACAGTCTCCAGCATGATGCGGATCAGCCGGTCGAGGTCTCCGAAGCAGGACCCAAGCTGCTCGTGATCATAGGAGGGCAGATCCTTTGGGGCGATCTTGCTCGAAAAAGCGGTTAAAGCTCCGGCAAGATCGGAGAATTCATTGAAGAGCAGTTCAGGCTGAATATTGGTCGATTCGAGGTAGTGGCGGAGCACGGGGAGATGGCTGTTGATGGTGTAGAGAAGCCAGAAATTGGCGACGTCGGAGGCCGTAAAGTCGGCCAAAGACTGATTCTTCTGGCGGCGGCTGCCGGAAAGCTGACTGCTCCGCGCCACCAGCAATTCGACCATATTGCTGAGGATGCGCCTCAGGGTGGGGTGCGCGTGAATATCGATGAGGGGTGGAATGTAGGCAGGGTCGACCTGGTAGATGCCGGTCTCGGACCGGAGAATGCGCGTGAAACCAAGAATGACCGATCCCTCACGGTTTTCGCCTTCTGCAAGAATCTGAAGGTTCTTGCGGGCCACCTGGACCGGCTTTTCGCCGCTGCCGGTATTCTCGTCGCGGACCATCAGCAGTTGAGCCAAAAAGCGCGTGCTGACTCGCCCGCGATCTACTGAGACGTTCATGCCCCCATGCAGGTACTCAGGCACGGCGAGGTAGAAGGTGCAGATTTGGCGTCCGTCCTGAAAGCATTCGTCCAGAATCCGGGCTGGGGGTGGGTATTCCGAGGCCGGGATGTCGAGGGGAAGCGCATCGGGAAAGATACCGGAAGCGAGGGTGATGGCCAGCCTGCCCTCCGACAAGGCTTTGGTATCGATCTGAATTTCGCGGAAGCCCCAGGAGCGGGCATTCAGGGAGTCCAGGTAAAATCGAGCGCTGTCTTCAACGAAGCGCTCCTGCGCCTGCAAGTGCTGGGGCGAGAGAAACGTGCCTTTGGACCAGATAACGGGTTGAAGCTGTCGCATTTTCTTCAGCCACCTCGGCTGAGTATGTCATATTACCGGTTGACTTGAAACGGTGTCGAAGAAAAATGGAACCGCGGACAGTTTCCGATATTTAAGGATGGTGGACAAAGCAAGCGTGGTTCCGGGTCTGCGGGCCAGGAAGCGGCGAATATAAGGGAAAAACACCGATCTGCCAAAATCATCCTCGCACAAGTTCGTTATGTCCTGGAAAATTATTTTTTAGGACGCCTTGGCCGGGTCTGAGTTGCGGTACTATCGGCTTGTTAAAAAAAACCTGTGGACAGCACCCACTGTCTTGTGCTTATTTGTGACTATCGGTTTCCCGAATTTCCCCGCAATTCAGGAGCGTTATGGCCAAAGAGAGTACACAGCAGAAACTGAGTCGCGTCCGGGCTCCCCGGGTGCAGATTACCTACGACGTAGAAGTCGGAAACGCCATCGAATTGAAGGAATTACCCTTCGTGATGGGTGTGTTGGGCGATCTTACCGGACAGCCCGAGGCGCCGCTCGCGGCCTTGAAAGATCGCAAGTTCGTTGAGATCAACCCGGACAACTTTGACAAGGTGCTCAAGGGGATGGCGCCCCATCTGAAGTTCTCGGTGGAGAACAAGCTGAGTTCCGATCCCAAAGCTGGGCAGGTCGGCGTCGATCTGCACTTTGAAAGTTACGAAGACTTTTCACCCGCCAAAGTAGCTGAGCAGGTTGGCCCCATCAAGGAGTTGCTGGATCTGCGGACCCGGCTTTCCAACCTGCGAGGAAGCCTGCAGGGCAACGATCAGCTCGATCAGGCGCTCTTCGACGCGGTTTCAAAGACCGAAGAGCTGAACAAGCTGCGCGCCGAGCTCGGCGGCAAGCCGGAAGGGGATAAACAATGAGCAGCAAGGCGAATCCGTTGGCGGCAAAATCCGCCGAGACACAGACGACTGAGGTATCGCTGCTGGATCAGATCGTCTCCCAGGGACGATTTGGCAAGGACACCATTGCCCAGGAGCGCGGCAAGGACATGGTGCGGGAGTTCATCAACCAGGTTCTTGAAGGGAAGATGACCCTCAGCCGCGATGCTGAGGCGACGATCGCAGCGCGCATCGCCGAGATTGACCGGTTGGTGTCGCTGCAACTGAACGAGGTTTTGCATAATCCTGCCTTCCAGAAGCTGGAAGCCACCTGGCGCGGAATCTGGCACCTGGTCAACAAGAGCGAAACCAGTGACATGCTCAAGATCAAGTTGCTGAATGTTCCCAAGCGGGACCTTCTCAGGGATTTGCAGCGCGCGCTGGATTTCGATCAGAGCGCCTTCTTCAAGAAGGTATATGAAGAGGAGTTCGGAGTATTCGGCGGTGCTCCCTTCGGGGCATTGGTGGGCGACTACGAGTTCGGCCGCAGCGGAGAAGACATCGAGTTGCTGGAGAAAGTGGCGCAGGTTGCCGCGGCAGCTCATGCGCCCTTCCTCTCCGCCGCCGCGCCGGAGATGATCAACCTGACCGAATTCTCCCAGATGACGGGAATTCGCGATGTTTCAAAGGTCTTCGACAGCACGGAATATGCGCGCTGGAAAGGATTCCGGGCTACGGACGACTCTCGATACGTGGCTCTTACCCTGCCACATGTCCTGATGCGAGAACCGTACGGCAAGGATACGAGGCAGATCGACGAGTTCGCCTTCGAGGAGGGAGTCGACGGCCGCGACCACTCGAAGTATCTGTGGGGCAATGCGGCCTATTCTCTGGCTGCGCGGCTGACCGATTCCTTTGCCAGATACGGCTGGTGCGCCGCGATACGGGGCGTGGAGGGCGGTGGCCTGGTGGAGTCGATGGCCACGCACAACTTCCGCACCGATGAAGGCGACGTGGCGCTGAAATGCCCCACGGAAGTCAGCATTACCGACCGCCGCGAGAAGGAGCTTGCCGACCAGGGCTTTGTGCCGCTGGTGCATTGCAAGGGAACGGACTATGCCGCATTCTTCAGCGTGCAGACGGCCAACAAGCCCAAGCTCTATGACAAGGCCGAGGCCAATGCCAACGCACGGCTCTCGGCCCAGTTGCCGTATATGCTGGCCATGTCTCGTTTCGCGCATTATCTGAAAGCCATGATGCGGGACAAGCTGGGCAGCACCATGAGCCGCTCCCAGGCTGATCTTTACCTGAACCAGTGGATCGCGAATTATGTGATCGCGGACGATAATGCGTCCCCCTCCGCCAAGGCTGAACACCCCTTGCGCGAGGCGCGCATCGAGGTCATGGAAGTGCCGGGGAAGCCTGGGGCGCTGCGCGCCGTGGCCTTCCTTCGTCCCCACTTCCAACTGGATGAACTGACAGTGTCTCTGAGGCTTGTAGCGGATCTGCCCCAACCCGCGGGTAAGTAGCTCCACTGCTCCTTCTCTTGAACCGGAAATCCCCAACCGGCCTTCGAGCAAGGCCTAACACGAAAGGATTGCGACATGGCAGTTGATTACTATCTGAAAATCGATGGCATTCAAGGCGAAGCGACGGACCAGGACTTCAAGGATCAGATCAACCTTCTTTCCTTCTCCTGGGGTGGAAGCCAGGTCAGTTCCGCAGGAACGCGAACGGCCGGCTCCGGAGCGGGAAAGGTCGAGCTCTCGGACTTCAGCGTCACCAAGCACTTTGACAAGTCAAGTCCGCAGTTGTTCAAATCGCTGGTCGCGGGAACGCACAGCGCGACCGCTGTCTTGAGCGCGGTGAAGGCGGGCGCAGGCGGCAAGCCGTTTCTCAAGATCAGTTTCGAGGAACTGTTTGTGACCTCGCAACATGTTTCCGCGGCGGATGAGCTTCCGACTGAGAGCGTCTCCTTCAGTTACAAGCAAATCAAGATTGACTACAGCACGCAGAATGAGAAGGGAACACTTACGCCTACGGCCTCGCAGACGTACAACATCGGGACCAATAAGATTTCCTGAGGAACCATGACACCACTTGCGCTTTACCGCGAAGGCAAGCTGCGGGAGGCCATCAAGGCGCTTGGCGACGAGTTGAGATCGAATCCTCTCGACGCCAGGCGCCGCACGTTCCTGTTCGAGCTTCTGGTGTTTGCCGGCGAGTATGACCGGGCAGAGAAGCAGTTGGATGTTTTGGCGGGAGCGAATGCCGGGGCTGCCGCGGGGACTCTGCTTTATCGAAGTGCGCTGCATGCCGAGCGCGCCCGCCAGGCCATGTTCGCCAACCGCGAGACGCCTCCTGTCAAGGCAAGAGGCGGTTTATGGCGGAGTTTGGAATGGAACCCCGTTCGGCGAGTTCAGCGATGCCGACCCGCGCATCGGCGCCAATCTAGAGGTGTTCCTGGCCGGCAGTTACACCTGGATTCCCATTCATTATCTGCGCAGGCTCGAGATTGAGCCTCCCGCCAATCTGCGCGACCTGATGTGGGCGCGGGCGCGCGTAGAGACAAGCGCAGACTTTCGTCTGCAGGAGCTGGGCGAAGTGCTGCTTCCTGTTCTTTCTCCCCTCTCTTCCCGTCATGCAGATGAATCCGTTCACTTAGGCCGTGAATCGGCCTGGGAGCCGGACGATGTTTATGGCGAAATCCCTTACGGCGCGAAGATGATGCTCATCGACGGGGTCGAAGTTCCTTTGCTGGAGATTCGCAGCGTTGTCTGGTCTGCCCCGGAGAAGGAGTCTCAAGATGCCTCTGCGTGAGGATTTGCTTGCGCCGATTGCAGGAGAGAACCCAGCGGGCGCGGACCTTTACTATGACAAGGTCTTCGGTCAGATCAAGGAAGCGCGCAGAGAAGACGACGAGAGTCTGCCGGAAGGGGACATGGTCCTGGCCCAGAAAAAGAAGGCGGACCATCGCGCGGTTATCAAGCTGGCGGGCGATGCGCTGGCCAAGAGGAGCAAGGACCTCCGATTAGCAGGCTGGCTTGCGGAGTCGCAGTTGAGGGTTGAAGGGTTTCCGGTACTGGCACCCAGTATCGACTTGCTTCGCGCGCTCCAGGAGACCTTCTGGCCCACGCTCTATCCGCTGATCGAGGAAGGCGAAGACCTGGAACTGCGGATGCTTGCGGTGGAAGCCGCCGGGGGGCTGATCACCGCTGCCGTGCGCAAAGCACCGCTCACTCGAAGCGGCCTGAGCCTGGTAGATTATCTCGAGTCTCGCGTCGTCGGCTATGAGAAGGACGCAACCACGGATGCAAAGCAGGAAGCGCGCAAGGACGCGATCGAACACGGCAAGCTGAGCGCCGAGGATTTTGACCAGGCGTTTGCGGCAAGTCCAAAGAGCCTCTACGTGGAAGCAGAAGCAGCGTTGGCAGAATCGCTCCAGGCCACAGAGCGTCTCGATCAGTTCCAACAGGAAACTTACGGAGACAACGCCCCCAATCTGTCGAAGCTGCGGGATGGGCTGGCGGAAGTTCATCAGATAGCGGAATTGCTGCTCAACGAGCGGCGCAAGACAGAGCCGGATCCGGTGCCTGTGGCGGACAAACCGGCGCCGCGAGGAGAGGCGGCCAGGCGGAACAGGGAGCAGATGGGGAACCATCCGGCGAGCCGGTTCGGCGCAGGGCTTTCACCTCCGGCCAGTTGGGCCGGATAGCTGATGCTTACGCGCTGGTTGTCGAGAGCGCGGAGTTTCTTTTTGAAAAGGATCCCAAATCTCCCATACCGTATCTTGTTTGTGCCGGCTTGCGGCTGGGCGAGACTCGCATGCAGGGATCGTCGCCGGCGCCGGGCTTTGCTGTGGGGCCAGGTGCGGAGATAAGGCAATCTCTGCGGGCGCTGGCTACGAAGGGCGCGTGGAATGAATTGCTGCGTGCTTCGCTCCCGATTCTGGCCAGCGAATGCGCCAGGGCGTGGCTCGATCTGCATCGCTACATCTGGCGAGCCGGGCAGGAGACCGGGGCGGAGGCAATCTCGGACGCTGTGGTGGGAACGGTGAGGAGTCTTCTCGCCGTTCGGCCTGAGTTGCGACACTGGACTCTGGAAGACGACACCGGAGCGGCGAACCCTGAGACGCAGCAGTGGCTGGATGCAACCGTTCTGCAATAGTGCATTTGCAGTGATTCGCGGGAGGATGAGTTGGCCAGAACCAAGTCTGAAATTCTGATCACGCAGTCGTTGATCGATCGTCTGGTCGATCACGAGCAGTGGCCGGAAACACGCGCCTCATCCATCAGCATGTATCGCGAGTCGATCAAGCGGGATCTGGAGTGGCTGTTGAATACCAGGCAGCCGGTGATACCGGAGTTGGAGTCCTATCCCGCCACCGCCGCCTCGGTATTGAATTATGGCTTGCCGGACATTCACAGTTTCGATGGCTCCACGGGCAAAGAGCAAAATGCCCTCACTGTTGCCCTGGAGAAGTGCATTCGAACGTTTGAGCCCAGGATCAGTCAGCCTCGCGTTTATCTGACCCGCTCGGATCAGCTAAGCCGGAGTCTGAAGTTTCATATCGAGGGACAGGTATTCTACGAGAACATGAATGAAGAGATCAAATTCGACACCGTGCTGGAGTTGATCAGCGGCGAGTACGAGGTGAAGTAGAGGCATGCGCGAGGAACTGCTGGAATACTATGAGCGCGAACTGACCTATCTGCGCCAGATGGGCGGCGAGTTTGCGCGCAAGTATCCCAAGGTTGCGGGCAGGCTTTTGCTCGATCCGGATCGCTGCGACGATCCGCACGTGAATCGTCTCCTTGAGGGCTTCGCGTTTCTTGCCGCCCGCGTGCATCGCAGGATCGACGACGATTTTCCCGAGATCAGTGAATCCCTCACCAGAATCATCCATCCGGGCTATCTCCGTCCCATACCTTCGATGACTATCGTGGAGTGCCAGCCAGACCCGGCCCAGGGCAAGAAGACGGCGGGGATGCGCATTCCGCGAGGGACGCCGCTGGTGACAAAGACGACGGTCGAGGGGCTGCCTTGCCGCTTTCTTACTGCGTATGACGTGGATCTTTGGCCGTTTTCGGTCGCGGCAGCGGAGTGGCGTCAACCGGAGCGGATGCAGCGGCCGCCCCGCGCGTCTGTGGGAGTACAGGCAGCGGCGGCGGCTCGTTTGCGGCTTCGCTGCCAGAAGGATGTGGTTTTCTCCGGGCTTCCGCTTTCCCGTCTGCGCTTTCATCTGGCGGGGGATGCGAGCGTCGTGTATTCGCTGTATGAGCTTCTTTCTGAAAAATGCATCGAGATTCAGCTTCGCGATCCGAAGGATGAGAAAAAGCTGATCAGCCTGGAGCCAGCAGCGGCTTCGCATGGCTGGGTTCGACGCCGAGGAAAGCCTCTTGCCCTTTGTACGGCGCTCAATGGATGGGCACCGGCTTCTTCAGGAGTACTTTGCGCTTCCTGAGAAGTTTCTGTTTTTCGATCTCGAAGGCCTGGAGCCATTGGCGCAGGCCGGCTTTGGCGAAGAGGCCGAGATCGTCTTCCTGTTTTCGAGCTTCGAACGCGCCGAACGGCAACAGGTTTTGGAGCTTGGCGTCAACGAGCGGACATTTCGGCTCGGATGCACTCCGGCGATCAATCTCTTCCCGCAGAACGCCGAACCTATCCTTCTGAGCCAGACGCGGCATGATTACACCGTCATCCCGGATAACCGCCATTCAACGGAGATGGAGATCTTCACAATTGAAGAGGTGATCGCAACAAATCCCCGATTGCGGCAATCGGTCGTGCTGGAGCCCATGCATGCGTACCGGCATCAAACGCGCAACCGCGAGGATCTCGCATTCTGGGTGGCGACCCGGCACTTGAATGAATTTGGCGAGCGAGAAGCCTTCAACGATGACCATCTCCGTGGTTGACCTGACGGGCAATTTCACGGAACCCGAGGCGGACGTACTGATGGTGCGGGCCCTTTGCACAAATTTCGATCTTGCCTTCACGCTTCCAGTTCGGAGCGGAAGCCGGTGACTTTGAAGCCGTCGGACACGCGGCGGCCAAGACGTTACTGCGTTGCGGCGCCCCACGGCGAGCATTACTCCATCCGGAGGGCAGGGACATTTCTGGCGGCTGATTTCCCTGCTCTCTCTGAACTATCTTTCTCTCAACGAAGAGGGCCGGACGGCCATGCAAGAGATTCTGCGGCTGCATAACATGTCCGACTCGGCGGCCAGCGAGAACCAGGTGGGATCGATATTGAAGATGAAGTCTTCGCCCGGTTTTGCGTTGGTCGACTCAGCCTATGGACTTATTCCCGCGCGGGGAACGCAGGTGGAAATGGAGTTTGACGAACAGCAGTTTGCAGGCAGCGGATTGTATCTGTTTGCCGCCGTTCTCGATAGATTTCTTGCCAGTTACGCTTCAATGAACAGTTTTTCGCAACTTACCGCACGGAGTACTTTACGAAAGGAGGCGCTGGGAAAATGGCCGCCGAGAGCTGGGACTCAAGCTCTGCTGTAACCGCGCAGGACAAGTGGAAAAGACGATACGGCCCGAGTTTCGGAATCTTCGCAAGATGCTGGATGAAGAGCCGTTCCGGGTGCATTTCTTTCAGGCTGTGCGCATGCTTCAGAGAGATGGAGCAGGATCGCAAGCCGGTTGGGTATTTCATCACGCCTCAGGGAGAGACGATCCGTTTTTCGGCGCGCACTTCGCTTGCGTTTCCGCCCAGCGAGATTTACGATTTGCGGCGCATGGAGAACGGCCAGATGAGCATGACGGTGGAGTTCATGGGGCTCTGCGCCGCAATCTCCGTCATGCCGGCGCCCTATACGGAGTTTCTGCATTGCGCGAGCTCGGCAGAAGGATCATGCGATGGAAGATTTTCTGAATATCTTCAACCATCGCATGATTTCATTCTTCTACAGAGGCTGGGAAAAGTATCGCTTTTTCATCGAATACGAAAGAACCAGGAGAGGATCGGCTTTCCGACCGCTTGCTCGATCTGCTGGGTCTTGGCACTGAGGGCTTGCGCGGTCGAGGCGGAATTCCGGATGACGCATATCTGAACTACGTGGCTCTGTTGGCGCGTCATGTGCGTTCAGCAGCTTCGCTGCAGCAGATTCTCGAGGACTACTTTGGCGTCA
The DNA here is from genome assembly GCA_963779385.1 of uncultured Acidobacteriaceae bacterium. Taxonomy (GTDB): domain Bacteria; phylum Acidobacteriota; class Terriglobia; order Terriglobales; family Acidobacteriaceae; genus Telmatobacter. The sequence goes on along the minus strand of CAVZYE010000004.1, from coordinate 203,078 downwards.
ATGTGCACATCCAGCAATTTGCCGGCGCGTGGCGGAAGCTGGATGCCGAGAATCAAACCTGTTTCACGGGATTCGGCGGAGCGAGCGAACGCCTGGGCGTGGGGGTCGTGGCCGGGGACGAAGTTTGGGATCATCATGGACGAATCCGCATTTCGCTTGGGCCCGATGCGCTTCGAGCAGTATCTGAAGTTCCTGCCGGGACAGGACGCTTATCACGAGCTTGTAGCATGGTTGAAGTTTTACTCAAATGGGAGTTATGAGACAGAGGTGCAATTGGTCCTGGCGCGAGAAGATGCACCGCCCTGCGAGTTAGGTTCGGGCGGCGAAAAGCGCCCGCAACTGGGGCTGGTGAGCTGGTTGAAAACCAAGCCGCTCGATCGCGATCCCGCCGATGCGACTTATCTGGTGCAGTGAGAGAATCTTGAGTCCGAGGAGATGAAAGTCTATGAGCACAAACCTGAAAGCACTCATCGACAAGCTGAACGATACGACGCGGCGGGCGCTTGAATCTGCGGCCGGCCTGTGCGTTGCGCGGACGCATTATGACATCGAGATCGAACACTATCTCTTGAAGGCGCTCGATGGCAGCGACAACGACATTGCCGCGATCCTCAAGCACTTTGGGGTTGACCGCTCCCGATTGACCAAGGAGCTTGAGCGCAGCCTGGATTCTCTGAAGAGCGGCAATGCGCGCTCGCCGGCCTTCAGCCCTGCCGTGGTCAAGATGCTCTCCGAAGCGTGGACGGTTGCCAGCATCGACTTCAACGCAGGGAATATCCGCACGGGGTTCACCCTGCTTGCGCTGTTGGGCCACGATGAGCTTGCCCGGATCGTGAAGGATATCAGCAAGGAGTTACAGACTATTAATGTGGACGGCCTGCGGAGCGCCTTCTACGACATTGTAGCTAAATCCAAGGAGACGCAGACGAGCCTGGCCGCAGCGGCTGACGGGAAAGAGGAACGCGCCGGTGGAGGGGACGGTGCTGCGCCGAGCCTCGAAGGGCAAGACGCCGCATCTGGATCAATACACGGTGAACCTGACTGCGAATGCCAAGGCTGGGAAGATTGACCCGGTGCTGGGCCGCGACCAGGAGATTCGTCAGATGATCGACATTCTCATGCGGCGGCGTCAGAACAATCCGATTCTGACCGGAGAAGCCGGCGTGGGCAAGACGGCTGTGGTGGAGGGCTTTGCCAATCGCGTTGTCAGCGGCGATGTGCCGCCGGCATTGATGGGCGTTCATATACACAGTCTCGATCTGGCGCTGTTGCAGGCGGGAGCGGGAGTTAAGGGAGAGTTCGAGAACCGGTTGAAGGGACTGATCAACGAGGTGAAGTCTTCAACCGAAAAGATCATTCTTTTCATCGATGAAGCGCACACCATGATTGGCGCGGGCGGACAGGCGGGACAGGACGATGCGGCCAATCTGCTGAAGCCCGCGCTTGCCCGCGGTGAACTGCGAACCATCGCCGCAACCACCTGGTCGGAGTACAAGAAGTATTTCGAGAAGGATCCGGCACTGGCCAGAAGGTTTCAGGTTGTCAAGGTTGAAGAGCCTACTGAAGAGGTTGCCTGCACCATGCTGCGGGGCATTGCGGCGTCGCTTGAGAAACACCACAACCTGCGAATCCTCGATGAAGCAGTTACAGCGACAGTTAAGTTGTCGCATCGCTATATCGCCGGCCGGCAACTGCCCGACAAGGCTGTAAGTGTTCTTGATACGGCGTGTGCGCGGCTCTCTTTGGGGCAGAACTCGACTCCTCCACGGTTGGAGGATACTCTGCGGCAGATCGACGCGCTCGAAGTGCAAAAGCGGATACTCGAGCGGGAGACGAAGATAGGCGCCGACCACGCGGAAAAATTAACCGAGGTAGAGGCCCAGATCGCCGCCGCGAAACAGGAGCGAGATATTCTCAAGGAGCAATGGGAAAAAGAAAAGACTCTGACAGAAAAAATTCGCGGTCTGCAGGAGAGCCTGGAGTCGCCGGAGAAGAAGAAACCTAAGGCATCGGCGAAAGAGAGCGATGTACGGGCCGAACTCGCCCAGCTTGAAGCTGAGCTTGCCACATTACAGGGCGAACGGGGCATGATGCGCGTCTCTGTGGATGCGCAGATTGTCGGCGAAGTCATTTCGGCCTGGACGGGAATCCCTCTTGGCAAGATGGTCCGCAACGAGATCGAGACGGTACTTACGCTCGATGAACATTTGAAGAAGCGCGTGATCGGTCAGGATCATGCGCTTTCCGCCATCGCGCAGAGAATACTCACCTCGCGAGCCAACCTGGACGACCCGGTGAAGCCGGTCGGGGTTTTTCTCCTGATTGGACCCAGCGGAGTAGGAAAAACGGAGACGGCCATCGCGCTTTCTGACGTTCTTGTACGGTGGCGAACGCAATATGATCACCATCAACATGTCGGAATTTCAGGAAGCCCATACGGTTTCAACCTTGAAGGGATCGCCCCCGGGCTATGTCGGATATGGCGAGGGCGGCGTGCTGACCGAAGCAGTCAGGCGCAGGCCCTATTCGGTTGTGCTGCTGGACGAAGTCGAGAAGGCGCACCCCGATGTGCTGGAGCTGTTCTTCCAAGTGTTTGACAAAGGCAGGATGGAAGATGGAGAAGGCCGCGAGATCGACTTTCGGAACACGATTATTCTGCTGACCAGCAACGCGGCTACGGATACGTTCATGAAGCTTTGCGCCGATCCGGAGACAATGCCCGACAGTCAGGGCATGTTACAAGCCCTCAAGCCGGAGTTGAACAAGATATTCAAGCCGGCATTTCTTGGCAGGCTGTTGATCGTGCCGTACTATCCGGTGCGGGACGAAGCTCTCAAGCAGATCATTCGGCTGAAGCTTGGCAAGATTCAACGGCGCCTGATGGAGACGCATAAGATCGCTCTTGAGTACGACGACATTCTTTTGAACGAAGTGGCCGGGCGCTGCACTGAAGTCGAGAGCGGAGCCAGGAACGTCGATAACATCCTGTCGAACACGATGCTGCCCGATCTATCGCGCCAAATTCTGTCGCGGATTGCCGAAGGGGCAGCCGCGGACAAGGTAAGCATCTCAGTCAAGGACGGCGCGCTGACCTACGCCTGGGATGTTGCGACCTAGCGCAGACGGCGTCGTGTCCGAGGGTGTATAAAACAATCTTCCAGGGAATTTCGGGAAGGAACAGGCAGAGTTGGCATGGGAAGTTGGAAGCAGGCAGACCGGCTGATGCAGTTTTCAAGTCCTCTTGGCAAGGACGTGCTGCTGATTGAGTCGCTCGACGGCGCGGAAGGAATTTCGCGCCTTTTTGAGTATCATGTCGAATTGCTCGCAACCGTAGATACCAAGATCGATCCCAAGTCCATCCTTGGTTCCAAGGTCACGGTTGCAATCAGCCTGAACGATGCACAGGGATCGAGGTGGATCAATGGCATTGTCGCGTCGTTTGAACAGTGCGCCGGCGACAAGGAGTTCGATGTTTACCGGGCGCGGATTATGCCATCCATGTGGCAGCTCACCTTGAGCTCCAACTGCCGCGTTTTCCAGAACAAGACAGTTCTGGAAATTGCCAAAGCTGTAATCGGCGAGTATGGATTGTCCTTGTCGGATCAGACCAACACAACCTATAAGCAGCTTGAATACTGCACGCAGTACTCCGAGTCGGATTTCCATTTTGTCTCGCGCATGCTGGAGGAGAGCGGCATCTTCTATTGGTTCGAGCATAGCGACCAGGACAACAAGATCGTCTTGGGAGACAGTAGAAACGCCTATCAGGACTGCCCGCTGTCGGCTTCAGTCCCGTACGCGCTGAATGAGCACGGACCCGAGGGAGTCTACGGGGCCCGAGTTACTGAATTCAGCGCCACGGCAACCATGGTATCAGGCAAGCACTCGACGGCGGATTATAACTACCGCGACTTTGCGCGGGCCGATGTACCGGACAAGAATAGCTCCAGCCCATTCGGCAAGAATGCCTTTGATGAGTATCTTTATCCCGCGGGGGGAGAAGGCTACGCGAACGACGCGAAGCAAGTGAGCAAGGATCTTGAGTCGTTGTACCTGGAGACGCGGGCGCTGGCTACTGATGCGACGGCGGAAGTCTTCCGCGGGAGCGGGAATGCTCGTTCTTTTTGCGCGGGTTATACGTTCACATTGAGTAAGAATCCCCGCGAGGCGTGGAACCGAAAATACCTGCTGACCGCAGTCACCCGCCATGCAAACCAGGTTCCGTCCTATCGATCAGGCGACACTTGGCAAGGATCTGGGTACAGCAACCGATTCACGGCGGTTTCCTCGGATATCGTCTTCAAACCCGCGCTGACCTTCATGAAGCCCAGGATTCACGGTCCGCAGACTGCCCTGGTTGTCGGGCCTAAGGATGAGGAGATTTATCTTGACCCGCTGGGGCGCGCAAAGGTCCAGTTTTTCTGGGACAAGCAGAATCCGCGGAAATCGACATTGGACACTACCTGGGTGCGCGTGGCACAGAACTGGGCAGGGAACGGATGGGGATCGTATTTCTGGCCACGCGTTAATGACGAGGTGGTGATTCAGTTTCTCAATGGGGATCCGGATAACCCGGTGATTACAGGTTCGGTTTATAACGGCGTAAATATGCCCAAGTATGCCCTGCCGGACAATAGTACGCGTTCGGGGCTGGTTACGCGGAGCAGCAAGGGCGGTTCGGCGCAGAATGCGAATGAGTTGCGCTTCGAAGACAAGATGGGAAGCGAGCAGGTCTACCTTCATGCTGAGAAGGACATCGATGTTTCGATCGAGCACGACCGGCGCATCTCGGTGGGGAACAACGACTCGCTGATTGTTCAGGGCAAGCAGACCGAGCAAGTTACCGGCGATTACAATCGCGAGGTCAAAGGGAACTCGATCGATAAGATCGACGGCAAATCGGACCTCAATATAGGGTCCGACCTGACTGAAGCAGGTGGGAGGGAATCACTCCCTCAATGTAAGCTCCAGCCAAAGCACACAAGTGGGTTCGGCTTATTCCATGGTTGCCAACAATACGGTCTATATCAATGGGGGCATGAGTGTGGTGATTGAAGCCGGAATGGAACTTAGCCTGATAGCCTCTGGGAACTTTATCACGATCGGACCCGCTGGGGTTGCGATCTCAGGAACGATGGTGCTGATCAATAGTGGCGGCGCCGCGGGCTCGGGCAGCGCCGGAACGATCAACAATCCCGCATCGCCGGCTGCCCCCGACGTGGCAGACGATGGCAGCAAAGGCGGGAAGATGTAAGGTGAAGCGTTCAAACCCCTAACGGAGAGTATGGGTATGAGTCTGGAGTTCGGCATGATTCGGTTGCTGCACAATCCGCTGATAATCCGGTTCGCACTTCGCGATAGCTTTTGAACCAAGAAGGATTTGGAACCACATTCCCATTTCCAACGACAGGGTTTTTTGCCGTTGGAACGCATGGGATAAGGATTGCAAGCCGGCCAATTGGGGGGTATGATCGCGTGGCCGGACAAGCAAGATGGAAATCTCTGATAATCCACGTTGAATGAGCAGCGACAATGGCTATAAGCAAGAAGTTCGCACCTTACGGCATCACCATTGACGGCGACGATCAGTATGAGCTTGCCGTCGAACTGTCGCTCCACAGGATTGAATCCAGCTATACGGGCAAGGTCCTGCTGTCTGCAATCAGAAACACGAGCAAAGTGATACAAATCATTCCATTCGTCCCAAGTGATAAGGACAAGTGCAACGCGTACGGCGATGCCACGGACTTGGTTGCGGCAACGCCCTCCCACCAATACGTGCTCTCGGGCACGGGTTTACCACTACTACCTAGACCTGAAAGTGAAAGATTTGGTCTTACACCAGTCGACTATTTCATGGGAACAGGCACGGGCTCTGGTGCAACCGTGCGCTTCACGTCCTCCATGTGGGGGTTCGGAGTCAAGGGCGCCTGCGCGCAATACGCGGGCGGGCCTGGCACCAGTCCCAGCCTAATTTTGTTTCACGAACTCGCACACGCTTATCGAGAGGCGCGAGGTATGTTTCATCCGCGCCGCGCGATCGGCACGAACAGTCGCTACAACAACATGGAGGAGTTTTTCGCAGTTGTGTTAAGCAATGTGCTCGCTACCGACCCGACGTTCGATACAGCCAATCGGACGCCGCGCGCCGATCACTCCGACTTCAAGCCTTTGGCCGCCAACCTTTCCACGTCAAAGGGCTTCGTCGCGGATACCGAGAATCGAAAGATGATGCGGGAGCTAGCTAAATCGGAACTGAACCTCGTCAAAGCGTTGCGCGGCTCAAAAAGCACCTTTAATCCATTCGCCGAGCCCCTTGACGCGGAACCCGGCGTGAAGACCGTGGTTGTGAATCCAGGCGATTCGCTCTGCACCCTCGCAAAGAAATACTATGGCACGGACGAATATTGGCCCCTGCTATGGGACGCAAATCGAAATCTCATCGGGTCCAACCCGAACCGGATTGATCCGAGAAAACCCCTGAGCGTGCCGCCGCTGTCCTCTTTCACTCAGGCACAGCTGGCCGACGCAAAGCGGCGATTCCCCACCTGGCGGAATTACTGATCCAGCCGCTCCCGACCAGGTGGAAAGTGGCACCAAGGGCGGTGCCCTGAACAGCTAGCCGTTCAGGCCATGGCCAGCGAGCGATGGAGCGAGCATATCTCCGAGGAACGAAGGGTGACGATTGACGCAAACAATGCCACAATCCGGCGCAGTTGCCCAGTTTCCCTCGATTGGAAGATGGAGTGTTACCGCGATGCCGGGAGGATGGATCTATGTGGCGGATTTTGGGATACGACAGATGATCATGGCCGCGGGAACGATAGCTGCAAGTGTAGGAGTGGGTCAAGACACGCTCAATGCAGAGAGCGGCCTCCCGAAGTACATCGAGAAGCAGAAGAAACTGATCGGGAGCCACTTGAAAGAAGCGCAGTTCGCAGGACCGCAAGCGACCGCTTTTACGGGCGCGGATGAGGCTCACCTGCTTTTTATTCGCCACAATGTGGCATCAGCCGGAAGCATGTTGCATGCCCAGACCTATGTGCGATTGGGCCTTTGGCTGGGCATTGTTACCCTGACGGCATTGGAAGGACAACTGGGGGCTGTACGAGCCGACTACGAGGCATTTGTTAAGGGCTTGCACGTTAGGGCAGAACAAGCAAGCGAGCCGGCAGTGAGGATTTAGCGAGTTGATACCGATCGTGGAGAGAGGCAGATGCCGCCAGCAGCCAGAGTGACCGACATGCACGTCTGTCCGATGGTGACTGGCGTTGTGCCTCATGTGGGCGGCCCGATCCTGCCTCCGGGCGCGCCTACGGTGCTCATCGACTTCCTCCCGGCCGCCACTGTAACTACCATGGCGACCTGCGTAGGCCCTCCGGATATGATCGTCCTGGGATCGACGGGGGTGATGATCAATTTCCTTCCAGCCGCCCGCATCGGAGACATGACGGTGCATGGCGGAGTGATCGTGATGGGCTCTCCGACATGCATCATTGGGGAGGTTGGGACGCCATCGCCTGGCGCTGGCGGTTTGGGCGGGGTTGCGGCTGGGCTGGCAGTAAGCGGCGTGACAACGCAGGACCCGAAGGCCGCGGCGCTTGCTGCATGGCATTCGACCCATGACAGCGCGATCAAGACAGCATTGAAGAACCAGAAGGAAATGCTGGAAAACAAGAAGCAGGCTCTGGCAAGATGGAACGACGCAGATAAGGCGGAGTTCAAGAAATGGTTTGGCTCAGATAGCGAAGCCGCAAGAAAGAAAATGCAGGATCGCATCGACAAAGAGCTGAAGCTGAATTCGGAACTTAAACCGGAGAACTTCAAGCCCGCTGACCCTTCCGATCCGTCGACCTTTGCATACGTTTACCCCGGCGACAAGACGCACACGATTTATCTGGACAAGGCCTTCGACAGCGCTCCCGACACCGGCAAGGACAGTAAGGCGGGAACCCTGGCGCATGAGATGTCCCACTTTGACGACATCGGCGGAACAAAGGATCATGTATACGGCGCCGACAATGCGAAAGCGCTGGCGTCTACGGACTCGAACAAGGCTACGAACAATGCGGACAACTTCGAATACTACTCGGAAGGCGCTCCTTAGCCTGGCGTTCTGGCTGCTATTCCTTTACGGAGCCTACTGCCAATATGGGAAGGTTGAGCGTGGGAGAACAAAGATGAGCGAGAGAGAAACTTGGGCAGTGTCATTGACGGTTAGCCCCTCAGCGCACGATGTACTGGCAACCGTGACCTTTGCCAATAACAGCGCCGCACCTGCCGCCCTCTACAAGTGGAATGCCTGCTTCGACAACCGGATTCACAACGATGTTTTCGAAATCATGCACGAATCCGGAAGCGTTTCCTACACGGGGAGGCTGGTCAAACGTAGCGAGCCGAAGGCGGACGATTTTTTGACTGTAAAACCAGGGGAAAGGGTCTCTTTCAAGGTGGACTTAAACGCGGCATATGGATTTCCGGCAGGGAAGCATCGATACAGAATCCGCTACTCGGCCCTCAACCCTTACCTCGGCCGGCCGGGATTCGACGCGTTGAAGTCCAATGAAGTGGTGTTCGAATACTCCATCTAATCACAGAGCATGCGGAATTGGCAGGCGTGGCCCGCTGTATTCCGAGCTATCTGATGAACATCACTGTTACCAGGAGAAAGGTCTACCGTCTATTGCCCGGTCGAGTCCCATATCTTCAATAATGCGGGAGAAATGTACTCTCGCACGGGATTGTAATTGGCCTTCCGGGCCTGTTGGAATGCCGACAATGCGTCCGGGGAAGGCCCTTGCCACTGCGTTCGCGGGGTTTGCAGCATGGACCGTTCGATCAGAGTCGCTCCCAGGTAGAAGTCGGCCACGCCTGGGTTCCGGGCGGTCTGCGGGGACTCCAGATAGTTCATGAGCGCTCTCCGCGCATCGTCGAACTTCGACTGGTAAAAATACCGGATTGCCGATGTCAGCTCATTCTTTGCAGCCGTTGGGTCGTTCTGGATCGCCTGCTCAATTCTGTCAGTATTGGTCTGAGCATCCTGGTTGCCCGGCTGAAGTTTCAGGACCATTGCGTAATCGCTGAGCGCATCTTGCTGATTGCCCTGTTTCTCCGCATTCCGCGCATCGTCGAGCAGCTTGTTCACTTTTTTCGCGATATCCGCATTCGAATTGACTGCGGGCCTGGATGCGGAAGCCGGCGGGGGCGGAGTATTTTTTGCCTGCATCGCTCTCTGCAAGTCGGCAATCATTCCCGCCGGATTGTTAGGCCCATTGGGGTTCAGTGCTTTGGCCAACGTCAATTGTCTGATTGCTTCCTGGGGATTGCTCTGCTCCACCTTCTGGGCCTGATCGATGTACCCTTTGTAGAGGTTTACGTTGTTGACGTACGCATTCGCAGCCGCTTTAACGTCGGAATTTGTGATGCCTTGCGCCAGCGTGTTGACAGCCTGGAAGTCGCCCTTGGCCCAGGCGGCCTGAATCTGTATGAGGAGTTTATCGTTCTTGATCCGGTCCAGCAGGAACCTGGCTTGGCCGGATAACTTCGCGTCGTAATTTGTAACAAGCCTTGCCTGGGATTCCGCCCTGTCCAGATCATGACTCTTGTATGCCGAAAGGGCGATAACCAGCGCCGCCGTGTCGTCCTCGACGAGACCGCTGCGGTAACTATTGCAGGTGTCGGCGTACTTTTTCTCCTTGGGGTCCAACTGCGCCGCCGCACAAAAATCCTGAACCTGCTTCACGCGGTCGTTGCCTTCGCCCTTCGCTTTTTCGGCCAGGTCTTTTGCCTGTTTCTTTGGATTTTCCTCGGCATGCAGCGCCGGCGCAGGCACTGCGGAAAGGAGGAGGCCGAAAATGAAAATAGCTGGCCGCAAGATCATTTTGCCCCTCCGATGATCTTCTCGATCGCAGTATCGTCGATGGGCTTCAATTCGATATTGCATACCTGAGGGGACTGAGCCACATCGCATTGTTGGCTCTGCGTGCTTCCGTCGGATCCCTTGAAGCTCACGTCATATTTGCCGGCCGGGATCTCATCGAGGCGCAACGGAGTCCAATGATCCCCGGCAGGAAGGGGTATAACCTTGCCTTTGTCGGAGGTCACGCTCACCACCTCAGCAAAGGGTGTGGCGTTGAGTTCGAGAACGCCCATTGGCGCGGCAGGCGCGGGACGCAGGAACCAGTATGCTGCGCCAGCCGCTCCGAGCACTACTACGGCAATGCATCCAATCAAAAGCGGGACCCGCGAGCTGCGCCGGGCTTTCACCGGCTCAGTGCCAGACTTTTCATGCCGAATTGTAACTTGCACGCTGGGCGCTTCTTGCACTGGGATGGCCGCCCCAGTCTGTTTGGCCGTAGCCTCATTCTCCTTGGCGGCATCCAGCCTGGCCCGCAATTCACGCACGCGTGAATGCTGCTGAACATCCTGCGGCTGGCTCGAGAGAAGCTGCGATGCTTGTTCGATGTTTTTTTCGCCCAGTGCCTGTGCGCGGCTCACGACTGCATCGATGCGGCGGGTCAGGTCGGCCAGGCTGCCGTTCGCCTGCCGCAGCAATTGCTCGACAGATGCATCACCAGTTTCCAGGGCCACGGGTTGCAGAAGAGCGATCGCATCCTCGAGCTTACCGGCCGCGATCAGCGCCTGCGCTTCGCGCGTGGCATTCGCCGCTGCCTGACGAAGTTCAACCTTTCGTTTCTGCTCTCGCGCATAATTAAGCAGGGATGCGATATCCTGGATTTTCGCCGCACTCAATCGCCGCGGATTCCAGAACCTGGATAGCCTGGTCAAACTGTCTCGGCGTCGATGGACGCTTGTGCCTGCTTCAGGTACTGAGCTTTTCGCTCCCCGGAGCTTGCTTTCCTGAGCTGCTCGACGGCCTTTTCCTCCAGGGCAATCAACCGAGGTTCGCCCGGCATCTGTTCGAGTGCCTGGCGAACGGCGGTAAGAGCCTCCTGGGGGTTGGTTGGGAAAAGATCGTAAACCTGCAGCGACGTCGTCTCCACCAACTTCTTCGCGGCCTGTTCACGCAGCTTCGTTTCCGCATCGACTTTCAACTGCAGCAGCACCGCCTCTCCGGGGAGACGTTCCTGCGCGCGTTGAATCAGGGCGAGTGCGCGCTCGTAGCTCATTCGATGAAATGCATTCCGAAATCTCGGCGACGATTTGGTCGATGATCTTGCGCCGCCGCTGTTCTTCCTGGCGATCGACCGCGTCCTGGTATAGCTGCTGAGTTTCGGCTATCTGTCGGGTCAATCTCCAGCGCCGCGCGCAGATTCTTGATAGCTTCCGTATACTGCCGGGCGGCAAGTTGGCCTCGCGCGGCATCGCTGAACTCCCGGCGCGCGCGCTCCCTGGACGCCCGCTCCGCCTCCTGAAGGATCCTTGCGCGTTCGTTGCGCAGGTCCGTATTGCGCTCATCGAGTTGAAGCGCCTTGTCGATCAGTTCACTCGCAGCCCCGAAGTTGCTGCGGGTACGAGCTTCCCGAGCCTGCCCCAGAAGAGAGGCAACCTTATCGGCCTTCTCCTTCAATCCGCGAACGTGTTCGATTTTTTGGGCAAGCTCGGAATTTCCCCGGTCTAATCCTTCCGCCTGCTTGTAGAACTCGAGCGCATCGGCATAACGCTGCGAAAGGACCGCCTCTTCAGCTTCCTCCAACAGTTGCCGAAGCTGCCCCGTCTTCTGTTGGCGTGAAAGCTTCTCCTGCACTTCGCGGAGCAGCTTCTTTACTTCTGTATTCTGTGGATTAAGACGCTGCAGGTCGAGCAATACCGGTCTGACGCTTGTCCACTTCTCCTGATCCATCAGGTGCTTTACACTGCCCAGCACTTCACCCACATGTTCGCGCTTGAGTTCGTCGTTGATCGCCTCAATATCCGCGGCCATTTCTTCGGCTGTCTCATATCGATCGACCGGATCTTTTGCAAGCGCATGATCAAGCAAATGGTCAAGGGCCGGCGGATAACCGGTCAGCATGCTCGACAGCGGGTCATGCGGTTCGTGGATCACCTTGTAAAGAGTTGCGGGATCGTCGCTGGGAAATGGCAACCGCCCCGTAAGCAGCAGGTAGAGAATGACGCCCACGGCCCAAATATCGGCCCTGCCATCCGCAGTCCTGCCCAGTAGTCTCTCCGGAGGGATGTAGTGAAAGGTGCCGATAACCATGCCCGTCTGTGTGTGACCGGACTGACTTTCCAGCCGGGCAACCCCAAAGTCGACTATCTTGATGTTTCCATCCGGCTGCACCATGACGTTTGCCGGCTTGATGTCCCGATGGATAACCCCCTTCTGGTGGGCATAGCCCAAACCGATGCAGACCTGACGAACAATTTCCAGCTTTTCGATAAGAGAAAACTGGCGTCCGGCGCGGAGCAGATTCTCCAGCGAATCTCCGGGGACAAACTCCATGACGATGTAGGGGAGTGCCATCCTGCTCGCCGAAGTCGTATACTGTGACGATATTCGGATGATTCAGGACGCCGGAACGAGCCTCCAGCAGAAAGCGCTGGCGAAGTTCTTCAGTCGCTTCGGTGAGCGTCTTGATCGCCACCTCGCGACCGACAGATTTATCCATTCCCCTGTAAACGACGCCCATGCCGCCAACGCCCAGGATGCCCAGAACCTGGTATTTGCCGATTTGAGTAACTGGCGTACCGGTATCCATGGCCTAACACCCGATTCGAATGGAATTCGAAACCAGCAACAGCGCAGATTCTCGACAGATCCGGGCCGGCGCGGCGAATTTCAACACACCCTAAGAAGGCTTGCTGCCTGTCAAATGCACGATGTGAATCTGCGTCGCTGTTGAATCCTCATCTAGAGTGGCAATCGTGAGGCCCCGGCTACGAGCTAATATACCTCATGTTGCTCCCTCCAGGCTTGTCATTTTAGGCATGTTTCCTTCCCTGGATTCGGACAGGCCGGAAAGCCCGTCGCCTGGCCGTAAGATCGTGTATTGCGTTCATTTCAGGCGAGCTTCCTTATCCCCCTGCCATCCGCTTCTCGCCGACGTCCAGACTGCCTTGGTCTCCAAAATCAGGAGCGCAGGCCGTAGCAGAGGAATCACCAACGGTTGTCTTTCAAGTCCTCAGGGCCGGAATTCGTTACAATTCTGAGTCTATGGATGAGAAACCGCAGGAGACCGTCTCTGTCGAGTTCGCGGTGGGCATCGGCGACGGCAAATTCACCGCCACCGCGGTCGTGCCTGCCGGCCAAACTAACCTCACCCAAATCCTGCCAGTTTTGCAGTCGCTTGACGACTCGCTCATCGGCGGCGTCACCGCGCAGTTGAACCAAGCCGGCAAGGCCGTCTCCTGCAAAGCCGGCTGCGGCGCCTGTTGCCGCCAGATGGTGCCGCTCAGCATCTTCGAGGCCGAAGCACTCAGCAACTGGATCCGTACCCTCCCCGAATCGCGCCAGGAGGAACTCGCCGAACGCTTCCATCAAGCACTCCTCAAACTGGCCGCCGCCGGCCTCATCGACCGCATGGTCAACGAGGATTGGCTGGCCGAAACCGAATCCGCCCGCCAGTTGGCCCTCGACTACTTCTACCAGCGCGTCCCCTGTCCCTTTCTCGAGGATGAGTCCTGTTCCATCCACCCCATCCGCCCGCTTATTTGCCGCGAATACCTGGTAACCTCTCCACCTCAATACTGTGCAGATCCAGCCACCTTGCAGGCCGCCCCCGTTCACATGCCGCTCAACTTTTCCCGCATCCTGAATGCCATCGGCGCTGAAGTCGAACGGGATTCGCGCGGCTGGATCCCGCTGGTTTTTCTCTTTGCCTGGATGAAAAGCGGCGCCCGCCCCGGCGAAGCAGTCGCCGGCGCCGGTCCACAGGTGCTGTATGAGTTTGTAAAGCGGATAGGCCAGGCCCGAAGCCCTTTGCCTGTCATCGATCCTTCACCCTCAACCTGACGGCATGAATGGACCAGCAGTTGCGCGATATTCTTAGCTTTGCCCGTGGTGATCTGCTCGTACCATTGGCGTGCGCGAGCGATGGCTTTGAGGAAGGCTTGGCGGCCGGCGTCGCTGGAGAGCTCTCTCCTTTTCCTTTGCGATTGGGGATCTTGTAAATTTGCTGGTAAATTCAACGATATTGCCGGTTTGTATTTTGTAAGTTATTGATTCTAAATATAGATGGCGGGGAGGGAGGGAGGGATTTTACGCGTTTGTCAGCCTCGAGTACTGTTGCGCAGTCAGGCTCAGGAATCCTCCCGGAATCCAAACTTTGCAGCAGCCTCTCAGTTGATGTTTCAAAAGGGGTGTTGAAAATCGATCTGCGGCGACAGCCTTTTGACACAACCAAACCCCATGAATTCTTGCCATGGCTGTTCGGAAAGCCTTCGCCAATCATGCCTTCTATTTCGTTGAAAACGAAAAGCTTGACTTGCATGAAAAGAGCTGTTCCAAAACCTGGGGGTTGATGAACAGACGGAGAACGCAGCAGGAACCGGCAGTAATGGATGACCTCTCGACCGGATTGGAAGATCCTAGCCAACTTTCTCGGTAGTATGACCGGTCAGCCGGAAACTCCAAGCTGCCTAACGCATCGCAGATTTCCCGTCCCAGCTTTGTCACCACATAAGAGGAATCCAAGGATCTTTGCTAGTCACCGGATGGACTGACTGCTTTTCTCATACCAATTTATGCATACCTGGGGACGCACCAAACTACGTTGCGGAGGGACTGCGGTGACGAATTCCATGTTATGGTGATTTGCCCATGTTATGGTTTTCGGGTCGAATCTGTGCCATAACAAGGTATTTAGGTGACACATGTGAAAGAGGTTATTATCTATAACTTGTTAATTATCACTTATATACGAGTAGAATCAACGAGATGGCTGTTTAGCTGGCGGAGAGGGAGGGATTCGAACCCCCGATAGCCTTACGACTATGTCTGATTTCGAGTCCGACCTACATCCTATAACATATTTATTATGTGTCACTTGCAGGATCAGAAGTGCCGGTGCTCACTGTGGAGTCAGTTGAGGGTCCTCGCTTCGGGTAGAAGTTCGTGGCCGCAGCAGTGGCCGCAACCCGTCTCTTCTACGCTGAGAAAAGGGTTGACCACTATATGCCATTGGCATATAGTCTTTCTATGCAAACGGTGGTCGAAACCCCGATGTTCCTGAGAGCCGCCGAAGCCATCTATAGCGAAGCGGACCGGGAAGAAATCGTGCGAACCATCGCCGCTTACCCGGAGGCCCCTTACCCGGAGGTTGGACACTTGATGCCCGGCACAGGAGGGTATCGCAAGCTGCGCTTTGCACGTTCCGGCATGGGAAAACGCGGCGGCGCACGAGTCGTTTATCTGTACGGCGGTGAGGATCTGCCGATCTTCCTCATTACCGTGTATGCCAAATCGGAGAAGGGCAATTTGAGCAAGGCCGAGCAGAATGCCCTGGCCAAGATGGCGAAGAGTTTCTTTGCCGATTACAGGGGGAAGCGATGAGCAAATTGTTTAAAGAGATGGCACAAGGAACGGCTGAAGCCCGCGCCTACATGGAAGGTGAGCGCAAGGGTTACAAGGTCACTCTGCCGGAGACCGTGGACGTGCGAGGTCTCCGTAAGCGCCTGCGCCTGAGCCAGGGGCGTTTCGCGGATCGTTTTGGTTTGTCGGTGGATGCAGTTCGTCATTGGGAGTCTGGCCGTCGCCAGCCGGAAGCCGCTGCGCGCGCGCTTCTTATCGTCATTGCCGCCGACCCTGAATTTGTGATGCGTTCCTTGGCTAAAAGTGCGTGAACACGAGTAAAGGGTCACCCGACGAGTAGGGGTAATCTCGTAGATGTCTTTGCTTTCCCAGGACTCAAAATCGAGACCTTGGGTGCCCGGCGCGTATGAGGTGAGCGGTGTAGTAATATGGCCATCAGCAATGAGTGCCTTGTTTGATTCCGCCAAGCAGTTGTGGTCCTGGATCACGCACGACAGTGCTGCCAATGGCACTGGTCTCCTGGTCGTAATCACGGCGTTCTATGCCTACCTCACAGCTCACATGGCCAAAACGATGTCGCGCCAAACGAGGGCAATGGTTCAGCCCATTGCATCTCTTGAGATCCATTGGGATGGAGACGAGTACACTCCGAAGGGCCACTTCGAGATTAAAAATCTCGGCAGTCAGCCAATTTTACTTCTGGACGTAAAACTGACTTGCGTATTCAGGCCTATGCTTGGGCTTCGGCACAATGAGCGATGGGAATTCGTAGAACACCAGACTTTGTGGGATGAAAACATCGTTCCTCCTGGTAAACCGCTCCAGCCCATGTTTGACTTCACGAGGAGACTTAAAGACACAAACAACCAATGGTCTGCTAATGAGCTAGGCTACGAACTGAGGGTCGTAGCTTCGGACTTGAGCAGAAGCGTAGTGCTTACATATGGCCTTCTTCCTATACTCTCGGTCGCATACTGTCGCGCCGGTATACCATCCGAAGTGCGGATGAGATATTTGCGAGATTGGCTCCGACGCCATCGTCGAAGAATCGTATCTTGGATGCCAAAGAATCGCAGAGAACCGAAAGAACTTACATGAAACGAGCCTACCTCTGATTAAGGTATCTGGCCTATCCGTTCAAACGCACTCACGAGTAGGATTTTGACACCGGTGTCAATTTTGCTCTTCATAAGCAGTACGGACCGTTGACCACAATCAATAAGAATCCTCTCCGCTGAGTTATCAGGCTCATTGATCGTGTCGTGGGTGATAGAGCATGAACCCGCGCCGTGAGAAGCGATTGCTCCCAGCGCGCCAAGTACAGCATCCATTTCATCCTTGCCAGACGTATACCATTCACGCTCTGCACAGACAACTTTTTCATTCTTAAACCAAACAGTGTATACGTGGTTCCCGTCTTGGAAGTCCTTTCTCGCCGTGGTGCCATCTACGAGCATTTTGTACCCCGCGCTCTGAAATTGCAGGAGAGCGTCGGTTTGAGACATCCCCAGCCAGACTTTTACTGATCCAAGATCAATCGAAACCTTGGAATGATTGCTAGCAAGTTGAGCCTCCGCGACTGGCACACTGACCAACACGCAGGCGGCTCCAGATACCATGAGACATGCAGCGATTAACAACTTTTGAATTGCCCTTAGGCTCATACTAGGCATTGCACTGCTCCCTCGTAAATTCATCTGCCACGAAGAGACCCAATGGTCGGGCGACCCATTCTCACAGGTTGCAAAGGCTGCTCGGGAGTTTCGTAGTGCTGCCAATTGCAGATATGGCATCGGCGAAGTTTGCCCGTTATCGTCATCTCAACTGGACTTAGAAATACAGGATTCGACGCCTGCGACTGGAAGCACTTCGGACACAGTGGTTGATCCCGCTTGTCTTTGTAGAAGAAATAGCCATGCGGCTCAATCGGCCCAACGAACTCATCCTTCCGGGCAAGTTCCGCCTTCAGACCGCGATTTTCTTCGTCAAGGTCAAGCACACGCGCCCTAACGTCAAGCAATGAGTCGTAAAGTTCGCTGACAGCGCCCTTCAAAGCACGGTCAGATGACGCCTTGGCAAGATCAACCGCATTCTTGGCAGACGCAACCAAGCCGCCGACAAGTTGAACGGTAGTCAAAAC
Organism: uncultured Acidobacteriaceae bacterium; assembly: GCA_963779385.1. Taxonomy (GTDB): domain Bacteria; phylum Acidobacteriota; class Terriglobia; order Terriglobales; family Acidobacteriaceae; genus Telmatobacter. The sequence continues at coordinate 185,505 of CAVZYE010000004.1, read as the reverse complement.
TGCGGGTGGGAGTATCGTCATTCAAGCCTCCAAGTATGGCACCATCCTAATCCCCTGACCGCTCTCCCTTCAAAATCCGCCTCGCGGTTGTTGGTGAAGATTTGCGCGTCGTATGCGCCGCGCGAAACGGCTACGTAGTGGCCCTGCAAGTTCTCCTAACCGGCTTTAACCGGTTTGGCCTTTTCGGTGTCAGTTTTGGTGTCAGTTGGATTTGTATCTCGGTGCCTTTCTGTGCACTCAAGTGCACATTTTCCTCAGAAGGCATGATAAGGCCAAAATAGAACGGGGCCCTGGAAGGCCCCCGTTGTGTTGATTCTACTGAACTTGTGGCGGAGAGGGGGAGATTCGAACTCCCGAAGGCCTTGCGACCTTGTCTGATTTCGAGTCAGGTGCATTCAACCGGGCTCTGCCACCTCTCCGCGCGTTTAATTCCTTTCCTTCAATCTTTTACTGCGGGATGTGAGCTTGCGTTACTCGTTTTTGCCCAACACCCGCTTTGCCCTGGAACGATAGACAGCTTTCAGGGTGGAAGATTACTTCCTTCCGTAGTGGTTCCTCGTCCTCCAGGCAATTGTTGATAGGTTGGCGGGCTAAATCCGGCTTCCACCCTGCCTTCATCAGTCTACCGGCCATGGTGTGCAAGAAGCAATACCAACAAAATCTTTGGATAGTTCGCTTTCCCGCGCGAAATCATCCCTGGCGATAGCTGCCATCATATATGTTTGAGCTGCAGCGCTGCTTAATCGGTGCTCCAATTTACCCATTGAAAAGCCGATACTGAATTGACCATGAGAACGCCGGCGAGTGAAACTGAACTGGGCCGGGCTGCACGCTTGAAGAAAGGGAGTCAATGCATCGGCAACTTTGGGCAGGAGTGGATATCGGCGGCACCAAGACCGCTATAGTGCTTTCGTCGTCGCCGCCAGAGATACTCAAGCGCATCGAATTTCCGACGTTGCCGGAACGGGGCCCGGAACCAGCAATTAAGGAAATCAAAGCTGCAATCCATACGATGTTAGCCGGACAGGGTGCGACATTGCAGGCGCTCGCGGGAATTGGCATTAGTTGTGGCGGACCACTTGACCGGAACAAAGGCGTAGTTCAAGCGCCTCCCAATCTTTCCACCTGGGTTGATGTTCCAATCGTGGAGATTTTGACCGGTGAATTTCACTGTCGGACAAGCCTGGAAAACGACGCAAATGCGGGGGCCGTTGCCGAGCATCGTTTCGGTGCGGGACGGGGCTATCACAACATGGTTTTTCTTACGTTGGGCACAGGCCTAGGATCGGGAATCATTATTAACGATCGCTTGTATTGTGGCGCCAACGACATGGCAGGCGAGATAGGCCATGTGCGCCTGACACAGAGCGGACCTGTTGGATATAACAAAGCGGGTTCCGCGGAAGGCTGGGCGAGTGGAGCAGGAATGGCGCAGATTGCCGAGCGTGTTCTAAAGGCGGCACAACGAAGTGGCCGAAAGACCGTGCTTCTGGAAAAATTCGAAGCTAACCGCGTGAGTGCTCGGGATGTTGGACAGGCGGCCCAAGCTGGAGATGCCGTTGCGAGAAGCATTGTGAGAATGAGCGGCAGAAAGCTTGGCGAGGCCCTCGCCATTCTAGTCGATATCCTGAATCCGGAATGCATTGTTATCGGTGGGTTGGCGATGCGGCTCGGCGAACTGATTTTGGGACCGGCCAGAGTATCGATGCGCAGAGAAGCGCTGGGACACGCGGCGGCGGTTTGCCGGGTGGTGCCCGCAATGCTTGGTGAAAAAATTGGAGATGTTGCCGCGTTGTGCGTTGCGATGGACGCAAGCACGAATCATTCAAACGGAGCAGGGAAGGTGTAACTGCGAAACTGAAACGTCGGCAGGAACATTCCGGCAGTGTGTCATCCTACTTCTCTGAGCGGCCGCGACAAATTAATTCACGACAACAGATTCAGCATATACGCGTTCACAGGCGCCTCTGGTGGATCATGGAGGAGTTGCGTTCCGGCGATAGCCGATGCGTAATATTCGATGCCTTGATCCGTCGCGTCAAACGGTCCAAGACGTGCAGAAAAAACATCGCGTCCTGCGTGAACCGCCGCGACTGATTCCCACCGCAGAGCGCCCTGAGGGCGCGTATGCAAAGTCACCGCACTGCCTTCTTCCAACCCAGGAGCGACGATGAAGATGCGAAGTTCTTCACCGGGTTTAAGCAGCGACGGCCGCGTTGGAATAAACAAACGAGGCAGCACTCCCTTCTCCGGCGCAATAGCTAACGCATATGCCTGCTCCATCTCCGGAGGCAGTTCGTCGACAAACTCCTTGATGGAAAGCCGAAGGCGCTCAAGTGCTATGCGCACCAACTTGTTCTGCATGGACGCAAGCTGCCCGAGATCATTGCGCGTGGCAATTATTGTTGAAACTCAAGCATAGCGGCGCGCACATTTGGCGCCATGGCAAGCCACAGCGGAATGCCATGTTGCACAACATCCGGCGCGCGCATCCTCCAGCCTGTCCGCGGCTCTCAACTCCACTGCATGTTTCAACACTGCGTCAAGTTTGTGTGCTGTCTCAAGCGCGTCGCAGTAGGGAACCATGAGGCCGACAAAGCCGGCGAAATATCCGATGCGGTCCCGCTCCAGTGCCGTTGTAGCCTGCGATGCCAATTGTCGAAAGCGGTCAGCTGTCTCGCGCTGCCTGGGCAGAACCGCTAAGTTCCGGTTCAGTTTCCACATAGTTGAAGGCTTCAGAGTAGTCGCCGGTTATCTCGTTGCGATTTGCATACCCTTCTTTGTCATAACTGCCCAGAAACGTGGACGAAATAGCGTGATTGCGATCGCAGTCATCGAACAGGGTTGCAAGCTTTTCGGCGCGCTCTCCCGAGGCTTGAGCCGCACAGAAACTACGATAATGATTCGGCGCGGTCAACTCGCGGTCCCAACAAGCACGAGTCAGATAGGTCGCGGTTGGATCGACAATGCGATGACGCCAATGAATGCCGAGTATTCCCTGGCATCCAAAGTCCTGCGCGCGCTTCATGTCCAACTCGAAGCGGCTGGCGCGAAACTGCGGAAACCACATGGACGGATCGTCCTCGAGCCATGGAATCGGCCAGCGTTGACGTCCGCCTAATTTGCCGAAGGCCTCATTGACCGGGTCCCAGCCAAGCGAGTCGCTCAATGCTGAGAAGATGATATCTTCAGGCAACCGCTGATGGAGCGACTCGAAGTTGCGAGCAACTCCGCCCCAACCGGCCAGCACAAGCCGTTTTTGGGGCGCATGACGCTTGAGAAAGTCATGTGCCTGTGCGAATGGAGTGATCGAGAGCGGCACGTTTTTCTTCCGGCTGTCCCAATTCGCACGCTCGTCCTGCCACAGCCATACGTAATCGACCATGGGATACCGCTCCAGCAGATCCGCCAGCCTGTGCTCCAACAAGTCGCGAGCAGTTCTGGACTCGATGAATCCTTCGGGATGAGAGAGCGCTTCAGGAGGCAGGGCGCGCACAATCTCAACCGGATTCTGATATGGCTCAAATCCGATTCCCGTGCGGATGCCGAGCTCTCCGGCAAAGTTGAAGGCTTTGCGCAGCATAGTCGTCGTGCGCTCGGCAATGTCCCATGTATCCGCGCCGAGCCGGGTCGCATCGGCTCCAAAGGTGTCGGTATCAAAAAACCGCGCCGCGCCCATCTTGAATGTCGAAGTTCTCTGCGGCAGATAGCCCCACGATTCCATGGTCGTATCTTCAAGCGCCGCACGATGACCAACGCCGGCAAACTCGAATGATAGATACGATTCCGCCATAGGCCTGGGAATATTCTCCGTGTAAACATGCATGCCAAACATATTCAGGCGCATGCGTAACATGGCGGCAAAATATGCTTTGAAATCCTCGTCGTTATAAATGCTGATGCAGTTGAGAAAATCCGGCCACGGCAACAGTCCTCGCACACCAAAGCGTGGCGAAGCGTTCCACGGCTGACCCTGTTCTGGCAGATGCAACCCGTTCGGGGGGTCGATCGGCGCCATTGCGCCATCGATGCCGAAGACCGTGCCTTGGCCGCTCGAGGAAGTCAAACACAGCGTAAAGAAGCGCCTGCTCGGTGGACGCGTGAAATGCTGCACCGCGGCTTGTGCGTGCGATCTCATAATCTTCAGTTTGCTTGAAACGGGAGGCATCCACAGTTAGCGTAATTTCGAACGCTGTGCCAGACTCGGCGGTTTCAACAATGATGCCGGGCGATTTCAAAGCGCGCAGTCCGCTCAGCAGTTCCCGTGCTGCAAGGCGCGTCTTTACTCCGTCTAATGAAAGCGTCCGGATGGTTATTTTCTTTGCGCCATCGCCGTGCGACTGAATGGGATTGCTTCCCAGTAAGCCGCCAGCCGAAAACATCGCACTGGCCTTTAAAAAATGTCTGCGATCCATGATCGACATCTCCCGTTCTATAGATTGGTGCGCGGCGGATTATTCAAGTTGCCAGAACAGATTACGCCATCTACCGGGCCACGAGCATCATTGACGAGCCGGCGTCCCGATTCGATGGTAACTGGAATTGAGTTGCCCGCGTTCGCGCTGGTCAGTTGAACGTCTTCAAAACTAACAGTCACAATTTGCATATCTCCCCGATTGGGAAAATATGAAACGTAGCTTCGACGTTAATCAGGCCGCGAAAGATTATTTTATCCGCGCCCTTCATTTGAAGCAGTTACTTCCAAAGCTCTCCACTAAGTGTGTTTTGAGATGTTACCAAATAAGGTCTGATTGCTTAAACGAAGTAATGAATGTGTTACATCATTGTATAAACATATGGATCGCACGAAAATACATGACTGTACGCCAAGTATCACATCGATGACACAATGAAAACGGGCCTAGAATGCAACGCCACAAAGCAGCAGGCTAACTATGGCCAACATACATAGGGCCATTATCGAGATGCCTCGATCCGCCATTTTTCATTTCGACCGATCTGGGTAGCAACTTCTACTCAAGAATCCGATCATTATATTCTTTTACTCATGGTACAATTTGTTAGTATTCAAGGCTTTGTCAATTCATTCTTGCGCCGCTTGATCATAACTATGAGCTCGGCCTCGTCTGAGAGAGAAGCTATTTAGCCAGAGGGGTTAACCCGTGCAGAAAATACGGATTATCATGAACGGCGTCACTGGGCGCATGGGCACAAATCAGCATTTGGAGCGGTCTATTGTTGCCATTCGCCGGCAGGGAGGGGTAAAACTAAGCGACGGCCGCCAGTTTTTGCCGGACCCCGTCCTGCTTGGCCGCAATGCGGATAAGTTGACGGAGCTGGCGCGCAGATATGAGATCGATCGCTGGAGCACCAGTCTCGATGAATGCCTCTCTGATCCCCAAAACATCATTTACTTTGATGCGCAGGCAACCTCGCTTCGTCCCGATGCGGTACGCAAAGCGCTAGCTGCTGGAAAGCATGTCTATTGTGAGAAGCCGCTTGGCGATGACCTTGAGCAAGCCGTGGAACTGGCTCGCATCGCGACTGCGGCCGGACTTAAACATGGCATTGTGCAGGATAAGTTATTCCTCCCCGGCTTGCTTAAGCTCAAGGGCCTGATTCAAAGCGGTGTTTTAGGACGCATTCTTTCAGTGCGGGGTGAGTTCGGCTACTGGGTATTTGAGGGTGGGCCGCAGCCTGCGCAGAGACCTTCCTGGAACTACAGGAAGGAGGATGGCGGAGGAATCATTCTGGATATGTTTCCACACTGGCAGTATGTTCTGGATGGTCTTTTCAGCCCAATAACAGCGGTGTCGTGCCTGGCTGCAACACATATCCCAGAACGCGTGGATGAAAAAGGGGCAGCCTATGCTGCGACTGCGGATGATGCGGCCTACGCGACCTTTCAGCTCGAGGGAGGGGTTATCGTGCAGTTGAATTCATCCTGGTGCACACGCGTGCACCGCGATGAGTTGTTGATGCTGCAGGTGGATGGCGATCAAGGGAGTGCCGTGGCTGGACTACGTGAATGTGAAGTTCAGCTGAGAGCCGCGACGCCGCGCGCGCAATGGAATCCTGACGCACCGGACGAAAATAAATACCTCGAAGGCTGGCAGAAGATTTGGGCCACGGAGAAGTATGAGAACGCCTTCAAGATTCAATGGGAGATGTATCTAAGGCATGTGCTGGAAGATGCGCCGTTCCCCCATGACTTTGTGCAGGCTGCGCGCGGGATTCAAGTGGCTGAAGCAGGCTTGCGGTCATGGAGAGAGCGCAAGTGGCAGGACATTTCTCCATTAACAATAAAGTCCTGAGGGAGCCCTGATGCGCATACAAGTTTCACTTTCGACGGGCAACGGTCACGGAGGCAGCACACGATGACCATGCCGGACCTCTCTCGTCTAAGTCTGAACCAGATTACAACGGAGAATTACACGCTCAAAGAAACTGTGGATGCCTGCGTAGCCGAGGGTATTGAGTGGATCGGTGCGTGGCGGCACAAGATCGAACCTGTCGCCACGGCTGCCAAGGTTATTCAGGACGCGGGTTTGCGCGTTTCCAGTCTTTGCCGCGGAGGATTTTTCCCTGCGGCAACTGCCAGCGAGCGAAGACAGCGAGTGGAAGACAATCTGCGCGCCATCGATGAAGCGGCCGCGCTGGGCACTGATTTGATCGTGCTGGTCTGCGGTCCTGCGCCGGACCGCGATCTGGACGCCGCCCGCGCGATGGTTGTGGAGGGAATGAGCCACATAGTCGACCATGCGCGCCAGCGTGGAGTTCGGCTGGGAATTGAGCCGCTGCATCCCATGTATGCCGCTGAACGCTCCGTTATAGTCACTTTGAATCAGGCCAACCAAATTGCCGAGCAATTTGACGCCGCTACCGTCGGTGTCGTCGTCGATGCCTATCACGTCTGGTGGGATCCGCAAGTGTATGTCGAGATAGCGCGCGCAGGGCGGCGCATCTTCGCATTGCATGTATCTGACTGGATGGTTCCAACGAGCAGCCTGCTGATGGGCCGCGGAATGATGGGCCAGGGCGTGATCGAACTCCGCCGCCTGCGTTGTGCCGCGGAAGAAGCAGGATACCGCGGTCCCATTGAAGTGGAGATATTCAACGAAGAAATCTGGCGCACACCGGTGAAGGAAGTCGTTGAGACGGTTCGTCAGAGCTATCTGGCTGCAGTTTAGACGTGAAGAGCATAATGAATAAAGCTGCGGCAGATGGCGGAGAATCAACGAGGGCGCATCACGGTGAATAAAATTGCCGACAGGCCGACCGCCCTTGTCTCCTCCAATGCCATTCTCTTCGAATCCTTCTTTGATGCGGGACTTGTGAGTCGCCTGACGCAATTGACCGATTGGCAGCGCAATCCGGCACGCACCGTTACGCCTGCGTTGCGGAAGGCTCTACGCAATGCTGAAGCGCTCATCACCACGTGGGACAGCCCACCGTTTTTTCCCGAAGAACTATTGCAATGGGCACCCTCGTTGCGCATGATTGCGCATTGCGGCGGCAGCGTAAAGACACATTTTGCCCGGCCACTCTTCGACCGCCTGGTGATTACCAATGCGCCCGATCCGATGGCCCGCCACGTTGCCGAACTGGCAGTCACATTTCTGCTCTACATCGCTCGAGATGTGGATCGCTATCGCGAACTCCTGCGCCGGCCTTCGAATGATATTTATGAGCAGATGCATCTCTCAGGCGGCGACCAGCAGACTATTCTTGGCCGCGAGGTGGGAATGATCGGGTTTGGACGGATCGGGCGCGCCATTCAAGAGCTTCTGCTGCCTTTTGGCACTCGACTCCTGGTGCATGACCCGTACCTTGATCCTGCCACTGCTCCTGCGATGGTGCGCTTCGCGCCATTGGAAGAAGTTCTTTCCGTCTCGCATTTTCTTATCCTTGCGGCCGGCCTGACCAGCGAGACGGCTGGGTTGCTGAATCGCAAGCGGCTTCGGTTGCTGCCCAAGGGAGCGGCGATCATCAATGTTGCTCGCGGAGGGATCATCGATCTAGACGCCCTCACGTCGATGGTTCTTCGTGGCCGGCTGCGCTGCGCGCTGGATGTGACCGATCCGCTTGAACCGTTACCTGTGCGCCATCCGCTGCGAAGGGCGGAGGGCGCCATTCTTACTCCGCATGTGGGCGCTATATCACGATCTGTTCGCCACGAGGTCGCTTGTGTGATTCTCTCCGACATTCAGCGATTGTTTTCCGGTGAGCCGGTAGAGAATCGAGTAACCGCGGCTATGCTCGACCGGATGACTTAAAGATGAAAATCAGTTTTTCCACTCTCGCCTGCCCCTCGTGGACGATCACAACCGTGATCGAGAGAGCCCGCGCGCTTGGCTATGACGGCATCGAGTTGCGCTTCATTGAGGATAGCGATCGTCTTTGGGAGCTACCCGATTTGAGTGGATCAGGACTGAAGCAGACGCGCGACAGGCTTGCGTCCGCTGGACTCAAAATTCCCTGCGTGGATACAAGCTGTTTTTTTCATTTCCCGGAAGAGAACCTGCGTCTGCAGACCTTGGAGATGGGCCGCGCAATGGTCGAACTCGCCTTCTCGCTTGGAGCACCGGGCATTCGCGTGTTTGGAGACCGAGTGCAGCAGGGAGCAGATTTGCCTTCGACGGCTGCGTGGGTCGCCGATGGAATTCATCAGCTCGCAGAATTTGCACTGCCAGCGGGTGTCGAGGTTTGGCTTGAGAGTCACGGCGAATTCGCGCGCGGTGCCGAGACCATGAGCGTGCTGCGTGCCGCCGATTGCGCAAACACCGGAGTAGTGTGGGATCCGCTGAATGCTTACTCTGAATTTGGCGAAGATCTGGGCGAAGGCTGGCAGCAGGTTGCGTCAGCCGTGCGTCACGTACACATCAAGGACGCTCAACGCATTGATGGGGCTCCACCCAGCGAACCCTGGAACCCGGTCCTCATTGGAGAGGGTGATTTTCCTGCTCGGGAATTGGTTGCTCTGCTACGACAACAAGGCTACCAGCGATTTGTTTCCCTGGAATGGGAGAAGCGCTGGCACCCACACATACCTGATCCGGAGATCGCTTTGCCTCACTTCATACGATGGATGCGCGCGGCGTTAGAGACTTGAGCCAATCCTCATCATCAACGTCGGTCGAATTGCTATAAGGAAAGTTTTTGCTAATCATTTTTTCCGCCGGTCTGAGCGCAGCTTAGTTAGATAGGGTCTTTGCCACTTATTAATTGGAGTAATCCATGAAGACCGCGAATCCGCTGGATTTCCTTATCATCGTTCTCTACATGCTGGCCATGGTGAGCATCGGTTTTATCTTCATGCGATTCAACAAGGGCGCTTCGGATTACTTCAAAGGGGGCAACCGCATTCCCTGGCTGGTAGCGGGACTGAGTTGCTTCATGAGCGGCTTCAGCGCCTGGACCTTCACCGGCGCGGCCGGTATTGCTTATCGCGACGGCATCGTCATCGTTTTGCTCTACATAGGAAATGCGCTCACCTTCCTGTTCGGCTATTTCGTCTTTGCGAAGCGTTGGCGCCGCACCCGAATCACTACCACCATGGCTTACCTGGTGGAGCGCTTCGACGAGCCTACGCGCCAGACTTTTTCCGTCTGCACGGTATTTTTGCAGCTCTTCACAGCGTCCAGCGTTTTGTATGGGCTGGGACTGATGGCGGCTTCAACCTGTGGCTTTCCCATCGTCTGGACCATCACTGGGCTTCAGGATGCCTGGTCCTGCTGTACTGCATGCTGGGCGGGCTTTGGGCTGTGGTGGCTGCCGATTTTCTCCAGGCGATGATCCTCCTGCCCTTCTGCCTGGTTCTGCTGGGTGCGGCTCTATCTGCGCGTCGGAGCGGCTTCTCCGGTCCTCTACCATTCTCTTCCTCCGCAGATGGTCTCTCTTCACCTGCATGGAATTACAACTGGACCTTACGTCGTCTGTTGGACACTGATGACCAGCGTTGGCTACAACACGGGCGCGATGGCACAACGCTATTTCAGTGTGGATAACGAGCGCTCGGCGAAGAAAGTTGCCTTGCTCTGCTTTCTGTTCTTCATTGTGGGCGCATTCATTTGGTTCATTCCTCCCATGGCCATGCGTGTCATTTATCCCGATCTGGCAAAAGTACTGCCGAGCTTTGCCAATCCGCAAGAAGCCTGCCTTTGCCGCCGCCAGCCTTACGTTGCTGCCCAATGGACTGATCGGGATCATGCTGGCTGCCATGTTCAGTTCTGCCATGGCAAATCTTTCCGGCATGTTCAATCTGCATGCGGGCATTATCCAAGGATGTCTACCAGCCGCTTTTTGCGCCGAGGCGGGCGAGCGCGACCATGCTTCGCGTAGGCAGGTCGCCACCGCAGTGGTGGCCATGTCAGTAACCGCCCTCGCCGTTCTGATGGCCATGACGGGAAAGAGCATCTTTTCCGTCATGGTCACATTCAATACCATCCTCTCACTTGCCTATGGACCGCCCGCACTGCTGGGCCTAGTGATCAAGAAGACGCCCCACTGGTCGGGTATGGCTTCGTTCCTCGCCGGCCTTGTTGCTTGGCACCATCGGCACGTTCGTTTTCGATTGGGGACTGGTGATGAACGTGGCGGTTGTAGCTCCCATCTTCTATATTCATATTTCATTGCCAGCCGACTGGTTTGACCGGCCGGGAAATCCCCAGGTGGAACGCCGCGATAAGCTTTTTGTGCGGTTGGCGACTCCTGTCGACGTGAATCGCGAACTGGCTGGATCGACGGACCAGACCACGCGTGTGTTTCGCTTCCTCAGCCGCGCCACAGGCGCTGTTGGCTTGCTCGCCCTGCTGCTTCTGTTCACAGTGCATCCGTCCGATCGAGGGTGTGGTGCTTGCCTACTCCGGAATCACGCTCGCTGTTGCAATTGCCTTGACTTTCGTTCGAGGCAAGGAGCCGGACAGGATTTCTTGAGCGGGAGCAGGAGCCAGACGGAGCTGGGAACCGATTTCCGTGCGGCCGAGTGTAAGCTCATGAAGAATAATCCGGTTATGAAATATATCTTGACAAATCCGACGCATTGGGCATAAATATGACCAGTAGTCGTAACTGTCTATAGGTCTGAGATGAGTAACAGTCAACATATTCGAATCGCCGGTCTCGCCAATGCCCTTGGCACCATGTCCGGGCACAGCGATAAAGGCATGGGACGCCGCGAGCGCCGCGCCGCCGAAACGCGCCTGCGGCTCTTCCGCTGCGCATTGCAGCTGATTGCCGAGCGCGGCTTCCCCAACGTCACGGTGGAAGACATCACCGAAGCGGCGGACGTGGGCAAGGGAACCTTCTTCAATTACTTCGAGACCAAGGATCATGTGCTGGGCGTGATGGCCGAGATTCAGCTTGGCAAGGTGAGAGAAGCCGCTTCACTTGCCGGGGAAGGCAAGCAGACGATTCAATCCGTGTTGCACCGGCTGGTACTGCTGCTTGCCGAAGAACCGGGACGCAGTCCCGCCCTGGCCCGCGCCCTGATCTCCTCGTTTCTGGCCAGCGAGGGCGTTCGCAACATCATCGAGCGCAACATGCGGGAAGGCCGCAAGATGATCGCCGAGATTGTGGCGGCGGGGCAAAAGCGCGGGGAGATCGATCGGCAAGCTAAAGAAGAAAAGTCGCGACTCAGCTTCTGCAGATGCTGATGGGGACGGTTCTGCTTTGGTCGTTGCACGGGAAGCCCGCGCTCAGAGCATGGATTGAAGACAGCTTTCAACATTTCTGGAGAGCGATCGCCGTCTCCGGTCGAGAGCAGAAATCATGAAATACAGATTTCGCATTGCCGTCTTTATCTTGCTGGCGATCCTGATAGCTGGCCCGGTCACGCGGACGATCAGCTTTGCGCAGCAGCCGCCGTACCGGCTCACGCTTGCAGGATGCGATTCAAAAGGCGCTTCAGGCCAATTTGAATGTGCTGGTTGCCGGCACGCGGGTGGATGAGGCCGAAGGCACGCGCGAGCGGCGCTTGTCGGCCGCGCTGCTTCCGCGCGTAACTGCGCAGACCTACGCCAACTATCAGAACCGCGACCTGCGCGCCTTCGGGATCTCTTTGCCGGCCATCCCGGGTTTCCGGCCTTCCCAATGTGGTCGGGCCGTTTTCGAACTACGATTTCCGCGTTTATGCGCAGCAGAACGTGGTCGATCTGGAAAGCTATCGCGGATTGAAGGCCAGCGAGCGGGCCCTCGATGCCGGCAAGATGGATGAGCGGGACGCGCGCGACCTGATCGTGCGCGCCATTGCCGCGCTCTATCTGAATGCGCAATCCGCCGCGGCGCGCGCGAATGCCGCGCAATCGCGAGTGACCGATTCAAGCACGCTGTTCAAGCTGGCCAAAGACAAGCACGACGCGGGAACGGCGACGGGCGTGGACGTGCTGCGCGCCCAGGTGCAGCTTGCCAACGACAAGCAGGCGCTGCTGGTGGCCCAGAACCAGCTGAAGCAGTCGCTGCTGGAGCTTGGCGCGCAACCTGGGCATGAGTCCGGGCACGCCGCTGGAGCTTGCCGAGCCGCTCGACTATCAACGCTCTGCATCAGCCGGAATCTGAGACTCTTGCGCCCGCGGCGCTGCTCGCCCGCGCCGACTATCTCTCGCTTGCCAGCCAGCGCGCAGGGCCTGGTGGAGCAGCAACGCGCCAACCGCGCGCGCTCCTATCCGAAGCTGAGCGTCAACGGAAACTTCGGCGAGATTGGGCGCAGCATCGGCGGCGTAGCCGCCACAGGCCTGATGCAAGGCCAGATCGATTTCACGCTCTTCGATCGCGACCGCAATGGAGAGGCGCAGGAGCTGGCCAGCCGCGTGAAGCGCATCGACGATCAGATTGCCGATCTGCGCCGCGGCATTGATGAGGATATTCGCGAGGCGCTGCTGAATCTGGATTCCGCAGCCGAGCAGGTGACGGTTGCCGGGGAAGGTCAGGATCTGGCGCAGCGCGAACTGGAAATGGCGCAGGATCGTTTTCAGTCGGGCACGGCCAACAATGTTGAAGTGGTTACCGCGCAGGACGAGCTGGCCCGCGCCGAAGAGAATTATATTCTTGCCGTCTCCAGCCATGTGGACGCGAAGTTTGCGCTGGCTCGCGCCATGGGCGATACGGAGAAGAACATTCTGCAGTTCATGGGGAATCCATAGGCGGTTTGTCGATTGGAGAGCAAATTGGATTACCGATCACGAGGTTTGATGTTATGAAACGAGTCATACCAGTTCTGATTCTGCTGGCCGCGGCCATTGCCGCCGGCGTGTATTTTTATCCGCGACTGACAAAAAAGCCAGCGCCCGCGAACCAGCTCACGCTCTCCGGCAACATTGAAGCGCATGAAAGCCTGGTGGGCTTCAAGGTGCCGGGGCGCATCGTCGAGCTGCCGGTCGAGGAGGGCCAGCAGGTGGAGCAAGGCGCATCTGCTGGCGCGGCTGGACGATGCCGACTACAAGCAGAAGGTGCGCATCGACGAGGCCGCCGTTCGCGTGCGCGAATCGAACCTTGCGCTCACGCTGGCCGGAACCCGCGAGCAGGAAGTGAAGGCGGCGCAGCAGACCATGATCGATGCCCAGGCCGATCTGGAGGAGAAGAAGCTCGACAATGACCGCGCGCAGCAGCTCTTTGCCAAAGATGAAGTCTCCGCGCAGGAGCGCGACCTGGCGGCAACCGCGCTGAAGCGCGCCGAGGCGACCTTCAAAGCGGCCCAGCAGCGTTACAACGAGGCCGTCGAAGGCAGCCGCAAGGAAGACATCGCCATTGCGCGCGCCAATCTGAACGAAGCCAACGCGAACCTCGGCCTGTCGCAAGTGAATCTGGAGTTACACCACGTTGCGCGCTCCTTCTGCGGGCGTGATCACCGTGCGCCAGGCGGAGTTGGAGAGGTAGTTTCGCCCGGCTCTCCGGTGGTCACGCTCGCCGATCTCGACCACATCTGGCTGCGCGCCTATATTGCCGAGACCGATCTGGGCCGCATTCACTGGGGCCAGGACGCGACCATCACCACCGATACTTATCCCGGCAAGCAGTACCACGGGCGCATCTCGTTTATCTCATCGAGCGCCGAGTTCACGCCCAAGAGCGTGCAGACTTATAAGGAGCGGGTCACGCTGGTCTACCGCATCAAGATCGATATCGACAATCCCAATCACGAACTGAAGCCGGGCATGCCCGCCGACGCGCACCTGGATCTGGCTGCAGCCGGGCCTGACGCGCAAACGACTGTACCGGCACAGGCAAAGTAGTGATGGATCAACTCACGCACGCGATCGTGGCCGAGGGGCTGACCAAGAGCTTTCCCGGCGTGCGCGCCGTGGATGCGCTGAGCTTTGACGTGCGCGCCGGAGAGATCTTCGGCCTGGTCGGTCCCGACGGGGCAGGGAAGACGACCACGTTGCGCATGCTGGCGGGCATCATGCCGCCCGATGCGGGCAAGGCCACGGTTGCAGGCTTCGATGTGGCGCGCGATCCTGAGGGCGCCAAGCACGCTCTCAGTTATATGCCGCAGCGCTTCGGGCTCTATGAAGACCTCACCGTGGATGAAAATATCCGCTTCTATGCCGATCTATTTGGAGTGCGAAAAACGGAACGCAAAGGCCGCTCAATGCAACTGCTTCAGGCTGCGGGGATGAGCGAGTTTCGCAAGCGGCTGGCCGGCAAGCTCTCCGGCGGCATGAAGCAAAAGCTCGGCCTGGTGTGCGCGCTCATTCATCGGCCCAAGGTGATCCTGCTCGATGAGCCGACCACCGGCGTCGATCCGGTTTCGCGCCGCGACTTCTGGCGCATCCTTTACGACTGGCTGCGGAAGGCGTGGCGATTCTCACTTCGACGGCTTATCTGGACGAAGCCGAGCGCTGCCATCGCGTCGCGCTTGCTGCACCAGGGCAAGCTGCTCTTTTGCGATACGCCGGCAAATCTCAAAGCTGCATTAGGCAAGGGCGTTTTATCGGTTACCTCTGCCGAGCCGCGCAGGTTGCGCAGTGAACTCGAAGCACGCGGAGGGAATTTCAAGCCTGGTGCTCACTGGCGACGGCCTGCACGTCGTGGTGGATGATGCGGTCCGCCGCATTCCAGAGTTTGCGGCACGGCTGAAGAACGCAAATGTGCCCTTCGACGCCATTCAACAGGTAGCGCCAACCATCGAAGACCTCTTTGTCGATGCGGTCGGGAGTGGAGCATCGCACCGTGCTTGAACAAAATGAATCAGTCGTGGTGGAGAACCTAGTCAAGCGCTTCGGCGATTTTGTGGCCGTCGACCGGATCAATCTCAAAATCAGCAAAGGCGAAGTCTTCGGATTTCTTGGACCGAACGGAGCTGGAAAGTCCACTACCATTCGCATGCTCTGCGGATTGCTGAAACCAACCTCGGGCAGTGCGCGGGTTGCCGGATATGATGTGGCCCGTGAACCGGAGGCCGTGCGTCAGAACATCGGCTATATGTCGCAGAAGTTTTCACTCTATAACGATCTTAAGGTCATTGAGAACCTGCGGCTCTTTGCCGGTCTCTACAGCGTCCCCACGAAAAATCTTCAGGACCGGATCGAATGGGCGCTCCAGATGGCCAATCTCAAGGGCCAGGAGAACCTCATCACCGGCACGCTCCCGGGCGGATGGAAACAGCGGCTGGCACTGGGCTGCGCGGTGCTGCATAGACCGCCGATTCTATTTCTCGACGAGCCTACCTCCGGCGTCGATCCCATCTCGCGACGCCAGTTCTGGGATTTAATTCAGCAGATGGCGGAGGAGGGCGTGACCGTTTTTGTAACTACGCATTATATGGAGGAGGCGGAGTACTGCAGTCGACTGGCGCTTATTTTTCGTGGAAAGATTGTGGCGCTGGGTACGCCCTCGGAGTTGAAGCGCGGCTCGATGAAAGGCGAGTTGCTGCTGATCGAGTGTGAGCCGCTGGGCAAGGCCGTGGAAGCATTGCAATCGGCCCCGGATGTGATGGATGCCGCGGTCTTCGGAAGCGCGCTGCATTTGGTCGTGCCGAATGCCGCTGCAGCTATTCCACGCATGGAGAAATTTCTTACTAGTCGCGGAATTTCCGTCGGCCACATCGAGAAGATTCGGCCGAGTCTTGAAGACGTCTTCGTTTCTCTTACCACGGCCGGCAGTGCCGCAGAGGAGCGCAAAGCATGAACTTCACTCGTTTGCTGGCCGTAGCCAGAAAAGAAGTCGTGCAAATTCTCCGCGATTCGCGCAGCCTGCTCATCGTCATCATCATGCCCGTGGCCCTGATGCTGCTCTTTGGTTACGGCGTCAATCTCGATCTGAAAGGGCTGCCGATTTATGTATACGACCAGAGCGGCAGCCAGCAGAGCCAGGACCTGCTGAAACACTTCCAATCAAGCGAATATTTCCACGTAGTGCGCGTCGTAAACGATTATCTGGCGATTACCAAAGCACTGGACGATGGCCACGCCAAGATGGGGATTGTGATCCCGTGGGATTTTTCGTTGCAACTCAGCCGCGGCGGTCCGGTTCAAATTCAGGCTCTGGTGGATGCAACTGACGACAACACGGCCGATGTGCTCATGGGGTATTCGCAGGCAGTAGTGCAGAGCTACTCGTCGGAGATTCAACTCAATTGGCTTCGCCAGCGCGGCCAGCCGACGCAGCCAGCCGCGGTAAGCGTGGAGACGCGCACCTGGTACAACGAAGACCTCGAAAGCAGCGCCTTCATCGTTCCCGGCGTGCTGGCGCTGGTGATGTCGGTGATCGGCGCGTTTCTCACTTCGCTGACCATCGCGCGCGAGTGGGAGCGCGGGTCGATGGAGCAGTTGATCTCCACTCCGGTGAGTGCGATGGAGATCATGCTGGGCAAATTGGCGCCCTACTTCGTGATCGGCATGTTTGACGTCGTGGTCTGCGCGGTGATTGCGATCGACTGGTTCCACGTGCCTTTTCGCGGCTCTTTTCTCACGCTGCTGGTCAGTTCCGCGCTGTTTCTTGTGGTTGTGCTTTCGCTGGGATTCTTGATCTCCGTGCTCGCCAAGAACCAGTTCGCCGCCAGCCAGATTGCGCTGCTGGTTACGTTTCTTCCCGCGTTTCTGCTGTCGGGATTTCTGTTTCCCATCGAACAGATGCCCCTGGTTTTGCAATGGATCACGCGCATTCTTCCGGCGCGCTATTACGTTTCACTGCTGAAGAAGATCTTCCTCAAGGGGACGCCGACGGCGTTGCTTTATGCCGATCTGATTCCACTGGCCGTGTTTGCGCTGGTGCTGGCGGTGCTGGCAACGCGCAGTTTCCACAAGAGGCTGGAGTAAGCACCTGCGGTGCGGCCAAACGCTCGCTGTTCGCTCGCAGTAGATTTTTGAAGGATCAACTAAGAACACTTGGCGGTCATATCAAGGTGATAAACAGCGAGTGATTGAATCATGGAGGGAACGAAATGCTTGGCCGCCTGAAGCAGATGCTGATCAAGGAGTTTATTCAGGTCTTCCGCGACAAGCGCACGCGGTTTATCCTTATTGGCCCACCGATTATCCAGATGCTGGTTTTTGGTTACGCCGCTACGTTTGAAATCCATCACGTTCCTACGGTGGTGCTCGACCTCGATCACAGTCAGGAAAGCCGCGAGTTGATTTCGCGCTTTACATCGAGCCCATATTTCGACGTGCAGCGGCAACTGACTGACTCGGGGCAAATTCGCGATCTTATCGATCGGGGCCAGGCCACACGTAGGCTTCGAGATCGATGCCGGCTTTGCTCAAAAGCTGCGCGGCGGCCAGACCGCGCCGCTGCAAGTGATCGTGGATGCGACCAACTCGAACACCGCGCTGATCGCCTCCAGTTACATTTCACAGATCGCGCTCGGCTTTGCCCAGACATATCAGAGGGATCGGATTTATCGGATTGCGCCGCAACTGGTGGAGCAAATGCCGACGGTCGAGTTGGAGGCCCGGCCGTGGTATAACCCGGGATTGAGCAGTCGCTGGTTCTTTGTGCCGGGAGTGATCGGCAGTCTGACGCTGGTGCTGGTGATTACGCTGACGGCTTTTGCCGTCGTTCGCGAGCGCGAGATCGGCACTCTCGAACAAATCATGGTCACACCCATCCGTCCGATCGAATTCATTCTCGGCAAAACGCTACCGTTTTTTATCATTGGTCTCTTCGATGTTTCACTGATTGCGACGGTTGGAACGCTCTGGTTTCAGATTCCATTCCGTGGCAACATTCTGGTATTGCTGACGGGTTCGGTGCTTTTTATTCTGTGCATGCTGGGCGTGGGCCTGCTTATCTCCACCGTTTCTTCCACGCAACAACAGGCGATGGTGACCGCATTCTTCTTTATCATGCCCGCCATCAGTTTTTCAGGGTTTGGATTTCCCATCAGCACCATGCCACAATGGCTGCAATATTTCACTTACCTCATCCCACTGCGCTATTTTCTCGTTGTGCTCCGCGGCATTTATTTAAAGGGAGTGGGCATGGAGATTCTGTGGCCCCAGATGGCTGCAATGGCGGGGCTCGGAGCTAGCCTGCTGACCATCGCTATTCTCCGTTTCCACAAGGCGCTGGATTAGCTCTTTACGTGATCGGCAAAGTGCCGGGCGAGTTCTTTTACGTTGCGATGCAGATCATAGTGCTGAAGGATGCGCTTCCGCCCGCTGCGGGAAAAACGCTCGCGCAGAGCGGCATCGTCCATCAATTTTGCCAGCGCCTCGACCAGCGCATCCAGGTCGGAAGGCGCAACCAGCAGGCCGTCAATGCCGTTGCGGATTAACTCCGGAATACCCGTGATGCAGGTTGTCACGCAGGGAATCCCCATGGCCATGGCTTCCATCAGCACTACCGGAAGCCCCTCGGCAAGGCTGGGAAGGCAGAACAGGTCCGCCACGGCGTAAAAAGTGCGGATGCGATCCTGATTCATCGCGCCTTCGAAGATGACATAGTCGACGATCCTATTCTGTGCGACCTGCTTGCGCAGCGACGCTTCATCGGGGCCGCTGCCCAACAGGCGGAGCCGCACGCGACGTCCTTGCTGCGTCAGCCGCTCCACTGCATCGATCAATATGTGCTGGCCTTTGGCCGGGGTGAGACGGCCGACGCAGAGGATATCAAAGAATTCTTTTGCAGTCTTATCATGCTGTGGCGAGAAGAGCTGCGGATCGACGCCAAGCCGCGAGACGATGAACTTATTCCAATAAATATGGGGAGAGAGCATCATCAATTGGCTGCGGGCAAAGTTGCTGATGCAGATGATAAAGTCAGACGCCGCAATTTTTTGCGCAAGGTACTGGCCTTTGGCGTCGTAGAACTCATCGGGTCCGTGGAGAGTCATCGAGAATCCGAATTTGAAGACAGTGCGCACATAAAGGCCCACAGTCGCCGCCTGCTGTGCAAGATGGCAATGAAGGTGCGCCAACCGCCGCCGGCGCATCCATCGGCCCACCATCAAAGCTTCAGTAAAATACATCAGGTTGAAGAACAGCTTCTTCAGGTCGAGTCCACCCAGGCGGAGAGCCAACCGAAGGCCGCGCCAGTAGCCGATGAAGTTTCGTAAAAGAGCGAGCAAATGAGCGTTTACGGCGCCGGTGAGGCCGTGACTCTTGACGCAATAGGTGCGCACGGCTTCCGCGGCTTCATCGTCCGTCATCTGGTCCGAAGTGCGATCAGGCGGATTGATGGAGGCAGTCTCAATGCGCAAACCGAGGGCCCGAAGAGCAAGAACCTCCCGCAGGACAAAGATCATCGAAAGGGTCGGATAGGTGCTGACCAGGTAGGCGAGGGAGATGGCGGGGACTGCTGAGGACGTTTGCGTGCCGGGTACATCGATCTTGCTCGTGTCTGACATACCGTTTGTCCTTACAGCTGAGAGGCAAATGCTCAAAACGATGCTCAAAATGTATAAGGGTTTCCCTGTCTCGCGCAATAGAAATGGAACAAGAGGGAATTTGCCGGTTTATCAGGTCAACTACCTTCGGGGTCGGATTTCGGCCAGCAGCGGCGCACGCAGGTTAAAATCAAAGATTCCAGTGGCTTCGCCTTTGCGAAAGCCTCATTTGTTTGATCGTCTAACCGCGCGGCTTCTTATGATGGAATTCCACATTTCGCGAACTGCACGTGACCGCTACCAGTTTGAGGATTCCCTCTTCTCTTTCACCGGCAACGTCGTATTCGCCAATCTCTCCGGAGCCCGCGAATTTGCCCAGCGCATGAACCTGGTGCGCGACGTTGAGAGGCATCCCGAGCAGGCGGTGCATGCAGGCGCGCTTTACGCGATGGGCCTGATCGACGAGGCCAGCCACGTCCTGATGGCGCGCTATCGCGAGCAGTTCGACCCCGAGGTAATGACGGGCGCGCTGGACTGGTTCTCCTCGCAGGTGGGCGCCGAAGAGTTGGACAAACTGCTGCTTACCTTTGTGGAACAATTTCCTGGTTCCAGCGTGATTCGAGGCCTGGAGACGCCGCGGCAATGGCTGGCGGGCTCGACCGACGGCACCCCCCATCGGGCCGCAGCATTCGAGGAGTTGATGCTGCTGTGGACAGCCAACCGCAACGAGGCCTTCCAGCCTTTCGAGGAGCTATTCGCCGAGAAGACTCTGGCCGAGAAGACCGTTTACCGCCAGGTGACGCAGCAGTTGCCGGAGTACTTCGCTACCCGGCCGCTGGTGCCGCTCGCCGACTCGAAGCCGGTCAGCCTGCTGGAGCTGCTGCGAGCGCCGGCGGTGGGCTCCCCGCGTTCCCTCAGCGACCAGCTTGCCCTCATCCGCCGGCTCTGGAAGCCGCTGCTGGGCGATAGCCTTGAGCGCTTGCTGCTGATGGCCGGCGAGATTCTGCATGAAGAAGAGCTGGCAATCTGGATGCAGTTCAATCCTCCCGGCTCGCAGGCTGCTGAGGCAGCGCGCCGTGGCCAGCAACAGCATGGTCCATCTGTGGTCAGCCATTCCGAGGTACCGGTTTTCGGCGATCCGGCGCACGAATATGAGAAGTTCAGCCAGGACACGGCGTGGATGCCGACGGCTGTACTGATTGCCAAGAGCACTTATGTTTGGCTGGCGCAGTTGAGCAGGCAGTATGGCCGCGCAATCACTCGGCTGGATGAGATTCCCGACGAGGCGCTTGAAGAACTGGCGCGGCGTGGGCTCAATTCGCTGTGGCTGATCGGCGTTTGGGAGCGCAGCCGCGCATCGAAGACTATCAAGCAGCTTTGCGGCAACCAGGATGCTGTGGCTTCAGCCTACTCGCTCTTCGACTATCGCATTGCCGAGGACCTGGGCGGCGAGGCGGCCTACACCAACCTGCGCGACCGCGCTTATCGGCACGGAATCAGGCTGGCCAGCGATATGGTTCCGAACCACATGGGCATCGATTCGCCTTGGGTTGTCGAGCATCCTGATTGGTTCATATCCCGGCCGGATTCGCCTTACCCCGCCTACAGTTTCAACGGTCCCGATCTCTCCCAGGACGGCCGCGTGGAGATCAAAATTGAGGACCACTACTTCGAGCAGTCCGACGCGGCGGTGGTTTTTCGCCGCCGCGATCGCTCGAGCGGCGAGACCCGCTACATTTACCACGGCAACGACGGCACCAGCTTTCCCTGGAACGATACGGCGCAGCTCGACTACCTGAATCCGGCGGTGCGGGAGCAGGTGATCCAGACCATCCTGCACGTGGCGCGGCTGTTTCCGGTGATCCGCTTCGATGCGGCAATGACCCTGGCCAAGCGGCATTTTCATCGGCTGTGGTTTCCCGGCCCGGGCGCGAGCGGCGCCATTCCCTCGCGCGCGGAATTTGGCATGAGCCAGGCAGAGTTCGACCGCGCTATGCCGCACGAGTTCTGGCGCGAGGTGGTGGATCGCGTGGCCGCCGAAGTTCCCGGCACGCTGCTGCTGGCTGAGGCCTTCTGGCTGATGGAGGGCTACTTCGTCCGCACGCTGGGCATGCACCGCGTCTACAACAGCGCCTTCATGAACATGATGCGCGACGAGGAGAACGCCAAGTACCGCTCGGTTATCAAGAACACTCTGGAATTCGATCCCGATATCATGAAGCGCTACGTCAACTTCATGAGCAATCCTGACGAACGCACGGCAATCGACCAGTTTGGCAAAGGCGACAAATGCTTTGGCGTGGCCACGATGATGGCGACGCTGCCCGGGCTGCCGATGTTTGGCCACGGGCAGATTGAGGGATTCACCGAGAAATACGGGATGGAGTACCAGCGGCCTCGCTACGACGAAACTCCAGACCAGGGGCTCGTCGAGCGCCATCAGCGCGAGATCGCCCCGCTGTTGCAGCGCCGCTGGCTTTTCGCCGAGAGCAGCAACTTTCTGCTTTATGACTTCTACCAGGATTCCGGTGCAGTGGACGAGAACGTCTTCGCCTACTCCAACCGCAACGGCGGCGAGCGTGCGCTGGTGGTCTATAACAACCGCTACGGCACAGCGCATGGGACCATCCACTTTTCTGCCGCGTACGCCGATAAGGGCGCGGGCCAGCTTCACCGGCAATCCTTGAGCGAAGGTCTGGGCCTGAACCCCGCTTCAGGCGCCGTGATCGCATGGCGCGACTCGCTGACGGGTCTCGAATACCTGCGCAGAGCGAACGATTTATCGGAGCGCGGACTCAACCTCAACCTGCACGCCTACCAGTGCCACGTTTTTCTGGACTGGCGCGAGCTGTATGCATCCGCGGAAGAGCCCTGGGACCGGCTTTGCGATCAGCTCAACGGACGCGGCGTTCCCAACCTTGAAGATGCGCTGGTGAACCTGGAACTGCGGCCTGTGCACGATGCGCTCCGCCAGCAGCTTGATCCGGCGATTGTGCGGCTGCTTGCCGACCTGGCGGAGCATCCGAAGGTACCTTCCGCCAAAATCAATAAGACAATTGAACAGCAAAGGCGCGAATTCTCTGAAATGGCATGGGCGCGCTGCGAGATCTTCCTGCACGAGGCGCAGATGGCCTATGCATCGCGTGTTGCTGGAGCCACCGAGCTGACGGGTGCAGGCTAAGCCGGTTGACCCGGTGCTGCTGGCCACTGCTTTTCACCAGCGTTTAAGCGCCGTGCTGCGCATTCCGGCTGTCGAGGCGCAGTTTCCGGAGCCGTGGACCGTTGCCGCTCGCCGGGTGCTTCCCAGTTCAAGTCCGCAGTTTGCCGCCACGGCAATGTGGGGTCCGGTCTTCGGGTGGTGCGTGCTGGAGTTGCTGGCTGAATCGATCGACGCGGAAAACCCGGAACGCGTGGCGCTGGACCTCTTTGACCGTCTGCGGCTACGGGAGCCGTTCGCCCAGGCCTTCGCCGCGCTCGGATTCGAGGCGAGGAAGGCTGGCGCGCCGCGGCACGGATCAAGGTATTACTGCTCAGCAGAGCTGGCATTGGCGAACGGGTAGCGGCGCAGGGCAAAGCCGAGGACTCGGCCGCCAAGCGAGCATCCTCCGTCGCGATTGGGGCCGAGGTTCATGGAGAGGGAATTGACCGCAAAATAAATCCAAGAAGCAGAAACCGGCTGTAACCAAGTTGGAGATGATCGACGCGGAAACGGGGCCGCTCCCGGCTGATTTGTGGCTTGATCCTGACGTTCGCTGGCTGACAGGCGTGCATCAGGCAGGAGGCCAGGAATACCTGGTTCGTGAGCCGTATGAGGAGTTGCTCTGGTGGCTGGAGTTGCCCGGCGATTCTGCGCCTGGCAGGCGAGCAGAGGGTGAACCGCAAAGCAGCGAAGGAGATGAGCACGACCGTCGAAGAGGCACTCAATAAGGCCGAAGCTTGCCGGCTATCGCAGTCGATGCGCTGCGAGGACCATCCGCGGTCGGCGGGCGCTGCTGCAGCAAAGAAGCCGGCAAGCAAATCGAAGGCGGCGAAGCGGAAAAAGCCGCAAACCATGCAATGAGTTCCGCAAGAAACTTCACTTTGATTTGTCCCAACCGCCTGCGACCCGTAGAATCACAGGAGGGCCGACGGCGAAGCTGCCCGGATCGGCACCTCAGGTTGAGATGAGCCAACAGGAATCAGAGATTTCAATTCAGGCGCAGGCGGTTTCGCCTGCGTGGATCAAAATCGAACAAGCGCGGCATCCCCAGCGGCCTTACCCCATGGACTTTATCGAGCGGATCTTTACGGATTTCAGCGAGATTCACGGGGATCGTGCCTATGGCGACGACGAGGCCGTGGCTTGCGGCATGGCGCGCCTGGGCTCGGACGAGGTGATGGTGATCGGCAACCGCAAGGGCGGCAGCACCAAGGAACGGGTGCGGCGCAACTTCGGCATGCCCCATCCCGAGGGCTACCGCAAGGCGCTGCGGTGCATGAAGCTCGCTGAAAAGTTTGGTCGGCCGGTGATCAGCCTGATCGACCTGCCGGGTGCTTATCCCGGCCTGGGCGCCGAGGAGCGAGGCCAGGCGGAGGCTATTGCGAGAAATCTTCGCGAGATGGCGCGGCTGCGCGTGCCCACTATTTCTGTCATCAGCGGCGAGGGTGGATCGGGCGGGGCGCTTGCACTGGCCGTCAGCGACCGCGTGCTGATTCTCGAGAACGCACTTTACTTCGTGATTACCCCGGAGTCCTGCGCGGCTATCATGTGGCGCGATGCGGCGCATAAACAGTTGGCTGCGGAGGCCATGCGTATTTCCGCTCCCGAGGTTGCGGCGCTGGGATGCGTGGACGAGATTATTGCCGAACCGCCGGGAGGCGCGCACACTGACCGCGAGGCAGGCTGCGGACTGCTGGGCAGCGCGCTGAAGAAGCATCTGGCCGAGCTTAAGGCGATGCCGGTCGACGAAATGATTGCCGCACGACAGAAGAAATTCCGCAATATCGCGCAATTCTATACGGAAGGCTAGGTGCGATGAGCACTCCCCAGGAGAAATCCAGCTCCAGCGGCCGGTTCAGGGCCTACGTGCAATTTGTTGCCGCGGTCCTCTACTTCTTTCTGGCGCAGGGCCTAGCCCGGCACGGTGCGCGAGGGCTGGCAAGCGAGCAGTGGTTTCCACTGGTTGAGCAGGCAATACTCGTATTCCTCCTGTTGCTGGGCTACTCGGCGATGGGTTTCTGGCTCAACCGGCAGATGCATCCGTTGAGCGAACAGGGATTGCCGCGCCGTACGGGCTGGCCGCGTGAGGCGGGATTAGGACTCGCCGTTGGCTGGTCGCTGGCGGTGGTCTGCGTGCTGCCCTTGGTTCTGGTTGGGCGGCATCGCTATTTTTCTCGAGCTTCAACCTTCCGCATGGGGCTGGTTGCTGGCCGATGCGGCATTCTTTGCGCTGGCGGCGCTGGCGGAAGAGGTTGCCTTCCGCGGTTATGGATTTCAGCGCTTTGCTCATGCGGTTGGGCCGCTGGGTGCGGCGCTGGGCTTTGCGGCGTTCTATGCCATTGTGCAGGCGCTTCTGCCAGGATCGAGCCATGCCAGCATTGCCGTTGCTGTGGTCTTCAGTCTGCTGCTCTCAACTGCATACTTGCGGACGCGGGCTCTCTGGCTTAGTTGGGGACTCAACTTTGGGTGGAAGGCTAGCCGCGCGCTGGTCTTCGGACTCGCGGTTTGCGGGGTCAATAGCCATTCTCCGGTGGTGCAGGGCGATCCTATGGGACCGTTCTGGATTACCGGCGGAGCATTCGGGCTGGACGGCAGTTGGATCACGTTCGTGGTCCTTTTGGTGGCGCTGCCGGTGGTTTTCAGGGTTACCAGTGAACTGAATTTCCGCTATAACGCGCCGGTGATTGTGGCTGGCGGGATTCCAGTTGATCTGGATGCAGCGGCTCGACGGCAGCATGAGGCCGCTATGGGACCGGCGGCTGAACCTGCTGCGCCGGGATTGGTCCAGATCAATCCGGTTGCTGCGCCTCCGTCGGAGCCGCCTGCTCGGGCGAGCGGTGATACGGCAAAGTTGACGGCTCTGCGGCGCAGGCGGCGTTGAGGTAAACTGATAAGAGCGAGTCCCGCTCACCTCCCGGCAATTCTTTTTGCGACAAGAGGCAGGCAAACGACCGCGCCGTTGAAGCCGTTCGCCGTAGCGAATGTGTGCAGAGACAATCCCAGAAGGAGAACCACAGACAGATGGCCAAGATTGCAAAAACAGGCGACCGCAAGAAGGAAATGGACACGACGAAATCGACCGACTGTCCCAAGTGCAAAAAGCCGACGCGCATCGTCAAGCGCGTAAAAGACCGCGAGCGCGGCATTCCCGGCGGAGTTTATATTTCGTGCTCCGCGTGCGACTTCTACGAGAAACTTTAAGCGCCGCTTGAGGTTTAGAACGGAAGAAAAGCCCGGCAAAATGCCGGGCTTTTTCGCGTTTTGGAGGCTATTTAGAACGAAAATCGACTGTTTTTGCTCCTCAAAATGACCTCTTTTATCTCATATTATCGAATGGAATCAATAACTTAGATTGTTTTTGAGGGGGGAGGGGGTGGGGGGTGGTCAATTTCCTGGCGGCTTCGGGCACTTGAGGGAGATTGCCGACGGTGCGGGGTGGTTTCATTTCATTCTCTCCATTTCCATTGTGCGCTGGCTTGCGGTAATTATCTGCAAGGGGCTGGTAGAGAGTTGTGGACACCCCATCCTTCCGTGAAAAGGCGGCGGAAGGATGGGAGTGTCCGGCCGATCAGTGATTACTGGCCGAGATTGCGGGACCAATCCAAATTTGTAGCGGCTGACGGTTGTGGCGCATTAAATCCGTTACCCAATGAGCGGCTTGACTCTCAGCTTTGGCTCTTACTGTGCTCATATATAGAATGGTTACGTCATGAATACAGCGATGGTTCGCAGTGATTGGGTAGGACGGATTATCGACGGAAGATTTTCTCTCCTCCAATGGTTAGGCGGCTCAGCCTGGGGTAGTGTGTTCCTAACGGAACTGCAGGAGGGGGATCGAACGCAGAAAGCCGCCATCAAGCTCATTCCTGCTGATGCCAGAGACGCAGAGGCTCAAATCTCTTGCTGGGCCATGACGACAAACCTGTCTCATCCGCACCTGATGCGCCTGTTTTGCGCCGGACACTGTCAGATCGACGGCGCCCCTCTGCTCTACGCAGTGACGGAATATTCTGAAGAGATTCTCTCTCAGATTCTTCAGGATCGGCCACTCACGCCCACGGAGACCAGAGAGATGCTCGGCCAGGTTCTCGACGTGCTTTCCTATCTTCACGGGAAGGGTTTCGTGCATGGCAGCCTCAAGCCATCGAACATCCTAGTCGTCGACGATCAGTTGAAGCTTTCTTCAGACAACCTTCATGTTGCCGGCAAAGCTGGCAAACACCCTTCGGCAATGGAAGCCTATGACGCGCCAGAAACCGCCGCTGGGAATATTTTCCCGTCCGCGGACATCTGGTCGCTCGGAGTCACCCTGGTTGAAACCCTGACCGGGCACCCGCTGGTTTGGGAAAGATCAACACATCGAGAACCCATTGTGCCGGAGTCCATTCCACAGCCCTTCGCCGACATTGTTCGGAAATGTCTGCGCTTAGACCCCGCGCAGCGATGCACCCTCAGTGATATCAAAGCTCATCTCGAACCTGCCCGATCTCTCATGCATCCGGCGAGCAAAACCACTGGTAGAACGGTACCTGTCAAACTCCGAATGACGGCGCTCATTGCCGCAGTGCTCGCCCTGCTTGCAGTCATTGCAGTTCTGCAACTGCGATCTCGCCCTACTGAGCCATCGTCACCTACCGAAAAACAGCAACCTGCGCCGGCGGACTCCACGCTCGAGCCTCAAGCTCCACCTCCCGGGATCCAAAGCTCCAAAGGTGCGGTGGTGAAGAGCGTGGTCGCTGAACAGGTTCTGCCCGACGTACTCCCGAGCGCCCGTCAGTCAATTAGCGGCCGCGTCAAAGTGAAAATAAGGGTAACAGTCGATGCAGGCGGTCATGTTTCGAATGCGACGCTTGACTCGCCGGGGTCCAGCAAGTATTTCGCCAAAGTAGCCCTGCAAGCAGCACAGCAGTGGAGGTTCAGGCCCGCGCAAGTGGATGGGCAGTCCGTCACCAGCATGTGGATCCTACAATTTGAGTTCACGCAGGCCGCGACCAAGATCAACCCCATCGAGGCCGCTCCCTAAAGCATTTCCCCTTCTGCTGCCCTCCGGGAAGAGTGAGCCGCCGGCGAGAGAGTGGGCACCGGTGGGAGGTGTCAAAAGCAGGTCCTTCAACTACGCCCCCCGCGATAAAGCCGCGAGAGTCTCCGCTCAGGATGACAGTGCTGTTGCAAGCATTTTTAAGGGTTTCGAGTTCGGACTTTAGAGGGCCGCGGCCATTTCTCTTAGGATTGCTTCGGCGGCTTCTGCAGGATCGGGAGACTGGGTGATGGGGCGGCCTACGACGAGGTAGCTGGCGCCCTCGCGGAGGGCCTCGGCTGGAGTGGCGATGCGCTTCTGGTCGGCGGTTTCGGCACCGGCGGGGCGGATGCCGGGGGTGACCAGTACGCCTTCAGGGCCGGTGAGCGCGCGCAGGGATGCAACCTCCTGCGGTGAGCAGACGAAGCCGCTGATTCCTGATTCGAGGCCCAATTTTGCGAGCAAATTTACCTGGGCGGCGGGTTCGCGCTTGAGACCGACGGCGGTCAGTTGGGCCCGGTCCATGCTGGTGAGGACGGTTACGGCCAGCAGTTGGGGAGGGTCGCTGAGGCCTTCGAAGGCTGCACGGGCGGCGGAGAGCATGGCGGGGCCACCTGCGGCGTGAACGGTCATCATGCGGATGCCCAGAGATGCGGCGGAACGCACCGCTCCGGCTACGGTGTTGGGAATGTCGTGGAGCTTGAGATCGAGGAAGACGGAGTGGCCGCGCTTGATGAGCGGTTCCAGGACGGCGGGACCGGCGGAGATGAATAGCTCCAAACCTACCTTGAACCAGCGGCACTGGCCCTCTAGCTTGTTAACCAGAGCGATGGCTGAGGGGGCATCGGGTACGTCGAGGGCCACGATCAGGCGACGGCGCGCCTCATCAAGAGGATCGGTTTGGCGGGCGGTCGCGAAGGTGGGATTTATCCGCTCAGGGATGGGCATACCTGCATCCTAAAGCATTGGAGTTCTTGGGGGTAGGGCAGTTTTCGAGCTTGGGAATCTTATGAACTATTCTGATTAAGTGCCTATCAGAGCACGATCATCGATCTAAAGGATGGACTCATCCTGTGGCGGAATTCATTAGAACTGTTCATCCGGTCCTGATGGGTTGGAACGGGAGAAAATAAGTGCAAAAGCAACCGCAGATCCTTTGACTTCGCTGCGCTTCGCTCAGGATGACATCCCAATTAAATTGCGCTTCGCTCAGGATGACAGCTTTGTGAGGGGACGCTCAGGAGGACGGCTTTCAAGTGTTCAATTCCTTCGGGGCAGCATCAATAAGAGTATGAGGGAGATTTGAAGTTGAAGAAGCGGGCATCTTGGTTAGGCAGATGGGGATGGGGTATTGTGCTGCTGGCGGCAGCAAGCCTGGCTTCAGCATCCGAGGTGCATACCAATCCGCTGAACCGCGACCCTCTGGTGCGCGATGCCTTCGAGCACTACTATAACCTCGACTATCCGGGCGCGATCGAGCGGTTTGAGCGCGTTAAAGCGGTGCATCCGGGCGATCCGATGCCAACGGCGCTGTTGATGGATGCGGTGGTCTTTCAGGAACTCTACCGAAAGGATCTGCTCGATACTACCTTCTATGCCAATGACGGGTTTTTGACAGGGCGTCACGCCACCCAAGAGGATCCAATGACTCGCGATCGCATTATGAGGCTGGGTGACGAGGCCATTCGTGAGGCCGATGCGCGGCTGGGCAAAAATCCGAATGACGTGGATGCGCTCTATGCGAGGGCCTGGGCGCGGGCGCTTGAATGCACTTACCTGGCAATGGTGCAGCGGGGGTTTGGGGCTGGATTCCATTTGGCCATCAAGGCCAAGGACGACGATGTGCGCGTGCTGCAAATTGACCCGGATTATGTGGACGCGAAACTGGTGGTGGGGGTCTATGAATACGTGGTGGGAGCGCTGCCCTGGCCCTTCAAGCTGCTGATTGGCTTTGCTGGGATTACCGGATCGAAGACCAAAGGTATGGAGATGCTGAACGATGCCGGCAAACGCGGCGTGATTACCAGCGTGGAGGCGCGCACGACGATCGCGCTGTTTTTGCGCAGGGAGGCGAAGTACAAAGAGGCGATCCAGGTGATTCGCGAACTGAAAAGAGAGTATCCGCATGATTTTCTTTTTTGCCTGGAGGACGCCAACCTG
This sequence comes from uncultured Acidobacteriaceae bacterium, assembly GCA_963779385.1. Classification (GTDB taxonomy): domain Bacteria; phylum Acidobacteriota; class Terriglobia; order Terriglobales; family Acidobacteriaceae; genus Telmatobacter. The sequence continues at coordinate 155,403 of CAVZYE010000004.1, read as the reverse complement.
CGCAAGGACGACGGCGAGGGAATGGCTGCCGTGGATGCGTACCGGGAGGTTCTGGCCGCTAACGCCAAGCCCGGATATTTTTATTCGGCGCGCATGGAGCTGGCTTACTTTGGCCTGGGCGACGCCCTGCGCGGGCAGCGGCACTTTGGCGAGGCGGCGCAATCGTATGAGCAGGCTGCATGGACCCAGAATGTGGGGCCGGAGCTGAAGATCCGGTCCCTGTTGGACGCAGGCGAGTGCCACGATTTGAACGGTGAACGCCAGTTGGCGGTGAAGGATTACCAGGCGGCAATCAATGCCGGCCCCGATACTTCCCGGGCAGGGACGGCCAGAAAGTATCTGCGCAACGCTTATACCGGGAATTGATGGCACACGGCTGGCTGGAGCAGGGGCGAGTGGATCATGGAACCGTGTCTGTCTCAACGCCGTATCTCCATTGTGATGGGGTTCTCCAGAGGGGGATCGAATTATGGCCGTCTTTTGTACTCAATGTGGAACTTGGCTGCCGAACAGCGCGCGTTTCTGCTCCAATTGCGGCATGGTGATTCCATTTACGCATGCGATGCCGGGCAGGCCGCTGGTTCGTCCGCGCGCGGGACGGCAGATTGCAGGGGTTTGCATTGCGCTGGCGCAGGCTTATGGCTGGGATCTGGCGCTGGTTCGCATCTTAACCGTGGTCGGGTTTTTCTTCTCCGGGGGATTGGTAGGCGTGGCTTACCTGGCCTGCTGGATCGGCATTCCCGAGGAGCCGCTGGCGCTGCCTTGAGGGATGCTTGCAGCCTTGAGCTATCCTTACAGATATGACGAGTTTCACAGCAGCCGACGGAGCAAAGCTGAGTTTTTGGGAGACCGGGGTGGGGATGCCAGTGGTCTTTCTGCATCCCACGCCGCTCGATCATGATTATTGGCGTTCGTTGGTGGGGGATCTGGCCGGGGTGCGCGCCATTGTTGCCGATCTGCGCGGGCATGGCGCCTCGGAGTTGGGCCCGAATCTGCCGGTGGGGGGCTTCGCGCGCGTTCCCGATGCGCCGGTGCTGACCATTGAGCAACTTGCCGACGATACTCTAGCTCTCCTCGATCATCTCGAGGTGCCGGAAGCGGTCTTTGTTGGCTGCTCGATCGGCGGGTATACGCTGCTGGAACTGTGGCGCAAGGCTCCGGGGCGGATGAAGGGACTGGCATTTGTTTCTTCAAAGCCTCAGCCGGATGCGGAAGCCAATCTCGAAAAGCGTGTTGCCAATATTGCCCAGGCGAGAGCGGGAGGGAGCGGGGCGATCTTCGACGGCATGGCGGAGACGCTGATTGGAGCCACCGCACGCCAGCGGCGCCCAAAGATTGTACCGGAGCTAAGGGCTCACATGACGCTGACTCCTGAGGCGCTGGTTGCTGTGCAGGCGGGGCTTGGTGTTCGTTTGGATTCAGTGCCCACTGTGGCTACGATTGGGGTGCCGGTGCTGGCCGTTGCCGGTGCTGAGGATTCCACGGCGACTCCGGATGAGATGGAGGCCTTCAGAGCTGCGCCGGGGGGATGCGAATTCCACCTGCTGCCCGATGCCGGGCACTTTTCCGCCTACGAACAGCCGAGTAAGGTGGCCGCGCTGCTGTCGGATTGGCTGCGGCAACCCGAGGGTTAGAGCATTTCTCCTGAAGGCGTAGAGTGAGCGTGGACCGGGGGGTCCACGCAACAGCCGGCCAGCACGCCGGCGCTACATGTTCTTGCCGGCGCTACTTAATTCTTGCCGGTACCGGTAATCTTCAGACCAGGAGACGATCACTTTTGTACCTATAGGCGAAATGCTCTAAACTGCGCTCGAATGTGGCGCCAAAATGCTGTAGGCTCAAGAGAACGCTCTTCCTCGGGAAAATCACTTTGAACGCATTCTCAAATCCGTCAGCGTCGTCGCGTCCCTTTTACCATCCGCAGAAGGGGAGCGCACTGCACTGCGGCAAGGTTTCGCTTGAATCGCTGGCCCGGCGATTTGGCACGCCGCTTTACGTCTATTCAGCGGATCAGATTGTGGAGCGGCTGGGCTTGTTTCAGAAGGCCTTTGCGGGACGGGACCACCTGGTCTGCTACGCGGTGAAGGCCAACTCAGCGCTGGCTATTCTCAAGCTGCTCGCCGCGCACGGCGCGGGCTTTGATATTGTTTCAGGCGGCGAGTTAGAGCGGGTGATGGCGGCTGCGCCTGATGCCGTGGGGCGTGTGGTTTTTTCAGGCGTGGGCAAGACGGCGGCAGAGATCGACCTGGCGCTCGCGGCGGGAATTCTTAAATTCAACGTGGAGAGCGAGGCGGAGCTGGAACTACTGGCTGCGCGCGCCCGCAAGTTGAAACGAAGGGCGCGCTTTGCGCTGCGCGTGAACCCCGACGTCTTTGCCGAGACGCATCCCTATATCTCCACGGGACTGCGCGAGCACAAATTTGGCATCGATATTCGCCAGGCGGCCGGGATCTACAAAAGCGCGGCCGGGAATCGCTGGCTTGAGGCGCATGGGATCAGCGTGCATATTGGGTCGCAGATTCGCTCTGCGGAGCCGTTTGGCAAGGCTATGGAGCGGGTTCGAAAGCTGGTGGATCAGCTGCGGAGCGACGGCATCGTGATCAAGGCTGTCGATGCCGGTGGAGGCCTGGGAATCGACTATCACGCGGGGAGTTTTGACGCGACTGCCAAAGTTCGAGAATACGCGGCAGCCATCGAGCATGCGCTACGCGGTTTTGAGGGCAGGCTGTTCCTGGAGCCGGGGAGGTTTATTGTTGCGCAGGCCGGGGCGCTGCTGGCCCGGGTGCTCTATGTAAAGAAGAATGGCAAGAAGACATTTGTCATTACCGATGCGGCGATGAACGATCTGATTCGGCCTGCGCTTTACCAGGCTCATCACGAGATTGTGCCGGTAAAGCCGCACGGCGGGAGAGTTCGCACGGTGGATGTGGTGGGACCGGTTTGCGAGACCGGCGATTACTTTGCGCGCGACCGCAAGCTCCAGGCCGTCGAACCCGGCGACCTTGTCGCGCTGCTCGATGCCGGAGCTTACGGGATGGCGATGAGTTCAAACTACAACACCCGCCCGCGCCCGGCCGAAGTGCTGGTAGAGGGTGCGAAGGCGAGGCTGATCCGCCGTCGTGAGACGACGGGTGATCTGCTGGGACCGGAGATGACGATCGTCTGATTGATTTGTACCTTCGTTTGAAATCCAAATATATGCATCATCCACTGCTTACTGTTAATGTGTTGTGCGGAGGATTCTTGCGATGCAATTGGGATTGAAAGTGGCCAGCGCACTGGCGATTGCAGCACTCACGATGGGATTATCCTCATCCATTCATGCCGACCCTCTGAAGGTTAAGATCGAACAGGGCAAGGTTCTCGGCAAGACCATCAACGACGGCAAGGTGAAGGCGTTCCTGAGGCTGCCCTATGCGGCGCCACCGGTGGGTGATCTGCGCTGGAAGGCGCCTGAGCCACCGGCAAAGTGGAAGGGCGTGCGCGATGCCACCAAGTTTTGGGGCCACTGCTATCAGGGGCACATTTATAACGATATGACCTTCCCGGACGCCGGTGAGAGCGAGGATTGCCTCTACCTGAACGTCTATGCACCTGCCGATGCCAAAAGCAACAGCAAGCTGCCGGTGATGTTCTGGATTCACGGTGGCGGTTATTCCGGCGGCTCGGCTTCAGAGCCACGGCATAACGGCGATTTTCTGCCTACCAAGGGCGTGGTGCTGGTCACCATCAACTACCGGCTCGCTGTCTTCGGCTTTCTGGCAACTGCGGATCTGGGCAAAGAGGCGGACGGTGCGGCAGGGAACTACGGGCTGATGGATATGGTGGCAGCGCTGGAGTGGGTGAAGGACAATATCAAGCAGTTTGGCGGCGACCCGGACAATGTGACCATCTTCGGCGAGAGCGCAGGTTCATTTGCGGTTTGCACGTTGATGGCGTCGCCGATGGCGAAGGGATTATTCCAGAAGGCAATCGGCGAAAGCGGCGGCGCGATGGGCCGCGGCGTATTGCAAATTGACTCACTGGCAAAGCGCGAAAAGCGGGATGATGAGTGGGTTGCGACGTTGGGAGTGACCACGCTCAAGCAACTGCGGGCGCTGCCTGCGCAGACGATTCTGGAAGCAAGCAGGAAATGGACCCACGGAGGATTTGGTCCGGACGTTGATGGGAAACTGCTCACCGAGCCGGTAGCCGATGCATTTGCCGAGGGGAAACAGGCCCACGTGCCGCTGCTGGCCGGATGGAATCGCGACGAAGGCACCTCCGATGGCATGACGATGGAGAAGTGGAATATTTTTGCCCTGGACCAATTCGGGGATCGGGCGGAAGATTTCCTGAAGCTCTACCCCGGCGATACCGATGAGCAGGCTGCGCGATCGGCTGCTGACTACCACGGCGATATGTTCATCGCTTTCGGAACCTGGAGGTGGATTGAGGCGCACAGGAAGACGGGCGATTCGCCGATTTACCGCTATCACTTCGAGCAGCCATCGCCGCCCAGCAAGTTTGAAGTGGGCGGGCTTGCCTTCCACTCCGACGATATCGTCTACGTCTTCGGGACGCTGGATACGCGGCCCGGTGCTGCGTGGAAGCCCGAGAATCGCAAGCTGAGCGACCAGATGATGGACTACTGGACCAACTTTGCGAAGACAGGTGATCCGAATGGCCCGGGGCTGCCTTTGTGGCCGAAGTATGACAAGGATGACTCGCTCATCCATTTGGACAGCACTATTACTTCGGGCCCGGATATGCTGCGCCCACGCTATGAGTTCCTGGAGGAGATGATGTCTGTCGCCATGTCCAGGGCGAAGCAACGATAACCGTGCTTTGGCTGAGTGGTATACGTTGAAGGCAGGTGAATTTAAGTTGTGTTGGTCCATTTGGGCATAGCAATCAACAGTTCCAATGCTAGAGGAGTTAGGATCATGAGTTTGTTGCAACAACGGAAGCATGTGCCTGTTATTTCACGTTTGATGGTTGCGGCCGCAGTCTTGCTTGGCGCAGCGGCCGCACTGTCTGCCCAGCAGGCGTTGCAAATGACCGTCCACTGGGACAAAATCACAGCAGCCTCAAAATCGACGCCGACGCTGCAAGTGGTCGTCAACCCGCCGTTGCGTCCGGGCGAGCCGCTGGGCATTGCTGCCTATCAAGCTGTGAAGGATCTAAGCGCAGATTATGTGCGCTATGTGCCCTGGCTGCCGTATCCCCGGCTGGCCGTGGCAGAGCTGGAACCACCCACGCCGCAAAAAACGAGTTGGGATTTCAGTGTTATCGATCCTATGACCAAGGATTTTCTTGCCGCCACGGATGGTCATTCAACAGTGATGAACTTCAGCACGATTCCAAACTGGCTCTTCAAGACGGATAAACCGGTCACCTATCCCGACGACCCCAACAAAGTATTTTGGGGCTACACGCAGGGCACTGAGCTGCGCGATCCCACCGGGAAGGAACTGGGCGACTATTATGCCCGCCTGGTCAGCTGGTATGTGAATGGCGGCTTTACCGATGAGAATGGGGTGCGGCACGCATCCGGCTATCACTACAAGTTTCCCGTGTGGGAGGTGCTGAACGAGGTGGAAGGGGAGCATTCGACGACGGCGCAGGATTACACCAAGCGCTACGACGCCATCGTCGAGGCTATTCATCGCGTCAGCCCGGATACGAAATTTATGGGGATGGCGCTGGGAGATCCCAGCAATCATCCGGAGTATTTTGAGTATTTCCTGAACCCGGCGAATCACAAGCTAGGCATTCCGCTCGACTTTATCTCCTATCACTTTTACGCGTCGCCCACTTCGGCGCAGACGATTGCCGACTGGCAGTATACATTTTTCGACCAGGCGGATGGGTTTCTCAATACGGTTCGTTATATCGAGAACATCCGCAAGCGGCTTTCGCCGCAGACGAAGACCGATACCGACGAACTGGGAGTTATTCTTCCTACCGACAACAACCCGGAGGACAAAACGCCTCCGCCGAAGGCTTACTGGAATCTGGCTGGCTCGCTCTACGCTTATCTTTTTATTGAGCTCTCGCGGCTGCAGATCGATGTGATCGGCGAGTCGCAGCTGATCGGCTATCCCACGCAGTTTCCAAGCGTGAGCATGATGAACTGGGAGAACAAGATGCCGAACGCGCGCTTCTGGGTGCTCAAACTGCTTAAGGACAGCTTCCATCCTGGCGACGAGATGGTGGAAACTTCGGTTGGTTCATCAAAGGACCTGGCGGCGCAGGCATATATCACTTCCGCCGGACGCAAGATGCTGATCGTCAACAAGCGGAATCGCACGCTTGAGATTTCACTGCCGGATGCCGGCAAGGCCGGTGCGCTGACTGTGGATCTTTCTACTGGCGATGTCCCCGCACGAAGCATCACGCCCGCAGGCGGAACAATCACGCTGGAGCCTTTTGCTGTAACGGTGGTGAGTTGGTGAGCGCCGGTGAGGTTTCAGCGGTGGGCCAGCCGTTGAGGCGCTATGCTTTCATGCTGCGCCTGAGGCCCGGAGTGGCCGAGGCCTATGAGAAGGCGCACCGTGCAGTTTGGCCGGAGATGTTGGAGTTGCTAAAGAGCGCGGGGATCAGCGAGTACTCAATCTATCGCCGGGATGATCTGCTGATTCTAACCCTTCGGGCAGCGGATTTTGAAGCCACATGGAGCAAGATCGACGATCATCCGGTAAACCTGCGCTGGCAGAAAACTATGGAGCCGTTTTTTGCGCCGCTGGAAGGCTTGCGTGCGGGCGAGAGGTTTCCGATGATGGAAGAGGTTTTTTATCTGCCGTAAATGGATGAAGGTATGAGTAGCACGACAAAAGTCGAGCGGCCTCTCCGCGCAGGCTTATGCGGGGTTGGGCTCGATGCTTATTGGCCGCAGTTTGCGGGGCTTGAAGAGCGGCTTAAGGGCTACCTTGCGCAGATGGCTGCGCGGTTGGCGAGGCCAGGCGTGGAGGTGGTCAACCTGGGACTGGTTGATACACCGCAGCACTCTCGTGAGGCTGGGCACCAATGCCGTCGCGAAGATATTGACATGCTGTTTCTGTACATCACTACTTATGCGCTTTCGAATACTGTTCTGCCCCTGGTTCAGAGAGCGGGCGTGCCGGTGGTGGTGCTGAATCTGCAGCCTGAGGCGGCCATCGATTATCAAGCGTTCAACCGGCTGAAGGACCGTACAGCAATGACTGGAGAGTGGCTGGCATTCTGCTCGGCCTGCCCGGTTCCTGAGATTGCTAATGTCTTCAAGCGCGCGGAGATTTCATTTCACCAGGTCACTGGGGTTCTGGATGAAGAGCGCACCTGGGGGGAGATTGAGGAATGGCTGGCGGCGGCGCGGGTGCGAGCGGCGCTTTCGTCGGCGCGGCTGGGGCTGATGGGTCACTACTATAGCGGCATGCTCGATATTATGACCGACGTGACGCTGGTTTCTATCGTCTTCGGCACGCATGTGGAGATTGTGGAAGTGGACGAGCTGAGCGCGCTGGCTGCCGACGTTCAAGAGACTGACATTGCTCGGCGGGTCGAGGAGTTTCACTCGGCATTCGACGTACAAGCCGACTGTCCGGCTGAGGAATTGCGGCGGGCGGGGCGCACATCGGTGGCTCTGGATGCTTTTGTGGAGCGATACGATCTTGACGCGCTGGCCTACTACTACAAGGGCTCGGGCAACGCGGCGAACGAGGATACGATGAGCTCCATCATACTGGGCACCTCACTGCTGACGGCGCGGCACATTCCTGTGGCCGGCGAGTGTGAGGTGAAAAATGCGTTGGCCATGAAGATGATGGATTGCCTGGGAGCGGGAGGCTCGTTTACCGAATATTACGCGATGGACTTTAACTACGACCTGGTGCTGATGGGGCACGACGGTCCCGGCCACATCGCTATCAGCCAGGGGAAAACCAAGGTGCGGCCGCTGACGGTTTACCACGGCAAGGTGGGGCGCGGACTTTCAGTTGAGATGAGCGTGAAGCACGGGCCGGTAACGCTGCTCTCAGTGGTGGAAGATCCGGGGGCGGGGTTCAAGCTGCTGGTTGCCGAGGGCGAGTGCGTGGCTGGGGAGATTCTCGAGATCGGAAATACCAACAGCCGCTATCGATTTCCGTTGGGAGCGAGGGGATTTGTTACCGCGTGGAATGAGCAGGGGCCAGCCCACCACTGCGCCGTGGGCGTGGGGCACGTGGCCTCCACGCTGCGCAAGACCGCTGCGCTGATGGGAATTGGTTTCCATCAGGTTTGCTGAGCTGCCTCCTCAAATCGATTCGATAAACTCAAAGGGAGAGCAAACTTAATCGGAGATCTCTTGCACAACGTCCCCGCAGAACGTCTTATTCGCCCTGCACGCAACATTTGCGGAAGCCTCCGCCTGCCTGGCGACAAATCCATCAGTCACCGCTATGCAATGCTTGGAGCTTTTGCCGAAGGAACGACCCGGCTCACTAATTTCTCCACCGGCGCGGACTGTGCTTCGACCATCGCTTGCATGCAGGCACTTGGAGCAAAGGTTGATACGATCGGCGAGAACTCGGTGGAGATTACGGGCGTTTCCGGCCGCGTAACTGCTGGTGATCGCCCGCTCGACTGTGGGAACTCCGGCTCGACGATGCGCATGATCTCAGGGCTGCTTGCGCCGCAGCAGGGGAGCTTTACGCTGACCGGCGACGAATCGCTCTCCCGCCGGCCTATGGAACGCATACGCAAGCCCCTCGAGCAGATGGGTGCGAAGCTCACGCTTACTGATGGGCATGCTCCGTTGACGATTCAGGGTTCAACGCTTCACGCTATCGACTTCACCACCCCCGTTCCCAGCGCACAGGTCAAGACCTGCGTGCTGCTTGCCGGGCTGCAAACTGCCGGGACTACAACTGTGGGAGAGGCTGTTCGCACGCGCGACCACAGCGAACTCGCACTGCGCGCATTCGGCGCGAAGCTGACCCGCACGCTGGACTCTGTTTCTATCACCGGTCCGCAAACTCTGCACGCTATTGAGGCCGCGGTGCCTGGCGATCTTTCTTCCGCCGCTTTTTTTCTTTGCGCCGCGGCTATCTTTCCGGGTTCGAGCCTGGTGCTGGATTCGCTGGGGTTGAATCCGACGCGCGCGACGCTGCTGGATGTTCTAACCGCACTCGGCGCTCACATCGCCGTTCTCAACGTGGAAGAGAAGCATGCCGAGCTGGTGGGCACGGTGCAGATTACCGCGCCGGCCGACGGACTTGGATCGACTGAAGTGAGCGGCGCATTTGCCGCACAGCTGATCGACGAGTTGCCGGTCCTGGCGGCCATTGCACCTTATACCAGCGGTGGAATACGCATCCGCGACGCGAAGGAGTTGCGCGTTAAAGAATCCGACCGCATTGCACTGGTGGCGAAGAACCTGCGCGCTATGGGGGCTGAAGTGACAGAATTTGAGGATGGACTGGATGTGCCCGGCGGTCAGACCTTGCACGGAGCCACTATTGACTCCGGCGGCGATCATCGGATCGCAATGGCATTCAGCGTTGCGGCATTGCGTGCCGAGGGGGATACGCTGATCCAGGGCGCTGAGTCGGCTGCCATCAGCTTTCCGGAGTTCTTTAGTTATCTTGATCTGGTTGCAGAGCGGTAGCGACAGCTCCAGGCTTTCACAATCTCTCGCCTGAATTTAGAACCCGGAGAGGAACGGTTGAGTTCGAGCTATCCCAGGTCTCAAAAACGAGACCTGGGCCACCCACATTTTCAATCTGTCCAGCCCGGGCCACGCGCTAAAGCTTATTGCGCGGCTGGAGGCGCTGCTGTGGCTGGTTCCTTTTCCGTCCTGGCCGGCTCCAGTCCGGGGATCACCGGCGTGGTATTCACCTGGCCTGAAGCCGCTTCATTAAGGTTGATGCCGTAGTGCTGAAGTGTGGAGGCCAGCGTTTGGTAGAGGCTGGCGCGATCATTGGCATAGGCGGCGTTGGCTGCGATCAGGCTGTCCTCGGCCCCCGCCAGGTTGCGTTCCTGGAGCAGAACGTTGGCTGCGGTTGAGGCGCCCAGGTGCAGTTTTTTGTTTTCGGCATCGAGACTCTGTTTGTTGTAGTCCCTGGAAGCGGTGGCGGCCCGAACCAGCGCCCGGTCGTTGGTGAGGGCGAATAGCGCATTCACAACATTCATGCGGATTTGCGTATAAAGCTGCTCCAGCCGTAACTCGGCCTGGCGATACTCCATTAGTGAACGCGCCTGCTGCGATTGCGCAAATTTGTTGCCGATGGGGATGGATAGGTTGAAGCCCACGCCCTTGTCGGGAGAGCTGCTATTCACGAGATTGTTGAGCGTGGTTCCGAAGCCGACGGTTGGGAATGTGTTTGGCGGGCAGGATACAAATCCGGAGCCGCTGTTGGCAATGGTGATGCAATCCGGGCTTTGCATGCCGCCTACACCGGTGCCTTGATAGAAGCCGTAAACATCGAGAGTAGGAAGCAGGGCATTGCGCGCGCCCTTCAGCGTAATCTCATCGTTGCGGAGCGTAAGCACCGCTTGTTCGAGTTGTGGGCTTTGCTGAAAGGCCTCCTGGACCAGTGACTCGATAGGCTGCTTCTCCTCGGGAATCTCTTCAAGGCTTACGCGGTCAGTGGGAATCACGGCAGCCGCGCTCAGGGCGGGGTCGTTGAGATTGCGGGCGATCGCCTGCTTGATGATCTGCTGCTGATAGTTCAGCGCACTCTGCGCGCTGATGAGGGCCTGCTTGTCTGAGGAATTGTTGGACTCGACATTGACCACATCAAGGGGCGCAACTGTGCCGATCTCTAGTTCCTTGCGGTAGTCCGAGACCAGCTTGGTGCTCTGGTCAAGAGCGCGCTCTTTGGCCTGCTCATCTTCGTACGCCTTTACCAGGCCCCAGTAGATGGTTTCCACCTGATTGACGGTATAGAGAATCTGCTGGCGGAATGAGGAGTCGGCTATGCGCCGGTCGTTCAGGGCCTGGTAGATGAAGCGCTTGTTGACCCAGATGCCGGCGCCCTGCAACAGGTGCTGCGTAACAGTTGCCCTGAAGTTGGAATCGTACTGGGGGCTGTAGAGATTGAATTCGCTTGAGGAGGTAATGCGTGAGTTGTTAAAGCCCACAGCCAGCGACGTGCCGGTGACGAAGCCCTGATTGTAAGCGAAGTTGTATTTGTTGGTATTCAGGAAGGAGCGGGGAGTGAATGTGCTGCTCTGTGGCTGCTCGGATCTCTCAAGCTGAACGTTGCCGGTGATGGCCGGTTCCAGGGTCTCTGGGGTCGGGCCGGCTCCCGCGGTGGTCAGCGTCAATCCCTGGACGCCGGAACCCGCGCCGCCTGCACCCACCGTTGTGCCGCCCGGACCGCCTCCGCTGGTCTGCGCAGTTGAGGCAGAGCCGTTCAGAGTGTTGGCAACGATGCCGGAAGGTACGCCCAGCGGCAAGGCGCCGGTTCGGGTGCGCAAAATATCAGTATCCGCAATATCCAGGTCGTAGCGGGCAATGGCGATATCGAAATTGTTTTCAATCGCCAGAGCGATTGCGTCGGAGAGACTGAGGTAGATCTTGCCGTCTTTCACAAGGTCGCCGAGCCGCACCGAATTAACAAAGCTGGCCTTTCCGATGGTAGTGGGCCTGAAAGTGTTGATCGGGTTGCCGAGCAGGCTGGCGGCGGGCCTGGAGAAGTCCCGCGCGGAAGGGCGGAGCGAAAAGGGCTCTGTTTGAATCGGAGCCGGAGCCGCAGGCAGATCGGATGCAGCTTTGTCGGGGCCCGACGCCCCAGACGGGGCCTGTTGGGCAAGACCTGAAGGCATTCCGGCAGCCAGGGTCAACACGACCGCTGCCAGCGCGCGCAACCGTTTGCAGGCTGGGCTTGAACGTGGATTGCGTGGACTGTTGCCTGCTGACTGCTGTTCAATTATTCCGTACAGATGCATGGTTTTTCTCTCCGAATTCCTGAGGCAATTGGGGCACCAATTTTGGGGACTGCCGGAGTTCTTTTCCGGGCGCAAATTTCTGATTTGCAAGGTGATCTTCGTCTTTAGCCCATCCAGCGGGCTCCTCTGGCAATACGCGTTCAGCCCCAGTTTCGTTCCTGCGAGTTCGTTCTTTGCATCCGGATCAATGCCCCTGAAGACAACCTCACCGTAATAGCATGCAGAAAGCTGAGTATAAACCAAGCGCACTCTCCGTTTCGGTGACGCGGGGAGTAACCTTTTGTGAAAAGGGATAAAAGTGGCTGACCTCGACCAATCCGTGCCTGAGCCGCAAACGTGGAAACTCACACTTGCCTACGACGGCACCGATTTCAGCGGCTGGCAGGTGCAGCCGGGGGAGGCGACCATCCAGGGCGAGTTGCAGGCGGCACTTGGCGAGTCACTGGCGAATCACCACTGCCGCAGGGCTCGGGACGCACCGACGCCGGGGTTCACGCGCTGGCCCAGGTGGCCAGCTTTCGCTTTGCAGGCGCCCATTCCGGCCGAGAACCTGCAAGCGCGCCCTCAACCGGACATTGCCTCATTCGATTCGCATTCTGGAGTCGAGAACAGTACGAAGCACCTTCCATGCGCGGCACTCGGCCGTGGCAAAGACCTATGAGTACCGAGTCTTCCGCGGAGCGATCTGCCCGCCCTTTCTGGCTCGCTACGTTCTAGACTGCCCTGGCCGATGAACCTCGAAGCCTTGCAGAAGTCGGCACGGATTTTTCGTGGGCGAACACGATTTTTTGAGTTTTGCCGCTACCGATCCAGAGCTGGCGAACCGCGCTCCGGAATCTGACAGGAATCCTGACCCAAGGCCGATTCCGCGGCCAGGATTTCAGATCGAGAAACCCATGCCGGCAACGGTCAGGACCATCTTTTCTTCGACGTGGGAAGAGCGCCAGACTGAGGCCGGCGATTTGCTGGTCTATCGCGTACGCGGCAACGGCTTTCTGCACCACATGGTGCGCAACCTGGTGGGAACTATGCTGGATGTGGGCCGCGGGCACTTGGCACTCGCGGAGATTCCGGCGATCCTTGCTGCCCGTTGCCGTTCGGCGGCCGGGCCCACCGCTCCTGCTCGGGGATTGTTTCTGCATTCGGTGGAGTATCCAGCCAGCGAAGATCTGCCGATTAACGTTTGAATCGCGTCAAACAAAGCCCTTGCTCAGACGGCTCCTGCTACCCTGAAACGGAACACATGCCCGTCCTTCCCCGCACTTCGGCTTTCTCGCGCGTTACGGCTCTGGCCGCGCAACGGCCGGTGCATGCCGCCTTTGCGTGGCTGCACGGCAACCCAAAGACGATCATGGACTGGCAGGCGAGCCTGGTGGCCATTCCCGCGCCGCCCTTTGGCGAAGCAGGCCCGTTCGCGAGTGGCTCGCCGCGCGCTTCGCCGAGGCCGGTCTGAGCCAGGTGCATACCGATGCGGCCGGCAACGTCTTCGGCATGCTTCCTGCCGCGAAGCTCCCGCCGGAGAGCACCGGGCCGGTGGTCGTGCTTTCGGCGCATCTCGATACCGTCTTTCCCGCAGATACTCCGCTCAACCCGGTGCGTGGACGGAGACCGCCTTGCAGGCTCCAGGGGCATGCGATAACGGCGCCGGCGTTGCCGGAATGCTGGCCATCGCACATGCGCTGATTGAGGCCCAAGCGGAACTGCCCGCGCCGCTGATCTTTCTCGGCAATGTGGGCGAAGAAGGGCGAAGGCGACCTGCGCGGCATGCGCCATCTTTACAGCCAGAGCGCGCTGGCCGGCCGCATCGCCGCGCACATTGTTCTTGACGGCGCCGGCGCGGACTCGGCCGTCACCCAGGCTCTGGGCAGCCGCCGATTACAGGTCACCATCACGGGCCCCGGCGGCCACAGCTTTACCGATGCGGGCACGCCCAACCCGATCGCCGCGCTGGCCTCGGCACTGGCCGTCCTGGCCGAGACCGCAACTGCCCGAGGAGCCGCGCACCACTCTCAATATCGGCACCATTCACGGCGGCACCAGCGTCAACTCCATTCCCGAGTGCGCCCAGGCCTCCATCGATTTTCGCTCCACCAGTTCCGAGCAGCTTCTGCGCCTTGAGGTCGCCCTGCATCGCGCCGTCGAAGACGCCGTCGAGCGACGCCAATGCGTCGGGCAAAGCTGCGGAGCCGCGCTGAGCAGGGGGCTGCTGTCCTTCGCCATCGACAAGATCGGCGACCGTCCCGCCGCGCAACTGCCCGCCGACTCGCCGCTGCTTGAGCTCTGCGCGCCGTCGATCGTCATCTGGGCCTGCGCACCGACCTGCGCCTGGGCTCGACCGACGCCAACATCCCGCTCTCGCTCGGCGTTCCGGCCCTGTCCATGGGCGCGGGCGGCGACGGCGGCGGCGCGCACACCCAGGCCGAGTGGTACTCCGCCAAAGATCGCGAACTTGGCCTGAGGCGGGTGCTGCTGCTGACCCTGGCCATGGTGGAGTGGGCCGCCGAGCAATAGATTTGCTAAACTCCGCGCATGCGCGTCTTCCCGCTCTGCTAGCCGCAGCCTTGCTAGCCATGCCTCTGCTCGCTCGCGCAGACCACCACCGGCAAACCTGCGGCGGCTTTGCTCAACACCGCCCGAGATCATCTTCTTCAACGGCGTCATCTACACCGGCGTCGGGTTTGCTGAAGACAAGCCGCGAGACCGTTCAGGCCATGGCCATTGGCGGCGGCAAGGTGCTGGCCGTGGGCACCAACGACGAGATCACCCGCCTGGCCGGGCCCAACACCCGTCTGCACGACCTGATACGCGCCAGCAGCCGGCATGTTTGTCTTTCCCGGCTTCAACGACGCGCACGCCCATCTGGGCAGCGCGGGACAAACCAAACTCAACGTCGACCTGACCGGCGTGAAATCGCTGGCCGAGATGCTGGCCAAGGTACAAATCTTCGCCAACGCCGCGCCCGCAGGCCACTGGCTCACCGGCGGCAACTGGGACCACACGCTGTGGGCCGAACAAGACGCTGCCCACGCGCCAGGATCTGGACAAAGTCACCGCCGGCCATCCGGCATTTCTTGAGCCGCATCGACGGCCACATCGCCATCGCCAACTCCGCCGCCCTCGCAGCCGCGGGCATCACCGGCAAGACCAAGCCGCCGCAGGGCGGAGCCATCGACCTGGACGCCAACGGCGAGCCCACCGGCATTCTGCGCGAGTCGGCGCAGGAACTGGTCGACAAAGTCATTCCGCCGCCCAGCCACGACGAGCGCCGCCGCGGCGACGAGCTGGCCATTGCCGACGCGCTCGCCCACGGCGTCACCAGCGTGCAGGACTTCAGCGACTGGCAGGATTTTCTCGTCTTCGAGGAGCTGGAAAAGGAGGGCAAGCTCAACCTGCGCATCACGGAGTGGCTGCCCTTCAAAGCGCCGCTCGCAGACTCTGAAAGATGCGCGCCCACCACGACCCCAACGATCCCATGCTGCACACCGGCTTTCTGAAGGGCTTCATGGATGGCTCGCTGGGCTCGCGCACGGCGGCGATGAAAGCACCCTATGCCGACGATCCCGGCAACACCGGCCTGCCGCAGTACACGCAGGCGCAACTCAACAAGATGGCCGTGGAGCGGGCGCAGGCCGGCTTTCAGCTTGGCTTCCACGCCATCGGCGACAAGGCCGCCGCCATGGCGCTGGACGCCTATTCGCAGCCCGGCATCTCGCAGCAGCCGCGCGCAACCGCATCGAGCACGCCCAGGTCGTCGACCCCGCCGACATTCCGCGCTTTCCAGAACTCGGCGTCATCGCCTCCATGCAGCCCAGCCACCTGCTCACCGACATGAACTGGGCCGAAGACCGGCTCGGCCCAAGCGCGCCGCCTACTCCTACGCGTGGAAGGCCTTTCTCGACGCGGGCGTGCCGCTGGCCTTTGGCACCGACTACCCGGTCGAGCCCATCACGCCCTTTCGCGGCCTCTATGCCGCCGTCACGCGCATGAATGAGGCGGGGACCAAGACCTACTTCCCGAGAACAAGATCACCCGCGGCCAGGCGCTCTACGCCTACACGCAGGGCTCGGCCTACGCCGAGTTCGCCGAGAAGCACAAGGGCAAGCTCGCCCCCGGCTACGACGCCGACTTCATCCTCGTCGACCGCAATCTCTACACCGATCGCCGCCGCCGGAGATTCTCGCACTCAGTCGTGCTGGAGACCTTCGTGGCCGGCAAGATGGTCTACGCGGCCAAGACGGAGTAGAAAGTGCTCGCGTGCGACTCTTTCCGCCCTCGCACGTCTATAAGATTATGGAGCGGTTTTTCAGACGCGGTGGCCGGGGAACACCTGCGGAATCGGGTGCATTTCACGCCGCAACCGGCGTTCCTTCGCACACTGGCGCAGAGTGAAGACCTTCAGCCAGACGGGTTTGCCCGCAACTGGCTATACTGTGAAGTTGGTGCAATCGAACAACCCAGCCGCATGGCTGGTCAACCTGACGAGGTTATGAACCCATGAAATCGCTCTTCGAACGGCTGCGCTCGCGCCGTCTCGCTTCAGCCTTTGTCTTGCTTGCCACGCTCTCGGCCGCCATTGTGGCCGGTTCCTTTGCCGCCCACGGGGTGCGCGGACAAGAAAAGCAGAACGCCAGCGCCGACGCCACCCCGCTGAAGGTCGTCAATTCCACCGTTCCTCCCAACGAGTTTGTGAAGATCGCCAAGAGAGGTGGGCCCGGCGGTGGTGAACATCAACACCCAGACCCTGCCCAAGCAGGCTCCAACAAGGGCCGCCGCAATCCTCACGGCCGCGTCCAGCCCAATCCCGCAGAAGCCCGGCGACGACGATCAGGACGACGGATCAGCAGCAGGGCCAGGACAGGGTCCGGACAACTTCCAGGACTTCTTCAACCGCTTCTTCGGCGGACAGATGCCCGGCGCAGCCGACCAGGGCGGGCGACGACGGCCAGGTCCGCGAGTCGCTGGGCTCGGGCTTCATCGTCGATCCCAAGGGCTACATCATCACCAACAATCACGTGGTCGAGAAGGCCGACAAGATCTACGTCAAGCTCTCGACCGACCCCGACAACCAGGATCTGGGCCGCCCGGCGCGGGTGATCGGCGTCGACAAGGCCACCGATCTGGCGGTGATCAAGATCGACACCAGCACGCCGCTGCCGACGGTCAAGCTGGGCAACTCCGACACCGCGCAGGTGGGCGACTGGGTGGAAGCCATCGGCAGCCCCTTTGCGCTGTCGCAGACCGTCACCGCGGGCATCATCTCGGCCAAGAACCGCACCATCGAGCCCGGCGCCAGCGGCCAGTTCCAGCACTTCATCCAGACCGACGCGGCCATCAACCCCGGCAACTCCGGCGGCCCGCTGCTGAACATGAACGGCGAGGTGATCGGCGTGAACACGGCCATCTTTACGCAGTCGGACGGCTACCAGGGCATCGGCTTCGCCATGCCGTCCAACACCGTGGTCGCAGGTCTACAACGACCTCATCAGCCCCAGCCACAAGGTCACCCGCGGGTCCATCGGCATCGAGTTCCGCGAAGGCCTTTCGGGCGCCGTGAATCGCGTCTATGGATTCAAGAACGGCGTGCTCGTGCAGAAAGTGAAGCCGGGCGGTCCGGCAGAGAAGGCGGGACTCAAGTCGGGCGACATTATCACCACCATCGATGGCCGCGCGATCAAGGACGGCGACGACCTGGTGAATGAGATCGCCAGCCGCAGGCCGGGCTCGACCATACGGCTGGGCTACCTGCGCGACGGCAAGCAGGCCGATACCACGGTTACCATCGGCGACCGCGACAAGGTTTTTGCCGATCTGGGCAATCAGCAGGCAGAGAGCAACCCGGACGAGAAGGGCGACGCGGGCGAAGCCAAGCTGGGCATCGTGGTTCGCGAGGCCACTGCCGGCCACCAACAGCCAAGCTCCACACTCCCGGCGTAGTGATTCAGTCGGTCCGCGCCGGTTCGTTTGCCGACCTGCAGGGACTTGAACCGGGCCTGGTCATTACCCGCATCAACAAGCAGCCCACCGGCACCAAGGAGCAGTTCGATGCCGTAGTGAGCAAGATCAAAACCGGCGACGACGTGGTCTTTGAGATTATCGATCCGCGCCATCCCGACAATGGGATCAACTACCTGGGCGGTACACTCGAATAGCGTTTGAAATGTGCCGGTTGCGGGATTCCGCAACCGGCACACCTTCTTTTGAAATCGGATGTAACCTTGATTCGGGATCGTTTTTTTCTTGGGACATGCGGTACGTTCCATTAAACTGCAACGTAAGATGTTCAGCTTCAAGTTTTCATTAGGTGGAACCAGCGTGTTCTCTATTCGGGCAGGCGTGGCACTCCGGTTCGTTGTCACTGCGGCATTGATCGCATCACCGCTGCTGGCTTCATCCACCGCCAAGTCCACAACCACTCATCGAGCCACCACAAAGCATCACTCCACTGCAACACATCACAACACCACTACTCATCGAGCCACCTCCGCCCATCAGACCACTGGCACCCACCACACCTCAGCTGCCCATCACGCCACAACCGCCGCCCATGGGGGCAGCACTCACAGGATCACCAGAAATCGCAAGGGCAAGGGCAGGGTGCGTGGCCAGCAGGCCATCGAACCGGAGCGCGTGACTGAAATTCAGTTGGCTCTCATCCGCGAGCACTACCTGAATGAAGAGGCCAACGGCGAGTGGGACGCCGCCACAATAGCCGCAATGCAGAAATATCAGGCCGATCAAGGCTGGCAAACCAAGCTGACGCCTGATTCCCGCGCCCTCAAGAAGCTCGGACTGGGCCCCGACTACTCGAACGCCATCAACGCCAAAGACTCATCCTTCGGCGAGCCGCCCCCGGCGGCCACGATTCCCGAAGGGCAATCCGCGGGTTTCGCGGCGGCGGCCGGCATCAACCGCTGATCGGTCAGCCGGGCTCAACTGCACAAAGCGAGTGGACGCCGCATCCTCCGACACAAACTTATATTTCCGTTCGCCCGGGAATCGCAAAGCCACGGTCAAGGAACAGGTCCATAAGTTATCCGTTTCGGTGCGGGGTTATAATTTTATGCGCTGGAGATGCTCAATGCGCAAACACCGACGTTTGTTGCCGATTCTCTCAGGAGCAGCATTGCTGATACTTTTCAACTACTCACCGACGAGAGGCTCCGGCCACGCTACTCCGTTATTGATGAATTCAGTTCAATACCAAATCCATGGAGGTCATGCGATGGCTTTTGCATTGCAATCATCTGCATTTGTGAACGGTGGGGGTATTTCGCGCAAGTACACGTGCGGTGGCGCTGATCTCTCGCCCGCATTGAGCTGGGAAGGGGTTCCAGCCGGGACGCATTCACTGGCGCTCATCGTGGACGATCCGGATGCGCCGGTGGGCACGTGGACGCATTGGGTCATTTGGAACATCCCCGCGCAGGCCAAAGCATTACCGGAAGGAGTGCCGAAAGTGGAAGTAGTCGACAATGGCGCGCGACAGGGCACGAACGATTTCAGGCGCATTGGTTACGGCGGCCCTTGCCCACCGCCGGGTAAGCCCCATCGGTACTTTTTCAAGCTGTACGCGCTCGATGCCGCGCTCGGCATCAAAGCCGGCGCCAAACGAAGCGAGCTGGAACTCTCCATGAAGGGGCACGTGTTGTCTGAAGCGGAGTTGATGGGCACATATGGGCGATAAGTTCGACGCGTTCAGGGTTGCGCGCCGGTTCTATCCGCGTCGTTGGACAAGAAGACCAGCTGCCGCCAACACGCAAGAATTCTCCTCTGCTATTCGGTGGACAGAGCGTGAAAGCGATGATTGTGGCTTATTCCTTGTCGCTTACGAGAGAGAACATTGCTCCCTGAGGGTCCTGGCCGCTGATGATCCAGCCTCCTCCGGGCACCTGCATCGGACCGTTCAAGACCTTCCCGCCGCCGGATTCGACGCGTTTGATGGCTGCTTTGATCGAGTCGACGTGGAAGTAGAAGTTCCAGCATGAACCGGGGATATGCGGCGCTTTGGTCATCATCCCGCCATCGCCCATTTGTTTGTGGTCGCCTTGATCGAAGATGCGATAGACTCCCATGGGCCCCATGTCCATATCGCTGACCTTGGTCCACCCAAACAGCTTGTTATAGAAATCGAATCCGCCATCGAGGTCGGTTGTGTAGAGTTCGTGCCAGCCGATGGTGCCAGGAGCTGGCGGCGCGGGGCGTTTCGGCGAGGGCATGGCTGGGTTGGGCGTGAATATCACAATAGCCGCGCCCTGCGGGTCGGACATGACGGCGAAACGAAGCATTCCCGGAATGTCAGTCGCAGGCTTCCATAGTTTGCCGCCGGCTTCGACAATCTTCTCGATGTGAGAATCGACATCATCGACCGAGATGTAGCCGACCCAGGCGGTGTGTCCTGGGATGTTCAACATGCCGGCTATTCCAACGTTGACGAGGTTGAAAATGGTGTATGGGTGGCCGTCCGCAGCGGGCATCTCCTGGGTCGTCCAGCCCACAACGTTAGAGTAAAACTTGGCGGCGGCCTCGGTATCGCTGGTCATCAGTTCGTACCAGCCGAACTTTCCCTTGGGCGTAAACATAACGAGAGTCTCCTTTTCGGGGATAGAATGTCGGCGTCCTCGACTCGTAGTTGATATCAACTTGGTCGAAGGAATGTCAATCAGGGCTTGTGTTAATTTTGCGTTGCGGAAAACGATGAAGGCGGACGCGTTTTTCATGTTCCGCAGGCCGTGAACATGAGATTTCTTCTCTATGCCTCTGATTATGAAGGGGATAATAAGATGGTTTAATGGTGCGCCCGGAGAGATTCGAACTCCCGGCCTACTGATTCGTAGTCTGTATACCTAATGAAAATCACTGACAGCATAATCAACTACTTACACACAAACTGCTCATAACAGATAACTTAATATGTGTGATACACTGACAGTAGTAGACAGTCAGTGACACTCGGTGACACTTGAGCCCTGACAGATTGCTGACTAGGAAAGGTGCATTATGACTGGGAATTCAGCGAACAATGGTAATGCGCGGCTGACAAAGAAGCCCGAAAACTGGGAGTTCATCACAGACAAAACCGTGGAGCGGCTGCTGAAGGCCGCGCCAGTTAATCGAATCATCTGGGATCAGGGCTCAGGCTCCTACAAAGGCAAGGTGGTGTATGCGGTGCGCGGGTTCGGTGTGCGAATCACCAAGGCCGGCACTGTCAGTTTTGTTTTGAATTTCCATGACCAAGACGGCAAGGAACGACGCTACAGAATCAGCAGACACCCTGAGCACACGCCAAGCACCGCGCGGGAAGAGGCCAGCAGGTTGCTGCGCGAGATTAAGGACGGGCATGATCCTCTTGAAGAGCGGCAGATGTTGAAGGAGGAGCCGACGTTTGCCGAGCTTGCCGCTGACTGGCTGGACTTTGCGAAGACCGTAAAACACAAACGTGAGAGCAGCCTGTATGACGATCGCAGAATGCTGGGCGTCAACGAAGATGGCACACCTATTGTCGATAAAGACTCGGCGATGCAGGAGCGTCGTATTTTTCCTGTTCTCGGCGACCGCCGACTGAGCAAGATCACGCAACGAGAGATCGCTCTGTTTCACACATCCCGCAAGGAAACACCATATAGAGCCAACCGAATGCTGGTGCTGATAAAGACAATCTTCAACTTCGGCATGAGTGATCCGAAGTTCAAAGACTGGGTCGAGGTGAACCCAGCCCAAGGCATCAAACATTTCGCCGAAGAGAAGCACGAAAACTGTCTTGATAAGGACGCTGGTGAGATCACGAAGTTCCTTCGGGCTCTCGATGCGTACGAAAACCAGAGCGCGGCGAACTGCCTGCGGCTTCTTCTACTCACTGGTTCCCGTGAAAACGAAGCGCTCAAAGCAACGTGGGGCGAATTCGATCTGGCACGCGGCGAATGGTGCAAACCATCCCATCACACGAAGCAGAAGAAAACAGAGCGTGTTCAACTGAGCGATAACGCAGTGGAGTTGCTGCGCAGCATGAAGCCGAAGAATGCAGCCGGCCCGCTGTTCCCTGGCAGAGACGGCAAGGTCGCCCGCGTCTCCCTCAAACGGCCTTGGCTGCAAGTCTGCAAGGCGATTGGGCGCGCAAGAGAAACAACCGTGCAAGGCAAGCGTGGACCGCTGACGCGCTACACGCCGACTTTGAGGCTTCACGATCTACGGCATACCTTCGCCAGCGTGCTCGTTTCCAGTGGTGAGAGTCTTTACGCAGTGGGGAAGCAAATGGGGCATGTTCAATCATCGACAACCGATCGCTATGCGCACTTTGCTCCCGAAGCGGGTCGGGCGACGGCCAACAAGTTCGCGCAGGTAATCGAGTTCAAGAAGCGCAGCGCGTAGCGCGAACGAGCGTGTCTAGGTCATTTACAGATTTTGCAAGCGGAGCAGTGAGTCAAGAGCGGCCCTAAGTAGAGGTCTGCTAATGCAGTTGGAGGAAACGATGAGTTCGTCGGCACAGGGCTCTCTTTAAGCACATTCCGCGCCGCCTGTAGGAAGTCCAAAGCAAGGCGATTACCTTTGTCGCAAAAGCGTGGATTGCCGTTCTGCATAATTGGCCCGCGCGGAATAAGGTCGTTTAGCTCCACGGAAATAAGATCGTTGGGCTGTTTTGAGCCCCTGCCTGCTGGGAAGAAAACTAGGCACACTGATTCATAATCAGTAGTGATGAAGAGTCAAGAATTGAGAAAAAGCCTTTGTTAATTCGAGTCTCACGGCTTTGCCAAAGTGCTGCCTGTCATGCTGTCAGCAATCTGTCTGATAGCAAGCTCAAATTCTAGGCAAAAATTGGCTTCTGGCACCCTTAAGCCATGCTACAGCCTGCCTGAGAGCCTCTGAGACTGCCTGTGAGGCTCTGAAGGCTGCTAGAGCCTGCCTGAGAGCCTCTGAAGGCTGCTGCAGCCTGCCTGAGAGCCTCTGAGACTGCCTGTGAGAGCCTCTGAGCCTCAATCTGTGACCTGAGCAGGCAGCTCAGGCACAGCGTGACTGTCGATCATCTGGCCGGGAGCAGGGTAACCGTTCCCATCGCTGCTAACGAAGCACAGCTCAATCAGGGGAGGCACCGTGCCGGCCTCGGGGAAGTTGAAGTCGGCAGAGAGTTTGTTTCCCTCAGTGGCAGTTCTGATTTCCACCAGCGCCGCTAAATTTCCGCGAATAGCCATGTATACCAGTTTGCGCGCCAAGCAAAGACTCCATGTGCCGTGAGTCGGCAACCCCAAAGCTGTGCAAACTTCATCCGGTGCTCTGTCTGCGAGCACGATCCGAAGGGATCGCGACAGATGCGCGTCAACCAGTCGAGCCTTTCCGCCAGGGTTGCCACTTTGCCCCGGCTGAAATGCCGCAGGTGAAGGATGCTCTTTGCTGTACGCGGTGCGCGGCGCGTTTTTCTTGCGCTGCCTCGACGCAACGGCTACTCCCGCGATTTTCTTTTTCGTTGTCATGTCAGCAGCCCCACGGCAAAGTCTTGAGCTTGCCCGTCAGCAGATCCATTTCTAGTCTCTCTTTGCGCCGCATCCATGCCGCCCATGCTGTACGCTCTGCGATCTGCGCGTTGCGCAGCAGCTCCTCGAACATCGCGCGCCCCTCGAAGAGTGGCTCGTCTGCCAGACCCGCATCCAAAAATAAACTGAGACGTTCCACGTGCGACCGCTGCAATTTCCACGAGAGGTATTCGAGCGGAGCTTTCATCTTCTTGTGCGGCCAGCGCACAGTGCAGCGGCCAATAGAATTTGCAAACGCCATCACGTTCTCAAACTGTTTTTCGTGCGTGTCCATTTCGTTCTCCGATCTTCGATTTGAAAATGCCGCGCTGCGGATGTGGGTACCAAACCACATCCGCAACGCGGGGAGTGCGTGTTGACAGCGCACTCACAAAACCCCAACGCGAAACGGCTAAGAAACACGTCGGGGGTTTTTGGATGCCGCCGATGAGTTCGACATCCAAACTTGTCATCGTGCAATACCGCCATCGCACGTAAACCTTATTGCCTCCCCGTCAACCGTTCGACTAGGACGTGTTCGTGCCAAAGCTGCGCGTGCCACTTGCAACTGCAGAATCGCGGCTTGAAGATGCAGCGCGGGCGAGTTCACTTCGATGTCAGCGCCGCCGGCCACTGGAATCGTTTCGCGCAAAGAATGATCGTCAACTAACTCCCTGTGCATTGCGCGCAGGGCTGTGATCGTCGTTTGAAGCGTTCTAATTTGGTCATCAAAGTTCATTGAACCCTTTCTGGAAGTGGGCCAGGTGAAGACGGCCTAGCCCACCTCTCGTGACCGTGGCACGGAGTGGGCCACGGTGCCGGTTCGCTCGCACCCACGAACGAGCCGAAGTCAAACTCAAAAGACGCCGCTCACGCCACCTATGGCCAGCTTGCCGCCCCACGCTTTCCCGCTCACTCCAGAAAGGGCATTGAGTAGGTTCGTCTCGCCGTACTCCAACGAAGAAATGCGTTGCTGGAGTTCCACGCCTTGAAGCTGGAGCTGGTAAAGATTTGGGAGCGACTCTGCCACCGATCGCAAATGTTCGATCTCCACTTCTGTCGCTGCGAGCGCGGCGCGCCATTCCACAACATCCGGGTCGCTCGGGAGATAATCCGCGCAGGCAGGCTTCGATGCGTGCAGTTCCGAGATACGCTCCTGCCGTGTGGATATTGCTCGACTCAAATTCTCGCCGTCAGCACGGAGCCCCATCACCTTTGCGGCGATCACCGCGAACGCGGGCCGAGCTGTACGAAGCTCTGCACGAACTGCGCGGAGCTGGTCTAGGAGCTTCGACCTGCGTGCGTCGGCCTGCTCCTGCGCGTGGCGGGCAAGAATACCCTGTGCGCGCTGAAGTTCGAGCGGATCGACAGGCGCGGGCGGTGCGGGTGGTGCGGGTGGTGCGATCTTCTTTCGCTTTGTCATGGTTGCTCCTTGGAATCGAGCCGCGTGAACTCGTCAACACTGGGCTTGTACGCTTCTTCGGCGGCGTGCACCGTGAAGCCCACAGCCGGAGCCTGTGACAGAACGGGCGGCGCGTGGTGTTCAGCAGGTACGGGAACTGATTTCGGATTTGCGTTTGCCATTTTGTGATTCTCCTTTCGATTTGTCACTCGTGAGCAGTGAGGTCTTTGCAGTCATTGAACAACCACGCTTTCGCGGCCGGCGCGGGTGAACTTCGGGGTGACGGATGTGACGGGTTGTCTAGTTAACCCGTTAGAGAGTTTTTTGGGCTTGAAAATCTCTCTATACGGTTCATTGGGTTGACGTGTCACATCCGTCACACCCTCCCCAACGCGAAGCAGCCGAAGCCCAATGAATACGCGCTCTTTTCGCGTTCTGCCGACCCTGTATCCGCGTGCTTCGAGGTTCTGCGAAAACCTCTTCTGCGAGCCGATGTACTCTCCGGTGCTCGCAGCCCACTGCTGCCAAGCGAGAAACAGGACGCTCGACCCGGCCTTGGCATTTTTGTCCTTGGCCGTTCTCTCATCCAACCAGCGACCGAGAGCATCCTCCGCGTCCATGTAGTCATTCGTGGCTGATGTCACGGCCTTTGGCGGCGCAAGCCCAACGCGCTGCCAGGCGAGACAACCCTCGACGGCCCATGCCAGAATGCCGCCCCACTCCGCGCGCAGCTTCTCGGCGAGTTTGCCATCGCGCTTTGCTGCTGGAATAGTCACGGAGAACGGCACCAGATTCATCCGCCTGCGCATCGCCTCATCGACAGAACGCAGACCAGGGCGATGATTGCCGGAAACTGCCAGCTTGAATTGGGGTGTAAACTCAAAAAAATCCTGACGCATGAAACGAGCTGCGATGCGATCCCCGCCAGTGAGAGCCTTGAGCTTGCTCTCGGCCCACCGCCGTCCTTCTTCGGTTTCCGTGGCAACCACCAGACGCGCACCTTGTAAACCTGCAAGATCGGTAGGATGCGCTTCGTTTTGCGAAGCGATGAACGTTTCTATGGGCGCAATCCGCGCATACTCGCCCAGCGCGCCAGTGATCGCGCTCAGGAAAACACTCTTGCCGTTCGCGCCGGTTCCGTACAGGAAAAACAGCGCGTGTTCGTAAGTCGCTCCCGTCAGAGCGTACCCACACATGCGCTGTAAGAAAGATTGCAGATCCTTATCGCCTGCTGTTATGTCACTCAGAAACTTACGCCACAACGGACAATCGCCGCCGGGAGCTGCGGCGGTGATCTTCGCGCAGTAGTCTTCACGCGCGGCGGGCCGCATCCTGCCTGTTCGCAGATCGACGATACCGGCCGGCGTGTTGAGTGCCCATGAATTCGCGTCCCATTGTTCGACGGTGGCTGCGTGTTTGCGATCCGCGCGGGCCAAGCGCTCGACAGCTGACACGGTCTGTGCAGAGCGAACGCGCTGAGCTGTCTGTTGTTTTCCGCACTGCTCGGCAGCATCACGGCAAATTCGGCGCGCCTTGTCGTAAACGCTCAGAGTGTCGTCGTGCTTCCAGTGGGCGCCGTCCCATGCGAGCCATCTTCCCCACCCATCCACCCAACGAAGATCCTCACCATTCTGCTTCGTGAATTCGAGCGCCAGGGCATCGTCGGAAAATTCGCCAACAGGATCGGCAGGCTCCGCATCTTCGAGAACCTTCAGCAGCAGATTGTCTCCGTCGTCCAGTGCGATCAGATCGTCAGGGCCGTTCACGCCTTCCAGTTGTGGCATCGACGCGATAAGCACTTCAGGGCAGGCATAGGCCAATGTGCTCAACTCCGCGGCCAGGGCGCTCTGCGCCGCTTTAACGTTGGGATTCGTCGCTGCGTTTGAGTCCAGCAGGATGTAGACAGGATGACCTTTGCAGAGTTCGAGCAGATCTGGACTTGCTTTCTTGTCCTGTGACCAGCCCCAGCACCCACCCATTGCAAGCGGGATCATTTCGTTTTTCGTGCGCTCAGACAAGGCCGTGAGCGCGAGTGCCGACTTCTCCGCTTCCACCAGCACTATCGGCACATCGAAGTTCTTCAACTTCGCTGCCGCGCGCGGATGGATGAAGAGGCTGCGCGGCCCCGAAGGACAAAGATACTTGTCTTCGAGTTTGCCGTCTTTCATCTCCGGATGGTCACGCCGAAGGCGATGGGTCACGATTTCGCCTGTCGCAGAATCACAATACGGGAAGAGAATGCCCGCCATGTTCTGCGCAGCGCGCTTCGGCGCAGTACCAATGCCCTGTGTTCGCGCTTGCGCGTCGCTTACTCGCCGAATGCCAGCCTCATCCAATAGCGGCTTGGGGGTTTTGAACTTGGCGAACATCGCCAGATCGTCGGCGGTGAGTGGACTCGTGGCGGTGGTGGAGTGTGGTTTTGCCTTGCTCGCGTTTCTCATCGGCTGCCCTTTCTGAAGATTTGCGGTCTATGTAGAGCCGTTCTATTCGTGATTAGGCGGTGCGAAGCGGGCGGCGAGCGTTGCGGCCAGAAGAGACGACGGGCTTGCGTTGGGGACGCGTAGGCGCGGGTCGGTAGCCCTCACACTGCTCCAACCACCGATCCACGGTGGCGCGTTTGTAGAAAATATGTTTTCCGAGCTTGATTCTTGGGGGGCCGGTTCTGCTGTCGTTTAAGCGCTGAAGAGTACGAACGCACATGTGCAGCTCTCGCGCAAGCTGGCGCGGCAGAATCAGTTCTAGACCAGGCGCGCAAGCGTCCTCACTGTTGGGCATGGTGATCTCCTGAATTGTGATTTTTGGGTTTGCGCTTTGCGCGCTAGGAGATCGACTTGCTGCTGCACGGCGTCGATGGCCGTTTGGAGGACTCGGCGTTGCACCGAGGCATCTCGTATCTGAGGGCAGGTTCGCCGTATGGAATCACGTGGGCGTTTGATAGCTCACGCTCTACTCAACCGACGACAGGCTTTGAACTCATTTGCAGTTTCACCCGCAACAAAATCACTGTACCACGAACGCCGAAATTGATAGACCCTCGGCGTCACACAGGTTCTTTGAAAGCCTCTGAGCCTGCCTGACAGATTGCTGACAGAAAAGCTGCACTTGTGCACAGCCATTTTGGCTGTCTCTGTATATTATTGATTTTTATGGTTTTAATGGTGCGCCCGGAGAGATTCGAACTCCCGACCTACTGATTCGTAGTCAGTCGCTCTATCCAGCTGAGCTACGGGCGCACAATGTGGCTTCAAAACGAAACCATAGACAGATTATCAGGGCTTTAAGGGCCGGCGCAATTGACGGCATCCGAGAGGCGGAGTCTGCTATTGAGCCGGCTGCAGGGCGGATCGGCGGCGGCTAGGTCGATATCCAGGCCGGCCTGGCGGACCAGTTTGGCGACGCTGGCGGCGTTGAGCCGGGTCGCGTCGTACTCCACGCGCAGGGTGCGGGCCGCGTGGTCGAAGCTGAGACGGCGGATGCCGTAAACGTCCTTCGTGCTGGCCAGCGCCGAACTCACAGACTCAGTGGGCGGCGTTGTGTAGCGACAGAAGCATCTCAACCGTGGTCATAGTTGAATGATAGCAAGACGGCTGGCACCGGAGCGTGATCTCACGCACTACAGGCTTTTGAGGTAGGCGCGAATCTCGGGGTTGGACCAGTCCGGGTCGCCGACAATCTTGCGGCGGATGATGCCCTGGCGGTCGATGATGTAGGTTTCCGGCCAGCCGTCGGTGTGGAAGAGCTTGGCGGCTGACTGGTTGGGATCGCGGACTGTGGGCAAGTCGACGTGGCGGCGGACCAGGAAGCGGCTATAGGCGTCGGCATCTTCGTCGATGCTGACGGCCTAGAACGGCTAGATCGGGCCGGTCGTGGTGAAGATCGATCAATCCGGGCATCTCCTGAACGCAGGGCGCACACCATGTGGCCCAGAAATTGAGCACGACGACTTTGCCCCGGTAGTTGGCCAGATGAATGGAAGTGGATCCGTCTGCGACGTTGAAGTCGGGAGCCGGCTTGTTCATCAGGTAGGGATGCGCGCCACGGTCGCAACCGGGCGTGAGGGGCAGGAGCAGGAGAAAGGCCAGCGGGGATAAACGGCGGAACTGCACATCTCTATAATACGGAGAAATAGGCCCCTACGAAAAGGTGACGCTCGATGGACGAGAACAGGCCTGAGGCGAACGGTGCGGCTGGGGGATATACGTCTGTGCTTGGGCTCTCAGGCGAGCCAGGTGAGCAGGTCGCAGCACCCGAGCAGCCGGGAACGCTACTGGGAACGATGATTCCGCGACTGGAACCGGAGCAGATGCTGGAGCTTACGGTCATTGTTCCGGCGCGCAACGAAGAGGATTGCCTGGGAACTTGCCTTCGATCACTGGTGAGCCAGTCAGAGGAGATCTTCGAACTGGGTAAGGATTGGGAGCTGATTGTGGTGGACGATCAATCGACGGATCGGACGGCGGAGATTGCGCGCAGCTTTGACGGGGTTACGGTGATGGAGGCGGGCAAACTGGAGCCAGGTTGGACGGGGAAGGCGAACGCTATTTGGACGGCGGTGAAGCGGGCGCGGGGGCGATGGCTGCTGTTTACCGATGCGGATACGATTCACGAGCCGGGAGATTTGCGCCGTGCGATGCATGAGGCGGCAAGGCACAAGGTGGGGATGCTGAGCTATTCGCCGCGGCAGATTGTGAGGGGCCTGTGGCAGCGGTCTCTGATGCCGCTGGTTTTCTGCGAACTTGCGTTGGCTTATCCGCCGGCTAAAGTCTCCGACTCGAATGAGCGGATTGCAGCGGCTAACGGGCAGTTTTTGCTGGTGGAGCGGGAGGCTTATCGGCGGCTGGGAGGGCACGCGGCGGTGGCCGACAAGGTGCTGGAAGACGTGGAACTGGCTTTCCTGGCCAAGCGGCGCAGGGTTGGATTGCGATTCCGCTATGCCGCAGATGCGCTGGCTGCGCGCATGTATCGCTCGACGGCGGCGATGATCGAGGGTTGGACGAAAAATTTGGCGCTCTTGTTTGATAATTCGCTGGCGCTGGCGGTGTGGCGAGTGCTCGATATTCTGCTTCTCTTTGGATTGCCTTTGTTGGCGATTTGGCTGTGGAACGCGCGATTTGCGGCGCACTCGCTTCAGTGGCTGGGCGCGGGATGGGTCCTCGCGCTCTTGTGGGTACGAACGCTCTTTCGGTTTTATGCGCGGGTGGCGAAGTCAAATTTTCCTTTTGTGGATTGCGCACTTGCGCCGCTGGGATTGCCGCTGTTTGTGGCCCTGCTCTATCGAAGCTGGTTTCAGCACCGGGTTTTGAAGCGCGTAAGCTGGAAGGGTAGGAATTATCCTGCGTAAAGGATAGGTAGATGAAAGCTTTACTGTGAAGCTTTAGTGGGGCGTCAAGCATCTCATCAACAGGAGTGGAAATGATTTATCTCACGCGCAGGGCTACGTTTTCCGCTTCTCATTACTATTGGAACGCGGGTTGGACTGCCGAGAAGAACGAGCAGGTCTTTGGACGGTGCGCGAATCGCAACGGGCACGGGCATAATTACACGCTGGAGGTTACAGTGGCCGGCGAGCCCGATCCGGTGACCGGGTTTGTGGTCGATCTGAAGTGGCTGAAGGACGTGATCGAAAGTGAGGTGCTGATTGCTTACGATCATCGCCATCTGAACCTGGAGGTCGCGGAGTTTGCCGAAGGGAAGCTGATTCCGACGACGGAGAATATTGCGGTTTCCTCATGGAAACGGCTGGAGCCGCCGGTGAGAATGGCGGGGGGTGCGCGGTTGAGCCGGATTCGCGTTTATGAGACGCCGGAGATTTTTGCCGAGTACAGGGGGGAGGCGTGAGAGCCTACTTTGGACGCAGGTATATGCTCAGCGCTAGCCATCGGCTGGAGAGTGCTGCGCTCTCGGATGAGGAGAACCGGGTGGCATATGGCAAGTGCAACAATCCTCACGGCCACGGGCATAATTATCTGGTGGAGGTGCTTGCGGGCGGAGAAGTGGACCGCGAGACAGGGATGGTGGTGAATATGACCGCGCTGGATGAGGCGGTCAGCAGCAAAGTGATCGGACGATTTGACCACGCCAACCTGAATCTGGATCCCGCGTTTGCGGTTCGCGTTCCAACCACGGAGAATCTATGCAGGGCGGTTTTCGAGTTGCTTGATGGATCATTTGCACCTGCGGAACTGGTGCGGGTGCGCGTGGAAGAGACGGAGAATAATTTTTTTGAGTACTGCGGCGAGTGAGGTTGAGAAGCGCGGCTGAGTCAAAGAACAACCGCAGGTCCTTCGACTGCGCAAGTCGCATGAAGCGCGACTTGCTCCGCTCAGGATGACAGGCTTTTATTTGTCGCTCAGGATGACAAAGTTTGTGGGAAGAATGCAGTACGCTCTGTTCCAAGGGCGAGAGGATAAGGATGATGGCGCACCCGATTGCAGTTAGTAAGACCGTTCGCAGGGCGGAAGGAATGGACGAGAGGCTGAGCGAGTTCAGCACCGAGGAGATGTATCGCGAGATTCTGAGCCGGCTGGGCGAGGATCCCAACAGGGAGGGACTGCGGGCCACGCCTGAACGGGTGACGAAATCAATGGCATTTTTGACCAAGGGTTACTGTGAGGATCCTACGAAGATTCTGCGCGGGGCGCTCTACGACGTGGATTACGACGAGATGGTGATTGTGAAGGACATTGAAATGTTTTCGCTCTGCGAGCACCATCTGCTGCCCTTCTTCGGCAAGGTGCACGTGGCCTATATTCCCAAGGGAAAAGTGGTTGGGTTGAGCAAGATTCCTCGCCTGGTGGATATGTTTGCGCGGCGGCTGCAGGTACAGGAGAGGCTTACGCAGCAGATTGCCGATACGATTCAAGAGGTCATCGAGCCGCAGGGAGTCGGAGTGGTGGTGGAGGCTCGGCACCTGTGCATGATGATGCGGGGAATCGAGAAGCAGAACTCGTCCACCGTGACTTCGGCGATGGTGGGCTGCTTCCGCCAGAAAGAGACGCGGCAGGAGTTTCTGTCGCTGGTGCGGCAGCCCGGATAAGGCTCGCTATGAGAGGTGGGTCGGGTCGTCTACAGTTGTTAGAGTGAACGGACTTTTGGTAGTTGACAAACCGGGCGGCATGACCAGCCACGATGTGGTGGGGCGGCTGCGGAAGATTACCGG
Source organism: uncultured Acidobacteriaceae bacterium (assembly GCA_963779385.1). Classification (GTDB taxonomy): domain Bacteria; phylum Acidobacteriota; class Terriglobia; order Terriglobales; family Acidobacteriaceae; genus Telmatobacter. Next base: position 123,452 of record CAVZYE010000004.1, on the reverse strand, counting down.
CGAGCGATCCATCGGACATTTGGGCACGCTGGACCCCATGGCGACAGGCGTTCTGCCGCTGATGCTGGGCAAGTTTACGCGGCTGGCGCAGTACTTCTCCTCCGCGGAGAAGTGTTATACCGGGGCGATCCGCTTCGGATTTTCTACGGATACTTATGATGCCGAGGGTGAGCGAACGGGGCCTGAAGTTGAGCCCACGCTTACGCTGGAACAAGTGCGGGCGGCGGCTGGCCGTTTTCATGGCGAGATGGAACAGATGCCTCCGGCTTACTCCGCAAAGAAGGTTGCGGGCACGCCGGCGTATAAACTGGCCCGCGCGGGAAAGCCGGTGGAACTGAAGGCTGCTACTGTGCTTATTGCGGGATTTGAGATCACGGGTCTGGAGGGCGCCGAGGCCAGTTTCACGATGAGCATCAGCGCAGGAGGGTATGTGCGGTCGGTGGCCCACGAATTGGGGCAGGATTTGGGATGCGGAGCGCACCTGAGCCGTTTGCAGAGAACACAGGCCGGGGTGTTTACCCTTGCCGATGCGCATACGCTGGAGGAACTGGAGCGGCTGGCTGGGAACGCGGAGGAATTGGAGGCGTTGTGCATTCATCCGCGTAACTTGCTGCCGGAGATGCCGTCCGTGACCGGGGATGAACGGACGCTGGGACGGTTGAGGAATGGCGCACAGGCCAATCTGCCGGAGTTTTCCAGTGCGCCGCTGGTGAAAGTGTTTGCCGGGCAGCGGGAACTGGTGGGGATTGCGAGACGCGTGGCGGGAACGCTGTTTCAACCGGTCATTGTCTTGGGGTAATCATTCAGCAAGTTAGCCGTGCTTCGCGCGTGTTGGCGAGTTGGCACGGATGGCGGCCGGCATCCTACTTACGCAGCAGCGGCAAGAGCGAAGGCAGCAGCGTTCGCGCTATGATCTCGGAGCCTTTGGCAGTGGGGTGGATGCCGTCGGGCTGGATTGTGCCGGGGACGTGGACCAGGTCTTTGTAGATCATGGGTACAAAGGCAGGATGGTGTTTGGCCACCAGATCACGGAAGATCTGCTCGAATTGCTTAATGTAATCCTTGCCGTAGTTGGGCGGTAGGGTAATGCCGGCAAGCAGAATCTTGATGTGCGCGTTTTCGAGGGTGGTCAGCACCTGGTCGAGGTTGCGGCGGGTCTGGTCAGGGGGAAGGCCTCGTAGACCGTCGTTGCCGCCGAATTCAACGATTACGACTGCAGGGTGCAGCAGAAGGATGGAGCGGAGATCGGCTACGGCGTCCTTGGTTGTGGCGCCGCTGGTGCCTTGATTGCTCACTTTGTAGTGGTAGCCGCGGCTGTCGAGGTCGCGTAGCAGTGCGTCGGGATAGGACTGGCCGGTTTGGAGGCCGTAGCCGGCGGTGATGCTGTCGCCGAAGCAGACCAGGATGGGGCGATCGGCAGCCAAGAGCGGGACTGCAAATATCAAGAGACAGATTGAAACGATGAGGCTGCGGCGAACGTCCACAGAAATAGTGTAGCGAAAAACAGGGAACAGAGATTAACGATTAGGGACTAGGGACTGAGTGGGGAGGCGTGGTGATTGAGGTTCGGGATGCGAGCAAGTGGATTCAAAATGGCGCGCGGAGAGTGGAGATTCTGAAGGGGATCTCGCTGGTGATTCCGGCAGGGCAGTTTGTGGCTATTTTGGGAGCCAGCGGAAGCGGGAAGAGTACGTTGCTGGGACTCCTGGCCGGGCTTGATTCGCCAAGCTCCGGGGAGATATGGCTGGATGGAGCGCCGATTCACAATCTCGCAGAGGCGGAGTTGGCTGCGGTGCGAGGACGCAAGATTGGGTTTGTTTTTCAGTCGTACCAGTTGATTGCCACGCTCACAGCTCTCGAGAATGTGCTGCTGCCTTATGAACTGAATGTGGAGGGAAGCGGCCTGAAGCAGGCCCGGCGGCTGTTGAGCGAGGTTGGATTGACGGAGCGTATGGATCATTATCCGGTGCAGCTCTCCGGCGGCGAGCAGCAGCGAGTGGCGCTGGCGCGGGCCTTTGTGGTTGAGCCGCCGATCGTGATGGCCGACGAGCCTACGGGCAACCTGGACTCAGCCAACGGGCGAATGGTGCTGGACCTGCTCTTGAAACGTAATCGAAAAGCTGGCACCACGCTGGTGCTGGTGACGCACGATCCTGAAGTGGCGAGCTGCGTGGATCGCAAGATTGTGCTGAAAGACGGGATGGTGGTGGAGGATAGCCGGCCGTTTTCCGATGCTCTCGACCAGAACCGCAACCAGGGCGAGCAAAAAAATGGCTAAGCGGGCGTTGAGTTGGAGGCGTGCTGGGGTGATCGGCTGGCGGGATTTGAAGTCCGCTCCGGGGAAGTTCGGCTTTGTGGTGCTCTCGGTGGCTGTGGGGGTTGCGGCGCTGGTGGGGGTGCGGGGCTTTAGTGAGAGTTTCAGAAGAACATTAAGTTTGGAAGCCAGATCATTGATGGCTGGGGATTTAAGCGCGCGTATTTTGCATGAGCCGACGGCGGAGGAAAAGAGCAAAATTGCCGCGATTGAGCAGTCGGGCGGGATTCGTTCGACCTGGGTGACGGAGACCATTTCCATGGCTTCTGTGCCACCAGATCCTTTGCCGGTGCTGGTTTCGCTGAAGGCTGTGGACCCGGCGGAGTATCCCTACTATGGGGAGGCCAGGCTGGAGCCGGCGATGAGCTTGCGGCAGGCTCTGAGCGGAGACTCAGGAGGGGACTCGGCGGTGGTGGCTGAGGAATTTCTTATTCGCCTGAATGCGCAGGTGGGGCAGACGCTGCGGCTGGGCGGAAGAGAGTTCAGAATTGCGGCGGTGCTGAAGCAGGAGCCGGACCGCATCAGCGCAGGAGCGGGGCTGGGGCCGCGGGTGATGATCTCGCAGGCGGCGCTGGAGCGCACGGGGCTTCTGGCGCCGGGAAGCAGGGCCACTCACCGGCTGTTGATGAAGCTGCCAGAGAAATTGCCGGCAAGAGTAACGGCTAGTGCTGATGCTGCTGGAGTGCGCGCGGAACTGGAGGCGGCGCTGCCGGATGCGCAGGTGATGGATTTTCGCGAGGGCAATCCTTCGCTGACCGCGGGGCTGGATCATTCGACTGCGATCTTGAGCCTGATCTGCCTGGTGGCCATGGTCCTGGGAGCGATTGGCGTGGCGATGGCGATGCATGCGCATCTGGAACAGCGGATGGATATGCTGGCTATTCTCAAAGCCCTTGGTGCGGGATCAGGCGACTTGCTGCGGATTTTTTTGTTGCAGACTCTGGGGCTGGGGCTGGCTGGAGGATTGCTGGGCGTGGCTGCCGGGGTGGGCGTGATGGCTGCGCTGCCAGCAGTGCTTGGCAGGCTGCTTCCGTTTCAGGCGGCGCTCGAATTTCCATGGAGATCGATTGCGGCAGGGTTGGGAACTGGGCTGCTGACTACGCTGCTGTTTTGTTTGCCGCCGCTGCTGGACGTGCGGGGGGTGAGGCCGGTGCTGGTTTTGCGCAGGCTGGTGGAACCGGGGCCGGAAGGGATCGGCGGATGGTTTGCGAGCTGTTGGGCGCGGCGGCTGCAACTGGGAATTTCGGTGGTCGTGGTGCTGGCGCTGGGGGGAATTGCGTGGGCGCTTTCTGACTCAGCGAAGGTGGGCACCTGGTTTGCTGAGCTGTTTGCGATTGCGCTGGTGGTTCTATTGGTGCTGGCGGCGGTTGCGCTTTGGATGCTGCGCTTCTTGCTCAATCGCATCCGGCTGCGGCTGCCTTCGTCGGTGCGCCACGGGCTGGCCAATCTTTATCGGCCGGGGAACCAGTCGGCGGCGGTGCTGGCGGCACTGGGGACAGGAGTGATGCTCATCCTGGCGGTTTACCTGATGCAGGCGGCATTGTTGCGCGATTTGCGGGAGACTGCTTCGCCCAAACTGCCCAATATTTTTCTGGTGGACGTGACTAGCGACGAGATTGCCGGGGTGAAGGAGTTTTTCGCGCATCAGGCGGGAGTGAGCCAGGCGCTGGATTTTATGCCGGTGGTGACGGGGCGGTTTATTTCCTTGAACGGACAACCCGTGGAGCAAATCAAAGGGCAGCATTATCCACGGCGGATGCTGCAGAACGCAGAATTGAGTTGGTCCGACGCACCGCCGAACGGCGACAAGTTGAAGCAAGGCAAGTGGTGGACGGATGCGAATGCGGCTGAACTGGCGGTTGGCGAAGGAATGGCCGAGCGGTTGCACCTGGGCGTGGGCTCGCAAGTGGAAGTGGAGACCGGCGGGACGGTACGGGCGCTGAAGGTTGCGGCGATCTATCGGGCCGATGGGCAGCATCTGGGAGCGCGGGTTTCATTTGTGCTGCCTTCAGGACAGCTAAAGAATGAGGCGACCATCTGGTACGGAGGAGTGCATATCGATCCCAGGCAGGTGGCGGCGATGGAGCGGGCGTTCTTTCGGGCCTATCCAATGATCACGGTGATCAATCTGGCTGATGTGCTGGAGCGGATTGAGAGCGTGGTAGATCAGATCACGTTTGTGGTGCGTTTTCTGGCCGGGTTTTCGATTCTTGCGGGGCTGACGATTCTGGCTTCGAGCATTGCCAGCACACGCTTCCGTCGGATGCAGGAGGCGGTGGTTCTGAAGACGCTGGGGGCTACACGGATGAGGATTGTGCGGACTTTCAGCGTGGAGTTCAGCGTGTTGGGGTTGCTGGCCGGCTCAGTGGGGGTGGTTTTTGCGAATCTGCTGACGCGGGTGCTGCTGCATAAGCTCGACGTGGGGTTCCATATCGAGTGGTACGCTACATTGATTGCGCTGGCGGGGACGGCGGTTCTAGCTACGGCGACGGGGTGGATTGCGAGCTACCGGATTCTTGGGCTTCGGCCGCTGGAAGTGCTCAGAGAGGAATAGAAGGACAGCAACAGGAGAACCGCTGTGCCAGCGGCATGCTCGGCTGTACCTGGCCATACCTGGCCATACCCCCCTACCTATTTCTGCAAAATACTCATTCTAATTAAGTTGCTCGCATATTCCAGACAGCAAAGGAGTTACGGTGTTTTTTTGAGGCTTGCGGGTCTTTGCCGGTGTGCAGGCAGCACTTTTCGTGTTTTTCCCCTACCGAGTATTGTGCGCGAACAGGGTTTAATTATGTGCAAATTGCAGGGCGGCTTGTTGAGATTTCATCCCGTCCCGACGGGACGTGGTGGACATTAAGGGGAAGGTGACCCAGGGTTTCACCCTCCCACCCCATGGACTAAGACCTGTCCATGGGGACCCCGGTCTGGGCTAATCTCAACTTCTCCCTCACGGGAGAAGAAAAACCCGAGGGCTAAAGCCCCCGATCCTTTTGGAAACCACATTCGGCACGTCTAAACAGGTTGCGGAAAAAAGGCTGGTGAACCGGATAAGGCACGATGGTTTCCACAGGGCGATACGGTATGTATTAGTCATGCGCGGAAATGACGAGCAACAGGAAGCGGTATTCAGCTACATCGGCCTTGAACAGCGAGTGCCGAAGGATCATCCATTACGTGCCATCCGGCAGATGAGCGATGCAGCATTGCGGGAGTTGGACTCCGAGTTCCAACAGCTGTACGCGCGGCGCGGGCGGCCGTCGATTGCTCCGGAGAAGCTGATACGGGCGCAGTTATTGCAGGTACTGTATTCGGTGCGGTCGGAGCGGCAACTGATGGAGCAGTTGGACTACAACCTTCTTTTCCGCTGGTTTGTGGGACTCAACATCGACGACCCGGTGTGGGATGTGACGGTATTTACCAAGAACCGCGAGCGTCTGATTGAGGGCGAGGTTGCCGAACAGTTGTTGCTGGCGGTGGTGGAACAGGCGCGTGCGCATCAGCTTTTAAGCGAGGAGCATTTCACCGTGGACGGTACTTTGATTCAGGCCTGGGCCAGCCGTCGCAGCTTCCGTGAGAAGCCCGATCCGCCCAGCCGGGGCACGGGAACGCGAGGCCGCAAGCTGCTGCGCGACACGCATGAGTCAGCCACCGACCCGGAGGCGCGTTTGTATAAGAAGAGCGGGGCGGCGGTAGCGGTGCCCAGCTACCTGGGCCATGTGCTGACGGAGAACCGCAACGGACTGGTGGTAGCAGCGATGGTGACGCAGTCCAGCAAGACGGCGGAACGGGAGGCTGCATTGGTGATGGTGGACAAGCTGAAACGCGCCGTGGTGAGCACGCTGGGCGCCGACAAGAGTTATCAAGAGGAGCAGTTTGTTGGTCAGTTGCGCGCCCGCCGCATCAGGCCGCATGTAGCCGAATACGCGCCCAATCCGAAATGGCCCAACTGGCTTACCGGAGAAGAACGCAACAGCGAAGGATTTGCCATCAGCCAGAGGAAGCGGAAGCTGGTGGAGAAGGTGTTCGGCTGGGCCAAGCAAGATCGGGCCGTCCGGCAGGTAAAACTGCGCGGCAGGGCACGAGTCGACTGGCTGTTTAGCCTGGTTGCCACAGCGCACAACCTGCTGCGCATGCAGAAGCTGATTCCGGCGCAGTAAGTCCGGGGGATAGGTGTCTCTGGAGGCCGCAAAATCGGATCTCCAGAGGAGCAAATCAACAGCAGTACAACCGATTTGAAGTGAAAAAACTCAACGGTGCGACTCGGAATCGAAAAATGAACGACTTTTTCCGCAAGCTGTAAAGCCGTGCCCTTTCAAAACTACGCCCGGACGATGGAACAACGTGTTGAAACATCACAGGTGCCCCACCTTTGCCGCAAAGTGCACGCCGAGGATGGTACAAAGCCTTGATCATCCACAGGCACGCGCAAATTCCGAACTACGATCTTCAAAACTCCTCACTTGTTTCGACTGCAGGCAGGACGTCGTTATCGCCGGCTACCCAGACGTAGAGGGTGGGCAGCAGGAAGACGCCGATGACGAGGTTGGCGAGAAGGCCGCCAACGATGACGATGGCGAAGGGACGCTGCGAGTCAGAACCGATGGCGTGGGATAGAGCTGCGGGAAGCAGGCCTAACGTGGCTACCAGCATGGTCATCATGATGGCGCGAAGGCGAAGGACCGCGCCCTCTACGGCTGCTTCGACGATGTGCTCCTGAGTGGGAATCTCCATTCCCTTGCGGCGTGCGCGCAACTGGTTAATATATTCCAGCATAATGACACCTATCTCTACGGAGACGCCGAAGAGCGCGAGGAAGCCGACTGCCGAGGAGACCGAGAAGTTGGTATGGGTGATGAACAAGGCAAGCGGGCCGCCTACGGAGGCCATGATGACGGAGACGAGGATGAGCATGGCCCACTTGGCGGAGCGGAACATGGTGTACAGGATGAGAAAAATGACCAAAACGGTTACTGGAATGACGATGTCCATGCGCTTGTTGGCGCGTTTCTGACTTTCGTACTCACCGGCCCACTCGAGGTGATAGCCAGCCGGCAACTTCACATTCTTATTTACCTTGCTAATGGCTTCTTCAACGGTTGAACCCAGGTCGCGCCCGCGCACGGAGTACTTGATGGCGATGAAGCGCTGGCCTGCTTCACGATAGATTTCCTCGGCGCCGTCGTCGGCGGAAACTTTGGTGAGTTGCGCCAGCGAGACACGCTCACCGGAGGGCGCCAGCAGGCGAACATTCTCAATGGCCTCGCGGGTATCGCGGTACTTCGGCAGGTAGCGCAGGGTAACGTCGAAGCGGGCCTCACCCTGCTGCACCTGGGTTAGAGCGTTGGAGCCAACAGCGGTTTGCACCGCGTCCTGGATGTCGGCTATGTTGATGCCCCAGCGGGCGGCGGCGGCGCGATCGACGGTGTAGTTGAGGTTGGGCTGGCCGATGATGCGGAAGATGCCGAGATCCTGAATGCCTTTGACTGTAGACATCTGCGACTGAATCTCTTCGGCCTTCTTTTCGAGAGTGCGCAGGTTGTCGCCGTAAAGCTTGACGGCCAGCTCGCCTTTGACGCCGGAGACGGCCTCTTCCATGTTGTCGGAAATTGGCTGGGAGTAGTTCCAAAGGACGCCGGGGAATTTTTCCAGTTCCTTATTCATGGCCGCGATGAGCGCATCCTTGTTCTGATGAAAGATGGGCCGCCATTCCTTTTTGGGCTTCAGATCGACGAAGTACTCGGTGTTGAAGAAGCCTGTGGTGTCAGTTCCATCGTCGGGGCGGCCAGTCTGGCTGACGACCTGGGTTACTTCAGGGAACGAGGCAATTACGATGCGCGCTTTGTTGGTGAAGTCGATGCTGGCGGTGGGGCCTTCGCTGGGGGGCAGCGTTCCGCGCACCCAGATGGAGCCCTCATCGAGATGAGGCAGGAACTCCGAGCCGATAGGACCACCGAAAGAGAGATAAACGGCTAAGGCGAACAGGCCGGCGGCGATTCCCAGGGTTGTGCGGCGATGCTCGATGGCAGCGCGAACCGCTACGCGATAGTGCTCCGTAAGCCATAGCATAACGGGGTTGCGCCACTCCTTGGCGCCCTCGCCGAAGAGGAAGCTGGCCATGACCGGCGCAACTGCGATGGCGAAGATCAGCGCGCCCAGCAAGGCGAAGCAGACGGTCCACGCCATGGGCTTGAAGAGACGGCCTTCGACTGCCTGCAAAGTGAAGATGGGCAGGTAGGAGGCGATGATAATGCCTCTGGCGAAAAAGACTGGGCGCAGCACTTCATGAGCGGCGTTGCGGATTTTTTGCGCCGGTGTGTGGGTGTCGTCTTGTTGCGACAGATGTCGAACTATGTTTTCGATCATCACCACTGAGCCATCGACCACCATGCCGAAGTCCAGCGCTCCCAGAGAGAGCAGGTTGGCGGGAATGTGGCTCAGGTCGAGGCAGATGGAAGCGAACAAGAGCGAAAACGGAATAGTAAGGGCGACGATGATAGCGCCGCGCACATTGCCGAGGAAGAGAAATAGAATGATGGAGACCAGAAGCACACCTTCAGTAAGGTTGTGCTCGACGGTGTTCAGGGTATAACGCACCAGGTCGGAACGGTCGAGGAAGGGAACCACTTTCACGCCCCTGGGCAGAATGCCAGGGTGGTCCTTGTCTCCGTTGAGCTTGTCGACTTCGTCGTGAATGCCGAGCAGGACGGGGTCGGAGTCGGCGCCCTTCTGTAAGAGTGCGATGCCTTCGACAGTGTCGGGATTATCGATGACTTTGCTGTCGTCATAGACCTTCTTCCCATCCACGATAGAGTAGTGCTTGATGGTCTTGCCGATCTGTCCCAGGCGGATCTTTGGGCCCTGAGTGACGGTGGCAATGTCCTTGATCTTGATGGCGGCGCCGTTGGAGTTTTTGATGACGGTGTTTTCAATATCCTGCACGCTGGTGAACAGGCCCACCGACTGCACATTGATCTGCTGTGCGCCCTGCTCGATAAAGCTGCCGCCGCCATTGGTGTTGTTGTTGGAGATCTGGTTTTCGACCTGGGCGATGGATAGGCCGTAGGAGACGAGCTTCTCCGGGTCGAGCCTGACCTGGTATTCCTTGGTGGGTCCGCCGAAGCTGGCTACGTCCACCACTCCCGTCACGCTCTTGAACGACTTCTCAATGAACCAGTCTTCAAGCGCCTTCTTCTCCATCACGTCGTAGGAGGGGTTTGTGCTCTCCAGCGTATACCAGTAGATTTGGCCGACAGGGCTCCAGTCAGTGCCCATCTGGGGAACGAGATTGGCGGGAAGGCTTACCATGCTAAGGCGCTCAAGCACGTGCTCGCGGTTCAAGTCGCTGGTGGAATCGTCGTCAAAGATGAGCATCAGGCTGGATAAGCCGGCCAGCGTGGTGGAACGCAAATGAGTGAGATGGGGAATGCCAGCCATCTGGATTTCGACTGGCACGGTAACCTGGCGTTCGATTTCTTCGGCCGAGCGGCCCGGCCACTGGGTGATGATCTGCACGTAGTTGTTGGCCACGTCGGGATAGGCTTCGACGGGTAGATTGCGGAAGGAAATAATTCCCCAGGCGGTGAGCACCACCATGCCACCGAGCACCAGCCATCGGTTCTTGAGCGCAAAATCGACGAGTGCTCGAATCATCTAGTGCGGTCCTCCAGTATCAGCGCAATTACTAACTGTGTGCAAGGTGGCTTTTTCTTGATAAAAAAGCCACTCAGCCGCAGTGGTTTCTCTCGACTGCAACTGGCGGGCCGCACTATTGGTTCCCTGCGGTTTCAAGCAGCAGTGCGTTGGTCACCACCTGCTGGCCGGGGCGAATATCCTGTTCCGGGTTTGAGCTGGGGAGCAACTCCTGCTTCTTGTCGGGCAGCATTCTGCCCGCGCGTACCTCGGTGCGCTTGAACTGGTTGCCGCCGGCGGGGAGGTAAACCCAGTCACGGTCGTGCAGGTGAAGGACGGCATCTGCCGGAACCACGGTGTGCGTTTCTTTCGTTTTGCTGGTGAATGTTGCCGTGCCGAACATGCCCAGCCTGAGGAAGCCCGGGTTGCGAACCTCAATGCGTACCTTGGCGGTGCGGATGGATGGATCGAGAATGGGACCGATGTCGCTGATGCGCCCGGTGATGGGTCGATCAGGGAATGCGTTCAGCTTGAAGCGCGCTTCCTGTCCGAGTTGAATGCGGGGAATATCGTTTTCATAAACGTCGCAGATGATCCACACGGTGGAGAGATCGGCGATGGTGAAGGCTGTGGCCGAGCCTGAAAGGTTTACGCCCGCGGCGGCGGACTGGGTAACGTTCTGCACCACGATGACGCCGCTGATGGGTGCGTAAACACTGACAATGCTGCTGGGGTGGTTTTTGTTTACGCCCAGCGTCTGCAACTGATCTTCTGCAGCAGTGAGGTCGGCTTTTGCATCCTTTTCATTGTCCTCGGCCTGTTCCAACATGGCTTTGGAGATTGCTCCGTGGGTGAAAAGATCTTCGGCGCGTGTGTAAGCCAGGTTTGCCAAGTGCTCGTCGTTGGCCGCTTTCAGGTAGGTATCGAATGCATTGGTGATATCAGGGCTCTGCACCTTGAGGAGCAGTTGGCCTTTTTTCACGTTGTCGTCGAGGCGGGCCTTGATGTCGATCACTCGTCCATTGGCCATCGAGATGACGGGAATCTCGCGGGCGATGTCGGGAAAGACTGTGCCGGTTGCGGTCAACTCGGAGGCGGACTCGACCTGACTGGCGGCGCTTAGTGGGAACTTGGGAACGTCGTCTTTGTCGATGGTAATCAGGTTCATATCGGCGACCTGGATTACTTGTGCTGAGGGCGGAGCGCCATCGCCCTGCTCCTTGCTTTTGCATCCCGATAGAGCCAAACCCAACCCGGCGGCCAGCGCAAGAGCCAGCGCAGCCTTCAAAAGCGATTTGAGGAATGAAGTCGAAATCATTGAATCACCTCGCGCCCCACAGCAAGATTCAGTTGTCCGGCGGCGGTCATATATGCGCCGATCAACTGCAGATAGGCAAGTTGAACGAGCCGGTAGTCGGCCTGCGCGTTGAGAAAATCCATCAGCGACGCGCCGCCGTGTTGCCAGGAGTAGGTCACGGTGTCGCGGACATAAAGTGACTGATCAAGGTACTGCGTTTTGTACGGTTTGATCAATGCGATATTGCTGCGCACCAATTCATAGGCATCATCCACGTCGCTGTAGACCTGCGCCTTGGCCGCTTCGGCAGCGTGCTGACTTTTGTCGATATCGATCAGCGTACGCTTCTTTTCGCCCTGGTTTTTGTCGAAGATCCGCAGAGGGATGCTGACGCTGGCGCCGAGAGTTTGAATGCCATTCGGATTATTGTTCGAGGAGTTGTAGGTGTACCACGTGCCGAAGGTCGGATCGGTCGAGCTGTTGGCCCAGGCAAGCTTGTGATTGGTTCGCGACTGCTCAATGGTTTGGATCGCGGCCCGCAGATCTGGCCGGTTGTCGAGGGCAACCTGGTGATAATCATCGAGCGGCTGCAAATCGGGCCCAAGTTCGAAGAGCCCGGTCACATCGAATTGATCGACGGGCGTGCGATCGTCGAGAAGCAGCAGCAGCGCGATCTTCTGGGTGCGCAAATTGACGATTGCAGTTTCGAGCTCAGACTCGTATTGCACGCGCTGCAACTCGATCCGTGCGAGGTCGATTTTTGCCAGGTCGCCGGCGTTGAAGCGGGCGCGGCTGATCTCGATAATCTTGTCCCAATATTCGAGGTCGGCTTTAGCCAACGCCAGAACTGCTTTGGCCTGGAGAGTTTGCACAAAGGCGGATCTGAGGCCGAAGATGAGGTTGCGTTCGAGGTCCACGTGCTGGGACTGGGAAATCGCTGTGCCTTCCTTGGCGCTCTGCAAGCGCAACTCCCGTTTGTGGTCGCGCTCGTGCAGGTAACTGAAGCTGGGCTGTTCGTAGGTGCCCTTGAAGGGGGTCCAGACCCCGTCGTGAGGCGCGATCTGCGTACCATCCACCAATAGTCCGACCTGCGGATTGGGGCGGAGAAAGGCCGTGATCTCCTCGGCCTTCATCTCGTCCACGTTGGCCGCATCCGCTTTCAATACCGGATTGGTTGCCTCGAACTTTGACTTAACCTGGTCCCAGGTGAGGGCCTGCTGCGCCGAAACCGAGTTCGGCGTGAAGAGAATCAGTGCCGCAATTGCCAGAACTGATAAAGAAGGGAATAAGTGCTTCATACACAGCCTTTGCGCCATGGCCTGCACGGCGGAAACAGAAAAGAGGCAAAGATGAAGGAACGGGTGAGAGAAAAAGATCAAGCTGCCGGCGGGGGACGGTTCTGAATGCGGGCCAGGGCAGGATGATCAAAGACAGGAGCGGGAAGACCGCCGGGCGCTGGAATACGCTGGATCCCAACGGAAAGCCCGGCAAAAATGGGTAACGGGAGAGCAGCGACCGCGGGGAAGATGGAGTGAGCGTTGAAGACGAGGTGGCCACGGCGCAGGCAAGTGTCGGTTTCAGCCGTGTTCTGGATGGCCTGCAAGTCGTCAGTGACCGAGATGACCGGAAACAGGATCAACAGAAGCACGGCCAGGGCAACAAACTGCGCTCGACGTTTCTCGGTATGGCGATTCGGGCCGGTGCGCGGGGCAAAACGCAGCCACAGGCAGAACATCAGCGCCGCCAGCGCCACCCAGGCAAGATTGAGGAATAACTCCATTCTCAGGGCTGATTCTACATCATCATAGGGATGTATCAGCGAAAATGGCACCATGGAGTCTATTGTGCCGGATTGTCAGTGAGGATCAAATAGTGAATTGCTAAAGATTTGATAAGCGCTTGTATTTTGTGCGCCTTTGACTGGCTGCTCAGGGCCGCGGGCCGGTCGCAGCCGATTGTGCCAACGGGGGTTTGACCATGCCGTGGGAATCCACTTATGATGAACAAGTTGGCTTTTCGTTTGCGGCACCTTGCCGGGCGAGGTCAATACGGCCTGCAACAGGCGTGTGCACACGAGTTGCCCACTCGTTCAATGGTAGGACAGCTGCCTCTGGAGCAGCATATTGGGGTTCGAATCCCTGGTGGGCAGCCAAGATATCGTTCTAAAGGGCTTATCGCAGTTCAAGCCAGTTCACATCAAATCCCCTCAAATCCATGATTTAATTGAAGATTCAGTTCAGAATCGTTCGTTTTGGTTCGACTGCAGCCAGGATCTCGACCGGGTACTTTGCGGCCGCAAAACGGGTACCGAATGTTTTGTGGCCGGGTACCGGATCAGAAATTGGTGAATTTGTGCAGGCCAGTACCCGGTTCTAAGCGCATCCTAAGACGGGGAAATCATGAATCTCACAGACACGAAGGTACGAAACGCCAAGCCACAGGACAAGGATTACCGGCTCACTGATGGCCATGGCCTTCACCTGTTCGTAAAGGCCAACGGCGCCAAGCTCTGGCGCTGGCGTTACGAGTTTGAAGGCAAGGAAAAGTTGATGTCGCTTGGTGCCTACCCAGATGTAACCCTCACTTCCGCGCGCACGACCTCGCCAGCGTCAAATCCGAAGTTGACAACGGATATGTAACTGCTGCCGACGTCAAGGAATCAGGCAGGCATTGTCAGACGGGGTTGCACCTCTGACGATTACTACGACGCGCTCGGCTGGCGGTCGTTGCTATGGAGACACAAGGCGGCGTCTGGTAAATATGGGCCTTTGCAGTGCCTGCGCAGAGAATACGGCCGAGTTCTATTGCGAGAAGCCCACGTCGCGATGCGGCTTGCTTACGGCACATGCGCTAGCGGGAGACCCAAAGGCGGCGGAAACCCTACAGGATGATCCGCCGTATTGTCAGGTGGGGTACAAGTAAAGCCCTGAACCTGGCATCTGAGATTCTATTCGGCTCGGCCGTCTAGCATTTAATAGACAGCCGAGCCCATAACCATATTCGCACTCATCACGACGATCCGTGAGGGAAGAAAGCTACGGAAAGAAATGCACGATACGGCATCCGATATCAAAGCTGCCCGCGATAGTATGCCGGAAAACTGAACCTGCTGACTGTCCGATCTCGGGCGCTGCCATGCATCGACTAACGACTGGGCTCGAGTCGGCATGATTCGGCATCCTGAGCAGATCGAATGACCGCGTTTGCGAAGATCTGGAGTCCTGGCGGGGAGGGTGGAATTCTACGAGTTTCTCAGTGCCGAGTACTGTCCCGCAGTCAGGTTCAGGAACACCCCACCCCTCCCCATCTCAATGCCCTGGTTCAGCATCAGCCGGCTCTCCTGGTCAGGGAAGCCGGTGCCTCGCTCAACTAACTCGATGATCTTGTCGGACGAAGAGAAGTGCAGGCGTTTGGGCAGTGGCGTCCTCAAGTCGGCTTCCAGAAACTGGCACTGCCAACCATGGCGATCCTGGAACGACATGTACACCCGGTGTCGCGCTGGCTGGGACATGGTTTCATTGTAGGCGAACAATAGGCGAAGTTCTCCACAGGTCGGCGGCGATCGGGGTGTCAATGAACCAGTAGCCGACGCATAGCCGGTCATTCGACCAGAACCTCGGTTTATGCAATCTCGGTCTTGAGTGTAAACGCCTTGATTTCAACAACTGACCTTGAATTGCAGTTAACAGGAATCGGCGTTGCGATCATCCGATTGCCAACTGATCCCTGTCAGCATGGGCTGCGTACGGAGCATTATTGCTCCAAGCTCTTTACGATGAAGGGGAGCCGGGCTACTTTCCGGTATAGGAGACTCGCCAGATGGAATTCGAGCCGTCATCGGTAACCAGTAGCGATCCGTCGTGAGCAATCGTCACGCCTACGGGCCGGCCCCAGACATCTCCGTCGGGAAGGACGAAGCCAGTGAGGAATTCCTGGTATTCACCGGTGGCTTGGCCGGTGTGGTGCAACGGCACACGAATCACTTCATAGCCGGTGCGAATTGTCCTGTTCCACGAGCCGTGCTCAGAAGCAAAGATGTCTCCGTCATACTCCTGCGGAAACTGCTTACCTTCATAAAAGGTCATTTCGAGCGAGGCGTCGTGCGGCTGGAGCAGCACGTCCGGCGTGATGACCTTGTCTTTGAGCTCAGGATGCTTGCCTTCGTGGCGCGGATCCTGATGCCCGCCAATATACCACCATGGCCAGCCGTAAAAACCGTCCGGCTGCACATGGGTGATATAGTCGGGAACCAGATCGTCGCCCAGCGCGTCGCGTTCATTGACGGAGCACCACAATTGGCCGGTCTGCGGGTCGAAGGCCAGCCCTACCGGGTTGCGAATTCCATAGGCATAGATGCGCATGCCGGAACCGTCAGGATTGAAGGCGAGGATATTGGCGCGATTCTTTTCAGCGGGATGAGTATCCGGGTCATCCACATTGGAGCCTGAGCCGACGGCAACGAACATGGTATTTCCATCGGGCGAAAACTGAATGTCGCGCGTCCAATGTCCCTTACCGTTGCTGGGCAAGTCCGCCAGGTGCTGTGACGGCGCGCGCGCCTTCAAATCGCCGTTCTCGTAAGGAAAGCGCACCACGGAGTTCGTATTGCCGACGTAGACCCACCTTGGATTGGGGCCGGGAGGGTAAAAGGCAATGCCGAAGGGGCTGTCAAGACCAGTGGCGAAGATGCTGACGATCTCGGGTTTGCCGTCGGGAGTGATACCGCGGATGACTTTGATCCGGCCCGGTTCGCTTTCGGCGACAAAGAAATCGCCATTGGGGGCAGTACGGATGAGGCGGGGATTTTCAAGTCCGGTGGCGTAGAGATCGACTTTGAAACCTTTTGGAGCCTGCGGCCACATATTCTCGGGACGAGGAACGATGCGCGGGCCGTTGCCGGATGAATTGGTTGCAAATGGAGCAGGAAGGTCCTGCACGGTAATCTTCCGGATGGTACCGGGTTTCTCGAAGCGGAAGTCAGTGAATGGCGGCTTGGGCACCGGTGCGTCCAGGATTCCTGCGCCAGTTTTTTCACTGCTGCTGGCAGCAGCCAGGCGCGCCGCTTCCGGAGTCTGCAGAACTTTCAGATAGGTGATGATTTGCCAGCGTTGACGTTCAGGCAGGCTTTCCCAAGCGGGCATCCCACTCGCCTTGTCGCCACGAGTGATGTACCAGAAAATCTCTCCTGGCTTCGCTGCCTGTGTCGCTCCTGTGGCGAGCGCGGCAATGTTGCCCATTCCCTGGGCATTCTGTCCGTGGCATGCGGCGCACTTTTGCCCGTACAGTTGCTGGCCCGCCTGGGCATTCTGCTGTCCTGGGTAGGGGTTTTCCAGTCCAGCAGCCGATGTGGGGGCGTTATGAAAACTCCCGGTTTGAGCCAGCAACAATGTCACCATGGTAGGGACAACGATAATGAAACCAAAGAGCAAGCGGGTTGAAGAGGATTTTGCTGATTTCATTTGTTCTCTCCTACATGTGGGATGTTATCCGGGATTTCCATTTTGCTTTCCCGGCCACAAGAGAATATATCCCCGAGTGTCCGGCTCGCCATCTTTTTCGCATTTCGTCCAAGGCCAGAGCCGGAGCGTGCCCTGCAGGTCCGTTACCGGAACCCAGAAGCCGTCATCTGCACCATTTCGAAGCGATTTCACTGACACCTCTCCCTCAATTCCCTTCGTCGTCCAGATCAATCTCGCTTGGCTGCCGCGCCTATCCGGCTACCAGCGTCATACCCCGCCCGCCGTGGCACTTGATGAAAATCGCCGAGGCGCTCATCAAGCACCGATCGGTAACGGTAAGTCGCCTACCTTTCCTCAACTCTGGCCGCGAGGGGTCGAAAAGGGGTTCTGTCCGGTTGGCCGGTAATCCGGGCACAAGCATGGAGGGTGAATTAGCTACCATTCGCCCCGCTGTTCTGTTGTCGGAACTGTTTTAATCGGACCATGGATAGCACCTTTGAGACTGCTCCATCCATGCCGCTCCATCCGAAGTGATAAGGTGTTTGTGCAAAGGAATCATGCGCATGTTTGTATCCAAGCGGTTTGCACTCATGGCTTTGGCTTGCTGCTTGCGGAATTTTCCGTTGCACAGAACGGGCCGATAACTTCTTCAAGAATCGAGCAGCGGATTCAACACGTCACATCGGGTCTGATCGGCAGCGTGGTCATCAAAGGCGATGAGCACGAAACACGCACGCTCGCTGATCGAATGAAGGAACTCAATGTCCCAGGTGCAAGCATCGCTGTAATTCATCAGGGCAAGATCGAATGGGCGCACGGCTTTGGCGTCGCAGCGTCGGCGGATCGCCGGTGACAGCAGAGACAATGTTTCAGGCCGGCTCGATCAGTAAGCCGCTGGCGGCCATGGCGGCGTTGCGTCTGGCGCAGGAGGGAAGGCTCTCGCTGGATGTGGATGTGAACACGCTACTGACGAGTTGGAAGCTGCCCAGCGATCCGGTTGCCGCCGGCAAGCCGATCACCTTGCGCGAGTTGCTGACACACACAGCGGGCATGACGGTGCATGGCTTTCCCGGCTATGCATCCACTGTGCCGGTTCCCACTTTGGTTCAGGTCCTGAACGGCGAAAAACCCGCCAACACCCCCGCCATCCGCAGCGAAACCGCCCCCGGAGCCAAGTGGAATTACTCCGGCGGCGGCTACACCATCATGCAGCAGATTCTGATCGACGTGACCAAAGAACCGTTTCCCAAATTGCTCCATGACACCGTGCTAGCACCCATTGGCATGACGCACAGCACTTATGAACAGCCCTTGCCCAAGGAGTTTCAACCCTTTGCGGCAACCCCTTACCATAGTGACGGCAAACCGGTAGAGGGTGGTGCGCACACCTATCCCGAAATGGCCGCAGCCGGCCTCTGGACTACTCCTACTGATTTGGCTCGCTACGCAATCGAAGTTGAGCAACTCCCTTGAGGGCAAAGCCAACCATGTTCTCTCCGTGGAGATGACGCGCCAGATGCTAACCCCAGGAATGGGCAAATGGGGCCTCGGCCTGGAGATAGGCGGCGCTGATTCCAGCCCCTTTTTCTCCCACGGAGGCGCCAATGAAGGTTTTCAAAATATCTTCGTTGCATACGAGAAGTCCGGCGAAGGCGCGGTGGTTATGACAAATGCTGACGCCGGTGGCATCCTGGCCGATGGGATCATGCACTCTATCGCCGCCGAGTACGCATGGCCCGATTGGCATCCCACCGTGCGCACCTCCGTTCAAGTCGATTCCAAGGTGTTGGCCCAGTACGCCGGGACCTATGCACTCGCGCCCAACTTCGACTTGGTCATTACTCTCGAAAACAACCTGCTCATAGCGCAGACAACGGGCCAGGGCAAAGCTCCACTTTTCGCCGAATCGGAGACCAAGTTCTTCCCCACCTCCATCGATGCAGAAATCGAGTTCTTCAGGGACGATCATGGCAAGGTGACTTACCTGGTTCTGCATCAGAACGGGCACGACATGAAGGTGCAGAAAAAGTAGCGGCCACCATCCCAATAGAAGGCGGTTACGCCAAGCGTGACGTAGAGAATTCCACTCCAAGTCAGCTTAGCGAATCGCATATGGTGGTTATGGTGGTCGAATGAGGAATGGTGAGCCATGCGAAGAACGGTTTTGCTCTTTTGTGCGATTGGGATTCTACAGTTCGCATCAATCACTCCCGCACAGCGCGTCTACTTGGGATTCGATAAGAACGATTACCCCGGTGATTCCCCGCTCGGCGCTCTCCGCGAGTCCTTTCAGTACACCAGCTACTGGCTGAACAATCCCCCAGGGCTTGATCACAACCCGTGGGCTGGGAAGCGATCTTTGATCAAGCAAAAGGGTTTTGGTTTCCTATTACTTTTCAACGGCAGGCTTCACAATGAACTGCAGGCTACGGACGCTGCCGTTCTCGGGAAGAAAGATGGCAATGCTGCGGTGGATTCTGCGATTCGGGAAGGGTTTCCACGAGACATTCGCATCTTTCTGAACCAAGAAGAAGGTGGACGATTGCTACCTGATCAGGCAGCTTATATCTTTGCCTGGATCGATGCAGTACGGGGACGGGGAGCGCGAGCGGGTGTTTTTTGCTCAGCAATTGATGTGGCTGAAGGAAACGGCCAAATCAATACGGCGGAAAACATCCTGCAGCTCGATGGCGAAAAGTTGAAGTCGAAAAGAATGTCGCAAGCCTTCTCGGACCTAAAACTCTGGGTAGCCAATGATCAATGTCCACCGGCGCCCGGATGCACTCTTGCCAACCTGCAACCTTCGTCAGGAGCGCGATTGATCGATCGCAATCAAATAGCGGTTTGGCAATACGCTCAGTCGCCACGCCGTGCGCAATTCAGCACAAGCTGTCCCAAGAACGCTGCACCTGACGGAAACTGCTACGCACCGCAGCTTCCTCATAATCCGGAATCGTTCATTGACTTGGATGTTGCGACTTCTCCGAGCCCGTCCGAGCAACACTGATGGCATTCCCTCCACCGACCAACGCAGCGAATTCCGATGCTCTGGGAGAGTGGTCGGCAATCCGGAAGTAGCTGTGATTCGGCTCACGTCAACTTCCGGATTGTTTGAATGCTTAGTCAAGGAGGAGCACGAGGTGTTACAAAAAGCTGAACTCAGCGAGCGCTGATTTAGAGAACGACCTCGGAGGCTCCTCAGAGACGATATGTACTACATCGGACTTGATGTTCACAAGAAGACGATCAGCTACTGTGTGAAGGACGCAGCTGGTCATGTGCACCGGGAAGGCAAGATCGGGTCGACCCGGTGCAAGCTGGATGCCTGGATGAAGACGTTACCGCAACCGCGGACAATCGCCATGGAGGCAACGATCTTTACTTCGCCGAGCTATTCTCGACCAACAAGGAGATCAGTGACGGCACCTACGATGCCGCGAACCAGTTGAAGACTGTGGTCCAGGTGGATTCCCCCTACTCGTCGAACAACACCACCACGTATGGCTACGACAACGACGGCAACCAGACCAGCATGACGGATGAAAACGGCCACACAACGACGAGCATCTACGATCAGCTCCGCCGTCTCACCTCCAGAACCCTGCCCGACAGCTCGCTGACCGAGACGCGGCAGTACGACGCGGCGGGCAACCTGACCTCGCTGACCCACTTCAACGGCGTCACAACCACGTACACCTACGACGCGCTCAACCGCCATCATGTAGCAGACCATCTTCCTCGCCACTGCAAGTGTCGCCCGGTTGGGATTTCCTCTCTGCAACTCGCGCTCTCGGATTATCGCCAGTTCCGGTGACTCTCTCGGCGCCAGCTTGGCCGCCTCGATCAACACCCTCTGGATATGCTTGTTGCGCTGTTTCGATATCGGCATACGCATCACCTTGTCGGCTGAACTCTTCTCATCGGCGCACAGGCCGCAGTAACTGATGGCCTGCTTGTTGGAACTGAAACGCGTGTAATCGCCGATCTCCAGCGCCCAGGTCAGGGCCGTGATCGAACCGACTCCTGGCACGGTGCGTAACCGCCGCAGCCGCTCCCGGAGCAGCGGGTCTCGCTCCAGCGAGCTGATCAGGTCGTACTCCAGCTTCCCGGAGCGGCGGATCATTCCGCGGCTCAGGTTCAGCAGCGGCCGTACAGCCTGGCTGATATCTTCGTTCGTAGACATCAGTTCGCCGAAATAGCCCACCTTGTGCAGCCGCTGCTTGTTGTAGCTCACTCCGGTCTCCATCAACAGGCCGGAAACCCGGTTCTTCATCTGCACTATCTGCTTCACCACGAGGTTGCGGTACCGCAGGACTCGGCGCCTGTCGCGGATCTCGGTGGAAGCCATGTGGCACTCGGGCAGGAAGTCACAGCGCAGGCAGTCGGCGATCTTGCTAGCATCGATGCGGTCGTTCTTCTTCTTGGCCGCCGCGATCGCTCGCAACATCAGAGGATGGGCCACCTTCACCTTCTCGGCGTGGGGAAGCAGATGATCGTAGATCCAGCCGGTGAAGATCGTCGCTTCCAGGGCCATCATCCGCGGTTGCGGTAAGGTCCCGATCCAGGCATCCAGCTCGCGCCGGGTCGATCCGATCTTGCCTTCCCGGTGCACATGACCAGCTGCATCCTTCACGCAATAGCTGATCGTCTTCTTGTGAACGTCAAGTCCGATGTAGTACATATCGTCTCTGAGGAGCCTCCGAGGTAGTTCTCTGAATCAGCTTCGATGCTGAGTTCAGCTTTTCGCAACACCCCGTGCTCCTCCTTGACTAAGCATTCAAACAATACACGCAGTGGGTGTTCGTTTCCAGTAATTGGCGAACCTCCGTTGAGCTTCAGGGAAGAGCTGCGGACCATAAGGCCGGAACTTCATTCACGGCGCCTGAACTCAGGACCGATCAGGTCCACATCAGCGGGGAGAAACCAGGGACCCATAGGTTTCGCTTGACTCATAGCCATCGCGTCTTACAATTACTTGCAAGAGTCCGCCTGAAACGAGGCCGATACGGCGACACGCGATGGGAAAGCTTCAGCCAACTGTTCCAGCCGAAGATCTGCTGCGGCGCATCATTGATACGACTCCTGCGTTTCTGCACAGTTCCGATCCTGACGGCAGTTTCGGATTTTTCAATCAGCGCTGGCTTGAATACCTCGGCATCATGGAAGAAGATCTGCAGGGCTGGGCCTGGACTGCCTTCATCCACCCTGAAGACTTAGAAACAATGATGACAAGCTGGCGTGCTTGCCTTGCCAGCGGAGAGGTGTTCCGGTGCGAAAGCCGCGTGCGGCGCGCCGACGGACAATATCTCTGGTTTCTGCATCGCAACGTTCCCCTGCGGGATGATCAAGGGAACGTCGTGATGTGGTATGGAGCGAGTATCGAGATCGACGATCGGAAGCGTGCAGAGGAAGCGCTCAAGAAAGCATTTGACGAAATCCAAACGCTAAAAGAACAGCTCTACAAGGAGAATCTGGCTCTCAAGGAAGAGATTGATCAGACATCCATGTTCGAAGAGATTGTGGGGGCATCGGATGCAATCAAGCGCGTTCTCGTCCTCCTGCGTAAGGTTGCACCAACCGATTCCACCGTGCTGATCACGGGTGAAACGGGAACCGGGAAAGAACTTGCAGCCCGTGCAATCCACAAACGCTCGCGCCGCGAACTGAACGCGTTTGTCGCAGTGAACTGTGCTGCCATTCCCTCTTCTCTCATCGCTTCCGAACTCTTTGGCCATGAAAAAGGAGCGTTCACAGGCGCTACGCAACGGCGCTTGGGGCGATTTGAACTTGCCGACGGCGGAACAATTTTCCTGGATGAGGTGGGCGACCTCCCGGCTGAGACTCAGATCGCTCTGCTGCGAGTGCTTCAGGAGCGTGAGTTGGAGCGAGTCGGTGGCGCCCAGCCGGTGGCAATTGACGTGCGGGTGATTGCCGCTACAAACCGCGACCTGGAGGCCGCTGTGGAGGCGGGCTCATTCCGCAGCGACTTGTTTTATCGGTTGAACGTGTTCCCGATTCGCATGCCGTCGCTGCGCGAGCGCGACGAAGATATTCCTCTACTCGTCGCATATCTTGCCCAGCGCTACGCCAGCAAGATGGGAAAAAAGATCAGCACGATCGATAAGAGGACCTTGGAGCTGTTTCAGACCTATCATTGGCCTGGGAATGTACGGGAGCTTCAAAACGTGGTCGAACGTGCCGTCATTCTGTGCGAGGGAGCAACGCTTGCTGTGGATGAGAGCTGGGTGGTGCGTGCCTCGCCTACATCTGCGCCGGGCGGAATTGGTCTCGCCTCTCTTGCCGACCAGGAAAAGGACATGATCGAGAACGCGCTCACACAGAGCCACGGACAGGTATCCGGCCCCCTGGGTGCAGCGGCCCGCCTTGGCATTCCCCGCTCCACTCTTGAATCGCGAATCAAGAGTTTGAACATTAACAAGTACCGGTTTCGGTCTTCCTAACTGACCTTTCAGACTCCTTCCCTCCGCAGGCAGCAAGACGGCCCTGCTTGCCGAAAACCCGCCAATTGCCGAGATCTCGCCACAGGAAACTCTCGTCATCATCAATGGTATCAGTCATTTGCGATTGGCATCCGACTTGCATCTATTGTAGGCGTAGTTGCTCGTGAGTTCTGATCCAGATGTTGAGACTTGAAAGAAGTCGCGACTCACACCTTCTCCGAGTGAGTGGGCGTATCGGCGCGGAAAATCTTGCGGAGCTGAAGGTGCAAATGCAAATTCATCCGCCGCCGATTGCTCTCGAACTCGGTGAGGTAACGCTGGTGGATGCTGACGCTGTGCGATTCCTCGCCGTGGCAGAAGCAGCCGGTACAGAGCTTCGAAACTGTCCGCTATTTATTCGCGAATGGATTCGAAGGGGGCATCCAGCGCTCATGAAACACGAGGGAAACGAATCTCACCAGATCCATGTGTCTGGCAGGAATGATGGGGTTCAAGATCAATTTTCAGAAAAGGAGAAATGAAATGCGGTTTGGATACAACCCGCTCGCAGCGGGAATTGAGGAAATTCGCAGTTCCTGGGGATGGTTTCTCGCCCTTGGAATCTTGCTGATTCTTTGCGGCACGGTATGCGTGATCGGTGATGTGGGCGCTACCTTCGCCACGGTTCTGGTCTTCGGATGGATGCTGCTGTTCAGCGGCATCTTCGGTTTGGTGCACGCCTTTCGCACTCACAACTGGCAGGGCTTTCTGTTGTCTCTGCTCAGCGCACTGTTCCGGGGCTTCGCGGGATATCTGCTGATCCGGTATCCGCTCGCTGGGGCAGCCACACTCACTCTGGTCCTTGCTTCCTTATTCATTGTCGGCGGTCTCTTTCGCGCCATTGGGGCAGGAATGTTGAAGTTCCCGAGCTGGGGCTGGGCTGTGTTATCAGGAATTGTTTCGCTGGGGCTGGGGATCGTGCTGCTGGCGCAAATGCCCATTTCGAGCGTCTGGTTCATCGGTTTCGCCATTGGCGTGGATCTGATCTTCGACGGGGCCGCGATGATCAGTTCTGCTACGGCCCTCCACAAACTCACCGGAGGCGCACTCGAGAGGGTCGCCTAAATCTAACTCAACAAGTCCCACGCTCAATGGGAGATTTTAAAAGGAGAATGTCATGGAAAAAATGCTTGTAGTCGTTTTTGACAATGAAACCAAAGCGTTCGAGGGATCGCGAGCGCTCAACCAACTCGATTTCGAGGGAAGCATCACGATTCACGCCAAAGCCGTCATCAGCAAAAACAGCGATGGGACGGTCAGTGTGAAACAGGGCGAGGACGATTTCCCTGTTCGAACGGTGAGCGGAACAGCGATCGGCAGCCTCATCGGTCTGCTGGGTGGCCCGGCCGGGCTCGCAGTCGGGGCGCTGGCCGGCACGATGGCGGGAGGTCTTGCCGACCTGATCGTGGCGGGAGTCGACTCGGATTTCCTGCCCGAAGTTTCAAACGTACTCACCCCCGGCAAATACGCGATCGTTGCGGATGTCAGCGAAGAATGGGTGACTCCAGTGGACACCAGAATGGAACCGCTCAATGGCTTCGTCTTCCGCACTGCCAGGAAGAGCTTCGAAGAAGCCCAACGGGCCCGCGACATCGCCGAGCTGCGAGCCGAGATTGACCAGTTGAAGGCCGAGCATGCTCGCGCAAAAGCGGAGCATAAGGCCAAATTGCAGGCCGAGATCGACCGGCTCAATACTCGGTTGCAAGCGAAGTTGCAGCAGGCCAGGCAACGGTCGGAACAAATCAAGAATGAGACCGAAGCCAAGGTTCAGACCTTGCAGCAGAAAGCCGCGAAAGCTCGGGGCGATGCCAAAACCGCGATCGATGCGCGCGTGACTGAGATCAAGAAACAGTATGACCAGTGGGTGGAGCAAGCAAAGAGCATGGTGGCTTGAGACTGCAGTCTCGAGAACGCGAGAAAGGCCTGGTTATCGGCATGCACGCAGAACTCGTCGATGTTCGTCAGGCTCTTGAAAGTGACGCGCTTGTCCCCTTCTTTCAGCCCATCGTCGAACTGCGCACGGGCCATCTGGCCGGTTTCGAGGTTCTGGCGCGCTGGCAGCACCCGGACCTCGGACCGATTCTCCCGGAGAATTTCATCTCATTGGCGGAAGAAAATGGGCTGATTGGAGAACTTACCCATCAAATTCTGAGCAAGTCCTTCCTCTCTGCGCCTATGTTGTCCGAGCCGCTTTTCCTGGCTGTTAACGTCTCACCCATTCAGTTGCGTCATCTCACCTTGCCGCACCAGATTCACGATGTGGCCGAAGATTGTGAATTCCCGCTTCGACGGCTGACCTTGGAGATTACCGAAAGCGCTCTTGTCAACAACATAGAGCGCGCTCGAAAGATAACGAATGACCTTAGGGACATGGGCTGCAAGCTGGCACTTGACGACTTCGGAACCGGATATTCGAGCCTGACACACCTTCAGGCGCTGCCGTTCAGCGAGCTGAAGGTTGATCGCAGCTTTGTCCAATCCATGACATCTCAGCGTGAGAGTCGCAAGATCGTGGCAGCAGTCGTGGGCTTGGGATACAGTTTGGGCATGATCACGGTGGCAGAGGGCGTCGAGACCGAGGAGAAGGCGGACATGCTCCTGAGGCTGGGATGTGAATTGGCCAGGGCTGGCTCTATGGCCGTCCTCTGCCGGCCGAGCGTATTCCCGATATGATTGCGGCCGCTCCGCAGACCCTTTACAGCACAGTAAAGAGGGAGGGGGAGATCTTCAGCCTCGAGGCGCTGCCAGCGCAGCGTCTGGCTCAATTGCAGGCAATCTACAACGGGGCGCCCGTCGGCCTGTGCTTTCTCGACAAGAATTCCCGCTATGCGAGCCTTAACCAACGGCTTGCCGATATGAATGGTGCGCCCTTGGCGGCTCATATCGGCAGAACCGTTTCAGAGATGATTCCCGAATTGTACCCACGCGTGCAACAGTACCTTCAGCGTGCACTGCAGGGTGAGGCAATCGATGGTGTACAGGCGACCAAGCCGCCACGCAATCCCGGAGGCCCTGAAACGACGGTTATTTTGAGTTACCAGCCAGCCTTCGACGAAGCGAAAGAAGTGATTGGCGTTTCCATCGCCGTCATGGATATTACCGAACGCAAGCAGGCCGAAGATGCGCTCCGCGAAAGCGAAGAACGCTACCGGAGCTTGGTCGAGCTCAGCCCTCAGATGCCGTGGACTACGGACGCGGAGGGTAGGCTGCTGGACACGAGCTCAAAGTGGGTGCAGCTAACCGGAATGAGCAAGGAGGAGGCGCTTAATGTCGGTTGGCTGGAGGCGGTTCATCCGGAGGATTTGCCGCACGTCTTGGAGGTGATTCGGGAGGCGTTACACACTGGCGAGGCGACTGATGCCGAATACAGAGTTAAGACAGTGGGCGGCAAGTGGAAGTGGATGCGAACTCGTGGGTGGCCGCGCCATGGGCCATCGGGAGAGATTATCCGCTGGTACGGTGCGACGGAGGACATTGATGAACGCAAAGCGCTGGAGGAAGAGCTCCGCAAGAGCCGTGCGCGCGATTGATCCTCGCAATCGGCCAGTGTTCGTCGATCTGCGTGCGAAAGATCCTCGGTTGACTCTATCAGGCCGAGGCACGTTTCCAGCCCCAATGCGGATGTGACTTGCGCATCCCGGGTGTATCGTCGCCAAGTTGGAAATTGATATGGTGTGACCTTGTCAATATCCGCATTGGCGGTAATCTCCCCGAATCCAAACTCTGCAGGAGCCTCCAGGTTATGTTTCAAAAGAGGTGTTAGAAATCGATCTGCGGCGATAGCCTTTTGATACAACCAAATTCCATGAATTTCTGCCGTGGCTGTTCGGAAGGCCTTCGCTAATCATGCATTCTATCTTGCTGAAAACGAAAGGTAGACTTGCATGAAAAGAGCTGCTCCAAAACCTAAGGATTTATGAACAGACGGGGGTAGGGCGATTGGAACCAGCGGAAATCGAGAGGGGTTGTCCAAGAATTTGGAGTGTTCCAATTGCGAGGTGTTTGGTTTGCTTCACCCTGGGGCGTCTTACGGTACGGCTCTGGTGAGAGACCAGCTCTTTGTCTTTATGCCAAGCTGGATGAGTGCGTTGGCCTTTTCATCCCATCTGTTTGCATCAACTGATCAGCCTTACGGAGTGGCTCCGGCCTTCCCATTGGCAAACAAAATCGCACCGTTCATTTCTCGCTAGCGTGCCGGGGATGAACGGTGTGATTCAAGTTGGTTCCAAATAAGTTTTTAGTTCCCCTTTGATCTATGTCTAGAAAGCCGTGTAGGTGTAGTCGGCGTACTTCCAGGCTCCGTTGATGAGCGAGTAGAGCCGGGCGTAGATCTTTTCGCCGTTGCTGGGCAACCCGTTCACGGTCTCTGAAGTAACCGTCACGTTGCCCGAGTTGTAAAGGTTGTTCGAGCCTACGCTGGTGCCCACGTAGAGCATGAAGTGCGTGGCGGTGTTGCCCGGCGTCCAGGTGAAGGTTACCGTGGTGCTCGTAAACTGGCTGTTCAGCGGGGGTGCGGTGAGCGCCGCCTGCGTCGCTGCGCCCGCTGACACGTAAGTGTAGTCGGTATATTGCCACGCTCCGTTGATCAGTGAGTAGAGCCTTACGTAGACCGTCTCCCCGTTGCTGGGCAGATTGCTTACCGTCTCGGTGGTGACCGTGACGTTGCCCGAGTTATACAGGTTGCTCGAGCCCACGCCCGTCGAGCCCACGTAGAACTCGAAGTGCGTGGCGGTGTTGCCCGGCGTCCACGAGAAGGCAACGCTGGTGCCCGTCAGCGGAGTAAGCGTGTTCGGCGTGGGCGTGGTCAGTGCGGCCGCTACCGGCGCTCCATTGGCCACGTAGGTGTAGTCGGTATATTTCCACGCTCCATTGATCAGCGAGTAGAGCCGCATATTCAGCGTCTCGCCGTTGCTGGGCAGATCGCTTACCGTCGCGCTGGTGGCCGTCACATTGCCCGAGTTATAAAGGTTGCTCGAGCCGGCGCCGGTTGAGCCCACGTAGAACTCGAAGTGCGTGGCGCTGTTGCCCGGCGTCCACGAGAAGGTTACGCTGGTGCCCGACAACGGCGTGGAGGTGTTGGGCGGCGGCGTGGTGAGAACAGCCTGCGTCGCCGTGCCTGCCGACACGTAGGTGTAGTCGGTCGATTGCCACGCCCCATTGATCAGCGAGTAGAGGCGCACATAGACCGTCGAATCGTTGTCCGGCAGATTGCTTACCGACTCTGTTGTGACCGTCACGTTGCCCGAGTTATAAAGGTTGCTCGAGCCCACCCCGGTGGTGCCCACGTAGAACTCGAAGTGGGTGGCGATGTTGCCCGGCGTCCACGAGAAGGCGACGCTGGTGCCCGTGAGTGGAGTAAGGGTGTTCGGCGTGGGCGTGGTCAGCGCTGCCGCTATCGGCGCGCCATTAGCCTTGTAAGTGTAGTCGGTATACTCCCACACTCCGTTGATCAGCGAGTAGAGACGCGCATTTACCGTCTCTCCGTTGCCGGGCAGGCCACTTACTGTCTCCGTAGTTGCCGTCACGTTGCCCGAGTTATATAAGTTGCTCGAGCCCGCGCCGGTGGTGCCCACGTAGAACTGGAAGTGCGTGGCCAGGTTGCCGGGATTCCATGCAAAGGCCACGCTGGTCCCGCTGAGCGGCGTGGAGGTGTTGGGCGCGGGCGTGGTGAGCACGGCTTGCGTCGGCGCGCCCGAGGCCACGTAAGTGTAGTCGGCGTTCTTCCAGCTTCCGTTGAGCAGCCAGTAGAGACGAACATAGAGCGTCTCCCCGTTGCTGGGTAGACCACTTACCGTCTCCGTAGTAGCCGTTACGTTGCCCGAGTTATACAGGTTGCTTGAGCCCACGCTGGTGCCCACGTAGAACTCGAAGTGGGTAGCCGTGTTGCCCGATGTCCAGGCGAAGGTTACGCTGGTGCCCGACAGCGGCGTGGTGGTGTCCGGCGTGGGCACGGTGAGCGCGGCTGGCGTCGCGATGGTGTAGATGGCCGATGTGACGGAGCTCGCCGGTGCGCCGCTCGATGCTGCTATCGCCTCGATGGCCTCGGTCGCGGTGATGGAAAGCGGTGCGGTATAAGGCGTCGAGTTGGTGGTCGGCGTGGTGGCGTTGGTTGTGTAATAGATCGTCGCGCCTGCGGTTGCATCGCTGATGGTAACGGTCTGGCTGCTATAGTAAGTTCCGCCCGCCAGGCTGAAGACCGGTGTGTAAGGCGGAGTTGTGTAGACCGCCGTGCCGGTTGCGCTGACGCCGTAGCCGCTGGCCACGGCGATGGCATTCAACGTCTCTGATCCGGAGACGGTGATGGCGGCCGAGTAAACCGCTGAACCGGTGGTCGGCGCCGATCCGTTGGTGGTGTAGTAGATGACCGCGCCCACGGTTGTGTCGCTGATCGATACCGGCTGCGCCGAGCCGTAGCTGCCCGCTGCAAGCGAGAAGGTGGGCGTTGCCGCGGCGATGGTGTAGGCCGCCGATCCGGTCACGCTGTTCAGGTAGTTATAGGCAACTGCAAGCGCTTCGAGAGTCTCGTTCGCGCTGACTGCGATGGCGCCCGAGTAAGCCGGCGAGTTAGTGGTTGGCGTGGTGCCGTTGGTCGTGTAGTAGATCGTAGCACCCGGTGTGGTATCGCTGATCGATACCGACTGGGCAGAGCCGTAGCTTCCGGCTACCGGACTGAATGTGGGTGTGGCCGCCGTCGACAGGGTGATTGTGTAAGCCGCTGAGCCGACCGTGCTGTTGTTGAGATTCGTTCCTTCAGCAATCGCCTTTAACGTCTGCGTGGCAGATACACTGATCGGAACAGAGTAAGTTGTAGAGCTGGACGTCGGCGTACTTCCGTTGGTTGTGTAGTAGATCGTAGCACCCGGCGTCGTCGTGCTCATGGTCACCGTCTGAATAGAAGAGTAGCTTCCGGCTGCGGGGCTGAATGTCGGCACTACTGCCGCTATGGTGTATGTTCCTATTTTGGTCGAGCCGGCGGGGTACTTGCCGCCCTCAGCGAACGCCTCCAATACACTTGACTGAGTAATGCTAATCGTAAACCCAGTGGTGTTATTTGACGAGAATGTTGTCGGCGCCACCCCGGTCGTCCCCGGTGTTAGGGTGTAAAAAATCGATACGCCTGCGCTTGCATCGGTGACCGTTACCGTCTGGGTTCCAGTGTAGCTTCCAGAACCAGGCGAGAAGGACGGTATGTTTGCGGATCCCGTCAGGCCGCTTAGGGAATACGTTCCTGAAATGACTCCGCTTGGGCTAAAGCCACCGCCCGCAGCAATCGCCGACAATGTAGTTGTCGCATTCGTGCCAAGAATAATCGGACTGCCTGGGTAGACTGCTGAGCTGGTCGTCGGCGTTGACCCGTCGGTTGTGTAGTAGATTGTTACGCCTGGGGTTGTATCGCTGACCGTTATCGACTGGACAGTAGTGTAGCTTCCAGCCACAGGACTGAAAGTCGGTGTGGCCGCAACGATGGTGTAGATCGCAGATCCGACCGCGCTATTGGCGTCGCCAGCGAGAGTAGCGATCGCCTCCAGCGTCCCCGTTGCGGAAACGGTAATCGGGGTACTGTAAACCGGCGAACTGGTGGTCGGTATCGTCCCGTTGGTCGTGTAGTAGATCTTCGAACCCGGGGTTGAATCGCTGATGGTCACCGTCTGGATCGCAGTGTAGATTCCGGCAACAGGGCTGAAGGTAGGCGTTGCAGCTGCAATGGTGTATGTCGCCGTAGCAACCGCACTTGTGGTGTACCCACCGCCTGAAGCGATTACCTCCAATGTCTGCGTCGAAGAAACAGTAATCGGGCTGGAGTAGGACGTCGAACTGGTCGTCGGCGCCGTCCCGTTGGTGGTGTAGTAGATCGATGCGCCGTTGCTTGCATCGCTGATAGTTACTGCCTGAGTCCCCGCGTAGCTGCCGGCTACAGGACTGAAGGTGGGCGTTGCAGCCGTGCCTCCAATGGTGTATACGGCTGATCCGACCGCGCTATTGCTGATGCCGGCGGCCGTCCCCAGTGCACTCAACGTCTCCGTCGAGGAAACGGTAATCGGGGTACTGTAGACCGGCGAACTGGTGGTCGGCGTCGACCCGTCCGTTGTGTAGTAGATGGTTGAGCTTGGGAATGTATCGCCGATGGTTACAGTCTGCGCTGTCCCGTAGCTGCCGGCCACCGGGCTGAACGTGGGTGTACTAACACTAGTGGTGTATGCCGCTGTTCCGACCGCACTGTTGCCGCATCCCGTGCATGTAGCGATCGCGCTCAGTGTCTCCACCGCGGAGACTGTAACCGCACTGGAGTATTCCGCCGAGCCGGTCGTCGGC
The DNA here is from genome assembly GCA_963779385.1 of uncultured Acidobacteriaceae bacterium. Classification (GTDB taxonomy): domain Bacteria; phylum Acidobacteriota; class Terriglobia; order Terriglobales; family Acidobacteriaceae; genus Telmatobacter. The sequence continues at coordinate 91,940 of CAVZYE010000004.1, read as the reverse complement.
GCACTTCCATCGGTGGTGTAGTAGATCGTTGCTCCCGGTGACGCCGAACTGATGGTCACCTCCTGGGAAGTAGCGTAGGTGCCGGCTATAGGGCTGTAAGTGGGCGTCGCCGCAGTGATCGTATATGTGTTTGTTGTCACCGTGCTGGCTACGGTTTTGGTCGCGGCGATTGCCTCGATGGTCATGCCATTGGTGGCATAAACGGGTGTCGGCGTGCATGAAGGGGTCGCTCCGTAAGCAGTGTTCCCTCCGTAACAAGTACTGGCTTGTCCCTGAGAATAGATCAATGTTGGGAGAGCCGGCGGATTACTGAAGGCTGCGCCCGTTGCGGTAGTTGGCGTAGTTCCGTTGGTAGTATAGAAAATCGCGTTAAACGAAGAGGCTGAGTAAGCAGGTACGGGCGCGGCCATTGAAATCAGCTGGGGAGTATTGTAGGTTCCCGACGGTGGCAGGATTATCGGTGCGTTTGCAAACGATGTGGAAGCGTTGGTAAAGACATAAGTTCCGCAGGACGACGGGCTGGGATTCGAATTGCCATAAGATGAGCCTATGGCAGGCACAGTAGCGATGGCGCAGACCACTTCATACCCATAAGTGGCGCCGGTGTTCGCTTTGGTGACGGTAATCGACACCCCGGAAGCGCCTGAAAGGACGTTTGTGCTTAACATCGTCGTGGATGTCCCCGCCACGCCTCCTGTCTCCGTCGGAAGTGGAGATGTTGTATTTACAACAGGAAATGTGTTGCTGGTTCCCGTGGCAGTCGTGTAGAAATAGACCGCATTCGGCTCATTCCACACGTTATCGTTGGTGTTCAGCGGCGCCCATGTTGACGTAATCGGGGTCACCTTCACGGAGTCTGCTGCATAGACATATCCACTGCCATTTCCAATCTTTTGACCGTTAATGATCGTAGGCGGCGGGACAAAGACCACCTGGGCCGGAGTCGTTGGAGCGCCCGTCACTACAACATTGATTGTCGCTAAATTCGGGAGCCCGCTGTTTGCAAAGTTGGAATCCGCATTTAGAACGTAGGCAGTATATTCCTGGGTCACCGTGGGAGTAACCGTGATGCTCCCGCAACCGTCTGACCCAAGCCTGACCGGACCGGCATTGTCAATGTAAGCGAAGGGCTGGGCCGTCTCTGCGGCAAAGGTTTCGTTGTAGTTGGTTCCGGAAGCGCAGATTTCAAAGGTAACGGGAGTAGTGGAGTTGGGCACGGTAAATGTTCCCGGTGTTTGAGCTGGCGGAACATCCGCGCCGGCAACCGTTACTGTAGATAAGCTCTGAGCCGAAGCCGAAAAGCTGGTGATCGTCGGCTCGGCTTCAGGATATAAGGTGGTCGCCGTGTGCTCAGTCATATATGAGGGGTATTCGGGAACCATCTGGATGACATCGAAGTCGCTTGCCACGATGGCGGTGAGTGCGCTCAGGTCGCTGTCGTTCCAGCGCGAATCGATATCGCCGATCAGATACATATTGGAGCCATTGTCGGCCATGATCATTCCATAATTCTGGAGGCCGGCAATAATGGCGGGAATAATGACAGTAGCATCGATCGTGCTCATGCCCGAAGTGTTTATGGTTGGCGTCCTGGCCGGATTCAGGCGCAGCAGCGCCCCCTCGGGGAGTTTATTGGCCAACGTGCTGCTGCTCGCGCCGTGACTGGCCGGAAGTATGAATGCACTGCTTCCCGCTGAAGTTGGCACCGTAAATCGGATGGGGTGTCGGATCGTTCCTGAGGCTGCCTCGTCGTATTTCAAGGTATTGGTATATACCGACATGCCGGAGGCATCCGCCGAAGTGAAACCCCAAGGCCCCGCACTAAAATTGGTCGCGTCGAAAAGCGTAACGCTGGCCCCGTCGTAATACATATTAAGGTCAGAACCGGGGCAGCGGCTTGTGACCCATATCTCATACAACCAGCATCCGTTGCGGTCGAGTAAAAGCGAATGTTGGTCATTCGTGTCGTCATTCGGCCATATCCCGCAGTCCGTCGTATCGCTTTCGATGGGCATGGCATCGTTGTTGGGATACGGTATTACCATCACTTCGCTCTGATCAGGCGAACCGGAGTTAGTGCTAATAATAGGCATCGTCTTGTGGGGATATATGCTCGAGTCTGTGACGTAGTAGGGAATGCCGCTGTCATAGGGCGAAGACCCAAACAGAACCTTAATCTTATTGGAAGAGACGGAGTTCAGGTCGGAGATGAGTGCGGCCGAATTGGGGTCAATCGCAGCGCTGGAGATATTGTTGTATAAGACATAATCCGATGGATACGGAAGAAATCCATTCAGTTGTCCGCCATATACACCCGTCATAGGGTCGGGGCCATTCGCTGGGCTGCCAACTGTCGTGACTGCGCAGTCGCCGTACTGCGGGTTCTGCTGTGCCGGCGCGAAGGCTGCGAAGAAAAAGAGGACGAAACATGCGATTACACAGAACGCCTTGAGTGGGAGACGGGCGCCGACGACGAAATATGATTGGGACTGTTTGGAAGGCATAATTCTCCTCTTAGCTCCGCTTTATCTTTTTTACAAACGACCTATTTCTGTTTAGCGTAGTTACGTGGGAATATAGTCCTGCCAAATGTACGGTGTCAAGATTTATTAATAACGAAACAATAACGTAAATGAGTTACTTATGATTGATTACCATCAACGAAGACCATTGTTTATCTGTCGGGGACATGAGAAGTTGTATATCGCTGATACGAATATTCTTAGGTGTATATTCACTCGACAGAACAGATTAGCTCACCGGCATAAGCAGAGTGCCATTGGGCAAATCCCGCCGCGACAAATCAGCTAATCATATCGCGCAATTTTTGCCAACCGGCCGCCGGATTTTTCCAGCCGTTTCTACAGGCTGATCAACGACAATGATTCAATTCCTATCGGCAGCAAAAGCCGACACCACTAAGGACCAACTTGAGGTTAAAGCCGCTAACATTTGGGCATTCAGAGTTGTTTTTAGAAAAGACCTCGTCGTTAGGACGTATTCTCGATTGACGCAAAATCACTAACGCGCTCTTCGATCGCTGATTTGTAAAGATTCGAGAGGTCATCGATTTCCGCTGGTTCCAATCGCTCTACCCCCGTCTGTTCATAAATCCTTAGGTTGTGAAACAGCCGGATCCGGTAGATCGGGCCTTGATTCTGTTGGGTTTATGCGGCGTGCTTTTTAGGCCCTTTTGTGGCGGCAGTTAGCAAGCATATCCGAGAGCCGCGTTCTGAGCGGTTGGTCGCCTATCCGGACATCACTCTCGCCTCGGTGGGTTAGTCATAATGTAGTGACTCGCCCAGCTAGGCCAATCCATCGCATTGGTGGGTGCAAGCGTTCATATAGAATGCATCTGATGCCTTTACGCGAATTACGCTTTCCGCTTCTGCTGTCCTTTCTTGTCATGGTTTCCGCTCTGGGATCGAGCCAGCAGAAAGCCGCTGTTCCCCACGAACTTAACGCGGCACAGAGGCAAGAAGTTATTCAAGCCGCGTGGCAAGGGATCAACGATCTCTTTTATGATCCGCATTTTCGAGGAGTGAACTGGGACGCAATCCGCGAATCGTTTCTGCGCCGAGCGGCAGAGGCGCAGAATCGAGAAGAACTCGAGAATCTTGTCCGGGAGATGGTTGCGCTTCTGCGCAATTCCCATTCCGGAGCAATGACTTCCAATGAAGTTGCTCGAACGAGAAATGTGTTGCCGTTTTTCTTTGACAAGCGGTTGAACCAAGTTTTCGTGAGCTACGTATTTGAGCCTCGCGACCAGCGTGCTCTTCCCCTCCGTTTCGGAGATGAGATTCTGACGGTTGATGGACGGCCAGCATCGGAGATGACGGCACAGTGGCAGACCCTCTGGCAGGCATGTTGCTCGGACCCCATGTACAGCTGGTGACTCGCGTTCCGCGCCAAGGGAAGGCGGACGCAAGGGCTGTGATCGAGGAAACGTCGGATTCCGGGAATCAATACAAAGGAAGGGTTGTGGTCCTAATTGATGCGTATACCCAGAGCGAGCCCGAAATGCTGACCGCATCCTTGAAAGACTACAGGCGCGTCACAATCGTTGGTGAACGCAGCCGCGGTGCCCTGAACGGCTTTACCGAGGGCGTTCCGCTTCCGTATCGGTTCGGGATACTCGCGGTCCCGGTGAACCGAAGTATTTCACCACAAGGAAATGAATATGAAGGCGTCGGGATTGCTCCCGACATCGCGGTCTCGAACTCAATCTCAGACTACATCGCCCAACAAGATACACCTCTGCGAACTGCCTTGAAAATCCCTTCAAATGAGCGTTAGGAAAACACAGAATTCTGTCTACTCCCGGATTGTTTGAATGTTTAGTCAAGGAGGAGCACGAGGTGTTGCGAAAAGCTGAACTCAGCATCGAAGCTGATTCAGAGAACTACCTCGGAGGCTCCTCAGAGACGATATGTACTACATCGGACTTGACGTTCACAAGAAGACGATCAGCTATTGCGTGAAGGATGTGGCTGGTCATGTGCACCGGGAAGGCAAGATCGGATCGACCCGGCGCGAGCTGGATGCCTGGATCGGGACCTTACCGCAACCGCGGATGATAGCCATGGAAGCGACGATCTTCACCGGCTGGATCTACGATCATCTGCTTCCCCACGCCGAGAAGGTGAAGGTGGCCGATCCTCTGATGTTGCGAGCGATCGCAGCAGCCAAGAAGAAGAACGACCGCATCGATGCCAGCAAGATCGCCGACTGCCTGCGCTGTGACTTCCTGCCCGAGTGCCACATGGCTTCCACCGAGATCCGCGACAGGCGCCGAGTCCTGCGGTACCGCAACCTGGTGGTGAAGCAGATGGTGCAGATGAAGAACCGGGTTTCCGGCCTGTTGATGGAGACCGGAGTGAGCTACAACAAGCAGCGGCTGCACAAGGTGGGCTATTTCGGCGAACTGATGTCTACGAACGAAGATATCAGCCAGGCTGTACGGCCGCTGCTGAACCTGAGCCGCGGAATGATCCGCCGCTCCGGGAAGCTGGAGTACGACCTGATCAGCTCGCTGGAGCGAGACCCGCTGCTCCGGGAACGGGGCAACATTTCCATTCGCTACCGGACACGACTACTTCCGCTACCGGCGCTCCATCCCTTCCAGTGACCGTTCCCGCAATCGGACCATGGAATGTGATCTCCGCTTCAAAAACGAGCGGCTTGCCTTTCTGGTGATCAGAGGGGAAACGCCATTGGCGGGCAGCATCCGACGCGGCGGCAAACAACGGATCTGGAAGGGAATAAGGGTTCGATACACCCTTTACCGTGCCGTCTGTTCCGACAGAGATTCTTATGGTGAATTCAGTGCTGCCGATTCCGGACGGAACGGTCGCCTCCTCAATGTAGGATGCGGCCTTGCGAGCCTCATTGTTGGACAGCACCTTACTGAAATCCTTGGGGGCAGACTGACATAGAGAAACCGCGATTAGAGCCGAGCCGAGGAGGACGAATCGAACACCATGAACCATGCCTGGAAACATACTGGAATCGTAGCAGACGACCAAACACGGCCATTGTTTCTGTATCGTCGGTTACTCGGAGATAACTCATGAGTAAACATTTAGTCCGGATCCGCACCTACCATAAGTGCGGCTTCACACAGCCGGGAATTCCAAGCTGCCTAACGCATCGCAAACCCGCTGTCCCAATTCTGTCACCACGTAGCTGGCATCCAGGGAATCAGTGGTGTCCACTTCATAGGCGACAAACCCCCGCTCCTCCATAGCCTCAGCGTAGTGGGATCGTGCATCCCCCACCAACCCCAAGGTGTTAAACGTGAGCCGAGGCTCGCCCCGGCTGGAAAGACCGCGGACGCATCCCCGAAGCAACTCGATCACCTTGCCACCGGAGAGCGAGGCGTCCGGATGGACTCTAACGATTCCCAAACCGACTGAATCCTTTTCTGCCACCCAAGCTTTTCTCCGGAAATCCTGTAAGGCTTTATCATCTTCCTCACACTTCTTTGCCATGTTCTCCATCATGAAACGGTACTCGTCCTGTGTCGCGTCCGCTACCGCTGCTGGTGTCTCAACCGCCTGCTTATCGTTGTCCATGTGACCCTCTCTATATGCTGTAAGGTGATGTGGCTGGTGATGCTACCTCATCCGCGGCCGGCACTGACGGCCGGCGCCTGATCCGGGCCGAGTATGACATGCTAATTGGAAGAGGATTCACACCTGGGTCCTAATGCCTGATCGCTCATCCGGGAGGCCCTTTTATGCGTTCGAACGGTACCCGGTTGTTGGAAAAAGTGACGCTGTTCCAGCCAGGTTGTCTGTATATTTCCGGGTATCCAACCGGGTATCACTGCCTAACAGTCGACGCAACATCTTTAGAATGAATGTAGGTCGAATCCCTGGTGGGCAGCCAAATAAAATCAATAACTTAAGGACTATTTTGAATGCCGGTTCATCCTGCGCCGACATCTCCTCATTTTGAGCAAAATTGCACAGACAGGGGAGAGTAAGGTTCCATAGTTTTATTATGTAGAAGACGGACCAAGAGGAAATACACTGAATGGATGACCAGCCGAAATTTGCTGGGGACAACGACCCGTTGAGGTGAGACCAGTGAATTGGAGCGAGCTCCCTGACCTGGCTGCCGTAATCCTATTGGCGTGCGTCTTTGCATCCATATCGCGACGCCGTCCTACGCGAATATCGAAGATCTGGCTATTTGGCTGGTTGTTGATATTGGTGCACTTCGCTGCATTCCTCTTCACGAAAATACCCGGCATTTGGGGAACATTGGCAGAGGTCGCGGGTTTGATTGCGCTGGCGTGGGGTGGAACTCTGTTTATGTGGGCCTCAGTTCCTAACCGCAAGGAGAACTCAATCGGGTGGATGCTGGCGGCGCTGCTTGGCTCAATCGCACTCTACATTACCCTTCTAGTCGCTGGTCCTGCGCCGGATTGGGCTCTGGATTTGGCCGCTTCTCTCTTTGGTCTTCTGCCGCTTGCAGTTGTGCTTACGGCGATGCGTAATTCCGATCATTCTCTGCGCTGGGTAAATGTAGCACAGTATTACCCGCTTTCGATCTTCCTCCTCGTCGTTCAGAACCGGCCCGGCAACGGAGCTGCCCTGGCTTTGAATGCCCTGTTGTTTACCGTTTACTTTGGCTGCTGCATCCATTTCTGGCGTGCTTACCGGCGCGCCACGGCCGGAAGATTCATTACCATAGCCGGGTTCCTGGCTTGGGCGCTAGTATTTGTCGTGGCGCCTTTGATGACGGCATTGTGGCCCGCAGTCCACATTGAGAGCGAGGTTTGGAATCTGCCCAAGCTGGGCTATTACGTGGTAGCCGTGGGCATGATTCTGTTGTTGCTTGAAGATCAGGTTGAGAATGACGCGGAGGCCGAGGGCGTGACCCTGTCTCTACTTGAAGATCAGATTCAGCACACCAAGAATCCGAACTGATTCAACAAGAGCGGAGCAGAGGTTGCTTAAGCCAGAGCATGATGGCGCTGCTCCATCGGATTTGCCTTTGCTGCAAGGTAGCTCGAGATGGCCGCGGCGGCTTTGCGGCCTTCAGAGATGGCCCAGACCACCAGCGACTGCCCGCGGCGCATATCGCCGGCGGCAAAGATGCCGTCCACCGAGGTCATGTAGCCGTCCTGCGTGGCGACGTTGCCGCGATTGTCTACGGCCACGCATAACTGCTCGATCATTCCGGAGCGCACTGGCCCAAGGAAACCCATGGCCAGCAGGACCAGATCGGCTTCCAGGGTGAACTCGGAGCCGGGGATGGCTTCGAACCTGGGCGGAGGGCCAACACGCACCAGGTGCAATTGCTTGACGTTGCCGTTGGCGTCGCCGGTAAAGCGCAGAGTGTTTACGCTCCAGTCGCGGATGCCGCCCTCTTCGTGGGAGCTTTCCGTGCGCAACTGCAGGGGCCACAAAGGCCAGGGGGTGGAGGCGGCACGCTGGGCGGGCGGCTTGGGCATGATCTCGAACTGGTGAACGCTCAACGGGCTTTGGCGAAGGCTGGTGCCCAGGCAGTCTGCGCCGGTATCGCCGCCGCCGATGATCACTACGCGCTTGCCATCGGCGAGGATCGCGATGGAGGGATCGACCACGTCTCCCTCGCAACGGCGATTCTGCTGGGGCAGGAACTCCATGGCGAAGTGGATGCCCTTGAGTTCGCGGCCCGGAACTTTGAGGTCCCGCGGATGTTCTGAGCCGCCGGCCAGCAGGATGGCGTCAAAGTTTTCTGTCAGAGTTTCAACCGGCACATTTACGCCTACGTGCGCATCAGTGACAAATTTCACGCCTTCGGCCTTCATCTGCTTGATGCGGCGATCGATGACGTGCTTTTCCAGTTTGAAGTTGGGGATGCCGTAGCGGAGCAGGCCGCCGATGCGGTCGTTCTTCTCGTAGACGGTGACCGAGTGGCCGGCGCGGCGCAACTGCTGTGCCGCAGCCAATCCGGCTGGTCCGCTGCCGACGACGGCTACTTTTTTTCCAGTGGCTTGAGCGGGAGGCTCGGGTTGAATCCAACCTTCATCCCAGGCGCGCTCGACGATGCTGCGCTCAATTAGTTTGATGGAAACGGCCGGCTGATTGATGCCCAATACGCAGGCGGCCTCGCACGGGGCAGGGCAAATGCGGCCGGTGAATTCGGGGAAGTTGTTGGTGGCGTGAAGGCGGCGAATGGCGCTCTCCCAGCGGCCGTTGTAGACCAGATCGTTCCAGTCGGGGATCAGGTTATTGACCGGGCAGCCGGTGTGGCAGAAGGGTACGCCGCAATCCATGCAGCGGGCGCCCTGCTCGCGCTGTTTCTCTTCGGGAAATGGATTATAGATTTCGAACCAGTCCACAAGGCGGTCTTCAACCTTGCGGCGGGTGGGCTGTTCGCGCTGAATCTCTAAAAATCCGGTTGTCTTACCCATGCCGCACCTCTGCCGTAGCCGTCACGGTCGACGGTGAATTTGTTTGTGAAGCATGGACCGCGCCGGAGACCGGCTCGAGACGAGCTATGCCGAGAACGCGTTTGTATTCGTGCGGGAAGATCTTGATGAATCTTGGCTGCGCGTCGGCCCAATGCTCGAGAATCCACGCTGCGCGCGGGCTGCCAGTCAGGTCGCGGTGGCGTTCAAGAAGGCCGCGAACGCGGTCTACGTCTTCCTGTGAGGCCAGCGGTTCCAGATCGACGCTGGCCTTGTTGCAGCGACGGGTTTCAAAGTCGCCTTGCTCGTCGTAGACGTAGGCGATTCCGCCGCTCATGCCGGCGGCGAAGTTGCGGCCGGTCATGCCCAGGACAACGACCGTGCCCTTGGTCATATATTCGCAGCCGTGGTCACCTACGCCTTCGACCACCGCTGTAGCGCCGGAGTTGCGGACGGCGAAGCGCTCGCCGGCAATGCCGTTGAGGAATGCCTCGCCGTCGGTTGCGCCGTAGAGAACGACGTTGCCCACGAGGATGCTCTCCTCGGGCAGAAAACTGGAGGTTTTGGGCGGATAGGCGATAAGGCGTCCGCCGGAGAGGCCTTTGCCCATATAGTCGTTGGAATCGCCTTCGAGTTCGAGCGTCACGCCGGAGGGGACAAAAGCGCCGAAGCTCTGGCCGGCCGATCCATTGAACTTGAAGTGGATGGTACCCTCGGGCAATCCGGCAGAACCGTAGCGGCGGGCGATCTCGCCACCCAGCATTGCGCCCACGGTACGGTGCACGTTGCGGATGGCGAAGGTGGCGGAAACAGGGGTCTTCGATTTGAGCGCAGGCGCGGCTTTGGCGATCAGTTGATGATCGAGGGCCTGATTGAGCCCGTGATCCTGGGCCTGCATGCAGCGGCGCGCGACGCGGGATGGCAGCGCGGGCGAATAAAGGATCGAGGAGAGATCGATTCCCTTGGCTTTCCAGTGAACATCGGCCGCGGCGGCATCGATTTTGTCAACGCGGCCCACCATTTCGTCCACGGTGCGGAAGCCCAGTTTGGCCATGTGCTCGCGCATCTGCTCGGCGATGAAGAAGAAGAAGTTGATGACGTGCTCGGGCTGGCCTTCAAAGCGCGCGCGCAGCACCGGGTCCTGGGTGGCGATGCCCACGGGGCAGGTATTCAGGTGGCATTTGCGCATCATGATGCAGCCGAGCGAGATGAGCGGCATGGTGGCGAAGCCGAATTCTTCTGCGCCCAGGAGAGCTGCGATCACGACGTCGCGGCCGGTTTGCAGCTTGCCGTCGGTCTGCACGCGGATGCGGCTGCGCAGATCGTTGAGCAGGAGAACCTGCTGCGTTTCTGCAAGTCCGAGTTCCCAGGGCAGGCCGGCGTGCTTGATGGAGCTGAGCGGCGAAGCGCCGGTGCCGCCGCTGTCGCCGGAGATGAGCACCACGTCGGCGTGGGCCTTGGCGACGCCGGCGGCTACCGTGCCGACGCCGACTTCAGAGACCAGCTTGACGGCGATGCGCGCCTTTGGATTGACGTTCTTCAGGTCGTAGATCAGCTGCGCGAGATCTTCAATGGAGTAAATATCGTGGTGCGGCGGAGGCGAGATGAGGCCGACGCCGGGGATGGAGTAGCGGATGCGCGCGATGACTTCGTCAACTTTGTGGCCGGGCAACTGGCCGCCTTCGCCGGGTTTTGCGCCTTGCGCCATCTTGATCTGGAGCTCGTCGGCGTTCACCAGGTAATTGGCGGTTACGCCGAAGCGGCCGCTGGCAACCTGCTTGACAGCACTGCGACGGAGATCGCCGTTTTCATCGCGCTGGAAGCGGGCTTCGTCCTCGCCGCCTTCGCCGGTGTTGGACATTCCACCGATGCGATTCATGGCGATGGCCAGGGTTTCGTGAGCCTCTTTGCTGATTGACCCGAAGCTCATGGCGCCGGTGGTGAAGCGCTTGACGATTTCCTTCGCCGGTTCCACTTTGTCTAACGGGATGGGCTTGTCGGAGTATTTCAGCTTGAGCAGGCCGCGCAGGGTGCAGAGAGTGCGGTTCTGATCGTCGAGCAGATCGGTGTACTCCTGGAATGTGGCTGGGTTGTTCTGCCTGACGGCTTGTTGCACCTTGCTGATGGTGAGGGGGTTGAGCAAGTGGTACTCACCGCCCAGACGGTATTGATATTGGCCGCCGACGGCCAGATCGGTCTCCGATTCGGTGAGTGGCTGGAAGGCGAAGGCGTGCTTGAGTTGCGCCTCGCGGGCCAGCACGCCGAGCCCCACGCCCTCGATGCGGGACGCGGTGCCGGGGAAGTAGGACTTCGACGAGCGAATGGTTCAATCCCACGGCCTCAAAGACCTGCGCGCCACGATAGCTTTGCAGGGTGCTGATGCCCATCTTCGAGAAGGTCTTGAGCAGGCCTTTATTGATGGCCTTGATGAAGTTCTTCTCGGCGTATTCGGCGCTGACGTTATCGGGGATCATGCCGCGCAGCTTGAGGTCGTGAAGAGTTTCAATGGCCAGGTAGGGATTGATGGCGCTGGCGCCGTAGCCGATGAGCAGGGCGAAGTGCATCACCTCGCGCGGCTCGCCGCTTTCGATGATGAGCGCGACCTGGGTACGGGTCTTCTCGCGCACCAGGCGATTGTGCACGGCGGCCATGGCCAGCAGGCTGGGAATGGGCGCATAAGTCGAATCGACGCCGCGGTCGGAGATTATGAGCAGCGTATAGCCGGAGATGACGGCATGCGCGGCGCGGTTGCTCAGGTCTTCAAGCGAGTGCCTGAGGCCGGCTTCGCCATCTTCTGCACGGAAGAGCGCCGGCAGCGTGGTGGCCAGCAGATCGCCCGAAGAGACGCGGCGCAGCTTCTCAAGGTCGCGGTTGGTCAGGATGGGATGGGGCAGCTTGAGGGTGTGACAGTTCTCCGGCGCTTCATCCAGAATGTTGCGCTCGGTGCCGATGTAGCTGATGAGCGACATCACCAGCTCTTCGCGGATGGGATCGATGGGCGGGTTCGTCACCTGCGCAAAGAGCTGCTTGAAGTAGTTGAAGAGCGACTGGGGGCGGTCAGAGAGGCAGGCCAGTGGAACGTCGGTGCCCATGGAGCCAAGCGGCTCCTCGCCTTTCGCGCCCATGGGAGCGAGCAGAATCTTCAGGTCTTCTTCGCTGTAACCGTAGGCGCGCTGGCGGCGGAGGATGGTTTCGTGATTGGTGGCGATGACGCGCGAGGGCTCAGGCAACTGGTCCATCGTGACCTGCTGCTCACGGAGCCATTCGCCGTAAGGCTGGCGGCTGGCCAATTGCTTCTTGATCTCAGCGTCGGAGATGATGCGCTGCTGGACGGTATCGACCAGGAACATGCGGCCGGGCTGCAAGCGGCCCTTCTTGCGAATATCTTCAGCCGGGACCTCAAGAACGCCGGCTTCGGAGGCCAGCACCACAATATCGTCCTTGGTGACGATATAGCGGCCGGGGCGCAGGCCGTTGCGGTCAAGCGTGGCGCCGATCACGCGGCCGTCAGTGAATGCCATGGCCGCAGGGCCGTCCCAAGGCTCCATCAGTGAAGCGTGATACTCGTAGAAGGCGCGCTTCTCCTCGTCCATATCCGGGTTGCCGGACCAGGCCTCGGGAATCAGCATGGCCATTACGTGGGGCAGGGAACGGCCGGAATGGAAGAGGAATTCTACGGCGTTGTCCAGTGAAGCGGAATCGCTGCCGCCGGGCACGATGACCGGAAACAGCTTGCCGATCTGGCCGTCGTGGAGCGGACTCTCCAGGATCGACTGGCGCGCGGTCATCCAACTCACATTGCCGCGGATGGTATTGATTTCGCCGTTGTGGGCTACGTAGCGGTAGGGGTGAGCCAGCTTCCAACTGGGAAACGTGTTGGTGGAGAAACGCTGGTGGACGAGGCAGAGCGCGCTTTTGACGAGCGGATTGGCCAGTTCAAAGTAAAATCGCTCAATCTGCGGAGCCAGCATCAGGCCCTTATAGATGATGGTGCGGCAGGAGAACGAGGGAACGTAAAAAATATCCTTCTCTTCGATCTCCGAATTGGCGATCTCATTCTCCGTGCGGCGGCGGACACGATAGAGCAGGCGCTCGAATGCGTCTTCGTCCAGGCTGGCGTGCTCCGACCCTTCCGGCCGGCTGACGAACATCTGTTGAATATAGGGCTGGGACGCGCGCGCTTCACGGCCCACCGCGTCGCCGTTCAGCGGCGTATCGCGCCAGCCGAGAACGGTAAGGCCCTCCTCCTGCACAATGCGCTCGAAGACTCCTTCGCACTGCAGGCGGTTGTGTTTTTCTACCGGCAGAAAGCACATGGCCACGCCATAAGCGCCTGGCTCGGGCAACGCGATTCCCAGTTCGCCGCACTCCTGCACAAAAAACTCATGCGGAATCTGGATCAGAATTCCTGCGCCGTCGCCCGTCTCCGGATCGCATCCCGCGGCGCCGCGATGGGTGAGGTTGATCAGCACCTCCAGCCCCTTGCGGATAATCTCGTGGCTTTTTTCGCCCTTGATGCTTGCCACGAGACCCATGCCGCAGGCATCGTGCTCATTGCTCGGGTGATAAAGACCCTGCGGCTTATGAGTGCGGAGACGATTGTCCGATGTGCTCATGGCAACCCTTTTCCTTGGACTTTTTTCAGTGCAGAAGCTTCGCCTTGTTCGAAAGACACATCCCCCAGCGATTCGTGCTGAGGAAAATCGCCCTGGTTCTTCTTGAGGATGCTTGCCTGAGCCGATCTGGCCGCGTCCGAGACTAGGCTGAATCTTTAATATATCGAAAAAATCGCCTTATGGTGGAACTTCCTTGCACGCCGGGTTCGGGGTTTTGGTGCCAGCCGCTCCCCGATAGAATCGCAAGTGGCGCATTTTGAGGCTTATACTGGGTTCTCGGAGGCATCCTACGCGCGATACGATTCTAGTCACGGGCGGGGCCGGTTTTATCGGCTCGAATTTCATTTTGAGCTGGATTGAGGCTACTGGTTCGCCGGTTGTCAATCTTGACCTGCTGACCTATGCGGGCAATCCCGCCAATCTCTCTGCGCTTGAAGGGGACTCGCGTTACCTGCTCCGGCGCGGCGATATCTGCGACGCGGAGCTGGTTTGCGCGCTGCTGCGCGAGCATCAGCCCCGGGCCATCGTTCATTTTGCCGCCGAAAGCCACGTGGACCGTTCCATCGTTTCCCCGGGGGCATTCATCCGGACCAACGTGCAGGGAACTTTCGTTCTTCTCGACCAGGCCAAGGCTTATTGGTCAGAGCTGGGCGAAGCGGATCGCAAAGCATTTCGATTTCTTCACGTCTCCACCGACGAGGTTTACGGCTCGCTCGGCCCTGACGATCCGGCCTTTTCAGAGACCACGGCCTACGCGCCCAACAGCCCCTATGCGGCTTCGAAGGCTGCATCGGACCACCTGGCAAGAGCCTATTGCCACACCTGGGGCCTGCCGGTGCTCACCACCAATTGCTCCAACAACTACGGGCCGTTTCAGTTTCCTGAGAAGCTGATTCCGCTGATGATTCTCAACGCGCTGGAAGGCAAGCCGCTGCCGGTCTACGGCGACGGTGAGAACGTGCGCGACTGGCTTTATGTGGAAGACCATTGCTCGGCTATTCGCACTGTTTTGGCGAATGGCCGCATTGGGGAGACTTATAACGTCGGCGGAAACAGCGAGCGCGCGAATATCGATGTGGTCAGGCTGATCTGCGATCTTGTGGACGAGATGCGTCCCGACGCAGCCATCGGCCCGCGCAGGAAGCTGATTACCTACGTCAAGGATCGCCCGGGGCACGATCGGCGCTATGCAATCGATGCGGCAAAGCTCTCGCGCGAACTGGGCTGGCAGCCGGCGGAAAAGTTCGAGAGCGGCTTGCGCAAGACCGTTCGCTGGTACCTGGACCACTTCTCGTGGGTCGAGAGCGTGCGCACCGGGGCCTATCTGGAGTGGATCAAGGAAAACTATACGGAGCGGGTCACGCTATGAAAGGAATCATTCTTGCGGGAGGATCGGGCACGCGTCTCTATCCCGTGACCCAGGTTGTATCGAAGCAACTGCTGCCGGTCTATAACAAGCCGATGATCTATTACCCGCTGAGCACGCTGATGCTGGCCGGGCTGCGCGATATCTTGATCATCTCCACGCCGCAGGATACGGGCCGCTTTGCCGAGCTGCTGGGCGACGGCCGCCGCTGGGGCACTCAATATCAGTTACGCCATCCAGCCCAGTCCCGACGGGTTGGCGCAGGCTTTTCTTATCGGCCGTGAATTTATCGGCGGCGATACCAGCGCGCTGATTTTGGGCGATAACATCTTCTACGGGCAGGGATTTTCACGTCAGCTTCAGTCGGCGGCGGAACTCAAACATGGGGCGACGGTCTTTGCCTACCAGGTTGAAGATCCGCAGCGCTATGGCGTGGTGGAATTCGACGCTGAGGGCCGCGCCATCAGTCTCGAAGAGAAGCCGAAGACTCCGAAATCGCGCTATGCGGTAACCGGACTTTATTTCTACGACAACCAGGTTGTCAGCATCGCTTCATCGCTCAAGCCTTCGGCGCGCGGGGAGCTTGAGATTACCGACCTGAACCGGCTGCTATCTTGAAGCTGGCAGCCTTAACGTGCAGATCATGAGCCGCGGCATGGCCTGGCTGGATACGGGTACGCACGATTCGCTGCTGGAGGCTGGGCTCTTCGTTCATACCATCGAACGCCGCCAGGGCCTCAATATCGCCTGCCCGGAAGAGATTGCGTACCGTCAGGGTTTCATCACCGCGGAGCAGTTGGAGTCTCTCGCGCAGCCGATCAGCAAGAGCGGATATGGGCAATACCTGCTTGCCCTGCTGCAGGGAGCAGAATTTTGCAGTCAAGGCTGCGCAATTATGAAGATTACGAGAAACATCGCTGCCCGGAGTTCTGGTGCTGACCCCGACGATCTATCGCGACAGCCGCGGCGCATTTTCTGAGACCTACAACCAGCGCGTGATGGCCGAGGCTGGATTGCCTTCGGAGTGGCCGCAGGATAATTTTTCTCTCTCGAAGAAGAATGTGCTGCGCGGCATTCACTATCAGATTATCCAGCCGCAGGGAAAGCTGGTGCGGGTGACGCATGGCGCCGTGCTCGATGTTGCCGTGGACTTGCGGCGCAGTTCGCCCACATTCGCAAAGCATGTGGCCGTCGAACTGAGCGGAGAGAATGGCGAGATGCTGTGGATTCCGCAGGGCTTCGGGCACGCATTCCTGGCTCTTACGGATGTGGCCGGCTTCGCTTACAAGGTGACGGACTATTACTCTCCCGCCGGCGAGACGAACCATTGCGTGGAACGATCCTGACCTGGCCATTCCCTGGCCGATTGACGCGGAAAACGCCATCGTCTCCGACAAGGATCGCGCCGGAGCCTTGCTGCGGGATGCGGAAGTCTTCGACTGAACAATTCTCCAGCCAACTCTCAAAGAAAAGGAAGTCCTGTAGACCCAGGTCAAACATATTGAAAGTGATGACTCCGCGTGAACGCATACTGGCCGTCCTGAAACGTCAACCGCTGGATCGCCTGCCGGTGGATCTTTGGCACACGCCGGAGATCGGCGAACTTTTGCGGCGGCATTGCGGCGTGGCGGACGACCTGGCGATGTACCGGGCGCTAGGCCTGGACAAAATTGTCTGGGTGTTCATGGATTACCGGACTGACGAAGGCGAACGCGCCGGATCGCAGTCCGGCGCAGGAGCCGAAGACGGCGGCAGCCGCACCATGTGGGGCGTGCCGCTCAAGGATATCGAGGCTGGCGAGGCCCATTACGCAGAGTTCGGCGCAGCGCCGCTGGCCGGCTACAACACGCCGGAGTCTCTGGACGATTATCCCTGGTGGCCCGAGGTCGAGCGATTCGATTATGACGGCGCGACGGTAAAGGCGCGGCAGGCTGCACAGGAATTTGCCGTCATCGGGCCGTGGGTTTCATTGTTTGAGATTTACTGCCAGTTGCGCGGGCTGGAACAATCGCTGATGGATTTGGTTGAGGCTCCGGAACTTGTGGAAGCGATTCTCGACCGCGTGGAGCAAATCCAAACCGAAATGATGCGCCGCTTTTTCGCGCGCGCGGGAAAGTCGCTTGACCTGGTTTTCATCAGCGACGATATTGCGGGACAGACTTCGCTGTTGATGTCGCCCGCCTTGTGGAAACGGCATTTGGAGCCGCGGCTCAGGCGCTGGTGCGAGTTGATTCACGCCCATGGATTGCGGGCTTTCTACCATACGGACGGCGCGGCGCGCCGGCTGCTGGGGCCGATTCTCGACTGCGGCGTCGATGTTCTGAACCCGATTCAGCACGCCTGCCCGGGAATGGATATGGAATGAACTCAAGCGCGAGTTCGGCCAATCGCGTCATTTTTCACGGCGGCGTGGATAATCAGTTCGCGCTTCCGCGCGGCACACCCGAAGATGTTCGCCGCGAGGTTCGCCGTTGCCTGGAGACTTTGGGCGCCGGCCGCGAAGGCTTCATTTGCTGTTCCTGTCACAACGTGCAGGCCGGCACGCCGCTCAAGAATATTCTCGCCATGATCGAAACCGCTCAGCACGCATAGAGAGATTACTTTGGATGCGCGCTCAGCTTATCGAGCGTGTGCTTCAGATCATCCAGCTTCTGCCCGGCCTCGCCCAGCTTGCCTTCTGAGGTGAGACGCTGATAATCGGAAAAGTCCCTGCCGGCCTGCGAAATCAGAGCATCGAGATTCTGAGCGGGTTGCGGTGCGCCACTGGTTTCAGTTGCGGCTCGCGGCGCTTCCGATGCACTCAAGGTTGAAGACTCGGAACCGAAGAGGGAAGCCAGAGCCGCCTCGAAGGTCGGTGCGTAGGCCAGCCGGTCCTGCAGCGCGAGCACGACCAAGCGCAGCTCCGGCATGGGGCTGCGTTCGGCCTGTAGATAAATCGGCTCCGCGTAGAGCAGCGCCTTGCCGCAGGGAATCACCAGCAGGCTGCCGCGGCGCACATGAGAGCCTTGCTGATTCCACAGCGTCAATTGTCCCGAGAGCTGCGCATTCTGATCGATGCGCGCTTCGATCTGCTGCGGGCCGTCCACCAGTTTTGTCTTGGGAAAGTCGTAGACCACCGATGTGCCGTAGTGCGCGCCGTCGCTGCGTCCTGCAATCCAGCCAATCAGATTATTGCGATTGACCGGGGTGAAGGGAAGTATCTCGACAAACTCGAGATCGGTTTCGCCGGGCAGCTTCATCATCACAAAGTTTGGCGCCATGGGCTGAGTGGTTTGCTCTCCGCCTGCGGCCATGCCGGTTTCCGTGGCCACTGTCCACAGATCTTCGCGGTTATAGAAGACCTCAGGATTGGTCATGTGATAGAGGCCGTAGACCTCGGCCTGTAAACTCAGCAATAGCTCGGGGTAGCGGACGTGCTTGCGCAACCACGCCGGCATGGCCGAGGCATCTTTGAACAGCGACGGAAAGATGCCGCGATAGGCGGCCAGGATCGGGTCTTCGCTGTCGAAGACATAGAACGTAGTGGTCCCGTCGTAGGCGTCCACCACTACCTTGACGCTGTTGCGCATGTAATTGACGGGCTGATTATCCAGAATGTGATGCGTGGAGTAGGGATAGCTGTCTGAAGAGGTAAACGCGTCCATCACCCATGAGAGCCGTCCATCGTCGCCGACCACAATGTAGGGGTCCTCGTCGTAAGTCAGGAACGGCGCAAGAGCAGCGACGCGATCGCGCACGGTGCGCCGCATCAGCAAACGGCTTTCGGAATTCACGTCGTCGCTGAAGGGCAGTTTGGTGAGATCGCCGCGGTCGAATGCAATCAGGACGCGGCGCAAAAATCCGCCCAATACGATGCCGCCAGCTGCCTTCATAGGAGGTAAGGTTGTTGCTCTGGCCCTCGGGATAGTTGAACTCCTGCTGACGGGTCTTCACGTAGACGTCGGTATTGGTCATTTCGCCGAAATAAATCTCGGGCCGGGTTACGCTGAGGCCGCGCACCGTGCTCTGGACGGGCATATTACTGAGCAGCAGCGTGGGCAAGCCCTCCGCCGTGAAGCCGTTCACGGGGTTCATCGTGATGCCGTAACCGTGGGTATAGATGAGCTTGTCGTTAATCCAGTTCTGGCTGCTCTCGGGGAGCTTGTCCACGTTCAGTTCGCGCGCGGCCAGCATCACCTCGCGCATGGTGCTGTCGATCTGGTAGCGGTCGATATCGATGCTGGGAAAATCGTAGTAGGTGCGAATCTCCTGAATCTGGCGCAGTGTATCCTTGAGCGCCTGCACGTCCCATAGCCGAATGTCCTGAAGCGTGGCCTGGTTGTTGGCCGGATCGGCTGCGCCTACGGTCGTCTCCGCGGGAAACTCGCGCTGCGCAAAGCGGTCCAGTCCGTATGCCTGCCGGGTCATCTCGATGTTGTGGACGATATAAGGCTGCTCGCGCACCAGTTCGTTGGGCTTTACGATGAAGCTGCTGACGTACCAGCCAATCACTCCGGCAGCCGCATAACAAATCACGGCTGGAATGATGGAAACGACAAGCAAGCGCCCGCGCGGTTTGATTACGGCGCAGGCAAAGGCGATCAAGGCTCCCAGCACGAGGGCCGCCGCGACAAAGAGCATGCCGGTCAGCGTCACATGCGCGTCTGTGTACGTGACCCCATCGAAGATTGTGTGGTGCTCAAACAGCAGCTCAAATCGGCTGATATATACGCGCAGCGCAACGACGAGCAGCAGAAACCCAACCGTGATGGAGAGCCCGCGCAAGGGCAATGGAAAGCCGCTGCCGAATCCTCCGCTGAGAGCGCGGGTGCCACCGGTGATGAGAATAAACAGAAAGGCAAGGATGCAGGCGAGCACTGCCAACGTAAGTAGCCAGCCCGCAATCAACTCCAGAGCCGGCAGGGTGAAGAGATAGAAGTTAAGCGGCCAGCCGAAGATGGGATCGACTATGCTGCCCGAGACGTGAGGCGCATACCAGAAGAGCGCCAGAGTTGGCCACTGCGCCTCCATCGCAGCGCCGGTGGCAATCGCTACCACGAATGAAACGCCGATGGAGAGCAGGCGCAGTACAGGAGCAACAGGAAGATTCACTGCGTTTCCCGCGATGAAAATTGTGTGATCGACGGGCAGATCGCCGGAGTGCGCTCGCTTGAGAGCGGCGAATGTTGCATACAGAACTACAAATGTAACGGCCGCAAAAGCCGTAAAGATTCCCCACTTCAGGCCCAATGTCTTCCAGAACACATCCTGGTAGCCAAGCGTCCCGAACCACAGCAGATCGACCCAATAGGAGATCGCGGTGCGAGCGCCAAGGACGATGGCGACAACTACGGCGAGCAGAAAAAGCAAGATGCGGCGGCCTGGGCGCTGCGGATGGGACTTGAGAGGCCAATCAATTGACTCGGGCATTTATCCACCCCAATTTAGCTGTTTCTTTCCGTTGAGATACCCATGAATTATACAGTGGCTGAATAATGGCTGATGAAGCAATTTGGACCGATCCGGTTGGATTTTTGGCGTTTCATACGGCGTATACTTGGCTCATCGAAGCTTCTCAATATTAGTGAGAGTTGATCCACTACTCACTGAAAATGGTGCTCAACGACGATGCAAATTATGAATCTGCGGTGCACTGCAATGAAAATACCAGTCTTTGTCATTCTTTTATTCGCGACTTTGTTCGCATTCGCCGGCGATGCGCCGGGGCGCGCCGCGAAGAGCTATGAGTTGCGTGGAGATCGCCTCACCGCGCGCTTTCAGGTAACCGATGGCGGCATCAAAGTTACGGAGGTTGAGGATCGGAGCAGCCGGGCGAAATTGCGTCCGGTGGAGGCATTCTCTTTGAAGCTTCGCGACGGGCGCGTAATTACGGCTTCGCAACTCAAGATGAATGCGGCTCCAGTTGAGAAGCAAGTTGCACCGAATCCATCCGCTGCCCGGCACGCTGAACAGGTTGCCGGCCGGTCGCTTTGCGCCGACCTGAGCACGCAGGATAACTCTCTTGCCGTGCATTGGTGCGCAGTGCTGCGCGATAACACGAATTATTTGCGCCAGGAGATTACTCTGCGAGCTCTCGAGCAGCCAGTGGATATTGCCGAAGTGCGGCTATTCGATTTTGAAGTTAATGGTGCGCGAGTCGTGGGAAAGGTTGCCGGATCGCCGATAGTGGCCGGCGATTTCTTCTTCGGCTTCGAATCGCCGCTGTCGGCGAGTGAGGTGAAAGGCGATCGTGCGACGGCCGTACTGACACGCATATTGCCTCTGGGCGCGGGACAATCCATCACCTATTCGTCGGTTATTGGAGTGGCCGCTCCGGGCCAGTTGCGACGTGATTTTCTTGCATACATTGAAGAAGAGCGTGCCCATCCTTACCGCACATTTCTGCACTACAACAGCTGGTTTGACCTGAGTAGCAGCGCAAACGAGCGCTATGATGAGGCTCAGGTTCTTGACAGGGTGCGTGCCATTGGAGAAGAACTGGTTCGCAAACGCGGCGTCGTGGTGGATTCGTTTTTGCTGGATGATGGCTGGGACGACACGCATTCGCTCTGGGAATTCAACCCCGGGCTTCCCAACGGCCTTACAGATATTCGTAAGGCGGCCGCGGAATATGGCTTTGGCGTTGGTGTGTGGCTCTCACCCTGGGGCGGTTATGATGTAGCGAAAGAGCAGCGTATTGCCGCGGGAGAGCGTGCTGGCTTGGAGACGGTGAAGGGCGGATTTGCGCTTTCTGCGCCGCGTTATTATTCACTTTTTGAGAAGACCTGCCTGGGGATGATCTCAAAGTATGGAGTAAACCAGTTCAAGTTCGACGGCACGGGCAATGCCACACAGGTCTTTCCCGGCAGCATCTTCGACAGCGATTTTTCCGCGGCGATTCATCTTATCGATGAGACTCCGCCAGCAAGATCCCAATATTTATATCAACGTGATCGACCGGTACGCTGCCTTCACCGTTCTGGCTTCGTTATTCTGACGACGTCTGTGCGCGGCGGTGATGATTATAATTTCGATGGCGTGGGGAGTTGGCGTCAGAAATGGATTACTTATCGCGATGAAGCAGACTTATCACAATATAGTCAAAGGACGGGCCGCTCTTTCCACTGAGTTCGCTTATGCTGGACGGCAGTCATCTACGCTGACAAGGCGAAATATACTGACCTTCACCGCCTGGCTACTTCTCCCGTGGATTTAGATCCCGACTTGGTCGACGAGGTCCATACCTTCTTCGGCGGAGGCACGCAGTTGCAGGAGTTATATATAACTCCGTCGCTGCTTACCAGCAAGGACTGGGATACTTTGGCGGAGGCGGCGCGCTGGTCGCGCGCCAACGCAGCGGTTTTGAAAGATACGCATTGGATTGGGGGCGATCCGGGCAAGCTTGAGGTCTATGGATGGGCCTCGTGGAATGTGCAAAAGGGGATCGTGGTGCTGCGCAATCCGTCGGATCATGCACAGGAGTTTTCGCTCGATGTGGGCAAGGCATTTGAGCTGCCACGCAATGCACCGCAGAGTTACAAGGCGCACAGTCCGTGGGTGGCCGATGAGTCGTTGGCACCGATTAACTTGCGTGCCGGGCATCCGCATCGTTTCATGCTTGAACCACTCCAGGTGATCACGCTTGAGGCTGAGCCGTTAAACTGAGCCGCCGATGTGGAATTAGAGTGAGCCGGTACGACCCAGGCTGCATAGCAGAATTGCACTGACTCGATTGACTCTGGGCCTCAATGAGTTGCAGGCGACAGGTCAGCAGCAGGTACGGCCGTGGGCGGAGCAACTATATCGTTTGAAAGCCGCTTCAGTGTGGAGACAATCTTATCTCCCTGCTTTGTCCCCCAGTCTCCTTGCTGCTGGACCATGAAGACGAGAATGCGGCCCGTCGTCGTATCAATATCCATAGCGTTTTTATATGCGCCGCCGTGGTCGAAACCGCTCTTTGTGATGTTCCAGGCGAATCCATAATCTGTTTTGCCCAGCCCCATGTTCTCCGGGATTGTCATCGCATGGAGCGACTGGGGAGAAATGTACCGCTTGCCGTTCAGTTCGCCTCCATTCAGAATCATGCGGCAGAACTTGGATAACGTCTTCCGCGGTAGAAAAAAGGCCGCCGGCGGGCATTGGGTAGCGATGCAGCCGGTCGTTGAGCGGATATGTCAGTTGATCGATGGGAACCTCGACCAGGTTTTTTGTTTGCGGGTCGAGCTTGTAGGTTTGCGCCAGGCGGCCGATCTGCTCGGCGTTGGGCCAGAAGGTTGTGTCTTTCATGCCCAGCGGATCGAAGAGGCGCTCCTGCATGAAGCGCTCATAGGGCATTCCGGTCACGACTTCGATAATCCGCGCCGCCGTATTGATGCCTTCGTTGGAATACTTGTAATCAGTGCCCGGCTGATAGATCAGCGGGTCAGCGGCATAACTGCGCACCGCATCTTTGAGCGGCAGCATATCGAGCGCGCCCGGCTCGGCAGTCGAACTGGAACGGCAGGCCGCTGGTGTGACTCAGAATCTCCCGCACCAGGATGGGGTGACTTGCGGGAACCAGCGGGGCAGTCTTTTGCGCAGTCAGTCGCGCCCTGGTCGCGGGCTTTGAATCAGGCTGCGCCGGGCGCACCATCATGCCATGGAACTCCGGAAGATACTTTTCCACCGGGTCGTCGAGATTGACCTTGCCTTCATCCACCAGCATCATCAAGGCGGTTGCGGTCATGGGCTTCGATAGTGGAGGCAATCCAGAACATAGCGTTCGTTGGCATTGGGAGTTTTCGCCGCAAGGTCTCGATAGCCGACGCTCTCGAGATAGACAGTATGGTCCTTGTTTGCAACCAGCGTTACTGCGCCGGCAATGGTGTGATTCGCCACCAGCGGCTGCAGATAGGATTGGATAGCATCCGGCTGCGCTTTTTCGCCGGAGACTGCCGAAGTCTGTGCGCCGGCGACCAGAGAAACGCCAATGAGAAGACGCCGATAACTGCAAATTGCTTTTTCATAAAGTCTCCATTAGAAAACCAGCCGATTATGCCTGGGTTTTCATTCCTGCTTTTCGATTGCGAAGTACCAGATTACCAGTTGCATGCGCTCATCATCTTTGTTGGAGCAGTGCGAAACCTCGCGCCCTTATCCTGTAAAGTTGAAGAGGCTCCTCACATTTCAGTGCAGGGTGTTCACTCCTCAGGCGAACTTTCTTTGACTGTCTCCTTTCAATTCGGATGATCTGGCTGGGCTTTTGCGGTCGGTCTTTGGCTTTGAGCGCTTTCGGGCGGGGCAGGAGGCGGTTTGCCGCGCGGCTATCGAGGGGCGCGACCTGCTGCTGGTGATGCCGACGGGGGCGGGGAAGAGCCTTTGCTACCAGTTGCCGGCGATTGCGCGGGGCGGGACGGCGGTGGTGATTTCGCCGCTGATTGCACTGATGGAAGACCAGGCGGCGAAGCTGGCTGCGCTGGGGTTGCGCGTGGCGCGGGTTCACTCCGGACTTGAGCGCACGGTGGCGCGGCAGGCCTGCGCGGATTATCTGAGCGGGAGCTTGCAGTTCCTGTTTATTGCGCCGGAGCGGCTGCGCGTGCCGGGATTTGTGGAGATGCTGGCCAAGCGGAAGCTGGCCCTGATCGCGATCGATGAGGCGCATTGCATTTCGCAGTGGGGGCACGACTTCAGGCCGGATTACCGGATGCTGGGGCAGTATCTGCCGGTGCTGCGGGCGGGCAACAGCGGTCAGGGGTCAGGGGTCAGGGATCAGGATGTGCCGGTGCTGGCGCTGACGGCTACGGCTACGCCCGATGTGCAGGCGGACATTGTGGCGCAATTGGGAATGATGAAGCCGGTCAAGTTCATTCACGGGTTTCGGCGGGAGAATCTGGCCATCGAGGTGGTGGAGGTTCCGATGCCGCAGCGGGCGGGGGCGATCTGCGGATTGCTGGCCGATCCGGCGCGGCGGCCGGCGATTGTGTATGCGACTTCGCGGAAGAACGCCGAGCGGCTGGCGGAGGAGCTGGTCGCACATGCTCTTCGCGGATTCGGGCGGCGGCCTACCATGCGGGACTGGATGCGGAGACGCGGGAGCGGGTGCAGACGGCCTTTCAGGCGGGCGAGCTGGATGTGGTGGTGGCGACCATCGCGTTTGGGATGGGGATCGACAAGGCGGATATTCGGACGGTGATTCATGCGGGGCTGCCGGGAACGCTGGAGGGCTACTACCAGGAGATTGGGCGCGCGGGGCGGGATGGGGCTCTGAGCCGGACCTATCTGATGCATAGCTATGCGGACCAGAGGACGCACGACTTCTTTTTGAATCGCGACTATCCGCCGGTGGATCACTTGCAGCAGGTTTTCAAGGCACTGGGCGAGGAGCCGCAGCCGGTGGAGGAGTTGCGGGCGCGGTTCCAAGCTGGGCGAGGAGGAGTTCGACAAGGCGCTGGAGAAGCTGGAGATTCACGGCGGGGCGCGGGTGGATTTTGGCGGCAACGTAACGGTGGGCGGGCCGGGCTGGAAGAAGACCTATGCGGTGCAGGCGCAGTATCGGGCAGAACAGTTTGAGAAGGTGCTGCGGTTTACCACGTCGAGCGAGTGCCGGATGGGGGCGCTGGTGCGGCACTTTGGAGATGTGGGGGACGCGAGCCGGCCGTGCGGCGTGTGCGATGTGTGCGATCCGGCGGGGGCGGTGCTGCGGCTCTTCCGGCGGGCGACGGCGGTGGAGCGGGCGATGGCGCAGGGGATTGTGGAAGAGCTGCGCGAGGTGAGTTACAAAGCGGCTGGAACGCTGCAACGGAGCCTTGATCCGGCGCGGAGAATGAACCGGAACGAGTTCGATGGGCTGCTGGGTGCGATGGTGCGCGCGGGGCTGATCGAGATTGAAGAGGCCGAGTATGAGAAAGATGGCGAGGTGCGGCGGTTTCGCAAGGTGCGGCTGACTGAAGCGGGGCGGAGCTGCGAGCGGCGACGCCGGTGGAGTTGCTGATCAGCGACGGATTGGTGGAGGAGTTTGCAGGCGCGGGTTGCGGCTCCGGCGAAGAACGAAGAAGGCGAAGTCTGCAGCGGGAAAAACGGCGGAGCGCTGGCTGAACCGACGAAGCTCTCGGCTGAGGGCGAGGCGCTGGTCGGCGCGGCTCAAAGAATGGCGTGCCGCGGAAGCCAGGAGGCTGAGGGTTCCAGCGTATGTGGTGCTGCACGACCGGACGCTGACCGCGCTGGCCGGCATGCGACCGGAGAATCAGAAACAAATGCTGGAGATCGATGGAATCGGCCCCGCAAAGGTTGAAAAATTTGGCGAGGCCATTCTGGCAATTTGCGCCGCGGTTAAGTAGACACGCGCAACTCTAGTTACGACCAGGACTCTGACCGCACGAAAGGCTTATGCTTTACTGCGAAGATTCGAGTAGGGCGGATGAAGCCTGGGAAAGATCGATCTGCAAATGGCCGTCTTTGAAAGAAGACTTCTGCCCGGTCCAGTCGTCCTTCCAGCTCTCGCCGCGCCACGACTTGGGGATAGCCAGAGTGGCATGGCGTGAGAGGTCGGCATCGTCGCGCAAGCCCTCTTCCAGATTGCCCGCCAACAGGTGAATGGTTCCATTGGTTGTGCGCCAGGCGGCAATGCTCATCGTTTGGTTCAAGTCGATCTGGCTCGCGTGAAGGCTGGCATTACGCCGCAGCATTTCGTTCAGAGTACCGGCGGCTAGAGCGTAAGGAGCGCCGGTGTTTCCCCAAATCCGTGAAAGTGGAATATCCTGGAGCGACATCAGATCTGGAGCGTTCCATGCGGCTGCCAGCAGGCCTCCGGTCTCTTTGAGCGTGAGTGCCGGGGAGCCTTCCTCGGTGTAGATCACCGTCGTATCTGCCGCTGGAGAGCCGCTCTCAGGACGGCAATAGGTGCTGAATGTAGGAGGGATGTTCTTTACTAGACTCCAGCAGCTTGCGTGGATGCCTTGCACATCCGAATTGGCTTCTCAACGAAAGTGCTACCTCCGTGCAGGCCAGCTAACTGCAAGAGCGAATTGTCGATGCTGCCGGCGAAATTTCCAACCAGGGCGACTGGCTGACCACCTTTGATGAGTTTTTTGAGAGCGTCCAACCGCGTGGCGGAGAGATGCGACGGGGTCTGGATTAGAAACAGGTCCGATTGGACGCGCGGCAGCCATTCCACGCGCGTGGCGGAGAGAATTGGAACCGGCCACTTGGCAAGCGATCCCGCCTGTTCATCCAGCCATTCATTCGCGTCCTGGCCGGGCGATGCGCGGTCGGTCTGCCATTGCATCGCCTGGCGCGAATAGACCAGGGTTGGACCGAAGACTGTTGTTGTTTTGTGCGCGTCCGCTACTGCTGCGTTGATGTTGCTCGCAAGGAAGTTCACATCGGCTTCGCTCAGCAAGCGGTCGCCTTGATTGGCCCAGGAAATATAGCTGCCCACTGGCATCTTCAATCCATTCGGCGTCTTGACCGCTGCGTGGGAGTAGGCCCAGATTCCCCAGCGCAAGCGTTGCGGCGCGGAGTGGATCACGTCCCAGCTCTCCCATGCGTCGAAGGTTTCGACGAGGGGATAGTGACGGACCTTGGTATCGGCAAGAATGGCGGCGTGGGCCAGCATGTAATCAAGCTGGTAGGTCCAGCCCAGCGTTGGGTTGTTCCAGAAATTTTTGTAGCGGATGCCGACCTCGTTCCACGCCCCGCCCAGGTCTGGTCTACCCAGATATCGAGGTAACCTTGCTTGGCGATGGTTTCGAGATCGAATCCATTGGACGGCCAGTCGGCAACCGCGCTGGCGCCATTCGAATACATCATGACCAGTGCATGTGGGATTGGCAAGCTTTGGTCTCTTTCACCAGCGCCGCAACTGCTTCGGTGGCCTGGTGGATCGATCTCCGCAGAGGGAGCAACCGGGCCCCAGGGACCGCCGCGCTCGTAGGGAACTGGCATGCCGAAGGAATCGCGGAGCATAATCGCATCCAGTCCCAGCGCGCGTGAGATGCTACCCCACTGGGCCGCGTAGGCACGATGGACCGGCATTCCCTCGGCAATT
Source organism: uncultured Acidobacteriaceae bacterium (assembly GCA_963779385.1). Classification (GTDB taxonomy): domain Bacteria; phylum Acidobacteriota; class Terriglobia; order Terriglobales; family Acidobacteriaceae; genus Telmatobacter. The sequence goes on along the minus strand of CAVZYE010000004.1, from coordinate 64,050 downwards.
CCGTGCGGGCAGTCCGCCGAGCGGGGTCGAGTCGGCGTGTAGGTGCGCTGCGGGATCGAAATAGCGGTTGGGTGCGCTAGATCTAAAGGCAGCGATGGGGCAGGTTTTGTGAATGCTTCAGGGTGCCGGCTAACCCAGGCTGCCTCCTCTCCGTACGCATCTGTCCATGCGTAGTTCAACATGCCCACTTTGAAACCGGCGATGCCGCGACGCGCCGCTTCCGCTTGATCTCCGCGATCAGTCGCTTTACATCGCCATATGTCCATGGATCGTAGCCTCGCCGCGTGCTCACTATCGATCCTGCGTAGCGGGCCTCTGACTTTTGCTTCCGTTCCGCAGTGGTCCCGGTCAGCGGCGCGCTTTGATCGACCCATCGGCTCTGACCTGATCCGGTGGGGAGCGAGATTCTTTGATCGAGATGGCCGGACCACTCCATCACCGGACCGACCGTCCAGCCGAAATTGAGAATTACGCCGCGGTAACCGCTGACCCCAGCGTAGAGAGGCTGAAATCGATCCCAGAATTCATGCACCGATTTCTTCAGATCTTTTTGCTTGAACCAGTAAAGATCAATTTCCATCCAACGGTCGGTCGTGGCGGCTTGGTTCAGGAGGTCGGCTTTCGAGAGGCAATCGCTTGCACCGGTCTTGAACTGTTGGGCGGAGGAAGCAATACTGAGCGAGAAGGCTAGAAGCAAAATTGTGCTGGAAGAGAGGGATAGTAACCGGCGAGAGGAGACCATGCCGATAAGTTTAACCCGGAAGGGTGTGCACACCACAGATTCCGACGCAGGCCGTAAATTTGCGCGAACGAAAGGCGCCCAGTCTTCGGATAGGTGGGCGAGGACTGGGCGCCTGGATGAAAATGCTTTATTCTTTGCTGCATAAATAATTTCCTTGCAGCGTCCCTACGGGACTCCATAACAAAGGTGTGGAAACCTTTTCCCCACGCTTAAGCGCGGGGCTAACAAACTCTGCGCCTACGGCGCGTCTGTGCGGACATTACTAAGGCAGTCCTCAATTACCGATTGTTTGGAACCCTTTTTCCCCACGCTTAAGCGCGGGGCTAACAAATACTGCGCCTACGGCGCGCCTGTGCGGACATTACTAAGGCAGTCCTCAATTACCGACGCGCTCGATCACGACGGACTCAAGCACGACGGGCTTGTGGGGCTTGTCCTGGCCGTTGCGGGGAACGAGGGAGATTTTGTTGACGATGTCCTGGCCTTCCACCACTTCGCCGAAGATGGTGTGCTTGCCGGTGAGCCAGTCGGTGGGAGCGACGGTGATAAAGAACTGGCAGCCGTTGGTGTTGGGGCCGGAGTTGGCCATGGCCAGCTTGCCGGGCTTGTCGAACTTGTGCGGCGAGCCCTTGGTCTCGTCCTCAAAGCGATAGCCGGGGCCGCCCATGCCGGTGCCGGCGGGGTCGCCGCCCTGGATCATGAAGTCGGGAATGACGCGGTGGAAGATGGTGCCGTCGAAGAGCTTGTCTTTGGATTTGGCGCGGGTGGTGGGGTGGGTCCACTCCTTGGCGCCCTCGGCCAGTTCGATGAAGTTCTTGACGGTGATGGGCGCGTCGGACTCAAAGAGGCGGACGGTGATCTTGCCTTCGGTGGTGGAGAAGACGGCGTAGGTTCCTGCTGCGAGTGCCATGGAGACTCCTGATTCTGTGAGTTTCGATGGTATTCCAGGTCTCAGGATCGAGACTGGAGCGCCTGGAAATTCGTGGACGTTTGGGATTACGGCTGGGCGTGCGGGTGATGGCGGCAGCGGCTGGCCCTCGCGGACGATGGTCACCTTTTTCAGCACCACCGGCGTGAGCGGCTTGTCGTCTGCTGTCGCGCTGGAACGCGGGCGATGGTCTTGACCACCTCGACGCTGGCGTCGTCGCACTGGCCGAAGAGCGTGTAGTGCTGGTTGAGCGAGTCGTAGGCCTGCTCGGTGATGAAGAACTGGCTGCCGTTGGTGTTGGGGCCGGAGTTGGCCATGGCCAGGCGGCCGGGCTTGTCGAAGTTCAGATTGGGATCGAACTCATCGTGCGAATTTGTAGCCGGGATCGCCCATGCCGGTGCCGGTGGGGTCGCCGCCCTGAATCATGAACTCGGGAATGACGCGATGGAAGGTGGTGCCGTCGTAGTAAGGCTTGTGGTGCTGCACCTTCCTGGTGGCTGGGTCGGTCCAGTCCTTTGTGCCCTCGGCCAGGGCGATGAAGTTGGCCACCGCCTTGGGCGCCTGCTGCTGATAGAACTGGCAGGTGATGCGGCCCATGGAGGTATCCATGACGACGGTGGGGCCGTTGGGATGGATCATGGCGGCGGCGGTGCGCCTGGGCGCGTCGGGCAGGTCTGCGGTTGGAGGTTTGGGCAAAGGCCGACGGCGGCAACGGCCACGGCCAGGGCGGAAGCGAGAAGAATAGTGACTGGAGTTTCATACCGAGTTTGAGGGTAAATCATGGGGCGGGGGGGGTGCCAGACGGCAGCGAGGCTTGGCGCGGATGGAGGCCGCGATGTATCTTATCGGAATGAGGATTGCTTGGATTCAACTCTCTCTCAGGCGCTTGGCCCTGGCCTTGTGCGCGCTTTTCTGCCTTGGAATCTTTGCCGCGCATGCGTTGGGCGCAGGCAGAGAAGGAACCGGCAGCCGCGGATAAATCAGCAACTGCCGACAAGGCCGCAGCCAGACGACAAGGCCGCAGCGGACAAGTCTACGCTGCCTCCGCTGCCTGCCCGACGCGCATGTGCAGCAGTCGATGGAACTGAACGGCAAGACGCTGCACTACACAGTGACGGTGGGCGCGTTGCCGGTGCGCGACAAGGACGGCAAGATTGCCGGCGAGGTGGTGCTGACCGCCTACACAATGGAGGGCGAGAACCGGCCGGTGACCTTTGCGATGAATGGCGGGCCGGGCGCTTCATCGGTCTATTTGAACTTTGGCGCCATCGGGCCCAAGCATCTGCAGGCGGGCAATGAGGGCGACAGTCCGTCGGACCCGGCGGTGCTGACGGACAATCCCGGCACGTGGCTGGACTTTACCGACCTGGTGTTCATCGATCCGATGGGAACGGGATTCAGCCGGGCCGAAGTGCCGGAGGCCGAGGCCAAGAAGCTGTTCTACTCGCACCGACCCCGGATATCGAGTATCTTTCGCGCATCATCTACGACTGGCTGGTGAAGAACGACCGGCTGGGTTCGAGGAAGTACCTGGTGGGCGAGAGCTATGGCGGATTTCGCGGGCCGCGGATGACGCATTATCTGCAGTCGCAACTGGGCGTGGCGATGAACGGCGTGGTGCTGGTGTCGCCCTATCTGAATCCGACGATCGAGGATGACGGCGATCTGTCGCCGCTGCCGTGGATGATGACGCTGCCTTCGATTACCGCGGCGCACCTGGAGCGCGAGAACAAGCTGACGCCGCAGGCGATGGCCGATGTGATTGCGTATACGCGCGGGGAGTATGCGACCACGCTGCTCAAAGGGACGCTCCGATCCCGATGCGCACGCAGAAGATGATTCAGCACGTGACGGAGCTGACCGGGCTCGATCCGGCGTTTGTGAAGTACTCCGGCGGGCGGCTGGAGACGGGGGCGTATCTGCGCGAGGTCTTCCGCGAGCAGGGCAAGCTGGGCTCGGTCTACGACTCGAATGTGACCTCCTTCGATCCGTTTCCGTTTGCGCCCGAGCAGCGGGCCAACGATCCGATTCTGGCCAGCATCATTGCGCCGATGACCACGGCGATGGTGGACTTTGTGACGCGCACGGTGGGCTGGAAGGTGGATGCGCGCTATAACGCGCTCTCCTACGAAGTGAACCGGCTGTGGGATCGCGGCGATGACTTGCGCAAGGGCGCGGTGCCGGATTTGCGCGAGGCTGTGGCGGCGGACCCCAAGCTGCGGGTGATGATCGTGCATGGCTGGAACGATCTCTCGTGCCCGTTCATGGGCTCGATTCTGACTGTGGACCAGATGCCGGTGATGGGCGATCCGACGCGGGTGTCAGTGCATGAGTATCCGGGCGGGCATATGTTCTATACGCGCGCGGAGAGCCGGGCGGAGCTGCGCAAGGATGTGATGGAGATGTACGGGAAGCACTGAGGAACGGCCAACTCAACAGAGAATAATGGGCGAGGTCTGCATTCCGACTAGTTCTGCGCGGCATCCCCTCGTATCAGCTGAAAGGCCAACTGGTACTCCTTGTCGACCGCGGCGCTGCCATCGGTATGGGCCTTGTCCAGCGCAGCTTGCTCATCGGCTGAGGCGCGATCCCATGCGGCTTGCACAATCTGGCGGCGTTCTGGATGCAGCTTGTACTGTTCTTCGAGCGGGGTAAGTCGATCCAGCTTTCCGGCGGCTGTGAGCTGGTCAAGTTCCGCATGGAACTCCAGAATGGCTGCCTTGTGCGCCTCGGCCAATCCCCGGTAGTAAGCCAGCGCGATGTGTTCGTCAGTGTATTGCAGTCTTAGGTCCACACTCTGCCTGAATGCGGCGTCAGAGTTATAGCGGTCGAGCAATTCGGGGGCATACTGCTGGACGGCGCTTCGGTTCAGCCCCGACTGCACTGTGCCTTGCGGATACGCGATTTGGCCCGGTTCAGTTTGACTTTCGTGAATGTGGATCGCCTTCTGAGTGGCCCAGTCATCCCATGCCTTCAGCTCAGCTTGCTGTTTCTGCTCCTCGCGCAAGGGGTTGTTCAGGGGCGGATTGGGATCACTGGGGAACGGAATCGCCGGCTGATTGCCTGGAAACAGGTACTCTTTGACCCATGCGCTGGTGACGGGCGGTGGAGCGCTCTGTCGGGATGTAGACGGAGGCGCAACGGGAGCATGATAGGCGGCAACTACGGGGCTGGATCGATGGGTTTCTTAATTGCTGCGAGGGCTGCAAAGTGGCTGGCGGATTTGCTGCTCCCATCGGCACTGGCCCCGCCCCCTGCGCCGTGTCAAAGCCAACTCGCGCTTTTGCCGAGGCATCTTCCAAAGTTGGCGCTGCCGCAGCGGCCTGCGAGGCATTCGCCTGCTGCTGCAACGCTGCAATGGGTTGTGCCGCCGTTTGCGGTGTTATCGGCGTGGGAGCAGACGCCGGTGCGACACCGGAGCATCGTTTGCCTGGGTTGCGGTCCACCCCCTCGCTGGTGACGGAGGCGCTTGTTGTGGCGAAGCTGGAGCGGCCTGTGCGGCAGCTATCAGCCGCTGCTGCTCCTCGGGAGGCAGCTTGCTGAAAGCATCGGCCGCGTCCGCCAACTGCTGCGGCGTCATTTTGTTGAAATCCGTTGTGCCCGTATCTGAGATAAGAGCAACTGGGGCGGGAGGCGCTGGGCCGACGTCGCCCATCTTGAGCTGCAATCCTGACGAAGTGGTTGGCGGCTGAGTTGTCGTCTTGTCTCTGGGCCAGAAGGGACTGGGACCGCCGTTGTAAATATTCTGAATGCCCGGAACGCCGCCTTCGTTAAAGCCGCGGACATGCTGATTGCTCGCCACATTCGCGCCTGTCGCGTTGTCGCCGAGCTTCAGTTGCAGGCCGCCCACCGGAATGCCCGAGGTCTTCAGCTCCAGATGGGGCAGTCCGCTCAGCTTCAGCGTGGACTGCCAGGCGGTTGTAAATTGCCGCCAAGCGGCGCGCCTCTTCCTCCTGGTGCAGGCGCTCGGCTTCTTCCGCCCGGCGGCGGACCTCTGCCATCATCAGTTGCTCCTGCTGTTGCCGCAGTCGCCTCATCCGCCGCGTTCGTGTTTGACCCGCCGCCGAAAATCCCGTTGACGAGAGCGTAGATAAGCTGAAAAGGTAAGCCGATGTACAACCCATAACCGTTGGAGAAGTAACCGCCTCCGCCCCCGCTTCCGCCGCTTGATGACGGACAATTTCCCGGTGAACTGTAACCCATTGGTGGCTGCTTGCGTCCCAGCATTGGCTTACTCCTGCCCAAGTGCCCGAGCCCTGTGCCTGCGCGGCAATGGAACCAATCGCGATTGCAAACAACGTGATCAGCAATACCTTCATCATGGCCATTCCTCCAACTTCCCTTGGCGATGCAATCGCCTGTTCAAGTGGCCCGTGTAACGTTGTGCTTTCTGCCCGGAATTCGCACCGGGATCAACTTACTTAGCCTTTGCCTGCCACGCATAAATCTGGTCCTGGGCGGCGCGAGCGTCTTGCGCATCCGGCGCCAGCTTCAGATACATTTGCATGTCTGTGATTGCGGCCTTGTACTGCTGCAGTTCCCCTGCGAGGAGTCCCTGGTTGAACCACGCCGGTGCAAACCACGGGGCCACGTTAATTAGATTGCCGTATGCTTCGGCGGCCTTGAGATAATTCTTTTCCTGGAAATACGTTTCAGCCTGTTTCTGAAATTGTCTCCCGATCTCTGGCAAAGCCGGTTTCACAGCTAGCTTCGCGTAGGTTCTAATCATGCCTTCTTGAACTTTGGCAAGGGTTGCCGGGCCGTCTTGTAGGTAGCCTGCTGCCATTGGAATACGCAGTATTCCAGGCTTCGAATGCAGCAGGCCAGTCTCCTTTGACCTCTGCTGCTTGTGCCGCATCGATTGCATTCATTGTGGCCGTTCGCCTTTTGTCCAAGTCGAACATTTCAAGCAGATGATCCCCTGCAAACCTGACCTGTTTCTCCGCGTCAAGTTGAAGTACATCTGCTGCGTCCGATTTGGCTTTATCGAACTGACCGAGCTTCCATTCCGCGACTCCCCGCATCATGTATGCCCATACATCAGTGTCCCCTAGCGTCACGGCCTGATTCAGGCTGCTGATTGCCTCCGGGTAATTGTTAAGATAAAATTGCGAATACCCGCGAAACTGGTACGCCTTCTCTTTCTGATCTGAATTGAGTTTGTTCTCAACTTTCAGGACCACGTCCGATGCCTCCAATGCGTCAGCGTAGCGATTCAGTTTATACAAAGCAGTTTCACGATTCACAAGGCAATTGGTATCCATCTTTGCTTTGGCAAGTACCACAGTGCAATCTGCCAGCTCCAGATCCCATCGTTGTGCCATCACATAGAGTGATGCGCGCAAACCGTATGCACCCAGCTCTTTTGGTGATAGTTCGATTGCACGGCTGGCGTCAATAATTGCTTGGTTCAGATTGCCTTTCTTGGCATACAAGTCAGCCCTCAATTGGATGCACACGTAAGCAACTCGTGGATCGCTCTCAATAATAGGTGTGATCTTGGCAATGGCTCCATCTATATCGTTCTGAAATCCTGACTTGGCAATATCAACGCACGTATTCATGTCAGCCACGGTCCGGTTATCCTCCGCGTGCAGGGTGACGGAGACGATGAGCCACCCGCAGGAGGCTACCGCAAACAGCAGCCAAAACAAACCAGGACGTTTCCCAATCTTCCGTTGTAATTTTTCTTGTCCTTCGTTCATTTGCTTTCTCCCTCGATTCGGTACGCAGATCGTTACGTTATCAGGCCTTCGCAGGCTCATCCCCCGCTGCTATTGCGAGGCCGTCTGCTGTTCGGCTTTCGCCTGCCACAGCAGCATCTGATCGCGGGCGGTTTGAGCATCGGGTGCGTTGGGCATCAATTCCAGATAGCAGCGCATGTGCCAGACGGCGTCGTCGTAATCCTTGAGCTCGCCGTAGATCGCGGCGGCGTTAAAGTGCCCCTCCGGCCACATGGGATCGATCTGGGTTCCGGCGTCGTAAGCTGCGGCGGCGGCTTCAAATTGCTTCTGGTTGACGGCATCTTCGGCCAGCAGTTGCTGTTTCCGCACCGCGTCGAAGAGCGGTGGCCGGGCGGGAAGCGAGTGCCATGCGGCGACTCGCTTTTGAAACTCCACCCATACGCGAGCTTGTTCGTCTTTATCAGCGAAACAAGGAGGAGAGAGGCCGGTAGAGGAATCAAAAGCGCGAGCGTAGAGCCGCAAGGAGTTCAATGCGTTGGCAAACGCTTGTGGTGTTTCTTCATCCGGATAGTAATTCAGTTTTCGCCATTCAAGAAAAGCGAGAATGCTGGAGTTGGAAAGATTCTCTCTGACGGCCTCAACAAGATCATGACTATGCGATTTCTCATTCAGGGGGTCTTTGCCGTTGATTCTGGTCGCCTTACCGTATGATGTAACTTCTCCGAGGGTTTTCAGATTGACTTTGTAGATTGCGGGAGGAAAGGCTTTCTTGTCAAAATTAGGTTCGGCATGGAACGCAAGCTCCACTGCGTTAATAACGACGCCAGAGGGCGGCGACTGCAACATACTGTTGTGACCTGTAGACGCCTGTTGTAGCTCAGTCACAATCGTTCGGCGAGCCTGGCAGACGGACATCGTTGGTACAACAGTCTGCTGGAGTGGTGGCTTCTTGGGCACAGCAACGGCCGCCGGTGCTCCGGTGACAAGAAGGAACACTATGATCTGGCTTGCGATTCCTCTGAAATGAATCATGCGTTTCTCCTCCAGGCTAGGCCATGCAGTTGGCCGATCGCCCGCTGTTATTACTTGTTTCCTGGATAGCCGCGTCCGTTGTAAGGCCGTTTAGGCTGGTCTTCAGTTGCCTTGACAGCCTGCTGCTCGGCCTTGCCCTGCCAGATCGCGATGTTGTCGCGCGCGTCCTGCGCGTCGGGGGCATTTGGCGCCAGTTCCAGGTATGCGCGCATCTGCTCGACCGACTCGTTGTAATACTCCAACTCCGCGGCAACCAAGGCGGCGTTGAATCGGCCCTCGGGCCACACCGGATCAAGCTCCACGCCCCGCTCGTAGTGGTACAGGGCCTGGGTGAGTTTTCTCTCCCTGAAGGCAGTCTCGGCGAGCAATCGTTGTGCGCGAACCGCTTCCGAAATGGGCGGCTTGGTAGCCAACGCCTGCCATGCCGTCGCTGCCTGGGGGAAATCGCGTAGCGCCGTGCCCTTTTCACCGGCCATCTCGTGCAGATGATTAAGCGCGTTGGCGACTAACTCGGCGGTCTGCTGGCCCTGTCCATCCCAACCCAGTTTGGCGAGCAGGTCGGGAAGGTCTTTACCGGTCGCGTCCTTCAACCGGTACAAAAAACTGTCCCCGTACAAGAACGTCGAAGAACCGTGCTTTACAGCGACCGGCGGCAACATCTTCAGATTCACCTTGAAATGCTGTGAATCCCTGTGCCTGAGCAGGGTCGCGTCAAATTCAAAGCTGTCTGGATTGAAGCGAAAGCTGCTGGGCTCGCCACACTGAAGTTGGAGGAACTCAGGAGGCCGGCGACGATGGCCCTCTGTGCCTGCCACACGGTCAAATCAGGGCCGGTCTGGGCGATCTCCGCCAGTTCGCTTGCGTAGTGGTTGGCCTGCGGATTGGTTCTCGTGCTTGTGCTGCTGTCTTGCTCGCCTGTCAGAAAAAGTCAGCAAGAGAATGGCTGAAAGAATGATTGTGCCAAGGATGTTTTTCATCGCTGTCTCCTCACCCGCACCGGGGGGAGACAGTGCGATTCAAATTTCAGTTCGGAGCGAACCGGCCACGGACTGGTGATCTAGCTCACTATGCTGGGCCGAAATTCGCCGGAGCCACGGATGCTTCGCAGGAGGTTGCTTCGAAGCTGGCAACTGCAAGGAATTTTACACCTGTTGTGTAATAAATAGAGTGAATTGTTTCCAGGATACATGGAAGATAAAAACGACGGCTCTTCGAGGGCAGCGAGCTCAGCGAGACATCGGCAAATCCGGGCGCTCAGCAGCCCTTTTTGCAGCGGGCCATGATGGCGGCGTGGAGGCGTTCGCGGAGGCCGGCGGGAAGGTCGTAGATCTCGTGGGAGCGGTAGATTTCGATGGTCTTGCGGGTGGTGTTGAGGATGACTTCGCAGTGGTCGCAGCCGCGCAGGTGCTCTTCGCAGTTCGGCGCGCATCTCGGGCGGTCACCGAGTCGTCGATCAGGTCGTCGAGAAGGGCGAGAAACTCTGTGCAGGTCACTTTTCAACCCCCGTTTCTCATGTCCGCCTTTTTCCTGTGGAAGTAGCGGCTCAGGCGCTCGCGCAGTTGCAGCCGGGCGCGCAACAGGCGCGACTTGACGGCGGGAATGCTCAGCCCCAGCGTCTCCGCCGTCTCCTCGGTCGAAAGCCCTTCCACGTCGCGCAGCACAAACACGATACGAAACCCCTGCGGCAGCCCCTGAATGGTCTTGCGCAGAATCTCGGCCAGCTCGGCCTGGTTGTAGTTCTGCTCCGGGTCGGGCGCCCAGTCGGCCAGATCGCGGGGGACGCTGCCCTCTTCGGTCTCGATGTCCTCGTCGATCGAAACCATCTTGCCGGTGCGCCGCTTGCGCAGCCGCATCAGGCTTTCGTTGACCGCAATCCGCACCAGCCATGTGTAAAACTTCGAATTCCCCTGAAACTGATCGAGCTTTTCGTACGCCTTCAGGAACGCGTCCTGCATGACGTCCTCGGCATCCTCGCGGTTCTGCGTGATGTGCTGGGCGATGCGAAAGATCTGGCGCTCGTACTTGCGGACCAGCGTATCGTAGGCCGAGACATCACCGCCGCGCACCCTTTCGACCAGGGCTACGTCGGGATGCGGCTCGAGTTCTCCTGCAATCGGTTGGATGGTCGGCATGGGGGTTGGTTGCGGAAATCGTTTGAGGCCGGCTGACGGCGTTCGCCGCAGGCCCTAAGAGATGAGTGTAACGGACGGCAGGGCCGGGGACCAAACCGGGCTGAGACTGGCGGTCGCGGAGTTCGAAGACGATCGCATCTTTGCGGAATTAGCATTGCGGTAACGTCACTGGTTCCCTGAGGCCACGTACGGCGCGAAAGCAGCTTAAAGTGAAGATATGAGGGTCGCAACTTCCCCAACTTCCATTTCGCAGCTGGCTCGCGCGCTGCCTGGCCGTCCTGCTTTCCTGCTGCTGATGGTGTCGCCGCTCGCGGGGCAACAGCGGCGGCAACTGCGGCCAATGCGGTCAGGCAAGCCAGCGCCAGGCGCGCAGTTCGAATGCCAGGCTCGAAGCAGCCAAAGAAGACCTGCCGAAGCAAGAAGCCGGCAGCAAGAAAGCCGGCAAGAAGGCCGGCAAGCCGCAGCAAGCAGAGCGAGCGGCGCGGACGGCGCGCATCAAGCTGGCCTTTGTGGCCTCGACCGAGTTGCGGCCCATGGCCCAGCAACTGGCCACGCTGCGCACGCCGGCGGCCTATGCGGGCGTGACCAAGTACGCGCAGCACGCACACCGGCGAGGCGGCGGCGGCGGCTTATCTGGCGCTGGGCCACGCCTATCTGCTGGACAAGCGCTACGCCGAGGCGGCGGCCAACTTCCGCCTGGCGCGGCAGGCGGGCGACGGAGCTGGCCGACTACGCGGATTTTCTGGGCGCGCGGGCCAACCACGAGGCCGGCAATGAGGCCGCAGCCGAGGCGCTGCTGCACGGCTTTGCCGAGCGCTATCCGGACAGCATCTTCGTTGCCCAGGCGCCGGAACTGGAGGCCAACGCGCTGCTGGCCATGAACGAATGCGGCGGGCGCGCAGCGGGTGCTGGCTGCAGCGGCCGGAACTGCGGCTGCGAACCGCCCCGGCTATCAGCTTGCGCAGGGGCAGGTGGCATTCGCGCTGGGGCAGACGCAGAAGGCGGAGCAGCATCTTCAAGCAGCTGCTGCTGGGCCATCCGCTGAGCTCCGAGGCGGAGATTGCGCGGGCCAAGCTGACGGCGATGGGCGCGGAGACCAGCCTGACGACGGCCGAGTTGCGCAGCCTGGGCGACGCCTACTACAACGCCGGCCGCTACGCAGAGGCCGCAGAGCAATACCGCGCGCTGGCCCGCGAGTCCGAGCCTCGATGCTCAGAGCCGCAACGGCTTTGCCGTGGCCGCGGCGGCCTGCGACCTGAAGCTGAAGCGGCTGACCACGGCCGAGGCCGAAGCGCTGCCCGATACGCAGGACGAGAACGGCGCGCGGCGGCTCTACCTGCTGATGGAACTGGCCCGGAACCGCAACGATCTGGACGAGCAGAAGCGCATCGTGGCGGAGATGGAGTCGCGATTCCCGCAGAGCCCGTGGCTGGCCGAGGCGCTCTACTCCAGCGGCAATATGTATCTGCTGCGGCGCGATTATGCCACGGCGGTCGAGTACTACAGCTACCTGGCCACGCACTTTCCCGACAGCAAGAATGCCGCGGCGGCGCACTGGCGGGCCGGCTGGCTGAGTTACCGGCAGGGGCTTTATGCCGATGCGGCGCGCCTCTTCGACGAGCAGATCCGGCTCTATCCCAGCGCCACGGAGACGGTCTCCGCCACTCTACTGGCGCGGGCGCCTTTATGAGACGCAGGACCACAACCCGGCCCAGGCCGCGGCCAACTATCGCACCATCATCCGCGCTTACCAGCACTTCTTTTATGCGCAGATGGCGCGGCAGCGGCTGGCCGCGCTGGGCGATCTGCGCGAATGAGTCGCCGTCCGCGGAGCCGCAACTGGACCGCTTCCAGGCTCCGCCGGTGCCGCAGCTCGAGGAGAGCTTTCCCGCCGACAGTCCCGCACCTGGCCAAGGCGCGCCTGCTGGCCAATGCGGGCCTGAACGACTACATTGCGCAGGAGATTGCCGCCGATCCCGACTCCTCTTCGTGGAGCGCGCTGGCCGAGGCGCAGATCTATGCCTCCTATGGCGAGCACTTCCGCGCCATGCGCGCGCTGAAGCGGGCGCTGCCCTACGCGGCCTCGGCCTCCATCAAGTCCATTCCGCTGGCCTACTGGCGGATTCTCTTTCCCGAGCCGTGGTGGGAGACGATCAAGGCCGAGTCGGCGAAGAACAATCTCGATCCGTATCTGGTGGCCTCGCTGATCCGCCAGGAGTCGGAGTTCAATCCCTCGGCCATCTCCAACGCCAATGCCTGCGGCCTGATGCAACTGCTGCCTTCGGCGGGCAAAGCAATGGCGCGCGAAGAGGGGATGAGCCACTTCCAGACCTTTCAACTGCTCGACCCGGAGACCAATATCCGCCTGGGCACCCGCTACCTGCGCAAGACCCTGGATAAATTTGGCGGCGTGGTGGAGTATGCGCTGGCCGCCTACAACGCCGGCGACGATCGCGTTGTCGACTGGCAGGCCGCCGGACCCTATCACGGCATCGACGAATTTGTGGAATCCATTCCATTCACCGAGACCCGCGAATACGTGGAGGCGATCCTGCGCAACGAGGAAACCTACAAAGCGATCGACGCCTTTGCCGGTTCGCAGGGCAGGGCACTGGCGGTGGCCTCCCAATAGGCAGGATGTTCTCCTCTATGGGACGAGGAATCCCTCTCGATACTCCCCAGCGCGCGATTCCTGGTTGACATCGACAGGCGTACCCCGGCAACATGGAGAACAATAAGTCTTGACCGGAGGAATCCAAACCTCCGCGTATGCCATTCGCAGCCTGCTGTTGTTGTCAACAGGAGCCGGCCAGGAGAAGAAGGGCGCGGCTCGGTTACATCAACCCACTGGAGGGCACGATGTCAGCCGACTTGCAGTTTCTGGAAGAATGGATTCCCGAAAGAATGGACCCAGGAACGGTTTTCGTGCTGGAAAACCAGGCGAAGCTGGGCCATGCGCAAAACCCGTTTGTAGCCGTCATGTCCTGCCCGCGCTGCGGGACCATGGGACTGATTACGCGCCGCCAACTGTGCGGCGGAGAGACGATGATCTGCGGCGGCGATGTCTGTTCAGCCGAGTACCGGCTGGACGGCGAGAATATCTGCTTCCGCAAGGTTCAATAGAGCCGCTTCATCCAGAGTCTTTACCGGCCTGGGAAGGAATGCCAATCGTGCGAGCAACTATTGGTGGAGGCCGTTGCTGTCTTTCCGCCGGTCGAAGCGGGCAGGGAATTGCGGGTAACTAGGCCGCTCCTTCAGTTACCATAATGAGGAGGCATTGCTTCCGAGCCCGGATGGCGAAATTGGCAGACGCAGCGGACTTAAAATCCGCAGGCCGCAAGGCCGTGGGGGTTCAAGTCCCCCTCTGGGCACCATTGAAAATAAGGCACTTCGATTAAATTCATCCCCAAAATTGCTGATCCCAACTGCCCGTCACTGGGAAAGCAACTGGACGACTTGTTATTGAGTGCCAGGCCGGACTCGGCAGGCCGAACAAAAACTCCCGCGGGCGCTTTCACGCCCGCGGGAGTTTTGCCGTTCGAGCTGCAGAACGTATTTACGCCTGCAGGTTAGCTTCCGTTCTTAGAACACGTACTTTGCGGCGAGTTGGAAGAACCGCGCATCGGGCGTGTAGTTCTGGAACTGCTGAGTGTTGATGATCTGACCGGCAGTCGGACCAAGAGAGGGATTGTCTGGCTGGCCGTTGGAGGGAGTGTTGAAAAGGTTGAAGGCGTCCGCACGGAACTGGACGTACTCTGACGCGCCAGGTTTTGAAGTTCTTGAACATGGACATGTTGACGCGTTCCCATCCCGGTCCATGAATCTGGGCTGATTTTGAACCGGAGTATGCGAGTGGCGTTGGCAAGGCCGACCAACGGTGTACCAACCGGGATGCCAGGCCCGTTTTGTACTGTTCCGCCGGCTCCTGCCGTATCCGTTCCAGACTGCGGATCGATGAACGCGCAAGGGTTAAACCAGTTTTGCCTGTTATGCACCGAAGCTGGGCATGTAGAACCCAGCATATCGACGTTTGCCGCAGGCGGAGTACCGCCGCCCTTGAACGGATCGCCAATCCTAATTGCATTGTACTGGCCAATGCCTTGGGCGCCGTCGAAATTGTTGCCGCTTGTAACCGTAAACGGAATGCCCGTTTGCGCAGTCCATGTAGCGCTTGTTTCCCAGCCGCCTACGAGATAGTCGAGAACTCCGCCCTGGTTCATATATGCGCGGCCTTTGCCGAACGGCAAATCATACGAGCCGTTGAACGTGAAGCGGTGACGGATATCGTAATTGGCGTTGGTGAACTCATCCTTGAGCGGAATGAGGTTTGAGTTCCGGAACGGTGGGCCAACTCCAATCCCGGGGTTTCCAGCGTCATCCATAGCATGCGACCAGGTATAGGTGGCAAGGAAGCTCAACCCGTACGTCAGGTGCTGTTCGAGCTTCGCCTGCAATGAGTTATACATGCTTTCGCCGATCCACTGCTGATCGTGAGCGTAAATGCCCAGGCCTGGGAACGCATAGATGTCGGTGGGATCGTTGGGGCTGGTGAGAGTAAGAGGAGACATGGGGCTGGTGCCGGCATACGTATGCTTGGCGTTGTTTCCAACATAGCCAACACTCGCGACCATGTTCCTCATGATCTCGCGCTCAACCGTCAAGTTGTAGCTCTGCGTGTAGGGAGTCTTGACGTTGGGATCGGACATGGCGAGCGCAGTTGCCTCGCCCGATGCATTGGCAGGATTCACGACGCCACCCACCAAATAGCCCGACGCACCGGTTTCGAGGGTTGTCGGGTATGGGAAGGGGTTCCAGCCGGCCGTTATGCTGTAATCGGCGGTCGAACTCTGGGACGGTACCCCGGGCGTTGGATTGCCGGGATCATTTACAGATAGATCCGATGTGCCGTTGGACGGGCAAGTGCTCAGGTAATTGTCATATCCAGCGTTGGGGGATGGGAAACACTCGCCGTAATTCCCCAGGTAGGGATTGTACATAACCGTGTTGTAGGCGAATGGAAAGTTTGTCTCCAGCTCGGCGGCTCCAGGAGATTCAATGGCTCCGTAGAAGATGCCGTAGGCAGCGCGCACCACAGTCTTTGGATCGAGCGCATAGGCGAACCCGATGCGGGGAGCAAAGTTATAGTGCTGAACGCCGGTTAAAGAATGCTGGTTGGCGCTGGTGTAGACGAGATTGGAGTTGTTTCCGGCCAAGGTAGCCAGGAATGGCGCCCCAACAGGAAATGCGGCTGCGGCTATGGCGGGCAAGACGTAGGTGCCCGTGCCGTAAACGTAAGAACCATTGATTGCCGCGCCCCCTGGATTTACGCCTTCCGAGTTGATGATATAGTTGGCCAGCGCGCCATCTTTGCTGCTGTACGGCTGAATAAAGTCGTACCTGACGCCCAGATTCACGGTCAACTTGGAGTTGAATTTCCAGTCGTCCTGAGCATACCCGGCACGATAATCCCGATAGTATTCAGTCGTCCAGTTGGGAGACATCTCCATATTTCCCGCATTATCTTCAAAGGCATCGGCTGCGCCTATTCCGGTAAGCGGTGTATGACCGCCGCCGCCAACGCCGTCAACAGAGGGAGTATAACTGCCGCTGTAAACGCCATCGAAGTTGTAATAGCCGCGGCCTAACACGGACGCCGAAAGGGCGGGGCGAATACTCTCAAACTGGAACCCAAACTTCAAAGAATGGCTCCCATGAATCTTGGTCAGGTTGTCAAGAATCTGATAGACATCCTGACGTTGGAGAGACGGAATGCCGTAGCCCCCACCTGCCGTAGTTATGGCAGTATTTCTGCTCGCCTGGTTGTAAAGGCGGACGCGCGGGATACCGCCCGTTCCCGGGCCGCTAAAAGGCACGCCTCCCATGCCGGGAATCAACGTCTCCGCATCGATATTGTCGTTCAACTGAGCAATGATCGAGTAGCCGTAGTTGTATCCAAAGCGAAATTCATTGATGACCGAAGGGTTGAAAAGGTGGGTTTCGCTGAACATGAAGTTCTGAGCCTTGTTGAAAACGGTGTTAGCCGCAACGCCGGAAGGCTCATTATCGCCACCATCAATAATGTTTCCAAGCGGAGCTACAGCTTGGCCGACATGCTCATTGGAGTAGCTATAGCGCAAGTAGGTCTGATCCTTGGCGCTAATGTTCCAATCCAGGCGCTGATCCCATTTGAAGGTAGTGTCTCTGACAGGCACATTGATGGCATAGTTGTTATACAAATTGCCGCTGCCCGGGGTGCCGTAATTGGCGGATGTCCACCCGCCTTGGTTCGGATGGGGGTAATCAGCCAGAATCTCCCCGGCGACGGGATCCATCATCCCGGTAGGCAATGCTCCTGTGGCGCTGTAGGGACTGCCCGGAGTAAGTACGTTGGTGGTAGGAACGCCAGTCCAGGAGCATACTGAGCTTGCCTGAGGTGCATGAGGTAACGGGGTTCGGAAACGCGCCGCCGGCTTGGGTCAAGGGTATCTGACCGGCGGTATTTGGCGCAAAGATTCCTATGGGGCCGCTCTGGGCCGTGAGAGCTGGATTGAAAAACTCCGAAAAGTCCCCTTTGCGCTCGCTGGCCGTGGGCACGTTCAAACCTGTGTCGGGAACGGCAAAGGCAATGCGATTTTCTTCGGCATCGCCAAAGTAGAAGAGCTTGTTCTTCAATATGGGAAGACCGAGCGTGGCTCCGAACTGGTTCTGATGGTATGCGGGAACGACGCCGCCGGCATCCCAATCCGCCGCATCGAATGCGTTATTGCGGACATACTCCCACAGATCTCCGTGGATATGGTTGGTGCCCGACTTGATGCTGGCGTTGAGCACAGCGCCAGCCGAGTGCCCGAACTCGGCGCTGTAGTTGGAAGTGTCGAGCTTGAATTCAGCCAGCGCGTCCGGTGGAGGCCTGACGTTGTAGCTTTGGCCGTTCTGCATGCTGTCGGTGTCGTTGTTGTTGTCAACGCCGTCGAGGATGAAGTTGTTCTGCAGGGTGCGCTGGCCGTTGGCCGAGAAGTCTCCCGTGCCTGCACCGGGTGCGCCGCCGGCCGCTATGGCTGGAGCAACGCCGGCCGTCAACTGCGCAATATAGATCCAGTTGCGTCCGTTGAGTGGTGTGTTGTTGATCGCTTCAGTGTCCACGACCTGACCCACGCTGGAGCTTTCACTTTGCAGCAAAGGAGGCGCAGCGGTTACAGTGACGTTCTCCTGCACGCCGCCGGGTTTCAAGACGATATCGATCTTCAGCACGTCCTGAATGTTGACGGTGATATTTTGCTGGGTCGTCGTCGCAAACTTGGGAGCCGTCGCGCTCACCGTATAATGACCAATCTTGATGGGAGAAAAGGTGTATTGTCCTCTTGCATCCGTCTTGCCTGGCAAAACGAAATTCGTATCCGTATTGGTGAGTGTGACCTGGGCATTCGGTACGACCGCGCCCGCGGTATCCTTCACAACACCGTTAATTGCGCCCTGGTCAACCTGGGCCAATGCCATGCCTGTGAAGACACAGCAGAAGCCGAGCGAGAACAGGAAAGTCCATATCAAGTTACGTTTCGCTTGCCTCAGTTGATTTCTGACCATTTGCGACTCCTTTTTTCTGCGGCTTGTAGCCTCACCTCGACACAAAACCGGAGGCGCCTAAAAAATTAGGGTGCCTCTAATTTCTTCCGTTGAGGTAGGGACAAAACTATCACAAATTTCTGGACATGTCAAAATATCATCAGTTAAACCGCTTTACTAAATGAACGCATATGAGCCCGCGCATCTTTCGCCAAGAGACGCCGCAGGCGAATTAACAATTGCACCTCGCGGAATGAGTATGGCTTGCGGAACACTTGAACGCAGATAAGGGGAAACTGTATGAAAAACACGATGGCAAGACGCAAAAATAAATAGAATCGCTTAACAACTTTGTGTTTCTTGGTGCAACTTGGTGCAGGATTGCCCCGGAGAGACAAAATCCGCAGGCCGCAAGGCCGTCGGGGTTCAAAGTCCCCCTCTGGGCACCATAGTAAACAAGCGGGTCATAAAGATAAATGACCTCTCATAAGCAGGAGATCATTCATGACCAAACGCTTGACGAAATCCCCATACAGCCTACAATTATTTGATTTTTCTGCCGCGATGCGGCCAGGCAGGAAGCTTATCGGCCCGTGGCATTCAGGTCTTTTTTCCCTTCTCCAAGGAAGATGACAGCGGGAACGATCCAGAGACCACCGGCCAGAGCGAGGGCAACTCCGAGGGAGGTTACAAGTCCCAACTCGGCAAGCGGCGCAAAACTTGATGCCATGAGTGCGCCAAAGCCGACGATCGTCGTCAGATTGGACTGAATCAGCGCCGCACCTGAAGCCTTTGCGATGACCAGGATGCTGTTCTGCTCGCTCTCAAGGTAGCGGCGGACCAGATGAATACTATTGTCAATTCCAATGCCGATAATGAGTGGAATAGCGGTAATCGACATGAAACTGAAGTGGTGTCCTGCCAGCCGCAACAAACCGAAAGTCACGATGATTGCGAATACGATGGGCATCAATACGACCAGCGAGACGCGGAGGTTCCGGAAACAGAGATAGACGATCAGAGCGATAGCAGCCGCCGTCCACAGCAATGCCCTGCGGCTGTCGTGAAGGATCCTGCTCTCCATATCGCGGTTGATCTTCTCGAAAGAAAAATCCACAAACGGGCCAAATTGAAGGCGCCACGACTCGAGCACTGAGTCGGGAATCGCCTGGATGTCATTGGGATTGGTGGCATAGTAGGCAATTGCAGCGACGTAGCTGCCGTCCGCAGTCTTGCGGATACTGTTGTCGAGGAGACCAGGCGGAAGGAAGCCGGCAGCTTTCTCCAGAGTCACGGGGTCAGCGCCTTGACCGAGCCTTTTTAACTGCTCGATGTAAGGCCGCTGCGGCTCTGTCCGAAAGCCATTTTCGCGTAATGAATCCTCCAATGCACGAGCCGAAGCGGAAAAGTCGATATCGGCCAGTGAAGCTGCACGTTGCCTCTGTGTGCGAACCGAGGGTAGCAGATTGGTGGGGCTGAAGACGGATTTTAGAGCGCCTTGCCGCCGATAGGTTTCAAGGCCGGCCGTAAGCTGCTCAGCTCGCTCGAGCACTTCCTCCTGGCTGCCCGCAATCAACAGCACGTCTGGACTGCCCTCAATTCCGAACTTTGCGGAAAGGCGATTCTGCGCGACAACGGCCGGATTATCGGCGCCGCCATCGATCTCGAAACGTCCACCGAGATGGATGGACGGCAGCATCAGAATCGACAGCAGGAATATTGCCGACGAAAAAGCGACGACGAACCGTGTGTGCCGGCCTACAAAATCGACGGACCTTCGCGCCAGCAATGGGAGAAATCGAAATGTGATGGTCTCTGGCGCGCGCGGCTTGGAAAACCGCCCCCAGAGCTGCATCAGCGCGGGAACGGTAAACAGGGTGTGGAACATCATCATGAACATTCCCACCGTGAGAATGAAACCGAACTCAGCCAGCGCTTTGAAGCCGGATGCGGCTAAGGCCGCGGTAGATGTTGCCGCAGTAACAATGCAGAAGACAATGCTGGCACCTGTAGTTTCAAACGTGCGCAGCATGGCCTCGTTGAGGGTCCCGCCTTTTGCCCACTCCTGCGGCATCCGGTTAAAGAAATGCACAACCTGGTCATCTCCCAGCCCCGCCAGGATGGCAATGAAAGAGAGGCTGATGAGATTCACCTCTCCGGGATAGAAACTCGCGATGCCGGTGGTCCATAGAATGCCAAGGCTGGTGGGCAGCAGTGAAAGCAGAAGCATCGGGATCCGGGGATAGACCAGCAGGCACAACAGCAGATTGCCAATGATCGAGATCAGAGAAACCCGGCGAATATTGCTTTCGATGAACTTGTGATCCTGCTCCGCGTAAACATATGCTCCGGCAGGAATGGCTCGCACGCCAGAATCGCGTAGGTCGGGGTCGGCGGAAAGCGACTGGATGTGCGCCCGAGTCCATTGCACGGTTTGCTCGGCGAATTTGTAGTCAACGGCCGATTGGCGGGGCTCAGCAATGATCAGGAGTGCCTTGTGGTCCTTGCTGAAGAATCGGTTGCCGCTTCCCCATGCCAGGTCGAAGCTGGCGAACTGCGAGAAGCCCTGGCTGTTTTGTGCCGCAATTCCCATAAGGCCCAGTGGATCCGCAACAAAATAATTGGCCCCCAGAGTGGAAAACGGAGTTACTAACTCGGTGGCGGAGCGGCGGATGGTTTGATGAATCTGCTTTGGATCCAGCCGTTGCTTGAACTCTTCGGCTTGCCCGGGCTGCGCGAAGGACGGAAAATTCCAGGAATAGAACCGAACGATATTGAGCAGTTCCTCTTCCTGCAATCCGCATCTCGCCTGTTTGAACTGTCCGCTGGCTTGCATCTCGGCGGTGAGACGATCGGCCATCTCCTCCATTGCGCCGGTTGCATCCGCTCCACTTTCAGGCGCTTCGATCAGCACAAAGAGCTGATTGCCATACCCCAACTCTTTGCCAAGTTTGCTCGCAGCCTGCCATTGCGGATCGCGATTGCCAAACATATCGGTTAGGTCGGTTCCAGTGCGAAGGTTGTGAATGTTGGCATAGAGAAAGATCGTCAGGACGAGGGAAACGCCCGTCACCATCCCCGGGTGACCAATCACCAGGCGGCCCACCAGGCGCATCAAGCGGGCCATCATGGCGCGCTCTCCGTAGCAGGTCTTTTCGCAACAAACAGAATATGAGCCAGAGGCAAGAGGTTTCTGAAGCGGCGAGTTTTAACCTGCATTCCGGCGCTCTCCAGTGCGCTCTGGTACTGCGCGGCAGAGAGCATCAACGGGCGAGTGCCCACCCGATCGAAGCGTGAACAGCAGGCGGTCGAAGGCCATGGTGATCGTCGACCACAGGCCGCGCTCGCGATCGTGAACGCGAAAGATCAGCCTTCCCTGGGGCGTAAGCGCTGAACAGCATCGTTGCAACAATGCCAGTTGCTCATCGGCGGACAAATATTGCAAGACATCCAGAATCAAAATCATGCCTGCAGGCGGAATTTCAAATTGACGAACGTCCGCGACGCTCACCTCTGCGTTCAGGGTGCTGAGAGCCTGCCGAGCAACGGCAATCCGATGCGCATTCAAGTCGCATCCGGCCAGGCGTCGGTTGCTGTCGCCGAAGGCCGCAAAACAGAGAGCCATGCCGTACCCGCAACCAAGATCCACCACCGTTCCCGAGCCCAGTCCTTCAGCCTTAAGCAAGCCGAAGATTCGATCCAGTCTCAGCTTCCAGCGAACAAATCCCCGGTCGAATCTGCGGGCTTTGGGCAAATGTTCGATTCACAAAATGAATACGCGCACGGAGTTCAGGATTGCCTGGCGCCCTTAGAAGAAGGATCACCGCGGTAATAACAGCGCCAACAGCGCCGGCAAGTATGCCCAGCACCAGGCTGCCAATCAGCCAGGATAAAAGGCCGTCCCTCATGTGCGCGCCGGTTACGGCTGACAGCTTCCAAGGCTGAAAAGAGCCGGTGCGAATAAAGCAACCTAGTTCCACGGAGGAGATAACAATGAAGGGCTGGAGAATGGGATTGTTGATGAAAGTGCTTGCCAGGGTCAAAGGCTTGTTTAACCGGAAGAGAATCGCGAGACCAAGCGCCGCCACGGTCTGGAGTCCGTAGATGGGAACTATGCCGATGAAGATGCCCAAAAACACGGCTGCGGCAGCACGGCCGGGATCAAGCTGCTCCGTAAGCAAGGCGGTAAAAAACTGCCGCGCGTGAGTCTGAAATTTTAGAGCCACCAGTACTTTTCCTTTTTGTCTACTTGCTCCTCAAGCTGATACTACCGATAACTCGCCGCTGGCTACGATTTCTTCTCCCACACACACAGTTCCGCTGATCAAAGCCATCTTTCCTGCGCCAGTCAGCTTTATGGTTTCGATGCGTAATTGCTGCCCGGGAGTGACTGGCTTGAGAAATTTGAAACGGTTTACGGCCCCAAGCAATGCAACCCCTGCTGCACCTTGCGGAGCGGATGATCCCAGCATCACTCCAGCCGTCTGGGCCACGGCTTCAATGATAAGAACGCCAGGAAGAATTGGCTTGCCGGGAAAGTGCCCGGAAAAGATCGGGTCTTCCGGATCGACAAACTTCACTGCTACGCAGCGTTCACCCGGCTCCAGCTCTTCGACCTGGTCGATCCAAAGAAACGGCGGCCGATGGGGAATCATGCTCTCGATTTCGTCTCGCTCAATCATTTCGATTTGATCACCTCGAAGGTTTCGGCGGGTATCTTCACGTTCACCGATGTAACATCGATGGCAAACACGCTGTTGACTCCGCTCTTGCCGTCCACTTCCAGTGACTGAGGCAGAAATTCTCGTCTTGCTAAGCTTCACCACCATATAGTTCAGCCTGCGGCGAAATGCGTCTGTCCGAGGGACCAACCGCATTTCATAATCGCGGCTCTCCTCCCGCACAGTGATGATGAAATCCTTTTTCAGGTTCTCGATGGAATTCTCCCTGCTGAAGAAAGACTGAGCGTGGCGAACGTTGCTGCCGACCTCCAGAACCTCTGTGTTTCCGCCAGACGTAACATTGAGATAGTTCCCGCTGAAACGGATGCGAAGCGCATTGGGCGCGAAATATTCGAGCATGAATTGAGCGTTGCCCTCGGCGCAAAACCTGCCGTGGAGCACCATGGGCTTTACCATCAGTTGAGAGGTGCGGGTCTCGGTGACGGTCCCGCAGCCGGTGGTGAATTTCTTCTGTGCCTGCTGAACCCCATCCCAAATGCGCATCAGCAGATTATCGCTTTGGGCCGCCGTCGCTCCGGGAAAAATCAGGAATAAAGCCAGCAAGATTAGTCTGAATTGCGGCGTCATGTTACGCTCCCAGGAAGCGAAATGCCATGGACCACAGGCAGATACGCACCGTGTCTCGGATAGGTTTCATCTTGGAGCGCGCCTGGCCATTGTCATAGACCATGCGAATAGGTGCATGCGCGATGGTGCACCCCGCACGGGCCATTTTGATAAGCACTTCCATTTCAAATTCGTATCGCCGGCTGCGTAACTTGATGGCGCCGAGCTTATCCAATCGAAAAAGACGCATACCGCATTGGCTGTCGTCGATCTTGCGGCCCACCAGGGCAGAGGTAAACCGGCTACCGACCGTATTGGAATAATAGCGTGAGCGGGGCATAAATGCGCGAGCGAAAGGGCGAGCACCAATCACCATGTCCGCCCCCGACTCTTCGGCGACTCGAAGCAGGGCGGGAATATCTTCAGGCAAATGCTGACCATCGCCATCCAGTGTGATTACGTGAGTAAATTCGCCCTGAGCTTGCGCGTAAGAGATGCCGGCACGAAGAGCCGATCCCTTGCCACCATTGGTTTTCGATTTTAGGCAGACCGCTCCAGCAGCCCGGGCTGCATCCGCCGTTCCGTCGCCGGAACCGTCATCGATCACAACGACTCTTTCAATATGCCGCCTGACCCCTGCAATCACCTTGGCGATATGCGGAGCTTCATTGAACGCGGGAATGAGCGCGCAGGTATGCATGGATCTGATTCAAGTGTAGTTCAGCTGGCATCCTCGCGGGAACCGGCGAGAACGAAGTTTAATCCGCGCTTCCTCAGTTCATCGATAATTCCAGGCAACGCTTCGAGCATTGCATCGGTTCCACCCGGCAAGCGGTCATGCAGCAGGACAATGTCTCCACCAGTCACACGATTCAAGATGCGGCAAGAAATTGTACTCGAGTTATCGCTCAATGTATCAAATGTACGAATGCTCCAGGAAACATACTCAAGTCCAGCCTGCTTGAGACAAGGCCCCAGGAGAGGATGGCGCAGGCCGACTGGCGAGCGAAAATAACGCGGCGCAAAACCGCAAATGCGGCGAATACTCTCTGAACCAAGCTTGATCTCAGTCCGCAGACGCCCCGGCGTAAGAAAGCAAAAAAAAGACCGGTGCGACCAGGTATGGTTCGCTATCAAGTGCCCTTCTTTCCAGGCTCGGCGTACGATCTCCGGATAGCGCTCTGCACGCTTTCCAACCACAAAGAATGTAGCTTTCACATTCTTTTCACGAAGCAAATCCAGCAACCTGGGCGTATCAATCGGGCTGGGTCCGTCGTCGAAGGTCAGGGCCACACAATTGGCATTCTCCACCCGCGAGCGGTTTGCAACCAGCCATTGATTGCGCGGATGAAACAGGAGATAAAGCATAACCGCGGTGCCGGAAGCATAAATGATGGTTACAGCGATTAACCGGAAGAGTGTAAACGGAAATAACAGCGCCAATGAGGCGTTGGTCGCTATAAATAATAAGTAAAAGCTCGCGGATCTTGCCATTTCAATCATCCCCGGATGAAAGAACGCTCGCGGAATTCGTGGCATCATTCTAGCACTGCGTCCCCGCGACCGGTGCAGTTGAAGGCTTACAGTATAGGGTTTACGCCCATTTCTCGCCCAAGGGCTTTACGGGCTATCCGCATATCACCTAATATGGATAAAGATTATCTCGAAAGATGCATGAGGTGATTCCGGAATGAGAGTTCTGCTCGTCACGCCGCGCTCTACTACAGCTCATTTCGGTCTGGCCCCATTCTTCCGGACCGAGCCGCTGGGGCTTGAATACATTTCGGCGGCGCTTGGCGCGCGCGGGCATCAGACCCGCATCATGGATTTAGCCTTCGAACGCAGGTCCATTGCGCAGATTGTAAAATCTTTCAGGCCGGAGTTAGTGGGCATCTCATGCGTGCATATTCTTGACGCGGCCGATACTCAAAAACTCGCCGCGGAAATCAAGCAGTTGGATCCGGCGATCTTTGTCGCCGTTGGGGGCCACGCTGCGGCTTCATTTCCCAGAGCGCTGGAGCAGAGCCGGGCGGTGGACGCAATTTGCTCTGGCGAGGGCGAGAGCACGATGCCCGCCCTATGCGATGCCTTGGCACAGCATAGCCCGCTTCAGGATGTGCCTTGCTTGCTCTTACCTGCTGGGGAAGGGAAGTTTGCTTCCACCGGCAAGGTGCGCGAATGGCTGGATCTTGATCAATCTCTTTGCCCGGATCGCGCCGCCGTGAATGCCTACCGGAAGCATTACGTCTGCTTGAATTACATGCCGGTCTGGACGCTGGAAACTACTCGCGGATGCAAACACCACTGCAAATTCTGTTCGGTCTGGCAATACTACAGAGGTTCCTGCCGCCATCACGCGGCGCAAAATGTTCGCACGGATTTCGAGCAAATCGGCAAGAATGTCTTCATCATCGACGATTTGTTCTGGGCAAATGCAACTCGTAGCGATGAACTGGCACGAGAATTGCTGGCTTCAGGCGAGCGCAAGAACTGGATTCTGGTGCAGTCGCGCGTAGACCTGGTCAGCGAAAGTGCCGACCTGTTGCGCCTCTGGAGGCCATTGGCTCGAAACTTTGATATCTTTTTCGGCTTCGAATCGCCGACCCGGAAAGGGCTCGACCTGTTGCACAAAGGCACGGACATTTCGAAGACTCTGGATGCCATCCGCGTAGCAAGAGAGTGCGGATTCGGGGTAACCGGCAACTTCATCGTAGATCCGGATTTCTCTGAAGACGATTTCTCAAATCTTTGGGATTTTGTAGAAACTCACCGGCTCTACCGGTCTGGCTTTACCATTCTCACGCCTCTTCCTGGCACGCATTATTTTGAGCAGATCAAGACGAAACTGGAAGTTATGGACTGGAACCAGTTCGATCTGCACCATCTGCTCTGGAAGCCCCGCCTTTCTGTCGAGCGCTTCTTCGAACTCTACTGCGAGACCTGGCGGCGCACCGTGCTCAATGCCGGCGGCAGAAAGAAGTGGTGGCAGTGGCTGCGCAATGTCGATTTGCGCCACATCGGCCACATGGCAAGAATCCTCGCCCGCGCCCAGACGTTAATGGACCCGCGGGCTTATCTTGCGGAGTGCAGTCTTCCACGAGACTCGCGGTAGTGCAGAAGATGGATGCTTCATGGTGGGATGAAGTCCATTGGAACCTTTGGCGAGTCGCGGATCGCGCAGACTTGCTTGCGGCTACCAATGCGGCGCGGCGCGTGGCACGGGAGGTTGTTGCTCCTCAGTTGGTTGCCGGCGCACGGTCCGGTTGTGAATGGACTGCTGAAAAGGCGCACATACTTGCCTCCCTGGATGCGAACGGCCTGACTTCAATTCTTTCGTCGACGAACCATGACATTGCCACGGCATTGTCGTTGGCGGCTTGGGAATTGGCCTGGATTGATGGCGGCGCTGCGACGTTGATCCTGTCTGGAAGTCTGGCTCAAATGCCCGTTCGTGACTTTGGCACGAAGGAGCAAAAAGACCGGTATGTCGGAAGTCCCGATCAACGCCACGCCGCCTTGTGCCTGACTGAGCCGGTCCCCGGAGCAGGTTCCGACGCCATGTTTCTTGCGGGAACCTTTCGTATCGCCGAATGGCTCCCCGGAAGCGAGCCGGTGTTGGAGATTCGCAAACGCGGGCGCTTCATCAGCCACATGGATTTTGCGGATTTTGTTGTGGCCGCCGTGCAAGGATGTGGCGACCACACAAGATGCAGTTGCCTGGTGGTTCTCGAACCGGAGGATGCGGGCGAGTTCAATCGTGGTTCGCGTGTGCGCAAGATAGGGCATCAGTTGGCATCGACAACCAACCCAGTCTTCGATTTAAGAGTGCCTGCCTCCCGCATCGTTGGCGGTTACACAATCGTCGATGAGGTTGTGGTTCCAAACTATGACCATCGCCGGCTTTTGGAGCCCACATTCCGCAGGAATCGCGCCATCCTAAGCATCATGACGGCTGCAAAGCTACTCTCCGTCGTGCAACCTCTGATCAATTCGACCTGTCAGCCAAGCGTGAAAGCAGAGATATGGGGGCAGATGGCGGAATTATGGGCTGCGGGTGAGGCAGCGACGTCCTTGGGCTTTTCCGCAGCGCGCCTATCCGATGAACTGGATTACCAGAAAGAGCCAACGAGCAAACTCGCGAGTCACTCGGCCCTTCTATCTTCAGCGGCAAAGCTTTTCAGCACATGCAGTGCCACGCTTTCGCTCCAGCGTGCAGCGGCGTTTGAGGGCGGTTGGCCGATGGACGACAGTGCGGGTTTCATCCGCAACAAACTTATGGATGCAGAGATCGAGGCGCTCTATCTTGGGCCGGAGGCGATTCAGCGCCGTTTGGTCTCGGCCGCCATGATTGACGGTGAGTTTCTCGAGACTTTTCAAACCTGGACTGAGGACTTGGAGCGCCACGGCCAGCGTTCTTCCAGATTGGGTATTCGCAACCTCACGTGTGCGATGAAGCTTTGGAGCTGGACCTTGGGCCACCTACGGCAGCAAACGGACTCACGCGGGACGCGGCTTTTCTGCGATGCCCGCCAAGGCGTGACTTTCCCCATGGCTGACTCCCTGTGCAAGCTGCTTGCGGCACGTTCGTTCACCCTGGATGTGCTGGAATTGGAGAGGATTTGTAGTCACGGAGCGCTAACTACTTTCACATCGTCCATTTTCTTTGATCTGAGTGCCGTCGGGTCGGCCAGCGCGTCCGGTTCAGCGGGACAAACCTGTGTTGAACTGCTTTTTGGATACAGCGAACAATTCCCGGTTTCCGCCTCGACGAGGAACACTTTTAACCGTTTGCGAGCTAAGCTGGAATTGAGCCTCTGCGGCTTTGCGGCTGCGCGCAATCGGATCGC
The DNA here is from genome assembly GCA_963779385.1 of uncultured Acidobacteriaceae bacterium. Taxonomy (GTDB): domain Bacteria; phylum Acidobacteriota; class Terriglobia; order Terriglobales; family Acidobacteriaceae; genus Telmatobacter. Next base: position 35,834 of record CAVZYE010000004.1, on the reverse strand, counting down.
GCAGTTTCTCCGTGCAGAATGCCAGTGCTAGACGAGTTCAGCAGCCTGCTCGCGTAGCTTATTCTCGTATTCCGCCAGTTGTAACTCGATCCCCGCTTCTTTTTCCTTCCGGCGCAGCAGGTCTTCCCGGTAACGTTTCAGGAAGTAATCAATGGTTTCAACGCGAAGCTTGATGGAATTGGCAGGTCGGTTCTCGTCCAAATCTTTGAAAGAGAAATATGGGGTGCCGGAGCGCAAGACGATCTGCTCGATCGCACTGTAGATTGGTGCGTCATGGCCACATTTGAAACTGGATAACTCCACCGCAACCAGATTGGGATGCCGTGCGGTAAACTTGGCGGCCCAGAGTTTGTGGTTTGAACTGGTGGAAAATGCGGTCTTCCAAACGTCGGAGATATCAAGCGGATGGCTGATCACACCAGCGCGTACTTCCTCGCCGAATAGCCGTTCGAGGAGGTCTTCATCCAACGGCAAGGTGCTCTGCGAGAAGACTGAGTAGCCCAACTTTTGGAACTGCTCGGTGATTTCGTGGTTGATGCCGGGATCGTGATGATAGGGCCGTCCCAGGATCACGATGCCTATCTTATGCTGCGATTCGATCTGGTCAAGAACCTCGCGAGCGCGACTGCGGATACCTGCTTCATACTTACCTAACTCGCGGTAGGCGGTCTCGACGGCGCGCTGATTCTCTTCTTGGGTGAGGCCAAGTATTGGCCCCCATGCCTGAAACATCTGGCGCGCGAAGAGCTTTTGCACAGCCAGATTCACCAGCGGATGCACGTATCGGATGCCTCGCTCGGCGAAGAGATCGGTTTCTTTCGTATAAGCCGCCTCCACGGTTTCAGGAGTGATAGCGGACGTCGGACAGGCGTTGTTTGCCCTCACGTTCACCAGCGGCGAGGCCAATACGTCGAACATGGGAAAGAAAATCACTTGTATCGGTTTGCGCTGATGTTGCTTGAATAAAAGGTTGTGGACGTGTGCGATGGCGATCTTTGAGGGATAGCAGGGATCAATCGAACCACGGCTCGATCCTGCACGATATAGTTCCGCAGTTGTGTAATCCGAATAAACAATGTTCTCCGCCCGCACACCGAGGCTTTCAAGATAAGAACCGAAAAGTGGCGCGTAGGCATACATATTCAGGACGCGCGGAATGCCAATGCGTAGCTCTGCGCGCCTTTTCATAAGCGAAATGCGGCTGCGTCCTGCGGCGGTCCAGGCATGGGTCGGAATTCGATCGGCGATCAACTCCGGCTGGCGTGAGCGCCACACTTCTCGCGCTGCTATTTCCACCAGGTTTGGGTTAGCCTCTTTTGTTTCATCGATGAGTGCTTGAATTCCGCGCATATCCGCAACATCCTCCACCGCGCCTTTCTCGCAGCCGGCGACGATGATGCGCTGCTCCCCGGGTTGCAGCGCGATCCTGGGGCGGAAAGCCGGCTTCACCCAGCCATCCTCCTGCCCGGTCTGGACATCGAGGAAAGTCCGCTGGCAGGCATTCTTGCAAAAATGGCAGCGCGTCTCTTCGTTGTGTGTTGTGCGGTAGCTGATGTGACTCACGGCATCCATGCCGATGAAGCTGGTTGAGTGGCCTTTGCGCCACAGCCGAATAGCTTCAATGGCAGCACCTATCGCTCCCGCTTCGCCGCAGTGGGGGTGGACAAGAATCTCCGGCACTTTGCCCGCCGCGCGAAAACTGGCATGCAGAAAATCCACTTCCGCCTTCACGGCCGCAAGATTGTTCTGCGTCCCTCCCTGCAAAATGAAACGCGTGCCCAGGGCTGCGAGGCTTGGCACTTTGGCCACATGCAGAAAGACATTTCTGGGCAACACCGTAGCCAGCCCGGCCAGGATTTCTTCAGCGCGCCATCCCTGGCGCTGAAAGTTGACGATATCAGTCTGCAGAAACACAGCGCAGCCATACCCGAACACGGGCATCATGTCAGCGCTGAAGGCAACTTCGGCGTAGTTCTTAACGGGAATGCCAAATCCTTCGGCGGTAGACTGCAGAAAATAGCCGTTGCCTGCTGAACACTGAGTGTTGAGCTTGAAGTCCTTTACCCGGCCATTGCTGAGGATAATGAGCTTGATATCCTGCCCGCCAACGTCGACGATCACTTGCGGGTCAGTGAAAAACCTCATGGCCGACTCAGTATGCGCCACGGTTTCAACCAAAGCCACGTCGGCTTGCAGCACGCGCTGCAAAGTGTCCTTGGCGTAACCAGTCGTGCCTACACCGAGAACTTTCAGCTCCGCGCCCTGGGCTTCCACCTGGCGGCGAAGCTCGCCGAAGATTTCTATGGTGTCCTGTATCGGATTTCCATTTGAGAGTTGATAGGTCTTTGAGAGAACTTTGCCGGATTCCGACAGGAGCACAGCTTTTGTTGAAGTAGAACCGCCGTCAAGACCAATGAAAGCCTGGACTTGCTCCCCGGGACTAAAGGTCGCGGGAACAAACTCCGGTTGCGCATATTCAATTTTGAATTTTTGCAATTCGTTCTTTGAAGTCGTCAACCCATGACCTGCCGAAGCATTCTTATCCTTCCGCCGTCCATTCAGCGCATAGTGCTCAAGATGCGCTGTCCCCCGGTATCGCCCAATCTCGGCATTTTCGCCCCTGCCAAATTCCACTGCGCCAATGGCTGCAAAATACAGGGCATCCTCCGGAGTCTTGATCAGCTCCTCTGGAGCATCGCCGGTCGGTTCGACCCCTCGCTCTTTCCAAAGAATTGGGATGTGGTGCTGCCATGCCTCGCGCATACCGCGAATAAAAGCGTTCGGGCCGCCCAGCAGGAGCACATGTGGTCTCAGCGTGTGACCGCGCGCGAGTACGGTGAGATTTTGCAGAACAATGGCGTCGAAGAGAGAGGCCATCAATTCGTCAACCGGAAGGCCCAGTTTCTGCAGACCGTTGATGTCAGTCTCCGCGAAAACTCCACACTTACCAGCGACGGGATGCACCCTGATTCCCTTATAGGCCTGATTGCACAGCTCGTCTGATGGAATCTTCAGCTTGGCGTTGATTTTATCGATGACCGCGCCGGTGCCCCCTGCGCACTTATCGTTCATCGATGGAATTTTTTTCCTGTGGCCGCGATCGCCATCCTGTTTGAAAATGATGATTTTGGCGTCCTGACCACCGAGTTCGATCACCGAGTTCACTTCCGGATGCAACTTCTCCACGGCAAGCGCGACAGCATTCACTTCCTGTACAAACTTGGCGCCGATGAGATTACCGAGAGCATTGCCGCCAGAGCCCGTGATAAAAATACGGCAGTTGCTGGGCGCCATGCCGGTTTCGATCTCCATGCGATGGAGAAACTCCAGCAGTTTCTCCGCCTGGCGTGTGTCGTGCCGCTGATAATCGCGCCAGAGAATACGTCCGCTCTCGGCTTCGATGACCAGAGCCTTCACCGTAGTGGATCCGACATCCAGACCTGCGTAAAAGAGGTAACTAAAATTGTCACCATCTACAGAAGTAAGTGGACGGATAGCGGTGAAGCTCTCGGGTTGTGAGTTCGTATTCAGAGAATCTCCCGCTCAGATCTCGTCCGGCAGCTTGGCCAGGCGCGCTTTGCCATCCATCAGGCTGCCGACGTGCAAAACAAAGTTTGCGGCAACCCCTGCGATTCCACGGCGGTGCGGAACCGGATAGAAAGGGCTCCGCAATTGCCGATGCCGAACGACGTAATCCTTGATCTCTTCAAGACTCTTGCCCGTCGAAGCCAATGCATGCTCGAATTCCGCCTTGGCCTTGATTTTCGCTTCGCCCAGCGCCATCTGCACGCGGCTCTGCGCGTTGATCTCTCCCTCGCCCGATGTCTCAATCGGCAGAAAGATCATCTCCCGGAAGCGGTTCACTACCGCCGACTGCACGCCATCGGATTGTGAAGACGGCATGCAGCCGAAGGGCTTCAATGCCAGCACCATGTGGCACAATCCCTTTGCTGTGTAATAGACGTTCTTAGCCACTTCAAGATGCCCTTCGCCGCCACGCGCCAACGAGTGATAAAAGGGATGCGCCATCCTGGCCAGCACCCGCTGCGGAACCAGGCGCGGCGTGATTTTTCCCATGTGGCTGGCGGTGCGGGCAAACACATAGGTCCAAATGCTTTCGCTCAATCGCAGCAGCAGCCACTTTTTGCGAAACTTCCAATCGTTGGAGAGTTTCTTCTTCACCTCCCACCACCGGGCATCGGGATAAGGAACATCAATGCCCCTCTTCGTCTCCGATCCGGCACGGGACTGATAAAGGAGATAGGTGATCCATCCGCTGATGGGTTCAATCCATACCTGCGCGCCTTCCTCTTCAAGAAAGGAGAACATTTTGAAGTTGCCGTCTCCTTCGGTAAGTTGCGCCCAGAATTCCCCGACGATCTTAACCACGGGCTTCACGCGAGTGTGGTCCACTTCGATCCTGTTCAAACGCTCGCGCGCCAAATGCATTCTGCTTACGAATTCCTTGCTGTAGAGATGATCGATGATCTTGCCCACTGTGTTGAAAATGCCAGTGAGCTTCTTGTTGCGGGCCAAGTATCGAGAAATCCATCCGGGGGTGCGCTCGAGAATCTCGTAGCGTTCACGGGTCTCAAGAAAACTGCTGAGCTGACTCACAATTTCTTCGATCGCCTGATCCGTAGCGCCCGGCACAACCTCGTAGGGACGGATCTGGTAGACCATGTCGTTGATCACGTCGCCCAGGTTGAGCATGTTAAGCGCGCCAAGATTGAAATCCAGGGTGAAATTCAAGCCAGGATTGTCTGAAGCGGTCTTGATCGCCTGATCGGCCTGGTAGAGCAGGATTCTAAAATCTTCAAAGCCCGCATTGTCCAGCGCCAGCCGATACTCTGACTCATACATGCCGAAGCGGCAAGGCCCGCACGAACCGGCGGTGAAGAAGATATACCTATCGACAATCTGCCTTCGCGACAGGCCCTGACTCTCCAGCGATTGCAGAAACTTGATGAGATTGCCGATCGTAAAATAAGTGGGATTGCATTGGCCGTTGTTGCCGTATTCCTTGCCGATCGTAAAAGCTGCCACATCCGGGGTCGGCAGCATCTGGCAGCGATAGCCGGAGCCTTTCAGAATAGCTTCGATAAAGCGTTCATGCTTCCAGGTGAAGCCTCCGAAGAGAATGGTTACCCGATCCCGCTCCTCAACAGTGAAGGGCTGCTCGGGAGGACGGTGAAAGTGCTCGACAGGTTTCTCGATAAGCCCTGCGGACTTCATCAGCCTCGATCGTTCCGCGGCCTTCAATTGTGCCACCGCTTCCTCGAATGTCGGAGGGAGAGAGCCGGTGGAGTTTAGGACGCAGTTCATTCGCCTGGAGCCTCAAATGACCATATTAGTTAGCCGTGATTGGCAAATCTGAACTTGGCAAATAGTGATGGCGAAAGCCTTTAATGGAGCGCATTTTCGCTGACCGGATGTCCATGGAATTCAGGGCGGCAGGCCACCGCAAGAAGGAACCGCTCTCTAATTCTCATTCTCTTCTCTCCACGCATCCGGGCAGTGATGCAGATCACACTGTGCCCCAATCCCAGAATGCGCTGCAAGGTCTGTCATCTTCAACTCACACTGACTCACTCTAACTCTGTCATTACCACACTCTCTCATTATGTCCTTGACACCACACCTCTTGCAGCCGTTACAATTCCACACTTCAGAGCTATTCGTGGATTCGTGTCCACTGTGTCACCAACCATCGAGATACTGCAAGTTAGCATCCAGATGCACGCGTTTCCAAAATAAACCAGCCGGGCCAGCATCACGTGAGCAATCGATAACTGAAAAGAGGAGGTCTTAAATGACTTATCACGAGAAACGCCTATGCCAGGTCACTTTGCTCCTGTTTTTCTTTCTTACTCCCATGGCAGTACGCGCGCAATTGCCCAAGGAAGATCACGAAGCAGCGAAAAATATGATTTCTGGAACCCTGTATCTGCGGCTTCAAGCTCCGCAAAAGTACGGCGTTGGCGCCTGGGCTACCTATTCGGAATCAATGCTGGAGGCCAGCCCTACTAGAGTCAGCACCGATCGCAAGCTGGCCGAGCCGCTCAAGCACCTCATGAGGAATGGCTATCATCTCAAGAACGAGGAAGTCTATTGGGGATTCCTGGCGAATACGCCCGTGAGCCGCTGCAAGCTCGTATCCGAGAAAGGAATCCTGGTGGTTTGGTGTGAGCGGGCCGATCTCAACGTCGATCTTTCCGTTGACTTTATCGAGATCAAGAACTTGGATGACTTCACCAAAGCATTTAACCTGGCTTTTTCAAAAGTTCCTCTGCAGGATGAGCATCCTGAGTGGCCGGCCGATGTGCGGGCCGCGATTGCCTCAGGCAAGCTGGTCGTGGGCATGACGGCGGAGCAAGCCAGAATCGTCGTCGGCGCTCCACTCAGCATTACAGCAGGCGAAGAGAACGGAACGAAAACTGAAACCTGGATGCTTCGCCAGGACCCGGGCGAAGTTCTTGGATGGAATACGAAGCATGGAGCCCATACGAAATTGGCTATGCAAACGGGCTTTCCTATTCAAGTGAAATTCGTCGATGGAAGGTTGCAAACCCTGCGATAAGTTGGCCTGTACCGCCGGCACAGTTGAGAAACAAAAAGGGAAGCGCAGGCGAGCTTGCTTGCTGTTATCGCCCCGGCAACGGCTGAGGCTTGAATTCTGCAGCTAGACCGGGAAAGTCAATTTTAAAGTGATGATTTCCAGATACATACTCCCTGATATTGCAGAGAGCTCGGAGTTTCACCGTGAATCTCCAGCAGAGACTGGAATGAGAAAGTGGCAACGCATGACGAGTTATAAAAGGTTAAGCCGGTGCGCGGGAGTAATTCTTCTCTCCTTATTTTGTGCATCGCTGTTCGTCCACGCACAGTTGTCCGCTCCGGAGCGCGCGAAAGCGCAGAGCATGATTTCCGGAACGCTGTATCTGCGCCTCGACGTTCCATGCACGTATGGAAGAGGAAGGTTTGGCATCGCAGCGTCGATTCACCATCTGGACTCCTTGTTGGAGGTCTCGCCTGATGGATACAGCGTTGAACGCAAGCTGGCTTTACCCCCCAAAAACAAACGCGATAAGGTCTTTTGGGGGCTGTCTCCCAATGATCCAGTGCGTTATGGAAAGCTTCTCTATAAAGAGGACACAGTGCAGGTGTGGATGGAGGGAGTCGCACCCGACGCCTACGAGATGCTGGTTGACTTCATTCACATCAAAAACCTGGAGGATTTTACCAGGGCTTTCAACCGGACATTCTCCAAAGTTCCACTTCAGGACGATCATCCGGAGTGGCCGGTCGAGATCCGGCAGGCCATCGCCGCGCGAAAAGTTATCGCAGGCATGACGAGCGAGCAGGCATTCAGCGTGGTGGGAGTTCCGCTTAAAATTACTACAAGGGAAGACAACGGAGCAATAGTCGAAACCTGGTTTCCGCGCCAGGATCGGAGCGTTCTAGCTGCCGCAGGCAATACCGTTGATACGCCAACAGGCTTTCCTGTTCGAATAACATTTGTCGGCGGAACGGTGCACGAGATTGAACAAACCACTATAGCCGCCGTTCTCAGCAGGAAATGAGATAGGGAGCGATACTTTAATGAAGCACTGGACTCTCGCAGTATTGCTGGTTTGCATGCTGATTCCATCTGTTTCTTTCGCAAAGAAGAACAAGAACCCCGTTGCCGATCTGTCTGATAAGAGCCGGATATTCATCGGATGGATTAATTTGGACCCTGAATCGTATTTTGACCTTGGCTACTCGAGAGGAGTGGGAGGACGTGATACGCCATGAGAACGTAAGATTTCAGGGGAACATCGAATCGCAATGCTCTCGTACGCAGAAATCGGTAGATGGCACGAATCAATCCTCAGCGGCAACATCACAGAGGGTTACGGGCGCCAAGGACAGCAAAGACGAAAACACGGCCGGCAATGACTTCTACGTTAAATTTGAGGACGCCAGTTTCAGTACCGGATATGTTTTAAGCCTCTCGGTGCACGTGATTGACCTCAAGACAAACACAGAGATTGCGTCGATTCCCGCACACAGTTACGGGGGGCATTTATGCGGCCTGACGGGCTGCATGGAACAGGAATTGGATCAGGTGAATCGGAAGCTGGATAAACAGATTTCTTGCACGTACATTCAAAAATCAACGCGGTGAACAGAACAAAAGGAGAATTGTTCATGAAACGAGTTGTCATTTCAGCATTTTTACTCATGCTTTGCCTTGCTTTTCCATCGTCGCTGCTGGCCGGCCGCCATAGCGTCAAGGAATACAAGGACAAGGAAACAACCGCAGATATGCGGAACATGAATCGCATTTTCATCGGCTGGGTCGATCTAGGTGCCGATGATTGGGGCGCGCACGGTTATACGACCAAAACCGACTGGACCAACGTTATTGAGTCCTTGAATTCCAGTTTTAACTCGAATCTGCTGGCAACCTATCTGCCGGGCAAAACCCTGGTTGCGGCCAAGAACAAGGATGACGTGAATGCCGCGGGATGCGATCTTTATATTAAGTTTTCCGACGTTCATGTGGACTACGACAACTATCATCTGATTCTTGCCATCCACTTCATCGATCCTAAGACCAACACCGAAATTGGATCGATTCCGATAAGGCCGTACTACGGAAACGATTGGGGGTTGAGAGGTTACCTCAACGAGGCGTTGAAGGGAGTAGGGAAGAAGTTGCAAGTTGAAGTTACTGGAGTGCAGGGCAAAAAGAAGTAGACGACTCGCTGCTTGACAATGGCGATTCACCTGAAGAAGTCAACAAGCGAAGTGTGCACTAAAAATGCTGTTTGAAAAAGGAGTTAGGCATGAAGAAGTTTTCATTTTGGCTGTTGGTTATTGGTTTTGTATTTGTCTTTGCAACTACTGTATCGGCAGGAACATTGGAGAAGCAGGGCAAGGATTGGCTTGACAAACAGACAGATCCTGCCGCCATCAACGTCAGCGGTACGTGGGGTTCGGAATTTGGCGAGTTGCGCCTTGACCAGGCTGCGGGAAGCCGGGATGTCAGCGGTTCCGGCGGCGGATACAATCTGAACGGAGTCGTCAGTGGCAAGCGTCTGTATCTGATCTTCGCTACCAACCGAGGCACAGTGGATTATTGCGCGGTCGTCAGTTCCGAGAGCGACGGAGTCTTGTCGGGAGAATACTATAGCCGGCTCTCCCGATTGAGGATGGGTACGGGCCTTTGCCAGGAAAAGAGCAGGCGGCTGCTCATGCATAAGAGATAGGAAAGGCTCAGTAGCCGGCCGCAAATCTTGGTCGGGCCAGTCAAATGAGGCCTTTGGCTCCCAGCGTCGATCTTAGCGTCCTAGTGGCTGGTTGTTTTTCTCTGCATTCATGACGGTCGCCGTCGTGATGGGATGTTTGCGCCAAGGGAATGGCAGCCTCTGTTTGAGCAGACTCCATCTGGTGTCGAGGTATGGGTCCGCATCGCTGCCGTAAACCGGATGGTACGTCTCAGCCCGCTGGCGGCCCGGGATCTTGATTCGAAAATCATTCAGTTGCAGAAACTGCCGCATTTGCAGCTTGTAGCGGCCTTCGACTCCAAATATAAATTCCAGAAGTCTCTCATTGAGCCACACAATATGGCGCAAGCCAAGCTCCCACACGTAGGTATAACCCTTGAAATACTTCCAGTCAGCTTTGGTCGCGCGCCACATGCCAATGACTTCTCGGCGTATCTTCCAGCGCATAAAATTGAGTTCCTCAGGACTCAGATGCCGGGTGCGCACATTGCTGAAATAGCCGTCGTACCAGCGAAAATCGGAAAGATTGGCGACGCGCTTGTCTTCTATCATTTCTGAGCGCAACGGCGTTTTGGGATACGGCGTCATGATCTGGTCCATGACACTGGCAATCCCCATCTTCTTGATGAACTGATAGTTTTCGCGAATACTCTCCGGGTCGTCATCCGGAAGCCCATTGATAATGCCGGCGATAACGATAATGTCTTCTTTCTGGAGGGCGGCAACGCCACGCTGAATCGTATCAAGCGTGTTGGGCTTGTTCATGGTCCGCAGATTCTTGATGGAGGCATTCTCGATGCCCAGAAAGATGGAGACAAAGCCGGCTTCAACCATCTTCTTGGCCAGGTCAGGCCGATGAGCGAAACCGATGGGGCTCGCCTGGGTGGTGAACATCAGGTTCTTCAACTTCAGGCGAATAACTCCGTCGCATAGCTGCTCGAAACGATCCATATCGAGAGTAATGTTGTCGTCGGTGCAGAAGATATGGCGCGCTCCGCGGCTGTAAGCGTCCTCGATGTCCGCCAGAACGCGATCCAGGGGAAAGAGGCGGAAGGAGCGGCCGTACATTTCACGAATGCTGCAAAAGTTGCACAGATGCAGGCAACCGCGCGATGTCTCGATTACATCGGCGCGGCGGAAGTACATATGAAATCCCTTGACGAGCCGCTTGTCGCGTGCGGGAATCCGGATTCTGGTCAAATCTTCGAGGGACCGAGCCGGATTGTGGCGGAAAGCACCATCTTCCTTGTAAGAAAGCCCGCGAATGTTTTCCATCCCCTTGCCATGAGCCTCGATGCTATCGAGTAGTTCCCCAAACGCGAAATCTCCTTCTCCGCGCATCAGGAAATCCCACCAGCCCGCGTCTGGACCGGCGGCGATGCTTTCAGAAAACAAGGTGGCATGGTAGCCGCCGAGCACGGTGCGAATGCGGCTGTCGAACTGCTTGGTCAAGTAGGCAAAACCGAGCGTAGTGTCATACTGGAAAGTCATCGACGTAAAGCCGACGACGTCCGGCTTGAACTCCCGCAAAAGCTTCAAAAAGCGGGGCACAGCCTGCATGCGCCAAACAACTGTGTCGGCAACTTTGACATCGTGGTTATCGATCTGCCCGGCAATTGTCGCCATTGCTACGCTTGGCGGTTCCCACTGACGACGCGGAACCCACGGCGATGTTGCGGGGCTCTGTACGAGCAATGCTCTCATTTGGCCGCAGCCTGACTTTGTTCAGGCGCAAGATGGAACCTGAGCATCACTGGGAGCACGGAAGACCAGTACTTCCACGTATGTCCGCCCGGCCCGGTCGACCATTCGTGGGGAAAACCGAGTTCCGTTAACTTTTGGTGCATATTAACCATTGTATCGAATAGACGATCGCCTGATCCAACCGCGAGAAAGAGCCTGGGAGCGGGCCCGGGAACAACAATTGTTTGCTTGCCCCTGCCTTGGGAATCAAGTGGGCCCGGCGGAGGCGCTTGCGATGGCCAGTAACTCCACTCTTCGTCGGCAAATCCACTGACAACGCTGACGCTGGAGAACCGGCCAGGATAGCGTCTGCCAATATCGAGGGAGAGATAGCCGCCAAATGAGAAGCCACCGATTGCCCAACGACGGCGCTCCAAAGGTATGGTATAAACATGCGACACTGTTCCTGCCACCTCTTCTGCCACCAAGGTTAAATAATTGGGGAATGGAAATCGGTCAGACTGTTCGCGATAAAAATTACTGAAGCGAACATCGGGCAGGATCAGGATCGCGGGGCGAACCTCGCCCCGGCTCAGCATCTGGTCGTAAGCCTGGTCCACTTTGAGATGGCGCAACAGATCCTCTGGCCGATCCGACCAGCCGTGGTTCAAGATGAGCACTTCGGAGGGTGGAGACTGAGTTTTGGGTACTAAAGCCAGGAAAAAGCGCGGCTCGTTCATTTCGTTGGACCAGAAACGAACACGTTCCACAACGAGGTTTGTGCGCTCCGAGAGGCGAACCCGCTCGATCTGGCCGGTGGCTAGCGGGACCTTCTCAAACGGTTCCTTGTGCATTCGCCCGCAAGCTGCAAGCAGCAGGGTTGGCAGCAGTGCCAGTCCGCGGAGCTTCCAGCGAATGCTCACGGCTAGGCCTCACCGGATCGATTACATTTTTCCTGTGGCGAAGCGAGATTTCCTGAGGCCAGTTTCTTAAGCATCACTTCTTCGATCTGCTCTATGGTGTCAAGACTATGCACATCGATTTCCCTAGGCATAAATTCGACCTCATAGCGGCTTTCAAGAAAAGCCACGAGGCCGATCATGCCGATCGAATCAACAATACCGCCGGAAATAAGGGGCATGGCGTCAACGATGGTCTCAAGCGGTGCATTGGGCAGAAAATTCTCGGCGATGTACTGCCTGACTTCAGTCTTGATCTCCACTATTCAGTCCTTCGGCAATCTTGTCCAGGGTCAGGTAATCGATTTTGCCCCGGCTTCCCTTGGAAATGACATCCAGGAACAGGATGTTGTCAGGCACCATGTACGGCGGCAGTGTTCGCGCGCAATAAGCCTTGGCTTCAGTCAAATTGAGAGCGCCCGCAATGCGAACGCGTACAAAAGCCGTAATAACAGTACCTTTGTGTCTGCTCTCGGCAGCTACGACAGCCGCTTCCAGTATATCTTCATGGCAGACGAGCGCGGCCTCGATTTCCCCCAATTCAATGCGGAAGCCGCGACGTTTTACCTGCCGGTCGAGCCGGCCGACAAAACAGTAACTAGCCGTCAGGCGCAACCGATACTCGGTCTCCTGTGCGGTAATACCGCTTGCCGCCCAGGGTGACGAAGCAGCGCTCAGTATCTTCAGGACGGTTCCAATATCCACTCATCAGAGAATCGCCGCCGGCGAGCAGTTCGCCGCTCACGGCATCCACAGTTATTTCGGCATAGGGGCAGGCGTGGCCGATGGGAACCGGTTGCGATCCATCGAAGCCATGAGGCACACGACACCAGGTGACCACATTGGTCTCAGTTGGTCCGTAAAGATTTGCGCAAACAGCCTGTGGCGCTGCAGCCTGCAAACGAGCTACACCCCAACCTGGAAATACCTCACCGGCGAAGAGAATGACGCGCAGATCGGGATACTCGTGCTCAGCAAAACGCCTCTCTTGCAACATGCCAGTGAGGATGGACGGCACTGAATACCAGCAGGTAATGCGAGCCTGCAGCAGGAACTGGACCAGGAAGCGCGGCATCCACACAGTGTGGTCAGGAACAAGAACGCAGGTTGCGCCGCATAAGGCCATATTGAAGATATCAAAAGTGGAAAGATCGAAACCCAATGGCGACGGGCACGCGATGCGGTCGTTGGAAGAGATTTGAAATTCTTGCGCGGTCCATTTTACAAATGCGCTAACGGCGTTATGGGAAAGAACAACTCCCTTGGGCCGGCCTGTTGATCCAGAGGTAAATAAAATGAGGGCCGGATCGTGAGCGTCAACTTCAGGCAGCGATTCGATGCTTCGAAGAGCCGGTGAGTGCGCAAGAGCTGTTGACTCTGTTTGCCAGGGGATGAAGGCGCCGGTCTGGCGATCGGTGATTCGCGGCGGGTGACTCTCGCCTTCGATTACAAGCCGCGCAGAGCAGTCCGCCAACACTATTTCAATACGTTCCCGGGGCCACTTGGGATGGATGGGGACATAGATAGTTCCGGCGAGCAGGGATGCGAAAACGGAGATAATCGCATCGGTTGTTTTTGGCAGCACCAGGGCGATGCGATCCTGCTTTCGGATGCCGTGTGCGACGAACAGCGATGCCAGTGCCGTGGCTTGCCCGAATAATTCGCTGAAGGATGTGACCCGATCATCTTCAACGATGGCCGGGGCGTTCGGCGCAATTGCAGTGCGCTCCCTAAGCCAGTCGCAGAAAAGATTGCTTTCAGCTTCGGGCAAGCGTCACCCCCCAGGTGAAGCCGATCCCTGCGGATGCAAACAGCAGCAATTGCCCAGGCCGAATCAGGCCTTCACGCTGCATATGCGCGTAGTTAATCACCAGATCGCTGGCAAAGGTGTGGCCATACTCGGCCATGGGAGTCGGTGGCAGGCCGCCTTCAGGCAGTCCAACCATCCTGCGGAATCCGTCGCGATCCCGATGGCTGATGTTGGAATAGATGAAATGATCTACGTCCTTCAATCCAAGCGAGGCCGCCGATAGAACTTTGTTCGTTAGGCGGAACAGATTGAGATAGTAGATCGGCATAACTTTGTGTTCAATGCACACGGCATCGGCCTCAATCTCGATGTGGCCGTTGGTCTGGGTCAATGCAATGGCCTTATGCAGATGGCTGAGGGTCATCGCCTCTACGCCGAGCAGGAGCGGTCCGTCCGGGCCCTCGCGGCGCAGGACGACGGCACTGGCGGCATCCCCTTGCACTGTGATGGGAAGCAGAGACCGGTTCCCCGGGGGCGCGGCATCGCTCGTCACCAGCAGTGCGATCTGAATGTTTTCATCGGTGCTCATCCAGCCGAGCGCAGTTTTGATTGCGAGATGCAGCGCGCCGCAGCCGCCGGCTTTGAAACTAAGATTCAATGAGCTATCAGCTCCAAGTTCAGCGCTGAGTTTGTGGGCGAAGGAAAGAGACTGCGAAATATCTCCCGGAAAAGTGCTGTAATCCAGGATCAGGTCAATATCTCGCGCCACGATTCCGGCGTCCGCGATTGCCGTTGAAGCGGCTTCCAGCGCCAAATCATAAGGTTGCTTGAGGCCGCAGACACGAACGCGGCTCAGCCCGAGTCCCTCCATCGCTTTTCGCTTCATCAGCGGGCTCAGAGGAGCCAGCGTTGACTCGACGCGAGTTCGTTCCCGCTCCAGGATCGCTTCCACGGTCTCAGATTCGGGTGGAACGGCATAGGCCGCGGATGCAATTCGTACGTTAATATTCAAGATAACTCCAGATGAATTGCGGCATAACTACTTTCGCCTGCGGTTGCCAAAAGCAGCGCCTGCGCGCCGACTGGCCTGCTACTCAGGGCCAAAATCAGGTGGAGTAGCCCACCAGTTCTAGCTAAACCCGCTGCAACGGCCTGTGGCAGGACGATGGGCGTATCGAAACCGGTAATTTCGCGAGCCAGACGATCGGTTGAGCTGGTGGCGCATGGCGCACCGTTCCCGGCGCAAATAGTTAAATTCGGAATCACCCCGCCAAGCATCCGGCGAATCGCACTTGGCCGGCTCACCGCCTTCTGCCCAACGGCCAGAGTGCAGGCGGGCATAGGATCTTGCTTCGCGGCTGCCGGCCGGCTCCAGCACCATCGCGGCTACCGCTTCACTGGGAACAAATCCGTGGGCATCCGGCACAGGTTCAGTGTTATAGCAAAACGGCGACAGCAAATCCGCCGCCTCGTACCACCCATATACAGATTGGGTAAGCGTATCTCCTGAAAGGACGATGGCTACGCTGGCTTGCCCGTGGCGGATCAGGGAAGCAGCTTGTATCAGCGCGCATTCCCCCGCGAAGATCTCGCTGTCGACCGTAAGATTCGGCCCGCACAAACCGAGGAACAATGCCACGTGACTGGCTGGAGCATTGAAAAGTGTTTCCGGGAAGGTGATGGGATCGGTTCCGGACCAGCCGTTGACGGCCGCGCTCTGGAAGAAGGATTCCGTGAGTTCGACACAGCCAAAGCCGGTCGCGAAGATCACGGCAACTCTGGACCGATCCACTTTGCTGAGATCGATTCCGGCATCCTGAATGGCCAGCGAAGCGGCTACCAGGCGCCCACGCCGACAGACGATCCAGGCGCCTGGTTTTCAGTCCCGGCACTACATCGGCGGCACGAAATGGATCGACGAGAAATGCTCGGCGCAGTCCACCGGTTGCCCATGGAATTGCGCGGGGCTCCAGAGAACGCGGCGGGATCAGGCCAGCCAGAGGACCAAACGGGCTTACAGAACCAATTCCGGTAATGGCCGGCAAATTAGCCTTCGCATTCATCGGCGGCTACTCCCGAAGATGAGGGCTGCGTTGCTGCCGCCAAAGCCCGCTGAAACCGACATGGCAAGCGGCAAAGGTTGACGTCGAACTTCGCCCCGCAACCAATCGATCCCTGAAGTCTCGATGGGGTCTGTGAGCCGCAGCGTCGGAAAAAGCGCGCCGCAACGAATGGCCGTAATAGTGATGGCCGCCTCCAGCGCGCCTGCTGCCCCCAGGCAATGCCCGAAGTAAGATTTCGTCGAGGATACAGGTATGGGACGGTTACGCTCGGCAAACGCAGTCTGATAGGCATTGGTTTCTGCTATATCGTTCAATGGCGTACCCGTGCCGTGGGCGTTCACATAGCCGATCTCATCGGTGCTGCACTCGGCCATTTCCATGGCGCGACGAATGCAATCCGCCAGTCCTACTCCATCTTTGTGCGGCGCGGTGGGATGATAAGCATCGTTGGTCATGGCCCATCCACGCAGTACCGCCAGAACAGGCGCACGGCGCGCCATCGCCCCGGCAAGAGTTTCGAGCACAAGAACCGCGGCCCCTTCACCCAGATTCAATCCCTTACGATTCTGGTCGAAAGGACGGCAGGGAGCCGCATCCAACGCCTGAAGAGAGTTAAACCCGCTCAACGTAAACGGGCACAGCGCATCGCTGCCCCCTGCCAGCATCATGGGCGCGGCACCGTCAAGCAGAAGGTTGGCGGCAAGTGCAATCGCCATCGCTCCGGAAGCGCAAGCCACGGAGACGGAACAGTTCGGTCCGTGAATTCCCAAATGCTCGCCAACAGAAGCGGCAACGTGCGAAACGGGGTAAGAGGACGCACGCGCCAGACCGCCATTCCGGTACCAGGTAATCGGGTCCTCAGCGATTCCGGGATCAAGCTCACTCAAGCCGGCCACTGTGCTGGCCATCACCACGCCGCTCTCCTGAAAGGCAAAGCTCTCGCGGTCTAAATTGGCAACTGAGTCTTCTGCAGCCACCAGTGCTAGCTGATCCGTGCGTGAGTAATAAGAGTTGGACGGGCTGGCAACAGCCGGCAATCCGCAAACCTGGGCCGTCGTTCCTACAAAGTCGGGATACAAACCCTCGCTCGGCTCCAGGCAACACTCGCCCGCTAACATGCCAGCCTGCAGACGAGCCAGCCCGATTCCATAAGGGCTGACAACGCCTATCCCAGTAACGACAATGGTTTTATCGATATCACTCACCAAGATCGACCGGCCAGAAGTCAAAGAAATTCACCCACTGATCATAATGAACCGGCAACGTTGTTTCAAGGAACCGGACAGCCTTGCACAAACCGGCGCGCTGTCCGGAATCGCCGTCATCGCGAGCGGAAGGAAGGATTGGCTCGCCTAATAGAACGCGATAGCGAAGCCAACCGCGGCGAATCACAAAGCCCGGCAAAACCGGGGCGCCAGAGACCTGCGAAAGCAGGAAGGGTCCCAGCGGAAAGGTGGCCGGACGAGAAAAGAAAGGGATATCGGCGCCGTGACGAGGGTGATAAACGCGGTCTCCCTGGATTGCCACGATTTCATTCCGGCGCAAAGCCTGCAAGAGTTCGATTGTGGCCCGCGGTCCTTCTCTGAGATCGACAATTCTAAGCTGATCATTGGCCATCCTGTCCCGCAACAATCTCTCTGCCGGCTTGTCCTCAACCACGCGCGCAACGTTTACAGGCCGGCCGTGCAACTCCAGCAGCCGGGAGGCAAATTCCGGATTGCCAAGGTGTGCCGTCCACACAATAAGTCCCTTGCCGCCTTCGAGGCATTGGTCAATCAAGGCAGCGCCACTGTCCTTGTCCGCCAACATTGAGAGAAGTTGTGCATGGCTGGCCTGCGGGACGAAGCAATAGGAAACCATCAAGTCGCAGAACGAGTAGAAGACGCGATAAACCTTCCAATAAAGCGCCAGCCCGTGCTTGTCCGAGACCCGGCGCAGATTACGCGCTACCGCTCCTCTTTCCCGTTTCAACATCAGGGAAAAAACCAGCGCCGTTATGGCGGCTATCGGAGGGTGAATAAGACGCGGTAGCTTAGGCATAACCCAAAACACAATCTGAAGTGCCGGAACATTATGAAAACGGTGCTGGTACCAGCGCGTCAATTGCCACCAGCCGTTTGTAACTCGCTAACATTATGGAACACCTTCCTCTTCAACACTGAGTACATATGAAGGATCTCCGTGTCCCTGTATCCGATGGAGCGAAGAGTGCTTATAGCGCCGTCGACGGCTGCTGGATTGCTCATTCCAAAGCGGCGATGATACTCGAGCTGTATATCGGTCATTTCATGCTTTGATAAGGTGGGAGTGCCCATCGGCATATCGTTATAAGAAAAGCGGCTGGTCATTCCAAGCCTTTCCTCATCCCAGCCGGCCTCGATAGCTTGTTCGTTGATGTCGCAGCCTGGGAAAAAGCGCAAACAAAAGTGGTAAGGCAGCAACGAAGGCTTGGGCAACTCGCCTAGCCAATCCAAAGTGCGTTGCGCCAGCTCTCGAGTCTCGGTGGGAAAACCGTACATGGTCGATATGTTCACGGCCACTTTCTGGCGCTGTGTATAGGTGATAATGCGCTTGGCCTTATCGAGGTCGAGGCGCTTCTTCACCAAGCGCTGAATCTCTTCCGTAGCCGATTCGACTGCGTAGGTAAACCAGACGCTACCAGCTTCGAGTGCGCGATCAACAAACTCCTCACTGGTAATGTCGGCGCGCAAGCCATTGACAAAATAAAACCGCAGCTTGAGTCCCGACGCTCGGATCAAATCGAAAAATTCAAAAGCCCGCTGCAAATTTACATTGAAGATATCATCGACTATGTAGAAATCTCGAATACCGTGCGTGGTGTGGAGTTCGGTGACTTCCTTGAATATGTTTGCGGCGCTCCGCAGCCGGATGCCTTTCCAATGGGTGAAACAGTAAGTGCAGTGGTATACGCAGCCGCGGCTGGTAAGCAGTACCCCCTGGCGACGATGATTGTATGAGTAACTCAGTTGACGCTGGTAGTTATCCAGATCAATCAAGTCATACGCAGGGAAGGGAAGAGTGTCGATATTCTCAATCTGCTGCTGATCGTTGTTTTCCACCACGCCATCGTCTGTCCGGTACAAGACTCCGGCAGTGGAAGCTGGCGGATCTCCGGAAAGCAAATTGACAAATATCTGCTCGCCTTCGCCTTTTACAGCAATCTCCAGTTCCGGCACTTCCTCGAAGAGTCTGCGCTTGTATGCCTGAACAATCGGACCGCCCACGATAAGTGAAGCGTCACTGTGGCTGCGAACTAAAGCAGCAATCCGCTGAAGTTCCTCAAGAAAAAAAGCGATAGAGCGAACGCCCACCACATCCGGCTGAAACTCGTTCAAAATGCGAATGAATCTTTCGTCGTCAGCGCAGGACAGAGAAGATTCGACGATGCGGAACTCGATCTCCGGCAATGCAGTTCGGGCGTAAGACGCCAGATACATCAGGCCCAGGGGTGGGACATGCATCTCATAAGGCATGGTGGTCCCAACCCATTTATTCATGTTATTGGCTTCCACCAATAAAACACGGGCTGGTTTTTTCTTATTGCTGGCCGGCATGGGAAAACCTCCTCATAAATTGCGAGGTCAGGTTCTCGCCGCAATCTTGGTTTCAACTGTAGCGGCTAACTGATCAATACTTTGCCACACGCTCTCGTCGAATTCGCCTTCTACTAACTTTATGCCGAAATGCCGCTCAATCTCGAGAATGAGTTGGAGAATATCGATGGAGTCGATCTCCAAATCGCCGCCAATCAGCGGCTGATCGTCGCGCAGATCCTCTGGAGCCATGTCCTTGATCCGCAAGCTGCGAAGGATGATCGGCTTTAGCTGTTCCTTGACGGTGGCCATAGTAGTCGTTCCAGCAGTATAACATTCTGGCTTATCGCAACAGGCCCATAGTCGAGGTCAAACTCAGGAAGCCGCGGAATACAAACCCCAACGGATCCAGCAGCACGGTCCTCTCCGCGAGCAGATCGCGAACCGCCTGGCCGCGAAAATAACCGATCTGCCGGTAGTGGGCGATAAAGTAAAGCACGCGCAAAATGATCTTCCAGTTCAGGGGGGCAAAGTACATCGGCGCAATGAGGGGCACGGCCCGGCCTTCTTTCACTTCCGCCGCGAAATCCGCATAACTCTCTGCCTGCGACACCGAAAGCACTGAACTAGCCAGCAGCAGATGGCTGTCTCCGCCGCCGATGACTGGCTTGTTCACTGACTCAGCCAGTTTGAGAACCCGGTCGTTTTCTTCCCGGCTGCGCATGCCGTTGTATTCCAGGGCATCGATCGCCCATCCATACCGGAGCAGAAACTCTTCCGCCGGAATTCTGCGGCCCCGCTGTTTGCCCCAGGGAACCAGAGGGTGGTTCAACACAACCAGGCACCTGCTGGCGCGCAGGATTTCAAATAATTCGTCGAGACGGTTCGCGCGGGCCGAAGCTTGAAGATTGGCATGGATTTCCGCAATGTTCGGCTCCGGCAAGCCCGTGATTCCCAGGTGGAAAAGATAGTCCTGAAAGCGAAATGAAAGCTCTTCGCCTAAGGGATTGCGGTGCGCATTTTCCGGATGCTTGCGCTGGAGTTCGATGCTCCCGGCAACTTCGTCGTGATCAGTAATCCCCACATGGATGCCGCTGAAACCAAGCGATGCCGCGCTGGCGAGTTCTTCGAAAAACACGTCCTCGGCTGATTGTGGAGGCCGGTAGGAGACTTCGGCATAATTCAGGTCGGAACCCTTCGCCAGGCCGAAGGCCGACTGAAGGATGCCGCTGAATGGCCGCATGAACGCGAGTTTCACCACCTCGTTCAGTGAAGCCAGATTCTCAATCGAGTGTTCGCAGTGGTTATGTGGCGAAACCGCAAACTCAAACTCCTGTGCCGGCTGGGGACACGCACGGTATGCGTAGTTCTCGATCACCCAACAACCGGAATCCGGCATCTTACCGTCCCTCTCCGCCCACACGGATGCATTGAACCAGGACTATAGTAATCCGCCATCGACCGCGATCACTTGACCTGTGATGTAGCTTGCTTCAGGAGAAGCCAAAAACGCAACCAGCGAAGCCACTTCTTCTGGTTTGCCAAAACGCCCCAAAGGAATTTCAGAAAACAGGCGATTCTCCTCTTTCTCAATGTACTTAGCAGACATGGGACTGGGGATCACGCCTGGGCAAACGGCGTTTACGCGGATATTGAATCGCCCCACCTCGCGAGAGAGCGACTTGGTAAAAGCGATCATGCCTCCCTTTGAGGCCGCGTAGTTGCACTGGCCGGCCTGACCGCGAACTCCGCTGGGCGAAACAATATTGCAGATGCTTCCGCTTTCACGACGCATCATTCCCAGCAAGGCCTTTCGCGAGCACAAATATGTGCCGCGAAGATTGGTATCGATCACTTCGTCCCATTGTTCTTCAGACATGAAAGCGAGCAGAACATCGCGGTTGATTCCTGCATTGTTCACCAGGCAGTCGACTGGGCCGAATTGCTTTTCGATACGCTCGAACATCGGCGCCACACTTTCGTGGCGGGATAGATCAGCCTCCAGCGCAAGCGCTTCTCCGCCGGCGGCGATTATGCTTTCCACAACTTTATCCGCGTTCTCTTTCCCGCGATGATAGTGAGCGGCAACGCGAAATCCAGCGCGTCCCAGCGCCTGTGCAATGGCAGCGCCCAGTATCCCCGAGGAGCCCGTTACTAATGCGGTTTTCGCTTCAGTCATAAGTAAATCAATGCAGCGGCTTGAAGATCATGATCAGAAATCCCCAGCGCGAGTTGTATCTTGGGATGTTTCCGTCCAGAGCATAGGATACCGTGCCTTGTATCAACGTGCCCATGGGACCGGCAACATTGAAGTTTGTCTCCAAGCCGTCAAACTTGCGGAATTGACTTGACTCTGACAGATTACGGGCGCGCGCATAGGCATACATCCCCTCCACCTTGATGGCGTCCATCATGTTGAAGCCGTAATGCACATTGCTCATGGCGATGGCGTCAAAGAAGTCCGTTCCGCCGGGGATGCCGTGCAGGCGAGGCTCAGAAAACAGAAAAGGTGCGTAGCGGGAAAAACGGTCCAGCTGATCTCCGCCATAGTAGGCGAGGTCCCATCCGCCCTTGGTGAATTTTCTGAAGTAGTAGTCCTTGTTCAAGTCGGCGTTGTAGAGGGTGTAGCCGCTTTCGAGCGGCTGCGACGGCGTGCTGCAGGTTGGGGATGATGCGGGACATCCAAACTGTTTCCAGGCGATGCGCTCGCCCCTGGTCCCCTGTGCGGTGAATATATAGCCTTTGTCAGTAAGCTTAACTTCAACGCCGGGCAGAAAAGCTACTCCGTTTCGCGGTAGCGCATATAGGCTGGACGTATCGCTGGTTCTGCGAAAGATGTTATATGCCAGATACGATGAGGCAGTCAGGCTGAGATGAGTAGTTGCCTGCCAGGTGGCGCGCACGCCGGCGTCCTGCTCCCAGGTCCAGATCTCCTGGGCAGTGTCTTCCGTGTTTTTCGGCTGGCCGCTGCAGTCTGGCGTCGGTATCGCGAAACAATAGATTCGGTTATCGCCGGGAAGCGCCGAGAGCGCCAAATCCGCCGCCAGGCGGTACTTGGTTGCATACTGCTTCGATAGATCCGTTGCCAGGATAGGACCGGCGAAGAACGTGGAGAGTTGCGCTCCAGTATGCCGGTAATCGAAATCGGCGATACTGATGCCCGCAATCGGAATGGGGAAGTCGAATGTGCCTTCGTAAAAGGCTCCGCCCACGATGGACGTAATGCGCTTCGAACTGTTTTCCACCAGTACGCGCTCGTTGCCGCGCTTTTTCAGCTCTCGCAGTCCATTATCGGTATCGCGGAACATCGGGTCTTGGGAGTTATGCTCGGCAGCGAGAGCATCGCTGAATTGCGGAGCGTTGATCAGGTAGCCGGAATACTGAATGGTGCGCTGGAGAATAAAATCGCGGCCCGCGGCATTCAGCGTCTGCTGAGCAGTAATCGAGCGCAGCAAATTGAACTGATTTCCCCTGCCGTCAGGAACCAGCTCGAAGTTTTGTGTCTCGGCATTGACCACAACGTTGCTCTTCAGGCCGCGCTGGTTAAGGGACTGTTTCACCTCGCGAAACATGGTGCCGTCGATCCATATTTTTCCGCTATAAAGAGCCTCATCTTGAACTTTCGGTTCAACTCCAACCACATAGCATTGGATTCCATTCACTTGTTCCGTTCCCAGCAGCTTGTATTCATAACGCTCATTCAGTTTTAATTCGAGCGGTTGCGTAAGGACTTTTTCCGGCTCAATTTGCGGCAGCGGAAAATCGTATTTGTTGCTGAACTTGACGCCATTGACGAAAAACGCCGTCTGGGCCAATTCCGTTGGTCCGGAGCGTGAGAAAAACTGCGTGAGCTGCATGGAAATGTCGAACGGGGCAGTTACAGTTGTGCTCTCAAAGTGCAGATTCATGAAACTCGAGGACTGATAGTTTTCGAGCATCCGATTCTGCGCGGCGCGGTACTGTTGCCAGCGAGCTATGACCTCGCTGACAGTCAGGTCCACTCCGCTTTTCACTTCGACGGAGCTATAACTCGCCGTATTGGCGGCGCTCACTTTGTGGATAGTGATCAAGGCATACTCACTGGTGCAAGCGCATGTTTGCACCAAACCATTTTCAGTCTTGACCGGTTCACCTGCCGGAAGCGCGGAGCCGGTAGCGGAGTCGTACCACTGTGCTTCGAATTGTGTGGCGGCAGTGGCTTGGAGCTTGACCGTCTTTGGTTGGCGCAAACTCCCATTCACATGCGCCACAATCACGGTGTCCGGCGACTGCCCGCTGCCAAACCACTGAGACTCGCCGCTTTCCACTCCATCCGCCGAAATCGTAAACGGCAAGGCTGCGGGGTCCAGCCTAAGCATGTTCGCGGTAATGTGCTGCTTCAAAATACTGTTTACCGCGCACACCAGTTCCACGGCCTTGGCATCCGGAGGTTCGGGCCAGATCATCTCAACCGTGCTCCCGGAAGCCGCAAGCGTGGCGCTGAGATATGGAGTCGTTGCGCCTGAGGTTACCGCGTCGAGCTTCAGGATTAGGGGCTTATTCAGCGCCTGCTGGGCAATCCATGCGGCATCCGCTCGCCAACTTGGAGAGTAAGCAATGCCCAACAGATCGGAATAGGTGGCAAGCCGCTTCACCAGGTCGCCGTGCTCGCCAATAAATCCAGGGCCAAAAACAAATGCGAGCCGCAAGCCGGCTTTCATTGATTTTGCGGTGATCGCCAGTCGCAACAGTGCAAATTCGGTCTGATTTGGAGCCGCCAGAGGCTCATTCACTTCCACGATAAGGCCGCGCACAGCAGATGCCGAGAGTGGCGCTGGCTTCAGAAACGCCTCAACCCGTTCGGTGAGCTGCTTTTCAGTCTCCGTGCCGGTGAAGGCTTTGGCGCTCACGACCATATGCAGCCAGACTTCGGATTCCTGAGGAAGACTTGCGACTGCCTTTGCTTGCTCTCCGAATAGGCTGCTTGAACGATCGTCCGCGGCGAGTGAAAAATGCACTGACGGCAGAACTATCGCATTGCCTGGAGATTGGCATTGCCTGGCAGCGTCCATGCCTGCCGTGAGGTCCTGGTCCGTGGGGATCGAAACAGCAACCCTCGGCAATCCCACTTGCGATCTTGCCTGCATAAGCAAGAATCCGGTGAATAGTGCAGATACAGCCGCCAGTCGAAAGCTCTTGGCGTTTAAGAGGGATTGCACTGCCTGGACAAACGACAATATCGTCATAACTTGCGTCCGATAGCCATTGAATCTGGCAAAAACGAGTTGAATTGCATTGATGAATCACTTGCCGCCGCACAAATGGCCCCTAGCAGTCCGCCTGTGCCTTGTTCTCGATTCGAATCAATTCCTCAGCTTCGCGGAGCCTGGCGCCGGCGTTGTAGCTGCAGAAGGGGATAAGTTGTCCATCGGTTGCAACATACTGGATAATGCAACGGTTCAGACGACGCAAGTTATAGCTGTGTGCGTCCATAAAGTGCATCCCCGCAACGAAGATGCCATTGAACCCTCTGCGAGTCCAACCCTCAGACCTTCCCTCGGTCTTATCATCCCAGGCGTCCATGCTGTGCAGCAGGCGCTGGAATGTGAGTTCAGAGGGAGCCTTGCGCATATCGAGGCATTGCGATAGCTGCCCGAACTGACGAATCTTCGAAATTTGACGTTCGAACATTCCCTGTTCCGTAGCCGGAGTTATTTGGGCCGTGCCGCGCAGAAATCGTCCGAGATCAAAGAAGCTGTTCAGGCAGAATGGCTTGTTGTTGTCGTCAATATAGAAGAAGGTGCCGATGGAACAATGCGCATCGCTGACTGGAGGATGCGATGTTTCCTTGCGAACCCGGTCGATGGCGCGGCAAAGCAAAGATAGCGAGTTCAGCGGGAACCAGTCGTCGGGAAAGCGCGTCAATCCGGTTTGCTCGCCAAACTCGCGCGCCATGGTGGCAAGGTTAAACGGCTCGGCGTGCTCATTCGCGACTTCGATCCTGCCCACGTGAGCTGCCGGCTGGATGCTGATGCCGGTGACGAACTTGCTGTGCTCGAGTGCGAACTGGAAGATGGGTCCTAGTTGGTCAACGTTTACGCTGGAGATGATGGTCGGCACCAGAACGATCCGCATATTGGTCTTTTCAATGCTCTCGACAGCCGCAATCTTTTTGTCCAATAACCGCTGGCCGCGCATTTTGAGATAAACATCGTCGTTCACGCCATCGAACTGCAAGTAAAGCGTGTGCAGGCCGGAATCTTCGCAGAGTTTTGCATAGTCGTGATCAACGAATTTGCTTCCATTCGTCGCCACTTGAATATGAGTAAAACCAAGATCGCGGGCAATGCGAAGTATCTTCGGAAACTCGGGGTGCAAGGTAGGCTCACCGCCGGAAAACTGGACGCTGCGGCACGGAATGGGCCGATTCAGGAGTGACTGGAGCATCCTGGTAACCACTTCCGTATCAAGGACGTAATGGCCACCTTCGCCCTTGGCCTCGGCAAAGCACACTGGGCACTTGAAGTTACAGCGATTTGTAATATCGATAACGGCCAGGGAAGGTTCATTGTTGCTGCCTGTACCCGCCTCGCAACACCCTCCGGCTGGAATAGCCGAAGTATGCGGAGTATTCGGAAAGATCAGCCTATTCCACTCATCCAATTTCCGGTACAGATCCGCATCAGAAAAGATCAGTGCCTCGGTCGATTTATGGCTGAGGCAATGAGACCTTTGATAAACCTTGCCTTCTCGATCTATGATTTCCGCGGAAACCGGCTTGCCGCACTCTGGACACAGAGATGAGACGGTGTCGATGATGGTACCGCGAATTTGAGGTTTCATCGGATGCCGTTGACTGTGGACTTAAGTATCAAAAGTATACACGAATGGTTCAAGCCCATCCGGGCTGCATAAAATCAACATTCTACAGCGTGTAAATGTATCCAACTGAAGGTTAAGCCAGTCAGCCGGAACCTGTTATGTCGACTCACTGGCGGGTCTGCCATACGTAATTCCTTCGGAGTAACCATCTTGTCAGCCCTGTTCCCAGGGTGTCTTTGACAAAGTGGGTGTTTTGCGAGAATCTATAGGCGAATAGATAGCGAAAGTAGTCCGCCATGCCCTCCGCTACCGCAATACGCCTAGAAATCGAACGAGCCCTCGAACATCGCTTCCCGGCCGCGCTTACGCCTGCGCCGCGGGCGATTCGAGAGGTTGCGACCACCGGGATTGCCGCAGTAGACGCACTGCTTGGTGGAGGGCTGCCAGTGGGCGCAATCAGCGAGATTACCGGGCCGGAGTCCTCGGGCCGCACCAGCCTGGCGCTAGCCTTTCTTGCCCAGCGTACCGCGGAGCGACGGGTCTGCGCTTGGGTAGATGGGAACGACGCCTTCGATCCCGAATCGGCTGCGGCAAACGGCGTGGCTTTGCTGCAACTGCTCTGGGTGCGGTGCCGGGATGCGGAGGAAAGCGCGAAGCTGAAGGCGCGGGCAAAGCCATGGACGCGCCTCGACCAGGCTCTGCGCGCGACCGATCTGCTGTTGCAGGCGGGAGGCTTTGCGGCCATCGTGCTCGACCTGGGTGCGACTGTGCGCGAGCACGGCAACCGCATTCCGGCTGCAACATGGTTCCGCTTTCGCCAGGCGGCAGACCGTGCGCAGTGCAGTCTGTTAGTGCTGGGCAAAGCTGCATATGCGCAGTCGAGCGCGGCCTTGGTGCTGGAGTGCTCGCGCGCCAACGTGAGAACCGCGGGCGGAACGGTGCTGCGTGGCCTTCGAGTTCACGGTGCGGCTGGGGACGGGAGCGATTCTCGGCCGTAGAGATTGGTACGCGCAAGCCGCCGGCTTCAACGTGGAGTGCACCGTACGGCCTGGGAAGCGGAGAGGCGCGCATGAGCCACGAACTCTATGCCTGCGTCCATGCCGCGGAGTTTCCCGCGCAGGCCCTGCTGCGCCTGCGAACCGAACTGCAATCGGAACCTGTGGCCGTGCTCGAAGGGCGCGCGCCGCAGGAGACGGTCTGCGCGCTCAACCAGAAGGCGCGGCAGCATGGAGCAGCGTTGGGCATGACGCGGCTTGAGGCGGAAGGCATTGCCGGATTGAAGTTGCTGGCGCGCTCGATGGAAGACGAAGCCGCGGCGCGCGCTGTGTTTCTGGAGTGCGCGGCACAGTTTTCTCCGCGCATTGAAGAGGCGAGCCAGGGAACCGCGTGCGCCTTTGTGCTCGATATTGCAGGCACGGAGCGGCTCTTTGGTCCGCCGGAGCGATTGGCCGAGCGGCTGCGCGCGGCGCTGGCAGCGGCAGGCTTTCGCGCCTCGATTGCCGTCAGCGCCAACTTCCATACGGCGCGGATGAAGGCGGCCGCAGCGCGCGGCATTACGGTGATTCCCGAAGGGGCAGAGGCAACGCGCTGGCGAAGCTGCCCATTGCCGCTCTGGGTCTTGCCGGAGGAGCATGCGGAAACCTTCGCCATCTGGGGCATTCGCACGCTGGGCGAACTGGCCGCGCTGCCTGAGGCCGATCTGGTCGCGCGGCTCGGGGCCCAGGCAAGCATATGGAGCGCGCTCGGCGCGCGGCACGTCTGCGCACGCTCTTTCAGCCCATCGAGCCCGCGTTTGCGCTTGAAGAGTTCTGCGAGTTCGAAACGCCGGTGGAGCAGATCGGACTCGCTGCTGTTTATCGGCGCGCGCATGATCGACTGCCTGGTGGCGCGCGCTGCGTGCGCGGGCGCTCGCGCTGGCCTCGCTTACGGTGCGTATGAAGCTCGAAGGCGGCGGATTGCATCGAGCGCATCGATCCGCCCGGCGCTGCCTTCAACAGATCGCAAATTTCTGCTCAAGCTGCTGCAACTGGAGATCGCCGCGCATCCGCCGCAGGCCGCGGTCGTCGCGCTCACGCTGACCGCCGAAGCAGGGCAGTCGAGCAAGGTGCAGCTGGGGCTGTTTGCGCCGCAGATGCCCGAGCCTTCGCGGCTGGATGTGACGCTGGCGCGGCTCAAGGCCATTGTGGGCGAAGATCGCGTAGGCTCGCCGGTGCTTGAAGACACGCATCGCGCAGGCAGCTTCCGCATGGAAGCATTTCTCCGTTGCGGCCAAGGCGCCTGACGTCTCGAAGCGCAAACTGTCCGCGCATGGCTCTGCGCCGCATGCGGCCGCCGTGCCGGTGCGCGTCGCCGCTGCATGCGATGAAGCCGGTGGCCTTTCGCGATGCGCGAGAGCCGCTATCGAGATCACGGCAGCCTACGGCCCATGGCGAACCAGCGGCTGCTGGTGGTCTGCAGATGGATGGGACGCCGAAGAGTGGGACGTGCTGGCCGTCAAGAACGACGGCGCATCGATCGCCTGCCTGCTCACCTGCGACTCGCGCGCGCAATGCCTGGCGTCTGGAGGCGTTCTATGACTGACCGCGATCTCGCGTGCCCAACGCGCGCTCGCCAGGAACGCCTGTCTGCCACCCCGACGATGCATGCAAACCGCTTGCGCATCAACAGTCCAAAAATCATTTCCGTTATGCAAGCAATAGCGAGTACGTCGAGCTGCACGCCGCCAGCGCCTTCAGCTTTCTTGCCGGCGCATCGCAGCCTGAGGCGCTCATCGAACGCGCCGCCGAGCTTGGCATGCCCGCCATCGCGCTTGGCCGACCGCAATGGCCTCTACGGCGTCGGCGCGCTTTCACACCGCGGCGAAGCGGTGCGGCGTCAAGGCGCACATCGGCGCGGAGATTGCCGTCTCATCCTTCGGCAACCGGCTCACGCCGCCTGCCTGGCTGCCGCATCAGTGCCCGGCCGAGCCGCCGCGCATCACTGCTGCTCTGCGCCTCGCAAACCGGCTATCAAAATCTCTGCCAGCTCATCACGCGCTTCAAGATGCGCGAAGCCACCAAGGCCGAAGGCGCTGCAACGCTCGAAGATCTCGAAGAATTTTCCGCCGGACTGATCTGCCTGACCGGCGGCGACGAAGGCCCGCTGGCCGCGGCGCTCGCGCGCGGCGGCGAGCGCGCGGCGCGCAAGTCGCTCGACCGGCTCGCTTCCATCTACGGCCGCGGCAATCTCTATCTCGAACTGCAGCGCCACCAGCAGCGCGAAGAAGAGTGCCGCAACCAGTCGCTGCTCGAGCCTTGCAGCTGCGCTCAGTCTGCCGGTCATCGCCACCAACGGCGTTCGCTACGCGACGGAAAAAGACCGCGAGCTGCTCGATGTGTTCACCGCCATCCGCCACCACACCACGCTCGACCAGGCAGGCCGCCTGCTCACGGCGAACTCCATGCGGCATCTGCGCGCGGCGCGGCAGATGGCCGCGCTCTTCCGCGACATTCCCGAGGCCATCGCCAACACGCGCATCGTGAGCGAGCGGCTCGAATTCACGCTCGACAATCTCGGCTACGAATTTCCGCATTATCCCGTGCCCGAAGGCGAAACCATGGACAGCTTTCTTGCCAAGCGCGTCGAAGAAGGCGTGCGCAAGCGCTACGGCTCGCCGGCCAAGCGGCATCTGCTCGACAAGGCGCGCGCGCAGGTGCGAGCACGAACTCGCGCTCATCGCCAAGCTCGGCTTTGCCGGCTACTTCCTCATCGTCTGGGACATCATCCGCTACTGCCAGCGGCAGGGATTCCTGGTGCAGGGGCGCGGCTCGGCGGCCAACTCCGCCGTCTGCTACGCGCTTGAAATCACTGCCGTCGATCCGGTCGGCATGGAGCTGCTCTTCGAGCGATTCCTGAGCGAGAACCGCGGCGAGTGGCCCGACATCGATCTCGATCTGCCCTCCGGCGATCAGCGCGAACAGGTCATTCAGTACATCTACGAGCGCTACGGCTCGCTGGGCGCGGCCATGACCGCCAACGTCATCACCTATCGCGGCCGCTCGGCGGCGCGCGAAGTGGGCAAGGCGCTGGGCTTCGAAGAGGAGCAGCTCGCGCGCCTCTCCAGCCTGGTGGGCCACTGGGAGTGGCGCGGCGAGAACGACACCATGGCCCGCCACTTTGCGCAGGCCGGCTTCGACATTCGCCATCCGCGCATCGCCCGCTATCTCGACCTCTGCCTGCGCATGCAGGACCTGCCGCGCCATCTCGGCCAGCACTCCGGCGGCATGGTCATCTGCGCCGGAATGCTCAATCGCGTTGTCCCCATCGAGCGCGCGTCCATGCCGGGCCGCACCGTGGTTCAGTGGGACAAGGAAGACTGCGCCGACCTCGGCCTCATCAAAGTGGACCTGCTCGGCCTGGGCATGATGGCCGTGCTCAAGGATTCGCATCGAGCTGATCCCGCGCCACTACAGCAAAGCAAGTCGACCTGGCCGCGCTGCCTGAAGACCCGCTTGTCTACGAGACGCTGCGCAAGGCCGACACGGTGGGCATGTTTCAGGTGGAGAGCCGCGCGCAGATGGCCTCGATTCCGCACAACGCGCCCACGCGCTTCTACGATCTCGTTGTGCAGGTGGCCATCATTCGCCCCGGCCCCATCGTCGGCAAGATGATGCACCCCTACATGCGCCGCCGCCAGGGCAAGGAAGAAGTCACCTATCCGCATCCGTCGCTGGAGCCGGTGCTCAAGCGCACGCTCGGCGTGCCGCTCTTTCAGGAGCAGCTTCTGCGCATGGCCATGACCGTTGCCAGCTTCACCGGCGCAGAAGCCGAAGAGCTGCGCCGCGCCGTCGGCATGCGCCGCTCCATGCAGCGCATGAAGGATCTCGAAGGCCGCCTGCGCTCTGGCATGACGCGCAACGGCATCGGCCCCGAAGCGCAGGACAACATCGTGCAGGGCATCTCGTTCGTTCGCCATGTATGGCTTTCCTGAGATCGCACGCCGCCAGCTTTGCGCTCATCGCCTATGCCTCGGCTTATCTCAAGGTGCACTATCTTGCCGCCTTCACCTGCGGCCTGCTCAACAATCAGCCCATGGGCTTCTACTCGCCCGCCGTGCTCATCAAAGATGCGCAGCGCCACGGCCTGCGCGTGCGGCCCATCGACGTGCAGCGTTCTGAATGGCTTTGCACGCTGGAAGCGGAAGCCGGACGGCTCGCTCTCGCTGCGCATCGGCCTGAACTACGCGAAAGGCCTGCGGCAATCCTCGGCGGAAGCACTGCTCGCGGCGCGCAGCAGCGATGGCGCTTTCGCCTCCGTCGACGATCTTGCTCTGCGCGTTCCCGCGCTCAACCGCAAGGAGCTCGTCGCGCTGGCCCGCATCGGCGCGCTCAACTCGCTGGGCAGCGTCGAGCATCGCCGCGATGCGCTCTGGCAGGTGGAAGCAGGCGGGCCGTCCGGTCGGCCCACTGCTGCGCGGTGCAGCATGCGAACGCCAGCGAAGCGCCTGCAGCCGATGCCGCTCCGGCAGATGACCACCGACGAGCGCCTCGCCGCCGACTACGCCGGCACCGGCCTCACCACCGGCCCGCATCCCATGGCCTATCATCGCGCGGCCCTGCGCCGCGAAGGCATTCTCTCGGCAGACGACCTGCTGCGCTGCGGCAACAATCGCCCGGTCCGCATCGCCGGCTGCGTCATCGCCCGGCAGCGCCCCGGCACCGCCAAGGGCTTCGTCTTCCTCTCGCTCGAAGATGAAACCGGCATCGCCAACGTCATCCTTACGCCCGATGTCTTCGAGCGCGACCGGATCGTCGTCACGCGCAGCCGCTTTCTCCTGATCGAAGGGCACG
The DNA here is from genome assembly GCA_963779385.1 of uncultured Acidobacteriaceae bacterium. Classification (GTDB taxonomy): domain Bacteria; phylum Acidobacteriota; class Terriglobia; order Terriglobales; family Acidobacteriaceae; genus Telmatobacter. Next base: position 3,921 of record CAVZYE010000004.1, on the reverse strand, counting down.
CTGCAGAATCAGGACGGCGTCGATCCACGTCAAAGCCCAGCGCATTGCGCCGCTCGATATCACCACCGCAGACATCCGCTCCCACGACTTCCATTAAGTTGAGAGGTGAGCTTTTAAACAGTCCTGAAAGTAAGTTCTTGCTTGTTCTTTGTCATTTCGGCCCACGGATCATGCCGCAGTCGCGGCTTCCATTGCGCGAAATCGGAAACGTGAAATGCTGGCGGCTTGGCCGCATTCAACTCACTCCATCGCAGCGGCATCGCTACCGGCGTGCCGCTTTTGGCGCGCGGCGAATACGGCGCCACGGACGTTGCACCGCGATCATTACGAAGATAGTCGAGGTAAATACGATTCGTGCGCGTTGCCTTCGTCATCTTGGTAACGTAGAGCTCGGGATTCTCCTTCTCGAGGTCGAGCGCGATACCACGGGCGAATTCCTTGATCACCGGCCACTCATGATCTGGCCGAATGGGAACAACAACGTGAAGCCCCTTTCCGCCAGTGCTTTTCACAAAACTCTCGAGTCCCATTGTTGTAAGCCTTCGTTTGAATTCGCGCGCCGTTTCGGCTAGAATTTTCCATTTGATCGCCAGGTCTGGATCAAGATCGAAGACAATGCGATCGGGATATCCAAGCGATTCATTGTGCGAGCCCCACGGATGGATTTCCAACACGCCCATCTGCGCCAGCCCAATCAGCCCTTCGCTGGAATCGACCGTGAGATAGTCCTCCTTTTTTTGGCTCTTTGGATCGCGAATCGAAACGCTCTTCACCCCATTTGGCAATCCAGGCCCGACGTGCTTTTGGAAAAAACAAGGCTTACTAATGCCATCGGGGCACCGCACCACACTCAACGGGCGGTCAGCAATGTGGGGAAGCAAATGCTCGGCAATCGCCTCGTAGTATTCGGCGAGTTGCAGCTTTGTCATGCCGCTCTCAGCATCGAGCACCTTGTCTGGATGCGTGATTGCCAGGTTGTTCATCGTGATCGCGCCCTTTCTGCCGCGCAGGGAATGCGACCCTGTGTCGTCTTTCGTCCGCGAAGACCTGAGCTTTGATCCACTCGTCGCAACGGCCGGTTCCCGCACCACTTCTGCCGCGGGTTTGTCCTCACGTAACCCTTTGAATGCTGCCTGCCGCACGAGGCCGTCGCGAGTCCAGGTCGAAAATGCAATTTGCGCGACAAGTTCTGGCTTGACCCAATGAGCGCCGCGCTGCATTTCACGCGGCACGTCGGTGAACGGTGATTCTTTTCTTTGCAGCCGCTCGAGTTTTGCGCGCAATATCCGGTGAGTAGTTTGCGTGAATCCCGTTCCTGACCTGCCGGCGTAGCGGAGCTTTCCGTTTTCGTAATAGCCCAGCAATAATGCGCCAACTCCGTCCATCCCCTTCGACGGCAAAGTGAATCCGCCGATCACGAATTCCTGTTCAAGGTGGCACTTTTGCTTGAGCCACGCACCGCTGCGCCCCGAAGTGTATTTGGCTGAAGCGAGTTTCGAGACAATTCCTTCCACTCCGAGGTCGCACGCTTTTCTGAGAACCTCATTCCCATCGCCTTTCAAATCCTCGCTCAACCTCAGGGGCGAATCTCCACCAGCGCTGTCCAGCAAATGGCTCAGAATCTGTTTTCGCTCGGAGAGCGGCAAACCGCGCAGGTTGTGGCCGTCCAAATGAAGAAGATCGAACGCGAAATAGGTTATATATCGCTGCCGGCCTTCCTGAAATGCGGCCTGCAGATCGGCGAAATTGCTGACTCCGTGCTCATCGAGTGCAACAGCTTCGCCATCCAGGATCGCGTCTTTGACGCTCAACTTCGCCGCGGCGCCTGCAATCTCCGGCATGCGAGTTGTCCAATCGAGACCTTTACGCGTAAGCAGCCGCACCTTGTGGGTTTTCACGCCACTTCTCTCGCCGGACCTTATGTGAATTTGGATTCGATACCCGTCCAGCTTGACTTCATGGACCCAATCGTCGCCGCTTGGGAGAGACGAGGTTTGCTGAGCCAATTGCGGTGAGATGAATCCTGGGAATCGTTCGCGTGGAGCGTGGCCAAGATCCGGCGCTCGTTTGGCGCGAGACGATCTTGGCTGCACCGCCGCAGCTACTGCGCCTACGTTACCGCCGGCGGCTTTTCGAGCCCGCCGAGCATGCCCTTCGGTAGAATTCCAGACGCGGTCTTGCTTTGCCGCGATCTCCTCCATGGTCCGTCCGCTCGCCGCGCTATCTGGAGCTTCCTCTGTGATCGGCTCGTCGGCAGCTCTCTCGCGCAAATTTGTCTTTTTCTTTGATCAGAAGCCAATTCGTCTTGTCTGGCCCGCCGGCGCGTCCGCGCATACGGACAAGCGCCCATTTGCCCTTCAGCTTTTTCCCGTGGAGTTCAAATTTCAGGTGCCCGTCTTTCAGCCCCTGATCCACATCGCCGAGCGGCGTCCAATCACCCTTGTCCCACACCATCACGGTTCCGCCGCCATATTGCCCTTTCGGAATCGTCCCTTCAAAGTCGCGGTATTCCCAGGGATGGTCTTCAACCTCGACCGCGAGTCGCTTGTCGCCGGGATAGTAGCTCGGGCCTTTCGTCACGGCCCAGCTCTTCAACACTCCGTTCCAACCCAGCCTGAAGTCGTAATGCAATCGCGTAGCCGCATGTTTCTGCACTACGAATGGCAGCTTCGTGGGGGTCTGAGCCTTGGCGCCGTTGCGCTGGTCGCCGCGTGGCTCCGCGGTCACGCTGAAATCGCGCATTCGTTGGTAGCGCGCCAGTGAACGGCTTACCTCTTCAGTTGCGTCGGGATGTTTTCGTGAAGCCATAGCTACGCAGCTCTGTGCTTGCGCTTGCCTGATCTTCCACAAGCACGGGCCCTTTCCTCGGCATCGGCCCTGGAAGTGCGCGCGCTCGCTTGCCACGGGCGCTTGGCCTTCGAAACACTTTGCCGCAGCGCATCCATGAGATTGATGACTTTGGCCGGCTTCGCGCCTTTTTCCTCGAGCGGAAGCGGCGCATTCTTTTGCTTTGCCTCAATCAGCTCGCGCAGCGCGGCTTCATAATCGTCCTTGAACGCGTCAAGATCAAAAGGGTGCGAATATGCCTCGATGAGCTGCGTGGCCATGGCGAGCTGCTTTTTGTCGATGTGATTCTTGAGCTGGCCGCCGAGATCTGCGAGAAGTATTCGCTGCTGTCACGCAGTTCTTCCGCATAACGGAGCAAGTAGGCCATCAAGCCCAGCTCTGCGCGATTCTCGGGAACCGCAATCGCGACCAGATGCTCGCGTCCGCCGAATGCAATCTCGCCGATCGCTGCTTTTCCTGTCTCCTCCATCGCCTTGCGAACCACCGCAAAAGCGTCGGGAGTTTCCTTGGGATCGGGGACGACGAAATACGGCTTCTCAAACAACGCGAGAGGCAACTCCTCTTCATCGACAAACTGCTGCACATCGATCACGTTTTTTGTCTCGATGCGCAGGTTTGCAATCTCATCCGGCTCGACGGTCAGGTATTTTCCCTTGGTGTATTCGTAGCCTTTGACAATCTCCAGAGTTCTCCACCGGCTGATCGCCGTCAATCACATTCAAGTGACGGATTCTTTCGCCGGTGGCGCGATCGATTTGATGAAATGTGACTCCGCTCTGGAATTCGTTGCCGGGTAAAGCTGAATGCCGAATGAAACGAGCGAGACTTTGAATTGCCCTGACCAATAGGGACGACCGGCCATCGGTGCCTCCGCGCGGCGACACGAATCCTCCGCGGACACTTGGTTCAGATGCGCCGCCGATGTCCAAAGGTTTCAGCCAAGGCGAGCCGAGTGGTCGAGCGGCAACCGGCCGTCACTGCTTTTTGAAATACTGCACTTCACGCTCGTGTTGTTTTGCTTGTCTTGAGGGTCGCGAAGGTTCCAAGTTGCGACGCTTGCCGGTTTGTTTCCTT